>JANINS010000003.1 GCA_024508725.1 Chitinophagaceae bacterium | reverse complement strand
GGTGTTTGTACTGCACGCTGCAGTCTATCCTTCGAAAAAATATGCTGAAGCATTTTTTCAATGCCGTACGTACGGCATCGGATAGCCTGAATGCGTGAAGAGCTTTTGTAGTTGCCGTGACGAACGCTAAAGAGTGTGTGCATTGTTGGGTTCTGTTGTATTGCTGATGTTCTTGTTATGCAGCTTATAGATATACTACAGCTTGTCATCCCGACGCAGGAGGGATCTGATACATGCGTACATAGATATTTTCCTTTCATTACGAAATCTTCTTTGCTTTATCCAAAAGATAGAAAAGCTGCCTCACTACATCATTCGCTTTTTAGGGTGTTCGCGAATGCTTCGCATTCTAAGTTGATTCATCAAGTACTTTTATTTTTCTTTTGGCTTGATCCAAACGAAAAGCAGCCTCTCCCGATGCTTTGTTCTATCAAAACATTTGCCTTTTGATGCACACCTGTTTTTAATACCTCTTTGCTGATCCTCATCCATCCACACCATCCCAATCTTCTCTATCTTTAACCCATGGCTACGATCACCCTTACCATTACCGACGAAACAACCGGCGGCAAAGTCACCAACGAGGTGAACATCACCTTCCAAAATGAACTCACCACCGTGCAGGATATCATCAAAGCAAGAGTGGATGCAGAAGTTGAGGCATACAACCGTAAACTGCCCGAATACTATCGTGGACTGGTGCAGCCCGGCGAAACAGAACAAACGCTCAACGGTTACAAAATGAAAGAACGCCGCAAGGTGGATGCAGAAAAACAATACCTCACTGCACTGGATGCCTATCAGAAGAACGGCTTCTTCATTCTCATCGATAATATTCAGGCAGAAAGCCTGCAACAAATGGTGGTCATCAACCCTAATACCAGTATCAGCTTTATCAAACTCACACCGCTCGTAGGTGGTTGATAGGATCCCTCGTGCCTTGGGATGACAAACCATAGGACAGTATTCAGCTAAACAACAAATCCTCAGCTGATGTTTCATTCCTCAGCACAACAGCACCCAACTGCTTGTCATGCTGACGAAGGAAGCATCTCATCTTCACACCTCCTTCATATCTTTAAGGCATGGCTCCGAAAGCCCTTACCTTTAATTAGCACCTATGGGACTACTCGACATCTTCAAGAAAACAGCAAACACTGTTGCCAGTGTGGTGAAGCCGCTCTCGCCTTTTGCCACCATCATAGAATCAGCTTACCAGGAAGTGTATGGTACAGCACATCCTGCATGGAACTGGAAAGCGACAGACAGTAAGGTATATCAACAGCAGATACTCACGCTGAATGATAAAGAAAAAATTGCTTTCATCTTAGAAGCAATAACAACACAGCACACACTCGCAGAAGGAAAAATGACATGGGGCTCTCATGACAAAGACTGGAACATTCGCAACCTCTGGGGCAACTTTATGAACCATTTGCTCAAGACTAAGCTTGAGATGAATGATGAAGATTATGTGCTCGTGCTGGAATCTTTCATGCGATACAAACCCTATGGTCATTCAGACGATGTAATGCAATGGCCCGCTACAATCGTAGTAGGTAAGATCGAGAAATACCTCCATGATCGTAAGCCTTCAGCAGATCTGATCACTGCACTCAACAGGCTTGAAAAAAAAGTTGATACTGGACACTACTACGATCAGAAAGCACGGGCAAAACTGGTAGAACGCATCAAAGCCATTGTATTCGCCGGCGAGAATGATGCAGATACCATCCGACCGGTTCTCTTCCCTGCCAAAGACCAGTTTGCCACCTATGCCAATGATGCCCTGCAGCGAATGCCCCAGGCTCAACAGCCATACTGGTACCAACTAATGGCACATACACAAAAAGCATCGGGTGGTTCTCCCACCAAAAAGTTCCTTGACCAGGGCAAAGACCTGTTCAAAGAACTGGGTGCCGACAACTTTAAACAAGTGGTGAACGACTGGCTACAGTTCATCACAGCCATGAAGGAGATCGAGATCAACACCTATACCATCGAGTTTATTGCAACGGCTAATACTGATATGGTAAAAGGCCTCATCTGGCTCTGCTCCCACTTCCACGATAAAACTACGCTGTTCAACCTCGCTGCACTGGCAGAACGTAGTTACCGCAAAGTACCGGGCAAAGGTCCGCTGGCACCCTCTATTGGTAATGCCTGTGTATATGCATTGGCTAACTCCAAAGGATTGGACGGTGTAGGTCATCTCTCAAGGTTACGGTTACGCATCAAGCAAAACAGCACACAAAACCTGATAGAGAAATACCTGCTCACCGCAGCAGCAAAACAGGGTGTGAGCATCCACGAAATAGAAGACATGGCAGTGGATGATTTTGATCTTACCGATGGCAGCAGAACCTATATGTTCGATGATTACAAAGCGGTGCTCTCCATCATTGGCATCGGTAAAACAGAACTCAGCTGGTACAAGCCCGATGGTTCGCCGCAAAAATCTGTTCCTGCTGTTGTAAAAGAAAAACATGCAGCCCGGCTGAAGAAGATAAAAGACACCATCAAACAAATAGAACTCACCACATCTGCTCAGCGAGACAGGATAGACCGTTTAATGAAGAGTGAACGAACACTCAGCTGGCAACAGTTCAATGAATATTATTTTGAACATGGGCTGATGTGTTATATCGCAAAGCAACTGATCTGGACGTTTATTGACGGAGAAGAAAAATATCATGCCATCTGGCTTAACAATGCATGGACGAATCCTGCAGGCACACTAAACTTCTCACCTGACGATGATATCCGTGTAGCATTATGGCACCCCGTTTTTCATACACTCGAATCCATACAACAATGGCGAACGTTCTTGCTCGATAAGCAGTTAACCCAACCGCTGAAACAGGCTTTCCGTGAAGTGTACCTGCTTACAGATGCCGAAGTAAATACCGTTACTTACAGCAACCGCATGGCAGCACACATCCTCAAGCAACACCAGTTTAATTCACTGGCAAAGACGAGAGGCTGGAAGTACAACCTGATGGGTGCTTACGATAATGGCATTGATAACGACAAAGCCAGCATTCATTTACAGGAGTATGACCTGCGTGCGGAATTCTGGATCAATGAAGTGAACAGCGACGATGCTTTTAACGATACCGGTATCTGGCTTTATGTGGCAACCGACCAGGTACGTTTTGTACGGCTCGATAACAATGAAGTGGTGCAGTTGTTAGATGTGCCTGCATTATTGTTCAGCGAAGTGATGCGTGACGTAGATCTTTTTGTGGGCGTAGCCAGTGTGGGTAACGACCCGTTATGGAGAGACAATGGCGGACTAACACAATACCGTGATTACTGGAACTCCTACTCTTTCGGCGATCTTACCGAGATAGCGAAAACAAGAAAGATGATGCTGGAACGGTTGCTGCCAAGGCTGAAGATAAATAAGGTGGCAGCGATCAAAGACAAGTTCCTCGTTGTGCAGGGCAAGCTGCGTACTTACAAGATACATTTAGGCAGTACCAATATTTTGATGGAGCCGAACGATCAATACCTGTGTATTGTGCCCGACCGTTCGGCTAAACCTGCAACAGAAAACTTAATGCTGGGTTTTGAAGGAGATAATGGTTTGTCTGTTGTACTCAGCAAGGCGTTCTTACTTGCCGATGATGATAAGATCACCGATACTACCATCACCAGCCAGATCAACCGCAGATGAGCGATGCGATACGATATGCCTCGCAAATGATTATCCCTGAGATTGGTGTGGAAGGTCAGCAAAAGCTGGCACAGGCTAAGGTGCTAGTGGTAGGTGCCGGTGGGCTGGGTTGTCCTGCCCTGCTCTATCTCGCTGGGCTTGGTATCGGCACCATTGGTATTGCCGATGATGATACAGTGAGTATTGCTAACCTGCACCGCCAGGTATTATACACCGAAGCCGATAAAGGCAAGCCCAAAGCCATTATTGCACAACAACGCTTGCAGCAACACAACAGCACGCTGAACATAATAGCACATACAGAAAGAGTGACAGCCAAGAATGCAGCTGCACTCATTAACGACTACGACATGGTGGTTGACTGCAGCGATAATATTGACACACGGTATATTATTGACCAGGCCACTGCTGCACAACATAAGCCTTTTGTATATGCCGGCATCCGCAGGTTCGAAGGGCAGGTAGCGGTGTTTAATTATAAAGGCGCTCCATCTTTCACTGATTCATTTCCCGACAAGGAGCGATTTACTGCCGAGCAGGATTGTGCCACCGCAGGCATTGTAGGCTATACCGCAGGGCTTGTTGCCTGCCTGCAGGTGAATGAAGTGGTAAAGTGTGTGCTACAGTTGCCGGGTGTGTTAGCAGGCGAGATTCTAACTGTACACCTGCAAACGATGGTGATGCGGAGGTGGAAATTATGGGTTTGAGGCTACCGTGATCATTAGGCACAACTATGTTTAAACTTACATTTTAACAGTAAGGAAACGAGATAATTGTCTCGACAAGTGATGTAAGCAGTAGGAGAAACGATCATGTGAATGTCACTATTATTGCTTTACAATTAATTGACGGTGCGTTTTTCCCGACTGTACAATGCTCAATGTGTACAATCCCGGGTTCAGCGTCCCTATATCAATCGTATAATTATTAAATCCTGCTGTAGTTTTCAGCTGTTGTGTTATCAACATTTTTCCAGATACGTCTGTAATTCGAATAGAAACCGATTGTACACGGTTACTTTCGAACTGCAGGTTTAGCAGACCTGTAGTAGGGATAGGGTATACCTGCATAGTTAAGCCTGGCGTTTGACAATTTATACGGAGTACCTCCGAATAGCTATGGCTGCCATCTTTATCAATCATCTGAAGACGGATGTACTTTACATTACCTGACTGCAGACTTTGTTGGTAATGCCCGCTTGCTGCCCCACCGTTAACCGAAGCTAAGGTTGTCCAAGCTCTAGCGTCTTCACTGCCCTGGATAACAAAACGATCGAAGTTCGTCTCAGTTACACTTTCCCATTGTAAATACACCTTGCCTTCTGTACAATTAACTACTAAATCTTTAATGATAACCGGCAGCGGACTATTGTTTTGAAAAATAGTGACAGCATTGTCTGAGCTATTTGATGCGATGATTTCCGGCCGGCTATCTCCATTGAGATCGCCAGCTATTGCAAACCCGGTCCAATTAAATGTCAACCCAGGTGAGAAATTGACTGGTGCAGCAAAACTTACAACGGAACTGGTAGAAGTATTGCTCAATAAAGTTGCATGCTTCTCAGTAGCAATTACTATATCCAGTTTGCCATCGCCATTAACATCTGAATAAACGAAGCTGCCTGGGTAAGGAGCGGTAGGAAACGTTAGTTTACTTCCAAATGATATAGAAGTAGTGGATGTGTTTTTGTAAACAAGAATTTTGTTCCCGTGATAGTGAGATCCAATCAGGTCTAACTTACCATCATTGTCGATATCACCTAATCCGAGACCAAACGCCACGTCGGGCCAATTATTGATGGTGGCGACCAATGGAAATGAAAAGTTACCGGGAGTACTATTGTTCTGGTAAACAGTTGTGGGATTATCACCAAGAACAATATCAGGTCTGCCATCGTTGTTTATATCGCCGATTTGAAGTGGTCCACTGGTAGTAAGTGTAATGATAGGGTGTGCGGTAAACGTCAAACCTGTTACACCTCCTCTTATAATCCGCACCTCCTCAGAATTAAATGCAACAATATCATTCTTCCCATCTTTGTCCATATCGTTTACACGAATGTTCCATTGTTGCCATGCCCAATCGGGATCTGTGCCTGGTATGTAAACAGGTGTAGCAAAAGAGAAGTTATTGGAGTTGGTTTGGTTAAGTGAGTAGAATATGCCATCACTGGTAGAGTAGATTAAATCAGGTTTACCATCAAGATCAATATCTTCTACCACCAGGCTTCTTAGGTTGGTAACAAACAACAGATTTTGAGATGGGGCAAAACTGAAATTACCATTTGTACTCATGTTGCGGAGTACCCGAATGCCGGGGGCGATACAACCAGAACAAGCCCCGTCTCCATTAGTAGTGATGATATCAGGTTTACCATCACCTGAAATATCTTTAAGGATCATTCCCCCTGGCAGGTAATTGGAATTTAGCGTAGCAACTTTAGTAAAGGTAGTGGAACCCATACCATAGTACTGTGGACGGAAATGAGCTGGTGCATAAGCAACATTACCATTCACTATTACGTTTACCGGATCATAGGTAGCTTCGGCTGGTGCAGATACCACCAGCGTACTGGTAGTGGCTGACACAACATTTGCTTTTGCAGCACCAAAGAAAACATGATTGCCCGAAGGTGTGGGTCTGAAATTCGTTCCTGTAACCGTGATAAGTGCTCCACCGCTGCCACTGTACTGACTTAACGAAGTGAGAGTAACACGTGGAAACGTGAATATGTTGGTTGATGAAGCTGTGCCACCAGGAGTTTGAATGGTGATAATTCCTGAACCACCTTCTCCAACGGTTGCTGTTATTGTCGTAGATGAAAGCACATTGAAAGATGCTGCCGGTACGTTACCAATTAGCACCTGCGAGGTATTACTGAAATGATTACCCGTTACCGTAATTGTTGTACCTGTACCGCCATTTCCGGGAGTAAAGCCACTGATAACTGGCGGAGGTATGAAGGTGAAACTACCGATGGTGGTGGTACCATATGGATTTGTGATCGCTATATTGCCAGAGTTGCCATTGCCGATTATAGCAGTAATTTGAGTATCCGAGTTTACCATGAACGACGTTGCAGGCAAGCCACCAAAGGTTACAGCAGTGGTGCCTGTAAAATACATTCCGTTAATGGTAACAATGGTGCCCGCACCTCCTGTTGTTGGACTAAAAGACGTCGGAACGGGTGGCGATGTAAAGGTAAATCCTGGTTTGCTGGAACTTCCAAATGGCGATACAACCGTTACACTTCCGGAAGCACCATTACCTACTAATGCGGTAATGTTGGTTGCTGATGCAGTAAAACTTGTTGCAGGTACATTGCCAAAAAGCACGGAGGTCACTGTGTTTAGTTTTTGGCCACTGATAAATACAGTTGTTCCCACTCCACCTGAAGTAGGACTAAATGAAAATACCATTGGTTCTGAAAGCCTGTTGCGCAATATCAGCACTTTGTTAGATGCCACATTTGTAGCTACTACATCTGGCTTATTATCTGCATCAAGATCAGCGATACCGGTTGCAAAAGCATTTGACACTATAGAAGTACTGAAGCGAGTAAGATTGATTGTTCCCGGTGTTGAAACATTACGAAAGTACGTCACCATGCTACCTGACCCACCTACAACAACATCAGGCTTGCCGTCGCCATCCAGGTTACCAATAGCAATATGTTTGGCACCTTGCGAGAAAGAGACATTAACACCATAACTAACCGGCGTGGCGAAAGTAATACCACCAGCAGATGTATTTCGGTATATCGATATGTTATGATTACCGTTGTTGGTTACTAATATCTCATTTTTTCCATCACCATCTATATCACTCGAATTGATGTGAAAAGGCTCTGTGCCTGCAGCAATGTCAATCCTGGCGCCCCATGAAATAATGGAACCAGTGCTGGTGTTGCGTAAAATAGAAACACTATTGCTGAGTGCATTTGCTATTGCCAGATCTGGCTTACCATCACCATCAAAATCGGTAGACGTAACACTCCGTGGACCCATATTAACAGTAACGTCTGTCTTTGCTGAAAGATTAATTGTGCCTGTTGTACTGAGATTGGTGAATACAGAAACAGAGCCACTGGTGTAATTAGCTGTGGCTATATCGGGTTTGCCATCACTGTTAAAATCTGCAATCACCACAGCATAGGGGCTAGAACCGGTTACGAATTCTACACGTGGCGCAAATGAAATATTGCCCGGCGTGCTTGTGTTGCGGTATACGGCAACTGATGGTCCGTTTATCGATGTAACAACAAGGTCAGGCAGACCATCACCGTCAATGTCCCCTGCAGCAATAGAAAAAGGCATTTCTGTAGCAGGAAATGATTGTGCGGCTGCAAACTGAATGCTTCCAGGTGAACTATTAATGTTCCGTAATACTGTAATGGTGGAAGATGGACTATTAGCATTATTGGCGGTAGCAATATCTGGTTTGCCATCGTTATCAAGGTCAACAATCACTACTCCGTACGGATAAAAACCCACTGTTGAATCCATTGGATCAGCGAATGATAAAGAACCCAACGTTTCTGGTACATTGAATATAACATTAAAGGGTTTGGCAGCATAAGCTGTTAGCCCGTTTACTGTAACAGTGATAGGACTTCTTTGCGAGCCTTTCGGTACGATAACTTGTAGTGAAGTAGCAGAAGCCGCTGAAACAACAGCTCTTACACCACCGAAGTACACAACATTGTTAGTTGACACATTGCTAAAGCCCGTTCCGTTGATTGTTACAGTAGAACCAACTTCACCATTCTCAGGTGTAAAAGCGCTAATCATTGGTTGAGCTGCAGTTAACAAGTGTAGCAAAGTAGCTAACATTGATAGTAGAAGTGGTCGCATCTTACGAAGTTAGCAATGTAATTACATACTAGAATCAGATACAATAAATCTTCACCAATAGACTATCTATTGCATAAGCCACGATATGGGTAATTACAGTTGGCAACTGGGTTACCCACATTGATGTATTTAAGGAGCTTGGTGGTCGGCACCATTGGTATTGCCGATGATGATACGGTGAGTATTGCCAACCTGCACCGCTAGGTCTTGTACACCGAAGCTGATGCTGGTAAGCCCAAAGTTATTATCGCACAACAACGTTTGCAGCAACACAACAACACACTGAATATAATAGCGCATGCCGAAAGAGTGAAAGCCAAATGCAACTGCATTGATTGGTCAATACGACCTGGTGGTTGACTGCAGCGATAATATTGACATACGCTACATTATTGACCACACCACTGTTGCACAACAAAAGCCTTTTGTATATGGCGGCATCCGCAGGTTTGAAGGGCAGGTAGCGGTTTTTAATTACAAAGGTTCTCCATCTTTTACTGATGCATTTCCCGATAAGGAGCGATTTACTGCCCAGCAGGATTGTGCCACCGCAGGCATTGTAGGCTATACCGCAGGGCTTGTAGCCTGCCTGCAGGTGAATGAGGTGATGAAGTGTGTGCTGCAGTTGCCGGGTATGTTAGCAGGCGAGATTCTAACTGTAGACCTGCAAACGATGGTGATGCGGAGGTGGAGGTTGGGTAGCACAGATGCTTATCATTAGAATTCGTGGTGGTTGTTATCCCGACATGGGAATGATTGAGATAGTGTCACAATATGATTGGTCTGACATGACAACTGGTGGAAGATCAACAGATGCTTCCTGCGTCAGCATGACAAGCACCGGGATCATTATTCAGCTGAAGAATGAAATATTGCATTGTGCATTCATCAGTCCTTTCTCCTTTATTGGTGTGGTTCACCAACAAATGGTTTATGGAAAACCTCCTATACTTCTTTTAGTGATACCGCTGAGGAATCGTTGTTGGTCACAAGACGCAACAACGGCGGCGGGAACACCAACAATGACTAAACAGCAGATGCTTCCTGCGTCAGCATGACAAGCAACGGGATCATCATTCAGCTGAAGAATAAAACATTGAGCATTGTGCATTCCTTAGCCAGGTAGTAGTTCTATTGCTTGTCATCCCGCCTGCCCGGCTGCATAGACGGGACGAAGGAGGGATCTATTTACAACCGCAGATGCTTCCGGCGTCAGCATGACAAGCACTGGGATCATCATTCAGCTGAAGAATAAAACATTGGGCATTGCACATTCATCAATCCTTTCACCTTTATTGGTGTGGTTCACCAACAAATGGTTTACTGCTGAGGAATCGTTGTTGGTCACAAAACACAACAAGGCGGGAACACCAACAATGGCTAAAAACCTTATTAACTTTTTCTCTTGATAGAAAAAGTTACAAAAAGATCAAGTCCCGCCGGAACACTCCGTACCGCGGGACAAGCCAACGCCTCCCTATGTGCAGCATGCGTTTGTTGAGAAGGTGGTTGATGATGCAAAGACGATGCTCGTGGTGCGAAGGTGTTCTTGCCTGGTGTTTGTACTGCACGCTGCAGTCTATCCTTCGAAAAAATATGCTGAAGCATTTTTTCAATGCCGTACGTACGGCATCGGATAGCCTGAATGCGTGAAGAGCTTTTGTAGTTGCCGTGACGAACGCTAAAGAGTGTGTGCATTGTTGGGTTCTGTTGTATTGCTGATGTTCTTGTTATGCAGCTTATAGATACACTACAGCTTGTCATCCCGACGCAGGAGGGATCTGATACATGCTTACAAAATGTTTTCCTTTCATTACGAAATGTTCTTTTGTCTTGATTGCAAGCAAAGCATCCCCCGGATTTTTGTACATTTAACTCTATCAACGATTCGCTTATGTTAAAACGCTACCTACCCGGCCTACTCCTGGCGCTATTGCTACCTGCTTTCAGTTTTTCACAGTACACGAACAGGGGTACAGACTTCTGGGTGCCGTTTCCCGCCAACCAGTTGGCCACAAACGCAAAAATGAAAGTCTACATCAGCACGCTCTCTACAGCAGCCAACGCTGTAGTAGAAACAGGCACATTCGTAAGGACCTATGCTATTGCTCCCAATACCACGGTAGCCAGCGAAAACATACCCATTACCGCACAAACTACCACCGAAGGATTACACCTTGCCAAAGCAATACATGTATCCAGTGATGTACCGGTGGCTGTATATGTTCATTTCTATGGATCGGCCAGCTCCGGGTCAACGATGTTATTACCGTCTCCTGCACTGGGTTCTGAACACCGGGTATTGAACATCACCCAGAATTACGGAGCTAATTCATTTTCTTTTTTCTCCGTAGTTGCCATAAGAGATAGTACCGATGTAGAGATCAATCCCGCTCAGAATACACAAAACGGATGGACACCTAATGGTGGATCGCAACCTAATGGCAGCTACCTGGTTCATCTTAAAAAAGGAGATGTGTACCAGGTATTGGCTTCATCACAAACAGCTGATCTTACAGGTAGCATAGTTAAGTCTGTTGCCAATGATGTAGGTAAAGTAAACGCTGTTGCGGTGTTTGGTGGTTCTACCAGAACATCACTTATTTCCACTTCGTGTACTTCAAGTGGTGGTGATTTTATTATCGGGCAGGTTTTCCCAATACAACTATGGTCTACAAAATTTGCCACTGCTCCTTTTAGTAACTCGATTATCGCTTCGGGGCTCACTACTTCTGTTTTCAGGGTGATGGTGAAAGACCCTACTACAGTAGTTAAAAGAAATGGCGTAACGCTCACCAACCTGTTTGCCAGTGGTTATTACCAATTTGAAAGTAATACAGCTGATGTGATCACATCAGACAAACCGGTTCTCGTTGCACAATACATGACCGGTGCCTGCACAGGTCTGGGCGATCCGGAAATGATCTATATTTCTCCTTTATCGGAAGCGATTGCCAGAACCGGATTTTACAGAACCAGCCTGGAAAGTATCTCGGCAAACTACCTGACGCTTATCATTCCGGCAGCGGGGGTTGCATCGTTAAAGATCACAGATGCCGGTAACCTTACTGCACCTGATTACAGCTATGTACATCCCAACCTGCCGGGTTATCAGGTAGTAGTAAAAAGATGGACAGCTGCAAATGCCCAGGTTAAGGTGGAAAGTAATTATGCCTTCGTGGGCACTACCTATGGATTGGGTTCCGTTGAAAGCTATGGATACAATATAGGAGCCCAGTTTGACTCAACCAACCTGCTACAGTTGCCGTATAACACGGTTAAGGGCTTTGCTTTTTATGATAATAACGGGAATACCACTAAAGAAGCCGACGAGCCATATTTTCCGTATGCCAATCTTACCACCATACGGCCCGGCAAAGACACTGCCCGTTACTATGCGCCATTTGGTAATTTTGTGATGTATACAGATACCGGCACCTACATAACGAATGCCGATACGTATGCCCCATATTATACGGCCGTACCCGCAAGCCACACATCAACCTTTACGTCTTATTACAACCAGGATTCAATTTCCTTCGCTATGCAACGTACAGCTAAAGTAAGGGACCTCTTTACAGGTTTCGTCGCCAGTTCTCCTGCCAGGCCGGGCTTCGTTGCACATTACAGGTTGGGCTATGGTAATAAAGGAACCGATACTGCAGATGTAGAGATCAAACTTGCGAAAAGTAATAAACTTACACTTTCCTCTTCCAGTATCACACCTGCAAGCGTTACCGCAGATACGATCAGGTGGAACATCAATGCAGTAAAACCTGCTGATGCGGGTAACATCATACTACAGTTTACGGTAGCCACTCCGCCAACCGTAAATGTGAATGATACACTTAAGTTCACGGCTATCATTGCAAGCGATACCCCTGATACTACCGCCGCAGACAATAAGTACCTCCTGAAACAAAGGGTAGTGGGATCTTTCGATCCAAATGATAAAATGGAGAGCCATGACGGGCAGGCGATCGCCTCGGCTTTGCAGGATGGTGAAACACTCAACTATACCATCCGTTTCCAGAACACAGGTAGTGACACCGCATTCAACATCACGATAAGAGATACGCTCGATAATAAACTCGACTGGTCAACCCTGCAGATGAAAGATGCCAGCCACATCTACCAACTCACGGTAAACGATGGCATCGCCGTGTGGACCTTTAATAATGTAAACCTGGTTGACAGTAACCGCAACGAGCCACTCAGCCATGGACATGTCAATTTCAGCATTAAAACCAAGGCATCAGTCGCAGCGGGAGATGTGATACAGAACAGTGCATCTATCTATTTCGATCACAACCTTCCGGTGGTTACCAATAAGGTTTCCACGACTGTTATTTCCCAGGTGCTACCTGTTTCGTTGTTGAGTTTTACTGCCACAAAACAGGAATCGAGGAATGTATTGCAATGGAACGTTGCACAACAGGTAAACTTCAGTCATTTTGAACTGGAAAGAAGCGAAGATGGCAGGGAGTTCCATTTTCTTGCACGGATTGCTTATAATGGCAACCAGTATACTTATTACGATCGGTCATTCAGCGCCACAACGAATTATTACCGGCTAAAGATGGTTGATAAAGACGGCAGGTTTGAATACAGCCCGGTAAGACGCCTCAATAACAAACGTGGCATGGATGCAGGTGTATATCCTAACCCCGCTACAGAAACGATCTATGTTCGTGTAGAGAATGTTCAAAGTAAACAAATGCAGGTAGAGGTAATGAGCGCTGAAGGAAAAGTGTTGCAAACGCAGCAGATGACTGTGAATAACGGCGTATCGGTGGCTCCCGTTAATATATCCAGCTTGTCTAAAGGAAGTTACCTTGTTCGCCTCACAGGTAACCAGGGAGAAACACAGGTATTGAGGTTTACGAAACAATAGAATGATACATACATCAACAAAGAGCTCCACTTTCGTGGAGCTTTTTTTATTGGTTTATTTGCACCGGGCAGGTCAATATATTAATACTGATTTTACCGGGCTTGCCGGAGTTGCAAGGAACCTGTTCTTAACCCTTTTCCGCTTCGCTTTTAACAACAGCATAGCAATTACCTTATTAGCTTTAGAGAAACCAAAACCGATGATCTTTCTATTCCTGTTGCTCCTCGCCGTTGTCATAGCCGGCATTGCTTCATGGTTTGTTGCCAGGAAGGCTTACCGTTCTTTACAAGCCAATAATAATAACTGGTCTGCAGCGATCGCTATATTGGTGTTCCTGGGTTGTTTTGCAGTACTCGTGTTTACAACGGGCTGGCTGATCTTAAGCAACATCAGGTTTGAGCGATAGCATGGTTCAGGCTCTTATTCTTAGCTCTTCTTTTCCTGATGATCCATTCTGCCAGTAAAAGGTTAGGCACAAAACCCAACCATGCATTGATCATATAGATCGTTGGTATATCCAGCGTAGTAAAGTTCACCAACACGATCTTCCAGCTTCTTAATGCAATGGCCGAAAGGGTGAGTGCATAGCTCCTGGTCATATATTCACGGTGGGCACCAAACCTCTTTTGCTTTGCCGTTACCACTGCTTTATAAGTGAACCAGAACCACAGCACATCTAAAATAAGGAAGGCCAGTTTTGAGGGTAGTTCACCGTTTGCATAGATGGCCATAATAAACCCTGCGGGAAAGTTGATGAGCATGATATTATATGCATAGAACCTGCCCATATACCGGTGCAACTTCTTATAATGTTTTTGTATGTGTGCAGAAAACTGTGTGAAACCCGCAAGCAAACACAACACCGCTGTGAACACATGTATATAAAAAGCAGTAAGCCATACTTTGTTGGGTAAGTATTCCTGCTTGAAGTTGAGAAAACCAATGCTGGTGTCAAACGATGCATATTCAGCGATCATCTTAGCCATGAGGAATACGGCTACCGATAGCAGCAGGTAAACGAGTATATCAGTTAATACAGATCGTAGGATTGCTTTCACTGCTATAAATGTATCGGAACTAAGGTGAGATGAACGTTAAAATCATAACCCGTTACCTTTATCCATAAACACCACGAATGTCCAGCGTTTTTACCAGCCTGCTGTTGTTGCTCTCTACTATAATTGCCACTGCACAAACACAGGAAAAGTTAACCATCAGGCCGCTCACGGACAACTTCTATGTATATGTTACCTATAATGAATACCAGGGCAACCGGATAGGCGCCAATGCCATGTACCTGGTAACAGATAAGGGAGTAGTATTATTCGATACGCCGTGGGATACTACGCAGTTTCAGCCGCTATTAGACAGCATCAAAGCAAGGCACAACAAAGAGGTGATACTCTGTTTTGCCACGCATTTTCATGAAGACAGAACGGGAGGGCTTGCATACTACCGGCAGAAAGGAATTGCCACCTACACTACTGCGTACACCGATGAACTCAGCCGTAAACGAGGCATGAAAAGAGCTGACAATATCATGATGAAGGATACCACGTTTACCGTAGGAGAAAATACGTTCAGCACCTATTACCCGGGTCGTGGGCATGCACCGGATAATATCGTGATCTGGTTTGAAAGAGAGAAAATACTGTATGGTGGTTGCCTGGTGAAAAGCACTGCAGACAATACGCTGGGCAACCTAGGCGATGCCAGTATCGCAGATTATGCAAACACCATTAAAAACGTACAACGCAAATACCGCAACCCTAAATACATCATCACCGGGCATAATGATTATAGCAGTACAAGATCGCTGCAGCACACTTATAAGATGGCAAAGGCGTTGCAGAAAAGACAAGCTAACCGGTGAGGGAAAGCACTGCTTAAGGGTAATCTCATGAGTTTACACAAGATTAATTTCTGTTGATTGCATCAAGTGCTTTTATTTTCTTTTGGCTTGATCCAAAAGAAACCCGCTAGTAGTCGGGCAGGCAAAAGATCAAGTCCGACAGCAACGCTCCGCGGCTTCGGACAAGCCAACGCCTCCCTATGTGCAGCATGCGTTTGTTGAGGAGGTGGTTGATTGTGCAAAGACGATGCTCGCAGTGCGAAGGTGTTCTTGCCAGGTGTTTGTACTGCACGCTGCAGTCTATCCTTCGAAAAAATATGCTGAAGCATTTTTTCAATGCCGTACGTACGGCATCGGATAGCCTGAATGCGTGAAGAGCTTTTGTAGTTGCCGTGACGAACGCTAAAGAGTGTGTGCATTGTTGGGTTCTGTTGTATTGCTGATGTTCTTGTTATGCAGCTTATAGATACACTACAGCTTGTCATCCCGACGCAGGAGGGATCTATTCAAACCGCAGATGCTTCCTGCGTCAGCATAACAAGCACCGGCATCATCATTCAGTTGAAGAATGAAACATTGATCGTTGTACATTCATCAGCCCGGCTTTGTGTTTTTATTAAACGTGCGAAGTCGCCCTGATGAAGAATTCAGATCGCGGAGTTATTTGCCTAAAACGATAGCAACAATTTTCACTAATGCCTGGTAAACAACTTCGGCATCTTCCTGGTTTTTAAAGGAGAGAAAGGTTCTTGCATCTTCCTCGAAGTTGGTACGATTGAATTTTACCACGTATTCCGGAGAATCTGCCCAGCCTTGCTTTTTTAACACCACACCGTTTATATGGCTGATCGTTTCGGAGGTACCGAACTTTTTTTCGTATTTGCTTTTCATGTTCTCGGTCGGAACAAGCTTTCGTAAGTTTTCTTTCATTTTTACAAAACCATCAAACCATACCAGCACGCCATCTTTTGTAATGACACCCATCTTAAAAGGGATGCTTCCACTGCAGCAATTTCCTTTCAGGATAATGATCTCCTTTTGTGCAACAAGTTCAATGCTGTCCTTTTCTGAAAAGCCTTCCTGTGCAAATGAATAAACACTAACTAAAACGAACAAGACAGTGAAAAGGAATTTCATATGGGTGATTTTGGTAAATCTATGCACAACACCTTTAAGCCAAAGCATCCCTCTTAATATACCTTATTCAAAGTATCGCTAAGAAGCAACTTAAAACCTTTTCTATTTTCTCTCTTTGCACCACTGGAGAGATGAACCGTTTTGGTGACCAGGGGTTTATCCATCGCATTTATGATCTGTACAACGATACCTTGAAGGCGGGCGGCAGGAAGATAATACATGCCAGCTTCAACCAAGATCGTGGATGAACCGGGCATAGCTGTCGTTAAGGTGATCCGAATACATCCCGTAAGCATCAACATTATATCCAATGGTTCCGTCCCCTGTTTCGATCAGGTACAATATCGACTGCTCCGAAGGATCTGACTCTCCTTCGAACCGGAAGGTGCGTATCAGCTTCACTTCGCCGGGATCATACAACCGGTCTTTTAATCGCACCTGCCCCTCACCTGTTATGGTAAACTCGTTGTCGAATCCCTTTTCCTGCAGGTATTTCATCACTGTACTAAGGGTAGACATATCGCCTCTTGCTTCCATGATAATGGTTTACACTTATCACTTCAATTAGCAGGCTACTCTTGTTATTAGCGGAATAATTAACGATACTCATTGTTGCTGCATGTAACCGATGCAACCATACTTTGATGTACTGCAAGCCTTAACACCATCGAAGCCGGCAATTGCCTACCTTACATTATGAGCCTTTATATAAGATACACTTCGCTGGCTGCCCAGTTATTATCGCTGGTAGATGCCGGTAAAAAGACCAGTTTAACCGACACGCACCTCCATATCAGGGATAAATCGATATTCGCATGGCTGCAGGAAAAGTTCCCGGGAAGGATCGACCTTTCGGCTCATGCACCGTCTGATCTTACCTATATGGCAGACCAGTTCAATAGCTGGTCAATGATCATTCGAGCATCGCAAAATGGAGATCAGCCATAACGGCCTCTGCCTGCTGATCGCTTATTGTATCGAAGGGGTGGAAGCCAACCCCAATACCGTACAAACACAGCCTTCGGGGGAGTGAGCTTTACTACGCTGGAGAGAGGCTTCCTGCGTCAGCGTTACGAGCACGGGGTTTTCATCTGCCGAAGAGCGGAACTTGTATCACCAGTTCCGTAGATTTGTAGTTCCCCTCTTCACTATTTAAAACATTCCAATGGCTTTTATCGATTATTATAAAGTGTTGGGGCTTGATAAGAACGCATCGGATGCCGATATCAAAAAAGCTTACCGTAAGCTGGCACGCCAGTATCACCCAGATCTCAATCCCAATGATGCTTCAGCCAACAAAACATTCCAGCAGGTAAACGAGGCCAATGAAGTACTGAGCGATCCCGACAAGCGTAAGAAGTACGACCAGTACGGTGAGCATTGGAAAGATGCGGAAGCTTACGAGCGGGCTAAACAGTCGCAAGGGCAACAGGCCTATGGCGGTGGTTTTGGCAATGAGTACCAGTATGCAGGCAATGAAGGTTTTTCGGGCTCGTTCAACGAAGAGGGTTTCTCCGATTTTTTTGAATCGATGTTCGGCAAGGGTGGCGGTCGCAGCAGCACTACGTCACGAAAATACAAGGGGCACGACTATGATGCCGAACTGCACCTCTCCCTCCGTAATGCCTATACAACGCACCAGCAAACACTCACCGTTAACGGAAAGAACATTCGCATCACAATTCCTGCAGGTGTTGAGAACGGGCAGAAGATACGGCTGAAAGGCTATGGTGGTGAAGGCGTGAACGGCGGACCAAAAGGAGACCTGTACATCACATTTGTAATTGAAGAAGACCCGGTGTTTAAGCGGCATGGCAACGACCTGTACACTACACATGACCTGGACCTGTACACTGCCGTACTGGGAGGAGAAGTAATGATCGATACGTTTGATGGTAAAGTAAAGCTGAAGGTAAAACCGGGTACGCAGAACGGCACCAAGGTGCGCCTGAAGGGTAAGGGCTTTCCCGTATATAAGAAAGAAGGCACATCCGGTGACCTGATCGTATCCTATCATGTGCTGGTACCGGTTGATCTTACAGAAGAACAAAAAGAACTGTTCAGGCAACTGGCAAAAACCACTGTTCAAAACAAATAGTATGAGCGAAAAACACCTGATACCTGCCGAGGAATGTTGTACCAGTTACAACATCGATATACGGTTCATACATTCACTGGGTGAACTGGAGCTGATCGAGATAACCGTACAGGAAGAACGGGAATTTATCAACGAATCGCAGTTGAACGAACTGGAGAAATACATCCGCCTGCATTATGAACTGGACATCAATATGGCCGGGCTGGAAGCCATCTCCCACCTGCTGAAACGTGTTACCGGTATGCAGCAACAAATGGCACACCTGCAAAGCAAGTTGCGTTTATATGAGCGGATGTAGCGTAGTTAACACGTTCGATTTGCCATGAGACTGAACATTGAGAGAAAACGCGATGCCTTTGATTACACGTCAACGATTTTGCCGCATGTGCAGCGGTGGCTTTGTTTAACACTTACCGTATCAGTAGCAATGTTCCTTTCTGGTGCGCCGCAGGTTCTCCCTGGAATTGATACCTGCAGAAATAAACATAAGTTCCTGCAGTTTGCGGAACGTTGTTGATCGTTCCGTCCCAACCGGAGTTTGGATCCGTACTGCTGTGAACCAGTTGCCCAAAGCGGTTGTAAATATCCATTCGGTAACTTACCAATACTCCTCCGGCATAGGGTTTAAACACATCATTATTCCCGTCTTTGTTAGGCGTGAAAGCATTGGGTATATATAAGCCGCCGAGACACTCTTTTGGTTTTACCTCCACCGTATCGCTGCCCATGCAGCCATTTGCATCTGTTACCTGCAGCGAATAGATACCAGGTGATTTTATTTCGATCGATGCACTATTGCTACCCGTACTCCAGGCATAAGCCGTAAACATGTTTTTTGGTGAAAGAAATAACGAACCAAAACTGCATATCGCTGTATCGGCGGGTAAGAACTGCGATGGTAAAGGATATAAATTAGTCACCGCAACCGTGTCGCCAGCTTCACATCCATAATTGTTCGCCACCGCTACATGGTAAACCCCTGTTCCTGTTACCGTAAAAGATGAGGCGGTGCTTCCATCATGCCAGAGGTAACTGCTGAAAGTTCCTGCCTGTAACACCCGTATACTGCCAGAACAGATTCCCGGGTTTTTTTCCAGCATAACCAGCGGTTTAGGCCATACTTCCTCTACCTGTAACGTATCATAAGAACGGCATCCGTTCGCATCAGTGCCGATCACAGAGAACGCACCTTTGGTACTAACCACCAACTGGGCATTGTTGCTGCCCGTACTCCACTGGTACACCTGGAAACCCGGTCCTGCATCCAGTATGATATTGTTGCCCGAACAAAAGCTGGTATCATTGCCGAGGTGAATAACCGGCGAATGATTTACCTTGACACGCAGTGTATCGTACCCGAAACAACCCGGTGTTTTTTCTGCTTTCAGGTAGTATATGGTATCAATATCCGGCTGCACGATCACCTGTTGTGTAGTAAAACTATTAATATGATAGGCTGGTCCCCAACTATAGCTTATAAAGCCCGGCGGAGCATCGAGGTGCAGCGTATCGTTATTGCATTTCACCCTGTCGCTGCCTATGTTCAAAGGAACCGCAGGGGCCGGATCGATCTTGATGGTATCGGAATACAAAGAACCGCAGGCGTCGGTAGCCGAAACATAATAATTACCCGGTGTGTTGATGGTGATGACTGAATCAGTTGAACCGGTGTTCCATAAATAATTAAAGAACTGTGGCCCTGCATGCAACTGGCAGGTATTGCCACTGCAGAGCACTTTATCAGGCCCAAGCTCAAGCACCAGTTGCGAAAGGGTGATGTTGATGCTTGCCTCGGCTTCCACCCAATAACAACCATTGAAGATCCTTGCTTTGATGACCGATACACCTGCCGTTACGGCTTTAATGGAAAGCGATGAATCGGTCCTGGCCAGCACCTGTATCTTATCATCTGTTATAAAAAATACCGGTAGCGAACAACCGTTATTACGGGCAACAGTCACAGTATGCGCCTGGTTATTGCATATGCCCTGTGGTGCAGCGATAGTAAGCTGGTTACAATTGGCTGGCTGGTGACACATGATCTGGTTTTCCTGCAACGTATGGGCATAATCTGTTTGCGGCACCGTATAAAGGCTGATCGTACGACTGGTGACCTGCGTCAAAACAGTAGTAAATACCATTGGCTGAATATCGGTGTCGTATATCATTGTATCCGCAGCACAACTTCCTGCCACGCCGTCTCTATTGTATTTTTTTATGGAAAGATCTACTTCATAGACACTGGCACCTCCAAATAATCCTACTGAATAAAAACTGCCGTCAGCAGCTTCTTTCATATCTCTGGTTCCATTGAACTGGGTAAAAGCTCTTTTGCTTTGAACGATGTTCAGGTTGCTGTCCAGTTTAAGGAATCTTGCATAACCAGTCGAACTGCCTTCCAGCACCACATGCTGGTCCCGTGTTACCAGCAGCTTCGAGAAATTTGCACTCTGTGTACCGATGCGGAAATACCTGGCCTGCACCAGGTTTCCCGTGGTATCTACCACATGTACCAGCCATTTAGAAGGCAAAGACGAACTGGAACTAACGTAACCATGCATCACCAGTTTGTTTCCCACGAAAGAGATATCGGTCACCGCTTCCATCTGTACGAGTACGTTCAACTGCATTCTCCTGCTCCATACTACAGAGCCGTCGGTTTTACGTACTTTCATCAGCAAGGACCCGACGGACCCGGAAGAGGCGTAGTTGGCAATGTATAAATGGTTCTCGTCCTGTGTGATCGATCCACGGTAGCCAATGATACAGGCATTGATAACTGTATAATCTTTCAGCCATAAAAAGTTACCCGAGGCGTCTAATTTCATCAGGCTGCTTTTCTGGCAGAAGTTAGGATCTTCTACGAAATTGATGAACAAACTACCGTCTGCAGATTCAACGATTCCGTAAAAAGCGGAATACGGCGAATAATAGATAAGTGCCTTGCTCCAGATAACATTCAGGTTACGGTCCATCTTGGTGATCACCCAATAACCGGTATCCGTTGTACTCACCGGCGAGGTATAAGCAGAACTGGCCACCAACAGCAGGTTACCGTCGAGCAGCGTATCGGCAGAGATATAGCCGGAACCATGTCCGATCATTGTTTTCTTTTTGGCCAGCAGTTCCCCACGTTTGTTGATCCTGGCGACAAGTGCATGATTACCGGTGGAAGCATTGTAAGGATCGTTACGCATACTGCCGACCACTAAAATGTCATTATCATTTAAGACCACGAGGCTGTTCCCAAGATCGCATAAACTGGAGCTACGGTATTTACGGCTAAACCCGGTGATGCAGCTGTCTATAACAACAGGCGGAGGACAGTTCAACGACCTGCATTCTGCCACTGAGGGAAGATTCAATACTGTTTCTGTAAGTGTAACAGGTGAAGCCAACCATGCGGTGGTAATAGCGGCAGGTGTCATCATCATACCGCTCACGCCCTCGCTACTGACATTCACCTGGAAATCCTGCGGCTCACAATTTTTGATGCTGCCGATGCTGTCGACCTTTACATAATATCCCTGGCTGGTGGCCGCAGCAATAAGATTGTTTGAGAAAATATACCCGCCGTCAAAACAACGTTGTGTATTTACCAGTGAGTGGATGCCGAGGCCGGTGAACTTCCTTCGCCAGTGAGTGGCGGAATTATAATCATTCAGCATCTTCACGGCGTAAACATCAGGATCTGTAGCGCTGCCGGAAAAAGCAATGACTTCTGCCCATTGTGCAATAGTAGTCCTGGCGGTTGTATCTACAGCGAGGCCGGGCACGTCATACACATACATGCCTTCGAGCCAGCTGGTTGTATTTACTGTTAGATTGAATACCCGGTAATTACCACCGTTCTCTGAAAAGATACCCGATATACGTGGACGTATATTGGTAAACTCGAGATCATGAAATATGAAATCTGAATTGGCAGCAGGGCCACCGAGCTTCTGCATCCAGGCAATATTGCGTGTATTCGTATTTACTTTAACGATCACCCCGGCGTTACGTGAAGAATCCTTACCCGTGCCGGTGACGTACCAGCCATCATAATCAAAACGGGAGATCCATGCGGCATTGATGGTATGGAGTGCTTTCACTTCTTTACGCCAGCTGACCGTGCCGTTAACATCCACCACACCGAACACCAGCATCGTATCATTATAACCGGTAAAACCCGCAGCCCCTGAAGGCATTGCGGTAACACCACTGCCGTTATAATTATCACCCTGCAGTACATTAGCCCAGATAGGCGTACCCTGCAGATCGAGCTTTGCAAGTATCATTCGTTTTACACCGCTGATAGTAACCGTTCCTGAAACCAGCAACCTGCCATCGCTGCTTTCTCTTACTGAGTTAAACAACAATCCGGCATTGTTCATCCCGTAGCTCTTACTCCAGGCAATGTTACCGGTGCTATCCAGCTTTTGCAACAGACCTTTATACACTCCCCCGCTCCCGTTGGTGGTATAACCGGCGCTGTAAATTATGCCACTGCTGATGGTGTAGCTTTCCTGAAGCACAGTAAGCGCACCGCCGCCTCCTGTTTTAAGTTTGTATGTCCAGGTAAAGCAGTCACCTGCTTCGGTGGTGGAAGCTCCTCTTGCAGTAACCGGTTGCGGTAAAGGATGCAGTGATTGCTGACTACGGTAAAGCAAACCTGACTGAAGGGTTGGATTAGCGGTACTGTCGCGTTGTGCGGTGATATCATAGGAAAACAGAAAACAAACGGTAAGCAAAACAAGGGTTTTCAACCGGGTCATAGTCCAAATCTATGAAACTTGCGTATAAACCGGAAACATGGCGGGGCACGCCTGTTTTCTAATATATTATGCGGTGGGTTGATGGTTCATACAGATATGACCGATGATCATGGCTATGCCGTATTGCACTGGCTTTGGTACCTATGGGTGAATTGGAGCATCGAGATAACCGTACAGGAAGAACGGGAATTTATCAACGAATCGCAGTTGAACGAACTGGAGAAATACATCCGCCTGCATTATGAACTGGACATCAATATGGCCGGGCTGGAAGCCATCTCCCACCTGCTGAAACGTGTTACGGGTATGCAGCAACAAATGGCACACCTGCAAAGCAAGTTGCGTTTATATGAGCGGTTGTAGCAGAAGTCATGAATGGCTATGTGGGCTAGCTTGTCAGTAAGCAAGCGCCTGTTTTAAGTTGAGCAAACCAATATTGGTTTCAAACGATGCATACGCTGCTGTTATCAGCCAGGCACGCTCTCCAAAGTGCTTCACGGCAACTAAAAAGCAGTCCACGCCTTCAGGCTATCCGGTTCCGTATAAACGGGAGGGAAAAAATGCTTCAGCATATTTTTTCCCAGGATAGACTGCAGCGTCTAGTACACCCACCAGGCGAGCACAACTTCGCACCACGAGCATCGCCCCTGCATTATCAGCCACGTCCTCAATAAAAGCATGTTACACATAGGGAGGCGCTGCCCAGACCAAAGCCGCGGAGCGTTGCTGTTGGTCTTGATCTTTTGCCTGCCCGACTACTGGCGGGTTTCTTTTGGATCAAGCCAAAAGAAAAATAGAAACAGTGATACTCAGAATGAAAAACACCTTACATCATACATATACGCTCCTGTTGTTAATTGTAGCTGCAATTGCTTCTCTCCGCTGTTAAGTGCAACACACTCACTTCTGTAGCGCTTCTACTACAGCTACAATATTCCTGAGCCCTTTAGAAAGTTTTTCAGGGGTTTCCCATCCATACCCGATCCTGACAAACCGGGGGTCTTCATCAAACCAATGACCCCTGCCCAGGTAAGTTTTATGTGTAGTCAGCAGCAGGTCATGAAATACCTGCATATCCATATCGATCTCTTTGCGAACCCGGGGAAAACACACACAACCACCATCTGGCTCCACCCATTCCAACACATCTTGTTGTTGCATGAATGTTTTCATTATCCTGAAATTCTCAAGGATCTTTTCTTTCACAGGTGTAAATAACACGTCTTTCTTCTGCAGGTACTGGTAAGCTACCGCTTCATCCAATACCGAGTTGGTGATGAAGATCTGTTCTTTTGCCGCGAGAAAAATTTCCATCAGTGCTTTGTTCTTACATGCTATCCAGCCGATACGGATACCTGCCAGCCCGTAGGCTTTTGACATAGAGCTTACGCTGATCACTTTATCCGATAACGAAGCTGCCACCGGAAGCTTTGTAGTGAACGTCATTTCCCGGTATGTTTCATCCAGTAACAGGAACACGTTGTGTTTCTCTATTACAGCGATCAGCTGGTGCAATGTTGTTTCATCTATTGAAACGCCTGTGGGATTATGGGGATACGTGAGGCTGACGAGTTTTGTTTGTGGAGTGATCCGTTGTTCCAGTTCGTTTACATCCAGCCTGAATGCATCGTCGAATTGAAGTTGCAGAAAAGAAATGTTTGCACCGATGGCTAACGGTGTTTCGATATTGGTGCCATAGTTTGGTTTTTGCACTACGAGGTGGTCACCTTTTTGCAACAGTGATGTTGCCACGATAAATAAAGCGGATGCCGCCCCCGCAGTGATCAGTATGTCATCGGCCTGCAACATTGCCTCAGCTGCAATGCACGCTCTCAACCCGGGTGTTCCCCGGTGATGTCCATAAAACAGCACGAGATCGTCAACAGAGATCCCGAGATCGCTCAGTCGTTGATCGGCAAACGAACTTTCGGATAAGTTGCATTCGATGTGCTCGTACCCGATCCATTCAGGTGCTTCTATTTCAATGGGCATTCTGCGGTACTGCATAGGCAGGAAGTTAGGACAATATTTTCCAAGGTAGCCACGAGAACATTATAGGGAAATGCTGAAAAACCCATCTTCTTCTACTGCATTACCAATACTTCTCCCAGGTAAGTACTCCTCGCCACTTTATTTCGACGAACATTATAACAGCTGATCCAGCAATGGACGTGTCGCCCTGTAAATGCTTCGGCATTGATCGCCGCTACTTCATCACTTCGCTTTGCAGCACCTGCAGCATAGATCACCTCGTGCATAAAAGGATTGTACACCACGAGTATCATTTCATCGTCGGGCATAATGGCTCCCACCCTTCCCTCGTATTGCCAGCTGAACCGGAGAACACCACCTGCTTCAACTGACACCTGCCCCTGTCTGATACCGGGGTGCCGCCCATAAGTCACAGCAGCATCGTGGTAATTGATGCAAAAGTTTGGATAGCCGCCTTGCAAAGCAAAATGGTAATTGTACTTCATAGCTGCATTGTAACTACTTCCTTTGCCCTCTTCCACCTGGAAAAACCCGCCCACTATGTCAACGAACGGTTTAAGAAAATGGATGACTGTTTTAAATTTTTCCCGCTGTTCCTGCTGTGCTTTGCTGGGCGCAGTATGCGACTTGCGGGGTATGGAACGGAGGTAAAATTTACCGTTAGAGATAACACCCACCACGTTACCTAGCTTACCGCTGAAGCCAAAACCTTGTTGAAACCTTGCCATGATGTTTTGTTTTAGAACCCAAGTGTACGATGGCTGGCTGGCGGCGATGTCGCTTTATGTCACTTTATGTCGCTAAATGTCAAATAAAGTACGATCATGTCACTTTTTGTACGATCATGTAGCTAAATGTCACTTTATGTAGCTTAATGTCACTTTATGTAACAAAATGCAAGTAGTAGAACCCCGAACATGGGCATTTGGCTGTAGAGCCAGGGTTTGGGAGCAGGTTTTCCCGTGGATTCTTCGGTGTTTGTTCGGTGATGGCTGGGTATGGAGGCGAAGAAACCGCAACCATTGTAGTTGAAAAGACACAGGCATGGTGCTACCCGGTAGCTGTTTGTTGGTTAATTGCTAACCGTAAAACAAGTGTGAAGTGTCTTAAATAGAAAATTGTTTACGCAGGTATAGTATGCCCCTTGCTTTTTGGGTTTTAACGGTGCTGATATGCAGGTTGAGTTCTGCCGCGGTCTCTGCAACTGACTTACCCTCTATGTATAATTTGGTGAAAATGGTTTGCTGTGCCGCAGGCATGCTTTTTACATGCTGGTACATGGTATTGATGAACTCTGCTTTGATAAGCTCCTCTGCATGGCTTTGCGCTACCGGTTGCGATAGTTTACCAAGATCCTGGTGCAACGCCGCAGCCCTTTTTTGCTGGTGCAGCCATTTGTAACAATCGTTGCGTGCCACCTGGTATAAGTAGGCCTTAATGCCTGCAGCGGTATTTAATGTTGCATGTTTCTCCCATGTTTTAATGAATGCCTGCGAAGCGATGTCTTTGGCTACCTCTGTATCTCCGGTGAGGCGGGCGGCGAAAAAGCAGAGTGCGGGATAGTATGTGCTGAAGAAATGATCTAAGGCTTCTTCACTGCCATTTTGAAAAAGTGCAGCAACCTTGCTGTCAGATACGATATGGTTTGAATGATTGGTTTGCATGTAAGAAGCTAGATGCTTGGCCAAGTTGATAGTTGCAAGTTATCAATTAGTTTTCAATGTTACAAGATCT
Source organism: Chitinophagaceae bacterium (assembly GCA_024508725.1). Classification (GTDB taxonomy): domain Bacteria; phylum Bacteroidota; class Bacteroidia; order Chitinophagales; family Chitinophagaceae; genus JAEZDC01. The sequence continues at coordinate 1,594,729 of JANINS010000003.1, read as the reverse complement.
TGTAACATTTATTTTCTTAAAAAGGTGTGTTTTTATCCCCTTATGAATGAGAAGCGGGATAAGAATAGGCTAGTGCAGATCGGAGAACACATCAGGTACGTTCGTGAGAATGTTGCTAAGATGAGTTTAGACGAAGTTGCGTCAAGTTGTGATGTTACCAAAGGAAATCTCAGCATGATTGAGAACGGTAATAAAGATTTTACCTTCTCTACGTTCTTAGAAATAGCCAAAGGTTTGGGAATACACCCGAAAAAGTTATTAGATAAAAATTTTGACTTCTTAAAAGAGGATTGACCTAAATGTATCATGCCGATTGGGCCTTAACGAGTATTTAAGCAACTGATAATCTCGCGTCCAATAACCTGTGTATTCTTAGGAGTACCCGTTGAATGAAAGCTGTTTATTTCAAGGTTATAAAGTCGGTTTATCTTCTTCAATAATGGTCGAACTTCTATCTCCAGCAGGGAGTCATTCTCATCAAATACACGTATCATTTTGTTATCGTAACGACGCAGAATGTATGTTCTATTGTCGACACTTACTTTTGCACTATCTACTTCTTCTGCACCGTTGAAACTAAAATTGCGTTGGCCATTTGCTGTATTCGAATATTCTGTTACAATGTAATCAATGAAGGACTTTATGATAAACTGAGAGTTCGGATTAATAGGATGGATCTCTGCTGTCTGCTCCAGTATCAACAAGTTTCGCAATACAGCCTCCAGCGAATTTTCCCGCTTCTGCTTATTGGTCCATCTAAGCCATCCCGTATTTGGATTTGAAAGGTAGGCTGTGTTATACATACTACCGAAAGAGTCATAATCGGTTGTTATGAGTATAGAGTACACCAACAGATCTTCCCGATAATCTGTAGAGTGTTTGAAGTATTCGAATTGCTTTGCCACCTGTTGCTTGTTAGCTGAAACTGGCTTTATCTTATTTTCTATTATCAGACAAACTACATCTGCCTCCTGTTTATCTGATATACGGACTAGTATATCAACAACTTGTCTTGAGCCATCTTTCATGAGTATAAACTCCGGGCTTGCAGATACCGTATAACGTTTACTGAAGTGTTTGATCTTCTCCCTTAGCGTTGGCTGATTAAGATTCAGCTTATCACACAGTTTATTCTTTTGAAGGTTTCCATCAATTAGCTCCAGGAATAGCAGGATAAAGGAATTGTCAAGCTCATTGGTACTATTCAGAAGAAAACTAAGAAAAGATGTAATATTTGTTTCAGAGATGGTACCATATCCCTGTGAAAGTGATTTGAAGATATTCATTTGCGAGATTAAAGTTTAGGCATAAACAAATGCTGTAAAATGCATGCATGAACAAGAATGCATAATAACAAATTATACGATAAAATCTATTCCTTCAACTATCATACTAACGAAACTCCTGCTGTATTTCGCTCCAAAATGATAGGCTACCCTAACAGGCAATCACACCCCATAGATTCGATGCTGCTGGTTGGTTTTTACAAACCCGTGATGAGGCGGAACAGGTTTTGCCCACGATCTCTTCAACTGCGAAACGTTGAGTGACCGGTTTGTTGAAAACGTTGATGATAGCTGACCGGCAAACAGGATTTTACCGCATTTCCACCTGCATCATTTCATTGCGACCGAAGAACGTAGGGAAATACATCAGCGATGCCTTAGCCGGGTTCACCGTATATGTACCTGCATACCTGCACTCGAGATCGATGGTAAATGAATGAGACCCTTTTGCCAGCATTTCGCGGAAGATGAGCACTTTGTTCTTCATGTATTCTGTATACCCATCGGCTTGCTTGTTCACGATAATGCAACCTGCCGGCACCGGTACTTCTATCATCACGTATTCTGCCTGTTGTAAAGCCTGTACCTGCACTTTGAGTTTTACCCGCTCACCTGCACGAAGCGATGTGATCGTATTCCCGTTGTGCGCAAACTGTGTTGCCATTATAAACTTATCGGTTACAGGTACAGGTGTTTTGTTCCACCAGCTTTGAAAAAGCGTAAGGTAGGTAGAACCCCCACCCTGCTTGGATACCTGTAAGTGTTTCACGTTGCTGCTGAACGATGTGCTGAATGGAAATGATTGCACAGTAAAGCTGGTATCTCCTGTAATGTTGATGGTAGCAGGCTGCATGAAGTTCTTGTTTTGCTGCAACACCTGCGGCAATATGGCTGCCGTGATAGATGCACTCTCTACGGTGTTTCTCCAGTAACCACCCTTCTTTGCTTCAAGAAAATACCGGATAATAGAGGGGAGCAGGTGTTGGTATGCCGGCTCTTTTTGCAGTACTGTAAAAGCCAATACTGTTGTTGCCTTATCGTTATTGTACCACAGCCAGGTTTCTTCGCCCCAGAAGGTACCACCCAGCATTGTGTTGATACCTTTACTTAACAGGTATTGCAGCTCTTTTGCATGATCCATCTTCAGGGATTGTTTTATTTGCACATACATCCATTGCTGGTGCAGGCTTAGTGAATCGAACTGCAGTTTTGCGAGGTGCGGCTGGTAATCCAGTACATGACCTGCCATAGCCATTGTACTAAGCGAAGAGAGCAGTTGTGCTGTGGTGAGGCGGTAAAGGTTATTCTGCAAATACAACAATCCATTACGAATATTCACTTCTATCAGCGGATCTTCTCTTAGCGGCAACAATGCCTGTACAATATAATTGGTGATGTAGAGGTTGGGTGTTCCTTTCTCCCACCAGCTCCAGCTGCCATCATACAGTTGTGCTTTCTGCAATTTCTCAATCAGCCTTTGCATATCCCGTTGGTGTTTGAACTCCTGGTTAAGGGCTTTGCGTACCTGCTTTTCCATGGCATAGCCTTTTATTTTACTGGCTATTTGCTCCATGCAATAGTATGGGTATTGTTTTAAGTATTCTATTTCGCCCAGCAGTACATCCAATGTATTATTCTGAATGTGTAGCTCAACAGCAGCATCTTGCTGCGCATTAAACTGTACAGTGGTATCCTGCTGCAACAGGTAAAATTCACCCGTTGATTCTTCCGTGCCTTTCGGAAGTACAGGTAATTTTCTTTCTTCTCCGTCTTTAAAACCCGTGGTGGTGGTAATGTTGTACTGAAGCTTCAGCGTATCAAACGTAGCAACGATCAACTGTTGATTGATCACCGATTCATTCGCCGGCAGATCAAAGCTCCACTGCGACAGCGGTGAACCTTTCAATGAAAAACTGCCGGTGACATTGAACCTGTCTTTTGTATAGTTGAGTGTTTTACCAATAACATTGATACGATCGCCTTCAATAGCAAACTGCGGTAAGCTCAGCTGTGCCATCACCGGTTTGTATGATTGGGTGAGGGTTGCTCCGATACCTGCCCTGTTCTTCTTATCAATACCGATCACATAGGTTTGCCATGATGTAACATTATCAGGGTAGATGATCTCGAACCTTGCCTTACCATCTTCGCCCGTGAACAGCAGGGGTTGCCATGTGGCATAGTCCCTGAACTGTGAACGCAGTGCTTTTGTTTTGGTGCTGATGATCACCACACCACCCGCACCTCTTGATCCATACAATGCCGTTGCCGAAGCATCGCTCAGTACATCGATGGTTTCCATTTCTTCAGGACGAATATTTTTTGGCATAGCCTCATATGGTATTCCGTCGATAACGAATAATGGTGTAGACGCTCCAGATATTGCCCCTCGTATGATGACAGATGAACTGACACCGGGAGCACCCAATCCACTGGTAATATTTAATCCTGCCACTCTTCCTTGCAATGCCTGATCGAAAGTTGCGGCACTCACTTTACTGGCAGCACCGCTATACATACTCCTTCTCTGTGAGCTATATCCCATTACTACTACTTCATTCAACGATTCGTTACTCATCTCCATTGTAACAACCATGCTGGTGTTACCTGTTTTGGCTTCTGCCTTCACTTCTTTGATCATGTATCCCACCGTTGCGAATACCAGTGTGTATCTTCCCTCTCTTACAAGAAAACTAAAGCTGCCGTCTTCATCAGTTATCGTACGCAACGTGGTGCCTTTTATGGCAACCGTCACGCCCGGTATCGGCATTTTACCTTTGGCATCTGTCACCTTCCCGCTGATGATCATATTACCGGCTACCTTATCTGCAGAGATATAAACAGATGAATCATACACCGAAACAGGATTTGTTTGTGATACCACCGGTTTGATTGACGCTTCTACCAACTGGTCTATAACTGTATTTGTTACAAACGGTAAGCTGGTGATATGTAAACAGGTGGTCTCATCTTCCTTAATCAGCACGGCATATTGTGTCGCTTTAAAATTCCTGTTCACCAATAACAAGGAATAGGTACCTGCATCAAGATTATAGATGTGGCGCATAGTGCCGGATAAAACAATGGGTGATGCACTTGTATCGGAAGAATGGAGTACGATGTACAACAGCAAACTGTCTTTGGGAACGGTAAACTTCAGGGCTCCTGCTGCTGTACCTGCACGAAGCGACTTGTATCGATAATTGAATTCAGGTGACAACCTGAGATACTTTGTTATCTCTGGTGTTTTATAAGAGACCTCAGGAGGTGTTAACACCGTATCACCCAACTGCCACCTGAAGCCGGGAGCAGCATTTAGTTTCACAGGTTTACCAGCATCGGGAAACACCTTCATTTTTTCTAACCGTAACACCTTTGACGATAGCTGGTATTGGTAGCCCGGTTCGAACAGGAAATGCACGTCGAACCTGCCGGGAGCAAAGAAATGCAGGCTGTCATATTTCGTGAACGGACCTGCAATGTGGTTGTACCCACTGTTCAACTTCAATGCTTCACCAAACTGCCAAACATAAGCACCGCCACTTATATATGAAGCATCCTTAAATTGCCACAGGCTGTTCTCCAGCAGCTGGCGTTCAGCAATTGTAAGTTCGTTGGAGAGGTGAGTAATCTTCGCCTTGGCTGGCAGCTGATCGAGATCAAATACCAGGTCATGTTTGTAATTCGGCTGTATGTAAATGCTGTCAATCTCAACCTGGCGGTCTGCCAGCCTGAAAGCGATCTGTGCATATCCACCAACCGTAGAAAAAGCATAGTGCTTTTTATCGGTTACGCCGCTATAATAAACAAGGTTCCTGTTCAGGTAAAGTAAATATACCTGTTGGGGAATACCTTTATGTACTACATGCACGCTCAGCTGCGGATAATAGTCTTTGATATAGTAGGCTACATCTTTAAATCCATCTTTAGGAAACAACATCTGGTAATACAACATGGTATCAACGCCAAAGGCGGATCTGAACTGTTGATGATAGCCTAAAGGATACTTCTTCAACAGGTAGGCGTCATCAGATTCGTAAGTATCCCTGCGAATACCGGGTCTGAGTTTATAATTCGCCAGGTAAGGCAGGTTAGGAATATTGATATCTTTCTTGAACTGGCTGTTATAACTGAATGCCGTAAGGTTTACATTGGCAGCAGGGCGATGCTTATGATCCTTTACTTCGATTGTAACGGTATCTTTCTGCCCCGGGAAAACAGCAGCCTGTGCATTCACCGAAATATTCAGCTGCTTGTATAGATGACCAATTGATCCATCACCCCTAACCTCTTCGCCAGCCCAATAGTATTGCCATTGAACACGGTACGCTTTTCTTGGATCATGCGCTACCATTTTCCATTGAATAACGGCAGCATCGTCTTTAGCTGTGGCCAATACACGATCGCCGTTGAATACGGTAAAGAAAACAGGTATCTTATAAGGATTATACAATAAGAAGCCCAGGGTATCTTTGTTATTGAACTGCGACAGGGTGAGCTGGTAGCTGCTTCCGATATTAAAGTCTTTATATGCAGCAGAATCCCCATCTACATCAAACCAGTAGTTATCTGCCAGCGGATCTATTTTCAATTTTGCAGGATATGTGATCTTCTTCTCCAGTTCCAGCTTATCTCCCGTTATTTCTACTGTACCGGTAGCTGTAGTTGACTTACCGTTCACCATGTATTCAGCCAACAAACTATCAGCTACCTGTTTTACCAGTAATTGCTTTTTACCTTGCCCATACATTACATCTGCTTTTTCTTCCTGTACTTCATTATTACTGTTCCGGAAAATCGCTTTTGCGGTGAGTTGCAGATCAGCGTTGGGAAAAGCAGTAGTGGCAATCGCAAATCTCGTATCTCCCTGCGTATTGAGTTTTCGTTCTTCGTTGTATAATGTATCGGCTACGATCACAGAATCTTTATTCCAGCTTTTGATGGCAGTAGTAAGCAGCACCAATCTTGCTTTCGCATCGAGCAGGTTCAGACCGTTGGCATCTTTAGCATTGAGTATAAATATGAGAGAATCGTTCTCGTAGTAATGTTCCTTCGGCGTATTGATGGAATAGCTGGCAACTTCATCCAGCACATAATCTTCGATCTTAAAACTACCCTGCACCAATTGTTTGTTCTTTTTGTTCTTTATAATGATGCTATACTTCAGATCGTTGCTGAGTGTATCACGTAAAATAAATTCATATAAATATGTTCCGGTTGCGGTAGTATTGAGATGAGCAAGTTGCTGGCTATGTGATTTACCCCTCAGGTAATATTCCAGGTACAGATCAACCGGTTTCCGATAGCGTTTGTTCTTATTGTTTAACACATATGCTTTTAGTTTTACGGTATCTCCTGTTTTATACTTTGGCTGGTTAAACACCACAAAGCCTTTTCCTGCTGCGTACCTGTTATACCTGTACTTTTTCCGGAAAAGAGTACCCACTGTTCGCGGAATGAATGTTAGCCATTTACCCAACCGGGTGCCTTTGAATATTCTCCATTTTTGTCGTGCAACAGGTTCATTTTCCCGGTCAATATCGAGGTTCAGAAAAATAGTATCGGTTGCAGTGCACACCTTTACCAGGTCATCTTCAGCCGGTTTGTATTTTATTTTGAATGTTCCGGCAGAGGGCAGGTATTGCAATTTCTTTTTATTGATCCAGGCTTCGGGTGCGAGCACCGTATTGCCGGTCTTATTTCTTACAGCAAGCTGTATGAATTTTTCATTGTTAAGCGGATAGGCAACTAGGTTGGTGCTCACTTCAATACCCGCAGATATATGGATATCGTCAATCCAAAGCACCAGGTAATGACCGCGTGGCAATGAATCAACGTTTACATACTGGCCCTGGAAAATATAATCGGGAGTTCTGGCTGCATACACATCAACAGGAATACTGTCTTTCAACAAGTATTTTTCGGTACTGTCTGCCGGGATGCGATATACGAATGTTTGGTAGCTTCTCTGCTTCAGCTTTTTGAGATCCTGGGCAAACAAGGTGAACGGAAGCAAGAGGCATAGTAAAAGCGGCAGGCGTAGTCCCATACATGCAGTTATATGTTGGCGGATGCAAAGCGAGACGAGATTACATAAATAAAAAGTGATTTTTTTCATAAATATTCTGGCGGTGGGTGTTCGGATTAAAACGAAACCTTTGACATTGCAAACATTGTCCGGGACGATGTGTACAGTTTTTTTCTGAACAACACAACAGGGGGCACCATGCAATCATGTTACAGCTATGGTGCAGATAAGCTACTTTTAATCTCAGCCTGCTGACTTCGCTTATTGGTTTTCGCCTTTGAAGAACCTTGTTGGTCACAAGACACAACAAGGGCGGCGGAACACCAACAACGGCGGGAATCGTTATTGCTTAACATCCTGCTGAAGAACCTTGGTTACAAGACTCAACAAGGGCCGCGACACTTTCATCTAGCCTTTCGCCTTTGGTGTGTTGTCATCAACAAAGGGTTGAGGATTTCTGCCAGTAATCGTTATTGCTTAACATCCTGGTGAAGAATCTTATTGGTCACAAGACACAGCAAGGGCGGCGGAACACCAACAACGGCGGGAACATTTCGGGGGCTTATATTTGAATAATTAACCTGATTTGTTTATGCGGTATTTGCCGGGAGTTATCGTGTTAGCCCTGATCGTTTTTTTATCCTTCACATTTTCACCATGCTTTTCTCAATGGAATTATGATGCCAACCAAAAATACGCCTGTAGATTCGGGAATCAATAAGTCGAGCAGTAACCCCGCCATTGCCAGTGATGGCACAGGAGGCTTTTATATAACCTGGATGAGAGGACATGTAGGCATTTATGGCACCGAAATCTATGCCCAGCGTATTTCGGCCAGTGGGCAAAGGTTATGGCCTTCTCCAGTGGTTATATGCAATGCGGTTAATTTCCAATATTGGCCAAAGATTATTGAAGATGGTGCCGGCGGTGCTATTATCACCTGGCAAGATCAAAGAGGCGGATTCAGCAACTGGGATGTATATGCCCAACGAATAAATGCAGATGGCTCTGTTGCCTGGGCAAATAACGGAGTTGCCGTACTAAACGATTTCAGGGATGAGCTTGGCCCGGAAATGATTGCCGATGGTTCTGGTGGTGCCATCATAACTGCATGGAGATCTGCTTCCGGGGGCTTGCAAACCGACATTGTGGCTCAACGCATCAATCATCAAGGCAATATTCAATGGGCCAGTAACGGCGTTATGGTATGTAATGCTATCAACAGGCAAGACATACCCAAGATCGTAAGCGATGGAACCGGTGGCGCCATCATTTCATGGCAGGATTTCAGAAATAATGCTACGGTGGCGGATGTATATGCACAAAGAATCAATTCTGCCGGTGCCAATGTATGGGCCAGTAATGGCATAGCCGTTTGCACCATCGCTTACGATCAAATACAGATAAGACTGGAAAGCGATAATACCGGTGGGGCTTACCTGGCCTGGCAAGACTTTAGAAACAGCAGCCCATCTGCTAATGAAACAGACATTTTTGTGCAACACATTGATGGAGGCGGTAACTCCCTATGGACTGCCGGAGGTGTGGCTGTTTGTACCAGCACTGGCATCCAGGCTGTTCCAAATATGGCTACAGATAAACTGAATAATGTGATCATTGGCTGGAGCGATTTCCGTAATAATGGCTCTTCCATCTACGTACAAAAATTATCTGCTGCAGGAACTGTAGTATGGAATAATAACGGGGTACCGGTTGTTAGCCGACCCACCACTTTTGATATTGGTGCTCCCTTTATTATGGCTGATACAAGTAATGGCTTTTATTTTTTCTGGAGCCAGGGTACCAGTCCTAATATTGATATTTTTAAGCAACATGTTGCGGCTAACGGTACGATGTCCTGGACCACCAACGGGATCGCTGTAAGCACAGCACCCGATGCACAGATCATAAGCAGCTTAGATAATCAACTATTGAATGGCGATGTGATCGCTGATGGAAAAGGTGGTGCTGTTGTGGTATGGCAGGATAATCGCCATACTGCCGACTATGCAGATATATACATTTCGCTGGCATCCATCATTCCACCTCCCAAGCCAATCGTGTTACAAGTAAATGATAAGTGTACACATTCTGCGTCTGCCAAAGGCAAAGTTGATAACCCACCAACCGGTGCCGGTGTACAGGTGTTAGTAGATGGAACCGCTGTTCCATACAACGCAGCTGACAGCAGTTTTACTTATTTTTTAAATGGAGTAACCCCTGCAGGGAATCATACCGTTTCAGTAAAATTTCTCGCTGCTGGCGGCAACAGTCAAACTGACTCTGTTTATAAAGTGACTGCTACAGCAATTCCGCAGGTAAATATCTCCGGCAGTATAATGGTTAACCAGGGACAAACAACAACCGTCACTGCCACTATTATTAACGGAGGCTCTTCACCCATTATCACCTGGCAAGACAGTACAGCATTGCATAACTGGCAGGTTATTGCAGGTGCTGCCAACAGTTCTATCTTTTATCAACCGCGGAAAGACGGTGATAAGTTACAGGCATTGCTTAGCAGTAATGCCAGCTGTGCCGTGCCGGTAAATGTTGTAAGTAATATATTATCGTTCCAGGTTAAGGATACAGGTATCACAGTTGCTAATCCTGTATTTATCCGGTTATATCCCAACCCTGCTTGGGATATATTGTTTGTTGATGGGCTAGACGCGGCATCTCAATGGAAATATGCATGGATATATAGTGCCGATGGAAAGCAGATGACTACCACAATTGCACTTGCGGGTCAATCGAAGGTTGCTATAGATGTAAGCAGGTTTGCCTCGGGAGGTTATATTCTTGCGTTACATGGTAACAATCATGATCCTTTGTATTACCGCTTTATCAAGATAACCCGGTAAGAAAGCAATACGAACCTCGTTGGTCCTTTCCGCCTTTGCTAGCGTATTGCATTTGTTGGTGTTCTCACCATAAAACCTGTTGGTCACAAAACACAACAAGGGTGGCGTAACGCTAACAACGGGCTGGAAAATAATGATTGGTCAGGCAACCCACAAAAGGAAGGTTACAATAGATGTATACGCAATGCAGGAGCATGCTATTGCACAATGGACAAAAGCAGAAATCTATGCTGTGACAAAAAGCAACCTGACTAAAAGGAATCTTTTTTTACATTGCATTATATGCGATTCTTAATTCCACTGTTTATTCTACTGGCGGTGAGTTGCAAAAAAAAGCCGACCAGCCAACCCATCCTCAAGGCAATAACCTTTTTCTCTTTTAAAGCTAGTGATAATCCATCTCTAACATCAGATGTGAATGGCTTGATTGAGGGAGATACCATAAAGATTAATCTATCATCAACTGTATCGCTCAACAGCCTTGTCCCCACGATTAGTTTTCAAGGTGTTTCCATTAGCCCAACAAGTGGAGTAGCACAAAATTTCAATAATCCTGTCCATTACACCGTAACAGCTAACAATGGCAGTACTCGTACGTACGTTGTTAATGTTCGAAGTCTCTCGGTAAGCAAGGAGATAACAAGTTTTGTTTTTCGTGTTGCCGATAACCCGGGAATTGTAAGCGACATACAGGCTACCATTTCCAATGACACGATCTTTGTTAATACCATGCTTGCCAATGGAATTATGACGGTTCAGCATACCGGTGTTAACATATCTCCTGCTTCGGGCACTCAGATATCGTTAAATAATCCAACCAGTTTTATTGTTACTGCAGCGGATGGCAGTACAAGGACCTACACTTTAATCGTAAGAAGAAATGTGTATATGTTTTTTGGCAGCGCAGACACTTATATCTACTGTCTTGATGCAACTACAGGTAGGCTGCGCTGGAAATATAAAACCGGTGGGAATGTATCGGGGAGTGCAGCGATTTATGATGGCAAAGTATATATGGGAAGTAATGATGCCTCGACCTATTGCCTGAACATGAATACTGGTGCATTGGTATGGCAAAAGACTTTCAACAGCAATATAAATACCTCTCCTTATGTAGAAAACGGTGTTGTTTATGTAAGTACATCTGCTTATGGATTTCCTGCTGCAACAATTTCCGCACTTAATGCAAACACTGGCACTGTGATCTGGCAGGCAGTACAAGGCATATTCAACAATACTAGTCCAACTGTTTCGGGTAACCTGGTTTATGTAGGAGGGCTTCAATCGGGAGCTTATGCCGTTAACAAATCAAATGGTGCATTAGCATGGAAACAAACGAATACAGGGATAGTACATGCAGGTGCAGCAGTGCACAACGGACTGTTATATACTGGGAGCGAAGGCGCAAAGCTAATGGTGCTTGATGCAACAACAGGCGCAGTTGTAAAATCTTACCAGTCTGGCCAAATCGGTTCCTCTAATGAAGTTACCATAGACAATAATACCGCATATGTTTCTGCAGGTACGCAACTCATCGCATTAGACATATCCACATTAACTCCCAAATGGGTATACAATTCAGTTTCGAATGGCTTAAATGGTTTGGGCTTTTTCTCTGCTCCGCTGGTGCATGATGGTTTTGTTTTATCAGGTACCAATGAGGGTCGCATCTATGCGATCAATACTTCCGATGGCACCCTTAAGTGGACTACCAACAGCCCTATCGTTAGTGGTTTGGGGGCTGCAAATGTTACTGCTGCAAGCCAGTTGGCTTATGCCGGATCGGCGAACGGAACGATGTACTGTTATGAAGTGGCAAGTGGCCAGGTTAAGTGGACCTTCACTGCAGGGGGAGCCGTATATTCAGGACCTGTCATAACACTTGCTGATAATAGCGTTAGTTATCCTTCTGCTTCCGGACATAGAAACTAAAAAGGAATCAACAAGCAAAGTACTACAGATCAAATGAGGAATAGAAACCTTGCCGGAACAAAAAACCTATTCTCTTTTTAACTAACTTGGTTTTTACTGAACTGCTATGAGAACATTACTCCTGATATTATTTTGTGCTGTTACGGTATCTTGTTTTTCGCAAGACATGCCTTATGCCCGGAAGATCGTTGATACCCTTACTTCTCCATTTTTCTGGGGGAGAGGCTATACAAACGACGGGATGAAGAAAGCAGCAGATCTCATTGCGGGAGAGATGAAGTCTTTTGGAATAGTACCTGTGAACGGTAGCAGTTATTTTCAAGACTTGAGTTATCCTGTAAATACGTTTCCCGGTAAGATGGAGGTTAACATTAATGGTAAAGACCTTATTCCCGGTGTTGATTTTATTGTCTCCGGCGAAAGTACGCATGCAAAAGGAAAAGGAAGTTTGCAGCAGAAAGACAGCACCTCGTTTATTGATGTGAAGAACAGGATCATCATCCAACTGGAAGATAAGTTGACGTGGTCGCCAGCGCCTGAAGAAGCAGACTATACAGCGATACAGGTAGATAAGAAAAGCATCTCCGGTGTTCCTTCTTTTATAAAGGTGAACATTGAGAATAAGTTTGTAAAGGATTATAAGGCTGTGAATATTGCGGGGATGATACAAGGAACGAAGTATCCTGATTCGTTTATTGTGATCACTGCACATTACGATCATTTAGGTGGTATGGGAGACAGAACATACTTTCCCGGTGCAAACGATAATGCCAGTGGAACCTCGATGTTGCTGAACCTGGCAAAGTATTATGCGGCGCATCCACAGAAATATTCAATCGTATTTCTTGCTTTTGCCGGTGAAGAGATCGGATTAGTGGGTTCTAAATATTTTACCGAACACCCGCTTTTTAAATTGAAGCAGGTAAAGTTCCTGGTAAATCTTGATCTTGTTGGTACAGGCGATGAAGGGATCACTGTAGTAAATGCAACAGAATACAAGAAAGAGTTTGATGCATTGGTGGACCTGAATAAGCAGAACAATTTATTGGTTGCAGTGAATGCAAGAGGCAAAGCTGCAAACAGTGATCATTATTGGTTTACGGAGAAGGGCGTTCCTGCGTTCTTCATTTACACGCTTGGTGGCATCAAAGCCTATCATGATGTGTTTGACAAGTCTGCTACCCTACCTTTTACCGATTACGCTGATCTTTTTAAACTGCTCGTAATGTTTAATGAGCGGTTGATGAATGAGTAGTGTAGATCTCAGCGAAGGGGTTTGTTGATACTGCCTTACAGATAGATACATTATTTCAAATTCCGGGATCACCGCAGGTGATCGCAAAAACTCTCTGCGTTCTTTGCGATCAACCCCTCACCACTTCGACATCCTGCCCCTCTCCTGCAAGTTCCCAAGCCATCAACGTTCAATCCTTCACTTTGCGTGACACTGCATTGCCCGGTGATCAACAAAAGCATTTTCTTGTAACACCCCATGTCCTGCTATCCTGTCAACTGCCAACTGTCATCCACTATTCTTTACGCAGTAAAGAATCCTTTGCGTTCTTTGCGTTCAACGTTTCAGCAACTCAACCAGCCTGCCCTCCCTGCCAGTTCTAACGACATCAACGTTCACTCATTCACTTTGCGTGACATTACATTGCCCGGTGATCAACAAAAGCATTTTTCTTGTAACACCCCATGTCCTGCTCCACTTTCTTCTGTCAACTGCCAACTGTCATCCCCTCTTCTTTACGCAGTAAAGAACCCTTTGCGTTCTTTGCGTTCAACGTTTCAGCAGCTCAACCAGCCTGCCCTCTACTGCCAGTTCTAACGCTATCAAAGCTAAATCCTTCACTTTGCGTGACTTTACATTGCCCGATGATCAACAAAAGCATTTTGGATATGCACCAAGCCGTCTGCTTTAATATCAACTTAGATAAACTAACGAGAGAACGATGCTTCATTATGTGAAAGGGTTGCCAGGATCACTTGCCGCTCTCCATTTGTATTCCATATTCACCACTCGTCTAAAAAAACCGCAATGCTTTCTGCATATTAACGAACCTCACTTATATTCGCTTTACGAAGCAATTCGTAAACCAATACGTATGAGAAAAGCGTCGATCATAACCTTTGTTCTGGCTGTTTGTTTTATGGTTTCCCAGGCACAGCAGGGAAGTATTTCGGGTGTGCTTACAGACAGCAGCAAAAAACCTTTGCCCTTTGCTACCGTAACTGTATTTAAAGCTGCAGACACTTCCATCATCACTTACCGGCTCAGCAATCCCGAAGGTGTGTTCAAAGTGCCTAACCTTCCTTTGAATATTGCGTTGCGTTTCCTGGTAACCTATACGGGTTTTGAGGCTTATAGAAAAGAGTTCACCCTTCGTGCAGGGCAGGAGAATTTTCTTTTCGATACCATCAGCCTCAACCCCACATCCAAACAACTGGATGATATTATTGTTATCGCCGAACGTCCGCCGGTGGTGGTGAAGAAAGATACCGTTGAGTTCAATGCCTCGGCTTTTAAAACATTGCCCAATGCACTGGTAGAAGATCTTTTAAAAAAGTTACCCGGTGTACAGGTAGATAAGGATGGAAACATTGTTGTTGGCGGCAAGCCGGTGAACAGGATAACCGTTGATGGTAAAAGTTTCTTTGGCGATGATCCCAAGATGGCTACACGAAATCTTCCGGCTAACGTGATAGACAAAGTGCAGGTGACAGACGATAAAGAAGAAATGCAACGCAGGGGTGATGATAATCCCAACAATGTTGGAAAGGTGATCAACATCACGCTGAAGAAAGGTGTGAAGAAAGGATGGTTTGGAAAGCTATATGCCGGTGGCGGAACAGAGAACAGGTGGGAAATGGGTGGCATCGCTAATATTTACCGGGACACTTTCCAGGTGAGTGTGCTGGCTTATGGCAACAATTTAAACAAACCGGGATTTGGATATTCTGAACTGTTGCAGGCAGGCGGTTTAGACAGGAGCAGCTCTAACATGGGTGGCAGGAGCACCAGCATCTGGACCAATGGATCGGGCAGCGGTATCTCTATTAACGGTGTGAGCTTTGGAGGTATACAAAATTACGGGGGTATCTCTACAAGCCGTGGTGCCGGCATCAACATTAACCATGCACCTAACCTTAAACGTTCTTTCTTTCTGCAATATTTTTTTGGCGACATCAATATCGACCGGGAAGTAAAAACAAAAGTGAGCCAGTATAAGCAGGATACGGTGATCACCAACAACACCTTGCTTACCGGTGATGTGATCACTCATTCACACAACATCGGTACAGGGTTAAGACTAAAGCCGGATTCTGTTACTAATATTCTTTTCAATGCAAGCTATACCATCGGCATACAGGATGAAGACAGGATCAGTAAGATCAGCAGTGAACACAACAAGCTGGGTGGTTTGAGCTATGGCGATATCTTTCAGCAGAATGATGCCAAGACTTTTTACTACAAACATTCATTGTCGATAAGCCGGCTGTCGTGGACGAAGAAAGGCCGCAGATGGAACTTTGCTCATGGATTGGATGTAAACAATCGTTTTAATAACTATGCAACGGATGCAGACATCCACTACATCAATCCAAGCCCTTACGACAGTGCATTGGAGCAATTAAGACTGGAAAGGATACCAAGAACAGATGCTTATTTCAATGCTACTTACAGTGAACCGATCAGCAAGCAACTAACACTGCGGATCGGTACAAGGTATGAATACGGTAAATTGTTCAACGGCATCAATACATTCAACCCAAGTTCACCTGCAGTGTTTGACAAACTGAATCCTTTACTGAGCAGCAGGTTTGAAAGAGAAAGTCACCGATCCAATTCAAACATCGGGTTAGAATGGAAACTAAAAGATCTTACCATTACGCCAACGATCAGAGGATTGTGGCAAAAGATCGATAACTATGTTGCCAATGTGGCAAGCCCTATCAAACAGGAACAATTTAACCTGCTGCCGGGATTTGCGGTGGTATATAAAACATTCAATTTTTATTACGACAAAGGCATTAATCTTCCCTCATTCACTTATCTGATACCTGTAACAGACAATACGAATCCTTACAATATCGTAAAAGGAAATCCTAACCTGTTACCATCTGAACGTCACAACTTCAACATCAACTACAACCTGAACAATCAAAAGAAAAACCTCAATATCTGGCTAGGTACCGGTGGTAGTTTTACAAGGAATGATATTGTGCAAAGCATTACGGTAGACGAGAAAGGTGTACAAACAACTTATCCCATCAACGCTGACGGCACACGTAATTTCTGGATGAACTACAACATCAACAGGCAGTATAAGAACAACCAGAAGTTTACTTTCTCTTACAATTTCGGAGCATGGTATGGTTATACCCGGAACAAACTTTTATACAATGGTGTTACTACTTTCCAGAGTACGTATAATGTAAATCAATGGACCGGGTTTAACCTGAACTGGAATGATAAGTTTGAATGGAATCCAAGCTATAGCCTGGGCTACAACTTTACACAATACACAACCAGTACTTTTAAAAAGCTGGAAGTATTGCAACACAATTTAGAAACAGAGTTCGTTGTTCGTGTGCCTAAACATGTGATATGGGAAACCAACCTGCAATACAGTTACAACGGTAACATTCCTGATGGATTACCCAAAGATGCGGTGCGATGGAATGCAGCCATCAACTTCACCATGCTGAAGAGTGAAGCAGCCGTACTGAAGTTTGCGATCTACGATATTCTTAACCGCACCAATAATGTATGGACATCGGCCAACAGGAATGTTGTTACCACGCAAAGTCAAAATGTATTGGGGCAATATTTTCTTGCCACATTCACTTACAACATTCGTCCGTTTGGCAATATGAATAAGAAAGTAGGTGGATCGAGATTGTTCTTATTTTAATCGCTATTACTCAAAGATCAGAAGCACCTACCTTAACGTTGGTGCTTTTTCTTTTGGCCGTATTTTGTTTAATCCTGAACGAACTGAAGCACATAACTTAATACATTCCTTATAATTTTTTTAGGATTTTATATTTGATGTTACAACCACAGGTTTTATTATTTTTGCGACCGATGGCAAGAATTCTTACAATGGTAATGATCGTGTTCATGGCTATAGGTCCTATAGCACATGGCTATCTTGCTTTCAAATTCAATGCACTTACTACTCTTTCGCCGGAAGAAGAAACACATGACGAGAAACCTCAGTCAAAGGCGAAGTATTTTACCAAGGATGATTGTCTTGGTAATCTTGAACTGGGTAGTAAATATCTTTCTGCACAAATCAACGCCGCACATCTTCATCAACAGATGAATCTCTCCAAAGGTTATGCAGGCATTCCGCTGATGCCTCCGAAAGTGGGATAATATCCGTTAAAGGATCCGTCGATGATATACTCATCGATAGACCATCGTTTATTGTTCACTTTAAAACATAATCTTATGAAGAGATCTGCATTCGCAACTCTTAAAAACGATATACCGTCGAGTATTGTTGTATTCTTAGTGGCAGTACCGCTGTGTTTGGGTATTGCATTGGCATCAGGGGCTCCTTTCTTTTCAGGACTTATTGCAGGTATTGTAGGTGGTATCGTAATTGGTTTGCTGAGTAATTCACAATTGAGTGTTAGCGGACCAGCGGCCGGTTTAACAGCGGTTGTATTAACATCGATCACAAAGCTTGGAACATTCGAAATCTTTCTTGTTGCCGTTGTTTTGGCCGGCGTTATTCAATTGTTGTTAGGCTTTATAAAAGCAGGTTTCATTTCTAATTACATCCCGGGTAATGTTATTAAAGGAATGTTGACGGCCATCGGTATCATCATCATATTAAAGCAAATACCACATGCATTTGGTTATGATAAAACGTATGAAGGTCAGCTAGACTTTCTGCAATCTGATGGTAACAATACACTTTCAGCACTTATTGCCCCGCTAACCAATATTCATGTAGGCGTAACCATTATAACGATCATTTCGTTGTTGATACTGATCTCCTGGGAAAAACCTTTCATGAAAAAGTTTAAAGTAGTACCGGGAGCTTTGGCTGTTGTGGTGGTGAGCATACTTCTCAACCAATTGTTTCTTGCAGTTGCTCCACAGTTTGCCATAACAGGAGATCACCTTGTGCAGGTGCCGGTGGCCAATAGTTTTGGCGAGTTTACCAACCTGTTCATCTTTCCTGATTTTAGTAAGATCAACCAGGACGTGATCGTTGTTGCTTTTACCATTGCGATCGTGGCATCGATTGAAACATTGTTGTGTATTGAAGCGGTAGATAAACTTGATCCGCAACGCAGAAATACATCTAACAACCGGGAATTAAAAGCACAGGGTGTAGGTAATATCGTTTCAGGATTGATCGGAGGATTACCTATTACCAGTGTGATCGTAAGGAGCAGTGCCAACTTAAATGCAGGAGCAAAGTCTAAAATGTCTGCGATTTTGCATGGTGTGCTGATATTGTTGTGTACACTGTTCATTCCAGGTATTTTAAATATGATCCCTCTCGGTGCTTTGGCTGCTGTGTTGTTATTAACAGGTTATAAGCTTGCCAAGATCTCCATCTTCAAAGAGATGTTTGGTAATGGTAAATACCAGTGGGTTCCATTTATGATCACTGTTGTTGCCGTGGTATTTACCGATCTACTTACTGGTGTAGCGCTTGGACTTGCTGCAAGCATCCTGGCATTGCTCTACGGCAACATGAAGAATTCTTATTACTTCCATAAAGAAGATCATCATGAAGGAGAGATCATCAAGATCCATCTTTCTGAAGAAGTTTCATTCTTAAACAAAGCCAGCATCAAAAGAACACTCGATCATCTTCCGGAGAACACAACGGTAATAATAGATGCAACAGAAACGAAATACATCGATTATGATGTACTGGAGCTGATCCGTGAATTCAATGATCTGAAAGCACCGCAGATGAATATTAACTGTATCCTTTCCGGCTTCAGACCAAAATATGGTATTGACAACAGCCACAATGTTCAGTCGGAAAAGATGGACATAAGAAAATTTAAGAACACAACCCGTTTACAAAACACCGCTTAATCAATTCACCACTAAAACAAATAACAATGAGAACTTTTAATAAAGAATTGCAACAACAACTTAGTCCGGTACAGGCTTTACAGATACTGAAAGACGGTAACGAAAGATTTCTAAAAAACCTGAAAGTGAACAGGAACCTGTTACAGCAGGTGAATGAAACCCGTGATGGACAATTCCCGTTTGCCGTTGTATTAAGTTGTATCGATAGCAGAACATCTGCAGAGCTGGTTTTTGACCAGGGACTGGGTGATATTTTCAGTGTACGTATTGCAGGTAACGTAGTGAACGAAGACATTCTTGGCAGTATGGAATTCGGATGCAAGGTTGCCGGAGCAAAGATCATCGTTGTGCTGGGCCATACAAAATGTGGTGCTATTAAAGGTGCATGTGATTCAGTTAAAATGGGAAACCTGACTACGTTATTAAAAAGAATAGAACCTGCGATTGAACAGGAAACAACTACCACACAAAACAGGAATTCTTATAACCCTTCATTTGTTGAGAATGTAGCTGATATTAATGTTCACATGAACGTACAAAGGATCATGGAGGAAAGTCCTATCCTGAGAGAAATGGTGGAGAACGGAGAGATCGCAATTGTTGGAGCAATGTACGACGTAGCTATAGGTAAGGTTGAGTTTTACGATGACGCTATGCTGCTAAAATCAAAAGAATTAGTCAGTGAGACAGTAGCTTAACCTTCCGGGAGCTGCTTTCCAGCAGCTCCTATTTTTTTAAAATAAAAAGTGCCGACCGAAGCCAGCACTTAGCAAAGAGTAGAAAACAATGTTATAAGTATAGGTCATATTTATCCCACCAGCTTCTGTGGCTGTTGGTTTCTAAAGTTTCTGCAACCATTTCAACAGTGATCTTAGTACTATTCTCAGGTTTTACCACCACATCTTTCTTCTCCTGGTTCTTATAATCATCTTTAGAAAGCTTGATAGTATACGTTCCCTGTGCAAGAGAAGATATCTTGAACTGACCTTGTGCATTCGTAGTTACCACTTCACTTTTAGAATTAGCGGTTACTGCAATTACCGTTACATCAGCCAAAGGCTTTTTTGTACTGGCATCTACTACTGTTCCTGAAACACAGGTTGTAGTACTTGATGGTGCAGCATTATTACCTGCAGATGCAAAACTTAGTTGAGCACCCAGCGTGAAGATTGCGGCAATAAGGAGTTTTTTCATGTCAGTCTGGTTTGAGATACTAAAAGTAAAACATTTCTTAACTACGAAAGTCGACGTTGAAGTTAATTAATGTTAGAAGATTCCAACATTAAAAAGGATGCTGCACCGCTTGTGTAAAATCACGCCATATTTCTGCAACAACGTCTGCTGCTGGCTTGATCTCTTTTATTAAAGCACTCACCTGGCCAATTTCCAGTTCGCCATTATCGAGATCACCTTCAAACATTCCTTTTTTTGCCCTGCCTCTACCTAGTAAACGGTTTAGATCTTCTGCAGAGGCACCTTTGTCTTCCAGGTTTTTTACTTCTTCAAAAAAATGATTCTTCAACAATCGAACAGGAACCGTTTTCTTCATGCTGAGCATGGTATCGCCTTCATTAGAATGGATGATTGCATCTTTAAATGATTGATGATTAGATGCTTCGGGTGTACAAACAAATCGACTGCCTACCTGCACACCATCGGCACCCAAAGCCATGGCAGCAAACATTTGCCGGCCTGTAGCAATGCCGCCAGCAGCAATCACAGGAATATTTACAGCCTGCCGAACAGCAGGGATCAATACGAAAGTGGTGGTCTCTTCTCGCCCGTTATGTCCACCAGCTTCAAAACCTTCTGCTACAACAGCATCGCAACCGGCTTCTTCTGATTTTTTGGCAAACTTGCTGCTACTCACCACGTGCACCACGACAATACCCTGTTCTTTGAGTTTAGCTGTCCATGTTTTGGGATTTCCTGCACTGGTAAAAACGATGGGGACTTTTTCTTCGATGATGATCTGTATGTGTTGTTCAATATCGGGATACAGTAAAGGCACGTTCACACCAAAAGGTTTTGATGTCGCCTTTTTACATTTTTGAATATGTTCCCGAAGTACGTCAGGATACATACTTCCGCTTCCGATCAAACCCAGTCCACCTGCATTAGATACAGCCGAAGCCAGTTTCCAGCCGGAGGTCCAGATCATTCCGGCCTGGATGATCGGGTATTCGATATGGAAGAGTTGCGTGATACGATTAGAGAAACTTTGCATTTCTGTTACAATTACAAGCTCAATATTAAGTGCTAACTTTAAGAAAAGGAAGAATCATGAACAACAATATCATTAAAGACGTGATGAAACTTTCTTCAGAAGAGAAGCTCAAGCTTTATTATGCCTTACAAGAGGAGCTGGAAGAAAATAATTTATTGGAAGAAGAGGTTCAGGAAATCAACTCAAGGCTTGATGATATAAATTCCGGGAATGTGAAGACAATCTCGGAGCAGGAACATTTAAAGTCTATCGAACAGTTGGATAAAGATGCATAAGCTGGAATTTCATCCGCTGGTTTCAGA
The DNA here is from genome assembly GCA_024508725.1 of Chitinophagaceae bacterium. Lineage (GTDB taxonomy): Bacteria > Bacteroidota > Bacteroidia > Chitinophagales > Chitinophagaceae > JAEZDC01. The sequence continues at coordinate 1,573,012 of JANINS010000003.1, read as the reverse complement.
TGATGTGATCAAAGCAGCATCATTTTACCAAGATGTATCACATGAAACATTCACTCATTTCAAAGAAGATCTATTCGAAACTTACTCGACTTTAAAAGCAACACCTTCGCATTATTTTGTGTTGATCAAAAGCAGGCAGATCAGAAGAATCCCACTTAAAAATTTTCCTTACTCAATAATTTATACCATTAAAAAAGATGCAGTATTGGTACTTGCATTAAAGCACAATAAGCAAAAAGAAGCCTGGAGAAAACGTATCTGATTACTTAGCCGGAAGCATTATCAAAAACACCGGCTTATCAATTGAAACAGCCTGCCCCACTTCTTCTAACAAACCAAAATTGGGATTGATGGAAAACACCTGTATCGTGTTCTGATCCCTGCTGGCTACAACAACAAACTTTCCCGTAGGATCAATATTAAAACCTCTCGGATGTGCATTTACTGCTTTTTCTCCTGTTCTATTCAGTTTGCCTTCAGCTGTGATAGAGAATACAGCTACATTATTTGATATGCCCCTGTTAGAAACATACAAGAACTTAGCATTCGGCGTGATGTGTATATCGGCACTTCCCTGTTCGTATTTACCTCCGGCAGTAGCTGAAGCAATGATTTGTATCTCCTGCAACTGACCATTATTGTAATTATAAACGATCACGTCACCTGTTAATTCATTCACCAGGTAAGCAGTTTTTCCATTGGGATGAAACATAAACAGTCTTGGACCAGAACCATCTGTTACTGTATAGAACGGCGTTTCTGCAGGTGATAAAGGTTCGGCAGCATTCTTATCGAAGTTGTATTGATACAAACGATCGTTACCCAGGTCTGCAGCAAACAAATATTTCTGATCAGGCGAAAACACTACCGAGTGTACATGACTTTTGTCCTGCCTTTCATATACAATTCCATATCCTTCATGTGTAATGGTTTGCACTTTTGGTGAAAGGGATCCATCCGCATTTGTTTTGTATACACTAAGACTTCCATTTCCATATTCAGCGATCACAATAAATTTTCCTGTAGAATCAATGGTGATATAACAAGGACCATCATTCGCAGCTTGTTTGTTCAGCAGTTTCAATTCACCTTTTGTTTTGTCGAACGAAAATGCACTGATCTCGGGTTTGCCGGCTGTCTCATTCACAGCATACACAAATTTCTGGTTGGGCGAAACCACCATGTATGAAACGTTGGGAGCATCACTCACCTTTTTTACAAACGTGGTGATGCCTCTTTGTGCATTAAAGCGATAAACAGATATACCATCATTCGAATAACTACCTGCCAGCATGTAGTAAGTATTATTCTGTGCAAACGAAATAAACGATAAGAAAACAAGTGCTATAGAAAATATGAAACGCATACAATGGTTTATTCCTCAATTTCTGAGAAATAGATGAGAAAAGGAAATCTACTTTCTATCTAAAGATTAACCAAAGTCGATCTCTGTATTATCACCGATGTTGAGGCTACGGCTTAAACCACGAACGGAAGCATCGCTACCGATCAAAGAATTATCCAATACCACTTCATAAAGATTGGTATAAGAACCGATGATACTATCCCTGATGATGGAATGTTGCACAACCGTATTGGCACCAATGGTTACATGCGGACCAATAATGGAATTGCTGATGTTACAACCCGGAGCAATACTCACCGGAGGTATGATGATCGTGTCTTTAAATTCGTGACCGTCTTTAATGTTGCCGCCATTCTTCTTCAGCAACAAAGCATTTGTAGTAAGCAGCGTTTCTCTTTTACCGCAGTCGAACCAGTTCTTTACTTTGAAAGGTTTGAATTCTGCGCCACGGCTGATCATACACTCCAAAGCATCGGTGAGGTTGTACTCACCGTGACTTTTGATGTCTTCTTCGAATATATGATGCAGGCATTCGTATAAGAAGTGTGTTTCTTTGATTTTATACAAACCCACCAACGCCATATTACTCTTAGGGATCGCAGGTTTTTCTACTACATGTTCAATCGCACCTTCGTCGTCAATTTCTGCTACACCAAAGTTTCGTGGGTCGTCTACTTTCTTCACGCCAAGCATGCTGTATGGACTGTTCACTACTTCTTTTACATCGTACTCACAAATGGTATCACCCAATGCAACGAATACTTCTTCATCACCTACAAGGTTTCTGGTAAGTTCTACAGCATGACCGGTTCCTTGTCTTTCGTTCTGGTAAACGAAATGAGTAGTAAGATCGGGATAGGTGGTTTTCACATAATCCTGGATCTTTTCTCCAAGATAACCTACAATAAAAATAAATTCATTGATCCCGGCATCTCGTAACTGGTCAACGATGAAACTAAGAATCGTTTTCCCGGCTATTGGTATCAATGCCTTAGGTTGAGTATAAGTATGTGGTCTGAGCTTGGTACCGGCACCAGCCACAGGAATGATTGCTTTCATGGATTGAATCGTTTTGCTTGTCGCCTCAAGTCGTTCAGCCTCAGAACTATTGCTCAAAAACAGGGTGTGAAAGTAATGAATTATCTATAAGTGGTACTGCCAAACGAAAGTTAAGCGGGTGTTGTGGGAAAGATAAAGTTGGAGACCAGCTTTAGAACAAGCATTGAACTTGGTTGCGTCGCACTCTTGTACTGAAGATTTCTCTTTTCAGCAGGTAAGTATCGCAAAGAGCACAAAGAAATACGCAAAGTTCGCTAAGATGCTTTGCCATCTTTGCGAAAAAACTCAGCGTTCTTTGCGATACTTAGTAGATGAGCAAAGTTCTGAACGTACAAGTGAGTGACACAAGAGACGATGAACAGCGATCCAACAGCTGGCTAAACAAAATTCCACCATACCTTTTTAGCCGTTTCCAAGTACTTTTGCTGCACAACTAACATTCATGCAAAGAGATACACTGGTTTTTGATATCATCAAAGAAGAACTGCACCGTCAACGCAGAGGTATTGAGCTCATTGCTTCTGAAAATTTCACCAGTCTCCAGGTGATGCAGGCTATGGGTAACGTGATGACCAACAAATATGCTGAAGGTTATCCCGGCAGAAGATATTACGGTGGTTGTGAAGTAGTAGACAAGACTGAACAACTTGCTATTGACCGTTTGAAGCAGATCTTTAATGTTGAATATGCCAATGTACAACCTCACAGCGGTGCACAGGCTAATGCAGCTTTGATGCTGGCGATTTTGAAACCGGGAGATGATATTTTGGGTCTTGACCTGAGCATGGGTGGACATTTAACCCATGGTTCGCCGGTAAACTTTAGTGGTAAGTTGTATAACCCACATTTCTATGGTGTGGTGAAAGAAACGGGATTGATCGATTATGACATGCTGGAAGCAAAAGCAAGAGAAGTAAAACCAAAACTAATCATTTGCGGTGCTTCTGCTTACAGCCGTGATATTGACTATGCAAGAATTCGCAAAGTGGCTGATGAAGTTGGCGCTTTTGTAATGGCTGACATTGCACATCCGGCAGGATTGATCGCTAAAGGTTTGCTGAGTTCTCCGTTTGAGCATTGTCATTTTGTTACTTCTACCACTCACAAAACATTGCGTGGACCTCGTGGTGGCATTATCATGATGAAACAGGATTTTGAAAATCCGTTTGGTGTAACGGATCCGAAAGGAAATGTAAGGATGATGAGTCACCTGATCGATATGGCTGTTTTTCCAGGAACACAGGGTGGGCCTTTAGAACATGTGATCGCTGCGAAAGCAGTTGCGTTTGGTGAGATACTTACCGATGAATTTACAGTATATGCCAAACAGGTGCAAAGCAATGCACAGGCTATGGCAAAAGCATTTGTAGAAAAAGACTACCAGATCATCAGTGGTGGAACCGATAATCATTTAATGCTGATCGATCTTCGCAATAAGAACATCAGTGGTAAGAAAGCAGAGAATGTATTGGGACTTGCTGATATCACAGCCAATAAGAACATGGTTCCTTTTGATGATAAAAGTGCCTTCGTTACCTCGGGTATAAGATTTGGTGTAGCAGCGATCACCACAAGAGGCATGAAAGAAAAAGACATGCAATTTGTAGTTGATGTAATTGATCGTGTGCTGATGAATAGTGACAATGAATCACTGATCGCTGAAGTAAAGAAAGAGGTAAATAAATTTATGGAGCAGTTTCCGCTGTATCCTGAATGGCAATAGTTCACCTGTTCCAAAAGTTCACGAGTTCACGAATACAACTTGTGAACAATTGAACTTGTAAACTGATAAACTTAATTTTATGATTCAAAGAATACAATCACTCTGGCTATTGCTTGCTGCAATATGTGCTTTTCTTAGTTTAAAATTCTCTTTCTACACCGGTAATATTTTATTGAATGACCAAGTAGTACTGAGAAATCTTACCGGCTTAGGACTAACCGGCGACACTGCTGACGTACAACCAGCGATCAACTTTATCAGTTTATTGCTTATCGCAGCGGCAGGCATTATTGCACTGTTATCGATCTTTTTATATGGTAACAGGAAATTGCAATTACGCATCGCCATCGTTTCGCTGATCATTGCGATACTTGCAGTCGTATATCTTTTTATCAAAACAAAAGATTTCACCACCGGAACATTGAGTCTTACATCGGTGTTTGCATTTCTTGCACCCGTGTTTGCATTTCTTGCTGTAAGAGGAATATCGAAAGATGAAAAGTTAGTGCGAAGTATGGATCGACTTCGTTAAATAAAAAAAGGAGAACGACTGTTCTCCTTTTCTTTTTATGCACTTAGCTGAAGTACTACTATTAAACTTCCGTTGTGTCACTCACTTGTACTGCATCAATTCTATTCGACATTGGCAGCATCAAGCCGTAAAGCATGATACATTCTTCTCTCACTCAGCAATTCCTAATCCCTTAGCATATTAGCAAATCAGACATTAGATTAGTTACCAGCTTCCACTTGCACCACCACCACCAGAGCTTCCACCACCAAATCCACCGAAGCCTCCTCCGCCACCACCAAATCCACCGAAGCCTCCTCCGCCACCACCAAATCCACCTCCTCCACTCCAGCCACCGTCGCCACTGCTGCGACCGCCACCTAACATGGATCCAAGGATCATTCCTGTAAGCACATCAGCTCCACCGCTGCCTCTGCGTCTTCCTCCTCCACCACCACCACTTCTGCCTATGAATATCAGTATAACGATGGCTATGATAATGAACTTTAATATTGATCCTCCGCTACTGCCAACAGGAGAGGATGTATCGTTTCTTTCTCTTGGTATTTTATACTCACCAGATGCCGCTCGTGCAATATTTTCAACTGCTCTTACCAGGCCATGATAGTAATCTCCTTCTTTAAATGCAGGCGTCATATCGTTTCGAATAATGCTACCAGCAACTGCATCCGGGATAGCACCTTCTAAACCATAACCAACCTCGATACGCATTCTTCGGTCTTCTGTAACTACAATGATCAACACCCCATTGTTATTCTTCTTTGTTCCAAGACCCCAGCTTCGAAATGTTTCAACAGCAACATCTTCTATACTACCTCCATTCAATGAAGGAATAATCGCTACACCTACCTGGTTGGAAGTACTATCATCCAAAGCGATCAACTGCTGATCGAGTAATTGTCTTTGATCAGGCGTTAATATTTTGCCTTCATCATAGATCAACGATCCTGCAGGTGGCTTCGGAATTACTCTCACCGGTTCCTGTGCAAACACTGCCGCACCAAAAAGAAAAAAAACTATTGTAAGCAGATTCTTCATTCGTCAGGCGCCAAACACTATATCGTCTGGCAATTCATTTTTATCAGTTGACTTATCATAAGGGAAATGATGCACCAATACTTCTCCCACATCTTTCACTACTTCTGCGATTCCCTCTGCAAAATTTTGTTTATTGAAGTGTTGTAGCATCTTTACTACTTCTGCATTCCAGAACTGTGTTCCTACTTTCTGATGAATACCTTCATCTCCAAAGATCGCCAGTTGATGATCTTTTAAAGCTATGTACACCAGCACTGCATTTCTATCTGCGGTTTCGTACATCTTTAACCCTGCAAATATCTCTAATGCTCTATCGATCGCATCTACATATTCGCATTTGCTTTCGACATACACTCTAACCTCACCACTTGTTCTTAGTTCTGCGGATTTTATTGCAGTAACAATGAGTTCTTTCTCCTGATCGGAGAAGAACTCATTTTCTTTTTTTTTGAAGATTGATAAGAAGCTCAATATTATTTGATTGAATCTTTAGAAGAGCTGGTATTGGTGTTTGTATTTCCACCTGCATTGTTTCCGTTACTTCCTCCTACATTATTTCCGAAATCAACGTTCGGAGCATTTCTTGTTCCCGGATCAGCTTCGAAAGGTGTTTTAGGACTAAAGCCCATCATTCCTGCAAAAATATTAGCAGGGAAACGACGAACACGAACATTATAATCCTGAACGGCATTGTTATAATCGTTTCTGGCAACAGTGATCCTGTTCTCTGTACCTTCTAACTGTACCTGCAGGTTTCTGAATGCTTCATTCGCTCTTAGATTTGGATAGTTTTCTGTAACCATCAGTAATCTTCCTAAAGCTTGAGAAAGCTGTCCCTGTGCCTGTTGAAACTCACGTACTTTTTCAGGAGTAAGATCATCAGGATTTACAGTAAGCTGAGTAGCTCTTGCTCTTGCGTTCACTACGTCATTTAAAGTTCCTCTTTCAAAACTTGCTTCGCCTTTTACGGTGTTTACCAGGTTAGGAATAAGATCAGCTCTTCTTTGGTATTGTGACTGAACTGCACCCCACTTGTTTTTTACATTCTCATCTTTATCAATAAGACTATTGTAAGTGTTACAACCACCACAACCTGCAAGTAGCACGATGAAAGCTATAATTGCAACGATAATGAGACCTCTGCTTTTCATTTGTTAAGTTTTATGAGTTTAAATATACAATCAAACTACCATCCAACTCTATAGAACTGACGTAACGGCAGAAAAAAGGTGTTCTAATAACAGAACACCTTTTTTTTATAAAAGTCAGATCGGGGCGATCAGACTTTATTATCAATGTTTGATCGCTGCAATTCCCGGCAACTCTTTTCCTTCGAAATATTCCAGCATGGCACCACCACCTGTAGAAACATAGCTTACTTTATCTGCAAAGCCAAACTGGTTAACAGCAGCAACACTATCACCACCACCTACTAATGAGAAAGCACCTTTCTCTGTAGCTTCTGCAACGGCAACTGCAATGGCTTTTGTTCCTTTCTGGAATTTCTCCATTTCGAATACACCCATAGGTCCATTCCAGAGAATTGTTTTTGATTTGTGCAGTACATTGGTGAAAGCATCGATCGCCATTGTACCAATATCCAGCCCCATCCATCCATCAGGGATCGCTTTGCTGAGTGCTGAAGAAACATCCGCATTTGCATCGAATTTATCGGCAATAACAGAGTCTGCCGGAAGATGAATGCATACACCTTTTGCTTCTGCTTTCTTTAAAAGTTCTCTTGCAGTATCCAGCCTGTCTTCTTCGCAAAGCGAAGTTCCGATCTGTCCACCCTGGGCTTTCATGAAAGTATACGCCATACCACCACCAATGATGATGTCAGTCGCTCTTTCGAGTAGGTTTTCAATGATGAGGATCTTGTCTGAAACTTTTGCCCCACCAATAATGGCTGTGAATGGTTTCTCTGCACTGTGCAATACTTTTTCTGCGCTGCTCACCTCACCTTCCATTAATAAACCAAACATCTTTTTATCGCCGGGGAAGAATTTTGCAATGATGGCAGTAGATGCATGAGCCCTGTGTGCTGTACCAAATGCATCGTTTACATACACATCTCCCAGCTTTGACAGTTTCTCTGCAAAAGCTTCATCACCTTTTTCTTCTTCTTTGTAGAAGCGAAGATTTTCTAAAAGAAGTACTTCTCCAGGCTTGAGATCAGCAGCTTGTTGTTTAGCTGATTCGCTTATGCAGTCATCAGCAAACTTTACTTCCGTGCCGATCGATTTACTTAAATGATCAAGGATATGTTTGAGAGAATACTTTTCTTCAGGACCTTCTTTCGGACGACCAAGATGGCTCATTAATATTACGCTCCCCCCATCCTGAAGTATTTTTTTGATGGTGGGCAATGCTGCCCTGATCCTTGTATCGTCTGTGATCTCCAATGTTTTCTTATCAAGCGGAACGTTGAAGTCTACCCGGATGAGTGCTTTTTCACCAGAGAAATTGTGTGTTGAAAATTTGCTCATGCTTATTGTTTTAAAATAAAACCCTCACCTAAATGGATGAGGGTTTATGTATTTAGTTGTTGAATATTGTTCTGACAGTATAAGAGTGCGACGCAACGAAAGTAGATCTATTTGCTGCAGCCGATCTCATACAATTTACTTACTGATTAATCCTGCGAAATGTTTAACAGTACGTACCAACTGGCTTACATAGCTCATTTCGTTATCATACCAGCTAACAGTACGAACCATTTGTGCATCGCCAACGTTCAACACTCTTGTTTGTGTAGCATCGTACAAAGAACCAAAGTTGATGCCTACGATATCACTGCTTACGATCTCATCTTCGGTATAACCGAAGCTTTCGTTTGCAGCAGCTTTCATTGCAGCGTTGATCTCTTCTACCGTGGTTTTCTTTCCAAGGCTAACCGTTAACTCAGTTAAAGAACCAGTGATGGTTGGAACTCTCTGTGCAGAGCCATCAAGCTTTCCTTTTAAGTTAGGAAGAACCAAACCGATCGCTTTTGCAGCACCGGTGCTGTTAGGAACAATATTCGCAGCAGCAGCTCTTGCTCTTCTCAGGTCACCTTTTGCATGTGGTGCATCGAGTGTATTCTGATCGTTTGTGTAGGCGTGAACGGTTGTCATTAAACCTGCTACGATACCGAATTTTTCATCCAACACTTTTGCCATTGGCGCCAGGCAGTTTGTTGTACAAGATGCACAAGAGATCACTGTTTCGCTACCATCAAGAATTTCGTGGTTTACATTGAACACGACTGTTTTCAGATCACCTGTTGCAGGAGCAGAGATCACTACTCTTTTTGCACCTGCAGTAATGTGTGCTTCTGCTTTTGCTTTATCGGTAAAGAAACCTGTACACTCCAATACTACATCTACTTCATGTTTACCCCATGGGATTTGTGCAGGATCTTTTTGTGCATAGATCATCACTTCATCTCCATTCACAGTGATGGAATTTTCTCCTGCTTTTACATCAGCATCAAATCTTCCCTGTGCACTATCATATTTTAAAAGGTGAGCCAGCACCTTTGGACTTGTAAGATCATTGATCGCCACCACGTCAATTCCTTCCATATTATATATCTGGCGAAAAACAAGACGACCAATTCGTCCAAAACCGTTGATGGCAACTTTAACCGTACTCATGTTCAGTAGTTTAAATTATTAATTAAAAAGCGATGCGAAATTACAGGTTTGCACCTAAACAAATATGTGACAAATAGTAGTAGGGAACATGATGATAATCAGTGGTGGAAAAAGGAGAAATGCTTCAAACAACGCCAAAGCATCTTCGTGATATGCAAAATCCGGCAGAATTACTGGTTCAGATATAAAAGCTGTAGGATTAATGCAATTTACCCGATACATCAGTCTTCTTACTCAGGTTCAATTGAACTTCCCAACGATCGTATTCGGTTGAGATCAATTCTATCTCAGCCCTGAAATCCAAATAGCGGGGATCATCAAGCGTGAGCAATAAGGTGCTGGTAGTAAAGCGGATATTTTCTCTGGGTGCAACCAGTTCTCCGGTAAACTTCATCTGGGTGTTATCGATCCACCGCATATTGCTCTTTTTTACCAGTCTTACTGTATTTTCATAGGACCTCACTGCTTCATTGTAGCTTTCTCCCGAATAAACAATTGCCTGCCAGCAAGCAGTGGTATCGACTGCAGAGTGAAAACGAAGTATCCTGCAGTCAATAGTGCCGGGTAGTTTAATGGTAGATTCATATGTTTCAACCTGTCCAAGGCTATCGGCAATATTGCCTTGAATGTTCTTATAATCCAGACGGAAATCAAGTACAATGCTTTCCAAGGCTTTGGTAAACTGGGGTGAAGGCAAAAAAGATTTATAGATCTGGCTAAAGCCAGAAGTGGCCGCCATCGTTAATAAAACGATGCTTAACAGATGTTTCTTCATAAGCGATTGTTTGGATCTGTTTAAAATTAAACTACAGATGTTACAGCAGTGTGGGATGTGTATTTTCTCTTACGAACAGATCATATTGTCAACAGGATTCCCGGGATCACATTTCTTCCGGTTATGGTAAGCCAGATCAATAACTGAACTGTTGATCATTCATGGCTTCTTTCCCTCAGGTCAGATGTATTCAGCAGTTTGGCTCTCACCTTATATTCTTCAATATCTAAAAGTGCTGCGTATTTTTTAGTGAGCTCTTCTTCAAAAATGCCTTCTTTATCAAGGGCATTTAGAATATTCCGTTGATACTGTACAGTATCCAGATAAATGTCCTGGTAGTCTGCCAGTGAATCGATATGGGCATTGTTCACATCATCAATATCTTCCTGCAAAAACAAAAGATCTTCCTGGAGACGTTTAACCATTTTGCTGATCCTTACACCATGAAATGTCTCGGTCGCAAGTCTTTCCTGTAAATGTTTTAAAGAAGCTTCTGTAATCCGATGTCTTAGTTGCAATTCCTGTTCAGCAATATTGTTTTCATTGGTATCAATATTCAACTTGCGTATTAACCAGGGTAAAGTAAGGCCCTGGCCAACCAACGTTACCAGTATTACGATAAACGTGATGAACAAAATGAGATTGCGATGAGGAAAAGGCGTACCGTCATTCATTAACACAGGTATAGATAATGCTGCAGCCAGCGATACCACACCACGCATACCGGCCCAACCCAGTACCAACGGACTTCTCCAGCCTGGATTTGCTTCTGCTACAGTAATAAAGCGACTCATAAACATGGTAAACAGAGATGCTCCTAAAGCACATAATATTCTTGCAACGATCAGCACCAGCGAGATAGCAAGTCCATATCCTAAAGCCGTCGTAAAGCCGATGTTGCCGAGATCTGCAATGATTGTTGGAAGCTGTAACCCAATGAGCAGAAAGATCAGTCCGTTAAATACAAATGTTAAGTTGGCCCAAACATTTACACCTTCTATCCGGCTACGATAACTAAGCATGCTTTGCCGTTGATTGGATAATAATAATCCACCACTTACTACAGCCAGCACACCTGAAAAATGAAAATATTCTGCTGTGTAATACATGCAATAGGGTGTAACAAGTGTTAATACCACTTCGATACTGGAAGTGGTAGGCAATAACCGGTGGATACCATAAAAGATCAATCCTACAGCCAGGCCGATAGCAACACCCATGATCACTACCAGGAAGAAAGTGCCTACTGCATTTCCCAGGTGAAACTGGCCTGTAAGCACAGCTGCCAATGCAAAACGAAATACGATGAGTGAAGATGCATCGTTCAGCAGGCTTTCTCCTTCTATAATGCTAACCATTGATCTTGGAACTTTCACGTTCTTCATGATAGAAGTAGCAGAGACAGCATCTGGAGGCGAAACAATTCCGCCTAATAAAAAACCAAGAGCCAGTGTAAAGCCTGGGATGATAGCATTGGAAGCAAATGCAACTACGCAAGATGTGAGTATTACGATAGGGAAAGCAAAACTGGTGATCACTCTACGCCATTTCCAGAACGAACGCCACGATGTTTGCCAGGCAGCTTCGTACAACAGCGGAGGCAGGAAGATGAAGAAAATAAGATCAGGTCTGATAGCAACTCCATGAAAGCGTACAACAAAACTTAAAGCCAACCCACCCAGCACTAACACAATGGGATATGCAAGCTTTAGCCTGTTAGCCAGCATTACAAGTGCAAGAATGATAAGAATAAGATAGATGTAATCTACAAAGCCGTTATGCATGTAAGCGATTGTGCAATTAAAAATAAGAAAAGAAGGGAAGCATAACACTGGATCTGAATACAGCAACGTATATCGTTGGAACCCTATAAAAGAAAAACCGCATGATAATCTCGTTTCATGCGGTTTGGAACTCTTTAAATCGTTCTTTGGTAGCCCGTACGGGAATCGAACCCGTCTTTCCTCCGTGAAAGGGAGATGTCCTAGCCGATAGACGAACGGGCCATGTTCGTTTTCTCTAAATGGGCTGCAAAAATAGGTTTGTGATCTATTACCGCCAAAAGTTTTTGAAGATTAATTATAGCGATAAATATTATGCATCCCGATTGAGTTTCCATTCTAGCTCAGGCTTTGCCTCCTTACCCTTATGTTTAACATAGAAAAGTATAAACAACCAAACCTTATATCTACGGCAGTTAGCATATATACGATCTGACGCTCCGACAGTTAGAGATTTAATCTAATATGATAGTGATTAAGCCTAACTTGCATCTACAATATTCCATGTTGGTGCTGCGCAGACCTAGCATCCATACCCGGAAATAAACAAGCCTGTTTTAAAAATAACCAGGTGCTACTTCCTCCCCCCAACAACAGCATGAAACAATTGTACAACCTGTACCTGATTTTTGGTTCAGTTAAACTATTATGTCATGCAGATCAGTATTCAGTCATTAGAAGTTACGTACAACATGATGCCTTACCGGTTCATTGTTAAAAAGGTTTTTAACACCAGCCGAAATGAAATATCATTCCATTGCTGGGCTCCGGAAGATCATATGCAGGCTAAAGAGTTAATGAAAAACGACGTGCTGTTCTTTGAATGGGATCATCAAAAATCCGACCTAAGAACAAATAGTGAAAGCCCGGTTTCCGAAACAATCAGGCAAGCTATCAAAGCAAATTTTTCTCTGGAAAGAGCTTAGAAATATTTGTCGGTATTTCCTCTGAAATACCAGACAAGAAAAATTGCCAGTAGTAAAAAGAAGAAGACCAATCCTGCTGATAACATAGCCTTAAAAAGAAAGCGGTAAGCCTTTACAGACTTACCGCTTTGTTTACTAACGATTTTCATCTGAATTTAAACCTGAACTCATTCCACCAGAATTAGTGTTCACGTTTGAAGAAGACATATCGGAAGACTGGTTACTTCTGCTACGATTGGCACCAGAAGCTTCACCACCTCTTCGGCCTATTTCGGCCATGTGCTCACGATTACGGCTAACAGCCTCACCACCTTTACGGGCAATTTGTCTTTGTTCTTCTTTATTCATTGCAGCAAATCCACGGTTTGATTTGCCAGGTTGACGTTCATTTCCCTGGTTTGAACCACGCTGATCGTTTCTGGAATTTGGCATAACGAGTACTTATTTTAGTTATCAAATTAGTAAGTGCAGGAAAAAACATTCAACACTATGCCAAAAAGACAAGGTTACTGATTAGCAATTAACAGTAGCAGATAGAGAAATGTTATGTGTAATGGGATGTAGGCGTTAGTACACATCGAACAAAAGCTGTTCCTACAAATTGAGGTAATTGTTAAGATGTGAATATTACTGATCTATTATGAGTGCTGATGAAATCGATGATCAATACTAAGTTCTCTTTCAATGATCTTACCTATACTTTGTGAAAGATCTGTTTTGCCTTCTTTCATATCTACCCAGGTGCCATCATCTCTTTTAGCAATCGCATACTCTTTTTTGTCACCGATCACACAATAGTAATAATGCGTTCCATCAGAATTGAACTTAATGAAAACTTCAAGAAGAGATTTCTTTCCCGCATCATCGAAATCTACATCAAAGGCGAAAATACCGGAGTTGTCTATCATCGCTGCTGTTTACCAGAGCTTTATATAATATCATGCCTGAAAAGATCAAACATCAAAACCTTCTACCAAATCACTGCCTGCAAGTAACAGACTCAGTTTGCTGTGCTGTTTCCTCCCTGCCTTAACACGATACCTGGCAACGATCTTATTATCTACTTTTCTTAGCTGTGCCCTGATAAAGGATATTTCATTTTGAACTAATTGCTTTTCAAGCTCATCCACTGCATGTGTTTGAGATTTGAAGATGATCTCGTAGGTTCTTTTTTGACTAAAATCCTGCAATCCTTTTTCGAACCTGTTGAGGATGACCAAAGTTGACAGTACCAAAACCAGCACAACCGTTGCAAGCCAGTAAGCACCTACGCCTATTGTCATTCCGATGGCTGCCGTTACCCATATTGTTGAGGCTGTTGTAATTCCTTTGATGGTTAACCCTTCTTTCAACATAACGCCTGCACCAAGAAAACCGATACCGGTTACAATGTTCGATGCCACACGATCCTGCAGAAAATAATGATGCGAAATAATCGTAAACACGGCCGATCCCATACAAATGAGCGTTAGTGTTCTGAAGCCTGCAGGTTTATCATGAAACTCTCTTTCAAAACCAAGACAAGCTCCTGCAATCAAAGCATAGATCACTCTTATAACATCTTCAGTGAGATATTCATTCATAGCAGGTTAAAATTACTGTGCATTGCAGGAACTTCTACCATTCTAAAGCCTTTCTTTCGTAAACGGCTTTGAAACTCAAGCTGCACTTCGTATTCACCATGAACAATAAAAACATTTTTTACTTCTGATGGATCCTGACAAGCAAGAAACTGGCAGAGATCATCATAATCTCCATGAGCACTCATGCTTCGCATGATACCAATTTCGGCTCGAACATCATACTCCTCCCGGAAAATTCTTACTCTCTTTTCGCCATTCATCAGTCTTCCGCCAAGCGAATTGGGTTCTGAATATCCCACGATCAGAATGGTATTCTTTGGATCGCTGATATTATTCTTGATATGATGTTTTATCCGTCCTGCATCTGCCATTCCACTGGCCGAGATGATAATGCAGGGCTGAGGTAATAAATTCAACCGCTTACTTTCTTCTGCAGATTCAATAAATGTTAATCCGGGAAAATCAAAAGGATCGCTATCAGTAAGCAAAAGTTTTTTGATGTATTTATTAAACCCTTCAGGATGACTTTTCACTACATCAGTGGCCTCTTTACTCAGCGGACTATCTACATACACCGGAACTTTAGGTAAACGTTTTTCGAGTTCGAGCTGGTTGAGAAAATAAAGTAACTCTTGAGTTCGACCCACACTAAATGCAGGTATGATCAGCTTACCTTTTTTATCTACACAAGTCTTCCTGATCCACTCCAAAAACTTATCAGCTGTACTGAACATGGGTTCGTGCAGGCTGTTGCCATAAGTGCTTTCTATAATGATATGATCTGCCTGGGGAAATACTTCAGGCGATTTCAATATCACATCACCGTACCTGCCAACATCGCCACTAAATGTTATCTGTTCAGTTTTGCCATCTTCTGTTATTTTTAAATGCACTGCAGCACTTCCGATAATATGTCCTGCATCGGTATATAAAACCTCTATTCCTTTTTCAATTGTTGTCCATACACCGTATTGTACTTCCTGCATCAGTTTAGTAACCCGCCTGGCATCGTCAACAGAATATAAAGGTTCGATCAACGGTTCTCCACGTTTGGCTCTTTTCTTATTGGAGTAGTTGGTATCATCTCTTTGTATCTCTGCAGAATCTAATAAGAGGATGTTCGCAAGATCTTTTGTTGCAGCGGTGCAGAATATCTTTCCATTGAAACCATCTTTCACCAGTTTGGGTAACAAACCTGAATGATCGATGTGAGCATGCGATAACAATACATACTTCACTTCAGAAGGTTCGAAACCCCATTGCTGGTTCAAAGGCACAGTGTCTCTGCCAAGTCCCTGGAACATGCCACAATCGAATAAGATCTTAGAGCCGTTCTTTAGGGTGAGTAAATGTTTGGAACCAGTTACTGTTTGTGCTGCACCGTGAAAAGAAATTTTCATAAGAAAAGTTTTGTGAGACCAGCTAAAATTATGCTATTTGGCTTTGGTTGCGTCGCACTCTTGTACTGCAGATGCTTTATTGAGCTTTTCTGAACCACAACGACACTGCGGCACAACGATACACAACGTTGTGATTCGTCTGTGAAGTTTAGCCGCTTTGATTTAAAGGATGAATAAAGTTCAGAACGTACAAGTGAGTGACACAAGAGACGATGCCATGAAAAGCAAGTGCAGGCTAAACATTCACATTCACTTTTTCAGCCACCAACTGTTGAACAAGCTTCTCTAATTCCCAAACTCTTTTCTCCAGTTCAGGGAGATTCCTTGCAACAGCCTGGCTTCGAAGCGTAGAAGTATAATCGGATGCAGGAGAACCGGTAACTGCGGTATTCGATTCTTTAATAGACTTGCTTACACCGCTTTGTGCATTGATCAGCACACGGTCTGCAATAGTAATATGACCTACGATACCAGCCTGCCCACCAATCTGCACATGGTTGCCAATTTTAGTGCTTCCGCTAACACCTGCCTGTGCAGCAATCACTGTATGATTTCCCACTTCAACGTTGTGGGCAATTTGAATAAGGTTATCGAGTTTGGCACCTGATCTTACAATGGTTGAACCCATCGTAGCTCTGTCGATCGTTGCATTAGAACCAATCTCTACTTCATCTTCGATCACTACGTTACCAATCTGCGGAACTTTTTTGTATGTACCATCGGCTTGTGGTGCAAAGCCAAATCCATCACCACCGATCACACTACCTGCATGAATGGTAACACTCTTACCTACTACGCAATCGTGGTACACTTTTACACCTGGATGAAGGATGGTATTATCACCGATCGATACATTATCACCGATGAATGTACCTGGGAATATTTTTACGTTGTTACCGATCTTCACATGTTCACCTATGTAGGCAAAAGCTCCTACATATACCTGCTCACCAATTTTTGCAGTTGAAGAAATATAGCTTGGCTGCTGAATACCGATGAGCTGTTGTGTTGCCATTTGCTGGTACTTGTTCAGCAAAATTGCAAAGGCACTGTAAGCATCGGGAACACGAATGAGTGTTGCGGCAACAGGTTCTCTTAATTCGTAAGAGTCGCTTACAATTACAATGGAAGCACCCGTAGAATAGAGGAAGTCTTCGTATTTGGGGTTTGCAAAAAACGCAAGATTGCCGTTTTGTGCTTCTTCTATCTTGCTGAAGGATGTTACTTTGGCTTCAGGATCTCCTTCCACCTTACCGTTGATTAGTATTGCTATCTGCGACGCACTAAATTCCATACATCAGGTCATTAAGTCATTTACATAGTCCCGTAAGTCATTTGTCATTAAGTCATCAAGAAAATTTGCAGATTCATGAAAGGCTAATGACCATTGACCATTGACTTTATGACTCTCATTGACTATCCTAATGAACAAATGTAGAATTTTTTTACAGGTGTGGAAAGGTTTTGGCTAATTAACGCATTATCTATTGACGTTATATCTTTTGTACTACCGTCTTTGAACAGGATGTTAATGGTCTCATCTGCTTTTTGATAGGTAGTATTACTTGCCTCGCCTGTAAAAACAAAATAGCCGGCTAACTCTTTAGACAAATGATGGGTCTTAATAGCTGCCTCTTGTTTTTCTTTGATCAATTCTTCGCTAAACGGCAGTGCCTGGAATTTTGTTTTATATAAAACTCTTTTTAGCAGATTCTTACAAAGTGTACCTAACACAATATCCGGATGTTTACTCCACGCCTTTACCGCATGCATCACATCATGATCGTCTAATGAACAGAAGTTATCCAATATTAACTGTTGATCTGAGCTTTTGTAACCTGAAAGGAAAAAGTCCAGAGCGGAACCTGTTTTTAAATTCTCATCATTGGCTGAGTAAATTTCCTTCACTCTTTCCATGATCTTTACCAGCATCATTTCTGCTGATAAAACCGTTTTGTGCAGGTAAACCTGCCAATACATCTGCCTTCTTGCCACAAGAAATTTCTCTACACTGTAAATCCCTTTTTCTTCCACCACTAACTGGTTGTTGTGTACACAAAGCATTTTGATGAGGCGATCATAGCCGATCACACCTTCCGAAACACCGGAATAAAAGCTGTCCCTGGTGAGATAATCCATCCTGTCAACATCCAACTGTCCACTGATCAATTGATGAAGAAACGGCTTGTGATATTTATTGGTGAATATCTCAATGGTAAGATCTAAAGCACCATTGAATTCACTGTTCAGGTGTTGCATGATCTTCAAAGAAATTTCTTCGTGATGAAGATCCTGTATCAGCACATTTTCCAGCGCATGAGAAAAAGGACCATGACCAACATCGTGCAATAATATCGCAGCTTTTACAGCGATCTCTTCTTCATCTGTTATACTAACGCCTTTACCTCTGAGCTCAGAGATTGCATTACACATCAGGTGATATGCTCCAAGCGAATGATGCAATCTTGTATGTGTTGCACCAGGATAAACCAGTTGTGCCAAAGCCATCTGGCTGATACGTCTCAACCGTTGATAAAACGGATGAGCAATGATCTGGAATATGAGGGGATGATTGATGGTAATAAAGCCATAGACAGGGTCGTTGATGATCTTACGCTTCATTGAATTTTTTATTGATCCGGATTGATTCATTTTTACAAGTGAACAATCTTTGCTGTTTGAGATTTGTTAAATAAGCCGCTATTACTTGTGGCAAATGTACTAATGCTAAGGGATAGTGTATATTCGGCTTCGCAACTCACCAAACACTACCAGATCGAACTAACTTCTACTCTTTTCTTTTCGGTTGAATTATTGAGGTAAAACCAGTTTACATGTTCACGTGTTCAAGAGTTCACACGTTGCAGCATGCATTAACTTGTGAACTGATAACTTGCGAACTCGTGAACTTTAAAATATTACTATGGCGTTAGCAAAAATTCTTTGGGTAGATGATGAGATTGAAAGTCTTCAGTCTCAAAAAATTTTTTTAGAAAATAAAGGATACGAAGTACAAACGCTTACCAATGGTTTCGATGCTGTTGAATATGTAAAGGATAATATTATTGATGTAGTGCTTCTTGATGAATCAATGCCCGGCATCACAGGATTGGAAACACTCGCAAGGATCAAAGAAGTGAACTCGAGTGTACCTGTTGTGATGATCACAAAGAATGAAACAGAAAATGTAATGGATGAAGCGATCGGTAGCCAGATCAGCGATTACCTGATCAAACCGGTTAATCCAAACCAGGTTTTACTAAGTCTGAAAAAAATAATTGATAACAAACGCCTCGTTGCTGAAAAAACCACGACGGCTTACCAGCAGCAATTCAGGAATTTGTTTATGGCTTTGAACAGCAATCCCGACTACAATGAATGGATGGAGATATACAAAAAACTGATCTATTGGGAGCTGGAAATGGAGAAGAGTGATAGTCCTGAAATGATGGAGATCCTTGCTTCACAAAAAGAAGAAGCGAATACAGAGTTCTTCAAATTTGTTTCAAAAAATTATGCGAAATGGGTGAATCCCAAGAGTGATGAAAGCCCGATCATGAGTCATAATCTCATGCAGTTTAAGGTGTTTCCGCATGTGGAGAAAGGCACTTCAACTTTCTTTATCCTGATCGATAACCTGAGATTCGATCAATGGAAAGCGATACAGCCCATGTTTGCTGAGAACTTCAGGATATTGGAGGAAGATAGTTTTTACAGCATTTTACCAACTGCTACTCAGTATTGTCGCAATGCGATCTTCGCCGGATTGCTTCCTGTTGATATTGAAAAACAATTCCCCAACCAGTGGAAGAATGATGAGGAAGAAGGCGGTAAGAATTTGTTTGAAGAAGATTTTTTCAAAGGACAATTGAAACGCCTCAAAAAAGACTTCAAATACAGTTATACAAAAGTTTTAAATCATCATGATGGACAGCAGTTGGTGAACAATATTCATAACCTGCTGAACAATGACCTGAATATTATCGTGTACAACTTCGTTGACATGTTAAGTCATGCCAGAACAGAAATGGAAGTTTTGAAAGAGCTGGCAAGTGATGAAGTAAGTTACCGAAGCATCACGAGAAGTTGGTTTGAGCATAGTCCGCTAAACCAGGCTTTGAAAAAGATCGCCGACAAAAATGTGAAGCTGATACTTACTACCGATCATGGAAGTGTGAGAGTAAAAACGCCTTATAAAGTGATCGGCGATAAACAAACAACTACCAATCTTAGGTATAAGCATGGCAGAAATCTCAATTACGAGAATAAAGATGTGTTGGCATTCAAAGATCCGAGAGAAGCCGGTTTGCCTGTACCAAATGTGAACTCCAGCTTTATTTTCGCCAAAGAAGATGGCTTTCTATGCTATCCCAATAATTACAATCACTATGTGAACTATTATCGCAATACTTTCCAGCATGGTGGTGTGAGTATGGAAGAAATGATCGTTCCGCTGGTGAAAATGGCCAGTAAATAGATGTAGGAAGTATGATGTAAGAGGTAAGTGACGTGAATCTCAAACAATTATTAGTTTTCCCGACTTTGTGAATAATTTGAGCTAATCACCTCTTAAATACAAGCCGGTGAAGGTTAAATTTGCCTCTGTGAAGATTTGACCATTCACTTTTCACCATTCACTTTATGAAGTACAATCAGACTACTCTGGATAAGCTGGAAGATATTTTGGGAGAATCTGAATACACCGTTCGCTATGAAAGAGGTATGTTTCAAAGTGGCTATTGCATTTTAGAACAGAAAAGAGTGGTTGTATTGAACAAATACCTGAACGTTGAAGGACGTATCAATACGCTGGTTGAACTGATTCCTCAACTCAACATTGAATTCGATAAACTTACACACGACAGCCAGAAACTTTACGAAGAAGTATCCCAGAACTCTTCATCTGCTGTTTAATTCAGCATTGCATTTGTTACTTTTGAGATGTGTCTTTTCCGTCTCTAACGATAACTTTTCTCGGTACAGGAACCAGCACTGGTATTCCAATGATCGGCTGTGATTGTGCCGTTTGCCAGTCAACAAATCCTAAAGACAAAAGACTTCGCAGCAGCATTTTAGTTCAGTCTGCCACCACTACGATCGTTGTAGATACCACTCCTGATTTTCGTTACCAGATGTTGCGATTGAATATTAAACATTTGGATGCCGTATTGTTTACCCATCCACATAAAGATCATATCGCAGGACTGGATGATGTCAGGGCTTTCAACTTCTTCATGCAAAAACCCATGCAGGTATTTGCAAACACTCTAACCGAAGAAGCTTTAAGAAGGGATTTTTACTACGCTTTTGCCGAAAAAAAATATCCCGGCGTTCCTGAGATAGAACTTGTCACGATCGATGAAACGCCATTTATTATCGGAGACATTCCCGTAACACCCATACTCGCCTGGCATCATAAAATGCCGGTGTATGGTTTTCGTTTTGGAAATTTTACCTATATTACAGATGCTAACAGGATTGAAGAAGACGAAAAGGAAAAGATCAAAGGCTCACACATACTGGTTGTAAATGCTTTGAGAAAAGAAAAACACATTTCTCATTTCACGCTCGACGAAGCAGTAGCATTGGTAGAACAACTCAACATTCCTGAAGCATATTTTACTCATATTAGTCACCAACTAGGATTTCACCAACACATTAGTGCTGCTTTACCACAGCACATTAACCTTGCTTACGATGGCCTGACCTGTAAGCTGTAAAATGTTGTTGTATGAGTTGGATAAAAGACTATTTCTCTTTTTCAAAAAGAGAACGCAATGCGATCGTTATAGTTATTATGCTGCTTGGCGGATTTATCCTCCTTCCTAATCTCTTTTCAGCGAAAAAAGCTCCAGAAGTTATCTCAGATGAGCTGAAGAAAGAACTGGCACAAACAAAACCAACTTCCAGACCACAGGAAGATGATGATCATGGTTGGCAAACTCCTTTTGCTGCGGCAGAAAAAAAGCAGGTGAAGCTTTTCGTTTTCGATCCGAATACATTGAACGAAGAAGGCTTTATCACCTTAGGATTGCCTGAACGTACAGCCAGAACGATCATCAACTATCGAAACAAAGGTGGAAAATTCAGGAAGCCGGAAGATCTCAGAAAGATATACAGCTTAAAGAAAGAAGATGCAGACAGGATCATTCCTTATGCAAAAATCGAAACCGGCGGAACGACTTATACAAACAATTATACACCTTACTCAAAGCCGGAATATCCATCTAAACAAATCAATATCATCGATATTAACACCGCTACGGTAGAAGATTGGAAAGCATTACCTGGCATTGGCGAAGTACTTAGTAATCGTATCATAAAATTCAGGGACAAGATCGGAGGTTTTGCATCGATCGAACAGGTTGCAAAAACTTATGGATTGAAAGATTCTACTTTTCAGTTAATTAAGCCATATCTCAAGCTTTCTGCTCCAGCAGTAAACAAGATCAACATAAATACAGCTCTTGAAAATGAATTGATGGAATGCGCTGGCATTTCGAAAGATATTGCTCAGGCCATAATTATCTACCGGAAAAAGAATGGCAATTTCCAATCTGTTGACGAACTGAAAAAAATTGTTTTTATTAATGAAGAGATGTTTCAAAAGATCGCTCCATGCGTTAAAGTAAACTGATGAAAAAAAGATGATCGATTGTAGTATTGCTCCCCTACATTTGCAAAACTAACAATCGTTCGCTTTTATGAATTTCCAGCCTACAGAACTAACACAACAAGTAACACAAACAGCCAGGAACTTTGCCAATCAGCATATCAAACCAAGAGTTATGGAATGGGATGAGAGCCAGGAATTCCCCGTAGAAATATTCAAAGAAATGGGGAAACTTGGATTGATGGGTGTATTGGTTCCTGAGGAATATGGTGGTTCAGGTCTTTCCTATTTCGAATACAATGCAGTGATCCAGGAGATATCAAAAGTGTGTGGCTCTATCGGACTTAGCCTTGCAGCACATAATTCTCTTTGTACAGGACACATTCTCGCTTTCGGTACCGAAGAACAAAAGAAAAAATATCTTCCAAAACTTGCCACCGCTGAATTTATTGGTGCCTGGGGTTTAACAGAACCCAACACAGGTAGCGATGCTGGTAACATGAAAACAGTTGCTGTAAAAGATGGTGACGAGTGGGTGTTGAATGGAACAAAGAGCTGGATCACTCATGGTAAAAGCGGAGATGTTGCCGTAGTGATCTGTCGTACCGGTGAACCAAGAACAAGCGGTAATTCAACTGCGTTTATCGTTGAAAGAGGAACTCCAGGTTTTAGCGGTGGTAAAAAAGAAAACAAACTGGGAATGAGAGCCAGTGAAACGGCTGAGATGATATTTGAGAACTGCCGTATACCTGATGCCAATCGTTTGGGAGAAGTAGGTGATGGTTTTCGCCAGGCATTGAAAGTTTTAGATGGTGGAAGAATTTCCATTGCTGCACTTTCTGCAGGTATTGCCAAAGGTGCTTATGAAGCTGCAGTGCAATATTCAAAAGAGCGTCACCAGTTCGATCAACCAATCTCAAACTTCCAGGCAATCAGTTTTAAACTGGCAGATATGGCTACAGAGATCATGGCTTCTGACCTGCTGATCTGGCAAGCCTGCGATATGAAGATAAAAGGCATGAAGATGACCAAAGAGTCTGCAATGGCTAAATATTACGCATCAGAAGTAGCTGTGAAAGTTGCCAACGATGCAGTGCAGATATTTGGTGGATATGGTTACACGAAAGATTTTCCGGTAGAGAAACATTACCGTGATGCAAAACTCTGCACCATTGGTGAAGGAACTTCAGAAATTCAGAAGCTCGTTATTGCACGAGACGTTTTACAATAAGCAAGCTTAAATATCGCACAGAGTCAGCTCTGTGCGATATACTTTTTAGTTGTTACCGCCGGCCCCAAACAGTTGATCAACTGCTCCGGCCATCATCGGAAATTTCTCTTTTACAAAATTGGCTACAGCTTCAATCGATTTTTTTGCCTGCTCAGGCGTTACTCCGGCTTCCTGTGATACACGATCAATTAATTCCTGCATGTTGTATGTTTTGTGGTTATAGACTTTATTAGGTCGGCTGCAAAACTACTATTTAGCTTTTGTTGCGTCGCATTTATCACGTCTTTAGCGTGACACTTGTACATTCAGATCTTTACTTTAGCAATAGAGTATCGCAAAGAGCACTAAGAAATCCGCAAAGATCGCAAAGCACTCAGCCTTCTTTGCATACAGCTCAGCAAACTTTGCGATACTTGCAACAAAAAAGCGACCAATGATGATCGCTTTTTCAAATTATTAAGTTCGTTTTCTAAGCTACTTTCAAATGACTCAACTTACTCTTGTCGAACATTCTTTCTGCATAATCCATTGTCACATGTAAACTCTTCTGGCTGGTTCCAGGCAATTCGAACATGGCATCAGTCAAAATGCTTTCGCAGATGCTTCTTAATCCTCTGGCACCGAGTTTATATTCCAAAGCTTTCGCCGTCATAAAGTCAAGCACATCACCATCTATCGTAAGTTCAATTCCTTCCAGTTCAAATAGCTTGGTGTACTGCTTGAGTAAAGAATTTTTTGGCTCTGTAAGAATGTTTCTCAATGTTTCTGCATCCAAAGGATTCAAGTGAGTAACTACAGGTAAACGGCCCAGTAATTCTGGTATCAATCCAAAAGATTTCAGATCCTGTGCATTGATAAACTCAAGTAAATGCTTACGCTGAGCTTCCTGTCTTTCTTTATTGGTAAATCCGATTGCATTGGTGTTGATCCTTCTGCTGATGATCTTATCCACTCCATCGAAAGCTCCCCCACAAATGAAGAGAATGTTCTTTGTGTCGATCTTGATCATCTTCTGCTCAGGATGTTTTCTTCCACCTTGTGGCGGAACCAAAACTTCTGTTCCTTCGAGCATTTTCAGCAATCCCTGTTGCACACCTTCACCACTTACATCTCGAGTGATGGATGGATTATCACCTTTACGGGCAATTTTATCTATCTCATCAATGTAAACGATGCCTCGTTCTGCTGCCGCCACATCGTAATTACAATTCTGTAACAAACGAGTGAGCATGCTTTCAACATCTTCACCTACATAACCTGCTTCAGTGAAAACAGTAGCATCAACAATTGCAAAAGGAACATTGAGCAAACGTGCAATGGTTTTTGCCAAAAGCGTTTTACCGGTACCGGTTTCACCCACCATGATGATATTGCTCTTCTCGATCTCAATATCCTCCGGCTGTTGTTTGTGAGTGATCCTTTTATAATGATTGTAGACCGCAACAGAAAGAACCTTTTTTGCATCTTCCTGTCCGATCACATATTCATCCAAAAAGTTCTTGATCTCAACCGGTTTCTTTATCGTGAATTTGAACTGGCTTGATGAGCTTTCATGCTTCACCTGCAGTTCCTGTGAAATGATTTCCTGGGCATGTTCTACACAGTTCTCGCAGATATGACCTTCCTGTCCGGCAATAAGGATCTTAACCTCATCACGGCTTCTTCCACAAAAAGAACAGTGTAGATGTGTTTGTTTCGCCATTTATCTTGATTATTCAGGGGTGTTTTTCCTACCTATTGAGCAACAAAGCTAACATTCTGTTGCACCAATACTCATTAAATCAGGTTAAATAACGCTGATTTACCCCTGAAACTTACAGTTTTCACGATAGTTTGTCCATAACACCGTCAACGATGCCATACTTCACAGCTGTTTCAGCATCCATCCAATAGTCACGGTCGAAGTCTTTCAATATCTGCTCCACAGTTTTACCGCAGTTTTCAGCTAATATCTTAGCTCCCAACAGCTTAGTTTTTTCAATTTGTTCAGCCTGGATCTCTATATCAGCCGAAGTAGCTCTTAAATATCCACCCAAACTTGGCTGGTGAATCATTACTTCACCGTGAGGATAAATAAATCTCCTTCCTTTTTCTCCTACACTCAATAAAATTGAGCCCATACTTGCCGCTAAACCCATACAGATAGTGGAAACCGGGCTTTTTATCATCTTGATGGTATCATAGATCACCATACCGCTGGTTACAACTCCACCCGGACTATTGATATAGAATTTGATCTCCTCACCTGGTTTATCAGCATCTAAAAGCAATAATTTACTTACTACTTCTCTTGCAGAACGATCTTCTACAGCACCCCAGAGATAAACAGAACGGCTTTTCAGGAAAAGCTGTTCCATCTTTTTCAGGATGTAAGGCGAATGTTCTTCTTTCGGTGGCTTGGCCTCATCCATGTCAGGTTCTTCTTCACCTTCCTCTTCAGATAAAAACGGGTTTTTATACATTAAGTTCATTTCAATCATTTTTCGCTTATAACAATGTTGATTTTTTCTCTTTTTTAGGATTGGTGATCAGTACTTCATCTACAATTCCGTATTCTTTTGCAGCTTCAGCACTCATCCAGAAATCACGATCAGAATCTTTAGCTACTTCTTCAGCTGTTTTGCCTGAATGATGAGAGATGATCTCGTACAATTCTCCTTTTAATTTCCTGATCTCTCTTGCGGTAATTGCAATATCACTTGCCTGTCCACCAATAGCACCACTTGGCTGATGGATCATGATACGACTGTGCTTTAAAGCGGTTCTTTTTTTAGCAGCACCTGCACAAAGTAAAACGGCACCCATACTTGCAGCCATTCCTGTACAGATCGTAGCAACATCGGGATTAATGAACTGCATGGTATCATAAATACCCAATCCTGCGTAAACACTGCCACCCGGACTATTCAGGTACATCTGGATGTCTCGTGTTCTATCAGTACTTTCCAGGAACAGCATCTGGGCTGTAACGATGTTTGCAACATAATCGTTCACTGCTTCACCCATAAATATGATCCTGTCCATCATCAAACGGCTGAAAACGTCCATGCTGGCTACGTTCAGTGGTCTTTCTTCGATGATATAAGGAGTGAGATTGCTTACCTGGTGTCTTGTTACATTCTGAACCGTAGCACTACTAATGCCCATGTGCTTTACAGCATATTTTTCGAACTCTTTTCCAAAATCCATGTTGTTGATTTTACTCGTTGAAGGTAAGAGATTTAGATATATGAGGGATTGATACTCAAATACTGTGCAAAGCGGCAAAGCAGACAAAATTTCTTACAAAGCTGCCAGAAAATGTAAATTTGGTTATGCATGATGTTAGAGAGCCGGCTGTAGCTTATGGTAAAACAAAACTCACAGAAGAGGAGTACCTGAAGTTTGAAAAAGCTTCGCATGAAAAGCATGAGTATTACCAGGGTGAGATGTTTGCTATGAGTGGAGCCAATACTCGTCATAATTTTATTTTCAAAAATGTTTATGGACGACTTGCGTTTCGTTTAGAGGGTAAGCCCTGTCAGCCTTTTGGCAGCGATATGAGGTTGAACATTCCTGAGAATACGCTTTATACTTATCCTGACATCACCATTTATTGTGGGGAACTTAAAACCTCAGAACTGGATGAAGACACTGTTATAAATCCATCCGTAGTGATAGAGATACTTTCTCCTTCAACTAAAGAATACGACAGAGGAACGAAGTTTAAGTTGTATCGTGCTATTCCAACATTGAAGGAGTACATCCTGATAGACACTGATGTTATTAATGTAGAGTTCTTTACACGTATTGAGAATGGAGTTTGGGAAATGAAAGAATACAATTCCCTGCAAGAAAACATAACCATCAAAACAGCAGATTTCGAATTATCTCTTGCCGAAATTTATAAAGGAACAAAACTCGCAAAAGAATAAGAGCCTTTCGATTTGAAAGGCTCTTTAGTTTTTTAGTGATGATGATGGTGCAGTTTCGCTGCAAAATCTTCTGCACTTATCGGCTCTTCTGTTGCCTGGGCTTTGGCTTCCAAAGCTTCGAAAAGTTTTTCTGTGCTGATGCGATGATAACTATCCTCTACATACTTCTGATCTTTCATCATTTTATTAATGTAATCTTCTATCCAAGGTTGATCATCGCCAAAAGTATTCATCCCCATATAACCGAATAACTGGGCTTTTGCAAAAGCCTTAATATCTTCAGGAGTTACTTCGATCTTATCATCAGCGATCAATTTACTGCTAATGAGTGTCCACTTTAACTGATTTGCAAAAGATGGATACTCTTTTTCTGCCTCTTCGGCAGTTTTTGGTTTCTCAGCACCTGTTTGCAACCATTTTTTCAGGAAGTTTTCCGGGAATTCGATGTGTGTATGATCAACCAGAATATGATAGATCTGGTCGTGAACCTGGTTACGAGCCTGCTGATCGTAATACTTCTCGATCTCAGCTTTTAAAGCAGCCCTGAAATCGGCTTCTGAGTTGATCTCGTTGGTTGGATAAACAGCTTTAAAGAACTCATCATTCAACTCAGCTTTTTCTACATGACCAACTTTCGTAACAACCAGTTTGAAAGATTTTGATGCCGCATCTTCTGCAGTAATACCAAGATCAGCAGCGATCGTATTTCTTTCTTTCTCGTCGAAAGATTCGTTAAGGTTGATCGTAACTGAATCGTCTTTCTTCAATCCCATTAACTTCGGACGAGTTGCTTCGTTGAAATATTTTACCAATAGAGAATTGTCTTTTACTATTCCGCCTTCCACTTCATTTCCAGTGGCATCAACCTCAACAAAGTTTACATTCAAAACATTATCGTCTCCTGTTACCGTTTCAGGTTCTGTCATTTTTCCATGGCGTGTTTGCAAACGCTCCACTTCTTCATTCACCATCTCGTCAGTAACCTGAACTTTGTATTTGGTAACCTTCAGTTGGTTAGTATCGATATTGATTTCGGGCTTTAATCCAATTTCAAAAGCAAATTCATACTCAGCGGGATTGTTCATATCAATTCCTCTTGCATCATTCTCCATGGGAAGTGGCTGAGCAAATATGTCGAGCTGTTCTTTACCTAAATAACTGTTCAATTCTTTTTCAACTGTGCGAAGCACTTCATCTGTAAATACACTCTGTCCATACATTTTTTTAACTACACCTGCAGGCACCATTCCTTTTCTAAAACCCGGAATGTTGGCAGACTTTGCATAGTTCTTCAGGCTTTTTTCAAAAGCCGGGAAATAATCTTCTTTAGTGAGCTTAACTGTGAGTTTATCATTCAGCAGCCCGATATTTTCTCTTGTAACTGTTGCCATATAAAATTTCTAAATGGGCTGCAAAAGTAGGCGTTTGCAAGTGAAATAATGAGGCAGAATGCTTTGATGGCAGCTCAGAAATAAGAATTCACCGTTAAAATGGTGTTAAGCGGCAATAAAAAATCCCGCTGTTGCGGGATAAATTTTTGTGCGGATGATAGGGGTCGAACCTACATGCCTTGCGGCGCTAGATCCTAAGTCTAGTGCGTCTGCCAATTTCGCCACATCCGCTTGAGGGGTGCAAAAATAAGGGAATCGATCTAATGAATATCCAAGGTTTTAAAAAACTATACCGGAAGTATCACAGAAAATGTTGCACCAACACCAGATTTACCTTCAGCGAAGATGATGCCCTCGTGATTCTCAACGATCTTTTTGCAAATCGCCAAACCTATACCTGTTCCTTCATATTCAGCTTTTCCGTGTAAGCGTTGAAATATCACGAAAATTTTAGAAGCATAATCATTTTCGAACCCGATACCATTATCCTGAACATTGATACGTAGATAATTAACCCCTGCAGTAAGATTATACTTTTGCAGGTCTGCAGGAGTAACAACTGATCTTGTGATTCTTATTACAGGGACTCTGTCTGTAGCAACAAACTTGAGTGAATTACTGATGAGGTTTTGGAAGAGCTGGCGAATTTGCGAAGGAATTACATTAGCCATTGGCAATTCCTCTACTTCAACTCTGGCATTTTTTGCTTCGATCTTAAACTCCAATGTTTGCAATACATCTTCCAGAACATCTTTTAAACTACAACGTTCAAAAGATTTGTTTCCTGAAATAAGTGAAACGGAAAGCAGGTCATTGATCATAGCCTGCATGCGCTGAGATGAATCCACGATCTTTTGCAGGAAAATTCTTCCATCATCATTTAGCTTATCAGCATGTGCCGAAAGTAAACGGTCACCGAATATCGAAATCTTTCTAAGCGGCTCCTGCAGATCATGACTTGCCACATACGCAAACTCTTCGAGATTGGTATTTGATTGTTCCAGTTCCAGGTTCTTTTTTGAAAGATGCCCTTCCATGTTCTTACGGTCAGTAATGTCTAATGCCGAACCAAGAACCTGTGTGGCTTTACCTTCATCATTTCTTTTAAAAACAACTTCCCGGGTCAACAACCATTTCCATTCACCTGACCTGCTCATTACACGACCTTCGAACTGGTGCATCGTTACCGCATTCTCATGTTTATATTTCACATAAGTATCATCTGATTTGATCGTGTCTTCAGGATGCAGATACTGGAATACTTTATCTCCTAATGAAATTATCTCTTCAGGTGTATAACCAAGAACCTCGGTAACCTCTTTATTCAGGTATAAAAAACGATTCTCTTCCAGGTCGAACAAATAGAGAATTGTTGGCGAAGCTTCAGCTATGTGAGAAATAAATTTTTGTTGTTCAACAATTGTTTCTTCGGCTTTGATCCTGTCTGTAATATCGATTGAAATATTGAGTACGTTTTCAACTTTGCCCTGAGCGTTTCTGTCGAACACTGTTCCGAATGTATGGAACCAACGATACTCACCATCTTTCCGTTTCATACGATACTGAAAATCGACAACAACATCGGCCTCTTCATTTTCCGGTGCATTGGCCATCTCCAAAGCCTTTGCATTCTTTTGCATGATCGGCATGATATCATCGGGATGCATAAGACGTGCAAAAAACTCGACACCTTCTTTCAATCCATCTTCCGGCTCATATCCAAGTAGTGATCGTATCCCTTCACTAATGAAATGATATTTACCCGTGTTGATATTGTATGTTGTAATGATCGCTGGAGTAGCGTCAGCAATTTTTTTGATGAAGTTTTGATTTTCTCTTAGCTCCTGTTCAATCTTTTGTTGTTCCGTAACATCCTGTGAGGTTCCAAAAATCTGGTAAACGTTTCCATCATCATCTAACAAGCCTTCACCCCTGATGTGAACAGTTCGTACTGAACCATCTTTTCTTATGTTGCGATGATACATTTCAAAGGGCTTACCCGTTTTCATTGCTTCTCCGGCAAAAGCAATAACGACTTCTTTATCTTCTTCATGCACCATTTGCAGGAATCTTTCCCATGACAACTCTTCTGATTGAGGCTCCAGTCCAAATATCCGATAGAGTTCATCCGTCCAGAATAGCTTGTCAGCTTTCACATCGTATATCCAATTTCCCAAATGGGCAATGGACTGAGCCTGCTTATACAATGTTTCACTTCTTTGCAAACGATCGATCAGCGTTTCTCTTTCTGTAACATCCTGGAGTGTTCCGAGCATTTTAAAAGCTTTGCCGTTTTCATCTTCTAAAATTTCTCCGATCGCATGAAGTGTTTTGATGCTGCCATCTTTTCTTATGATGCGATAATAAAAATCATACGGCTGGTGATCTTGTAAAGACTTTTGAATGACCTCCGCTACTTTATTTCGATCTTCGGGATGATTGAATGACCGAATAAGATCGTGGCTTATTTCGAGTCCTGGCTCGAATCCATATATGCGATATAGTTCATCACTCCATTCCAGTTTATTTTTTACCAGATCCCAGGTCCAGTTTCCAAGATGTGTAAGTGTTTGTGCTTTTTTGTTGATCTCTTCGCTTCGTTGTAAACGCTGTACCATGTGATGCCTGTCAGTTACATCCATCAACGTTCCTTTCACAATATTGGGCTGGCTTTTATTTTCGGTTGCAGTTGCTTTTAGCCAGAGTATCTTTTGTTCATCATCATTGTCTCCATTATACCTGTATTCAATATCTACAGGTTTGCGATCATTCATAAGTTCATTCAGAATATTTTTAAGCATGGGTTTATCTGCAGGATGCACTTTTGTTAAAAAACTATCCAGTGCCATGCTATTTTCAATTCCAAGGATCTTAAGCAGTTGAGGGGTCGTCTCACTCTCACCTGATACAGGATTCCAAACAAAGCTTCCAATATTAGCCAGTGCCTGTGCTTCTAGCAATTGTTGCTCTCTTTTATGTAATTGATCTGCTGTACGCTTTTCTGTTTCGATATCCAATGCAATACCGATCACTTGTATTGGTGTTCCATCTTCTGCTCTTTTAAAAATGGATTCATAGGTTCGCATCCAACGATATTCACCAGATTTATTCTTGATCCGGTATCGTATGCTTCTTACTTCACCATCAGCTGCAGTTGCAAAAGCTTTCTGATTGGCTTCTATCGTTGCTACATCTTCGGGATGGATCAATTCTGCAACAAACTTTGTATCAAGACGCTGCCACTCATCAGGTTCATAACCTAATAACTGGGTCATCATCTTATTGGCATACACTTCTTTCTCATCAAGCAGATCAAAGACGTAAATGATGCCCGGTGAAGTTTCGGTGATGCGTTCTATAAAATGGGATCGCTCATTCAACTTTTCACGAAGTATTTTCATGTAAGTTGCCGTAGCGTAAGTGTCCGATTCAGCATTCAGTGTATCAATTTCACTAATGATGGCAAGTGCATCAGCGAGAATGGCTGTGTATTCAGGCAGAAAAGCGATCAGTGCTTTTTTCCGAACATAGCTTACAAGTGTGATATCTTCAGGAGCAACATCATATTTATCGATGATCTCGAGTTGATTGGCTATCCATTTACGCTGTGATTCTTCAATGTATTCTTTCGCTTCGTTATGAATAATAGCATCCAAAAATTCTGTTTGAGAAGGTATCGAAACAGCGATGATCTCTTCTTCACTCATCGCTTCAAAAAAACGAAGCAACGGAAGTTTCAACTCATGGGAATAACGAAGCTGAACCTTGATATAATCTACCAGCTTCTCATTTTTAATAAATTCAGCAAAACCCGGCAAATACCGGAGTTGGAGTTTTCCAGCCATTTGTTTTTGCGCCGATTGCACTTGTAATTAGTTTATGTACAGCAATTAATACACCAATCGTTCTTCTTGATGGGGAAGTATATCAAGGATTGACCAAGATACAAAAATAGCTATAGAAAATATTGCCGCTAAGCTGCCCGGGATTTGAAGAATGGAAGACGCTGCAGTTCTTTCTTTTCAACCATTCCAACAAAAAATATAAAAGCTAAAGTGAACAAGATAGAAATACCCAGTTGCATATAAAGGTCCAATACAAATTTGATAAGCCAGGAATGAATGAAATACAAAAGAGCTATCAGTATCATGTACACCAGCAGTTTTTTCCAGGCATATGGAATGCGATATTCCTTTTGGCCCCAGACGAAACTTATGATCATCATCGATCCATAGCAGGTAAATGTTGCCCAGGCACAGGCAAGGTAGTTATAGGATGGAATGAATAAGTAATTGATGATGATGGTTATTACCGCACCAATAATGGTAATGTATGCTCCGGCCATGGTTTTGTTACCGAGCTTATACCAGATGCTTAAGTTATAGTAGATACCAAGGAAAATATTGGCAAATAATAAAATTGGAACGATCACCAATCCTTCCCTGTATTTTGGACCGATGAACAATTGCCACACCGGCAGGAACAGGCTTACCACTAAAAACATGATGCAGATGGTTATCACAAAAAACTTCATCACTCTTGCATAAACGAATTGCGGATTCTTACCTTCTGCCTGCTTAAAGAAAAATGGTTCTGCACCCATTCTAAAAGCCTGGATAAACAATGTTATTAATATGGAAAGTTTATAACAGGCATTGTAAACTCCTACCTGGCTGTCTTTATAATCTGCAGAACCGGGAAGCCACCAACGAAGCATTAACCTGTCGAAAGTTTCGTTGATCATACCACCCATTCCTGCAACAACCAGTGGAAGTGAATAGATCATCATTTGCTTCCAGAGCTTTGCATCAAACTTAAAGCGAACCTCGAGTATTTCTCTTGCAAGCAAAAGCAATGTAAACGCCGATTGAATGAGATTAGCCAACACAACATAGTGAACCGGGTTTTGATTGGGATCATAAACACTGCTTACCCAACTAGATGAATCTTCCTTTAGCTTAGCAGGACAATAACTGATAAAAAACCAGGTGAATAATATATTGATGAGCACACCTGCAACCTTGATAAAAGCAAATTTTCTTGGTCTTCCCTCGTGCCTTAATCTCGCAAAAGGAACAGTGCTTAATGCATCTAATGCAATAACACCAATGCTTAATTGAATGATCGAAGGATAATCGATCAGCCCTGTGGCATTACCGATCCAACTTTGATTTAACCAAAGTAAAGCTGTGAACAATATTGTACTGAACAATAGTGACAGAGAAGCTGTACTGTAAATATTCTGGTCGTGTTCTTTCTTAGATGAAAAACGGAAATAAGCTGTTTCAAACCCGTAAGTGAAAATAATGTTGAGCAAGGGAATGGCAGCATAGATCAAACCGATCTTACCATAGTCTGACTTATTGGTAAGTGTATAGGTGAGATAGGGAGTAAGTAAATAGTTGATGAACCTGGCAGCGATGGAACTTAAGCCATACCACATTGTTTGTCCTGCCAGTTTCTTGATACCGCTCAAATGTTTTGCTGTTGTTGTGGCACAAATATAATCTGCAGATGAGAATGAGCACTACTACTTAGCGTTGAGCTGATGATGTGCTTGTGGCAGCACAAGAGTGCGACGCAACGAAAGAACGACCGGAGTTCATTTTGCTGGTTACCCATTCAACTCTTTCAATATTTTTTGTTGTACTTCTTTTAACTGCTCAGGCGAAAGCTGCAGTTTTGACTTTGTTGGACTTACGTCTGCCGTATGTGTTGTGGGAATGAGATGAATATGAGCATGTGGCACTTCTAAGCCTACGGTGATGATGTTTACCCGGTTACATGGAAAAGCTCTTTCAATTGCCTGTGCAATAGGTTTGGCAAATACGAGGATGCCGGAAAGATATTCATCAGGAACATCGAATATCTTATCGATCTCGATTTTGGGTACAATTAGAGTGTGTCCATATTGAAAAGGAAAAATATCCAGGAAGGCGAAAAACTTATCATTTTCAGCGATCTTGTAAGCAGGAATTTCCCCGTTGATGATCTTTGAAAAGAGTGTCATAAAGATGTTTTGAGCAAAGCTATTAAAGGTCTGTGATGTATAAATGTATTAAGATTATACAGCGCCGGAAACTGTGATTCACCTGAAAATCATAAGGTGAAAGAAGAGTTTTATATTCGCTTAGCATCTTCTCATTATGAAGTTACTCATTCTATTATTAGTTTTTTTTCCGGTCTGTTCTTTTTCCCAAGAAGACACTTCTCTTCGTAAATACAGCTATTTAATTGCAGGAAATGCAACAGACAGTAATGGCCATCGAGTGATTGCAGATGGAACAGGTTTTTTCATCAGGGTGGATAGTGCTTTACTTTTCATAACGGCAGCACATGTGATAAATGGATGTTACTCTTATTCAGATACTAGCATGCTTTACCCAGAAAACATGCACATTTTTATCCATGACCTGAATGGGAAAACATTGCAAAAGCTGAGTATCGACATCAAATCACTGCGTTCTCCCCAGCCTTGTCTTCCGCTGAAAAAAAATCCTGATATCGCTATTATTTCGATTGAAGACTCACTGTTGAACTTCCCTGTATATATCGTTACAGATTTCATCGCAAAAGTGAAAGTAAATTCAGACGCTATGATTTATGGATATGCCGGAAAGCGATTTATGACGGAAAGTCTGAACAATGCTTTGCCTAAAGCAATTGTAATTAACGGTTATGAAAGCTCAATCTTTTTTAATTATCGTCCGGGTGATAAAATACATTATGATATACAAACTCCCAATCTTGCTGAACCTGGATATTCAGGCTCGCCTGTTTTTGTATATCATGAAAAAAAATGGAAGCTTGCCGGTGTCACGGTAGCTGTTACCGAGAAAGAAAAAATAACCAAGCAACGAATAATTGTCACTAAACAAAAATATCTTTTTAGCGAGCCACGTTTAGTACTGAATCAGGAGGCTGAACAATAGAACCCCAGCGAAAGAATCTTGAAAAGTGTTGGTTTTATCGCAGAGATGGCTGCGTTCAGTAACAAAAAAGCACCGGCAAAGCCGATGCTTTCAAAAAAATAAGCAGCTTAGATAGCGATATTTTCTACCTTAAACTTAATAAGACCTGTTGGTGCCTGCACTTCTGCCACTTCGCCTACTGTTTTACCGAGAAGTCCTTTACCAATGGGCGAGTTAACAGATATTTTTCCTGATTTAAGATCGGCTTCTTTCTCTCCCACCAATTGATAGGTTACCGTTTTCTTAGTAGCCATATTGGTGATGGTGACCTTTGTTAAGATCGAAACTTTACTGGTATCGATTGAACTGGTATCAACGATCCTGGCCTGAGCCAGATGACCTTCTAACTGAGCGATCTTAGCTTCAAGAAGCCCTTGAGCCTCTTTGGCTGCATCATATTCTGCATTTTCTTTCAGATCGCCTTTTTCCCTTGCTTCTGCAATAGCTCTAGATGCTGCCGGACGGTAGACAGTTTTCATCTTTTGCAACTCTTCACGCATTTTCTCAAGGGTCTCTTTGGTTACATACATTACTTCACTCATATGAGCATCGGTTTTATGTGAGACAAAAAAAATACAACGCCACAAAACGAGTTTGCAGCGTTGCATATAAACAAATATACAAAAACTATACAGTAAACAAAACGCTAGAGCATTGGTTTTAATTTGGCAAAGAGTACCTGTGCCATTTTAAGTAAAGCTTCATTGCTGTACCCGGCAATATGTGGAGTGATGATCACATTCGATTGTGACGAAAGCCATTTCAGCTGATCGTGCTCTTCACCGGAATAAGAATCAAGTTTTTCGTTCTCAAGTACATCTAAGCCTGCAGCTTTTATCTTTCCTGATTTCAATGCATTGATCACTGCATTTGTATCGGCAACTTTTCCCCTGGAAGTATTTAAAAAGTATGGATTGCAATTGAAGGATGCGAAAAAATGTTCATTGGCATAATGATGAGTCTCCTCTGTTAAAGGAAGATGCAGGCTCACCACATCAGCATATTTGTGTATCTGTTCTATATCAGCTTCATGAACATGATCGTGAGCAAAGCCATCTTTATACTTATCATGAGCAAGCACTGTTACATCGAAGGAAGCAAGAAGTTTTGCAAAAGCAGCACCGGTATTTCCATAACCGATGATGCCTACTGTTTTGCCCGATAATTCATCGCCACGATTTTCATCTCTCAACCATTTTCCATGTTTGATCTCTTCAAAGCTGGTGTTGATTTTATTCATAAGATTTAGCAGTAATCCCAATGCATGTTCTGCAACGGCATTCCTGTTTCCTTCGGGTGAGCTGAAGCATTTGATACCTTTTGATGCGGCATAATCAAGGTCGATATCTTCTAATCCACTTCCCAATCTTCCAATCCATTTAAGTTTTGAAGCATTGTCGAGAAGTGCCCTATCAACTTTAACTCTTGTTGTCACGATAAGTCCTTCCACTTCACCGATCAACTGGTCTAACTCAAACCTGCTAATGTTGGGCTCATTGATAACAGCCCAGCCTGCATCCTGCAAACTTTCTGAAAGAAATTCGTGTGCCTTAGCCGTGATGATCGCCGTTTTCATTATCTCATTCTAAAGGTTAGCGCCGCAAAATCTGCTATTGAAAGTTGTTCTGCTCTTTTATTAAAAATCTCATCCTGCAACACAGTTTCATCGAATAAACTTCTTGTTGCATTGCGAAGTGTTTTTCTTCGTTGATTAAAAGCCATCTTTACTAAAGTAAATAATGCTTTCTCTGACCGCATTTCTTCAATCTGGTCTTTTCGTTTCAGCCTGATAACACCACTCATCACTTTTGGCGGCGGATTGAATGCAGCCTGTGGTACATCAAACAAATATTCCACTTCATAAAATGCCTGGACAAGCACACTTAATATGCCGTAGGTTTTGCTGCCTGGTTTTGCTGCAATTCTTTGTGCCACTTCTTTCTGAAACATACCAATCATTACCGGCACCTGAGCTTTCCACTCCAACACTTTGAACAATATCTGCGACGAAATATTGTAAGGAAAGTTGCCGATAACAATAAACTCGTTTTCGAATGGTGGTACAATATGAAGGAAATCTTTGTGAATGATCTTTCCTTTGATCGCAGGATAAGTTGCTTCTAAATAAAGCACCTTTTCATCGTCCAGTTCCACTGCTTTAAAATCGGTGCCCGGCAGCTCTAACAAATACCTGGTTAAAGCACCACCACCTGGTCCTACTTCCACCAGGTTATTGAACTGGTGTTCCTTTAAAGCAGCAACGATCTTTTGAGTGATGTTCTCATCTTTCAAAAAATGTTGGCCCAATGATTTTTTTAGCGTGTATTGCACAGGCTGCAAATGTAATCGTAAAGGGAACGCTGATGACGCTGATTTGAACAGATTAACACTTATAAACCTGCTACAGCAGTTTAATCCGTGTTATCAGTGTTCCTATCTTTACTGCATGAATACTGAGCTTCAAAAACCCGTGATTGGTTTTACTTCCGGCGATCTGAATGGAATTGGTTTGGAACTGGTGATCAAAACGCTGAACGACAGTCGCATTCTCGACATGTGCACGCCTGTTGTATTTGCAAGTAATAAAAGCATCAACTTTTACCGTAAGTCGATGCCGGAGATCAACTTCAGCTATAACAGTATTAAAGAACTGAATAAGATCAATCCCAAACAGGTGAATATTTTCAATTGCTGGGAAGAAGAAGTGGTGATCACACCAGGACAATTAAACGAGATCGGTGGTAAATATGCTTTGCTTTCTTTGAAACAGGCGGTTCAATCATTAAAAGAGGGTGGTATTGATGCATTGGTAACTGCTCCTATTCATAAAAAGAATATTCAAAGTACTGAATTCAATTATAGCGGACATACGCCGTACCTGAAAGACATGTTTGGTGTAAAGGATGTGGTGATGCTGATGGTTGCCGATAATATGCGAATTGGTTTGGTAACAGAACATCTGCCATTGAAAGATGTTGCTGCATCGATCACTAAAGAAGCGATCATTTCAAAGATCCGCATCATCAACAGTAGCTTGCAAAAAGATTTTGGAGTAGACAAACCGAAGATCGCTGTATTGGGATTGAATCCACATGCAGGTGATGAAGGACTGATCGGCAACGAAGAACAAACTGTTATCACTGCTGCCATAAAAGAAGCAAAGCAAAACAACCTGATGGTGTTTGGTCCGTATAGTGCCGATGCATTTTTTGCAAGAGGTCAGTATGAAAGATTTGATGCGGTGCTTGCCATGTATCACGACCAGGGACTCATTCCTTTTAAAACATTGGCTGCTGGTGAAGGAGTGAACTACACAGCAGGCATTCCATCAGTACGTACAAGCCCTGATCATGGAACTGCTTTCGATATTGCCGGGAAAGGCAAAGCTGATGCAACATCTTTCATCACTGCTACATTCGAAGCGATAGATATCATGAGAAGAAGATTTGGCTATGCCGATGCAAGACAAAATCCTTTGAAGAAAGTAAGCCAACGTATGCTGGCGAATGTAGAAGATGAGAAGATCGAGGATAGCGAGGGAGTAAGCTAGTGGAGTGAATGGTGAAAAGTGAATAGTGAAAGCTTCACAGAAACTTTAAAATCTTTAAAGCTGCAGAAGTTCAATAAAGCTGCTTATTGACTATTCACCATTGCCATTATTTACTAAACACCGAATCATCAACACCTTTATTGATCGTATAAGAAGTATAAGTGATCTCTACTTTGCCTTTCTTTGCTTTTGCTGCTTCTTTCTTTGCTTTATCGTCTTCTCCAAACTCAAGCGTAACACCTTTTGGCATTTTATAATCTTTCGTGTTAAAGCTGAAGGTCATTTTTGAAGGTAAGCCATAAGAAAGATACTTACCATAGCTCATCTCGATCTCGTAGGTACCATTCTCTTTGGTAGTTGTTTGTGCCTTGCGAATTACATTGTCTGTTTCATCGATATACAAAGTAGAAAGTACTACGTCGCTTGTTTCTGAAGTTGGAACGAGTTTAACCACAGTCGTCATAAAACTGCCTACCATTTGCTTTCCTGCGCTGATTGCTACAAAATCCTTTTCATTTAAGATGTTGTTCATCGTTACAGTAACACCACCTTTAGGCAACACTGAGATACCGCCATCTTTCTTCAGCTTGAATTTGTTGGGTTTT
The DNA here is from genome assembly GCA_024508725.1 of Chitinophagaceae bacterium. Classification (GTDB taxonomy): domain Bacteria; phylum Bacteroidota; class Bacteroidia; order Chitinophagales; family Chitinophagaceae; genus JAEZDC01. The sequence continues at coordinate 1,532,916 of JANINS010000003.1, read as the reverse complement.
TTATAATAAACTGTAACCTTACCGATCGGTGCTTTGATGAAAGCAACATCAGTCTTCATGGTACCGGAAGCAGTATAATCATTCACCTTGTCGAGCTTTTCCTTTACTTTTTTCAGCAAAGGCATCATATCTTGAGAAAAAGCCTTCAGGTGTAAGCTACAAGCTGTAAGTATAATAAGCGATAATCTAAACAATGTCTTCATCTTAAATAGTTGAAAGTGACGCAATTTAATTCATGTAAACCGCTGCCATTTGCAAATTCACACTTCACTAACTCAGAACATCCTTCTTTTTGAAGATCCAGATGCTGGCTCCTACAAATACCACGATATGAATCGATAACACGATTACAGAAGTAATGATTCGGTCCGGATTTTCGATTGTGCCTTTGATCACATTATTCTCTGCATCCACTTTCTCATCAAAGAACTCTTTCCAGGTTACCATATGTGTGGTGAAGAGATAAGGTTTGATTGCATTGAATATAGGCACGCTCATCGTACTCAAAACGGTAGTAACGATGATCACACTGATCGTTGCAACGATCGGTCCGATAGAATTTTCCGCAAAGAGTGATAAAAAGAAACCCAGGGCAGCAACGGTGGTCATTGCCAAAGCAGCAAATCCAAAAGCACCTACATAACGCCAGAATACATCATCAGCCGATATCTGCACGGCATAATAATTCTTCATAACAAACATATCGTCTGTTCCAAACACTGCCATGCTTACGAATAGTGCAAGTACAGCCAGCCAGATCAGTAATGTTAATGTATAGATCGCAGCAGCGAAGAATTTCGCAAGAATGAATTCTGTTCTGCTGATGGGCTTCGTTAATAGTAATCGCAATGTTCCCATATTCGCTTCGCCGGAGATCATATCAGCAGCGATCAGCGATATAAGCAATGGAACATGCACCAATAAAAGATTCAGCAACACGAAACAAACGAAGTAACCATTCAACAAATTGCCTTCGAATTGAAAACTACTGCTGAGGTCTGCCATCACAAACTCCATGTACTCTTTACCATCCACTTTCAATCCCAGTTGAATAATACCGATCATAGCAGTGATGGCACCAAAAGCAATATATGTTCTTGGCCTCCGGTATATTTTAAATAACTCAATTTGTAAAAGCTTCCACATGCTGATTTCCCGATGTTACCTGTAAAAAATAGTCTTCCAGTGAATGTCTTGGCTGCAGGCTCAATACATCAATATTATTATCGATCAAGAAACGATGCAGCTGTGGTATATCCTTTTTATCCAGCTTCATCACCACCAGCTCGTTTCTTGAAGATTGTAATGATGCTGCCCAATTACTGTTGCTGATCTTCTGCTTTGCTTCAACATTATTGAATGTATCCAGCTCAATCAATGTTTGTGCAGGGTCGAATAATTCTGCAACAGAACCTTCTACTAATTTTCGTCCCTTATCAATAATGATCATGCGTGTTGCCACCTGTTCGATCTCACTCAACAGGTGAGATGAAACCAGTATCGTTTTATTTCTTTCCCGACTAAGATGCAGGATCAGGTTCCTGATATCAGCGATACCTTGTGGATCTAATCCATTTGTAGGCTCATCCAATATGATAAGTTTGGGTTTATGCACCAAAGCGATCGCAATTCCCAAACGTTGTTTCATTCCCTGTGAGAAAGTCCTCACTTTATCTTTTGCACGATGAGCAAGACCCACCATTTCCAATTGATCCATTAATTGCTGATGACTGATCTTTTTGTCGCTGAGTTTTGCAAACAGTTTCAGATTCTCATAAGCAGAAAGGTATTTATATACATCGGGTTTCTCGATCACTGCACCGATCTGTGAAAGGATTTCATTTTTATTGCCAGAGAGTTTCTTACCAAATAATTCGATTTCTCCACTAGTAGGAGCGATTAGTGTAAGCAACATTCGTATCGTTGTGCTTTTACCGGCTCCATTTTGCCCGAGAAAACCATACACATCACCTTCTTTTACAGAAAAAGAAAGATCATTGACCGCAGTAAGCTCGTTAAACCGTTTCGTAAGACCTGTTACCCTGATTATATCATGCATGTTACCTGCTAATGAAACAAAGGTAGGCGGTGAAATGTTTGAGGGAAGTAATACTTTATGGTAGGCGACCGAAGAATATCGATTAAACTTTAGTTGCGCCTATCTTAAAGTAACCTTTTTACAAAGTTGTATCTTACTACAAAAATCACATGTCTTTCAATGAAAAATGGCCGACCGTGTTCGTGAACTTATTGCGGAAACACACGACAATATTGAAGAGAAACGCATGTTTGGTGGCTTGTGTTTTATGGTGAATGATAAGATGTGTATCGGTGTAGAGTCAGAGCGGCTGATGATCAGGCTTGACCCTGCCATTTACGAATCAGTGCTCGAGAAAGACGGCTGCTATCCAATGGATTTTACCGGCAAGGTAATGAAAGGCTATGTGTTTGTAGAGATGGATGTACTCCAATCAAAAAAGAACCTGAAATACTGGGTTGATCTTGCATTAGATTACAATAAGATCGCAAAGGCATCGAAAAAGAAAAATAAGAAATGATCAATTACTAACGGCTTTATAATACTTCCCCGGTCTCAAATATATCACACCATTCTTTGTACTGAATCTTGTTGGCACCTGTGTAAAGCCATTCTTTGTGTTTGCATTTACTTCAAAGTGTAAATGCGGGAAAGCAGAGTAACCGGTATTACCACTATAGCCGATCAATTGTCTGGCTTTAACGGTGTCGCCGATGTTTACAACAACTCCATCATGCATCAAATGCCAGTACATTCCCTGGCTGCCATCTTTGTGTTGTATGATGATATGATTGCCTTCAGTTAAATACTCGTCTTTCAGTCCACCTTTATCTGAATCTTCTCTTGCAGCGACTACCACACCTTCTCTTGCTGCACATATTTCTGAACCTGTTTTCATTTTAAAATCAAGTGCATATTCACCTTTGTGCGACATCTTACTATGATAAGCCTGGATCAACAGGTGACTTTTTCCCTGTCTGTAAGGCAAAACATAAACAAAGCTGGTATCAGGTTCTATTCTTCCACCTTTCAGATCAGAGATGTAGCGGTCAGTCTGAGTGGGACGACAACCAAATAAGAAAACAATGCAACAAGAAAGAAAAATTCGCATGAGTTAAAGTTACGTTCATCAAAGTTCCGAACGTACAAGTGAGTGACACAACGAAAGATCAATTAGAAAGTAAATCTTTATAAACTTGTCCTGCTAACATAATTTTGAAGATCATATATTAAACAGGAAGTTGTATGCTTTGCATTTATCATGAATCTACAGATCCTTACTTCAATGTAGCAACAGATGAATATATCTTAAAGTACATGGATGAAGATTGTTTTATGCTGTGGCGTAACGATAAAGCCATTATTGTGGGGCAATATCAAAACACACTTGCAGAAATCAATTACGATTATGTAAAAGCAAACCAGATTGCTGTGGTAAGGCGTATTTCCGGTGGTGGTGCTGTTTATCATGACCTGGGGAACCTTAATTTTTCATTTACACAGCAAGGCAAGGATGCCAATCTTTCAGATTTTGAAAAGTTTACACGGCCTATTGTGGAAGTGATACAATCGCTTGGTGCAGATGCACGTTTTGAAGGAAAGAATGATCTAACAATTGATGGCAAAAAGATCGCCGGCAATGCTGCTCATATTCACAAACATAAAATACTGCATCACGGATGCTTACTGTTTGCATCTGAGATACGTGATGTAAGTGAAGCACTACGCATTAACCCTGTAAAGTATACCGATAAAGCCATTAAATCAGTTCCAAAACGGGTAACAAACATTTCAGAACATTTGAAACAACCGGTGAAGCTGGAAGAGTTTACACAAAAGCTGATGGATCATGTTTTGGCAACTTATCCGGGTGCACGATTGTATAAGTTTACAGAAGAAGATAAAAAGAAAATTCAGCAGCTGCGTGATGAAAAATATGCTACACACGAATGGAACTTTGGCAAATCACCACAATACAATTTTAAAAAAGCCATCCGAACCAAAGGTGGCTTACTCGAAATGAATCTTGAAGTGAAAGATGGCATTATTAAACAAGCAAAGATTTTTGGCGACTTCTTTTCTGAGAAAGGCATTACGGAAGTTGAAGAAGCATTGAGCAATACGCAACACGAAGAAACTGAATTACGAAAAGCACTATCTCAACTGCCTATTGAAAAACATTTTCGGAACATTGGAACAGATGATTTGATTGCAGCACTTTTTTAAAGACTCTAAACTATTTGTAAACTCATACATTAAGGCTATTGATATTCGCATGCTCAGGTATGCTTCTGCTCAATAAAGTTCAAACCCTACAAGTGAGTGACACAACAGACGATGCTATGAAAACTGAAGCTGGTAAAATAATATCTCTTATTTTTTCTCCGGACTGAAGGCCAGAGCTATTAGCGTCTTATTTCTTCCCTACGTCTAAATACTGCTGTAAGGCTTTTACATAATCTTCGAAAGCCTGTACTCCTTTGGATGTGATCTTACAGGTGGTGAGGGGATAATTGTCTTTGAACTGTTTGTTCACTTCAATGTAACCGGCTTCTTTCAGCTTCTGTACCTGTACAGAAAGATTGCCGGCAGTGGAGTTTGTGTTTTCTTTGATAAAGGTGAACTCAGCCTCCTTTACACCAATGAGCAAACTCATTACTGCAAGCCGCAACTGTGAATGTAATATCGGGTCAAGATCTTTGAACATTCTTTCTACACTTATCCTTTTCTACGCAATTTATTGAACTCGTTATTCGCAATATGGCCGGGAATGATATAACCGATGAGCACTGCAATACCATGCAGTATCATGATGTATTCGAACTGATGAACAAACAACATTCCGAATCCGATACCCCACGATATATAAGCACCGATGATGGATGGTTTAAAACTCATTGCTGCTCCGTACACCAGTATCCAGAAAGCATAAAGGTTAACGAGCAATGCAAAACCGGCATTGGTAATAACATGCCATTCCGTTACCTGCCTTGACGCTACGTTAATGAACAGGATGATGAACCACAGGCTTACGAAGAAACCAGAATTGAGTCGCCTGAACAATTCGCTGGTATATGTTTTTACGCCACGTTGTTTTCTCTGATAGATCTTTCTTATAAACCCCACCACAAGCAAAACGATTGCGGTCAGTCCGAATAAATTCCAGAAGAAAAAAGTATTGAACCATTTGAAATGAAGATTCAACACCGTTGATACGGATGCTGCAAACAATAACCATCCCCAGATGATCCAGCCTTTACCATCATCTTTCTGCTGGTCTTTGGCAGAGTTGATCATCATTTGTATGATTGATAAACTCTCTTGCTGCGAAAGTTCTTTCTCTTCACTCATGGATCAGCGGTTTAAAGTTTTGTATTTAGCTCTTAATAAATGACCGGGAATAATATAACTGATGAGAATGCTGAAAGCAGTGATCAGAATTTGTGTAGGATAATTAGCAAACACTGAGATGGCTGCTAAAGTGTAACAAACGATGCCACCAATAACAAGCGGTTTAAACTTTATTAGTTTGCCGCAAATAAAAGAGCCTAAGCCATAAAACAGTATGTAAAAAGGAAAGCAATACTGGTAGCCTACTTTTAGGAACATGATTGCCATTACACCAAAAGCAATACCTATTCCCATCCACAGTTGTCCATTTGCTTCTTCAATAAACGTAACTACCTTTTGCTTTTTGGAATCACGAAATATAAAAATGTTATGAATTACAATAGCAACCAGGATAATGCTCCATGCATAGTAATGTTCATGGAATCCTATTGCCAGAAGCGAATACTGAATAATACATCCAAGGAAAACCGCATAACCCCATAACAGGAAATAGTGGCTTCCATCACTTAAGGAATGCTTTGTTTTATCTATCATGTTCTGGATGATCGATAAACTCTCTTGCGGCAATAATTCTTTTTCCATTATCAGTTTAAAAGTTTACAAGTTCACGGCTCACAAGTTTTTCAAATCGCAAACTCGTGAACTTTGTACAAGTGAACAGGTTTATGATGAACATTTTGCTAACATGGCTTCTGCATCTTTTTGTCCCCATTTAGGATGCAAAGCTGATGCAGGTTTAAAGCTCTTATACAATTCCACCGATTTCTCGAAGATGGGTTTTGCTTTGTCTTTACCACCACCGTATGCTGCAGGTGTATTGAATACATTGTTTGCTTCCATGTAATAAATACGTGGGTTGTTCGCATCAACTTTTTTAGCATTGGCCAATGCCTCATCCATTACAGGTTTTGCTTTCATATACCTGTTGGCAGGGTCAACGGTCATTTGCTGCAGAGCGATCATGTATTCTACGATATACAACTCAGCATTTTTTTCTATCGCCTCTGCTTTTTTAAGAAGTGTGTTTGCCTTTTCAAGATTCTTGTCTTTCTCTTCGGGTTGTAATCTCCAGCCAAGATTCACATGTGTTAATGCAGCATAGTAATAAGGTAACCACTGTGTTTTTTCTGCATCGCCAATTCTTTCGAACTGGGCAGCAACTTCCTGCATGTCTTGCATAGACTTAGAGGAGTCGAGCAGTGTAAGTGTTTCGCCCATTTTCTTTTGGTACATCTCAGATTGAGAGAAAGCAGCAAGTTGTAAGCTGCAGGCAGCAAGTAATAAGAAGATGATCTTTTTCATTGTGTATGCTTTATAGTTGTGATTGTTCTTTTTTTAGTTTTTCATATTCCTGTTCGGCAGTAAATCCTTTATCACCATGATAAGCTCCGAAATATTGAAATGCCAGTCCAAGACCCCATCCTAACATTGGCCAGATAGGCCAGAAGTGATTGAGATTTCCGGATGTGAAGTACCAGATGCCAATGAGAAATGCATTGACGAATATATAACTGGCAAGGCTCCATTTAAAGCCTGCTCTACGTTTTGCCATTTGCCAGAGTTGGTCGTCTCTTTTTTCATTATCCATATAGAAAGGTTTTTATTTGGTCAGCTTTGAGTTCTTTATTCTACTTCCGTTGCGTCGCACTCTTCGGCTGCAGTAGTTGCTTGTACAACAAGCATTGGATGCAGTCTTGTAGTTTCTGAAGTTTTCTAATCAATCCTATCCAATCCTCTTAATCCTGGTTCTACAAGTTATTATTGATCGCATCCTGTGTTCTATCTACTCCCCAGCTAAAGAAAGCACCGATGAAGAAGAATCTTTTTGCAGGTAAACCAATCGCTTCTTTTCTTGCACCATTATAAGAGTAGTTGTAACCAAACACCGGATCAGCACCCAGCACATTCGTTACACTTGCTACGAGAACAATGAAGTTCTTTGTGCTCTTTCCAAGTGTTGGAACATAATTGCAACTGAAGCCAAGATTGTGGTATTGTTTTGTAGTACCCTGGTCTGCTATTTCCATTTTACCGGAAACACCGTTCATAGAAAGATTGTAATACGGTCTTCCTGTTGCAAACGAATACGTAAAGTTGAAACCGGTTTTCCATTTTGTTACCCATCTTTTTGTAACAACACTTACGGTATGTTTTGCAGCAAAGTTGGGATTGAGCTGACCAGGATAGTTGAGGTAATCTCTTTTGGTATCGAGGTAAGAATAGCTGATCCAGTAATCAAGATTCTTTACTGTTTTCTTATCTCTCCAGAATAATTCAAAACCCTGGGCATAACCTGTTCCATTGTTATTATAGGTTGGAACTGTTTTTACAAGATCATTATACTCCTTGTAGAACACTTCAGCTCTCAGGGTGTAATCTTTAGTCATTCGCTGGTAGTTAGCGATATAATGTGTAGCTCTTGTATAACCAAGATTCGTTGTTTGTACCAACTGCAACACTTCCGGTTTTTGATAGAACTCACCATAGGCCAGTGAAACCTGTGCAGACTTTCCTGTTTTATACGCCAACGATAAACGTGGAGCAATGTTGGCTTTATCGATGATGGATGATTGTTCAGCTCTCACACCGATCTTAGCTGCGATATCATTTGTGATGTAGAGATCAGCTTCGGAGAACAGGGCTTTGAAATTGTCTTTTAATAAAGATGTATAGCCATTGTAAGTGCTCTTGTTCCAGAAGTATTGGTACTCTCCGCCAAACCTTAATACACTGATGCCGCTAAGTTTCTTTTCCAGTACCAGTTTGGCCTGTGAAAGATCCTGGCGTTGGTGAATATTAAAATTCTTATTCACCAACCAGGGTTCAGTAAAAGATTTAGGGTTGTTTTGCTGATCTTGTAGTTGCTGTTGCAGATCGTCTCTGTTTAAACTGTAACCTAAGCCAAGGTTCATCTTCCAGCCTTTGCCAAAACTTTCTCTCCAGCTAAGATTGTTGTACCAGTTCAGGTTATCGATTCCAAATGCATCTTTGATACCCGGTGTATCGATATCTGGTCTTCTTAAACCGGTGTTGATCGTTCCAAAAGTTGTGTAGTATTTGATCATACCTCTTTTTGTTTTGATGCGAAAGTTTGCATCGCCACTATGCAGTTCAGGAACACGGAAGTAATCAGGTGTTTGTTTCACTATTTCGAAATACGCTTTCAAATTGGTGTAACCATAATTCACACCCCATGATGCATTTTTCTTTTTAGATAATTGCTGAAATCCTCCGCCAATAAATAAAGGAGAAATGGATGCAGACGCCTGTGATTGTTCAGGCAGATCGATCGACTCTAATATTAAAGCAGAAGACAGAGCCTGTCCGTATAAAGCAGAGTATCCTCCCGTACTAAACACAGTTCCTTTAAAAAGCGTTGGAGAAAATCTGCCTCTTGAAGCTATATCCGGAACGGATGAATAGAAAGGATTATTTACAAGAGTTCCATCAATGAATTGTTTGGTTTCATATCCAGCACCACCTCTAACAAACAAACCTTCCTGCTCACCAACCTGCTGAGCACCTGGTAAAGTTTTTACTGCAGCAGAAATATCAGCGTTGGCGCCGCCTGTAGTTAAAACATCCAATGTTGACAATACCGTTGCTTTCTTTTTATCGCCGGCTTCAAAAGCTCCGGCGGTAATGGTTACTGCATTCAATTCGTTGATCTCTTCTTTCAAAACAAAATCAACCTGTATGTTTTCTTTAGCAATATTGATCTTTTGCTCAACGGTTTTGTTTCCCACCATGGCAGCAGAAAGAATTTTTTCGCCTTTTTCAAAAGTTCTGAATGAGAAGTTTCCAAGAGAGTCGCTAACCGTTCCATCATAGGTTCCTTTTAAAGTGATGGTTGCTCCGGCCAGCACTCTGCCTTTATTGTCTTTAACGGTTCCGGTAATTCTAACCTGTGCCGAAAGTGCCAGGCTGAATAAGATAGTTGCAATTAGTAGTAGTGGTTTCATAAACATTAACTTGACAACACAAACGTAGAGTAGTTTATAATATAAACCAAATTAATTTTTAGAGTCACTACTCGAATATGATTTTTTTGCTGCCTTATGAATAGAAAGCACAAGTGAGTGACACAACGAAGACAACTTGAAAATCAACAGCTTGTACAAAAATAAAAACAGCCCTGATCTCTCAGAGCTGTTTTCTTATTTCTTACCTCTTACATCTTATTTGTAAGCTGGCATCAGGTTTTTAGCTAACTCAACCATCCTGTTAAGTCCATCTTCTGGTAAGTTGCCTTTTTTGAACTCACCCAAAACATCAGGCAATTTCGATTCCATTTCAGCTAAGAAATGTTGTTCGAATTCTCTTACTCTTTTTACCGGTACGTCTCTCAACAATCCTTGTGTTCCAAGATAGATGATTGCTACCTGCTTTTCTACAGTGAATGGAGTGTACTGAGGTTGCTTCAGGATCTCCACGTTTCTTGCACCTTTGTCAATTACTGACTTAGTTGCAGCATCGAGGTCTCCACCGAACTTAGAGAAAGCCTCAAGTTCACGATAAAGTGCCTGGTCAAGTTTCAATGTACCAGATACTTTTTTCATTGATTTGATCTGAGCGTTACCACCCACACGGCTTACAGAGATACCTACGTTAATTGCCGGACGAATACCAGCGTTGAACAAGTTACCCTCAAGGAAAATCTGACCATCAGTGATAGAGATAACGTTGGTTGGAATGTATGCAGATACGTCACCAGCCTGTGTTTCGATAATCGGAAGTGCTGTTAATGAACCACCACCTTTTACTAAGTGCTTAATGCTCGCAGGAAGATCGTTCATGTTCTTAGCAACGTCATCATTCGCAATAACTTTCGCAGCTCTTTCCAGCAAACGAGAGTGAAGATAGAATACGTCACCAGGATAAGCTTCACGTCCTGGAGGTCTTCTCAACAAAAGAGAAACCTCACGGTAAGCCACCGCTTGTTTAGAAAGATCATCATAAACGATCAAAGCTGGTCTTCCGGTATCACGGAAGAACTCACCAATCGCAGCACCAGCAAATGGAGCATAGAACTGCTGAGGAGCAGGATCAGATGCAGAAGCGGCAACGATAGTGGTGTATTTCATTGCACCATTATCTTCTAATGTTTTCATGATACCTGCAATCGTAGAGGCCTTCTGACCAATGGCAACATATATACAGTAAACAGGCTTACCTGCTTCGTAGAATTCTTTTTGATTGATGATGGTATCGATACAGATCGCCGTTTTACCAGTCTGGCGGTCACCGATCACCAACTCTCTTTGTCCACGACCAACAGGGATCATTGCATCAATCGCTTTGATACCAGTTTGCAATGGTTCTTTTACAGGTTCTCTGAAAATTACACCCGGCGCTTTACGCTCAAGTGGCATTTCATACAATTCGCCAACGATCGGGCCTTTACCATCGATCGGCTCACCTAATGTATTGATCACACGTCCAACAAGACCTTCACCTACTTTAATAGAAGCGATCTGTCCTGTTCTTTTCACGGTAGCTCCTTCTTTAATATCACCACTTTCCCCAAGCAAAACCACACCCACATTATCTTCTTCCAGGTTAAGGGCAATTGCTTTTGTACCGTTCTCGAACTCTACCAGTTCCCCGGCACTAACATTATTCAGTCCGTAAACACGGGCAATACCATCACCCACTTGTAATACAGTACCAACTTCTTCGAGGTCTGCACCGGCATTGAAATTACTCAGCTGCTGTCTCAGTATCGCTGATATTTCATCGGGTTTAATCTCTGCCATATTATTGTTTTTATCTTGTTTGATTGAGGGTTTTATGAACCCAACTTTTTTACTCTATTTAGCTTTGGTTGCGTCGCACTCTTGTACTAAAGTGCTCCTGGCAACAAAGTCTGACCGTCCCGGTCTGACTTCAACTTTTATTTCAAATATCATCAATGGTCAGACCGAGACGGTCAGACCATGTACCTTATCTAAGCTTCTGAACATAATGATTGTCCATGAACTGCTTCCTGATGTCTTTCAGATCTCTCAGAATGCTTGCATCCACTTTATTGTTGTTGAACTCAAGAATAAATCCACCAACGATTGAAGGATCTACTTTTGTTTCCAATTCAACTTGTCCAAGACCAGCTTCTACAGCTACTTTTTGCTTGATCGAACGCTTCAGCTCTTCACTTGGTTCCACTGCAGTAGTGAGTTTCACCCTGTGGATTCCTTTGATGGCGTTGTATTGATCAATAAAAGCATTTACAATTTCAGGAAGTGCAGCTTCTCTGCCTTTTGAAACGAGCAAACGGTTAAAGCCACTTGTCATCTCGCTCACTTTATCTTTCGTTACAGCTTCCAGTACTGCATTCTTCTTATCACCTTTAATAACAGGGCTCTTGATCAGGTTCACGAAGTCCCTGCTCTGCTTAACAACCTGTTGCAGGTACTGCATGTCTTTGTATACTACTTCAAGCTGACCTTTTTCCTGGGCAAGATCAACCAAGCTTTTTGCATATCTACCTGCTAAACGTGGACTCTGCATAATTCAATTTGCAAATTTGCCGATGTGCAGATTTGCAAATCGCTCTTCAGCACATTTGCAATATTTGCACATTTGCACATTAGTTTAATTTAATATCACCAGCCAACTGCTGAATGTACTTTTCCTGCTGAGATTTATCAGCCAGCTCTTTTCTCAGGATCTTTTCAGAAACTTCGATCACAAGGCTACCTACCTGGTTCTTTACATCAGTTAAAGCAGCATTTTTTTGCTGGTTAATGGCAACCTGGGCATCAGCAACGATCCTGTCGTACTCACTTTTCGCTTTATCTTTTGCATCTGCGATCATTTTATCAGCAGTTTCTTTTGCTTCTTTGATCATCGCAGCTCTTTCTTCTCTTGCTTTTGTAAGCAAAGCTTCGTTCTCACTTTTCAGTGTAGCCATTTCAGCTTTTACTTTTTCAGCAGAAGTGATAGCATCAGCAATACCCTGCTCTCTTGCTTTCAGGCCACTTAAAATTGATGGCCATGCATATTTTGCAAGGATAAAGAATACAACTAAGAACGCAAGCAAGGTCCAAAATATCAACCCCGGGTCCGGTGTAAGTAAATCCATATTACTTCTTTATTGTTGAGTTATGTTATTTCTGTACAAGTGTGCGACGCAACGGAAGTTCAATTTATGATCAGCAGCTGGTCTCACAATAATTCTGCTTTTATTACCCTTCAGAGGATAGAGGCAGAACTAAAAAATGCACCCTCGGCCCTTTGCGTTGGGTGCAATTTTTTTTGCAATGATTATAATACCATTGCCAAAAAGCCTACGATGATGGCGAACAGTGCAGCACCTTCTACAAGGGCAGCTGAAAGGATCATGTTAGCACGGATATCGTTCATTGCTTCCGGCTGACGTGCAATAGATTCTACCGCACCTTTACCGATCTGACCGATACCAATACCAGCTCCCATAGCTGCTAAACCAGCACCAATTGCACCACCTGCATTAGCAGTTCCTTTAGCAGCTGCTTTCGCTACTGCTACATTGTCTGCCTGCAAAAGGATGTTCATTAAATCCATGGTATGTTATTTACAGTTTAAAAAAGACTTTGTTATACGTGTACTTCTTCTCCGTGATGATCTCCACCTTCAAATGCCTGACCGATGAAAACCGCAGTAAGGTTTGTGAAGATGAAAGCCTGCAGAAAAGCAACCAGCACCTCTATAAAATATATAAATATGGTAAAGGCAAGCGAAATTGGAGTTGCACCCCAACCTGCACCAGCACTCAGGTTACCAAAGATGAAAATGAGTGAGATCAAACAGATGATGATGATGTGACCAGCCACCATGTTTGCAAAAAGCCTTATGATCAAAGCAAAAGGCTTGATGAATACACTCAGGAATTCTACCAGCACCAGGATTGGCTTTACAAAACCCGGCACTCCCGGAGGATTGAAGATATGACCCCAGAAATGGCTGTTAGAACTTGCCAGGATTACTACGAATGAGATGATACCCATTACGAAAGTAAAAGTGATATTGCCTGTAACGTTTGCTGTACCTGGAATTAAACCAAACAGGTTTGGAACAAGGATAAAAAAGAACACTGTTAACAGGTAAGGCAAATATTTCTCGTATTTGTGGCCGAGGTTAGGTTTAGCTACTTCATCACGAACAAAAGTCACTACCGGCTCAAGCAGGTTTTGTTTTCCTTTTGGTGCAGAAGTAACACCTTGTCCCTTTTTGTATGCTTTCGCAATTGATAAGAATAACCACACCAGAACGATCATAGCGATCATCATCTGGAAAACATTACGAGTGATAGAAAGATCGTATACCTTAGTGTCCGTATCGATGGTTACGCCATCAGCTTTTACCGGAACGATCTTATTCTTTTCGTTCAGGCGGTAATTTTTATATGCTTCATGTCCGTGATGAAAATTAGACGACATGAACACATCAACACCTCTTTGCGGAGAGTATAAAATGATAGGGAGCCGCAAAGACAAATGCTTCTCATGGCCATCAGCAGCTTTCCAGCTGGTGATGTGATACTCATGAGCATCCAGGATGTGACCAAAGATCACTTTAGAAGCGTCGAAGCCTTTTTCTTTATGATCTTCATCTTCGTGACCTGCATCGGGATGAGCAGGTGTTTCTTTAGGGTTAGCATCGATCGGGTCATGATTATCACCATGTCCCTGTGCTGAAGATATGTTTGAAAAAAGTATGCAAAACAGGCTGAAAGCCGTTATAAATAAAGGTTTTACGCTCCTTAAACCCATACCGTTCTTTTGAAATTTGCGGCAAAGATAAGGGTATGAGCCTTACAAATTCCAACAAAGCCAGATTCCTGTTTTTCTGTAGGAGACGGCTCCATTTTTGAGCTGAAACCACTGATTATGAAGGAAGAAAAAAAGACCATATTTACGATCGGGCATTCCAACAGGAGCATAGAAGTATTTCTCGATCTTCTTCAATCATTTCATATTAAAACACTCGTTGATGTGAGGCAGTTTCCCGGATCAAAGAAATATCCGTATTTCAACAAAGAGAACCTGCAGCAGTTGCTTCCAGAAAACCAGATACAATATATACATATGATCGAGCTGGGAGGAAGAAGAAAACTGAATAAAGAATCGCTCAACAGTTCGTGGAAACATCCGGCTTTCAGGGCTTATGCCGATTATATGGAGACAGAAGCGTTTAAAAAAGCTGCTGAACACCTGGAACAGATCGCTTCAGAGTCTATAACTACTTATATGTGTTCTGAAGCTTTGTGGTGGAGCTGCCATCGATCAATGATCTCTGATTATCTAAAATCGAAAGGATGGCAGGTGATGCATATTATGGATATAGGCAAGGCTACAGCACATCCTTACACATCACCTGCAAGAATCGTTGATGGCAAGTTAACTTACAGGCAGCTTCTGTAACGCTTCTATAAAGACATGATTGATTGTTCATTTACCTTTGGTTTATGGACATTTCGATCAATACCCCTGCAATACTTTTCCCGGCAATTAGTTTGGTGATGCTGGCTTACACCAATCGTTTTCTTGCACTCAGCAATGTGGTACGTAACCTCAATGATCGATACAAAGGAACCAAAGACGCCAAACTGCATGGACAGATCAAGAATTTACGTTTCAGGTTGAAGTTGGTTCGACAGATGCAGGCTTTGGGCGTTTTGAGTTTTATCTGTTGCATCATCTGCATGTATTTTATTTATACAGAATGGATGCAGGCAGCTCATATTGTATTTGCGGCAAGCCTCATCACATTTTCTTTATCACTGCTTTTGTCTTTATTAGAAATACAAAAAAGTACCAAAGCTTTAGAATTGGAGTTGAGTGATATTGAAGGATTGGAAGACCCTTCAATAGTAGATTACATCAAAAGCAAATTCGATAAAGACTAATTCAGATTAGGGATGGCTGCAGTTGCTTTTCTTTCACCGATCTGTTGCCTCCACATAGCATAATACAAGCCTTTGTCATTGACAAGTTCCAGGTGGGTTCCTGTTTCTACCACGCCACCTTTTTCTAACACATAAATTCTATCGGCATGCATGATGGTGCTTAACCTGTGAGCGATCAATACAGTGATCTGTTCTTTTTCTGATGATATCTTACGAATGGTATTGGTGATCTCCTCTTCTGTAATACTGTCGAGGGCAGATGTGGCTTCATCAAAGATCAGCAGATGCGGATGACGCAATAAAGCTCTTGCAATACTAAGTCTTTGTTTTTCCCCACCGCTTAATTTTAAACCACCTTCACCAATAACAGTATCAATCCCTTTTTCTGCTCTTGACAAAAGATTCTGACAACTGGCTTTGTACATCGCATCCTGCAGTTCTTCATCCGTTGCAGCAGGATTTACGAACAAGAGATTTTCTTTGATCGTTCCGGCGAAAAGCTGCGTATCCTGTGTAACAAAACCGATCTGGTTACGAAGCTCATCAAAGTCCATATCGTGGCTATCGATACCATTGTATTTGATATGACCTTCCTGCGGACGATACAAACCAACCAGCAGCTTCACCAATGTACTTTTACCAGCTCCTGATGGACCAACAAAAGCGATTGTTTCTCCTTTCTTTACATCGAATGAGATATTATCGAGTGCTTTGTATTGAGCTGTCTGGTGTTTGAAGGTGATGTTCTGGAATTCGAGTTCTTCGATCATACCAACTTTGGTTGGGCTTACCGGTTTCGACTCTACCGGCTTTTGCATTACATTATGAAAGTTGGTAATAGAAGCTTCTGTTTCACGATAACTTAAAATGATGTTACCGATTTCCTGCATCGGACCAAAGATGAAAAAACCGTAAAACTGGAGCGTGATAAACTGACCTGGTGTAAGGTATTCACGAAATATCAATAGCAATAAAGTAAAGCTGATGATCTGCCTGAGAAAATTTACCAGTGTACCCTGAACAAAACTTAAGGCCCTGATGCTTTTCACTTTTCTCAATTCTAACCCAAGGATCTTATAGGTATTGGTGTTGAGGCGTTTTACTTCCTGTTCAGTTAAACCCAAACTTTTAACGAGTTCAATGTTTCGTAAAGATTCTGTAGTAGTTCCTGCCAGTGCAGTAGTTTCTTTAACTATGGTCCGCTGGATGGTTTTTACTTTCTTGCTAAGTCTATTCATCACCAAAGCAAGAATGAGAATTCCACCAAAATAAACCGGCATTATCGCCCAATGCAATCTTGAAGCATATACAGAAACGAAAACAACACTGATCAAAATGGCAAAAACAACGTTGATGAATAAACTGATGAACTTTTCTGTGTCTGAACGAACTTTCGTTAGAATCGATAATGTTTCACCACTTCTCTGGTCTTCGAATTCCTGGTAAGGCAACCTCATTGAGTGACGCAATCCATCCGTAAATATTTTAGCGCCGAATTTTTGAATGATCACATTTACAAAATAATCCTGGAAAGCTTTGGCAATCCTGCTTACCATTGCCGTTCCGACTAGCAATCCAAGTATTCCTAAAACGCCCCAGGTGAATTGCGTTTCGGTTCTGGGCGTTCCATCAGAAAATGTTTTAGGATGATTGGCAAATTCGTCGATCACTTTACCGATCAGTAAAGGATCGAAAAGGGAAAACACCTGGTTTACCGATGCCAGCACCAAAGCCAGCACCACCAGCCATTTATAAGGTTTAAGATATTGAAGGAGTAGTTTCATATTTCGAATTGAGGGAAGTTGTTGCTCAATTAACGTACAAGTTCATTAAAAGCAGACAAAGTTGCATTTCTATATGCAGAAATTCTTACCAAAACAGTCAATGAGCTTACTTTTATGCCAAATCAGGTAAAGTACATGGATCTGCCTTTGGTTTCAGTTGCGATGGCTACATATAATGGTGAAAGATTTATTGAAGAACAGATCAATTCGATCCTGAACCAGACATATCCCAATATTGAATTGGTGATCGTTGACGACGGATCAAAAGACAATACCATCAACATCATCAAAAAACTGCAACAACAGCATCCGAATATTCGCTTCTTTCAAAACGAAAAAAATCTGGGTGTAACTCTCACATTCAATCAGGGTGTTACAGAAAGCAACGGAGCTTTTATCGCTTTTTCTGACCAGGATGATCTTTGGGTAAAACATAAGATCGAAACGCTGGTGAATCAAATTGGCGATCATAATGCGATCTATGGCAATTCGTTGCTGGTTGATGAAAATGGCAATTCGTTGAATAAACTTTTTTCATCAATGATGCACCTGAAAAGTTATTATTCAGGAATGCCTTTCCTTCTTTCGAATACTGTTGCCGGACATGCGATGCTGGCCAAAGCAGAATTCCTGAAAAAGATCCAGCCATTTCCTTCCAATCTATATTTCGATCTCTGGATCGCTTTCAATGCAGCAGCGTCCAACGGAATTAAATATGTTGATGAAGTACTGGTGCATTACCGTCAACACAGCAGCAATGCAGTAGGAACCGCTTTATCAGCCAATAAAAAGAAAAGACCTTCTGCACAGATCCAGTTTGAACAAAAGAAATCTGAGCTGGAAACGATGGCTACAGCTCCTATCACTCATACAACAACAAAACAGGTTTTGCAAGAGATGATCAGTCTTTTCAAAAGAAAATGGAGTGTAAAAAGAAGCGCTTTCTTCTTTAAAAATTTTAATGCCCTGTTAGAAGCGAAACAAAAGCCTTACTACAGAAAAGTATTGTATTGTATGAAGATGTTCTTCAAGCCAAACTTTTGATTTTACTTATCGAAACTTTCCTTCAATCCTTTCAGGTAACTATCAGTGATCAATTTGTTGTAGGCAGATTTGCCTTTATAAAAGAATAACTTCTCAGCAAGCCATACCTGCAGCTTTATGATCGAGAGTTTCATTCCACTTAAAGGTGAATATTTGGATAATCTATCTATAGCCAACATATCTTTTAACTCGGGATGTTTTTTATGAAAATAAACAGCCGATTTACCAACGAGATATTGTCTTCGCCCAAAACTCTCCAGGTTCATCTTATGGTAATGACTTGTAATAGCATTAGCATTGTAACGGATCTTTAAACCAAGCTGCGTTAATCGGTAACTCAGTTCAATATCTTCCCATGCTGCTGCAGGAAAAGAAGTGTCAAACGGATATTGCAATAGCAACTCTCTGCTCAGTGAAATGTTTGATGTATAGAAGAAGTTAAATGGAACAAAATCTCCATGTTTGATCAGCTTATACCCAAACTGCGCACCATAATTATTAATGTGATCCATGAACTTACTCACTTCATATTCGTCAGGCCATTTAGTGTATCCTAAACAGGCAAAGTTTTTATCTAACCCTGCTTCGTTATGAAACAAAGAATGCTGGAATAAAAAATCATTATTCGGAACAGTGTCATCACCCAGGAAAACAATATAATCTCCTTTGGCCACTGTAACACCTTTGTTTCTTGCCGCAGCCGGACCAGCATTTTGCTGAAATATTTTGGTTACACCTTCGATCTTTTTTATCTCATAACGAGTTGTTTCATCTGAGCCATCATCCACTATAATGATCTCGAATTCCGGTGCATTTTGCTGATGCTGCAATGAATCAACAACTTTCAATAAAAGATCAAGCCTGTTGTATGTTGGTATGACTACAGAAAAAAACATGTACTAATATTTCAGCGAAGCAGTTTATAATTTTTATAATCGAACAATCTTTTACCGGTGATCTTTTCCAGCAGGTTCTTCACTTTGTCTTTGAACTTGTAATTGTTGTAACTAAGATCATAATCGAACTTCCAGTTCATTCGTTCGATCCTTTCGTGCATGATAGCAGGATGTGTTCCTTTGAATTTTTCCAATGCATCGATCAATGTATAATCGAAACTACCGGTATAAACTGTTTCTGAAGGATCGAGTGTAACACCACCCCAGAAATTCTTTGTGTTCTCTAACTTGTTGTTCATCGTTTCCGGTTCACGAACCCAACCATAATGATAGATGTAAGCATCCAGGGCTTTCACGTTCAGCTTTTCATTATCACCTTTTCGAAAGCCTTGCGCATCTAAATAAGAATAGATGTTTTTATGATTTCTTATGATACGGATTTCATTTCGATACCATTTTGATGAAACACCCACATAATCATACGACCCATAGAAATGAAGGTATTTAAACAGCAGACCATCTACACGTGTATCATCTTTCCAACGCATTATTCCGTTCCGGATCACCTCGTAATATTTCTCGTGCAACACCTCATCACCCTGGATATAAAAACACCAGTCACTATCTGAACCGATTGCCTGGAATGCCTTGTTTGTTTCTGCAGCAAGTACGGCTCCGTTCAGATTTAAATTTTTATCCCATACAGTATCGATGATCTTTATTTTACCCGGAGCAAGAGATTGTATCATCGCTCTAGTATCATCTTCCGAATCGCCAACAGCCACAACAAAATCATCGCAAAGTGGCAACACAGAAAGTATCGCTTCCCTGATTGGAAAATCGAACTTGATCGCATTCTTTATTATGGTAAAACCGGTAACCTTCACTTTCAGGATCGCATTTGTAGCAGTTGTGAAAAATCTTCTTTGATGATGGGTTCTGTGGGATTTAGTGTTTCTCCATTCAGCAACTTCTCATATACTTTCAGGTATTCCTCAGTCATTTTCCCTGAAGAAAAATTTTCCCTCACATATTCATGACATCTTTTTTTATCAAAAGCTCCTGCATTTTGAATAGCAGTTGAAAGTTCTGAATAACTATCAGATAAAACACCTACTTCTTTTGTCACTAATTCAGGCAGACTTCCAAACGGAGTAGCAAATACAGGACATCCAAAATACAAACTCTCTATTACAGCTAATCCAAAAGGCTCGTGCCACAGAACAGGAAAGATCAATCCTTTTGATTGATTGAGTAAATAGTTCTTCTGATCACCTCCCACCTTTCCATAGAATTTTGCATTCTTCGCAAAGTTGATCTTGATTCCCTGGCTGGTATTGATCCTGCTTCCTCCCAATACGGCGATTTTTTCATGCGCAGCTTTTGCAATTTTGATCGCTCCCTTAAGGTTCTTCACTTTCCATGCTGCATCACCCAAAAAGTGAAAGAAATTTCTGCGCTGATCCAGATCTGGTTTTCCGTACTCGTCAAAATCCAAACCGTTGTGCACATAAGCAACCGAATTCATTCGTGCTGCATGATTGGCAGAAAGCGCTACAGTATTGATGTAAAATTTTGATTGCTGCGTATACACATTTCCATGCAACGTGTACAGGTAAGGCTTTTTTGTTTCATAATCACAATCGGCATGGTAATGCACCAGGTCGATAGCTTCAGGAAGTTGCTGGTGATAAGGTCTTTTATCAAGAAAGATCACATCAGCAAAATCACATTTCGAGCCTGCAGCAACCAGGTAAGTAACTTTATGTCCTTTCTTCACCAGTTCTTTTCCCAGCCACCAGATCACACGTTCAATTCCACCATACTTCACAGCAGGAATAACAGCGTTATTTACGATTGCAACATGCATGCGGCAAATGTAAGATGGTGCTACAGATGTACCAGTTTATTCTTCAAATGTTTCTGTCAAGAGATCAATCACATAACACAAAATCAATAAAAAAACAATTAAAGCCTCTATCAATTTGCATATAAAACACACTGATCCGCTGAAGATTAGCTTAAAACTAGCTGACTAAGAAAAATGATGCATAGTGCTCTTCTATCTTAGAACTACTTATCCGTAACTACTTATGAGCCGCTCTTTATTAAAGCTTGCCAGCTTTGCATTACTTGTAACGATCGCCACCATTGGTTTTAGTTGTAAAAAATATGTTCGCAATGGCAATTTGCAAGGTGGTATTGTGCTAACATTCGATGACAACTACATAGATGATTGGTATAAATATCTTCCAATACTAGACTCGTTTGGTGCAAAAGCTACTTTCTATGTATCACATTATCCCATGCTCACTCCACAACAAAAAACCAGGTTGAAGATCATTCAACAGCATGGTCATGAAATTGGTTTTCACACCACACGTCATGCTAACCTCGTGAACATGCTTAAAAACAAAACACTACAGGAGGTGATGCATAAAGAAGTTCGTGAAGGATTAGACAGCATGCGAAAAGACGGTATTTTTCCTAAGAATTTTGCTTATCCGTTTGGCCAGCATAACGAAGTACTCGATGGAGCCATGCTGAGTCTTTTTAGAAGCATTCGTTTGCTCAATGGAACAAACGATTATAGTAAAAGTGTTTGCAGGGACAAGGGGAAAACCTGTTTCCGTTCGCTGAATATTGATGAAGCAGGTCTTTCTAAAGACAATATCACCCGCATGCTGGAAAGTGCAAAAGATCATTCCAACGCTGTGGTATTCCTGGCTCACAAGATCAATTCTTCACCCAATCTCTGTATCTCTGAGAACAGGCTGATCTATATTCTTTCAAGAGCAAAACAACTTGGACTCAGGTTTTATAAAGTAGAAGAGTTGAGCAGATAATTTTTATTTGGCCAGCTGCATTGCTACTATGATACTTCGTTGTGTCACTCACTTGTACTATCTATCCATTTTCATCACTGACCATTCACGATTTTACCACCTCACCATTCCGTTTCTCTTCTGTCGGCAAAAAATTTACCTGTAGGAATTTTTTCGCTTGTAGCCAGCCAAACTGCTGTATCCGCACCTTGTTGTAAACTCTTCGGAGCACCGACACCACCCATGTCTGTCTTCACCCAGCCAGGGCACATGCTATTCACCTTAATGTTTGTTGATGTAAGATCAGCAGCCATTACAGCAGTTAAACTATTGATCGCAGTTTTGCTAAATCGGTAAGCTGCAGAACCTCCGCCCATTCCATTCAGCCTTCCCATCTGGCTGCTGAAATTAATGATCCTTCCTTCTTCGCTTTTCTTCAACAACGGAATAAAAGCCTGGCTTACCATCAATGGACCGAGGAAGTTTACATCCAGGTGTTCCTGGATTGCTTTCTTCGAAACAGATAAACTATTTTCCCGATCGTTGAATATCCCAGCATTGTTGATCAGCACATCTAGTTTTCCAAACTGATCAGCAACTTGCTTTGCAGCTTTATTCACCAAACTTTCATCTGCTGCATCCAATTGAATAAAATATACATCCAATCCTTTCCGTTGTATTTCTTCAGCCGCAGCTTTTCCTTTCATCTCATCTCTTGCTGTAAGAATTGCTTTATGTCCCATCTCAGCAACTTCTTTCACAATCTCCAATCCAATTCCACGGTTGGCACCGGTAACTAATATGATCTTTTGTTCCATCACATAAAATTACGTTCTTAAATTGCAGCCATGTCCAATCCGAATCTGAATACCGGAAAAGAAAGTTTGAGTGCTGCTGATAAGGAGTTTGAGAACAGTATTCGCCCTAAAGAAATTGAAGATTTTTCGGGGCAGGCGCAGATCATCGAAAACCTTCGCATCTTCATCAAAGCTGCCAAGATTCGTGGCGAAGCATTAGATCATGTTTTATTTCACGGGCCTCCGGGTTTAGGTAAAACAACTTTAAGCCGAATTGTAGCAAACGAGCTGGGCGTAAACATCAAAGAAACATCAGGCCCGGTTATCGAAAAGCCGGGAGATCTTGCAGGATTGCTCACCAATCTTCAACCAAATGATGTTTTGTTCATTGATGAGATCCATCGCTTAAGTACAGTGGTAGAAGAATACCTTTATGCTGCCATGGAAGATTTCCGGATTGATATTATGATCGATTCCGGTCCAAATGCAAGAAGCATCCAGCTTTCACTCAATCAATTCACATTGATCGGTGCAACTACAAGAAGTGGCTTGCTTACAGCACCATTGCTTTCAAGATTCGGTATCAAATCTAGACTCGAGTATTATACAGCCGATGTTTTAAAAAAGATTATTGAAAGAAGTTCAGCAATTCTCGATACACCGATCACTTCAGATGCATCTCACGAAATTGCCAGACGTAGTCGTGGTACTCCGAGAATTGCTAACGGACTACTTAGAAGAGTTCGTGATTTTGCACAGGTGTTAAACGATGGAAACATTGATCTTGGCATTACTCAACATGCACTTAAAGCATTGAATGTTGATGAACATGGCTTAGATGAAATGGACAATCGTATTCTCTCCTGCATCATCGAAAAATTCAAAGGCGGACCAGTTGGTATTACAACCATTGCTACTGCAGTTGGTGAAGAACCCGGAACATTAGAAGAAGTGTATGAGCCATTCCTGATACAGGAAGGTTTTTTACAAAGAACGCCGAGAGGAAGAGAAGTAACACCTAAGGCTTACGAACATCTTGGGAAAACACCACAAAAAGGAAATCAGCAAGGATTATTTTGAATGAGCCACTCTACAAGAGTGGTTCACTTTTTCAATATCTTTTTCTAAAGAGATTTTCCGCAATCGAAAATACTCCTCCTAACTTCGTCATCATCTTCTTCCTGATGTATTTCATAATGATCATCGACACATAAATAGCGATCACCCAGCCAAGCATCAAACCTCCGGCCAGTCCATAAAAGAAAGCTTCCATTCCTGTCAAGCCCAGATTAAAGGCCCAGTTAGCCAGCATCACCGTCAATGCACCGAAAGAAGCACCTAAAATTCCTGTTACAGCAAAAAGCAATTTCTGGATAATTCGCATGTTGATAGTTGAAAGAATAAAATTATCCAACCGGTACTAATGTTTATGTTAAATCGCACAGAGCTAAGGAGCTAGAGAGAAACTCAGCTTACTCTGTTACCTCTGTGCAAAAAAAAGCCTCGATATCTCGAGGCTCCATATCATTCAAATCCCGGAAATCACCGGTTAAGGCGCTACCAACCTGAAACCGTTGCCATGTATGTTCACGATCTCGATATTGGTATCTTCTTTCAGGTATTTACGAAGTTTGGCAATGTACACATCCATACTTCTACCGTTAAAGTAAGTATCGCTACCCCAGATCTTTTTCAATGCTCTTTCTCTTGGCAACAGATCATTCTTATGCTCAGCCAGCATCTTCAGCAACTCATTCTCTTTCGGAGATAAAGTTTGTGTTCTGCCATCCACGATCAATTGGCGAAGCTTTGGATTGAAGTGATATTTTCCCAGGTCAAACTCGATATTTTCCGATTCTTTGGTAAGCTCTTCATTACGCTTCAATATCGCTTTTATCTTCAGCAGAAGCACTTCACTATCAAAAGGCTTGGTAATATAATCGTCTGCACCAAGTTTATATCCCTGGATAATATCTTCCTTCATCGTTTTTGCACTCAAAAAGAACAATGGAATATCCGGATCCACATCACGAATTTCCTCAGCAAGGGTAAATCCGTCCATGTTCGGCATCATCACGTCTAAAAGACATATATCGAATTTCTCACGTTGAAAAGCAGCCAGTCCCAAACGACCATCTCTTTCCAATGTAACATCATAATCATTCAGTTCCAGGTAATTCTTTAATACCATTCCAAGATTCTGATCATCTTCACAAAGCAGGATCCTGTATTTCTTTTTTTCGTCCATGGTTCAGTGTTTTGAATAAAATAAAGTTCTACGAATTTATAAAGCTATGAGATACAACGTAAATTTTGTTAAAACAGCTGTACAACATTTAAGCCATTATTTTATTGATCAGGCTTTAATGCTACTATTTAGCTTCCGTTGTGTCACTCACTTGTACTTTCTTATCGCTATTCAGCAATGCGAAATAGTAAGAAGGTATTAGACTTCGGTAGCTAGGTATAGTTTACTTTCGGTCAGGTTACAGCCATTCAACCCACATGCCTATCAGTCTCAGGTCTATCTCAGGTTTATCTCAGGTTTGTCTCAGGTCACTTCAACCAAAAGCACTGTTTCATCACGTTTTCTACAGCTTTATCTTTGCCGCCCGTTGTTTCGAAAGATAAAGTGCTTGCGACGCAACGGACGATGCTACGAAGATCTAAAGCTGGTATTCAAATGCTTCTAACCTCCGATAATAAACTCAAAAAACTCATCGTCATTGGCGATAGGCTCTTGATTCGTCCTTCAAAGCCTGACGAAAGAACTTCTTCCGGTTTGTATTTACCACCCGGCATCCAGGAAAAAGAGAGAGTGCAGCAAGGTTATGTGATCAAAGCCGGACCAGGTTATGCCATTCCGTTGCCTGTAGAAAACGAGCCGTGGAAAAGTGAAGAAGAGCAGGTGAAATACATTCCGCTGCAAGCCAAAGAAGGTGACCTTGCGATATTCCTGTTAAATGCCGCCACAGAAGTGATATATGAAGGCGAAAAACTGTTCATTGTTCCGCAAAGTGCTATTTTGATGCTCGAAAGAGATGAAGAACTTTAACCACAACTCTTGTTATGTCGCAAAACTTTGTTGAAGCAGTAAATGCAGGCTATTCATTCAAAGGTGAGAAGGCTAAGATCGGTGTTGCCATGCAGGATGGAAATGTTGTTGCCGGTGCAGATGTGTTTCTGCCACTCAAAACCATGAATCGCCACGGACTAATTGCAGGAGCAACCGGTACAGGTAAAACCAAAACGCTGCAAATGCTGAGTGAAGTGCTGAGCGACAACAGCGTTCCTGTGCTTTTGATGGACATTAAAGGTGACCTGAGCGGAATTGCTGCAGCAGGTACGGCTAATGAAAAGATCAGCGAAAGAGCAAAACTGCTGGGTATCGATTACAAACCTTCAGCTTACCCGGTTGAACTGTTTACTTTAAACAAAGGAGCCGGTGTTCAATTGAGAGCTACGGTTTCAGAATTCGGTCCAATACTGCTGAGTAAGATACTTGGGTTGAATGATACCCAAAGTGGTTTGGTAGCAATGATCTTTAAATATTGCGACGATAATAAATTGCCTTTGCTGGATCTGAAAGACTTCATCAAAGTGCTTCAATATGTAGGCAACGAAGGCAAGAAAGATATCGAAGCTGTTTACGGAAAGATATCGACTACCTCAACCGGAACGATCCTTAGAAAAGTGATAGAATTACAACAACAGGGAGCAGATGTTTTCTTCGGTGAGAAAAGTTTTGAAGTAGAAGACCTGATGCGGATCTCGGACGATGGCAGAGGAATGATCAATATTCTTCGTGTTACAGATATGCAGGATCGTCCGAAACTGTTCTCAACGTTCATGCTGCAGCTTTTGGCAGAACTTTATGCTGTTTCTCCTGAAGAAGGCGATATGGATAAACCCAAGTTGGTATTGTTTATCGATGAAGCCCACCTGGTATTTGAAGAAGCCACCGATGCGTTATTAGATCAGATGGAAACGGTGATCAAACTGATCCGTTCTAAAGGAATTGGTATTTTCTTCTGTACGCAAAACCCACAGGATGTTCCGGCTTCTATTCTCAGCCAGTTGGGTTTAAAGATTCAGCATGCGTTAAGAGCTTTTACTGCAGCGGATCGCAAAACCATCAGGCAGGCTGCTGAGAACTTTCCTGAAACTGCATTCTATAAAACAGCAGAACTGCTCACCCAAATGGGAATTGGAGAAGCTTTCGTAACCCTCTTGAACGAAAAAGGGATTCCAACACCTTTGGTTCATACCATGCTCATTCCGCCAAAAAGTAGGATGGATATATTATCTGATGCTGAGATACAGCAGATAGTAAATCAAAGTAAACTAACGGCAAAATACAGCCAGGAGGTTGACAGTCATAGTGCTTACGAGATCCTGAATCAAAAGCTGGAAGCAGCTTCCCAAGCAGAAGAAGCAGAAAAACCATCAGAAGAATCATCAAAAACAAGAAAAGCTCAACCTAAAGAAGAAAGCTTTTTTGATAATCCTGTGGTGAAACAGGTTGGCAGAACTGCAGCATCAGTCATCACCCGTAGTCTTTTAGGAGCTTTAGGGCTTGGCGGAACGACAAGAAGACGAAAAAACAGCCTTTGGTAAGCTGTTCACATCATAAAAAATCAATATTTGCATTTGTTAAAGGGAAAAACTTTTGATTTTATTTCCCTTTTCGGTGTAAAGCCCCTACTTTTGCCTCCCGTTTAAAATTTGTAATCATGAACGCAGCAGTTCAATTTGTTCAAGAGCAGCTTACAGCTAAAAAAGAAGTTCCGGCTTTCAAAGCAGGTGACAATATCACTGTTAACTATAAGATCATCGAAGGTGGTAAGGAGCGTATCCAGAGCTTCCGTGGAGATGTGATCAAAAAACAAGGAACTGGTGCAACAGCAACCTTCACCGTTCGTAAGATATCTGACGGTATCGGTGTAGAAAGATTGTTCCCTATCTTTTCTCCTAACATCGATTCTATCGTGTTAAACAAAGTAGGTAAAGTACGTCGTGCTAAGCTGTACTACCTTAGAGAAAGAAGTGGTAAAAGCGCAAGGATCAAAGAAAAAAGAGTGTAATCTTCATAGATTATTTGAAAGCGGAAGTTTCAAAGCTTCCGCTTTTTTATTGTCATTTAATAAACTAATAACGGCGAGGCTAGTCAATTACCTTACCTTTGACACTTCTAAATCAATTTTATGGGCAGTTTAGGCTTTCAAGAGATATTGCTGATAGTGTTGGCAATCCTGGTTCTCTTTGGTGGTAGAAAAATTCCTGAGTTTATGAGAGGTTTGGGTAAAGGCATCAGGGAATTTAACGATGCAAAGAACAATGTGAGGAGAGAGTTGGAAGACGGAATTAACGAGAAAGACAATAAGCCTGCTTCTACCAGCACTACTACAACTAATAACTAATCTCAATTAGAAATAGCCTTTGTTTCGTTTTACTACAATCAAAGACTATCATAATGCATTGCTGAACGGCACCACAACCTGTGTGGATGCCGTTCGTTTTTATACCCAATCTATTAAGGATCAACAACACCTTAATGCTTTCCTCGAGGTTTTTGAAGAGGAGGCTTTAGCACAAGCGCTAGCTTTAGATAATCAACGTAATGGTTCAATCCAGGGAAAATTACATGGCGTTGTTGTGGCTTTAAAAGATGTGATCTGCTATAAAGGGCACAAGGTATCTGCAGCTTCCCGGATTCTCGATAATTTCACTTCCATATACAATGCAACAGCAGTAGAAAAACTGTTAGCCGAAGGAGCAATCATCATCGGAAGAAATAACTGTGATGAGTTTGCCATGGGCAGCAGCAACGAAAACTCTGCTTTCGGAGCCGTGAAAAATGCTGCGGACGAAACCAAAGTTCCCGGAGGTTCTTCAGGTGGTTCTGCAGTTGCTGTGCAGGCAAATATGTGTATGGTGAGCCTTGGAAGCGACACGGGAGGCTCTGTTCGTCAGCCTGCAGATTTTTGTGGTGTAGTGGGATTGAAGCCTGGCTACGGCAGAATTTCCCGTTATGGATTGATCGCTTACGCTTCATCTTTCGACCAGATCGGCATTTTTGGAAATAATATAGAAGATGTGGCGCTAACGCTTGAAGTGATTGCCGGTGCTGATGAATACGATAGCACTGTTTCAACTGATGCTGTACCTGAGTTTAGTGAATTGTTAAAGACCGAAGATAAAAAATACCGCTTCTGTTATTTCCGGCAGGCATTCGAAAATGCCTCACTTGATGTAGAAATTCGCACCCAGATTGAGGTCTTTATGAAGACTTTAACGGATGCAGAACACTCTGTGGAAATCGTTGATTTTGAATTGCTTGACTTCATTGTTCCTGTTTACTATGTATTAACAACTGCAGAGGCAAGCAGCAACCTTTCGAGGTATGATGGAGTACGTTTTGGGTATCGGAATACTGCTAATTCCGCCGATCTGTCAGACATGTACACGAATACCCGAAGCGAGGCTTTTGGTAAAGAAGTGAAGCGACGCATCATGCTTGGCAACTTCGTTTTAAGTGCCGGTTATTTTGATGCTTATTTTACTAAAGCTCAACAAGTAAGACAATTGCTTATTAATCAAACCGACCAACTGTTTAATAATTACGATTTCATTATTCTCCCCACTTCTCCTACCACCGCTTTTAGCTTTGGAGCACATAAAGATCCTGTAGAAATGTTCCTGGCTGACATATATACAGTGTATGCAAATCTGGTGGGAATACCGGCTATTTCACTGCCGCTTTTCCGCCATCAAAATAACATGCCATTTAGCCTTCAGCTGCTTGCTTCCCGGGATTCCGAGGTATCTTTGCTCTGCGTTTCACAAAACTTACTGCACCAAAAAAGAGATAGATAAGCATTACGAACGAACGACGATTCAAGAACGACAGAAGAACCTATTTGCTGGCTGGAAATCCTATTTGTTTCACTAAAAACGAACGTACTGATGACAATTCAATTATTTGGTGTCAACATGAAAAATTCTGTGACCTATGCAAAAGCTGTAGCTGCCTGGTTTGTGTTTATAGCGATCAGTTTTTCCTTGATGTCATTCAAGGAAAGCGAAAAATCGGCTAAGAACGATAATCCTGTTCCTGCAAAAGCTCAGTTTAAGACACTCATCAACAATACTGAAGCAAATACTTCTGAAGCAACAGTAACAACTGTTTCAATGATGGAAGCTTACCCTGAAGCTGCTTCTTTCATAGAAAGTTATGTTGCAAAAGAAGGAAAGCATTATGAGAACATGAAAGAAAAAGCACAGTCTTTCTTCACTAAATATGATGAGATCCTAACCTCTTACGGAGTGCCGGTTGAGCTTAAATATTTAAGTGTGATCGAAAGCAATCTGAATAAGAATGCAGTTTCAAGAGTTGGTGCCGCTGGTTTGTGGCAATTTATGCCTGCTGATGCAAGAAGTTTCGGACTGAAAGTAGGCGGTAAAGTAGATGAAAGAAAAGACCTGGTAAAAAGCACACATGCTGCTGCAAAATACCTGAAGCAAATGTACCAGAGATTTGGTGACTGGTTATTAGTTGTTGCTTCTTACAATTGTGGCCCGAATAAAGTAGCGAGAATTCTTGAAGAGAAAGCCGGTAAAACTTTCTGGGACATCCAGGCTTATCTTCCGCTTGAAACAAGAAACCACGTTAAGAAATACCTGAGCATGCAATACATTTTCGAAGGAGACAAGATTAAAGTCTCTGAACAGGTAAATGATACCATGGAAGGTTAATACGATATTATCTACGCTTGCTATAAAAGGGTGCTGTTACTGCAGCACCTTTTTTATTGCCGCAGCTTTTAGCAAACATTCTTCGTATTCTTTTTCGGGATCGCTGTAAAAAGTAATGCCACCACCAACCTGGTAAGAAAGATATTGTTGGGCAGCATTGTACATAATGCTCCGGATAACTACGTTGAAATCAAAATCACCTTCAGGAGTAATGTATCCGATTGAACCGGAGTAAATGCCACGTTTAGATTTTTCATATTGTTCGATTAGCTGCATCACCCTGATCTTTGGAGCTCCTGTCATAGAGCCCATCGGGAATGTGGCTTTCAGGATATCAGTAAATGATATGGCAGGATCATTCTGTCCAACAACTGTCGAGATCAGCTGGTGCACCTGCGGAAAACTATAGATTCCATAAAGCTCTTCAACATGAACAGAAGCTTCTTTACATATCCTGCTCAGGTCATTGCGAACGAGATCAACCACCATAACATTTTCGCTTTGATCTTTCTGGCTATTGCTCAACTGTTGTTTTAACTGATCATCAACAATAGCATCATTCAAATCCCTTCTAACTGTTCCTTTAATGGGTTGAGAGATGATCTTACCGCCGCTCTTTTTTAAAAACCGCTCCGGACTTGCACACAGCAGATACTTATCATTCAACTTATAAAATCCTGCGAAAGGTGTTGGTGAAACGGTCGTGAGTTCCTGATACACACTCAACGGATCGATCATTGCATTTTCCGCAAAAAACTCCTGGCAAAAGTTGATCTCGTAACAATCTCCACGAAGAATATGCTGGCGGAGTTGTTCAATGATGTTTAAATATTCTGATCGTTGAATTCTAGGACGAATGTCAAGCTGGCGTTTTGCTTGTGATGGTGAGTGTTTCGTTTGAAGTATCTGTCCAACAATTTCCGATGGCTGCTGATCAAAAGCCATCACTTCAATTTCTTCCAGCCTTTTCCTGATTATTATTTTAGGCTGAAAGAAAAATAATACTGGAAAATTCACTTGATCCGGATGAGAGGATTTTAAATGTTCAATCTCATTCTTGAGATCGTAATTGATATTTCCAAATATCCAATCCTGCTTATCATTAAGCCATGATTGAAGCTCATCCAACGATCTTTCTTCCAATGAGAACCGATCAACCGCATCAACAGCTAATATCCACTCTTCTGTAGCATATTTTTCTTTATAGCCACAGCTATCCAGAAAAAGAAAAATGTTGAACCGGTTTGCCCAGCTCAACATTCTCTGTTTAAAATCTGCTATATCGTCTACCTGGAAAGTAGCAATGGTTCTATTCACAGGAATTAAAAATCGTCTTCATCATCGTTGAACTCATCACCATCATCAAAGAGACCAAACTCTTTCATGTCGTCATCCATCTTAAAATCATCATCGTCATCACCACCTTTCTTTCCACCAGCTTTTTTGGTGCTCTTAGGAATATCGAATTCGTCGAAGTCAGGATCCCAGCTATCCTCTTCTTCTTCACCCTTTTCCCAATCATCAGCCGCTTCATCTGCATCATCATCATCTTCATCATCCTCATCAGAAGATTTTTTAGACGAAGCTTTCGCACTTTTTTTTGCAGGCTTCAGATCCATGTCATCATCATCTTCCAGATCATCATCCTCATCATCTTCCATTTGCTTTTTAGATTTAGACGATGCTTTCTTTGTTTCCTCATCAGCAGGGAAATTCTTTTCAGAACCTGCTTTGTTAGTCTTGCTTGATTTTGCCATATCCAACGAGATTGTCAGCGTAAAATTTCAACGAGATTTGTTTTCAACCAAAAAAATTTTTTCTAAGCCCAAACCGGTGCTGCTATACTTTAACGATCTGGTCTCTTCCAGGCCCGTTTGATACATATGTTACCGGAGTTTCAATATAGCTGTTGATGAAGTTGATATAGTTTTTCATCACGCCAGGCAAAGCTTCACTTTCCTTTATTTTGGTTGTATTGGTTTTCCATCCTGCAAATGATTGCAGTTTGGGGTCAATATTCATTTTGTTCATCTGGTACGGAACTTCATCAATATCGTTTCCGTTCACCTGGTAAGCCGTACACACATTCAGTTCATCAAAATTATCCAGCACATCAGCTTTGGTCATTACTACCTGGGTGGTTCCGTTGATCATGCAGGCAAAACGAAGTGCCACAAGATCGAGCCAGCCACATCTTCTAGGACGACCGGTTGTTGCGCCAAACTCACTACCCAGCTTTCTCAATTCTTCTCCTGTCGCATCATGCAATTCAGTTGGGAAAGGACCGCTTCCTACTCTTGTACAATAAGCTTTTGTAACACCAATTACTTCGTTGATCTTTTTTGGCGAAACACCCAATCCGGTACAAACACCAGCCGAAATAGTATTGGAAGATGTTACGAAAGGGAAGGTTCCGAAATCGATATCCAGCATACTTCCCTGTGCACCTTCGGCCATTACTTTTTTACCTTTACTTATCTGGTTGTTGATGAAATATTCACCATTTACAATGTTCAGGCTTTTCAGGAATTCTACTGCTTCAAAAAACTCTTCTTCCCAGGTTGAAATATCTTCATTGAAATGGAAATTATCCATCAACTTCTGGTGCTTTAAACGAAGCTTGATATAATTCGAGATGAAACTTTTATCTAACAGGTCTCCGGCCCTGATCGCATTTCTGCCTGTCTTATCCATATAAGCCGGACCAATTCCTTTTAAAGTAGAGCCGATCTTTCCATCACCTTTCTGCGATTCAGATGCTTTATCCAAAGCCCTGTGCGTTGGAACAATGATGTTGGTTCTTTCAGATATGAAAAGATTTTTCTTTACGTCAATTCCAAAAGCAGCAACAATGTCGCACTCTCTTTTTAATGTTACAGGATCTAACACTACACCATTACCGATCAGGTTCACCGTATGCTGGTGAAAAATTCCAGACGGGATCTGGTGTAATACTACTTTCTTATCATCTACGTACAAAGTATGACCAGCATTCGGTCCACCCTGGAAACGGGCAATAATGTCGTAATTGGGAGCGAAATAATCTACGATCTTTCCTTTACCTTCATCACCCCATTGCAAGCCAAGAATAACGTCAACCATATAACTTGTTTGAACAGCGGCAAATGTACTGGTTGGCTACAAGCAAAACGAAAAAGCCAATATTAATTTCTAAAGCCGATGGGGAAAACTGTGTAACCGGCTTTTGTACTTCGTGGCATCGCCGGTTGTGTCACTCACTTCAGGGTTCTGAACATTATTCATCAGTTGATTTCACGCAAAGTCGCAAAGTTGGCAAAGAGACAAAGGCTTTGCGATCGTGGCTTTCTCAGCTGCTTTGCGTGAAAAGCTCAAGAATGCGATCCGCCTTCGCTAAAGCTACGTCGGACAGGCGCAACAAAAGATAAATAGTAGCAACCCAGCTGGCTTCATCATCATTTCTCATCTTCCATCTCAAATCTTTCAACAGAATGAATGCCGTTCAAAGCTTTTAGTCTTGCCACGAGTTGATGCAATTGCTCTTTATCATGAACGAAGATCTTGATGTTGCCTTCGAAAACACCTTCTTTGCTTTCGATGGAAAGCCCGGCAATATTCAACCGCAATTCACCGCTAATAATATTTGTGATCTTATGAATAACGCCAACATCATCCAACCCGATAATTCGTAAACCGGTAAGGAATGATATCTCTTTATTTTTAGCCCATTTGGTCTTTACCACACGATGCCCATAATTTGCCAGCAAACGTGCAGCATTTGGGCAATTTGTTCTGTGGATCATCAGTCCTTTACCTGTGGTAACAAAACCAAAAACGTCATCACCGGGAATAGGAGTACAACATTTCGCCAGGTGATATTCAACCCTGTCGCTGCTTTCGCCAAAGATGATGAGCTCGGATTCTTTTTTACTGTACGTTTTCTGGTATTCCGGTTCAGGTTCTACCGGTTTTGCAGGCTTAGGCGGTTCTAATTTATCGCCCAAAACCTGGAAATCCTGCAGTTCTTTCAGATCGATTGCTTTTGTTGCAATGCGATAAAATAGTTCAAGCTGGGAAGTGAGTTTATAAAAATGTTCCAGTATCTCGATGTTGTTGCTGTGAAAAGCAGCACCCATACCTTCCAGTTTTTTCTGGAGGATGTACTTTCCATCATCAGCGATCTTTCGTTTCTCTTCACGAAGTGCATCTTTGATCTTGCTTTTCGCTTTCGCAGTAACAACAATATTCAGCCAGTCTTCTGTAGGTTTTTGTTTGTTGCTGGTGATGATCTCTACCTGGTCTCCACTCCTGAGTTTATAACTGATCGGGACCAGTTTATGATGCACTTTCGCACCAATACATTTTGAACCAACGGCCGAGTGAATGGAAAAAGCAAAATCCAGTGCTGTACTTCCAACCGGCAACATCTTTACATCACCTTTTGGCGTGTACACATAAATCTCTTCAGCAAGGAAAGAGGTTTTAAAATCCTGGAGAAAGTCAACACTATCGGTATCGTTATGGCTCAGCACTTCTCGAATTTGTCCAAACCATTTATCAAATCGATCTTCTTCACCTGCACCTTCTTTGTACTTGTAATGAGCAGCGAGACCTTTCTCAGCGATCTCGTTCATTCGTTTTGAACGGATCTGAACTTCCACCCATTTACCCTGTGGACCCATTACTGTTGTGTGCAGGGCTTCGTAACCATTGCTTTTCGGATTGCTGAGCCAGTCTCTCAAACGTTCAGGAGATGGTGTGTACTGATCGGTGATCATTGAATACACTTTCCAGCAATCTTCTTTTTCTTTTTCCTGCGGAGAATTCAATATCACACGAATGGCAAACAGGTCATACACTTCTTCAAAAGCAACACCTTTCTTCCTGATCTTGTTCCATATCGAGTGAATACTTTTTGGACGACCATATATCTCGAAGTCCAAACCCTGGGCAATCAGCTTATCTTTTATCGGACGGATGAACTCGTTAATGTAGCGAGTTCTTTCCCGTTTTGTTTCGGCAAGTTTTCTTGCGATCTCTTTGTACTGCTCAGGCTCCATGTACTTCATCGAGAGATCTTCCATTTCGGTCTTGATGTTGTACAAACCCATTCTATGAGCCAAGGGAGCATATACCCAAACTGTTTCGCTGGCGATCTTCAACTGCTTTTCCCGCTTCATATAATCCAGCGTCCGCATATTGTGCAAACGATCGGCAAGTTTGATGAGGATCACACGGGGATCATCAGTAAGCGTAAGCAATATCTTCCTGAAATTCTCTGCCTGTTTACTGGAGTTGGCATCAAGCACATTGGATATCTTGGTAAGACCATCAACGATCTTAGCGATCTCGTTTCCAAATTCCCGTTGTACATCTTCTAAAGTGATATCGGTGTCTTCAACTGTATCGTGCAACAAGCAGCAGATCGTACTTCTTACACCAAGTCCGATCTCGTTGATACAAATTTCTGCCACAGCAATAGGATGAAGTATGTAAGGTTCACCACTTTTGCGCCGCATGCTTTTGTGTGCTTCTGCAGACATTTCAAAAGCATGACGAACCAGTTCTTTATCGCCTTTCTTCAGCTTCGGACGTAAACTCCTGAGTAGTGAACGGTATTGACGCAGAATTTCCTTCCGCTCCTGTTCTTCGGTAAGATTGTATTTCGGTAATGGATTATCGATCACATTTGCTTGCTCTGCCATAACACTACGAATATAACCGATAATGGTTAAATCGTTGGTTGTGTAAATGGAACAGGGCGTTAAGAATTCACGTTAATAAATCTCTAACAGCAGGTAAAGCTGATAAGTTATCAGCCGATTAACCAATACTTTTGCTGCCCATGTCTAAAGCTGAAAAAAAGAAAGTTTTCGATATCACGGTGCTGAGAAGGGTTTTTCAATTCGTTAAGCCTTACCGCAAAGCATTTTACTTTAGTTTGTTCATGGCAATCCTGATGGCAGCTTTTGCACCGATCAGGCCATTTTTGATACAGTTAACAGTAGACAGTGCATTGCTTAACCGAATTCATTCTCCGGGCTGGCTGAATACTTTTCTGTTCGACGCTGAAAAGGGAAGTGTTGGAAGTTTCATAATTGCGGTGAGCATTTTCCAGGTGATCTTTTTGTTTATTGAAACGGCTGTACGATTTGGTTTTTCATTTCTTGCTTCATGGTTAGGACAAAATGTGGTGAAGGATATCAGAACAACGGTTTACGAAAAAGTGCTTGGCTTAAATCTAAGACAGTTCGACCGAACACCAATTGGAACACTTACAACAAGAACGATCTCTGACATCGAATCAGTGAATGATATTTTTTCTGAAGGACTGATCCCGATTCTTGCCGACCTGTTGACGATCATCGTTATTCTTTGTACGATGTTTTTCATGGACTGGAGATTGACGCTGATCTCACTCATTCCTTTTCCTTTCCTGCTGATCGCTACTTATTATTTTAAAGAAAGCGTGAACAAGAGTTTTATCAAAGTGAGAGATGCTGTAGCCAAGCTGAATGCTTTTGTACAGGAACACTTAACAGGTATGCCGGTGGTGCAGGCTTTTGCTGCCGAAGAAAGAGAATTAGACCAATTCAAAAAGATCAATAAGGAACATCGTAACGCTAATATCAAAGCCATATTTGCTTATTCTGTTTTCTTCCCGATAGTCGAGATCGTTCTGGCTGTGAGTACCGGTTTGGCTGTTTGGTGGTTGGCCGGACAGGTAACAGGCAATCCGCTGGATAAAGACATGGCAGGAAAGCTGACGGCTTTTATTATGTTCCTGAATTTACTCTTCAGGCCATTGAGAATTATCGCCGATAAGTTCAACGTTTTGCAGATGGGTGTGATCGCTGCAGAAAGAGTGTTTAAGGTGATGGACAACGAAGATGTGACAAAGAATGCAGGAACACACAAGCCAAACCTGGTCAAAGGTGAGATCGAGTTCAAAGATGTTTGGTTTGCTTATGAAGCAGAGAATTATGTGTTGAAGAACATCAACTTTTCTGCTAAGGCTGGAGAAACCATTGCTTTGGTAGGACATACCGGAAGTGGGAAAACCTCGATCATTAGTTTGCTAAACAGGTTATACCATATTCAGAAAGGAGAAATAAAAGTTGACGGCGTTAACATCGACGATTACCAATTGGATGAATTGAGAAAACACATTGGCGTGGTATTGCAGGATGTGTTTCTTTTCTCAGGATCGATACTCGATAATATTACGCTTCGCAATCCATCAATCACTTACCAGCAGGTAGAAGATGCTGCAAAGATGATCGGCATACACGATTTTATTATGCAATTGCCGGGTGGCTATCATTACGATGTGATGGAGAGAGGCAGCACACTCAGTTTAGGACAAAGACAACTGATCTCATTTATCAGGGCTTTGATCTATGATCCTTCTATCTTAATTCTGGATGAAGCCACATCTTCTATCGATACGGAAAGTGAGCTGCTGATACAGAAAGCTATCGACACTTTGATCGCAGGAAGAACTTCTATCGTGATTGCTCACAGACTTTCTACGATTCGCAAAGCCAGCAAGATCATTGTGCTGGATAAAGGTGAGATCAAAGAGATGGGAACACATGAAGAGTTGCTTGCACTTGGCGGATTTTATAAGAAACTGCACGAAATGCAGTTTGAAAAGAAGCAGTCTGCTATTGTTTAGCCTTTGCTGCATAGCAAACTGAAAGTACAAGAGTGCGACGCAACGGAAGCCAAATAGTACCACTTCAGCTGACTTCCAAAAACTTCTCTCTTAAATCTCTGTTGAAGCTGAACCATTTAACCTGTCACTTCGTTTATACAATGTTTCGTTAACAGGCTGATACTACTAAGCGGGGTCAGCCTTGTAGCAAGGTCAAAAACACTATTTTTACAAAAATCCCGAGACGAATGGAGATCATTCCTGGTCCGCTTCTGAAAGACATTAACAGCCCAGCCGATCTGAAGAAATTGAGCAAAGAGCAACTTCACCAGGTTTGCGAAGAGCTTAGGCAATACATCATCGATGTGGTGAGTGTGCATGGTGGTCATTTTGGTGCCAGCCTTGGTGTGGTTGAATTGAGTGTTGCCCTGCATTACATTTATAATACGCCATATGATCAACTGGTTTGGGATGTTGGTCACCAGGCTTACGGACATAAAATTCTTACCGGGAGAAGAGACAACTTCATCACCAATCGTAAATACAAAGGCTTAAGCGGTTTTCCTAAACGCAGCGAAAGTGAATACGACACCTTTGGTGTTGGTCACTCTTCCACTTCTATTTCTGCGGCTTTGGGAATGGCGATGGCTGCGAAATACAAAGGTGAAGACAGGAAATCTGTTGCTGTTATTGGAGACGGAGCCTTGACTGCCGGACTTGCTTTTGAAGCAATGAACCATGCAGGTGTTGCCAATGCTGACATGCTGATCGTGTTAAACGATAACTGCATGAGCATTGACCCTAATGTTGGTGCTTTGAAAGAATATCTTACTGATATTTCGCTTTCTCCTACTTACAATAAGTTTAAAGAAGATGTTTGGAAGGCTTTAGGCAAATTGCCGGGTAAAGAATTTACCAGGGCGATGGCTCATAAGATTGCCGATAGTATGAAGAGCATGGTGAGCAGCAGCTCTAATCTTTTCGAAAGCCTGAAGATCCGTTATTTCGGACCGATTGATGGCCATAACATCACTAAACTCGTAGATACACTCCAGGACCTGAAGAAAATTCCGGGTCCAAAGATCCTGCACATCATCACCACCAAAGGAAAAGGCTACAGTCTTGCTGAAAAAGACCAGACCAAGTGGCATGCTCCGGGTTTGTTTGATAAAGTGACGGGTGAGATATACAAGAAGAAGTTTGAAGTACCACAACCTCCGAAATACCAGGATGTGTTTGGTCATACCATTATTGAACTGGCTGAAAAGAATGATAAGATCATGGGAATCACTCCTGCCATGCCAAGTGGTTCTTCGCTCAAATTTATGATGGAGAAAATGCCAGACAGGGCTTTCGATGTTGGCATTTGTGAGCAACATGCCGTTACATTAAGTGCAGGTTTGGCAACACAGGGAATGAGGGTGTTTTGTAACATCTACTCATCATTTATGCAAAGAGCTTACGACAATGTGGTGCATGATGTGGCTATCCAGAAGCTACCGGTAGTTCTTTGTTTAGACAGGGCCGGGCTGGTAGGTGAAGACGGACCAACACACCACGGAGCTTATGATATTCCTTACTTCAGGTGTATTCCAAATATGATCATCAGTGCTCCTATGAATGAAAAGGAGCTGAGAAACCTGATGTATACGTCACAATTGGAATCAACCAAATATCCTTTTGTGATCCGTTATCCAAGAGGTGAAGGAATGATGCCTGAATGGAGAACGCCATTCGAAGAGATTGAGATCGGTAAAGGAAGAAAGCTGAAAGAT
Organism: Chitinophagaceae bacterium; assembly: GCA_024508725.1. Classification (GTDB taxonomy): domain Bacteria; phylum Bacteroidota; class Bacteroidia; order Chitinophagales; family Chitinophagaceae; genus JAEZDC01. Next base: position 1,493,129 of record JANINS010000003.1, on the reverse strand, counting down.
GGAAGAGACGTTGCCATTTTAAGCTTCGGCCATCCCGGAAACTTTGCACAGGCAGCCATTCGTGAATTAAGAACGGAAGGCATGGATCCTGCACATTACGATATGCGTTTTGCTAAACCTTTGGATGAAGAACTGCTTCACGAAGTGTTTGCTAAATATGATAAAATCGTAACGATCGAAGATGGAACAGTGGTTGGCGGATTTGGTTCTGCCATTCTCGAGTTCATGAACCAACATGGCTACAAAGCCGAGGTGCAGATGCTTGGTATTCCAGACAGGATCGTTGAACATGGCTCACCAAAAGAACTTCACCGTGAATGTAAGTATGATGCCCAGGCAATTGCAGAAACTATAAGAACTATGCTTCAAAAGCAAGTTACTGTTAGCAGCTTGTTGGGATAAACCGTATTTTTACGATTCGTGAGAGAGGAAATTACTAAGACTACTGCCAACTCAGTAGATTCGGCCCATGATATTAGAGAGACGGTAAAACGTACCGCAAGATTTGGCTATATCGCTATGATCTTTGCAGGCGTATCCATCATCACCAATATTAGCTACGGGAACCTTCTTTCTGCAGCTCTCGTTGCCGGACTTTTGGTTTGCCTTTTCGTTATTGTGATCATGAACTTTAAAGGCTGGTTTAAAGCAGCCAAAGCGTTTACCCTTATTTCAATAAATAGTTTTTTAACGGTAATTGCTTTTTCAGAAGGATTGCGTTCTGGTGGTTACCTGTTTTTTATCCCTTTACTTACGGTATTGCCTTACCTGATAGATAATCATGAAAGGTATCTGGAAGAATTATCAGCCTATCTCGCCATTACCATTGCATGTTTTTGTGCCTGTATTTTTTATTGTCCGGAAGTGAGCATATGGCAGGAAATAAGTGAAGACATATATGCAAGAATGTTTCTCAATAACAGCCTGAGTGTGATACTGATCTCAGCATCTTTTGCCATACTCGGCCTTTTTATGGAGAGAAGATATGTTGAGACCATCATTCGCCAGAAGAAAAAAACAGAAGAGGCAGCACAGGCAAGATCAAGGTTTTTATCGAACATGGGGCATGAGTTGAGAACACCGCTGAATGGAATAATTGGTGTATCGAATTTGTTAGAGAAAGAACAATCATTACCACACCAGGAAGAATACCTGAACATTTTGAAGTATTGCTCGGATCACATGTTAAGACTGGTGAACGACATCCTTGATTTTAATAAGATAGAAGCCGGGAAATTAAACCTGCATCCGACTGATTTCAATCTTAAAACATTACTGGAAAAATCTACGCTTCCATTTTACAATCATTTCGAAGAAAAGAATCTGCAGTTAAAAATAGCAGTAGACAGTGCATTGAATGTTGTGGTGCATCATGATGACTTAAGAATGGTGCAAATTCTCAATAACATTCTTGCAAATGCGTTGAAGTTTACTGAGAAAGGATATGTTGAACTGAAAGCTTCTGTCATTAACAAAACACAGCAATCCGTTACTGTACATTTCAGGATAAAAGATACTGGTATTGGCATTGCACCTGAAGATCAGCAAAGAATATTTGATAGCTTCTGGCAGGCAGGAACCCATAGCAATAGTACAAGAAGATTTGGTGGAACGGGATTAGGTCTTACTATCAGCCAGCGTTTGCTTCAATTAATGAACAGCGGATTGAATGTGAACAGCACAAAAAATGTGGGAACCGAGTTTTCTTTTACCATTGATTTTGCTTTGTCGAAGAATGCTGCGAAAGCCACTGATCTGAACGATGAATACAATGACCTGAGAGATTATCGTATACTGATCGCAGAAGATAATATCATCAACATGATGATCGCTAAAAAGATGCTGGAAGATTGGAAAGCAGAAGTAGTTACTGCAGAAAATGGTGCAATCGCTATTGATATTTTAAAAGCAGACAGCAACTTCGATATCATTCTTCTTGATCTTGAAATGCCTGAAGTAGATGGTTATACTGCGATAAAAGAGATCAGGAAATTATATCCTGAAATTCCTGCCATTGCTTTTACTGCTGCATTACTCGATAACGAAATGCTGCAAAACCTAATTAAAATGGGATTTGTTGATTGTGCTTTAAAGCCATTCATTCCGCAGGAACTACTCTTCAAAATAAAGAATGCGACTGCATCAAGATTAGCTGCCAGTGTTTCTTCTATTGCAGATTAGGATCCACTTCCGGTTCGTTGCTATTATCATCCTCTTCCAGCGAACTCTGACCTTCTTCTTCCCTGTTCTCGTTCCACTCAACAATGAAGTTGTTTCTTCCTTCACCTACAAGAATGGCCATGAACTTTTGCTGTACCAGCTCCAGCATAGAAAGAAAAAGAAATATGGCATGAATACGATCCTGGCATTGCTCAAAGATCTTTTCGAAAGACACTGTTTTCTCTTCTTTCACAAGCGAAAGCATATTCTCCCGGCTTTCTTCCATTGTGTAGTTATACTTCACAACGGTGTGAACAGGTTTGTTATTTTTATCGTACAAACGCTGCATCACTTTTTCGAAAGCCTTCATCAGCTTGAACATCGTTACGGTTTGTATCTCTGTTCCTTCCGATGATTCTTCGCCGATAGATGAAAGCTCCTTTTGCAGGTTACCTCTTTTCACCATCAGCATACGCATCGCTTCCATTTCTGCCATTTGAACAGCAGCTTCTTTGAAACGCTTGTATTCAAGAATTTTATCTACCAGTTCCTGTCTTGGATCGATCTCATTACCCTGTGCATCAAGTTCTTTACGTGGTAACAACATTTTTGCTTTGATACGCATCAGCGTAGAAACAAAAAGAATGAACTCACTGCTCAGATCAATATTATGTTCTTCCTGTGTATGGATGTAAGCCAGGAAATCCTGGATGATACGGGTGATGGGAATATTATAAATATCCAGCTCATCTCTTTCAATGAAGAATAAAAGCAGGTCGAACGGACCTTCGAACTGGGGCAATTTGATCTGGTAGGTAGCTGTATTCACGGTACTTTACTTATGATGCAAATAAAGCCTGATTCGTGTTATGGGTGAAGTTAATTTATCCACTAAAACACTGGATGAAAGCTATGTTCTTTACTTTGAAAATGAGCTGTTTATAAAAGTAGTATTCCTTAAAAGCCTCAATTATTCAATATTTGCGACTTCTATGCGAAATGCACTTATCAACTGGGGGTTATTTATTGTGCTCTGCCTCATCTGGGGAAGCTCTTTCGTACTGATGAAGCTGGGCATTGAGAAGCTGAATGCTTATGAAGTGGCTTCGTTACGAATGCTGAGTGCAGGAGTTGTATTGATCCCTTATGCAGTAAAAGCCATCAAAGCAATTCCAAAAGAAAAGGTTTGGTATGCGATACTTTCCGGTTTATTGGGCAGCTTTTTTCCTGCTTATCTTTTTTGCATTGCAGAAACAAGGATCGATAGTTCTTTAGCTGGTATTTTAAATGCATTCACACCTTTATTTACAGTAGTGATCGGTGTTTCATTCTTTCATTTGAAGGCTTCAAGAAATAAATGGCTGGGAATAGTTGTTGGATTTATTGGTTTGCTGTTATTGCCATTTGCATCGAGTAAAGGAATTGTTTTGAAGGAATTTTCTTATTCACTTTTTTGTTTGCTGGCTACTGTGTTATATGGCATCAATGTAAATATGGTAGGTACACATTTAAGAACGGTGAACTCGATCAATATTGCAGCACTGGCATTTGTATTCCTGATGATCCCTTCAGGTATAACATTATACTTCGCCGGATATTTTGATCGGACACTCAGCAATCCAGAGATCGTTCAGGCAACAATGGCAAGTTCGATCTTAGGAATTATGGGAACTGCTGTTGCCTCTATACTATTTTACATGTTGCTGAAACGTGCAGGAGCACTGTTCGCTTCTACTGTAACGTATGGAATTCCGTTTGTAGCAATATTATGGGGTGTTGTTTATGGAGAAACGATCACCTTTTACCAGATCGGCTGTGTAGGAATTATTTTATTCGGTGTTTACCTGGCGAACCGATAGTTAAACAGCCATGATCTCTTTTTCTTTTGCTGCAAGATGTTTATCTATCAAAACAATGAAACGATCGGTAATTTCCTGTATTCTTTTCTCGCCATCTTTTGCAACGTCTTCGCTTAATCCATTTTTCTGGAGTTTCTTCACGCCTTCGATCGCATCACGACGAATATTGCGAATAGCAACTTTGGAGTGCTCACCTTCACCGGCTGCTTTCTTTACCAGTTCTCTTCTTCTTTCTTCCGTTAATGGCGGCATAAACAGCCTGATCAAAACGCCATCATTCTGAGGAGTGATACCAATATTAGCTTGCATGATCGATCTTTCGATTGGTGCTAACATATTCTTTTCCCAAGGCTGAATACTGATGGTCCTGGCATCTAAAACTGTAACGTTGGCAACCTGGTTTATGGGAGTTGGAGAGCCGTAATAATCTACATTCAATCCATCCAACATAGAAGGATTTGCTTTCCCAGCTCTGATCTTTGTAAGCTCCACTTCCAGGTGACTGATTGCTTTATTCATGTGAGATTGAGCATCATCAACGATCATTTCCAATTCTTCTGCCATAAAACAAATTTAGAGACCGCAAAACTAATGAATCAGCAGTATAAAATTCCATGCACAAAAAAAGCACTCGCATGAGTGCTTTGCTAACTATTATTCAACCAAACTATTCTTCATCTACTGCAGCAGGAGCTGGTTCTGTGTAAATCGATACAAGGCGAACTTTGTTTCTTTTCACTTCATCCTTCACCACATGCAAGTGAGGTTTTGGTTTGGTAAGGTATAAAGCAAGTATTCCCAGGAAAAACAAACCGATCAATCCCAATATAAGATAAGTGGTTCCTATAGGCTGGAGAACAAAAGAAAGCACCACCAAAGCAATACTAACTGTTGAAAGCGTAAGCGTTACCTGCCTGTGATTTAAACCACGATCCAATAAAATATGATGAATGTGATTTCTATCGGGGCTAAACGGAGATCTTCCATGAAAGATCCTTATACCAAAAACTCTCAGCGTATCCATCAAAGGCAATAGTAAAATACCAAAGCCTAATGCAGGAGTTGCCACAAGTTTGTAAGTAGATGCTGTATTTGCAGACTCAATAAAATGTATCACCAGAATTGTGTTCACCAATCCGATCATAAGCGAACCGGTATCACCCATAAATATTTTCGCCGGATGAAAATTGTAGATCAAAAAAGCGAGAATACTTGCTGCCAGTGCAAAGCCGATCGCAGCATACGTATAATCCTTGTTCATTAGAAAAAATATCGCAAATACTGAAGAAGATACCAATCCAAGGCTACCGGCTAATCCATCCACGCCATCAATCAAATTGAATGCATTAACAATTACGATAATAGTAAACAAGGTTAAACAATACCTTAAAGCTTCCTGGGTTATTACTGTGATACCAAAAAAACCATGCATATCGGTTATCAGTAATTTCGCTTTGAACATCAGGATAGCCGCTACCAGTAATTGGCCAACGAATTTTTTCTGTGCAGAAAGGATAACGATATCATCTTTGATTCCAAGAAAAAATATGATCAGAAATGCGGCAAAATAATACTGCATTGCAGCCAGCTGGGTAAAATCCAGCATCAATAATAAAGCAACGGCGAAGCCGACAAATATTCCAAATCCACCAAGCGAAGGAATAGGTTGCTTGTGAATTTTCCGCTCATCAGGAACATCGTAGAGCTTCTTTAGATCAGCCACCTTCATAATAACCGGGATAGCGTAGAAGGTAACCAGAAAGGCGATTATACTTCCAATGATGATTTGTTCCATGCAACTAGCAAGATTTTTATATCAATACACCTTTAATTAATTATAGGAGCATTGTTCGAAATAGCATTTTTTAGGCTTTCCCAAGAATTGGAAGTCTCTCTCACCCATCCTCTCATGTTATTCAAAAATATAGACAAATTGGCAATTTTTACGCTGCATTACAGATTACTTTTAGATTAAGACCGTTGCCTATATGGTTAAACCGTTTTAACCTGTAGCTTTGCCGCCAGAAATTTTGCTCCATGGCAGATATCAAACATTTAGAAGACGTTGCTAGCCAGTTAAGAAGAGATATTGTACGAATGGTTCATGCTGTTCAAAGTGGCCACCCAGGTGGATCTTTGGGTTGTGCTGACTTTTTAGCGGCTTTATACTTTTCTGTGATGAAGCACAATACTGAGTTTAGTATGGATGGAAAAAACGAAGATCTGTTCTTCCTTTCTAACGGGCATATATCGCCGGTTTTCTATTCTACACTTGCCAGAGCCGGTTATTTTCCGGTGAAAGAACTTGCTACGTTTAGAAAAATAGATTCCCGTTTACAGGGTCATCCTACAACACATGAGCATTTACCGGGTGTAAGAATGGCAAGCGGCTCTTTAGGACAAGGGATGAGTGTAGCCATCGGAGCGGCTTTAACCAAGAAACTTAATGGAGATAGCAATCTTGTTTTTTCATTGCATGGAGATGGTGAGTTACAGGAAGGCCAATGCTGGGAAGCCATTATGTTTGCTGCGCATCACAAAGTAGACAATCTTATTTCTACAGTTGATTATAATGGCCAGCAGATCGATGGCTCTACAAAAAAAGTGATGAACTTAGGTGACCTGAGAGCCAAGTTCGAAGCTTTTGACTGGAAAGTGCTTGAAATGGATGGTAACAATATGGAAAATGTTGTGAGCACGTTAGAGCAGGCTAAATCACTTACCGGAAAAGGACAACCGATTTGCATTTTGATGAAAACCCAAATGGGTAACGGCATTGACTTTATGATGGGAAGCCATGAGTGGCACGGCATCGCTCCAAATGATGAGCAACTTGCTAAAGCGCTTGCACAGGTTCCTGAAACACTGGGAGATTACTAAGAATAAAAGAATTAGAAACTGCACTGTATGTCCTGCATTTTAATGCAGGACATTTTTATTTCGATAGTTAGCTTTTCAGAGAAAACTCCTGCCCTGCAGCTTTTCTGCTTGGCAACCATGCTGCTAACATAGAAACAAAGAATACTGTTGCTGCAACTAAAACAAAATCACCTGGAATAAGTTTTACCGGATAATAATCAATAATGAATGTCCCTCCCGAAAGCTTCAGCAACTTGAATTTCAACTGGAGTACACAAATTCCTATCGCTAAAAGAATTCCTGAAATGCCACCAACGGTAGCTAATACCAATCCTTCACTAAGAAAGATACTTTGTATATATTCTCTGTCGGCTCCCATTGCTTTTAGCACAGCAATATCTTTTTGCTTTTCCAGCACCAGCATTGTTAAAGCACCGATCATATTAAATGCCGCTACAACAAGTATCAAACATAAAATACCATAGATCACCCATTTTTCCATTTGCATCACCGTGTATAAACTTTGGTTTTGCTGGTAACGGCTTTCCACCTTATATGCTGAACCCAATATCTTTTGCAGGTTATCTTTTATGTCTTCTATCCCTGCTTCATCTGCTGATGTAGAGAGTTCTGCTCCGGTATATTCATCTGGCTGCATATCCAACATGTACTTCATAAAAGCCAGGTTGGTGAATGCATATTTATTATCGAATTCCTGCTGTACAGTAAAAGTTCCTGTTACATCAACATTATCAGAGAACAAAGCATCTTCCGTTCTCAGCGAAGTGGCTTTTCTGTTTGGCAAATACACTACCAGCGGATAAAAATTCATTTCCGGATCTACATCAACAGCATTCTCAATCCCTGCACCAACAACAACTCCGGGTTTATCAAGATCACCCAGGTTGTATTTGCCACGGGCAATGTGTGTACTCAGTTTATTTACTGAGACATAATTATCATCAACACCTTTTAAAAAAATAATACTCTGTGCATCTTCATTCTTTAGTACGGCTTTCTCCTCTGCGATCAAACTGATGCCCGTAACACCTTTCACCTTTTTTATTTGTTCGATCTGCTGAGATGTAAGCCTGCAAACCTTTCCCTGCGAAGCAGATAGCTTCAGATCAGAATAAAAATCGCCGTACAGGCTTTTCACCAGGTCTTCAAAGCCGTTGAATACACTCAGTACAATGATCAATGCTGCAGTTCCTACAGCAATTGCTACCACACTTATCCATGCAATAATATTGATGGCATTGGTGCTTTTTTTTGACTTAAAATATCTCCAGGCAAATAAAAAATTCAAAAGATGTTATTTATGAGATCAACTTTTGTACATATGGCATCGTCTGTTGCGTCGCACACTTCAGGTTTCAGAATGCTATTCATCATTTTTCTGCTCACCTTCTTTGCCTTGCTCTTCTTCATGTATCTTCTTGAATAACTCTTCCATTTTAAATACATGATCCAGCGTATCATCTTTATAAAAATGCAAAACCGGCATTCTTCTTAGCTGATGTTTTACTTTATCTGTCAGGTGTTTTTTGATCTCCCATGCTTTGTCTTCGATCAACTTCATGGCCTGTGCAGCATCGCCAACCTGGAACAGGCTGAGGTAAATTCTCGCTTCCAGCAGGTCTGGCGTTACTTTCACTGAAGAAATAGACACCATTCCACCATTGATCATGTTCAAACCCATCCTGCGGAATATATCATTCAATTCTTCCAGCAACACTGCAGCTACCTGCTTCTGACGCTTTCCTTCCTGCATAATCTAACATTTGATTGGCGGTAAATTTAGTTACTTTGCCGTTTCCCCTAAGTTATAAAGCTAATGAAGCGTTTCTCGAGGATCTTGTTTTACCTGCGTGACAGAAAATCTTCCATCGTTCTATATTTCTTCTGCAATTTATCGTCCATACTTTTTTCACTGGTATCGCTGGCAATGCTTGCACCTTTCCTGCAATTGCTATTCGGAACAGAAAAATTGCCAGAGAAAGCACCTGAATTCAGTTTTACAGCAGCATCGTTATTAGAGCAGATCAAGTTTTTTCTTGCCACGATCATCAAAGAACAAGGTGCTGTTGTTGCACTTGCTTTGATCTGCGGGATTATTCTCACTGCCATCTTTCTTAAAAACCTTTTTGCTTACCTGGCTTTAAGAGTAATGTCGCCATTGAGAAATCATGTGATGACGAAACTCAGGGCAGATCTCTATCACAAAATCTTAGATCTGCCTATCGGTTACTTTACTGAGCAGCGAAAAGGAGATATCATCAGCAGAATGAGTAATGATGCCAACGAAGTTGAATGGAGTGTGTTAAGCACTTTGGAGGGATTGATCAATCAGCCTTTACAAGTATTGATCATCTTAATTGCATTGATCTTTTTAAGTCCGATGCTTTCTTTATTCCTCTTAGTGCTTTTACCATTAACAGGTTTTATCATTGGAAGAGTGAGCCGTACCTTAAAAAAGCAATCTCACGAATCACAGGAAGCACAAGGGGTTTTGATGTCGATACTGGATGAAACACTCACAGGATTAAGGGTGATCAAAGCTTTTAATGCAGAGAAACTGATTGGTGGAAAGTTCTTCAAGGTGAATACACAATTGAATAACATTCGCAACAAGATGAACTTCAGGAAAGACATGGCAAGCCCGTTAAGTGAAGTGCTTGGTGTGTTTGTTTTGTGTTGTATTCTTTTGTTTGGAGGTCAGCTTGCGTTAGAAGGCAAAGCAGGATTGGATGCACAAGGTTTCATTACTTACATTGTATTTTTTACACAGATCATTAATCCGGCAAAATCATTATCTACTGCTTTTTACAGTGCACAAAAAGGTAGTGCTGCCATACAACGTATCGAAGATGTATTGCAGGTTCCATTAACTGTTCACAACGATCCTGGTGCTGAACCTTTACCGGGTTTTAATGATAATATTGAGTTCAGGAATGTTTCTTTTGCATATGGCGATGTAACCATACTCAATAATATCAACCTCAAAATCCCTAAAGGTAAAACGGTAGCATTGGTTGGTTCTTCCGGCTCCGGAAAAAGTACATTGGCTGATCTTGTTCCAAGATTTCATGATGTGAATTCTGGAGAAGTGTTGATCGATGGCGTGAACATCAGGAAGTATACACTCGAAAGTTTGAGAGACCAGATAAGTATCGTTACACAAGAAGCAATATTGTTCAACGACACTGTTGCCAATAATATTTCGCTGGGTAAACCAGAAGCAACAAGAGAAGAAATTGAACAGGCTGCGAAAGCTGCCAATGCTTATAATTTCATCAGCCAGAAAGAAAATGGATTTGATGAAAACATTGGTGACAGAGGTGGTAAACTAAGTGGTGGCGAAAGACAAAGAGTAACGATCGCAAGAGCATTACTGAAAAATCCGCCGATATTAATTCTTGACGAAGCCACTTCTGCACTGGATACAGAAAGTGAACGTTTGGTGCAGGATGCCATCAACAGAATGATGGAAAATCGCACCAGCCTTGTAATTGCACACAGGCTTTCTACCATTCGCCACGCCGATGAAATTGTTGTTTTACAAAAAGGTGAGATCGCAGAGCGTGGTACACACGAAGAACTATTGACAAAAGGTGGTATCTACAAACGCCTGGTGGATATGCAGGAGTTTAAATGATGTGAGTGATCTGTTGCAATGAAATGGGGAACGATGCAGTGCTTGCGACGCAACAGACGATGCCATAAAATACTTCAGCAGGTATTATATAAAAAACTGCTCTTTCGAATAATTGACAAATCTCAGCGAAGCGGCAGTAAAAGAAAAAGGCTGCTCTTTTGAACAGCCTTGATTTACTTCCATCGTCAGACGGGACCGTCAGACGATGGTATTATTGTTCGTTACTTGGCTTCACCAATCCCAACTTTGCTTCTAAGCTAAGTGTTGCATGTGGCACTGCACGAAGACGAGCTTTGTCGATCAGTTTTCCTGTTACACGGCAAATTCCGTAGGTTTTGTTCTCGATACGGATCACTGCTTTTTCAAGGTGATCAATGTACTGTATCTGGCGACTAGCCATCTGGCTCAGCTGCTCTCTTTCCATGCTCATTCCGCCATCTTCCATGGTCATGTAACGGTTATCCGTTTCATCGCCACCCATTTCATCTTTACGGGTGATGAGACCTTGCAGGTAGGCTAGCTCTTTCTTTGCTGCGTCTAATTTTTTATTGATAAGTTCCCTGAACTCGTTCAATTCTGTATCGCTGTATCTCACTAGTGGATCGTTTGTTTTGTTGGTGTCTTTGCGCTGATCTAATGGCGTATATCCTGGCTGATAAGGAACACTGCTCTTCACAGTTGTCTTAGGGATCTTTACATCTTTAACCGGCTCATCCTTTTTTGGAGGTCTGATAAAACCACGAGGTTTCAGTTCAGGAGCTCTTCTTGGATCCGGAAATGGCTGTGGAGCTGGCTTTGGCTTTGGCGCTCTTACCGGTTTTGGTGGTGGAGCTGGTTTTGCCGCCTTTGCAGGTTTCTCAGCTTTTACCGGAGCTACTTTTTTAGCTTCTGGCTTAGCCACAACTTTTGCCGCAGGTTTAGGTGCCGGTTTTGGAGCTGGCTTCACAGCTTTAGGAGCCACTTTAGCAGCAGGCTTAGGCGCTACTTTAGCAGGTGCAGCTTTTTTAGAAGCTGGTTTTACTGCTTTTGCAGGAGCTTTTTTAGCTGGAGCTGACTTAGCAACCGGTTTCGCCACTTTCTTAGCAGGTGCTTTTTTAGCCGGGATCGATTTTTTAGCGATCGGCTTAGCAGCCTTCTTAGCAGGTACAACTTTTTTGCCAGCTGGCTTAGAAGCTGTTTTTTTAGCCGGAGATGCCTTTTTTACTGGTTTAGAGCTTTTAGCAGCTGGCTTAGCTGACTTTTTGGGGGCTTTTTTTGTAGCCATAGTTACCCTTTTTTTGTTACACTCACCTTCAGCAGAACGTCATTCACGTCTATCTCAATAGCATTTCCTGTCAATTCTGGTTTCCAATCAAGACTATCTGCCAAAATTTCGGCGCAAATATAGTTTTTGTTTAATTCGATTGATTCTTTCAACTGTGGGGTATCTTGAATCTGCACGAATATACGGTCTGTTAATTCAAAACCATTTTCCTTTCGGATATTTTGTACACGATTTACGAACTCTCTTGCATCACCTTCTTTCTTCAGTTCATCAGAAATCGTAATATCTAATGCAACGGTCAGGTTTCCTTTTGAAGCTACGCTCCATCCCGGAATATCTTCAGCGATGATCTCGACATCGGCAGTTGACAGCTGACAGCTGACAGTTGACAGTTGCAGTTCATAAGTACCGTTTCGTTCTAATTCAGCGATTTGATCCTGGGTGAATTTGCTAATTGCTGCAGCAGCTTCTTTCATGTTTGCACCCAGCTTACTTCCCAATGTTTTAAAATTGGGTTTGATCTTTTTACTGATGATGCCTTCGGTTTCGGTGATGTACTGGAATTCTTTCACGTTCACTTCGGCTTTGATCAGGTCTTCCACTTTTTGCAATTGTTCCTGCATTTTTGGATTAAGCACTGGGATCAAAACCTTCTGCAAAGGCTGACGAACCTTGATATTTACTTTTTTACGGATGGAAAGTACCAAAGACGATGCATCCTGGGCTAATTGCATTCTTTCTTCCAGGTCTTTATCAATTGCAGATTCGATGATTGGTGGAAATTCGGCATGGTGCACTGACTCCACATCGAATCTTCCTGAAACTGCATTCAAATTCTGGAAGATGGCATCGCTGAAAAATGGTGAGATCGGAGCGATCAATCTCGATAATGTTTCCAGACACTCATATAAAGTTTGATAGGCTGCGATCTTATCAGTTCCGTATTCTCCTTTCCAGAAACGACGGCGACACAAACGAACATACCAGTTGCTGAGATGCTCATCCAGGAATTCCTCAACAGCCCTACCGGCAACCGTTGGCTCATAATCATCCATCGCTTCTTTCACTGTTTTTATCAATGAGTTGAGTGATGATAAGATCCAACGGTCGATCTCTGGTCTTTCTTCTAATGGAATGTATGCTTCTTTGAAAGCAAATCCATCCACATTCGCATATAAAGAAAAGAACTGGTAAGTATTATATAATGTACCAAAGAACTTACGCTGCACTTCTTTGATACCGTCGATATCGAATTTGAGATTGTCCCACGGCGATGCATTGGTAATGAGGTACCATCTTGTTGCATCTGCACCAAAGGTTTCGATGGTTTTGAATGGATCAACAACATTGCCGAGTCGCTTACTCATCTTGTTGCCATTCTTATCCAGCACAAGCCCATTTGAGACAACTGTTTTGTAAGCAAGGCCCGGATATTTTTCATCCGATACTTCTATTCCATGCTTTTTCAATTCTTCATGGATCGATTCTTTGAGCAAAGATCCCAAAGCATGCAAAGTGTAGAACCAGCCTCTCGTTTGGTCAACACCTTCGGCGATGAAATTCGCAGGATAATTTTCTGCAAACGTTTTTACATTCTCAAAAGGAAAATGCCATTGGGCATACGGCATAGCACCTGAATCGAACCAAACATCGATCAGGTCAGGAACACGTTTCATTGGTTTGCCTGAAGGAGAAACGAGAACGATCTCATCTACATAAGGTTTGTGGAGATCAAGGTCGACGGTCGACGGTCGACGGTTGACCGAATCACCCAGCGCTTTTCTTGCTTCGTCCATTCTTTCTGTCAGTTCCTGGATTGAGCCTATGCAAACCTCTTCTTCACCATCTTCTGTTCTCCAAACCGGAAGTGGCGTTCCCCAATACCTTGAACGGCTGAGGTTCCAATCCACCATATTCTCTAACCAGTTGCCAAATCTTCCTTCACCGGTTGATTTTGGTTTCCAGTTAATGGTTTTATTCAGCTCCACCATTCTATCTTTTAAAGCAGTGGTTTTGATGAACCATGCATCTAAAGGATAGTACAGAATTGGTTTATCAGTTCTCCAGCAATGCGGATAACTGTGTTCGTATTTTTCAACTTTGAAAGCCCTGTTCTCTTTTTTCAGTTTTACAGAGATATCAACGTTTACATCTGCATAATCTTTGTCATTCTTGTAGTCCTTTACAAATCGATTGCTGAATTCTCCCAAGCCATCTACAAATTTTCCTTCACGATCAACCATGGTGAGGATACCGATGTTGTATTTCTTACCTACTTTATAGTCATCTGCACCAAAAGCAGGAGCAGTATGAACGATACCGGTACCATCTTCTGTGGTTACGAAATCTCCTAATAATACTTTGAAGGGATCAGCACCAGGTGTGAGCTCTTTTATTTCATCGATTGAATTTGCTTCGTATGGAAGTAATTGTTCGTAACGGGCATTTTCGATTTCTTTTCCTTTGAACTCTTTAAGAATTTTCCAAGGGAGAAGTTTTGCTTCTGCTGAATAATTATCAAAATCTCCATTCTCACCTTCCGGTTTAAAGTATTTGCCAAGCAATGGTTTTGCCAGAACAACATTTACTGGAAGATGTGTGTATGGATTGAAAGTCTTAACCAATACATAATCTATCTCAGGACCCACGGTCAATCCGAGGTTAGAAGGAAGTGTCCAGGGAGTGGTCGTCCATGCTAAAAAGTAAACTTCATCATTTCCTGCTGCATCAAATAAGAACTGTGACTTTGCATACTTCACAGCTTTGAACATTACAACGGCAGATGTATCCTTAACATCTTTATAAGTACCTGGCTGGTTCAGCTCATGAGAACTTAAACCTGTTCCTGCAGCTGGAGAGTAAGGCTGGATGCTTACGCTTTCATAAAGCAATCCTTTTTCATACAACTGCTTTAACAGCCACCAGAGTGTTTCAATGTATTTGTTGTCAAACGTGATGTAAGGATCGTTCAGATCAACCCAATAACCCATTTTGGTGGTGAGTTCATCCCATTTGTCTTTATACCGAAGTACTGCCTCACGACATTTCTGGTTGTATTCTTCAACGCTGATCTTTTTGCCAATATCTTCTTTGGTGATGCCCAATTCTTTCTCGACACCAAGTTCAACCGGCAAACCATGAGTGTCCCAGCCACCTTTACGTTTTACCTGGAAACCCTGCATGGTTTTATACCGACAAACCATGTCTTTCAAAGTACGGGAGATAACGTGATGAATACCAGGCATACCATTGGCACTTGGCGGACCTTCGTAGAACACGAAAGGTTCGGCTCCTTCTCTTAAGCTCACGCTTTTCTCGAAAGCCTGGCGCTCCTGCCATTTGGCAAGAATTTCCTTTTCTATTGAAGGCAGATTCAGCTGTGAAAATTCCCTGTACTTCGCACTCATCCTGAAAATTTAAAGGCTGCGAAGTTAAGGAAATGCAGGTGGTCTAAAAAGCCCGGAAACGGAATGAAAATCCAAGTGCCACATAGTATTGTTTACTGTCTTTCAGGTTGAAACCGGAAGATATGTCCAGCTTGGTATTATCGCTGAGGTAATAAGCGAAACCACCGTCAAAATTGTGGACAGGTTTTTCATCTTTCTTAAAATCTCCGAAAAGTTCGAGGTACATGTAACCATTTTTTCCAAGATTGAAACCCGGTGCAAATGTGTAGATCCAGGTTGGTTCGTTAGTAAATCCATCCCATTCCGGACCGAAATTGTAACCTAAACCTATTCCATCAGAAATGGTATGCTGCATTGTTAGCCTGAATTCCGGTGCAATTTTATTTGCCTGGTAAACCTTACTGGCAAATTTTGGAAAAGCAACATGACCGATGATTGAAGTTTTAGGCAGCAAACCTTTTTCTTCCCACAAGGCAAGTTTTCCTCCTACTTTGATCGGTGTTAGACCGGTTTCGTAATCATTGCCTTGTGGTATTAGCAACGGAGTTTCCTGGCTATTGAGTTGAGTAATGAGGCGAAACTCGAATCTTTTAGAGGCACCATATTTCCAGAGTATCGTGGGATGCACAAGAGTCGTTAATCCATTGTCTTTTTCTATGTTGAAGCCGATCTCAGCCTGGATATATCTTCTTTTGGTGATGAAAGGAGATTCAGTTTGATCCGGACGATCGGTCTCCATACGACTCGAATCCTGTGCGAAAACAGCAGTCGTTAATAAAGCAAGTGCAAGTGTCAGGTACGTTTTCATCAACCTAAATGATTTTTTAGATTACTCTAAATTTTAGCTAAGATAGGCTTTTACGCCAAAAAGCCTGATCATAATGAACAGGCTTTTGCTGAATAATGTTCAGAAGTACAATGATTCTACTTGTAGCTGGGATGCACAAGCAACTACTAAAGTCGAAGAGTCACGCTAAAGACGTGATAAATGCGATCCGCTTTCGCTAAAGCTTCATCGGACAGGCGCAACGAAAGAACAACCGGAGCGATTTAGCCGGCTAACTAATCTTCCAGATCATCAGAAGAAAATTTTCTTTTCTTTCTTGTCCGATTGATCCACATGATCACACCGGTAATGGGAAAACTTACCCCCATGATGCAAACGATGAACGCAATTATCTTTGATGGAGTACCCCAGATACTTCCGGTATGAACAGGTTTAAAAGTTGACCTTACTCTTGCTCCCAAACTTCGCTGCTCGTATTTTACAATACTGATCAATTTGCCGGTATATTGATCCAGGTAAATCGCATCGGTTGCAGATTCATGAACAGCATCTTTTGGAAGCACAGAAATACTGAATGCTTCAGCAGAATCTTTTGGAAAACTGATGTTGTAAAAATTTGCTGTTGGTGATTGCGATTTTGCAATTAGTAAAGCAGTATCAGGCGAGATTTTTTTTACTGAGTCCTGGTAGGTTGATTTTGGTGAAGGCGGAGGTTTTAATGGAGAATTGGTAACGGCATAGATGCTGTTATTCATCCATTCGAATGACCATGCAAGCCCGGTGAAAGCAAAAATGAAAAGGAATATCGCACTATAAAAACCAAACACGAGGTGCAGATCGTGGTTCACCCGTTTCCAGTTTGCATTCCATTTGATCTTCAACCGTTGTTTAAGTATCTTTTTTGTTTTGGGCCACCACAAAATAATTCCTGTAATAAGAATGAACAGAAAGATAAAAGTTGATACACCAACGATATACTTTCCTACACTTCCTTCACCGCCTAACAGCCAACGATGCAGGGCAAACATGGTGTACAGCCAGGTTTCACGATAACTGTATTTTTCCAGGATATTCCCGGTATAAGGATCAACAAAAATGGTGAAACCCGGCTGCCTTTGTGGCTGAGCAGGCTTTGCAGAAGATTTGTTCTGCTTTGGTTTTTCAATTTTATCTTTTTCACTTTTTGGCGGCGGAAAATTCACATTCAGTTCAACCGAACGATCTGCAGCATCATATACTTTTATGCTGTTGATCTTAGCTTTAGGGAAACTATCCTTCACATTTTTGATGAGTTGTTGCAAAGGAAGTTTTGTTGTTCCTGCTTCTACATAGTATCGATGCTTATTAAGACCAACCTGGATCTCTTTTTCAAATACCAGTATCGCTCCTGTTAAACAACAAACCAGGATCACCAATCCTGCAGCAAGACTTAAATACAGATGTATACGGCGAAAAAATACTTTCATAAGGGAACAAAAAAGAGGCAAGCGATAAAGCCTGCCTCAAAAATTTATATAATTAAAACTTGTATGAGACTGTTGCAACGAATTGTGTTGGAGCAATCGGGTTTACGCTATAATTCTCGTGAACATTATAGTTGAGTGTATTGGTAACGTTAGACACTTTAGCGAGGATTGAATACTTTTTGAAATTGTATCCTGCTGTAATATCAAGTGTGGTGTATCCGCCAACGTAAATCAATCGTGAAAAGCTCTGCGACTGATTTACTGAATTGTTCCATCCACCCCAACGTTCTCCGATATACAATGCAGAAGCACCGATCTTCAAGCCTTTTATTCCTTTGTTGAATGTATAGAACATCGTTGCATTTGCCGTATGTTTTGGATTATTCACCAGCGTTTCTCCAACTTTCTGGCTTCCTGTTGTAGTTGCAGCAGAAGTAACTCTTGCAAAATTATAACTGTATCCGGCTGTAATATCAAGCCCTTTTATAGGATGGCTGGCAAGATCGATCTCAACTCCATCACTTAATGTACCACCAGACAATTCTTTTATCGAGGTATTGTTATTAGGCGTTCCATCTCTTAAGAACTGTGCTGTTTGTGCAAGATTATTATTCTTGATTCGATACAAAGTAAGGTTAGCAGAAAGCAAGCCTCTGAAAAACTCATTTTTCACACCGATCTCATACTGATCGATCAATGATGGCTCAATAGGATTCAAATCAACATCCAAGCCACTGTTCACTACAAAAGAACTTGAATAACTTGCAAAAAACGATGTAGTATTAGTAGGCTTGTACACAATCCCAAGCCTTGGAGAGAAGGCATTATCTGTACGTGCTACACCTTTCGCTGTAGCCCCTGTAAGTGTATTAGTTGAATCGATGGCAACAGTTTCAACATACGACCATCTGATCCCGGCAAGAACATTCAGTTTAGCTGTGATCTTTACCAGGTCTTGTACATAAGCACCAAAACGGTTTACAGGCAACACTCTTTTCCTGATGTTTGTTTCCTGTGGAATATCGTTACGCATCGGATATTTATTCAGATCAAAAAGATTGATCTTATCGTAAGAGCCTGCAGGCAATCCGGCTACGGCTGGAAAACTAAAATCGTTGTTTAATGTTTTGTATCGATCTGCATCTATTCCTGCAAGCAGGTCGTGATTGATCTTTCCGGTCTTGAACTTACCAACAAGATTCACCTGTGCTGAATAATAATTTTCGAATGTGAGTATTCTGCCCAAAGGTCTTGTCCAATCACCATTGGCCAAAGCCTGAATTCTTTCAACTGCATAATAATCTCTCGTGTAATACTGGTAAGAAGCAGATGCATTGAGTTTCCAAGAATCACTAAAGTTATGCTTCAAAGTAGCCGTTGCAGTGGATTGTTGCGTGATATTATATTGCCAGTCTGTTCCAAAGAAACGGTTACGAGGCACATCTGCAATAACCGTATTATTAATTGTTCCTACACCAAAATCAGGGGTGAATTCATGATTGAGGTAATCTCCTTCCAACACAACTTCTGTTTTTCTTCCCAGCTTGAAAAGGAAAGAAGGATTGATATAATATCTTTTTGAACTTACACCATCTCTAAAGCTATTCGCAGATTCAAAAGTTCCGTTCAAACGATAGGCAACAGATTTCGACATTGGTCCATATATATCAAATGTTGGCTTATACAGATCATAACTACCAACTCTCATAGACACCTCTCCACCAAAATTGAACTTTGGTTCTTTGGTAACCATGTTGATCACTCCACCTGGGGCAACTTGCCCAAATAAAATGGCAGAACTACCTTTCAATACTTCTACTCTTTCCAAAGAACTCATTTCAGGCATTGATCCTGCATTAATCCTTGCACCATTTTTAAACAGGTTATTGCTGCCGAAAGAATATCCTCTTGCTGCAAAACTTTCCTGCACACTTCCTCTCGTTGTTGTAAGATAAACACCATTTACATTCCGGATCACATCACTCAATCGCTGGGCTTGTTGCTCACGAATCATTCCATGGCCAATCACTGTTATTGCCTGTGGAAGATCCATTGGATTGATGGCAATTTTCCCGATCTCAACAGGGCGATTGTTCAATCTTCTTCCTGTAGCTACTACCACTTCCGTAAGTTGTTTGGTATCTTCTGCCAGTGCAACACTGATGCTCACTACCTGGTCTTTCTTCAGTTCAACGATCTTTTGCTGAGGTTTCAATCCCACCATTGTGATCTCCAGTGTATAAATACCTTCCTTGATATTTTTTAGAGAGAAGAAACCATTTTCATCGGTCATCGTGGTTTTATTATTCTCTTTCAGGTAAACAGAAACATATGCTGCCGGACGATCATCAGATGTTTTGATCTGTCCTGTTATCACACCTGCAGGTATTTCAGCAGGAGCAGTATTGGCTATGGCATTCAGATTATTTTGCGGAAGTGCATTGAGGCTTATTGCAATTAGTATGGTTGTAAATATGTGTCTCACTGATCTTATATTTTGCACAAAGAGACATTACAGCCACGGGAGAAGTTTGCCGAATCGGGAAAAGCGGTTTACGGATGCAGGAAAAACTAAGGAACGGTTATGAACCAGGGTTTTGTATATACATGAAGCTTTTGTTGCGTCGCACTCTTCGACTGCAGTAGTTGCTTGTACATCCAGGCTGCAAAGCAGTCTTGTACTTACCATTCACTACTGATCACGACTTTTATGGAAATGATCGCATTATATAAAAGCAAAATGCGTTGAAAGGTTTGCTTTTATTGTGCTATTCTTTAGCTTAGCCGCAAGTAAATGAAACGCAAACCAATTTTATCCGACACTGCTGCAGCTATGGAAGTTCATCATCATTCCCACACCCCAAGGAAGAAATTCCGCCATTATTTTTTTGAGTTCTTCATGTTATTCTTAGCCGTGTTCTGTGGATTCCTGGCTGAGTATTTCCTGGAACACACCATCGAACACCAGCGTGAAGAGCAATTCATAGAATCCATGATCAGTGACCTGAAAGATGATACGGCTAAGATCAATCGTGTATACGAGTACAATAAACTGCAGGTGAATCGTCTTGATACCTTAACCAGGTTATTGTATAGTCATCCTACTCATCCCGATTCTTTAGCAAAAGCCTATCGCCTCTACACCAAAGCGGCATTGAATTATGAAATGGTTGTATTTACCGATAGAACAATGAGCCAGCTTAAAAATTCGGGTGGTATGCGATTGATCAGAAAGCAATCTGTGTCTGACAGCATCATGAACTATGATGCAAGGGTAAAATCCTGTGATCTGCAATTCTCCATTGTAAAAGAAGGTTGGAAAGAAGCCTCAACATTCTCTTACCAGCTTTTTGATCTGAGCCGAGTACTTCGTCGTCCGGATACCACTCAGAAAGCATTTACATTTATCACTGATAACCCTGACGTCTTAACTGCTTACAGTAACAGACTACTCATGTTTACAGGTTTGGTAAGAGGTTATACATTGAATATTGCTGAACAAAGAGGTACTGCCGAAAGGCTTATTGCTTACCTGCAAAAGCAATACGATCTTGATTAATTACCACCTCCGAAAGCCTGGAGGTTGCTGCCAAATATCTTCACTGCTATCGCAATAAGTATAACACCAAAGAATTTTCTAATGGCGATCATTCCAGCTTCGCCAAGAAATCGCTGTATCCACTTCAATGAAATCAACACCAGGTAAATACACAGAAGATTAATGAGTATTCCCAGCAGGATATACATTTCCTGGTAGTTAGCTTTTAATGACATTACCGTTGTAAGTGTTCCTGAACCTGCGATGATAGGAAAAGCAATTGGCACCAATGTTCCGGCCCTCATATTCTTCTCGTGTTTGAATATTTCATGACCCAATACCATTTCCAAACCCAATAAAAAGATCACAATCGAACCTCCAACGGCGAATGAACGAATATCCACTCCCATCATTCCCAGGAAAGGTTTTCCGCCGTATAAAAACAAGATCATTAAGGCACCAGAAATCAATGTTGCCGGCAAAGCCCTGATGCCTCCCATTTTCTCTTTCAGCGAAACCAAAAGAGGAATCGAACCGATCACATCGATCACAGCAAATAAAGTGAACGTAACCGTAAGCAGATCATCAACATTGAAACTCATACATCTTTGATATTATGCAAATTTACCAAACGATTAATTTACAGATAGTAAATTTGACTTTCAACCTTTTTAGCCGGAAATTGTTAAACAAAGTATGAACCAGTTTACCATTAAAGACCTGGAGCACCTTTCGGGCATCAAAGCTCATACAATACGAATTTGGGAACAACGCTATTCGTTTCTCAAGCCAGAACGTACTGAGACCAATATCAGGTATTATAATAATGAGCACCTGAAACTCATCCTGAATATTGCTTTGCTGAATAAGTATGGTTATAAGATCTCACACATTGATAAAATGAGCGAGGATGATATGCGGCAAAAGATCTTGTCGTTATCTACTTCCCAGGCACAGGAAGAGAATAAGGTGAACCAGCTTATACAGTGTATGGTTGATCTTGACATGCACAACTTCGAGCAACTGCTCAACCAGTATATAAGGGAATACAATGTTGACAAGGCTATTATGCAGATCGTTTTTCCATTCCTGGAAAGAATCGGTTTGTTGTGGGTAACCAACCATATTCATCCTGCACAGGAACACCTGGTGAGTAATATAATCCGGCAAAAGATCATTTTAGGAATTGATAAACTACCACTTGCAGATATTTCGAAACCATCAGTATTAATGTTCCTTCCGGAAGGAGAATTGCACGAGATCGGCTTACTTTTCATGCAGTATGTTTTAAAAGTACATGGGCATAATATATTATATGTTGGGGCAAATATTCCGTTGAAAGATATAGCTGCCATTTGTAACAGCACCAGAATTTCCTGTCTTTATTGTCATCTTACTTCTGCTTCAGAGAAGTTTCCGCTGGAAAGATTCCTGACCCAACTTCCATTAAAGGTTCCGAAAATTCCTGCAGTAATATCTGGCTCATTATTAGAACGTTATAGCAAAATACCACCTCAGGGATTTCATTTTGTACGCTCAATACAAGAGGCTTTAAATTCGATAAATAGCATTCTGTTTAAAATTTAATGTACAAACATTGAACAGAATGGAAGAATTATTGTTTAATTTTACAGCATCAATAATTAAACAATATGTCTGCGGCCGAATTAAATGCTTTATTGGTCAGTCACTCACAATATCTTCAACCGTTTGCTGTATCGCTAACGCAGGATAAAGAAAGTGCGAAAGACCTTTGCCAGGAAACCGTGTACAGGGCTCTTACAAACATTGATAAGTACCAGATCGGTACAAATTTGAAGTCGTGGCTGTACACCATCATGCGAAATATTTTTATCAACGATTATCGCAAAAAGAAACGTCAGCCTACAGCATCTGGAGATGAAAGCTTACTGCTGTACAAGATAGATACTGATGCAACAGACTCAGCCTATAAGAAATTAGCAAAGAAAGAAATAGATAATTTAATTCATCTTTTACCGCCTATCTTCCGTAACTCTTTTCTGTTGTATGTTGAGGGGTACAAGTACAACGAGATCGCAAAGATTTTGAATGAGCCGTTAGGTACGATCAAAAGTCGTATCCACTTTGCCCGTAAAACATTACAGAAACAAATCCAGAGAAACTAAACTGATTGAAGAAAGCAGTTGTAATAGGTAGTGGTTTTGCAGGAATGTCGGCTGCATGCTTTATGGCAAAAGCCGGGTGGCAGGTTACTGTATTGGAAAAAAATGAGCAGCCTGGTGGAAGAGCAAGACAATTAAAAGTTGATGGATTTACGTTTGATATGGGTCCAAGCTGGTATTGGATGCCGGATGTTTTTGAAAGATTCTTCGCCCAGTTTGGTAAAAAGACAAGTGATTATTACGAGTTGGTTCGGCTTGATCCGTCATACCGGGTTTATGGAAAAGATGCAGTGATCGATGTTCCGGCAAATTATGATTCGTTAAAGAAACTTTTTGAGCACTTCGAGCCGGGAAGTGGAGAACGTTTAGATAAATTCCTGGAAGAAGCTGCATATAAGTATGCAGTGGGAATGCAGAAACTGGTGCATAAACCTTCGCTATCTGCAATAGAATTGATTGATTGGGAAGTGATCAGTAAGCTGGGAAAGCTGGATGTATTCACTTCGATGAAGAAGCATGTAGCAAAATATTTTAAACATCCCTTGCTGCAGGAATTGATGGAGTTCCCCGTATTGTTCTTAGGTGCACTTCCATCTAAAATTCCGGCATTGTACAGCCTTATGAATTACGCTGATATCGTTGGCGGAACCTGGTATCCCAAAGGTGGTATGTACAAGATCGTAGAAGCAATGTATAGTCTCGCTAAAGAATTAGGAGTTACGTTTCATTTCAACGAACCGGTAGAAAAGATCAATATTGAATTGGGTAAGATATCTTCCGTTACAACCAACAAAACAACTTATTCAGCAGATGTTGTGATCGGTGGTGCAGATTATCATCACATCGAACAAAAACTGCTTTCGCCTGAACATCGAAGTTACTCAGAACAATATTGGCAAAGCAGAACAATGGCACCCAGCTGTTTATTGTATTATGTTGGATTGAATAAGAAATTACCAAACGCACCGCATCATACTTTATTCTTCGATGCAGATTTCAATTTGCATGGAAAAGAGATTTACGAAAAACCAATATGGCCAACAGAGCCACTGTTTTACATGAGTGTAACTTCTGCAACAGATGAAACAGCAGCTCCTTCCGGCTCTGAAAATATTTTCTTGTTGATACCTATTGCTTCTGGATTAACAAATGATTCAACAGAAATCAGGGACAAGTATTTTGATAGTATCATTACACGGCTTGAAAAGAAGCTGAATGTTGAGATAACCAGTTCGATCATTTATAAAAAGTCTTATGCTACATCAGACTTTATAAATGATTACAATTCTTACAAAGGGAATGCTTATGGTTTAGCGAACACTTTAATGCAAACTGCTGTTCTAAAACCACGGTGTAAGAGTAAGAAGGTGAGTAATCTTTTTTTCACAGGACAATTAACCGTACCCGGACCAGGAGTTCCACCAAGCCTTATCAGTGGTGAGGTGGTTGCAAAACAAATTGTACAACAATTCGGTAGTTGATCGTATGACAAACATTGCGCTTTTTAACACACTCAGCAGTTGTTGCAGCAAAAGCACAACCAGGCTTTACAGCACGTCGTTTTCATCAGCGGTGAATCTTTTGCATAAAGATCTGCGACAGCCGATCCATAATATTTATGGTTTCGTTCGTCTGGCTGATGAGATCGTTGATACATTTCACCAGCACGACAAACACTCTTTGCTGGCTGAGTTTGCATCAGCAACGAAAGATGCCATCGAAAGAAGAATTAGCCTCAACCCAATACTTAACAGTTTCCAGATCACCGTTCATCGATATAACATCACTCAAGACCTGATAGATGCATTTCTATACAGCATGGAACTGGACCTTGAGCAAAAAAATTATGATCAGAAAGGTTACAACGATTATATCTACGGCAGTGCCGAAGTGGTTGGCTTGATGTGTTTGAAAGTTTTTTGTGAAGGAGATGAAACACAATACCAAAAACTAAAACCTTTTGCAAGAAGTTTGGGTGCTGCTTTTCAAAAAGTAAATTTCCTGCGTGATATTAAAGCCGATACACAGCAACTCGGCAGAATGTATTTTCCCGGTTGCGACTTCAACAACTTTGCACATCACGATAAAGCAGCAATAGAAGCCGACATACAAAAAGACTTTGATCATGCTTATGAAGGCATTGTTTTATTGCCGCTAAAAGCCAAGCTGGGTGTGTATGTTGCTTACCGTTATTATCTTGCTTTGTTCAGGAAGATCAAAAAGTTACAACCCAAAGTAATATTAGAGAATCGTGTACGTATTCCCAATCATAATAAACTGCTGATCGTGGCAAATGCAGGCTTGAGAAGCCAATTGAATTTAATCTGATAATTTTAGTGTATGATCTGGTGGTATGTATTGGTTACGTTAGGTGTTTTTGTTTTGATGGAAGGCATCACATGGCTTACGCATAAGTATGTGATGCATGGATTTTTGTGGTACCTGCACGAAGATCATCACAAAAAAGGACCAGGCTTTTTCGAAAAGAACGATGCATTCTTTCTCATTTTCGCCATTCCAAGTTTCCTGCTCATCCTGTTTGGAAAGCTCAATGAAAATTATTGGTCAATGAGCATTGGTTTTGGCATCATGCTGTATGGGTTTGCCTATTTTATGGTGCATGAAGTGATCATCCATCAACGTTTTAAATGGTTTACCCGAAGCAATAATCGTTATATAAGAGCCATTCGCTGGGCTCATAAAATGCATCACAAACATCTCGACAAAGAAGAAGGTGAAAGCTTTGGGATGTTGGTCGTTGCAAAAAAATATTGGGATAAGATCAGGAGAGACGAAGCAATGAAAAGAAATGTTGTTGAGCCGGCTGATTAACTCTATTGAGCTTTACTTGCGTCGCACACTTGTACTGCAACAATCCTATTCAACAAATCCTCAGCATCGAGCTACAAGCATGATACGTTCTGAACTATCTTCGGCTAACACTTTCTCCAATTGAGATCGCACTACAATTATATCATTACCGGTGCCGGGTGTTCTGGATTGAGCCTGCTTATGCACATGTTGCAATATCCTGAACTAAAAAATAAATCCATCTTACTCGTTGATAAGACACAAAAGAATACGAATGACCGAACCTGGTGTTTCTGGGAAAAAGAAACAGGCCTCTTTGAATCTATTCTTCATCATCGTTGGAACAAGCTAAACTTCCACTCATCATCACTTGATAAAGAAATGAGCATTGCTCCTTATCAATATAAAATGATCAGGGGAATTGATTTCTATGAACATTGCTTCCGGGAGATAGCAAAACACAGTAATGTTGATGTTATTTTCGACGATGTACAATCTATTGACAACATAAATGATAAAGCACTTGTACAACTAAAAGATCAAACGATAACCTGCGATCTTTTATTCAACAGCATTTTGTTTGAACCGATCAAAAAAGAAAAAGGGAAATTTCTTTTACTGCAACACTTCAAAGGTTCAGTCATCAAAACATCTCAGTCAGCATTCGATCCTTCAACAGCCACGTTGATGGATTTCAGAACAAGCCAGCAACATGGAGCAACATTCTTTTATGTGATGCCTACTTCTGCAACGGAAGCCTTAGTAGAATACACTTTATTCACTCCAGCTTTACTGAAACAGGAAGAATATGATACGGCACTCCAACAATACATTCAAGAACAATTAAACATTACTGGCTATAAAGTATTGCACGAAGAGTTTGGGATCATTCCAATGACCAATGCCCGGTTCAAAAAACGAAATGGCAGCATCATCAACATTGGAACAGCAGGTGGACAAGTGAAAGCAAGTTCTGGTTATGCATTTAAGTTTATTCAAAAACAGTCTCAACAAATTGCGGCATCATTGGCAAAAGAAGAAGAGATCAGACTTTCTTCATCAAAGAAGTTTCATTATTACGATTCTGTTTTTCTAAATGTATTGAGTAATCATCCACAAAAGGGTGCAGAAATATTTTCGAAGATTTTCGCCAACAATTTACCTGAAACGATCTTCAGATTCTTAGATAATGAAAGCACTTTATCTGATGATCTAAAGATCATCACACCATTAACTTCAACAGCGTTCATCAAAGCAGGTATTCAGGAAATTTTATAATAAAGATGGCACCTTTCGGTGCCATCAAACCTTTTTGCATCTTCAGCAATTTCTGCGAAAGATCACCATGTAAATGTTACTCCACCAGTAACCATGAATGGCATTGCATTATAACCCCTGATGTCGAAAAACTTATTGTCAGTAACATTCTGTGCATCTGCAAAAAATTTGAAGTGCTTGAATTTGTACTCAGCATAAGCACTCATAACATAGTAACTCTTCAGATATACATCAGCTTTTTGATATCCACCAACATCCTGCCTGCTGCTCACATACTTTCCATTTACACTGGTAAAAAACTTATCTGTAAACTGGAAACCAATATTCAGGTTGATGTTGTGCTTTGGTCTTCTTAAAAGATACGTGTAAGAGGTATCTTTAAAATTAATCCTGCTTTGTGTATTCTCCTGAGAAGAGATGTATGTGTAATTACCAGAAATACTCAAACCTTTTATTGGCTGATAACTGATCTCATACTCCAAACCCCTCACGATCTGCTTTACAAAATTGAAATACTTAAAAGTGACATAATTAAAATCAACACCGTCCTTTATCTCTCGATAAAAATATACCAGTCGACTTCTTACTTTCTCATGCTGCTCACTAAATCCAAGTTCATAGTTGGTTGATTGTTCAGGCTTCAAACTCCGGTTGCCGGCACTTTGATCATATACCTGGTAAATAGAAGGAGCTTTAAATCCTGTGGCAATGCTTCCAAATATCCTGTAATGTTCTGTGATTTTATATGTTGGGTTGAATGTGTATGTATGATTGCTTCCGTAACGGCTATGCACATTCAATCTTCCACCCAATTCAGCATTGAATTTCTTGTCTTTGCTGCCATACATCAACGATGCATAGATAGAAGTCTGACTAACGGAAGTATCCCTGAACTTCGTTGCATATGGACCAAAAGAACTGATCGACAAATAATCATTGTTCATCATTCCATATCGATAATCTCCACCCTGCAATAATGTGAAACCACTTCCCAGGTTGATACTTGCAAACAATTCAAAGAACTGTGTTCTTCCTTTATAAGCATTGTTTTCAAATATTGTGGTGAAAGGTCTTGGATCTACCCAGCTACTATCATTCCGATAGGTTCTTTTAAGATTTGCATACTGGTAATTGGCAGTCAGCGTTACTTTATCAGCTTTATAATTGAAACTTACACCAGATGTATGTGCACTGTTGTCGATAAAATAATCTTTCTCATCGTTAAAAATTGAAGCATCAATATCAGACTTATATCCGCTATACTGGCTGAAAGCTCTCACCGAAACCTGATTAGTAAATTGGTACTGGGCACTTGCACTTACTACATTCCCTTTATATGCATCTTTATCAAAATTATTTGTTCCGGTACTATCATACGCTGATGAAAAACCATCTGTACTCAGTCTTGCATATCTTAGATTATAAGTAAACTTATTTTTCTTGCCATAGAACTGCACATTGCCTTTGAATGTATTGAAGCTGCCATAAGCTGCTGTTGCTTTTACATTGAAAGGTTTCTTCACATCTTTATCGATGGTGATGATGTTTATCACTCCTGCAACGGCATCACTTCCGTATAATGTTGACTGGGCACCACGGCAAACTTCAATTCTTTCCACTTCATTGATCGAAAAGAAATTCAGATCGTATTCATTGTTGATAAAAGATGGATCATTCACAGGCACACCATCCATCAATATCAATACTCTTCCTGGAGAGGCTCCTCTCATGTACACCGTTTGTACACTGCCTAAATTGTTGTAAGCACCGTTGATCAGCAAACCAGCCTGTTCATTCAAAACCTGTGACACTGTTTTGCCCGAACTTTTTTCCAGTTGCTCTTTGGTGATCACCGTTACCACCTTTCCGGTAGTACTTTGTTTCTGTTCAATTTTGTTTGCAGTAACTGTAACAGGATCTAAATTTTTTGTGGTGTCCTGTTGTGCGATAGCAGGTAAGCTTGCTGCCAGCATCGCAAGTGAGAAAACTCTTTTGTTCATAAGCAAATAAGTTGTTTATGAACCTTCTAAATGAAATGGAGAAATGAGCCTGACAGTTTCTCTCAAAAAATAGAGAGATCAAGAGAGGTCATCTCCGGCTTTTCACCCGAAAGCTCAGTGATAAATGTTTTGATCTGGCAGGTCTTCTGGCTTGCTTAGTTGCTGAACCTTCCCGTTTCGTTAATGCGAAACAGTGGCACACTCAGCAGAAGTAAAAAGTAAAAGTCAAAAGTCAAAAGCAATCATCATTGCCCTTCACGATTCACTATTCACTCTTCACCAAGCTCACAGCTACGGGGATAGCACCGGAATTTCACCGGATTTCCCTTTTAATCTTTGGAAGAGTTTTGGAGGTCAGCGACACATCTTTGTTCAACTTCTGTGGCGTCGCACCCTTCAACGTTCAGCACTTTACTGAACAACTCATCTTCAGAAACCAAATCTGCTGCAAATGTAATTGTTCAGCTTTCCACCAAAAATTTTCTTTTCAACATCAACATCTTGCATTTCAGCTAATCGGGCTTCAGTCCTCCGACTCTTTAAGAATTTGTGGTAATCCGTGTAATCAGTGGCTTATTTCTACTTTGCTCCGCAGGAGTGAAATTATTTTGCTTTTGTTTTCGGCTCCAGCGGAGCCAAAGCTTAATAGAAATACATCCATCAGATCAATTTGGCTCCGTAGAGCCGTACAAATTTTCTCAGTACATTTAATTCATGCAGGGAAAACAAAAGATCAATCTCTTCAGCTTCACCATGATCGTTGTGGGATTGGTGATCGGCATGGGCATTTTCAGAACAGCAGCCACCAGTGCAAAAGATGCGATCGAACCGTCAGTGTATTTCACAGCCTGGATATTAGGTGGTGTTGTTGCACTTTGTGGAGCTTTAACTTATGCAGAAATTGGAAGCCGTTATCCTGTTACCGGTGGTTATTATAAAGTGTTTTCTTATGCCTATCATCCAAGTATTGCATTTGGAATTAACTGCATCATCCTTATCAGCAATGCAGCCAGTTTAAGTGCTGTTGCATTGATCGGCAGTGGGTATATCGGTAAACTATTTCCAGATCTTATATCAACAGATATTCATAAAGCATTACTCAGCTGTGTAGCCATTATTGTTTTCTACGGCATCAACTTAATGGGACTGCGAATGAGTTCAAGAGCACAGAATATTTTAATGATGGTAAAGATCGGTATGATCGTTCTGCTGATCTCGGCACTTTTCTTTGGGCAGAACACAGCTATGCCTGATGCTTCAGCCGTTGCTGCAACAACGCCATCGATGAGTTGGATACAAAGCCTGGGGGTAAGTCTTATCGCCGTTTCTTTCACTTATGGTGGCTACCAGCAAACCATCAATTTTGGCAGTGAAGTAGAACATCCACAGAAAAATATTCCAAGAGGAATCTTCTTCGGTATTGCCATCATCATCATCTTATATCTTCTTGTAAACCTGAGTTATTATACCGTTGTTGGTTTCAACAACATGAAAGGTGAAAAAGAAATAGCTTATGCACTTACTTTAAATGCCTTCGGAACAAAAGCAGCAAATGTTTTTTCATTCTTCCTTTTCTTCGGAGTATTGGCTTATGTAAACGCATTGTTGCTAAGCAACCCAAGAGTGATGTATGCCATGGGAGAAGAAGGTAGTTTACCAAAGATCTTCTCTCAACAAAATAAGAAGAATGTACTCACTGTTTCATTAACGGTATTTGCAGCTATGTGTATCGTTATTTTATTCTTCGCCCAAACATTTGAGAAAATACTCAACTTCACCATCTTTCTTGATTGCTTTGGAATGATCGCCAGCAGCGCTACGATATTCAAGCTAAGAAAAGAAACAAAACATCTTGACGGAACCGGAATTTACAAGATGAAACTATATCCATTATTACCGCTTGTTTTTATTGCAGCTTATTTATTTGTAGGTATCAGTATTGCGATAAAAGATCCTTCCACTGCAGGCATTGGTTTGGCTGTGTTGATTGCTTTTATGATCATCTATTTTGCAACTCATCGCTACACTGGTTCATCAAATAAAAAGATCCCGCAATAGCGAGATCTTTTTCTAATCAATAATAATAACTTATTTACTACCCAGACTGAAGTTGTAAGCAACCCTGAATCCTATAAAAGATAATGATGTTCCACTTTTGCTTACACCTTCATAACGTGCAGAGATATCTACCTGGTTATTGATGAGATAACCAATTTGTCCGGCATAAGTAAATCCACCACCGCTGTTTTTACCAACAGAATAACCGAGTTGTGGTTCGATACCGAATCCCTGACCAAGGTTAAATCGATAACCTGCTTTGAAAGGCATTAAATAGGTGGATGATCCGGTGATAGTCATTTGAGTACCACCTACATTTACTGTGTGTGATTTGCCGGAGAAACTTATGTATCCTGCAGTTACAGTAACAGCACCTGGTCCGGCTGGATAAGCAAATTTTGCTGTACCACCGAAACCTGTTTTACTAACATCAGCAAAATCGCCCATAGGCAATGCAACATCAGCACCAATGCTGATCGATGGTGCATCGGTTAGTTTCTTTTCATCTTTCTGCTGGGCAGAAGCAGTAACACTTACGAAAGTTCCAAGAGCAAGAATAAGTACCAGTTTTTTCATAAAATGGCTTTTTGGGGTTTGTAAAATGATCAATAAAAGATGTGAGGAAACACAAAGGTGAGGTGAGCCATTATCCATTTTCAATGATAAAAATCATTTGAACCTGGGAACATATTCAATAAAAAAAGCCCCGCTATTGCGAGGCCTTAAATCTTTTTATGGGATCAATAAAATTATCTGCCGCCTAAATTAAAGTTATAAGCAAGTCTGAACCCTACATGCGATCCTTTATAACCGTCTGTATTAAATGACTCGTAACGTGCAGAAAGATCGATTACATCTGCTATGATAACTCCTACGTTTGGAGCCCATGTGAAAGATGATTCGCTGTTATCAGAACCTTTGAATTTTGCTTTTGTCCAACCCAATTGCGGTTCTACATAAAATGCACCAAAGTCGTAACGAAAACCTGCTTTGATAGGAATGATATTCATAGAACCAACAGCAGGTCCTGCACTTTTGCTGGCGAAAGATATATAACCTGCGTTCAATGTTATATAACCGTTCTCGATAACGTTAAAACCAACTTTTGCGCTACCGCCGAAACCAAGTTTGTGTGTGTTTGCAAGTGTTCCTGTTGGAACGCCAGCCTCTGCACCAATACTTAAAAATGTTCCTTTCGTTCCGCCTTTCTCAGTAGTTGTTTTAGTTTCCTGGGCATTCGCACTAAATGCTGTTGCTACTACCATTGCCAGGACTGTAAGTGTCTTTTTCATAATATTCATCATTTTCAATTATTGACAGCCACTTCAACAAACACCGTACAAAAGTTTTGATTTCTTTGATTTTCAATTATAGAAAACAAAAAAGCAGGAAGTTATTTTCCTGCTTTCTCTACTTATTTGAGTAAATGTTTACACATCTATTTTCGCATACTTCGCATGGCTCTCAATGAATTCTCTTCTGGGAGCTACTTCATCACCCATCAGCATGCTGAATATTCTATCGGCTTCTGCAGCACTATCAATAGTTACCTGCTTTAATGTTCTTCTTGCAGGATCCATCGTTGTTTCCCACAACTGGTCAGCATTCATTTCACCCAAACCTTTGTATCGCTGAATGGTAACGCTGTCTTCTTTTCCTCCACCAAGTCTTTCAACCAAAGCCTTGCGTTGTTCTTCATTGTAAGCGTATTCCTGTTCTTTTCCTTTCTTCACTAAATATAAAGGAGGTTGAGCAATGTAGACATACCCTTGCTCAACTAAGGCAGTCATATAACGGAATATGAACGTTAAGATCAGCGTTGCAATGTGAGATCCATCCACATCAGCATCGGTCATGATGATGAGCTTGTGGTAACGAAGCTTGGCAATGTTCAAGGCTTTTGGATCTTCAGGCGTTCCGATAGTAACACCTAAAGCAGTGAACATATTCCTGATCTCTTCATTCTCGTAGATCTTATGTTCCATTGCTTTTTCTACGTTCAATATCTTACCACGAAGTGGAAGAATAGCCTGGTAACTTCTGTCACGACCTTGTTTTGCCGTTCCACCTGCAGAATCACCCTCTACCAAGTACAACTCACATTTTTCAGGATCTCTTTCAGAACAGTCAGCCAGTTTACCTGGTAAGCCACCACCACTCAACACGGTTTTGCGCTGTACCATTTCTCTTGCCTTTCTTGCAGCAACCCTGGCCTGTGCAGCTAAAACGATCTTTGAGATAACATTCTTGGCTTCTCTTGGATTTTCCTCGAGGTATGATTGAAGTATTCTACCAACCGTTGTTTCTACCACACCAGCAACCTCGCTGTTACCCAGCTTTGTTTTGGTTTGACCTTCGAACTGTGGTTCGGGAACTTTAACTGAAATGATCGCACTCAATCCTTCACGGAAATCATCACCTTCTACTTCAACTTTTGCTTTTTCGAACAAACCTTCTTTATCGCCGTATGATTTAAACACTCTTGTAAGTGCTCTTCTAAAACCAGTAACGTGTGTACCACCTTCGATGGTGTTGATGTTGTTAACGTAACTAAAGATGTGCTCTTTGAAGTCATCATTATAACTCATTGCCACTTCAACAGCCACATTCGTTGATTCGTCGTGCCCTTCGAAGTAGAGGGTTTTAGCGATCAACGGCGTACGCTTTCCATTTCTATCCAGCATTTCAACAAACTCTACGATACCGCCTTCACTATAAAAAGTGTTGGTGTAAGGATCACCTGCTTCGTTTAATTCACGCAGATCAGTAAGTGTGATATTGATACGCCTGTTGAGGTAAGAAAGCTCTCTTAAACGTCCTTCCAGAATGTCTTTT
This sequence comes from Chitinophagaceae bacterium, assembly GCA_024508725.1. Lineage (GTDB taxonomy): Bacteria > Bacteroidota > Bacteroidia > Chitinophagales > Chitinophagaceae > JAEZDC01. The sequence goes on along the minus strand of JANINS010000003.1, from coordinate 1,459,005 downwards.
GAATAAATACTTGCCTGGAAAATAGAAAGGTCAGGCCAAAAATGAACCCTTGTTCCTGTTTTATCAGTTTCACCGATCTCTCTTACTGCATATTGAGGAACACCACAGCTATATTCCTGTTCGAATATTTTGCCATCCCTGTGAACGGTAACATGCAATTTGGTACTTAAAGCGTTAACGCAGCTCACACCCACACCATGCAAACCACCGGAAACCTTGTAAGTATTCTTATCGAACTTACCACCGGCATGTAATACTGTCATTACAACCTCGAGGGCAGAACGCTTTTCTTTGGTATGCATCGCAGTAGGAATACCACGCCCATCGTCTTTAACACTGATCGAGTTATCCTCGTGTATGGTCACATCAATATTCTTACAGTGACCGGCCAAGGCTTCGTCAATGGAGTTGTCAACTACCTCATATACAAGGTGATGCAATCCTTTTACGCCAACATCGCCAATATACATTGCCGGACGTTTACGAACCGCTTCCAAACCTTCTAAAACCTGGATACTGTCTGCACCATAACTGGCTACGGGGATCTCTAATTCTTCACTCATAAATTGTCCTTCTCGCTATAGATTGTTGTATAAAATCGAGGCTGGCAAAACTACCGAAAATCAATGGTTTTTCCCTGATTGTGAGGCTGTATTTCACATGGTTTTTCAACGTTTTTTGCACCAGCTTTTCAGTGCTATTAAACTTCCGTTGTGTCACTCACTTGTACGTTCAGAATACTATTGAGCAGCCCGGCTTTTTTGCCTTAATAAGTTAGTGATTTGCTGCTAAACAGTTGAATAATGGACAGAAAGTACAAGAGTCACGCTGAAGACGTGATAAATGCGACGCAACGAAGTCAAATCGGAGCGGTAATGACGGTTACATGACAGAGCACCTGATCTAAATCAGCTAAAATATATGTTTATACATTAATTTTGCTTTTAACCGAGGTCACATCCATTGTTACAAGCACTAGACATACTAAAAGTTGCACACAAGAATGGCATTGAGCCAAGCCTGGAAGTTTTGCATCAGAAAGAGCAGATAATTCCCGGCTCGATCAATTACATGATCCGCAGGCACTATGCACAACATCCATGGGTGGCTGAAGATACAGGTATGCTGGTGTATCATTACAACACTACCAGACCGGAAGATAATTACCTGGAACTTCGTTTTTGCACTACCGGAAATAAATATTGCCCGGAGAAAAGCTGCGGTAATTGTGCTGAGATACCGACCATGAACTGCAGTGGTAAAATGCAAACCGTGGATGTATTCAATTTCCACTTCACTTCAACCTTTCTGCACCAGTTTGTACATAATGTAAAATTGAGTAACCGGAAAGACGAGGTACTGGCTTTTAAACATCCTTCTTCTTTTACCAAGATATTCCCGATCTGTAATAAAAAGCGTTTTGTTCTGGATGCATTGCTGAATCACAGTTATACCGGTGCACTTGAGAACATCTTCGTTAACGCCAAAGTACATGAGCTGTTATTGTACAGCCTTGAATGTTTGGTGGAAGAAAGAGATGCTGAAACTTTCACCTGTAAATTCCTGGCCGACGAAAGCGGAAGGGAGAGAATTTACATGGCTCGTGAAATCCTGCTTCAACATATAGGTGACCCCATCACCATCAAAGAACTTAGCCGTAAGGTAGCAATGAATGAATGCTACCTGAAGAAAGGTTTCAAAGAAGTATTCGGTACTACCATCTTCGATTTTTACCAGCAACAAAGAATGGAGCATGCCAAGTACCTGCTCTACGAAAAATCACTCAGCGTTACTGACGTTTCTGCTTTGCTGGGTTACTCTTCTATTTCTCACTTCTCTGCTGCATTTAAAAAGCACACAGGGTTGAAGCCTTGTGATCTGCTGAAATAATCAGAACCAGGATTATTGGATTTTGATTGATTTCGAGGATAGTTATCTTTAATCTTATAAACTGTTGTATGAGAAAGCTGTTCTTGCTGGCTGCTGTTTCTTTTCTTGTTTCGTGTTCAGTAAAAAAAGTAGATATGATCGTTCATCATGCAACGATCTATACGGTGGACTCTGCTTTTTCAATTGCTGAAGCAATGGCAATTGATGATGGAAAGATCGTAGCCGTGGGATCGAACGAAGAGATCATGAAATATTTCTCTGCGAAAGAAGCGATTGATGCAGAAGGACAGGTCATTTATCCAGGATTTATAGACGCTCATTCCCATTTTACAGGATATGGCAAAAACCTGTTTGAAGCAAACCTTTTTGGTAGCAGCAGTTGGGATGATGTGTTACATCGACTTACAGAATTTGAAAAGAAACAACAAGATACAAGCTGGGTAATTGGTCGTGGCTGGGATCAGAATAAATGGCCTGTAAAAGAGTTTCCAACCAATGAGCGACTAACGATCATGTTCCCCAACAGGCCGGTGATATTGACTCGTGTTGATGGTCATGCTGCAATTGCGAATGACAGAGCTTTAGCGTTAGCAGGAATATATCCAGATATGAAGATCACAGGTGGTGAAATTGAAGTGAAGAATGGAAAGCTAACCGGAATATTGATCGATAATGCCGTTGACCTTGTAGATAAAGTAATCCCCAAACCAACGAAAGAGGATTACACAAATTGGATGACTGCAGCTGAGAAAAATTGTTTTGCCCAAGGACTTACTACTTTATCAGACTGCGGAATAATGTACAACGTAGCAGAAACCATTGATGCGTTGCAAAAAGAAGGCAAGCTAAACATGCGGTTGTATGTGATGCTGAGTGATGCAAAAGAAAACTATGATAAATACTTAGCGAAAGGTCCTTATAAAACCGACAAACTATACATCAAAGGTTTTAAGTTGTATGGTGATGGTGCCTTGGGAAGTAGGGGAGCTTGTTTATTGCAACCCTATAATGATAAACCAGGTTGGTCTGGCTTTCTGCTGAGCAATCCTTCTCATTTTGATTCTGCTGCAAATATCCTAAGCAAAACAGAATTCCAGATGTGCACGCATGCAATTGGCGACTCTGGCAACAGAGCCATTCTGAATATTTATGGCAAATATTTAAATGGAAAGAACGATAAGAGATGGAGAATTGAACATGCACAGGTAGTGAATCAAAATGATTTTAGTTTGTTTGGGATGAATAGTATTATTCCATCTGTACAACCAACACATGCAACAAGTGATATGTATTGGGCTGGTGACAGGCTTGGACAAGAAAGGTTAAAAGGAGCTTACGCATATAAGCAATTATTACAACAGAATGGATGGATACCGTTAGGAACAGATTTCCCGGTAGAAGATATTTCGCCTTTCAAGACTTTTCTTGCTGCAGTGGTTAGGAAAGATGCTTCTGGTTTTCCTGGTAAAGGTTTTCAAATGGAGAATGCACTTACCAGGGAAGAAGCCATTCGTGGCATGACGATCTGGGCTGCAAGAGCTGGATTCTTAGAAAATGAAATTGGAAGCTTACAGGCTGGAAAGAAAGCGGATTTTATTATCCTTGATAAAGACCTGATGAAGGTGGATGAAAAAGAGATATTGAATGTGAAAGTGCAGTGGACTTTTATTGGTGGGAAGAAAGTGTTTGGAACTAATTAATGTTGAATCAACTTTTGATAGACACTTTCCACACTATCCCGATTGGAAGATAGAAACAATAGTTGTCCCTTTTTATTTATAACTCCACTTTTCCTGCAAACCATCGGATTATGTTCATCATAAATCAAATCCATGTAGCATTTAAAGCCTACAAGTGAATACCCTTTTTCGAACCAGTGAGCGTTATCATAAATTGGTGCTATGACTATTCTGCCATTTAGATCAGCAAATCCAACTTTGTTGTCAATTTTGATTCTAATAAGCCCGTCATGTACTTCATCTGGAGAGTTATCAAAAAAATACGGCTCAAATAATACTTCTTCTTTTTTGTTAATCGCAACAATACCTCTTGAAGGCATATATACATAAGTGAAAGATCGAAACGTGTCAGAAACAAAGGTTGGATAGCCATATTTTAATGGAATGACTGTATCTCCTTTCATATTTACAAAGCCGGATAGTTCTTCTGCCGTATCATGTATCAAATACCATTCTTTATCATATTTAGTCAATGTTCGATTGACGGGGTTATAAGTGTATTGCAGCAATAAGCTGTCATGTTTACCGAAGACGGTATCATTCGAATATTCAATTCGATTGAGGCTGGTACTTTTTTCAGGTACATGTTCTTGTGGCTGACTATTTCGGCAAGCAATAACCACAACAACAAAGAATATGAGGGTATTTTTCAAAACACTATTTTTCTAAAGCTACAACAATGTTGAACAAGGTATAACAGTACAAGAGTGCGACGCAACGTAAGCTAAATAAATGTTCCGAAGCTTAGTCAACATATCTAACAAAGATTTATCATCGTATCACTTATCATAGCAGTTACATTAAATAACTTCATCCAAATCGCTGCTATGAAAAAAGGGTTGATCTTCTTTCTGCTGTTCTTTAGCTTATCTGCATCTGCACAACAACAATATAAAAATCTTGTACTCGAAGGTGGCGGTGTTCGTGGACTGGCATATGTAGGAGCGATGCAGGTATTGGATAGTCTCGGTGTTTTAAAGAACATAGAAAGGGTTGGCGGTACATCTGCAGGTGCTATACAGGCTATGATGCTTTCTATTGGTTATACTCCGACAGAGGTATTACAGGTGATTGAGCATATTCCATTAAAGCAGTTCAATGATGGTTCTGTTACAGGTGGCATCTCACGTTTGCAAAGGAAGTTTGGATTTTATAAAGGAGAAAAACTGTATCAATGGATTGATACATTGATCACCAGGAAAACAGGTAATGGAAACATTACTTTTTTGCAGCTTCACCAGCAAAGGCAGTCAAAGCAATACAAGGATCTTTATATTACCGGTACTGACCTGAGCTATCGCTGTCTTCGTGTGTTCAGCTATGAAAACTATCCCAATATGCGGATAAAAGATGCATTGCGGATCTCCTTTTCCATTCCATTGTATTTTGAACCGGTACTGATAGACGATAATGGGAATATAAGCACAGATAAAAACGATCCTAAACTACACATGATGGTAGATGGAGGCTTGTTAAGCAACTACCCGATCCATATTTTCGATGGTCCGGAATATTTTAAATGTACAAACCCAAAGAATGGTTGCAGAAATCCTGAGACATTGGGATTGCTTTTAGAGAAACCTGATCAACTAAGCTATAAAGCTGGCAGTAAGAACAAAGCTTTACAAATAAAAAGCTTGAATGAATACATCAGTGCAGTTTACAAAACCGTAATCGACAGGCCAAATCCTGATGCTGCTGATATGAACAGAACCATCACTATTAATGATCTTGGCTTGAATGGCAGAGTAAGAAAGCTTCCCCAGAAAACGATCCTTCAACTGATTGAAAGTGGCAGAGCAAGTGCAAGAATATTTTTTAAACGCTGACAATTCTTTCGCACACCCATTTGCACTTATCTTTAGCCAAACGAGAATCATGAAAGTTTATATAGAACCGCCTGAAGTAGATGTGAATCCAATACAAGACAGGTTGAATGATCTGCCTGAAGGTCATGAATTAAGACCCATACTTCAGAATGTGATCTCGTTACAGCAGCGATATCTTGAAGTGGTTCAGCAGAATCTTCAATACAAGATCATGTGGGCACTTCGTTCATTGGAAACAGAGATCGCAGAAGCAGGAGGAATGATCATACTGGGAAATGATGGCACACTCACTTTAAAAGAGTTTGAACCGGAACTTTCTGAACGCATTGAACTATGTATAAAAGAGAATATGGGATGATGTTGTTTGCAGATGCATTCGCAACGTATATCAAAGGACAAACCATTCAGCATTGCGGATTCCAGTTATTGAAAAGAGTACAACAACCTGATGGTTATTTTAGAGAACTGGGCGGATACTATACAACTTTCTCCAATGGTTACCGATTGATGTTCTACGGTGAAAACCTGGAACAAATACCTGTACAGGAAGCACTCATACTCGATGCTAACGATGTTGTTATTGCACGAGACACTGAAGACCTGCGATGGGAGAATGAAACGAACCCTTACAAATGATCATTCCATAAATTCCCAGACACTTTTATACGCATCAATGCTGTGAGCATAGTTGATAAGATCATCATAGAATGGAAACTGGCTGAGTGTGGCGCTATCGCCGATCAATACCAGCCTTTTCCTTGCTCTTGTAATGGCAACATTCATTCGCCGAACTTCTGACAAAAATCCGATCACACTTTCTGCATTACTTCTTGTAAGGCTGATGTACACTACATCTCTTTCCTGCCCCTGGAAACTATCAATAGTGTTTACTGATAATGAAGACAATTTATTGAGCTGCGGATGAGCAGCAACATATTCTTTCAACAGTTCAACCTGGTGACGATAAGGAGCGATCACTGCAATTGTTGGAGAAGTTGTAGGATGATGGTCATTCAATTCCTGAAAATAATTACTGAGATGTTTTATCAAAAAAGAAGCTTCTTCCGGATTAGACAAACCGGTTCCTTCCTGCTTTTCGTCAAAGCCGCATCCAGCAGTATCGATAAATAAGAAAGGTTGATCACCCTCGAACAATACATGATCGGCTACTGATGCATGAGCAATCAATTGATCATTATAAAACTCAGCAGACGAGAACTTCATAATGTTATAGTGCATTCGATATTGCTCCTGCAATAAAACAACGGACTCGGGATGAAGCTTCACCAACTTCTCCATCAACGTTGTTCCAAGTTCTTTTGCAGCTTCTGTGGATTTGATCGTTGGTGGCAGTTGATTATGGTCACCCGCCATCACCAATTTCTTTGCTTTCAAAATGGGTATCCAGCAAGCCGGTTCAAGTGCCTGTGCTGCTTCATCGATCACAACCGTTTCGAACCTGAGTTGTTTAATGGTATAATGATTTGCACCAACTAAAGTAGATGTGATCACATTGGCTTTACTTAACACATCATCGACAATATATTGTTCTGTTTTTTCCACCTGATCCCGAATATTTCTTGCTTCGGTGAACAAAGCTTTACGTTGTTCTCTTTCTGCCGGACCGAAATTTCGCTTGTACTTCTGAGCCATGTCTCGGAATTCTGCAGCCTGACGTCTCAACCGTTTTATCTCTTTTGCTGATTGATGCGCTGCAATTTTTGCATCAAGCGTAAGGTTCATTTGCTTTTCGTTTACTCTTGCCGGATTACCCACACGAACAACATGCAATCCCTGCTCTGCTAATTTTTCTGAAAGCAGATCTACTGCAGCATTACTAGGTGCTGTAACAAGCACTCGTTGATTGGTTTGTTTTATCAGCTCTTTGATTGCTTGTACCAACGTAGTTGTTTTTCCTGTTCCGGGAGGGCCGTGAACAATAGCTAGTTCGTTAGCCTGTAATATCTTTTTTACAGCTTCGTTCTGTTGTTCATTTAATTGCGATGATTGGTATTGCTCAACTCTCTGATCGTGTGTTGGCTGTCTTTCACCAATGAGGGTTTGAATAAGATGTCCTTGCTCTTTCTTCTCTGCAATTACCGGAGCCAGCTTTAACGCTGCTTCCATTTCGGTATAACTATTCTCGTCAAAAACCACATCAATACCCAATTTTCCATTTCTTGTCCAATCAGGCAGCTCATCTGTTCGTAAACTTAGTTTCAAACGATCGCCACTGATATGAGAGATTGTTCCTTCAACACGATCATTCATCGGATCATGATTGCTGAATAATGCAGCAGTCATTCCAAATCGAAGCTGGTGTATGATATCCTGGTGAGTGGTTCGTTCAAGTTCAATAGTAAGATAGTCTCCTTTGCCGATCTCAGTTTCTCTTATGGCAATCGGATACCAGGTAATTCCATTTTCCCTTTTTGCCGTTACAGAAAGTTTTGCAGTGAGCTCTTTATAGGATCTTCTGTCTTCTTCTTTCTCGATCTTTAGTAATTCCTGTAACTTCTTGAAATACTCCATCATTCAAAATAACGGAGCAGTTGGTACAAAAACAAAAGAGTGGGTGCTAAGAATAACTCCCACTCCCTCACATGAAAGAGCATAGCACATGAGAAGCGCCTAAGCTCCAACTTCTTCTACTGCTAATTTTTGCAGCATTAGTTTAGCACAGGCAGGAATTTTTGAACCCGGACCGAACACACCAAGAACACCTGCATTAAAAAGTTCCTGGTAATCCTGTCTTGGAATAACACCTCCTGCAAAAACTAAAATATCTTCTCTACCTAATTTCTTTAGTTCGTTGATCAGCTGTGGTATCAATGTTTTATGTCCACCGGCTAAAGACGATGCACCTACAAAGTCAACATCATTCTCAGCAGCCTGTCTTGCAACTTCGTTGGGTGTTTGAAATAAAGGACCCATGTCTACATCAAAACCCATATCAGCAAAAGAAGTAGCGATCACTTTGGCACCACGATCATGACCATCTTGTCCCATTTTAGCGATCATGATCCTTGGTCTTCTGCCTTGTTGTTCTTCGAATAAATTGGTGAGTTGTTGCACCTCACGAAAATCATTATCATCGGCAGATTCTTTAGAATAAACACCAGAAATAGTTTTAATGCTTGCTTTATGCCTGCCAAAATGAGCTTCCATAGCATCAGATATTTCTCCAAGTGTTGCACGACTTCTTGCAGCAACAATTGCCAATTCAAGCAAATTGCCTTTGCCACTTGCTGCACATGATTCAATGGCACACAATGCATTCTGAACTGCATGATTATTTCTCTCGGCTTTCAATTTCTTTAGTCTTTCAATCTGGCTATTTCTTACTGCAGCATTATCTACTTCCAGTACCTGCATTTCGGTTTGTTCATTCACATGGTATTTGTTTACACCAATCAAAATGTCTTTACCCGAATCGATTCTGGCTTGTTTTCTTGCAGCAGCTTCTTCAATACGCATCTTAGGCAAACCTGTTTCAATAGCTTTCGCCATTCCACCTAACTCTTCAACCTCTTGAATAAGTTGCCATGCTTTTTTTGCAAGCTGATCTGTCAGGTATTCGACATAGTAAGAACCACCCCAGGGATCTACAACTTTGCAGATGTTTGTTTCTTCCTGGATATATAACTGAGTGTTCCGTGCAATTCGAGCAGAAAAATCTGTTGGCAATGCAATTGCTTCATCCAATGCATTCGTATGTAGCGATTGAGTATGACCACATGCAGCTGCAATAGCTTCGATGCAAGTTCTTGCTACATTATTGTAGGGATCCTGTTCACTCAAACTCCAACCCGAAGTTTGTGAGTGAGTTCTCAATGCCATTGACTTCGGATTCTTTGGATCGAACTGCTTCACGATCTTAGCCCATAACAATCTTGCAGCTCTCATCTTAGCGATCTCCATAAAGTGATTCATACCTATCGCCCAAAAGAATGAAAGCCGTGGTGCAAAATCATCAATATTCAATCCTGCTTTAATACCGGTTCTGATATATTCCAATCCATCTGCTAAAGTGTAAGCCAATTCAATATCTGCAGTTGCACCTGCTTCCTGCATATGGTAACCGGAAATAGAAATGGAATTGAATTTAGGCATGTGTTTACTGGTGAATTGAAAAATATCACCAATGATCTTCATTGAAGGAGAAGGTGGATAGATATACGTGTTACGCACCATGAACTCTTTCAGAATATCATTTTGAATTGTTCCACTTAGTTGATCCATTGACACACCTTGTTCTTCAGCAGCAACAATGTAGAAAGCCATGATCGGGATAACGGCACCATTCATTGTCATTGAAACAGACATCTTATCAAGTGGTATCTGGTCAAAAAGTATTTTCATATCCAGCACAGAGTCTATTGCCACTCCGGCTTTACCTACATCACCAACCACTCTTGGATGATCAGAATCATAGCCTCTATGCGTTGCAAGATCAAAAGCAACAGACAAACCTTTTTGACCGGCAGCAAGATTTCTCCGATAAAAAGAATTTGATTCTTCAGCGGTGGAGAAGCCTGCATATTGCCTGATGGTCCATGGTTGCAGCACATACATGGTTGAATATGGACCTCTCGAAAATGGAGGAAGTCCGGCAGCATAGTTTAAATGCATCGCATCTTGAACATCAGCAGGATCAAATACAGGCTTCACCCGAATTCCTTCCGCTGTTTCCCATAGTTCACTTGATGGTTCCAGGAGTTCTATATCGTTATCGCTAATCATTGAAGCAGATTTCATACAACATCGTTTTGGTTATACGAGCAGTTTGTTTTGCATAGCAGTTAATACTTCTACAGCATTAGATCTGATATGAATGAATTCGTCAAATCCGGCAGCTTTTAAACTATCTATCAGTGTTTCAGGATATCCTGCCAAGACAAGTATCTTATTTTCATTTATTGACCGAAGTGATTCAGCAAATTGAACTGCATCGTTGGCATAATCATCATCAGAAGAACACAACACCACGATATCAGCATTGCTGTTGGCTGCATTGTTTGCCAGTTGAATTATATCCCGGTTAAAATATTCACCTAAAATTTCAAATCCTGCCGTTGCAAAGAAATCACTGGCAAAAGTTGATCTTGCTTTTCGCATGGCAAGGTTTCCAAAGCAAGCCAGGTACACTTCAGGTATGTTGCCGGTATGTTTAAAATAATTGATGGTCCTGTTTCTCATTTCTTCAAATATTCTTGTTGCCCGTTGCTGAGGTAACAAGTCTATATTGGCAGTATTATTACGAATAGCTTCAAGAGAAACTGTATGTTCATCTGATGTCTCAGGATATTTATTTGTGCCTACAAATACTCTTTTTCTTGATCCGATTTCTTTTTCTTTCTTTTCACGTTGCTCTTTGATCTTGCTTTGAATAATATTATTCTTGAAAGCAGTGATATAGCCACCTTTCGCTTCTATCTCTCTAAAAAGAGAAAGTGTACTGCTTACCAGCGATCGTGTAAGATTCTCGATGTAATAAGAACCGGAAGCTGGATCAGCCACTTTATCGAAGTATGACTCTTCTTTAAGTACGTTCGCAATGTTCAGGGAAACTCTTCTGCTAAAATCAGTTGGTTGCTGATAAGTTGCATCATGAGGATTGATCATTAATGCATCACAACCTCCTAATATTGCCGACATTGCTTCCGAAGTATTTCTCAGCAGATTTACATTAGGATCATAAAAAGTCTTTGACCACATTGACCCGGAACTGATGATCGGAATACTCTGTGGCTTGCATTGATAAAATTCAAGTATATCATCTAACAAAATTCGCAATGCTCTTAGTTTGGCGATCTCAAAGAAATAATCACCTCCTATCGCCATGTGCAAGACTAGTTCATCAATGATCTCGGTTGTGGTTAATCGTTCGGCAAGCAGTGCTTCGATATAATCTGATACTTTATGTAATGTGAATGCAAGCTCCTGTGTAGTGGTGCATCCGGCATTTACAAAAGAATGTGAGCGAACAACCAGGCAACGAAAATTGGGATATGGTTTGGATCGTTTTAGAAGATTGGCAAGTTCATGAAAATTTGGTTTTATACCATTAACACTCCAGCTCTCTAGAATATCCGATTCATAAAAGCCATCCAGTTTATGTGCCCTGATATAACTCCGGTTCAAATGAACAAGATAATCAGATATCAAAACTGCAGAAGGCTGTGTAGTTGAAAAAGAAATATGATCAGAAAGCGGATCTAATCCGTTAAGTAATGTTTCGAAATTGTGATAATTGGGATCATCGAACTTGAAAAGAAATCCCTGTGCTCCAAACTGTTTCATTTGTTGAGCGATACGATTACACTCTATATCACTATCAGCCTTGATCTCAACATAATTGATCCATCCTTTTTTAGTTGACGAAAAATATGCAGGATCAAAATCTGTTATGTCTTCTGAAGTGTAGAATGGTTGAATGGGAAAACCATCATCCGTTTTCCAAACAAGTTTCTTTTCGAAGTCAGCACCCTTCAGATCCTGAATAGCTTTCTGCCTCCATTGTTCTTTGCTGACAGGTTCAAACTCGGTAAAGACAAGATCTGTTTTCATATGAGGTTTATTAATTAGTGATCTACACCAATTCCATTTTATTAAAAGAGATATAGCTTGAACCAAATCGTTCGAAAGCTGCTTTCTCCAACTCCTCTCTTACACTGGGATGTGCAACATTGATCAAAGCCTTTGCTCTTTGTGCTAGATTTTTTCCCGCCAATTCTGCGATACCATATTCCGTAACCACATACTTCGCATGAGCTCTTGTTGTTACTACACCGGCTCCGGGCTTTAACATAGGAACGATCTTAGAATGCCCTTTTCCTGTAAGCGATTGAATGGCACAAATGGCTTTCCCCCCTACAGAGAGTGCAGCACCTCTCATAAAATCCATCTGTCCACCAACACCGGAATACATCTGACTCCCGATACTATCAGCACATATTTGTCCGGTAATATCCACTTCAAGTGCAGAATTGATGGCAACGGCTTTTGGATTTCTCCTGATGACGGATGTATCATTCACAAAAGAAATATCCATCAACAGAACTTCAGGATTATCATCAATAAAATCATACAAACGTTTTGAACCCATTGCAAAACCAGAAACGATCTTATGAGGAAGAATTGCTTTTTTAGATCCATTCACTACACCTTTCTCTATTAATGGCAGTATGCCTTCTGAAAACATTTCAGTGTGCACACCCAGGTTCTTATGATTACCAAGACAGGAAAGTGCAGCATTGGGAATACCGCCTATACCCATTTGCAATGTTGAACCATCTTCGATCAAAGAAGCAATGTGTTGACCGATCATTGTTTCTTCATCGTTTGGTTCGCTCAACTTCATCTCATAGATTGGATCATTCACCTGAACACATGCATCGAACCTGCTGATGTGTATGATGCCGTCACCCATTGTGCGTGGCATGTTGGGATTGATCTGTGCGATAATGATATTTGCAGTTTCAACACCTGCTGCAATTATATCCACCGAAGTTCCGAGAGAACAATAGCCATGCCTGTCAGGAGGAGAAACATTCAGCAATACCACATCGATAGGCAATGTTCCATTTCTGAATAATAAAGGAATATCGCTCAGAAAAACAGGAATGTATTGTGCACTTCCCATCTGAACATATTTCCTGAGATTGCCTCCAATGAAAAAGCAATTCACTTTAAAACTCTCGTTGTATTCAGGTTTAGCATAATCATCATAACCTTCTGTATGCAGATGCACAAGTTCCACATCTCTTAATTCAGATGCTCTTGCAGTCATTGCTTTCAAAAGTGTTTGAGGAGTTGCAGAAGCACCCTGAACCAAAACTCTATCGCCGGATTTTATTAATCGTACGGCATCTTCAGCTGTAACGAAACGTGTCATTTTGAAGAAATTTTAGGGTGACAGTGTCTTTGATTCTCACATAACTCAGTAAGTACACCATGAGTTGATTTAGGATGAAGAAAAGCGATATCCAAACCTTCTGCTCCTTTACGTGGTGCTTTGTCTATCAATTGAATTCCTTTTTCTTCAGCAGAAGCGAGCTGTTTAGAAATTTCGTTAACGGAGAAAGCAATATGATGAATACCTTCTCCTTTCTTTTCAATGAACTTTCCAATAGGACCTTCGGGTGATGTACTTTCGAGTAGCTCGATTTTTGTTTGTCCTACTTTGAAGAATGCAGTTCTTACTTTCTGATCTTCTACTTCTTCAATTGAATAGCATTTCAACCCAAGTACTTCTTCGTAGTATTTTTTTGCCTCTTCAAGATTTTTAACCGCTATACCGATATGTTCTATATAATTGAGATCCATAAAAAGATGTTTTAATTTTCTTCTGAAGGAAAAAACCTGTCAATGAGTTTTATGGCAATAAAGAATATCAACATGAAAAGGAAGATTCCCGTCATTCCGATTCCTGTAACTTCTAAAGCCGCATTTAATGAGTTCATAGCAATTAAGTTTTAAAAGAATAATGGAATAAGTGCCAGGATCAAACCTCCTGCTACTACAGATCCTATTTGTCCACCAACATTTGAGCTTACTGCATGCATCAATAAGAAATTATATGGATCTTCTTTTTGACCCATATTGTGAATCACTCTTGCAGACATAGGAAACGCAGAAATACCACATGCACCGATCATAGGATTGATCTTTTTGTTTGCCGGAAGAAACAGGTTCAGGAGTTTTGCGAACATCACTCCACCAAATGTGTCGAAGACGAATGCGATAAGTCCCAGGCCGATGATCATTAATGTATCTAAGCGAACAAATCTTTCAGCAGTCATTGTACTTGCTATGCTGATACCTAATAAGATGGTTACTAAACTGGCGAGTTCATTTTGTGCTGATTGAGATAATTTATTCAGCACACCACATTCTCTGATAAGATTACCGAACATAAGAAATCCGATCAAAGCAATGGCTGATGGAGCAACTATACCAGCAATAACAGTAACGATGATCGGGAAGAGTATCAAAGCTGTTTTTGAAACGGATTTAGGTTCACCTTCCATTTTTATTCTTCGTTCCTTTTTTGAAGTGAGCATTCTTATAACTGGAGGTTGAATGATCGGCACCAATGCCATGTAAGAGTATGCAGCAACTGAGATCGGTCCGAGTAAATGTGGAGCAAAACGTGAAGAAACAAAGATTGATGTTGGTCCGTCTGCAGCACCGATGATACCGATAGATGCCGCTTCTTTCAGATCGAAACCTAATAAGATCGCCATTATCAAAGTGAAGAAGATGCCAAACTGAGCAGCAGCACCAAACAACAACATAAAAGGATTTTTAAATAGCGGCGAAAAGTCGATCATCGCTCCAATTGCAATAAATATGAGCAATGGAAAAACTTCTGTTGTGATACCAGCATTATAAAATACAGTGAGTGCACCTTCAAGTTCCTTTCCAGTGGCAGGATCAATTTGTGTGATCGCTGATGTAAATGGAATATTCACCAGTATTGCACCGAAACCCATTGGCAATAATAAACTCGGCTCATACTCTTTGGCAATGGCTAAATAGATGAGCAAACTTCCAACACCGATCATCACGAGTTGTTGCCAGGTTATATTAAATAGTACGGGTAATAATTCTTGAGGTCCCATAGTTGGCTGGATTTAATTTTTTCCGAAATCGTATTTTGTTTTCGCTTTTGTTGCAGTGAGTACATCATCGTCTTCATGTTCAAGCCTGTCTACTTCGAACGTAAGCTCAGCAACTTCTTCCTGCAAGTGTTCTATTTCCTTTTTCTCTGCAATAACAAGTGACAGCAGAATTGAAAAAGTGAGTGTGCCCACAATCACAGCCAATGATATCCATGCATGAGAACCGAAGAAATGCTCAACAGCAGGTATAGCACTCAACAACATTTTGGCAGCGATAAAAAACAGTATAAAACTCACACCATGTTGTAGAAAGCGAAACATCTGCATCACGCCTTTCAAAGCGAAATACAAAGACACCAAACCCATTACAGAGAAAGTATTAGATGTAATGGCAAGGAAATTCTGATCAGCATTGGAGATCACTCCTTTTGAACCTTCATTTATGATACCAATGATGGCAGGTATCGAATCCATTGCAAACAATACATTGGTACTACCTATTACCAGGAATACAAGAAATAAAGGAGTGATATGCCACTTGTTGTTGATCTTTTTAAAAAATGTTACGGCATGCATATCCCAATGCACCGGAAACATTTTAGAAGCAGTCTTATACAAAAAATTTTTCTTCGGGTCTACCTGGTCTTCACTATCTGTGAAAGCCATTTTATAAGCAGTCCACATCAGGATCGCTCCAAATATGTACATGATCCACGAGAAGTGTTGTACCAAAGTCATTCCTGCAACAATGAATACAATACGTAATACAATTGAAAGCAGGATACCGATCTTGAGATGAACTGGCTGTACCGATTCAGGCACTGACATCAGTGAAAAGATCATAATGAATACAAACAAATTGTCGATTGATAAAGAATACTCAGTGAAATAACCCGAGATGAACTTCACCATCATCACCGTTGACGTTTTTACATTGCTGTCAGAATTCTGGGGAAAGAACATGTATATCGCAGCACTAAATAAAAGTGCAATGGTGATCCACAAACCAGTCCACTTTAAAGACGTCTTAACATCCATGCCTTCCTTTCTTCGGTTGGTTACATACATATCTAAAACGAATACAATAGCAAATAGTGCTACGAATGCTAACCAGAAAACGTCTAAAGAAGTCATCTTAATTGATTTGTATTTTATGATGCAGTATGGATCAGGCTATTTCTAACAAAACATTGCCTTCGACTACTATATCACCTTTTTGAATGTTGATCGATGTAACTGTTCCTGAGCGATCAGTTTTAATATTATTCTCCATTTTCATCGCCTCAAGGCAAACTACTGTTTGACCGACAGCGACTACGTCTCCAACCTTGATCATGATATCGATTATCTTTCCAGGTAACGGAGATCGTAAAGCTGCACCAGAACCATTTTTTGATTGATTTTCTCTTGCAGAAGGCTGCGTATCTGTTGACGGAACAACATCTTGCCGTACTAATGTTGGCGTTTTGGTAGTGGTCACTTCCTGTTCCATTTCTACTTCATATAACACCCCATTTACATTTACTTTAGCGATCTTATCTTTTACACTTACAACATCTACATCGTAAGCGTTGTCATCTATTTTAAATTTGAAATTTTTCATTGTTCTGGCTTTGATTATCGTTTAGCTTTTATAGTTGGCATATACATAGGCAGTTGGCGTAGTCCATAGATTTTTGAACTCCATGGTGAATAAGGCTTCATGATCTTCTGGAAAGTGATCACAGCTTTTTCATATTCATGCAACTGTTTCATGTACAGGTGAAGAGATAAAGCAATGGCTGCCGCTACCTGGCTTTCCTGCAAGTCAGTATGAGAAATATCAAGTGTTTCATTTACCACTACAATTTCTTCCGCTATTGCTTGCCCATTTTCTTTCTTACTAAAAAAGAATTTCATTGATAAATGATTTAAAGTGGAATATTTCCATGCTTCTTAGCCGGATTAGTATCTTTCTTCGTAGCCAAAGCCTGGAAAGCACGGATAACTCTGAAACGTGTTGTATGTGGTACGATCACATCATCGATATAACCGTACGAAGCAGCATCGAAAGGATTCGCAAATTTTTCTTCATATTCCTGCTGGTAATTACGAATAGCTTCTTCTTTTTCTGCAGGATCTTCAATAGCAGCAATCTTCTTATTATATAAGATCTCAATTGCACCCTTGGCACCCATAACAGCAATTTCTGCAGTAGGCCATGCGTAATTGATATCTCCACGAAGATGTTTAGAACTCATCACATCATATGCACCACCATACGCTTTACGAAGAACGATCGTTACTTTAGGAACAGTGGCTTCACCATAAGCGTAAAGCAATTTTGCACCGTGAATAATAATTCCACCATATTCCTGAACAGTACCTGGCATAAATCCAGGAACATCGACCAAGGTTAGAATAGGTATGTTGAATGCATCGCAGAAGCGAACGAAACGAGCTGCTTTTCTTGATGCATTGTTATCTAGAACACCAGCTAAATAATTAGGTTGATTGGCAACGACACCTACAGATCTTCCATCAAATCTTGCAAAACCTGTAACGATGTTTGGTGCATAAGCTTGTGCCACTTCCATGAACTCATAATCGTCAGTGATAGCATGTATCACATCTTTGATATCGTATGGTTTATTCGGATTTTCAGGTATGATCTGATCAAGAGCTTCTTCAAACCTGTCAATAGGATCTGTACAGTTTAACACAGGTGCATCTTCCAGGTTATTCTGTGGTAGATAACTAAGTAATTTTCTCAGGAGAAGTATTCCTTCTTTTTCATCTTCAGCAATAAAGTGAGCCACACCACTTTTACTTCCATGAACTACAGCTCCACCCAACTCCATATCTGTAACAGATTCGTGCGTTACTGTTTGCACAACTTTAGGACCAGTAACAAACATGTAACTATTCTTCTTACTCATTACAATGAAGTCTGTTAATGCCGGACTATAAACAGCACCACCTGCACATGGACCAAATATTGCAGACAACTGTGGGATTACACCTGAAGCAAGAATATTGCGTTCAAATATCTCAGCGAACCCGGCAAGGCTTTGTACACCTTCCTGGATTCTTGCACCACCTGAATCGTTGATGCCAATGATCGGTGCTCCCATCTTCATTGCCATATCCATCACCTTGCAAATCTTCTTAGCGAACATCTCACCCAGGGAACCACCAAACACAGTAAAGTCTTGTGAGTATATATACACCAATCTTCCATCGATTGTTCCATAACCGGTAACTACACCATCTGTAGGATATTTTTCCTTCTCTAATCCAAAGCCGGAACAGCGATGAGAAACGAACATGTCAAACTCTTCGAAACTATTTTCATCCAGCAAAAGGTCAATACGTTCACGGGCCGTTAGCTTATCTTTTTTATGTTGATTCTCGATTCTTTTGGCACCACCACCAAGCATCGCTGCTTCTTTCTTTTCGAGTAGTACCTGTATTTTTTCATCAATAGTCATATAGCAATATTTAGATCATTTTAGACAATTAGATTACAGGCGATACATTTTGTATCACTTACACTTTTTGCTGTGGGTGTTAACTTGATTAATGCTTAAGCCTGATGACTTAAGTGATCGGTTGTGCAGTATGGTATTTGTCTTGCTCTTGTTTTGCAGTTCACCTGCTTCTATCCATCATATCTTGTAAGAAAAAAGCTATGCTGTTCAAAATCATGTGAGGCTGCATGTTACTCATCTAAATTTGAATTCGATTTAACTACTTCACTCTATCTCTTCAAATCTTGTGCAAGTTACCAGCACCCTTTGGGGTCACCTCTGACAATTGTCATTAAGAAAAATGATTTTTTATGTCTTACAGTTTTAGAAGAAACCGACATAGCATTCAAGAATATGTAGATGGAATACTAAGAGAAGATAGAGTGATGCTAAGCAAAGCAATCACTCTTGCAGAAAGTAAACTTGTTAATGATAATGGGCTTGCGGAAAAGGTAATTGAACGAATTCTTCCTTTTACAGGTGACTCTATTCGCATTGGAATTACAGGTGTTCCTGGTGCTGGCAAAAGCACTTTTATAGAAAGCTTTGGAAAACATCTTACATCATTAGATAAGAAAGTAGCAGTACTTACAATTGATCCCTCAAGTCAATTAACACAAGGAAGCATCCTTGGTGATAAAACCAGAATGGAACAATTATCGAATGATGCAAATGCCTTTGTTCGTCCATCTGCATCGGGAGATAAACTTGGTGGTGTACACGCCAAAACAAGAGAAGCAATGTTGCTGTGTGAAGCTGCAGGATTTAACGTGATGATTATTGAGACAGTTGGCGTGGGGCAAAGCGAGACTAGTGTAAAAAACATGGTTGACTTTTTTCTTCTACTTCTGATAGCAGGAGGTGGAGATGAATTGCAGGGAATAAAAAGAGGAATAGTAGAAGTAGCTGATGCTATTGTGATTAACAAAGCTGACGGTGACAATATATCAAGAGCAGAACTTTCGAAAAGAGAATATCAAAATGCATTGCATTTATTATCTGCAAACGATAACAAGTGGCAACCAAAGGCATTAACATGTTCAGCAATGAAACAAACGGGGATAGAAGATGTTTGGAAGATGATCTGTGATTATCAGCAATTGACTTCAGCAAATGGCTATTTTAAAAAGCAAAGAGAAAAGCAAAATACCCAATGGATGTATGATACTGTTTTCTATCATTTACATCAACGTTTTCTACAAAACGAAAAAATAAAAAAAGACTTACCTGATATTGAACAAAAGGTTCGGCTTGGTGAAATTCCTGCCATAGATGCAGCCAGGATACTACTTGAGATGTATCATCAATAAAAAACCCTGCAGTATCTCTGCAGGGTTTGTATAAAGATCTTTTTATTACTTTTTCTTTTCAAGAAGAACCTTCTTGTTGTTAAAGTCATACACCACATCCAACAACTCAACAAGTTTATTCCAGTTAGCTGCGGTTTCAAAGTTCTTGGTAAAAGAACGTTTAACGCTTATCGTAATCACTTTGCCATCAGAAGATGCAGTAGAAACAAAAGAACCTGTTTCATTGCTTTTGCTCATGTTCAATTCTTCAATTCCTTTAGCAGTATAGCCTTCAGGTATATTGATAGTAATATTATAAGTAAAGGATCTTGCACAGGTCATATAAATATCTATCGTACGTTTCCTGTCTTTCTCTTCTACTTTATTGAATTTACCGATCAGCCTTCCTGCATCTATTATAAAATTATTGCCGGCCTTCTTTACAAAATTATCGAGGGCAAAAGTGCTGCGGTATTCAAATTGGTTTTCTCCACGCAATAATCCCATCGATTTGATCTCATAGATATTCAAGTCTTTCGCTTCTTCTTCAAATTGCTCTTTCACTTCATCTTTGAAATATGTTTTTTGCTCTTTTCTTTCTTTATCAAAAGCAGCAGCAAATTCTACTACAGCTTTTTGTGCTTTTCTGTTTGCTTCTAGTCGATCAGTGAACTTCTTTTCATTTACAGCATCTGCCAGTTTTTCTTCCATATCCTCCATCAGCATTAGCCTTTTTTGCTCACCATGTCTCAATGCTCCGGTAAGGATGCAAGATCTGTCAATCTTTAATTGCTGCATGTTAGGAGAGCCGAGTGTAACGTTTATATTTTCAATATTGATATTGTCAACATCTTTCGTTACCGGGATCTTTGTTTTGCTTTCGTAATAATCTACCGTTCTCTTAGAAACTTCAGGATGCAATGTAATGGCATCTTCACCCTGAAAACGTGAAGGAATTTCATTGAACTGTGTTACCACATCATCAAATGCCATCCATTGTTTTCCATTGTTTAACCTGATCAATCCGTCAAAGTCTCCTAACCCCATAATGTTCTTCATGCTTGCTGAATACCTTGAACAAGCCAGAACAAGATCATGATCTATCTCAAGCGATCTCAGGTAAAAACTCATACTTACAGCACTGAAAATACTTGGCGCTGTCTTATAGTTCACATCGTTTGATACATCAATATTATCAGTAGGGAAACTGCAAAATGTGCTGAACTTCCATGCATCGTACAACACCTTCATCACAGTGTCGGCAGGAAATTCCTTTACTTTCTTTTTTCCGCCAAAGTAATTGTAAACAATATTCAAAGGTTCCATGCTTACTGTTGCGCCATTAACATAAGGCAGGATATTGTATTTAAGATTCTTTACAATATCATCACTCATAAACCCTTTTTTTACTTCTCCTTTTTTACCAGTATAAGTATAAGTAAGAATAAGATAAGGGAGCTGTCGCCATGCAGATGTCCACATACTGCTTTCGTACTTAGGCAGGTTCTTCTGAGTTAGTTCCAGGACAAAATCACCGTCATCTGTTGTTGATTCTCTGAAGGACGGAGCTCCGTTTGCCGTGATATATTTTACATTACACTTATCATCTAATTGCAAACGTACCTGGTAGTGCATGAACGGATATTCTCCAGCCATCACAAAACTATAAGGACCCTGAGCTTCTGCACCTGTTTCCTGCATCTCTTCTATCCTGATAAAGTAATCAAGTATGTCTCCCACCTGGAGATCAGAGATAGCAAGTTTACCTTCTTTATCCTTGCTTTTATTTTTTGTAAGCACTTCTTCATCGGTATTTACAATGATCTCTTTGCCATCTGGCTTAACGATCTTTGCACCGATATAAGTCTCCATTTTATTAATGATCTTGGCAAATGCATAAGAAGCAGACTTATCAAGCTTCTTTTTGTATTCGATGCTGGAGAACTCTTCTAATGCTGCTTTATCACCGATCTTAACTCGTTCGTGTAAGGTGGTACGATAACTTAAACGACGAGCACCGCCAAATCCAAACAGGCTAAACTTCAACCTGAATTTAGACGAGTTGATGATCTCGAAATAACGAGCAATAACCACAGCACTTTCATTATTCAACTCTGCGGGAACTGCTTTTACTTTAAACTGCGGGCCAGCGGTTTCCCATATTTCTTTTCGCACATCTTCGGCTCTTTCACGATATTTTGTTTCATCTTTTGTTTGGGCAAAGGCACTGGCAGAGAGCAGGCAGATCGCTGCCACTAGGAATGTTTTCATGTGTTCTATTTTGCAGTTATTACAATTTGCTCGTTGTAAGCCTGGTTAAGCTTTTCAATATCCTTATTCCATTGAGCAAATTTTGTTTTTGAAAGTCGTGGGTTTTTAACAACAAGCGATTTTTTATAGATCAGCTTATCCTTTTGTTTGATGTACTGAACGATAAACTCGTAATCAGAGTTTTTGATCTCAACATTAGCAGGTAAGCCTGTTACAGTATATCCTGCAGGAAGCGTAAGCTCTGTTTCTCTCTGAACATTCATTTTATAATCGAACCAATAATCATGTGTACGTTCGGAAGTATCGAAAGTAAAACTGCCAAGTTCTTTCCTGAAATCAAGATCTACATAATATTCCTTGCCAAAATTGGAGACTGCATTCCTGAAAGAGATATTGTACTTTGCAGTGATACTATTATCAAAATCTTCCAGGTTTGAAGTAGTGAAATCCGTTAATACATAATCCTTATTATTCTCTGACAAATATTTCATGAAAGCTTCCTTACTCTTATCTTTTTTGATATTATTCAATTGGGTGAGGATGTATTCTTTCTCTTCACCTTTCCACTCATGCTCTGCACTTCCATTTAGATCTGTACCGCTGATGTTAAGTACTCTTTTTTCTTTATCAAGATTTTGCTGGTAGTTGGTAGATGGAATATTGGTTAAAATATATTTCTCACCGTCTTCGATCAACACTTGTCTTCCCTGTATCCTTTCTGCATACTCATTAAAGCCGATATAAGTTTCTGTTGCATCGAGGAAATATGTTTTCCCCTGGTGATTTAAAGCACATATCATATGATTGTCTACACTAAGATTGGGCGTTGAATAGTCATAAGCGATGTGGTTGGTACCGATCCAGGTAAGCCTTGCATCATAACCTAAACTCTTCAACAATTCTTTTGTAAGATGAGCCATCCCTTTACAATCGCCGTATTTTCTTCTAAGTACTTCATGAGCCTTTTCTGGTCTGAAGCCTGCGATGCCATCTTCAAAAGCGATATATCTTACATTGTTTTGCACCCAATAAAAAATGGATTTGATCTTATCGAGGTCAGTACTTTTCCCTTTGGTGATCTCTTCTGCTTTTGTTTTTAATGCACCACTTTCATTCGGAATATCCTTCACCAAACTTCTATACCAGCCATACTGATCTTTTAGTGTATTGAAATAAGTGAAGCTGTTTCCATTTGGTGTAGCAGATTTCGCCATCACCAGAATATGAGGATAGATATACGTAGGACCAGGACTGTGTCTTTCTTTTACAATGGCAGGAGCATCAGTGATTGTATAAGTGTAAACATCTGCATCATCCCTGCTGTCGTATGAATTACTTTTTGTGATGTTATATCCTTTGAAGTTCATTTCCTTCAACTCAACTTTCATCCATTTAGGAACTTTGACTGTTATTTCTTTTTCCTGAACAACATATCCTTCTGCGAAATAGATGCTGGTGAAATAACGAGGATCAACAATTGTTTTCTGGAAACTCACTTCGCTGGTACTTCCTTTCTTTGGTATAGGAAGTTCGAAGTAGCAAACCTTGGCATCGGAGTAAAAAGTATTATCGATTGAATAATACTCGTAAGCCGGAACAATCCCTTTTGGCTTTTTTCCATCCACAGCAAAATCAACTGCGTCGATCATGGTTTGATCGTTATACATCTCTACTACATACAATGAAGTTCTGAACGAGTTACAGAAATAAGCAGTAGACATATTCTGTTTGATCTCGACATTGCCAGATTTTTTATTGAATACGAACTCGTAAAACTCACTGGCTTTGGATATAACAACGTTTGTGTCTTTGTCGGCAGCTTTGGCAATCGAAAGAAACAGGCAAAGAGCAGTTAGCATGAAACCGGACCTGAAAAACATCTGAGGTATTTTCTTCTAAAATAAAAGGAGTTTGGCTTATAAACAAATGATTCCAATTCTTAAACGCATTTAGGCTTATTGCTATAAGGATGTAACTGGCTGTCAATAAAAAAGCCATCCCTGCAAAAGGGACGGCTTTATATATGTAACCAAACTATAACTACGCTGCTTTTAATTTACCCATCCAAACTTTCTTACCCTGTATTCTTCTTACCAGGAACATAATTCCTACAAAAATGAAGAAGAATGGTCCGAGGAATCCAAACAAAGCAATGTATTTGGTACCGTAGAATTTCTCCATAGGTCTTTTAAGCCTGAAAGAAATGAGGTACATACTTGGCACCATTACCAGCGTTAAGAAGAATGAGAAGATCAAACCGAAGATGATCGTCCAGCTTAAGGGACCCCAGAATACCACGCTATCACCACCAAAGAAGATGTGCGGATTCAGGTGCTGGAACATCGATACGAAATCGATATTGAATCCAACAGCTAAAGGCAACAAACCTAAGATGGTAGCTATCGCTGTGAGCAATACCGGGATGATACGGATCTTACCAGCCTGTATGGCAGCTTCTCTTGTTCGATAGCCTCTCGACTTCAACTCATCTGTAAACTCGATCAACAATATACCGTTCTTGATTACGATACCGGCAAGACCGATGATACCTACACCCACCATGATCGTTGGCATTGTCATACCTGTGATCGCATATCCAAGGAATACACCTATGATAGAGAAGAATATCTCGGTAAGTACGATGAACGGTTTACTTAAACTGTTGAACTGTAGCACAAGGATCAGGAAGATCAGCAGTAAAGCCATTAATAAAGCTTTGCCAAGAAACGCTGATGTTTCTGCCTGTTGTTCACTTTCACCGGTTTGTTTGATCGTAACATCAGATGGTATGGCCATTTTTCTTTTGAAGTCTGCGATCTTAACACCAAGCTGCTGATTGATTCCCTGAGTAAGTGATGGATCCAATACATTCGACTGCAACTGGATCGTTCTCCTTATATTTTTTCGTTTAACAGCACCGGTTGTACTGGTATAATCAACCGTAGCAACTGCATTCAACGGAACCTGTTTGATCTGCATTGTTGCAAAATCTCTGAAGGTGAGCCTCAGATTCATAAGATCTGTAATGCTGTTTCTCGATGATTCGTTCAACCTCAATTGAATCTTATATTCATCTTCATCATCCTTCAGTTTACTTACTTCTCTACCAAAAACAGCAGTACGAATGGCCATACCAACCTGTCCTGTACTCAATCCTTCTCGCAGTGCCTTTTCTCGGTCAACATTGATGCTTATCTCAGGATTGGTAAGATCAATATCCAGGGCAAGGTTCTCAATTCCTTCTATACGATTCGTATCAAGATAGTTCTTCAATTGAACGGCCACTTTTGAAATAGATTCAAAGTTGTCGCCGATCACTTCTATGTTCACCGGAGGTTCTGTTGGAGGTCCGGCATCTTCCTGTCTTACTTCTACAGAAGCACCCGGAATTCCCTGTACAGCTTCACGAATTTGTGTAAGATATGGTGCGGTACTTTTTCCTTCACGTTTTTCATATTCTACAAATGATACCTGTATCCTACCTAGATTCGATTGAACGCTACGGTTGTTATCTCTAGGGTTATTAGCACTTACCGCAACGTTTGATATAATACTCTCAACGATGCTTCCATCTGTTCCCGGCTTTTCCTTTTCCAGCACTTTGTACACTCTCTTTTCGAGTATTCGTGTAACCGAATCTGTTGTTTCTGCAGAAGTACCAACCGGCATCTTCAGGTATACATACACAAAATGCGGATCACCACTTGGGAAAAATACAATTGGATTTTTCCGAATTACCAATGCTATGATAGAGAACAGAAACAAGCCAAATAAAGCGGCGAATATTCTTGGTGGCCTTTTGCCTTTCAATATCCAACGCAACATTTTCTCGTACCGGTTCATCAATCCAGGCAATACTCTTTCCTGGAAATAATGGATCACATCTCTTAATGCATAAGCATTTAAGATTATCAGCAGATCCATGAAGATGAGGAAGTTTCCTAAACCATGCCATCCTGCAATATTCAATATCAACCCAAAGATGGCAAACGTCCAGAACCATGGACTTCTGAAAACGGCTTTACGAGGTTTTTCAAACTCTCTTCCTTCCGGTTTCATAAAGCTCACCGCAAATACCGGGTTGATAAAGAATGCCACGATCAATGAAGCTGCCAATGTTAAGATCAACATCACCGGCAGATAGATCATGAACTTTCCGATCAATCCTTTCCACATCAACAGTGGGAAAAACGGAGCCAATGTAGTTGCGGTACCTGCTAACACCGGGATGAATACTTCACCCGCAGCTTCTTTTGCAGCTCGTACGATCGGTACTTTACCGTTATGATAAATACGGTGCGTATTCTCAATTACAACGATCGCATCATCCACGATAATTCCCAATCCAAATAACAATGCAAACAGAACTATGAAGTTCAATGTGATCGTTCCACCCACTAAGAAATCTCCCAATGGTAAAAAAAGGAATGCAACAAACACACTAAGCGGTACACTCAATGCAACGAAGAATGCATTGGAGACTCCCATGAAGAACATGAGAATAAGCAATACCAATATAAAACCGATGATGATCGTATTCACCAGGTCTTTGAATGATGTTTCTGTTTGTTTACTCTGGTCACCGGTGATCACCACTTTTAAGTCTGGTGGAATTTCACCACTCTTTTGCATTTCTGCAACGATCTTTTTAATGCCGGCAGCAGTTTCGATCAGGTTCTCGCCAGATCTTTTTACAATGTTTACCGTAATAACATTCTTTCCATCCAAACGGGCATAGCTCTCTGTTTCTTTAACAGTGTCAACCAGACTTGCAATGTCTTTTAGATATATTGGAGCACCGTTAATATTCTTTACAACAATGTTGTTCATATCAAGTGCAGCATCAAACTGTCCTTTGATACGAATGGTTCTTTTCATATCACCTACTGAAACCAATCCTCCACTAATATCACGATTCTCGTAATTAACTGCATTAGAGATATCATCGAAAGTGAGCTTTGCAGCTTCCATTTTATAAGGATCCACGTTTATCTGTATCTCTCTTTCGGGAGCACCAACAATATCGGCACGGTTCACCTGCTTCAGTTCCTCAAACCTATCCTGCATTTTATCAGCATAATCCTTGAGCTTCATCCCATCATAATTACCGCTGATATTCACATACATGATCGGCATTTCGCTGAAATCGAATTCTGCAATGTTCGGCTCTTGCGTAAGATCAGTGGGCAGATCAGTTCTTGCTTTATCCACCGCATCTTTTACTTTCTGCCTGGCAATATCTGTTTTAACGTCAGTATCAAACTCAACGATGATCAGGCTATAATCCTGCTGCGAGATCGATTGTACTTTGTTCACCTTAGCACCACTGATGCCTTTGAT
Organism: Chitinophagaceae bacterium; assembly: GCA_024508725.1. Lineage (GTDB taxonomy): Bacteria > Bacteroidota > Bacteroidia > Chitinophagales > Chitinophagaceae > JAEZDC01. The sequence goes on along the minus strand of JANINS010000003.1, from coordinate 1,431,512 downwards.
CTGTTTTTCTATCGGGCGAGTAACAAGGTTCTCGATATCTTTTGCTGAGTTACCAAAATAGATCGTGGTAACAGAAATGGTAGGCACCACGATATCCGGAAACTGCTCTTTCGGCATGGTGTTGAATTTATTCAAACCATACAGTGTGATCAGGATCGTTATAATATAGGTGGCGGTTCTATTGTTAACAGCCCAGCTTGTGGGTTTAAACTGTTTGAATTTTTCGCTTATCCCTTCCAATACTTTCATTGGGAATAATTTTATATAGTCAACTATAATTTGCTACTGAGCTCCTGTTGCGTCGCACACTTGTGCTGAAACAACAATACTCATCTGTTTTGATGATCTTATTTTACAATACTGATCACCTGTCCTTCGTATAGGTTCTGGAAGCCTTCTGTGATCAACTGGTCACCGGCATTTAATCCAACTTTCACTTCGATCAATTCACCGTTCAATTCACCAACACCTACAGGTTTTTTTCTGGCAACCATCCTTCCTCCTTCATTTATTGCAACGAAAACATACTTACCATTTTCATCTGTTTGAACAGTATTTACAGGAATGGCTATCGTATTGGCAACTGCATAATCCTGAATCCTGATCTTAGCGATCTGGTTAGGCCTGGCCTGTCCATCGTAAGGAATTCTTGCATCAACCAAAAAGCTTCTTGTTGAAGGATCTATCTGTTTGCCGGAACGGGTTACCTTAACGTTATAGGTTCTATTAATGTCTGGCAACACCACAACAACAGGAGAACCTGTTTTTACTTTGCTGGCATAGTTTTCAGGAACAGAAGCAACTGCTTTTAAAGAGCTGGTGTTTACGATCACGATCTGTGGAGCATTTCCCATCACACCCTGGAAGTATTCACCTACACGAACATTCACCACATCAGCTATTCCACTTATCTCGGCACGAACATTTGTTCCTTCCAATTGTTTTTGCAAAGTTTTGATGCCTTCTCTTGCCGTATTCAACTGTGTTTCTAAGCTGCTAACGTTGGTCTTTGCCTGGATCAATTGCACCTCTGTACCAATTCCCTGTTTCCAGAGATTATTTTGCCTGTTATAAATGTCTTTGGCTGTGTTCAACTGTGTTTGCAATGTTGCAAGGCTGGCTCTTTGCGTAACGATCTGTTGCTGTATAATAGCATCATCAAGTTTTAATAAAGTTTGTCCTTTACTCACCTGCTGACCTTGTGTTACATAAACAGCTCTCACCTGTCCGGCACCATATTTTGGCGTTACGTACGAAAGGTTGTCTGCTTCTACTCTTCCCTGTAACTCGATATAATGAACAAATGGTGCTGTTGCCAATGCACTAACACTCACCAGCTTTGCATTGGTATTTTTTGCTGAAGCAGTATCTAGTTTTGCGAGATCAGCTTCTAATTTTTCGATTTCAGAAGCAAGTGTGAGCTGCTCTTTCTTCTTCTTTTCGAGTTCGGCTTTCTTTTCGTTGATGGCTGCTTTGTCTTGTTTATCGCTTCCGCCACATGCAGCAAGTACGACTACTGCTGAGAGGATGAAAGCGAAGCGTTTCAATTGGCTCATAAAAATGTATTTAGACTGTGTTTTAGTATTATTGAAGTTTACCTAATGATCTTTGATAGCTGATCTTTGCTACGATGGCATTATACAATGAACTGAAGTAGTTTGCCTGTGCTGTCTGGTAATCAGCATCAGCCTGTAATACTTCGAAACTGCTTCCCAAACCTTCCTGGAACTTGATCTTTGTGGTGTTGAACACTCTTTCTGCCAGTTCCATATTTCTTTGTTGTGCATCAAGATTCATTAAAGAGTTCGTGAGTGTTTCCCTTAGTGCATATTGCTCAAAATCTATCACCTGCCTGATGTAATCAAGATTATTGTCTGCTTTCTCTATATTAAACCTCGACTGCTGTATTTTATACTTTCGCTGGAAGCCATCGAAAATCGGGATGTTGATGTTCAAACCGATAAAAGAGCTCCTGATCCATGTAGTATTCTTATCAGTAAAGAATTTTTGCCCCATTCCATTTACCGTGTAATTCGCCTGGGCTGCAACAGTTGGTAAATAACCAAGCTTGTTACGTTTCAGATCTAGCTGCTGCAATTTTTTTACATTTTCCAGCACCCTGTATTCGGCTCGATCAGAATAGTTGAAATTTGCCTCCAGAATTCCTTCTTTGATCTTGTCTACACTCAACTCATCTTTTAATACAACGGTATCTTTTTGTGATAATCCGAGTGAGAACTTCAGTGCTGCATAGGATAGCTTAACTGAATTGTCTACAATATTCCTGGTAGTTTGAAGGTTGGTAAGCTGAACCTGTACTTTATCAAGATCCAGTCTCTCAACAAACCCATTTTTAAACATTACTGAATCATCATAATACAGCTTCTGCAATCTCTTTATTCCTTCATTTAAAAAGAATAATTGCTTTTCTGCAATAAGGATTGCGTAATACTTTTTGTAAGCCGAGTCTTTGACTCTTTCTTTTACCTGTTCCAGTTGTTCTTTTGAAAGATTCAATGCAGTTCCACGTGCCTGTAATCCTACAAAAACATCAGGCTGAAATAAAAGCTGTTGTAATGTAATTCCTGCAGTTGCATTCCATGGTTGCTGAAAGCTGATCTGGCTCATGGTTGGAGGAGGAGCTTTCGAACTTGGAGGGATCAGGTTTTCACGTCTTAACACTGCGTAAATACCTGAATCAGATTGCGGAAATAAAATTTTAGGAAGTTCCAGGTAATGCTGTGCACCAACATTTCCCGTGAGCTGTGGCAAAGCCTGTCCTAAGATCTCCCTGTTCTTAGCTTCCTGTATCCTGTAATCGAGCTGTGCATTCTTTACATCGGTCATGTTCTTAAATGCCAGTTCCACCGCCTCTTTTACAGTTAGTTCGTAACGCTGTTGTGCTTTTAATTGGGTGTAGGAGAAAAGCAACACAGTGATCAACATCATCAATTGCTTCATCATTGTTGTTTTAATCGTTCTTGTTTGTATTTCTGAATAAGTTTTGTTCCTTTTTGCGTAGCCAATCCATACAGGAAATGCTCCATGATCTCTCTCTCAACTCCCGCCAGGTCTTTTTTACTTTGCGGAAACACATCTGTATTAAAAGGGAGCATACTGCTTTCGATCCTGTAACGGGTCATGATCTCGATATGTATTTCAGGCCTGTACAATTCTTCCTTAATACCTCTTTCCAGGTTTTCTTTTATCACCGTATAAAGGAATTCCCATTTGTATGCATTGAATTTTACATATACACCCGGATGGTACTTATGCAGATCAAACAGTATTGCCGGGTTCATTTCACTGAACATCTGCATTACATGATCAAAAGCCAGGAAAACTTCATGAATGGCATTGTCTGCCATCGACTTATCACTCATGCACTTGGATTTATTATCGTTCATGATACTGTCAAACACAGCATGAACGATCTCCTCTTTGTCGGCAAATGACTGATACAATGTTTTCTTGGATATGCCTAACTGATAGGATATCTCATCCATGGTTACGCTTCTGATGCCAAAGCGTTTGAACAATTCTTCCGATTTCTGCAGTATTCTTTCCTTCATTTCCATAGCGGGTGCAAAACTATGGAAACATTTTTCATAATAAAAGTTTCCATAGTAACTTTTATTATTATTTTTTGGTTAAACGGTCAATTAGATGGATAAATGAGGAGTCAGAACTATCACAGGTACATTTTCGTTTCTTTGTTTCAACATTAGCAGCTGATGAACATTAACCCAAAAGTGCAGATCAAATCAGGCCTTAGTATTCTGCTTCGGTATTTTCTACAGGGCTTGCTGGTGATCGCTCCTGTAGGAATCACGCTTTGGGTAGTGATATCATTGTTCAACTTTGTTGATGGAATACTTCCCAACGCTATCCATTCATTGTTTCCAAACCTAATCCCGAGAAATGCAGACGGCTCGCTGAAAGAGTTCCCTGGATTAGGATTTGTGGTAGTGATCGCTTTTGTTTTTTTTGTTGGATGGTTGTCTTCGCTTTTTGTTTTTAACCGCCTCCTTGGTTTATTCGATAGCCTGCTGGAGAAAACACCGGGAATAAAATTCATCTATAGTTCGGTTAAAGACTTTCTACAGGCATTTGCAGGAAATAAAAAGAAGTTCAATAAGCCGGTTTTGGTTTGTGTGGATGATACAGATGTATGGCGTATTGGTTTTATCACTCAAAACCAGATGGATGAGTTTGGAATGAGAGATTATGTAACTGTTTATGTTCCGTTAGCATATGCTGTAACCGGAACAACTTATATTGTACCGAAAACAAGGATAAAAGCCCTGGAACACATCAGTGCTGCCGACGCAATGAAATTTGCAGTTACCGGAGGTGTTACCGAAGTACACGAACAGGATTGATTGCTGCATGAGAAAACACATTTTCCTCTTTTTTTCTTTACTGTTACTCTGTGTTGCAGCAGTTGCTTCTACACCGAGAGCATCTTATTATATCCTTGAAGATCCAACATTAAAGCTGCAGGCAGACGATGCTTTACTACAATTCAGGCAGGGGAAATTCACTCTTCAGCAAACAAAACAATTCAACCCGGGATTCACCAAATCTGTTTACTGGCTGGCAGTTGAGATCAACGAGACGCAACATCCGGATTCATTAAGACTGGTGATCGGCCAGACTGTGATCAATAGAATCGATTTCTATTCGATAGAAGACAAGGCAAAGTTGCTTTATCAAACCGGCGATCATTTTAAATACAGCCATCGGCCGATGTTAACGGTTGATTACTCATTTCCTTTATCAAACCAAAGCTATTTATACCTGTTAAGGATTGACAAGCACAATGAATCACTTCAACTTACATTCGATACATTTAATATAGCAGGTTTCATTTCAGAAGAAACGAATAACAGTCTTATCACCGGTATTCTTTCTGGTGTTGTTGTTCTACTACTGGTTATCGGACTTTATCTTACCATCATCACCCGACAACGCATTTACACTTTTTACTTGCTTTACATTACTTCAGGCTGGCTTTGGGTATTGGCAGATCTGGGAGTAGGATTTAAATATCTGTGGCCTGAGAGCACATGGTTTGCCAGCAGATCAAGGCCTGTATTTGCCACGCTTACAATTGCTCTTTCACTTCAGTACATTATATATTACTTAGGAGGATTAAAAAGCAAGATCCTTCAAAGATCGCTGCAGGCTATCTCCTTATTTGCATTGTTATTTTCCCTTTTGATGCTGATACCGGTGGAAGTGTATAATGCAAATCTTTTATCATGGGTATTGCTGATATCCATCCCTGCTACCGTAATTTCTTACATCGTGTTAAGTCTGCTTGCTTTAACACTGGAGGCACTTCGAAAAAACATTATGGCCATGTTTTATCTCGGAGCATTGATACCATTGATGCTGCTCACCGTGATAAGTGTACTCAATCATTCGGGAGCCATAGACATCAGCGGAACTTTTCTGGAACGTTATGGCGTTGCAATAGGTTACGTATGTGAAGCGATCATTCTAACCTTTGGCCTGGTCTACAGGTTTAACAATTACCGACTGGAGAAAGAAAGATTGCAGGTAGATTTTGAAAGAAATCAGAAAGAAAATGCCAAAGCTTTACTCGAAACAGAAGCAAATGAGCGAAAACGTATAGCGGATGAGCTTCATGATATTGCAGGATCGATGTTATCTGCTGCAAAGCTGAACATCACTTCTATAAGAGAAAAAAACCTGATCCCTGAAGCGGAAGCAAAACTGAAACTGCAGAAAGCAGAAGAAGCAATAGAAGCAGTATCGGGTTCTGTTCGTAATCTGAGCCATGCACTTAGCCCTATCATGATAGATAAGATTGGTTTCAAGCGATCTGTTCAAAACATTACTTCTTTTTTTAATAGTTCAGGAAAGATCAATATTGAAACTGTTGTAATTGGTTTTGATGAGTTGGATCCGGAAAGCGAGAACATCTATTCTACTCTGTACAGTATCATCTATGAGCTGGTAAATAATATTGTGAAGCATGCCAATGCTTCGAATGCGATTATACAGTTAATAGAGCATGATGACAGCTTTGTTTTGATTGCGGAGGACAATGGAAAAGGATTAGAAAAGGAATTTGACAAACAAAATACTAAAGGTTTAAATGGAATAATTTCTAAAATCAATTACTTTAACGGTTCGATCGTGTTAGATAATACTGGCAAGGGTCTGATAATATCCATCGAAATACCTAAAACGCCCTATGAAAAAAAGGATAATCCTGGCTGATGATCACCAGTTGCTTAGAGAAGGTGTTCGTACTATTTTAAAAGACATCGATTCAGTTGAGATAATAGCAGAAGTTGCTAATGGCAAAGATCTTTTAACGCTGCTAAACTCAATAAGACCTGATCTTGTTTTGCTTGACCTGAATATGCCGGGACAGGACGGATTGAATTGCCTTAGCACCATCAAGCAACTATACAGTTCAGTAAAAGTATTGGTACTTACCAATTATAATCAGCCCGAACTGATAGAACAGGTGCGTAAAATGAATGCTGATGGTTTTCTTATAAAAGATTCCAGCTCCACAGAATTAAAACAGGTAGTACTGGATGTTTTAAATGGAGAAAAGTATTTTCAGATCAATAAGGCAACATCAGAACAACCCCGGTCTGAACATTTTATTGATGATTTCACCCGTAAATACCAACTCACCAAAAGAGAGATCGATATCATCCGTTTGATCTGTAATGAACTTAGCAGTAAAGAAATAGCTTCCGAACTCTTTCTGAGTGAGTTTACCGTTAATACGCATCGAAAAAATATTTTCAGAAAACTGAACGTAAAGAATGTGGCAGGTTTGATGAACTTCGCCAAAGAAAACAACATTGTATAAAAAAAGCAGCCTCCAAAAGGAGACTGCTAAATGTAGATCACTTAAATGAAAAGCAAACTACTGCTTCTTACCTGTTAAGGTTTGGTGTAAGTTTCCAGATATCAGAACTTGTCCAGTTAAGTCTTTCTGTTTTGCTTCCTGAGTTAGAGCAGAAATAGATATCACCATTTGGTGCAAAGCATGGCATACCGTTTCTTGAATTACCCTGTGTAAGCTGTGTAACCTGAGATCCATCTGCATTCATGATAAAAACATGCTCGTTCTGGTTATCTCTTGTTGATCCGAAAGCGATGTATTTTCCATCACCTGAATAAGTAGGGCTTGAGTTATCGAAGTCTCCACTTGTAAGCTGTGTGCTCTGGCCTGTAGAAATATTGTATTCAAAGATTTGTTGATACTTTCCAACAGATTTGCTGTAAATGATCTTATCACCTTTTGGACTCCATCTTGGACTGTAACCATCCGTAAGGATCGTTGAGTTCATTCCTGTAAGCTCCATGGTAGCGATCTGCCATGTACCACCAAAAGATGTATTGAATAATATCTTTTTACCATCAGGAGATACACTTGCCATATCATCGCCATCACCCATAGCATTAGGAGCGATATAGTTAATACCAGAAGCTCCATCAGCACTGCTCTTTGCAATTACTGATTTTGAAGGCTTCATATAAGTATAAATAATGGTCTTCGAATCTGGGAAGAAGTTTGGCGTACTGGTATAAGAACCTACCAATGGAATACGGCCAGGCTGTCCAAGATTCATTAACATGATACTCCATCTTTCACTTGCTTTCTTATTGTCATCTCTTACATGGAAAACCATTCTTTTTCCATCTGGGCTGATCCTTGGATAAAACTCAGGGATCGGATCTGATGTAATTCTCACAAGCGACTGAGCATTTCCGGTAGTTCCTGGAGGAGCTGAGGAGTCTGTTTTTACAATTTTTCCCGTAGAGCCACATGAAGCCAGCATTACAGAAACACTTGCAGCAGCAATAAAATTTTTAATGTTCATTTTGCAGTAGTTTTTATGATTAGAAAAAAGAGACTGATCTATTTCTGTGGCTTAGGTCCCCACAGGTATTTAAGACTGATTCCGAAATAATTGGTAGTTAACACCGAGTTGGTTGCAGTGTGATAAGCAAATCCAAGGTCAATAAACTTTGGACGCTTACCTTCTTTGTTGACTGCAAAAAGGTAACCTGCCTGTGCACGATAGGTAAAGTTTGCACTTGGAATAGCATTCTTTAAATAATCATCATTGAAACTATAGTTACCAAAGCCGATCTGTGGTTTCAGGTAGATCCCTTTATAAGGTAGAAAGTAAAAACCTACATTCAACTCGAGGTTGCTCAGTTCATCAAGCAGTACCAGCGATATGTTTCCTGAAACTGCCGTTCTTTTACCTAAAGGTTTATATGCCTCGTAAGACAAAGCAAGGCCACTGCTGCTAAATGCAGCATAGTTCATCGAATAACTTGGAAACAGGTATTCAACACTGAAACCATTATAACCAATTACAGAGTTTGTTTTTTCGAAAGTAACCTGGCCACCTTCTTCACGAGCAGAAGCCTGGGAAAAACCGGAGATTGAGCAAAGCAAAGCCAATGAAAACAATAGTTTCTTCATGTGCAGTAGTTTGGTTTTAGTTCAGGGTGCAAAGTGTATCACATTACGCTGTTTAGCAATACTGTTTAATTGGTATATTTTTACTTATGTTCCATCATAGTAGTATTAAAGCCCATTATTTATTTCCGAACTTTGGCACTTAAGCGTTACCAGGAATGCAAATGCATAATTTTAATTCAGGGCCATCTATTCTACCAAAAGAAGTACTGGAACAGGCTGCTACAGCCATTCATGATTTTAATAATACCGGATTATCTATTCTCGAGATCGGGCATAGAACAGCATGGTTTGTAGATGTATTGGACGAGGCAAGAGCGATCGTTAAACACCTGATGCAGTTAGACGACAGCTATGACGTGCTGTTTTTACATGGAGGAGCCACCACCCAGTTCATGCAAATTCCCATGAATCTGTTGGATGATGGTGAAACTGCAGCTTATTGCGATAACGGCATCTGGGGTGCAAAAGCCATCAAAGAGGCTAACCTTTTTGGGAAAGCGTTAGTTGTTGCATCTTCAAAAGACCGTAAACATTCTTATATACCCAAGGATTTTACCGTTCCGGCAGATTGTAAATACCTGCACATTACATCAAACAATACAGTAGAAGGAACTCAGTGGCATGAGTTTCCTGCAACAGATGTTCCGTTGATAGCAGACATGAGCAGCGACATTTTTCACCGTCCACTCAATTTTAAACAGTTCATCCTTATCTATGCCGGAGCACAAAAAAATATGGGTGCTGCAGGGGTGAATATTGTAGTAGTGAAAAAAGATATCCTCGGAAAAATCAAACGTCCCATTCCTGCAATAATGGATTATCGAAATCATATCGAAGCCAACTCCTTATTAAATACACCTCCGGTTTTTGCAATCTATGTATCGATGTTAACGCTAAGATGGATCGTTAAACAAGGTGGACTGGCCGAGATGGAAAAACGTTCCAGGCAAAGAGCGGATCTTTTCTATAATACGCTTGACGCACTTCCACTTTTCAAACCTATGGTCGCCAAAGAAGATCGCAGTTTGATGAATGTTACTTTCAGCATCGAAGACAAGCAGCTTGAGGATGCCTTCCTGGAAGCATGTAAAGCGAATGGAATGGTTGGCGTTAAAGGCTACAGAACTGTAGGCGGTTTAAGGGTTTCGATGTACAATGCTTTACCGTTAAGCAGCGTGCAGGCAATATGTGATCTGATGACCGAATTCCAGCGAAAAAACGGTTAGATTTAGATTAGTTATGTTTGCAGCCCAAAAATTTTGAGAATTAGTGGCTACGATTAAACCATTTAAAGCATTACGTCCGCAGGCACAATTTGCCAAACAAGTTGCCAGCAGGCCTTATGATGTATTGAGCAGTGCTGAAGCGAAAGTTGAAGCTCAGGGCAATCCGAATTCTTTTCTGCATATCACTAAAAGTGAAATAGATCTTTCTGAAAATGTAGATCACTACAGTGTATCGGTGTATGAAAAAGCCAAAGAGAACCTTTCGGCTTTTATCAAGAGAGATGTTTTGTTTCGTGAAAACAAGGATTGTTATTATATCTACCAGTTGATCATGAACGGCAGAACACAAACAGGTTTGGTTGCCGTAAGTTCTGTAAAGGATTATGAAGAAGGTGTGATAAAGAAACATGAGTTCACCAGGCCAGAGAAAGAGCAGGACCGCATCAATCACATCAAAACCTCTGGTGCACAAACAGGAAATGTTTTTCTTGCTTACAGGGATGTGGATGAGTTGAATACGCTGATCGAAAACTGGAAGAAAGCAAAAAGCCCTGTGTATGATTTTATTGCAGATGACGAGATCCAGCATACGATCTGGATCGTTAATGACGATAAATCGATTGAGCAGATATCAAACATCTTTACAGAAAAAGTTCCGGCAACTTACATCGCTGATGGCCATCACCGTGCTGCATCTGCTGCTAAAGTGAAAAATGCATTGGGCGATAAGGCTACAGAAGCATCGAACTTCTTTCTTACCACTTTATTCCCGGCAAAGCAATTACACATCATGGATTACAATCGTGTGGTGAAAGATCTGAACGGGTTAACGAAAGAAACTTTTCTTGAAAAGATCGGTGATAAGTTTGATGTTCAATCAGTAGGCAGTGAAGCGTATCGTCCTGAAGAATTGCATCAATTTGGACTGTATATAGATGGCACATGGTATAAACTCACTGCTAAACCGGGAACTTATACAGAAGATCCGATCGGCATTTTGGATATCACCATTCTGCAGGACAGTCTGCTTGATCCTGTTCTTGGAATAAAAGATCAGCGTACTGACAAGAGAATTGATTTTGTAGGCGGTATCCGTGGTTTGCAGGAATTAGAAAATCGTGTTAAATCAGGTGAAATGCAGCTTGCTTTCAGCCTGTATCCTGTTACGATCGATCAATTATTCGATATTGCAGACAGCGGTAATGTTATGCCTCCCAAAAGCACATGGTTCGAGCCTAAGCTGAGGGATGGCCTGCTAACACATCTTATATATGATTAGAAGATATATTGCATTCATTCTGTTTGTTGTTTCTGTTTGTTTTGCTTCTGCATCCTTTGCCCAGGATTCGAATGAGTTTTATTCTAAGGCTAAAAAATTCATCAATAAGGGCAAGATGGACAGTGCCAACTATTATCTAGGCAAAGCCCTTGAACTTTCTCCCAATAACCTGGAGATGCTGGAAGACCTGCTGTATGTACAATATCTTGACAGGGATTTTGTAAAAGCTGTTACCCTTGGAAAAAACCTGGCTGAAAGGCCTGATGCAAGTGTAAAAACTTTTCAGCTTGTAGGTATGACCTATAAAGAGATCGCTGAATTTAAAGAAGCAAGAAAAGTATATGATAAGGCCTTACTAAAATTTCCTTCCAGCGGATTACTGTATAATGAGTATGGCGATCTTTTCTCACAAATGAGCAAGCCTGAGGAAGCCATTAAGATGTGGGAAAAAGGAATTGAGGTTGATCCTGGCTTTAACAGCAATTATTACTTCGCAACGAAATATTACTACGACAATAAAAATCCCGTTTGGGCAATGCTGTACGGCGAGACTTTCGTGAACATTGAAAGTCTTAGTGAAAGAACCAGGGAGATCAAAGAATTACTTTCTATTCTTTATAGCCAGGCAGCAGAACCAGGATTTTTAAAAGCTAAGAACAATGCATTTGCACAGGCAATTGCAGGAACGATCACCAGGGAATTACCGAAAGGCAGTGTGAATGTTCAGAGTCTTACGTTAATGCGGATGAACTTTATTAATAACTGGAAAGAGAATAGCAGCAAATATCCTTTCAGGTTATTTGAGTATCATGACCAGTTGATCAAAGAAGGATTGTTCGATGCCTATAATCAATGGTTATTTGCCTCTTTCGATTACGATGGCTATGAAAAATGGAAAGCGGCTAATAAAGACAAACAAGCTGCTTATGAAAAATTCGTAGGCGGCAGAGTGTACAAGGTTCCTGCAGGTCAATATTACCAGACAAAATAGTGGTGAATACATTTTAAAAAGTCTTGCGAGAGCGAGACTTTTTTCATTTATGCACATTTTGAGTATCTTACCTTTTTCAAACTGCTTATTATGGAACAAAGAGATGAAAAGCTGTGGCGAATAGCCCAGCATCGGGCTTCGTTCAGGCGTAATCTATATTCGTTTATCGTTGTTATCTTATTTTTATGGGCTATCTGGTGGTTTACTTCGGGTGAAGATTATATGGACGACAGAAGAGGTGTTCCCTGGCCATGCTGGGTGATGCTGGGTTGGGGAATAGGATTGGCTTTCCAGTATTTTAAAGCCTATCATGGAAATAAGCAAACACTTGCCGAAGAAGAATACAAAAAGCTAAAGAACCAACAGGACGTTTAGATTGATCGCCTATATGCTGATCGAAATTCTGTTGATGAATTGATGAGCATTGTTATGAAAGTTGAAGTGTGCGACGCAACATATGTTGAGTAAAGATCGTGTCGCCGACTTCATAAAATAATTCACTTAATGGAGCACTATAACTATCGATTGTTTGACAGTATCACTTACCAACTTACTAAATTTCCAAAGCTGGATACACTCAATGCAAAAATTGGTGGCCAGTGGCGTAATTACAGTACCCTCGAGATGCAGCAAACGGTAGACAAGCTGAGTGCAGGTTTACTTAAGCTGGGTGTTAGCGGTAATGATTTTTCTGCAGAAGGATCTGATAAGATCGGCATCATCAGCAATAACCGGCCTGAGTGGGTATTCACTGATCTTGCAGTGCAGCAGATCGGTGCCATTTTGGTTCCGATATATCCTACAACCAACCCTAATGAACTGGAGTTTATACTTAACGATGCGAAGGTAAAATACATGTTCGTTAGCAATGCAGAGATGCTGGCAAAAGTGAAAAACCTGCAACCCAATGTGCCTTCTTTACTCAACGTTTATTCTTTCGACAATATTGAAGGTGCAGAACCATGGACGAATGTTAGCGACCTTGCTACCGAACCGCTTTTAAGAGAAGTGGAAGAGATCAAGGAGAAAATACCGCAAGATCATTTAGCAACGATCATATATACATCGGGTACTACAGGAACACCGAAAGGTGTAATGTTGAGCCACCGGAATATTGTGAGCAATGTTTATTTCTCGAAGAAGAGTTTTCCTTTTCCTGATGCACCGCATTACAAAGTACTGAGCTTTCTTCCGTTGAATCACATTTTCGAGAAGCTGGTCACCTATATCTATTTGTTCAGCGGCATTTCTATTTATTACGCTGAAAGTTTAGATACCATAGGAGACAATCTTAAAGAAGTAAAGCCCAACGGATTTACCACTGTACCAAGGTTGCTCGAAAAAGTATATGAAAAGATCATGGCCAAAGGAGCAGAACTATCCGGAATTAAAAAAGCATTGTTCTTCTGGTCTGTTGGTTTGGGTAAGAAGTACGATAATATCAATCCGCCTGGTGGGTTATACAAGCTGCAACTGAATATTGCCAGAAAGCTGGTATTTAAAAAATGGAAAGAAGCACTTGGCGGTAACATTGAGTTTATTATCACAGGTGGAGCTGCATGTCCGGAAAATTTACTTCGGATATTTAATGGTGCAGGAATACCGGTGTATGAAGGTTATGGACCAACAGAACATAGCCCGGTAATATGCGTTAACAGGAAACAGGATAATCTTACGAGGTTTGGTACTGTAGGCCCACCATTAGATGGAGTTGAAGTAAAGATCTGCGATGATGGTGAGATCTGTTGTAAAAGTCCGTCGATAATGGTGGGATATTACAAACGTCCTGACCTCACTGCTGAAACAGTAATGGATGGCTGGTTACATACAGGAGATATTGGCATGTGGGTAGAAGACAGGTTTATCAAGATCACTGACAGAAAGAAGGAATTATTTAAAACGAGTGGCGGAAAGTATGTAGCGCCACAACCAATAGAAAATAAGCTTAAGCAAAGCAAGTTTGTTGAGCAGGTGATGGTAGTTGGTAACGACAGGAAATTTGTTGGTGCTTTGATCGTTCCATCTTTTGTTGCATTGAACGATTGGGCTAAGCACAAGAACCTTCAGTTCAACTCTAATGAAGAGATGATCAAGTCTCCGGAAGTATTGCACTTGTTCGATAATATCGTAAAGCACTACAACGAATATTTTAATCATGTTGAGCAGGTGAAGAAGTTTGAGCTTTTACCAAAAGAGTGGACCATCGAATCAGGAGAAATGACACCTAAGCTAAGTATGAAGCGCAAGGTGATCATAGAAAAATACAAAACCGAGATAGAAAAGATCTATGCCTGATGCAACGATTGCTCTCTAACTGCAATCATCATTTTATGAAGAAGATCGCAATAATTATTTTGATAGCTGCAGGCTTAACTTTTCAAAGCTGCAGCAAACATATGGCTCCAGGCTGCGTAAGAGAGAAGATCGAACAATACAAATCGCAGCCGGAAGGAATGAAATCCCAGGTGGATGAATATGTTTTCCAGGGAAAAACAGTGTATGTTCTGATCGACGACCGTAAGATCGCTGATGGCGGAATTGATGTGATCGATGCCAATTGTAACCAACTTTGTTTTCTTGGCGGTATTGCAGGATTTACAACCTGTAACGGGGAAAAGTTTTTCGAGACAGCCGTTTTTAAAAGAACGATCTGGAAACGATAATTATATGTTACCGAAGCATAGGTATTTTGTTTCCAGGTATTCTTCAATACCGTAAAAACTTCCTTCTTTGCCGAAGCCACTTTCTTTAACCCCTCCGAATGGAGCTTCGGCGTGTGAGATGAGTCCTTCATTTATACCGATCATTCCATACTCAAGTTGTTCTGCAACGCTCCAAATGCGATTGATATTTTGTGAGAAGAAGTATGCAGCCAATCCATATTCTGTTGCATTGGCCATCCCGATCACTTCCTCTTCTGTATCGAAAATAAATACAGAAGACACAGGGCCAAATATCTCCTCTTTGCTTAATCGCATTTCAGTTGAACAGTTGGTAATGATCGTTGGTTCAAAGAAAAGTTCTCCTGCAAAGTGAGATTTTCCACCAAGTAATATCTCTGCTCCTTTTTCTGTTGCATCGAATAGCAATCGCTTTACTTTATTCAATCCTTCTTCATTGATAAGCGGGCCGATCTTAACATCGTTATCAGTACCATTTCCAACTTTCAATGCAGCCACAGCTGATTGATATTTTTCAATAAAAAGCGGGTAGATATTTCTTTGTACATAAATCCTGTTGGCACAAACACAGGTTTGTCCTGCATTGCGATACTTGCTTGCTAATGTTCCTTCAACAGCTACATTGATATCTGCATCATCGAATATGATCACAGGTGCATTCCCTCCCAGTTCGAGTGATAATCTTTTTACAGTTGATGAACATTGCTCCATCAATATTTTACCTACTTCGGTAGAGCCTGTGAAAGAGAGTTTTTTTATATCCGGATGAGTGGTGAGTATTTTACCAATGACTGAAGATTTTGAAGTAGGCAAAACATTCAACACACCTGCAGGAAGCCCTGCTTCTTTTGCCAACTGAGCCAATGCCAATGCAGACAATGGCGTGTCTTCTGCAGGTTTAAGTACTACAGTGCATCCAGCTGCAATTGCAGGAGCGATCTTTCTTGTGATCATAGCCACAGGAAAATTCCATGGTGTGATGGCAGCAACAACACCAATGGGTTGTTTAATAGTGAGGAGTCTTTTATTCCCTGCAGGAGTAGGAATCACTTCACCATAAGTTCTGCGGCATTCTTCTGCATTCCATTCGATAAAAGAAGCGCCATATTGAATTTCGCCTTTTGCTTCTGCCAATGGTTTGCCTTGTTCTGTCGTGAGCAATAATGCCAGGTCTGAAGTATTTTGGATGATGAGATTGAACCATTTCTTAAGTACTGATGAACGTTCTTTCGCAGTAGTGGCACTCCAGGTTTTAAAAGCTGCTGATGCCGCTTCGACAGCAGTATAACAATCAGCTTCGCTTGCATCAGACACTTTTGTAATTAATTCCCCGGTTGCGGGATTAAGAACGGGAAATTCAGAACCTGTTGTTAACCAGTTATTATCTATAAAAAGTCCTGTTTGCAACAGGGATTGATTTTGCAAATTCATAGAATAAAATTACTGATTCGGTATTGCGATACGCTTCATTTGGTTGCGAAGATTAAGATTGGAAAAAACCGCTTGTTTCATTTACTTTGCAGCCTTGTTGGCCCGGTAGTTCAATGGATAGAATAGAAGTTTCCTAAACTTTAGATACAAGTTCGATTCTTGTCCGGGCTACTAAAAAGCAGATCAATAGATCTGCTTTTTTTATAATAAACCGATACAATCAATCAAAACAAACCGACGATCTTCCCATCTGGTGTTATATCAACACGTTCTGCTGCAGGAACTGCAGGTAGGCCAGGCATTCTCATAATATCGCCGAGGATAGGTATGACAAATCCTGCACCCGAAGCAAATTCAAATTCCCGAACAGTTACTTTAAAATTTTCAGGTCTGCCCAGTTTCTTTTCATCATCACTCAGGCTTTTTGGTGTTTTAGCCATGCATATTGGCATGTGCTCAAACCCAAGTTCTTTTATCTGTTTTAATTGAGACTTAGCTTTAACCGAATATTCTACCGCAGTAGCACCATACATTTCTGTAGCGATGCAATGTATCTTTTCTTCAACCGAAATATTCTAGCTATACAATGGTTGAAAATTGCTTTGCTTTTGCTGAATAATGTTCACTACTTCTGCTGCAAGTTCTTCTGCACCTGCTCCACCATCAACAAAAGCAGTAGAAATAATCGCTTTCACTCCATAACCGGCACAAACATCCTGCACAAGTTGTATCTCTTCAGCAGTATCTCCAGGAAAGGAATTGATCGCAACCACAGGATGCACATTGAATTTTTGCAGGTTATCAATATGTTTTTCAAGGTTGCCCAATCCTCTTGCTACTGCCTGTGCATCAGGAAAGTTGAGCATGCTTTTTTTCACACCACCATGATGCCGTAAAGCCCTGATGGTTGCCACGAGTACAACAGCTTCTGGTTTCAGCCCTGCGGTAACACATTTTATATTGAAGAATTTTTCTGCACCAAGATCTGCCGCAAACCCGGCTTCGGTAACAACATAATCTGCAAGGCTTAATCCCATTTTAGTTGCCAGGATGGAATTCGTTCCCTGTGCGATACTTGCAAACGGACCACCATGCAACAATACCGGATTACCTTCCAATGTTTGCACGAGATTTGGCTTGATACAATCTTTCAAGAGCACAGCCATTGCACCAACTGCTTTGATATCTCTTGCAAAAACCGGTTCACCTGAGTAAGTGCTACCGATATAGATATTGCCAAGTTTTGCTTTAAGATCTTCGAAATTTTTCGCCAGGCAAAGTATGGCCATGATCTCAGATGCCGGTGTGATATTAAATCCATCTTCACGTGGAATTCCGTTTTGCTTGCCGCCAATTCCTATGATGATATTGCGAAGTGCTCTGTCATTCATATCCATCACTCGCTTCCAGGAAATACTTCGAGGATCAAGATCTATCGTAGCGTCTTTATTCTGCAGATGATTATCGATCATCGCAGATAAAAGATTATTCGCCTTTTCAATTGCTGAGAAGTCACCGGTAAAATGCAGGTTGATATCTTCCATAGGAATTACCTGTGAATATCCACCACCTGCAGCACCGCCTTTCATTCCAAAAACAGGACCCAGTGAAGGCTCACGAAGTACAGCCATCGCTTTTTTACCGATACGGTTCAATCCATCAGCAAGCCCAATACTCATCGTGGTTTTGCCTTCTCCGGCAGGGGTAGGCGTAATCGCTGTAACAAGCACCAGGTGATTTTGCCTTACTTTTTTTTCATCTATCAACGATAGCGGAAGTTTGGCTTTGTATTTACCATAGAATTCTAACTCATCTTCCAGAACACCCAGCTTTGCTGCGATATTCCTGATGTGTTCTATTGGTGCTGATTGTGCAATATCAATATCTGTTGGAAATGCGATCATGGCAGGCAGTTTTACTAATGCAACTTAGAAAAGCCCTCAATGTCATTCCATGATGACCGTCAGCAATCGAATCATATTTATGATTATTTGAATAGATATAAATTATAACTCGTAACCTATCCGTTGTTAAATCGTTTAACAAAATGGTAGTAATCAAACTTCTACTTTAGCCGAATGTCAACTCCAATTAGGTCAATCCCTTTACTGGTGATCTGTTGCATTTTATTTATGGCATTCAGATCTTCTGCACAAACCAATGTTCATTTTATCATCCTTGAGAAAAACAATAATCACCCTATTGCTTTTGCTACGCTAAAGGCCATTGCTGTTGAGGATAGTTTGCACCCGGTCCAAAAACTTACAGACAGTTTAGGCAGATGTGTTTTAAGTCTTGTTTCAGGAAAGCAATACAAGATCCTGGTAACTGCATTGAACTATAAATCATTTGAAAAAGGAATTATTGTAAAAGGAGTTGAACAGTCTTTCACACTGATTATCGAACCACAACAAAGTGATATTGGTAATGTTACTGTAACATCAACCAAACCACTGATGCGACAGGAAGATGATAAAACGATAGTAGAGCCTGAACAACTGGCTGCAGCTTCCACTAACGCTTATGAAATACTGGAGAAAACACCCGGAATTTTTCTTGACCAGGATGGCAATGTTTATCTCAGCAGTACTACACCTTCTGTTATTTATATTAATGGTAGAGAAATGAAAATGAGTACAGCAGATATTGCTACGATGCTCAAGAATCTTCCGCCGAATGCCATTGCTAAAATTGAGATCATCAGATCACCATCGGCAAAATACGATGCTTCCGGTTCTGGAGGGATCATCAATATCGTTTTAAAGAAAGGGGTGAAACCAGGCTTAACAGGCAGCATTACTGCTTCAGCGCAACAGGGAACTTATGGAAACCAGGTGATCGGCTTTACACTCAACAATAACGATGGAAAGAAAAGCACTTACATAAATGCCAATGTTGGCAAAAGAAATTCTTACGAAAGCATCATCAGCGACAGAAGATTGAATGCAGATACGATACTTTCTCAAAATGCATTCACTAAGTACGCTTCGCCTTTTTATTATTTAGGATATGGTTACTCCAATTCTTTATCTAAAAATTTTGATATTGATTTTTCAGGTAACATCAGTTACAACACCATCGACAACAATACATGGAACAGCAACAAGGTGAGCAAGTCATCCACTTCTTCCCTGGTTAGCGATAACTTAAATACTGTAAACAATATGGGGCATGGATTTTATACCGGCAACGGATTAGATACAAAACTGAAGCTTGACTCTGCAGGATCTGAATGGACGACGAACTTGTTTTATTCATACTCGTCGAACGTAAACGAGCAACGCTACTTTAATAATTTCAATTTCCCAATATCAGCAGGATTTGGTGGTGATGGAACGAATACATCGAGAAGAAATTATGGCGTATTCAAATCGGATATCAAATTAAAGATGAAGAACCGCTTTACTTTTGAAGCCGGTACTCGTTTATCATACATGAAATTCAGAAGTCTTGCTGATTATTATTTAGGAAATGGAAGTAATCGTAAAGTTGATGTTACCCGATCAAATGGATTTGATTATACTGAGAACATTAATGCAGCTTATATTCAGGGAGCTAAAACATTGGGCAAGAATTTCGTTTTGAAGTTTGGTGTAAGAGCTGAGAACACCAATATGAAAGGGGATCAGTTCATTCCTAAAGACACATCTTTCAGTATTCATCGCACAGACTTTTTCCCTTACATATACCTGAGCAAGAAAGTGATGTCGATAGCAGGCTATGAATTGAGGGCTTATCTTGTTTACAGAAGAACATTGAATCGCCCTAATTACGAATTCCTGAATCCTTTTCCAAGATACATTGATCAATACCTTTTTGAATCGGGAAATCCCTCTTTGAGACCGCAATTCAGCAATAACTATGAAGCCAACATCAGCGTAGATGAAAGACCACTGTTAGCGATTGGCTACAATAAAACAAAAGATATTTTCACTAATGTGATCTATCCGGCAGACAGTGGAAGACTGGTAAGAACGTATGACAATCTTGGATCGAACAAAGAAATTTACTTCCGTGGCTTGGGTGCAATTCCTCCAGGAAAGAAATATTTTTTTGTAGTGGGTGCACAATACAATCACAGCTTTTATGAAGGCTTGTATAATTTTCAAGCACTATCATACAAAAGAGGAACGTGGACACTGTTCACCTATCATCAACTCAAGCTTGGCAAGCTATCTCAGTTTACTTTAAATGGGTTTGTTCGTTTTAAAGGCTTACAACAGTTTTATGAGCTAGGGAACTTCGGATCTTTAACAGCAACGATCAATCGACAGTTCTTCCAGCAAAAACTTGTGGTTACTTTAAGTGTGAACGATATTTTTTATACAAATAAGAATGACTTCAGCATAGACCAGGCAAACATCAAAGCTTCAGGTACACGTTTCGCAGATTCGAGAAGGTTTGGCATCAATCTCCGATACAACTTTGGAATAAAGAAAAAAGAAGAAGGAAATAATATGTTTAACATTGAAGCTCCTTAGAAAAAAGTTACAACCGTCCATCAAGGATACTTAACAATATTCCAGAGTAAAAAATGATATTTATCATTTGCTCTTAAAGGAGGTCTGCTACTTTTATTTCCAAACAAAAGAAGATGCACGACGGTTTAGCAGTGACCGCTTACTTACTGTTTGTGATAGTGGCAGTGATCGTAGGCTTTATTGCGTTATCCAAAGATGACAATACATTGAGTTACTGAATGTAATAACAGGATCATAAGCTAAGCCTTAACTTAAACACAGTTGAATTCCCATTATCATTATCTGCTACAAGTATGAGTTCCATTTCATTGATAGATTCAGATACAATACAAACAGATTCTATCTTTTGGCCAATGAAATGTTTATCAAGTGTTGCGAGATCGATGATCTTTTCAGCTTTTATTCTTCCGTTGAGTTTGGCTGAAATATTATTTATAATCCAGAGATAACTTTTCCCTATTGCACCATCAGCATGAGTGCTGTATGTGTCTTCGGTGGAAACGGTCAATAATAAGCGATCGTATTGAGAAGAATATTCCAACCCTGAAACGCCACTAAATTCAATTGATGGATTTTCAATTTCAACAACTTTGATCGATGCATTTTTCTGATCTTTATAAAAGGCTGCCGAAGTAATGACTAAATAATTTGTGGGATGAGCATTATTCCCCCTGTTAGACAATAAAATTTTATCATCGAATGCAGCTGCTCCTTCGAAATTGATCTCAATGCCTTCGTTTTCTAATCGCTGATAAAATGTATCTAAGTTAAATGCTGTTTTCTGTTTTGAATTAATGTTTACTACAAATGCAGTATTTCTAAATGGCTTCTTCGATCCTGAACCTAGTAGTAGTAAACTATCAGGGCTTGTAAAAGTTGCTGCTTCTATATCAGGTTTGATATCTTTCGCAATCTTATACTTAATGGAATCTTCCAGCAGAATACTGTCAATAACTTGAAGTGAATTATTCATGATGATCATGTAATTCATATCATCACCCATCAGGTATGCTTTTCCCTGCTTATAAGCCAAAGCAGATCCTGAAGCGTAGTGTTCAATTACAACAAGCTTTTCTACCATGGTTGGTTGTTTACAGGAAAGAAAAATAAGAGAAGCTATTACCAATATTACAAGTCTCATAAAGAAACCGACCGCAAAATTCCTGCCTTTAAAAAGAAAGAGCCGACCTAAGTCAGCTCTTTCTCTAAAAGATTATCTTATTTAATCCAAAACACAATCCGTATGTGTTTCTTTCATTGTCGTTTGCACATCTGTTGGCCAGGAGAATGAACCTGCATTCTTACCAAGTTCCCAATAAAACTTGCCCCTGTTCTTATTATAATTACCAATCTCGTTCATCGTTTCACAATCGTATAACCTGCCGTTCACCATAGTGTAACGAATACTTGCGGTGTTGCGGATATTCTCCAAAGGATTTTTATCCAAGATGATGAGGTCTGCCAATTTACCAGCTTCCAAACTTCCGATCCATTGATCAAGACCTAAACTCTGAGCCGGGTTGATCGTTGCTGTTTTCAAAGCTTCGAAATTACTCATGCCACCTTGCTGCATCATCCAGATCTCCCAATGTGCACCGATACCTTGAATTTGACCGTGAGCTCCCATATTCACTTTAACACCTGCATCATTCAATTTCTTTAATTGTTTTGAAACAAGAATATGACCGTTCACATACTCTTCTTCAGGAGCCATTATTCGATGCCTTCCACGTTGATCAATAATACCTCTGGGTGTAAATCGAAGAAGTTTCTGATCTTCCCAAACATTGGTATGTTGATACCAGTAATATTCTCCACTTAATGCACCATAAGCCACAATAAGTGTTGGAGTATAAGCCGTACCCGCTTTCTGCCAAAGTTTGATCACATCATCATGTAATTCAGCGATCGGCAGATTATGTTCTACCGTTGTATGTCCGTCAATGATCATTGCAAGATTATGATAGAAGAACGAGCCACCTTCAGGCACTACTTCCATTCCCAATTCTCTTGCTGCCTGTAACAACTGTTGGTTTTGTTCTCTTCTTGGTTGATTATAACTTTTCACACTCCATGCACCAAAAGCTTTGGTTCTTCTTACTGCTGATCTTGCATCTTCCAAACTATTGATCACAGCTTTAAAGTCTCCATCAGCACCATATAAAACCGTTCCGGTGCTAAATACTCTTGGACCAACCATTTGTCCTGTTTTCACCAGTTCACTTTGTGCAAATACCATTTCGCTGTTGGCTGATGGATCATGCATTGTTGTTACACCAAAAGCAAGATTGGTATAATATGGCCAATGTTTTTGTGGTGTGATGCCACTTCTGAAATGATTGCCATGAGCATGAGCATCAATAAAGCCCGGCATGATGGTTTTGCCTGATGCATCGATTGTTTTTGTACCTGCAGGTATCGCAACTTCTCCTGCCTTTCCTACAGCCTTAATTAGATTTCCTTCAATTACTACCATTCCGTTTTCAATTACCTGGTCACCTTTCATGGTGATGATCCTTGCATTTGTGAAAGCCACTAATCCTTCAGGCTTATCTGCTTTCGCTGTAAGACCGATGCTGATCCCTTTCTCCGGCATTATAAAAGCTGAGTCAGGCTTACCTGCAAGAAACTCGAACCTGTCATCAAGATTGATTGAATAGTATTGATCGCCCAAACTATAATGCAGATTTTTACTGTTACTGCTCCAATGAAGATTCAGTCCTGCATCTTTCGATATTTTCTTTACAGGAAAATCAGTTGTTGTGCTTCCAAGATCAATGGTTCTTCCTGTCATTGGAAAACTGGCAACATATACATTGTGCAGATCAACAAAAGCGATCCATTGTTCATCAGGACTTACAACGAACTGCGATCCATATGTAGATTTTAAATGAACTCTCTCTTCATCGCCATCAATTTTTGAGCTGGCAAATGATCTGTTCATTCCATCGCCAACAATAAAATAAATCCGGTTTCCCTGTTTATTGAAACGAGGTGTTGTGCCTTTATCATTTACAAATCGAGGAGCAGCAGAAGAGTTCAATTGCATCACGTAAACACCGGGCTGTGATGTAAAAGCCGGCCCAAGTACATTATCTCCATCTTCCATCACATACACAACTTTATTCCCATCTGGAGAAAAGGACGGTTCTCTGTAAATGCCTTTTTTCTGTGTGATCTTAACAGGCTTTGCGTTTGAAGCCGAAAGATCGATCGTGTACATAGCACCTGCTGTACTATCATTCCACGTAGTGAAAACGAGTTTCTTTCCATCAGCAGAAAATGAAGGTTCAAATTCAAAATCAGCGAATGATGTTAAGCGAACAGGATTTCCATTAGGCAATTCTTTTTTGTAGAGATGACCCAATGCATGAAACACGATCATCTTTTCATCTGGTGAAGTCGTCACCTGGCGAATCACATTCACTTTAAAATCGGTTGGATTGATGTTTTGCTTAAAGCGAACTGCATCAGCCACTTTCTGATTCACCTGTACGGTAAATGGAATATCAATACTTGAATTGACTTTACCAAGATCGATCTTATTCAACTTGCCGTTACTCCAAATGATAATGTGCTTATCGTCTGGTGTAAAACTGTAGTTCGTATAAGCACCAAAGGTTGTCCATGCTTCTGACTGATCTTTACTCAGGTTATCATACACCGGCCATTCTTCTCCTGTTTCAAGATTTCTGAGGAAGAGCACCGTTTTTGTTCTCACTCGTCTGATAAAAGCCAATGTTTTACCATCGTGGCTGATCTGCGGACGAATGGCACTTCCGCCACCACCGGCAACATTTTCAATTGTTCCTGATTCTCTATCGAACCTGCGAATCACGAAGACCTGTTTGTTAGGGTCTTTATTGTATTGAAAAAATCCACCGGGATACATGTCTTCATCGAAATAAACATATCTGCCGTCAGGCGAAACCACAGGCTCGTTCACATCCTGCTGATCATTTTTTCTTTTGGTGAGTTGCAAACCTCCACCACCACTGATATGGTACATCCACATTTCACCTGCACCAAGGCTTCTTCCACTCGTAAAATGTTTACGGGCAATAATGTAGTTACCATCCGGAGTCCATGTTGCGTTATTCAACAACCGGAAATTCTCTTTGGTGATCTGCTTCGCATTGCTACCATCAGCATTCATCACCCAGATATTATCTCCACCACCTGCATCGCTGGTAAAAAGTATCTTCTTTCCATCAGGCGAAAAGCGTGGCTGCACTTCAAAAGCCAATCCGGTTCTGATGGGTTTAGCGGTTCCTCCTGTTACCGGAATCGTATAAACATCACCCAATAAATCAAAGACAAGTGTTTGACCATCAGGAGAAATATCAACATTCATCCAGGTTCCTTCATTCACTGTGAATGAAACATCTTTATAAGGTCCACCGGGATTATTTACATCCCATTTCTTCTTCTCTTGCGAGAAAGATGGTGCAGTGCATGCAGACAGCAAAGCAATCAGGAGTAGTTTTTTCATAGCCACCAAGGTAACAAAACCAAGCATTGTGGTTTTGCCTCTTATAAAGCATTTTCGAAAATTTTGACGATAACAGCATATGATTTGCCGAAAAGCAACCATAAGGGCTGAACAAATCCTGCCATATTTGCCACGGTTTTTCATAGGATATTGGATTTAAAAAAGGGTAGGATTTCCATCCAAGCCCTTTTTTTGTGCCCATAATTGAACAACTTGCAGCCGATGGATAAGCAAAAACCAAAAGTGGATGTAATTAATATGGTACTGGAAGAATGCATCATCGCTTATCCTGTTTCATCGTTTATCATCAGCATTTACCAGCAATACCAGCAAAGAGGTTGGCTAACGAAAAAACAATTGGAAGGCTTACACCAGAAAGCTGCATCAGCTAAAAACCATATCATTCCTGCTGAAAAACTTGCGGCACTTGAAGCCATCATTAAGAAAATGCCCAACAGGCAAAAAAGTGAACTGCCTTCATCAAAGCCATTAATAGAGAAAGATGAAGAATCAGAAGAATTGATCAATTCAATCCTTTATAAATATCCCCAACATAAAAGAGTGCTTTTTCTAAAAGCTAAGTTTGAGAAAGATCAGTCGTTATCTTCAGCTGAAATACAGGAACTAAAAAAGTTCAAAATTGCCCTTAAGATCGAATAACGTTTTATCGCTTTCTTTGCTGCATGAGTGCTGCTCCTGATATCAGAACAGTGAACGTTACACGATATGTTACTCCTTTGCGAGAAGGTGGTTCACTTCCTGCCATTGCAGAAGCAGATGATGATTTCTTGTATGTGTTGAAATTTCGTGGTGCCGGACAAGGGATCAAAGCATTGATAGCAGAACTGATCGGTGGCGAATTGGCAAGAGCTGCCGGGTTTAAAATACCCGAGATCGTTTTTGCCAACCTTGATGAAGCTTTCGGCAGAACAGAACCGGATGAAGAGATACAAGACTTATTAAAATTCAGTATCGGGTTGAACCTTGCTTTGCATTACTTACAAGGAGCCATCACTTACGATCCTGCAGTGCATAAAACATATCCTTTAACGGCTAGTAAAATTGTTTGGCTCGATTGTTTGCTCACCAATGTTGATCGTTCTTACCGCAATACCAATATGCTCATGTGGCAAAAAGAATTGTGGCTGATCGATCATGGAGCTTCATTGTATTTTCATCATAGTTGGACTGGCTGGGAAACTCATGCAAAAAAACCTTTCCCGCAGGTAAAAGATCATGTATTGTTGCCACTGGCAAGTGAGTTAGAGAAAGCCGATGCTGAAATGAAGCAACGCATCACACCGGAAAAGATCAAAGCCATTGTTTCGGTTTTACCTGATGAATGGTTGCAATCTACATTTGAAGAAAGTCCTGAACAGGTTAGAGAAGTGTACACCGGATATTTAACAACAAGATTAGCTGCATCAGAAACATTTTTAAACGAAGCCCTCAATGCAAGGAAGCAACTTATTTGAGTATGCCGTGATTCGCTTTGTACCTCGTCCTGAAAGGGAAGAGTTCCTGAACATCGGGGTGATACTTTTTTGTGCTTCAAAAAAATTCCTGCAGCTCAGGTTCACTTTGAATAAAGAAAGATTGAAAGCATTCTATCCTGAAGTTGATCTTGCCGAACTTCAAAAGTTTATGGAAGCTTACAAAGAAGTTTGTTGCGGCAGTTCTGCTGGCTCACCCATTGCAAAAATGGATAATCCTGGCAGGTTCAGGTGGCTCACAGCCACCCGAAGCACCATTGTACAAACATCAAAAGTACATCCCGGGCTTTGTAACAACCCAATGGAAAAGCTGGAGCAACTTCATGCACAATTGGTTGAGAGTAACTCCTGAACATGTTCGGTCAACATGCATTCGGTTACAATATCAATCACCAAACTTTGCCTTCAAAACTGTACTTTTGCCGCCTTGCAAATGTGAAGTATGAAGTTTTACAACATTGTCATCAAATACCGTCTCTGGCTTAGTCTTGTAGCAATTGCTTTGGCTGTGCTGGTTCATTATAACAGTGGTTTTTGGCCGGCTTTCATCCTGTATTTTTTAGGTGTGATTGGTTTGCTGAGTCATTTTTTGATCGGGCCAATGCGTTTGATCCAGGAACCGATGGAATCAGGCAATATTGATGAAGTAAAAAAGATCATGAAGAGCATCTGGTTTCCGGGTTTGCTCATTAAACCTATTCGTTCAACTTATTATACTGTTCAGGGCAATCTTGCCATGATGGAACAGGATTTTGATACTGCTGAAAAACACCTGAAGAAAAGTTCTAGCCTTGGTGCCCCGATGAAAGAAGCGGAAGGTGCCAACAAACTGCAACTCGGCATGATGGCGATGCAGAAAGGCAATATGAAAGAAGGTGAAGGTTATATCAGAGCTGCACTTCGTGCCGGCATTCCTGATAAAGAAAGTGAAGCTGTTGCTTACCTGAGCATGTGCCAGATCTTCATGAACAAGAGAGAGTTTCGGGCTGCAAAAGATTTCTTCAGGAAAGCAAAGGCCTGCAAACCAACAACCAAACAAGTGGTTGATCAGATCAAAGAAATCGAAAAGTACATCTCACGTATTCCGGGATAAGCTGGATGCTAGTTGCTAGACACTGGTTTGTTCAACCTCCGAACTTTTGCTATTAATCAACCGCTAAGAATTTCAACAAACCAGCATCGAGCATCAAGAACCGAACTTTCCAAACATTTCCTCCACGTTTCTGAATCTGTATTCAAACACATTCTCCAGTTTTTTTCTTACGAACAACGCATTCGCAATATCGCCAATGAACCAGTAAGGAATTCTGTAATGCACAATATCCGTCATCTCTACACCACCACCTTCTATCGCTTTAAACAAATGCTGGTGATGCCACAATGCATACGGACCATATCGCTGTTCATCAACAAAGAATTCTTTGTCCTTCACGTGTGTTATTTCTGTCATCCAATACAAAGGAATTCCGAAAAGCGGCTTCACTTTATATTCAATGATCTGGCCCGGATACATCTTTTCACCATGATGTTTACTGATCACTTTAAATCCAAAAGTATCAGGAGTAATCCTCACCAGGTTAGCCGGATCGCTGAAGAACTGCCAGGCTTCATCAAGTGAACAAGGTATCTTCTGCACAAACTTTAATGCGTAAGTCTTTGACATGATGAGAAAACGTTTATAGTGTATGATTGGTTCAGAATGCCAAGTCAAAATTAAAAAGTCAAAAATCGAAAGAAGGTTCTATAAGGTTAGTAGTAGAATACTCATGTAAGCAAGAAATAGTTTTGACTTTTGAATTTTGACTTTTTACTTCATTTTACTGCTCACTTCTTCGGTAACTTTACCTTATGCAATTGCACGAGAATTTTAGCAAGATCTACAACAGTTTGAACGAACAACAAAAACGTGCTGTTGATGCGATCGAAGGCCCAGTAATGGTAATCGCAGGACCCGGAACCGGCAAAACACAAATTCTCAGTGCAAGGATCGGTAAGATCTTGCTCGACACAGATGCACTTCCTGAAAATATTCTCTGCCTTACCTATACAGATGCAGGTGTGGTTGCTATGCGTAAAAGGCTGCTGAGTTTTATCGGTGCCGATGCTTACAAAGTAAACATCTACACCTTTCATGCTTTCTGCAATGATGTGATACAGGAGAATCTTTCTTTGTTTGAAAAGACTTCTCTTGATCCGATCTCTGATCTTGAAAAGATCGAATTATTCAAACATCTTATCGATGCCTTTCCCAAAGATCATCCGCTGAAAAGATACCGTGGCGATGTGTATTACGAGATCAACAACCTGCAATCACTCTTCAGCACGATGAAACGTGAAGGCTGGACAAGTGATTCTATTTGCGAAAAGATCCAGCAGTATATTGACTCACTTCATACAAGAGAAGAATACATTGCAAAAAGAGCGACGAAAGAATTCAAAAAAGGAGATGTTCGTACAGACAAGATCGCTGAAGAGATAGAAAAAATGGAAAAGCTGAAAGCTGCTGTATGTGAGTTCAGCAACTTCCAGGAACTGATGCGGAAAAGGAATCGTTACGATTTCGATGATATGATCAATTGGGTGATCAAAGCTTTCAGTGAAAATGAAAACCTGCTTCGTCGTTACCAGGAACAATTTCTTTACATACTAGTTGATGAATACCAGGATACAAGTGGAACACAAAACAAACTGGTAGAACTGCTCATCAACTACTGGGAAAAACCAAATGTGTTTGTGGTGGGAGATGATGATCAGAGTATATATCGTTTCCAGGGAGCCAATGTAGAGAACATGCTCAGGTTTGCCAACCAATATGAAAGGGATTTATTGACGGTGGTGTTAACCAATAACTACAGATCTACTCAGCCAATACTGAATATTTCAAAAGCCCTCATCGACAAAAACAATGAAAGACTTGTAAAGCAGATCGATGGGTTGAGTAAACAATTACTGGCTGCCAATATCAAGATCAACAATCTCAATCATCATCCGGTAATTCATGAATATGAAACACAAAGACAGGAGATGATCGATCTTGTGCTAAAGGTTGAAAAGCTGCTACAGTTGGTTGAACCCGGAAGGATTGCCATCATCTATAAAGAAAATAAATACGGAGAAGAGCTAACACAATATTTCAAACTTCGGAATATCCCTGTTTACAGTAAAAGAAGCCAGAACCTGTTAGACATTCCTTTTGCACAGAAGCTTATTCTCATGTTTCGCTACCTGTGTACTGAACATGATATTCCATATAGTGGAGATGAGATGTTGTTCGAGATACTCCACTTCGACTGGTTTAATATTCCACCGATTGAAATAGCGAAACTCAGCATTGAATCTGCAGAAACACAGTTCAGCGATAACAGAAAATCGCTTCGCCAGTTGTTGCATGAGAAAGCAACCACTCCTCCAAAAGATCTGTTTAGTCAAGGCATCAATGAAAATCTAAAAAGAGCAAGTGAAGTTATTGAGAAACTGATCGGAGAAGTTCCCAATATAACATTGCAGCAATTGTTTGAAAGCATCATTCGTGAAGCTGGTGTTTTAAAACTGATCATGCAGAGCAAAGAAAAGCACTGGTTGCTTCAAGTGCTGACTGCATTGTTCGATTTCGTAAAAGATGAAACAGCACGAAATCAAACAATGAAACTGCAGGAGCTAGTGAACATCTTCGAACTCATGGAAAAAGAAGGTTTATCTATTCCGCTTGTCCAGGTAAGCGGTAGCGATAAAGGCGTAAACCTGTTAACAGCTCATGGCTCAAAAGGCCTGGAGTTTGAACATGTATTTTTTGCCGGTTGTAATGCCGCTTTCTGGGAAAAGAAAAGAAAACCCGGTGGTGGTTATACGTTTCCTGATACCATGTTCACTTCTCAACCAAAACATTTGGAAGAAGAAGAACTAAGAAGATTGTTCTATGTTGCATTAACAAGAGCAGAACAGCATCTGCATATTTCTTACAGCAAGTTTAAGAATGATGGAAAGGAAATGGAGCCATCGATGTTCATTGCTGAGATATTAGACCAGCATGATCTTTCAATCCAAAAAGTAGTCGTTACTCCTGAAGCGATTGCAGAATTTCAATCATTACAATTTGGCGATTCGCTTGCTCCTGAGATCGACCAGATAGAGAAAGACCTCATCACAAGATTGCTCGATAAGTTTGTGATGAATGTTACAGCGCTGAATAATTATCTAAAATGTCCTTTAGAATTTTATTTTAAAAACCTTATCCGTATTCCTTCACCGAAAAATGAAGCAACTGAATTTGGTTCTGCTGTCCACCATGCATTAGAACAGTTATTTCGTAAAATGCAGGATAGTGGCAAAGAAGAATTTCCGTCTAAAGAATTATTCATTGCAGATTTTGAATGGTTCATGAAACGCCATCGTGAAAGCTTTACCAAAGAACAGTTTGCCAGGAGAATGGAATACGGACAGGAAGTGCTTTCAAAATACTACGACAAGTATGTAAACGAGTGGAATAAGATCGTTTCTATAGAAAGAAATATCCGGAACGTGGTGGTGAATGGTGTTCCGCTTAAAGGGAAATTAGACAAACTTGAATTCAACGGCAGAGACGTGAATGTAGTTGATTATAAAACCGGTGATCCCGAAAAAGCAAGGCCCAAACTTCTTCCGCCAAATGAAAAAGATCCGAATGGTGGAGACTATTGGAGGCAGGCAGTGTTTTATAAGATACTTGTAGACCATGCAAACCACAAATGGAATGTGGTGAGCAGTGAGTTCGACTTTATCGAGCCTGATAAAAAGAAGAACTACATACGGTCAAAAGTGGTCATCACTCCACAAGACATTACAACGGTTACCCAGCAGATCAAAGATGTTTGGCAAAAGATCCAGGACCGGGAGTTTTATATTGGCTGTGGCAAAGAAGAATGTCATTGGTGCGGTTTTGTAAAAACAAATAACCTTGCGATATCGCTTCACGACCTTAACGAATCCGAACCGGAAGCCATCGAAGCAGCTGATTTAAAAGATTATTAGGAACTCAGCACTTACAACTGTGCTTAAAGCTGTTATGTTTGCAGCTGATATCATGAGATCATTTGTACAACTAGTATTTGCATCAATAATTTTTACTATGCTGGTGATAGCTGGTGGAGGTTGTGCCAACATCGTTCCACCTGCAGGCGGACCGAGAGACAGCATTCCACCACGACTTATATCAGCAACTCCTCCAGACTCTTCGAAGAGTGTTCATCCCAAAAGGATCACACTAACGTTCGATGAGTACGTTGCTCAGCTACAGAATACACAAGACATCATCATATCTCCCATTCCTGTTAAGACTCCAAACATTGAAAGCCGGCTCAAAACAATAACGGTGCGTTTCCAGGATTCTTTGGAAGCCAACACAACGTATTCGATCAACTTTAAGAATACGATCAGGGATGTGAATGAAGGAAATATTCTCAAGGATTTTACCTATGTATTTTCTACGGGAAACAACATTGACAACAGCCAGATAAAAGGTCGTGTCATCCTGGCCGAAACGGGCAAAGTGGATAGTACACTTATTGTTTTATTGCATCGAGATCTTTCTGATTCTGCAATCGTAAAGTTGAGACCCCGTTATTACACTACAATTGATGGTTCTGGAAATTTTACATTCAACAATCTCCCGAATGAAAATTTTAATGTGTTTGTTGTTCCGATAGCATCATTCAGGCAATATGACAGCACAGCATTATTTGCCTTTTTAAATTCACCGGTCAAAGCCTCAGACTCATCGAAGCCTGTTACTTTATATGCCTACATTCAGGAAAAGAAAAAATCCCCTGCTGCAACAACGAATACAGCTCCCAAAACCGGAGATAAACGTTTGCGTTTTGCAAATACTGAAACCGGTCCAAAAGATATTTTCAAACCTTTAGAGCTGCTCTTTAACCGCAAACTAAAAACGATCGACAGCACGAAAATCATTCTTACTGATACGGCTTTTAGTCAGTTAACAAATTATTCCGTTCAGTTAGATAGCACAGCAACAAAACTGGTGGTTATACATCCCTGGAAACTTGGCTCAGCTTATAAACTTCTGATCGCTAAAGATGCCGTTGCAGATGCTGAGGGAATTACACTCACCAAAGCCGACACATTAACCTTCAGTACCCAACGTGCTGAAGATTATGGATCTGTAAGACTTCGATTCACCAATGTCGATCTTTCAAAAAACCCTGTATTGCAGATCATTCAGAATGAAACGATCATTCAATCTGTTCCACTTACTGGTCGTGAATGGAGGCAGGAATTGTTTAAACCGGGTGAATATGAGCTTCGTATTTTGTACGATAACAATAAGAATGGCATTTGGGATCCGGGAAACTTCTATCTAAAAAAACAACCGGAAATTGTTCAACCCATACAGCGAAAACTCACGATCAAAGCTAACTGGGATAATGAAGTTGATATTAGTTTGTGAATTTGAACATCCAGGCAAAACTCTCGTCTCAGTTTTCATAATTTCGCCCAATGCAGCTTCCTTCTTCGCTTTTAGAAAATGCCGTAGCCGAATTTGCTAAACTTCCCGGAGTTGGAAAAAAAACTGCATTACGCCTTGTGCTTCATTTACTAAAGCAGGATGTGAACGATGTGCAGCATTTCAGCGAAACGATCGCTAAGATGAGAGCCGAAATCAAATTCTGCAGCCGGTGCTGCAACATCAGTGATGGCGATATCTGTTCTATTTGTGCCAACTCGCTTCGCAATCAACGAACCATCTGTGTGGTAGAAAACATTCGTGATGTGATCGCCATCGAAAGTACACAGCAATACAGCGGAACATATCATGTGCTGGGTGGCATCATCTCTCCTTTAGATGGCATTGGGCCAGATCAACTCAACATCGAATCACTTATCCAACGTATTCAAAAAGAAGGAACCGAAGAACTCATCTTTGCTCTTAACCCAAACATCCAGGGCGACACAACTATCTATTACATCCAGAAAAAATTGCAGCCTTCTGCCTGTAACATCACCACCATTGCTCGTGGAATTGCATTTGGTGGAGAATTGGAGTATGCCGATGAGATGACTTTAGCCCGCAGCATTGCGAATCGTTTGCCTGTTCAGCAATATGTTAAAGGATAGGTTTAGCCAGCTTTACACCTTCGATCGATCTTTGTTGTGTCACTCACTTGTACTGTAAATCTTTTATCACCAATCAAGCATTTCAAAATCGGTTCATGTCCGATTCAGTAGCAATTTTTTCCCGTTCGGTAGGATTTTTCTGACTAAGCCATGAATGCTGCCGTATTTTGAAGTCTAAACTCCCAACATGAAGAAGTGGCAAAGAGCTATTATCTGGCTACTGGTAGTAGTCTTACTTGGTTTTGGTATTATGAAAGGGTATGTATATTACCTCAACAATAAACCGCATAGGGATGTAAAGAATGAACAAGGCATTGGGATCACTGCTGATTCATTATATAAAGCTTATTCAACCAACGAAATATTGGCCGATAGTTTATATACCAATAAAGCGATCCAGGTTTCGGGTGAAGTGTTGAAAGTGAGCAAAGACGATAACAATCAAATCTCTGTTGAGCTAAAGACATCCGATTCAACAGTAACAGTAAACTGTAAGTTCAAAGAAGATCCGGGAGAGATCAAACCAGGAAACACAATAACATTCAAAGGTATTTGTACTGGCTTCCTGATGGTGAGTATTCCTATCATTGAAGGTGTGATCATAAAGAAATAAAGACCATATGAAGAAAACGTTTACACTCTTAACGATAACTGTTGTGCTGGGTTTAGCATATTCGGGTTGTATTTACGATAAAGCCGAATTGGTTTATCCGCAGCCCGCCACTTGCGATACAGTGAACATGAAGTATAGTACCGATATTGTTCCAATACTTACCGCTAACTGTTATGTATGCCATGGTGGTAATGCATCTAACAGTGGTGGAAGAAAATTCGACAGTCATTCGTTATTGCTGAACTATGTAAACAGTGGCAAACTTATTAAGGCCATTACACATTCCAGTGGAGCAACACCAATGCCTTACCAGCTTCCTAAATTACCTGAATGTACGATCAATAAGATCAAAGCATGGGTTAACAGAGGAGCACCAAACAACTAATACAATCATCAATAAAAGCCGATCATGAAAAAATTCCTTGTCCTGACGTTTTTTCTTGCTGCAACAATAGCAACTGTAGCAGCGCAAGATTACTTAACTAAGAACGGGCAGATCTCATTTCATTCAAATACGCCGATAGAAGACATCGATGCAGTGAACAACGAAGTGGTAAGTACATTAAATACTACTACTGGCCAGTTCAATTTCGCTGTTGCTATTCTTGGATTCAAGTTCGATGCTGTTGATATGCAGAAGCATTTTAATGGTGAGACTTATATGGATTCTAAAAAATATCCGAAAGCCAGTTTCTCAGGAAAGATCACTGACCTGTCAAAAGTTGATTTCAAAAAAGATGGAACCTACACAGTAAATGTTTCTGGTAAGCTAACGATCAAAGATGTTACGAAACCTGTTACTGCTACAGGAACCATCGTGGTTAAGGGTGGAAAGGTTACTGCAAAGTCTGAGTTCAAGATCAAACGTGCAGAATACAATGTAAAAGGAGAAGCGATCCATGAAAAAAAGATCGGCCAGGTGATAACCATTAAAGTTGACTGTACTTACGATAAAAGGTAATGCTGTTGCCACCAGCATAAAAGTTGAAGTGCTTGCGACGCAACGAAGATGCTTATAGCTACAAACGCTGGTATCAAAACAATGTTTATGAGAAAATTGAAGTTTACCATTTTTAGCCTGTTGTTCTGCGGAAGCGTTTTTGCCCAGGACACATTGGATATAGACAAGGTTCTCGACGAAGAAATGGATAAGAGAAAAGATAAGAGTGAGCTGGTGGAAGCCACTTTTAAAACCTCGAGGATCATCAACGGTCATTCTATCGAGAACACGGCTCGTGGTATTCTGGATTTTAAGATCTCACATCGTTTTGGAACATTGAACAGTGGTTTATACCAGATGTTTGGATTGGATAATGCCACGATGAGAATGGGTTTTGACTACGGCATTTCAGATAGGTTGATGATAGGTATTGGCAGAAGCACATTTCAAAAACAATATGATGGCTTTTTCAAGTATAGAGTATTAAGGCAAGCCATCGGCAAAAGCAACATGCCATTATCAGTTAGTGTGATGGCTGGTTTTATGTATGCGACAGATTCATCCTCGATAAAAAATAATTACAACATTCCGCTGAATGTAAAATTGAGAGGAGACGATAAGCTATCGTATGTAACCCAAGTGATCATTGCAAGAAAGTTCAGCACTGATTTTTCTTTACAGATCATGCCTACGATGGTGCATAGCAACATTGTTCCTAAAGCCGGCGATCCGAACGATCTTTATTCTGTTGGAATTGGCAGCAGGCTAAAACTAACAAAGCGAATGAGCATCAATCTCGAATATTATTACCAGGTAAATAAGCTTGATGCGATTGGAGGTCAAAAAGTGCACAATCCATTATCGATTGGTTTTGATATTGAAACAGGTGGCCATGTATTTCAACTACACTTTACCAACTCGAGAGGCATGACCGAAAGACAATTCATTCCAGAAACGCCTGGTAATTGGGGCAATGGTGATGTTCATTTTGGTTTTAATATTTCAAGGGTATTCCAGATCGGCAAGAGAAAGTAATTAACACCGTTCTGAGGGTTTATTTTTTAACTTGCCTTATGTTTACCAAGAGAGGTTTTTGGAATGTATTTGTTCTTGCGATTGGCCTAACACTTTGCAGTTACCTGGCTGCAGTTAGACTATACAAAACATCATCTGGTAAAATCAACTTCCGTTCAGAAGCTCCATTGGAATTAATCAAGGCATCTTCAGACGACCTGGTTGGTGTGATAGATTCTGCAAAAAAAATATTCAGCTTCAAGGTTTCTATCAGTTCGTTTCAGGGATTTAATAGCAGAACACAACGGGAGCATTTTAATGAGAATTACATGCAAACGGAGCAGTTTCCTGAAGCGTCATTCAAAGGAAAGATCATAGAAGATATTGATTTCTCCAGGAATGGAACTTATCCGGTTCGTGCAAAAGGAATGTTGAATATTCATGGAGTTGAACAGGAAAGGATCATCAAATCTGATCTCACTATAAAGAATGGTGACATTAGCATAAAGAGTAACTTCACAGTATTGCTGAGTGACCATAACATCCCGATCCCAAAAGTGGTTTATCAAAAACTTGCGAATGAGATCAAAGTAGAGATCGCCACGAATTTAGAACCAAGGTAATCGATGAAGCTTCTTGCAATCAAAACGCTGTTGTTCTTTCTTCTGTTCTCATCATCTGTTTCATCGCAAACGTTTCACAAAAGCTATACACTACCATCCGATGGTCCAACACCACAGATCAACTGTTTATACCAATTAAGCAATGGTTACATTGTTGCAGGAGCAACCACAGGTCTCTATAAATTCGATGGAAAAAATTTTCAGCGGTTCGAAAAGAACAAAGATGTTCCTGAAAATACAACTGCCGTTTGCCAAACCAAAGAAGGAAAAATCTGGTTGGGTTTTGCAGATGGAAAATTAGGATGGTTGGAGAACAATAAGATCATCCTGCAGCAAACCGAAGAGGGATTTCCAAAAAACACGATCAGGAAAATACTTCAGGATGATAAAGGAGTGATCTGGATTGCAACGGCCGGAGAGGGATTATACTACTACACGAATAATCACTTTTATAATATCAACACAGATGATGGACTGACTGATAACTATGTGTATGATATAACGCTTTGGCAAAACACTATTGCAGCAGGAACAGACAGGGGAATTAATTTTTGCAAACTTGTTAATGGGAGAAAACAGGTCAACGCTGTCACTTCAGCAGATGGAAAGATCCCGGATAATATTGTAAGATGCATAAATGGCAGTAATAATAAACTTGCACTAGGCATGCAGGATGGTGGAGTTGCATTTCAGCAATCGAATGGCACGATTTTCAATTTGCCAAATTGGAATAACGGAACAGCAAATGCAATTCTATTAGAAAACAATATTGCATGGATCGCCACCGAATCAAACGGTTTGATAAAAGCCGATATCTCGTTCAATAATTTTACGCAGCAATTCCCCGGAAAAACTGCTTGCTTGCTTAAAGATTCAGAGAGAAATATCTGGACTGGTGGAGGTGATCAATTGATAAGAACCAATGGGAATAAGCTTGAACAAGTGATCAAAATACCTGGAGTAGAAGCTGCCAACCTGCACACGCTGCTTATAGATCGTGACAAACATGTTTGGTACAATGTGAGTAAAGGTCTGAAACATGTGAGCAGAAATGCAACTGGCAAATTGACTGAGAAAATTTTCAGTCTTCCGGTATCTATCAATTCACAGATCACTGCTTTGTATGAAGACAAATATGAGAATGTATGGATCGGCACAATGGGAAATGGTGTCTTTTTACTTGATGGAGAAACAGGAGTTTTCAGGAAGCTTGTTGAAAATAGTTTACTGCCGAATGCAAGTGTTCTGTCTATTAATGGAAAAGATAACATTGTATGGATCGCAAGTCTTGAAGGAGCGATAAAGGCTACGCTTACAGCTAGAAACAAAAACATCAGCGAAAGTTTACAGCTTGAACGGTTTACCAGTGTGCAAGGTATCGGCACGAATTATATCTACAGCATTTATGTAGATAGCAAAAACAGAACATGGTTTGCAACAGATGGAAGAGGAGTTGCCGTATACGATAACGGCAAGATCACCAACTATACCCAGAAGAATGGTTTAAGAAGTGAAGTTGTATACCAAATAACGGAAGACACAAAAGGTAATATCTGGTTCACCACTTTTAACGGAGGATTGGTGAGGTTTGATGGAAAAGCATTCACTCATTTTGGAGTAGCAGAAGGTTTGACAGATATGAACATTACTTCGTTAGCAAATGACCAAAAAGGCAATTTATATATCGGTCATAAAAATGGAGTTGATGTGCTAAATACACTGAACAGCACATTTTACTACCTCGATGATCAGCTTGGCATCTCAAACCTAAACACCGATCTTAATACGGTGATCAGTGATGTAGACGGAAACATTTACTTTATTGCAGACAATCTCATCTTTCGTTACAACGGCGAAATGCAGCTTGCTTCACCAAAGGTTATTATAGACCATATTCAGCTTTTTCTGGATGATTTAGATATTCAGCAAGGGCATAGTTTTTCTTCAAATGAAAACAACATCAGCTTTTATTACACAGGCTTATCTTATTCTCAAACAAGTAAGATCCAATATCAATATAAACTTGAAGGATTTGGGCAGGATTGGGTTTCTACTAACGATAGACGACAGGATTTTCCAAAACTCCCTCCCGGCACTTACACTTTCAAAGTAAGGGCATCACTTAATAAAAACTTCAGCAACGCATCTGAAGCAACCTTCACATTCACCATTCAAAAACCTATTTGGATGAGATGGTGGTTCATAGTATCGCTTGCATTAATTATTACAGCTGTTTTGTATTGGTTCATCAAAGACAGGGAAAAAAGACTGCAAAAATGGGAAAGGCTTGAAAAAGAAAAGATCCAGTCACAGTTTGAAACATTGAGAAACCAGGTAAATCCTCATTTCCTTTTTAATAGTTTCAATACACTTGTTTCAGAGATAGAAGAAGATCCAAAACGTGCTGTTGCGTATGTTGAACACATGGCAGATTTCTTTCGCAGTATTGTAACGTACCGGGAGAAAGATGTGATCTCGTTGAAAGAAGAGATCAGTATCATCAAAGACTATTTATTCATCCAGGAAAAAAGATATGGATGTGCTTTCCAGGTGAACATCTCAATAACTGAAGAAGACCAGGAACGATTCTTTCTGGCTCCCCTTACATTGCAGCTACTGGCAGAGAACGCAATAAAACACAACTCCGTATTAAAAGAGAAACCGTTACTACTTGAAATATTTGTAGAAGCATATCAGTTAATCGTAAGGAACAATCTCAATCCAAAACTTCATGCCGAGAAAAGTGCAGGAATGGGTTTGCAAAACATTAGAAAGAGATATGAGCTGCTTACCAAAAAAACAGTGGTGATCAGCAATGATGATGAATACTACACGGTGATCATTCCATTAATATTGAAAACAGATGGCGAGAATACTGATAATAGAAGATGAAGAATCAGCATCAAAGCGATTGGCTAAAATGGTGAAAGAAGCGTTGCCGGAAGCTGAAATAGTTGAGCAATTGAGCAGTGTAGCATCTGCTATTAATTGGTTTCAAACTAATCCACAACCCGATCTTGCCTTCTTCGATATTCATCTTGCTGATGGAAGCAGCTTTCAAACTTTTAAACAGGTTAAAGTTGAATGTCCTATCATCTTTACAACAGCCTTTGATCAATATGCTTTGGAAGCCTTTAAGGTAAACAGCATCGATTATCTACTAAAGCCCGTGAAAAAAGAAGAGTTAGAAAGAGCGATTGACAAATTCAAAAAACTTCACTTTAAGCCGACTGCTCCAATCGATATCCAGAAACTCTTATCATCGATTCAACAAAAAGCAGAATACAAAGAACGTTTCGTGATAAAATTTGGTGAGCACATGCGAACCATTCAAACTGCTGATATTGCGTACATCGTTTCGGAGAACAGGATCAGCTTTGCCATGCTGAAAGAAGGCAAACGTTATGCACTCGACTTTAACATGGACCAGCTTGAAGAAATGCTTGATCCGAAAAAATTCTTTCGCATCAACAGGCAATTCATCATTTGTTATGATGCCATTGCCGAAATGCATACATACACCAAGTCAAGAGTTTTGGTAAAGCTCAATCCCCCTACTAAAGAAGAAACAATTGTAAGTACCGAACGTTCTGCTGCTTTTAAAGCATGGCTTGCGGGAGATTGATCAACTCACCAGCGTTCCTACATTTGACCCCTGAACAACCTGCAATAAATTACCGGGCTTGTTCATGTCGAATACAATGATCGGAAGTTTGTTCTCCATACAAAGTGTGAAGGCTGTCATATCCATCACCTTCAGGTTCTTTGATATACATTCCTGGAAACTGATCTTTTCGAATCGTGTTGCTGAAGGATCTTTCTCAGGATCGGCTGTATAGATACCATCGACTCTTGTTCCTTTTAAAATAACATCTGCTTTTATTTCGATTGCTCTCAGAGAACCTGCTGTATCTGTTGTAAAATATGGATTACCTGTTCCTGCCGCAAATATTACCACACGTCCTTTTTCAAGATGGCGAATCGCTCTTCTTCTGATATAAGGTTCAGCAACCTGCTCCATCTGAATGGCTGATTGCAGTCTTGTATAAACGCCGATCTTTTCAAGCATGGCCTGCATTGCCATTCCATTGATCATTGTTGCCAGCATTCCCATATAATCTCCGTGAGCTCTTTCAATTCCTGTTTCAGCCTCGTTCATCCCACGGTAAATATTTCCACCGCCAATTACGATAGCTACCTGCACACCAAGATCAGTAACTGTTCTAATGTCTTGTGCATATTGTTCAATGATCTTGGGATCGAAAGGATCAAATCCCTCTCTTTGACTACCAATCAGAGCTTCACCGGAAAGTTTAAGAAGAATGCGTTTGTACCTTGGCAACATAGAAAAAAGTTTCGTTGCAAAGAAAGAACTTTTTGCTATAGTCAAACACAAAAAAATCCCGCTGCAAGAGCGGGATCGAATATTAAAATAAAGATGATGCAATTATCCTAAAGCTACTCTTTTGAACTCAGTCACTTTAAGGTCGCTGTCAACACTTTTCAGGTAGTCAGCAACACTCTTACTTCCGTCTTTAACGAAAGGTTGAGCAGCAAGTGTATTTTCTTTAAAGAAAGCATTCAGTTTACCCTCAGCGATCTTAGCGATCATATCGTCGGTTTTGCCTGCCATCTTAGGATCAGCTTTCATCGTATCAACCACGATCGCTCTTTCTCTTTCAACTGTTTCAGCCGGAATGCTGTCAGCATCAACTGCAAGGGGGTTCATAGCAGCAATTTGCATCGCTACATCTTTACCAGCTTCAGCAGATTCTTTATTCAATCCTACCAAAACACCCATTCTGTTTGCACCATGAATATAAGAAGCAACATAAGGAGCTTCAATTCTTTCGAATCTTGCAACACCGATCTTCTCACCAATAGCAGCAAGTTTATCGTTGATCAGGTCAGAAACCTTAGCACCGTTTACAGTTGTATCGTTCAATTCTTCAATACTCTTAACATTGTTTGCTACTGCTGCATCAGCAATAGAAGTAGCAAAAGCAACGAAGTCTGCATTCTTAGAAACGAAATCTGTTTCGCAAGAGATCGTTACAATGAAACCTGTTTTGTTATCTGCACTTGTTTTTGCAATAACAACACCTTCTTTCGCTTCACGATCACTTCTTTTAGCAGCTACTTTTTGTCCCTGCTTACGAAGCCAGTCGATCGCTGCTTCAAAATCACCGTTGGTTTCTGTTAATGCTTTACGGCAGTCCATCATTCCTGCACCGGTTGCCTGGCGAAGTTTGTTAATGTCTTGCGCTGTTATAGTTGCTGTTGACATATCGAATTTGATATTTGAAATTTATAATTTGAAATTATGTGACGAGCTTTCGACTCTCTGGTCATCGTCTGTTGTGTCACTCACTTGTACTTTTTAAACTTTACTCATCTTTTTGAAGTAACGCAAAGTTCGCTGAGACTTTCGCAAAGACCGCTAAGATGCTTTGCGACTTTTGCGTGTCCTTTGTGTTCTCTGCGATACTTATTGCTGAATAAAGAACTAATTGTACAAGAGTGCGACGCAACGGAAGCTAAATCATAGATAGTAAGATGGGTCAACAATCATCATAGTCTTAATGACTCAAAATGACTATTGACCCATTGACTATTTATTATCTTCCGCCACCAGCAGGTCTTCTGCTGTTTGGAACTCTTCTTTTTGGAGCACCACCTGGTCCACCGGCGTTTCCACCGTCGTTGTTACCACGACCACGACCTCTTCCACGTCCACCAGCTTCAGCTTCAGCTTCAGCTTGTAAACGAGCTGCTTTTCTTTCAGCTTCGTTATCTACTTCTTCAGTATCGTCGTCTTTAGCAGCTTGTCTTTCAGACAAACCTTCTGCAATTGCAGCAACGATATAGTTAGTGATGATAGCGATAGACTTTGTAGCATCGTCGTTCGCAGGAATGGCGAAATCAACTTTGTTAGGATCGCTATTAGTATCAACCATACCAAAAGTTGAGATACCCAAACGCTTAGCTTCAGCCAATGCAATATGCTCGTGATTGATATCAACAAGGAACAAAGCAGCCGGTAATCTTCCCAATTGAGAGATACCACCCAATACTTTTTCCATCTTGTCTCTGTCGCGGCTTAAAGTAAGACGCTCTTTCTTTGTTAAGCTTTCAGCGCTACCATCGCTAAGCATTTTTTCGATGCTCTGCATTTTCTTCACGCTTTTACGAACCGTGTTGAAGTTGGTAAGCATCCCACCCAACCATCTTTCAGTTGCGTAAGGCATGTTAACTCTTTTAGCACATTCGCTAACGATCTCTTTCGCTTGCTTTTTAGTTGCAACGAACATTATCTTTTTACCGCTTTTTGCAATTTGTTTCATTGCAGCAGCAGCTTCCTGTAAACCATCAACAGTTTTGTTGAGGTCGATGATGTGAATACCTTTCTTCTCAGCGAAGATGTAAGGTAACATCTTAGGATTCCACTTCTTCTTCAGGTGACCAAAGTGTACACCTGCCTCGAGGAGTTGATGTTGAAGTGAAGTGTTATTTTCCATCTTATTAATTTGAAATTTGATATTTATAATTTGATATCGAGAGATCGGCATTTAAAATCTCAAATGCCAAATCTCAAATTCATTAACGTTTGCTGAACTGGAAGCTTCTTCTTGCTTTCTTATGACCGAATTTCTTCCTTTCAACGCTACGTGGATCTCTTTTCAGCAATCCAGCAGCTTTTAACGCCGGACGGAATTCAGGATTCACTTCTAATAATGCTCTTGCGATGGCCAGTTTGGTAGCTTCAGCTTGTCCTTTTAAACCACCACCTTGTGCATTAACAACAACATCGAATTTGCCGAAAACATCAGCAGTTTTCAGAGACACTTCAACCTGGTTTTGTAAATAAACCAGTGGAAAGTAATTTTTATAGTCTTTATCGTTTACAGTGATCTTACCATCACCCTTGCTAATGAAAACACGGGTAACAGCTTCTTTACGACGACCAACTGCATTTTTTTGCTTTTCCATTTATAATGATTTGGAATTTGAATGTTTAATTAGAATTTCAACTCTTTAGGCTGTTGTGCAAAGTGCGGATGTTGGTCACCGGCATAAACGAACAACTTCTTGTACATCTTTCTTCCCAAACGGTTCTTAGGAAGCATGCCTTTGATCGCTCTTTCAAGGATCACTTCAGGACGACGCTTTAAAAGGTCTTTTGCAACCTCTTCTTTTTTACCACCCGGGTAGCC
The DNA here is from genome assembly GCA_024508725.1 of Chitinophagaceae bacterium. Classification (GTDB taxonomy): domain Bacteria; phylum Bacteroidota; class Bacteroidia; order Chitinophagales; family Chitinophagaceae; genus JAEZDC01. Next base: position 1,387,430 of record JANINS010000003.1, on the reverse strand, counting down.
AGAGAAGTTGATGTAAACTTTCTCATCCATTTTGTTACCGCTGAACTGGATCTTGTCAGCATTGATGATGATAACATAGTCACCACAATCTACATGTGGTGTGTAATAAGTCTTGTTCTTTCCACGAAGAACAGAAGCAATTCTCGAAGACATACGACCAACGGTTTGATTAGTACCGTCCACAACGTACCAGTTACGCTGTACGGTAGCCTCGTTCGCATGCTTGGTTGTGAAATGTAATTTGCTCATTTTGAAAATTTTCCGACTTGCATCGGGAGTTTGAAAATTCTTCTGCCCCTATCCAGGCAAAAGTTCCGCTATTTTTAAACGGGTGGCAAAGGTGGGCTGATGCATCGGATTTACCAAGGAATTGAAGAACTATTTTCAACAATGTCTTTACAAAGGTTTGAAAATCAGTATAAAAATTGCCTTAAAATTTATATTCTTATGATTTTAGCTGTAAATGTAGGGCTCGTTCGTTACGTTGCACAATTCTACTGCATATTTTCAGGCAGCAAACCTGGCTCACCCAATCTAACTTATCTTTCAGCCCGAATTTGAACTATGGCTTACGAAATACTGGTAGATGATACGCTGAATCATCAAAAGATCACTCTCAGAAACACTAAAACAAAGTTTGAAGCAGAGGTCTTTGCTTTTGGTGCCATCCTGAATGCCTATCGCTTTCCTTTTGAAAACACAATCATTAATATAGTAGCTGCATTTTCATCTCCCGAACAAGCAAAAGACGATCTGAAGCCATTTTTTAAAAGTGCGAAACTCAGTCCGTTTGCCTGCAGATTGAATAATGGTAAATTTCATTTCCATGGAAAAGAATTCCAGGTAGAAAAGAACTACTTAGGCAAACATGCAATGCATGGATTATTATACGATGCTGTTTTCGAGATCAAAGAAAGTATTACAGACCAGGAAAGTGCTTCAATCATTCTCACACATCATTACGATGGTTCAGATAATGGATATCCCTGGGAGTTCGATCTTGAAGTTGCATATAAACTTTCGGAAGGAAATATGTTGACTGTAAAAACATCAGTAAGTCATACAAACGCTTTTGCTATTCCCTACATGGATGGATGGCATCCTTATTTTTCGCTTGATACCAGTATTGATGAATGTTATTTGCAAATAGATACCAGTGAAATGGTGGAGTTTGATGAAACACTTATTCCTACAGGCAAAATGATGTCTTACGAAAAGTTCAGATCGAAGGCATACATGGATGGTGTTTTCCTGGATAATTGTTTTGTACTGGATCAAAGTAAAGCACAGCCTAAAGCTATACTAAGCAGCGAAAAGTTGAAGCTCACCATTTTACCGGAAGCTTCTTATCCATATTTCCAAATATATACTCCTGATGATAGAAGAAGTATTGCTTTGGAATGTTTAAGTGGTGCGCCGGATTGCTTTAATAACAAAATTGGGTTGAGAATGATCGAACCAAACGAGACAGCATCGTTCGTTACGCATTATATAGCAGAAGTTATAAATTAACCACAGCGATCATACTGATCTCCACGTTCACACCTCTGGGCAATCCTTTCACGGCAACAGTTTCACGTGCAGGAAAATCACCTTTAAAATAAGAGCCATACACTTCGTTCACCTCAGTAAACAAACTCATATCCGTTAAAAAGATCGTTGTTTTCACAACATGCTCAAAAGTAAGTTTCGCTTCATCAAGTATTGCTTTCAGATTCTTCATCACCATATCAGCTTCCTCTTTTATAGAACCTTGCACCAGTTCATTCGTTGCCGGATCCATTGGAATTTGTCCGCTGATGTATAAGTTTTCTCCTGTTCTTACAGCCTGGTTGTAAGGCCCGATAGGTGCAGGTGCTTTATCTGTTTTAATGATCTGTTTCATACTGAGCATTTAGTAAAGGCAAATTGAATGAATTTCCATCAACTCTCCAACCTATTTTTGCCCATTCAAAGTTGAATATGAGAATCGCAATAAAAGCAACACCTCAACAAAAAGAAGAATGGTTATCAAAGCAAATATCTACTGCTATAGAATTGATATGGGTTGAAACAAATGTTCCTGATGCTGATGCTTATTTCGATCTCAGTTTTGAAGAATATGGATCTGCATTTCCTGATATTACACACAAAACGGTTTTTGCAAATGCAGTTATAAAAGCTTCAGAAGAATTACCGTTAAACTTTTCACGCATCAATGCATGGAATGGTTTTTTACAACGAGATGTAATTGAAGTTGTTTTAAAAGACCAATTGGCAAAACAAATCTTAGAAACGATAGGTTTCAAATATCAGGAAGTACCTGATATTCCCGGGATGATCGCTCCAAGAACGATTTCCATGATCATTAACGAAGCATATTTTGCTTTAGGTGATGAGGTAAGTTCAAAAAAGGATATTGATATCGCTATGAAGTTGGGAACCAATTATCCATACGGACCATTTGAATGGAGTGAAAAGATCGGCTTACATAATATATATAGATTATTAAAAAAGCTTGGCGAAACAGATAACCGTTATTGGGTAGCACCCGCTTTAGAACAAGAGCTCAAAACAATTGCATAATGGCATTGATCCTGAACATAGATACCGCTACAGAACATGCAAGTGTTTGCCTGTCAAAAGATGGAGAATTACTAGCAATAGAATCCAATCCCAATCAAAAAGATCATGCAGCATTTATTCAACCGGCAATTCATAAATTACTTTCAACTGTCAACTGTCAACTGCCAAATGTAGATGCTATAGCCGTTTCTAATGGACCAGGCAGTTATACCGGTTTGCGTGTTGGTCTTTCTACTGCAAAGGGGATCAGTTATGCATTAAATAAGCCGCTGATACTCATCAATACATTAGAAGTAATTGCAACAGCGGCAATAAGTGAATCTCATTCAACATCCAACATCCAACATCCAACAACTCTTTTCTGTCCAATGATAGATGCAAGAAGAATGGAAGTGTTTACTGCCGTTTACGATCAAACCCTGCAGCCAATTCTTGCACCAACAGCAATGATTCTTGATGAGAATTCTTTCACCGATCTTTTGCAACAACACAAGATCATCTTCAGTGGAAGTGGTTCAGAAAAATTCAAAACTGTTATCAAAAATGATAATGGGTTTTTTCTCAACATACAACATGATGCTCGTCATATGCAAACGATTGCAGAAAAGTTGTATCTGTTAAAATCCTTTGCAGATAAGGCTTACAGCGAACCATATTACATTAAAGAGTTCTTTACACCTGCATCGAAACTTAAATCTGATTAAAAAACCTCTTAATATATCTTTAGTGTGAACGATAGCGAAAGAATTCATGATATTTTTGAATTCTTAAATACATACCCCAATGATTTACGCAATGACAACATCAACAACTCAGCAACCCACCCTGGTAGTGCATAATGCAGCGAATGCTGGTGAGCAGAATGGTTTGCACATCGATTTTGTGCACATGAAAAAAGCAGCAATGATCTTAAGAGCTATGAACCATAAGCTTCGCCAGCAAATGGTTAAGTTGTTGGATGAGAACAAAAAAATGACAGTAACTGATATCTATGTTAAACTTCGCCTTGAACAATCTGTTGCTTCTCAGCACCTGGCAATTCTTCGTCGTGCTGGTATTGTAAGCACAGAAAGAGATGGTAAGTTCATCTACTATGGTGTTAACTATTCTCGTATCAACGAGGTTAATGCATTCGTAAGCGAATTGGTGGGATAATCATATTTGTCCGATCCTAGGAATTACTATTAAGCCCCGTTGTGTCACACACTTCAGGGCTTTGTTCTTTACGCAACAACCCGGCAAACTATATCTATCATCACCGGCAATACTTCATTTCTTTATTCTTATCAACTTTATATACTTAAGTGGTTCTCTATTCACCCTATCTACTTTATATACTTTTATATACTCACTCACTTTTCTCCCTTGACCAGCAATAACATAGCATTATCTTATACTCTGATTATCTTTGCACAAATTCCTACATCATGTTTGTAAAACAATTATACACCAGCTGCCTTAGTGAAGCAGCTTACTATATAGAAAGTGAAGGTGAAGTAGCGATCATCGATCCGTTAAGAGATATCGAATCTTATCTGCAAATGGCAGAGGAAAGAAATGCTAAGATCAAATACATTTTTGAAACACATTTCCACGCAGATTTTGTAAGTGGTCATATAGATCTTGCAAAAGCAACCGGCGCTACTATCATTTACGGACCAAACACTAATGCTGCTTTTGATGTGCATGTTGCAAAAGATGGAGAGACTTTCAAGGTTGGTAAGTTATCGATTGAAGTATTGCATACGCCTGGCCATACTTTAGAAAGCACCTGTTATTTATTGAAAGATGAAAATGGAAAAGATCATGCTGTGTTTACAGGCGACACTTTGTTTGTTGGAGATGTAGGTCGTCCGGATCTTGCACAAAAAGGTGCTGACCTTACGATGGAAGATCTTGCTGGTATGATGTACACTAGTTTACAAAACAAGATTATGCCGCTGGCTGATGACGTAATTGTTTATCCTGCACACGGACCAGGTAGTAGCTGTGGTAAAAATTTAGGTCCAAACACGTCTAGCACAATTGGCGAACAAAAGCAAACCAACTATGCTTTACAGCAAGCATCAAAAGAAGATTTTGTAAAAGCGGTGACTGATGGTTTAGCTGCACCACCCAATTATTTTCCCATCAACGCTAAGATCAATAAAGAAGGTTACGAAAGCTTAGACAATGTTTTGGAAAAAGGATTGACTGTTTTAGATATTCCTGAATTTAAGAAAGTAACCAAAGATCCTGACCTTATCATTCTTGATACCCGTAAAGCAACAGAATTCACAAATGGTTTTGTTCCAGGTTCTATTTCCATCGGACTGGAAGGAAGATTTGCTGAATGGGCTGGCAGCTTATTACCATTCGATAAGAAGATGGTGTTGATCACTGAAGAAGGAAAAGAAAAAGAAACCATCATTCGTTTGGCAAGAGTTGGATTTGAAAAAATCGTTGGTTATTTAGAAGGTGGATTTGAAGCATGGAAAGCTGCAGGTGAACCAACAGATATGATCATTGATGTTGAAGCCGATGAATTGTTGATGGATATTCCTTTCGATGACAATCTGGTGATCATGGATGTTAGAAAGGAAACAGAGTTTGCTGACGGACATATTAAAGATGCAGTAAACATTCCGCTTAACACCTTAACTGATCCTGGAAGTATGGCTAACATTGAAGATACAGACAATGTATATGTTCACTGTGCCGGTGGTTACAGAAGTGTGATCGCAGCTTCTATGTTAAAGAAACAAGGCATTCATAACCTGAGGAATGTATTAGGAGGCTGGAACGAGATCAAGAAGCTTGATAAGTTTGAAATTGAAAAGAACGTTGCAGCGCTGAATTAAGATGGTAAGATGATTAACGATACTTAAGGTGGGAAAAAGCTCACCTTTTTTGTTGCAGTACAAGAGTGCGACGCAACGGAAGTTTATTAGTAGTACAAAAAGCTGGCTGCACAATCAAATCACTAGATGTCCGAACCGTTCTTCATCAAACTGGTGCTTCCATCTTCTGTGGCTCCAGAGATAATTGGATGGGTTTTGCCTGATGCAATCTTCCACAAAATGCACCAGCCTTTTAGTGATCTCTCCTTCTGCAAAATCTTTGGGTTTCGTTGTTAAAATTTCGCACTCGATATTATAATAGCCTCTTTTCTTCCTGTAAAAATTCACCATCACAATAGCAGCGTCCAAACTTTTTGAAGTTCTTTCTGGCCCTTTTGCAAATGGTGCCATCTTACCAAAAAATGGATACCAGAATCCGTTTGAAGGATTGGTTGGGTTTTGATCTGCCACCAACCCAATGGCATGTTGTTTCTCTTTATAAGCAGGATACTCTTTTCGAAAATCATTCACAGAGATCAGATTGGTTCCAAACTTACTCCTGAGCTTACACATCAGCTTATCAAAAACTTTATTGGAGACCGACATATAAACTCCAACAAAATCATACGGGCTAAATCCAGACATGGTGAGATTTGCAAATTCCCAATTGAAAAAATGCCCTGACACCAATACTGCAGACTGGCCAGTTGGATACAAACTATTCAGCGTATCAATATTGGTAGTGATTCTCCTGGCAAACTGCTTCTTATTTATAGAAAGCAGTTTTATCGTTTCAATGAATGTATCCAGGAACTGGTGATAAAAATCTTTTGCAATTCTTATCTTCTCATTTTCGGTCTTTTCAGGAAACGCAATAGACAGGTTATTCATCACCACATCTTTCCTGTAGCCGATCACATAATATAACAGCACATAAATGCAATCGCTGAAGAAGTATAATACTCTCCATGGCAACAAAGAAAGCAGGTAAAAAAATCCGTAAACAATTGGATACACAGAAAATGAATTATACTGCAAAGAAAGAGAGTGTAATTAAAACACTCTCATATATTTTACTGAAAAAAACCTTTCTCCTTAGGATTTGGATGCAGTCTTTAGGCAAACAAATCTCCCTGCTTTGTTTCCACAGGTAGATTCATCATTTTCAGTCGGTCAATGATCTGCCAGGCTTTACTTCCACCTGTTCGTTTCATAAAAAGCAGTTGATCTGCCATAAAACTTGCATGAAAATGTTTGTTGGAGTACTCCAGCCAGCCTTTCTCATACTGCCAGGGCAACAACTTTCTTGCAACAGCAATATGCGGTTCATTTAGAAAGTGCGGTTTGTTTTCCTTGTTGATCGTCATCAACGATTGCGCTTCTTTCAACTTCTTTGCGATCGCTTTTATCGGTTCCTGCGTTTGTACTTTGATATAAATAGTGTGAGAAGGATAACTTCCAAACCCATCCAGGTCAACTTTAAAATCAGGCAAAGCGGTAGCCAATAACTTCAGCTTATTGTGAATCTTCAGCTCATTCATTTCATATTGAATAAAGCGAACAATACTGATGTGCGGTTTCAAAGCCACAGCCATCGTATTCTCATATGCTTTTGCGAACTCCTGTTTTAGCTCCATGATCTTATTATACAGATCTTCATGCGGAGCCAGCACTACCATATACTCTGCAGGCTCCAGTTTCTTATCGTACGCATCGCCAAAATCCGGCAACGTAAACTCCTTTGATATTCGTCCTTTATACGTCAGTGCCATAATTATGGTTGAAGTCTAAAAATGTTTACCTGCTGGCAGGTGTCGAACTGGTTATTTCTTTTTAACAGCAGCAACTCTTTCACTTCGAACTCGGCATGAAAATCTTTCTTAGAATATTCCATCATCGCTCTTTCATACACAGTACTTTCCAATTGCTTTGCAATTATCATGTGCGGATTCGTGATTAAATGAGCTTTGGGTAACCCATTACTTCTCACCAGTTCATCGATCACTTTCAGCTCTTTAGCCAATTGTTTAAATGGCTGATGATCCTGCACTCTTATATAAAGTGTTTGAGAAGTTGGGAAACCACTGTAATTATTCAGCGATACCTGAAAACTTTTGTAAGTACTGATGATCCTGTGCATCCATCTCAACAGAATTTCTTCCATTTCTTCCTTTGCAAGAAAACTAGCGATAGTGATATGCGGTTTTGTTTTGATGGCATTCACATCACGATATTCATTAAAGAAATTCGTTTTCTCATCCATAACCTGTTGCCATACATCAGCTTCAGGATTTACTACCAGCAGGTATTCTTTTACAATGCTGCCTTTGAACAACGACTGTTGTGGATAATTAACTAACGCCTCCATAAAACTATTTTCTTTGGCATAAAAATACTAATTATTTTAGCAGAACAAAATTAAGTTATATGGAATGGGAAAACTTTTACAGTGCCTCTTACGAGGGCACCAGGCATTTTACGCAGCAGGATGTGCAAACTGCTAATGCAACAGGCTTTGGAGCTGCTGCAGACGATTATGCCGAACGTGGTATTGATCTGAATGAACAGCTCATTTACAACAAACCAGCAACCTTCTTCTTTCGCATGAATGGCGATGCCATGATCGGTGCCGGAATTCAGAACGGAGATGTACTCATCGTTGACAAAAGTTTAAAAGCCACCAACGGAAAGATCATTGTTGCAGCTGTGAACGGAGACCTCGTAGTTCGTCGTTTTCAGCAGGGCATTAAAGGTCCTTCTCTCATTGCAGAAAATGGTCGCTATGAACCCATCGAAGTTGGTGAGTTTACCCAGTTCAATCCATTTGGATTGGTCACCTGTGTCATCCACATCTTCGAAAAAGGTTTACTCGATCATCACCGAACGCCGGCGAAGAAAAAGAAACATCATTAACCAGAATCCGGTACTGCTATCAAGCTTCTGTTGCGTCGCACTCTTGTACTGATTGTTCATTATTCATCAAAAGAAAACCACAAAGACACAAAGAACACAAAGGCACACGAAGAGCTTTGTGGAAATTCGTGACTTCGTGTCTTAGTGGTTCAACATTCCCAATTCGTGTGATTCGTGCAATTAGAAAAATTTCTGTTTTTATGAAAGCCATTGTCGATTGTAACTCTTTCTACTGCTCCTGCGAAAGAGTATTTCGTCCAGACCTGGAAGAGAAACCTGTTGTTGTACTTAGCAATAATGATGGATGCATTATCTCCATCAGTAACGAAGCAAAAAACTATGGGATCGACATGGCTATTCCGTATTACCAGGCAAAAGACATCATTGAACAGAATGGCATCTCAACATTCTCCTCCAACTACAATTTATACGGAGATCTCAGCAGGAGAGTAATGGATACACTTAAATATTTGGTAGGAGAAGAAAATGTAGAAGTGTATTCTGTTGATGAAGCTTTCCTTGATCTCACACACATTCCTGTTGAAGAGCTTCACCAATGTGCAGCACATATAAGAGATGTAGTAGAACAGTGGACCGGTGTTTCAGTATCTGTTGGTGTGGGCAAAACAAAAGTGCTTTCTAAAGTAGCCAATCGTTTATCAAAGAAACTCAGAGTGGCTTCTAAAACCTGGGTGCTTGATACCGATGAAGCAACAGCAGATGCACTACAAAGAACACACGTAAAAGATCTCTGGGGAATCGGCAGACGTTACGCTTTAAAGTTGATGGACTGGAACATTCACACAGCATGGGAACTGAAACACATGAACGAAGAATGGGCAAGAGCCAACCTTGGTGGAGTGATCGGAGTAAGAATGATTCAGGAATTGAACGGTAAGCATTCAATTGAAATGAGAGATCCGCTGGTGAACAAAAAGATGATCGCCACTACAAGAATGTTCGGCGCTGCAGTAAGTGATCTTAAAGACATAAAAGAAGCTGTTGCCACTTACACAGCAAGAGCAGCAGAAAAACTCAGGAGGCAACATAGTGCAGCAAGCCTCATCAGTGTGTTCGTCGTTCCGAAACAACAAAGCGGATCAGCAGATTACCGGCATGGAGGCTATCCAAGAACAAGATATCAAACACTTTATTCGCCTACTTCATTAACGCATGAACTTATTAAACCTGCCATGGCGCTTGCAGAAAAAGTGTATAAAGATGGAGAAAGATACAGTAAGGCCGGAGTGATGCTGAGTGGATTGGTCCCCGATACATCCATCCAGGCAAACCTGTTCAAGTCTGCAGCAAGTAATCAAAGCCGGTGGCTGATGAATATGCTCGACAACATCAACTTCAGCATGAGAGACGACATCATCAAATACGCCTCAGCGGGAACCGAAAAAAATTGGAAGATGCGACAGGATTTTATCAGTCCACGCTACACCACCAGATGGAATGAATTGAGAGAAGTAAAATAAATCAGCCACGAATTACACAGATTTCCACGAATTAGAATTAAATAAAATCCGTGAATCTGTAATGCGTGGCAAAAACAAATCGCAGGTGTCAGACACTTCCAAAGTGTCAAACACCTTCACCAATTCAGGAACAACATAACAATCGAAAAATGGATAATCAAATTAATCACTCCCCTTCAGGGGATGGGGGCTATATAAAAGGCAGAGGAGCACAATTCAACACGCCAAATAAGTTTCTCAAGAACCAGAAAGTAAGAGAACACATAGAAGCAATAGACGACTGGACAGAACCAAACGTAGAAACACAATATTTCGAAGACAATGCAAAAGGTATTGTGAACAAGGTCGACAGTCCGGATGTTGGTATGTGGTACAGCATGAATCCTTACCAGGGCTGTGAACATGGTTGCATCTACTGTTATGCAAGAAACAGTTTTGAATATTGGGGCTGGAGTGCAGGGATCGATTTCGAAAGAAAGATCATCGTAAAGAAAAACGCACCTGAACTACTTCGAAAATTTCTCATGAATCCTAAATGGGAATGTGTGCCTATCGGCTTAAGTGGAAACACAGATTGTTATCAGCCTGCAGAAAAAAAGTTTCGCATCACAAGAGGCTTGCTCGAAGTGTGCAATGAATTCAACCAACCTGTGGGAATGATCACCAAGAATGCAGGAATGCTAAGAGATAAAGACCTGCTGGGTGAAATGGGACGAAAGAACATCGTTTCTATTCTTGTATCCATAACTTCTTTCAACGAAGACTTAAGAAGAGTAATGGAACCACGAACCACCACAGGAAAACAACGGCTCAAACTCATCGAAGAAATGGCGAAAGAAGGTGTAAGAATGGGTGTTATGTTAGGCCCGATGATACCAGGTTTGAACGAACATGAAATGCACGACATTATCAAAGCAGCCAGCAATGCCGGAGCAACATTCTCAGCTTACACGTATATACGTTTGAACGGTGCTATCAAGTTGTTGTTTCATGATTGGTTGTATAAAAACTTTCCTGATCGTGCAGATAAGGTGTGGCATTTTATCGAAGGCAGTCACAACGGAAAAGTGAATGACAGTCGTTGGGGTGTTAGAATGAGAGGCGAAGGCAACATCGCAGAAATGGTAGCCATGCAGTACAGAAAGTACACAGAGAAGTATGGATTGAATCATGAAAGGTTGGGGCTTGATTGCAGCTTGTTCAGAAGACCTGGAGAGCAGGGAAAGTTGTTTTGATACCAGCTTTAGTATTTCATAGCCTCGTCTGTTGTGTCACTCACTTGTACGTTCGGAATTCTGTTCAGCAATGCGTAACTTTAATAGATGTTCAGAGCTATAATTTTGGTATTGATAGCAATAGTTACCCTATTCTCCTTTTCATTCAAACCGAAAAGGTTAAAAGCTCCTCCTGGAACTGTCTTCCTAAAAGACAATTTATTCATTGACAAAACGGAAATAGGAAATGTGCATTGGAGAGAGTTTCTTCAATCATGGACATTAGGCATAAAACATGACACTGTTTCTTATCGGAAAATGATCCAGGACACTAGTGTTTGGGGTGAAAGCTCTCCATTTTCAAAGTACTATCACAATCATCCTTCTTTCAACTTTTATCCTGTGGTTGGAATCAGCTATGAACAAGTAGTAGCGTTTTGCAAATGGAGAAGTGATCGGGTAAATGAATTGTTTATGAAAGATCCAACATTAAACCCTTTTCCAGGTAAGCACTACTTATACCGGTTGCCTACTAAAGAAGAATGGGAACTTGCAGCTGCTGGAAAATTGAATATTGCTGAATACCCTTATGGTTATGAAGACACCATAGCAAGAAAGGGAGTCTGGAAAGGTTCTAGATTATTTAACTATAAATATGAAACAACTAAGAAGAAACATTCAATTAGTAATGAAGTGGAAAGGTCTGCACTTACTTCACCATTAACAGCTTATTTACCCAATGGCTACGGCCTTTATAATATGATTGGCAATGTCTCTGAAATGATTTCAGAAAAGGGAATAGCCAAAGGTGGAAATTATAATTCCTTTCTCGAAGAGTGTAAAATCCAAAATCAACAATCTTATACTAAGCCTGAAGCATGGCTTGGCTTTAGATGTGTATGTGAAGTGAAAGATTAGCGGATTGCTACAGCCTTCATTCGTGCCTCAAGAAACAAACGCAATGATTATCAGCATCTCCCACCAACCTATAGAGCATGTATAGAGTACATATAGAGCTCCTATAGAGTACTTATAGAGCTTCGAATTTGCATGTTATTGCTCAGTACTGCGTTAACACCCTATAGTACGCTAACACCCATCTTATCAAGAGCTGCTTCCAGCTAATGGAGCTTACGCTATTCTTGAACTTTTACAGTTAGTCAGACTTAATAAAGTTACTACAGTACAAGAGTCTAGTAAGTCAGGGAAGGTAAGCTTAATAGTAGCACGAAAGTTGAGTACATAATATCCCGAACTTTACTTTCATGGATGATAATCAAAAGATTGGAAAGCAGGTAATTCCTGCCAAAGAACAAACATTTCTCGAAGGTCCTAAACCAAAGCAGTTTGAACTGCGATTTGCCTACAAGGTTTTCTGGGAGTTTATGAAAGCTTTTAAGGTGTTGCACAACGTTGGTCCGTGTGTAACGGTATTTGGCTCAGCAAGATTTAAAGAGAACCACAAACATTACATTGCAGCAAGAGAGATCGGTAAACGAATTGCCGGGCTGGGCCTTACTACAATGACGGGTGGCGGGCCCGGAATTATGGAAGCTGCTAACCGTGGAGCATTTGAGAATGGTGGTAAAACCGTTGGACTGAACATCAAGCTTCCGTTTGAACAGCATGAGAATCCTTACCTGAGCTGCTCGTTTACTTTTGAGTATTTTTTTGTACGAAAAACGATGCTGATCAAGTATTCGTATGCTTTCATCATCATGCCGGGTGGTTTTGGAACAATGGATGAGTTCTTTGAAACACTCACATTGGTGCAAACAAAAACCATCACCCAGTTCCCGATCGTTTTATTTGGAAAAGAATATTACCAGCCACTCATGGATTACATCATGTTCATGGCGAATGAAGGAACGATCTCACCTGAAGATATGAAGCTGGTATTGCTTACTGATGATTATGATGAAGCAATAGATCACATCAATCATTACATGGAAAAGAATTATAAGCCATGGTCAAAGCGTAAAAAGAACAAATTCAACTTCCCTGAACCACCGGCTGATAAATCAAAAGCTGCAGCAGCGAATTAACGTAAGTTGTAGTTTAGGTGTATAAATTACCCCTATGCAACACTTAGAAAGCAAAATTTGGTTGGCAAGAATATCTATGTTCGTTATTGCCTTTCTCTATATCGCAATTTCTGTTGTATCTGAATTGAGAAATCCTTCAGAAGACATGCTTAGAAATATTGGTATAGGTATAGCTATAGGTGGAATATTTGCAGCATTAGGCTTTCTTTCAAAAGAATCTCCATTTACAGGAATTCTCATAGCCCTGATCCTTTATTTTTTATTGATGATTCTAGAGATCGCCACCAGTGAATTTAATATTTTTAGAGGCGTAGTATTTAGACTCGCAGCAGTCATAATACTCTTGCGAGGATTACTCGTTGCAAAGGATTTTGAAAGAATGCTAAAAGAACGAAATCAAAATTTTTAATTATTCCAATATCGGTCTCAACCATTTTGTTGCTTCGTCCATGCTCATGCCTTTGCGCCTTGCATAATCCTGTAACTGGTCTTGCTGGATCTTTCCCACACCAAAATACTGGCTTTGCGGATGAGAAAAATACCATCCACAAACAGATGCTGCAGGGTACATAGCAAGTGATTCGGTAAGATGAATACCGGTTGTCTCTTCTCCACCTAAAAGTTGAAACAGTTTGTATTTCTCTGTATGGTCCGGACAAGCAGGATAACCTGGAGCCGGACGAATTCCCTGGTATGACTCTTTGATGAGTTGTTCATTTGTCAGGTTCTCATCTTTAGCATAACCCCAAAGTTCTTTTCTGGTTTTCTCGTGGAGGTATTCTGCAAATGCTTCTGCCAATCGATCGGCTAAGGCCTGCAACATGATCTTGTTATAATCGTCATGCTGTTCCTGGAAACGTTTAATGTGTTCGTCAATTCCCTGGATGGTTACTGAGAATGCACCGATGTGATCTGGATGCTCGTTGCCGGATGCTGGTTTAATAAAGTCAGATAATGCAATGTTTGGTTGTCCTTCTGCTTTTTTCACCTGTTGCCTAAGGCTCTCGAGTTTGACTTTTGACTTTTGACTTTTGACTTCTATTGTATCATCATCACTTGCACTCGCTTCCCAAAAACCTACAACTCCTTTTGCAGTTAACCATTTTTCTGAGATGATCTTATCAAGTAAAGCATTGGCATCATTGTACAACTTCGTTGCTTCAGCACCAATAACGGAATCGCTGAGTATTGCAGGAAACTTTCCATGCATTTCCCAGGCAATGAAGAAGGGTTGCCAGTCGATGTAATTTCTTAGTTCATTCAGATCGAAGTTGTCGAACACTTTTGTACCGGTGAAAGTTGGAACCGGAGGCTGGTAATTACTCCAGTTGATCTTTACTTTATTCTGCTGGGCTTCTTTGAATGATAAATATTGTTTTGCAGTTTTCTTTCCTTCGAAATCTTTCTTCAGTTTTTCATATTCGGTTTTGATGCCGGAAAGAAATTCTGGCTTTTGTTCTTTGCTCAACAATGATCCTGCAACAGTCACACTTCTCGATGCATCTAGCACATGCACCACACCATTATCATAGGCCGGAGCAATTTTCACAGCAGTATGCATTCGTGAAGTAGTAGCTCCGCCAATCAGCAAAGGTTGATTCATTCCTCTACGTTTCATCTCGTGAGCCACATGCACCATTTCATCTAATGACGGAGTTATAAGTCCACTCAAACCGATGATATCTACATTCTCTTTCTGGGCAGCATCCAAGATCTTATCAGCAGGAACCATCACACCCATATCAATCACATCATAACCATTACAGCCAAGCACTACACCAACGATATTCTTCCCGATATCATGCACATCACCTTTCACTGTTGCCATCAAAACTTTTGCAGCACCGGCCCCTTCTTCATTCACTGTTCCGGCAGCAAGGTGAGCTTGCCTTCTTTCTTCTTTCTCTGCTTCAATAAAAGGAGTAAGCACTGCAACAGATTTCTTCATCACCCTTGCACTTTTCACAACCTGGGGCAAAAACATTTTTCCGCTTCCAAAAAGGTCACCCACTACATCCATTCCTGCCATTAACGGGCCTTCAATTACATCCAGTGGCTTCGGATATTTCTGACGGGCTTCTTCTGTGTCAGCTTCGATGTAATCTGTGATGCCATTCACTAAAGCATGTTTCAGTCTTTCTTCAACGGAAGTATTTCTCCAGGCCTCATCTTTTACTTCTGCTTTACCTTTTGCTTTTACAGTTTCGGCGAAAGCGATAAGTTTTTCTGTTGCCTGATTGTTATCGTTATTTCGGTTAAGGATCACATCTTCACACAATTGTCTCAACTCCGGTTCTATCTCATCATATACAACCAACTGACCTGCATTCACAATACCCATATCCATTCCAGCCTTAATAGCATAGAATAAGAATACTGAATGCATCGCTTCTCTCACATGGTCATTTCCACGGAAAGAGAAAGAAAGATTACTTACACCACCACTGACCTTTGCCAAAGGCATTCTTTGCTTGATGATACGGGTGGCTTCTATAAAATCGACAGCATAATTATTATGTTCTTCCAAACCAGTTGCCACAGCAAAGATGTTTGGATCGAAGATGATGTCTTGTGGATCGTAACCAACTTTATTCACAAGGATATCATAGGCTTTTGTACAGATGTCTACCCTTCTTTGTAATGTATCTGCTTGTCCGGCTTCATCAAAAGCCATCACTACAACTGCAGCACCATAAGCCTGGCAAATGATTGCTTGTTCTTTGAACTTTTCTACTCCTTCTTTCATAGAAATAGAGTTCACAATACACTTGCCCTGTACACATTTCAATCCTGCTTCAATGATCTCGAACTTAGAGCTGTCGATCATGATCGGGATCTTGGCAATGTCTGGTTCACTTTGCAAAAGATTCAGGTAGGTTGTCATTGCCTGAACACCGTCAAGCAATGCATCATCCATGTTCACATCGAGTATCTGTGCACCATTCTCTACCTGCTGGCGTGCAACAGACAATGCTTCTTCGTATTTGTTTTCACGTACAAGTCTTGCAAATTTTTTCGAGCCTGTTACATTGGTTCTTTCACCAACGTTCACAAAGTTTGTTTCTGGACGAACAACTAAAGGTTCAAGTCCTGATAAGCGTAAGTATGGTTTGATCGTAGCCATTTTGTTTTGTTTTTTGAAGACACAAAGAGGCACTAAGATTTAGATGATAATTCTTTTGATGCCTTCTTTAATTAATGGAACATGGAAATTGATTAGAAATCCTAATCGTCTATTTGTAAGTTTTAAGTAACTCATTAGCTGAGCATCCCAAACTGGATGATAGTTCTCCTGAGCTTTGAACTCTATAATAATTGAATTCTCTATTAAACAGTCAAGTCTCAAGCCATCATCAATTTTTAAGTCATTAAAAATAATCGGAACAGCTTTCTCTCTTTCAAAAGGAATTTCCCTCCTCTGCAGTTCATAATAAAAGCATTTGGAATACACACTCTCAAGCAAACCTGGTCCTAATTGTTTATGAATATTAAAAGCAATATCAACGATCTGACTTGCTAAATATTCTTCTCGTTCAGAAAGTTTGGAGTACATCTTTGTGTTTCTTAGTGGCTTTGTGTCTTCGTGGTTCAAGAAAAGGATTCTTCCAAAACAGGCAATGGTCTTGGCTTTATACTCTTTACATGTTCAGCGATATGACGAATATGATCCGGTGTTGTACCACAACATCCGCCAACGATATTTACAAAACCTTCTTTCGCCCATTCTTCGATAAAGTGCGCTGTGTCTGAAGGATGCTCATCATATTCACCCATAGCATTTGGCAAACCAGCATTTGGATAAGCCGAAGTATAACATCCGGCGATCTGGCTCAACTCTTCGATGTGTGGTCTCATCTCTTTTGCACCCAAAGCACAATTCAATCCAACACTTAATGGTTTTGCATGAGCAATGGAAGTATAGAAGGCTTCTAATGTTTGTCCGCTTAATGTTCTTCCGGAAGCATCGGTGATCGTGCCACTGATCATGATTGGTAATTGCTTACCGGAATCTCTGAATAATTTTTTTGTTGCAAAAATGGCAGCCTTTGCATTGAGTGTATCGAATATGGTTTCGATAAGGATGATATCTACTCCACCATCTACCAACCCTTTAATTTGTTCATAGTAAGCCTCAACAGCTTCGTCGAAAGTGATGGAACGAAATCCCGGATTGTTTACATCGGGTGAAAGTGACAAGGTTTTATTCAAAGGCCCTAAAGCACCTGCAACAAATTTGGGTTCTGGTGAGTTAAACTCTTGCACTGCATCCTTTGCACATTTTGCAGCAGCAACATTCATCTCGTAAGCAAGTGATTGCATGTTGTAATCAGCCAACGAAACTTTCTGTGCATTGAAGGTGTTGGTTTCAATAATATCTGCTCCGGCTTTTAAATATTCCAGGTGAATATTTTTGATGATATCTGGCTGTGTTAGACACAACAAATCGTTATTGCCTTTAAGATCAGAAGGATAATCTTTGAATCTTTCTCCACGATAATCTGCTTCTTCCAGTTTATGACGCTGGATCATTGTTCCCATTGCTCCATCGATGATGAGAATGCGTTCCTGCAGTAATTGTTGAATTGACTTCATACAGTTGAATGTTAAAGAGAAGGTGGGTTGTTGCTCATTGTTCGGAACGTACAAGTGAGTGACACAACAGTCGATGCTATGGAAAACATCAGCTGGTGCAATACTTTATAACTAATTAAACGTGTGGGAAACGATGTGAAGTTTCTTTGCGTTTATTAGTTCGATTCGTGGCTGAACAATAAACAAATCCGCCTTTCGGGCTGCAAATTAGCCAAGTATTACGGCTCTGCCAAATGATTGCAGGCATTGACTTTTACCACAAACCGGTAATTATGAGATATGTCAGACTTGAGACACTGGCAATAAATTAGTTTTGCGGAGTAAAAATCTACTATGAATTCTGAGATCGCCAATTTGAGGAATGATTATAAGCTTAAATCATTAAGTGAAACAGATGTTAAAGCTGATGCTATGGATCAGTTCACTACCTGGTGGAATGAAGCAGTGCAAAGCGATATCTACGAAGTGAATGCCATGACCGTTGCTACTGCAGACAAGCATGGAAATCCTTTGGCGAGAACGATCTTATTGAAAGATTATACCAAAGATGAATTCGTATTCTTTACCAATTATGAAAGTTTAAAAGGGCAACAGCTTGCTGAGAACCCGAAAGTTTGCCTGCTTTTTTTCTGGAAAGAATTGGAAAGGCAGATCCGTATAGAAGGTATTGTTGAAAAAGCTGATGCAGTAGAAAATGATGCCTATTTTAATTCAAGACCCGAAGGCAGCAGGATTGGAGCATGGACATCACCACAAAGCCGTGTGATCGCTAACAGGGAATATTTAGAGAACAAGTTTTTAGAATTAAAAGATCAGTTTAAAGGTCAGCAGATCGAACGTCCTGCTTATTGGGGTGGTTATGTTGTAAAACCAACTAAAATTGAATTCTGGCAGGGCAGACCGAGCCGTTTACACGATAGAATTCTTTATACGAGAAACAGTGAAGGTTGGAAAATTGAAAGATTGGCTCCTTAGGAAGTTGAATGGGTTGAACAGTTGATCAGTTCAAATACCAATCAACTATTCAACATATCAACCTGAATTAGCTTTCTTTTTTTACAACACCAGCTTTCTTTTTAGTAGCTGTTGCCGGACGGCTTTTACCGAAAGAACCTTTGAAACGCTTTCCTTTTGCTGTTTTTTTATCTCCTCTTCCCATGAGTTGAAATTTTATTGATGAACGACAAAAATAAAAAATCCCATCGTCTTCCAACGGAATTGATGGGACTTAAATGAGTTTAATAGAATTAGAGCTTACCACTTAATTCTTTACCAGCTTTAAAACGAGCAACTTTTTTAGCCTTGATCTTGATCGTTTCACCGGTTTGAGGGTTACGTCCAGTACGAGCTTGTCTCTTAGAAACAGAGAAAGTACCGAAACCAACTAGAGTTACTTTGTCGCCTTTCTTCAATGTTTTGGTAACATTGTCAACAAATGCATCTAAAGCAGCGTTAGCCTGGGTTTTGGTGATGCCTGCTTCTTCAGCAAGTTGAGCAACCAATTCAGCTTTGTTCATGGTGTATGATTTTTTTGATTTTATCTGAGACGGCAAATTTATCCGCTTTTACCAAGCAGCAAAACTATTTTGTGTTTTTTTGTTCGTAATCATTTCGCTATAATCCTTTGTGAGTATAGATCATAGCAGGCAGATTAAAATATTTTTTAGCATAATTATTTAGCAAGCTCAAGTGCTGCTATTAACCTGTTGTTGCGTCGCACACTTCAACTGCAACAAATAACTCAACTATTCTATCACTTCCATCAACGTACGAAATGCAATGAACTTATTGCCCCATTTATTCATTCCATCCTGCCTTAGCTTTGCGGCATACATATCTATATAACGATTGTATTGGGCTTTACTAATGGCAAAATATTGTGCTGCATAAGTTGGGCCTTCAGATTCATCAACATCCAACAACTTTACAAACTGGTATTTTTCGAAACAACCGGTCTTCATTACATCAGGCAAATGTTCTTCTTTCATCCACTTCACCCATTCTTCATGAATGCTGTGATCGATCTTAAGCGTAACATTATAAATAAACATTTTAATTGGTTTTTAGTTCCATGAAAATGGGGCAGTGATCACTATGCTGCACATCAGGATAAATCTCAGCATTTACAATATTTTCTTTCAGGTTATCAGTAACGGTAATGTAATCAATTCTCCATCCTTTATTCTGAGCTCTTACTGTAGGAAATCTCCTGCTCCACCAACTATAACTATCTTTTCTTTCTGGATGAACATGACGGAAGCTGTCAACAAAACCATTGCTGAGAAATTTTGTCATCCAGTTTCTTTCTTCCGGCAAAAATCCTGAAGTTTTCTGGTTGCCTTTGGGATTGTGTATATCGATCTCCTGGTGAGCAATGTTGTAATCACCGCAAATGATGAGTTTTGGACGGGTCTTTCTCAGTTCATCTAAATAAGCCATGAACTCATCCAGCCACTGGTATTTATAGGTTTGTCGAATCTCTCCCATGGTTCCCGAAGGAAAATAAACGTTCAATAAAGTTACTTCACCAAGATCCAGCCTGATCACTCTTCCTTCATAATCGCTTTGCTCAATTCCATTGCCATAAAAAACATTCTCCGGATCGATCTTCGTAAAAACTGCTACTCCGCTATAGCCTTTCTTTTGTGCAGAGAACCAGTATACCTCAAAACCAAGTTCATTAAAAGGCTTTACATCAAGCTGGCTTTGTTCTGCTTTTACTTCCTGCAGGCAAATGATATCTGCAGGATCAGTTTTCAGCCAATCGATAAATCCTTTACTCACGGCAGAGCGAATTCCATTAACATTATAAGATATGATACGCATAACACTGCAAATTAACTATGTTTTACCTGCTGAAATTGCTTTTACTTAGCGGCAAATCTGAATATGTACCCCACAGCAAAACTGAAACAAATGTTCACAAGCGAACAGGTGTTGATCATTTTGCTGTGCAGGTTATACTTCAATACTTCTACAAAAGAGGAATTAGAAAAATATTTGAACGAAACGAATGTTGACAGTGACATTACCTGGAAGATTGCCAGTGCACATAATATTCGTCCTTTTTTATACCATGTTATACAGGAACATCAACTTGTTGTTGAAGAAAGCTTATTGACCAAGCTGAAACAATTTTACCTGGAGAATCAACTTCGAAGCCTTGAACAGTTCGCTATTTGCCATGATGTGATCACCAGCTTAAAAAAAGAAGGCATCGATGCCATTCCTTTTAAAGGAACAACTTTCTCAGCAATATATTATGGCAATTCTGGCCTAAGGGAAAGCACAGATATTGATCTGCTTATTTCATCATCTACTGTATTAAACGCTGAGAAGGTATTACGAGACAAAAGCTTTAGTCCCAAGCTGGCTGTGCCTTCATCCTATATAAATTACTATAGAAAATATTTTAAAGAGATCGTTTATACAGCACCGGCAAAAACAAGATCCGGTTATTCAGTTGAATTGCATTGGAAACTGTTGAACTATTATATTGGAGATTATCCGGGATTTGAATTCTTTAATACCAGGAGAAATAAAGTGATGATCAAAAATCTTGAATTCAATACCCTTGAACCAACTGGTGATTTTTTAGCAGTTGTCTCCAATCATTTTATTAAAGACCTGGGTGTAAAATTCAAATATCTTACAGACATTGCCTGCCTGCTTCATAAAAAAGACAAACAGTTAGATCATCAATTGATCGCAGAAATAGCAAACGATTTTAGCTGTAGAAAAAAAATGGATGCAGCCTTTCAGTTAACCGAGTTACTCCTGGGAATAAAATCAGATTATGTTATCAGGTATAAATTAAATGATCAGCAAATAAATGCTGTATTGTCTATTCCGCTTGACATCATTAGTTTTCTACCTTCTGACATAAAATTTTTAAAACGTTCTACAGCAGCACAGGACAACTTGCGAGGTAAAATAAATTTTCTTCTCCGTTCAGCTTTTTATTCCCTCTTACCTACGGATAACGATCTGAATAATGCAGCTTCAATAAAACTACCCATATCGCTTCTCAGCATCGCAAGGCCTTTTCGAGTTTTCGCTAAAGCGATCTCCGGCAGGAAGCAGTCTTGATGAATCTTATTTCATTGCTTGCAGCTTCTATCGTTTATTTGTAGTTTTCAGACGTACCTCATGATCAAATCTCTTTTTTACGATATTTCAAATGGCTTCAGGATCACCTGGAAAGCCAGTAAACAATATGCCATCTACAACCTGGCACTTTCGCTTGTTCTTTCCCTGTTGCCTTTGCTGAGCTTGTGGTATATAAAAGAGATCATTGATATTGTTACGCAGTATCAACAGGCAGGAAGAACAGATTTTATTTATGCATTGATCACATTGGTCATTATTCAACTATTGCAGGCTGGTATTCAGCAGGTACTTACAGATATTCAAACTGTGCAACAGCAATTGGTGATCGATTATCTTTCATCGCAGGTTCTTACAAAAGCCGTATCAGTCGATTATCCTTATTACGAGAAGTCAGAGTATTTTAATTCACTTCATTTAGCGCAGCAACAGGTAATGTATCATGCCGGCGTACTTACTACAAGTTACAACCAGATCATTCAAAGTGGTTTTTCTATGCTGGCTTTGTGCATCATTTTTATTCAGTTCAATATTGTTTACGGGTTGTTGGTTCTTGTAGCAAGTGTTCCTGTTCTTCTGATCAAATACAAGCATGCAAAAGCCATTCAGCAACTCGAAAAAGATAACATTGTTAATGAACGCAAGGCCCATTATCTGAGCAGGATATTAACTGATGCAACGCATGCCAAAGAAGTAAGAACATTTTCTTATGGCAATTTTTTTATTGATAAGTTCAGGGATCTGCGTGAAAAAATATTCTGGGCCAAAAAACGTTTGTCGGCGAACCAGGCATGGTCAGAAACAATCATCCAGGCAATTGAGATCATCATCCTTGCTGCAATAATTTTGCACCTGGGTTTAAGCACATTAGATGGACTTATCACTGCAGGAAGTTTTATTTTTTATCTACAGGCATTGCAAAGAATTCAATCGGTATTCAAAACGTTCTTAAATTCTTTCATACTGCTTTTTAAACAACGTTTTTTCCTGATCAACATCAAGAATTTCCTTGAATTGCCATCATTTCAAAAAAAGAATGAGCAGAACTTTTCTTCACTCTTTCCAGACAAACTGCAGCAGGGTATCCGGTTACAAAACATATCATTTACTTACCCTGAGTCTACCGAGGAAACACTCACCAATTTGAACATGCAGTTTCAACCCGGAAAAGTTACTGCCATCATTGGTGAAAACGGATCTGGGAAAAGCACACTTGTAAAACTGCTCGCTAATTTGTACACACCAGCTTCAGGCAATATTTCGGTGGAAGACATATGTATTACTAATATTAACAGCCAGTCTTATTATAAAAATGTTGCTGTTATTTTCCAGGACTTCAATCAATATCATTTCTCTGTAGAAGAAAATATTTTGCTAGGTCATTCACCAGATATTGAAAAGATGAATACAGCAGAAACTGAAGCAGACCTGAAAACACTGGTCTCAAAAATGCCTGAAGGCTATAAAACTGCTTTAGGAAAAATGTTTGGAAATGATATGCAGCTAAGTGGTGGACAATGGCAAAAAATTGCACTTGCCAGGATGTTGTATCGCAATGCAGCAGTAATGATATTGGATGAGCCTACAAGTAATATCGATCCGCTGGCTGAGTACGAGATACTTCAAAAGATAACTGAGAAAAAGAAAGATAAGATCATCATCCTGATCACCCATCGTTTACATAACCTGAAATTTGCTGATCATATCTACCTGATGGATAACGGAAAGATTCATGGAGAAGGTACAGTGAATGAGCTCCTTGCAAATAATCCTTTATTTAAACAGATGTACGAGCGCCAAGAGTTAGAAAAAGGATTTTTTAAATTGAATGCCTGATGATCTTCTGCTCATTCATTTTATTGAGACATTCTAATGTGTCTTTACAGCAGACTTCATAACTAATGTCGTATTTACAAATAAGCTGTTGTACAAGTTCATCGACTTTTACAGGCACTTCGATCATTTCCCATATCACACGGCCGGTTTCGTTTAACCCGATATAATTGCCGCTTTCAATATCCATCATCACCATTTCATTACTCAATTCACTCACAAGCAATCCTTCGTTTCTCCTGCTTACGATTGTTTCAATTGTTATATTACTCATCCAAAAATGATTTGTCGCAAATATAGTTTTTGCGATTATACTGCTGCTTATACACTCATCATTAAAGAGCCCTTCTCAAAGATCATTTAACAAATCTTCTTTTTTACGGCACAAGATTTAATGCTGTTATAGAAAAAGAATCATGGCAAATAGAATGAATAATCTTGAGCAGGAAAAAATATCTCAAAATAATCCTGCGAAAAGAATGGATGAGACTCGTAATGACAACGATTTTCCAGGATATCCGCATTATCCTAAAACAGAAGACATCATGGATGGCAGAAGTGAAGCGGAAAGAGTAAATGTAAATGTCGAGAGCTTGCCTAATTTCCATAATGCAACTACACCACATCGTTTAAATCCGGGATTAGAAAACAACAGAGGCGAAACAAGTACACCAACAGATGCAGATATGGACACTGATCTTGGAATTGAAATGGGTACAGAAGCAGATGTTACACCGGAAGAACGAAAAATGCTGGAAGATGATATGTATTATCCTACACAAGATGAGGATAGACTAAGACAGGCTCGCCTTGATGATACTGACATGGACGGTGAACCTTTAAATGAAGAAAGCTTTGGAGCCGGACAGGCAGAAAGTGGCTCTGACTTAGATATGGATGTAAACCCAAATGATACCGCAAGTGATGCCATGGGACAAGGAGATGAAGAGAACCAATATTTTAGTTTAGGTGGTGGTGAGAATGATAATATCGTTGAAGGAACACCTTAATAAACTTGTAATAAATATTGTGCAAGCTGCATCATGCTATTGAGCACCTGTTGTGTCACTCACTTCAGGTTTCAGATCGCTATTCAACAAAAAAGCCGTCTCTTATATCAAGACGGCTTTTCTATTGCAAACAAATGCTTTAATTAAAGTGAAGATTTTTCTGCAGGCACAAACTCATCGGCAGCTGCGGTAATGGCGTTTAATTCATCTACACTTAAGGTAAAGCTTAATGCTTTTACGTTATCTGAAACCTGTTCTGCATTCCTGGCACCAACCAAAGCACAGGTAATTCCCGGTCTGTTGATCGTCCAATTGATCACCAGTTGTGCTAAAGTTGCATTGTAACTATCTGCAATTGGTTTTATTTTGTCGAGTAATTCATTTGTTCTGCGAATATTCTCATCAGTATAAAAACGATTGCCTTCTCGTGTATCACCTTCACCAAATTTATGGCCGGGTTTTATTTTTCCCGTAAGCAATCCTCTCTGCAACGGACTGTAAGCAATGATGCTCATCTTTTTCTCTACCGCTTGCGGAATTACATTTTTCTCAATGTCTCGCAACACCATAGAATAAGGAACCTGGTTCGATGCCAATTGAATGCTTTTAGAAGCTTCCTCAACAAGGTCTACATTATAATTGCATACACCGGCAGCCCTGATCTTTCCATCTTTGATCAATTGTTGCAAGGCTTCAAATGTTTCGTGTAAAGGAGTTGTTGCATCTGGCCAATGTATCTGGTATAGGTCTATATAATCTGTCTTTAATCGACGTAAGCTGTCTTCACATTCAGTAATGATTCTTTTTTTCGAGGCCAGTTTGTACATCTTAAATGGCTTTCCATCATTATCAACTGAATCAAAAAAGAATTCACCTTCTTCGCTTACCCAGTTCATCCCGAATTTGGTTAACAATTCATATTTATCACGTGATATTCCCTGCATTGCTTTTCCTACCAGTTCTTCACTTCTACCAAAACCATAAACCGGTGCAGTATCTATTGTGGTGATCCCTGAATCATATGCTGACTGTATTGCTTTGATCGCATCAGTTTCTTCTGCACCACCCCACATCCATCCACCAATTGCCCATGCTCCAAATGCCATAGGTGTTACCATAACGGATGAAGTTCCAAGTTGTCTTTTTTCCATAGCTGATATTTAAGAATTTGAGAATGCACAAAGATCGTTCCCTCAAAGATTTAATTAACTGATAATTGCGATCTTCAGCTGCTTTTGGTGCTTTATTTGTTTATGCTTTTATACCTTAGAATAAGCTACATGAATATTTTTACACTGATACTTGCAACGGCTTTGTTTAGCCCAATAGCTTCTAAAGTCCATCCGGATGATATTGTAGGTACCTGGGTTGCCAATGAGAATAAAGCAAAGGTGCAGATATATAAATCCGGCAATAAGTATTATGGCAAGATCATTTGGTTGAAGGAGCCTAATAAAGATGGCAAACCAAAAACTGATAAGCATAACCCGGATCCTGCAAAAAGACAAGTTCCTGTTGTAGGGCTTGTTGTATTAAAAGATTTTACTTACGATGATGGAGAATGGATCGATGGAGAAATTTACGACCCCAGTAGCGGAAAAGAATACAGCTGCAAAATAACCATGCCCGATAAGAACACATTGAAAGTGAGGGGCTATATTGGTATTTCATTATTTGGAAGAACAGAAGTTTGGAAAAGAGGTTAGTTTATCCATTCACATAATCGGATTGTTCGTTGGGCTTGTTTCAGCTATATTTATCAGCTTAAAACCAACTCAATGAAAAAGGTACTCCTACTTAGCTGCCTGGCAATTTTTGCAGTTGTTCTAACGCAATGCAGTTCTTCAAAAAAAGCAGCCAAAGCACAAACAATAACCTACGCTACTAATATTCAACCAATTATTTCAAGCAATTGCTCACCCTGCCATTTTCCTGATAAAGGAAGGGCAAGGGCTTTGAATACATACGACGCAGTCAAATCAAATATTAATGATATTATCAGCCGTATAGAAAAACATCCTGGAGACAGAGGTTTCATGCCAATGAAACGAGAAAGGCTGAGTGATAGCACCATCAATATTTTCAAACAATGGAGAGATGGTGGCTTGACTGAATAATTTTTTCCTTGTCATTTTTTTGACAGCTTAGCAAGCATGCAACATAAGTATCAGGCTACGGGTCTATATTCACGAACCAACCGATGAGAAGATTTTTCAGAACCATATTAGGATGCATTTTATGCAGCTGGGCTTTTTCAACCCAGGGTCAGGGTACATGCCCTGTAAATATTGGTTTTGAAACAGGCAGTTTTGCCAAATGGAGATGTTATGCAGGTCAAATTACATCGGGGGGCACTATCAATGTGGGTCTGGGAAATCCGATAGACGGAAGACACACAATTATTCAAAACAATTCTAATCCTCCTGCATTAGATCCTTACGGTAAATTCCCGATAAGTTGTCCAAATGGGAGCGGATTTTCGATCAGGCTAGGTAATGACCAAACAGGTGCACAAGCCGAAAAAGTAAGTTATACTTTTACAGTACCAGCAAACAAAAACGAATATAGCATCATTTATAACTATGCGATCGTTTTTCAAAACCCAGGACATACGGCTTCAGAACAACCCAGATTTACTTCAAGGGTATTTGATGAAACAGAAGGCCAATATCTTGGATGCGGCTCATTTGAGTTTGTTGCTTCCTCAGCTTTGCCAGGCTTCCAGATCTCAACTTCAGGGCAAGGTGTGTGGTACAAACCATGGTCTCCGGTTACAGTAAAACTCATGAATTGTGCAGGCAAACAGATCACTATTGAATTTGCTGTGAATGATTGTTCGGTAGGAGGACACTTTGGCTATGCTTATCTGGATGTTAATGAAAATTGCTCATCACCCATTACCGGAAATGTATACTGCAATGGAGCTACTGCAGTTACGCTTTCAGCTCCATACGGATTTAAAGAGTACAAATGGTATTCGGCAGATTTCTCTACATTGTTAGGCACCAGTAATATTTTAAAACTTGATCCCATACCACCGGTAGGTACTAAGTTCGCTCTTGAAATTGTTCCTTATCCAGGATTAGGTTGCCAGGATACACTTTATACGACGATTGAAAAATCTAATGAAGCCTTTGATTTTAAATTAAAAGATACTGTGATCGGTTGTACCGGGTATGCTGCAGATCTCACTACATCTTCTGTAACGTCAGGAAGCAGTCCAGGATTACAATACTCGTATTTTCTCGACTCCACGTCACTTGAGTATGTTCCCAGTCCTAATTATGTTGTGAGTGAAGGTGTTTACTTTATTAAAGCAGAGAACAGTGTTGGCTGTTCAGAGGTAAAGAAAACAGTGCTCAGTTTCAAGGATATCAGTTTAATTCTTAAAGATCCACCTGAAACTTGTTTTCCAAATACCGTTGACATTACATCTCCTGCAATTACTGCAGGCAGCGATCCTCGTTTTACATATTCATACTGGCGGGATAGCGAGGCAAGAACACTCTTAACAAATCCCACTGCCATCAATCAAACCGGTTATTACTACATTCAGGCACAAAGAGATAATTGTAAGATTGTTTCAAGAGTAAATGTTCAGATATTAACGGCAGACCAACTGGTGACAAACCCACTGATCAACTGCTCGAAAATTGATCTTACCAATGCTGCAACAACCGGTGGCAGTTCGCCTTCATTTAAATTCACACATTGGCTGGATAATGCAGGAACAATCCCTGTTCCCGATCCAAAAAATATAACTACAAGCGGTGTTTATTACGTTAAAGGAACTACAGTTTCCGGTTGCTCGTTCATTAAACCGGTAAACGTTACCATTAAACCAGAACCGGGCTTCACTATATTACCTCCGGCTATAGTAACAGCTCCGTTAACGATCAACCTCGAAGCACTACTTTCTTCTGCAAGAAGATATGCTTTTTCTTTTTGGCTGGATTCTGCTGCAACCCAAGCACTATCAAAACCTAATGCTGTTTCTAAAACAGGCACCTATTATGTTAAAGCACTTGATACTTCAGGATGCTCTTCTATCCGATCTGTTGCCATCACGATTTTAATTCCACCGAAACCTGATATCCGTTACCCAAATGCATTTTCGCCCAATGGTGATGGTGTGAACGATGGCTTTAGAATTGACATTGCAGGTGATGTAACTTTTAAAACCTTCAAAGTATACAATCGTTGGGGACAGGTGGTTTTCGAAACAAAAGATCCATTGAAGTATTGGTACGGAGACAATAATGGAAATCCGTTGCCTGCAGGTACTTATTACTGGATCATGGAACTGGAAAACAACTACGATAAAGAATTCTATCGCCGAACCGGAAGTATCACTTTGTTGAGGTAATTACTTACTCAGGTGCATGCTTCTTTCCTTGTACAATTGTCTGAAATAAGGATCGTGTAAGTCTTTGATGAACCTGATCGCTTCGCCTGTGCTTTTCATCTCAGGACCCAACTCTTTGTTTACACCAGGAAACTTTTCAAAGCTGAAAACGGGCTCTTTAATTGCATAGCCGTTCAGTTTCTTTTCAAACGTAAAATCTTTCAGTTTTGCTGCACCCAGCATCACTTTAGTAGCAACATTCAGGTATGGAATTCCATACGCTTTTGCAATGAATGGAGTTGTTCTCGAAGCTCTTGGATTGGCCTCGATCACATAAACTTTCCCGTCTTTAATGGCGAATTGAATATTGATCAGTCCACGAATATCTAAAGCCCTTGCGATCTTTTCAGCATACTTCTCCATTGTTTCTACAACTAACGGCGTAAGGTTGAAAGCTGGAAGCACGGCATTACTATCACCACTGTGAATTCCTGCCGGCTCAATATGTTCCATCACTCCCATCACATGGAAAGTTTCGCCATCGTAGATCGCATCAATTTCAGCTTCCTGGCAACGGTCAAGAAAATGATCGATCAGTATCTTATTGCCGGGAATGTGTTTCAATAAGCTGATCACAGCTTTTTCTACTTCCTCATCATTGATCACAATCCTCATTCGCTGTCCACCTAACACATAACTTGGACGAACCAGCACCGGATATCCAACTTTATTGGCAACTTCTATCGCTTCATCAGCAGTATACGCTGTTCCGTATTGAGGATAAGGAATGTCAAGGTCTTTCAACAGATCACTGAATCTTCCACGATCTTCAGCAATATCCATGTTATCGAAGCTGGTACCAATGATCTTAATGCCTTTTGCATGAAGTTTTTTTGCAAGCTT
Organism: Chitinophagaceae bacterium; assembly: GCA_024508725.1. GTDB lineage: Bacteria > Bacteroidota > Bacteroidia > Chitinophagales > Chitinophagaceae > JAEZDC01. Next base: position 1,357,602 of record JANINS010000003.1, on the reverse strand, counting down.
CAAAGCAGTTTGTCCACCTAATTGAACGATCACACCTTCTGGTTGCTCCAGCTCTACGATCTCCCACAAATGTTCCCAGAATACCGGTTCGAAATAGAGTTTATCGGCCATATCAAAATCGGTACTCACAGTTTCGGGATTACAGTTCACCATTATCGCCTCGTAACCACATTCTTTGATGGCAAGTAAGCCGTGAACACAGCAGTAATCGAACTCAATTCCCTGTCCGATCCTGTTAGGACCACTACCTAAAACAATGATTTTCTTCTTATTGGATGGTATTGACTCGTTGGAAGATAGCGTTTGGCTCATTAATTTGAAAGATTTCGCAAACGTACAAGAAAATGAATAAAGGAAAAACCAATTTTCCCACACGTATTGTAAAGCTCAAAGGCAAAAACTAAATTTAGAGATGCAGCCCTACCAAGCAAACTTCTGGAGATCCATCCCTTTTTTACGGATTCTCGTGCCTTTGATAGCCGGAATTATTATCCAGTTTCATTTACAACTGGATAATAGAATGATATGGGTTTGTGCTTTTACAGGATTGGGATTGGTGTTATTAATGCGATATCAAAGTTCGGCCAGGTTGTATCGTTTTAGTTGGATCAATGGGTTGGGTTTAAACCTCGTTTTCTTTGCTGCAGGATGTTTGCTCACCAATTATAAAGACATTTCAAAAGCGGAAGATTGGGTCGGCAAAAGCTATAAAGAAAACGATGCAGTGATTGTTACCATCCAGGAGCCACTGGTTACAAAAGCAAAATCTTATAAGGCTGTAGCAAGGATTAATCAGGTAATAAAGAAAACTAATGTATCTGAAGTTTCAGGTGACATACTGATCTATTTTCAAAAAGACGGTACAAAACCAAACCTGAAATACGGTTCTCAAATTCTAATCATCAAGCCGCTGCAAGCAATCACCAATTCCGGAAATCCCGGAGGTTTTGATTACAAACGTTATTGTGCATTCCAGGATATTCATCACCAGGTGTTTCTTAAAAATGGGGATTATAAAATCCTGCAAACAACCAATGCGAATTGGTTCAGACAGATATTGATAAATACACGAGAATGGGTTTTATCTGTTTTACGAAAGAATATCAGCGGCAAAGATGAAGTTGCCGTTGCAGAAGCTTTACTGATCGGCTACAGGGATGATCTTGACAGGGAATTGGTTCAATCATACAGCAATACCGGGGTAGTTCACATAATCGCCATTAGTGGATTGCATCTTGGAATGATCTATTGGGCTTTAAAGCAATTATTCGGTTTGTTTAAAAGAAGAAAGTGGAACAGGTTTATTCAACCATTGGTGATATTATTTGTGTTGTGGATGTTCACTTTTATAGCAGGTGGCGTTCCATCGATCTTACGATCCGCAATCATGTTTACTTGTATTGTAATAGGTGATACGATTGGCAGAAGAACAAACATTTATAACACACTTGCTGCATCGGCGTTTATTATGCTGCTGATAAGTCCGTTTTACTTGTGGGATGTAGGATTTCAACTTTCTTTTGCTGCCGTATTAAGCATCGTTGCATTTTCGAAACACGTTACCAATTGGTTTTATTTCGAAAACAAATCTTTGAGATACATCTGGAACATGTGTGCCGTTACACTTTCGGCACAGGTGCTTACCATTCCAATAATCCTGTATCATTTCCATCAATTCCCTAACCTGTTTCTTTTCACTAATATTCTTATCGTTCCGCTTTCGGGAATCATTTTGTTTGCTGAACTCTTATTACTGATCGTTTCATTCATTCCACTCCTGTCTGAATATACGGGTAAAGTAGTAGAGGGATTGGTTTGGACGATGAACTGGCTGATCGAAAGAACCAACCGCATTCCATTTGCATTAACAGATGGAATACAGATCAGCATTATACAATCTTTTATTCTCTACGTTGCCATCATTTCAGCATCAATATGGCTTTTACGAAAGAACAAACAGATGATGTTTGCTGCAGGCGCTTTTCTCGTAGTATTCTTTGGTTTACGAAGTCTGGATATTATAAAAGTTAACCAGCAACAAAAGCTCATCGTTTACAATGTACCGCAGCATACTGCAATAGATGTTGTTGAAGGAGATAAGTTCAATTTTATTGGTGACAGTATCCTTCTTGAAGATGGCTTTTTGAGAAACTTTCATCTCAGGCCGTCCAGGATACTCAACAGAATGGACGAAGGAATACTTTCATCTTTATCAATTGATAACGGATCGATATCCAGCGAAAATAAAAAGATCCTCATCATCGATCAGCCACTTTCAGCTCAAAAAAATATCAGCAAGGTTAAAGCGGATGCGATCATCATTACCAAAAATCCAAGGCTTTATATCAACCAGTTATTACAACAGTACGATTGTAAACTAGTGATATTCGATGCAACAAATCCTCTCTGGAAAATTCGTCTCTGGAAAAAAGATTGCGACAGCCTACATTTGCGGCATTATTCAGTACCTGAACAAGGTGCTTTCGAATTGGATCTATAACATCTCACTTCTTTCAAATTCGGGCAATGCAAAAGAAAATTCAGTCGGCACTCATTTCTGTTTTCTATAAAGATGGAATTGATGTGATCGGCAAAAAGCTTCACGACCTTGGCATCACCATTTATTCAACAGGCGGCACACAGGAGTTTCTGCAAAAGAATAATATTCCTTGCATAGCGGTAGAAAGTCTTACTACCTATCCTTCTATTTTAGGAGGAAGAGTGAAGACCTTACACCCTGTTGTTTTTGGCGGAATTTTAGGGAGAAGAGCAGAATCGCAGGACGTGAAAGAAATGGATCAGTATAATATTCCAGAGATCGATCTTGTGATAGTTGATCTGTATCCGTTCGAAGAAACGTTGAGAAATACCAAAGAAGAATCAGCGATCATCGAGAAAATAGATATTGGCGGACCATCGATGATCAGAGCTGCTGCAAAAAACCATAAAGATGTTTTGGTTGTTGCTGATAAAGCTCAATATGAAGAACTGAACAGGTTACTGGACGATCAAAAAGGAAATACAACTTTAGATCAAAGAAGAAGTTTTGCTGCCAGAGCATTTGAAGTGGTAATGTATTACGATATTGCCATCAATAATTATTTCAATCCGGTTACCCCATTGCAAAAGCTATCAGCTAAAGATCAGAAAGTATTGCGCTATGGTGAAAATCCACACCAGGAAGCAAAATTCTACGGCAACCTGGATAATGTTTTCAAACAATTGCATGGCAAGGAACTTTCTTATAATAATCTTGTTGATGTTGATGCAGCCATTCAACTGATCGAAGAATTCAACGACACCACTTTTGCGATCATTAAACACACGAATGTTTGTGGCATCGCATCAAGAAATACAGTTAAAGAAAGTTGGGATGCCGCTTTAGCCGGAGATCCTGAAAGTGCTTTTGGCGGAGTATTGGTTTGCAATGGATCGATCGATGCAGTAACAGCACAAGCCATTAACGAGATATTCTTCGAAGTATTGATCGCAAAAGCTTATGATGCTGATGCATTACAGATCCTTCAAAGTAAAAAGAACAGGATTTTACTCCAGCTAAATCAAACAACTGAGCAACAATATCAACAGCACAAATCTTTACTTAACGGAACATTGTATCAAAATAAAGACGAAGGCAGTTATAACGAGTGGAATGAGGCCGGTGGAAGAAAATGTAATGCAGATGAAAAAGCAGATCTTGAGTTTGCCAATCTTGTTTGTAAACATCTTAAAAGTAATGCCATTGCTTTAGTAAAGAACAAGCAACTGATCGGTAAAGGTTGTGGACAAACGAGCAGGGTTGATGCTTTACGTCACTCGATAGAAAAATCGAAGCAGTTCAATTTTGATCTGAAAGGTGCTGTATTGGCCAGCGATGCATTCTTTCCATTTGATGATTGTGTGAAGATGGCACATGCAGAAGGAATTACAGCATTTATTCAACCCGGCGGATCGATCAGAGATAAAGACAGCATTGATTATTGTGTGCAGAATAATCTTGCAATGGTGTTAACAGGAATGAGACACTTCAGGCATTAATGCTGAAATGTTTGTTGCAGTACAAGAGTGCGACGCAACAGAAGCATCATAGTAGTATAACAGCTGACCACCTGATAAAAATTGACCAATAAACAAAAAGCATATTTAGCATTGTGTGCCACCAGTTTTATCTGGGGAAGCACCTGGGTAGCCAGCAAGATCGCCGTTACGAAAGTTCCGGGATTACAGATCTCTGCCATAAGACAATTACTTGCCGGATTGGTGTTCATCATCTTCTTCAAGCTAAAAGGCGAGCCTTGGCCCAAACTGCACCAATTACGTTCACTGCTATTGGTTGCATTTTTCCTGTTGATCTTCGCTAATGGTTTAAGTACATGGAGCATCAAATATGTTTCAAGCGGTTTAGGTGCCTTGATCGGAGCATTGTTTCCACTATTTGTTGTGATCATTGAAATGATATTTTTTAGAACGAAAGTGAAGCTGCTCACTTTTCTCGGATTATTTCTTGGCATCGGCGGAATTGCATTTGTATTTTATGACAGTGCATTTCATCACCAAACAGATGATTACATTTTCGGAGTAGTGCTTGGTTTAATTGCTACACTTTCATGGAGCATCGGAACTATTATGGTGGCAAGAAAGAAGATGAACATGAATCCTTACTACGGAATGGGCTGGCAAATGGTAATGAGTGCCCCGTTCATTGCAGGTATTTCTTTTTTAACCGGACAACATATTCCTGTAGCTGAAATGCCATTGCAGGCCTGGGGTGGATTGGTTTACCTGGTGCTGGCAGGTTCTTGTGTTGCTTTTGTTTGTTTTATTTATTCGATGAAATATCTGCCGGCTGGCATTGCTTCGCTTTATGCTTATATTAATCCAATCGTAGCAATGCTCATCGGTTCGGTTTTGTTGACGGAGCCATTAACAATAGACTTGTTGATTGGAACAGTGATCACTATTGCAGGAGTTTACCTGGTAAATCACAGCATGAAAGAAAAATCTACAACGGTTGCTGCAGAGAAGGAGATGTGAGCTGTTGCGGAAAATTTTTCTGTAGAAAAGCCTTGTACATCTCTCTCCATGGCTTCCATTGTTCCTGTTCAGTAAGAAAATGATTGTGAAAAATGGTGATCAATGTACCGTTAACTTGTTTTACTGAATCGTGATACTGTTGCAACTCTTTGGCTGCTTCCTCAGACGAAAGTTTTTGTTCAAAAAAAGAATTTGCTTCCATGTAACAGAAAGGATGGAGTTGCAAAGATGTTTCTTGTTCCTTCATAAGATCATACCAATAAAAAGAGGAGCAATAAGAAGCCCGGAATCCATTAATACTTCCATAGCCCATTGAATAATCATCGGTTATTCCGCTTTCGATCAGCTTTCTGTAAGTATGAGGTAAAACAAACTGGATATAGTGTTGCCTTGAATCGGAAATCTTCTTTTGACTGGTTGATGTAAGTCTTGTTATTTCTTTTTTCAAAAGGTTCTCATCATGAAAACTCTGCCACGATGGATGTATACCTACTTTATATTGTTGTGCTGTTCTTCGAATGAGATGTTGTAATTCTTTAGATTTCGGAGAAAGATTCTTATCGTATTTACTTCTACGATCTGCAACCAGAAAGAAATAAGTTGGCGAAAGATGATGTTGCTGATGTAGTTCATCCAGCCAATCATACACATCAAAAACATCTTTGCCGTTAATGATAGCAGATTCTTTTTTTAGCTTAGACACCAACTTACGATACCAGCTCTTTCCTTTGTAGGCGAAGGCAATATCAATATCGTAAGTTGGTTGAAAAGAGAACGTTGATTCATTTAACTGTAACTGTGGAAATTTATGCCTTAGAATTTCAAAGAATTTCTGTTTCCACAGATTTACCAAAGGCTGATGAAAAAACCCTTCTTTAAAAGCCAACGATTCTTCATGAGCATATCTCCCGTAGCTGTCTTTTTTATGGGGAAGATATTCTTCGTAACGGCCGAGGAGATAAAATGCAGCAGAAAAAATATCGAAAGGAATATCGCCATGCGTTTGAAAAAATATTTTCAAATTATTCCATTCGGAACATTGTATTTTTTGAGCTTTAATGCCTGTTTCAAACAATAAACCCGAAGAACAGATAAGCAATTCATTTTCTGAAAATCGCTTTTTTGAGTAGTTGATCTTTGCTCCGGTATAATTAAAAAAATCAGCAGAAGAATCTGTAACCTGTACTTCATTTCCTGCAAACAATGTGTTTACAATATACTGTAGCCGGGGAGTTATCTTTTCTGAGTAGATGAGCATTGCTATAGATCACTTCTGAATTCTTCCCACATTTGATTGAACGTCTTCTGGCTGAAGTTAAGATCACTCCTGCTTCTTGTCCAGCTCTTGAACATTTTATTCACCACCCAATTCTTCACCTTACCATTACTCATGTTCATCATACTACGGCTAAGGCTTGCTTTCTTCCAGGCCTTCCATGCAATTCGTTCTGCAATTCCGGCACTGCCAACTAATACAGACTCTCTCCTGTTCTCTAAAAGCAATTCATGCAGATTGATACGAACAGCACAAACCTCTGTACAGTTTCCACACAAGGATGAAGCATAACTTAAGTGCTTATACTCATCCATGTCTTTCAGGTGTGGCGTGATCACACTACCGATCGGACCGCTGTACGTTGTTTCGTAAGTATGTCCACCAATGTTCTTATAAACAGGACATGCATTTAAACAAGCACCACATCGAATGCAATACAACGCTTCTCTCGCTGCAGCATTGGCAAGTAAGTTGGTTCTGCCATTGTCGAGCAATATCACATACATCTCTTCCGGGCCATCCGTTTCATTGGCTTGCTTTGGACCAGTGATAATGGAATTATAAACCGTTACTTTTTGCCCTGTTCCAAACGTAGAGAGCAAAGGCCAGAACAAAGCAAGATCAGAAATGGAAGGAAGTACTTTTTCTATCCCTGCAATTACGATATGCGTTTTCGGCCAGGCACAACTCAATCTTGCATTTCCTTCATTTTCTGTAACAGCAATTCCACCGATGTCAGAGATGATGAAGTTTGCACCGGTAACACCTACTTCTGCCTGTACATATTTCTGCCGCAATTTTTCTCTTGCAACCAATGTAAGTTGCTCAGGTGTTGCAGCAGGATCTGTTCCTAATTTTTCAGCAAACAACTTCGCCACATCTTCTTTGCTCTTGTGCATTGCAGGAGTAACGATATGATAAGGTGGTTCATCATCTAACTGCTGAATGTATTCTCCAAGATCTGTCTCAACACTTTCAATTCCTTCTTTCTCCAGGAACTTATTCAGGTGAATTTCTTCCGTAACCATACTCTTACTCTTCACCAGCGTACGACAATTCTTCTCTTTACAAATTCGGCCAACATGCTCCAATGCCTGTTCAGCAGTTTCTGCCCACAGCACTTTTGTACCACGTTTACTTGTTTCAATATCGAATTGCTCCAGGTATTTATCCAGGTGTTCAATAGCTTTCCATTTTACCTGCTTGGCTTTCTCACGAGCAAGCAATACATCACTGAACTGTTCTTTACCAACAGGCACTGTTGCATTGTACTTGCCAATATTGAAGTTGATCTTTTTGCGATGCTCAAGATCTCTTGCCTTGAGCTGGCTTTTAACTATAAATGAAGATGCGGATTCTGACATGGTTGTGAATGGTCAATTGTTAATAGCGATTTTATTTAGCTGGCGTTCCGTTCTTTCCTCATCGTCTGTTGTGTCACTCACTTCATCGTCCAGAACGTTGTTGATCTTCTTCAGTAACGCAAAGAACGCTAAGTATTTCGCAAAGGGTCGCAAAGAATCTTAGCAAACTTTGCGTATTCTTTGTGCACTTTGCGATACTTCCTGGTTCAGTAATGTATAAGAAGTACAAGAGTGCGACGCAACGAAAGTTTAATCGAAGAACCGAACTTCTGCTACATAAAATTTTTGATCACTATCAAAGACACGGTCGAAATTACGAACCAAAGTATAATTCCCAGCAATAAAGGTTTCCAGCCAACTTCTTTGATGCGTTTGATGGAAAGTCCGGCACCGATGAGGAACAATGTGAGCACCAGTCCTTTTCTTGCTGCCGCAACTACATGAGGTGTGATCTCTGAAATTTGAGTTACATAACTATTGATCACAATTGCCAGCACAAACCATAAAATAAACCACGGGATCTTCACTGATTTTCCCTTCGACCTGAAAACAAAAGCCGTAACAACCGCTAATGGAATGATCCAAAGTGCTCTGGCAAGTTTTACAACAGTGGCGGTTTGCAAAGCTTCTTCACCGAAAGTGGTGGCAGCACCCACAACACTGCTGGTGTCGTGAATGGCAATGGCACTCCACAGGCCAAATTCGTGTTGCGTAAGATGGAAAGCATGCCCGAGAATCGGGAAGAGTAACAAGCCAACAGAATTGAGCATGAAAACAATTCCGAGAGAAACAGAGATATCTCTATCCGATGCATTGATAACTGGAGCAACAGCTGCAATAGCACTTCCACCGCAAATTGCTGTTCCGGAAGAAATAAGATGAGTGGTTTGCCTGTTCACTTTTAGCAACTTACCAAAGAACAAACCCAGAGCGATAGTGATGAGTATCGTAGCTATTGTAAAAAGAAATCCATCTTTACCAGCTTGGATCGCAGTAGTAAGATCAATTCCAAATCCCAGGCACACCACGCATATTTTTAAAAGCTGGGCAGTGGCTTTACTGTTAAGTTGCAGAAAAGGATGGCCGATTAGTTCTGCAAATAAAAATCCTGAAAGCAATGCAATGGGTGGTGATATCCAGCCAACGAGGCAGATGATCACCATGATAAAGAACAACACCTGTGATAAAGTAGGGTGTTCGGCAAAGTATTTCTTCATATAGCAGTAGCAGTTTATTTCACTGCTTTCCAATGTTCGGCGGTAGCTTCCAAAGCTTCGTAAAATTCTTCTCCATATTTACGAATCAATGCTTCTTTCAGAAAAACATAGGTTGGAACTTTTAGTTTCTTTCCCAATGAACAGGCAGCCTTGCAAAGATCTTCCCTTGGTTCATAGTTTACATATTCCAGGTCCGGATCTTCTTTGCTTTTGGTAATGCGTATCGGGAATAAATGACAGCTGATCGGCTTTTTCCAGTCGATCTTACCATCGAGGTAAGCTTTTTCTATCGCACATTTAATAATACCAAACTCATCTCTGAAACCATAAGCACAAATTTGCCCATCTATTGTTGGAGTTACCCAGCCAAACTCATGGTCATAGATGAATTTGCCCTGCCGTTCAACTTCTTTCACGCCTTCAAGGGTCATGTAAGGCTTCACGGTTTCGTACACCTCGAGCATTTTATTTTTCTCGTCATCTTCCAGCGGAGCTCCGGCATCACCATCTTCACAACATCCACCTTTGCACTTATTCAGGTCGCATACAAACTGAGCCTCCACAACATCATCACTCACCAGCTTATTATCGATCGCTATCATGCAGCGAAGATAAGTTGTAGGCTTTTACCATTTCGTTACATCCCTTTAACAAACGTGTAACAAAACATCTTATGAACTTTCATATGCAAAGCATCTTACAAGACTAAACGGTTGTTTATGAACATCAGGCTGCTTACGTTACGAAGAACAAAACAGGTGTTTACAGTTACTTTTTTCTGGCTTCCCATTTCTTTTTTTAGTTTACTGTTAATATGGAACACCATTCCTTATTTCAATTTTAGTAAGGACTTCAGCTTTATCCAGGAACGGGCAGTTTTGTTTTTACAACCGATCTACAACTGGAGTTTCTACATCCACATTTTTGCAGGAATGTTTTGTATTGGCACCGCACTCCTGCAGTTCTCATCTTACCTTCTAAAGAAAAGAAAGAAAATACATGTGTGGAGTGGAAGAGTGTATGTGATGGTGGTGTTATTACTTGGAGCACCTACGGGTTTATATATGAGCTTTTTTGCCAAAGGAGGTTTTGCAGAAAGAGGCTTATTCATGTTCATGGCAATTAGCTGGTTCTTCTTTACACTTAAAGGATTTACTACTATTCTCAACAAGCATGTTTTAGCCCATAAGATATGGATGATGAGAAGTTATGCCATGGCACTTACTGCTGTAACATTTCGTGTGTACTACATTATTCTTTATTTGTATGATGTTCCGCTTACGCTGAATTATGAAATGAGTTTATGGATGAGTGTTGTTGGAAACCTGATGGTAGCAGAATACCTGATCTATAGAAAAAGTAAAGCTTACTTAACCACCTTCACCACATAAATCAAAGAACATGAAACATGCAGCAGTTTTGTACACGTGCATTGGCCTGATGGGAGCAGCCGCCATCACCGGATTTGTTGATTACACACAGGCAAGTAATGCAGGAACGTTATCCAATTTGTACAAAGAAGAACTTCCTACAACCGGGAGTACATTGATCTCAGAAAAAGAGATCGATCTTGAAGATTATAGTCGTGCAGCATTGGAAGAACAAATGGTGAATGATCAGCAGGAAGAAACGATCGCAGAAAAACCCAAGCCTAAAAAGCCAAAGAAAACTGTTCCGCCACCTCCTCCTCCGCCAAAACAAAAGAAAACTGTAACAGTGGAAGTGGTAGAAGATGTTCCGGTTGCTCCACCTGCAGAACCAGAAGTGATAGTTGAAAAAGTTGCTCCTACTCCATCAGAGCCACCAGCACCTGTTGTTGAAGTGAAAGCAGAAGAACCGCCAACTCCTGCAACAGAAGAAGTTAAATCAACCCGAATAACACCACGAATATTTTCCAGGGCTCCCTTGCCTCCTAAAGTAAATGCAGTGAAAAAGAAGAAGCGTTCGTAACTATTTTTCTTCGTAGCCGTTATAGGTATTCTGATACAAAGTTGGGAGTATCAGTGTTTGCCAGCCATTCAGGTTTTTCCTGGATGGCTTTTATTTCCAGCGAAAAGTATTGATGAGATGCCTCATGTCCTCTGATACAAAATTATTTACCGGGTTAAGCGAATCCTGGTTGGGCGTTGCTTCAAAATACAAAGCTCCACGTAAAAAATGTTTAGTGGAGTCTGTAAGAAAGAATTGATACGATGTTGCTACATCACCTCCTACTTTAAAGAACATTCCACGAACATTGTTCGGCGTAATCATCAAGGAATCGTCTATTGAATACGCCTTCTGACTATGCTTATTGGTAAGATTGAAAGCATCATTCAGTAACTTATCAAACTTATTCGCCCCAATCGATTTATAACTGAGATACATCTTTCCCTGGAACTGTGGAAAATCGATATTCACCCACCAGGGATTTTCGGTTGCCTCTCCAAAAAAAGTGCTGTCTTTTATTACTGTGCTATAAACAGGATACTCGAATGAATATGGATAACCTGCCTGAGCAAAAACCCTGTATTCTTTTTTAGGAAAATCAATTTGAAAATAACCTCTTGGTTTTGGTGTAAAAGTTGAATTGCAGGAACTAAGGAAAACTCCGGTAAGAAGACTTAATCCAACAATCAACAACGACCAACGATCAACGGTTTTCATCTCGTCAAAACTACTTCAACTCCAGTTTAATGGTAGCTTTTATTTTGTTAAGCCTGTTCTTCTCTACTTCTATTACAGTGAAATCAAAATCACCACAAGGAATAACTCTGTTTACGGCTGGAAAATCACCTGCTAATTCCAGTACCAATCCTGCAAGTGAATCACTTTCTCCTTTCACTTCATCAAAAGTATCTAAGGCTAATCCCATCACCCTGCAAACATCAGTGATCGGTGTTTTGCCTTCGAAGAGATAATTATGATCATCCAGCTTTTTGTAATTAAGGTCTTCCTCATCAAACTCATCTTTTATTTCGCCGATGATCTCTTCAAGTATGTCTTCTAACGTTACAATTCCACTTGTTCCACCAAATTCATCTACTACAATGGCAAAGTGAATTCGCTTCGATTGAAATTCTTTTAACAGGTCTTCAATCAACTTTTGTTCATGTACAAAATATGGCGGACGAAGTAACCTGTGCCAGTCAAAATCCTGCTGACCATCTAAATATGGAAGCAAATCTTTTGTATACAGAACGCCAGCTATCTGATCCAACGTTTCATTGTACACAGGCACACGGCTATAATGCAGGTCTTCTACCTTCTTTACCAACTCTTCTAATGAAGTATCGTAATCAATTCCATGAACATCCAGCCTGGCTTTCATTATCTGCTTCACGGTAGTATCGCCAAACTTCACAATGCCTTTAAGAATGTTCTTCTCTTTGCTGTCAGTAAGATCAATAGCATCATTCATTTCTTCCTGACTAAAAGCGCCATTCTTCTTTTTTTTGTTGGCGAGCCTTCTTTCAATCACATCTGAGAACTGACTCATCCAGTTACTCAAACCTTTGAACAGATAAAAAATCACTTCAATAAATGGCGCCACATCTTTCGCAAAGCGAATATTGTTCTGCGTAGCCATTACTTTAGGCATGATCTCACCAAACAATACCAGTGTAAATGTTACTGCTACCACTTTTACAACAAACTCGAGCCATTCATACTTTAATGAGAAAAGATCATCGATCAACAGGTTTGAAATAATGATGATCGAAATATTCACCAGGCTGTTACCAATAAGTAATGAGCCCAGCAAAGCCTTTGGCTGGTCCAACAGATCAACGATCTTATCATAAACAGGCAACTGTTTTGTTTTAAGATGATTGATGTCTTTATAAGTAAGTGAAAAAAAAGCCACCTCAGCTCCTGCAATTACGAACGAGAACATCAGCAGAAACAAAAGCAGCACTACCAAAACAGTAGTGCCCTGTGGATTTACCGAAAAAAATAACAGATGATCAACGACCGAGTGATAGTCCAACACACAAGATTTTAATGAACAATATCAGCATAGTGCTGATGTATCATCCGATCAAAACGGAAGCGTTTCAGAAGATTCTCCCATTGTAGGTGGTGGAACATCTTCGTTATAACCTTCAATGCCATCTGCGGTAAGGTGTACATGACCTTCACCTCTTTTATCCAGCATGATCAGGTTATCGCCAACCACTTCAGTTGCGAATTTCTTATTGCCTTCTTTATCTTCCCAGCTCCTGGTACGTAAACGGCCTTCAACATAAATAAGGCTGCCTTTGTGTAAGTATTTCTGGGCCAGTTCTGCAAGGCCTCTCCATAGCACAACAGTATGCCATTCAGTTTGCGAAACCAGTTTACCAGATCTGTCTTTGTAAGTCTCTGTAGTAGCAAGCGGAAATTTGGCTACACCAATATTTCCTTCCAGGTGTTGAACGTCTGGATCTTTGCCCAGGTTGCCGATCAACATAACTCTGTTAACCCCTCTCATACGTTAGTTTTTAGTTCTTCTGAAGTGTAGTTTACTTTTAAAATTAGCCTTTTTCGGAAAATAAAAGAATTCTTAGGGATTTTTTTGTGAAACAAGCTCCGGATTGTCTATTGAAGTTTCGTTGCGTCGCACTCTTGTACTTTCAGCACATCATTGAGCTTTTCTGAACCACGTAGCCATAACGACATAGAGAAACAATGAGAAATTCCGGCAACTCCCTTCCTCCATCCCACTATAGTCCGCTTTCTAAAAATGAATTGATGAACTTCGGGAAAGCCAGTTTTTGCATCTCTTTACTCGCCAACCATTGATAATGTTCTAATGCTTTCGGAACTTTATTAAGCTCAATTCTAAAGAACTGCCCTTTGATTGTTTGGTGCGTTAACTGCTGACTTTTTACTTCAGAAATGTGTTTGAGCTTATAGCTTTTTATACCGAATTGATCCTGCAGCCAGGCTTTCAATTTCTCCTCATCCCAGGCAATTTGTTCAGGACTTTCGAAAGGATAAAACTCGTAAAGGTTTTGCCAGATATCTTTTCCTGTACGTTGATGCACCAAATACTTTCCACCAACCTCAAATAAAAAGTAATAGAACCAGCGAAGTTTTTTCTGCAGTATTTTTTCTTTAACAGGAAGATGATTGACCAGGCCATTTTGAAAAGCAATGCATATCTTTTTCATGGGGCAGCTACTGCAACTCGGCACCATGGGTTTGCAAACAGTAGCACCAAAATCCATAATGGCCTGGTTGTATTCGGCTGCATTTTTTTGATCCAGATTTTCGTGAGCTATCGTGGCAAATTGCTTTTTACCAAAAGTGGAATCAATAGGTGTTTCAATCCCATATAATCTGGAGAGCACCCTGAAAACATTTCCATCTAAAACAGCGTAAGGCAAATTGTAAGCAAACGAAGCAACAGCAGAAGCTATGTAGGGTCCCACACCTTTCAATTCCAATATATCTTCATAAGTTTTAGGGAATTTTCCGGCCTTTTCATTTACAATTATTCTTGCTGTAGCCAACAGGTTTCTGCAACGGCTGTAATAACCCAATCCTTCCCAAAGCTTATACACTTCTTCATCTTTAGCAGTTGCTAAATGCTTTATTGTAGGATACTGATGAACAAACCGCTGGTAATATCCAAGTCCTTGTTCTACACGTGTTTGTTGAAGTATCACCTCACTCAGCCATATCTTATAAGGATCTTTTTCTCCCTTCCAGGGCATCTTTCGATCATTTTTTTCCCTGTTCCACTGTAACAATAGCCTTGTGAAGCCTGTTTTCATGCAACAAATAAACTAATAGCAGGCATTGTAGCCATATAAATCGCAGGGAGAAACAGTTACAAAAAATTTGAATTGCTGAAAAAACTATGGCTCAGCGGCAAACGGCTTAAAAAAAATTCACATTTTTTATCCGGCTGGCATCTTTGTTGTAATTTAGAGTTTCTAATATTCAATTAAAAATCAATTGATAATATGAGAAAGTCCGATCTGATCAACAATATTTCTGAAAAGACCGGCATCCCTAAAGTCGATGTCCTGGTATCGTTGGAATCTTTCTTCAAAGAGGTGAAAGACAATCTTTCTAAAGGAGAAAATATTTACATCAGGGGCTTTGGAAGCTTCATTACCAAGAAAAGAGCCGCTAAGATCGGACGTAACATCAAGAAGAATATAGCAGTAGAGATCCCTGAGCACTATATACCGGCTTTCAAACCTTCAAAAGAATTTGTAAATGAGGTGAAAGAGAAGATTCAACCCGGTACTTTTGTGCCAAAACCGTTAAGTGAAGACGACGAAGATTAAACCTCAGTTGCTGGTAATTTCCGGCGGAATCATTCTTTTTTCTCTTTTATTCATCTTCGGCAAAACTGCTAAGCAGAAGGAGCAACAACCTGCACAAAATCAACATGATGCTGCGGGTCATACCTCTTTTGGCGATATCTTATCAGACTTAAAAAAAGATCTGAAACCTTACCAGTTAGATTACCTGGCCAAACTGGAAAATTCTGTAAGTCGTGGTAACGTAAATGAACAACAGATCCACGTAAATCACCAGCTTGCTGCCTTTTGGCGAGACAGCATTAACGCTTTTTTACCGTATGCCTGGTATACTGCGGAAGCCGCTAAATTGGAAAATTCCGAGAAAAGCCTCACATTTGCAGCCCATTTAATGGAGAGCCGCCTGATCGGTGTAGATAATCCTTCTATGCAACACTGGCTCGCCGAGAATGCGAAAGTTCTTTTTGAAAAGGCTTTGGAGCTGAATCCGAATAATGATTCTGCCGTTGTTGGTTTGGGTGCCTGCTATATGTTTGGCAATATCTCAGACAATCCAATGGAAGGCATTATGAAGGTGAGAACAGTGGCTGAGAAAGATCCGAACAATATATATGCTCAGAAGATATTGGCTTATGGAGGTATGAAGTCGGGGCAATTTGATAAAGCAATTGAACGGATAAAAATCATCTTGGTAAAAGAGCCAAAGAACATGGAAATGATAGCAATGCTGGCAGATGCTTACGAAAGAAAAGGTGATAAGGTAAATGCCATTGCCCAGTATGAATTGCTACAAAAACTAATTGACATTCCCGAAGCGAAGCAGGATATCCAGCATCGCATAGAGGAGTTAAGGAAATAGAAACTAATTAATAACAGACAAAATTTTTATTGAGTATGCCTTGCGGTAAAAAGAGAAAGCGTCATAAAATTGCTACTCACAAACGTAAAAAGAGACTAAGAAAGAATCGTCATAAGAAGAAGAACAAGTAATTGTTCTACTGATACTGTCATTCAAATGCCGGATCGTTATCGTTCCGGCATTTGAAACTTTCAGCCACACTTTCATCGCTGCAACTTTACCTTTTCCCTCCTTTAACCTTATCAGTGGCAGGATTTGATAGTAACCAGCTATATGGCTATGGATTGTTATACTCAATAACGATTGCAGATTAAAGTTGCGACTAAGTGAACAAAGAACTAATTATTAATGCCGCTCCTACAGGTGTAGAGATCGCATTATTAGAAGATAAAAAGCTGGTTGAGCTGCATCATGAAAAAACAGATGCAAGTTTTGCCGTAGGTGATCTTTACCTGGGTAAAGTAAAAAAGCTTATCCCAGGTTTAAATGCAGCCTTCGTGGATGTAGGCTTTGAAAAAGATGCCTTCCTTCATTATACAGATCTAAGTCCTTTTGCAAGATCGATTCTCAAGTTCACCAACCTTGCCATGAGCGATAAGAATGGTGAATTTGACTTTGCGAAATTCCAGATTGAACCTGAGATCGTAAAAACAGGAAAGATCAACGAAGTATTAAATGGCAAACCGAATGTATTGGTTCAGATTCTTAAAGAACCGATCGCAGCTAAAGGGCCGAGATTAAGTTGCGAGATATCTTTACCAGGAAGATTTGTAGTTGTTACGCCATTCAATGAGATTGTTGCTGTTTCTAAGAAGATACATTCTTCTGAAGAGCGAAAAAGATTGCATAAGATCGTTGAAGCTATTCGTCCGAAGAATTTTGGTGTGATCGTAAGAACGGCAGCTGAAGGAAAGAAGACTGCAGAACTGCATGAAGACCTTTCTACTTTAGTGGAGACATGGAATGCGATTCAAAAGAATCTGAAGAATGCAGTTGCCCCGGCTAAGATCATGAGTGAGCAGGATAAAACCACCAGCATACTTCGTGATCTGTTGAACGAAGACTTCAATAAAGTCATCGTAAATGACAAGAACATTTACAACGACACGAAGAACTACATACAAAAGATATTTCCTGATAAAGCAGAGATCGTTTCGCAATACCAGAACGGTTTACCCATCTTCGATCATTACGGTATCACCAAACAGGTAAAAGGTGCATTTGGTAAAACAGTGAACCTTGACAGTGGTGCTTACCTCATCATCGAACACACTGAAGCATTGCATGTGATCGATGTGAACAGTGGGTACAAAAGTGTAAGTGCCAGCCAGGAAGAAAATGCTTTGCAAACTAACCTTGAAGCTGCAGAAGAAATTGCTCGCCAACTAAGATTGAGAGATATTGGTGGAATTATCGTTGTTGATTTCATTGATATGAAGCTTCCCGAGAATCGTCGCAAATTGCAGGATGCTATGGAAGAGCTTATGAAACCTGACAGGGCGAAACATGCTGTGCTGCCTATCTCTAAGTTTGGTTTGATGCAGATCACCCGTCAAAGAATGAGACCAGAGGTGAACATCAACACGGCTGAGATTTGTCCATCATGTCATGGCACAGGAAAGATCACTTCTACTTTGTTATTGGAAGATGAGATTGAAAAGCGTTTATCTTACCTGGTAACGCATCAGCATAAGAACTTAACGTTGCTGACACATCCTATTCTTCACTCACACCTTACCAAAGGTTGGTTCTGGAACAGCATCCAGGCAAAATGGAGAAAGAAATATGGTATCAGGTTTAAAGTGCAACCGAATACGAATTATCAACTAACCGAATATCACTTCTTCGACCAACAGGAAGAAGAGATCAAGTTTTAAAAAACAAGTCCCGCATGTTGCGGGACTTGTTTTTTTATTCGATAAAATGTTTAGTTTTAGAAAAATGATGCTATGGGTTCTTTTTCATTTCCTGAATTAATAATAGTTGCCGTTATTGGAATACTGGCAGCCTGGGCAATAATCAAAACAGTAAAAAGATTGCTTAATCGATAATAAAGATTTAAGTATCGCAAAGAACCCGAAGAAAACCGCAAAGATCGCAAAGCAGGCTTTACATGAATAGCTACTTTGCGTTCTCTGCGAAAACCTTTACGTTCTTTGCGTTACTATAAGGCCCAGGAAAGTTCTGAACGTACAAGTGAGTGACACAACAAACGATGCCACAGAGTGCTTCAGCTGGCTAACTAATTATCTCCTGTTATTATAAACCGAAACATAATACAATAGCGTTGCGAGTGACGAAATTGCAGCTACAACATAAGTCATGGCAGCCCATTTTAGTCCGTCTTTGGCTTTTGGCTGCTCGTTGGCGTTGGTAATATTCGTTCTTTCCAACCAGGCCAAAGCTCTTCGGCTTGCGTCAAACTCAACCGGAAGAGTGATGAAAGAGAACAATGTTGTTATTGCAAAAAGGATGATACCACCGAGTAAAAGCATGGGAAAAGCTTTGAGCATCAACACTCCACCAATCAAAACCCAGGGAACGATGGTGCTTCCAAACTGAACGATCGGCACCAAAGTGCTTCTCATTTTCAGCCAGCTATAGGCAGTAGCATGTTGCACCGCATGGCCACATTCGTGAGCCGCAACTGCCGCAGCAGCAATACTTTGGCCGTGATAAATCTCAGGGCTAAGGTTCACTGTCTTCTTTTCGGGATTATAGTGGTCTGTAAGGCTACCCTCTACCGAAACGATCTGAACATCGTAAATACCATTATCTCGAAGCATTTTTTCAGCTACCTCTTTACCGGTATAACCACTACTCAAAGGCATTTGACTATAACGTTCTAACCTACTTCTCAACGTGTTGGAAACCAACATGCTAATAACCATGATCCCAATAAGCAAAAACCAGATACTCATAAAAACTCCTTGTTATTTAATGGGTTACGTATATCAAACGAGCTTCCAAGATATTAGATTATGCCAAAAAGACAATCATAAAATTAAGCTTCTACGATACAAATCGTAGGTGAGAGAAGTTTTTCACAAAGCCCAAAAATAATTTTGCAATGTGACCCATTATTGTAATTTAGTGGCAGAATTTAATGGGTTAGTAAGTAAACAGGGTTGACAGCAATGTCAGCCCTTTTACATTAATAAACGATTGATTTTGATACTTCTTTGTTCATCGATTCACTTCTTTGCATCCTCGACTAACATTCATTATTCTTGCAATTGATGAGTAAGATCAAAACAAGTTTTTTCTGCAATAATTGTGGTTACGAAAGTACCAAGTGGTTAGGAAAATGTCCGTCGTGTAATCAATGGAACACATTCGTTGAAGAAGTAGTGAACAAGAACAATCAAAAAGATGATAGCTGGAAAACATATCATTCAGAAAAAAGATCGGTGCATGCAGTTCGTTTGGATGAAGTAGTGATCAATGAAGAAAAAAGAATTGTAACGAATGATGCTGAACTGAACAGAGTTCTTGGTGGGGGAATTGTTCCTGGAAGCATTGTACTTGTTGCAGGTGAACCAGGAATTGGTAAGAGCACTTTGTTTTTGCAGAACGGTGTTCAACTTCAAAAAGCAACTGTGTTGTATGTGAGTGGAGAAGAAAGTGAATCGCAGATAAAGATGCGGGCCAACCGGCTGAAAGTTGCGAATGAAAATTTTTATCTACTTACCGAAACATCTACGCAGGCGATTTTCCAGGAGATCAAAAAGTTGAAGCCAGATCTTATTATCGTTGATTCGATCCAAACATTACAATCAAACAATATTGATTCATCTGCAGGAAGTGTTGCACAGATAAGAGAATGTGCAGCAGAACTTCAGCGGTTTGCAAAAGAAACAGACACGCCGGTTTTTTTGATCGGTCATATAACAAAAGATGGAACGATAGCAGGACCAAAGATCCTTGAGCACATGGTTGATACCGTACTTCAGTTTGAAGGCGACAGGCATTATGCTTATAGAATTTTGCGAACACTCAAGAATCGTTTTGGCAGTACAGCCGAGTTAGGAATTTACGAGATGACGGGAGAAGGAATGAGAGCTGTTGCTAATCCATCGGAGATATTGCTTACGCAAAGAGATGATCAACTCAGCGGAACTGCAATTGCTGCAACTGTTGAAGGGATGAGACCTTTGCTGATCGAGGTTCAAGCTTTGGTTACTCAAAGTGTTTATGGTACACCACAAAGAACAGTAAGCGGGTTTGATCTTAGACGATTACAATTACTTTTAGCCGTGTTGGAAAAACGTGGTGGCTTTCAATTCGGGATCAAAGATGTTTTTTTAAATATCGCCGGTGGATTGAAGATCGAAGATCCATCGATTGATCTGGCTGTGATCTGTGCATTGCTTTCTTCGTTTGAGGATATTCCGCTACCCCATCAGATTTGTTTTGCTGGTGAGATCGGGTTGAATGGTGAGATCAGGGCAGTAAACAAAGTTGAACAAAGAATCGCTGAAGCCGAGAAGCTGGGTTTTGAAAAGATCATCATCTCAGGCTTTAATAAGAAAAGCTACAATCCCAAAAGTTTCAACATTCAAATCCTGGCTTTAAATAAAGTGGAAGAAGTGTACAAACATCTGTTTTAAGATTTAAGCTAAGAGCCTGAAGGAGTAAAAGAGATAAAGAGGTGTTTACGATCTTCTCTTTTCCTCCTTCTCTCTTTTTGTCTCTTAGCCATCAGCGTATTTTTTGTAAATTGAACTGTGATCAAAACCCTCAGTAGTTATACCAAAGATGTGCTCCATCTTTTCTTTCCGCATCATTGCGAAGGTTGTGGAAGTGATGTAGTTGAAGATAGCCAGTTGTTGTGCCTGCAATGCCATGCTAAACTCCCTGAAACAGGTTTCTTCAAACTACCAGGTAATCCTGTTGAGAAAGATTTCTATGGAAGAATGCACATAGAAGCTGGTGGAGCTGCTTACTATTTTACTAAAGATTCTTTGATGTCTCATCTGATAACCGAATTAAAATATCACAGCAAGAAAGAGATCGGAGAATATTTAGGCAGAATGACTGGTCAGCATTTAAAACAAGCAGATAGATTTGACTGTGTTGATTGTATTGTTCCGCTTCCGCTCAATCCAAAAAAGCAACAAAAGAGAGGTTATAACCAGGCTGCAGCGATTGCCGAAGGCATTTCAACGATCATTGAAAAACCTGTAATAAATACTGCTGTTGAAAGAAAGCTATTCACTGAAACTCAAACAAAAAAAGATCGTGTACATCGCTGGCAAACCATGCAGGAAGTGTTTGCTGTTAAAGATCCATCCGTACTGGAAAATAAGCATGTATTACTGGTAGATGATATTGTTACTACCGGAGCAACACTCGAAGCCTGTGGTGCTGAAATGTTGAAAGTGCCAGGCTTAAAACTCAGCATCGCAACAGTTTGCTGGACTATTTAACCTGTTCCTCTTCTGCATTCCACGTTTTTCCTGTAGGTTTGGCATAATGAGATGGTTACTTGCTTTTACTGTAGTTATTGTTTTATTCAGTTGTAAAAAGACTGGCTTTATCACTACTCCTGATGCCTTTCTAAGAACTTCAGAAGATACTTTACATTTCGATACTGTATTCACAACAACCGGGTCAACTACTCAATACTTTAAGATATTCAATCCAAACGATCAGAAGCTGAGATTGAGTAACGTGCAACTGATGGGTGGAAGCACTTCACCTTTTAAACTGAATGTTGATGGAACTCCCGGAACATCTTTCAACGATATAGAAATTAACGCCAACGACAGTATTTATGCATTTGTAACAGTGAGCATAAACCCAAGTACTGCTTTATTGCCTTTTGTTGTTACCGACAGCATCCGTATCTCTTATAACGGCAATGTGAAGTATGTGCAATTAGATGCTTATGGCAGAAATGCAAACTTTTACCGTAACAGAAGAGTTACTACAGACACTACATGGAACAACGATCTGCCTTTTGTAATTCTTGAAGGACTAACTATCGATGCCGGAAAAACACTCACCATAAATAAAGGTGTAAAAGTATATGTACATGCTGATGCACCGGTAATTGTTGATGGAACCATCAAAGCAACAGGAACAGCGAACGAAAGAATAGAATTCCTGGGAGACAGGCTCGATGAACCTTACAAAGATTTTCCGGGTGCATGGCCAGGAATACTTTTTCGAACTTCCAGCAAAGACAATGATCTGCAGTTTGTAAATATTCGAAATGCTTACCAGGGTGTAGTAGCTCAGAATTATCCATCGAACAGCAATCCAAAACTCACTTTAAGAGAATGCATTTTCGATAATATTTATGATGTAGCCGTTGGTGGTGTAAACAGTAAAATCTCAGCAACAAATTGCCAGATCACACAGGCTGGTTACAATGTTTTTTTTGTGGGAGGTGATTACAATTTCAACCACTGCACTATTGCATCTTATGGCAGCTCGTACCTTCAACACAAAAATCCGGTACTGGTGTTGAGTGATATTAGCGGAACAACACCACTTTCTTTAACAGCAACATTTAGAAATTCTATTATCTACGGAGAAGGAGGAATTGTAGATGATGAAGTGCTTGTGAATCGTAAAACAACTGCAGCTCCTTTCAGCATTACGTTTGATAATGTTTTCTATAAGATGAAGAGTGCTGACCCTTCAACGATCACATTCACAGGCAACAAGATCAAAAATCAATCTCCATTATTCGACAGCATCAATAACAATAAACCTTTTTACAATTTCAGGTTAAAACCAGGCTCTCCCGCAATTGATAAGGCTGGCAATACTGCTGTTCCACCATTTGACCTTGATGGAAAGCCAAGAACATTTGGTCTTGCACCAGATCTTGGAGCATACGAAAAGCAATAAGCTTTACTACCTTTACATTAAACCTTTTATATGAGAACGCTATTGCTTTGTGTTGCTTTATTCGCCGGGCTTGTTGCATTCAAAGACGAAGTTCAAAATATTTACAGCTTCAAAGTGAAATCACTTGATGGAGGTACGATCAACTTTAAAGATTATAAGGGTAAAAAAATAATGATCGTGAATACTGCTTCTAAATGTGGCAACACACCTCAATACGAAGAGCTCGAGAAGTTGTATGAACAATATAAAGACAAGCTGGTGATCGTTGGATTTCCTGCAAACAATTTTGGCGGACAAGAACCAGGAACGAATGAAGAGATCGGTGAATTCTGCAAGAAAAATTATGGAGTAACTTTTCCAATGGCTGAGAAAGTATCTGTAAAAGGAGATGATATCGCTCCGATCTTCCAATACTTAATTGCCGAAGCAAAAAAGAAAGGAATGGAAGATCCGATCAAATGGAATTTTACCAAGTTTATCCTTGATGAAAATGGAAACCTGCTTACGGTGATCCATCACAAAACGAAACCGATGAGCGAAGAAGTTTTGAAATATATCAAATAAGAAAAATCCCGCCAGTGGCGGGATTTTTTATTTTACAACTTCTATCTTTTGCTTCACACTTGGTGGATTATCCCATAAAGCACATATCGCACATCCGTTTTCGCCATTCGATGTTATAATGAAATAGAATTCATCTCCATCTTTTACTCCCATAGTATCAAAACTGCACCTGTTTGCAATTTCAAAAACATTATTGTAAACGGGCATATTGGCAGATTGTTGCCATGTTGCCTGTCCAAGATTATAATAATTAGGATCTAATATCTGGACGACTTTCGTTGCACAGCTACTGTGAATCACTTTGCCTTTGATCTTTAGTACATCACTTTGCTTTTCGCAAGAGAAGAACATAAAGTTCATTGCTATTACTGCGATAAGAATTCCTTTCATGTGTGGTATTTTAAAAGTCTGACTCAACAGCTTCCCAACACGTTGCATAAGAAACAAAAAAAATCCCGCCGAAGCGGGACAATATTAAACAAACGAAGATTAATCTCTACTTGCAAATCGGCTTAGCAATCTAAGTATCTCAATGTACAGCCAAATAATTGTAACCATCAAGCCAAAAGCTCCATACCATTCCATAAATTTCGGAGCACCCATCTCAGCACCTTGTTCTATTCTTTCGAAATCAAGTATAAGGTTCAATGCAGCAATAGCAACAATAAAAAGTGAAATACCAATACCCAACATGCTATTATTTCCAAGCCTCATAAATTCAGGATAAGCTCCAAAAGCACCCATTACCAATATTACAAGGTAAAACAGCGCTATTCCCATTGTTGCGGAAATTAAAACAGCCTTGAACTTCTGAGTTGGCCTGATGATCCTGAAATTATACAGCAGGAACATTACAAATGCCACTGAGAAAGTTAAGCCCACGGCTTGCATCACAATACCGG
Organism: Chitinophagaceae bacterium; assembly: GCA_024508725.1. Lineage (GTDB taxonomy): Bacteria > Bacteroidota > Bacteroidia > Chitinophagales > Chitinophagaceae > JAEZDC01. The sequence continues at coordinate 1,333,289 of JANINS010000003.1, read as the reverse complement.
GATACGTTTCTCTAAAAGCTGCATTGATCACCACTGAAAGTGCACCTAAAAACAAGCCTTGCAAAATACCATAAGCAGGTGCCAGGAAGCCTGACCAGTTAGGCTTGAATGAGATCACCAATCCAAGGATAAAACCACCAATCAACCCTGTCCACATATAAGGCATGATGACTGAAGGATCTTCGAATTTTCTTTCAAAGAGGTTCCATGTGTAAGCAGCTCCGGCCACCACCATCAGCAACAAGAAGCCAAATTTGTTGATCGCTCCTCTCACAGTCATAGTTCCATTCAGCTCTTGTTCTTGCTGTATAGACCTATTGAATATCTTTTCTGAAAGTGTTGGATTACCAGATTTAAACATAGATATAGCAATTTTTATTGCGCTGAAATTACAGTAAATTACTTTCTAACCGCCAGCAGATTTTTATCTGCTTTTTTCAGGATCGGATACTGATCTGCAGTTTCGAAAACATATTTTTTCGATTGGAGTATAGTGATCATTTTAGTAAGCGAATCCCTGTAGTTCGGTTCTCTGAACAAACGATCATGCGTTAAAAGCACAACATGATTTTTTACAAACGAACTCTTTGATGCAAAAGCAGCTTCTACTTCTTTTGCCATTTGCTCTGCTGTTTGAACAGGCTCTGATTTTTTGTTGAATCTCCATTCTACATCCCAACCCATTACATTATAGCCCACAGAATCCATCATCTTAGCGAGTTTTTTAGTGAGCTTAGAACTTCTGAATTTGCTATCCATTACCCAGGCAGGATTTCCAGGGAATCTGGCGATCGCCACCTGGAATTGCAGGCTATCCTGTGTTTTAATAAAATCTTCGAATGCGGTTTGATAATGTTTGTAGAAAGATTCATACCTGTTATTGGCATGCGTATAACTATGATTCGCAAAAAGAAAATGCCTCATGTCTTTACGCATCGTATCCAAAATACTCTTGCCCCACTTGTTTTCAGCATGTTCGCCAACAAGGAAAAAAGTTGCTTTTACTCCTGCTTTTTTACAAACATCATAACAGTTGAGGGTTCCAAGCTGTGGACCATCATCAAAAGTGAGATATACATATTTTAAATTACTGTCTTTCGGTTCCTGAGGTGGTGCAGGAGCAACCATAATCGAACTGTCAACTGAGTTTTTATTTATATGATCAGTAACCAAAGCATCTGCAACTGTGGATTTGTCTTTATTAAAAACGTTGTGACATGCGGCAAAGCCAATTATAGAAATAACTGCAAAGCCAAAGATTTTCTTGTACATACTAACGGGGATTCTGAAACCGTAATCTAAAATAAGATAGTAGCTGATAATTCTATGATAACACGTTTCAATTTGCAGAGATTTAACGGAGATTTCAGGCTGACCAAGATCACCAAAACAGAATTATTTACTTTTAACTTAGCAAACAAACGTATTAAGATGAGAAAAGAAGCCGTCTTGCAGGATGTGGTAATAAAATTTGCAGGAGATAGTGGAGATGGAATGCAACTTACCGGTCAGCAATTCACCAATAATACCGCCTTACTTGGGATTGACCTTGCCACTTTCCCGGATTTCCCGGCTGAGATCAGGGCACCACAAGGAACACTTCCTGGTGTAAGTGGTTTCCAGATAAGATTCAGCAGTGACAGGGTTTTTACTCCTGGCGATTTGTGTGATGTGTTGGTGGCAATGAATGCTGCTGCTTTAAAATCGAACCTGAAGAGTTTAAAACCTGGCGGAAAGATCATTGCCAATACTGATGGTTTTGACTCAAAAAATCTTCGCCTTGCCAACTATCCTGATGGCATTAATCCTTTAGAAGACAATAGCCTCGGCTCTTATGAGCTGATCAAAATAGATGTTACTAAACTCACCCGTGAATCACTGAAAGATTTTCCTGAACTGGGTGTGAAAGAAAGAGACCGTGCAAAAAACATGTTCGTTCTCGGTTTCATTTACTGGATGTACAATCGTTCTCTTGAGAACACGATCAACTTCCTGAAAGAAAAATTTGGCAAGAAAGATATGATCCTGCAAAGCAATATTAAAGTGTTGCAGGCAGGTTATAATTATGGTGATACTACAGAAACCTTCACCACAAGATATAAAGTAGAGAAAGCAAAGCTTCCTGCCGGTCAATACCGGAGCATCATGGGTAACCAGGCTTTGGCTATGGGATTGATCGCTGCAAGTGAAAAAAGCGGGTTGCCATTATTTCTTGGAACGTACCCAATCACACCTGCATCAGATATTCTTCACGACCTTAGTAAGTATAAAAACTTTGGTATAAGAACGTTCCAGGCAGAAGATGAGATCGCAGGTATCACTTCAGCAATTGGTGCCGCGTATGGTGGCTCTCTTGGTGTTACAACAACATCAGGTCCGGGCATGGCTTTGAAAGGTGAGGCAATGGGTTTGGCGGTGATGCTGGAAATTCCTTTAGTGATCGTAAATATTCAGAGAGGCGGTCCATCAACAGGTCTTCCAACAAAAACCGAACAAAGTGATCTGCTTCAGGCTTACTACGGAAGAAATGGTGAATGCCCCATGCCGGTGATCGCTTCTTCTACTCCAAGCGATTGTTTTGGTGTGGCATACGAAGCGGCAAGAATTGCGGTTCAACACATGACGCCTGTTATTCTTTTAAGCGATGGATATATTGCCAATGGAGCTGAACCATGGAAGTTTCCTAAAGCCGACGATCTGCAACCGATAGAAGTAAAGTTCAAAAAAGAATTGGCTGAAGGTGAAGAAAGATACCAGCCTTATGCAAGAGATGAAAAACTTGCAAGGCCCTGGGCTGTTCCGGGAACTGCCGGACTCGAACACAGGATTGGTGGTTTAGAAAAGCAAAACATCACAGGTAATGTAAGCTATGATGCAGAGAACCACGAATTGATGGTGAAGCTGAGACAGGAAAAAGTAGATCGCATTGCTGATTATATTCCTGAACAGAAAATAGATACAGGTGCAGAAAAAGGAAAAGTACTTGTATTAGGATGGGGTTCAACTTTCGGAGCGATCAAGAGTGCTGTACTGGAATTAACTGCACAAGGTTATGAGGTTGGCCATGCACACCTAAGATATCTGAGGCCTTTCCCTAAAAACCTGGGAGCTATTCTTAAGAATTTTGACCAGGTGATCGTTCCTGAGATCAACAACGGACAGCTGGTTAAGATCATACGTGATGAGTTTTTGGTTGATGCGAAACCGTATAATAAAATTCAGGGTGTACCGATCACAAAATCTGAGTTGATCGAGTTCATCAAAACGTTCTTATAAAAAAATCCCGCCAATTGGCGGGATTTTAAATTTTGTATATCAGTTTGATCGTTGTCTTCCTAATGTGATACCCACTTTTAAGTTGATGGTGAAATAATGATCTTTTGATTTATCATTACCCCTGATCGTGCTACCAACACCATTCACATATGTTGGGTCTTTCTCTGCAGAACGATCATATAACTGCTTGGCTAAAGAAGCAAAGGCCGGGGATAAATTTGCATCAAACCACGTAGGATCTACGTAAAGACTACTTGCATCATCCAGGTAATCAGTATATGTTTTTCTAAAGAGTAGTTCTGCTCTGAAAGTAACCAATTGTGATGCTTCGAACTTGATACCTCCACCAAAGATCATATTAGATTGAGATAACTTGTAAGGATAAGTATCTTTCTTGTATTGCGCCGTTTGAGGAAAACCCTGGCCTTCTGTTCTCAATGGCTGCAGATCGATCCATCTGCCATTAAGATTTGCCTGCGGATTGAAAGAGAACCAGCCTAATCCTAAAGCAACATAAGGAGAAAATCTTGGTAACTCATCATGATACCTGAGCATTAACGGGTGAAACTCTCCGATCAATGCGATCTCTCGTATTGGTGTTCTAAAACTCAAATTGCGCTTGGGACTTGCACCATTACTATCAGCACCGGAAATTCTTCCATAAGTTAGTTCCAGTCTTGCACCTGCCACATTTTGATACAGTGCTCCAACATAGAAACTCGCATTCATATTAAAATTCTTGAAGTTGGGCATGAAGCCTTTCTTGGAACCAATATCTGTAATGCCGTTCATCAATCCTACAGAAGTTCCAAATTCAAACAGCACATCGCTATCATAATAACGGTCGTCATAATAATAATACTGTGCTTTAGATGAAAGTGAAGCCAACATTGCTATTGAAGCAAAGCCAATGAGGGTAAATATCCGTCTCATAAAATACGTCCTGGTTATAGTATAAAGTGTTCGAAGTAACGGAAAAATAGATTCAATTATTGGATTGATCGCTGCTGTAGTGGTTTTTTAATCTTGTAGTAATATTTACAAACACTTGTTAGTCCGCAAATTTCGCATTTCGGATTTCTCGCAACACATATATATCTACCATGAAGAATGAGCCAGTGATGAAACTTATGAACCAGCTCTTTCGGCACATTTTGAAGAAGCTGTTTCTCCGTTGCAAGCGGGGTTTTTGCGCCAACCGTAAGTCCAATTCTTGCCGAAACCCTGAAAACATGAGTGTCAACAGCCATATTGGGTTGCTGATCTATCACTGAGGTTATCACATTTGCCGTTTTTCTTCCAACACCCGGCAATTGAACAAGTTCATCAACCGTCATAGGCACTTCACCGTCAAATTTTTCCATCAGCATATTTGCCATGCCGATCAGGTGTTTGGTTTTATTATTTGGATAAGAAATGCTCTTAATGAGCGGAAAGAGTTCATCGAAAGTAGCTGTAGCCATTTCAACGGGTGAAGGATATTTTTCGAAAATGGCAGGAGTGGTTAAGTTCACTCTTTTATCAGTGCACTGGGCAGATAAAATAACAGCTACCAATAATTGATATGGGCTGTCGTAAATAAGTTCGGTCTCAGCATCGGGGTATTTCTGTTCGAAATATTCAATAGAAAACCGGTACCTGTCTTTCCTTGTCATACAAGAATCGAAGATACCGGTTGAAAATCATTTGCAGAATCTACTGCTCTATCTCGGCTGTTTGTTTAGCGTAATCTAAAATGGCAGAGATAGCCTGTTTTCTGGGTTGGTGTAATGAAATACCATCCAGGAATTGCCGTGATTCTTTTAAAACAGCAAGCTTTTGTTGCAAACTCCAGTCATTCTGCAAAGCTTTTTCAATTTCCATCGCTTGTTCTTGAGAAACCTCTCCATACAAATACTGAATCAGCTCCTCGGGAGTAAAAATTGACATACAAAACGTTTAAAATCCATAATCCAATGTCCGAAATAAAAACGCTTTATGGGGTAGCTTATTGTCCGAAGCGGCTGTAAGGTCTCATTTTTTAAGGTTCTTCCACCAAAAACAAGTCTTCGTTTGGCTTTTTCATCTTGTATTGCTCCCGGGCAATTTTTTCCAACGCTGCCGCATTGTTCTGGATATCAGAGAGTTGTTTTTTTGCTGTTGCTATCTCGTTTTCATAGAATCGCTTACTTTCTAATAAACTGTTAAGCTCAGCTCGCTTATCCATTTGGGTGAAAATATCCCGGCTATCAAAAAAAATGATCCAGGCTAAAAACACAGCCAATGCAACCAGGTATTTGTTGCGTAAAACCTTGATTATGGTTTTCAGAACCTTCATAAAAAAGCAGATGCTCTAAATTAGAACATCTGCTGCGTAAAGATTCATTCCTATTAATAAGTGGAAAGATTATCTGCCGAATTTCAGTTTTCCACCAGGGTAAATGCCGGTGCTTCCCAGCTGCTCTTCAATTCTCAAAAGCTGGTTGTATTTAGCCATTCTATCTGTTCTTGATGCAGATCCTGTTTTGATCTGACCACAATTCAAAGCCACAGCCAGGTCAGCTATAGTAACATCTTCCGTTTCACCACTTCTATGGCTCATGATGGTGTTATATCCATTGTGTTGAGCCAGGGAAACTGCATTGATCGTTTCTGTCACCGTTCCGATCTGGTTCACCTTCACCAGCAATCCATTTCCTACTCCTTTATCAATTCCCTGTTGTAATCTGGTAACGTTGGTTACGAAAAGATCATCACCTACCAATTGGCATTTACTTCCAATAGTTTCAGTCAACGCTTTCCATCCATCCCAATCATCTTCTGCCATACCATCTTCAATAGAAATGATCGGGTATTGACGAACCCAGTTCTCCCAGTATTTCACCAGTTCATCACTGCTCATGCTTTTTCCATCACTCTTATGGAAAATATATTTGCCGTCTTTATACAGTTCAGAGTTGGCAGCATCCATTGCAATGAATATTTCCGATCCTGCTTTATAACCTGCCGCATCGATCGCTTTCAATACAGTCTCAATTGCTTCTTCATTACTTCCAATGTTTGGAGCAAATCCACCTTCATCACCCACATTCGTGCTGTAACCAGCTTTCTTCAATACAGATTTTAAAGCATGGAAGATCTCAACACCCCATCTCAATCCTTCGCTAAAACTTGAAGCACCAACAGGCATCACCATAAATTCCTGGAAGTCGATCTTATTATCAGCATGAGCACCGCCGTTCAGGATGTTCATCATAGGAACAGGAAGTGTTTTAGCATTTGTTCCACCTATGTAACGATACAAAGGCAGACCAGCTTCTTCCGCTCCTGCTTTTGCTACAGCCATACTCACAGCCAGTAATGCATTTGCTCCCAGTTTTCCTTTATTATCAGTGCCATCCAATTCAATCATAGCCTGGTCTATTTCAGCCTGCTCAGAAGCATCTCTGCCTATCACCGCTTCAGCAATTACTTCGTTCACATTCTTCACAGCCTGCAACACACCTTTACCAACGTAAGTTTTCTTATCGTTGTCTCTTAATTCAACTGCTTCGTGAATACCGGTACTTGCACCACTTGGAACTGCAGCACGACCAAAGCCGCCATCTTCAGTTATCACATCAACTTCTACGGTAGGATTACCACGGCTGTCTAAGATTTGTCTTGCATGAACATCAATAATGTAACTCATAAATTATTTTGTTTTGTAATTATGAAACCAGCTTCGGTCTTTCAATTGATCTGTGGTTGCGTCGCACACTTGTACAACAGGATATGTAGCAACAATTAGCAGCTAAATTGAAGCTTCAGCTTTGAAACTTCATACGGCAAGACCGGCAAAGTTTGCTGAAATATGCTTTGTTATTTGCTGACTTTCGTCAACTGCCTGAAAATATCTTCCAGGCTCTGACTATCGGTTTGCAAAGAAACGATATTGAGGTTATGTTGCAAAGCCAGCTCCAGCAATTGTTTACGCATCAATTCAGGGTTATCTGTAGTGATCGTCCAGGTAAAAGCATCGAGTTTATTAGTTGCCTTAGCTGCAGAAAGCCGGCTAAGCCATTCCTGCTCCAATGCTTCTTTGAATGAAACCCGTACTACGTTAGAAGAATTTCCCTTCCTGCGTAAATTCTGAAGATTATCATCAGCCACCAGTTGACCTTTGTTGATGATCACAACACGATCACAGATAGCTTCTACTTCCTGCAGAATATGAGAAGAGAACAACACCGTTTTATTCTGACCCTGTTGTTTGATCACATTCCTGATCTCTATGATCTGGTTTGGATCAAGTCCGCTGGTTGGCTCATCTAATATCAACACCTCCGGATCATGAATTAAAGCAGCAGCCAAGCCAACTCTTTGTTTATATCCTTTAGAAAGCTGACCAAGCTTTTTCTTTTGCTCAACCTGCAAACCGGTAAGTTCAATAATATTTGAAATTTGAGATCTGAGATTAGATATTTTATGAACACCACCAATAAACTCCAGATATTCCTTCACGTACATTTCATAATACAGCGGATTGGCTTCAGGCAAATAGCCGATCTTTTTCTTTACAGCGATCGGGTCTGCGCTAACATCTACACCGGCAACTTTTGCAGAGCCACCATCAGCCTTCAGGTATCCGGTAATGATCTTCATTGTGGTACTTTTTCCTGCTCCATTCGGACCAAGAAAACCTACGATCTCACCTTTATTGAGTGAGAAAGAAATATCATTTACCGCTTTTTGTTCGCCGTATATCTTAGTGAGGTTGTGAACTTCTATCGACATTGCTCAAAGATAGCTTATCAACATGCAAGAAATTGATAAACCCCTTTAGTCGTTAAGCGAAGTCAAAAAAAATCTCTGAAAAATCCTTTTTGTACTTCCAGTATGAATCATGGCCCTGTTAACCCAGGTATTTATCACTATAGTAATACTAATTAAGCTTAACAGTTCTGAAGATACCATAAACGAATATGATGAAACACCCCAACTGTAGCGAGACTTTGTTGATGCCCGTTAGAGAAGGTGCAGGAGAGTTTGTGGTGGAGTGATGTTACCACATAGATGCACGTTGAATTCTTGACTGATTTTATCGAAACACTTTGTAAATTCGATTTAAAGTCATGACGATATGAAGAAAGCCTTAAACATCATGATGAACAACAAATATTTTTTATTGATATTTTGTTGCCTGTGTTTTTTTCTGAAGTTTTTATTTGACCAATATGGCATTCCGCAAACTCTATCACTCGGAATACCGGTTGTAAAAATGGCTTTCTGGATAACGCTCGGTATATGTGCTTCACATTTTATCTTGCTGTTGATATTATCTCTCGTTTGGAAGAATAAAAAAGAAGAATGGTGGGAAGCAAAGGAAGATCATAAATCATCAAATAAAATCGTTGATTTTCTATTTAAATCTTTAGTCATCAGTATTCCTGTAATGATGTATTGCATACCTGTTTATTTTGCATTAACACAATCATGGAGAATGATATTCTTTATGACAGCTATCATTGCTATCGGAACATTGGTCGATCGGTTTAATAACAGGAAGAATAAAACAGCGGCGGAGTGAACGATTTTTACAATGCTTCTAGTGTACCTATGTGGCGAATCTATTTCACCGGCAACTCCGTATCACCCACAATCCCTTCAGTAAAAGCATCTTCATCAAACATACTCATCTGCATGTTCATGATGTTGAAACTGTGACGATGGTATCTGCATAATCCATGTTGGTCAATGGCAGCCCTGTGTTCGGCTGTACCGTAACCTTTATTGCTTTTCCAGTTGTAATGCGGGAATTCTTTGTGCAGCTTTTTCATGTAAGCATCTCTTGCCGTTTTTGCAAGAATACTGGCTGCTGCAATACTGGCATAAATACCATCACCTTTGATAATGCATTCGTGTTTGATCTTGCGGTATTGCTTAAAACGATTGCCATCCATTAAGATAAACTTCGGACGTTTTTTCAGCTTATCCAAAGCCAGGTGAACCGCTTTATACGATGCCTGTAAAATATTGATCTGGTCGATCTCGTCGTTATCTACCGAAGCAATGGCATAACTGAGTGCATGTTCTTTAATGAATTTCTTGAGTTCTTCTCTTTTTTCGGCAGTAACTTGTTTGCTGTCGTTGAGATCGGGATGAGCAAAATCCGGCGGTAAGATCACTGCTGCGGCAAAAACAGGACCTGCATAACATCCTCTTCCGGCTTCATCACATCCGGCTTCGAGAACAAGATCCTGGTAAAAAGGCTTCAGCATGGCTACGAATATCCCATTCAGAAAGATTTCTGCACATGTTTCTGCCGAAAAAATTTTTACACAGCCAACGGTAAATACCTTTGCGTTGTTTTTCAGGTAAATGTGTATGTATGGTGAATCGTATTAGTGAGTCAGGATCAACAAAGATCGTTGCGAACTGGATTTTTCTTGGAGTTGGAATGCTCATTATCCAGGTTCTGTTAGGTGGAATCACCAGGTTAACAGGTTCCGGGTTATCCATCACAGAGTGGAAACCTATTATGGGTGCATTACCCCCAATGAGCGAAGCTGAGTGGCAATCAGCTTTTGGCAAATACCAGCAGATCGCTCAGTATAAATACATCAATAATCACTTTACACTAACAGATTTTAAATTCATTTTCTTCTGGGAATGGTTTCACCGTGTTTGGGCGAGATTCATTGGCGTGATGTTCATGATTCCTTTCATTTATTTTCTTGCAAAGGGATATTTTAAAAAATGGATGATCAATCCATTGATCATTTTATTCCTTTTGGGTGCATTGCAAGGGGCTATTGGTTGGATCATGGTGCAAAGCGGATTGAACCAGGAAGATGTGTATGTAAATCACATCAGGCTGGCTGCTCACTTTATTGCAGCAATGGTATTGATCTGTTATGCATTGATCTTCGGGATGATGTTAACGACAAAGCCACAACAAAGAATAATAAGTTCAGCATTAAAGAATTTTACGTTGATCATATTAGTGATCTTATTGGTTCAACTTACTTACGGCGCTTTTATGGCTGGCTTAAAAGCTGCCACAGCAGCACCAACATGGCCTGATGTTAATGGAACTTTTGCTCCTGAGATGAGCAAGTTACATTGGACAAACAATCCTGTTGCAGTACAGTTCATACATCGTATGTTAGCCTATTCGTTATTGATACTGTTAGTGTGGTGGTGGTTTTCTGCAAAAAAACAAACGGCTTCGGCCTTGTTCAACAAAACGAGAAACTGGGTATTGATATTAGTGGTTGTACAGGTGGTGTTGGGTATTCTATCGGTATTGAATAGTTTAAAGATCGTTCCGGGACATTTCGGCACATTCGAATGGCTCGCACTGGCTCATCAATTGGTAGGTATGCTTCTTTTGTTGATGCTGGTAGCAGCTTTTTACCTGCTCAGGTGGTCAGGGAAATATACGTCATGATTTTTGCGTTATCTTTTGCCTGCATATGAAGAAATATCTCACCGGCTTTTTTTATTCATTACCAATACAGCTTTTCTTTCTGCATTTTCGCCGGTACCAGGTGTTTCTCATCTTCTGGTATGTATTCTTTGCTACTGTTGCCGGCTTTTTTCTTAAGTCGTTTGGAGCAAGATCACTTTTCCTGGCACCGGAATACCTGAATAAAGTTGACTTTGTTGCCACGATGATCGTTGGCCTGGCGATCGGGATCTTTATCATGAGCTGGAACATAGCCATGTTCATCCTCCATACAAGGCACATACGTTTTCTGGCAACAACAGCTCAGCCATTTTTAAAATTCTGCATCAACAACGGCATCTTTCCAGCTTTATTTCTGTTGTTGTATTTATATAAGGCCATTGAATACAACCGTTTTCAACAACTGTTGTCTGTAGCTGAACTGGTAAAGCTGATCGCAGGATTTGTGTTGGGCTTACTGATCGCTGTGGCGGCAGCTTTTTATTATTTCTATGTAATCGATAAAAGAGTTTACAGAAGGATCGGGAGAAAACTGTCAAGAGCCAATAAGATCTACACATTTACATCAAAGAAAAACCAGCTTCCTCCAACTAAAGGTGAGATACGCTGCGATTGGTTTTTGAGTGCAAGATTGAAAGTGCGAAAGCCGAGAGATGTTCGCCATTATAGTGAAGAATTCCTGGATTCGATCTTTAAGCGCCATCACATCGCTGCGATAATAGCAGTATTGATCGCTTTTGTTTTTCTGATCGGCGTAAGCTTTCTTTCAGACAGTCCGTATTTTCAAATACCAGCTGCAGCAAGTGTTGCTATTTTCTTTGCTGTATTGATTGCGGTTGCAGGAGCTTTTTCACTTTTCCTGAAATCCTGGAGTATTCCGCTCTTATTCCTTGCATATTTCGTGATCAACTGGATGTACCAGGAACATTATATCGATCCTCGAAATAAAATGTATGGATTAAAGTACGATAGAGATAAACGTGCAGCGTACACAAGGAATGCAGTGATTGAATTGGGGTCACCTGCAAATGTTGAAGCAGACAAGAAGGCTTACCTGGAAATACTGGAGAACTGGAAGAAAAAACAAGGTACAGATAAACCTGTAATGTACCTGGTGAATGTTAGTGGTGGTGGTTTGAGAAGTTCTGAATTTACGGTTGATATCATGCAAAGGCTCGATAGTCTTACACAAGGCAACTTCATGAAACAAACATTCATGATCACAGGTGCTTCGGGTGGATTATTAGGAGCTGCTTACTACAGGGAATTATACTGGTTAAAGCAGCAGGGAAAGCAGATCAACCTCCAGAACAAGCAGTATTCTGATAATGTTTCAAAAGACCTGCTGAATACCATATTCTCTTCTTTCGTTACAACTGATCTTTTGGCTCCAACACAATCGGTAACCATAAACGGAGAAAAATATGTGAAAGACAGGGGCTATTATTTTGAAGAACGTTTTAATGACAATACCGGGGGTATTCTAAATAAAACATTGGGTGATTATGTAATACCAGAGAAGAATGCCCAGATACCGATGATGTTATTTCATTCTGTAATTACATTGGATGGACGACAAGTAGTGATGAGCACTCAGCCTGCGAGATTTTTTATGAGAGCTGTTGCTGACAGTGCCAATCTTTTTGCCACGGATCCCGATGCTATAGATTATGTCTCGTTCTTTAAAAACAACAATCCTTATAACACAAGAGTATTATCTGCTTTAAGAGCCAATGCAACTTTCCCTTATGTATTGCCAAATATTTTGCTGCCAACAAAACCTGTGGTTGATGTAATGGATGCAGGATTGAGAGACAATTATGGTTTAGAAAGTTCGCTACGTTTCATCAATACATTCAAAGACTGGTTAAAAGCTAACACAAGCAAAGTTGTGATCATTCAGATTCGTGGACGACGTTTGGGTGAGTGGGAAGCTACGGAAGATGGCACCAGCAATTTCTTTGGTGAACTTACAGGGCCAATGTGGCTACTGCAGAATAACTATTACAAGTTGCAGGATTATTTTTTGGATGACCAATTGCAGTACATCTATAATGCTTATGGATCAGATCTGCACCGGGTGAACTTTCAATATGTGCCTTCAAAAGAAGAAGCACATGCATCATTGAGTTATCATCTTACTGCCGCAGAGAAAAAAGACATTCGTCGTTCTCTGGATAACATTGGCAATACAAAAGAGTACAATCGTTTGCTACAGTTGAGCAAGTAAACTCAACTTTTTGAACTTGTGAACTTTTGAACTTGTGAACTTTTGAACTCGTGAACTTTTGAACTGCGAACTTTTACGGTTGTATCAGTTTAAAACAATTCCTGATCACCTGCACATCAAAAACATCTGCGGTTTGCTTTGGCTCTCCATCAATATGTAAAGGAGCTTTTTTCCAGTTCCTGATCTTTAAAGATGATGTTTGAAAGTAAACGATACTTTTCTGCAAAGCTTCTGCAGCCAATACCTGTGTTTTATTGGCACCTCTAAGCTGGCTTAAAATAGCAAAAGGAAGTAGTGCTTTATTCATTTTCTGAACGATCACCACATCCAGTAATCCATCACTCAAACTTGCCTGTGGTGCAATCGTAACCCTATTCCCAAATTGATTGCTGTTAGCGATACTGATAAAAAAAGCATCAGTAGAAAAAGTGAATTTGTCAACAGCGATCTCGAAAGGATATGTTCCTGCAGTAAAATAATTCACCAGTGTTTGACGAGTGTAGGTCATCAATCCACGGGATGCTTTATTCGCAAAATCATGTGCTACCTGTGCATCAAAACCAAGTCCGCTGAGCATGCACGAAAATTCGCCGTTGATCATAAAGCCGTCGACAGCTTTACTCTTTCCTTCCATCACCAACTTTAGCGCTACCGCAGGAACTTTAGAAATGCCTGCTGCTAAAGCAAGTCCGTTTCCCGAACCCATCGGCACAATTCCAAACTTCACCGGAACATCTCTCAATCCATTTACAACCGTATTCACTGTTCCATCACCACCTACAATACCTACATGAGTGATGCCTTCAGCGATGATCTTTTGTTTCACTTCAGTGTAGTTACCGTCGGCTCTTGTGCTCACGATCTCATATATCAGACTTCGTGCTGCAGCCTCGGCATGTATCAGCTCAATAACGCCTTTTTTCTTAACGGTACCGGAAATGGGGTTTACGAGAAAGATGAATTTTTTCATTCGACCACTAAGGTAGCAATCAAAACTCTTTTTGGCTTTAATTCAGCTGCTTTTGCTGCATCTTTTGGTACCACTATCGTGTAAATTTTGAATGTGCCTTTGCCTAGTTTGTCAACCACTTCTTTTAAACTGTAATTGAAAACACCGGCTTCTTTATCATCACTGAAGCTGATCTTAGCTTCACCATCACCTTCTGCGATCTGGAAAGTTCTTACGCTTCCTGCATCTGCCTGTGGATTGATGGCACGAATAGAAAGTCGCTGCACGTTGGCAATTCTTTCAGCTGTGCTGATCTTTAAGATCTTGTTGCTGTTGTCTTCGTTTAGGTGTATAGAAAGTATTTGTTTCTGTGCACTTAATTTAAATGTCTGTGCTTTTGCCGATACAAAAAGTAAAAAGCTGAGCATCAGTGTAAAAAGAGTCTTCATACAAGGAGTTTCAACTATACAATCAAAAACACTACCACTTTATCAATGCACTGGCCCAGGTAAATCCACTGCCAAATGCTGCAAGACACACAAGATCACCTTTTTGTATCCTGCCTTCCTGCCATGCTTCGCATAAAGCAATTGGTACTGAGGCAGCTGTGGTATTACCATATTTTTGGATATTATTAAATACCTGGTCATCCCTTAGTTTCAGCTTTTGCTGTACAAACTGGGCAATTCTCAGGTTGGCCTGGTGAGGAATCAATACTTTAATATCAGATGGTTGATAACCATTTTTATCCAATGCTTCCATGATCACTTCCGGAAACTTTACCACGGCTTTTTTAAATACTGCCTGCCCATCCATGTTGGGAAATAGTTGAGCATTATCGATCATCTGGTGACTCATGAACATATTCGCTATCTCGGCTTCATCAAAATCTGCCAGTCCATCTTTCCAGTGATTGGCATGTGTTCCGGGATTGTACATGGCCAATATCTCTGCTTCACCTCCGTCACTATGCAAATGCGTACTCATAATACCACGATCGTCTTCTTCTGTAGGTTGTAATACAACAGCACCGGCCCCATCACCAAATATTACAGAAACGTTACGTCCTCTTGTAGTAAAATCAAGTCCGAAAGAATGTTTCTCAGCACCGATCACCAGTATATTCTTATACATGCCTGAACGAATGAACTGATCAGCCACACTCATTGCATATACAAAACCGCTGCACTGGTTACGAACATCCAATGCACCGATCTCTTTCATGTGCATGGCTCGCTGAACCAATACACCACATCCCGGAAAATAATAATCGGGCGATAGTGTTGCGAAAACTATAAAGTCGATATCATGTGCAGTGATGCCTGCTCTTTCAATAGCGATCTTTGCTGCCTCAACACCCATCGTTGTAGTTGTTTCGTTGGTGCGATGGGCATAACGTCTCTCTTTGATGCCTGTACGTTCCTGGATCCATTCATCAGAAGTATCCATGTATTTCGTGAGGTCGTTGTTGGTTACCACATTTTCCGGTACATACATACCAATGCCGGCAATAATGCTTCGAGGCATAGCAAAAGTTTTAGAGACGGGAAAATAGGTAAAATTACTTAGGCAACTAAAACCGTTTGTCTATTCTGATATTGCCGTGATCACATGTGCAGCAAAAGATTTAATAGCTGTACTGATCTCTTTGTCTGAGAAGTCGGCTGTTAACGACTTCGTCCTCAGGTCCATCTGTAGATTCGCATTCACCACTACAGAAAGAAACCCTGCAAGGTGAAGATAGGTTGGGAATTGAAGTGTCGTTTTCATACATCAAATGTAGATCTGCAGTTACGGCTGGAAGTTGACAGCCATCAGTCGAAAACATGATTATTATATGATTGAGCCTCAGCGCTTGCTAAAATAAATTGAAAGGGAAAAGACGTTTCTACCGATCACACACAACATTTAGCCGTTTGCCAAAAATTAATATGGATTTCCATATGCTTGATGCAACTTGCAGCCGTAACCAACTACGGTTTACAACCATCCTACAGCATACGATCACTAACCAGTGTATTAATATATTTTCTCATGTGCATTAGGAATGCACACGCCCTGTGTTTTTACACGGGGCTTTGTTTTTTATATTCAAATTGCAGTACAGGATTGTTAAATTGCATGATGCTTATTCAACAAAAAGATGATGCGAAAGCCGGCGCATTTTATATCAAAGAAGATGAAGAACTCCTGGCCGAGATGACATATCACTGGCGTAACGACCAGGTTTTTGTGATCGATCACACAGAAGTGAGCGAAAAACTGGCAGGCAAAGGTGTTGGCAAACAACTGGTAAATGCTGCCGTAGAATTTGTAAGAACAAAAGGCTATAAGATCATCCCCGTTTGCCCTTTTGCAAAAAAAGTGTTTGAGAGAACTAACGACTATGCTGATGTGTTATACCATCCGGCTTAATAAATAGGTTTATCAAAACCAGGATTAAGCGCAACTATCTTTCTGAGAATAAACTAATTAATTGCATTACAGTTCGTAACATAATCTTCACGACTTTTAAAGGTGTTCCCTCGATGCAATGCCGTACCTTCGCCGCCCAATGGAAATAAGGAACATCGCAATTATTGCACACGTTGACCATGGTAAGACTACGTTGGTTGACAGGATATTACACACTACAAAAGTGTTTCGTGATAACCAGGAGACCGGTGAACTCATCATGGACAGTAACGATCTTGAAAGAGAACGTGGCATCACCATTTTTAGTAAGAACGCTTCGGTTACTTATAACGGCGTTAAGATCAACGTTATAGACACCCCTGGTCACTCTGACTTTGGTGGTGAAGTTGAAAGGGTTTTGAAAATGGCTGATGGTGTGATCCTTTTGGTTGACGCCTTTGAAGGTCCGATGCCACAAACACGTTTCGTATTGCAAAAGGCTTTACAACTCAATCTGAAGCCGATCGTTGTGATCAACAAAGTAGATAAAGAGAACTGCCGTCCTGATGAAGTGCATGATGCAGTATTCGAACTGTTCTTTAACCTCGATGCAACTGAAGAACAATTGAACTTCCCTACTTATTATGGTAGTGGAAAGAATGGCTGGTTCAACGACAGTCTTACTCCTACAGAGGATATTTTGCCATTGATGGATGGCATCATCAAATATGTTCCTGCTCCTAAAACAGAAGAAGGTACACTGCAAATGCAGATCACTTCACTCGATTATTCATCTTTCTTAGGAAGGATCGCAATTGGTAGAGTAGCAAGAGGAACCGTAAAAGAAAACCAGCCTATCTCTTTGGTTCAGGCAAACGGTATAAAGAAAACACGTGTAAGAGAGTTGTATGTGTTTGAAGGAATGGGTAAGAGAAAAGTAACCGAAGTAGTTGCCGGTGATCTTTGTGCAGTTGTAGGACTGGAAGATTTTAATATCGGAGATACTATTGCAGATATAGAAAATCCTGAAGCTTTACCATTGATCAGTATTGATGAGCCAACGATGAACATGTTGTTCGGCATCAACAACTCTCCATTCTTTGGTAAAGATGGAAAGTTCGTTACATCCCGTCACCTGAGAGATCGTTTGATGAAGGAAACCGAAAAGAACCTTGCTTTGAAAGTGGAGGATAGCGACAACGCCGATTCTTTCATGGTGTACGGTCGTGGTATTCTTCACCTCGGTATTTTGATCGAGACGATGAGAAGAGAAGGCTATGAGTTAACAGTTGGTCAGCCACAGGTGATCGTAAAAGAGATCGATGGAAAGAAATGTGAGCCTTACGAGACTTTGGTGGTAGATGTGCCGCAGGAGTTTGCTTCTAAAGTGATCGATCTTGTTACTCGTCGTAAAGGTGAGATGCATGTAATGGAAACCAAAGGTGAGATGCAGCACCTTGAGTTCGAGATACCTTCAAGAGGATTGATCGGTATGAGAACACAGATGCTAACGCAAACTGCCGGTGAAGCAGTGATGGCTCACAGGTTCCTGGATTATAAGCCATGGAAAGGACAGATTCCAGGTAGAAACAATGGTGTATTGATCTGCAAAGAACAAGGTAATACAACAGCCTACTCATTAGATAAGTTACAGGATAGAGGTATCTTCTTTGTTGACCCGGGAGAAGATGTTTATGCAGGTATGATCGTAGGTGAGAATAACAAACCAGGCGATCTTGTTGTAAACACGAATGAAGGAAAGAAACTCACCAACCACCGTGCAAGTGGTAGTGATGCTGCAACTAGCATTGCTCCGAAGACCTTGCTTACGTTGGAAGAATGTATGGAGTACATCCAATTCGATGAGTGTATCGAAGTAACACCAAATAACATCAGGATGAGAAAAGTGGTGTTGGATGAAGAAGAAAGAAAGAAACAACAGAAGAGAATGGCAGCAGAAGCTGTTTAAGTAGAAAGGTATTTAAAGTAAGAAGTATATAAGTAAAAGAGTGACCACTTCTAAGTGGTCACTCTTTTTTTAACGCTGTTTAATTAATTATGATGTTTTAGTTTGCTTAAGTGATTGAAGATGATCCAAAAAGATTTAAAGTATCCGCATCCCGCTATGCTTAAACTGTAACAAGGTCCTGCCGAATTCATGCTATAGGATGCTGATATAGTATTATGATTTGCCTGCCTCACAGGCTACCTTGCACTCACTTCCAATGAATGTTTTACCTATGAGACGGAAGTAAACACCTAAAAAAATCAGTGATGAAGAGAATTTTAATAATGCTGTTGGTGATGTTGGCGTTTACTCGTTCCCATGCACAACTGTCATTTGTATCTGATGATTTTAATGATGGTAACATCACTGCAAATCCTTCATGGACGGGAGGCACAAACGGATATTCCGTTACTTCAACATCTCCTCTGGAAGGTAGTTACAGCCTTACCAATACAACCCCTGGATCGATCTCTTCAATCTCTACTCAGTATGGAACAAATACAAACCTGGGTTCTGCCAATTATAACTTCACCCTGTTATACCGTGATAATGGAAGCTCTGATCCCTCAACTTTAAATCCATGGGAAGATTTTACGAGCAATAGTATAACACATTGGCGTTTTTATCTTGCAGCAAATTCAACAAACCCTAATACTACCACAGGTGTATGCCTTGAACATTCAGGAAGCGCATTAAAGCTAACATACCGCAATCCAAGCGGAAATAACAGCTTTGAGTTGGCCAGCTATACTATTAGTCGAAATACGATTTACTCTATTAAGGTTATTGCAAAATCTAATGGTAATTGGGAATTATATGTTGATCAGGGAACAGGAGATGCTACAACGCTACGAGGCAATCAATGGCCAAATCTTTTCCTGAATGGCGCTCAGAATATCTACATGATTTTCCAATCAAATGCAACATCTGGTAATGCTGGTAGATTCTATTGGGATAATGCAGGCCTATTTGCAAAGAGCCTAACCATCTCCCAACTTACGGCTGGCCTGGCAACAGGAGATTTAGAAGAAGGAGCAACCAATAAAGCCATTTTCGGATTTGCTGCAACAGCAAGTGGAGGCACTGTCAAATTAAAAAATGTAAACATCAGCAATACCAATAGCAACAGCAGTGGCAACTTTAGTAATATTAAAATATATAGCTCTGTAGATAATGATTATTCAACTGCAGGTGATAATACACTTCTTTCGGGTGTTACCGTAAACCTGTACGGTTCTTATTTTAATATCACGGGTATAGAACAGGATATCGCCAAAGGCACTACAAAAAATTACTTTCTGGTTACTGATATTGCAACAGGTGGTGGAGCAAGCAGCATTCAGCTTTCTATGAGCTGTAGTAGTTGCGGAGCTTCAAACAGTAACGTGTATACTGAAAACTCGGAAACGGTAAATAACTTCAGTTTTACAGGGTCTAATTACAACTTCGTACGTGTTTGTATCTGGAATAACACTACAGCAGTAGGTAATTTTACCGACGATTGGCAAACCTCTAATGCATGGGTAAATTTTGCCGGACCTCCAACCGCAAACGATATAGTGATGTTCTCTAAAGGAGGAACGGCTACTCCTTTAAATATACCTGCAGGATCATTCAAAAGAATAGTAATTAAGAACAATACTACTGTCAATATCACTACTGCAGGGTTAACGAATGGTTCAAGAACGTTTACTTTAACTGGAGGTACAGGTGATGATCTTGAAATAGAAGCAGGATCAGTATTGAATGTTATCAGCACAGGCAATACACTTGCTATTGCAATCAACAGCGGTAATACCGGTGCTGTTTCAGGAGCGATCAACTTTTCAGGTAAGGGACATACATTAACTGCAGCATCAGCAGGTGCGATCACATTCCAGAACGGAAGCGCTTTTACAGGTGGAACCGGTTTAACAGGAAATCCTTTCGGAAGCACCACGGCAGGATCCATTGTTTTTGCATCAGGATCTACATTAGAAGACCAGGTAGGACTTGATTATTTCACCAGTAACAATGTGATCAGCTTGCAAAGCGGAAGTAATTATAAACATTCAACTGCTACAACTCCATCTATCAATAATAAAACCTTTGGTAATCTCGTAATTAATACTGGTGCTACATTTAATGCAGCTGCCAACACATACACGATTAATGGTAATGTTACAGGTGCAGGTACGTTGACTTTAACTTCAGGAACTCTAAATGTATCCGGCGATTTTTCACCTACCGGAACATTTACCTGCGGTACCAGCACGATCAACCTTAACGGTACTGCACAAGCACTTCGTAGCGGAACGTATGCCACATTAGCACTGAGTGGGTCAGGTACTAAAACAGTTTCAGGAGCGATCGTTGTGAATACAGCTTTGTCTGTAGCAAGTAGTTCTACACTTGATATGAGTACCTATGCTTTAAGCGGAACACTAACAAGTCTTACTAACAGCGGTACCATCATTACTTCAAACACCTCTTCTACACCCATACCTGTAGGTAAAACCTGGGGTGGAACAGTGCAATATGCTGCAACAAATGGTGCACAAACAATAGTGAACGGAACGTATAACAATCTTACACTTTCAGCAGCTACCGGCACTAATACAGCAGGCGGAAATATTGTGGTAAACGGAACACTTTCCAATGGTGCAGGAACATTTAATTTATCTACTAATACATTAACAGGAACACTAAGTAGTGTGAGCAACAGTGGAACGATCATCACATCAAATACTTCTTCTGCTCCTGTTCCTGCAGGAAAAAACTGGGGCGGAACATTTCAATATGCGGTAAGCAGTGGAGGCCAAACCATTGTAAATGGTACTTATAATAATCTCACACTTTCAGCAGCGAGTGGTACAAACACAGCTAACGGAAATATTGTTGTGAATGGTGGTTTTACCAACGGTGCTGGAACTTTAGATCTGGGTGCCAATACACTAACGGGAACAATGAGTAGTGTAAGCAATAGCGGTACGATCAAAACTTCTTCTACCAGCAGCACAGCTCTCGCAACAGGAAAAACCTGGGGCGGTACCATACAGTATGTGCTGACCACAGGAGGACAAACCATCGCAAACGGCACATACAATAATCTTACACTCTCTAATACCAGCGGAAGCAATACAGCCAATGGAAATATAATAGTGAATGGATCATTGAATATTGCAGCAGGTACATTCAACCTCTCTACTTACACCCTCAGTGGTACTTTAAGCAGTATCACCAACAATGGTACGATCAGCACAGCTTCTGTAAGCGCTACACCACTACCTTCTGGTAGAACCTGGGGCGGCACTATTAAATATGCAGGAAGTAACGCCCAAACCGCAGTTACCGGCACTTACAACGACTTCGATCTTTCTAATACTTCCGGTGCATCGTTGGATGGAGCAATAACAGTAACAGGATCGCTTGTTATCAATAATGGAAAACTTTCCATCGGTAACAACACACTTACATTAAATGGAACGGTTTCGGGAATGAATGCAACAAAGTCATTAACCGGATCTGCTACAGCTAATATCACTATTGGTGGAAGCGGTGCCCTGGGTACATTGTATTTTGATCAGTCAGATACCACCAGCACCAATCACATCAATAACCTTACGATCAACAGAACCAATCTAAGCGGTACGGTTACTTTAGGTAATGAGCTCAGGTTAAGAGGAACACTTACACCTACTGCAGGTACTTTATATACCAACGATACACTGGTGCTAACATCGGCTGCAAGCGGGTCAGCAAGAATACTAGCCATCAACCCCTCAAATTTTGCTATTGTAGGTAAGTTAGCAGTTGAAAGATATTTCAGTGCAAAAACTACCAGGAGATGGTCATTTGTTGCTTCAGCAGTTGCAGGAGAAACATTCAGGAATGCTTTGCAGGATGATATCTTTATTACAGGTGCTGGCACTGGAGGCACAACGTGTGCTACCGATAGTACCAAATACAACAGCAATGGCTTTGATGTCAGCAGCGGAAATGCTCCTACAGTATATACCTACGATCAAAGTAATGCCGCAAGATGGATCGCTATACCAAACACTACATCAACCAATGTAGAAAAAGGCAAAGGATATCGTATGCTGATAAGGGGTAACCGCAATGTTTCCAATGCCTGCAGCGATCAACTTAGTACGGCTAATCCATCTGCACCTGTCGCAACAGTGATCAAAGTAAAAGGTACATTAACTACCGGCAATGTACCGGTTACCATCAGTGCTAAAACAACAGGCACATATGGTTATACCCTTATTGGTAATCCTTATGCATGTGAAGTTGATTTCAGCAGTTTTTATACTGCCAACAGCGGAGTCATCAGCAATAAATACTGGACCTACGATCCGGGAAGTGATAATACCAATTACCTCGTGTACAGCATGGGTGTAGTAGCAGGTAACCGTCCGAGCAATATCATCACGAGTGCCAATGGTAACAGGATCGCCAGCGGACAAGCATTTTTTGTAGAAAGCATCAATGGCGGCACAGCAACTTTCAGCGAATCGCATAAAACGTCTTCTGCCCAGCAGGGTGTGTTCAGAACAAATGCAGTGAACAAGATCATCCGTACAACATTCGAACAACAGGACGGAACATTTATCGATAACATGGTAGTTCGCTTCTCTGACGATCCTGCAGTATCACTTGCAGAAAGCCGTGACTGGGATGCTGCTACTCTCAACACCGGGAATTTTGTTGCAGCGATCAAAGGCAACAGGAGCTTTGCCATCCAGTCACGTCCGCTGAGTTTTTACAATGATACTGTCCTTGTTCGTATCGTAAGCAGTGCAACCGGCAACTTCAGGCTCAATTTTTCTGAGTATGATAATTTTACCGAAGCGGCACAGATCATTTTGCTTGACCTGTACAGCGGCACGCAAACCGATATTAAAGCAAACCCGGTTTATGACTTCAGCATCACATCCAATGCTGCTACACAAGGCGGAAGGTTTAAACTGGTGTTCAGGTCTTCTACGTCTGTAATGCCGGTATCTTTCTTAGGGGTTGCGGCAACAAAAAAAGATAAGGCGGTAGAGGTAAGATGGGATCTTGCATTTGAGCAGGATGTACAGCAATATGTGGTAGAAAGAAGTGCAGATGGCAGAAACTTCAGCAGCATTGCAACGATAGCATCTAAAGGAAACAGCAATGTTCCGGTGAACTATAGTTTTACAGATGTTAAGCCACTTGCTGGCAGCAGCTACTATCGCATAAGATCAGTAGAAAAAGATGGAGCGCAAAAGCTCAGCAATATTGCACAGGTTGATATAAAAAATGCAGGTGAGATCAAGGTGTATCCTAACCCTGCAAAAGATGTATTAAACATTCAATTGTCTTCATCTGTTAATAGTACCCTGGTGATCAGGAACAGCTTTGGAGCAACGCTGTTACAGCAGAAACTGGGTGGTTCTGTTAATACCATCAATGTATCAGTCTTAGCTGCAGGAATATATTATTTTACTGTAGTGGAGGTTGATGGAACGGTGTACACCGGTAAGTTCCTGAAACAATAAGCAATCATAAGACTTGTTGAGTAAGAGTGCACATTAGCAAGGGCAGGATTATATTTGAGCCGATGAAGAAAGAAAGGCCCGGGATACATGAATATAAGTTGTTTGCTGAGGCCTGGTATTTCCTGGCGAAAGCAAGGTTAATGCTCGTGTTTCGTGAGTTTAAAGAGATAGTGCCCTCACTTGAAGCAGACACAGATGCCAGGAACGTCTCAATCGAAGAACTGGAATCAATACAATTGGCTGTTGCACGAGCTTGTACTAAAAGTCCATGGCGTACCCAATGTTTTGAGCAGGCTTTGGCCGCAGGCCTGATGTTGCAACGCCGCAACATACAAAGAGCCACCTACTTTGGCGTACGAAAAAATACATCCGGTAGCATCGATGCCCATGCCTGGTTAAAAAGTGGTGACTTTATTGTTACCGGCTGGCAACAGGTGAGTACCTATACAGTGATCGCTCAGTTCTAGAAGTATTCTTTCCCTTCTGTATATATAAGAGGGAGTCAAAAAAAGTTCATTATAACTTGCATAGATGCATACACTGGAGGGTTATCAGCTTAATTATTTACTCTTGCATTCTGAAAATAATAGAGCCTGTTATAGATGAGTGCGATATATGGAATAATTAATAAGAATGGTAAACCGTTAGACCCCGAGATGCTGCAAAAGATGAAGCAGGCATTATTGCACCGTGCAAAAGACGGCAGTAAAGAATTGATCTGCGATAATGCAGCTTTTGGGTTTTGCAACCTTGTAGTTTATCCCAATCAGGAACATGAACAATTACCTATACAGGATGGAGATCTTGTTTTTACAGCCAATGCCCATTTGCATAACAGAGATGAACTGCTCACTAAACTTGGGTTCGATAAACTGCAGTATTCAAAAACACCTGACTCTTATTTGATACTGGAGGCATTTAAAAAATGGGGAGTTGATAGTGTACACCATTTAGATGGGGAATATGTGTATGCGATCTGGAATAAGCTGTCAAATGAACTATTTATCTCTAATGATCATATCGGGTTTAAGTCAGTATATTATTATGATTCACCCGAACAATTTATTTTTTGCAGCGAGATCAAAGGGATAGAGGCGGTAAAAACCACGCCAAATTATTTCGATGGAAACAGCCTCGTAACTCACTATTATGTTCAGGGGGATCAATCAGCAACTTACAATAGAGACATCAAAAAAATCATTAACGCTACAGTATTACGGCTGAACACGGGAAAATGTCTTATCGAAAAATATTGGAATTTAAAGCATCAGGACAAATATCGATTCGAAACAGCTGAACAATGGTACGATTGCATTCGGCATTATTTATACAAAGCTGTTGAATCAAGGTTAACAATAAATAAAAACGTAGGTGTGATGTTAAGTGGGGGACTAGATTCCAGCACAATAACCTGTATTCTATCAGAAATTCTTAAGAAAAAAAATCAGCAGTTATATACTTTCTCCGCTGTTCTGGAAGATAATTACTCAGGCAAATTAAAGGATGAGTCTAACTATATTGACATTATCCATAAACATTGTGACAACCTGGTTAGAGTTAATGTATCTGCTAATAACAAAGGTCCATTTGATCATGTAGTCAACTCTTTTGAGATCGAAGAGATAATTCCTGATAAATTCCACTATATGGATATTGCCATACAGGAAGCCGCATCCGAAAAAGGAATAAGTCTTTTGTATTCTGGTTTCGGTGGTGATTTCTACTTATCAGCAAAAGGTCGTGGCGTTTTAAACCTTTTGGCGAAACAAGGTAGATGGAAAACGGTTTTGCACCTACTAAAAAAAATCTCAGCGGTTGAAAATATATCTTTTCCAAGAGCAACTCACAGGCACTTTATTGCCAATACTCCTGTTTATCGTTTGCTGCGGCCCGATCTTTATTCTCTCGATTCAATCTGGAATAAAAACTTTATAAACCAGTTCTCAGTTTCACCCACGTATTCAATACTGCCAGTTATAAATTCTTTAATTAATAAGGGAAGGATCAACACATATCTATCCGTTTTTGATACCAGAAACCAGTTTTATTCCATGGAAGCTGCTACACCGTTATTTGACCGCAAATTGATGGAGGTTATGGCAGATATCCCGTTATCGCTTTTTCTTAAAGGGGGGCATTTACGATCTATAATGCATCATACTACTAAAGGATTACTCCCCTCATCACTACAATTTAGAAAAACAAAGTCACCTTATGTAGTAGATCATTTTGAAAGAATGACTAAACAAGTTGCACCAGTTGTTCAAAAGCTGAGTTCTGATCAAAGCAACATTTTATATGATAAATTTTTCAATAGACGGGTGATGAAAAAAATTTTAAAAGAGTTAGACCTGGTTTCAACGCCCAGGCCCAACGGATATAAAGTGTGCTTCGTTGGTATCTCAGAGATGGTTATCCAACACCTGATGGAAAAAAAATATATTTTCGAATAGTTTAAAATAATATTTTTGACATTCAATTTAATTGTCATGCATCAAGAAAACCTAAATCAGACTGTAGTTAAAGCAACTTGGAGTGAACCAAAAATTACAGTATTATCGATTTCAAATGATACAAAAGGAGGAGGCTCCGGAGATGATGATCTGGCTTTCGGTCTAAGCTAGTCCATACTTTTACTTTTTTAAAGGGAGATATTATTCGAGTGAATAATATCTCCCTTTTTTATTGCTTTTTTTGTCGCATCCTTTGACGAAAAGGAAACATTTCCTTCAATGATTTAATGGGTTATTTGCAACCAGCTTTTCATAAGAATTATATGTGAAACGTCAAGGGAATATCCCTTAGCCTACCCTGATTACACCCGTGCTCAACCTTCGTATTGGTTGTACAAACAATCACCGTCAATGAAAACTACATCTCAATGCTTCGTGCAAATGGGCAGAGCCATTTGTATGTTTATCTTGCTTTTCTGTTCTGTTCAGGCAATTTCCCAAACTAATGCAGGCAAAGATTTTTGGGTAGTGCAAACACCCAATGGAAAGTCCGCAAGAACGGATACAGCCCAGTTTGCCATTTCCGTTTCTAACCAGGGAAGTCAGCCGGCTACGGTAATAATTACCAATCCCGTAAAACCAACTATCACTAGGACATTGGCAGCCGGAGCATTGGAAATGTTTTTCTTTCCAACGGAAAACCCGAATATCATTCCAGCTGTAAATCCAAATGCAAGTAATGTAAGTACGAATGTTTATAAGAATAACGTCTACCACGTAACATCCAATGAAAATGTGATTGTATACAGCTTCAATCCATTTTATAACGTTATTACTAATGATGCAGCACTGGTGTTGCCTACCCATGGTCTGGGAAAACAATACAGGGCAATTTCATACATACATCCACTTGGAGGAAGCGGCAATTCTTACTTTGACGTAGTTGCATCTCAGGATAACACTACGGTAAAGACTTATAACCGTGCTGGTACTCTTGTCGACAATGTAGTGATAAATAAAGGCGAATGTTTTCAAAGATTAAATGGCAACGCATTGGCTTCAGACGTTACCGGATGGTTTATTGAAGCTGATAAACCTGTAGGAGTTTTATCCGGAACACAATTTACAGGAGTAGGAAATAGCAATGGAGCTTCTGATCATCTTGATGAGCAAATCGTTCCTATTGAATCGCTATCAAAAACATATATAGCATCACCAACGAATGCAAGGCCACTTAACTGTGCATATGGTAATTGTGCCCAGGATGTATTTCGTTATGTTGCTACAGAAGACAATACCGTAATTACTACCTCTCCTAATGTCGGAGGTGGCGTTCTTGTGAAGAAAGGAGATTTTCTGGAGATAACTACCTCTACTCCACATGTCGTGAGTGGAAATAAATCATTTTATGGTTTCCAGTATATAGTAAGTCAAAACTCAGGAACGCCAGTCGCTGGTATTGGAGATCCTGCGTTAATGGCCATGCCAGTTATAGACCAGTTTCAATATCGCTATAGTTATGTAGTGCCTAGCTCATTCCCTAGTAATTTCATCAATGTTGTAGCACCTGCAGGAACTAAACTAAATCTTGATGGAGTGATCATTTCTCCAAATTGGATAACGGCTGGAACGGTGAATGGGGTACTATATAAAGCAGCAACAATTGCTACAAGTGCAGGCGTTCATAACATTTCTGCGGATAAGAAAATGGGGCTTGTAACTACTGGTTTTGGTTCGGTAGCATCGTATGGATATATGGGAGGAAGTGGCTTGCAGCCGATCAATGCCGGTTGTATATCAGGCGGTCCATACCAGGCACTCACTTGCGGAAACAAATCAGTTGGTGTAAAGTTAAATGCCTCTCCTACTTGTTCTGATGGTTCTGCACCTGCAAAGATTTTATGGACAAGCGATAAGGGAAATGTTGTCTTCAGTGATTCCAGCATTGCCAACCCTGTTGCAACAGTTTCGGGTCCTGGTATATATTACATCACATTAAGTGTAACCTGTTCTGATGGTAATACTACCACTTGTTCAACAGAAATTATAGTAAGGGAACCATTAGAAGGCTGTGCGAATATTACACTTCCTGTATTGCAGGTGCCGGCAATGATAGTTGTGCCCTCTGATTCATTGATGAACTATGCATCGAATGTAAACCTCGGAAGCCCGGTTTATACAGCTACTGAGCCAGTAAGTGTAATAAATAATGCGATCGCAAAATATCCAAATGGAAATACAATAATCACCTGGACATTAACTGATGGAAATGGTATTACCGTGTCAGATACCCAAAGAGTTGTTGTAGTGCCTCCACCAACAATTCTGGCACCCTCAAACATCACCTTGACCAATGATCCGGGAAAGTCATACAGCACTGCGATATTAACGGATACGGCAACCTATATTTCTAATTGGGGGCCGAATGTTCTAAGTCATAATGCTCCTGCTCAATTACCTGATGGTTCCACTACAGTTACCTGGACGGTGAAAGATGGACTGGGGCAAACAGCATCGGCTACCCAGGTTGTAACAGTAATTAGTGCATTACCAACCATCACTGCACCTCCTGCCATCACCGTAACTGCAGGGTACAACGGACTTGCAACCATCAATACTTTTGGAGATGCCAGCTATACGGTCTCTGTAAATGATGCAACGGTATCCAACTCTGCTGAAGCAGGTAAAGTTGATTATGCACCGGGAACTTATACTATTACATGGACTGTAAAAGACGGTCTTGGCAGAACAGCAACCGCTAGTCAGGTGATCACTGTAGAAGCACCATTACCTGTTATTACAGCACCGGCAGATACAACAGTAAATAATGAACAAGGTTTTCCTTATGCAACAGGTGTAACGTTTCCTGAACCTGTATTCTCTGCAGTAGGTCCATATACATTAACGAATGATGCACCGGCACAATTACCATTAGGCGAAACCGTGATCACATGGACATTGACCGATGCTTATGGAAAAACGATCACTACAACCAGTAAGGTTACAGTAGTGAGTGCAGCACCATCGATCACTGCACCAGGGGCTATCACAATAGTGGCAGACTACAACGGCTTTGCAACAGCACCAAACCTGGGTACACCAACAACAACAGTATCTATCGATCCTGCTACCGTAACAACTACCGGAACATTGGCTCAGTATCCTATCGGTACGACGTTCGTTGAATGGACCGTTAAAGATGGTATTGGCAGAGAAGCAAGCGATGTGCAGAAAGTTGTCGTTACGGTGCCTGCTCCTCAGATCACTTCACCGGCAGATATTACCATCAGCAACGATCCGGGTCAGCCATATTCTACACAGGTGGTATTGGTTGATCCTGCATTCCAGGCAGTAGGCCCTTATACATTGAAGAACGATGCACCTGCAGAATTCCCTGTAGGAACTACCACCGTAACCTGGACGTTGACAGATGCTCACGGTAATTCAACCACTACCACTACTACCGTAACCGTAGTGAGTGCAGCTCCAACGATTGTTGCACCGGCAACGATCACTGTTGATGCGATCGCCGGCCAGAATTATGCTGTGATCAATAACATTGGTACAGCTACATATACGGTATCTGTTGATCCGGCCACATTAACCAACAATGCACCGGCAAACAATCAATACCAGGTTGGAACAACAACCATCACATGGACAGTGAAAGATGGTTTAGGAAGATCAGTTTCTGCCATACAACAGATCATCGTTAAAGAAAATTATCCTCCTGTTGTTTCAGGTCCTGTGCCAGACAACGGAAACATAACTAAGAACGGTTGTTCTTATGTGGCTACTGCAAATGATAACGCTTTAGCTACTGTAAACGGAACACCGGTAACAGCTACGTATGTATTAACGGGTGCTACTACAGGTACGGGTACAAGCCTTGCAGGTAAAACGTTTAATGCAGGTGTTACATTGGTAACATGGACTGCTGTAAGCAATGGCCAGACCGTTACTTACAAATACACTGTAACCGTAGCAGATAACAATGCACCGGTGATTGCCGGACCTGTTTCCGGTACTATGATCACGCAAAATCCTGTTGCGCCTGCACTTGATTTTACAGTGTTCACACAAAAGAATGCAACACTTATCGGCAGCAAAACAATGGGCCCCGTTGCAATTGGTGGTGATATGACGCTTGCCGGTAATTACGAAGTATCGAATAATTATAAAGGAACTTTCAAAGTATCGAATGTGCCTGTTACGCTGGTGGTAGGTGGCAAAGTGAACTTCCAGAGCGGTAATATGAATGTGAACCAGAACGGGTATGTTAAGATCGGCACAGCGAATGGTGCTTATGCATGGTATAAAGACCAGAATAACGCATATTCTCCGATCCGCATCACGCCAAACAATAACTATAATGCATCACCAAGGATCAACCTGCAGGTGAGCGCTAATAACATCAACGTAAGTGCTACCAACAATCCGGTGTTCGAAAGTGGATTGATCGACTTCGATGCTGCATTCACTAAGATGAAAGCGAGTGCTGTAAGCATGAGCACCGGTTCAGACAATGTGATACTGAAAAATTACAGCAATGTAATATTGGCACATACCAACTTACCATCCCAGGTAAGAGTAGAGTTGCCAAATGCAGTGAACTACCTGAATGTAAAAGGCACTGATCTTGTGAATGTACAGGAGATCACATTTACCAATCAACCTTCTGCCAGCAGAATCCTGGTTATTAATGTTGATGCAATAGGTACATATAACTGGAAAGCGTATAATCACAATGGTTTGAGCGACGAGAATGCGAAATATGTGATCTACAATTTCTATAATGCAACTGCACTCAATATCCAGGGCAGCGGTAATGTACATGGAACCATTTTCGCTCCTTGTGCAGACATCACGAAATCAAGCAATCAAACGATCCTGAAAGGACAGATCATTGGCCAGACTTTCTATCACAGCGGTGGTGATATTTCACCATCTCATTTCAATGCAACACTTACATCTGGCAGTACAACGGTAATTGCTAACGGAAGCAATGTGAACAGGGATGTTACTGCAGGATGTACTTATGTGGTCAATGGCACTGAGTTCAATACAACGGCTACTGATAATTGCGGTACACCTTCACTTACTTACACGTTGAGTGGAGCTACTACAGGAACAGGTACCAACCTCGCTGGTGTAGCATTGAATGCCGGTGTAACTACTATTTCATGGAAAGCTTCAGACGGAGTGAATACATCAACTTACAGCTTCACCGTTAATGTAGCTGATAAGATCGCACCGGTTGTAAAAACACAGAACGTAACCGTATCACTTTCTTCAAATGGAACTGCTACGGTAACAGCAGCACAGGTGAACAATGGTTCTTCTGATAATTGCGGAATAGCCAACATCAGCTTAAGCAAAACAAGTTTCAACGGAACCAACCTGGGTGATAATACGGTTACATTAACTGTAACGGATAATGCAGGAAACATATCTACCGGTACAGCGATCGTAACGGTGGTAAGTCCTGCACCAACCATCGTTGCACCTCCTTCTGTCACTGTAACTGCAGGATACAATGGCTTTGCAACAGTGTTAAGCCTTGGTACACCAACAACAACGGTAGCCGTTGATCCGGCTACTGTAACGAATACCGGAACATTGAGCCAGTACCCTGTTGGAACGACCAACATTACATGGACTGTAAAAGATGGTATCAACAGAACAGCAAGTGATGTACAGCAAGTGATTGTTGTGGCACCATTGCCTAAGCTGAATACTTTATCTGATATCACTGTAAGCAATAATCCTGGTGTTGCTTATGCAACGATAACATTGGTAGCTCCAACCTACGATGCAGTGGGTCCGGTTACACTAACCAATAATGCACCGGCTCAGTTCCCAATCGGTACTACTATCGTTACATGGACCTTGACTGATAAATACGGTAAAACAACTACTGTTACACAAAAGGTGATCGTAGTAAGTGCAGCACCAACGATCGTTCCTCCGGCTGATGTTACTGTTACTACAGCTCCGGGTGCAACAAGTGCAACCGTTACTATCGGAACAGCCACTTACACAGTGAGCGTGAACCCGGCAACTTTAACCAATAATGCACCGGCAAACAATGTATATCCTGTTGGAACAACGCTGGTAGTTTGGACAGTAAAAGATGGATTGGGCAGAACGATTTCAGGTACACAAACCATTATCGTGAAAGCTGCTCCTGCATGTAATTTTGCAACATCTATTGTATCGATACCAACTGATAATACACCAACAGGTGGTAATGCCAACAACCTTTATGTAGGTTACGGTGCACAAAGCACCAAGTTGCAGGTGAATGTTCCAAACACCGGCGGACCATATACTTTCCAGTGGACAGGAACAGGCCTGAACAACAACACTTCTGCTGCTCCGATCTTTACACCAGGTACATCAGCAGGCAACTACACATTCACTGTAGCAGTGAAGAATGCGAATGGATGTACAAGTACTGCAACGATCAGTATCTGTGTGAGAGATGTGAGATCGCTGGATAAGAATGGTAAATGGGATGGTAAGAAAGTGATCGTTTGTCACCTGCCTCCGGGTAATCCTGCAAACGTTCAGTACATTGATGTTAGCGTCAATGCGGTGCCTACACACGTACCGAATCATGGCGGTGATGGATTAGGTAACAGCTGTGTTCAACCGTCTTGTAACTCACCATATGCAAGAGGTGTAGCGCCAACTGTTGAAACCTTTGGAGTGAGCCTGTATCCAAATCCAACAGCCAACCAGTTCTCATTAACTGTAAAATCTGATGATAAGTTTACTGATATCAACATCAGGATCATCGATGCCTTTGGACGTACTGTTGAAGTAATGAAAGGTGTGATGGCAGGAAGAACTGTATTGTTTGGCGAAAAGTATGCAAATGGTGCATATTATGCTGAAGTGATACAGGGAAGCGATAAGAAGATCATCCCGATGGTAAAAGCGAAGTAATAAATGCAGAAAAGGCTATCCTCGTTGGATAGTCTTTTCTGTTTTATATGATTGGTCGAAATGATCAATATGCAAACAGAAAAAAAGAGTGAACTGAAGAACCATTGCAGCCTTTTTATTGTTGCTTAGTTAAAACAATTAAGAATTTATCGGATGGAATATTCGTTTAAGTTGATATTGTATCCATATTCTTTCATCACTTCGCTATGATGATCAAGAATTGATTGAGCCTGTTGTTTTGTAACTGTAGCTGACCTTTTTGCATAATTTCTAAACCCAATACAATCAATTAATCCCGTTATATCTTTTTCTTTTATTTCCAGTTCAAGATTTTTTACTATTGCCAAGACTGTTGATACCGGATCTCTGATCAGGTCTTCATAACGTATCACATGTACCGGGAAAAATGTTTGCTTTACCCAGCTTTGTACATGCTCACTCCAGCTTAGCATTGGCAGTTTGAATGGGCTATAAGTATTTCTTTGATCTGTCTTACTTCTGAATGAA
The DNA here is from genome assembly GCA_024508725.1 of Chitinophagaceae bacterium. Taxonomy (GTDB): domain Bacteria; phylum Bacteroidota; class Bacteroidia; order Chitinophagales; family Chitinophagaceae; genus JAEZDC01. The sequence goes on along the minus strand of JANINS010000003.1, from coordinate 1,299,582 downwards.
GTACTCATTGCATCAATGGCATCATCTATAGTTGAGCTCAAATTGTTTGAATAAAGAGCAACGATATCAAGAGGGTTCCTGACTATGTAAAGAGCAGCTTTTGTAATAGCGGGTGGGAATATCGGCAAGCCGGATGCATTCTTTGTGTAAGCATCATCCGTTTCGATAAAAGTTGTCGTTTCTGCCTCGTTCGATAAAGCAGTATATACCGCAGGAAGTAATAACGAAACTTCTTCATCATACAAATAACCAGGATCAAGGTCTGTATAAAATTTAAAGATATCCGTACTGGGAAATATCTTCGTTTTAATTGGCTCATTTTTTTCTAATAGCGCAGTGAAAAATGATTTGAACAAATCATTTCCACAATAGGGGTAAGAAACAAGCCAAACGATATTAGGCTGGGGCATTGGTGTTGATCAGCAAATGAATGTACGAAATAAAGTCAGGAATGTTATTATGATTTTCCGGACGACGTATCTCGATAACCTTAGCCTGCTGTGTTAAACTGCTGATCATCCTAAAGTGTTCTTCACGAAGATTCATCATGTCAACATGGGAACGCCTGTAAGTATTTTGCTGTAGTTCGTTAAAAGCTGCGAGAGTGTTCAAAGGTGTGCTATGATATTGGGCTGCGGAATCATCTTTTTTCAGCACGATTACCTGGACAACACGTAATGAAGCTGTACTAAAATGGTCATGCTGATGAAATCCATATTTCTCGATGTGCGGTCTTAATTGATGAGCATCTGTTTTGTTGTAGTTAATCTGGTTGATCGTATTATTCCAGAGCTTCATCATTGGATATGATGGTGTAGCCTCTACTTTGCCGGTCTCTTTATTTAGATTAAGCACACAAACATCATCTGTAAATAATTTATAGCCAAGTTCTATTAGTCCGCATGCGGTAGTTGATTTACCGGCACCAGAATTTCCGGTAAATAAAACAAGTCCGTTATCAGTTATAATACCGGAAGCGTGAAAAGGAATTTTCTTCTGTTGATGAAGGATGGCAGCCATTGCATTACTAAGCATGAACAACCGGATGCTGTGCTTATCTGCTTTGCTATACGGTTCGATAATGATCTTATTTCCATCAGTGGCATAGTAACGGGCTACATTCAGAACATCTAAAAGATATTCTGTTGGAGAAGCACTCATTCTTACTTTATGAATTACATTTTCTCCAACCAATATACTTGGTGTTGCACCGATAGATACAACTACATCGGTCTTATTAAATGTGGAGGGTAACAGCTCAGGGAACTCTATTTCCGAGTCTATATTAAGTCCAAAACCCCAGTATTGATAACGCATCATTATTGAGCTGCAAATATATTTTCATCTGCCGACAAAACCTTGATAAGCTGGTATATTCGGCATAAGAAAATCCATATCTGCAAAGTATTATTACAGTAGTTTATTTGCCTGGATCCAGGTAAGGAGTTCATTTGCCGATTCGGTAGAGTTATGTACAGTAGTTTCGATACGGATATCAGCATTGGTGGGTGCCTCGTAAGGAGCAGTGATACCTGTAAAATCTTTCACCGCACCTGCAACAGCTTTCTTGTATAATCCTTTGGGATCACGTTCCATACATACACTTAATGGTGCATCAATAAATACTTCAAAGAATGAGTGTTCACCAATAATCTGTTTTGCCATCTGTCGATCTGCGATCATCGGTGATATGAAGCAGGCAATGGTTACAATACCGGCATCATTCATCAGCTTGGCGATCTCTGCAACACGCCTGATATTCTCTGTTCTGCCGGCTGGCGAAAAATCGAGATCCTTGTTAATACCAAGCCTTGTATTATCCCCATCCAGAATAATTGTTCTGATTCCCTGGTAATGCAATTGTTCTTCGAGCAGCCTGGCAATAGTAGATTTTCCTGAAGCGGATAGGCCCGTGAGCCAAAGCGTTATGGCCTTATGCCCGTTAAGTGTTTCTTTTTGTAAACGTGAAACAGCAAAGACCTCTGAAGTGAGGTCAGGTTGCGTTGGTATTTGAGAGAGGCTGTTCAACATTCATGCAAAAATATGTTTTACAAATGCTCAATAAAACCTACTGCCACCGTGTTGTTGGTGGCTGTATCTATCAGAATGAAAGCACCGTTCTTGGGATTGACCTGGTATGTATCTGCAAATACAGGACTTGCTGTTTTCAAACACACCTTTGCAATGTCGTTTAGCTTTATCTCGTTAACATCGTCTACAACGCTCATCGAAGTAAGATCCAATTTGTTCTCTATTGATGTGAGCTTTGCTTTCACCGTGTTCACTCCATGTTGCAACAGGTAGCTCTTGTTCATCATCAAAGCCTCCTCATTCAGCCAGCAAACAGAAGCTGTTATTACATTTGATTGTGTGAAAGGTGCATCTGCAGCCACGATCATATTGCCACGGCTGAGGTCAACATCTTCATTTAGCTCAATCGTTACACTTTGCCCTGCAATAGCCGATCTGGTGGACTGCTCTGCATGCCACACAGTTTTTACGGTAGCATTTTGCATTGATGGGAGTATGGTCACTTTTTGTCCCTCTTCTATTTTGCCCGAGAATAGCTTACCGGCATATCCCCTGAAATCATGGTGTTCATCAGAGTGTGGACGAATCACCAACTGCACCGGCAAACGCAAGGGCAGTGAAAGATCTTTCTGGTGTACCGATGTTTCTTCAAGATAATTAAGTAATGATCTGCCATTATACCAACTGATCGTTTCAGACGTTTCTACCACATTCACACCATACTTAGCCGATATAGGAATGAATATAGTTTTTCCTCCAAAATGAATCGTTGCCGTTAGTTGTTCTACTTCTGTTTTGATCTTTTCAAAAACATCCTGGTCATATTGTACAAGATCCATTTTGTTGATGCAAACGAATACTGTTTCAACTTTTAATAACGAAGCAATGAACAGGTGCCTGCGTGTTTGTTCTATTACACCATTGCGGGCATCGATCAGTACAATAAATACTTCTGCATTGGAAGCACCGGTGATCATGTTCCTCGTGTATTCGATATGGCCGGGAGAATCTGCAATGATGTATTTACGTGTTGACGTAGCGAAATAGATATGGGCTACATCGATGGTAATGCCCTGTTCTCTTTCAGCGATCAATCCATCAGTTAATAAAGAAAGATCAACGAAGTCTAATCCTTTACGCTGGCTCGATGTTTCAATGGCTTCGAGTTTATCTTTTGTTACCGATTTTGTATCGTACAGTAATCTGCCGATCAAAGTACTCTTGCCATCGTCTACACTTCCTGCTGTTGCTATTTTTAATATGTCCATTTTAGTTTTGACCTCACCCTCTTTCCCTCTCCAAAGGAGAGGGAGGCCGAGCTTTTGATTATTAATTTGACTGCTTATCTGACTTATTTTGCCAACAACAGTTCTGCACTTTTCCTCTTTAAGTTTTGCCTCTGTCACAGGCTTTTAATGATCATTCTTACACACCAGATGATCACCATCAATCCCACACCGATCATCATTGTTTTTCTCGGCAGTTTGCCGGTGAGTCTTGCTGCTATTGGTGCTGCGATGCTTCCGCCGATCAATAAACCCAAAACGATAGTCCAATGCGTAATACCGATTGTAAGGAAGAATGCAAATGCACTTGACAGTGTTACAAAGAACTCTGTAAGATTTACCGATCCGATCGTGTATTTGGGTGATCTTCCTTTTGCCATCAGGCTGCTGGTAACGATCGGTCCCCATCCACCTCCACCAAAAGAATCGAGAAACCCTCCAACTCCTGCCAGCCAGCCAATGCGTTTTACTTTTTTTCCTCTTGTTGGTTCTTTAAAAGCCTTGTATAAAATTCTGAAGCCGAGAAAGCCTGCATATAAAGCGATCACCGGCATCAATATTTTTCCATAGTTATCTCCCAGGTAAACCAACAATAATGCACCGGCCACAGCACCAATGGCACCAGGAATTACAAGATGCCTGAATAATTTTTTATTCACGTTGCCAAAGCGATAGTGGCTATAACCTGATATACCGGTAGTGAATATTTCTGAAGTGTGTATGGATGCACTCATCGCAACAGGGTTTACACCAAAAGCCATGAGACAGGTAGCTGATGTTACTCCATAGCCCATACCTAATAAACCATCTACCATTTGTGCAAGAAAACCAGCCAGAACAAACAAAAGTAATTGCCAGGTGATGTGTGGTGCTATCACTGCCCAGGTTTCTTTACCTGAGGGTAATGGTAAATACGTAATGGCGAAATAGCCAAACACCATCAATGAAAATGCAATGATGATCTTAGTGGTGATGCGTTTCCAGGCTCTGTCGTTGAGCCAATATACATTCGATCTTTTCAGCTGAACCAGACCGGTGTTCTCCAAAACGAAATCACTTAAATCGGGATAGCCCGGCAGGCAGGTCAATAGTCTTTGTTGTTTTACCTGTGAGCGGATGCTTTCATCAACAACATCATTTCCTGTTGCAATGATCACAGCACCGGCCTCGTTACAATCAGCAGGTTCAAATGCTTTTTCGATGAGCGATACGTTGCTATGTGTTTCACTCATTTTGAATAAAGAGCCGTGAAATGACTCTGCAACTACAGTAATTGAGGCATGATGATCGTTGTTGAGCAAAAGTCTTACACTACGTAATGCCTGAACACCACCACCCACCACCAGCCAATGTATGGATGCGGTGTTGAAGCTAACGGGTAGTTTGGTATATTGCTTTACAAGTGTAGCCATTAGAAATAACCTTCTTTTTTGCGTTTTTCCATGGCAGCTTCACTTCTTTTATCATCTATCCTGGCGCCACGTTCAGAGATCGTTGCTTCTTTGATCTCACCAATAACAGTGTCAAGATCTGCAGCATCAGAAAGTACTGCAGCGGTGCAGGTCATGTCGCCAACCGTTCTGAAACGAACGGTGGCTTCAAAAGGAATTTCTTCTTCTGTTGTGTTGAGGTATTCAGAAGCTGGCCAGTAAAGCCCGTCTCTTTCAATGATTTTTCGTTTATGTGCAAAATAGATGGAAGGCAAAGCAAGATCTTCTTCTTTGATATAATTCCAAACGTCAAGTTCTGTCCAGTTGCTGATCGGGAATACCCTTACATTCTCACCTAAGTTGATCTTTCCATTCAGCATATCGAATAATTCCGGACGTTGCTTCTTTGCATCCCATTGACCAAAATCATCACGAACAGAAAATATTCTTTCTTTAGCCCTTGCCTTTTCTTCGTCTCTTCTTGCACCACCAATGCAGGCATCGAGTTTTAGTTCTTCAATAGCATCGAGCAATGTGGTTGTTTGCAACACATTACGGCTGGCGTATTTTCCTGTTTCTTCTTTCACTCTTCCTTTGTCGATAGAATCCTGAACGTAACGAACGATAAGCTGCATACCTGTTTCTTTAGCCAGCCAATCCCTGAACTCAATTGTTTCAGGAAAGTTGTGACCGGTATCTATATGCAACATCGGGAAGGCGGGTTTGGCAGGAAAAAAGGCCTTGCGGGCAAGATGAACAAGGGTGATAGAATCTTTTCCACCCGAGAAAAGTAATGCAGGCTTTTCGAACTGGGCCGCTACTTCTCTCATGATGTATATTGCCTCATCTTCTAAAGCTCTTGCAAATTGTGATCTGTGTTGTATCAGCATTTCTAAGTTCTTATTGTAATTGCTTCCGTTGTTCCTCCCTCGCAATGAATTTATTTTACAAGGTGTAAACCACACTCTTTTTGTGAAATTTCCCACCACCATCTTCCGGCTCTTGGGTCTTCACCTGGTTCTATCGCTCTTGTACAGGGAGCACAACCGATGCTGATGAAACCTTTATCGTGAAGTGGATTATAAGGAACTGTATGTTTATTCAGGTGTTCGATCACTTCATCATAACTCCAGTACAACAAAGGATTGATCTTATACATTTTTTTATCTTCAAGCCATTCAACTACGGGAATGTTTTTTCTATGATCTGTTTGAGCAGCCCGTAAACCGGTGATCCATACTGCTGCACCTTGTAAAGCTCTCATTAAAGGTTCTACTTTACGCACATCGCAACAAAGCTTCCTGTTCTCTACTGAATCATAAAAAAGATTGATGCCGTGTTGTTTTACTATTTGCTGTGTAGCTTCTGCCTGCGGGAAAAATACATCTATATCGATCTTGTACCTGGCAACTGTTTTATCCAACGTTTCATATGTTTCGTTGAACAACCTGCCGGTATCGATCGTGAAAATGTTTACGGGAATATTATTGGATGCAATGATATCAGTAAGTACCTGGTCTTCCTGTCCCAGGGAAGATGAGAACTTCACCTTTCCGGGAAATAAAGATGTGGTGAGATGCAAAGCATCTGTAAGCGGTAATTCAGCAAAAGCTGAGCGTAATTGTTCCAGTTTATCCATGCTATTGAATGTTTCAATAGCCAGCAATCGTTAGTGCTGAAATTTGCAGCGGTTAAAAGTACAGAAAACGATCAGAAACGATGTGATACAGGTCAGCCGGTAACGCCAGATTTCTGTCATTTAACAAGTTTTCTAAAAGAAGGGAAATCTTAGAAATAATAATTGCTGGTCTTAAGTAACAATACAAAACGAAGAACCAATATCTTTTGGAGATCGGTTATATGTTGCTTTTAATAAAAAACCGGCATAGCTGTAAGTCATGCCGGTTCGCAGTTGATGAATAAGTATCACTAGATACTTGTAATAAAGCGACTGAAATCGCTTCTCAGTTCTGATAAAGTTTGTTCTAAGCTTTCATAATCATCAGCTACTTTCTCGTAGTCGTGATATGTTTCTTCCGATACATCACGATCAGTTGTAGATAGCTGGTACTGTACTTTCTTGTTCAGTTGTTTTGCCTCCTGTTTTACGTCGTGAACGTTTATCAATTGAATTTGAAATTGGTTCTGGAAGTGTTCCAGTTCCGTAAGATCTTCCCGGGTGAGCGGACGTTGAGCGGTTTGTTGCAGTTGTTGATTGAGCGAATTCAATTCGTCACGATAAGAATGCAGGTGTTCTATCCACTGGCTGCATTCCTGTGAAAGCTGTGAGATGTCTGTCTGAACCATGGGAATAAAATTTAGGTGATTTAATTTTCCCCGGCACGGTAATGTCGGTATAAAGAACTACACTAAAGCTAATCACATAATCCAAAAGAAACAATGACTTTCATCAGATTTAATCTCTCGGTGCTTAGGCTTGTGGCACCTTTTGTGTGGACAGCGGAAGTCACAAAGGAGGTAAGAAGTATGAGCCAGAAGCCACTGCTACAATTTAACTTCTGTTGCATCGTATTTAGGAAAAATATTTGGTAGTACATATTCTAATCGTATATTTGCGATATAGAATTAATATATGGCTTACGACAAAAGAGATGAGTTTGGTAAAAAGGAGCAGAACCTGGCTGCCTTTGCCAAAGCTTTATCACACCCGGCACGAATTGCAATACTCAAAGTGCTTGCTCAAAAGAACGAATGCATTTGCGGCGAAATAGTAGAAGTATTACCTCTGGCTCAGTCCACCGTATCACAACATTTGAAAGAACTGAATAATGCCGGGCTCATCAAAGGAACTGTTGATGGACCCCGAAGCTGCTATTGCATTAACTGGTCGGCATTCGAAGGTTTTAAAAACGAATTCAACAGCCTCTTCGATAACCTGAAGCAGAAAAATGAAAAAGCTTGTTGTTAATCATTAAATACATTTTATGCAAACAGAAACTGAACTGAAGAACCTTGTTAAGGAAAAATATAGCCAGATCGCTGATCAGCCATTAAGCCAGAACCAGTCTTCCTGCTGTGGATCAGGCTGCTGCAGTGATGAGGTATACAACATCATGTCAGATGATTATTCCACACTGGAAGGCTATAATCCCGATGCAGATCTTGGATTAGGCTGCGGATTACCAACTGAGTTTGCAAAGATCAAAGAAGGCGATACTGTTATTGATCTTGGAAGTGGTGCAGGTAATGATGCATTTGTAGCAAGATCTGTTACAGGCGACAGCGGAAAAGTGATCGGTATCGATTTCACTGAAAAGATGATCGAAAAAGCCAGGATCAATGCCGACAAACTCAACCTCAATAATGTAGAATTCAGGTTGGGCGATATTGAACACATGCCTGTTGCTGCAAACACGGCTGATGTGATCGTGAGCAATTGTGTACTAAACCTTGTTCCCAACAAAGCCAATGTATTCAAAGAAATTTTCAGGGTATTGAAACCTGGCGGTCATTTCAGTATCTCCGATATTGTTTTGGAAGGAATGCTTCCTGATAAATTAAAAGAAGCTGCTGAGTTGTATGCAGGTTGTGTTTCCGGTGCGATCCAAAAAGAAGAATACCTGGGCCATATAAAAACTTCAGGTTTCCAGAACATCACCATTCAAAAACAGAAAAGTATTATTCTTCCCGATGATATTCTGATCAACTATTTCAGCAAAGAAGATATCGATGCGTTTCGCAACAGCAACGTAGGTATCTATAGCATTACTGTATATGCCGAGAAGCCAAAAGAGTGCTGTACACCAGGTTCAGGCTGCTGCTAAACAAACCAACGCAGGTCTTCCTGGCCTGCGTTTACTTTTAAAAAATGAAAAAGAAACTGCTTTTTGTTTGTATCGAAAATGCAAACCGTAGCCAGATGGCACAGGCTTTTGCAAAGATTCATGGCGGAAACGAAGTGGAAGCTTATAGTGCAGGTTCAAAGCCTTCGGGTATGGTAAATCCCAAAGCCATCGCAGCCATGAGAGAATTGGGTTATGATCTGTCAACCCACGACAGCAAATCTTTAGACGAGGTAAAGCAGTTTGCGCCATTCGATGCAGTGATAACAATGGGTTGTGGTGATGCCTGTCCGTGGATGCCGGCAAAAAAGTTCATCGACTGGCAAATTCCGGATCCCAGGCACATGGAGCCGGTAGGATTCAATCAGGTTCGGGATCTCATCAGCCAAAAAGTGCAGGATCTCGTACAATTTGAGATTTAATATTGTTAGCCAGAAGCCAGTACTACTATTAAGCTTTACTTGCGTCGCATTTATCACTTCTTCAGCGTGACTCTTGTGCTGTAAATCCTTGCTGTACAATCCGGCTGCGGCAATCTTGTATAGCAATAAATACTTCATCTGCATTCCATGTTCGTAATTCCTTGTCCCTTGTTCAACATTCGTAATTCCTTCAGATTATCTTCGTGCCGATGCTTTTTAAAGATGTGATCGGACAGGAAGAAGTGAAGCAGCACCTTACCGAAATGGTGCAGCAAGACAGGCTGAGCCATGCTCTCCTCTTTCTTGGGAAAGAAGGTAGTGGTGCATTGCCTTTGGCGTTGGCTTTTGCACAATACATTGTTTCGTTACCACAGGCTGCACCTGTTGTGGAAGATCTTTTTGGAGGGATGACAGCTCTTGAGCCTGCACCCAAATTCATCCATCCCGATGATATTGCAGAACAGCCGGCCTATCAAAGAGCAACGCAGCTCATCCATCCTGACCTCCATTTTTCTTATCCTGTTATTCCGAAAAAGAGTGGCGACAAACCTGTAAGCACAGCATATATTGCTGAATGGAGAGAGTTTATCCAACAACTTCCCTATGGCAATTCGTTCGACTGGTTGCAATTTATTGGTGCAGAAAATAAACAGGGAAACATTACTGCAGAAGAGTGTAACGACATCATCCGCAAACTGAACCTGAAAACTTTTGAAAGTGAGTACAAGGTGCTGCTGATGTGGATGCCGGAATACCTGGGTAAAGAAGGAAATAAGTTGCTTAAATTAATTGAGGAACCACCACCCAACACGTTATTCCTGCTTGTTGCCGAAAATGAAGAACAAATATTGCAAACCATTCTCAGCCGTTGCCAGTTGGTGAGAATTCCGGCTTTGGAAAATGCGGATATTGAAAAAGCATTGATCGAACGTTCGTCAACTGCACCTGAAACAGCGAGGCAGATCGCAGCCATTTCTGAAGGCAATTACCGTGAAGCACTGGCTTTGCTGCAACATGCCGAAGATGACTGGCAAAGTTTTCTCCGTGACTGGCTGAATGCCACTTTAAAAGGTGGTCCGATCGCTCAGGTGAAATGGGTGGAAGAGATCAGCAAGATGGGAAGGGAAAAGCAAAAACAGTTTCTTCGTTACTTCAACCACCTTGTTGAGGTGAGTATCAGGGTAAAAGTTTTGGGTGCTGAAAGAGTTCCGGCAGCTGAAAATGAACTGGCTTTTGCCCAAAGGCTGAATAAAATTGCCGGGGTAACACAACAGGAAGCAATCATCGAAGAGCTGGACAAAGCTTCTTATTATATAGAACGTAATGCCAATCCTAAAATGTTGTTCCAGGCATTAACCTTTAAGCTTCACCATATTATATTGAATAAGGTAGCAGTTTCAACAGTATAGATTTTTTTGTAACGCAAAAGGCACAAACGATTACGCAAAGAAAACGCATAGGGAGTGACTGTGCTGGAGTCTGAAAACTTTTACGGAATGGGTGCACTTGGCTCCATCGGAGCCATATCTTAATAGAAAACGTAGGAAGGTGAAGTTAGGCTCCGTAGGAGTCGTACATCCCAGTAATGTGTTAAGCTGGGATTTAACGGGTTGTATCAATCATTTCATTATTTTTGAACAGAATCGAGGAAGAACCTGGAGTATTAGCAAAAGGTTTGTAGAATTTGTGGAGGTGAACTGTAGAGCCAAGATCAACTTTCGTTGCGTCGCACTCTTGTACTGATATATCGCTATTCGTCAAATAAACTGTTGAGTCACAATTATACTATATCATCATAGCTCAGTTACGTTCCAAGCGTACAAGTGAGTGACACAACCGAAGCTTCATAGCAGTACTACAGCTTACTCCCAAAAAATCTCCTCCTCTTAAACCAGGCATAAAAGCATTATTAAATGGCGTGTGGAAGTTGTGGAACGAGTCCTGCCGGTTGCAAAAGCAATGGCAGTTGCGGCACCGGAAGTTGTAACCGTATGAACGTGTATGACTGGCTGGTGAACTTGCCTTTGGGTGATGCCGAAAGTAGTTGCAGAGTGGTAGAGGTGAGCTTTAACCAGGGAAGCCGTAAAGAATTTTATCGCAATAGCAGTCTCCAGTATTTTGAGAAAGGTGAATTGATTTCAGTAGAAGGTGTTGGCGGTTTTGATGTGGGTGAAGTGAGCCTGACTGGTGAATTGGTTCGTGTTCAGCTAAAAAAGAAAGGTGTTGACGAGAATAATCCTGAGATCAAAAAGATACTTCGTCGAAGCACCGATAGAGATATCGAGCAATGGCAACAGCAGAAAGCCCGTGAAAAAGATGCGTTGATCCGTAGCCGTGCCATTGCAAGAAACCTGAAACTGGAAATGAAGCTGGCTGAAGTTGAATTCCAGGCTGATGGTAAAAAAGGAACTTTCTTTTATACGGCCGATGACAGAGTTGACTTTCGTGAGCTGATCAAAGTATTAGCCGGTGAGTTCAAGGTGAAAGTGGAGATGCGGCAGATCGGTATTCGCCAGGAAGCTGCAAAAGTGGGTGGCATCGGAAGTTGTGGACGAGAGCTTTGCTGTGCTACATGGCTCAGCGATTTTAAAAGTGTTACTACCACAGCAGCACGATATCAGAACTTATCCATCAACCAAACGAAGCTTAGCGGCCAGTGCGGAAGATTGAAATGCTGCCTTAACTACGAGTTAGATACTTATTTGGATGCGCTGCAACATTTTCCTGATAATGCAGATGCACTCGAAACGACTAAAGGCGTTGCCTTCCTGATAAAGAAAGATATTTTCCGTAACCTGATGTGGTACACTTTGCCTGATAGCAGTAAGCATTATCCGCTTACTATTAAAAGGGTGAAGGAGATCAAACAACTGAATAGTCGTGGTGAAAGAGTGGAAGAATTGGGTGCTGTAGATGTAACCACCGGCAAACCAAAAGAAGTGGAACCAACTTTTGTTGATGTGGTGGGCCAGATCAGTTTAAAAAATCTGGAGAAGAACGACAGGAGAAGAAGAGACCAGCAAAAGCAGCAAAGACAAGGTGGTGGAAGAGACAACCAGCCACAGCAAAGAGGTGCTCAACAAGGTAAGCCGCAACAGGCAAGACCTCAGCAAGGCCAGGGGCAAACGCCACAACAGCAGAACAGGCAACAACAATCTCAGAACAGACCACAAGGTCCTAAGCCCAATACACCACAAGGTGGTCAACAGCAAAACAAACCTCAACAACAGCAAAGACCTCAACAGGGTGCACAGCAAAAAGGTGGAGGTCAGCCGCAACAGCAAAGACCACAACAAAACAGGCCGCTTCAGCAAAACAGACCCACTATAAACAAACCACAGCAAAAACCTCCGGAGAAGGGAGAAGACAATCGTGAGTCGTGAGTGTCAATGGTCAATGGTCAATGGTCAATGGTCAATGAATAGTGGGTTGTAAAGATACAATCCTTTGATTGGCATTGTTTTGGGTAGAGTGCAGGAAAGAAATTTTGTATGAGAAAGATTCTTGTTGCTGCATTTGTAATGATATCAGCTACACATTTACAGGCTCAAACTACCACTCCTCCTGCATCTACATCGGCGAAGCCCAATTCGGGAGGTTTATACATCAAAGGCGGGCTAAACCTTTCCAATATTTCTGTTACATCAGATGGAAGAGTAGATGATGCAAAAACACTCACCACTTTTCATATCGGCCTGATCGGTGATCTTCCTTTGGGAGATGTTTTGTCTTTTCAAACGGGTTTAATGCTCACAGGGAAAGGTGCAAAGACCGAGATCTATGCTACTTCGAGTACAACAGATAACTATTATAAAATAAAAACGAATCCACTTTACCTGGAAATACCGGCTAACATTGTTTTCAAAGTGCCTTTTGGCAATGAAAGCAGGTTATTTTTTGGAGCTGGTCCATATGCAGCGATCGGAGTTGGTGGAAAAACGAAAGGCGAACAAAAGTTTTTGGGCGTAACAAGTACGTACGAAAAAGATATCCAGTTCAACGATGATGATCCTACTACTTCAGGACAGGAAGATGCCAGCGTAAACAAGTTGAGAAGATTTGATTATGGTGCAAACTTCCTGGCAGGATTTGAAGCAGGTAAAGCGATGATCGGTGTTGGATATGGATTGGGTTTGGCTAAGATCGGGTCAAGCCAGTCGAATAACAATGACGAGAATAAATACAGGGTTTGGAGTATTTCGCTGGGAATACAGCTGTAAGAATTTTTTAGCTAAGCGTTTGAAGGAGTAAAAGAGATAAAGAGCATTTGCCTTTCTCTTTTACTCCTTTTCACTTTTATCTCTTAGCTCCAGGACGAAGTAATTTTAAACTGAGCTTGAAGGAGTGCAAGGAGATAAAGAGCATGCTTTCTCTTTTGCTCCTTTTCTCTTTTATCCCTTAGCTCCAAGTTTTTAGCTAAGAGTTTGAAGGAGTAAAAGAGATAAGGAGCATGCTTTCTCTTTTACTCCTTTTCTCTTTTATCTCTTAGCTCCCAGCGAAGCGTCACTTATCAATAATCGCTTTGTAAATAGCTTCCTGTATTGCCGGACGAACACCTAACTGACCGAGTTTATTATTATCTCTTGTTGGCGTTACCCTGTTCGATAAAAAAATGTAGATAAGATTGTATTTAGGATCTACCCAAACACAGGTTCCGGTGAAGCCTGTATGACCAAAAGTTTTTGGCGAAGCAGATTTAGATGGGTAAGGATCTTTTCTTTTGTCGTTGTCTTTTTCCGGTTTATCAAAACCATAACCTCTACGACTCACTTTGCTTTGATATTCGGTAAACTTTTGAATGGTTTTTCTTTTTAAGAATTCTTCATCCAAAGCTTCCACTTCCCCATCGTCTAATAACATCTGGTAGATCTGGGCCAGATCATAAGCATTGCTGAACAATCCTGCATGACCGGCCACACCACCAAACAACGAAGCACCTTCATCATGCACATCACCTCTTATTGTTTGCAGGCGAAAATGTTTTTCTGTTTCTGTTGGAGCGATCATGTTCACCGGCATGTGTTCACGAGGTTTGAACGTTGTACTCATCATACCTAAAGGCAGATAAAAGTGTTCACGAACATATTGATCCAGGGTTTGTCCACTGATCGATTCAACGATCTTTCCTAAAAAGATGAAATCATTATCGCTGTAAACATACTTGTCTTTTGCTGTGAGTTTACTATCAGCAATGCGTTTGTAGATCGTATCCTGCCAATCATTTCTCAGGTAAAGATCCTCGGCAACTCTAATGGTAAATCCATCTTCTGCCTTTGTACGATAGATCGAAGGGTTTGGTTTTCCCGATGAATCGATCGTTTCTTTATAAAACGGGATGAAAGGTGTTAGTCCAGCCTGGTGTAATAAAACTTCTTTCACTGTGATGGTTGCTTTATCTGTTCCAACCAACCACGGAATATATTGCTGCAGTTCATCATTCAACTTTAATTTACCTTCTCCTACTAACTTCATCACCGCCATAGTTGTTGCTGAGATCTTCGTAACAGAAGCAAGATCGTACACGGTTTCGGTAGTTACAGGTTGTGTTTTGCTATAATCAGTATAGCCATAAGCTTTTTGAAATGCAACTTTACCATCTTTTGCTACCAGCACCACAGCACCAGGCATTGCACCTTTTGCAATTGCTGTATTAGCAATGGAATCTATCTCGGCTATCATAGAACGCTTTATTCCAACCTCTTCAGGCTTTGCATATGGGAAAAAGTAGTTTGCTGTTTGACCTGATCCAAATTGAAGATTTTCGGCAACAGTAACGGGTAATTTCCCTTTAGCAGAAAGTTTGCCCCGCAATAAATTATAAGCAGCCTCCTGAACTTCTTCGGTGCTTTCATAAGCTGCTACAAGATTCTTAGCGTTGTGAAAATTTTTGATGGCATAAGGATTACCAAAAGCGAAAATGATTGTGCTATCGCTGTGTTGTAATTCACTGAGGAATTCTACGATCCCTGCACTTAGTCCGAAATTGTTTGCAGGTCTGCGGCTGTAATTCATTAATCCAATAACAACAGCTTTATATTCCTTCGTCAATTCCTGCTTTGCCTCTACCAGGCCGCTGTCTTTATAATTGATAAAAACGGATGTTGCCTTGAATTTCTTCTGTAGATGATGAGCAAAAATACCTTCGTCGTTATCGCCAATGCCTATGTATAAAACATTTTTTTTTGTTTTTAAGGGAAGCAGTTTTTCATTGGTCAGGTTGATAAGTGTCAGTGCTCTTTTTGCTATTTTTTGGTTGATCTTTTTTGTTGATGCATTGATGTCTTCTGTGATATTTTTCGTTTCGATCGGCTGAAAGTTATTCAGTCCTAGATGATATTTTGCCACCAACACTTTCTTTACTCTTGCATCGATATCTGTCCATGTTAGTTTCCCTTCGTTGATCGCTGCAATGGTTTTTGCAATGCTACCGGGAACATCGCCTGGCAAACACAACATATCATTACCTGCGATCAATGACTGAACAGAAGCTGAACCTGCAGGATAGAATTTTGAAACACCCTGCATTTCCAATGCATCGGTAAAAGTGATGCCTTCGAACTTCAATTCTTTACGTAAAAGTTCTGTGACATTTTTATATGACAGCGATGTTGCCTGGTTTTTTGTTGTATCGATCGAAGGAATATAAAGGTGTGCTACCATCATACTACCAACACCGGCTTTGATGATCTCACGAAAAGGATATAACTCTAATGAGTCGAGTTGTTCTTTTGTTTTGTTGATGATCGGCAGATCGTAATGTGAGTCAACAGCAACATCACCATGACCAGGAAAGTGCTTGGCAGTTGCCATCACACCAACATCCTGCATGCCTTTCATATATTGAATACCATACAAAGCCACTTTGTATTTGTCTTCTCCAAAACTCCTGTCGTTGATCACAGGATTATTGGGATTGTTATTGATATCAACCACCGGTGCATAGTTCACATGAATACCAATTCGCTTACATTGTTCACCAACTGCTTTTCCAAATTCGTAGATCAATGCGGCATCAGTAACAGCCCCCATCATTAACTGTCGGGGAAAATTGATAACGCTGTCGAGCCTCATTCCCAATCCCCACTCACCATCGATAGCGATCATCAAAGGTGTTTTGGCAATACCCTGGTAGAAGTTGGTGAGATTGGCTTGTCTTACAGGTCCGCCCTGGAAAAAACACAAGCCGCCCACATTGTATTGTTTGATAAGATTTGTTACCTGATTAATATGATCCTGCCCAAGATTGCTGTGGGCTCTTATGATCATCAATTGAGCGATCTTTTGATCCTGAGATAAAGTATTGAATACACTATCAACCCATCGAATTGCTTCAGGTGTTTTTTTGTAGAAATCCTGGGCTGCCACATTCAATGAAACAAGGGAACAAACAACAACGAGAAGTTTTTTCATACAGCTATGACCTTAATGAAGCTGCCAAGTTAAATTAATAAAGCGGTAATCACTTACCGCTTCATTACTTAATAATTATTGTTGATCAACCATGCATTAACTTTTTCGAAAAACTGTATAGTTAACAGCCCATTTCTGTAGTTTATTGTTATAATAAGTTTCAAGAATTATTTCGACAGAATAGTTACTGTTGGTGAAGTCTTTCAACCCGGTAAACTTCCAGGAAGTGCTAGTGTTCTTATCTGTTGCCGCTTCTGTGCCTTTAGAATTAAAGCAGGTAGACAGTTCAGCGGCTATCTGTTTGTAAAACTTTGTTGCAGCGGCTTTATCATCATGAAAAGAATATCCCGAAGCAGTGATAAAACCGATAAGCGTATTGATGCTTACGTTTTTAGTATTGAATCCGTTGTTATTTGAAAAACCTTTTATCTCAATGTTGCTGTTATAAGCAGTGGTAGAATTGTCGTATTCTTCTTTAATAACAGACATGAAATTGGTTTCAGCTGCATCCTTCAATAGCTTCATTCCTTCACAAAGTTCATACGATTTTATTTCCGGTACGGGTGATTGGCTAAAAACAAATACAGGCAACAGTAGTAGTACGGTTAAAAGAATTCTCATACAGTTTTATTTTAAATATATGAAAACCAATAATCCCAGGCTACAGATCTTTGATCCAGATATGAATATCCTGCGGAGCCACTTCATCACCACCAAAATAAGGGTAGAGCTGGTAACCAACAGCAGTAGCCGTTGTCGATGCTCTTGGCATCTTGATCACTGTTCCGTTCACATTAAATATGTAGATGTTTCCTTCTACTTTAATGCTGCAACTGATATCCTGGTTCAATGGAACCGAAGTAATGAGTTGATTTGATTGCACAGAGTTGTTGTAGACGTAAGCAAAAAGCTGTAATTGATTATTAAACCATCTCCAGCCAATTCTTGCACTGTTGATGTGATGTTCCTGGTTATTGTCCGAGAATCCATACAACTTGTTAATGTCTTGCTGATTATCGGCAATCACATTCTTATACATTGCACTGTTGTCGAATTTAACTGAGAACTTCATCTCTGTCGCATTCACTGGCTTGTAACCGGAATGATCGGAATTGTTTTGTCCTTTTGCAATGTAGTGATCGACAAACACATTTGTTGGAGCATTGGCACCTACACGATCTTTGATCGATTCAATTGCTTTCTTGCACGAGGTAAATGTAAACAGCAGGCATATCGCTGCCAGGATGGATAAATTTTTCATAGGTATTTCAATTGGAACCCAAAATTATCACAGGGTTTAGGCCGCTGCAATTAAATGCAACTTAACCACGGGATTTACCTCGTTAATTAAGCTATTTTTACCAATTCAAAAACCGGACGAAGAGGTGGCAGACATCATACAATTACTTACAGATAATATTGCGAACCAGATAGCTGCGGGAGAAGTAATTCAACGACCGGCAAGTGCTGTAAAAGAACTACTTGAGAATGCTGTTGATGCCGGGGCCACAGAGATCAAACTAATTGTTAATGATGCCGGCAAGGCTTTGTTGCAGGTGATCGATAACGGCAAAGGCATGAGTGAGACAGATGCAAGAATGGCATTTGAACGTCATGCTACGAGTAAGATCAGGGATATAGAAGATCTTTTCCGGATAAAAACAATGGGCTTTCGTGGTGAGGCTTTGGCATCTATTGCTGCTGTGGCACAGGTAGAGATGAAGACGAGAAGAGCCGAAGATGAGTTAGGTACTTACATTGAGATCGAAAATAGTGTTGTTAAGAAACAAGAGCCATGCAGCGCCGCAACAGGAACGAATATCTGCATGAAGAACTTATTCTTCAATGTTCCTGCAAGAAGAAATTTCTTAAAGAGCAATGCTGCCGAGATGCGTCATATTGTTGACGAGTTCATCAGGGTAGCGATGTCTTTTCCAGGGATATTCTTTTCATTAACAAGTAATGGTCAGCAGGTGTTTCATTTAGAAGCCGGAACGCTAAAGCAACGCATCATTCAAATCCTCGGCAATCAATATGCTGCCAAACTGGTAACAGTAAAAGAGGATACGGACTACATGATCATTTCAGGCTTTGTTGGTAAACCGGAAACGGCAAGAAAAACCAGGGGAGACCAGTATTTCTTTGTGAACAATCGCTTCATCAAAAGTGCCTATCTCAATCATGCAGTGATGAGTGCTTTTGAAGATATGATCGCTAAAGACAGTTTTCCTGCTTATGTGTTGTTCATCGATCTTGATCCCTCACAGGTAGACATCAATGTGCATCCCACCAAACAGGAGATCAAGTTTGAAGATGAGAAGATCGTATATGCATTTGTGCAGGCTGCAGTAAAACATGCATTGGCTCAGTTTAGTATTGCACCTTCGCTGGATTTTAGTTTGAATGCCGATATACAATCTTTAGATGCAGTTAGCAAGCCATTCACTTCTGATCAGCAGGAAGCCACTTCGGGTTCATCACTCTATAAAACATTTACGCAAAAGAACCAGGCACATGCCATCGATCCCAATGAGAAAAGTGAGTTGAAGCACTGGAAGGAATTCTTTACTACAAGTGAGAAGGGAAATGTGAGAAGTGAAACAGAGCAACGTTATCCTGCTACATCAACTAGCGGTGGAGTGTTTTCTTATGAACGTTCTCAAACCCAGCATCCGGCATCGGGTATCCAGATTCTTGATGCTTCTTTTTTGCAGATACACAATACCTACATCATTGCACCAACCAATAAGGGTTTTATTGTTGTTCACCAGCAACTGGCTCATGAAAGAGTGTTGTATGATAAATATGCAGAAACTGCTTTTGGCAAACAGATGCCTACGCAAAAAAGTTTATTTCCCATAACATTCGAACTGGCTACTGCAGATGCTGTTTTGTTGGAAGACCTGATGCCTGAACTCGCTGTGATCGGTTTCCAGATAGAAGAATTTGGAACAAACACATTCGTAATACAGGGAACACCTGCCGATGTATTGCAGGGAAATGAAAAGCATTCTATTGAATTGTTGTTAGAGCAGTTCAAACATTTTAGCAGTGATATGAAATTCTCTAAAAGAGAGAAGGTGGTGAGGTGTATGGCAAGGCAACAGTCGATCAAAGCCGGACAACAATTGCAGCAAAAAGAAATGTATGCATTGGTAGAAGAATTGTTTCAATGCAGCACACCAAATGTAACTCCAACCGGAAGTCCTACATATCTTGAATTTAAGGAAGATTATTTGGATAGGATGTTTGGAAAATAAGTATCGCAAAGAAAGCTGAGAAGCCGCAGAGATCGCTAAGGCTTTGCGAACTTTGCGTAAGTCTTTGTTTTCTTTGCGATACTAGAATTTCTCCGCTATTGAAGTCAAAAACTTTTCTACTGCTTTCCTGATCTGTGTTGTATTGCCCATATGGTTATTTACCAACACAGAGAAAATGATCGTCTTATTTTTTTTGCTGATGAGGAATCCACTTAAAGCAACGTTATTACTCAGTGTTCCTGTTTTAGCGAAGATGCGGTCTTTAAGATTGATGTAATAGTTGGTCAAAGTTCCCTCACCTCCTGTTGCAAGAATGGTGGTGATACGATTCCACTCGAATTCATTTTTCATTTTGTTGAGCACTGTAACAAAGTCCTGCGGGGTGAAAAGGTTGTAACGGCTGAGGCCAGAACCATCTACCCATCTTGGCCTTTGTGGAAGATCTTTAAAGTCGGTTTTAAGTAAACTGTCGATGATCTTGGCATCATTCATTACACCTGTCATTTCGTTGCTCACCATGAGTAAAGATTGCTCGGCAAAGAAATTATCGCTGCGATGCATCATTGGTTTGAGGAGAGAGTCGGTGGGTTGGGAGTGAACTTTTTGCCAATTTGAAATAGCATATTTATAAAGCCCGATCTTCTTTTTCAATGTATCTGAAAGAAGAACCCATGCAGACATGTATCTGCCTGTAACAAATGGAATCTCTTGCTTGCTGAAGGTAGTGGAAGATGGAACCGGGCGAAAAATATTTTCATTCATCGTGGCTCTCTCGTATTCCAGTTTCCAATTTTTTATCTGAGGATTGTCGTTGGCTGGAAAAAACATCTGCGGAATGGTTCGAATAGTATCTTTTACTTTGAAGATTTTCAGGATGTTTCCATACACAGGCAATTCGTTTCTCTCAGGCATATAGCTTTCATTAATATCTCCGATATTCCAACCGAAACACCACCTGTTTGCTTGAAAAGAAGCCTCAGCAAGTGATAGTCTCAAGTTGGATCCTTTTAAGAAATTTATCGCAGGCTGTAAAGAATAATCTTCATGTAATAAAGTTGGATCACCAGATCCTTTAAAAACCAGAGTGGAGTCTTTTATTTGATATTCTAACCCCACCAAACTATCACCCAAATGTTTCATTGCTGCATAGCAAGTAAACAGCTTGGTATTGCTTGCAGGAATAAAGTATTTATCTCCCTGGTAGTTGTATAAATATTTGTTTGCTGATGGGTCGTAAATACTGATGCCTACATGGGCTGCAGTAAGATTGCTGTCGGATAGGATGAGTTGATCGGCTTGTTTGGAGATGAATTTACTAGAGCTACAAGCTACAAGCTGTAAGGTGAAAGCAACAAATGCAATAAGCTTCAGACTGCTGAATAATGTTCTGAACGTACAAGTGAGTGACACAACAGGTGATGCCATAGAAAACAGGAGTTAGAAATCAAATTAACAATTAATAATTAAGAATGAACAATGGAAGAGAGCCATTATTAATTACTAATTCTTAATTATTCACTCCTCAGCTCCGCTCCACTGCTCTCATCCATCTTTCGGGAATGTCGTTGCTGGCTGCTGTGATGTAATCGTATTGGCTGCAGGCAATATAACGACCGTCTGGCATGTGCATCCACCATCTGCCTGTTCTTTTACTTTGCAGGAAGGTTGCTTCTACTTCTGCAAAAGCCAAACGAAACTCGTTATACTCATTGTGATTGCTGAGTGCAGCTTCCTGTTTACCACGATACACGCCATCCATCAAATACCATAGCATGTGCGACACTTGTTTTGCGGTAAGGGTATCGGTATCTTTTGAAGGATCGTAACCATAAATGCCAACACTGCTCATCTCTGGTGCCATGCCTGCATATTGCATGATGATGCACGACTCTTCTCCGGTAAATCCATTTGGTGTTAGTCGATTGGCAGGTGCATGTGCATGTTGAATGGCAGCGATATCAAAGCTGAGCATGTTGCTGTTGCGGATAACAGGCTCCATTTCTTCGATGTTCTCTTTTACCCTGCCTACACGATAACAATCGAAGCGAAGCTTGTCGATGGTTTCCAGCATGTGTGGATGAACAAAATAACTCTGGAAGCCGAGATGATTATAGTGACGGATATAATTGGGTTCGCCGGTGAGCATTTCCATGAGGAAGTTATCAGCAGGTAAACGACTCTCCATGTTCAGATCGATCCTTGCATCTACACATGAAGCTTCGATCACTTTATTAATGGAACCATATGCCTGGTATTGCGCCAAAGTATTGTCGTGAGAGCCACCTAAAATCACCACACGCTTCTTATGTTCGATCAGTTCGGATACAACAGATTTCAAAGCTGCATACGTATCAGTTAATGAAGCACCGGGTTTGATGTTTCCTACATCAGCAATCTTAACATTGTTGTGCCAGTGATATAAAGAATAAAATTCGTGGCGAATTGCATCGGGAGCTGCCGTAGAATAATTGCCGATCATTCCTGCTCCTCTTGTTTCACCACAACCAACGATCACCAGGTCTGCCTCTTCAATGTCGGGAAACGCTTCATCGTGTAGCCAGATGTTTTGTCCGATCTGTGTGTTGCGGTAACCTTCATCATTCGAGAGTTCGTGGATATTGAGGGGTTGCAGAAAATCAACAATAGTATGCAAAGACATGCAGCGAGTTTGAAGCAAACATAAGTTAAAACGCCAAAATCTTTAACATCCATTAACCGTTAGAAAGCTTCGCCAGAGCTGTATCTGACTAAATTTGTGTCGCATGCAATTGAGCCTTAAATACATGTTAGTAACCATACTACTGTGCCTGTTTTTTTCAACACAGGCACAGGTGCAATTTGCTATTTCAAGCCCGGTAAAAGAGATTGGTAAGCAGGATGAGTTGCAGGTAGAATATGTTATTTCTGGAGTGAGTGGTGCAATAAATTTTCAGCCGCCGAATTTTGAAGGATGGGAATTGATCGCTGGTCCGATCATTACACAAGAAGATCTCAAGATCAATGGCAAGGGAAATACTTTTGTGAAGTATGGATATATTTTATTGCCGAAGAAAACGGGGAAGCTGGTTATTCCTACAACCTCTGTTGAAGTAAATGGTAAATCAGTTTTTTGTTCGGAGTATGCGATCAATGTAAGAAAGCAGGATCATGTGGATGGTGTTCCTGTTCCCGGAAGCAGTAGTTCGATGCAGATGCAGGAACAGATCAAAAAAGAAGTCGCCGAAGAAGTAGAGTTGAAGCCGGGAGAAGATATTGAGAAGAAGATCCGCAACAATCATTTCCTGAAAGTAACGGTGAGTAAAAAGCAGGTGTATGTGGGTGAGCCGGTGTTAGTGCAATACAAATTGTATTCAAGGTTACGATTCAATGCATTTGTTTCGAAGCAGCCAGGTTTTAGTGGTTGTAGTGTTACCGAGATGACAACTGGTGAGACAAAAGAAACGGTTGAGGTAGTGAATGGAAAAAAGTTTGGTGTAAGAACATTCAGAACGGTTCAGCTTTTTCCATTGCAGGCAGGAAAGATGACGGTTGGCCAGGTTTCGGTTGATAATGATATCACCTTTACTACTGCTTCAACTGATCTGCGCAGTATGTATTACGAAGAGCCTGCCGGTGTGTCGAAGAATATCACATTAACATCTGATCCCGTTTCGGTAGAAGTTTTGGCTTTGCCTAAAGAAGCAGCGAATCTTGCGGTAGGTAATTTTTCGATAGATGTTAAGCTGAAGAAAGAATCGAATCCTGTTAATGAATCGAATGCGATCATTGTTACGATTCTCGGTTCAGGAAATTTTAAATCGGTGAATGAGCCTGAGCTAAAACTTCCCGGAAATATTTATCGTTTTGATGCAATGGAAACAGCAGAGATAGATAAAATGAGTTACCCGTTGACAGGAAAGAAAGTGTTTGAAATCCCTTTTGAAGTGAGTTCAACAGGTAAAATATCTATTGCACCTATAGATTTTTCTTTTTTTGATCCTGCAAAAGGAAATATCCAAACAGTTCATTCATCTTCACTATCGTTGAATGTAACAGCAGCGGTGAAGAAACAATTACAGCAGTCATCACTTTCGCTAGATCATTCTTCATCAGATACAAAATGGTTATTGTATTTATTACCATTGGTGTTTATCGGTGGTGCGATCATCATCTGGAAAAGGCCCAAGAAAAAACTACAACCTGTAATAAGTGCTACTCAAACAGAACAGCCTGAAGTTGCAGTAGTTGAAAAGAAGATCGATCTGCAGGAACGATACAATGAACTCTTGTTTGTACAGGGTGACGCAGCGTTTTATACAAAGGCAGGTTTGTTTACGAAAGAACTATTACAGCTTGGTAAAGGAAACAAAGATGCATTGACAAGGTTGTTACAGGATTGCAATACGATGCTATACACACCAATACCAGTGACAAGTAAAAAAGAAGTGCTGGATCAGTTGCAACAAGCCATCAATTAGTCCGTGTATTTATAACCAACACCACGAACGGAGTGGAAGTATTTAGGGTTGCGGCTGTCTTCTTCAAAATATTTACGGAAGCTGAGAATAAAATTATCGATCGTCCTTGTTGCAGGATAAACATTGTAACCCCAAACCACCTGTAAGATCTTTTCCCGTGTAACGACTTCGTTTTTATTTTCGATCAACAGTTTTAACAGCATTGCTTCTTTCTTGCTTAACTGCACTTTCTCTCCATTGTAAGATACCGCTTCCTGTGCTTTGAAGTCGATCTTATTATTACCGAAAGAATAGGTGTCGCCGATCTTTTCCTGAACCTGCATTTTTTTATTCTTAAGTATCAGCTTTTCTACTCTCAACAACAACTCTTCCAGGTTGAAAGGTTTGGTAAGATAATCATCGGCACCTTTCCGTAAGCCCAGCACTTTATCTGCAGCAGTGCTTTTTGCACTCAGCATCAAGATGGGCACTTCAATATTTTTGATACGGATACTTTCAGTAACAGCAATGCCATCGATCTCGGGCAACATGATATCCATGATGATGAGATCGAAATATTCGTTCTGCACGGCTTTGATCGCCTGGCTTCCATCGAAAGCGGAAGACGTTTCATAACCTTCCATCTCAAGATTCAGCTTCAGCGATTCATGAAGGTTTTCTTCATCTTCAACGATCAGTATCGAACCTTTGCTATTTTCTTTCATCAGCTTTGAATGTGACTGTAAAAATACTGCCTTGCGGCTGATTATCTTTTACTCCAATATGTGCTTTATGTGCCTGTGCAATTTTCTTTGATAAGTACAAACCCAATCCTGTTCCGTGAGCTTTACGTGTATTCTCATTTCCCACCCGGTAGAATTTAGTAAACACCTTCGCTTTTTCATCAGCAGCAATACCAATGCCTTCATCCACCACTTTCAGTTCCACCAGGTCTTTTTCACGATTCAGTTCCACTCTTACCTGTTTGTCTTTAGGCGAATATTTTAATGCATTTTCTACCAGGTTATTCAGCAACATCTTCAGCAACAGCGATTCTCCATTGATGTATATCTCAGGTTCAACCAAAGAGGTAATATGCCTTAAAGGGTAACGATTGCTGTAAGCTTTGAGCACTTCCATGGTTAATTCACTCAGGTCAATTTCCTGTTTGAAAGTGTTGTATTTGCCGCCATCCAGTTGTGCAGCAAGCAAAATATTGCTGGAGAGTTGATTCAATCTTTCTGCTTCCTGCAAAGTATGACGTATCAATTTATCTCTTGTTTCATCTTCCAGCTGACGGCGAAGCATTGTTTCCAGGTTAAGTTGTGTAACAGCGATCGGCGTTTTTAACTCATGTGTTACTGCCATCATGAAATTTTCCTGCTGCTGCGAAAGTTTGATCTGTCTTCTTGTTGCCCGGTAAACAAACACAGCTCCTACAACGATCAATAAAAAGAAGGTAGCGCCTTCACCAATATACTGGGCAGATTTTCTTCGCTGCTCATCATGGATCTCATCAATCTTTTGTTGGTAAAGCGGATCATTCTTCGCCACTTCTCCCAACTTCAGTTCCATGATCTTATTGTTCTGGCTATTGAGTGAGATGAACCAGAACACCAAAGCCGCCATGATGTATAATAACAGGAACCAGTAAACAAAAGTGATGAGTACGAGTCTTCGTTTTTTGTTGGTGTTCATTACTGCACTTTTTCAACACGGATACCGGCGTTCAAAACTTTCTGAAGCGGATCTTCTCGCATTACCTGTTGCAGCGTGAAAGTATAACTGCCTTTTTTTAACGGAACAGGTGTGTTGTTCTTATCAAAAGGGATACGTTGTTCTACGATATCGTCAACGGTTGTGCCGTGCCATTTTTGTGCATCAGCCAAAGTGAATTCTCTTTTGAGAACGATGGTCGAATCGGGAGATTTCACTGAAAGATTCACCCATATATTGTTGAAGTGATAAGCATCGGCATGTCTGATCACAAAATACAAACGATATAAGGCTGCGGTATCTGTTACTTCGAAATTAAAGCTCGGCTTTACATTGCTGCTCCACTCATGTTTGGGAAAGAAATACATTTTCTCATACACATTATTGGTGCGAACACAACCTGTGCAGGCAAGCACAGCCAGTAAAATAAAACCACTCAGCTTCATGCCGTAAAATTATTCTATAAAACGTTTAATACCTGTTCTTTTGCTTTTTCCAGTTCGTCTTTCATCATCACCACACTTTTTTGTACCTGTGAGTCGTACGCTTTTGAACCGGTGGTGTTGATCTCCCTGCCAATTTCCTGGAGGATAAAAGATAGCTTCTTTCCTTTGCTTGGATCTTCTTCTTCCATGATCTGCCTGAAGTAATCGCAGTGATTCTTTAATCTCACCTGTTCTTCGCTGATGTCGATCTTCTCAATGTAATAGATCAGTTCCTGTTCCAAACGATTCTTGTCATAATTCTCTTTGCCTACATTTTCTTCTACTACTTTTACCAATCCTTCACGTATCTTTTCTCTTCTTGCGGGTTCGATCTTTTTGATCTCTTCCTGCAGTTGTTCGATCTTTTCAATCCTGCTCACCAGGTCTGCAGCAAGTGATTTGCCTTCTTCTTTTCTATGTTCATTCAACAATGACAAAGCATCTCTTAACACTTTTTCAAATGACGACCATTCTTCTTCACTCAACACTTCTGTTGTTGGGGTGATCACTTCAGGAAGTTTCAATAAAGTACTTAACACAGATGAAGCATCAAGGTTGAGTTCCTGTGCAAGATCTGCGACTGGCTTGTAGTAAGCCTTTGCCAGTTCTGTATTGATAGAAACCGGCTTCGAAGCACCGTTCTGTTTTAGTGTGATCGTACATTCAACGCTACCACGTTGCAGTTGTTCATTCAAAATATTCCTGATCTGGAACTCGTGCGGCTTAAGCAAAGGCGGAATATTGATACGCAGATCAAATTGTTTACCGTTCAAACTTCTCACCTCAACCAAAAATGTTTTACCGCCAACGGTTTGTTCCGACCTTCCGAAACCTGTCATGGAGTACAATACCATAGAAAAAGTTGTCGGTAAATGTAAGGGAAGATTTTCAGGTAGTCAGCGATATATCGCTGTGGCATCGTTCCTTGCGTCGCACTCTTGTACTGGAGAAATTTGAGGAGCAGGCTGGATGCTAGAAGTGTTATTACGATTTTTCCTTTTTGAACAGACGTGAAAACCATGAGGCGCTAGTAGAGGATTTTTCTTTTTGGCTTTTATGCTGGTCTACCTTTTTATGAGAATATTTTTTCAAAGTCGTGTTCAATAAAATATCATCCTCGCTTGTAGAAATCATAACACCCAAATGTCTCTTCGCAACCCCAAAGGTGAAATCTTCCATCATTTGGTCTTCTGTGTTGTCATAGATTTCATCCTCCTTGTAAGTGCTTCTAAATCTTCTTTGCCCTTCTATAATCTTAGAATACGAATAAACTTTGACTTCCTCCTCAATAGGTTTTCCAAATTGAATTAATGGTGTGCCATGCGAAATTCTCTTGAAGCGGATCTTCTCTCCATTTTTAACCAGCGAATACATGTGATAGTTCACTCCGCTAAGACATGCTACTGTGAGGATCTCGGAATCAGGATAAATCTGTGTCAGCATTTTTTCATAATCACTCAGATTTTCCGGGTTATTAGAGGTTTCCAAAGAGTCAGTAAGCTGATAGTCATCACAAATGATCAAACATTTGTTGAAGGTTCCTATGTTTATTGAATTGTCTCTGGGGTACATGGATTCATCAAACGACGTATCTGCCACAAGTGAAAAATCCGGAAAGCCTAAGTTTTGGAGAAGAACAGTATCAGAAATTTTTGTGGCAGGCTCTTTAATAGAGATCATCGATATTTTGAAACCCATAATGAAAATTGTTTTGGTGCGGTATCCTATAAATATAGTTAGCCTTTGCTATTCAGAGGTTTCAACTTGCAATTCAACCAATCTAGTACAAATACTCATACTTCTTTCCCAGTATCAACTTATCATCGGCTCCCAACCACTTATTCAAAATGGTAGCATACACATTTTTAAAATCAACTTTGTACTTCAAATCACCGTCCTGCAAGTCAGTAAGATCCGGCATGGCATTGATGATGCCTTTCTGTTTCAGATCGCCACCAATAAAGAACATGTTGTTGGCTGTTCCATGATCAGTTCCTGAACTGGCATTTTGTGCTACTCTTCTTCCAAATTCACTAAAGGTCATCAGCATCACATCGTTAAAGCGATTGTTCGCTTTCATGTCTTTGGTGAAAGAAGCAATAGCATCATTCATCTCTTTGAACAAACGTTGTTGCTGCTGATGCTGATTGAAGTGCGTATCGAAACTGCCCAGGCTTACATAATATACTTTGGTGTTGATGTCGCTTAGGATCAAAGAAGAGATCGTTTTAAGACTATTACCCAATTCTGTTTTGGGATAATCTGCTCCTGAAGGTCTCAGCTTGCTTTGCTGAAAAATATAATCTGCACTGCTGAGTGTTTCAGCCATGGTTTTATAGAGATAATCCACCGGCTTCTCATGGTCATGATCGTTGTGGTGATTTTTTGCCAGCTCTTTATAATATTTTTCATGACTGGTATTGTACAATCTTCTCGGGTCTTTAAAAGCAAGACCTTTTACGTCCGTTCCTTTCAAAGCAAGACTCAACACATCATCAATTTCCAAAGCCTGTGTGGGTTTGTCACATCCTTTACATTGAGCATCCAAATATCTTCCAACCCATCCGGTGTTAAGGTATTCATCACTTTGCGAAGCCGTATGCCATATGTCCATGCTACGGAAATGACTCCTGTCTGGATTGGGATAACCAACAGAGTTCAGAATACCCAGGCTTCCATCATTATACAGATCTGCGAATGCTTTTAATTCAGGATGCAGGCTCACTTCATCTGTCAGCGATAAACCCTTGCTTCTTTCAATACCCAACTTCGGACGTTCACGGTAATAAATATCATTGCGAACCGGGATAACTGTGTTTAATCCATCATTACCACCACTCAGCTGCAGAATCACCAGCACCTTATTACCTGGCGGGACGAGTTTGAATTCCCTGTTCTCAAAAGCTTTTAAAAACTTTGGAAGAAACAATGTTGCTGTAGCTAAAGAACCAACCTGCAAAAATTCACGGCGTTTTATCTGTACCATATAATTTCTTTTAGTACGAGGTTAGAAGTACAAAGTACGTTTCCCTCGGCTTCGTTAAAGGCTTAGCACAACTGGAATTCAGGTGTACTCATCAAAGCAATGGTGGTGGTTTTAATATAGTTTTCTCTTGAGCTGCTGTCGATCACTGTTTTTACAGCAGATTCGTTCACTGATCCTGGTTTTGTTTGCAGCACCACAGATTCGATCACATCATACAAATGTTCTCTGCTAACACCATCAAATTGTTGTGCGTACTTATTCCAGTCGACATTCGCTCTCACCTGGAAGCCATTTTTTGCAATTGCATTCATTCCGGGGTTTTTATTGGCAATATTTTCTTTCATACCCATCTGCTGATCATCGTCTGATTTTACACTCAACTGAAAAGTATCATCATCTTTTATCAACTGCGGAATTCTCATTCGCAACATCAGCGAAGAACTATCGATCCAGTTTTTTCCACCAGGCCAGCCTGCAACATTTGGTGGATAGAACAATACCTGTCCTAAAGCTCTTTGAAACAACAACTGCAATTGCGCTGTTTCAATTTCCATTGGTAAAAGCCTTCTTATTCCAACCAGTAATTCTATGGGTGATTTGATGTTGGCGCCGATATTTTTTTCATCATAGAACCAATCGCTGGTAAAAATATCATTCATCAGGTTGGTGATGTTGTAATTGCTTTGATAAAAGCGATCAGCCAGCCAATCTACTTTAGTTTGATCAACATCATTCTCATTCACGAAGAACTTATAGATCTTCCTCGTGATATACTTCGCTGTTTGCTTTTGCTCCAGCAGGATATTTAGCACATCGTCACCATCGAAATTTCCTGTTTTACCAAGAACCGTTTTCTTCCCGTTATCGTGTTGAAATTTTCTGAATACAAACTCACCTTTTAAATTAAAGGACCAACCTGTGAAAGCCCTTGCAGCTTCTTTAATATCATTCTCGGTATAATTTCCCCTCCCCATCGTAAAAAGTTCCATCACTTCACGGGCAAAGTTTTCGTTGGGATGTTGTTTTTTGTTTTGCTGGTTATTTAAGAAACCTAACATAGAAGCAGATTTGCTCACCGCTTTCAACAGATCACCAAAATTGCCCAGTGCATTGCTCCTGATATCGTCCAGCATCAACTGCTGAAAAAATATATTGATGTCGCGGCAGGCAAAATGTCCATGCCAGAACAAAGCCATTTTCTCCCGAAGCTGTGCATCGGTGTTGATCATTTCATTCAGCCATTTCAGGTTCAGACTCTTGAGATCTTCCCTGCTTTGCTGACGAATCTGTCTTTTGACATTATTATCCAGGCCGTTCTTTCGCATCTCTTCCATCTTAACGGCATCGCTGATTCCCATAAAAATTCCTTTGATGGAATTATCGGCAACATCAAAATATTCCGGTTTTTTATTCGATGCTTTTTCCAAAGCAGCGTACATTTTTTTGGGAGAAACTCCTGCAAGGTCTTTCAGGTTCTCGGCAGCAACGCCAAAGCCTGCACGGCAGAATAAATGCTGGTTTTTCAGTTGATTGGTAACAGCCATCTGGTGAGATTGAATTGGATTGACTAAGTAACGTTACAAAAGTTTAACATGTTACCGATTAAAAGTTAAAGGTTTTGGGAAGCCAAGCTTAGGAATAAGAATTTACTTTAGTTGCGTCGCACTCTTGTACTGCAAGTTCTCTGTTCAACTTCTTACCTTAGATGCATGAAGCTCAGGGCTTTTAAATATTGTTACCCCTTATTGATGTTCGTGTATGCCTGGATCGCATTCATCTATAAAGGCTGGTTCACTTTTATTCCGGTGATCTGGGCTTATTTCCTGATTCCTCTTTTAGAATTATTTACTAAGCCTGATCCAAAGAATGTTGATGCTGCAGAAGAAGAACTGGTAAAAGCGGATCGTACTTATGACCTGATCTTATATGCTGTTGTGCCTTTGCATTATACTTCATTGATCTATTTTCTTTTTTCGTTGCAACAGCCTGATCTTACGTGGATAGAATATGCAGGAAGAATATTGAGCATGGGTTTGTTGTTTGGTGTTTTCGGAATTAACGTGGCTCATGAACTAGGACATAGAGTTAACAGGTTTGAACAAACGCTGGCAAAGATGCTTTTGTGTACAGCACAGTACATGCACTTTTTTGTAGAACACAACAAAGGGCATCATAAACGAGTAGCAACACATGAAGATCCCAGCTCAGCAAGATTGAACGAGTCTTTGTTTGAGTTTTACTTTAGAACGATCCCTGGTGTGTATTTCAGTGCCTGGGAAATTGAAACAAAAGAACTGAAGAAGAAAGGTCGGAGATTCTTTTCCATTCACAACCAGATGATCTGGTTTGTGATACTCCAGTTGAGCCTGGTTGCTGTAATATTTTTTTCTTTTGGATGGTTCATCACACTTTGTTATTTAGTTGCGGCAGGTTTTGGAATAGGTTTGCTTGAAGCAGTGAACTATATTGAGCATTATGGCTTACGTCGTAAAGAGATCGAACCAGGCAAATATGAAAGAGCTATGCCCGAGCATAGCTGGAACAGTGATCACATCATAGGCAGATTGTCTTTGTTTGAATTAAGCCGACATAGTGATCATCATTATATGGCCAGCAGGAAATACCAGGTATTAAGGCATCATGATAATTCACCACAAATGCCAACCGGTTATCCCGGAATGATCATACTGGCTCATTTTCCTCCGATCTTTTTTAAAGTGATGAGGAAGCAGATGGAAAAGTTTGGGGTTGAAATTAATCGCTAACATTCTTTTGAAAGCAGCAAAAACCGGCCTCTCAGCATCTAAGCCATAATCCCATAATTATGTTACGACTGTTTATAATGCTCAGCATTTTCACGATTTGTGCAAATTGTAAGAAAAGCAATTTCAAGGATTTTGACACCAATAATACTCCAGCTACCAATATAACCGCCACTGTAAATGGGAGAATAATCGATGAGTTAGGTTTGCCAATTAAGGATGCTAAGGTGATGGCAGCTAATGTATCTGCAATGACTGATGTGAATGGTGAATTCCAACTGATGAATGCAACTTTATATGATAAAGCGGCATTTGTAACTGTTGATAAAGTCGGGTACTTCAAAGGATCGAGAACTTTTGTTGCCAAACAAGGCGAAACACATTACATCGAAATTCAATTAATAGTTAAATCAATTGTGGGCACTTTAGATGCAGTGAACGGTGGAATAGTTGTTTCACCGAATGGGGCATCTGTTCAATTTCCTGCGAACAGTATAGTTGTTCAATCAACAGGCAATGCCTATTCAGGAACTGTGTCTGTAGCTATGGCATGGCTTAATCCAACTTCGGACAATATATTCAAATCAATGCCAGGTGATCTTCGTGGGATAGATGAAAAAGGGGAAGAAAAATCTTTAGAAACATTTGGGATGATAGGTGTAGAATTAACAGGATCTGCGGGTGAGCAGTTACAAATCGCATCAGGCAAAAAAGCCGCCCTTCGTTTTCCAATACCAACACCAATACAATCTGTTGCTTATCCAACCATTGCATTATGGTCGTTCAATGAAAAGAACGGATTATGGAAACAGGAAGGCTATGCAAGCACATCTGGTAACTTTTATGAAGCAGATGTGTCGCATTTTTCATTTTGGAATTGCGATATGCCTTTTGCTAACGTATTTTTTTCAGCCACGTTCAAAGACCCAAATGGCACTCCTATCAGCGGTGCTGCTGTATCTATTAAAAGAGCTACTGTAAATGGTTACCTAAGTACAGCATATGCATTTACCAATAATTCAGGGAGTGTTTCAGGTTATGTTTTTGCAAATGAGCCATTGATATTAACCGTTTCTGTAGCTGGTGTTTGCAACACGTCGGTTTACACCCAAAACATCGGACCTTACCCGGCTAATTCAGTTGCTAATCTTGGGACTGTCACAATTAACACACAAGGCCTTCAGCAATTTGTGATCAATGGATCGGCTAAGAACTGTAACGGTGGAGCAATTACAAACGGATATGCAGAAATTATTTTTCAGCAGAAAGTAATAAGAAGTGCGATCGTTAATGGAAACTTTAGTGCAGGCTTAAGTACGTGTGTCACCAATCCACAGATCACTTATTTCATAGTAGATGTGCAGGCATTGCAGCAAAGTGCTCCTGCAACGGCAACATTGCTTTCAACAAATACAGCTTTAGGAAATGTAGCTGCATGTGGTGTTTCTATGGTGGAGTATATTAAATTTTCAGTGAATGGAAATACCTATCAAATGGCTACTCCCTTAGATCATGTTGAAGGAAGAAGCTTCAGCCAGCCAGTATTTACCAATGTTTATGGATCGGATACTACGTGGCAGAAACATATCAATTTTGCTTTTTACGGATCAACAACTGGTGTTTTTCCCATTTCGAATATTGCGATTGGCGTTCCAGGATTTAGTGACAGTCTGATTGTAACTAGTAACAATCCTGCATTGGTTAATATAGTAGAATATGGACCCTTGGGAAATTTTATATCCGGAAGTTTCAATGCAAATTTTCTCCGGTTTAATGGAGGTGCAGCGCTGCCTGTTCAATGTAGCTTTAGAGTAAAACGATATTGATTAGTAACCCTAAATCCTTCCATTCTTAATCTCATCCACTACAGCAGGATCAAGTAATGTTGTAGTATCACCAAGATTCTGTGTTTCACCTTCAGCGATCTTGCGAAGAATTCTTCTCATGATCTTACCGCTTCTTGTTTTGGGCAATCCTGAAACAAACTGGATCTTATCCGGCTTTGCAATAGGTCCGATGATCCTTGTTACTGTTTGCAAAATGTCTTTCCTTGTGAGTTCCTCATCGTTGTGACGACCATTGAATATCACGTAAGCATAAATGCCTTGTCCTTTTACTTCGTGTGGATAACCCACTACCGCACTTTCAACAACTCCGGCATGCATGTTTATTGCATTCTCCACTTCAGCAGTGCCAATGCGATGACCGGAAACATTCAACACATCATCCACTCTTCCGGTGATGCGGTAAAATCCATTTTCGTCTCTTAATGCACCATCGCCTGTAAAATAAAGATTCTCGTAAGTAGAAAAATAATTCAGCCTGCAACGTTCATGATCGCCATACGTTGTTCTGAGTATCGACGGCCACGGTGCTTTGATACATAAATTCCCGCTTACATTATTACCCTCTATCTCTTTTCCATTCTCATCAACCAATATTGGCTGCACACCCGGCAATGGTAATGTTGCATAAGTTGGTTTTGAAGGCGTAACTCCTGCAAGATTTGAAATAAGGATGCCGCCAGTTTCGGTTTGCCACCACGTATCTACAATTGGTGATTTCTTTTTACCGATATGTTCATCATACCAATGCCAGGCTTCTTCGTTGATCGGCTCTCCAACCGTTCCAAGTGTGGTGAGGCTGCTGAGGTCGTGACCATGAACGGGACCTAACCCAAAACCCATCAAACTCCTGATAGCCGTGGGTGCAGTGTAGAGAATGTTCACTTTGTATTTGTCAACGATGCTCCAGAATCTTCCGGCGTCGGGCCAGGTAGGAACACCTTCAAACATCAAACTCGTTGCTCCGGCACTAAGCGGTCCGTACACGATGTATGAATGACCTGTGATCCAGCCGATATCTGCCGTGCAGAAATGAACATCTTCAGGTTTGTATTGAAAAGTATTGATGAAGGTGTAATTGGTGTATACCATATATCCTGCACATGTATGCACTACACCTTTCGGCTTTCCTGTTGAACCCGAAGTATATAAAATGAACAACGGATCTTCCGCATCCATTTCTTCAGCAGGAAAAGATACGATGCCATCTTTCTCTACCTGGTGTTCGGCATGTTCCATCTCATCTTCCCACCACACGTCTCTTCCTTTGAGCATTGAAATAGGTGTTCTCGTTCTGGTAAAAACGATCACACGTTTCACCACTTTATTCCCGATCAAGGCGTCATCTATCACACTCTTCAGCGGAATGTCTTTCGCTCCTCTGTAAGCACCATCACAGGTAATGATAAATTCAGCTTTCGCATCTTCTAACCTATCGGCAATACTTTGTGCAGAGAATCCACCGAATATTACGGAGTGTATCGCACCAATTCTTGCGCAACCCAAAACTGCATAAGCAAGTTCCGGTACCATTCCCATGTAAATGCAAACACGGTCACCTTTCTTTACTCCGTTATTTTTTAACATCTGTGCAACCTGGCAAACACGTTTATGCAAAC
This sequence comes from Chitinophagaceae bacterium, assembly GCA_024508725.1. Lineage (GTDB taxonomy): Bacteria > Bacteroidota > Bacteroidia > Chitinophagales > Chitinophagaceae > JAEZDC01. The sequence continues at coordinate 1,264,092 of JANINS010000003.1, read as the reverse complement.
GGTTGTAAGTAACAACTCTTGTTCTGTCTTCCGGATTATTCGGTTCCCAGATAAATGCAGGATCATTTCCTTTGGTTGCAAGATGCCTGTCGATGAGGCTTTCTGTGATATTGAGTTTCGCACCTTTGAACCATTCTACTTTAGGCTCGGTAAAATTCCATTCAAGCACTTTATCCCATTTCTTCCGCCACACAAAATGTTCAGCGATCTCTGCCCAAAAACCTTCAGGGTCTTCCACTGATCTTTTATAAGCAGACTGATACTCTTCAAATGTTTTGATCTGGTATGGGTAATTCATTTGTTTAACAAGCTTTAGTCTTCATGGCATCGCCGGTTGTTTCCAATTTGCTGCTATCGTCACGCAAATTGCTCCCTTGTACGTTCCGTTTTGTATGGCGACAACCATTATCTTTAAACAGGCTAAAACTAAAACAAAAAACGAACTCGTACAGCATGTCAACCGAAACCAAAGGTATTTGGAAAGTTATTGGCGCATCTTCAGTAGGAACTTTGATCGAGTGGTACGACTTCTACATCTTCGGCAGTCTTGCAACCATTATCTCAGAAAAATTCTTTCCTTCTGCAAATCCTACCGCATCTTTTTTAGCAACGCTGGCCACTTTCGCAGCAGGCTTTATCGTTAGACCATTTGGTGCTTTGGTATTTGGAAGGTTGGGCGACATCATTGGCAGAAAGCACACTTTTCTTGTTACGCTGGTGATCATGGGGCTTTCTACTTTCCTGATTGGATGTATTCCCTCTTATGAGAATTTTCATCTGGCTCCGGCTGTTGTACTTGTATTGAGATTATTGCAGGGGCTAGCACTTGGTGGAGAATATGGAGGAGCTGCTACTTATGTTGCCGAACATTCTCCTGAACATCGAAGAGGTTTTTATACCAGCTGGATACAAACCACTGCAACACTTGGATTGTTTGTTTCATTAGCTGTTATCATCACTACGCAAAAGCTGTTGAAACCAGCTGATTTTAATGACTGGGGCTGGAGATTACCCTTCTTACTCAGCATCGTACTTGTATTGGTTTCTGTAGTGATCAGGATGAAGATGAAAGAAAGTCCATTGTTCTCTTCTTTAAAAGCAGAAGGAAAAACATCTGTCAATCCACTCAAAGAAAGCTTTGGCCATAAGTTGAATTTAAAAATGGTGTTGCTGGCTTTGTTTGGTGCCACAATGGGACAAGGTGTTGTTTGGTACACCGGACAGTTCTATGCACAAACATTCATGCTGAAGACATGTAATATCGAATCTACACAAGCCAACACATGGATCGGCATTGCACTGTTGATGGCTACTCCTTTCTTTGTTTTCTTCGGTTGGCTTAGTGATAAGATCGGCAGAAAATGGATCATGTTGTTGGGAATGTTGCTGGCTGTGATTTGTTACCGACCAATTTTTAACTCAATGCATTCATTGAGTGATATGAGTAATAAAAAAATTATTGATGAGAATGGAAAAGTAAATGTTACTCCAAACAAGAAAATAGCCGGGGATTCGATTGTTACACTAACGATCAACGACAAATTTGAAGATGGCAGTTCAAGAGTAACAACCACTCAATATTCAAAGCGGGAACATGAACTTAATAAGCTATCCACACAGGTTCCGGCACCCTATCAGCCTAAAGTAACCAAAATACTTACGCTTGCAGATGATTATGCATGGAAGTTCATTGCTTTGATATTTGTCCTTGTTCTCTTTGTAACAATGGTATATGGTCCGATCGCCGCTTTTTTAGTTGAGCTTTTCCCAACCAAAATACGTTATACGTCGATGAGTCTCCCTTATCATATCGGCAATGGAGTGTTTGGTGGTTTGGTTCCTTTCATTGGAATATTGATTGTAGAATTAAGTAAGACAGATAAAAACCCTGTTGGTCATCCTTTAGCAGGACTCTGGTATCCGATGGGTGTTGCTGCAGTTTGCTTTATTATCGGAGCGGTTTATTTATCCAATAAAAAACCAAAACATGAATAGCATCAAAAAATATTTAGGAGCTGTATGGATGTTGCTTGGTCCTGCAGCGATTGCTTTCCTGATCTGGCAAGCCTCATTAAAACTGGCCTCTCCAAAAGCAACAATGGACGAATGGTTGCAATGGTGTATCATCATTTTTATTTTTACACCTGTGGCTATAGGTATGGTGATCTTTGGTTGGTATGCATGGAACAATGAATACAACCATATAGAAGACGAGTCGGAATCGTAAATAAGAAGTATAAAAATTGTATAAAAGAAAATCAACCGAAGCCATATTAAACCAAGCGATAAATAGTTTAATTACCTATGCCATCTATGTGGCTATGTGGTAAAAACATCACTCCATCACAAACTCTCCTGCACCTTCTCTGATCACTTCATAATTGTCTGTAGTACAATCAACCACTGTTGAAGGAATCATTCCACCAATACCGCCATCAACAACAATATCAACCAACTTGTCAAACTTATCTGCAATGATCTCTGGATCGGTGTATTCTTCCACCATTTCGCCTGGCAATGATGCCGATAAAATTGGATGACCTAACTCTTGCACAATACTTCTTGCGATATTGTTATCGGGTACACGAAGTCCGATGGTGTGCCGTTTCGTCTGCAGAATCTTTGGCGCTTCTTTACTTGCCGGTAAGATAAAAGTATAAGGGCCGGGCAGATAACTTTTCAGCATGCGATACAAAGGTGTTGATATCGCTTTGGTATACTTACTCATGTCGCTCAGATCGTAACACACAAAGCTGAGCTGTGCTTTTTGCGGATCCACATTTTTGATGCGGCAGATCCTTTCGATTGCTTTCGGTTGCAGGATATTGCAGCCCAAACCATAGATCGTATCGGTGGGATAAATGATCACCCCACCACCTGATAAACAATCAACTATTGTTTTCAGATTTCGTGGATTAGGATTATCCGGATGAAGTTGTAACAGCAAAGCCATACCTAAACTTAAGACATTAATCACATCTTAAACCATACCATCCTTAGTTAACATATAAACTTTGAAAAAGATTTTACTTTTGTTCAAACCTCCAGCCATGCAACTGAAGCCTGTTGACGTTGTATCGTCTATCAACCGTGCTGATTTTCGCAAAAATTATTTCGAACCGCAAGTGCCGGTAATAATAAAAGATCTCTCCAACCAATGGCCGGCTTACAACAAATGGAACTGGGAATATTTTAAATCAGTTGTTGGCGGTAAAAGAGTGGGCATCTATAACAATGTAAAAAGCGATGCCTATACACCCATCAATAAAGCTGATGATTATACAACGTTTGGTGAGTATATAAACATGATCAGCAGCGGACCGGCAGCATGGAGAATATTTCTCTTCAACATCTTTACCCATGCACCGCAGTTAAAAGATGATTTTACCTGGCCGGATCACCTGATGAATGGCTTTGTAAAAAAATTCCCCATGTTATTTGTGGGTGGACAAGGCTCCATTACTCACATGCATTTTGATATTGACCTCAGCCACATTCTGCATACACAATTCTGCGGAAGGAAAAGAGTATTGCTGTTTCCTTACGAAGAACAACATAAGTTGTATCGCAAACCTTTCGAAGTATTAAGCCTGGCTGATTTCAGTAATTATTACGATGAAGAAAAAAGCAAGCTCAACTTCAATAATTTTCCTGCGGTAAAAGAAGCCAAGGGTTTCGAAGTGATCCTTGAACATGGAGACACTCTTTTTATGCCTGGTGGTTACTGGCATCACATGGAATACCTCGACAGCGGATTTGCCATGAGCTTAAGAGCACTCAACAACAATGTGGGTACAAAACTCAAAGGGTTCTGGAATATTGTAGGCATGCGAAACATTGATACACTGATGAAGAAGACAGCTCCGCAAACCTGGTATGAATGGAAACGAAATAAGATATTCGAGAAAGCTGAAGCAGTGATGTGATCATTCATTTTGAACAACGCTATAGAACTTATCTCCATCAGAGCTGATCAGTAGTTTATGAAATCCTGAGTTGCTGGTCTGCTTTATTTCTGTAACATAGGTGCACCAATGCTATGAAGCTATTAAATGACAAATGATTGTTTGCCGCTAATTAACAAACCTGCAACTCATTGCTCAGTAAAGAACAGGAACCTGAAGAGTGCGACGCAACGAATGCTTCATAGCATTGGTGCACCCTGGTCAACACTAATTTTCGACTTCAGAAACATTTCCTCTTCAATTAACCCAACAGTAATAAATTTGTTACCCATTAGAAAATTTAATCATTAAAAATCTATACTATGGCTTTTACTTTACCGGCTTTACCGTATGCTCACGATGCACTGGAGCCTTATATCGATAAGCAAACAATGGAAATTCACCACGGCAAACATCACCAGGCTTATGTAGATAACCTGAATAAAGCTGTGGCTGGAACTGAAAACGAGAACAAGAGCCTTGAAGACCTGCTGAAAAATGTTGGCAGCCTTTCTCCGGCTATCCGTAACAATGGTGGTGGTCACTGGAATCACACATTCTTCTGGGAAACATTGGCACCACATGCAGGTGGAGAACCAACAGGTGCTTTGGCAGAAGCGATCAACAGCACATTCGGTTCTTTTGATGCACTTAAAGAAAAAGTAAATGCAGCAGGTGCTACACGTTTTGGAAGTGGCTGGGCATGGCTGATCGTTAAAGATGGTAAGCTGGAAGTTACTTCTACGCCAAACCAGGATAATCCGCTGATGGATGTTGCCGAAGTAAAAGGAACACCATTACTCGGTATTGATGTTTGGGAACATGCTTATTATTTAAAGTATCAGAATAAAAGACCTGAATACCTCAACCAGATCTGGAATGTGATCAGCTGGGCAAAAGTGTCTGAACGTTTTGGAGCAGCAAAGTAAGATTCGCAGAAAGATAACAGAGAAATTTGAAAATAGTCTGACCGTTACTGGTCAGACTATTTTTTTATTTAGCCGGCAACAGATCATCTATTAAACTTACGTTGCGTCGCACTCTTCAGGTTTCAGTTCATCGCTCAGCAATAAACACTTAATTTAGTCCCGCTAAAATGTAGTGGGACTAATTTTTTAAATACCTCGAATGAAACAACTAACTGCCTGCCTTTCTGCCATCGTTTTACTTGCATCATGCTCTGAAGGAAAGAAAAAAGTGATCATTATTAGTGAAGGAACAGCCAATGTAAATACTGATGACAGAACCATCACCACCAGCGGAAGAGGTCACGAAGAAAAAACAGTTATGTTCTATGGAGATGGCAGCATGGATCTTAAAGTAACCTCACCTGCAGGTAATGCAACTGTTACTTTAGCAGATAATGGTGTTTACTTTCTGAATACTAAAAAAGATACGATCGTTGGCAGCTTTGTAAACTATACTGCTCCAAAGAAAAGCACCAAAACCATTTCTGATGCCGAGATGCAGCAGAACATCGATTCACTCGAATTGATCTTAGCCGGTAAAGTGCAAACAGGTAAAACCTATTTCATACTTCCCAACCAGGCTGTAAAGATCACTGCTAATGATGGAGCTACGATCATCACTCCCTATCACCAGATGACATCACTCGAAGTAAAACCGGGCGAAACTCCTGAAGTGTATCGTTTTTACCCGATCTCAGAAACAAGGGCAACACTGGAAAAATTAAAAGGGATGATGGGTCTTAATGATAAACCTGTAAATGAAAAATAATTACGGAACAGGATCGTAACCAGAACCGCCACCGGGTCTGCACCGAGAGATCCGCTTTATGGCAAGCCAGCTTCCTTTAAAAAGACCGTATTTTTCTAAAGCTTCCTTTGCATATTGCGAACAGGTTGGTGTGAACCTGCACTGCGATCCAAGCAATGGCGAGATCGCCAACTGGTAAAACCGGATGAGCAACAGGAAAGGATAACTAAGAATTTTTTGGAGCCGCTTCACTGGTAGCTTTGATGAGTTTAGATAAAAGTAGTTTCATTTTATTGTTCACCAGTTCGAAATCGGGTAATACTTTATCGGTGTAAATAATAAAAGCGGCTACCTGCAAGTTTTTTAGTACAGCATGTCGCAATAGTTCGGCTTTATTTAAGCGATAAGCTTCTCTCATTAACCGTTTGATCCGATTTCGATCGACTGCTTTTTTAAAATTGCGGCTGCTGGCACTCACACCAATTTTCACAGACACATCCATCAGATCTGCAGGAGTATAAAAAACCAGTCTAAACGGGTGAGCCGTTACCGCTTTCCCGTTAGAGAAAACCTGCTGGATCAGCTTGCGGCTTTTGAGTTTTTCCTGTTTTCCAAATGTGTTTGCACCTTTCATTGATCTGTAAAAATAGTATTATGGTGGGTTGTGAGAGAAAAGTATGGCTCCTATGGAGCCAGTTTGAATTTTGTTGAAGTTCTATTAAGATATGACTCCTACGGAGCCAATTTAAAATTAAAGCCCAGTTGAGTTTTAGCATAAACACTCAGCTACATAAAAGCGAAACAAACGCATATTTAATAAATAAAGAAGTCCCTTTAAAAAAGGGACCTCAACTATCATATCCTAATTCCCCTTTAAGGGATAAGGTTTACTTTAATTTTCTCTCGTCAGAAACTGTGAGTTTCTTACGGCCTTTCGCTCTTCTGCTAGCCAGAACTTTACGTCCGTTGGCAGTTTCCATTCTCTTACGGAAACCATGAACAGATTTTCTTCTGCGATTATGTGGTTGAAATGTACGTTTCATCTGTTATCTTTTAATTTTTTTTGGTCAGATGGAATTCGTCACGCCAGCGTGACTCATTTCATTTGTTTTAAGTTTTGCTAACCCGTAAATTTTGTTTCAACTTCAACGGTGGTCACCATACCACAGTTTTGTGAAAGGACGGCAAAGGTAAGGGTGAGGAGGTGAAATGCAAAAGCTGAAGCCAAAAATATGCTGATTTTAAGGTTTTTGTACCGATTGAAGTCCAACTCATGCCTATGTATTTGATTACGAATGAGGTTTGCTGATTCGCCTTCCGAACGATGCAGTGAGTGACACAACAGACGATGAATATAGATCTGATGCTGGCAAAATAAAAAACCACCTCTGTTCGAAGTGGTTTTAAAATATTTAGACGGAATTATCGGCTTGCTGCAGCTACTTTTTGCCACTCGGCAATATTGCCGCAAGTGCTGAATTCCTGGTCGATGAAGACATAATAGCTTGGAATTCTGTCGCTGAACCATTTTTTCATGTATTCAGACTTTTTCTCTTCCAAAGCTCTTTGTGCAATACGGTTATAATCGTCTTTCAGATTTTCACGATGTGGTTCTGTTTTCGATTTATAGAAGATGATACGAACTGCATTCTTGCCTCTTTCATCTTTATAAGCCAGTGGCTGAGATATTTCTCCCGGCTTCAAATCTTTTATCGCCAGCACAACATCTTTATCCAACTGATCGATGGTAACATAGCTTGAGCCATCAGCACCAGAGATCGTTCCGCCGGTAAACTTCGAAGCTTCATCTTCGGTGTATTTGGTAACTGCATAGTTGAAGTTCATCTTTCCAGCGATCACCAACGAACGAACGGAATCAAGTTTCTTCTTTCCTGCACTGATCTCATCGGCACCAACTTCAGGTATACGAAGAATATGACGCACCACAGCTTCATCACCAGAACGGCTCACCAGCTGAATGATGTGTATACCGAATTTTGATTTGAATGGATTTGATATTTGTCCTTCTTTCAGTTTAAACGCTTCTCTTACAAAACTTGGATCCCAGGATTTTTCTGTACGATTGATGGCATACTGTCCGCCATTTTCTTTACTTCCCGGATCATGTGTATACAATTTTGCCAATTGTTCGAATCTTGATTTACCGGATTCGATCTGGCGTTTTAAACCCATCAAAAAGTTGGCTTCATAATCTTCCAGGTCTTTGTTGGCTTTGGGATAAAGAATGATCTGGCTAAGCTCCAATTCGCTTTCATAAAAAGGTAAGCTGTCTTTTGGAATTTTACTCCAGTAAGCTCTTACTTCTGTAGGAGTGATCTTAACGCTGTTCACCACTTTGCTTCTCATCTGCTCTGCCATGTAGGCTTCACGAATTGCAGGACGAAGATCTTCTTTCAAAGCAAAAACAGATTTGCCGGCAATATCTTCCAATACTTCTTTTGATCCATACATCTGGATAAAGTAACGGATACGATTGTCGAGCTGACCTTCGATCTCTTCTTCAGTGATAGGAAGAGAATCTTTTTCGGCCTGCAACACCAAAGCTTTCTGGATCAATTGTCCTTCAAGAAAAGCACATTCAGGATTTGCAGGTAGAATACCTTCCTGCCCCTGTCTTTTATAATCGGCAATGGCATTGAATATATCTGAACGAAGGATGATCTTATCTCCAACCTGACCCACAATTTTATCTGCGATCACTTTTTTGGGCTGAGCAAAAACCGAAACAACCGTGAAGAGGGAAATACCGAGTAATACAAATCTTTTCATATTGAGCTGTAAGGCATCAAAAATATGTTTTTACTTAAGCCTTAGTTCAGCGGAATAAAGGTTTTTAACAAAGAATTTGTCTGGAAATCATTAGCGTAGCAAAACTACATAACCAGAAATCGGTTTTTCTCCGTTTCGAAGGTCGATCACATAGTAATAAGTGCCCACAGGAGCTGCATTTCCATTGATCGTTCCATCCCATGGATTATTATATCCTCTTGATGTAAAGATCACTTTTCCGTAACGATCGAAGATCTGTACACGACAGTTTGAGAATGTTTCGAGGAAAGGAAGATCCCATTTGTCGTTAATGCCATCTCCATTCGGACTAAATGCATTTGTGAGAAGGTATTTCTGCGTAGTTGGTAAAGCTCGTTTGGTGATATAGGTTTGTTGCGTTGATACATTGATCTTTCTAAAGTGCATCAGAGCGGTATAAACTGCTGCACCGCTGGTGATGGTTCCGGGACTTTGTGGTGCCGCAAAAGTGTTGAACTGCTCCCATCCATTTCTGCTGTAAAGACTAATGTAACTTTTGTCTCTGAAGGCTGAGAAAGTTGTGGTTTCTACATCCCTGTCGTTCTGTATCAACACTTCAACTTCTGATGTTGTTGGTTTGCGAGAAGCAATGGTCCAGGTTACTTTTAGAGTTGTATCTGTGAGTATTTGTCCGCTGGTAGCGTTGCGATATACATTGCTGAATGCACGAACATAAAAATCATTCTTTGCCCCTGTATTTCGCATTTGCAAAGGCGTATATTCTTTGTTGGTTACACCAATAGGATAAGTAACGATACAACAGGAAGCCAGTGAGCTGATCTTGAGTGCACCACGATTGATGTCGGTTCCTGTAACGAAATACCGTTCAGGACTGAAGCCATTCACACCACCGAAATCAGTAGAATCTCCCAGAGCTGCAATATATCTGTTGAGGAAAACATGTCCACGTTGAAAGTTTACCGCATCCAAAACATTGATATCAGAAGTGAGCACCACACCATTTGGATTATTGATCGTGATGCTTGAAAAAGATGGACCAGAAAGCGTTTGATCGTTATAGCCACCTTCTAATAATTGCTGACCGAGATTTCCATAAACAGGATTGGGTTGCTGAAAGATGATCGTGCCTGAGAATTTGGAATTCTTCAGTGTTGTTCCATCTGTAAGTTTTGATGTAGCGCTATTGCGAAATATCTTTCCAAGAAAATACACTTTACCATCTTTAGGAATACTCAGGTTTCCATCATTGATAAAGTGACCGAATATACCTACGGAGCTGCTGTTACCTACATAAACTGTAGAGGATGGTGGAATATAAACAGACTCCTGTGCTCTTGAAGTGAGCCAGAAGCTGAATAGAAATAATATCGTTATCTGTGTTTTCAGATCATTGTTTTCATTGGGTTTTACAAAATGGCCGGCACTGTACCGTCGTACAATGCCAGCCGGTGTATTGTTTGAACCCGTAACCGTTATCCCGGTTAGCTAAAAAGATAGCGGTTACTTAATATGTTACCTGTAATCGACGACTACAGTTTCTAATATTTTGTTACTGATACCCTGAATGTTCCGGCATCAGGATCAATTGTTCCTCCGAATAAAATCGAAACAGCATTTGTTAGCACGATGGTCACAGTATTTGCTGCACTAACATATGCATAGTATGTTCCTCCTGCCTCTACTGATGCAGCAGGTATTCCCAGGCTCACTACATCTCCAAGTGCAGCACCAGTAACGGTTATCGTTCTTGTACTTGTTCCTCCACCACTGCTTGTTGCAGGAAAATCCAATACTGCTGTTGCCGTTAATGTTTTAGCTAGAGTGTAACGAACTCCGCCACTTGTTGCATAATAGTTGGTCCCATCATATTCTACTGCTCCATTTTCGGGAGTAGAAAGATTTGTTCCACTTGTAAATTTCAATGGAGATGTACCTGCTGTTGTGGTTCCTGCCTGTAAATTCACACGGGCAGATACGGTGTTATCAAAAGTTTTTGAACCGGCGAATGATTGTGTTCCTGTTGTTACCACGCCACCGAAAGATGAAGAAGCAGGCTGAAGATTTAAAACGCCACTGGAAAGCGTTGCCCCATTTGCATTTGGTGATGCTCCGATTGTAGTAAGTGATGATACTCCACTAACGGATGATAATATCACTTTACCTGTATTATCAACTGTAAGATATCGATCTGTTGAAACACCGGGTGTTGTTGCAGAAGTGATGCCCAGTGTAAGATTACTTGCATTACTTGTAGCACCTGATACTGTTACCCCGGTAGAAAATGTTTTTACTCCTGCAAATGTTTGAGCTCCGGTAGAAACAGCACCTCTTGCTGTTGCAGATGCATTGGGAATATTGAATGTATGTGTTGTTCCCGTAGAAGAGATATTGAAATCTGTTCCACTCGTACCTGTAGCAAATGTTTGATCGTTTGAAAGAGCCAGACCGTTGATCGTCCTGGTAGATGATACTTTGTTATTGAAGTTTGTCCAATCAGAAGTTGATAAAAGCCCACGATTGGTAGCCGATGCTGTAGGCATGTTGAATGTATGAGTTGAGCCACCACTCACAATATTAAAGTCTGTACCACTTGCACCAACAGAAAAAGTATGGTTGAAAGCAAGCGATAAACCGTTAATCGATCTTGTTGATGGAACCAAGCCATTGATGAGCGCTGCTACAGAATCGATTCCTTTTTGTCTCCATGCTCTTGTTGAAATAGAGAAAGTATCTACAGCATGTGTACCTGTTGAGGTGATCGTTCCACCTGTTAACCCATAGCCTGCACCAACACTTGTTACTGTACCTACATTCCATGTTCTGTTGGCCGAAAGATCTTGTGCTGTGCCGTTTATGGTGATCGTTCTTGAATTAGAAAGATAATTTCCCATTAAGGCTGCAAGGCTATCAATCCCTTTTTGCCTCCAGGCTCTTGTAGAAATTGCAGTTGTATCAAGAGATAGTGTTCCGCTCGATGTGATTGTTCCTCCGTTCAAACCATAGCCACCAGTTAAGCTTGTCACCGTTCCAACGTTCCATGTTCTGTTGGCAGAAAGATCTTGTGTGGTTCCGTTGATAGTGATTGATCTGCTGGTAGCTACTTTATTATTGAACGTTGTCCAATCGGCACTTGATAATAATCCCCTGTTCGTTGCAGAAGCTGTGGGAATATTGAAGGTGTGTGTTGTTCCTGCACTGCTGATATTGAAATCAGTTCCTGTTGTTCCTGTTGCAAAAGTTTGGTTAGATGATAAGGCTAAACCATTCAAAGTTCTTGTAGATGGAATGTACCCGTTGATCAAAGCAGCAAGACTATCGATTCCTTTTTGTCTCCATGCTCTCGTGGATATTGCAGAAGTATCCAGTGAAAGTGTTCCTGAAGATGTGATCGTTCCACCATTCAAACCATAACCACCTGTTAAGCTGGTAACAGTGCCTACATTCCATGTTCTGTTGGCAGAAAGATCGTATGATGTACCATTGATGGTCATTGTTCTTGTGGATGGAATGCTTTGAGATAAAACAACTCTACCTGAATTATCTACTGATAAAACCCTGTCTGTTGCTGTACCTGGCGTTGTTGCTGATGTTATTCCCAGGTAAAGATTAGAAGCATTGGAAGATGCACCGCTGATGGTTGTAGTTGATAAACTCGTTAATCCATCATTGAATGTTTTTATTCCACCAAAAGCCTGGCTACCGATCGTAACAAGTCCTCTCGTATCAACTGCAGCATCCGGGATATTCAATGTGATCACACCTGTACTGCTGTTCAGGTTGTAGTTCACATCTTTTGATGCACCGGCTGCTGTGCCGAGTTGAAATTCGATGATTGAATGTGTTGATGTAGTTGTGCCGACCTTGGTAGTTGTTTGTAAAGAATTCCAGTAACCGTTCTTACGGATCATCACCTGTGCACTTGCTGTATGATAGATCAATATTCCGTCAGGAGGATTCAATCCATCGATACCTGTTGCATCTGTTGTGTCTGAAACTCTTGGTAACCAAACTCCCTGTCTGCCATTTGACCCCTGCAGATCCAAAATCACTGACTTCTGAACACTTGTTGGCTGATCTCCCAGTTTTAATTGAGCTTTTGCCTCATCCACAAGTAATAGAAGCAGGAAGGATAGCAGGAGGAAATGAGTCTTTTTCATAGATCCTCCTTTTGCTTCTAACCAGTCTTAACCAGGGAACGTCTTATAACAGTGGTGTGTGATCTTATTTGATCACATACCACTTCGTGCCATCTGTTTGCACCTTTACAACTGTCCAGTCGTTATAGATGCTCATAGATGTACCATCCTCAATTGCACCGCTGATGATAACATCATTCGTTAAACCACCGGCGATCTTTTTGATGATGTAAGTACGGCCTGCTATCGAAGCAGAAGGAGCTGGTAAGGTTACAGTTACTGCAGCACCGCTGGCATCAACCAGCACAGTGTAGTCTGTACCACCCAAAGTTGTATTGCTTGTTACAGTTCTGATGCTTAAAGACATACTACCAGAAACCTGTAAAGTAGAATTTGCTGTACCTGTAGTACCCACTAAAGCTGTAGCTGCAGCTGTTAATGAATCCTGGAAGGTTTTATTACCACCAAATGTTTGTGTTTCGATCGATACACCACCTGGTGTTGTTGCAGTGGCTGCATGCAAAACAAGACTGTCTGAAAGTGGTCCTACAATTTTAGATAAACCATTTGCATTGGAAGTGTTCTTGAAAGCCCCAATGAACCAATTCTTAAAGGCGTCGGTTGCAATGGTGCGTCTTCTTACAGCACCACCACCGGCAACTGTAGTATCGATCACTAATATCTCTGTGAGATCAGTGCTTTTATTGAGGTTTCTGAACTGTACACTATCATTCACAAATAATTTACCTGAAGTTGTTGAATCCACAACAGTTAATGTGTTACCTACTGTTGCGTTTTTCTGGAAAGCGGCGTTCTCGTTTACTGTGAGATCACCTGTTGTTCCATCGATGATCAATCTGTCAAGATTATTTGTGATGATCCTGAGTGATTGCGCATTGATTGATCCGAGTTTTTCGGTACCGGCCAACATGTCACCATCTTTACTCCACTTATTTAAAGCTGCAGAGTCTGTGGTGATGCGTTGCCATTTACCGTTTTTACGCATGTATAAACCCCTGGCATCAGTAGTTGATGGTGTTAAGTAGATCAACATACCATCTGGCGGATTCAGAGAGTTGATTGCTGTGGTGTCGGTTAGTCTTGGAAGTAAGAAACCCTGTTTGTCACTTTCTAATTCTAAGATCGAGGATTTCTGAATTTGTGTTGGATTGGTACCAACTTTTAACTGAGCGTAAGAACGAGTTGCCGTGAAGACTACAAGGATGACAATAGCGATCCTTGCAAGTTTTGTAAAAACTTTCATGGTTATTGGATATTGGGTTCAACAATTTTTATTGCTTCGATATTGGGTTACGGTTTTTATCGAGGCAATAAAACAATACAGAGATGAAACGGCAGCTGTTTTCTTTTTAGTATGTGCTTGTTAAAGAATTTTTGAAAGTTGCAGGAACTAACGAAATCAGCTATTTATAAGTCGTAGATATACTATGTGAGTGTACGAAACATAATTAGAAAGATGAGAAAAATCATGTATTACATTATGATAACATAGGTTGTTTGCTGATCAATTTACTGGAAGCACAAGTGAGTGACACAACGAAGATGACCAAAGAGCCTGTAGTTGGCTAAATAAAAAAGGAGCAGCTTTTGCTACTCCTTTAAAATTTATTACCAAGAAAGATTACAATGTTCTCTTCACTTCTTCTTCTTCATAACCTACCACTGTATCGCCAACCTGTATGTCTGCAAAATTCTTGATGGTTAAACCACACTCGTAACCCTGAGAAACTTCTTTCACATCGTCTTTGAAGCGTTTTAAGCTGCCGAGTTCTGCAAAACCACCTTCCTGACGAGGATAGATCAAAATACCATCTCTAAACACACGGATCTTGCTATCTCTCTTCATCTTACCATCTGTTACATAACATCCGGCAACGGTAGCTTTATCAAACTTGTACACCTCACGTATCTCGATGGTAGCGATCTCTTTCTCCTGAACCTTCGGATCCAACATACCTTCCATGGCACTTCTGATCTCGTCGATGGCAGTGTAGATGATCGAATACATCTTGATCTGCACACCTTCGTTCTCTGCAAGCTTACTTGCCTGGCTACTTGGACGAACGTTGAAACCAATTACGATCGCATCTGAAGCTGTTGCCAGCAATACATCACTTTCAGATATCTGACCCACGGCTTTGTGTACCACTCTTACAGCGATCTCCTGGGTAGAAAGTTTCTGCAATGAATCGCTCAATGCTTCTACTGATCCATCCACGTCACCTTTGATGATCACATTCAGCTCTTTGAAGTTTCCAAGTGCCAAACGACGACCGATCTCATCGAGTGTGATATGTTTCCTAGCTCTCAATCCCTGTTCACGAAGTATCTGAGCTCTCTTGTTTGCAATTTCTTTTGCCTCAGCTTCATCTTCGTACACTTTGAATTTCTCACCGGCTTGCGGTGCTCCGTTCAAACCAAGAATAACAACAGGAGTAGATGGTGGAGCTTCGTTCACTCTTTGATTTCTCTCGTTGAACATTGCTTTTACTCTACCAAAGTGCTGACCACTTACGATGAGATCACCTTGTTTTAATGTTCCGTTCTGAACGAGCAATGTTGCAACGTAACCACGACCTTTATCCAGAGAGGCTTCGATGATGCTACCTGTAGCTTCTCTATCTGGATTAGCTTTCAGGTCAAGCAATTCGGCTTCGAGCAATATTTTTTCCAAGAGCAGATCAACGTTCAATCCTTTCTTGGCCGAAAGTTCCTGGCTCTGGAATTTACCGCCCCAGCTTTCAACCAGGATGTTCATTCCTGCCAACTGCTCGTATATCTTTTGCGGATTTGCTCCGTCTTTATCGATCTTGTTTACAGCAAAGATCATCGGTACGCCTGCAGCTTGTGCGTGGCTGATGGCTTCTTTGGTTTGCGGCATCACTGCATCGTCTGCAGCAACAACGATCACGGCAACGTCGGTAACCTTAGCACCTCTTGCCCTCATCGCTGTAAACGCTTCGTGACCTGGTGTATCTAAGAAAGTAATGTGTTTACCTGTTGGAAGTGTTACCTCGTAAGCACCAATGTGCTGAGTGATACCTCCGGCCTCACCGGCAACTACGTTTGCACTTCTGATATAGTCAAGCAAAGATGTTTTACCGTGGTCAACGTGGCCCATGATGGTAACGATCGGTGCTCTTGCAGAAAGATCTTCTGCAGCATCCACTTCATCTTCTTCCTCCATATCTGCAGCATCATCAATACCAATGAACTCTACTTCGTAATCGAATTCTGCAGCAACCAATTCAATTACTTCTGCATCCAGACGTTGGTTGATAGATACCATGATTCCAAGGCTCATACACTTGCTGATCACTTCAGCAAAGCTCACGTCCATCAGGTTGGCTAACTCACTTACGGTTACGAATTCCGTTACCTGTAGTTTGTTATCCGTTACCTCGCCAGCTTCAGAAGCTTCCTGTCTTTTTTCACGACGTTTTTTTGCCTTGATGTTCTTTCCTTTTCCACCACCACCGGCAAGTCTTGCCTGTGTTTCCCTGATCTTATCCTGGATCTCTTTCTGATCGATCTCTTTATCTGCAGGACGATTATCTCTTCCTCTTCCGCCACCGGCTCCACCTTTTTGAATGGTAGGTCTCGGACGGTTATTATCTCTCTGGAATCCGCCACCTTGTCTTCCACCATCTCTCTGGAATCCACCGCCACCACGGTTTGGACCACCACCTTGTTGCGGCTGATCAGCTTTTTTCTCGATAGGAATACGCTTACGCAGCTTACGTTTTTCATCCGTTCCGGCATCGCTGCTTTGTTTTGGACGAGTATCGCTATCAACAGGCAGTTCGATCTTACCCAAGATCTTCGGACCAGTAAGTTTTTCAGCTTCTATTCGTACGATCTGTGGTTCTTCCTCTTTTGGAGGTTCAGGTGTTATAGGAGCCGGAGTTTCTGCAACTTCAGGAGCTACTGTTTCTGCAGGTGCTTCTTCCGTTTTTTTCTTCGCTGATTTCTTCGGCTTCGGTTCTTCTGCAGCAGGTTTCGCAGCTTCAGGAGCAACAGCTTCTGCCGGTGCTTCTTCGGTTTTCTTCTTTGCCGTTTTTTTAGGACGAGTAGAAGAATCGATCGCAGAAAGATCGATCTTATCCAACACTTTCGGTCCTTCAACTGCCGGAGCTTCTACTTTCACCACTTCTGGCTCGGCAGGCTTCGGCTCTTCTTTTGCAACAACCGGTTCAACCTTCGGCTCTTCCTTAACAGGCTCAGGCTGAGGTTCAACTTTTGGCTCTTCTTTAAATACAGGTTTAGCTTTAATAGAAATGTCCTGGTCTTCTTTACGCTTCTTTTCTGCAGCGGCAACCTTCGGAATCTCTATTGCGTCAGCCTTGGTTTTAGCCTGCTTGTCTCCCTGGAAACCTTGCTGCAACGAAACATACATTTGTTCCGTAAGCTTGGCTGTAGGTTTCAGGTCGTCCCTGCTAAATCCTTTGCCTACCAGGTATTCAATAAGGGTGTCTTGCCCAATATTGAACTCCTTAGCGGCTGCTAACAATCTCGGTAATTTCAATTCTGCCATTAAGCTTTTTTATTCTTTTCTATTTGTTGTGAGACCAACTTCGGTACTGTTATGTAGCTTCCGTTGCGTCGCACTCTTGTACTTTCTAATCAGCGTTCACCAGTTCAAGGGTTTACGAGTTCACCAGTTCTTCAACATAGCAAACAGGTGAACTTTCGAACTCGTGAACATTCTTAATCTTCCCTCTCAAATTCTGCCTGCAATACCTTTCTTACTTCGTCTATTGTTTCTTTTTCCAGGTCTGTTCTTCTTTCCAGCTCTTCTGTGCTAAGATCCAACACACTTCTGGCTGTATCACAACCTACTCTCTTCAGTTCATCGATCACCCATGTTTCGATCTCATCGCTAAATTCATCAAGATCAATATCGAATTCATTGGTTTGTTCTTCTTCTTCACGATATACATCAATCTCGAAACCGGTCAATTCACAAGCCAGTTTAATGTTCACACCACGGCGACCAATAGCAAGCGAAACCTGGTCAGACTTCAGGTAAACCTCAGCATGTTTTTTCTCCTGGTCTATGTTCATGTAACTGATCTTAGAAGGAGTGAGTGAACGCTGTATCAATAATTGAATATTGTTGGTATAGTTGATCACATCGATGTTCTCATTCTTCAATTCACGAACGATACCATGAATACGGCTACCTTTCATACCCACACAGGCACCAACGGGGTCAATCCTGTCGTCGTAAGATTCTACAGCAACTTTTGCTCTTTCACCAGGCTCACGAACGATCTTTTTAATTGCGATCAAACCGTCAAATATTTCTGGCACTTCGATTTCCAGCAATTTAGCGAGGAACTCAGGTGCTGTTCTTGACAAAATGATCACAGGTGTATTGTTCTTCATATCAACACGACGAACAACGGCACGAATATTTTCTCCTTTTTTAAAATAATCCTGCGGTATCTGTTCAGATTTTGGAAGGATCAGTTCGTTACCGTCTTCATCCAGCAACAACACTTCTTTTTTCCAAACCTGGTACACCTCAGCACTGATGATCTCACCCATTCTATCACCATACTTCTTCACCAGCACATTTTTCTTCAGATCGTTGATACGGCTTGCCAGTGTTTGCTTAGCAGCAAGAATGGCACGACGACCAAAATCATAGATGTTCATTTCCTGGTAAAGCTCTTCACCCACTTCGAAATCGGGTTCGATCTTTATTGCATCGCTATAAGCTATCTCAGCCAAAGGATTCAACACTTCACCGTCTTCTACGATCTCACGACGACGGATGATCTCAAGGTCACCTTTCTCAGCGTTCACGATCACGTCGAAGTTGTCATCACTACCAAATCTTTTCCTTAGAAGTGTTTTAAAAACGTCTTCTACCACTTTCATCAACGTAGGACGATCGATATTTTCTACGTCCCTGAACTCCTGGAAAGCCTCAATGAGGTTAATACTTGCCATTTTTCTTATGTTTTCTATTTTAAGACCTCACCCCAACCCCTCTCCAAAAGGAGATGGCAAGGCGCTAAAACTTGATTTGAACTGTTGTTGATTTTATATTTTCAAAAGGAATAACCAATTGTTGTGTCACAGCTTTTTTGCCTTTACCTTCTGAGCGTTCCAGAATGATATCAGCTTCAGCAACCTGTAACAGTTTACCTTCTTTTTTGCTGCCATCTGCAAAAACCACTTCTACATCTCTTCCAATATTCTTTGTGTACTGCCGGTGCATTTTCAATGGTTCGCCCACTCCCGGAGAAGAAACTTCAAGAGAGAACTCGCCTTCCGGGTACATTGCTGCTTCTTCGATCAGCTTGTAGAGCTGGCGATTGAAGGATACACACTTTTCGATGGTGACGCCATTGTCGCCATCAATAAACACTTTTACGTTATTGGTTGGTTTGATCTTCACTGTTACCCTGAAATATTCAGGATGATTTTCTAAAAGCTGATCTACCAACTGCTCGATCTGCTGAATTTGCGTTTCTATTGCCATTGAGTATGGGAAAAAGAGAAGGGAACGTCCTCCGTTCCCTTCATTAGTTCTTGTCCGCTGCAAATGTAATGCACAGAGGGTATATTTTCCAAATTTGTTCCTCGTTAACCTATTGCAAAATGCTTCTATGCATTTTTTGAGGACACTTACCTTTGGTGCCTCATGATAAAACTCATCTTTTACGGTATTCTTTTTTACTTATTGTATAAGTTGATATTTGATTTTATTATCCCTGTGTCTAAGGCCAGTAACCAGATCAAAAAGAACATCAGGGATGCACAAAGTCGGCAGCAGCAGTTTTATGAACAGCAGCAAAGGCAGCAACAACAGACCCAGCAGGCTGCTCAGCCGAAAGCGGCTTCTTCTGATTCAGAATATATTGATTTTGAGGAAGTGAAGGAGAAGGAGGTATGAGGTAAGATGAGCCGAAATTGAGATGCTGCTTTTTTATCTGATTTCTTACTTCTTACATCTGACCTCGGGCATCAGAGTTCCAGTTCCCAGACTTTCATTGGTGGCTTCAGGTGGATGGTGTGTAATCCTGCCTGGTCAGCACCTTCAATATTCACCAAAGTATCATCTATAAAAAGCGTTTCATCTGCTTTTAAACCGGCATCATTCAATACCCATTCGTAAGAGGCAGGATATGGTTTCCTAAAACCGATCTCTTGAGAATACCAGGCTTTTTCGAAAAGTGAATTGAAATCATCTTTACCAAACTGCTCATGGTAAATTTCCATGAATCGCTGGTAATGAATGATGTTGGTATTTGAAAAAAGAAATATCCGGTACTTTTTCTTCAGCTCTTTTGCTTTTTCTATTGACTGAGGATAGTAACCACCCAGGATCGCATTCCAGCAAGTCTTGATCTCAGCATCAGCCAATCGGCTGCCCGATATTTTTCTTAGATCATCATAAAACGAAACTTCATTTAGTTTACCGGTCTCAAGGTCTTCAAATAATGGCGAAGCCGAATGCTGGGAATACAATTCGCTGAAATTGCTGATGCCAGCATCGATAAATGCCCTTTCGGTACGATGATAATCTACGTCTAAGAAAACGCCGCCAAAATCGAAGATGATATTCTTTATCGCCATTCCGGCAAATGTATGGCTAAGCTGTAAGTGTACGTTTAAGCCACACAAGAAGTATAACGAAATGCGATCACATCTTTCAGGTGTTTGCAGAGTTCATATTCCTCCTGCTCAACGGCTCTTTCGAGAAAATATTCCAGTTCTTCTAGTGAACAATCATTAAACACCGGTTGCACTTTGCTAAAAGGCAAATGCCTGATGATCGCTAATGTTGGCTGTTGTTCTGTTTCTTCTGTTCTTCTGTTCCTGTCTATACTAATTACCTTGCTTTTCATCTTTAGTTCCTCCACGTTTAATAGTAATTCTACAAGCGTGCCAAACTGCATGAATAGAAATTTCTCTTACCTACTTGCCTGAAACTTAAGCGTTCCGATCCTGATCACTTCTTTGGACGAACTGAGCCTTACATTGATCACCTGCTTTTTTTGTTGTGGTGTACCATAGTTAGTGTAGAGTTCTGCCTGAACGGTTACCGGTCCTGCTAAAGTTTGACGAGAATCTCCGTAATAATTGATTTCTACCAGGTAGTTTCCATTAACTGCTTTTTTCATCAGGTATTCTTCAGGGCCAAAACCCTGTGTAATGTCTCCGCTAAGCCTTCCACCACCTTTGGTAAGCGGAAAACTGTACATGCATTTTTCTTTTAGCGGATCGGAAACCCAAAGATCAACATCCGAATCATCGCTGCTCCAGTTAATGACTATTCGAACATCAGATGGCATCGCAAAAATGAAACGCTTATCGTATTTAACAGTGCTGATCTTTTGTTTTTGTGTACTGATAAGATTATTGAATTCACTAATGACCACTGAGGTCATCCTGTCGAATCGACCATCCCATTCGTGAGTGAGGATGTGGTATAATCCGTCAGCAGCTTCCTGGAAGTTACCAGCTTCGGCGTTGGCCAGTGCAAGGTCACGATAGCTTTGCGGATGCTCTCCACGCATTTCCAAAACATCTTTGAATGTTTCAATTGCTAATGCTAATTCATTCCAGTTTTTTAACTGGTGAGCCAGAATACGCATCAACTCTGCATCTTCCAGTTTCAGTTCGGCTATATTACTGAGCACTTGCAAAGCCAGTTCTTTATTGTTGTGCTTGTAGAGGAAGTCTGCCATATCCACATAGAAGAAAGGCTTGTCTTTATACTTCTCTTTCTGTGATAAGTATGTTTTGTAATAGTCGGATGCCAATACTTTCTGAATTGTTTTCAGATAATCAGCATCGGGTTTCCATTCGTTTATTTCAATATCACCCGAACTTGAATTTGCATCCACTGCAGAGTCGATCACATCTGCCAGGGAATCGGCTTTATCCCTGTTGCCATTTCTTGTGGTAATGATCAGAACACCATCTGCTCCACGAGAACCATATAATGCAGTGGCAGCTCTATCACGAATTATGTTGGTTGAAATAATATCTGTCGCAGGGATGTCTTCCATTCTTCCGTTGAAGGGAACACCATCAACAATGACCAAAGGATTGGAAGTTGAGGTAACAGATGCAGAACCACGAATGATGATATCAGAACTACTGCCTGGTGCTCCGGATCTCCTTGTTACCTGAAGACCAGCAACCCGGCCTTGCACTTGCCTGGCGCTATTTGCATGCATTCCTGTAACGACAACGCTTTCAAGATTTGCATCAGGCTGCATCGCAACTGCACCTGAATCGGAAACAGAAAATCCATAGCTTACACTCTCAGATACTTCCAATTCACGACTCATGTTTGCACTAGCCGACAATCCTCTCGCAACCGTTACCTTTTTTACATCATTTATCGTTTGCAATTTTTTGGGAAATGCTTTTATATACCAGGCTTTTAATTCCTGCATTACAAGTAATGATTGATCTATCGGCTTTTGCTTTTCGTTTGCTGCAGATTTTCTTTTAACGGTGATTAGTGAATCGTATGCTGCTTTTAGTTCTTGTGGTGGTTCAATATCGTATTGCACATAATCTTCTACCCTATCAAGTACCAATAAAGAAGTATTGGATGTTACGATAGAAAATTCTTTTCCTGTTTCAGTTATTGCCTGTTTATTCTTTTTAGGTTGCTGTTCCAGCATATCAATTCTTAATGCTGCCCAACTCCTGGGAATGCTGTTAATGGATTCTTCATCTTTCGAGATGGTATATTTGATACTACTGATCACCGTATTGCCGTAACCAAAGTTCAAAACGATATCAGCAATATTCGTTTTCAATATGCCGGCTATGGAAAAGCCGTTCCTGTTATTACTATTGCTGTGTTGAACCGATGTTATTTCATTGTTATTATACTTAGCTCCAATAAATTGAAGTGGGGTAAACAATAAACTTCTTACAGCCTCTTCAGTATTAATGCTTTCGAGGTTTAGGTAAATGCCGTTCGTTTGTTGTGCCACAAACTTCAGGTATTTGTGTTCTGCAGTGGATGATGAGTTGATGATAGCAACAGGTGACGAACCGGTAATGATCTCTTTTTTTCCGAAAGTGGAAACGCCATCTGTGAAAAGCAATACCTGATCGCTTTTATTATTGGTAAGATCGATACTACCAAGTTGGGTTCCTCCGTCATAATCAAGTTTCTGCAATCGTTTTATCAGTGCTTCGCAATTACCATTGGTGATAATGAAATTTTCTGCCGATTGTAATTTATTTCTGAAGGGTATAAGGTTGATGGTTACGTTATTGAACTTAGAAAAATAGTCTTTCAACAAGCTGATCTCTTTATCAATTTTCCTTTTGCTTGCACTACCTGAAACATCCCAAAGCAAAGTGATGGTAGATGGTAATCGCTTTTCGATGTATTCCTGTTGCATGGGCAGGGTGAGATAGAAATAGGTGCTGCCTTTGTGTTCACCGGTAAAGCTGAGTATTCCTGTTTCTGATCCGAATGGGATGGAAAATTTTATTTCAGTATCAGGTATAATATTCTTGTTCCCGTAAACTGCAGTCCAATCGTTGGATTGGTTCGTGAACTGAAATCCTGATGGCGTATTTCCTTTAATAGCGGGTTCAAAACTATTGAACACTTTAGCCGTAATATTCAAAGATTCTATAGCCGTAGCTGAATTTACAGGAAGCTGGTATATCAGTTCCTTATCATGGTAATGCAGGTGTTGTTCAATACCCACCAGCACTCTTTTATATCCCTTGGCCGGGATGGGATAGATCCTTGTACGATAGCTATTGCCTTTGGTTTTTTCGATCAATCCCGGATCGATGTTTCTTCTAACCGTATTCTCATACGCTACTCTGGCCAGTTGTTTCTCTACCACTACACCTTCACGCATATTTCCATTGATGTCTAAGCCATAACGATATACATTCTGTTCTTCTGCCAAAGGAAATTCGAAGGAGCCTTCCAGTACACGATCGAAGGGATTGTAGAAGGTAATATCATACACCGTACTGGCAATATTCCCTGTTACGCTGATATCAATCTTTAGTTTGGCAATGTGAAGGCTGGTTTTGATTGAGTCTGTCTCCACAAACAGTGTAGGAAGTGTTGGATTTTGCTGACCCTTTGCCATGTTACAGCACAAGGAAAGTATTACGGGCACAAATAAGAGGCACCTCATAGCGTTAGGTTTTATATATTACCAACTATGATGGAGGCAGCATCGTAATTGCATAAATTATTTTAAATATTTTTTTACGAATACTTTTATGTAATTGAAACGGAGTTCGTTGGCAATGAGAATAATTGCTTAGTTATAAACAACTAAGGCAAATTACTAAGCTTGAAAAAGCCAAGGTGCAGTACATCTTCTTCTAAAGATTCGTCTGATGGCCTTACCATAATGGAATACTGATCTTTCTGCGATTTGGGAAGAATATCTTCAATATCGTAGAAGTCGTCTACATCAACACCATATTTATCATCGATATGTGATGTGGCTCCCGGGAAGCCTGTATGTTTATAGAAAGCAGAAGCTTTTGCCTGCCTGATGGCTTCGGCTTTATCGTTGGCAGCGATGATCATCTTATAATGAAATTCATCGAACTCACCTTGTTTGTATCCGCCAAGATTGATAAAGAATAGTTTTGCTCCTTTCGCATGCTCTTGTTTTGGCACTACCGATATTTTATAGTTGGCGACAGAATTGATCTCACGCCAACCATCAATATGCATCTTACCATTTGTTTCCGGCCAATATTGCAATAGTTGTGGTACTAGCTCACTCAAAGTATCAGCGATACCAAAGAAGATGTCGTGTTGTTCGATATGCCTGCCTGGCGGTTTGCAACCGAGGAGTATCATGTAAAGCTTAGGCATAAGAGCTTGGTTTAAGCAAACATAACAAACACGAATCATTCAAAAGCTGATAAAGCTTAAACTGCTATACGTATAAGAACGTTAAGTAATTACCATGTTGAGAGGAAAGGTCTGCTATTGCAATGATGAAAGCAACTGACCTGTCAGATATTGTTTCCATGCCGGAGCACAACTATTGAAACATTCTTTTTCCGGATTTAGCCCTTCATGAGTAAAGGTGATCACAGTTTGTGATTCGTTTTTAGCAATATCGAAGATGATCTTAGTACCTGTCCATTCAGATCTGTTCTTCAAAAAATTCAATTCACTCTCTGTTACAAGCCAAACAAGTCTTTTGCCAGGGATGATTTCTGTTAGCCGCTGCCGTGAATAGTGAGCTCCATTACCTGCACGAAAACTAAACTCATCATCTTTTTTATCGCTTTTTCCTTCAAACTGTTCATTATATAATCCAGCCCACCAATTACGTACCTCTTTAATGATATTGAATACTTCATCCGTAGACCGATCTACAACGAAAGAAATCGAGAAATGCTGAATGCTCATACTAAGAAGTTTTAATTCCAGTTATCGATCTTAATATCGTAGGGTGAAGGTTTGCCTGTTCCTGTTTCAATATATTCCCGAAGACTTAATAAAAACACAGCCCACTTCATACTACAGTGAGCGGTGAAATCAACAGCTTCTTTCCAATTGCGATGACCAAAGATGATGATAACCTGATCGTCTTGCTGTTCCATATCAAAAGAAATAATTGTCCCAATCCATTCATCCGGACCTTCTATGCATTGCCAGCTTACATGCTTTCCAGGCTGCAGTTGCTGTACTTCCATTACCATCTCTCCTTTGATATCTCCGGTAGTAGTTCTGAAAGTGAAGGTGATCTTTCCACCAACGTGTTCTTCACCTTTTACTTCATTGGTCCACCAGTTGGCAAGACCTTTTATCGTTGATAAAGCCTGGTATACTGTGTCTGTGGTTGATCTGATACCGATGCGATGTATAATATCTGTCATTCAGTTTTATTTTATATGATGTAATAGTCTGATGTAGCAAAATTATCATTCATTGTTCTACGAGTTCTGGTGACAAATAGACTTTATGAGGGGCTGATCTGGACATTCCTGCATTCTATCTTTGTATAAATTGTTCTATGAAACATCTTACCATTTTAGTACCGGCAGGTGAGGGTAACAATCTCAGCAGCATTGTAGGAACTTATAAGATTTTTACAAGAGCCAATCAGTACTATAAAGAATGCGGCAAAAAGGAAATATTCAGGATAGAACTGGCAGGAGTTGCTAAAAAAGCGACATATTATGATGGCTTGTTCGAAGTGAAGCCCCATACAGACATCAGCACCATTCGTAAAACAGACCTTATCATTATTCCTTCCTTAAATCACCAGTACGATAAAGCAATCAATGCAAATAAAAAAATGATCAGTTGGATAGAAGATCAATACACACTTGGTTCTGAAGTAGCAGGTATCTGTACCGGTGTTTTTTTATTGGCAGAAGCAGGTTTGCTCGATGGCACTAACTGTTCTACCAACTGGGCGGTAGCCGATAAGTTCGCTGAAAGATTTCCTGATGTGCAGTTACAGGTAGATAAGATCATCACCGATGAGGACGGCATTTATACAAGTGGTGGTGCTTATTCGTTCCTGAACCTCATCATTTATCTCGTAGAGAAATACTACGATCGTACAACTGCTATTTATTGTGCAAAGGTTTTCCAGATCGATATTGACAGGCAAAGCCAGAGTACATTCACCATTTTCAAAGGGCAGAAGTCGCATAGCGATGAAGTGATCAAAAAAGCCCAGGTATATATTGAGAAAAACCTCGATGAAAAGATCTCGGTTGAGCATCTTTCTGCAAAGTTTGCAGTAGGCAGAAGAAATTTCGACAGGCGGTTTATTAAAGCAACAGGAAATACTCCGGTTGAATATGCACAACGTGTAAAAGTGGAAGCTGCGAAGAAAGCATTTGAAACAACCCGTAAAAACATAAGCGAAGTGATGTACGAAGTAGGATATTCTGATGCCAAAGCATTTCGTGAAGTGTTCAGAAGAATTACCGGCTTATCGCCACTGGATTACCGGAATAAATACAACAAGGAAGCATTTCGAATAAGATTTTGAAAAGGATCTAACAAACACGCCCCGAAGAATCGGGGCGATATCTAAATGCACATAAGAAATAAAATTTTTATGGGTGATGAAGAGGCTTAAAAAGCCGGAAGAATCCGGCTTTGATTTTTTATATACCTCCAATAATTGCAGCATTATTTCCAAGCAGTCCAACCTTTCCACCAGCTTGCCAGGTCACCTGCAGGTGCTACTCCGCCACGGAATGTTACTGTTTTATCGAAGAACGTATCGCCATTGAATTTTGCATCGGTAAAGCTTCCACCGCTTAATATCTTCTGGTTACCATTGCTTCCTGCAAAAGGTGTAGGGTCCGGAGCTATATAGTTGAATGGCTGGATCAGTTTTGCATCAGAAGCATTGGTAAGAATATCGTTGTTATAAAAACTATTCGTAAACCACGTACTGAAGGTGGCGTCACTGCTGATCGTTGCTCCTGCTGTACCTGAAAATCTTGTATTAACAGTGTTTCCTGCTAATGTGATATTCCTGAGACGCAGTGAACTGTCTTCAATATTCAATGCAGTAGAAGTTCCTGTAGTTGCATCGATCTCGATACCTCTTGGCCAACCCATAATTATCGAATTGAAGATAGAGATCGCTGTATTTCTCCGGATGTGCGTAGCACCTCTGAATAAAGTATTACCA
Source organism: Chitinophagaceae bacterium (assembly GCA_024508725.1). GTDB lineage: Bacteria > Bacteroidota > Bacteroidia > Chitinophagales > Chitinophagaceae > JAEZDC01. The sequence continues at coordinate 1,236,834 of JANINS010000003.1, read as the reverse complement.
GCATTGTTTAATGTGGCTCTTGGACCAATCGCAGTAATATTACTGAAGATCGCAGAAGTCTTAGGCGTTACTGCTGTACCTGAAGCGTTGTTATCGCTTTCAAAAGCTTCCGAGTTAGAGATATCAGCGATCAGCGAATCACGAATGATGATACCAAACTGTACTTTACCACTGTAACCATTATCCGTATCGAAATCATCATCCTGTGTTTTATAAGCGATGAGGTATTTACAATTCACTGTTCCGCCAAACCACTCATACGCATCGTCTTTTGCATAGATCACCTGTATATGGTCGATGGTTGTTCCGCTACCAACAGCAGCCAGCGTTAAGCTGTTGATCTCTTTGTCGGGCTGAAATGCATAACCAGCATACTCAATTCTTACATAACTCAACACTCCTGAATTATCGTTGGGAACAGGTGTTGGAGCAACAGCATCACCGCTTCCGGCCAAACCATCTCCGTTTGCATTATCAATTCCACCTTCTACCTGGAACAAACCTGCTGTTCCATTTACAGATGTATTGATCGGTGCTTTACCACATATTACGATACCACCCCAATCACCCGATTGCGGATTAGGTGCAGCAGAAGTAAATACAATTGGCTCAGCAGGACTGCCTTGCGCCATGATCTTAGAACCACGTGTAATGATGAGTGCAGCAACATCAGATCCACTGAAAGAACCTTTTACCGTAACACCAGGCTCGATCGTGATGGTATGATTTCCTACAATATATACCAGGCCCTTTAAGATATAAGTGTTTCCTTTCTTTAATGTAGTGTCTGCATTGATACGTCCACTCAATGTAATGGTTTGTCCTGAGTTAGATGAACCGCCACCGGTGTTAACGATCACTACCTGGCCATCTGATTCGATCTTTCTACAGCTTACACTTGCCAACGCTGCAACTGAGGTAAGTAAGAAGAGGAGCTTTTTCATTTGTAATTGCTATTTAAATCGTTTTAGTATGTAATTATTTTATGAAAGCATAGTTGAATGTGAGGCTGACTGTTGTTCCGAACTTGCGAGTGAACCGATATGCGTCAGATGATTTCTGGAAAGCTGTTTTATCATCTGCATTCTGGTAGAAATACTGCGTCTGGTTAAGTATGTCTGAAACATTGAGCCTGAACTCACCACGATCTTTAATCACTTTCTTGCTTAGCTGAAGATCCAGTACAGGTCTTGGTGCTTCGTAAATATCCGGTGACCCTGCACCTGCTGTGATATCTCCTACGAGGTAGATCCTTTCGCCGGCCTGGTTAAAGAGTACAGTTGCAGTAAAACCATGTTTAGGTAAGTCGTACATCAAACCAATATTCAGCAGGTAAGGTGATTGACCTTGCAATGGCCTGTCAACCTTCAATCCTTTATCGGTGATGCGGCTCTTCATATAAGAACCATTCGCTTGTAAAGTGAAGTGCTTCAGGTGGATGAAATCAAGCTTTTTCCTAAACTCGATCTCTGCGCCGTAAGCAGTTGCTTTCTCAGGATTCTGGAAGCTGAATGTACTTGCTCCACCACTGCCTTCATTAAAGATCTGTTCGATCGGTTTATTGAAGTACTTATAAAAAATACCAACAGTCAACATCTCACCTGCCTGTGGATACAACTCATAACGCAGATCAAGGTTGGTAACTTTCGTTCGCTCGAGTGTTGGCTTGCCCTGTACAGAAGCATTCAATTCAAAATCATAAAGGTTTAGGTATGATAATTCTCTTAACTCAGGACGGATCACTGTTTGTGAACCTGAGAGCCTGATGTTGGTTGTCTTATTCAGCTTATACGTTGCATTCAATCCAGGCAGGTAATCTCTTACGATAATGTGTGTATGACGAGGATCCCAGGTCTTTACGCTTCCTACCAACTGATCATAATCTTCTACCCGTAATCCCCAAACAACTCTCAGGTTCCTTGTGAACTGATTATCGAGTTGAAGAAATCCTGCATTAAGGATCGTATTGGCCATATACCTGAAGTTGGTACCCTTGATGGCATCGAAAGCAAATAAATTACTGTTATGTTCTCCATTACCAAAGTTGGATGGATCGAATATTACATCAGGCGATAACTGTCTTAACGTTGCATTATCTGATGGCAGGTAATTAGCGAAAAGCTTTGCATCGTACAACCTGTCTTTCACCTGTAACATGTAACCAGCTTTCACTGATTGTTTTAATTTAAACATGTTGAAGTTGTAAGTAAGATCACCACCTGCTGTATAGATATAATCACTCAAATCCTGGAATATCCTGCTTCCGCTTTGTTGAGAAAGTGTATTTGATATCAGCAACAGATATGGATTGCTGGTGTTTCTTTGAGTGGAATAAAGTATTCTTCGCTGATCAGGCACATATACATCAAGTATGTTGAATGATCCGTACCATTTAAAAGAAAGATTGTTATCCAGCTTGTGATCTCCTGCGATCTGCGTGCTGTTGAAGATGGTTTGTTTGAATGCAAATTCATTCCCTTTTACCAGTTCATCACGATTATAATCAACACCCTCACGTGCTACTACTGAGTTGGGAGCACTCACATTCATCAAAGTCTTTACAGAAACTTTATTTCGCTGATCGATCTGGTACGATAAGCTACCTAAGGCACCCCAATTAATGTCTTGCACATATCTGTCATCTTCCAGGTTATAATTCTGGCTGAAAGTTGTTCCTGAAAGCGAGTTAGAGATATTGCCTTGTTTGATGTAACGGTTGTTCCTGTTGTAGATCAATCCAAACGTTCCGCCCAGTGTTTTACCAAAGAACTTTGTATTGAAACCTCCATTTGCCTGGAAAGAAATATTGGGTGCAGCAGTACTGTTTTTAGCAGACCATGAATTGCGGAGTTGTTTACCAATTGCAGTTTTTAAAACACTATTCAATGTATCGAAACCACTTTTAGTTGTGTAAGCAGTAGGTAGTGCTCGTGTTCCATCATCAATTCCCAGCCAATCCCATTTACCGGCTTGCTGTTCTTTCAGGAAGTTTCTGCCGGTGGTTTGTGTGTTGAAGCCGGTACCGATCTGGATATTTAAAAATGCTTTGGCAGGAATATCTTTTGTATTCACCTGTACAAGACCTCCAGCCCATTCCCCGGGATATTCAGGAACAAAGGCTTTGTTGATCACGATATTATCGATCATTGGTGCAGGAATAAGATCGAAAGAGAATGTTTTACGGTCTGCTTCAGTGCTGGTAAGCATAATACCATTCAGCATTGCCTGGTTATAACGATCGGCCAATCCACGAATGATCAGGAATCTTCCTTCCTGTACACTGGCACCCGGAGTACGTTTTAAAACTTCACTGGTATTCCTGTCTGGTGAACGGCGAATGGCTTCTGCTGAAACCACCGAAGCAACAGTATTGGTATTGCGCTGGTAAGCAATAGCAGTATTCACAGTTTCCCTTCTGCCTGACGATCTGCTTTCAACGGTTACATTGTCAAGATCTTTACTGCTCGATTGCAGTACAATATTCAGATCTGTTACACTGTTCACTGTTACTTCCACATCTCCGATCACTTTTGTAGCATATCCCAATGCCTTAATAGTGATCTCGTACTTGCCTGCTGGTAAAGACAGGATAAAACTGCCATCAACACCAGATGTCGACCCTTTGGTACCAGCTTTTATGCTTATGGCAGCTCCCGAAACCGGTTCATTCTTTTCGTTGATGATCTTACCGGATATTTTTCCTTGTGTTTGCGCAAAAACAGAATCAGATGTAAATGAGAGCAGCAGAAGTAAATAAGTGATCAGTTTCACAGCCTGTTATTTAGCGGCGAAACTATCAGGCTCATATTACGGAATTGTTATGGCAGTATTACCTCGGTGTTAACTCTTACAAGCTTTCGGTGTACTTTTTGAGCCAATGTTATCTTATTATTAATTATAGAGTACGTTCAGGCTTTAGTCGTCATATATTTACATTTGCCACCAAATAAATAGCATTATATGGGTATCAATTCCATCGGCAAGCTGTTCATGCCAAAGAATAAGATCTTTTACGGCTTGTTTGAAGATGTTGCCGACAGGGTAGAGCAGATGGGTAAGATCTTAGTGGCAATGGTAAACGAACCTGACTACGACAAACGTTCTGCTTACATCGCACAGATAGAAGATCTGGAGCATAAGAACGACGACAGTACACACCAGATATTTACAGAGCTTGGCAGAAATTTTATCACACCTTTCGACAGGGAAGACATTCACTACCTGGCATCGGCATTAGACGATATTGCAGATTATATTTTCGCCTGCTCTAAGAAGATCAACTTTTACAAGGTAAATCCTAATGATACAGGGATCAAAAAACTGGCAGATCTTATTTCTTACGGTTCAAGCGAGATCAGGATCGCTGTTCATGGCTTGAGAGACATGAAGAATCTCCGCCAGATGACCGAAGCCCTGGTAAAAGTAAACAGTATCGAAAACCAGGCAGATGATGTATTTGATATGAGCATCGACATGTTGTTTCAACAAGAGAACGACGCCAAAGAGGTGATCAAAAAAAGAGAGATCTACCAGGTGATGGAGATCGCCACTGATAAATGTGAAGACGCAGCTAATGTGATCGAATCAATCATCATCAAATACTCTTAAAGAACATAAGTGCTTTTGGAAATAGCACATTCGCAAATCAGCATATTATAACATGTTCACACTGCTTATCGTAATCATCGTACTTGCATTGATCTTCGATTATATCAACGGCTTTCACGATGCAGCAAACTCAATAGCAACAATCGTTTCTACCAAAGTACTTACACCTTTCCAGGCAGTACTCTGGGCTGCAGTATTCAATTTCGCCGCTTATTTCATTTCAAAATACTGGATCGGAGAATTCAAGATCGGTAACACTATCGCAAAATCAGTTCATGAGAACTATATCACTTTAGAAGTGATTCTTGCGGGACTGATCGCAGCGATTATCTGGAATCTTCTTACATGGTGGTTTGGTATTCCTTCAAGTTCATCCCACACATTGCTTGGTGGTTTTATGGGTGCAGCTTTGGCACACGCCGGAGGTTTATCAGAAAATGGCATCGATGTGATCAATTATGCAAAAGTGATCCCAACATTCCTGTTCATCTTTCTTGCACCATTACTAGGAATGTTCATCGCTTTTTTCATTACAATACTCATCATACATCTTTTTAAACGATCGAACCCGTACAAAGCAGACAGTTGGTTTAAAAAAATGCAGCTGGCATCTTCTGCTGCTTTCAGTCTTGGCCATGGTGGTAACGATGCCCAAAAAGTAATGGGTATCATTGGTGCTGCAGTGATCTATTATGAAATGCAAACAGGAAACCCGGCATACACAACACTCGAATCAAAAGCCCGTTTCGGTCATTTCGTAGAAGATTATTGGTGGGTGCCTTTCACCAGCTTTTTATGTATAGGCATCGGAACATTGAGTGGTGGATGGAAGATCGTTAAAACGATGGGTACACGTATCACTAAAGTAACACCACTCGAAGGTGTAAGTGCAGAAACTGCAGGTGCTATCACTCTTTATCTTACAGAACATTTAGGAATTCCGGTGAGTACTACACATACTATATCAGGTTCTATCATTGGTGTAGGAGCTACCAAACGTTTATCAGCTGTACGTTGGGGAGTTACCGTAAATCTTTTATGGGCCTGGGTATTAACCATTCCTATCTCTGCAATAATGGCTGCCATTATTTACTACATCGTAAAGATGTTCAGCTAACAATTCTTTTTAGGTAATTTGCCGCTTTAATTTTTCTATGGCAAAGATCCTGGTTACCGGAGGTTGTGGTTATATTGGTTCTCACACGATTGTAGATCTGCTCGAAAATGGTTTCGATGTGATCTCTGTTGACAATAACAGCAGGTCTTCTACCTACCTGCTTGATGGTATTCAAAAGATCTCGGGTAAAAAGGTAAAGAACTATCATGTTGATCTTAAAAACTTCGACGATACCTTAGCCATTTTCCAGGAGAATGATGACATAGAAGGCGTCATTCATTTTGCTGCGTATAAAGCAGTAGGAGAATCAGTAGCAGAGCCACTGATGTATTATGAGAATAATATGTTCTCACTCATCAACCTGCTAAAGTGCGTAAAAGAGTTTAATGTGCCTTATTTCGTTTTCTCTTCTTCATGTACTGTTTATGGTAATCCAGATGAAATTCCGGTAACAGAACAAACTCCTGAAAAACCTGCCGAATCTCCTTATGGGGCAACAAAACAAATGGGAGAAAGGATCATCCGGGATTTCGCTGCACAAAACAAAACTGCCTGCATTCTTTTAAGATATTTCAATCCGGTTGGTGCACATCCTTCTATTCTTTTAGGGGAATTGCCTTTAGGTAAACCTGCGAACCTTGTACCTGCCATCACCCAAACAGCGATTGGCAAGTTGCCACAGATGAAGGTTTTTGGCAGTGACTATCCTACAAGAGATGGAAGTTGCTTAAGAGACTATATTCATGTATCGGATATAGCCAATGCACACACTTTGTCGGTTCAATATCTGATCGATAAAAAGAACAAACACAATTGCGAAACCTTTAATCTTGGAACCGGTAATGGTGTAACTGTTTTTGAAGCCATCAAAGCCTTTGAAGAAGTAAGTGGCATTAACCTAAATTATACCGTAGGGCCGAGAAGACCGGGAGATGTTATTGCTGTTTACGCTAACAATGATCTTGCGGTGAAAACTCTAGGCTGGAAGATAAAGTACAACTTAAAAGAGATGATGGATACTGCCTGGAAATGGGAACAGAAGGTGAAAGCCGATGAAGAGATATTGAACAGGCAGAAGCCTTCTTTGAACTGATACCCTTTCTTCACTTTAGTGAAGAAACCTTTGCGTTCTTTGCGTTGTAAGTTCATTTTTTATCAACCTGCTTATTTCTTAGGTTAACCACTTCGAAGCTCAGTCCCAACAATTCCTTTGCGTGAAACAATTCCCTTCCGTTACTTTGCAGCCAATTCTAACAGGCATGCTTAAAGACATTCAAATTCAGAACGAACAGGAAACCAGGGGTGGTTTTGGTGATGGTATTTACGAAGTAGCAAAACAAAACCCTAACGTAATAGCACTTACAGCCGATCTGCTTGGATCGATGAAGCTGAACAAGTTCGTCAAAGATTTCCCGGAAAGATTTGTTCAATGTGGTATTGCAGAAGCCAACATGATCGGTATTGCTGCAGGCATGACCATTGGTGGAAAGATTCCTTATACCACCACATTTGCGAATTTTTCTACAGGGAGAGTGTACGACCAGATACGTCAGTCAGTTGCTTATGCAGGTAAGAATGTAAAGATCTGTGCTTCGCATGCCGGTCTAACATTGGGAGAAGATGGTGCAACACACCAGATATTAGAAGATATCGGGTTGATGAAAATGCTTCCCGGAATGACGGTGATCGTTCCATGTGATTATAATCAAACCAAGGCTGCAACGATGGCCATTGCTGATTATGAAGGTCCTGTTTACCTACGTTTTGGTCGTCCTAAATGGCCCAACTTTACTGCTGCAGATGGAAGTGATTTCATCATTGGCAAAGCACAAAAGTTCAGCGATGGAACAGATGTTTCGATCTTTGCTACCGGCCACATGGTTTGGAAAGCTATTGAAGCAGGCAGAATAATTGAAGAGCAGGGATTGAGTGTAGAAGTGATCAATATACACACCATCAAACCGCTTGATGAAGAAGCGGTGATCAATTCTATTCGTAAAACCAAATGTGCCGTTACTGTTGAAGAGCACAACATCATCGGTGGATTGGGTGATAGCATTGCACAGGTTGCTGCAAAAAATTTCCCGATACCAATAGAATACATCGGCACTAAAGATACTTTCGGCGAAAGCGGAAAACCCATCGAACTGTTGAAGAAATATGGCTTAGACACTCATTACATTGTTGAAGCTGCGAAGAAGGTGATCGGCAGGAAAGGTTGATGAGATCTGATCATTATAAAATACAAACGGCTCTATGAGCCGTTTTTTGTTACACGAGGTTTGTCTCGTGATTTGAAAAAGATAATGACTAACTTAATTGTATGTACCAACGCATTGCACATATTGCATTAGTGGTAGATGATTACGATAAAGCTATCGACTTCTACACCACGCAACTTGATTTTGATTTGTTGGAAGACACACAACTCAGTGAAGAAAAACGTTGGGTTCTCGTTGCTCCTAAAGGTGCTAAAGAGTGTTCTTTGCTATTAGCAAAAGCATCAAATGATCAACAATCCGGAGCAATAGGTAATCAATCAGGCGGAAGAGTTTTCTTATTTCTTTTTACGGATGATCTCAATAGGGATTACGAGAAATTAAAAAGCCGTAACATCAATTTTGTAAGACCACCACAGCAATTTGATTATGGTGCCGTAGCCGTTTTCCAGGATATTTATGGAAATCTTTGGGATCTTGTTCAACCCAATTCTAATAATAAAGGATTGATTAGTTAAGATTACTTCAACTCATTATTATGACGCCTGTCTTTTTTAAGAACACATCAGAATTTAGGAAATGGCTGAAGAAAAATCATGCGAAGCAACAAGAGCTTTGGGTGGGATTCTGGAAAGTGCATACCGGCAAGCCCTCTATGACCTGGAGTGAAGCTGTTGATGTTGCGCTGTGCTTTGGATGGATAGACGGCATTCGTAAAAGTGTTGATGCAGATAGTTATACCAACCGGTTTACACCAAGAAGAACTGGCAGTAACTGGAGTGCCATCAATATTGCCAAAGTAGAAACATTAAAAAAACAGGGTTTGATGGAAGCCGCAGGTTTGGCTGCATACGAACAGAGAAAAGAGGCGAAAAGTGAAGTATACAGTTATGAGAAAGAGCCAGATACTTTATCAATGCCACTGCAAAAACAATTTAAAGCTAACAAGCCTGCATGGAAATTCTTTGCTGCTCAATCTGCATCGTATCAACGTACAATGATCCATTGGATCATGAGTGCTAAGAAAGAAGAAACAAGATCAAGCCGGTTGGAAAAACTGATAAGCTCAAGTGAAAAGCAACTAAAAATGATCTGATGAATCGTGAATGAACGCTGATGATCATTCGTGCAACTCAAAATAAACTATTGCTCATCAATGTTTCGAACGTAGAAGTGAGTGACACAACGAAGATGCCATGCCTACAAAAGCCGGTCAACACAAATTCCTTCTTAACCCAAACTGGCGGTATAATTGCTTATGTAGTAGCAGTTAATACCTATTTTTACCGCATAACAGCTTTGCATGCATTTAGACGATAAGGAACTGCTTCATCAATTTAAACAGCCCGAGACGAAGGAGAAAGCTTTTACCGCTATCATTAAAAAGTACCAGGAAAAGCTGTACTGGCATGTTCGTCGTATGGTGGTGGACCATGATGACGCAAACGATGTGTTACAAAACGTTTTTATAAAAGTTTGGAAAGGACTGGAAAACTTCAGGGAAGACAGCCAGTTGTACACCTGGTTATATCGGATAGCTACGAATGAAAGCCTTACTTTTTTAGACCAGCAGAAACGTAGATCGGCTGCAAGCATGGATGAAGTAGAAGCGGGTCTTAGTAATAAAATCAAAGCCGATGAAGGGTTTGATACCCAGAAGCTTGAATGGAAGTTGCAATTGGCCATCCAGCAATTGCCTGAAAAACAAAGAGCTGTATTTACGCTTCGGTATTATGACGAGATGCCGTACGAAGAGATGAGCAGGGTATTGGAAACAAGTGAAGGAGCGTTAAAGGCAAGTTATCATCATGCAGTTAAAAAAATAGAGGAGTTTATCAGGAACCATTAAACGATGAGCCTCAAAAAACGTCTTACATCCGGCTAATGGAAAATAAAGAAACCATATTACAGGAACTCAGAGAGATCAGCGAGGTCGTTGCTAACCTTCCGAAAGGAAATCCTTTTACCGTGTCTGCCTCTTATTTTGAAGGATTTTCTACATTGGTTATGGATCGCATTAATATCGAGAATATTAATCTTGGTACTGCCAATAATCCTTTTACTGTTCCTGATGGATATTTCAATGGTTTGGCTGATAGTATTCTGAACAAGATCAAACACCAGCAACAAACTGTTGAAGAAGAATTGAATGAACTGGCGCCCATTTTAAATACCATCAGTAAAAAGCCGGTTTACTCGGTACCTGATGGATATTTCGAAAGTCTTGAAGTTACTATTCCGTTGAAAGTTGCCAATCCACCTGCAAAGGTGTTCAATCTTGGCAAGCCGAAAAGAGTTCTGCAATATGCTATCGCAGCCTGTACGGCAGGCATCCTAATGGTTGGAGCTTACCTGTACACCGGCAGAACTCAGGCTAAAACGGATGATGCGATTGCTACCATTCCCTACGATTCGGCTATTAACATGGACGTGAACCAGGAACTGGCTAAGATAGACGATCAGATGATCGATCAGTACCTGGCTGAAACACCGATCACCGGTTACATTATTAATACGGTTGCGCCTGAAGAAGTAGATCCACAGCAACTCATTAACACAACTACCGAAGAAGACATCAACGAATATTTACAGGAAACTGCCGAACCTGCTAACAAAAACAGTGGCAGCTAAATTGATCATCATGAAAAAAATTATACTTCTCCTGTCATTTATTGTGGGACTAAGTTATTTCGCTAACGCCCAACCTCCCAAAGTGCAGGCGATATTCGTGGCTTATGCAACAAAAGAACTGAACCTTACATCAGAAGAAGCAGAAAAATTCTGGCCTGTTTACAACCAGTATTTCGAGGAGCTGAAGAAAGTACGCCAGGAAAATAAATCAGATGAATTAGTGTTTGAAGAAAAGGCGTTGAACATCCGGAAAAAATACAAGCCCGAGTTTAAAAAGGTATTGAATGATGATGCAAGGGTGAACAAAGTATATGTGCTGGAGAAGAACTTTAAAGAGATGTTGCGAAAAGAGATCCAGAAACGTGCTAAGAACAGGCCCAAAGCTGCAAGAAATGAGCAGCCGCAAGATTAAAAATTACCTAGGTGTTTTTCATAGGTTAGCAACGGCCGACTCTTTACAGGGTTGGCTTTTTAATATCACTAATTCTTGCTAATTTGAACTAATCAGCGCTAATGTTCTTAATTCCCGGGATCTCATTTTAAAAGATGAGTGTTTTATTATTGTGGGTCTGGCAATGAAGATTCACAATAAGCTTGGCAGGGGCTTTAAAGAGATTGTATATAAAGATGCTCTTGAACTAGAACTTCAGAAAAGCAATATTCCTTATACAAGAGAACATTCATTTAACATCAGGTATGAAGATGTAATCCTCCCTCATTCCTTTATAGCAGACTACTTTGTTTTTAATGCTATTATACTTGAAGTTAAATCTACTTCCTTCATTCATGCAGAAGCTTTCCGGCAAACACTCAACTATTTGAAAGCATCACAGATACAGCTTGGTATAATATTGAACTTTGGATCAGAACGACTAGATTTCAAAAGAGTTGTTTGTACCTATTAGCGATCATTAGCTCTAATTAGCGAACATTGGCGTTTTAATGTCATGATAAAAAAGAAAATTCCAACCTTCTTTTCTTCCTTCTTCCCACCACTTTTCTCTTAGTCCCTGTGCTTTTTTACCATCGTAATCATATTTGGCAACAAACTTTCGTTTCATTTGTCCGAGTTGCGGCGCTTCATCTCCACCAAAGAAAACTTTCTCGCCATTTTCCTCAATCAAAAACACCTGGTGAAATGGGCTATGTCCTGACGAAAGCCAATATTTGATATATCCGTCTATTGCTCCATCACCATCCAGCCACACTACATTCGAAGAGCCTTGCAGCACACTGATCTCTTCTGTCATAAAGGATGGAAAACCTGTATCCATTGCAAAAGCCATCTCTTTTTTCTGCACATAATAAGTGGCATTTGGAAAAGCAAGACTAAAATTTCCCAAGCGATCTTTCTTACTCACGCCACCGGCATGGTCCTTATGCAAATGGCTCATCAAAACTTTAGTGATCTGTTCAGGCTGAATGCTGTTTACTTTTAAATTCTGATGGATCTGTAATTCTCCGTTAGTACTAAATCCTAACCCGGCATCTATCAATAATACATCTTTAGAAGTTATCACTACAAATGGTTGTACTTCTACCAACAAACTTCCCGTAGGACGTTGTTGCAGGTCGTCTGAAGCAGTGTCAAATGGAACAAAAACTTTTGTCTTGTCTATTGTGAAAGTGCCTTCCGATAGTGGGATGATCTTCATGTTCTAACCCTTAAAAAAGAATTGATTTAGTAAATAACACAGCAAATGTAACGCTTCATAGTCCTCCCTATTGGGAGGATTTAGGAGGGCTATCTTAAAACCATCTGCCTGTCGGCATCTAATCTTATAAGGATAAAGATGAGCATGGTGAAGGTGAGTAGCGATGATCCTCCATAACTGATCAATGGCAAAGGAATTCCGATCACGGGAGCCAATCCAATGGTCATACAGATATTGATAAGTATATGAATGAAAATGATACTGGCTACACCATAAGCATACACACGGCTAAAAGTACTTCTTTGTCTTTCTGCAACGAATATGATCCTGAAAAGCAGGAAAGCGTATAATCCTAAAAAGATAATGGATCCCACAAAACCAAACCCTTCCCCAATGGTGCAAAAGATAAAGTCGGTTCGTTGTTCAGGCACAAAGTCGTATCGTGTTTGTGTACCTTTTAAATATCCTTTTCCAACCAATCCACCAGAGCCAATAGCGATCTTTGATTGAATTACATTATACTCACTTACATTCTGCCCTTTGTTCTCTGCACGTTTCTTTTCTATCTCGGCTCTTTTAACAGGATCTTTTGGTGAATACTGTCTTCCCACCATGCTGTATATCCGATCTACCTGGTAAGATTTCATCACGTTATCCATAACATATGGAACAGCAAAAACCGAAACACCAATGGCAAATCCCCAGCAGGCAATGATCAATGGTAAAATGATCCTTTTACGGCGATAAAATCTGCGTAGCAGGAATAAAACTACCACAGCCAATATGGTAAAAACAATAAACAAAGTTTTTGGAGGATATAAAAGCGATAAAATAAGTAACACCCCTAACGAAGCTCCCACGATCAGTACAAAAGGCGGTAACCCTTCTCTGTACATCACCAGGAAAAAACTGAAGTATACCAAAGCAAGACCTGTTTCATTTTGCAGGATGGTGATGATAGCTGGTGAAATAGCAATTGCTGCAGCAATGATCTGCGATTTGGTTCGGCTGAAATCTGTTTCCTGCCTGCTGATGAATTTCGCCAGGGCAAGAGCAGTAAACACTTTGGTTAACTCTGATGGCTGTAAGCGAAATCCACCCAATACCAGCCAGGATTTAGAACCTTTTACTTCAGATCCGATAACAATCGCAGCAACACAAAGCAATAAACCAAAAGCATATAATAAGTTGGCCGTAGCAGTAAAAAACTTACTATCGGTTAATAAAATAAATGTGGCCAATACCGCACAGATGCCAGCCCAAAGTATTTGCTTGGCATAATCTGTTTTTTGCGAGAGGATAGGTTCAAACCAATTCTGTCCTTCTCTATATTCATTAGCGAAGATCATGAAGATACCGATCGTTACCAGTGCTATATAACACCAAACAAGACTCCAGTCAATTCCCTTCGATATTGTGTTTTGATTTCTGCTCATGTTAGTCTTTCTTCAGCCGGATATCGTCTGGTTTTAGCATGGGTTGTTGAATATTTCTTGCCGTATCGCTATCCTGTTTTTTGTTTGGCTCAGCTTCAGGATCAAAAGTTACTTTAGTTTCTGTTTTGGTGGTGATCTCTGGTGTGTTTTCGTCGATTTCTCGTTGTTTCGCCTGTTTCAGAGAATCTTTTACGTAATACCAATGTTTAATGGCTCTCGGTATCAGGTCTGCTTTTGAGATGCGTTCTACATCTTTCATTCTTTCGGTAGTAATGCTGTCATTCAGGTATTGTTCCATCATAAATGCAGCGATCGGGCCACCCCATGTAGATCCATAACCGGCATTTTCTACCACAACTGCAACGGCGATCTTTGGATCATCTTTCGGTGCAAAAGCAACGAACCAAGAGTGGTTCTCTCCATGTGGATTTTGTGCTGTACCGGTTTTGGCGCAATATTCCCAACCCGGAACTTTTAAGAAGTGAGCCGTACCATACACTGTTACATCATGCATTCCATCGATCACTTCCTTGAAAGATGTATCAGGAATATGAAGTGGCGTATGCAACTTCCGATATTTAGCCATAAATACCGTGTCAGCATCTGTTTCGTTCTGGATACTGTCTACAAAATGCGGCAGGTAATATTTTCCTTTATTGGCAATGATGCACATAGCATTAGCCATTTGCAACGGAGTAGCTGTCATTCTATCCTGGCCAATGCCCAAGGTTTGTAAACCACAGCTATTCCATCTTGCAAAACCACCAAAATCACGGTTGTATTTAGATGTATCAGGAATGTTTCCTTTATCCTCACTTGGTAAATCAACTCCAACTCTTACACCTAACCCGAATGCATTATTGTATTCTTTCCATTTGATATATCCGGCTTGAGGATTAGGGAATGCCTTGTTATCCAAAGCCATTCTGAAAATATGCGTGAAATAAGAGTTACATGAATTTGCCAGTGCAACTCTAAGATCTCTGGCATGTCCACCGCCGGAGTGTGTACAACGAACCGGTCTTGAACAACCAAAGTAAGCACCACCACAAGGATAGCCAAAGCTTGGTGTGATAAGGCCTTCATCCAAAGCGATCAATCCACCCAAAGGTTTGTATGTTGAACCAGGAGGATATTGTCCTTTGATAGCCCTGTTATACATTGGCTTGGCAGTATCAAGAAACATCCTGCTAAAATTCCTTCTTCGCTCTGCACCTGTTAAGAGGTTTGGATCATAACCCGGAGCTGAGGCCATTGCAATAATGCCTCCTGTTTTTGGGTTGATAGCGACAGCACTTCCGATCTTATTACTCAATAATTTCTCTGCAAGCTGCTGCACTTTTACATCGATGCTGGTGTACAAATTCCTTCCGGCGATAGCAGAAGTATCAAACATGCCACTCTCGTAAGATCCCTGGATCCTGTTCTTATTGTCTTTGATCAGGTATTTAATACCACGTTGACCCATGAGTACAGGTTCATAGGTTTTTTCCAACCCTGCCCGACCTGCATAATCGCCCATCTGGTAGAAATAATTCGATTGTTTGATGATGGCTGAATCAACTTCACCCACATAACCTAAAATATGAGCGGCTGCTTTAAAAGGATAGGATCGGATAGGACGTTCTGAAAGATCGAACCCGGGAAAGCGATACATATTTTCTTCAAGCTGAGCCTGGACCTGCGGACTTACTAAACCTTCGAAAACCGATGGCCTGTACTTACCATTTTTGATCAATGCGGTGATCATTCTTTTATGAAACTCTGCAGTATCAATCCTTAGAATGTTACACAGTGTTGATGTATCAAGATTTTTTACCTGGAAGGGAGTTACCGTAAGATCGAACATAGCAACATTGTCAAGGATGGCTTTTCCGTTCCTGTCGAAGATGATGCCACGGCTGGGATAAACGATCTTCTTATACACTGCATTGTTCATTGCCAGCTCTGTGTACTTATCATTAAACAACTGGAGATTCACCAGCTGCCCAATAATCAAAATAAAAACTGCAATAAAAATCAACTGTATAACTCTGCTCCTGCTTTGGTTGTAGACCCGCATATATAGTTGTCGCTGTAAAGTACGATGTGCATACAAAATTGATGCTTGAAAGTATCGCTTGCATCAAGAGTGGAATAAAAATTTATTAAACGATGTGAATTGATAGGAAGTCGGAGGTAAGCAGTAAGAGGTAAGCTGATCAGTAACGCTTTGAAAGTACAAGAGTGCGACGCAACAGTTGATACCAATAGCACTTCAGCCGGCCAACACCTTTAGAAAACCTTAACAGCCGTATGTCATTGCTCGTTTGGAAGTTGAGCAGCAATTACTAATTTCGTGCAGGTGAAAAAGCTTTTTGCGATATTGCTGATCATGCTGTACGGCGTTTCGAGTACCGGAGCTACCGTTCAACTGCATTATTGCTGCGGCAAGCTCAAAAGCATTAAGCTGGGTTCTTCACACGTTAAAGATTGTGGTAAGCGTTTCATGATGGGTTCTAAACCCTGCTGCGAAACCAAGGAAGTATCTTCTAAATCTCAGGAGCAACAGGATGTTATTACAATAAGCATCAGCTCAAAAGCACCTGTTGAAGCACAAACATTCTTCACTAACACTGTTGCTGCCATAACATCTACACCCGATGTTCATCAAAGGGCAGATTACAATTCTCCTCCTTTAGTTCAATCACTTTGCATTCTTAACTGCGTATTCAGGATCTGATAAAGTTGCAGGAAGCAAACCCGTAACCTTTTATCAACCTAAATACGATTTTATGAAATGGAAGAAATATGCGTTTCTGTTAGTGTTTGCTACCATAGCAATGCTGAACAGTTTTGCCCAGAATGATACTACTGCCACATTAAAAGTGGAAGGTGCCTGTGGCATGTGTAAGATGAGAATTGAAAAAGCCCTCAAAATAAAAGGCATCAGCAAAGCAAAATGGGATGTGGGTACTCATATGCTCACTGTTACTTATAATCCTTCAGCAATAAAGCTGGATGCCATACACGCTAAAATGGCGGAGATAGGCCACGATACAGAATTGAAAAAAGCAAAAGACGACGTTTATAAAGCGTTACCTGAATGTTGCCACTATCGTGATGGAGCTCATTCCGATGATGACGCAGCTTTCTCTGATCACAATGTGAACGGAATGGTGGTGAGTGAAGATAAAAAAGGAAATTTTTCACCTTTAGCCGGAGCCAGTATTTACTGGCTCGGCACCGCTAAAGGTGTTACCACAAATGAACATGGAATTTTCTCTATTCCCCTGAATACTTCAGGTAAATTAATAGTGAGCTATACCGGCTTTCGTACAGATACACTTTCTGTTGCAGACAACAGTGATCTGCAAATTGTAATGGCACCATCTAACAGCTTAAAAGAAGTTACTGTTACACGCAGGCAAAAAAGTACTGTCGTGAACATAAGTAGTCCTATCCGGGTTTCTACCATTACAACAAGAGAACTGGCAAAAGCAGCGTGCTGCAACCTGAGCGAAAGCTTTGAAACAAATCCATCGGTGGATGTTTCTTACAATGATGCTGTAACAGGCTCCAAGCAAATTCAGTTACTCGGTCTTTCAGGAGTTTATTCCCAGTTAACCGTTGAGAATTTACCTGGCCCGAGAGGATTGGCAACTCCATTAGGACTGAATAGCATTGCCGGGCCATGGGTTGAGAGTATTCAACTCAGCAAAGGAACAGGGTCAGTTGTTAATGGATTTGAAAGTATTGCCGGCCAGATCAATGTTGAGTTGAAGAAGCCTGAGAATATGGAAAGATTGTATGCCAACGGATATATCAACAACATGGCAAAAACAGATCTGAATTTAAACCTGTCGCAAAAACTTGGAGAAAAATGGTCAACTGCTTTGCTGCTTCATGATAATTTTTTGTACAACATCATCGATCAGAACAACGATGGGTTCAGAGATCAGCCCACCGGAAATCAATTCGCTGCAATTAACCGCTGGAAGTTTGACAACGGCAAAGGTTTGATGATGCAATTCGGTGCAAAGGCAATGATCGACAAGAAAGTTGGCGGAGCAAATAACTATAGAGAATCTATGAAGGGCACCAACCAGGCTTATGGATTGGGCATTAATACAAATCGCTTCGAGGGTTTTGCAAAGATTGGTTATGTATTTCCCGGCAAAAGATTCAAAAGCGTAGGCTTACAGCTTTCTGCATTCGATCATGAACAGAAAAGTTATTTTGGTTTGAGTACTTACGATGCAAGACAAAAAAACTTCTACTCAAACCTCATTTTTCAAAACATTATTGGAACAACTGATCATAAATACAGGGCAGGTTTGAGTTTCTCGGCAGATGATTATAATGAAGTGATCAAAGGTTTACCGTTTGCAAGAAAAGAGATCGTACCGGGAGCATTTTTTGAATACACATATACTTTGAATGAACACTTTAATGTAGTAGCAGGATTAAGAGCAGATCACAATAGTTTGTTCGGCTGGTTCGCCACTCCAAGATTAAACTTAAGATATTCACCTGTTCATGGTACAACGATCAGGGTGAGTGCCGGTCGTGGACAAAGAACTGCGAACATTTTTGCTGAGAATATGGGTGCATTGATCAGTGCAAGAACGATACAGGTGCTTAGCACATCACAAGGAAAGGCTTATGGTTTAAATCCTGAAGTTGCATGGAATAAAGGCATTACGATAGACCAGGAATTAAAACTGTTTGGCAGAGATGCAATGCTTAGTGTTGATTTCTTCAGGAATGATTTCAACCAACAAGTGATCGTTGATATGGAAGATCCTAAGTTTTTAAAGTTCTATGACCTTGATGGTAAATCTTACTCTAATAGTTTCCAGGCTGAGATATCGGCATCGCCTGCTAATAAATTTGATGTTCGTCTGGCTTACCGTTGGTTTGATGTTAAGTCAACTTACAGCGGACAGTTAATGCAGAAACCTTTGACAGCTCAACACAGAGCGTTTGCTAACCTGGCTTATGAATTAAAAGACTGGAAGTTTGATTATACTTTCAACTTTACAGGAAGCAAGCGAATTCCTTCAACAGCAGGACATCATGATGTTGCCCACCAGTTACCATTGAGTTCACCAACGTATGTAACCATGAATGCACAGGTGAGTAAGTCATTCGGAAAGAGCAAGGCTTTTGAAGTTTACCTGGGAGGGGAAAACCTCACCAATTTTATGCAGGATATGGCCATACTTTCTGTTGACCAGCCCTTCAGTAATCAGTTTGATGCTTCATTGATCTGGGGACCGGTAGGTGGAAGATTGATCTATACCGGTTTCAGATTTAAGATCAAATAAAGTGTGCTTTCATATACTTACTAAAAACCGGAATCGATTCCGGTTTTTTTATTTCTATTGTTTACAGTTGAGCACATCAGTGAATCATTTACAAAGTGACTCAATAACAAACAGTTGCACTACACTCATTGTTGCTTGGACATCACAGAAACAGTATAAAGTTGATCTTCATTATTTCATTTTGCTGAATACTTTTGACTTGTCATACGAAAAACACCACATCTTATCTACGATTGCTCTCTAAGTATTGCGCTGCCTTTGATCACGATTGCCAACATGTGAGTTAACAACAATCAGTAACATTAAAAATTGAAGATTATGAAAAGGCAATTCACAAAAGCAAGTAAAGTAGTAGCAAGTTTAGTTTTAGCTGCAGTTCTTACAATGTCTGCATCTGCGCAAAAAATTGAAGCAAGTGCTGATCTGAATGTTCAATATGCAGGCAAACTAAATAACCAGCCGGTATTTGAAGTGGCTTATAACAAGACTACCAATGAAGCATTCACCCTCACCATCAAAGACAGTAAAGGATACATCTTCTACGAAGAAGTGATTAAAAACAGCTATTCAAAAAAATTCCTTTTAGATATTCCTGAACTGGAAAACGCTGATATCATCATCTCTTTAACGGATAAAAGAGGAATTGAAAAGCAATTGTACAAGATCAACAGCAAGATCTCACAGGTGTATGATTTTGCTGTAACCAAACAATAATTACAACAATCATCCGGGAAGTTGTCCAACTCTCCGGAATCTACAATCCACGTTCTCCGGTTAACACACTGTATACTTTTGGAAGGATTGTTCTTAGCAGCCAACCCGAAACGATACAGAATAATATCACGACAAGTGAAAGACCTATATATGTTATCAACCTATACAGTTGCCATTGATCCGTTAAAGCAAATACCGGGTCAATGGCATAGGTGATCAATGGCACATGCAGTGCATAGATCATGAAAGAAAATGCACTAAGCTTCACAAACCATCGTTGCAGCATAAACCATTTAACTACATCATTCAGTCCAAACCATGCTGCGATCAATCCCGAGAAAACGATGAGTTTATGCAGGATGATGAAAGGAATTGCATCAGTAAATGATTGCACGTTCATGTAAAACGCCATTGTTGTTTTAACGAACGATGTAATTAAGAAGATCATCAGCCACGGCAAAGGTTTCCACCAACTTTTGGGAGTGTTGATATCAAATCCATATTTCTGCATCCAAATTCCTAACGAGAAAAATAACAATCCTTCACCTTCAATAATACCGATACCAAAAGTGAGCAACCACAGAATAATCACTATCGGGAAAAAATAAAATCTTGCTTTTGTAGTTACCAGCCAGCGAATAGCAGGATATGCAAGATTGTATATAAATAGTACACGTATAAACCAAAGCTGGAATGGAACAGGAGCCAATATCCATCTGACCAATACTTCCCACCATGTATAATCATGCAGAAACATTCTGTGCTCATCGATCTGCAGCATATGAGTAGCGCCTACTGCATTTCTTCCATATTGAAAAGTTTCTAACCAGTAGGTGAACAATAACCCGATGGCACTCCATAACAGATAAGGAACAAACAATGTTCTGAAACGCTTCTTTGCTCTTTGTCCATAAGGTTTATGATCATGCAATGCATACAAATAGCCGGAGATGATGAACAACATTGGAATCCTGAAACGAAATAATGCATTAGCAGTTAAGAACTCGAAATAAGTAGTGAAAGCCATCGGTTCATTCACAATGCTCCAGGGTTGCAGGTATCTTTCATTAAGATTATAGCCGTGAACAAACACAAGTAATACCATCGAAACAAAAGACCAGAAACGAAACTTCTGGCTGTCGAAAGCAGTAAGTTGGTAATTCATTGTAGGGGTGTTGCTACAAAGTTATAAGCAAAAAGAGCCACGTGTAGTGGCTCTCCTGTTGGGTTTGAGTTGATAGGTTTAGGTTGAGTAAATTTATCAGAAGTTGAAACCAAGGCTAACACCGGCTCTTAATCCAAAACCTTTGATGCCACCTTTGATATCAAAATCATTCTCGTTTCCGCTTTTGAATTTGATGTTGTTGAAAGATGGTCCTGCGAAAAGATCGAGTACAAAACCACTCTTATAACTTTTCTCCCAACCTAATACAACACCACCACCGATCGTTTGAAATTTTCCTTTTGAGTTGGTATCTTTTTCAGAAATAGAGAATTGCTGATAACGTGCAAATGGTGCAACATAACCTCCGTTCAGTGCTTCTTTGTTTCCACCGAAATAGAAACGGTATTCAGGTGTAAGACCGAAGCCTTCATACTTGAAATCGCCTAATCCTAAGCCAGAATAAAATACGCCAAGTTGAACTGATTGGTTGCTTGCGATCGCTCTTTCATAAGATACATTTCCTGTGCTCAATAAAACCGATGCAGGGTTGATCTTAATTGCATTCTTTGGTGTGTACTGTGCTTTGCTTGCGAATGTTGCTGCTACTAAAACGAGGGTGAGGGTAAGATACTTTTTCATGATCATTTTGGTTTAAGTGTTTTAAAATGGTTTTTTGATTGACAGGGTTTGATGTGTTTGCCTGTTTAATAGTAATACCCTTTGTGATGAGAAAAGGGTTGGGTAGCATTTTCCGTTTAACAAAACTGTAACAGAGGAAGAAAATGGCAGTGGCGCTAAGAGATAAAAGAGTAAAGGAGAGAAAGAGAAGTTTGAGTATTGTTTTCTCCTTCACTCCTTAGACCTCTTAGCAAAAAAAAGTGCACCGTTATGGTACACTGTCTTTCTTTAAAGTAATATGATAATCTTTATCGCTGATGCCTTTCACACCTCTTGATTTTTTAGGTGGAACAGAATCCTGTCTGGGTGGTGGCTGTGTTGATTGTTGTACGACCGGTTGTTTGATCACAGGAGCATGGGTGCTCGTATCAATGATAGGAATGTTGATGAGGGGCTGTTGATCAAATACAGAATCACTCGCTGTTGCAGGAGTGTTTCCGTCGGTGACTGATTCAATCTTCCCGGTCTTGGGATTGATCCTGGTAGCAGGTGGTGAGGTTGGATCATTGATTTGCGGTGTTACTGTTTGTGTGTTTACGGGTTGGCTTTGATCAGTATTGTTTGGTTTAGTGTTGTTGTTTTTATTAATGAAGAATATTGTTACGATCGCTACGATAACAGCAAACGGACCAACTTTCCATCCTGTTTTTCTCCAGCCACCATTTTTTGGTGAATCAGGTGTATCATCAGGATTATAATCTTCAGGCATATCAAGATCAAGCTGCTGCTCTATCCTGTTCCAGATAGCATCACGCATGTCAGGCACCTGCAGCTGCCTGAGTTTGTCGGTGATCGTGATCTCGTATGTTGCTTTCTGGTTCATTAATATTTTACCTGAGGTGCGCTAATTGCTTTTGTAATGTTTTGCGGGCTTCGCTGAGATGCCATTTGGATGTTCCTTCACTGATGCCCAGTTTCTCTGCTATCTCTCTGTGGTTGTAGCCTTCCACAGCATACAGTACAAACACAGCATGTGTTGCCGGTGGAAGCTTAGCGATCAGCTCCATGATCTCTTCTGCTCCCATCTCTTCCAATACACTATTATTGATCGGTGGTTCATCAACTGTTTCCAACTCTACATTCTCACTAAAACGTTCACGGGATTTGATGTGATCCAATCCTTCGTTCACTACAATTCTTTTGATCCAGGCATGGAGTGAACCTTTTGTACTGTCGTACGATTTAATACTCTTAAAAACTTTTACGAAAGCATGGCTCATGATATCGGCAGCATCCATCTCATCACGGGAATAACGCATGGCAACGGTCATAGCAAACTCATAGAACTGTTCGTACAACAGCTTCTGTACTTTGCGATCATTGGCTATGCAGCCCTGCAACAGGTCGATATCGTTGGCAACAGCTATCACTTACATTTATCCATTAACATCCTGGATCTTTCTCAGCATTAAAGCAGAGCAAATAGAAGCCACAATTAATTTAGTTGGTTCATCTAATTCTTTATAAATCCATAGGGCATGTCCCATTGAATCGATCACACCGATCACACCATCATCCAATCTCAACTCGTAGCCACCTAATATTTTAACCGGAAATTGTCTTTCCTTTCCATCTTTTGAAGTAATGTTCTTTACACGCAAAGGTTTGATCTGTATCGTGTCTTTTCCGTTTGTAGCCATCCCTTCTTCTTCTACATAAGGAAGGTCGAACCATTTTCTTGCAGTATCTTTTTTCTTGTCGTAATTATTATATACTACTAATTGCCATGGCTCTTCCTTTACACTCATCGGTAATATCGCTGCAGTAAAAGAATATTGGTAATTTTTGGTTTGAGAAAAATCACCCAGCCACCTGTTATTGGTGAACACCTGTAATTCTTCGGAAGTCATTCTTTCAGAACAAAATACTTCTGCTACCTGCTTTCCATCTTCTATCGAATACTGGTATTTCTGTTTCTGATTCGATGTTGTATTTGTATTGGTAACATTGAACAACTTCATGATGCGTTCTTCACTAGTTATGTCTGAATTTTTATCCTGTCTTGTTGTTTTTGTATTCCAGCCTCGTTTCACCTTCGATGTTTTGTATGTACCGAATGTGAGCTTCTGGTTGATCATCCAGCCATTCAGTCCTTTGATATGCATTCTTTCAGAAACTGAACTGAACTGTTCCGGTATTGCCAGTTTTGGCGTACTGCAACTGGTTAATATTACCAGTGCTGTAAGTAAAAAGTAAAATGCTCTTTTCATAAGTAGGGTTGTATATTATTTATAAATGTTTCTTCTTAGCCTGAGTATCGATATTGTTGCAGCCACAGCAGTTTGAACGGATTGATCAAGCCCTTTCTTTATCCAGCATAACCTGTCGTTCTCTTTATATGCTACCGCAGCGATCGTTTCACCTTTGTACCTGAACTGGTAAGCCATATACAACGTTGAGAATAAAGTATCGATGCTGTTTTGATCTCCATTTTCTCTCAACAACAAGGTATTCTTTTCAAACGTGATCTCTTTATCACTTTGTTTGATGATGCCTTGTTGTGCTTCCTGCTTTGTGGCATTCAGGTTCCAGGCTGCAATTTCCCACCAGGTGGTAGTATCTGCAGAAGGCTGAATCGAACCCAAAAGCAGGTCTGTATTTGCTTTCCCAAAGAAACTGGAATCCTTCTTGCTGAACAAGCGGAAGGTTTCATTTTGCAGCATGATCGCCTGTACTTCTACATAAGCGGCAAAGTCTCCATCCTGCTCCAGATCAAAATGGAAGTAATCTTTCGATGTTCTTTTCTCTTTATGATACAAAGGCACGCCTTCGATCTTTAACAGGTTGGCAGGAATAATGGCTCTTTTAGAAAAGAAAGAACCAATGCTTCTTCTCAATTTCTTTGTTTGAAAATCAGCGAAAGAAATATTCTTTTTAAATAAACTTCCTCCACCAATTTTTTGCGGCGAAAGGTGTACAGCCTTTTGCACCTGTGCTTCTACAGAAGCGGAAAACAAGATCGGGAGTATGTATATTAAAACCTGTTTCATGTGTTTGCTTTATAATAATACCCCTGTACTGCCTCAAACCGTTGGGTTGTGTTCAACCGTTTAACAAATTCTTAAGGATTTAGCGATGATGAGTGATCGAAGCCTTTAGCTTTGCCATCTTCAATTAAATATCCATGGCAAATACTTTTGATCTCTCCAAACCGATCGCAATTGGTTGTGACCATGCCGGTTTCGAATACAAGCAATCGGTAATAAAATGGTTGCAGGATAAAGGCTACGAAGTAAAAGATTTCGGAACGCATTCTTTAGAGTCTGTAGACTATCCCGATTTTGCTCACCCCACAGCATCGAGTGTTGAGAATGGTGAAACGGCTTTTGGTATTTTGATCTGCGGCAGTGCCAATGGTGTAAACATCACAGCCAATAAGCACCAGGGCATTCGGGCTGCTTTATGCTGGAACAATGATGTAGCAAGATTGGCAAGACAACACAACAATGCGAACATTATTTCGCTACCGGCAAGATTCGTGGCTTTGCATTATGCAATTGAAATGATCGAGAATTTTATGAACACCTCGTTCGAAGGTGGCAGACATGAAAACAGAGTAAACAAAATATCCTGCTAAAGAAATGAAGAGACTACTACTACCACTCGTATTGTTATTGGCTTTTACAGCTGAAGCACAGGTAAAGGAAAAAAAGATCCGTAAATATGCTGAGACGATCAAAGCAAAAGAATTGAATAAGAAACTTTCCATCATTGCCAGTGCCGAAATGGAAGGAAGAGAAACAGCAACAGAAGGTCAGCGAAAAGCGGCAGCATATATAGAGAACAAATTCAAGGAATTTGGATTGCAGCCCGGCAATGGCAACAGCTATCAACAGGTATACCCTTTATACCAGGACAGTATCACATCTCAATCGTTAATGATCAACGGTGCTGTTTTAGATGTAATGAAAGATTATTATCTCGATGCATCTTCTGCTACCGGCAACTGGACGATCAACAATATCTATTTCACCGGAACAGGCATGATCGACACTACCATTGATGTAAAAGATAAATGGGTATTAACCGATGAAGGAAGGTTTGCAGTTTTGCGGAGCAAGATCGGATGGCTGAGAAGGAACAAGGCAAAAGGTGTGATCGTTGTAAGCAAAGGATTACCTGCAAAAGAAAGGTTCAATCCAAAAGGTAGAATGAGTTTACAGCCTGCTTCGAACAATGGTTTTCCTTATTTGACGGTTTCTTTTTCGGCGGCTTCTAAATTGCTTAATACACAAATCGATTCTGCTGCACTTTCTCAACTAATAAAAAAAGATTACAGTGTTGATGCAGCTTTCAACGTAGTAAAAACAACGCTTAAGCTGGAAAGTACAAATGTTGTTGGTGTATTACCAGGAACTGATAAGACAGACGAATATGTTTTTGTTACTGCTCACTACGACCACATTGGTAAAACTGCAGATGGTGTGATCAATTATGGTGCAGATGATGATGGATCAGGTACTACATCTGTTCTACAGATCGCTGAGGCATTTGCAAAAGCAA
Organism: Chitinophagaceae bacterium; assembly: GCA_024508725.1. GTDB lineage: Bacteria > Bacteroidota > Bacteroidia > Chitinophagales > Chitinophagaceae > JAEZDC01. The sequence goes on along the minus strand of JANINS010000003.1, from coordinate 1,210,799 downwards.
AGAAGAAAGGTCATGGACCAAGAAGAACAATGGTGTTTATGACTGTTTCGGGTGAAGAGAAAGGATTACTGGGTTCTGAATATTATTCTGAGCATCCGTTATTTCCTTTGGATAAAACATCTGTTGACCTGAACATTGACATGGTGGGAAGGATCGATCCAAAATATAAAGGTGATTCTTTGAACTATGTTTTTGTGATTGGCGATGATAAGCTGAGCAGTGATCTGAAACCGATCACAGACTCCATCAACAAAACATACATGAGCATGGAACTGGATAGAAGATACAACGACGTTAATGATCCTAATCGATTTTATTATCGTTCGGATCATTACAACTTCGCAAAAAAAGGTGTACCGATCATCTTCTATTTCAATGGTACACATGCCGATTATCACAGGCCTACCGACACAATTGAAAAGATCAACTTTAAACTGATGGAAAAGAGAGCAAAGCTGGTATTCTATACTGCCTGGGAAATTGCCAACCGGGATGGAATGTTGAAAAGAGATATTCCACTCAATGTTCCTGCGAGATAAAAACAAAAAGCTCTTCATAATCTGAAGAGCTTTTTTATAAACAGAAGTTGATGCTAAGTTGCTTAATCAGAACTCGATGATAAATCCAATAGTCGGCAATGGTGCAGAATCACTTTCCAATATAATCTTAGGAATTGCATTGGACCCATCAGCAGCCAGGGGGTGATTATCGGTTGTGAAAAATGCTTTTGTATTCAAGTCTCTATCAAAAGTATATTGCGGTAAAACAGGTGATTTAAAAGCTGTCCAGTTTTGAATATCGATAAACACATCGATCGTAACTTTTTTAAGATTCCATTTTTTATCGATACGCAGATCACTCTGTTGAAAATTACCGAGCCTTAACTGGTTAAATCTTGCATAATCTAAAATACCAACACCCTGGGTAGAGTAGTTGATCCTGCTGGCAGCTTCATCAAATGGCGTATAAGGCAATCCTCCCTGGAAACGATATTTTAAACCGATCTCCCAGTTACGATTCAACTTATATCCCAGTGTAAAACTGAGGAGATGCCTGTTATCCCATGCACTTTCAATGAGCTTTCCATCCAGGCCACTGAACTTTGAGACTACATAAGTATAACTACCGAAGCCAAATAACCGTTTGGTTAGTTTTTGCTGAGCGAAAAATTCTATGCCGTAAGCTTCTCCCTTACCCGATGAAACAATTGGTTCATTACCGAAAGCCGAATATTCGGTACCGAGGTTATTAAGACTGATACCATTTCTTAAAGACACCGGAACATCAGTATATCTCTTGTAAAAACCTTCAACGGTAAAGCGTAGTGTTGGCTTTGGTAAATATTCCAGCCCTGCTACATAATGATTGGTTCGTATGTATTCAGCATTTTTATTGAGAAAAATATTATTCTGCTGAAACCCTAAGATGGTATAAGGAGGAAGCCTGGTATAGCTACCTGCACTGGCATTAATATTCAGTTCTTTTGTAAGAGAATAACTCAATGCTATCCTGGGTGAGATATTTGAGGCCAGTTCATTTCCATGTTCAGTAAAACTGTTTCCATCGGTTCTTAATCCTGCACTTATATTTAGTTGATTGTTGAAGAATCTTTTTCCGGCCTGGATATAAAGTCCATACCTGGCAAAATCGATATTAGTATTGTACTGGAAAATATCTGCAGGCTGAACCACGTTTCCACTGTTGTCCCTGATCTCAGCCCTACGTCTGATGAAACTATTGTTGTAATAAGAAACGTATTGACCGGAAACTCCGTAAGTGATCTTTAAACCAGAGAAGTTTTGCGACACATCAATTCTCAACTTATTTTCCGTTTCCTGGGATTTGGTATCAAGTCTGCGTTTGGAAATAACAGACTCATCATTATCATCAAACTTTTTCAATTCGATGTTGAATTTATTCCTGCTTAATGCAACAGTAAAAAAACCATTTGTCATACTTCGTTTCCAGGTACCGCCAACCGTATAATTCCATTGATCATTCTTCGGAACATTATCCAGTACAATAAATTTATCAAGGCTTGGTTTTCTGATCTCTCCAAACTTGAACTGGTCTATTGCACCTACACCTATCACTGAAAAACTGTTTTTCGCATCTGGGTTGTAAGCTACTTTATACTGAAAATCGTAATAGTCTGGCCGTAACGGAAGATCAATTGCCTTGAAAAGTAGTTGCAGGTAACTTCTTCTTGCAGAAGCAAGGAAAGTAAGATCTCGTTTTTTGTTGAGCGGACCATCAAAAGTGGCTGCAAGTTCAGATGCACTTAGCCTTACATTGCCCTGCACTTTCTGTGTATTGCCATTCTTTTGTTTAAAATCCAATACACCACTCAATGCATTATCGTAACGGGCATCGAAAGAACTGGTACTCAGTTTTACATCTTCAATAAAGCTCACATTTAAAATTCCCAATGGCCCACCGGCACTGCCCTGAGTAGAGAAGTGATTGATCACCGGTGTTTCAATTCCATCGAGGTAATATACATTCTCGTAAGGAGCACCACCACGAATAATGATATCATTCCGATATCCATTTCCCAATGCATCAGAACCGCTTATTCCCGGTAAACTTTGTACTACTCGACTGATATCGAAGTTGCCGCCGGGATTACTTTTGATCTCTTCTGTTGTTAATCTCTGTACACTCAACGGAGTTTCTAAAGAAGTTGCTCTTGCAGATTTCCTGGATGAGGTTACTGTAACACCTTCGGTAATTTTTAGATCCCTGTTCAATTCGAAAGAAAGTTCATAGATATTACCTGAAGTGATGGGAATATTGTATTGAGTGGTTGTTTCAAATCCCATTGATGTAACAGTAACTGTATAAATACCTGTAGGAAGATCTACGAAACTGAATTTACCCAGCGAATCTGTTATTGCTGATCTTTTTGCAGGCAAAACGTTAACCGTAGCTGCAACTATGGGACTGCCATTCTGCACATCACGAACAGTACCTGTAAGCGATCCTGTATTTTGAGCACTAACAGTAAAACTAAACAGCGTCATTACCAGTGTAAAAACAAATAGCCTTTTCATACGTATTGATTAAACAAAAAACTAAAACAAAAGTTCAAAAGCCATGTAACAAAAGAGCTCTCCATCAGTGGAAAGCTCTTTGTGAATATTGTTACCTCAGCCACAAGAGTGCGACGCAACGAAAGTTATATAGCAGCACTGTAGCCGACTTAATAAAAATTACCAACCTAAAATATAAGCAAACACTAATGGAGCAACGATGGTTGCATCACTTTCAATAATATATTTTGGTGTGTGAATGTCTAACTTGCCCCAGGTAATTTTTTCATTCGGCACAGCTCCTGAATACGAACCGAATGATGTAGTGCTATCGCTGATCTGGCAGAAATAACTCCAGAAAGGAACATCATGCCACTCAAGATCCTGGTACATCATCGGCACAACACAAATTGGAAAATCACCTGCAATACCACCACCAATCTGGAAAAAGCCAACACCTTTTCCGCTGCTGTTATTGCGATACCATTCAGTTAACCAAACCATGTATTCGATACCACTTTTTACAGTAGAAGCTTTCAGTTCATTCTTTACAACATAGCTGGCAAAAATATTTCCGGTTGTGCTGTCTTCCCAGCCCGGAACAACGATAGGAATATTTTTTTCTGCTGCAGCAACAACCCAGCTGTCTTTAGGATCGATCTCGTAATACTGCTTTAAGTCGCCACTTAAAATGGTTTTGTATAAGAACTCATGCGGAAAATATCTTTCACCTTTCGCTTCAGCATCATTCCATTGTTTCAGCAAATGCTTTTGCAAACGTCTGAAAGCTTCTTCTTCAGGTATGCATGTATCCGTAACCCTGTTGTAATGATTTTCTAAAAGATCCCATTCGTCCTGTGGCGTAAGATCTCTGTAGTTAGGCACCCTTTTGTAATGGCTGTGTGCTACCAGATTCATTACATCTTCTTCAAGATTGGCTCCTGTGCAGCTGATGATATGAACTTTATCCTGGCGTATCATTTCAGCAAGAGAAACACCCAATTCTGCCGTACTCATAGCACCGGCAAGGGTAATCATCATTTTACCACCTTCGAGCAGGTGAGTTTCGTATCCTTTGGCTGCATCAACCAAAGCCGCAGCATTAAAGTGGCGGTAGTGATGCTGTATAAAATTGGAGATTGGTCCTTTATTATTCATTCCTCTGAAATTTTGAGGCACAAAAGTAGGTGTAAGAATCAGAATTAACTACCAACTTCAGTTTTTCATAGCAGCTTCGTTGCGTCGCAAGCACTTCATCAGCAACCATTGGGCAACAAAAAAGGAGCTTTAAAAGCTCCTTTCGACCAACTGCTACATTGAAACTTAAATACTTATTTCTGAACAGACTTGAAAATGCTGATATCACCGGATCTGGAGATCTTTAATACCATCTTCGAAGTAGTGTTTTCTAATGAAACATAAAAATCTACGTCTGTTGCATTTGAAAATTCGATCACTTCTTTAATTGCGTATCCGCTGTATTTTTTGCTTAGTTCTTTTGTTACATTTCTTGGAAGGTCCTGTGTTGTAACTGCTTTGCTTTGACCAATGAAAGTTCCATCGAATTGATTATAGTAAGCTTCTACCCTGATATCATCTAACAGGAAAGTTGCTTTTGCAAACTGGTCAGTAACCTGCCAGGTAACATTTGTTGCATCAGCATAAGTATGGTTAAACTGATTGAGTACCCAGTAGCTTGCTTTTTTACTTCCGTCTCCGGCAAAAGATGTTGTAGTAAACGCTACGATAGCGATGGCTGCGATGATTAATTTTTTCATTTTTGTAGTTTTAAAAGGTGATTGTTGAGGTTGATTGTTTTTATTTCAACAAGTCAAAAGTAAAGTTACCATCAGCCCTGCCGGACGAAATATGACGAAAGACATCTTTGATGCAGGTGTTAGTGATGAGTGGTAAGTATCAAACAGTTAGTGAGGCTTAAATCATCCTGAAAATGCAAGCCCACACTGCGTTTGCGGGAAAGTCTTAATAAAATACTAATACACGTAAAGTTTGGGTTAAGCTTTAAGAGTGGTGGCGAACGTCTTATTACAAGACAGCAGAACTATCTTTACTTTATTAATTACAAGTATATGAGGTCTTTGCTTTTTTGTATTGGCTTATTGTGCATAATTTCTGCTACTAAAGCTCAGTCTGATTTTATTGGTAGCTGGAAGGGAAAGATTGCTGCCTTTAACCTCACGATCGTTATTAATATAAGTGAAAAGGATGGAAAACTCTCTGCCAGCATGGATAGCCCCGATCAAAATGCAAAGAATATTCCCTGTGACCAGGTAGTTGTAAATGGAAATAGTATATCGATCAGCGTTTCCGTTATCGGTGCCAATTTCAATGGCAATCTTTCAGCCGATAAAAAAACAATAGAAGGAAAATTCAACCAGGGTGGTGGCTCATTTGATCTTGTAGTTGGAAAAGGAGAGTTAGCAGCACCTAAAGAGAAACCACAAACACCAATTCCACCCTTTAGTTACAGATCAGAAGATGTAGAATATGATAACACTGAAAAAACAGTTCATCTTGCAGGAACACTAACTTATCCTTCATCCGGTTCAAATTTTCCCGCAGCTATTCTTATTACAGGTAGTGGTCAGCAAGATCGTGATGAAAATCTTTTCGGGCACAAGCCTTTTGCAGTAATTGCCGACAAGTTAACAAAGCTGGGTTTTGCGGTATTGAGAGTAGATGACAGAGGTGTAGGAAAAAGTACCGGCGAAGTTGAAAAAGCCACTTCCGCCGATTTTGTAAAAGATGTGATCACGAGTCTGGAATATCTTAAGAGCAGGCAAGAGATAGACAATAATAAAATTGGATTGATCGGTCATAGTGAAGGTGGATTGATCGCTTCTATTGCAGCAGCCGAAAGAAAAGACATCAACTTTATGATTTTGCTGGCCGGACCAGGAATTAATGGAGCTGAGTTATTAGCTGAACAGGCTGAGCAAATATTACTAAAGAACGGTGTGTCAAAAGATGCAGTGGCAGCTTATACACCGCTTTATAAAAAAATGATACAGATATCTGTGCAGGAAACAGACAGTCTTAGCATTGCAATGAAAGCCTACAAAGCAATGGCAGACTGGAAGAAAAACACACCGCTTGCATATCAGAAAGAAATTGGTTTGGACAGCAAAGAAGGTTCAGATGCGATCATGAAGAATCTTGTTTCAGGATTCAGTGCTCCATGGATGAAATATTTTTTAAAAAGTGAACCTTCCATCTTTATCGAGCAGGTATCTGCCAAAGTGCTTGCGTTGAATGGTGAAAAAGACATACAGGTAATTGCCCATTCCAATACCGATGGAATTAGGAAGGCTTTGCAAAAAAGCAAGTCACCATCGTACGAAGTAAAAATCTTGCCGGGACTCAATCATTTGTTTCAAAAGTGCAAGCAATGTTCAGTAAATGAATATGCCACACTCGAAGAAACATTCTCTGAAGATGCTTTGGCAGAAATGGCTCAATGGCTTCAAAAAAATGTGCTGCAATAATGAACTACCTGGCTCATGCTTATTTGTCTTTCATGCATGAAGAAGTGCTGGTAGGCAACATGATCAGCGACTTTATAAAGGGGAAGAAAAAATTTGATTATCCAATAAATATTCAAAAAGGCATTACACTTCACCGGGCTATCGACACATTCACCGATGCACATGAAGCAACCAAAGAAGCAAAAGCATTTTTTAAACCAGCTGTAGGAGCGTATAGCGGGGCTTTTGTTGATGTGGTGTACGATCATTTTCTTGCCATCAGCCAGGAAACATGGCAGGAAACATCGCTTAAAGATTTTGCCCAAACTATATATCATATACTCGAAACGCACCATGAGCTACTTCCGGAAAAATTCCAACTCATGTTTCCTTATATGAAAACATATGATTGGTTATACAATTATCAATTTAATGCCAGCATCGAACGAAGTTTCGAAGGTGTTGCAAGAAGAGCTGTGTATCTGAATAATGCTGCCGGAGCATTTGAAAGTTTCAAAAAAAATTATGACCAGCTTAAGCCTATTGCTGACTCATTTATCATCGATGTTAAAAAATTTGCAGCAGATCAGTTCCACCAAATTCTAAAAGATTAGGCGGTTATATTTGCAAAAATTATGATTCAATGAAACAAACTCTTGCAATATTAGGATTGATGATCTGCAGCTTCATTGCAACAGCTCAGCAAAAAGCTACAGAGTTAGATAAGTCGCCAATGGATATGACATACTTTCCTGCTAATTATCCTATTCTTAAAATGAATGGAAAAGCAAAATCAGAACCATTTGCAAGAGTGATCTACAGTCGTCCCTTGAAGAACAACCGTCCTATTTTCGGTGGGATCGTAAAGTATGGAGAACTTTGGAGACTTGGTGCAAATGAATCAACTGAGCTTGAAGTTTTCAAAAATATCAAGATCAGCGGCAAGGTTGTAGCAAAAGGACGTTATACTTTGTATTGCATTCCTTACGAAACAAAATGGACGATCATTGTTAATAAAGACACTTTTTCCTGGGGAAGTTTTACATATAACTCAAAGAAGGATCTGTTAAGAGTAGATGTTCCTGTAACAAATACTGATGATGTTGCAGAAGCATTAACTATCTATTTTGAAGACACAGCTAAAGGTGCCAATCTTATAATACAGTGGGATAATGTAAAGGCAAGTGTACCAATCACACAATAAGAAAAAAATTCAATAAAAAAGCCCATAGTATGTGGGCTTTTTTATTGCACCTAAGCATGCATAATTCTTATTCAGTTGTTAGTTTCTTTAATAAAGAAATCTGTCCCAGGTGATAATGTATGTGTTCTACTAATCCATGTAAATTTTTATAAGGCGTGTTCTTTGTTGTTTGTTCAAACAAACGAGACTCATCGAATTCGAGAATCGCTTTATGTATCTTATTTACATTGTTAAAGTATTGCTGTTGTAACTGCTGCCAATCTGCTTCGCTGCTGATGTTTGGTTCTTTTAGACTCTCTTCATGTTCAAAATGTTTCGTTGTTCCCACGATCCTGTTATACACAACCATGTTGTAAAAGTCCATATGAAACAATAGTAAAGCGATCGTATTTGCACTTCCTGTTTTCTTTATTGCCTGTTCATAGGTTATTCCGTGCAGAATATCTTTTACTGAAGCATCTGTCCAGTTATCGCCATAATTCACCTCGTAAAAATGCTGGGCGATGGTGTCAATTATTTTCACGCTCTTTAGTTTTTTGGTTTCCGTCATAAAATTTTTTATCACTCAATGACCAATAAGAAGTAAGCAAAAGCCAAACAATCATTCCTATTGAGATTCCTTCATTCCATTTATCTCCTGTTATCGCATTTACGATCAAAAAGAATAGTATAAGAAAAAGTAAACCAGACAAAAATGAAATGAAGAACCGAACGATGGCTCTCTGATTATAATACCATTTAATATACTTTTTCATACTATATATACTTCTCAACTACTCCTAATCCGAACAAAGCAAAATCATACTTCACCGGGTCATCCGGATTTAAATTTCGTAAGTATTCGGTTAATTCCAAAGCGGCATTCCAATCAATTTGTTTGCGGTGCAACAGATTAAATCTTTTTGCAACTCGTGCCACGTGAAGATCGATAGGACAGATCAACTGTGAAGGTTGAATATTTTTCCAGATACCAAAATCTACTTTGCTGTTTTGACGAACCATCCAACGCAAAAACATGTTCAGGCGTTTGCAAGTTGAATTCTTTTCCGGTGATGCGATATGCTTTTTTGTTCTGATGGGATGATCTTCCAGCGAGAAAAAATAATGATGAAATCCTGTGAGCATCTCTTCGACTGTATCTCCATGCATGGTAAATGCATCTTCTAGAGAATTGTATGTTGAGTAATGATGTTTAAAAAACTCGATAAAATAGAGTAGATCTGTATCGTTAAATGTTCGATGCTTAAATCCTAATAATCTCTTCAGATCATTTGAATCATGGTTTTTGACGAACTGGTAAGGAGCATTATCCATCAGCTTCATCAACTCTTTAGATTTATTGATGATGATCGTTCTGTTTCCCCAGGCAAAAATGGCTGCAAAGAATCCTGCTATCTCAATGTCCTGCTTTTTCCTGAACATATGCGGAATGCATACAGGATCATCGTTAATAAAAGAAGGTTGATCGTATTGGTCAACCTTCTTATCGAAAAATTCTTTGAGTTTGTTCTTCGTCATGCTGAATAGCGATAAGAACGTACAAGTGAGTGACACAACGAAAGCCTAATAGCAGCACTACAGCTTGTGCCATAATTTATTTATCCAATAGCCTGGTTCAAATCTTCGATGAGGTCGTCTGCATCTTCGATACCAACACTTAAACGAATCAAAGAATCAGTCAATCCATTTTTAATTCTTTCTTCTCTTGGAATGGAAGCATGAGTCATAGAAGCAGGATGATTGATCAGCGACTCAACACCACCTAAACTTTCTGCCAGGGCAAATAATTTGGTAGAAGAGAGTACACGTTTCGCTTCGTCAACAGAATCATCTTTTAAAGTGAAACTCATCATGCCGCCAAAACCTCTCATTTGCTTCTTAGCGATATCATAGTTTGGATGATCTTCGAATCCACACCAATAAACTTTGCCCACTTTGGGATGCTTACGTAGATGATTAGCGATCTTCTCTCCATTTTCACTATGTCTCTGCATCCTGATATGAAGTGTTTTAATACCTCTTAGTACTAAGAAGCAATCCATCGGACCGGGAACAGCACCACAACTTTTCTGTATGAAATAAAGTTTTTCTCTGAGATCGACATCATTCATCATCAAAGCACCTTGTATAACATCGCTATGACCACCAAGGTATTTCGTTGCAGAGTGCATCACTATGTCAGCACCCAGATCAAGCGGATTTTGCAGGTAAGGAGTAGCGAATGTATTGTCAACACAAAGAATGATGTTGTGTTTTTTTGCGATAGCAGCAACAGCAGCAATGTCAACGATATTCATCAGAGGGTTCGTTGGTGTTTCTGTCCAGATGAGTTTTGTATTGCTGTTCACATACTGGCTGATGTTGTTTGCATCACCCATGTTCACATAATGAAATTTAATTCCAAATTTCTCCCATATCTTACTGAACTGGCGATAGGTTCCACCATACATATCGTTAGCAGCGATCACTTCATCTCCTGGTTGCAGAAGTTTCATCACGGTATCTGTTGCCGCAACGCCAGAGCTGAAAGCCAGACCAAATTTTCCATTCTCAATTTCAGCATACGCTTTTTCTAAAGCCGTACGGGTTGGATTTTGACTCCTGGCATATTCATAACCTTTATGTTGAGCCGGAGCTTCCTGAACATACGTTGAAGTTTGATAGATAGGTGTCATGATAGCACCGGTAGAAGGATCTGGCTCTACACCTGCATGAATGAATTTTGTTCCGATTTTCATTATAATTTGTTTTTAGCAATCGATTTGCAAAGATGCAATTATTAGAGCAAGTGAGCAGCACTCAAAAATCGCCAATCGTAATTATTCGATTCATAAGCAGCTTTAGGCTGAATTGGATTCTTCAAAACTGACGGAGCTAAGATATTATCCTGAACAAGCTTCTTTTTTGCTTCATGAATTTTATCCTGTAACTGGCTATGCTGCATCCATTGATGTTGTGGTGGTTCAAACCCGATCTTGTCTTTGCGCCATGCGATCTCAGCAGGAAGCATATCGGCCATTGATTGTCGCAGGATATATTTTGAATAACCATTATGGATTTTCAAAACAGAAGGTAAAGAGAAAACAAACTGAACAAGCTCATGATTCAAAAATGGCAGGCGAACTTCAATACCATGAGCCATTGCATTTCTGTCGGCATTGCGAAGCAGTTCTTCGAGACCACCTCCAAAAACATCGAAATAGAGAATATCATTCAATGTTTTTACAACAGGTTTATATACAGATGATCGGTTAAGATATTCTTGCACAAAATCTTTATTGAAGATCGATGCTCTTTGTTTTTTGATTGATTTCTTTTCCAGTTGAATGGCGGTCCATCCTGGAAACTTACTTGCCAATTTATTCTTTAAGTTAAACATTGTTGAGTTGAATGCTGCTTTTTCTTTTTCGAATTGTGACGAACCTGAAGCATACAATTCCTGTAAAAACCAATGGGTGTATTTTGAGTAACCTGCAAGAATTTCATCAGCACCTTGTCCGTCTAGTATAACTTTTACACCATGTTGTTTTGCTAACTGATACACTTTGTACTGAGCATACACACTGAATGAACTTACTGGCTCATCATGTTGTGATAAGAACTTTTCAAGATCAAAGGCAATGTCTTCTTCATTGGGTGATGTGAAAAAATGTGACAAGCCAAATTTAACAGCAACGTTAGAGGCAAGTTGTGTCTCATCTTTCTCAAAACCAGGAAACGATGCAGTAAATGCTTTTTGTACTAAACCAGTTTGTTTTAGTTGATGTATTGCAGCAACAACAGAAGAACTATCCAAACCACCACTTAAGCTGGTGCCGATCTCTACATCGCTTCTTAAACGTTTATCAACTGAATTGAAGAACAGGTTTCTGAATTTTTCTATTGCTTTTTCTGATGAGATGTTGCCGTCACTTTTATCAATATCAAAATAAGGAATGATCTGCAGCTGATCTGTTGAAGGAATGAATTCAAGATAATGCCTCGCAGGAAGCTTTTTTACTTGTTGCCAATAGGTTGCTCCTGTATCCATTGCATCCTGGGCAAAACCGGTAGCGATATATTGTAACAGTAAATTGCTATTGTAATTTTTTTCTACACCGATCTTCCAGAAAGCTTTTATCTCTGATACAAAGAAAAAACCGTCGTCACTATAACAATAGTAAAATGGTTTTTCGCCAAAACGATCCCTGGCTGCGAAAAGTTTATGTTCCTTTTGGTCCCAAATGGCAAATGCAAACATACCATCGAAGTGCTGCAGACAATCTGCTTTCCAACAGTCGTAAGCTGCAAGAATTACTTCCGTATCTGAATGTGAATGGAAGTTGTAACCTTTCGCTGATAATTCCTGGCGAAGCTCTTTATAATTGTAGATCTCACCATTGTGTACAATGGTGTAACGATCCATATAATGCATCGGCTGGTTACCGGCATCAGAAAGATCAATGATCGATAATCGTCGATGCCCCAAGGCAATTGTTTGTGCATCGTTCTGCCAGGTAGCTTCACCATCAGGGCCACGATGTGATAAACAGGATATCATTTGCTGAACATCCTGCATTTTATCAGGCCTGGGAGATACAATTCCGGCAATACCACACATGAGTGTAAATATCAAATTCAAATGTGCAAATTCCAAATGTGCAGGCAGAGTGGCTCATTCTTAAAGAGTGAACCACTCTAACTTCGCTTGCTCAATAAAGAACTGGACGTAGAAGTGAGTGACACAACGAAAGCTCAATAGCAGCACTGGCTTCTGCTACATCGTCTCTTCAAAAATGTTTTCGTGAAATGCATTGTTCTTTAGCAACAGGTAATGATTTTTAAGTGATGTTGCCAAAGGAAATTGCCTGTACGGAAGGTTATTGTTCTCGGCAAATCTTTGGATGATCTGTGTGATCTCTGGATAATACACATGATTCACCGAAGGGAACAGGTGATGAGCAATATGGTAATTGAAACAGCCCATGAAAAATCGAATGAACCAGTTATCTTCAGAAACATCGTTGGTACACGTTAGCTGGTGAACGAACCATGGAGTTGGCATTTTACCGTTCTCGTCTGGCATTGGAAACTCGCTTTCTGTACTTGCATGTGGCGAAAGCAATACCAGCAAAGAAATGATACTGGCTGTAAACACCATTATAAGAAATGCACTTATAGCTTGTCCCCAACTGATGTTGAGCATCAGCTTTGGTAAAACGATAGTATAAAAAAGAAAAAATCCTTTGAACACGAAGAGCTTGATAAATTCAATCGTTGGAATTTTTACCGCTTTTCTAACGATCTGGTCTTTCTTGAAAAAATCTTTGAAGTCTCTTACCAACAACCAATTCAGCAGGTATAAGGGATAGATCAATGGCAAATAAATGTGTTGGTATTTGTGCATTTTCGAAAACGGACCATGAGGAAAAACTCTGGCGATAGGGCTTTGTTCAAAATCTGTATCCCAACCCATCACGTTTGGATAATTGTGATGAAAACGGGTATGACGGATCTTCCAAATATAACTGTTAGCTCCCATCAGATCGAAAAAATGTACATACCAGTTGTTCAATCTTTTATTGCGGAAAAGTGTTCCATGTACCGCTTCGTGGATCAGGTTAAGGAAGTTCAGCACGAGTAATAAGCCTAAAGCAAAATAGCAACTATATAAAATGGTGAGGTTTACTCCGTACTCCATTGCCGTAATGAAAGTAGCCAGGTACAATAATGGAAATAATATCGCTTTTAATGTGATCTGCAACTGACGATGAGGAGCAAGGCTTCTCACAGTTTCATGCACTTCTCTCTTCAGCTCGGTAAAGAGTGATTCTTCCCTGGTTTTTGCAAATGCCGGTTTTACAGTCAGCTCCTTCATAAGTATGTCTTAATCCATTGGAAAACAGTCAATATGAGGGGTATAAAATGCTTAAACAAAAATGAAACCAAAAAGCGGCAATAATGAAAAAATGACATCTGGAAAATGCTGATTTACACGTTTTTGCATTCATCAACATACAACAATAGCCTTGCAGTGGCAGTTTTTGCTCTATTTTCGGGCACTTAAAAATCTATCGATGAAACTTGTTTCGTACCTGCATAATGATCATGAGCAATTGGGGATTTTGGTTGATGACAGAGTCTACAGTATGGACATTATTCACCCGGATTTGCCGAACACAATGACAATGTTCCTGAATTATTGGGATGATTTCTTTGATATTGCTTATCGTGGAGACCAGGCAATTAAAACCGGTGGCATTGCACGTGAAAAAGGAACCGTGGTTGAAGGAACACAGTTACTGGCTCCTATTCCTTTCCCAACAAGTTGCAGAGACGGGTATGCTTTTCGTCAACATGTTGCAGCAGCCAGAAGAAACCGGAAAGTAGATATGATAGCAGAGTTTGATCAGTATCCAATATTCTATTTTACCAATCATCATAGCATACAAGGTCCGGGAGATGTTTATTGTATGCCGGATCATTTTGAGAAACTCGATTTTGAATTAGAGGCAGCAGTGGTGATCTGCAGGTCAGCCAGAAATATCACTGCCGAAGAAGCAGATGACTACATTGGTGGCCTGATGATCATGAACGATATGAGTGCAAGACGTTTACAGATGGAAGAAATGCTGCTGAATCTTGGACCAGCCAAGGGAAAAGATTTCGCTACAGTTATTGGTCCGTGGCTGGTGACTATTGACGAGCTGGAGCAATATGAAATTCCGTGTAAAGAAGGACACACCGGCAAAAGCTGGAATCTTGATATGAAATGCTGGGTGAATGGTGTACAAGTGAGCCAGGGAAATTTGGGAGATATGGATTGGACATTTGCCGAGATCATTGAACGAGCTGCTTATGGTACGAATTTGCAAGCTGGTGATGTGATCGGAAGCGGAACGGTTGGAACAGGTTGTTTTCTTGAACTGAACGGAACAGGAAAATTGAATGATCCGAATTACCAGGAACAATGGCTGCAGGAAGGTGATGTGGTAGAGATGGAGATCACAGGTTTAGGAAGATTGAGCAACACCATTGTGAAAGAAGAAAGTGACCTGTCGTTACTTTCAAAGAAAAAATGATCTAACTTATAAATGTTAGTCTTTTTGTATCATAGCTTCGCCGCTCTTAGTTTTTACTTTGCCGTTAAATGAATGCCGATGCCCATTAGAAGTGTAATTACAGGTTCTGGTTGTTATGTTCCTACCGAGGTGAAGACCAACAGAGATTTCACGGTGCATGATTTTTACGCAGAAGATCATAAGCGAATTGAAACTCCGCCTACAGAAGTAGTAGAAAAATTCAGGCAGATAACAGGCATTGAAGAAAGACTCTACGCATCCTGTGATCTTGATTCTGCAGCAATAGGTTATTGGGCAGCAAAAGAAGCGGTTGAAAATAGTGGAGTTGATCCTGAAACCATAGACCAGATAATCGTAGCACAGAATTTTGGTAATGTGATCAAGCATACGATTCAAACAGATAATGTTCCCGCTATTGCTTCCCGCATCAAACATTCGCTTGGAATAAAAAATCCCTCCTGCATTGCTTACGATGTATTATTTGGTTGCCCAGGTTGGGTGCAGGGAATGATCAATGCTGATGCATTCTTCAAAGCAGGTGTTGCAAAAAAATGTTTGGTTGTTGGAACAGAAACCCTGAGCCGTGTGATCGATGTGTACGACAGGGACAGCATGATCTTTTCTGATGGTGCCGGTGCAGTTGTAGTAGAAGCAAAAGAAGTAGATGAAAACGGAAGTGGTATTTTAGGAACTGCAGCACAATCTCACTGCACTGACGAGGTTGATTATATCTATATGGGTAAATCTTATTTCCCCGGTTCAGATCCAAGGGTCAGGTATATAAAAATGAAAGGCCGAAAAGTGTATGAGTATGCAATGAAACATGTGCCTTTGGCAATGAAAGAATGCCTGGACAAAAGTGGAGTTGATATAAAAGATCTAAAGAAAGTTTTCCTTCACCAGGCAAATGAAAAGATGGATGAAGGCATCATCAAAGCAATGTACAAGCTCTATGGTATGAAAGAAGCACCTCAGCACATCATGCCGATGAACATTCATAAGTTTGGTAACAGCTCAGTAGCCACTGTTCCAACATTGTATGATCTTGTACAACGAGGAAAAATGGACAATCACAAACTTGAGAAAGGAGATGTGGTATTATTTGCCTCAGTTGGGGCAGGAATGAATATCAATGCCTTTAGTTATCGTATCTAAAGCTCTGGCACATAATTTATTGCTTATGCTGGTGTAAGAACCGGCAATGACCCAACAAACATTTACTATTCCTTATTACGCCAAGATCGCATTTATACTTTTGGCCTTGTTTCTTTTGTTCTATGGAATCTTCTATGGACAAAGCATTTTAGTTCCCTTAGGATTTTCCTTTTTGTTTTCCATTCTATTAAGACCACTGGAAATATTCCTTGTACGATGTCGTGTACCGAAAGCTGTCGCCATTTTACTGGCAATTTTCTTTGCAGTGTTATTCGTTTATGGAATTGTTGACTTTGTTTCGAGACAGGTGGCTTCTTTTATGAGCGATATTCCTGCGATTGAAAGAAACCTGAACACCCTTTGGCGTGAGATCAAACAATGGACATATCAAACATTTGGTATTGCATACAAACAGCAGGACAAAATGCTGGAAAGTGCTAAAACAGAAACGATCAACAATCTTGGAACAGCAGGAACGGTGAACCTGATCACAGCATCGGTGCTAACAATGACATTGATACCGATCTATGTTTTCTTGTTAATGTATTACCGTCCGATGTTATTGCAATTCCTGGTGGAACTTTTCAGAGAAGAACATACTGAAAGAGTAAGAGAGGTGATCCGTGAGATAAAAAACGTTATTCAGCATTTTGTTGTTGGGTTGATGATCGAAACGGGCATCGTTGCCTTGATGAATAGCGTTGGATTATTATTACTTGGAGCTCCTTATGCAGCAATGCTGGGAATTCTTGGTGCTTTGCTGAACATGATACCATACATTGGAGGAATTGTACAGCTCATATTTTCTGCACTCGTTATTTATTCTAATACTACTTCGCTTCCATTATTGATATGGTCGAGTGTAATATTACTTGTAGTTCAGTTTATTGATAACAACATTCTTGTTCCATGGATCATTGGAACTAAAGTTCAGCTCAACTCACTGATATCGATCATCGGAGTTTTAATTGGTGGTGCATTGTGTGGTATTGGTGGAATGTTCCTAAGCATTCCTGCATTGGCCATTTGTAAAGTAATATTTGATCGTGTAGATGATCTTAAGCCTTGGGGAAGATTATTTGGAACAGATGATGAACCCAATAAAAGTTATCTGAAAATTCCGAAACGGCGGAAGAAAGTTCCGCCGGTGGCAAATTCATAGTTGAAACTTCCTTATCCCTATCAGCATAGAAATATGTTATGCTTAGCCACATGACCTACATTCTTTTATTGGATTGAGTTTACTTATTTTTGAAATGCTCAACTGTTGCATAATGCTCCGAACGATGAAAGGATTGCGACGCAACAGACGATGCACAACGATCTAAAGCTGGTATAATAATAATGTTTGAGCAGAAAGCAACTGAATGGGTAAATAGTTATAGTGATATGCTGTACAGGTATGCACTTCCCCGTGTGAGTGACAGCGATGTGGCGAAAGATCTTGTGCAGGAAACTTTCCTTGCTGCATGGCGAAATATAAAAACTTTCAAAGGCGAAATATCTGAGAAGAACTGGTTGTTCACAATCTTAAAGAACAAGATCATTGACCATTATCGTAAAGCAGTGAACAGGCTTACAGATAGTTTTCCAGGTATGGCTGATGACGATCCTTATTTTGAAGAAGGTGGACATTGGGCGAAAGAAACACAGCCAAAAGAATGGGGCGTTGATTACAACAATCCCATTGAAGCAAAAGAGTTTTATGAAGTGTTGGAGAAATGCAAAAGCAAACTCAAGGAAATGCAAAATGCGGTCTTCACTATGAAGTATATGGAAGGAATGGAAAGTGAAGAGATATGTAAGGAGCTAAACATAACACCGTCCAACTACTGGGTATTATTACATAGAGCAAAGGTTCAGCTTCGTGCCTGCCTTGAAAAAAACTGGTTCGTCAAATGAAAGCGTTGAATATCAGCTGTAAAAAGGCAGCAGAATATATGTGCAAAAAAGAGGAAGGCTCGCTGGGCTTTTGGCAAAACTTCCAGTTATCATATCATCTTCTGGTTTGCGGATTGTGCAGAATATTTAAGCAACAGGATCAATGGTTAAAAGATAATATTTGCAAAGTTGATGAACATTGCAAAGGCTGTTTAAGTGAAGAAGACAAAAAAGCAATTTTAGAAAAGCTTCGTTAAATGAGTTTGCGTAACGTTCTTGTTGTGTTCAATCCGAATTTTACTTTACCTGTTTTCTTATCTACTTTTCCTTCGAGATAAACGCTGGTTCCTGCTTTTTTATCGAGGCCAATGTTTTGAGGAATGTAAGTGCTGTCTCGTTTCAATCCTTTAAGCGGAACCTGGATATTGATCTTTGTCTCTTCTTTTTTGATGTCGTACAAACCATCTACAAACATTCCAATCGCTGAGGATTGAATTTCCATTCGATTGATCTTGATCTTATAACCATCTACTTCCAATCGATTCTTGAGTTCTGCAAATGTTACATGACTCATGTTGGCATTTTTGAAAATGGATTTACGTATATCCATGATGGGCTCATAGTTATTCAATGCGCCATTCTTCAATGAAAAATCTACGGTACCTTTTAAAGTTCCGGGAAGCATTTTACCTGCAGCATCAAACAAAAGAGAAACATTTGTAAAAGCGTTGAGTGTGCCTTGTAAATTGTCGGACTGAATACCATCCTGCCCGAAATTATCAAAGGCAGCAAATAATTTTTTTACATCTACATTCTGCATCGAAACTTTTGTTGTTGCAAGATTAGAAGATGGTGTTTGCAAAATGTTTCCGGTTATATCCAGCTTTCCGTTTGCATGAGCGATTGAAACATTATTTAAGTACATGTTCTCATTTGCAAAAACGATATTGCCGTTGAGATTTTCTCCAATGAATTTTTTGTATTGAACTTTTGCTGCTTTGATGTTTACTGCTAACGCTCCATGATCCATCATATTATCGATGCCTGAAGCTGTTTTAATAAGCTGTCTTGATCTTGCTTTTGCAACAGCAACAGATCTTTTTGTTTTGAATAGCCCAGCAAGCTGGCTCACATCTAAAAATGGAACATAGAGGTTGGCTGTTATGGAAGCTTTACTTGCGTCTTTTGCTGAGAGCCCACTGAGATTATTGCCTTCAACATTCACAATGAATTGTGTTTTACCCAGCTCACATCGTAGATCCTTTATATCAACACTATTATCAGAGAAAAGAACATTACCACTGCAGTTGGTGAAAGTAAAACCTCGAGGCACATACCTTATTTGTGCATTATTGAATTGAAGTTTTCCATTCAACCTGTCGAGGATGGAAATATCAGTGATCAACGGACCAGCGTATGATAAATTCAATGCTGCAGAACCTGAAAGCAGGTCAATGGTTTCAAGTCCGATCTTTTTATCAAGTGTTTGCAGGCTTGTCGCAGAGCTCAATGAAAAATTGATATAAGGATCGATAAGGTTTGTTACACTTATGTTCTTTCCGTTTAATGCAATGCCATCCCAGTTACCGGAAAAACTTTGCAATACTACCGCTGAGTTTTGATCACTGAATCCAGCACCCTTTACTTTTTCATTTGAAAAACTCCCGGTGAAACTGCAATTACTGAACTGAGCGACATCTGTTGTAAGTGTATTATTCTTTACTGTCCAGCTGGCATATACTTTAGGAACGGTTTTATATCCCAAAGGACCATTCAGGTGAGCCTGTACATCAATCGGTTTTTCAATATTGAATTTACGAAGCTTGGAACCAATATTATTTGAGAAAACAGATTGCAATTTTTGAAAGGGAGCATCTTTTGTTTTTATATCAAGATCAAAATAACCGTCACCTCTCAACATGAACTTTCCTTTCATCAGGTAGTCATGATCATTCAGTTCAAAAGTTTCCTCATCAAAAGAAAGTGTGGCTGCAGTTTTATCATACATAAGATCAATATTCATCCTGATAGGTTGGCTTTTTAAATAGCTTCCTTTCTCAAGAGAAAATGCCATGCTGTTGATGAATGCATCATTATCCAGTTCGATCTTTACAACATCCCTTGTTGATGCTATGTCTGCATCAAGTTTTTTAAAAAGAAAATCAAACAGTTTATTTCGTTTTCGGTTTTCGAGGATCAATTGAACATTCTTTAAAGAAGCATGATTCAATAAAATGCCTCGCTTGATCGTGGTATCTTTTTTCTTTCGTAATTCAGTAAGATATTTATTGGTGTAGCCGGAAGTATCAGTAAATAAATGAATAACGCCATCTGATAGTTGAAGATTTCGCAACTCAGTATCTTTCTTTACCAGTTGCAACAGGCTCACTTCCAGATGCACTTCCTTCATCCTGAACATCGGCATGCGGTATACTGAATCTTCCAGGCTCACATCATATAATCGCAAACCCACGAATGGAAAATTTTTCCAGATAGTGATATCTGCTTTTTGATATTGTATATCCCCACGAAGATTCTCGCTGATGCCTTTGCGAACTTTGTTTAACAGTGCTGCCTTGTTCGATTCAATATAAATAGACAATCCTGCAAAGAGCAGAATTACCAGGATCATCAATCCCAGCACTACACGTAAAAAGATCCGTAAAGGTTTAGACTGAACTTTCAGCATAGTATGCTATCAACACAAACCAAAAGCCAAAAGCAGCTGCCAGGTTTAGAACTTGGTTTCCAGTATATATGGCAGCATTTTTCGCCAGGTATCCCAATCATGTTTTACATCCGGACCCCAAATATCAAGGTCGTGCCAGATGCCTTTATCCCATAAAACCTGGGAAAATCTCCTGTTTGCTTCGGGATCTTCATAATCTCCGCTTCCTGTGTAGATATGTATATGATGGCTTGACTTGATCTTATCTAAATAATTCGGATCAGTTAAATTAGGAATGTAATGTATCGGGCTGTTGAAATAAACCTGTTCGTCCCAAAATCCTTTCGTGTATTCTGTAAGATCATACACACCGCTCATGCTGATAGCACCGTTAATGATATCTGGTCGTTTCAGGAATAAGTTCATGGCATGCAAGGCACCAAATGAAGCACCGCAGGTATAAATAAATGTATCCGGACTTGATGTATTACGGATATAAGGAATCACTTCTTCAAACACATATTGATTGAACTGGTTTTGACGAATCGCTTTATGTTCCGGGATCATTTCATTGTTCAACCAGCTTTCTTTATTGATGCTTTCGATACTATACAATTTCACCTTTCCACTGTTGATCAAAGGAGCCAGGTGATCCATCAATTGAAAACGTTCATACTCTAAATAATCTGCTGCTGCAGTCGGGATCATCAAAACAGCAAATCCAAAATGACCATAGGTTGCAATGGGCATTTCTTTTTGCAAAGCAGGACTAAACCATGATGTAAGATGTCTATGCATGTTAATTTTTTTATGGTATCATCATCAGAATATGAATGAAGCTTTAGTTGCGTCGCACACTTGTACTTTCTATTCACTATTCATCAAACATTACAAGCCGTTCCTCCAAATATCAAACCGTTCAACAATATGAAAATACGTTATATGTTGTTATATATAGATTTGCTGCCCAATCCTTTAAACCACTTAAATAAACACCATGAAAAAGTTCTTAAAATGGACCGGGCTGTCCTTGCTATTTCTCGTTGTAGCCCTTGTTATAACAGTATGGGCACTTCAATATAAGAATTATGACGCCCCTTATCCAGACATTCATGCTTCGAAAGACAGCGCAGTAATTGAAAGAGGACGTTACCTCGTTACCAGTTCTGCTCATTGTGCCGATTGCCATGCTCCAGAAAGTTTATACGCTGATGTTGCTTTAGGTAAAGAAGTGTCGCTACACGGTGGAAGAGTGTTTAATCTTCCACTCGGAACACTCCAGGCACCCAACATCACTAATGATGCAACAGGAATCGGAAATTTCTCTGACCAGGAAATTGCAAGATCATTGCGTTATGGTGTTGGAAGAGACGGAAGAGCATTGTTTCCGTTCATGCCATTTCAAAATTTGAGTGATGATGATCTTACTGCTGTGATCTCTTACCTGAGAACAACAAAACCGGTAAAGAATGAGATCAAGATCAGAAAATTGAATCCATTGGGATATGTTGCCAATGCATTTCTTATAAAACCTGTAGGTCCTGAAGGAACTCCACAAAAAACCATCACTCCTGATACCTTAGTTGAATACGGACAATATCTTGCTAACAGCGTTTCTAATTGCCGGGGTTGCCATACAAACAGAGATCTGAAAACAGGCGCTTTCATTGGTGCGGCTTATGCCGGAGGTTTTCATATGGAGAGCATCATCGATCCTAAAAACTATGAAGTTGTTACACCCAACATCACACCTGATCCGCAGGATGGACATATCAAAGACTGGTCAGAACAAAAATTCATTGAAAGATTCAGGCAGGGAAAACTAAATCCGCATAGTGCCATGCCGTGGGGTCCTTTTAAAAGAATGAGTGATGTTGAATTGAAAGCGATCTATAAATATTTACAAACGCTGAAACCGGAGAGCAATGATCCCGGGCCAATTTTGGTGAAGCTGAAGAACTAGGATTTAAAAGATTTTGTGGATTAGGAGGAGAGTATGATTTTCTCCTAATCCAATCTTTCCAAATCTATTTCATCACGTTCATTTCATTCCCTCCAACTCCTTCTGCATCCTGAACATTTCATCTCTCAATCTTGCAGCTTCAATAAAGTCAAGATCTCTTGCTGCTTTTTCCATTTCTTTCTTCACTCTTGCAATGGCTTTCTCCATTTGTGGGATGGTCTTATAATCTGCCTGTTCTTCTGCAGCTCTTGAAACAAGTTCCTGGTCACCCTGGATGGTATATGGCTTTTTAGGATCGTAACCTTTGATATCCAGAACAGAAGTTTGAGCAAATATCTGCTCAGTAGATTTCTTCACTGTTCGTGGAGTAATATTATGTTCAATATTATAAGCAATCTGTTTTTCTCTTCTTCTATTGGTTTCATCAATCGTTTTCTGCATGCTCTCTGTCATCGAATCAGCATAGAAGATCACCAAACCCTCAGCATTTCTTGCAGCTCTACCTGCAGTTTGAGTAAGTGATCTTTCATTACGAAGAAAGCCCTCTTTATCTGCATCAAGAATAGCAACCAAAGAAACTTCCGGCAAGTCCAAACCTTCTCTCAATAAATTCACACCAACCAAAACATCGATCTCACCCAAACGAAGTTGTCGGAGTATCTCTACTCTTTCAAGAGTATCGACTTCACTGTGAATGTATTTTGATTTGATGTTGATACGATGCAGGTATTTATCCATCTCTTCCGCCATTCGCTTCGTTAACGTTGTCACCAAAACACGATCACCTTTAGTAACCCGTTTATCGATCTCATCCAACAGATCATCGATCTGGTTTACAGAAGGACGAATATCAATTGGCGGATCCAGCAATCCCGTTGGTCTTACCACTTGTTCAACAACCACACCTTCACATTTTTCCAATTCATAATCTCCCGGTGTTGCACTAACAAAAACAGTTTGTCCAACAAGATTTTCAAATTCATGAAAATTCAGCGGACGGTTATCTAAAGCTGATGGAAGCCGGAATCCAAAGTCAACCAATACCATTTTCCTGCTTCTGTCGCCTCCATACATTCCTGCTACCTGTGGAATGGTTTGATGGCTCTCATCAATGATGCAGAGAAAATCTTTCGGAAAATAATCAAGTAAACAGAAAGGCCGTGTACCAGGAACTCTTCTGTCGAAAAATCTTGAATAGTTCTCGATACCATTACAAAAGCCCAATTCACGAATCATTTCAAGATCATATTCAACTCTCTCTTTCAATCGTTGAGCTTCGATGAATTTATTCTGCGATTTAAAATATTCTACCTGCAGCATCATCTCATCCTGTATCTCATGCATGATCTGCTGCAACATGTTCTTTGGTGCTACATATAAATTGGCAGGAAATATCGCAGCAGTATCCAGCTTTGCAATTCGTTTTCCTGTTGCAGTTTCAAGGGTTTCTATTTCTTCGATCTCATCACCAAAGAAAGTGATGCGATATCCATAATCTACATAAGGAAGATTGATATCAACCGTATCTCCTTTTACTCTGAATGTTCCTCGTTTAAATTCGTCCTGTGAACGATTATACAATCCATTTACCAATGAGTGTAAGAACCCTTGCCTTGAAACATTTTGACCTCGTTCTAGTCTCACAACATTATTTGCAAACTCTGTCGGATTACCAATACCATAAATGCAACTCACACTGGCTACAACAATAATATCTCTTCTACCACTTAGTAATTCAGCTGTTGCCTGTAATCGTAATTTATCTAACTCTTCATTGATGCTGAGATCTTTTTCAATATATGTATCGCTTACCGGCATGTAAGCTTCAGGCTGATAGTAATCATAGTAAGAAACAAAATAACCAACAGCATTATCCGGGAAAAATTGTTTGAACTCACCATACAACTGAGCCACCAATGTTTTATTATGCGTTAACACCAATGTTGGTCGCTGCACATTCTGGATCACATTTGCCATCGTAAATGTTTTACCTGAACCGGTAACGCCCAATAACGTTTGGTACTGTTCACCATTTATAATGCCTTCAGTTAATTGATTGATGGCATTCGGTTGATCGCCTGATGGCTTGTATTCTGATTGTAAATTGAATTTCATAGAAGGATAACAAATTTACTATGAAGTCAGCTGAAGTGGTACTATTTAACACTTGTTGCGTCGCATTTATCACGTCTTCAGCGTGACACTTTTACTGTAGGAATATTGAGCAGCTTCTCTTCCGCCTATCTTTGCACCTCGTAAAAAATGTGTGTATGAAAAAAGCTGTATTGATCTTTTCTATTATTCTAACTGCCTGCTCTTCAATCAAACAATCACAAGGAGTTCAACAGAATTCTGTAGTGGTAGATGGAAAATTGTTTACCACCGTTTTCCAGCAACGTGCCGCTGAGTATAAAGCATTGTGTTACCAGGCTTACAATATTGCCTATTTCCGCCTTGGTCAATCGCTCACAATGAACAATGGAAAGCCTAAAGCCATCATTACAGATATTGATGAAACAGTTTTAGACAATAGCAGCTACGCCGCAAAACGAGCTTTGCAGGGAAGCGATTATACACCTGCAACCTGGGCAGAGTTTACTGGCCTTGCAGTGTCAGATACAGTTCCCGGAGCTTTGGCTTTTTTACAATATGCCGCATCGAATAATGTAGAGATATTTTACATCACCAACAGGGAACAAAACGAACGTTCGGGTACGTTGCAAAACCTGAAAAAGTTTGGCTTTCCCAATGCAGATGAGGCACACCTGTTAACCAAAGCCGGAACATCCGGTAAAGAAGCAAGAAGACAACAGGTAACTGCAACACATGAAGTGGTTTTATTGCTTGGTGATAACTTATCAGATTTCTCTTTTTTATTCGATAAAAAAACTTCAGAAGAACGCTCTGCAGCTACGAATGGTTTAGCACCACAATTCGGTAATAAGTTCATTGTTCTACCGAATGCCAACTATGGAGATTGGGAAACCACTTTGTATAAATTCAAATACGGTCTTACTCCGGCACAAAAAGATTCAATACTAAAAGCAGCAGTAAAAGGATATTAGTTTGCTTTACGAAACATAAGAAGCTATTTAATAGAAAATCCCGCCTGGAAAAGCGGGATTTTTATATTTACTAACCCATCAAATTGCAATTCTTAAGAAGCCTGTGCTTCAGCGATCTTAACCCTGATCTTTCCTTCGATCTCGTTGGCTAACTCAGGATTATCTTGCAATAAGCTTTTCACTGCTTCTCTTCCTTGTCCCAGCTTATTGGTTTCATAGCTGAACCAGCTTCCGCTCTTGTTCACGATGCCGAGTTCAACTCCCATATCGATGATCTCGCCCACTTTGCTTACACCTTCTCCGAAGATGATATCGAATTCTGCAGCACGGAAAGGAGGAGCCACCTTATTCTTTACCACTTTCACTTTCACACGATTACCAACTGCTTCATCACCGTCTTTGATCTGAGCCATACGACGAATATCCAGACGAACAGAAGAATAGAACTTCAAAGCATTACCACCGGTAGTTGTCTCAGGATTTCCGAACATAACACCGATCTTCTCTCTTAGCTGGTTAATGAAAATGCAGACTGTATTTGTTTTAGAGATGGTAGCTGTAAGTTTTCTCAAAGCCTGGCTCATCAATCTTGCCTGCAAGCCCATTTTGCTGTCACCCATTTCACCTTCCAATTCTCCTTTTGGAACCAATGCGGCAACAGAATCGATCACCACCACATCCAATGCACCGGAAAGGATCAAACGATCAGCGATTTCCAAAGCCTGTTCACCATAATCTGGTTGAGAGATCAATAGATTATCTACATCAACACCCAATTTCTGGGCATAAGCACTGTCGAACGCATGCTCGGCATCTATAATGGCACAAATGCCACCTTTTTTCTGTGCTTCGGCAATAATATGCGTAGCAATTGTTGTTTTACCGGAAGATTCAGGACCATAGATCTCAACGATCCTTCCTTTAGGAACTCCGCCAACACCCAAAGCAGTGTCAAGACCAATAGAACCGGTCGAAACCACTTCCATTTCACGCTCACCACGCTCATTCATCATCATTACGCTGCCCTTGCCAAAATCCTTATCTATCTTATCTATCGTGAGTTTCAGTGCTTTGAGTTTGTCTGCGTTGCTCATAAAATTTCGTTTAGTCTTCAAATATAATTGAGGAGGATAAAGATAGAATTAATTTTGAACTAAACTAATTTTTTTAGTATAATTTTGCTAAGGTATTTGGAAGAAAAGATTTTGAGCAACGGCCGGTTCTATTATAAAGTTGAGCTTACCCTCCAGAATCAATCTTTCGGGTTGGCATCGCACACTTATAAAAGCTATATTGTACAATAAGCAGCGAATGCAATCTCACATACCGAATTGCTTCAGCGAAAATTGTTGAAGATCAAGGACTTTAATCCGGTCTATTAATCCATATCCTCGCAAAAACCATAGATCTCTTCGTAGTTGGGCTCCCAGGCTTCGAGGTTGGGAAAAAGGTCGATCTTTTCAGGAGTAGTATTAATGGCTTCTGCAGCAAGTTGTTGCGTAGTAGTTAACTGTTCAATGTCTTTTACTTGCGGTGTCATAACAAAGAATTTATCGTTCGTTTACAGCAAAACATACACAGGAGGTGCTTTATCCCTCTGTGGCAAGCTGCAAACAGTAATCGTTGAATTATGATGCAAGTTACCTGCCCCTCCATCGTCGTCGAATGACATTTATTAGTCAGAAGTATGATTATTGTTGTGTCTCTCCCGCTCAAATAAAACGCATCAAATACTTTTGCGCTATGAGATCGGGACTGGTATTTTTTTTCTTTTTTATCGTTTTATCAGCCAATGCACAAACCAAACAAGTATCGCCTGAGCAGCAGGTTTGGCTGGGATATCTGAATCAGACAAGAATATCTAAAAACTGGGGCTTCTGGCTGGATGTTCACCTGAGAACAAAGGAAGATTTCTTTGATGATCTTTCGATCTTCATGGTTCGTCCGGGTATTACCTATTACCTGAACGATGCCACAAAACTTACAGCAGGATATGCATACATCAACATTTACCCCGCCGACAGCCGAAAAATTTCGCAGCCCGAACATCGTCCGTGGCAACAGATTCAATGGCATACGAAGTATGGCAGGTTGAGAACAATGCAATTGATAAGACTGGAAGAAAGATTTCGCCGCAATTATGCGAATGATTCAACACTTGGTTCCGGCTATGCATTCAACTACAGGCTGCGTTATAATTTTTTACTGCAGGTACCACTCGATAAAAAAGATGGCAATGCCGGCAGCTTTTCTTTTATCCTGAATGACGAAGTACACATCAATTTTGGTAAACAGGTAGTGTACAATACGTTTGACCAGAATCGCTTTTTTGCAGGCTTTGCTTATAACGTTAATAAGAGCGATAATATCCAGTTCGGCTATATGAATATGTTTCAACAACTGGCTTCAGGCAATAGGTACAGATCTGTGCATACAGCGAGAATTTCTTACTTCCACAATCTTGATCTAAGAAAGAAATAATATTTAACTCCATTCCTGCAGCTCTTTCTTCTGTTCTTCTTTGTACACTCTGCCGGAGATGAAAATACCCAGCTCAAACAAAGAATATAGCGGGAAGAAAACGATAGCCTGGCTGATCCAGTCTGGACTTGGCGTAATGATGGCTGCAGCAAGCAGTATTATAACGATCGCATATTTTCTTGATCGTTTTAAGAATGATGGAGTGATGATACCCACTCTTGTAAGCACATGAGCCAGTACCGGCATTTCGAAAGCAATTCCGCAACCCAGAATGATATTCGTAAGATTATCGATGTAATCTTTAATAGTAGGTAAAGTATCAACCAGGTTCAATCCGCTTATCTGGAAGCTGGCTAAGAAATTAAATGTGAAAGGGCCAAGTATAAAATATCCAAAAGCACCTCCAAGGAAAAAGAAAAACGATACCCAGAAGATCACAAATTTGGTATGTTTCAATTCACCCGGACGAAGTGCTGGTCTTACAAATCGCCAGAACTCCCAGAAAATGTAAGGAAATGCACCAATCAATCCACCAATAAAAGCGATACTGAAACTACTGAAGAACTGTCCGCCAAATTCGTTACTGATCATCTTCACCCGAACCGGTGTCATGCACAATGTTTCACCGATATGTAAAAAATGGCTGAACTGGCACAGGTATTTATAACTCGCAAAATTTGGATTAATGGGACCGGCAATGATATTATCAAACACCCATTGTATGTTGAAAAAGATCACAACAGCGATCACCAATACAGCGATCAACGAACGGATGATATGCCACCTGAGCTCTTCAAGATGATCAACAAAACTCATCTCTGCCCTTTTCTCACCTTGTCGCCTTTTAATGAAGGATACTGCCATGCTTTTTGCCGTAGGGCAGCAAAGGTACGTGTTGAGCTTGCAAAAACATTTCTAATATGAATGAAATACCTTTGAACGTGTGACAATAAAGCAAAGGATATTAAAACTGGCTTATCCACTGTGGATGAAGTTTACCCGGCTAACCGGTAATAAAATCAGTTCTATGAAAAATACAAGCCTTATAAAACCTCCGGTTTCTTTTTATGAGCTGAGCATCACGTTGAATGATGGAAAAACCTGCCATTTCTCTGATCTCAAAGGAAAAAAAGCTTTGCTCGTAAATACAGCGAGTAATTGCGGTTATACCAATCAGTATGAAGATCTGCAGAAACTGCACGAACAATTCGGTAATAAAGTTTTGGTGATCGGGTTTCCGGCTAACGATTTTAAAGAACAGGAGAAAGGCAGTGATGAGGAAATCGCCGCTTTTTGTAAACTAAACTTTGGCGTAAGTTTTCCTTTGGCAAAGAAGAGTTCTGTTATTGGTGATGACCAGAACGAAGTGTTTAGCTGGCTGAGTGATCAGAAAAAGAATGGCTGGAATAACCAGGAACCTACGTGGAATTTTTCAAAGTATTTGGTTAGTGAAGATGGTGTGCTATTGAATTATTTTGATCCCGGCGTTTCTCCAATGAGTGAAGAAGTGATCGCTGCAATAGAAAAATGAAGCCGATGAATTACGAAGTGCCTTATGATTTCGTGCTGAGGGAATTGTATCCTGTTCGTCCAAAGATCCGTAAGCTGTTGGGTTGTTACGCATTGATGAATGGCAGGAAGATATTGATGTTGCTAAGAGACAGGGAAATTGAACCGCAATTCAATGGTGTATTGGTGGCAACAAAAGCTGAATATTTCGAAGCACTGCAACAGGAGATACATCGTTCAAGAATGGAGTTTGACCTGGACGGTGAAGAGAATACATGGATTTTCATCAGTGAAGACCTGGACGATTTTGAACAAAAGGTGAAGAAGGCTTGCGAGATGATCAAAAATGGAGATGAGAGAATAGGAAAATGAATTTAACTAAGAGATTGAAGGAGGAAAAGAGATAAAGGGTGCCGGCAAATGCTCAATAAAGATCTGAAAGTTGAAGAGTGCGACGCAACGTAAGCTAAATAGATAAGTGGAATATGGATACATAAAAAATCTCTTCAACTCCTACTTTTTAATCTATTAGCTACACCGGGCATTTCTCATGATAATTGATCAACTGTATCGGCGTTCTCTCCGGCTGAAAGTCACGATAGTTCACTAAGATCTCATCCAACACAGCTTCTACTTCTTCCATTTCTTTTAAAGTAACAAGCCTGTTGCGATAATCTTTAATACCAGGTAAACCTTTGAGGTAATTGGCGTAATGCCTTCTCATTTCATTGATGCCAACGATCGGTCCTTTCCACTCAACTGATTTTTGTAAGTGTTTTTTACAAACAGCAACCCTGTCTTCGATGGTTGGAGAAGGAAGCAATTCTCCTGTTTGGAAATAATGTTTTATCTCGTTGAATATCCATGGATAACCGATGGCAGCACGACCGATCATAATTCCATCAACACCATAACGATTTTTATATTCCAACGCTTTTTGCGGAGAATCAATATCGCCGTTACCAAAGATCGGGATATTGATACGAGGATTGTTCTTCACCTTGGCGATCAATGTCCAATCGGCTTCACCTTTGTACATCTGTGCTCTTGTTCTGCCGTGAATTGCCAATGCTTTGATACCAACATCCTGTAAACGTTCTGCAACTTCTTCTATGTTCAGGCTTTTTTCATCCCAACCCAATCTTGTTTTTACCGTAACAGGAAGTGATGTGCTTTTTACAACAGCATCTGTTAGACGAACCATCAGGTCCACATCTTTCAATACACCTGCACCGGCTCCTTTACAGGCAACTTTTTTTACAGGACATCCGAAATTTATATCGAGCAGATCAGGATTTACTGTTTCAACGATCCTGGCACTCAAAGCCAGTGCTTCTTCATCGCCACCAAATATTTGAATGCCTACCGGACGTTCATATTCGAATATGTCGAGCTTGCGCCGACTTTTTATCGCATCACGGATCAAACCTTCACTCGAAATGAACTCGGTGTACATGAGATCGGCACCATTGTCTTTACAAACTGCCCGAAAAGGTGGATCACTCACATCCTCCATGGGAGCAAGTAATAAAGGAAACTCAGGTAATGATATATTGCCGATCTTAACCATAAAATGAATGTATGCCGAGCCGCCAGTATAAATTATTTCGCTGAAGTGGCTACAAATGCGGTATTTCGCGGCAAATTTACTGTCTTATCTTTCACTCTATGAATTCAGGAACTCGTATCCCCTACTTTTCGCAGTTTTTTATCCTAATTGGATTATTGATCGGTGGTTTTATTTTAGCAGGTGCCGCGGCGATAGTGCTTTGGTCATCAATGGTTGGCGGCAGTTTAATGGATATGGAAAAAGGAATGTTGAACCCTGCTAACGCCGATGCAGTGAAAGTGGTACAACTTGTTTCTTCTATGATAATGTTCATTGTTCCTGCTTTTGTTTTTGCCAGGATCGTGAACAAACAGCCGGTGAAACATCTGGGTTTAAAAACAAAGTTCAATATATCGCAGGTTGGATTGGTAATAGCAATGGTTTTTGCAGGATTTTACCTGAGCGGCGCACTGGCAGAACTCACCAATCATATTCCTATCTCGGCAAAAGCGAAAGCGATGTTTGAGAAGATGGAGAAAGCGTATGTAGACCAGGTGATGGTGATCGCTAATATGAAAACGTTTGGTGAATACCTGTTTTCGCTGATCGTAATTGGTTTGGCGCCAGCCATATTTGAAGAGCTCATCTTCCGGGGTGCGATGCAGCAATTAATGGTAAAGTGGACAAGGTCTGCATGGGTGGGCATCATCATCACCAGCATCATCTTCAGTGCTATTCACTTTTCTTATTATGGATTTTTATCAAGATTGTTCCTGGGAATAATGCTGGGTTTCATGTTTTATTACAGCAAAAGCATCTGGCTTTCTATTTTAGCTCACTTCCTCAACAATGGGTTTGCCGTTACCATGATGTATGTGTTGAGTAAACAAGGTAAACTAAGTAAAGAAGTGATGGATGAGCGTTTCCCGATCTGGTATGGTGTTGCTGCACTGGCAGTGATTATTGCATTGTTTATAGGATATAAAAAAGAAAGTAAGAAAATTGGAACCTATTACATCGATAATACCGAAACAGACGACGATGATCCTTTCAAAGATCAACATTCGATAGTTGTATAAATAAAAAGTCCAGCTTACGGCTGGACTTTTTATTTAATGATCTGACCTGTTAGAAACAATACCTGTTCTCAGCGATCATTTTATCTGCAATTCTGCGTCTTGCTTCTTTTGTATTGAATGGCTCGACTTTGGTGAAACGCTTGATGCCGATGTGCATCATTCTCAGTTCATCTCCTTCTGCAAAACTGTTCAAGGCATCTTTTGCTGATTTATTGATCCTGTCTGCAGCATCGTAGATATAAGTTCGCATCATATCAATGAAAAGGCTGTTGGCTTCTTCACCTGTATGTTCAACCAGTTTCATCACTCGCAGCAAAGCACTTTCGCAGTGATATGTTTCTATCGCCATGTCAGCAATGTTCATCAGCACTTCCTGCTCTTTATCCAGCTTCATCATCAGCTTTTGAACTGCAGCACCTGCAGTCATTAGAATTGCTTTTTTAAAGTTGGATATGTACTTCAATTCCTTTGCAAAAACGCCTTCATCTTCACTTCCAAAATCAGGAATACTCATCAGTTCTTTCTGAACATTCATTGCCGGCGTCATCAAATCGAGTTTGCCTTTCATGGCTCTCTTCAGTGTCATATCCAAAGTGAGCAAACGATTGATCTCATTCGTTCCTTCATAAATTCTGTTAATACGACTGTCACGATAAGCTTTGGAAATTTCATACTCATCACTAAAACCATTTCCACCGTGCACCTGTACACCTTCATCCACTACAAAATCCAATGTTTCACTGCCAAATACTTTTAATATCGCACATTCGATAGCATATTCTTCTGCAGCACCCAACAACGCTTCATTGAAAGGTTTGCCACTGTCGAATAACTCTTTCTCTTTATCATCGATCCACTTAGCAGCACGATACAATCCTGTTTCAGAAACCCAGATGCGAATCGCCATTTCTGCCAGCTTATGTTTGATCGCTCCAAACTTTGAAATAGAGATCTTGAACTGTTCTCTTTGAATGGCATATTGAACAGTTGTTGTGGTGGCTCTCTTACTTCCACCCAAACATGCAGCACATAATTTTAAACGACCAATGTTGAGAATATTGAAAGCAATAATGTGTCCTTTCCCGATCTCACCCAGCACATTTTCTACCGGCACTTTACAATCCTGGAAATACAACTGTACCGTTGAAGAACCTTTAATGCCCATCTTATGTTCTTCCGGACCCTGAGTAAATCCTTCAAAGCCCCTCTCAACAATAAACGCAGTGAACTTATCGCCATCGATCTTTGCAAAAACCGTATATACATCTGCAAAACCACCATTGGTGATCCAGCATTTTTGTCCGTTCAAAAGATAATATTTGCCATCATCACTCAGCTTTGCTGTTGTTTTTGCACCAAGTGCATCGCTACCGCTGTTGGGTTCAGTTAAACCGTAAGCACCCTTCCATTCACCTGTTGCAAGTTTTGGAATGTATTTCTGCTTTTGCTCTTCCGTTCCAAAATAAAGTATCGGCAATGTTCCGATCCCTGTGTGTGCTGCAAGTGCAACGGAGAAAGAATGTCCACCACCCAAAGCCTCATTCACTACAGTTGATGTAATAAAATCTTTTCCCAATCCACCATATTGTTCCGGAAATGCAGTTGCAAGTAAGCCTTGTTCACCTGCCTTTTCCATCAGGCTTTGCATTAAGCCAGGTTCCAGCTTATCGATACGTTCATAGTTCGGTACCACTTCCGAGTTCAGGAACTGTGTACACATATCCATGATCATTCGCTGCTCTTCAGAAAAATCTTCCGGGATAAAAGTTTCGGCAGGAACACTTTCCCTGATGAGCCACTCACCACCTTTTAAAACTGTAGACTGCATTGTTGTACTCATATATGTGGTTTTTGAATTTTTATTTTACCAGCTAAAGCTTTTCATAGCATCGTCTCTTGTTTCCAATTTGCTGCTTCGTCACGCAAATTGCTCACTTGTACGTTCAGAACTATGTGCAACAATTCAAATACTCATCGTCCAATTAGCACATCTGCACATTACTTCAAATTGTCGTACACCTTCTGTAAAACATTCTTCACCATTTCTATCTCGTCTCTCGTAACACCAATCAATGCTTCATCCATTGTTTCGTTGGCTATTCTCAAGGTCATGTCATGAAGTTCTTTCGCTGCATCAGTTAAACAAACAAGATTGATCCGCTTGTCTTCTGCCGATGAAACTCTTTTCACCAGTTTCTGTTTCTCCAGGTTGTCTATTAATCGTGTGATGCTTGGTTTATCCCTGAATGTCCGGTTGCATAATTCCTGCTGACTTAAACAGTCTTCTTTCCAGAGGTGATATAAAATGCTCCATTGCTCAATAGTAATTTCCAGCCCTGCAGCACGGAAGTTCTTTTGCAATCTTCTTGCCACAGCCGTTGAAGCCATGCCATTGATCACACTGTATAATTCTCCTCTTTTAAACTGATTTCCTGCCATATAGTTGTTTATGCAACTATTTCAAAGTAAATTCGTTTTTTTGAAATATCAAAGATTTTTTGAACGTTTAACTTGATGGAAAGTCACCAGCTACCATACAGGAATTCGTATATCCACTACCTAAAGTTTGGCAGGGGAACAAAATATCTTTTCTGCTTTCATGGCTACGGGGAAGACGCATCCAGTTTTCTTTTTTTAGAAAAATCGCTGGGGCATGATTACACTTTGATCGTTCCTGAGATGCCGTTTCATGGGCAAACCATATGGAATGAAGAGCTGGAATTTTCCATAACAGATCTTAAGCAGATAATTAATACGATCGTACCGCTGGAACTGCAAACCATTTCGCTTCTTGGCTATAGCATGGGCGGCAGAATTTGCCTGGCTTTATTGCAAACAATCCCTTCCAATATTGAAAGAGTTGTTTTAATTGCTCCTGATGGATTGCATAAGAATTTCTGGTACTGGCTCTCAACACAAACAAATATTGGCAATACACTCTTCCGGTACACCATGAAAAAACCGCATTGGTTTTTTGGCGGAATGAAGATGCTACAGCGTATTGGTTTGATGAACAAAAGCATTTTTAAGTTTGCTCACTCCTATCTCGACGATTCCAACGAAAGAGACATGCTGTACAAACGCTGGACGATAATGCGAAAGTTTAAACCCAATGCATCATCCGTTACAAAAGTTTTGCGTAAGAATAATATTCCATTACGAATGTTATTTGGCAGTTACGACAGGATCATACTTGCCAAACGTTCAACAAGTCTCGACAAGCAGAACGATACTATTCATGTAAAAACGATCAGGGCTGGTCACCAGTTATTGAAAGAGAAATATGCAAAAGACATTGCTGTACTTTTCTATGATTAAATAAGTTTCTTTGTTGCAATGTGGAAGCCGCTATTGTTGTTCATTACTGTTCTGCTTACCGGAGGTTACCTGGTATTGATCGGCTATTATCGCATGCTTTTTAAAAAGCTTCATTCATTTAAGATCGGTGCTGTTGTTCCATCAACAAAATTCTCGATCATTATCCCTGCAAGAAATGAAGAAGACAGCATCGGAAATTGTATCGCATCAATCTATAACCAACATTATCCTGCGGAATTGTTTGAGGTACTGGTGATCGATGATCATTCTACCGATGCAACATCTGCTATTGTGCAGGAATTACAACAACAATACAGCACATTAAAACTTATTCGTCTGGCTGATGAAATAAAAGGAAAGTTGCTCAACGCTTATAAAAAGAAAGCAATAGAAACTGCTATTCCGAAAACATCAGGAGAATGGATCATTACCACTGATGCCGATTGTAATGTAGACAAAGACTGGCTTCGTTGTTATGATAGTTATATTCAGCAACATCAACCTGTTTTAGTTGCCGGACCGGTCAAGTACACCAATAATGGAAGCTTTGTTTCCGTCTTCCAATGTCTGGACTTTTTAGCAATGCAAGGCATAACAGCAGCTGCCGTTTCGGCAAACCAACACAGCATGTGCAATGGTGCCAACCTTGCTTACAAGAAAG
This sequence comes from Chitinophagaceae bacterium, assembly GCA_024508725.1. Taxonomy (GTDB): domain Bacteria; phylum Bacteroidota; class Bacteroidia; order Chitinophagales; family Chitinophagaceae; genus JAEZDC01. Next base: position 1,174,688 of record JANINS010000003.1, on the reverse strand, counting down.
AGGCTTTTTTTGAAGTGAATGGTTTTAAAGGGGTCGATAATATTGCCAGTGGAGAGGATATGCTGCTGATGCATAAGATCAAAACAAAATTCCCCGGCAAACTTGGTTATTTATTTTCACCTGAAGGAGTAGTGAGTACATCACCCATGCCGGATTGGAAGAGCTTTTTTAATCAACGAATTCGCTGGGCAAGTAAAGCAGAAAAGTATGATGACAAATCCATCATTGCTGTTTTATTCCTGGTTTATTTTTTTAATGTGCTGTTAGTGGTATTGGGTATTGCCTCATTCTTTAATTCATATTGCTTTTATCTCTTTCTTATTTCGTTCGTTGCAAAAACATTAATAGAGATCAATTTCATGTCGGCGATAACGAAATTTTATAAAGAAGAAAAGCTACTTTGGTGGTTTCCGTTGATGCAGCCTTTTCATATTGTGTATGTGGTGATAGCAGGGTGGCTTGGTAAATTTGGAAGTTATCAATGGAAGGGAAGAAAGGTGAAGTAATTTGCTGATATGCTGATGAGCTAATTGGAAGATGAAGTTTGAAACTGCTGCACAGAATTCAAAAAGTACAAGTGTGCGACGCAAGAGACGATGCTATAAAAAAAACAGAAGCTGACTACATAAATGAACTCCACACCTACACAATCACTGTTCTGGAAACGCCTTAAAAGAAACAAAGGTGCTTTGGCAGGTATTGTGGTGATCGTTCTGTCTTTTTTGCTGTTTGTATTTGCTTATGTTATTGCTCCGGATAACACACCTTTTGCAAACACGATCGTCCCTGAGATCGGAAGTAAAAAGCCAGGCTTCTCTACACAACTATTGCAGGTAAAAAAGGAAAGATCTATCGGGGAAACAAGCTTCTTTTCAACACTGATCAATGGAAAAGAAAGTCCATACAATCTTGTTCCGATAGTAAAACATGAACAAGTTAGTGACAGCATCATCGTTCACAAATTTGTTGATGAGGGTATTACCGAACGGCAATCATATCATCTTTCAAAACTTGCTGATGAGCCGGTGATCGAAAGAACGTATCATGTTGGCACCGATAAATTTGGAAGAGATATTCTAAGTCGGCTTATCGTTGGTGTTCGTGTAAGCCTTAGTGTTGGATTTATTGCTGTATTGATTTCTCTTACCATTGGAATTCTACTTGGTTCGCTTGCAGGATATTTCAGAGGCTGGATAGACGATGTGATCATGTGGCTGATCAACGTTATCTGGAGTATTCCAACGTTACTTTTAGTATTTGCGATCACACTTGCTTTGGGAAAAGGTTTCTGGCAGGTGTTCATCGCTGTTGGGTTGACCATGTGGGTGAATGTTGCAAGATTGGTTCGTGGACAAGTATTAGCAGTTCGTGAACTGGAATATGTAGAAGCTGCAAAAGCTTTAGGATTTTCTCATAACAGGATCATGTTCCTGCATATTCTTCCCAATATTCTCGGACCGGTAATGGTGATCGCTGCAAGTAATTTTGCTTCAGCAATTGTAATTGAAGCCGGGTTGAGTTTTCTGGGAGTGGGTGTTCAGCCACCACAACCCAGTTGGGGATTAATGATCAAGGAGAACTACAACTTCATCATCACCAATAATCCAATGCTGGCACTTGCACCCGGAATTGCAATCATGTTATTGGTGCTTGCATTTAATCTTTTAGGAAACGGTTTAAGAGATGCGTTGAATGTGAAGGCAAAGCTTTAGGCATTAGATAAGTATATAGGGTTTATAAAGTCATATGCAGTTCCTCTAACCGAATAACTTTTCTACTTTATTTACTTTATAAACCCGAACTACTCACCACAACATTCCTTTTAAAACTCTCTTCCAGCGAAATCAATGTCTCCGTTCTTTCAATGCCTTTTATCTTTTGAAGTTCATCATGCAAAATAATTTTCAATTGATTGATATCCTTACACACCACTTCTGCAAACATGCTGTAGTTTCCGGTAGTGTAGTTCACCCGAACGATCTCGGGTATCTTCTGTAGTTCTTTTGCCACCTGGTCGTACAAAGAACTTTTCTCCAGGTAAATCCCAATAAAAGCGATCACATCATACCCCAATGCTTTCATATCAACTTTCAGCTTGGTGCCTTTTACCACTCCCATCTCCTGTAACTTCTTAATACGAACATGTATCGTTCCGCCGGAAACAAAGAGCTTTTTACCCAATTCTGCGTACGATATCTCTGCATTTTCCAGCATAGCATCAATGATCTGGTGGTCCAATTTGTCAAGATTCAATTTTGCCGCCATTTTAGCACCTGTTTTTTGATGATCTCAAACTTAGATAATCTATTTTGAATAATTTCGAAAGTTTTAAAATTTATATTGGAAAATATTCAACGAATCAACAAAACGCTTTAATATTGTTGTAGCAAATCGCTGATAGCTCTTTAAATACTGTGGGGTGATGAAATTTTTGGCAGACATGCCCTCTCGTCTCGAGGGTGAGGATAACAGGATAAACGAAAGATAGAGCCGACGTTACTTTTGGTAAGGCCGACCAGGGTTGACCACTAATCTTTGTCTTTTAGCTAACTGCCTCGTGAAGGTTCGATCCCTTCCCCTACAGCAAGAATTTCTCATGGATTAAAGACAAGCCTTGTAAGTGTGCACTTGCAGGGCTTTTTTGTTGCAGCCGAGGTAAACCGTAAGATTCTTATGCACTTAGCTGCATTACTACTATTAAGCTTCCGTTGCGTCGCACACTTGTACTTTCAATCACTACTGTTCTTTTTTCCATCCAATCCTTTTCACTCTCAAATGATGATTCAGTTTACCTGTTAAAATCCTTAACACCCTCAATCCCTCTGTTCAGCCACTCATAAAAGAATCCTATTCAACCATTCGCTAAACTGGAACTTGCGGTCACGAATCACTTCGTCTCAACCGAACATCAATGAAACAAATCCTTCTGGCAATTTGCCTCTTCACTTGCACCGCTGTATTTGCGCAAAAGAAAAACATAACCGGCCTGGTGAAAGACAGTGCTCAACAAAAGCCTGTAAACTTCGCTTCGGTGTTTTTATACAGGAAAGGTCAGAACAACGATCCCATCAAATCAACCTACACCAATGCTGCAGGAAAATTCACCTTGCAGAATATAGACACCGGTAGTTATGAGCTGGCAGTTGTATTCACCGGTTTTAAAGAAATCAGCCGGGAAATCATTATCGCTTCAGATGATATTGAACTGAACGACCTGGTGCTTGCTCCGGCTGCAGCCAATTTACAGGAAGTGGTGGTAAACCGTAGAAAACCATTGATCGAACAAAGCGATGATAAGATCAGTTTTAATGTTGAGAACGATCCTACTGCTAAAACACAAACAGCTTTAGACATTCTTCGTAAAACACCTTTTGTAACAGTTGATGGTGATGATAACATTACCGTGAACGGTCAGAGCAATTTCAAAGTATTACTGAACGGAAGAGAAACTTCTATGTTTGCACAGAATGTAAAAGAAGCACTGAAAGGATTTCCGGGAACAGCTATTCTTAAGATAGAAGTGATCACATCGCCATCTGCAAAATATGATGCGGAAGGTGTAGGCGGCATCATCAATATTATCACCCGTAAGAAACTGAAAGGTTACAATGGCTCTATCTCTGCTTATCAATCCACCATCGGATGGGGCAATGCAAGTGGTAATTTAAGTGCCAAAATTGGCAAGTTTGGCGTGTCGGCTAATTTCCATGCCGGCGGAGCCAACAGTATTAAAACAAAACAGTTCAATGAAACCACTCCGTTAATACCTACCATTTTCACCAAAAGAACATTTAGCGGAGAAGCGGAGAGAAGTAATTTCTGGACCTGGGCAAATCTTGAATTGAGTTATGATATCGATAGCACCAACTCATTAAGCATGTATGCCAGTGGCAATAATGGCTTTTTTAAACAGAATACCAATCAAATTCTTGTTACCGAGTTTCCATCTCAACCCGGCAGTGTGAGTTACTTCAATGCACAGAATAAAAACGAATGGCCATTCACCAGTTTGGGAACGGATTACATCAGGAAGTTTAAGAGCAACCCGGAAAAAGAATTCAGTATTCGTTTGAATGCAGAACTGGGAAAAAACACTTCTTATGCAAACAGCGACCAGGATAATCCAACAACCGATCGCTTTGTTCGCAATACCAGCATTGCAAAAAATGATCAGTACACGATACAGAGTGATTACATTTTACCAATGAAAAAGAACCAGAAGATCGAAGCTGGTGTAAAAGCGATCATTCGCCAGGCAAGTTCTGATTATACAAGTCTTATTCGTTATACCAGCACTGATGATTACAAGTTAAACCCATCGAACACCGATAAGTTCAACTACGAACAGGATGTGTACAGTGCTTACCTGAATTATAATTTCAAACTTAAGAACACCAGCTTCAGAGTTGGTGTAAGAGCCGAACAAACTTTTGTTGACGGAGATTTTACCAGCTCTAACTCGAAAGTGAAACAGGATTATTTTAACCTGTTGCCCAACCTGATGATCAGCAATAAATTTTCGAACGCTTACACATTGGTGGTGAACTATACGCAAAGATTGCAACGTCCGTATATCTGGAACCTCAATCCATTTGTAAGCAACAATGATTCGCTGAATATTTCTTATGGCAACCCCGATCTTGATGCACAGGTGATACACAGCCTTTCATTCCAGAACAGGTTTATGAAGAATGGTACTTTTTACAGCATCAATCTAACAGGATCGTACAGCGGTAACCAGATCACCCGTTATGCATTTTTTACCCCGGCCACAGGTGTAACAGAAACAACGAGTGCCAACATTGGTGAAGAGTATATGGTGAGCCTGGGAACCAATATCAACACCAAACTTAATCCTGACTGGAGCCTGAATTTATATGCTGATGTTCGATATAACATGATCCGCAATAAAATGGTCAAAGAAGAAAAGAACAGCGGTATGGGTGGAAATGCCAACCTCAACACGAGTTACAATATCAAGAAGCTTAGCATCAATGCTTATGTTGGATTTTATAGATCAACCGTAGGTATCCAGATGACCAACAGCGCAAACGTTTGGTATGGAACAGGTGTAGGTTACAAATTCCTGGACGAAAAGCTCACGGTGAATCTTAGTGTTGTAAATTTTCTCTCGAAAGAATTTGATTACAAGTTTACCATGCAGGATAAAAATTTCTCTACAAGATATGTGAACACACAACCTTTCAGGGGACTTTCTCTTGGCGTAACATGGAATTTTGGTAAGCTGAGTGAGAATGTATCGAAGAAGAAGGGTGTGAATAATGATGACCTGATCGGTGGAGGAAGCTCAAACTAAACAGAAGCTTCTCATAAAAGAAAAAGGCAACTGAATCAGTTGCCTTTTTTATTGTTGAAGTTGTATATTATAATATTTCCCAGATCTCGTTACCACGAAGCAATTTGTCGAGGTTGCCCTTTCCTTTTGCAGCAACAGCTTCTTCTATCTGCATTTTCATGGCATCTTCATAACAAAGCCTGTCGCTTTCGAAGAAAACACCAAACGGACGAGGAAGATGATTATCGGCTCTAGGATCATCAAACATTCTCGTTAATATCTGGGCTTTATAAAAATCTTTTTCGTCATGCACCCAAAGATCATCCGCACTAACACCATTTCCCAATTCCACAACAACAGGCCTGAAACCATCTAGTTTGATCCCTTTATTTTGTTGTGCACCAAAGATCAACGGTTTGCCTTGTTCAAGGAATAACACTTCTTCTGGCTTAGTGGCTTTTTCTGTGAAAATCTCGAAAGCACCATCGTTAAAGATGTTACAGTTCTGGTAGATCTCCAGGAAAGATGCTCCTCTGTGCTGGTGTGCCCTGGTGAGCATCATTTGAAGGTGCTTTGGATCACGGTCCATTGTTCTGCCTACAAAACTTCCATCAGCACCCATTGCCAATGCAGAAGGATTAAAAGGATGATCAATACTTCCCAAAGGAGAAGATTTGGTAACTTTTTTTACTTCGGAAGTTGGAGAGTATTGTCCTTTGGTTAACCCATAGATCTGGTTATTGAACAATAGTATGTTGATATCGAAGTTTCTGCGAAGCAGATGAATGGTGTGGTTACCACCAATACTAAGACTGTCACCATCACCGGTTACCACCCAAACACTCAATTCCGGACGGGAAGCTTTCAATCCACTTGCAATGGCTGTAGCTCTTCCGTGGATCGAGTGCATGCCGTATGTGTTCATGTAATATGGAAAACGGCTGCTGCAACCGATACCTGAAATGATCACGATATTTTCTCTCGGCACACCAATGGTTGGCATCACTTTCTGCACTTGTGCAAGAATGGAATAATCACCACATCCAGGACACCAACGAACTTCCTGGTCTGTTGCAAAATCTTTTGCAGTCAATGCTTTGATCGCTTCGTTAATTGGGGCTTCAGCTACTGACATATCTTTTGAATTTTGAATGTCGAACAAGGAACAAGGAACATTGAAGTGAATTTACTTAGAATTATCGTTCCGTTGTGCCGTTTCGATGCTTTTCACAAAAATTGAAATTAACTGGTTGTTCTCATCAAGAACCTGATTCAGGTCATCACCTTTGTACCAGTTTAGTTTATTGATAATTTTTAAACAATTAAAAGTTTCTCTTAGTTCCTTTGCAGCAACTTTCATTTTATGTATGAAGTCTTTTCTTGATTCAGCACTTGGTGCTTCTCCATAATTTAACGCCGGAGATGTACAAGATCTTACCAACTGACCTGCTAAATGATTTCCTGCAACAGATTTCGGGAGCAATTCAGAGATTCTGATAACAGATACTGAGAAGTTGATTAATCGTTCATCAAGATCAAACTTTCTTTCCATGCATCATAGGTTGATCAAAAGAAAGTTAGCTTAAATTCTCATTGTCTCCAATTCGAAATTCTTAATTCCCTGTTCCTTGTTCCTGATTCGATAGCTCTTCCCAATACTCTGCTGCACGTCTTGTGTGAGGAATAACGATCGTTCCTCCCACGATATTGGCTACTGCAAATATTTCATACATCTGTTCGGTGGTTACACCAAGCTCATGGCTTTTTCCAAGATGGTATTTGATACAGTCATCACATCTTAACACCATACTCGCCACCAAACCAAGCATTTCTTTCGTTTTTGTATCGAGAGCTCCTGCTTCATAAGTGTTTGTATCGAGATTCCAGAGACGTTTCATTACAAGATTGTTCTTGCTCAGGATCACGTCATTCATTTTAGTGCGGTAGTCGTTAAATTCTTTAACTAATTCAGACATACTTAGAATTTGTGCAAAGCTATGAAAGCACATAGCCTGCAACAAACTAGTGAATTACTATTGGCGGAAATTATTGTTAAAGAGCTATATGAAACCAACAAGCGTTCATTCTTCAACGTCTGTTGTGTCAAATCGAACGAAGTGAGATTCACGAACTCCCTAAAAAATAAAATTCGTGAGAAACCACTTGTACATTCTGAACATTATTAGCCAACTTACTTCCGTTGCTCCAGATACCTGATGATCGCCAATCGAATATCAGCCTGAACATCACCCTTAGCGGTTATTGCAGGATACATTTTTACAACACCAGGATTGTTTGCATTAAAGAAACCAAGATTTGTTTCCTTTCCTGTAATAAGAAAATCAGTGGTAACAATTCGGTATGTTTTTGCAGTATCTATCGGTTGATCCTTCAAACGCCATTTGGATGTTGCTTCGTCATAGCTGATATTGGCATATTGCAACCAGCCGCCATTATTCTTATTCTTTAGTTGAGAAGTTTGCAAGGTTTGTATTAACAGGTTACCGTTAAGATCTAGCTCTATCAAACCACCACCAAAAGGCAATGTCCTTAAAATATCGTACTGGGAAAGGGGTGGATTGAGTACATCATCTACTCTTATTGAACCTGAATTATAAATAGCTGCATCTGCTTGTGGAGCAGCAAACAACATCGCTTCTGCAATGATCTTTGTAAGATTTGTGGGTTGACTTCTTGTATAAATTTCTCTTCCTTCCAAAGGTTCGCCGTTATACGGAATGATGGCTGATGCATTAAAACCAGACGATGCATACACATCATTCGCAATACCGGTCCACTTTTGAACAACGGCATTTGTTTTTGTTTCGAAAGCAATTTTATCGTCGATATATACCAGCTTAGCATCTGTAGCAACTTCCTTTTTGTTCTTGTTGATCTTCACCTCAACTACAAAAGCAGATCTTGCGTTAGAATGTGCTTTGGTAATGTACACGCCGTTCTGTTTTACAAAACGCATATCGTGTTCATGCCCACCGAGAATAACAGCAAGCTGAGGAAGCGAATCGGCCAGGCGTTTATCCTGAGCGATATTCAGGTGTGTAATAGCAACCACAGCATCGCAGGAATCTTTGATCTGGTGGTAATTTTTTATCGCCGTAGAAACAGGATCAGTGTATTGAACATACGCAGCAGGATTTGAAGGGATCACAACAGAAATAAAACCCAGTCTTACAGAAGTTCCATCGGCATCAGTAACTGTTTTAAAATAGTATAGCGGGATATTTTCTTTCGAAACATTATTGGTAAAAGGCTTCGCTGTTTGATCCACACGATGAAACGCATTTCCTGCTATCCATTGGAACCTGCCGCTGTCTAATCGCTCCTGGAACTCTTTTTCACTGATATCGAATTCATGATTACCAAATCCAACAAGATCAAATTCAGCTGCATTCATGGCATCTACCATTTGAGCACCACGAATTTTTTTTCCATTGTAACTCAGACTTCCATAAACCGACGGACTTAAAAAATCGCCGGCCATTACAAGAAAAGTGTTTGGATTTTTTTGCAGCTCTTGCTGTTTCAATTGTGCTACTCTTGCCAATCCACCTACTTTGCCGCCTTCTAATGGAGCGATCTCGTACACATCATTCACCAGCACAAATGTTACATTGATCTTTCCATCATCACCGGAAGCTGATCTTCCACTACGGCAGGCAGCTATTACAAAAATGAAAAGAGGAATGCAGAATAGTTTTGAATAGCGTTTCATACACACATTTGAACGGCGAAGTTAATTATGCGGCGTACTGAAAAGATGACCAGGGATTTGGAAGTACAAGAGTGCGACGCAACCAAAGCTGAAACGGAGTTACAAAACTTTGTTCCCAAAAAATCAATGGTTACAATCGGATGCATGGCAATGATCTGCCTTACGACACAACCTGAAATTTCTGTAATGTGCAAATACGATCAGCGTTACGGCAGGAACGAGGAACCAGAGCTGATATTCGTGCCATATTTGCTTACCGAACAACAGCAACATTCCTAAAGCAAAAAACAGGATCGGGGCAATACGATGGTGATGTTTTCGCCACCCATGATATAAGGAATACAAACCGATCGCTGCTGCCAGGCAGATCATGAACATCTCGAAATATAAATTATCGATAATGTTAAAGCCAAACAATGGCAGTGTTTGCAAAAACAAGGGCAACAGGGCACAATGGATGGCACAAGCCAAAGAGGCACTGATTCCAAGAGCATCCCAATTGATTCTTGTTCCCTTCATGAGCCTGCAAATATAAACGGAATGCAACTTTGTTGCAAAAGGAATGTTTAAGTTGTTCTGTTAAAGCTGGTCCTCAGTAATTTTGCAGCATGAATAAGCGTTTTTTGGGCTATGCGGCGTTCTTCGTGGTGTTAGTGATGTTGTTCCTCTATTTTGTTTTTGCCGGAACAGATCAATGGAAACCAAAGCTGGCAACCATCAGTTATGTAAAACCTTTCAGCTTTACTACACAGGAGGGGAAAGAGTTTACCGAACAGAACTACCAGGGCAAAGTGAGTGTGGTGGAGTATTTCTTTACGACTTGCCCAAGCATTTGTCCGAAGATGTACGTGAACATGCGTTCCATATTCGATGAATTCAAAAACGAACCGCAATTCCAGGTGGTAGGCATAACCAGTAATCCGAGTTGGGATACTGTTGGAAGAATGAAACGATATTCTGATTCATTGAATTTAGATCCTAAAAGATGGATCCTTCTTACCGGAAGAAAAGACAGCTTATATACTGCAGCACGGGTAAGTTATTTGCTGGATGATCCCAACAATGCCGTTGAGAGCATTGAAGATCAATTTATCCATACGCAATTCTTTGCTTTGGTAGATAAGAATGGAAATGTTAGAGGGCAAGTGTATGATGGGTTAAAAAAATCGGAAATAGACATGCTGAAGCGGGACATTCGTAAATTGTTGAAGGAAAAGCAGGGTGGAGAAAATGCTCCCAACCTGTTCAAGTAAAATCTATTTATGGCTGATGTGATCAACGATATATTAAAACGCAACCAGTTAAGTGTAACCGACAGCAGGAAAAAGATCCTCGAGTTCTTTCATCATGCTGATGGTGCGCTGGCTCATGCCGATATTGAAAAAATGAGTGGCGAAAGTTTTGACCGTGTTACCATTTACAGAACACTGCAAACATTTGTAGAGAAAGGCATCATCCATACCATTCCTACTGCTGATAATTCAGTAAAATATGCTTTGTGCAAAGATGAATGTGCAGCAGGCCATCATCATGACGATCACATCCATTTTCTATGTGATGATTGCGGCACAACTTATTGCTTAGACACACATGTTCCTGCAGTGCAGCTACCCCAGGGTTTTGTAGTAAAACGAACAGATGTCGTAGTGAGTGGAAAATGTGGCAAGTGCAGTAATTAGTATCTTAATTAACCAGCAGTTGATACCTTTTTCAATCAACAAACTCCTGCCTGGAATTTCTATTAAGCCGTACTCAGCAATGGTTTGGCACTTCTTTATCCTTCTGGCAAGCTCCTTGTATTAGCCTTACTGTTATACCACTTATCGAAAGGAATTTTTTATGACAGGCTTTGAACTTAAACAGAAAGGAAATGAAACGTACAATTCTACTCATTTGTGCCGTTGCGGCATTGTATTCGTGTCAAACGAATAGATCGATTGTCTCATCAGATTATATAGAAGGCGCAACTTTCTCGGGAACCTTGCCCTGCCAGGATTGCAATGGAATTCAGCAGGTAGTGTTACTGGATTCAAACAATCGTTTTCGTCTTTCTGAAACCTATCTTGGAAAAGATGAGCCCTGCAAAGAAAAATATGGAACATGGAGTGTACAGGATGGACGAGTGATGCTGTTTGCTGATAATGCACCCATCGCTCAGTATGCAATGAGTGGCACCAGTCTTTTGCCTTTAGATGGGCCATCACAAGCTACTACTGAAGCAAAAGGAGCACTTGCCCGCAAAAAATTTATCCGTTCTAAAAAGATCAATAAAAAATTTCTCGAAGGTCTGGATGTAGTTGGTTTTGGAAAAGATGCTTCCTGGAGTCTCGACATCACCCATAATAAAGCAATACAGTTCAGCATTCCCGGATTGGATGCTCCTGTTGCGTTTTCACCTGTTGTTCCTACTTTATCAGGCGACAGCCTAATTTATAATGTTGTTACTGCTGGTGATAAAATGGAGATCATTTTCTCTCCCGGCTTTTGCGGTGATGGAGAGAGCGTGTACGATTATAAAGTGACGGTAAACTATCATGGTAAAACCTACAATGGTTGTGGAGCGATCATGAATGCTGATGGTGGCCTGGATGGTGTATGGACACTTCAATCATTCGAAGGAAGGGAAGGGAACTGGGAAGATCGACCTTATATGGTGATCGACCTCAACACCCAAAAGTTCTATGGTTTTACAGGTTGCAATAATTTCAATGGAACAGTTCATCTCAAAAATCTAAAAGTCTGCTTTACTGATGTAACTGCAGGAAGCAAGCAATGTGAAGGTTACAATGAGAATGCTTTGATAGAAACACTAATGAAATGCAATGGCTTCTCTATTACAGATGAGACTATGGAGCTTTCTCAAAATGGTGTTACGCTGATGATCTTTAAAAGAAAGCTAAGCGGGGAATAAACACTTATAAATCGGTGAGTTAGTTCAAAAATCTTTTACAGCAGGCAATAAGCATCTGTGTTTTTGAGTAGTTTTAGAACTTACTTAAACACCTATATGCTTATGAGGAAACTTATGCTCTTTTTGCATGGGCTGTTCTTTTGCTTTCTAGTTCAGGCCCAGGAAACTTATCCTACCGCAGGTGTAGCTGATCCACGAAGTGGATATTATGCTTTCACCAATGCTACCATTGTTAAAGATGTACAAACAACGTTGCAGAATGCCACACTCATCATCAAAGATGGGAAGATCGTTTCTGTGGGAAGCAATATTGCTGTTCCCAAAGAAGCAGTTGTGGTAGATCTGAAGGGTAAGTATATCTATCCTTCTTTTGTTGATCTGTACAGTGATTATGGTATCACAGCACCACAAAGACAAGGTGGCTTCAATTTCAACACACCACCACAAACTACATCCAATACAAAAGGTGCTTATAATTGGAACCAGGCAATCAAACCAGAAACAGATGGTGTTCGTTTGTTCCAGGCAAACGAACAAAAAGCAAGGGATCTTAGAAGTGCCGGTTTTGGAAGTGTGCTCACTCACCAGCAAGATGGAATTGCCAGAGGTACCGGCACATTTGTAACACTGGCCAACAGCAACGAGAATCTTGTTGTACTAAAAGAAAAAGCTTCTGCTCATTATTCATTCGACAAAGGAAGCTCTACACAGGATTATCCCGGATCATTAATGGGTGTTGTAACCTTGCTAAGGCAAACATATCTCGATGCTCAATGGTATAAGAATCGTCCGGCTACAGAAGGTGTAAATCTTAGCTTACAGGCCTGGAATGATATTCAATCGCTACCGCAGATCATGGAATCATCCAATAAGTGGAATGCGATGAGATCTGATAAGATCGCCAAAGAATTTGGTATGCAATACATCATCAAAGGAAGTGGTGATGAATACCAACGACTGGAAGACATAAAAAATCTGAAAGCAACATTCATTCTCCCACTCAACTTTCCTGCAGCCATGGATGTAGAAGATCCCAACGATGCAAGAGTTGTGGCTTATGCTGATATGAAACATTGGGAAATGGCTCCGGGTAATCCTGGTTTCTTTGAAAAAGCAGGCATCAACTTCGCTTTGACCTCAGCAGGTTTATCTTCCAATGATTTTCTTTCGAATCTTAGAAAAGCAATTCAAAGTGGTTTGTCTGAAGCGAAGGCTTTAGATGCATTAACAAAGACTCCGGCAACACTGATCGGTATGTATGATAAAGTGGGAAGTCTTGATGCCGGTAAGCTTGCTAATTTTTTAATTGCTTCAGGTCCGATATTCAGCGATACAACATCGCTTCTTCAAAACTGGATCCAGGGAAGCAAATATGTTTTGAAAGAAAGCCCGATCGATTATCGTGGAGTGTACACATTGTCCATCCGTTCAAAAGGACAAACCACCAATTACGATGCTTACTTAAAAGGTGCACCAGGTAATTATACAGCTACATTTCAAAGACCCGGTGATACTTCTTTCAATTCTTTGAATCTTTCAATGAATGATCTGATCGTAAAAATGAACTGGCAGAACAGGAGCGACATGGGCAGACAAACTACTTTAAGTGGTGTTGCAAGAGGTGATGGATGGTATGGTAACGGCTATCTTAATACCGGAGATCCTATTCAATGGAGTATGACCTATCGTTCGGCATTACCTGCAGATTCTGGAAGAACTTCTACTGATAGTTCAAGAAGAGGTGGTAACAGAAGACCAGCAACTCCTCCTTCACTTGCTGATGTAGTATATCCTTTCACTGGTTTCGGATTGAAAGAAGTTCCGAAACAGGAAGACATTCTTATTCGTAATGCTACAGTTTGGACCAACGAAAAAGAAGGCAGGCTGGAGAACACCGATGTGATGCTCAGCAAAGGAAAGATCACAGCAATTGGTAAGAATCTTTCAGCAGGATCGGCTAGAGTGATCGATGGAACAGGAAAACATCTTACAGCAGGTATTATCGATGAGCACTCTCACATTGCTGTTACCGGTGGTGTAAATGAGTGTACACAATCTGTTACTGCGGAAGTTAGGGTTGCAGATGCTTTATATCCTGAAGACGTGAACATCTATCGCCAGTTAAGTGGAGGTGTAACCACTTCGCATATTTTGCATGGAAGCTGTAATACCATCGGCGGACAAACTCAACTGATCAAACTTCGCTGGGGTAAAGGAATGGATGATATCAAGTTTGCTAACTGGGATCCGTTCATCAAGTTTGCTTTGGGCGAAAATGTAAAGCGTTCATCATCTAATACCAACACAAGATTCCCTGACACAAGAATGGGTGTTGAACAGGTGTTGGTCGATGCATTCCAAAGAGCTGTAGATTATAAAAATGCAGGCCCAAACAAAAGAAGAGACCTTGAGTTGGATGCATTGGTTGAGATATTGGATAAGAAGCGATTCATCACTGCTCACTCGTATGTCCAAAGCGAGATCAATATGCTGATGAAAGTTGCTGAACGTTTCGGTTTTAAAGTAAACACATTCACACACATTCTTGAAGGTTATAAAGTAGCCGATAAAATGAAAGCTCATGGTGCTAATGCATCAACTTTCAGCGATTGGTGGGCATACAAAATGGAAGTACAGGATGCCATTGCTTACAATGCTGCGATCATGAATAAAGTAGGATTGAACGTAGCCATCAACAGCGATGATGCTGAAATGGCTCGTCGTCTTAACCAGGAAGCAGCCAAGAGTGTAAAGTATGGTGGCATTGCTGAAGAAGAAGCTTTAAAAATGGCAACACTCAACCCGGCTACCATGTTACATATTGCTGATAGAGTAGGCAGCATCAAAGTTGGAAAAGATGCTGATGTGGTTCTTTGGAGTGATAACCCTTTAAGCATCTACGCAAAATCTCTTTACACTATCGTTGATGGAACCGTGTATTTCGATAGAGCAAAAGATGAGCAGATGAGGCAAGCACTTATCGCAGAAAGAAACAGGCTGGTTCAAAAGATGATCGCAGAGAAAAGAGTTCCGGGTGGTGCTGCAAGAACAGTTCCCGCAAGGCCAAGAATGGAAGAGATCAATGAATGCGAGATCGATCATAAACATAAGCGTAGCATCTTAGATCGTGATCATGATGATGAACAAAGTTTTTAAGTTTACAAGTTCCAGTGTTCACAAGTTCGAGTATGGCCACTTTTAAAAAATTCGAAGAAATCAAAGCTTGGCAGAAAGCCCGAGAGCTTAACCAACTGTTAGGGAAGTTTATTGATACCGGTAAATTCAAATCAAACTTTAGATTAATAAACCAAATAGAAGGATCAGCCGGCTCAATAATGGATAATATAGCTGAAGGATTTGAGAGGAGTGGAAACAGAGAATTCATTCAATTCCTTTACATAGCAAAAGGCTCTTGCGGAGAATTGAGATCGCAGTTGTATCGAGCCGTTGATAGAAACTACGTTGATCAAACGGAATTCGATGAACTTTATTCCTTATCTCTGGAAGTAATAGTGATGTTACAGAAACTCATAGACTATCTCGAAAACTCTGATTTCAAAGGGCATAAATACAAGGAGAGGAAATAACTCGTGAACACGTGAACAATTGAACTTGCAAACATGTAAACAATCAAACAATTAATATGAGAAAAATATTCTTATTACTAATACTACTCGGCTTTATTAAAACAAAAGCCCAGGACAATGTATATCCTGCTCCGGCACAAAGTCAGGCAATAGCTTTGACCAATGCTACCATTCATATTGGCAACGGACAGGTGATACAAAACGGAACGATCGTTTTCAACAATGGTAAGATCACTGAAGTGGGTACTGGTGTAAATACATCCGGTGCTAAAGTGATCGACTGCAACGGTAAACACATTTATCCCGGCCTGATCTCATCAGCCACTGATCTTGGCTTAAACGAGATCGGTGCAGTAAGAGCAACAAGAGATGTTTCTGAACTTGGTGAGATCAATGCCAGCGTTCGATCTGTTGTTGCATACAATGCCGATTCAAAAGTGATCAATACACTTCGCAGCAATGGAATTTTACTGGCGAACGTTGTTCCGCAAGGTGCTATCATCAGCGGTTCATCTTCAGTAATGCAACTCGATGCATGGAACTGGGAAGATGCCGTGTATAAAATGGATGGCGGTATCCATTTCAGAATGCCGAATCTTTCTCCTCCAAGAAGATTCGGCGGTGCTTTCTCTTCAGCATCACAGCAACCACAGATAGATCCTGTAAGAGCAGCGCTTGACAGGATTGATAAGATCAGAAGTTTTTTCAAAGAAGCCCAGGCATATTTTGCAGAGCCGAAACACACACAAACCAATGTAAAGTTCGAAGCAGTAAAAGGTCTCTTTAATAAAACACAAAACTTTTATGTGCATTGCGAATTGGTGAAAGAGATCATGGTAGCAGTAGAGTTTGCAAAAGAGTTTGGTTTTAAAACCGTGATCGTTGGTGGAACGGATAGCTGGAGAGTGAGCGACTTTCTCAAACAAAATAATATCGCTGTTATACTCAACGAAATGCATAGCCTGCCTGCAACGGCAGATGACGATGTAGATCAGCCTTATAAAACACCTTATCTTTTGCAACAGGCTGGTGTGCTTTATTGCATTGCCGACCAGGACGATAATACCAGAGGAAGAAACCTGATGTTCAATGCCGGAACGGCTGCGGCTTATGGCTTAACGAAAGAAGAAGCCTTACAAGCCATCACATTGAATGCAGCGAAAGTGTTGGGCATTGATGACAAAACAGGATCGCTTGAAAAAGGAAAAGATGCCAACATCGTGGTGAGCAATGGCGATATTTTAGACATCAGAACAAGCCAGGTTACCAATGCATTTATCCAGGGCAGAGAGCTAGATCTTACTGATAAGCATAAGCAACTCTATGAAAGATATAAGCAGAAGTATAATATAAAATAAGTGTTCACCAACAGAAGTTTTTCTATTTAGCTGCTGTTGTGTCAAATCGAACGAAGTGAGATTCACGAACTCCTTTATAAAAAATAAAATTCGTGAGTAACCACTTGTACGTTCTGAACAATACGCAGCAAACAAAACCCGAAGTGCAACGCTTCGGGTTTTTTATTTCTCGTTCATTCATGGTTGATGAATTATCGTACTAACAAAACTTTGTACTTTCAAGTGATGAACAAAGACCAGCTTCTCACTCAACTTCAACAGCTTCGCAGTTATCATCAAACAGGTATAACGCAACCTGTTGATTTTCGCAAACAGCAGTTGAGCAAATTGAAGCAATCTGTTCTTGAACATGAAGAAGAGTTATATACAGCTTTGTTGTCTGATCTAAAGAAAAGCAAAGAAGAAAGCTGGGTTACAGAGATCGGTTTCCTGCTCAGTGAATTAAATGCAACGCTAAAACACCTCGACAAATGGGTGAAACCAAAAAGAGTTAAGACAAACCTTTTAAATCTTCCATCTAAGAGTTACATCATGCCAGAACCTTTGGGTGTGGTATTGATCATCGGTCCATGGAATTATCCTTTGCAACTTTTATTCACGCCTTTAGTTGGAGCCATTGCAGCTGGGAATTGCGTGGTGTTGAAGCCGAGTGAATTTGCAGGTGCAACAGTAAACGTAATGAAGAAGATCATCGAAAAAACTTTCTCTCCGGAATACATTCTTTATGTGGAAGGTGATGGAGCTGATGTAGTGCCAGAGATGATGAACAACTTCAGGTTTGATCATGTTTTTTATACCGGCAGCACAGTTGTAGGCAATCTTGTTTATAAAATGGCAGCGGAGAAACTCGTTCCGGTTACACTGGAGTTGGGAGGCAAAAGTCCGTGTGTGATCGAAGCCGATGCTAATATAAAAGTCGCAGCAAAAAGAATTGCATTGACCAAATTTTCCAATGCAGGGCAGATGTGTGTTGCTCCTGATTACATCCTCGTGCATCATTCCATCAAGGAGAAGTTCATTATTGCTTTGAAAGAAGCACTGGTGAATTTCTTTGGAGACAATCCTGAAGAGAGTTATAACTATGGAAGGATCATCAACGAAAAACAATTTGATCGGTTAATAAACTATTTACAGCAGGGGAAAATCGTTCATGGTGGAAAAACAAATAGAGACAATCTCTTTATAGAGCCTACAATCATGGAGAATGTCTCTGTACACGCAGCATTGATGAGAGATGAAATATTCGGACCGATTGTTCCGTTGTTTGGTTTCACTTCAAAAGAAGAAGCGAAGCAGATCATTGGTCAAAATGCTGATCCTTTAGCATTCTATGTTTTTACTTCATCTTCAGAAACAGAACGGTGGTGGTTGCAAAATGTTCCTGCAGGTGGAGCTTGTGTAAACAATGCATCGTGGCATCTTACGAATCATCATTTGCCTTTTGGTGGAAGAGGAAGCAGTGGAATAGGGAAATATCATGGAAGATTTTCGTTCGACACATTCAGCCATCAGAAAGCGCTGTTGAAAACACCCACCTGGTTTGATCCTTCAATTAAATATCCTCCGTTTAAAGGGAAACTGAATCTTTTCAAAAAAGTGATACGTTGATCAGCGAAGCAATTTCAACTTCACCATTTCAATTCTTGTTTCGCTTACATTCAGAATATCGAATTGAATATCGCCGATCACAATGGTTTCTTTTTGCTTGGGAATCGCTTCATGCTCGTTAATGATATAACCAGAGAGTGTTTCTGATTCTGCTTCAGGAAATTCAAAATCGTACTTCTCATTAAGATAATCCAGTTCAAGCCTACCTGAGAGAATATATTCTTTATCTGATATCTGCTTCTCAACAAATTCCTCCACATCATACTCATCATGTATCTCACCAAAGATCTCTTCCAATACATCTTCCATGGTAATAATGCCTGCCGTTCCACCAAATTCATCCACCACCCATGCAATGCTCTTACGTTCTTTACTGAACTTATTGATAAGATCTGTGGCACTCATACTCTCCGGAACAGCAGGAATAGAATGCAATACCGATCTTAACTCTGTTGGTCTTTTAAAAAGATCAAGCTGGTGAACATATCCAATAATATTATCGATGGAATCTTCATACACCACCAGCTTACTCAACTTTGTTTTAATGAATTTCTGTTTTACTTCTTCTATACTATTACTGATCTCTACAGCTTCAACTTCTGTTCTTGGAACAAGGCATTGACGCACTTTCACCATTGGTAAGCTCAAAGCATTTTCAAAAAGCTCGGTATTCAATTCCTGGTTGTCTTCGTCCTGGTCTCTCGTTTGCAAAAAGAAATGTTCCAGATCAACTTGTGAGAAAGCTTCGTCATTATCTTTTACACGAACGTTGAATATGTATTTAAGTATCCACTCCGATATCCTTACAAAAATGAAGGCAACAGGATACAACAGGTCGTAAAAGAACTTGGCAACCGGGGCAAAAAAGCTCAGCAACGAATCATTCTTTGCCCTGAAAATTGC
This sequence comes from Chitinophagaceae bacterium, assembly GCA_024508725.1. Lineage (GTDB taxonomy): Bacteria > Bacteroidota > Bacteroidia > Chitinophagales > Chitinophagaceae > JAEZDC01. The sequence goes on along the minus strand of JANINS010000003.1, from coordinate 1,155,292 downwards.
TTTCGGGATGAACTCCCCAAATAACAATACAATAAAAGTGGAGATAAGAGTATCGAATACCAGCTTCACATATTCATTCTTAATGCCGAACGGATTCCAGAAACTTAGCTTCAATAAATCACTAAACAGCAAACCATAAATAACAAGAAAGATATTGAAACCAAGCAATGTTGTTCCAATGAAACGTGATGGTCTTTCCAGGAATTTTGCAATGATCAATCCGCTTCTTTTTCCCTGCTTCTTCTTTAACTCAATGCTTAACCGGTTCACACTAACAAAAGCAATTTCTAACCCGGCAAAAAAGCCGATGAAGATCAAAGTGCCTAGTATCCAAAAAATTATAGATAAATGTTCTGCCATTACTGTTTAAAATTAGTAGTTAACTTCTAAAAAATTGCATTGGAAAGGTCAAATGATTAGCTTGCCATACTTAAACTAAAGCATGAAACACATTTTATTTATCGGCGCTCTACTTATTGCATCCACATTTTCTTCTTTTTCTCAACAAACAAAATCTGTTGTTGGAAAATGGAAGCTTAGCAAAGTGCTCGTTGAAGGGATGACGATCGATGTTGAAAATCCGGAAGCAACAAAAAAAGAATTGGCGAAACAGATCGAAGCAGAATCAGGACAAAAACCAGATCCGGCAATGTTAGATCAGATCATGGATGGTATGATGACTGCCTTTAAAGATTCTTACATGGAATTTAAAGCTGATGGTAAAGTGAAGTTATCTGGCACCACTGCCGGACAAACACAAGTAGAAGAAGAAACTTATAAAGTAGATTATAAAACAGGTATTATCACAACAACAGGTAAGGACAACAAGAAGCAAACGATGAAGTTTAAATTCGTTGGTAACAACCTGGTGCTGGATACAGATGAAGGAGGAAAGAAAACGATCCTCACGCTGAAAAGAGCTTAAATAAAAAACCCTGCAGTTGCAGGGTTTTTTATTGCTAATATTCTGGTTGTACAGGTTTAGTTTGCATAATATCATCGATCTCTGTCATTACTTCCGATGTAAGTTTAGGAAGCGCGTCCAGGGCTTTCAAGTTATCGAGTAATTGTTCTTTTCTTGTTGCGCCAAGTATCGCTGTAGTAACATTTGGATTTTTAATACACCACGCAATGCTTAATGATGCTGTGGTAACACCCAGCCTGTTGGCAAGCCCAGATAAACTTTTCACTTTATTGATCTTCTCTTCAGCCATCCAGCGGTCTTTTAACCAATCGAAACCTTCTAATCCTAATCGGCTATTTTCAGGAATGCCCGTATTGTATTTACCGGTGAGTAATCCTGAAGCCAAAGGACTCCAGATCGTGGTTCCCAATCCAACATTTTTAAAGATCGGCAGGTATTCTTTCTCCAGTTTTTCTCTTTCAAACAAATTGTATTGCGGTTGCTCCATTGCAGGACCGATCAATCCATATTGCTGAGCCACACGATGTGCTTCCATGATCTCAACACCACTCCACTCACTCGTTCCCCAATACAAGACTTTGCCTTGCTGAATCAAATGATTCATCGTCCACACCACTTCTTCTATCGGAACGTTCTTATCGGGTCTGTGGCAGAAGTAAAGATCAAGATAATCGGTTTGCAATCTTTGCAGGGCTTCATTACAGGCTTCAACAAGATGCTTCCGGCTTAAGCCTGTTTGATTGGGTTTATTCTCTTTTCCTCTCCAGCCAAAGAAAGCTTTGGAAGAGATCACATAAGAAGTTCTGTCCCATCCTTTCTTTTTAAGCACACGCCCCATCATCTTTTCACTTTCACCCAGTGCATACACTTCTGCATTATCAAAAAAATTGATGCCATTATCATAAGCAATGCCCATCAGTTCATCGGCTGTAGTGTCTTCTATTTGTTTATGAAAAGTTACCCAGCTTCCAAAACTCAGCACACTTAACTGCAAACCGGTTTTACCCATTCTGCGATATTCCATAGAATAAATTTTAGGCAAGATTACACCAAAAGAAAATATGTAGTGAGCAGCAGGTGAGTGTTATGCTTTATTGATAAGTGCTGTCGGGAACATTTACAAAACTTCCCGGCCCGATGATATTAAGCGTAAACCATTTTAGATTTTGATCAGCAACAATTCCTTTTTCACTCATGATCCTTTGCCCGGCAGAAGTCTGAATTACAAGCGTAGGTTTATCGTTATAGAAAACCTGCCTGTTCTGATCCCAGTAAAGTTCATTGGTTTTAAGCGTATCGCCTTTCACATTGAATACTACGATGCTGTCTCGCAGGTAAACTTTGTTCTCATTCTCTTTGTATTCTCCATACTTGGCGAAGAGCTGGCTTTCTACACGCTTTAAGCTGTCGAAAAAATCTACATGAAGTGTTTTGGTGAACTCAACTCTCGGAACAGATGTTTGGTGCCTTAGTAAAACAGGAGCGGTAAGCTTTGCTCTTAAAACACCTCCGTTACTCAGGTAGCTTTCGATGTTGGTGCCTTCTTCAACACCGGTTTCTTTCTTTGAAAATTTATCTACTTCTTTAAGATCGTTCTCACAACCATAGATAAAAAAGCAGCCCAACAGAGCTGCTATGAATATATTGATATGACGAAACCGATTAATCATATTTACGCTTACGGAACCAAACATCGCTTAAGCTTAAGCCCACCGAAAATCGCACAAAGTTCTCAGTTATATTGTTAACGTTCGATCCTCTTTTTCCGATCTCTACTGCAAAGTTCAACTTAGTGAACTGGCTGCTGTATGAATTTCTAACTGCAATAGGAACACCCATTCCAAAAGTACCGGAGAATGTTTTTAATCCATTACCATCTGCATTGATATAATCTCTCCCAAAAGCAACACCAAAACGATAAGTTGATCTTGCAAGGATAGCCGGAGAAGTGGTGCTTGGTAAGATCTGTCCACCCAACCTGAATTGCCAGTAATCATTCAACCTGTCAGAAGCACCGCCAAAGCGATATTGTGTCCATTTTGAAGTTTCCAGTTCTGCACCCAAAGTCCATACATCATATTTAGAATTGGATGCTCTGTCAACCACGATTGTTTTGCGGAACATGGCACCGATCGTATAAACCGCAGGAATTTCAATGTCAACTTTGGTTCCGGTGGTTTTGTACACACTGTCAAGACTCACTGTTCCACCTGCACCATCATATTCAAAAGTTTCCCTGATAATATCTTGTGAACCATGGAAAGTCTGTTTCAACATCGCCGTTCCACCCAAACGAACACCATACTCATATTCAGGTGTTTTCTTTGCATCATTCTTTGGTATCGTTTTCAAACGAACATCATAGATCCCTCCAAGAGAGAAAAAGAATTTACCCAATGTGGTTACTGTTCCGCTATTTGACTTGTAGTAAAACGGGTTATAACCAGTATCAGCCGTATTAGTATTGATAATGCCCAGCCTTGTATTGGTTTCTTTTTTACCAAACATGTATCCTGCATTGAAACCAAGACTTAAACCGCCCCATCTTTTTCCAAGACCAAAGAAAGCCTGGTTCACACCACCACTTCCTTCGTATTGGTATTGAGCACTGTCAATTCCTGCAAGTCGTGTATTAGTGATAATGCTGTAGTTAATCCTTGAATAAGGCCTTACAACGATAGCGCCACCTAAATTTTTGGCGATAGGAAATCCAAGTGATAAATACGAGGGGATGAAATTGGCTGAAGAATATTTTTTGATCGGCGCTTTACTCCTGAGTGTTCTTGAATCGATACTAAAACCAAGATCATACAAAACCCTTCCACCTACACCTGGTGTTCGCTGGAAATCTGCATACGATGCAGGATTTGAGAAGTTAATCGATTGACCAACAGGATCAGTATAAGCTGCTGTTAATCCACCCATTCCCCTGTTCACAATGTTTTGTGAAGGATAGAGATCACCTAAGCCATATCTTGAGTAAGGTGAGTTTTCCTGTGCCGAAGCAGTAAAAAAACTGAGCAGGCAAATAATGAAAGTTAGTTTACTGGTTGTTATACTCACTAATGGCATAGAGTCCTTTATAAATTAAGTAAGGGTCGGCAAATATCTTGTTTTTCAAATGGGAGACAAAAAAAGCCATATCACCACCGGTTAACAGCACGTTAAAGTTGCTGTATTTCAAGGCATATTCATTTATTATTCCATCTATTTCCTTAGCCATTCCAAGTATTACTCCGCTCAACATGTTGGTCTTTGTATCATATCCAACCAACGGAAAATTCGAATCTGCTTTTATCAACGGAAGCAAGGCTGTATAATCATTCATCGACTTGAATCTCATTTCCATGCCTGGCGAAATGCTTCCGCCTAAGAACTGGTGAAATTTATTGATGAAATTATACGTGATGCAACTGCCCAATCCAATAATAAGATTGTGTTGGTTTGGATACAGGTGAACTGCAGCCACAACCAATGCCAAACGGTCTGCTCCAACCGTTTCAGGTTTACCTACAGGAATGGTTATCGGCAGTTTACTGGTCGAAGCCAGCTTATGAAATTTTGTTTTTGAAGCCAGTAATTCTTCGATCGCAGGATCATGATTGATAACAGACGAAAGAATTGTTTTTGTTGGCTGATATTTTTCGATCAGTTCCTCAACAACGCTTAATGTTTCATCAGGAAGTACAATAACATCTTCCAGCTCTTTATTAAACACAGCACATTTAAGACGGGTATTGCCAAAGTCCAGGCAAAGCGTTCTTTCCATCAGGAAAATTTAAGCGTCGAAGTTAAAGCCTTTCAGGTCTTTAAAATGACCGTTGAGTTTGATCTTCTCTTTCAGGTTTTCCATTTGAGAAAGTACCGGAACAACTTTGGTGATGTGTCTTTTTAAATACTCCAGCCTTTGATCTTCCTGCATCAGCGATAAAAGTTCGTATTCTTCCTGCAAAGACATGCCGGTATGGTGTGCTACATCATAACTTGAAAGCTGTTCATCAGGCTTTTTAAAATCTTTGTCAACTTTTAAAAGTTTGTGCAACTCTCTTATGCCCGACAACAACTTTTTCATTCGCAAAGGAAGCAATGCAAGTTCGTTGTTGGGATAATTCACAATGGCACCGCTATAAAGTTTATCAGGAATTTCTTTGATCACTTCCAGCACCCGAAAAACCTTGATGCCTTTTGTTCTGATGTCCATCTTACCATCATCATACTCTTTCACCAATTCCACAACTTCTACTAAAGTGCCGAGGTCGGTTACTGTGTTTTCAACCACCGAAGGAATACCAAAAGGTTTTTTCTGATCAATACATTCTTTGATCAACTGCTTATACCGCGGCTCAAAAATGTGCAGGTTCAGGTCTTCACCTGGATATACCACAATGCTCAACGGAAAAATAGGAATGAAGTTGGTCATAGCGAAAGACAAATCTAAATTCTTATACCATTATTTGTTGCGTGAAAGCTGCTGTAGCCGATGATATTTTAACCAGGTATAATAAGCAGAAAGTTTGGCAATAGTAAATCCTTCATTTCCATCGAGAAAACCAAGTTTGAATACATAATTTTTGATGAATGAAAATGCCGGTGAACCATATGTCTTCAATGCAGAAGCTTTTTTTGTTCCATAATATCGCTGAGCATTCAACTCAGCATACCGAATGAATTTTGATTTTAGTTCTGCTGCACTGCCGATCGTGTAATGATGTACAGCACCTTTCAATTTCACTACTTTGATCCTATCCGGCAGTAACAATTTCTCATGCACTTCATCATCTGACCATCGAACCAACTTCCTGTTCACCAGCCGTACATGATGATCGACTCCCCATTCGCCGAACCGTATCTGCTTTGCGCCAAAATACGTTTTGAAGTCCAGGTCGTATGCTTTCGCCGTATCGGTAAAATCAATATTGCTTATGGATTCCAATAATGTTGCATCAGGAATCTCATCAGCATCCAGGCTCAATATCCAGTCGTATTTCGCTGCATCAATACCAATATTCTTGGTTGGTCCGTAGCCCTGCCAATGTGTTCTGATCACCCGGCAGCCGAAACTTTCAGCGATGGAAATTGTGTCATCGGTGCTGCCGTTGTCAACAATCACCACATCGCCAGTAAAACCTGAAATCGCTTTCAACGTTCTTCCAATAATTGCAGCTTCATTCTTGGTCATTATTACCACCGAAACAGGACACATGCAACAAATATAGTTGAAGAGAGATGCACGGTAATTTTGAATGAACTTTTCAAAGTTTGAAACTTTAGAAAAGTTGCCTAATCCGCTTTACTTTAGCAGCGATGTGGCAAAATTTGTTTCATGATCTGCAACAAGGCGATGCAAGAGCATTGGCACGAACCATCTCTTTTGTAGAGAATCGTGTTGCCGGTTATGAAGATCTGTTGCAGCAATTACCACAGTCAAATGCTGGCATCATCGGCATTACCGGACCTCCCGGTGCAGGAAAAAGCAGTTTGGTAGATGCACTTATCGGTGAAATGGTTCAGCAAAACAAACGTGTGGGTGTGTTGTGTGTTGATCCTTCTTCTCCATTCAACCTTGGTGCATTGCTTGGCGACAGAATTCGCATGAGTGAATGGTACAATCATCCAAACGTTTTTATTCGTTCACTCGCAACCCGTGGCAGTTTGGGTGGCTTACATCCCATGATAATTGAAATAGCGGATGTAATGAAAGCTGCAGGCTTCGATCACATCATCGTAGAAACGGTAGGTGTAGGACAAAGTGAAATTGAAATTGCCGGTCTGGCAGATGTTACCGTTGTTGTGGTTGTTCCTGAAGCCGGTGATGAAGTACAAACCATGAAAGCAGGTTTAATGGAGATCGCAGATGTGTTTGTGGTGAATAAATCAGACAGGCCGGATGCAGACACTTTCGTAAAAAATCTTCGACTGATGCTGGCTCCTGCTTTTCATCACCGGCAACACACGATAGAGATAGTAAAAACAATTGCCACAACAAGGTCAGGCATTTCCGCACTCTATTCTGCTATTCAAAAAAGATTAGAAGAAGGAAAAACATCCGAAAAGAAATTCTGGTTGCTGGCAGAGAAAGCCTACCATCTTATCCAGCAAAACAGAATGAAAGACATCAGCAAGTCAACATTGCTGCAGGAGATCAAAAACATGGAAAACTTAAACCTTTACCGGTTTGTAAACAACTATTGATTGCTGTTCACCTGCCGTTCTCTCTTCCACCAACGATAACCGATCACACCCATCAGTGCAAAAGGTGTAAGCATCAGGTAAACAATTCCTGCATTCAATCCTCTCGCCGGACCTTCACCCAATTGCGAAGCTGTTTTGGTACAGATAGAACATTGAGCTTCAACACTCATTACCATAATAATGGCAAAACACAGGAGGAGTAGTTTTTTCATTTCGTCACCTTTATATCGCTCTTCAACTTCCGTTGCGCCTGTCCGATGTAGCTTTAGCGAAAGCGGATCGCATCACTTGTTCGTTCTGAACATGATTCGGCACGCACAAAGGTACACTCCACATTGTTTTGAAAATCCAAAATTCAGATACTTACATCTTATCCACTCTAACAAAACCTTGTAGTCAACGGGTAAGCTGTTTTATTAGTTTTACAGCATGGGTATGCAGCAGTTAGATCTTTTTGCAGCTTTCGATCCTCCGCCGGTAAAAGAAAAACCGGTTGAGGCTAAGGCAGTTGTTGCAGAACCTGGGCAACCAAAGATCGTAACGCCGGAACCATTGATCGAGGTTCAGCCAGAGCCGGTAATTCCCATCAGTCCGGCTAAAGAAGAATCACTTGTTTTTTCTGATGATAAGATCGCTGTAAAGATCAAGCCTAAGATTTCTGTTCAAATGCCCAAGCCACAGCCACAGCAGGTAGTGGTTACACCAACCAGGAAACCGGTGGTGGAAACGATAGTAAAACCCAAAAGCAAACGAGGCAGAAAATCGTACAAAGAGATCGATGCAGAATTGGATCTTATCGAGGTGCCGGATGAAGAAACACTCAACCAGAAGCTATATTATTCTATTACAGAAGTAGCGAAATGGTTCAAGGTAAATGCTTCATTGCTTCGCTATTGGGAAAATGAGTTCGACATTCTGAAGCCTCGTAAGAACAGGAAAGGAGATCGTCTTTTTCGTCCTGAAGACATCAAGAACCTGCAGGTGATCTATTACTTATTACGCAATAGAAAATTCTCTCTCGAAGGAGCTAAGAAATACCTGAGAAATCATCGCCAGCAGGCTGATGTAAATGTGCAGCTGGCGCAATCTTTAACAAAGTTCCGTTCGTTTTTATTGGAATTGAAGGCTAATTTAGGAGCCTGAAATTCAATCGATGAAGTATCTGTTTCCACTGCTTATCTCCGTTATTTTCATTTCTTGTGGCGGGGCAAAATTCTCCAAAGCACATAAGCCCGATTATACTGTTGTTGCAGACGATCATGCTAAGATTTTAAAAGGTTATATCAACCGTTCGATCATTGAAAATGATGCTGCTTTTCATTGGTTCAAAGAAAATATGAAGTGGGGACAGGCTGATGCTTCAGCGATCCAGGCATTCAGTGCCAATAAAGACAAGTTCAGCATGCTGGTGTTTGGCGGAACATGGTGTGGTGATACGAAAAACCTTTGGCCGGTGTTTTATCGTTTGGTAGACAAAAGTGGTTATCCTGAAAGCAAGATCACATTAGTAGGTGTTGACAGGCAAAAAACAACTGTTGATGACTTGCATAAAAAATGGAATATCGTAAACGTTCCAACTTTTATCGTATTGCACGATGGGAAAGAAGTGGGTCGTGTGGTAGAGTATGGAAAAGAAAACCAGATCGATAAAGAGTTGGGAGAGATCGTGGCATCAATTAAATGATCGGCCTAACTGTTCACTGATCAACCTTTCAACTAATCAACTTAACCTGTGGGTTGTACCGGGCTCGAACCAGTGACCTCTACTCTGTCAAAGTAGCGCTCTGAACCAACTGAGCTAACAACCCAATATTTCAAAAGTACTTTAGTTTTATTTCGATCGTTTGAGACCCTCCTTTATAAACCACTTTCGCTTTAGCAAAAGAGGGTGGACCGAACATTCCCATTGCATTATTCGAAAAACCAAAACCCTCTTTAGGCATACCGATCCAGTTGGTGTTCATCTTCAGATCATCGTTCTCATCGTGAAGTATTGCAATAGCATAGTCCCCGGCAGGCAATGATGAAAAACTGCCGCTGGCGATCTTACCATTCACTTTCAATTGTAGTTTTTGGATCGCTTTTGATTCTTTTTCGGGAAACCCATCACCCGAATTAAATAAACTCACCAGTACATGTCCTTTACTGTTTCTTGCACCGGTAACCTGGACCTGCATACTGTTTTGCTTTTCGGAAAACGAAGTGAATAATAGGAATAAAGTGGATATGATGAGTACAGGTTTCAAGCTTCAATGATAGTTATGTTTAATAAGACTGTGGCAGCGTTTGCGGAAAATCTTTTTGCCTGTTTACTGCTGCTAAGATATATTCGCAATGCAATGCAGGTAAAGAAGAACATAAAACGTAATAAACAGCTTCAATAGGGAAGGTGTGAACACGTTTATGTTTAGCTATAAATGTTGAAACCTTCCCCGAGTGGAGGGTTTTTTGTTGCAAGAACCACAACGGCTGAACGTGACAACGGATCACAACGTTGTGTTTCAATGTGTCGCCGTGTCGTTGTGGTTTAAGAAGCTCATAAATGTTATGAAAGCACAAGAGTGCGACGCAACGAAAGTTCAATAGCATTGCTGTAGCTGGTTAAATACATCATAACCTCAAAATACGAACAAATGAAAGTTGCTGTAGTTGGTGCCACGGGCTTGGTTGGCTCTAAAATGTTACAAGTATTGGCGGAAAGAAATTTCCCGGTAACAGAATTGATCCCTGTTGCTTCGGAAAGATCGGTGGGCAAAGAAGTAGAATTTAAAGGCAAGCAATACAAGATCGTTAGCATGGCTGATGCCATTGCAGTAAAACCAGCGGTCGCTATCTTCTCTGCAGGTGGAAGTACATCTTTAGAGTGGGCACCAAAATTTGCAGAAGCCGGTATTAAAGTGATCGATAATTCTTCTGCCTGGAGAATGGATGAGACCAAGAAATTGGTTGTTCCGGAGGTGAATGCAAATGCATTGACAAAAGACGATTACATCATCGCCAATCCCAATTGTTCAACCATTCAAATGGTGGTGGCATTGCAACCATTGCATCAGAAATACAAGATCAAAAGAGTGGTGGTTTCTACTTACCAGAGCGTTACAGGCACAGGTAAAAAAGCGGTTGACCAGTTGATGAATGAAAGAGCCGGTAAAGAAGGTGAAATGGCGTACAAGTACAAGATCGACCTGAATGCTTTACCGCAGATCGATGTTTTCCTGGATAATGGTTACACCAAAGAAGAAATGAAAATGGTGAAAGAGACCATGAAGATCATGGGTGATGATAGTATTCGTGTAACGGCTACCACCGTTCGTATCCCTGTGATGGGTGGTCATAGTGAAAGTGTGAACGTAGAATTTGAAAACGAGTTTGATCTGGCTGAGTTAAAGCAGCTCTTAAGTGAAGCGCCGGGTGTTGTGGTACAGGATGATCCTGCTCAGCAGATTTATCCAATGCCTTTATGGGCTCATGATAAAGATGAGGTTTTCGTAGGTCGTATCCGTAGAGATGAAACGCAGCCGAAAACGGTGAATATGTGGATCGTCAGCGATAATCTTAGAAAAGGTGCAGCAACAAATGCAGTACAGATCGCAGAATATTTAAATGCGAATGGACTGTTGTAAAAAGTATTTGGTTAGTTGTACAGGCCTCACGTTTGGTGGGGCTTTTTTATTAAAACACAACGATTTAAACCACGAAGACACAAAGGCACTAAGGCTCACAAAGGTTACGAAGTAAACTCCCTTTGCGGACTTAGCGTTTTACGCACTTGTAAGGAATCAATATTATCCCTTGCAAAAAACTCTTGAAAATCATCAGCCTTAATTATTCTTTGCGTGACAAGAACCACGAAGACACAAAGGCACTAAGGCTCACAAAGGTTTACGAAGTAAACTCCCTTTGCGGTCTTTGCGGTTACGCTTCCTGAATGATTGCTCTATCACTTACCATCTGTCTCTTCGAAACTCATCAACATCAATTATTCTTTGCGTGACAAGAAACCACAACGGCACAACGGAACACAACGATTTAAACCACGAAGACACAAAGGTTCACAAAGTTTACGCAGTAAACTCCCTTTGCGGACTTAGCGTTTTACGCACTTGTAAGGAATCAATATTATCCCTTGCAAAAAACTCTTGAAAATCATCAGCCTTAATTATTCTTTGCGTGACAAGAACCACGAAGACACAAAGGCACTAAGGCTCACAAAGGTTTACGAAGTAAACTCCCTTTGCGGTCTTTGCGTTTAGTTCTTAGAAATGCTTGGTTTAGGCCTTGATACAAGCTTTTCAAAATTGATCGCCTCAAATTTTCTTTGCGTGAAATTCTTCTAACTTCGCAGCCATGTCCAAACCTGTTATTTGCATTGGGGCAGCACTGGTTGATGAGTTGTTTCATGCCACAGATAAGATCATCCCGGCTTCCACTTCAGACGCTACCGTTACTAAAACAGCCGGCGGTGTTTCAAGAAATATCGCTCATCAGCTGGCTTTACTCGGAGTTCCTGTTCAGTTGATCAGTGTTTTTGGTAATGATAGTGATGGTGACTGGCTAAAACAGGTATGTACTTCAGCCGGTGTAAAACTCGATGCCGACATTACCATCCAGGGATTAACAGGTAAATACACCGGGATTTTAAACGTGGATGGCTCTTTGTTCACGGCTTTCCTTACCAATGCAGCCGTTCATCTGATCACACCCGAACATCTTGAATGGAACCGCAGCCTGCTTGAAACAGCTTCTTATATCTTAGCTGATGCAAATGTGAATGTAGAAACGATCGAATGGTTACTCAACTTCAGTAAGAAGACGGGCATTCCTTTCATTATCGAGCCGGTATCTGTTCCTCCTGCAAGCAAACTGGCAGGCATCGATCTGAATGGTTTATACCTCCTCACACCAAACGAAGATGAGTTGCCCGTGATCTGTCATGAAGCGATGTCTTCCACTAAAAAACAGGTAGATGAACTTTTAGAAAGAGGTGTAAAGAACATCTGGTTGCATAACGGCATTCATGGTTCCACCATCATCGCAAAAGAAAAAACAACTTACCTGCATGCTTCCCTGGTAGATGTGCTGGATTGTACCGGTGCAGGTGATGGAAGTTTATCAGGCTTTTTACTGGGAAAATATCTTGGCAAGGATGATAGTGATTGTTTAAAGATCGCTCACACACTAGCATCAGAAATATTGCAGGTGAATGGCGCTATTGCTACGCATCTTACACAAGATAAATTGCTGGAGCTCGTTCCGAAATACTTTCCAGAATAATGAATCAGTTTCTCAAGATACATCCCGAAGTACAACAGGCTTTGCAAGATAAAAAGCCGGTGGTTGCATTGGAGTCAACGATCATCTCTCATGGAATGCCTTACCCGAAAAATGTAGAGACTGCTCTGGCTGTTGAAGATGTGGTTCGGCAAAATGGAGCTATCCCTGCTACCATTGCCATCATGAATGGTAAATGCCATGTTGGATTGAGTAAAGAGCAGGTTGAATTTTTCGGGAAGGAGAAAGAGGTATGGAAAGTGAGCCTGAGAGACATGCCTTATGTCATCAGCAAACAATTATATGGCGCCACAACTGTGGCTGCAACCATGAGAATTTCTGCAATGGCTGGTATAAAGATCTTCGTTACCGGTGGTATTGGTGGAGTGCATCGTGGTGCTGAAACCAGCATGGATATTTCAGCTGATCTTACCGAGATGGCGCAAACTTCTGTTGCTGTTGTTTCAGCAGGTGTTAAATCGATCTTGGACATTGGGCTTACATTAGAATACCTCGAAACGAAAGGCATTCCTGTGGTCACTTACCAGCAGGATGAGTTTCCAAGCTTTTATTCCCGCAAAAGCGGGTTCAATTCTCCTTTAAGATTAAATACACCTGCAGAAATTGCTGCATTGCTTCATACCAAATGGAGTTTAGGTTTAAATGGAAATGTTTTGATCGCTAATCCGGTTCCGCCGGAGTATGAAGTACCCACTGAAAAAATGGAAGAACATATCAGGCAGGCATTGGCTGCTGCTTCCAAACAAAATATCAAGGGAAAAGAAGTCACACCTTTCATTCTCCAATACATAGCAGAACACACCAAAGGCGAGAGTTTAGAAGCCAATATTGCCCTTATTAAACACAATGCAAAAGTTGGTGCTGAAATAGCAACCGCCTATACGTCTGTAAAATTATAATCCTTCTACTGCTGCTAATCCGTGCTAATTCGTGTATCGGTGGTAACCTTTTCCAGACCACGGCAGGTTTTTTGTCGCTCCACCATCAAACTTGTCAGGAATGAATGATATAAGCACTTTTCTCACCAATGAAGGCTGGACGGCAGGCCAGGAGTTCGGTATCAGTATTCGATACAAAGGCGAACACGAATCTGTTTCGGTAACAGAGTTTGTAGCAGATGATAAACAACTGTATGTTGCCTCTCTTACAGATAGTACAGAAGTGTTGTTAGTTCCTTACAGTCTCTCCAACAAAGAAAATGGTATGAACTGGTTACCTGTCGATGTAGAGAATATCGATCTTGCATCGGTGATCGCAGCCGGAATTGAAAAGTGTGAACGACAACTCTGAGTTATGCCCGAGTTACCGGATCTGCAGGTGTTCGCTAAAAATCTTGCAAAGCATTTTGCAGGAAAGAAGCTTGAACATGTCAAAGTAGTGAATGGTGCAAAACTGAAAGATTCTCAGGCCGCTTTGAAGAAATCTTTGGAAGGATCAAAGCTCAGTACAGTGTATCGTTCGGGTAAAGAATTACGATTTGAGTTTGATAATGATGAAATATTAGGCTTACACCTGATGCTGAATGGAGAGCTGAAGTTGTTCGATTCAAAGAATGATCATAGGAACACGATCGTTGAACTCCTCTTCTCCAACAACAAAGGGTTTGCGGTAACCGATTGGCAAGGATTGGCCAATGTAAAATTGAATCCAATAGATAAAGAAGGTGTTGATGCTTTGGAAGTGGATCTAAAGTACCTGGAAGAGATGCTCCAAACACGAACGGTGATCAAGACTTTATTGATGGATCAGAAAAAGATCCGCGGCATTGGCAATGCTTACGCTGACGAGATACTGTATGAAGCGGGCATCTCGCCGTTTTCCAAAAGCAACAAGATCCCTCGTGCCAAAGTAAAGGAGCTGGCAAAAGCAATCAGGTCTGTGCTGCACCATGCAGAAAAGCAGATATTGAAGAAAGACCCCGATCTGATCTCGGGAGAGGTAAGAGATTTCCTGGTAATTCATAATGCAAAGAAGAAAGAAAGTCCATCAGGTTCTGCGATCCTAACCAAAATGGCGGGTGGAAGAAAAACGTATTATACCAACGAGCAGGAGTTGTATGAATGAATACCTTTTACTTATATAAAAAAGACGAAAGATTGATCTAAACAGATTTGTCACCTTTTTCTAAGATATGTGACAAGAAGTTTATTTTCTGTCATATATTTCCTTCTCCGAAGATTCTGTGACAATTTCCAAATATTTTTTACTTTTAAAGTAAGAAAACAAGAGCGGATTTAATCCAGCTCGATTAGGGCAGCCTCAACAGGTTGCTCTAAACATTTATAGGGTTCATTCTTTTTCCATAAAGTATACATCAGCATCAGTAATTTTCTTTGTACCGCCACATAACCCTCCCGCCCTTGTTGGTCGCCTGACCAACAAGTTTTATTATGGGGATATCAGGGTTATACAGTAAAATACAACATAAACTTCTTTGTTGACGTTGTCACCAACAAACGGTCAGAAAACGAATCCCATTACAACGCTATCACTTTCTCCACCTTCAGCTGCTCCAAAAAATATGCATCATGCGACACAACGATCAATGTACCCTCGTATTCATTGATCGCATTCGTTAATATCTCCACATTCTGTATGTCCAAATTATTCGTCGGCTCATCCAGGATGATCATGTCGGGCGACTGGCTATATACATTCAGGCAGCACAACATCAGCCGCATCTTTTCCCCGCCACTCAATGCACTGCAGGGCTTGTTCCAGTGTGCCTTGGTGAACAGGAAGCGGTTCAGCCTGTTCTTGATCTCATGTTCCTGTAATGCTGCAGTATTAAATTGTTGTGCCTGTTCGTACACACTCAGCTGGTTATTGATCAGCGAATACTCCTGGTCAATATACACCCACTGCATGTCTGCTTTGTGAATGGTTCCTGTTGTGGCAACCAGCTTATCCACTACCAGTTGTATCAACGTGGTTTTTCCTGAACCGTTAGCACCTTTCAATGCAATGCGTTCACCGCTGGTGATCGTTATATCAAGATCCTGCTGCCAGAGCTTCTTTCCATCGTAAGCGAAGTTCATGGACTGTGCACTGAACAATACCTTGCCTTTATGCAATCCCGAGCTATCAAAGCCGAACCGCACCTGGTCAATACCCGGCAATGCAGCACGTAGTGCCTTCAGTTCCCCCGCTATGCCTGATATCTTCTCACCATGTACACTCTTCATCTTAGCCGTGCTCTTCTCGGCATTATTCCGCAGCGTATTCATCATGATCTTTGCCACACCGGCTTTCTCCTGCTTCTGCTTGCCACGGGCATCCAGCTTCTGCTGGCGTTCCATCGTTTCCCTTTCTTTCTCCCTGGCTTTTCGCAATGCCTTCTCTTTGCTTTGTACGTCATGCTGCAAAGCCTCTTTCGCTAAATGCTTTTGTGCGGTATAGAAGTCATAGTTACCGCCATACACAGTAATGCCGTCCTTGCCTAGTTCGCAAACGGAGTCCAGCAGGTTCAGTAATTTCCTGTCGTGGCTCACGATCATCAATGTACGGTGGGTAGTTTCAATGAAATGATACAGCAGTTGCCTGCCCTGCACGTCCAGGTGATTACTGGGCTCATCCAGCAACACCAGTCCAGGTTCATGAACCATAATGCCGGCAAGAAATACTTTTGTTTTCTGCCCGCCGCTCAGCGTTCGCATTCGTTGCGATAGTGATACACCATCCAGCTGCCAGTATTGCAAAGCTGCAGCGCAACGTTCTTCTATCGCCCAGTCATCATCCAGTATGGAATACACTGCTGCTGAAACATCACCCTGCATGATGCGCTGCAATGCATCTAGTTTATCTGCTACCTGTAACGCCTCCGCAACAGTGTATTCATCGAACTGCCCGAATACCTGCGGCACATAATAAGGCTTAGCAGCAACGATCACCTCACCTTCAGATGGCTGTAATGCACCGGCGATCAGCTTCAGCAAAGTAGATTTACCCGACCCGTTATTACCGATCAGTGCTGTTTTGCAGTGCTTGTGTATGGTGAGATTTAGACCGCTGAACAACGGTTCTTTATTGGGATGTATGTAGGCAACATCCTGTAATAGCAACATAATTTCTTTCTTTAGAAGTGAACAATAACAGGCATCGGTTTTCCGGTTGTGCCTTGTATTTGAAAGAAATTGTCTATTACATCGTTGATTGAAATTGTGAGGGTGCAAATATAAAGAATGATCGAACGTAATCGAATGGTTCAACCATTGTTGATTTATTAACACCCCAAAACTGGTCTAAAATATTTTGATGTAGGTCTCCAAAGTTCAATTGCTTGATAAGCTCTGAAGTGATATCTTTACATATATCATATTTAAGTGCCAACAATAGATTTCACTATTTTCCCCTCAACCCGTTACCAAGGAAGTAAAAGGAAAATTCTTCCTTGGCTTTACCAGGCTTTTAAAGAATTAAGGTTTAACACTGTGCTTGACGCATGCGGCGGCAGTGCTAGCGTTAGTTACCTGCTCAAAAAAATGAATAAGCAAGTAACGTTCAACGATAAGTTACATTTTAATTATTTAATAGGTAAAGCTTTAATCGAGAATAATCGATATAAACTAACAGAAGAAGACATTACTAATCTTTTCAACAATAATCCTCAACTTAATTACCGTAGCATTATATCTGAAATGTTCCAAGGGATTTACTACTTGGATGAGGAAAATCAGTGGCTTGACACAGTATGTAACAATATTGTGAACATGAACCACTATCGTAACAATGTACTACAATACAAGCGATCTTTATCATTTTATGCCTTATTTCAAGCCAGCCTAGTAAAGAGACCATTTAACCTGTTTCATCGTGCTAATCTTGATATTCGTACGAATGATGTTGATAGAAATTTTGGAAATAAAACGACGTGGGAAACACCCTTTCCAGATCATTTTATGAAGTTCGCACACGAAGCAAACTCTTTAATTTTCAAATCCCGTCACAACTGCATCTCAACAAATTTGTCGGTGTTCGATGTTGATCCTTACGGATTGGACTTAGTGTATTTCGATTTGCCATATATTAGGAAGGATGGAAATAATGAATCATCTAATTATTTAAAATGCTACCATTTCTTAGAAGGGCTGTCTAAATATAATCAGTGGCCGGATTTAATCGATTTCAATACAGCCAACTTAAGATTACAGGCCGTTAGAGAGCAAAATGACTTTACCAAGCAAAATATGCTCCAACAGGTTGAAGGATTATTTTATAAATTTAGGCACAGTAAGATTGTTTTTTCTTATAAAGTAGGAGGAATCCCATCCATCCCGTTTATAGTAAAAACCATGAAGAAATTCAAAAAGCATGTATATACAAAAAGCTTACATTATACTTATGCGTTAAATCATCAAAATGGTGATGCTAAAAAAAATCGGGAAGTTATTATAATTGGAAAATAATGCAGGATCAAACCAATATATGGCCAAAGCATATAACCGTTGATAAGCGGATAGTTAAAATCCTCAGCAATTCTACTTACACAAACTTTCCTAGCGCAATAAGAGAAATTATTACCAATAGCTATGATGCGGATGCTCAGAATGTATGGGTTGACATTGATTTAAAAAAAGAGATCATATCTATAAGAGATGATGGCAATGGAATGAGCGAGAGCGATTTCGGATTCTATTTAAGAATTGCAGGAAAGTCCAGAAAGAAAGATTCCGAATTAACCAAAGGCAAACGCAGAATTGTTGGTCAGTTCGGAGTGGGGTTCTTATCGGCATTACCCTTTTGTCAACGCTATTTGATAGAAACAAAACGGAAGAACACCGATCAGGTAGTACAGGCTACGATTGTAAGTACAGAGTATATAAATGAAAGTTCGAAGACTGTTGACGTTGAAGAAATTCCTATTTATGGCAAAACCAAAACCGACAAGTCTGAGTATGCTGAGCAATACACACGCATCAGGTTAGTCGGATTTTCTAAGCTTACTAAATCATTTTTTAACGGAGAATATACGGTTGGAAACAGGCGAAATACAATTAACAACTTTGCGCCATTAGAACTCTTCAAATGGCAGCTTTGTGAATACTTACCTATTAATTACGATTCAAAAAATAAGATTGGAAATCGGTTAAATAAAATATTCGCATCCAAAGCCACCATTCCTTTTCAAGTTTTTCTAGATGAAGAGCCTTTATACCGTAACATCCATGCCCAAAATATTTTAGAGATTTCAGAAAATGAACAGCAAATCGGGCAGGTAAAATTCAAATTTGCGGTTCTTACTAACTATGATCCCATTGTACCAAGCGAAGCAAGATATTTAATGATTAGAAACTTAAATGTCGGGGTAGGTGACAGAACAACATTCGATTTAGGACTAGATGGAAAAGTGTATGCAAAACTCGCCCACTTAACCGGTGAAGTTAACGTAATTGATGGCCTTAATGATTTAATTAGTGTCTCGAGAGATAAATTCAATTTCAGTTCCGACTATGAGAAGCTAAAGGAGTTTCTTAGGAAAAAGATGGCCTCTTGGGCAAACGAATTAGATTCTTTGAGTTCATTTCAAAAGAAAATTCAAGAATTAGACGATAAGCATAACGTACATAACATCGATAGTTTAAGACTAGAAAAGGTTAATGATGAGATTGAATCTTTGGTTAGTAAAGGTTATCACATTAAAAAAACGACTGAGTCTAAGGATACTGGTATAGTAAAGTTAAATAGAGCCGGAAAAGAATTAATTATCTCAAAGAACTTTGATGATTTTACTAAACAAATCACTGTACTAAACAAATCATATAAGCTTTCTTTGAGTAAGTGGGATTATAATAAAGATGCTTTTCCCGCAGTGAAACTGGAAAAAGGTAAAATCATTGTAAATGAAAATTATCCCTTATTTAAAGTGCCAAATCAATTCGATACATTTTTAAAATTCCACATTCTTTTCCTGGAATATTTACAGACAAACAAAATAAGTAAATCTGCATACAACGCGATGATATCTGATGTTTTAACCGTATTCAATAGATAAGTATGATTAACATTAAAACCCTGACCGTTAGCAATTTTAAAAGCCTTATGAACACCGAAATCGAAAAGTTCGGCACCGTAAATATGTTCTATGGGTTTAATAACTGTGGGAAATCCAACATTTTCAAATTCCTGAAACTTCTTTTTGAAAAGAAAAAAGAGGGTACGAAAATAAAGTATAACGTAAGTTCTGATGGTGATGTGTTATCGGCCAAGAGCGAATCTTTAATTAAGGAAACAAATTTTTGGAGTGGAAATATCTGGAATGAACCTTTTCTATTTACCAAAAATGACAGAACCCAGCCTATTAAGTTCACAGTGACACTTGACATTAGCAACGAGGACATTCCTAATAATGAATTATTAAACCAATTAGGTTTTCTTGCTGACGGAACAACAGAAATGAAGTTGTCTGGAGAAATTACTGAAATCGACTACGAAACTTCAGAGTTGAAGGTGACTGAAGCGTTTCTGAACAACCAAGGCTTTTATAAATGGGACGATTTAATTGATGCTTTTTTCGATGAAGTTGACGAAATTGAATTAGAAGATAAAGGAAAAATAGGCGAGCCAATTCTAAATCTATTAAATAATCTGGTTCTATTCATTGATTCTGATAGAAGTTTTGTTCGAGAGGTTTCAAAAAATGGAATAGAGATTAGTGATTCAAAAAACTTCAAAAATGGCCTTTTCGAATTAAATATAAACGCTGAAAAAAATGACCGATTTAATAACCTAGTTGACTTCCTTAAGAAATTTGATTTTAGCCAGCCAGCTAAGGAGAAATTAAACTCCAATTCTAGATCATTTCCTTTTAATCAGAATACAGATATAGGGTTTAGTAAATTTGATGATGAAATAGAAGTTATGCTTAAGAATGAAACGGCAAGGCTTCCCTTAAAAAATTTTGGCACAGGAATACAACAATTTTTTTACCTGTTAAGCGTAATTGCACAAAATAAATCTAGAGTCGTAATTATTGAAGAAATTGAGCTTAATTTATCACCCCTTTATCAGGTTGAGCTTTTACGATTTTTAAAGACTTTGATTCCAGATTTTTTTGATCAGTTAATTTTCTCATCCCATAGCCCTTTTTTTACAAAGAAAAATGCTTCAATGTTAGATGTTATTCATCATGTGAGAATAGGATTTGTCACTCCTGGTGGGACAACGGTGGATTCACACGATGACATTCCTGAGTTTTATGATGAGTTTACGGACGAATCATTTTTATCACTTTTGTATTCTTAATTATTGAAAGGGTAATAGCTAACGCGTAGAAGATAGTTGCCGTAAGTTTACCGATTTATCTATAGAGCGTGTATGAACTGGTAATACTCGCTACCCTTCTCAAACTTTGCTCACTTGTCCTTATTGGTGCCAAACCAACAATAGTGGTCCATTTTTTTCCGTTGGCCCTGAGGTTACTGTTAGTTAGCTTCTTGGTTCCAAATGCGTTTAGAATCATATTAACACGAGAGACCAATTAGAAGGATGGGAACCGTTAGTACGGGATAAAAATTTTTCAAATACCAGTCGGCTCGCTCAAAGGAAACCATAGAGTTTCCATCTTTAGGTGATATTATTCTCGCAAATGACTTCGTCGGACAAATGTAAACACCTACGCTAATGATATTTGACACTTCTGCAGCAGCTTGTAACCTAAGAAGATCTCCCCCGATAAATGATCTATGGTTGAAAGCGACATCAACACCTACTTTTCGCTTATAAAAGTCAAGTTTTAGATCTTGATCCGTTGTGGTACTGTCCCCAAAGACATATTTTTCCGAGAGCCAACCTCTGTCAACAAAATGCTTTCTAAAGTGAGTATTTATAATAGCCTGTCGACCTTGATGCTCCTTCTTACCAGCAATCTTTCTTTCAGTATTCTGCAAATCATACTCTTTTTGAACATCACTGAAGGAAATCGTTCTTGTAACGTCTTCTATTTCTTTTTTTAGTTCGTAGTCCGAATTAAGTATAATATCGGCATACCTGTGAGCATATACTTGATATTGCATGGCATCAGTTTAATTCGTCAAGTCCAAGTTTTTACATAAAAATTTCAGTAAATCACATGGGTTTACATCTATTGCCATAGCTATTAAATACATTTCTTCCACGGTCAATCTTGCCCGGCTTTTTAGAGTCAGTTCACTTATTCTCGCCTTACTTATTCCGGTTTTTCGGGACACATCCGCTTTGTTCACAGATTTTTGAGCTAAGTATTCTCCAAGTAAGGTCATAATTCAGATTTACTGGACGTATGTATTGATTGAAAATAAATCTGTTTAGAAAAACCAGAAACAAGTTTGGAAAATAGATAGATATTAAATACTATTGTATAGATATTCTATACCATTGTTAAGTTTAATGCTCTTCATATGTCAACTTCCACCACACCCACCAAAAAACTCAGCCCCACCCTCAAGCACCAGCTCCGCCGGTTCTGCGAAACCCATTATCCCGATCGTGTCAGCCGCAACCTTCGCCGCATGCTGCTCGATTACCTCGATAACGAGTTACAGGTAGGCATCCCGGTGTACCTCGAAGAGCTCATCTGGCAACTCAACGATCTCTTCGAGTTACTGGATACCGCTGCGGAGGAAACAAAACATTTCCGTGCGGAGGGAGTGAAGGATGGCTGAGCCATCAGGCTATGTTCTTTTTTGCTTGTCCAAAAAAGAACGAAAAAAAGACACCGGCGAATGAAATACAACGCATTCGCCGGGGAAGCCTTGATGTGGCTTTGGTACTACTGTAAAATGAGCTTAAGATCTTTATTTAACTGTATAACGTTTTAACTGTTGCATGTGTAACACTCTGCAACTGCTCGCTTTTTGTTGCACTGGTGTGCGTTCACGTAGGCTTTACATCAGCAACAAAAAGATGCAGGTGAGCGGTCTGAAGTTCGAGATGCGTAATAGTGCAAATAGAAAGCTGTTCCAGGCTGAAGTGCTCAAGCTTATACATGGGATCAATAATGTAAGAAAGATGATAGCAAAGATGAAACGAAACAGGGTGTTACACATAAACGCTGATCACCTGCCTCTTTTTTTTACACGTCTTATCGGCCAGGCAGTATGCCCATGCAAAAAAAGCCGGCAGTCCCACGCTCTTACAAAATCATCGTCCAAAAACGTTCAGCAGGTACAACAATGTTCTACAGCACAGTTAACAGTAGCACCACAGCCATATCACGGCGTGATCAAACGGCGGTGCTGTATTATCCGCCGTTTGTGGGCTTCTTTGGTTCTTTCTTGCCCACCAAGAAAGAACGTATAAAAAAGCTGCGAAGCAGCTAACAATAACAATCAAAAAAACTTACACTCATGATACTCAACATCCACAACTTCAACGGCCAAAGCCTCATCACACACCAACAAGTGTACAGTCCCGGGATCATCGTATTCTATGCAGCAAAGCTGCGCAACGAACAACAACAAACATGAACAATAATCGCAGGAAGCTAAGCTTCCAACTTAACAACCTGCATCCGCTGCCTCTTTTTTCGCTACAGTATCGTTCGGTAAGTAATAAACGTCCTGCGAAAAAAGCAGCAGCCTCACGCTCTTACACAATCATCGTCCAAAAACATGCTGCAGGTACAACAATGTTCTACAGCACAGTTAACAGTAGCACCACAGCCACATCACGGCGTGATCAAACGGCGGTGCTGTACTTTTCGCCGTTTGGGTCTTTTTTTCGTTCTTTTTTGGACAAGCAAAAAAGAACATATAAAAAGCTGCGCCAGCAGCCTTCACATAACAATTAAAAACTTAACACTCATGATACTCAACATCCACAACTTCAACGGCCAAAGCCTCATCACCCACCAGCAACTCTACAGCCCCGAGCTCATCCACGTGTTCAAACAATTCTTCTATGCAGCAGAGCTCCGCAACGAACAACTTAAAGACCTTGTGAACAAACTACAGTCACCCCACTATGTTGTAGACAAGAAAAGCATGCTCGAATCGCTCACCCTTGCATACCAGGAAACAGAGATAGAGATCGAACTGGTGCGAAAGCTCATGCCCTAAACAAAGCCTTATGTACACCTTCAACGAAACCGAATGGATAAGGCTGGTCTTCCTGCTGGCAGATACCCAGCAGTGGGTGGATGATCTCTGTGCTAAGGCTTTTATGCAGTTACAGGTCAGCAACAAAAAGCAGCTCTTCAAAAGAGACTACTATCTAACGGCTACAGCCCTGGCACATATCCTGGAAAGGCATTACTACAAGATCAACCGCCATCCCCAAACGGGTAAGTTCCATATTCCCGTAACGGAGATACTCGAACACATCCGTTCAGCTTATGCAATAGCACCTGCACCCATGAATGGCAGTTGCAATTACCGCCGTGTATGGGATACCGGTAAGGTGATAGGCTTTGATAACAATGGTAACCCTGCAAGCTGTATCACCGTTATTACAGATAACAGCGGTAAAATAGTAACCGCTTTCCCTTCACCGGCAATATCATAAAAGCCTGTTTAAAACCGGAGATAGGTAGTCATAGGGATTTTGTAAGAATGTTACAGGGGTTGTTTAAACACCAACGTTAGGGTTTGCTTCGTATCTGGATAGGTTCTGGCTTTACCCTGCTTCGCTATACAATCGAAGGATGACCGAACCAGACCCAAACAAAACCCGAAGCAAAGAATAGGCAAACAGCTTGTTTTGTACTGGAAAAGCTTTACACTTTCGGCTATTACGGCATCACCCTTCCCAGGTCGCCCGCAGATCAGGCAGAGATTGCCGGATCATCCCGGCACTGTTAGCCGTACTATCCTCCACCATTAGCCGTAGTTAAAGCGTAAACAGGGCATAGCATAAAAAACAAAAGCCCCACTGTTTCCAGTGAGACTTTAAAGCTTGTGGTGTGGGCCGGGATCGAACCGGCGACACAAGGATTTTCAGTCCTTTGCTCTACCAACTGAGCTACCGCACCTCCTTGGATATCGAACAGTAGAACAAGAAATCTCGAACACTGAACGATTATCGGGCTGCAAATATAATGGGTAAAGCCACAACACGAATTTTTTTAGCCACTAATTTCACGAATTACCAAATTCTCTTCGATACAGCAACAGAACCAATTCGTGTAATTCGTGTAATCCGCCTCATTCGTGTTTTTAGAATTCGCAGTTCTTCGGCGTTCTCGCAAATGCGATCACATCACGGATATTCGTCATGCCTGTAACAAACTGAACCATTCTCTCGAAACCTAAACCAAAACCGGCATGAGGTACTGAACCAAAACGCCTTGTATCCAGGTACCAGCTCATTTCTTCAACCGGAATGTGCATGTCTTTCATTCGCTGTTCCAGCTTCTCCAGTCTCTCTTCTCTCTGCGAACCACCTACGATCTCTCCAATACCCGGTGCTAAAATATCCATGGCGGCAACGGTTTCTTTTCCCGGCTCGCAACCATCATCCAACCTCATGTAGAAAGCTTTGATAGCTGCAGGATAATTGGTAACGATCACCGGCTTTTTAAAATGCTTTTCTACCAGGTAACGCTCATGCTCACTCTGCATGTCGATGCCCCACTTCACTTCGTACTGGAACTTCTTCTTTTTATACGCCGGGCTTTGCAGCAAAATATCTATCGCTTCAGTGTAAGTGATCCTTTCGAATTTGTTATTCAGTACAAACTCCAGCTTCTCTAATAATCCAAATTCGCTTCGCTTATCCTGTGGTAAACTCTTCTCTTCTTCTGCTAAACGCTGGGAAAGAAACTCTATGTCTTCCCTGTTATTTTCTAAAGCGTAGCGAATGATGTATTGAATGAACTCTTCAGCAAGGTTCATATTGTCTTCCAGGTCGTGGAAAGCCATCTCAGGCTCTATCATCCAGAACTCTGCAAGGTGACGGGTAGTGTTCGAGTTCTCAGCCCTGAAGGTTGGTCCGAAAGTATAGATCTCGCTAAATGCCATCGCACCCAGCTCACCTTCCAGCTGACCACTCACCGTTAAGTTCGTGCTCTTACCAAAAAAGTCTTCCTTGAAGTTGATGCTGCCGTCATCATTCTTTGGCGCTGTTCCATCGATCGGTAAAGTAGTTACACGAAACATCTCACCTGCACCTTCTGCATCAGAAGCGGTGATGATAGGTGTATGCAGGTAAACAAAACCTTTTTCATTGAAGAACTTATGTACCGCAAACGCAAGTGAATGTCTAACACGAAATACCGCACCAAAAGTGTTGGTACGAAAACGTAAATGAGCTTTTTCTCTCAGGAATTCCAGGCTGTGTTTCTTTGGCTGCAAAGGATATTTTTCAGCATCAGAATCGCCCAATACTTCAATCGATTTTGCCTTCAGTTCTATCTTCTGGCCTTTACCCAAAGAAGCCACTACCTCACCTTTTACTTTCAATGACGCTCCTGTGGTGATACGCTTCAACGTTTCATCGTCCAGCAAGCCAAGCTCGGCTACTACCTGCAGGTTATTATTGGTGCTGCCATCGTTCAGTGCAATAAACTGGTTGTTGCGGAATGTTCTTACCCAACCCATCACAGTTACTTCCTGTCCTGCCTGCCCGACTGAGTCATTCAGGCGGGATTGCTCTGTCTGCAGCAGCGTTTTGATCTTTACTCTTTGGTTAAACATAAAAACTAAGTCAAAAGCCAGCCCGACGAATCGTTCTGGCGGGTGAAAAGTCAAAAGTCAAAAGTCAAAAATCGGCTTGATGTTTGAATTTCGACCATATAAAGGGCAGCAAAGATAAGCCTGTAGCTTGTTCTGCTGCAATGAAAACGGAACCTTGAACTGAGTGACCCGAAGTATCGGGGTTTGGCTTCGCTCAACATGCAGCGATTGGAACTGCAGTACAAGAGTGCGATGCAACGAAGATTCCATGAAAGGCTGAAGCTGGTGCAAAAACAACCTCAAAAACTGATGACCAGGCATTCATCGTCAGACGGAGACCGTCAGACGATGGGCAAAAAATTTCTTTTTTTAAATAAAACTGCCTTAACATTGCATTGGAATCAGACCGGGGAAATCCTCAGTTTCACTTCAGGCTTACCGGTTTTCAAGTTTCAACCAACCGATTTCATTTTAAATCTCCCGAACAGGAAGTTCATTTAATCAATTCTCTTTAGAATCTCATCTATGTACGACATTTTGCAATTGAACGACATGCTGCTGCCAGAGTTACATGATGTGGCAGAGCAACTCAACATTCCAAACGCTAAGAAGCTGAACAAGCAAGACCTTATTTACAAGATCCTCGATAGCCAGGCTGTAACCGAAAGCGGTAAAGCCGAGCCTAAGAAAAAAACTGCTGCAAAAGGTAAGAAAACAGTTAAGGCATCTACAGCCAACGTTACCGAAGAAGCCGAAGTAATGGGTGGTGACGAAGAGCCTGCAAAACCGGCAGCAAAACCTAAAGCAGAGAAAGCAGAACCAAAGAAAGTGGCTGCGGGTAAAAAGCCAAAGCTCACCAAAGCTTCGGAAGTAGCACCAAAAACTGATGAAGAAGCTGCGGCTGCAGAAACAGAAGAAGGTGCTTCAGAAACTGCAAAGCCTGCAACTGCACCAGAAGGAATGCCTAATGTAAATGTGGAAGCGTTCTTCCAGAAGATACAACCACAGGAACAACCACGTCAGCAACAACAACCTAAGAAAGAGCCAGCTTTCAATATTGAATTCGATGGTGTGATCATGGGTGAAGGTGTGTTGGAAATGATGCCTGATGGCTATGGTTTCCTCCGCTCTTCTGATTACAACTATCTCTCGTCTCCGGATGATGTATATGTTTCTCCTTCACAGATAAAATTATTCGGGCTGAAAACAGGTGACACTGTTTACGGTGCGGTTCGTCCTCCGAAAGAAGGCGAAAAATATTTCGCTTTGCTGAAGGTGGATACCATCAATGGTAAAAGACCAGACGAAGTAAGAGACCGTGTTCCTTTCGATTATCTTACTCCATTGTTCCCTTTCGAAAAGCTGAATCTCTTTACTTCTCCGAATGATTATGCAACAAGGATCATGGACCTGTTTACACCAATTGGTAAGGGACAAAGGGGTTTGATCGTTGCCCAGCCTAAAGTGGGTAAGACCATGTTGCTGAAAGCAGTGGCAAATGCGATCGCTGAGAATCATCCTGAATGTTACCTCATGGTGGTGTTGGTTGATGAAAGACCGGAAGAGGTGACAGACATGGAAAGAAGCGTAAAAGCAGAAGTAATTGCTTCTACGTTCGATGAACCTGCAGAGAAACACGTGAAGGTGTCAACCATCGCTTTGCAGAAAGCAAAAAGACTGGTAGAGTGTGGTCATGATGTGGTGATCTTATTGGATTCTATCACCCGTTTGGCAAGAGCGCACAATACTGTTGCACCATCTTCTGGTAAAGTATTATCTGGTGGTGTGGAAGCGAATGCGATGCAAAAACCAAAACAATTCTTTGGTGCTGCCAGGAAGATCGAACATGGTGGATCATTAACCATTCTTGCAACAGCATTGATCGAGACCGGTTCTAAAATGGACGAGGTGATCTTTGAAGAGTTCAAGGGTACCGGTAACATGGAATTACAACTGGACAGAAGACTCGCAAACAGGAGAATTTATCCTGCGATCGACCTGGTTTCTTCCTCTACACGTCGTGATGACCTGTTATTGTCGCCTGATGTATTGCAAAGAATGAACATCCTTCGTTTATACATCAACGACATGAATACCGAAGAAGCGATGAGTGAATTGCTGAAGCGGATGAGAGGAACGAAAGACAATGAAGAGTTCCTGTCGAGCATGAACCGTTAAAAACTTTAACACAAAAACTTTGAAGCTGTTTCTTAAACGAGACAGCTTTTTTCTTTCTTTACACCTCTTAGAAATTGAAACTGAGCAAATGAAGCGTTTTCTCCTATTGTTTTTAGCTGCCGCATCTGTTGTGATCGTATCGTGTTCAAAAGATGAAGGGCTTGCAGATAAACCCTCAACCACCACATTAGCAAAAGAATGGTTTGTAAAAGTGCAGGGACCAACCGGAACCGGTAATTATTCTTTGTTTTCAACAAGAGCCCTTACGTTGGTTTCGGTAGTAGATACTTTCGGTAACCAGCAGGGCAGATTGTTGACTGATACCATTACCCTCGATGATCATAACCAGTTCTCGCCAACTTTGAGAGCACATGTAAAAATTGATGTTGCCAGCAGAACTTTTGGTGCCGGTCAATATAAAAACTGGAACAATCCTGCTGACTCTGTTATCCTCAAAGAAGGAAAAATATTGAAAGATGCAGGAAGATCAAAGAGCGGGGCTGTAGTAGATAGCATCTATATAAAATATGCATTCAAATCAGATCCTTCTATAGATTATCTTATGAAGGGACATGCAAGAACCGGTTTGGTAGCCGATGAATATTAACCGGCAATAAACTTTTTAGAAGGCGAGAGTGATCTCGCCTTTTTTGTTGATTCTACTCCTCAAACAAGATTAAATCATGTATCTAAAGCATTGATAGCAGCTGTAGATAAGCTACAGGTTCGGTTTTTGTAAAATATGGCTGAAACAAAAAAACTGAACATGAAATCTAAGATCTTATCATTTTTAGGCATAGGTGCTATTGCACTTGCTGTAGCATGTAACAGCTCTAACGATGAATCAACAAACGCAGATTCATCTGCAGCTTCAACAGGAACATCTGTAGATAATGGAACTTCTGCAAGTGCAGACGCAAGTGTCCAAACATCTGCAGACGGCAAAAGATATGTTTTGCGTAAAAGAGGAGGCTCAGCTTCAGCTACAGGAACAACTGGTTCAGGTTCAGCTTCTGCAACAGTAGAATACGATACGGTTTGGTTGTATACAGGTACAGACAGCAGGTATTACACACTTCGTGGAAGAGATACTTTGTATTACAACACTGATAACTGGAATACATGGTGGAACGATGCTGAAACAGACAACGAGCTGAAAGTAAAGAATGGTGATTCTAAAGTGAAAGTAGATGATGATGGTAGCTGGAAAGTAAAAGACGGCGATTCTAAAACAAAGATGGATGAAGACGGTAAGGTAAAAACCAAACCTAAAGGATAATACATAATTGTTCTATGAATAACACTAAAGAACTCCTCGAAATTGAGGAGTTCTTTTTTATTCTATCAATACGAATGCAGCCCATTGGTAGGGTTGATATTTTTTGTTCATTGCCAGTTGTGTTTCCCTGAAAGCTTTTCTAACCGGCATTCCATTGAAACAATTCGTATAAAAAGTTTGCATAAACTCTTTCGTTTCAAGATCAGGCACCTGCCATAAACTCATGATCAGTTGATCAACACCTGCAAGCTTAAAAGCTCTTTGCAAACCGTAAACACCTTCACCGGATTGCACTGCACCCAAACCGGTTTCACAAGCACTGAGCACCACGAGTTTTGTATTAGAAAGGTCCATCGTTGAAATTTCGTAAGCCGTAAGAATCCCATCTTCTTTATCTGGAGAAACTACATCACTGTTCCAGTTATCATTGGCTCCGGCAAGAGCTAATCCACTTCGCAATAAAGGATCAAAAGAAGATTCGAATTTATTACCTGGTTTCTTTGCACCGGCAGGATCGGGGAAGAAAAACCCATGTGTGGCAATATGCAATACTTCAGGTGATTTACCATTGAGTTGTTTGAATGCAGTTTCATTTGCATCACCGGCTAATTTCAGGTTGATCTTTTTTGATGTGTTAGATGCATAGCTGCTGATATCTTTCACCTCTGAAAGTGTTCCGGGCAAATAACTAAATACTTTTTCGCTGGTTGAACTAATGAGATCATAATTGATTCCTCCCCACAATTGCATATCCGAAAAAGATGGAGTAACAGTCTTGTCGCTTACTGCACGTGTACTTGCCAATTGAATAAATTCATAATCTTCCACCAGTCTTTTACCATCAGGTGTGATGATCGCTGCAAGATTGAGCTTATTCAATACACCATCGGCAGAAAAAAACAATCGTTTGCTGTTTTTTATCGCAGGCAATAATGGTTTCCAGATGATGTGATATAGAGAATCAGATGCTGTTGGTGCTGCTGTTGCTCCTTTGACGGAACTTCTGTACAATTTTTTTACAATGGCTTCATCACCTTTTGCTGAAAGAAGTTTTTTCAACGCATCTTCAGTAAATAATTGAATCACCTCAGGAGTGGTGCTTTCTTTGGTAACTACCAATGCTGCGTAATAAACATTTTTATCCTTACGATCATAGGGATAGTAGGTGACAAATTCTATAGCAGCATCCCCTGGCTGTAATTTACTTTGCACCTGCTTCCAGTCTGTCGATAATATTTGTTTCCAGTTTCTGTATGCAGCAGAGGCATCCATCAACTCTCTTTCAAGAACTTCTGCCCGGTTAAATAATTGAGGTAAGTTTTTAGCACGTTCATTTGCCTGTTTTAAGAACTCTTTACCGATAAAGGCTTTTAAAGCCAGATATTCTTGTGACTTATTCTTCAATACCGGATCAGAGAATTTATTGAATGCTGAGGTCAATCCTCTTGATCCTTCGAGTAACATGCCTTTATAAAAAATTGAGCTATTGTACAGCCAATCGTTATTTAATACTGTGTTTCTCCTGAAATTCATACCCATGTAGGTATCAGCTTTCAGCGATGTAGAATAGCTATAACGTTCCGTTTCTGACAGTCCTTCTGTAAACCGTAGTACATATTTTTTTCTGATATCAAATGTTTCCTGCAACAGATCATCAGCATTTTTTATATCACCTGTCGCATGTAGTGCCAGTGCAATATTTCCATTAATACCTGCGAGATTATAATGATCGTTTCCATAGTTATCAGAAACAATTTTTTTGCTTTGATTATAATAACTCAATGCCTCTTTGTAATTACCCATATCAAACGAAACTGATCCGAGATTATTCAGCGTATAAAAAGTAGAATAAGCTGATTTACCAAATAGAACCTCCTTCAAAGCCAATGATTTTTTCAGGAAGAAAACAGCACTATCATATTTCGGAATATCACCGTAAGCAAGTCCCAGGTTGTTGATAACTGTTGCATAGCTGGAAGTGCTATCACCAGTAGTGTATTCCAGGATGTTTTTTGATCTCAGGTAAAACTTAACGGCATCCTGGTATTTACCCAAATCGCTGAATAGTGATCCAATACTTGAATAGATCATTGCAATTTGTGGATGATAATAACCCATGTTATCAATGCTGATGTTCAAAGCCTCGGCCAGGAAAGATTCTGCTTTAGATAAGTTCTCCAGCTCAAGATAAAGCTGCCCTAACTGGTACATTGTTCCGGCATAATCTGCAGTTCTATCAGCTTTCACATTAATATAAATCGATCGTGCCTGTTCCAACAACAATAAGGCATCGGAAGTCCTGTTTAATTCTTTATACACAGCTCCAACATTACCTAATCCTTTTGCGTATTCACTATGGTTCTTGCCGAAAAGTTCTCCACGCAATTGCAATGATTCACTATGATAAATTAAGGCAGAATCATACATATCCTGGTAGGCAAAATCATTTCCCATATTTGTGATAAGCGAAATATAAGCTGCAGACTTTTTGCCGGATGTTTTTAAAATAATGTCTTTCAGATGCCGATGAATAGAAGAGGACATTTTAAAATTATTCAAAGCAGAATAACAGGAAGCAAGTTCCATTGAAGCAATAAGATACTCTTCACTTGCCTCAGTTTTAAATTTCCGTATGATTAGTATTGCATCCTCAAATTTTGAAATAGCTTCAGGATACCATGCCCTGTGAACGTAACTGTAAGCAAGTCTTGTAAGCAACGGCAAATAAGTGCCTTCCTGCGAATAATTTATTCTTTTAAAATACCGTACTGCAGGTTCACCTTTAGCAATGCATGAATCTTCCTGGCCATTCTCATAGTATGCATAAGAAAGGTATGCCAGGGCAGAATAGTAATCAAAATCACTCATACCTGTATCTCTACTACATATTTTTAGCAAAGACTCGAAAACCGGGATGCTTTTCGAATAGTTTCTCTCCTTCATGATTTCGTAAGCCTTATTAGCGATACTATCACATGGAGTACCCGGAGTTTGGGCTGATAATTTTGCAGGTAATGCTAAAGAAATGAAAAGCAGTGCATGTAATAACTTCTTCATATAGGCTGGTTAGATCATCAACTTCGGTAAAAATGCTGTGACAGCAAAAGCTTTCAGGTTAAATTTGCACCAATGGCAATTAAAAGGATCACTGTTGTTGAGTTTCTGGAACTGGCTAAACAGCATCCTGTACTTGATGTTCGTAGCCCGGGAGAGTTCGATCATGCTCATATCCCCAATGCTCATTCATTGCCATTGTTTTCCAACGAAGAAAGAAAAGTCGTAGGTACGGCATATAAGCAAGAGAGCAGGGAAAAAGCCATCAAGATCGGGCTGAAGTATTTTGGTAAGAAGATGGTGAAGATGGTGGAAGATGTTGAAGCAATCTGGAATAAGGAATTTGAAATAAGAAAAACCGATCCCGATCCCCAATCCCCAATTCCCAATTCCCGAACAGTTCTTGTTCATTGCTGGCGTGGCGGTATGAGAAGTGCAGGAGTTGCATGGCTGTTAGATCTCTATGGTTTTAAAGTGTACACACTTGTTGGTGGATATAAAGCTTATCGCAACTGGGTGCTTGATCAGTTCACTAAAGAATACAACATCCATATCGTTGGTGGTTATACCGGAAGTGCAAAAACCTATGTATTGAAACAGCTCAAGCAAAACGGAAATGCCATCGTAGATCTTGAGGGGTTAGCCAATCATAAAGGTTCTGCGTTTGGCAATATTGGTTTGCCGCCACAACCCACACAGGAAATGTTTGAAAACCTGTTGGCAGCAAGCCTGTCATCTGTTAACTGTGATCTGTCATCGGTAATATGGATGGAAGATGAAAGCCAGCGTATCGGTTCGGTGAACATACCATCAACTTTTTTCAAACAAATGAGAACAAAGCCTGTTCTTTTCCTGGATATTCCTTTCGAAGAAAGATTAGATCACATTGTTAGTGAATATGGAAAGCTGGATAAAGAGAAAATGGTAAATGCTATCATCCGTATACAAAAAAGACTCGGCGGATTGGAAACAAAAAATGCAATCAATTATTTGATAGAAGATAACACCAAAGAAAGTTTCAGGATTCTATTGAAGTACTACGATAAATGGTACGAGAAAAGCATGCAAACACGGGAGAACTGGCAACAACTGGTTCAGAAAGTACCGGCTGAAAAATGTGACGCCGTATCGAATGCCAGGATGCTGCAACAAAAAATAACTCAAGTAGAAAAAGCAAATGGATAACGCAGAAGAAATTCGCCTCACCCGGTTTTCTCATGGTGGTGGCTGTGGTTGTAAGATCGCACCGAAAGTTTTGGAAGAGATACTTGCATCAACATCAGAACAATTTACCTCCGATCAACTGATCGTTGGCAACAGCTCTAAAGACGATGCTGCTGTATATGACCTTGGCAATGGAACTGCATTGATCTCTACCACAGATTTCTTTATGCCCATTGTGGATGATGCATTTACTTTCGGGCAGATCGCTTCTGCCAATTCCATCAGCGATGTATATGCAATGGGGGGTAAACCGATCCTTGCGATCGCAATACTTGGCTGGCCGGTAAATAAAATTCCAACCTCGGTTGCTCAACAGGTATTAGAAGGTAGCCGTAAGATCTGTACCGAAGCAGGAATTCCTTTAGCCGGTGGACACAGCATTGATTCACCTGAACCAATTTTTGGATTGGCAGTGAATGGACTTGTTCCGCTCCAACATTTAAAACAAAATAATACTGCCAAAGAAGGTGATGTATTATTCCTTACAAAACCTGTTGGCGTGGGAATTCTTACTACTGCACAAAAAAGAAGTGTGTTGAAACAGGAACATGCAGACATGGTTATACAGCAACTCACTACCTTAAATAAAGTTGGTGAGGCCTTAGGTAAAATAGAAGGTGTTCATGCAATGACAGATGTTACAGGTTTCGGATTGTTTGGACATTTAATTGAAATGGCGGAAGGAAGTGGATTGAGTGCAGAGATCAGCTATAACAACATTCCTATTATTGATGCTGCAAGAGAATACCTGGCTCAAAAAATAATGCCCGATGCTACCTATCGTAACTGGAACAGCTACAGCAATAAAGTTGCTTTTGGTGAAGGAGTGAATGTAATGGAAGCGTTTAATATTCTTCCTGATCCGCAAACAAATGGTGGTTTACTGATCGCTGTTGATCCATCTGCAGTTGATGAAATGAAAAGAATTTTATCTGAACATCAAATCCTCCATACCGAACCGATCGGCTACTTAACGAAAGCTTCAGATAAAGTTGTAGTGGTAAAAGCCTGATCAATGTTCTGAAACAACTTTCAACCCGATGATAGAGCCGATGAGTGTGATGATGAAAAATATTCGCCAGAAATCTGTCGGCTCTTTGAATATAAAAATTCCGACGAGCACCGTTCCTACTGCACCAATACCTGTCCATACTGCATAAGCCGTTCCGATAGGTAAAGCCTGGATGGCTTTATACAGCAACACCATACTCAGCGTAAGAAAAGCAAAGAAGCCGATCATCCAAGCTGTAGTGGTAATACCTGTTGTTTGTTTTGCTTTACCAAGGCAGAAAGTAAAGCCTACTTCGCAAAGCCCGGCAATGATGAGTATGATCCAGTTCATTCGTTAGTAATTGAAACATCAAATATCCGACATCACTGCTAACCTCCATGTATTTGACTTACCATAAGTATGTATATTGCTTTAAATGTCAAATAAGAAGCATATTCGGGAAGCGGTTGCACATTATCTTACCGGTGCAGTAGTGTTAGTAAAGGCCTATGAAAAATCAGAACATTTTCATGAGCATCCTTTTATCACCGTCTTTCTTGCCTTACTTGGTGTGATCATTATTCTTGCGACAGCATTCCATAAAAGCATCGAGAAGCAGATAGGAGACTTTAAGATATTGCTTCATATCTGCGAAGCACTGGTATTAGCACTGGTTACTTATTATTATTTTTCCGAAGGAAAAAAAGCCTTGCCTTTCGTTTATGCTTTAACTGTAGTCGGACACCTGGTAGCAGCCTGGTTCTTTTACCGGAAAAGGATACGGAATAAAAAAGCAGTTAACGATCTCCATTAACTGCTTTCAGATTTATTGAGGTTTTATCTTACTTATTTTCTTCATCAGCTGTTGGTCCGTATACACCAGGAACTGGAATATCCAGTAATCTCAAATACACACCCAATTGTGCCCTGTGATGAAACTGGTGACTGTACACCCATGTTCTCAACGCTTCTTTTTTAGGAATAGTGAAATACACAACATCACCGCTTTTCATTGTCCAATCGCTTTCCAGGTCTTCATCTTTTGTATTCTCCAATATTTGAATAGCCTGTGCAACCTGTTCATCAAAAAACCTCAAACGTTCTTCCGTTGTTTCGTACACATTTGGTTTGTAATCGCCTGCAGCGAAATCGAGTACATCTGTTGATACGGTAACATAAGTCCAACCCGGTATTTCCGCAACATGCGTTGCCAGCCTGCCAAGTTTCATTGATTTCTCGTGAGGAGCCCAATCATTTTTTCCATCAGGTACTTTCTCCAATATCTTACGGGTATTCGCAGTTTCTTGTTTGAACTCTGCAAGCAGTTCTTTTACTGAAGCCATAGTTTTGATTTTGTGCAAATATAATTTTTGGAACCAGCATAACAACCGGTCTCAACTGTTGTTGCATCGCACTCTTGGGCCTTACAGTACTAGCCTGTACTTTAAACAAGCGGTTGAGTTGTTATACTAATCGGGAAAGCAGCTTTTGTAGCGTTCGTGGTATCTTCAGCAATACTAAAAAGATGTTAACCATCGTTAAACCTTTTGTTATAGCCCCTGTCTACCAACATACAAAAACCGAGATCATGAAAAGCGTTCACCTTTTTACTGCTGTGCTTTCGTTGGTAATACTGTTTACTGCCTGCCAGAAAAACAACGACAATACCACACGTGATGAGAAAGAAACTGAATTAACCCAGCAATCTGACGACCAGGCTAAGTTCAGTTCGGATGTAGACCTTGTTGCCGACGACCTGAATGGTGTGCTGGAAAGCTCAAATGCATTACTTGGCAGAGGTACTAACACAACAGCCACTATCTGCAATGCAACGGTTGTAATTGACTCTATCAGCAACCCAAGAACGATCACCATTACCTATAACGGACCTGATTGTACTGGTCTTAGAACAAGAACAGGAACCGTTGTTGCTTCTATGCCATCAAGCATGAGATGGAAAGATGCAGGAGCAACGCTAACCGTAACAATTACCAATCTGAAGATCACGAGAGTTGCCGATGGCAAATTCATCACCATCAATGGATCAACCACACATACCAATGTAACCGGTGGCAGGTTGAGAGATCTTCCAACACAAGGATCGATCGTTCATACCATCAACAGTAATAACATGACGGTTAAG
Organism: Chitinophagaceae bacterium; assembly: GCA_024508725.1. Lineage (GTDB taxonomy): Bacteria > Bacteroidota > Bacteroidia > Chitinophagales > Chitinophagaceae > JAEZDC01. The sequence goes on along the minus strand of JANINS010000003.1, from coordinate 1,118,428 downwards.
TTCGATTCAAGTGCCCAGCAAAGAAGCTGGAGCATTGCTAAGAAAAGAACGTTCAGCTACAACAATGGTGTTGTGATCACTACTACAGGTAACCACACCATCGGAGCCAATACGAATGTAGCAGAATGGGGAACCAACAGGTTTGGAAACACGTTTGTAACTTCTATTGAGCAACCTTTGGTAGTAACACAATCCTGTAACTTCAGGCTTACTGCCGGACAGGTAAAACATGAGCTACTGGCCAGGAATCTCACTGTAACTTTTGGTTTGAATGCTGGTGGTGCAGCAATAACTTGTCCAGGCAACAATCCATATTACATGAAGCTGGTTTGGACAGGACCGAATGGACAGAGTTATACTGTTATTCGTCCTTACTAATTGTGAAAGATATATTGAATAAGAGCAGCCAATGGCTGCTTTTTTATTTGGCTAAGAGCTAAAAGAGAAAAGGAGAGCAAGAGAATAAATGTTTCGCACAGAGACATCAGAGAGCACAAAGAAGATATCTAATCAGGACAATACTCCGTTATCCCCTGTACTCTGTGCGAAAAACTCTCTTTACCTCTTTCACTCCTTCAATCTCTTAGCTAAATACTAATCGATTATTCTCAGCTTTGCATAATTCAACATGATTTTTTTCTCACCGTTTTTCTCAAACACTACAGTAGCAATAGGATTATGTGCAGAGCCTTCGAGTTTGCTCACCGTACCAAACCCAAACTTCTGGTGCTCTACTTTCATTCCTGCCTGTAAGTTACTGGTATCACTTGGCGTAAAGTCTGCACTCGGTGTATGTTCTACTACTTTGTTTGAGGGTGCACTACCAATATAACTTGGTTTCTCTGGTTGTCTATTTAATCCTTGTTTACTTGGAGGTGGACCGTAACGTCGTTCTGCCTGTGCAGCGCTGTTATCGCCACCAAAACCTCTTTGCATTCTCTGGAATGCAGAACCCATATTACTGGTGCTGCTCTGGTTTCTTGCACCACCACCGGCATACGTTCTGTCGATATGTGCTTCCGGCATTTCCTCTAAGAAACGGGAAGGTTCATTCTGTACTAAGTTTCCAAAACGATATCGGGAATTAGCATAGGTGAGCCAGAGATGTTTCTTGGCTCTTGTTATTGCTACATAGAACAACCTTCTCTCTTCTTCCAGTTCTTCTCGTGTGTTGATGCTCATTCCACTTGGGAAGAGCGTTTCTTCCAATCCACCAACAAATACATTGGCAAACTCCAAACCTTTTGCCGCATGTATCGTCATCATCTTAACCGTATCGCTGTCCTCTTTATCATCATCGGCATCGGTAAGTAAAGTGATCTGTTGTAAATAAGCACCCAGGCCTTTATCACCAACCTCACCGGTCTCTTCATAAGTGGGGCTTTCTGTCCATTCTTTGATGGAGTTGAGCAACTCCTGTATGTTCTCGTATCTGGCTAAACCTTCTGTACTCTTATCATTAAATAACTCACGGATGATGTTGGTGCTTTTACCAACGATCACTGCAAGATCATAGGCGTTTCTTTTTTGCAATTCACTCTGGAACATCTTGATCATTGTAACGAACGTATCAATTGCTTCCAGTGTATTTCCTTTAAAACCATACATACCGGCATTGCTGATAACATCCCACATGCTCAGGTTATTATCATTGGCAAACAAAACGGTTTTGTCTATTGTTGTTTTGCCGATCCCTCTTATTGGATAATTAATGATACGCTTCAGTGCTTCTTCATCTTTTGGATTAACGATCACCCGCAGGTATGCAATAAAATCCCTGATCTCCTTTCGTTGATAGAAGGATATACCGCCATAAATGCGATAAGCAATGCCCATTCTTCTCAAACTCTCTTCGTAAGAACGGCTCTGGGCATTTGTTCTGTAAAGAATGGCAAAGTCACGGTTGCTGAAATGCTTACGCAGTTTCATCTCCTGTATCTGGTCTGCAACGAAGCGACCTTCATCATTATCCGTCATCGTACGAACCAGCTTGATCTTTTCGCCACCATCGTTATCCGTCCAAAGTGCTTTTGGGATCTGCCCTTTATTATTCTTTATCACTTCGTTGGCTACTTCAAGAATCGATTGTGTGCTGCGGTAATTCTGTTCCAGCTTTATCACCTTCACATCATCATAATCTTTCTGGAACTGTAAGATGTTCTCGATAGTTGCACCACGAAAACTGTAAATACTTTGTGCATCATCTCCCACTACACAAATATTCTCGTGCATGGCAGCAAGCAACTTCGTGATCTGGTACTGCACAGGATTGGTATCCTGGTACTCATCAATCAATATGTACTTGAACTTGCGCTGATACTTGCTCAGCATTTCAGGAAAATCTCTCAGCAGCTCATACATCTTCAACAACAGATCATCAAAATCCATTGCACCGTTCTTAAAACAACGGGCTGCATACGCTTTGTAGATCTGTGCAATAGCCGGACGATTGGCTCTCATATCTTCCTGCTGAATGTAATAGTCGTTGGCATATTCATCCGGACCAACCAATGCATTCTTTGCAGATGAGATCCTGTTATGCACTACGTTTGGTTTATAGTGTTTATCATCAAGATTCTGTTCGTTGATAACAGTTTTTAAAACACTACGACTATCATCCGTATCATAGATCGTGAAGTTGTTGGGATAACCGATACGATGTGCTTCTCCTCTTAATATTCTTGCAAATACGCTGTGGAATGTTCCGATATACAAGTTCCTTGCATCGGTACTGCCGAGTATTTTCTCGATACGCTCCTTCATCTCGGCTGCAGCTTTGTTGGTAAAAGTGAGTGCGAGAATATTAAACGCATCTACACCTTTTGCCATCAGGTGAGCAATACGTGTAGTGAGCACTTTTGTTTTACCGCTACCGGCACCGGCAACGATCATTAATGGTCCGTCGATATGTATAACAGCCTCACGCTGTGGTTCATTCAATCCCTGCAAATAATCCGTCATAAAATTCCTTTTGATACCTTTTCCCAATAAGATAAGTGGTGCAATTTACACTTCGCTAACGTGATTGCGAACGAATGTGGAGCAATCTTATTCAGAGTAAAATTTAATGTTGTTTAGCAAGCTGTTTCGCTGCTATTTAACTTCCGTTGCCCGCCAGAATGAATTCTTTCGGGCTGGTGTCACTCACTTGTACTGTTTTCGCTTTATTCAGCTGAAAAATACCGTAGAACAAAAGTCACCTGATCAAGGTTAACGTTCCTTTTTGGATCCTGGGTTTCCCGAGTAATTCGTAAGTAGCCACCCAGATAAAAGTTCCTGTATTGGCAGGTATGCTTTCTATGTTACCATCCCATTTTTTTGAAGGATCTGTAGTTTGGAATACTACTCCAGCCCACCTGCTGAATATTTTAAACGAATAATTTTTGATCAATTCAGTATTACCTGCAGCACCAAACCAATCATTCAATCCATCATTATTGGGTGTAAAAGCAGTAGGGAAAACAATATCGCTGCAATCAACAGTCACATGTATTGCATCAGTGGCAACACATCCATCAGCATCTGTTACTTTAACTGAATAATTACCGGTGATTGTTACAGTGAAGTTGTTGTTTGTCGATCCATCCTGCCATAAGTAATTCGCAAATGTTCCTGCATTTAATATTAGTTTTTCACCAGGACAAATCACAGTATCATTACCAAGAAATAAGTTGATCGGGTTAATGATATTCTTTACTACTGCATTGGAAGAGATAATGCAACCTTTTGCATCAGTTACCTGCACAGCATAATTTCCGGTGCTAAGATATTGTAATGAAGCTGCAGTACTTCCATTGTTCCATTGATAACTATAAGGCTGAACGCCACCACCCACATTTGTTGTTATAATACCTTCTTTGTTACTGCATTTTTCATCAGTAACAGATACATTATTGATGAGCTTTGCAGGTTCGCCAATATTTACATAACCAATGGTTGTACAACCTTGTGCAGCACTTACCTTGACTGTATAGTTTCCTCCTTTCAAACCCGAAGCTGTAGCTGTAGTTTGAGGAGGCACTGTATTCCATTCATAGGTGTAATTGCCATTCCCGCCGGTAACATTCACAGTTGCAGAGCCATTAGCATCACCAAAGCAATTGAGATGCGTAGCTGTGATATTTGTTCCAAGCACTGCAACTTCTTTAACAGTAGTGAGTGTGGTGTTATCAGAAAAAGTAACGGTCAATGAAACATTGTAAGTGCCAGCAGCAGAGAAAGTATGATCTGGATCTTTTGCAGTGTTTATGTTCTGCGTTCCTGAAACAGGATCACCAAAATCCCAGCTGTAACCCAGTGCACAAACCGATGAAGTATTGATGAATGAAACATTATTGTTCGCCCCACAGTTGTAATTAAAGTCGGCAACGTTTACAGCCCTGTCATTTATCAGAATATCATCTACTGCAAAACCATCATAGTTGTTACAGGCAGTACCAGATCCAAATGTAAACCTGAAGATCACTTGGGTTTTGCCTGCTAAATTTCCAAGATCGTGTTTCGCCAGCTTCCATCCACCACTACCATTTCCTCCTAAACAAGATCCATTGTTTGGTTTCATGGTTCCTGACCAACCAGGCCTGCCTCCCAAATAATTTACCGAAGCATTGTTAAACCAGTTTGCAGTAAAACAATTCGGTGCATCAGTAGATGAACCTACCGTCACCCATGTATTTCCATTATCGATAGAATATTGAAAACTTGCACCATCGTATTGACGTTCAGTTTCCCAAAATATATTGAATGAGATCTGTGGATTGAGCAGGTTGGTAAAATTGAAACAAGGACTTTGTAGCCATGAATTCTCTCCATCATTATATGAAGCTTTAGACAAACCACCAGTGCCCCATGCTTTGGTGCCACCCATATTGATAGTGGCTTTGGTGATGCTGCCCCATGCCCAGTCAGAATTGGTGCCGCCTGGTGTAAAGCCACCATCATTTGTTTCAAAACCCTGGTAATAAGGAAATGTGTTGACAGGATTAGTGCATTGAGAAACCGCATCTGCAGTAATGAAAAGAAACACCATCCATACAAAAACAAAACGTATCCTCACACCAATTAAATAAGCTGGCGAAGGTAACCTGAATAAGCAGAGGCAGACGTAATGTTATCTTAAATCATTGCTGATCTACGCTAATTGTTTGCTGATGGTGTAGTAACTTGAGGGTCAATCAAAACTACTTCCCATGAAAAAAGTGCTTATCGTGGGTATGAATCCTTACACGATCGATTTTTCTTTACCTGGTTTTGCACCAGGACTTACCGCAGAAAAAGTTGAAGCTGGTTTGAATGCTGAAAGAGAAAAGCTACGGGGCCTTGGCTATGATCCGGATATGTATCTTATCGACACCGGTGTACTGGAACAGGAATCACTCGCCACATTGCTGAAGCAAAAACAATTCGATGGCATTGTGATAGGTGCAGGTATAAGATTGCCTCCTTCGAATTTTATCTTATTCGAAAAGATCATTAATACCGTTCATGAGTTTGCACCTGAGGCAAAGATCATTTTCAATACCAATCCAGCCGATACTGCAGAAGCCATAAGCAGGTGGGTATAGTTAAAACTGCTGATGGACTTGTACTGTGTTCTGGAATTATAGCTTAGTAAAAAGACAATAACTGCCTTGACAGAATGTATATTCCATCAGTAGCTATTGAATAGTATCGTTAACTGATCAAAGTCCGCCGAAACGGTAGGCTTTTTTAATTCTTCTTCTTTCTCTGAAATAATAGATACCGTAAATACAAAGTGCCATGGCGAGGATCGCCATAAAAGTTAAGTACTGGTTCATAAGTTAGTCTTTGGTGTTAAAAAAATATACCCGGGGTATATATACAAATGCTATTATACGTTTTAGAGAAGAGTTTTGCAAGCAATCTGCCTTTAAGAATTGATTAAATAGTATGTACAGACCTGTTAGTTCTTGCATACATACTATGTGCTGTATATTTTACGTATTTAGATATTGCAGGCAAGCTAACCTATGGCCATCTTTATTGAACGAATATTAAACGACCCAGACCTGGTGATCGATAAGTATCGTGATAAACAGGGACGTTTCTTGTATGAGGGCAGCAGCGAAAAATACGTACCTGGAAATGCTATTTCAGATAGTGCATGGAAATGCTTGCTCAAGTTCGATATACCGCTTTGGGAGCAGAAACGTCTGGCTGAACTGATGCAGGAAAAAACCTGAGCCGATAAATAAGGAAACTTTTAAGCGGCTCGGGAATCAATTTAACGGATACAACAACCTTTCCTCAGTATTAACAACCTTCCGGCATGAGCTTTCATAATCCTGAATGATCGATTCAATATTTTTGCTGAAATATCTTTCATGAAAATATTCCACTTAGCTGCTGCATTGTTATTGATCGTTACAGCAAATGCACAGAAATCATTTAAAATAAAAGGTGATGTTTCTAAAGTACAGTCCGATGTTAAACTGGTTCGTTTGCAATACTCTGTTGATGGAACATTAATAAAAGACAGTGCGATAGTAAAAAATGGCAAATATGAATTTAAAGGTGAACTTACTGAGCCGAAGTTGGGTTATTTCAGTCTTCAATATGTAGTAGATAGCCTGAATAAAAAGCTAAGATCAGGCAGAGATAATTTCTCTGTATTTCTAGAAAATGGAGAAATATCTATCACCAGTACCGACTCTTTTTCCAATCGTACAGTAAAAGGCTCAAAGGCTCATGAACAGTATGATCATTTTAAAGCAGCAGAAAAAGCATTCGATCCCCAGATGAAAGAATTGTACAACGAGTACAGCGCTGCAACAGACAAATCAGTTAAAGAAGCAATCGAGAAAAGAATCGATTCTCTCGACGAAGTAATGAGAGAACAGGTTTATTTTTCTTTTATTAAAAACAATCCATCTTCTCCCATGGCAGTATATGCACTCAACACCTATGCTGGATATATGATGGATCCAGTAAAAGTGGAACCTTTATATAACATGCTATCTGCTGAACTTAAAAGCACATATGGTGGTAAAGATTTCCTGGAGAAACTGGAAGGCGCCAAAAGATTAAGAGTAGGTATGACAGCCACCGATTTTACACAAAACGACACTTTGGGTAAACCTGTATCACTCTCGTCTTTCAAAGGCAAATATGTTTTGGTTGATTTCTGGGCAAGCTGGTGTGGGCCATGTCGCCGGGAAAATCCAAATGTTGTTGCGATGTTCAACAAATACAAAGACAAAAATTTTACGGTGCTGGGCGTTGCACTGGAAAGAGAAGGAGCCAACGAGAACTGGATGAAAGCTATCCATAAAGACGGACTTACATGGACACATGTATCCGACTTTAAATACTTCAGCAATGCTGTAGCAAAACTTTATGGCATCAATGCAATACCAAGGAACTTTTTGATGGATCCTAACGGTAAGATCATCGCTACCGATCTAAGAGGTGAAGATCTTGCCAACAAACTTGCAGAAGTAATACAATAACCAGATCAATCTATTTTTTGATAAGCCCTGCGTTTGCAGGGTTTTTTATTTTCAGCTGAAAGCTAAAAACTGCTCTGCTTAACCGGTAATAAAATAGAGAAGATTGTTTTTCCGTTAGAAGACTTTGCAGAGATGCTGCCTTTATGTCTTTCTACAATTTTTTTACAAAGTGCAAGACCAAAACCTGCACCTTCTTTATCGAGCCGTATGCGTTTGAACAACTCGAATATATATTGATCATACTCTGCCGGAAATCCGCTGCCATTATCTTCAACATCAATGCGAACAAAGCTGATGTACCTGTATTTATCTTTCAGCTCTTTATAAATGTTATTACTAAACTCAGTACTGCTTACTGTTATTTTAAGTGGCAGATCTTCTCTTCTGAACTTAAAACTGTTACTGATGATCTCGCTAAATAAACGCTCCAGCTGAGAATGATATCCTTCGATCTCCGGCATCTCATCAATATCGATCACAGCTTCAGGATAACGTTCTTCGTTTGCAACAACATCAAATACTTTTTCAACGATTGTCTTTAGATCTATAGTAGTTAACGGTTCTGTTATAAGATCAACCGCAACGTATTGTTGTAAAGAGATAGTGAGATGCCTTAACCTGTTGCAGAACTGCATCATTTTTCGAAAGCTGGCTTCCAACTTTTCCTGGTTCGATCCTTTATCAGCCAATAAAATATCAATATGAACCATCAGTTTTCGGATTGGTTCATGCAGATCGTGGGAGATGATCCTGTTCAGCTCCACATATTCCTGGTTGAACCTGCGTAGCAAAGACAATTGCCTTTCTGATTCTGCCAACTGCAACTCTGCCTGATCTTTCAAGGCAATAAGTGCATCATTTTTTTCTACCGCAGCCTCTGCAACTTTTTTTGCCTGCAGTATTTCTTCTTCATATTTTCTTCTTTGCCTTACGGGAACAAACACACAACATATATAATCTCCCGATCTGTTGGCATATCCGATAACCGGAACATGATCACCGTCTTTCGATCTTAGTGAAAAGAAAACTTCTTCAGCTTTATTATGAAGCTTAACCAGCGGATAAAAATGTGTTTGATAGAATATTCTTGCCGAAACTGTAAGCATCATCTCAACCTGTGCTTCTTCCAGTTCGTTTTTTGAATATCCCAGCAACCAACAGATGTAACTGTTTACAGAAATGATCTTTCCATCATCATTAATACAAACTATCCCACAGGGTAATGTATCTGTATTGATCGTTGCTGTCGTTGCTACTTCTACGATCATTAATTAAGATTTACATCTTCAAGATATTCCCTGATCACTTCTATGGTTTCTACAGGTGCACTCATATGTGGGCAATGACCTGTTGCTTTCATTACTTTCAATGTACTGTTGGGCATATTGGCTTTCATATACTCACCAACAGCATTGGGTGCAATAATGTCTTGCGAACACTGAAGGATCAGTGAAGGATGTTTTACTTTCTTAAGATCCTGCCTGTTATCAGAAAAGAATGTGGCTTCGGCAAATCGCCGTGCAATAACCGGATCGGTTGAACAAAAACTATCCGCTAGTTCTCCTGAAAGCTCCGGTCTTTCATCATTTTTCATGATCGCAGGAGCTAAGTAATTTGCCCAGCCGATGTAATTGCTCTCCATGGTCAGGAGCATCTCTTCAATATCTTTTCTTTCAAATCCACCTATATAATCCGGCAGATCGTTGAGGTATCTTGGTGAAGGACCTACCAATATCAGCTTGCTGAAATATTCCGGCTCTTTTAAAGATGCAAGGATTCCGATGATCGCACTAACAGAATGACCAACGAACACACATCCTTTTGAATGAGTGGCTTTACAAACATCCAATACATCTTCTACATAGCCATTCAGGTCAGCATAACGCTCAGGATTATATGCAGTGAGGTCAGATTTCCCTGATCCTACATAATCGAAGAGTACAATCTTGTGATCTTTCTCAAAAGCGGGATATACATATCGCCACATATTCTGATCACAACCAAAGCCATGAGCAAATACCATAGGTGTTGATCCCCTGCCTGTTACATTGATATTATTTCTTTTAAAAATTCCAAGATCCATCAGTTAGCCGGTTTATAGAGTAAATATTAAATAAAATTATTATGCTGTTATATTTGCAGCCTGCTATTTGCAACAAATATTATACAAAACCTTTCCAGATAATGAAAAAGTGCACTGTGATGATAACTGAAGATGATAGCGAGGATGCAGAATTTATGCGCCAGGCACTCCAGGCAAATTCATTTGGAGGTGATATTGAGCATTATCAAAACGGAGTAGAGCTTCTGAAACAACTTTCGAAATGCAAAGCAGAGAAATCTCTACCTGAAATGATCATCCTGGATCTGAATATGCCTTTGAAAAACGGGCTTGAAGTGCTCAGAGAAATGCATACCGATCCTGATTATAAGCAGATTCCGGTTGCAGTACTCACCGCTTCTCTTAGAAAAGAAGATGAAATAGCCTGTGATACATTAGGCTGTAAACTATTCATTCGAAAGCCTGTTCGTTTCAACGATTACAAACAGATCGCATCTGATATTGTATCTCATCTCAGATCGAGATTTACATATTGCTTATAATTTTAAATCGGTCTCATCCATACACGAAGCTGTTACCAGACTTTCTTTCAGGTAGTCTTAACATTTCGGCAGCGTCTTTGCAGGATTTATAGCCTCCGGCACATAAGTACCGGTGTTTCTATTTAATCCAGTGCAACCATATGAAGTTTCATGCTCCGGCTATACTCCGGATTAATCGCAAACATTCTTTTCCAGGACTTACCAATGTAAGTTCAAAAAGACAGGGGATATATGTGTATCCTATTACGCCTTATACTTATAAAGAGGGCAGTAACGATTATATTCTCCGGGTAAAACAATACCTGGAAGAAGCATTTGAGGTAGTGAATCAACCAACACGCCTTGGCATTCTCGACATCATACTGAAGCTTCCAAAATGCAACATCATTTACCTTAACTGGATCGAAGACGTTGTTGACAAACGATTCGGCTACCTGCAAGTGCCCTTGCTTTTCCTGCTTTTACTCACCTGTAAGTTGACAGGCATTCGCATTGCCTGGTTTATCCATAATGATGTATCGCATTCAAAGAAGAATTTTAAATTGAAGAAGATCATTCGAAAAATAATGATGCGATTTGCTGATGTAAGCTTCTGTCATTCTCAACAATTGTCTATCAAACACCAGGTACGTTCTCTTAAGGTCTTCGATCATCCTGTAGAAGAAACTGAACTGCTGAAAGAACAATCTACTACAGACTATGACCTGCTTGTGTGGGGATCTGTAAGTCCATATAAAGGCATCATGGATTTTGCCCGGTTCAATTACAATTCTGATAAACTGAACGATCAGAAAATTCTTGTTGCCGGCAGGTTCAGCTCACTTGAGTTTTATACTGAAGTGTTGCAGTTCCATAGATCAAACATTGAACTCATCAATAAAGTGCAGGATGAAGAAGCACTTATTGATCTGTTCAGCAGAAGTAAGTATGTGTTGTTCTGCTATCAATCTGCATCTGTGTTAAGCTCTGGTGCTCTATGTAAAACATTATCTTACGGCAAAACCATCATTGGCCCTAACCTCGGTGCTTTTAAAGAGCTGGGAGAAAAAGGACTCATCTACACATACAACTCATTCGATGAACTGGCAGACATGTTACAGGATGCTGACAAGCATTTAAAGCCCATCGATAAACAATACATCAAACAATACATCCAGAAAACTTCCTGGCAGGATTTTAAAAATTTCCTTGTAGAGAATCTCTCTGATCCAAAGATAATTTCGAAGAGAAGGCGAAAAAAATCAGCTATGGTCCTGGAAAGATGATCCTGATTTTTATCGCAGCAAATTAATTGGGGATATGTATTATAAGAGCACTATACATTCACTTTGCCTTCTATTCCATCATCTTTTTGTTCTCCCGTGATCGCTCCGGCAACAATCTTTAAAAGCGACACCATTCTATTATGTTTAGTGTCCCAGTAATAGCCGCTTTCTGGCCTTACCCTTATAATGGTGAGTTCAGGATCATCCACACCTTCATTAAACCATGTTTTCGCCCATGCACTCCATAGTTCTTCCGCTTTCTTCCGGTCTTTGATCACGTCTGCATGACCATAGATCGACAAAAACTCACTGCTACCAGGCTTTGCATATAATAATTGCACCTGGTCGTCTTGCTTTATCTCGAAATTCTTGTTACTGTCTGCCCTGCTAAAAAACCAGATGTTGCCCTCATCATCCACATCCCGTGTACTCATAGGTCTTGTAGAAAAAGGAGCATCGGTTAACTGGGTACAGAACATGCAGAAATCGATCTCTTTAACCAGGTCTTTGATTTTCCGGATGCCTTCGCTGCCAGAAAGATGTTTCGTATCGCCCATATTTTTTATTATACCTACCACGAAATGAGTGCCATTGATACACTATTTTTTGGAGCGATCGTTCTGTTCATTGATGCTGCTTTGGTTGCGTCGCACTCTTCAACATTCTGTTCGCTAATGAGCCGAAAGCAGCAGTAAAACTTTATCTTCATGCTGCAATGCATTTCCCAACTTTAGAAACAGAAAGGCTTCAGTTGAGGCAACTTAACCTGAACGATGCAGCAGAAGTATTTCAACTCCGCTGCGATCCTGAACACAATCGTTACATAGACCGGCCATTGGCAACGTCTATCAACGATGCCAATGCTTACATCACCAGCATTATGGAAAAAGTAAACAGCGAGCAGGTGTATTTATGGGTCATCACCATTAAACCCGATCAAAAACTGGCAGGTACAGTGATGTTCATGAATTACAATCCTGAAAGACATACCGCTGAACTGGGTTATGAGTTGTTATCGGCTCATCAACAAAAAGGTATTATGCAGGAAGCCGTAACAGCAGTGTTGAACTTCGGCAAACAACAGCTTGGCCTCAAAAGAATTGATGCATGCATCGAACCAGGTAATGAAAGATCATTTGCTGTAGTAAAAAAATTCGGCTTTAGTAAAGACGCAGAAAAGTCAACTCCCGAACTGGAACACTGGACGTTGCTTGCTTAAACATTATCTGCAGCCAGTAACACCTGCCATGCAGCAGTAACATTGCCTTTATCGAGTAACTGTTTTGCATAAAGATGTATCTCTTTCTCCATCTCTGCAGGACTTACTGAGTAATATTGGAAAATGTTCTTCAACTTTTCATCTTCAAACGAAGGTTCAACTAGAGGCATCTCGTGCACATTCGCCAGTTGACCAAGATTGTTGCCCGTTAATATTTTACTGCTGCGAATGCTTGCCGGCAAAGCATCTACACCAATACCCAGTTTTACATTGGGTTTCTCAACAATAAAAAGGTTGGAAGCATCTACTTTACAATACCAATCGCCGCCAAGCCTTGCAATGTGATGCAGTTTGGTTTGATCGATCATTGTGCCTTCTGCATTCAATATGCTGTCATCAACATGCATTACCAAAACTTCTGCAATCACTAACTGTCCGGCACCACCTTCTTCACCCAGGCTTTTTACTTCTTTTACTTTACACTCGAACTTTACTTTGGCTTCTTTCACCATGGGAGGTTTTACAACAGATGCTGCTTCTTTCGTAAAGCCTGCTTTGGTAAATTCATCTGTCCCTTTCGGGTACTCACAACTTGCTAAGCTTACCTGTTGCACCATGTCGTAATCACAAATGTTGATCACCACTTCAGCAACTTCCAGCACATTTTGTAATGTGTGTTTGGTAGTGTTGTCTCTTACTCTTCTCGAAGGAGAAAAGATCACAACAGGTGGATTAGAAGAAAACATATTGAAGAAACTAAACGGACTCAGGTTCACGCTTCCATCTTTATCTATTGTGCTGGCAAAACAAATAGGTCGTGGTGCAATGGCATGTTGCAACCAGGCTTGTTTCTGTACAGGAGTGAGTGATGATATATCGATTCTCATGATCTCTTAAAAAATGAAGTAAGCAGTTCGGCTAAGATAGTTGTATTCACCTGTTCAATGGGATGTGGTGTATCTGTAAGCAATTTAAACTCTGCATTGGAAAGTGCTTTTGAAACAGCTTCCGTTTCTTCGAGACTCACCATCTTGTCTTTATCGCCTAACATGATGAGGGTTTGATGCTGAATGTTGTGATAATCCAACTTAAGCGGATTGTCTTTTCCCATCTGCAATAACATCTCAGCCGTTTTATGCAGCACTTTTTTCCAATCCTGCGGAGCATGCCTTTGCTGCAATGTTTCTGCGAAAGATGGAAGCTTTTGTTCGATCACATCAGCCTGTAACATCTTCACTTCTTTTGCTGCGATCGCTTCATTCCATTCAAACTTGGTTGCCAGCGTTGCAATATTATTCACCAGTGCCGGATGATGTTTTGCCAGGTACAAAGCCACATAACCACCCATGCTGTAACCGAAAACATCAACAGCAGAAAGTTGTTCCTGTTGTAAAAATGCAGCTACTGAATCCGCAAATTCAGCTATAGAAAAGTTATTTGGCAAAGGCTTTCCACCATGACCTGGAAAGTCGAACAGGTGAACAGTAAAAGAACCTGAAAGCTTTGACTGCAGTTCTTTTAACTGAGCACTGCTGCCTATGGCTCCATGAAGTAGCAATAAATGTTGCATCAGCTGATGGCTTCGAATTCACCGGTTTGTTTGTTCTTGCGAACATTGCCGGCATTAAAACATTTTCCGTTCATGGCAACGTACACACCGTTGGGTAAAGACTGTACGAAAGCCAAAGCACTGCCCAGGTTAAAGAGACCATCAGAGCTACCGAATTTATAGGGGATCATAGCTCCTGTGATCACAATGGTTTTGTCTTTGATCTCTTTGGCCAGCACTTCTGCGGTAATGGCCATGGTATCGGTGCCGTGTGTGATGATGATCTTATCGGTGTCTGATCTTTTGCAATGATCGGCAATGAGTTCACGGTCCATATCGGTCATTTCGAGGCTGTCGATCATCATGAGGGTTCGTACGTCTACCTCGAGCCGGCTTCTGCCCAGCACCAGCATCTCGGAGAGATGGGTGTCTTTAAAGAAGAGCTGACCTGTGAGTTCGTTGTATTCTTTATCGAAAGTTCCGCCTGTTACGAAGATCCGGATAGACATGTTGTTGAGGTTTAGAATACCAGCTGCAACGTTTCATAGCAACATCGTTGCGTCGCAAGCACTTCATCTGCAAATCTATGGGTAACAGTTTAAAGGACTCACTTCCTTTGAACTGAATCAATCAACTTTTCAATTGATTGTATTTGCATTTTTAGCGCTTCGCCATTGCTTTTAGCATAAGATAATCTGAGAACAAAACTGCGATCATCCCAAAGCTTGGAGTTGGTTGATACACTATCTTCTTTCGAGCTAACTTCTTTTTGATTCAGTAATAGGTCATTCTTCAGATCTTTCAATTGATGTTTCACCTCGTTTAACATGTCATCATTATTAGACATACATGACGAAAGAAACAGAATACATACGAGGCTTTTCATTTTAGTCATTTGATGAACTGTTTCTTAGCCCTTAATCAATCGTTATTTGGCTGCAAGATAAGAACGGAAGCGGGAAGGTTTCGCCAGGAACTGGGCAGGTGAAGAAATCGAGGCGGTAAGTACAGAAATGAGGCGGGACATTAAAGAAATGCTCCCGGACAAGAGAGAAATGAACTGTTACATCGAAGAAATGACTGCGAACATGCGAGAAATGCTCCCGAACATGACGGAAATGAGGCGGGACACTAAAGAAATGCTTCCTGACATGAGAGAAATGAACTGTTACATCGAAGAAATGGCGTCGAACATGAAAGAAATGCAATCTGACATGAAAGAAATGGTTGCGGACATGAGAGAAACGGTGTGTGACACTAAAGAAACGGTGTGTGACACAAGAGAAATACTCCCGGACATGACGGAAATGCAGTTGGACAGTAAAGAAACGGTTGCGGACATGACAGAAGCGACATTGGTAAGTTAAGAAATGGATACAGACAGAAGAGAAATGGTGTATGACCTGAGAGAAACGGTTATGGACAAGAGAGAAATGAGGTTGGGTTGTCACCCTTAGATGTGTGTATAGCGGTTTAGTGTGATTTTCTTAATGCAGTAGGAGATCACTGGTTTGTTTTTGTGCTATTTACGCTTGATTACAAGAGATTTTTGGACCAAGGAGTTGCGTATATTAGAGTGTTGTAGGCAATCATCATCTAGTCTTTTTATGGTAGAGACAAAGGACATTAGTATCGGTCAGGACAAGTGGATTAAGTGGGTAGAGTTAGACCCAAATGAACCGGACTTGTTCAATATTGATGATTTGCTTGAACCCCTGGAGCAGCTATGGAAGAATTTGGAAACGCAATGTGTGGCTGTCTGTTGTGGTATAGATGCTTTTGCCCTTTGGCCTGAAGACATCCAAAATGCGTCGAAATACCTTGACAAAGAAGAATTGAGGGGTCATTTAACTGGCTTGAAAAGTCAACTGGCTCGGTTAAATAAAAACATAGTTGTTTCAACAAGACTGAATAACCTATTTGATAAAAAGGGTTTCCTTCAACTTATTGATCATATTTTGAGATGCTTATAGACAGCCTACAACATCAAATTTCTAAAACCAAGGCTGACAAGCAAACGCTAAACTGAATATCCTTAATAAACAACAGAACAAAAGTGAAGCAGAAGAATACAGAAATCCTTGGCTTCAGAAATTTGTTCTGCGTTACCAGC
The DNA here is from genome assembly GCA_024508725.1 of Chitinophagaceae bacterium. GTDB lineage: Bacteria > Bacteroidota > Bacteroidia > Chitinophagales > Chitinophagaceae > JAEZDC01. The sequence continues at coordinate 1,102,209 of JANINS010000003.1, read as the reverse complement.
AATTCGCAAATGGCGTTATAATTTGGAGTGACAATTATACGTTGCTCCATCTGGCAAACAGATTTTTGACGCAAAAACAACCACCATTTAATATTGACACAGCAAAAGACATATAGAATAATAGCGGTTATATCTTATCTGTTCATCATGCTGATGGGACAAATGATTGCCCTGCCATTTTTCTTTTGGCTGGCGTTTACCTTATTTGACTTTGGCAATATTGACCAACTCTTTGCCTTTTTAGCTATTGTAGGCTTAACGACAATCTGTATTAATCACAACAAAGCAAGAACAGCAAAAGTGTTGACACTGGACGTTATATGCTTCTTTTTATTGGCTTCGCCTCTGGTTAGGCGAATGACCGCAGTGCCAATAGAGCTATTCAGCTATTTTGGATTCATTATTCCGACAGCATTGTTTGCTCTGTTTTATACGGCTTCTTTATTTTTTGGTTGCAGACAATATTCACAAATAAAGGGAAGTTCAAGCTGATAGACTAAACTGCTGGCAACATCAGGTTTGTAAAACAGGGCTGACGAATAATACTTCAACCAATTATCTTTAAACGTAGGAAAGCAAGTAAGTGAAGCACCAGAACACTAAGTTCAACGTTACCTGCAACTTCAAATTCTCAGATTATGACTACCAAAACGAAAATCAATCCTGAAGTCATAAGGAACTTGAATGACGAACAATTGGATGCTATTGTCTATAATAAAGCTATTGATAAGTACCTGGGTACATTCGGAGAACGCTTTACAGATAATGAACAAGACAAATTGCTTTGTGAAATGCTCGCTTGTTCAATCTTAAATTCAGAAGTTAATAATGGAGGGTTTGACCAATTTTTTTTAAACTCAAAAGACTTGGCAAAAGCTGCGTTAAAGGGATTAGAGAAAATCAAGGCAGAAAAACACAGGGAATTGTTGTTGCTTGCGACGAAAACTTATGAAGAGCAAAAAGATCATTATAAAGGCAAACGAAACCCAAACTACAGTCAGTTGGATGAACGGTACTACGAACTTGAAGAATTAGCCATCAATCTTCAAAAGTTCATAAAAGAAAATATTGAGAAGTTTTACGACTAGACGCAACTCTCTAATAATCTATCACCTGCTCCTGTATCGCCTCCGGTAATTCTCTCCACTCGTATTGCTGATTTCTTAGCTGTGGCTCAAAGCCTGCTTCACGAATGGCATCCTGCATGGTTTTGTAAGTAAACCTGTGTGGTGCACCTGCAGCACTTACTACATTCTCTTCGATCATGATAGAACCAAAATCATTGGCTCCGGCATGTAAACAGATCTGTGCTGTTTGCTTACCTACCGTTAACCACGAAGCCTGTATGTTCTTCACATTCGGTAACATGATACGGCTGATGGCTACTGTTCTGATGTATTCTTCTGCAGTAACAAGATTATGCACGCCACGAATTCTTGCAAGCAAAGTATCTACATCCTGGAATGTCCACGAGATAAATGCCAGGAAACCTTTTGCTTCTTCGGGTTTGCGGCTTTGTACTTCTCTTATTCTTGTAAGGTGAATGAATCTTTCTTCCAGTGTTTCCACATGACCAAACATCATCGTTGCACTGGTGGTGATGTTAAGATTATGTGCTTGGTGCATGATCTCGAGCCATTCGTCTGCTCCACATTTTCCTTTAGAGATCAAACGACGAACACGATCAACCAATATTTCAGCTCCGGCTCCCGGTAAAGAATCAAGACCGGCTTCTTTCAATGCTTTCAGCACTTCGTAATGAGAAGCTTTCTCCAGCTTACAGATGTGAGCTACTTCGGGTGGTCCGAGTGCATGCAGTTTCAGGTGAGGATACTCCTGTTTTAACTGTCGGAATGTTTTGGTGTAGAAATCCAATCCAAGTTCAGGATGGTGACCACCCTGCAACAACAACTGGTCTCCACCGTATTTCAAGGTCTCGTCGATCTTTTTGCGATAGGTAGGCATATCTGTGATGTATGCCTCTGAGTGACCCGGAATTCGGTAGAAGTTGCAGAACTTGCAATTGGCGATGCAAACGTTGGTAGTGTTTACGTTACGGTCGATCTGCCAGGTAACTTTTCCATGAGGCACCTGCTTTTTGCGAAGTTCATCGGCAACATACATCAGGTCAGTAAGTGGGGCATGTTCAAAAAGGAACATACCTTCTTCTATACTCAGGAATTCGAAATTGAGGGCTTTATTGTAAAGATCCTGTAACTGCATTATCGGGAAATTAGATTGCAAATTTAAGTGTGATGACACGGATAAACATGACCTGCGTTGGTAAGGAAATGAAAAAAGCCTGCATCAAAAGCGGTAGAGTGGCTGTCAATTATATGAGTGGCAGCATTGATCTGGAGATTGGCTTACATTTAAAGAGCAGAAAAGACGAATAGCGAACCAAACGTATAAGTGAGTGACACAACCAAAGCTATATAGCAATTCCAAAGCCGGCTCCATCATTATTCTTCTTTGTTTTTTGCTGTTTACCAGTACAAAAGCACAGGAAGTAATTGATCCTCCGGAAGCGAAACTGCTCACCAGTTTTAAGTTCGAGATGTTGAGTGGCGGCATCATTATTCTGCATGCACAGCTGGATGAACATGGTGACACATTGAATTTTATACTCGACACGGGGAGTGGTGGCATCTCTCTTGACTCGTTGACCTGTGAATATTACAAATTGAAAAAAACGCCTTCGGACCGGACCATTCGTGGAATTGGAGGTGTAAAACAGGTTGAATTTGCATTGAACCATACATTAAAACTTCCCAGGCTGGAAGTAAAAGGACTTGATTTTCATGTAAATGATTATGGATTGCTGACCAGCGTGTACGGTTTAAAGGTTGACGGGATAATTGGTTACAGTTTTTTAAAAAGATATATCGTAACCATTAATTACGATGATTTCGTGATCAGTGTGTACAGCCCGGGAGCTTTTAAATATCCCAGGGGTGGCTACATGCTGAGGCCTTCTTTTACAACGATACCGATTCAATCAGTAACGGTAGCCGATGGGAAAACGATCACGAACAAATTCTATTTTGATACGGGAGCGGGGCTGTGTTTTTTATTATCGGAAGATTTTGAAAAAGACAGTGTTGTTCTGAAAAAGAATAAGCGGATGCTGGAAACGCAGGCAGAAGGATTGGGTGGAAAAAGACCGATGCTGCTTACCGTGATGAAATCTGTGAAGGTTGGTCCGTATAAGTTCAGGAAAGTGCCCACCTATGTTTTTAATGATGAGTATAATGTAACGGCTTATCCCTCAACCGGAGGGTTGCTGGGAAACGACTTGTTGAGACGTTTTAATGTGGTGCTCAACTATCCTGAACAAAGCATACACCTGAAACCCAATAAAGCGTTCGACCATCCGTTTGATTATTCTTACACCGGTTTTGGAATATATATGGAGGAAGGCGAGATCGTTGTAGATGATATTATTAAGAATTCACCAGGCGATAAAGCCGGGTTAAAAACAGGCGATAAAGTGATCGCTGTGAATGGAAATTTTACCCGTAACATACAGTTATACAGAACGATGTTGCAGAATTACGACAGCAAGATCAGGATGATCGTTATGCGTGACGGCGTAGCTACCGAGATCGTTTTAAAGGTGCGGAACATTATGGAAAAGAAATGATGATATACATCATTAAGATTAATGCTTTTTAATACGCTTCTACCTATTGCATTCGATTAACTTCGTTCCCCAATTTAATTTTTATGAAAGGAAGATTGTTTGCTTTTGTGCTGGTGATTTTTTGTTTCAGCAGTTTTGGACAGGGAAGTGAAACGTTTACCAATGCTACTGCCACTGGTAGTACTTACACTGCAATATCGTGGATAGGAGACAATGGTATTCAGTGGAACTCCACAGATACACGAACCGATCAGGTAATGAATGGAAAGTGTGTAGTAATTAAAAATGGACAAACTACTTGTAATGGAATACCAAACGGCATTGGTTCTTTATCCTTCAAGCACCAGCAATTCTTTACGGGAGCTGGTGTGCTGGAAGTGAGAATTAATGGTGTATTGATCGGAAGTGTCAACAACACTACTACAACTATTCAAACAGCTACTTTCAATAACATCAATGTTTCTGGTCCTTTTAACCTCGAGATCAAACAAACTATTTCAGGATTTAGAGTAGGTGTAGATGATATTACCTGGACTTCTTACAGTGGAGTAGCATGTGTGGCTCCATCGGCACAGCCAACAAATCTTCTCTTGACAGGTAATACCAATACAACTACTAATGTAAGTTTTACAGCATCCGCCGGAACGGATAAATATCTTGTTGTACGAAGTACTTCAAATACCTTAAGCCAGCAACCGGTTAACGGAACATCGTATTCTGACGGTGATGCATTGGGTAATGGTGTGATTGCTTATTCGGGCACTAATCAAAGTTTTGTTGCAGGAGACCTGCAGCCAGGAACAACGTATTATTTCTTTGTTTACGCATATAATGATGCAAATTGTTCGGGAGGACCGGTGTATAATCTCACTTCGCCATTAACAGGAAATACTACCACCACTTCACCACCTGCATGTGCAGCACCGGTTAATAATATCTCAAATCTTCAACTTACTGCTTCGGCTTCGGCGGTAAATGGTTCTTTCACTGCAGCTTCAGATGCCGATGGCTATCTTGTTGTAAGAAGCACTTCGGCATCACTTAGTTTTACTCCATCAAATGGAATTGCATATACTGTTGGGCAAAGTGCAGGAAACGGTATCGTGGTAAAAAATGGCGTTGGCAATACTTTCATTGCAAGCGGATTAACAGCATCCACCACTTATTACTTCTTTGTATTTCCTCAGAATAATTTTAATTGCACAGGTGGTCCGTTATACAATACCACTTCTGTTAGTGGAAGTACGACTACCACTAATGTAGCCACCGGTGACTGGCCAACAGGTTATTACAATTTTGCCAATGGAAAATCATGTGCCTCCTTAAAGACTGCATTAAGATACATCACAGATAATACGTCAGGTTCTTTTAGTGGCGATACTTATACGCATGACCCGCAATCGTATGATGCTCTCTGGAACCAGTATAAAATATCTGACATCAAACCACGTGAAGTGGGTAGCGGTAGTGCCAATGTTATCTGGGATATTTATTCAGACAAACCCAGTGCAACTGACCCATATAACTACACTCCAGGTTCTGATCAATGCGGAAGTTATAGTGGAGAGAACAGTTGTTATAACAGGGAACACAGTTTTCCTAAGAGCTGGTTCAATGATGCTGCACCAATGCACAATGATTACCATCATGTGTTTCCTACAGATGGATATGTGAATGGAAAAAGAAGCAATTATAAATATGGTGAAGTTGCATCGGCAACATGGACCAGCCTTAATGGAAGTAAGCTGGGATCTTCTTCTATTGCAGGTATTAGTGGACCTGTGTTTGAGCCGATCAATGAATACAAAGGTGATGTGGCAAGAGCTTACCTGTACATGGTTACACGTTATGAAACTTATCTTTCTACATGGAATGGTTATAATACAGATGGTGCTGAAACATTAGATGGATCAATGTTTCCTGCGGTAGACATCAATTATTTAAAACTGATGATCAAGTGGCACAACCAGGATCCCGTTAGCCAGAAAGAAAGAGACAGGAATAATGGTGGTTACTCTTTCCAGGGAAACAGGAATCCGTTTGTAGATCACCCTGAGTATGTGAGTGAGATATGGAATTCATCTTGTCCCGGACTTGGCGCTTTACCTGTAGATGTTTTATTCTTCCAGGGCAAACTGGAAAACAATAAAACCGTTCTGAGCTGGGATGTGGCAACAGAGATCAACCTGGATCGTTACGAAATAGAAAGAAGTTTCAATGGAACAACTTTCAGCCAGATCGGCACCGTAAAAGCTGAGAACAGGTCTTCTTACAGCTATAGCGACAATATTGAAAATCTTGGGGGAAGAAGGATCTTTTACAGGTTGAAAAAAGTAGATAAAGACGGTTCATTCAGTTACAGTGCCGTGTTCTCGATCCATGTTCCGTTGAATACAAAATTCACGGTGTATCCGAATCCTGCTTCTGCAGAGATCAGGTTACAACTCAACAGAACTACGAATGAAAAAGCAACCGTGATGGTAACTGAGATCACCGGGAAAACTGTGATCCTTAAACAGGTTACAGCGAACCAGGGATTGATCACTATCCCAACAAGAGGACTTAACAGCGGCAGCTACATTATTAAACTCATTACGGGAGCCGAAGAATATTCGCAAAGAGTGTTGATCATCAAATAAAAATTGAAGCCCTGCCAGTCAGGGCTTTTTTGTGGTTAAACGCTGATTCTATTGTGCTGAGGCTATCTTTGCTATCCTTTTAAAATCAAGGGATGGGTTTATGATTCATTACAACAGGTTTGTGTTGGATAATGGTTTACGGGTGCTGGTGCATGAAGATCACTCAACCCCGATGGCCGTTGTGAACATTATGTATGATGTGGGTGCTAAAGATGAAGACCCAAACAAAACAGGTTTTGCTCATCTTTTCGAGCACCTGATGTTTGGGGGTAGCATCAATATACCGGATTATGACGAGCCATTGCAAAGAGCCGGTGGTGAGAATAATGCTTACACCACGAACGATCTTACAAATTATTATTGCCAGCTTCCTGCTCAAAATCTTGAAACAGCTTTCTGGCTGGAAAGTGACCGGATGCTGAGCCTTGCTTTTAGTGAGAAAAGTCTTGAAGTGCAGCGCAAAGTAGTTTGCGAAGAATTTAAAGAGCATTACATCAACAAACCTTACGGCGATGCGTGGCATAAAATGAGAGCCCTGGCTTACCAGCAACATCCGTATCGCTGGATGACGATCGGTAAAGAACTAAAGCATGTAGAAGATGCGAAGATCGAAGATGTAAAACATTTCTTTTTTAAACATTATCGACCCATCAATGCGATCCTTGTTGTTGCAGGTAATGTAAAAACAGAAGAGGTAAAAACCTTAGCCGAGAAATGGTTTGGTAGTATTGAGAGCGGAGAGAAATACAACAGGAATATTCCATCAGAGCCGAAACAAACCGCAGCAAGATTACTTGAGGTTACAGCCGATGTTCCTTTGGATGCATTATATAAGACTTGGCATATAGATTCAAGATTGGAAAAAGGATATTATGTGGCCGACCTGATCTCTGAAGTTCTGGGTGGCGGAACATCATCGAGATTGTACCAGGTGCTGGTAAAAGAAAAGCAGCTTTTTTCAAATATTGAATGCTATCATTTTGGCACTGTTGACAAAGGCTTATTCACCATTGAAGGTAAACTGGTAAAAGGTGTGAAGATGCAGGATGCTGAAGATGCGGTGAACGAGATCGTAAGTAAAATTCAATCAGAATTGATCAGCGATATCGAACTACAAAAAGTAAAGAACAAGACAGAAAGTGTAATTGCCTTTGAAGATATGAGTGTAATGAACAGGGCTAACAGTCTTGCTTTTTATGAGCTGTTGGGAGATGCTGATCTCATGAATAAAGAGCTTTTAAAATACCAGGAGATCACTTCTGAAGAGATTCTGGAGTACAGTAAACAAATTTTTGATCCTAACAACAGCAATACGCTGCACTACTATAGCAAGAACTAAAATGTTGAACAGAAAGCAGGCGCCACATATATACGATCCCGTTGAGTTTGTACTGAACTTGCCTCCGTGTGAGAAGTTTACTTTGGATAATGGCGTAGATGTTTACGCTGTTAATGCAGGTGAAGAAGAAGTGATGTTAGCAGAGTGGGTATTCTTCGCAGGAAACTCTTACGAAGAACAAAACATTCTTGCTGCCACCACGAACTTTCTTTTAAAGAATGGAACAAAGCACAAAACAGCTTTTGCGATCAGCGAGCATTTTGAATTTTATGGTGCTTACCTTAACAGGCATTGTTACAATGAAACGGCAACGGTTAGTTTGCATTGCCTTACCAAACATTTATCAGCATTACTTCCGGTGGTTGCCGAGATGTTTACAGAAAGCATATTTCCGGAAGAAGAGTTAGCGATATACAAACAAAATCAAAAACAACGTTTACAGGTAAACCTGAAGAAATGTGATTTTGTTGCGAATCGTTTGATAGACGAATACCTGTTTGGATTTGATCATCCTTATGGACGATATACTTCTACAGAAGACTACGATAAGTTGCAGCGTGAAGACATTCTGAAGTTCTATCAACAATATTATACGCAGGGCAAGTGTATCTTATTTGTTGCAGGAAAATTACCTGAAGATATTAAGCAGCAACTGAATAATGTGTTTGGAAAACTATCATTCAAGCCGGCTACAGTTGATGCAGTGAACATACCGGCAACTCCTGCGAAAGAAAAAAAATACGAGATACTTAATGATCCCAATGGTGTACAAGGAGCAATAAGAATTGCACGACCATTTCCTAACAGGCGCCATCCTGATTTTCCGAAAGTGAGTGTGTTGAATAACATCTTCGGTGGATTTTTTGGATCAAGATTGATGAGCAACATTCGTGAAGACAAAGGTTATACTTATGGCATTCACAGTTACCTGCAAAATCATGTGCAAAGCAGTTCATGGATGATCAGCACCGAAGCAGGAAGAGATGTTTGCAGGGCTACTATAGAAGAAGTGTATAAAGAGATGGAGGGTTTGCGAAATGAGATTGTTGACCAGGAAGAACTTGATCTTGTTCGCAATTTTATGATCGGAACAATATTGGGTGATTTGGATGGACCGTTCCAGATCATTGCCAGGTGGAAGAATTACATTTTGAACAACCTGACCGAAGATTACTTTTACAACAGCATCAACGTTATAAAAACAGTTAGTGCTGAAGAGTTACAGGAAGTAGCTAAGAAATACCTGAACCCTGAGGAGTTTTATGAGTTGTTGGTGATATAACTGATTTTATGGGAAGATTCTTTGCCAGAACGATCGCTACGGCTTTAGCTGTTCTTTTTGCCGCCTGGATTTTGAAAGGCGTTTCTGTTGATAGTACCATCACTGCTTTATTTGTAGCAGTTGCTCTTGGTTTATTGAACACTTTCATAAAGCCTTTACTCGTAATATTAACCATACCGATCACTGTATTTACATTGGGTTTATTCCTGTTAGTGATCAATGTTGTAATTGTACTATTGGTAGATGATTGGTTTGATGGCTTCAAAGTAAATAGTTGGTTCACTGCACTGGTATTTAGTTTCATCGTGTCTTTTGTTGGATCATTGATCGAAAAGCTGATCGGCGTTCCAAAAGATGATGATGAAAGATGATTATATTCTGAACCCTGAAGTGTGTGACACAACAGGCGATGCCATTATAACCGGAAGTTTGTTCCATAAAAAAATCCCATCTGGTGTAGATGGGATTTTTGTTTTATAGGAGATATATTAATTCACGACCCTGATATTTCCTCCACCAGGCATTGGCGTTCCTCTGAATATATTGAAGATGCCCGGCATTGCATTCTTACCAAACTTGCGAAGGTTGTATGTAAAGCTTAACATGAAGTAACGCTGCAGCACCTGTGTGTTTACATCTTCAACATAGTTTTCCTGCACCGTCCTGGTGATACTTTGATTTTGTTTCAACAGGTCGAATGCAGATAAGCGAATCTCTCCGGCCTTGTTTTTAAATACCTGTTTACTGATGCTTGCATTTAACAAAGGAACAGATTGGTTGTATCCTTCTCCCTGCCCTGTGTAAATATTATAATCGAAATCAACACCGAATATCCAGCCGCTTTTTGTTGAATAAGTGGGTTCGAGTGAAAACATTTGTGTGAAGTAGTTTGCATCGAGTTGTGGCTGACGACTGTACTTTGCTATCGTATATGTTGATGAACTGGAGAAGTTAAGATCAAGCTTCTCTTTTAAATTCATTGTAAACGAAACTCTTTCTCCCAGTACATAATTTTTAGTGTATGCTTTTGTTGCTGCCGTTTCGCTAAGATCTCTCACAAGCGAAACATCCCTGTTAAACATTGCTGTGGTGGTGAGATTGATGTTGGCTTTGATCTTCCTGATCGGGAATCCATAATTGACGAAGGAACTGAAATTATATGCACCATTTACGTTCACCGGTTTAGTGTACTGAGCTCCGGGTGTAAGCATCACGGAATCTTCGGTATACCCAAAAGGTGTTTTACTAAAATTCGTTACTATATAATTGGCGATCTTATTAGATGTAAATCCTCCGTTAACACCAATGAAAAAATTTTTGAAAGTGAGGATGTCGAAACTGGTATAATTAAGACTGAAGTTATTATTGAACTCCTGGTTCAATGCAGGATTACCGTTCCTGATGTTGAGTGGATTGCTGATATCAAGTACATCCTGTAATTGTGTAACATTTGGCTGACGGGTAGAACCTCGATAGTTGAATCGCAGGTTTCTTGCCCTGTTCTTACTGTACTGCACCTGCAATGTAGGGAAGTAGTTATTGAACGACTGGCTTAGATTTGTCTTCTTCGTTTCATTATCGCTGATGAGTTCTGCATGCTGCACACCAACACCAACGAGGTAACTCCATTCTTTAGAGATCTGCCTGCGATAGTTGAGATTCACTCTATGCGATTCATTGATATTTCTGAAGTTGTTGGTTTGAATACTATCCTGTATGTATTTACCGTATGTTCCGCTGTATCTTCTTGTATCCTGGTCCGAATTATTGGTGTTGTGGCTGTAGTTATAACTCAGCTCCATCTGGCTTTTCTTATCGATCGGTTCTGTGTAAGATAAATTACCGCCGAAAGTTTTATCTATACGATCAATATCCGAAAGAAGATCTGTTGTGTCTTTTACTGCAATAGAACCATAGTAGCTGGTACGGTAGTTAATGTTTCTTCTGTCTGTTTCGCTTTCATTGATGGCTTGTGTAAGGTTGAGCGACATTGTTCTGCCTCTCTTGCGAAACTTATGACGGAAGAGAATGCTGTTGTTGAAATTGTATCCGCTATTGTTTGAGATACCGTTCGAAACAAGATCATTTACATTTCTCGTTTTACCTCGTGTGGTGAAAGAAGAACTTTCATTGTAGTTATCACTTTGCTGAAAGCTGATAGAAGGTCTGATCAAAATCGAGTTGAAAGAATCAATTTTCTGATCGATCTCGAAATTGAACCGGTGGTTTTGATTCTTGTTTCTCGACCAGCTATTGCTTTTGGTGAACAGAGATGAATCGTTAAGCGAAAATGTTTCCCGCAACTTATCATTTCCGTTCAGCACATTCATGTTGTTATAAAAATAACTTGCACTTACTGCTGTGTTCTTGCTCCATGCATCGTTGTAATTCAATCCACCTGCAATGGTTCTTGCGATACCTGATTGATTCCCGCTGAGAAAATTTCCAACATTGCTCATTCCGCCACCTCTACCTCCTGCAGCCATAGAGATGTTCATCATTCCTCCTCCTCCTCCAAACATTCCACCGCCACCACCCATTACACCTAATATGTCCTGGATAGAAAAATTCTGTTGATTGGTGTTATTCGCCTGGCCAATTAAAGAGATCTGTTGATTGCCATTGAACCTGTTCATCGAAACATTGGCTGCATATCTTTCATTATCACCGGCACCAACACTTGCTTTGCCAAAATATCCTTTGCGTCGATCTTTTTTTGTGATGATGTTGATCGTCTTCTCTCTTGTTCCATCATCAAACCCACTGAAAGCACTTTGTTCAGATTGTCCATCGTACACCTGCACTTTATCGATCACATCTGCAGGTAAATTTTTCGTTGCTGCTTTAGGATCGTTACCAAAAAATTTCTTTCCATCAACCAGCACCTTGGTAACGTTTTCTCCCTGGGCTTTCACCGTTCCGTCTTTCTCTACCTGAACGCCAGGTAATTTCTTCAGCAGGTCTTCTGTTGTTGCATTGGGTTTTGTTTTAAAAGATCCTGCATTGAACTCGGTAGTGTCTCCTTTGATCGCTACCGGTGCAGAGGTTACTGTAACGTTACCCAGGTCTTTTGCAGCTACTGATAACAGCACTGATCCAAGATCTACAGTTGAATGCTCTTTCGTAAAAGTCAGACTCCTGTATATCGCATCGAATTTCTGAACAGTGATCAGCACCAGCACATCACCAAACGGGATATTATTTACCTGGAAACTTCCATCAGCTTTTGATAAACCATAGCTCAGCAATGTGCTGTCTTTGTCCAGTACTGAAATGGTAGCACCTTGTAAACTTGCTTTGAACGTTGTGTCTTTAAGCTGACCTTTCAACGTTCCGCTGTTTTGAGCAACAGCCGCAAAGCAGATAAATATTGCTGCGAGGGTGAATATCTTCTTCATGCAGTTCGAGTTGTGTTTACGAAGCTATTCGCAAAACCTGAATTTGCACGTTAAAGAACGTTAAGGTGGACGTAAACGGGTTTTATAGGGACCAACCTGGTCTTTGTGTCGGTGAATGAAGATTGTTTAGCCAGCTTATGAATTCTATTTAGCGCCTGTTGTGTCACTCACTTGTACGTTCAGGGCATTTCTCGACAGGTCATCAACTAAATAAATATTCAACATCAGCTTTAGTAAGACTCTTCACGAATCCTTCTTCATCCGAGATAAGGTCTTTTGCCAAAGCTCTTTTCTTCTCCTGCAGTTTCAGTATTTTATCTTCAACCGTATCCTTACAGATCATCCGGTAAGCAAATATGTTTTTCGTCTGGCCAATACGATGTGTTCTATCTATCGCCTGTTGTTCAACAGCAGGGTTCCACCATGGATCAACGATGTACACATAATCTGCTGCAGTAAGGTTTAAGCCCACTCCTCCGGCTTTCAATGAAATAAGAAATACCCTGCAAGATTCATCATTCTGAAAACGCTGGATGGCTTTTTCACGATCCGGTGCAGAAGTGCTTCCATCAAAATATTCATATTCTACTCCAAGCTCTTTCATCTTATCCTTGATCAACGACAACATGCCCAGGAATTGAGAGAAGATGAGTGCTTTGTGATTGGAAATATTTTCTGTGATCTCTCTACCGATCTCATCGAGTTTTACAGATACGTTCGGATATTTTTCATCTTCTTTCAGAATAGCCGGGCTATCACAGATCTGCCGCAACTTCATCAAACCTTGTAAAATGGTGAGCTGCGATTTCTGAATACCCTGTTGCTCAACTACACCAAGTATCTTATCCCTGAAATCGTTCCTATAAGCATCATATATCTTACGTTGCTCATCTGCCATTTCACAGAAGAGGATCATCTCCTGCTTTTCAGGAAGATCTTTCGCCACCTGTTCTTTTGTTCTGCGTAAGATGAATGGGAAGAGCAGTTTTCGTAAATGATCTTTTTGCTCCTGTTCACCAAACTTATCGATAGGAATTGCAAACTCCTGTTTGAAAAATTCTATGCTGCCCAACATTCCCGGGTTAAGAAAATTCATCTGGGCATAGATATCGAATGTATTATTCTGTAAAGGCGTACCACTTAAACAGAGACGGTTTCTTGCCCTCAGTAATCCAACAGCTTTCGTGATCTTACTCGAAGGATTTTTGATTGCCTGGCTTTCATCCAGCACTACATAATCAAAAGCAGTTTCAACAAATTGTTTGATATCACTTCTCAACGTTCCGTAAGTAGTGATGATCACTTCAACAGCAGGATCAGCCAATGTTTCTTTAGATCTTGTTCCACCATGATGGATGTAGTAAGTGAGAGAAGGAGCAAACTTTTTAATCTCGTTCTCCCAGTTATACATCAACGTTGTTGGACAAACCACCAAAGCCTTCAACGACTCTTGTGTATCTTTTAAATGCTGCATGAACGATAAAGCCTGGATGGTTTTACCCAAACCCATATCATCTGCAAGAATGCCACCCCATTTTACTTCACTTAAATAATTCAACCATTGAAAACCGCTTTCCTGGTAAGGACGCAATATTGGTTTTAAATGAGCCGGCGGTTCAATTAGGTTGATAGTATGATGCCCTTTGATGTTCTCGTACTTTTCTTCAAGCTGAAAAAAGAGCTCTTCTTCATTTCGCTGATCGTATAACTCTTCTATAACTCCATAATGGAACTGGCTCAGCTTAAGATTGCCTGCTTTTCCTTCACCAACCCTGAAAAGCAAAGAATATTTTTTGATCCACTCTTCCGGTAATATCCCAAGTGTGCCATCATTCAACGGAACAAATTGTTGTTTGTTAGCAAGTGCTTTCTTTACATCTGCAACAGTTACTTTCTGTTCACCGAAATGAATTTCCACTTTAGCATCAAACCAATCTGTATGACTGCTGATGTAAATCTTCGTCTGAGGCTTTTCTGTATTAAAACGAAAATTCTTCAGTGCTTCAAAACCATATACCGGAACATTCTGTTCCCGCATTGCATCAACAAACAAGAAGAACCAGTTATTCTTTAAAACATCTGCTCCTTTTAAAGCGAGAATATGGTTTTGTTCCGGGCGAATGAAGTTGGAATGCAGGTTCTCTATCTTCCTTACAAACTCACCTTCGGCTTCCATGTTTCGCTGGATGATGAGCAGCCTATCCGTCACCGGGATAATTACTTTTTCTTTATCGCCTTTTCTTACATCGTAACCACGATAGTTGAACACAGGTTCAAACAAGAGATAATCACCTTTCTCTTTTAGCAATAATTTTACTTCAGGTTTAATATCCCTGATCTCTTCTTTACGAAGGTTCTCGAAATGCACCGCATAATCTTTTGCCAGCGGCAAAACGAATTCTGCTAATTGTTTATTCCAGTCATCTGTACTAACGATCATCTTTCCCGAAGGAAGAAATTTTTCTATTAACGTTATGTGTTCCGCTCTTTCCCACAAGAAAAAATGATTACCTGATTGAAACACCAAAGCTGAATCATGTTCATTGTCTGCCACACCAAGATTGCCGATCTCGGTTCTTGTAAAACAATCGATCTCGTAATGATCACCTTCGAATCTTACGGTAAATTCCGGTACAATAAATTTTGGTGAAGTAATTGCCTGCTGAAGATTAGCGGTAGTAAACGCTTTTCCTTTAGGCAGGTAATAAACAAACAGGCTTGCTGATATCTCTGCAAATATTTTTTTGTACTTCGGATGTAAATATTCAGCGATCAGGTGGCGGGTTTCTTCCGGTAATTCATCATCATGTTGTTGAATGATGTTTTCCCAGATACCACTGAAAGGTGAATTACGGTTTAAATACCGGCTCACTTCACCTGGCAATAATTTTCTAAGCTGTTGGATCACCGATTTATCTTCCTCATCCAACGCATCAATGTTCACATATTTTCCCAGATCAACTTTCTCTGCTTTACCTGCGAATGCTGTCTGGTCATCATTCGTTTCTCCCATCACCGCATCTAACTGTACATAGGGATATTGGTGTGCATTATTAACGATCACCACACCCAGTTTCACAGAGCTGCCTATCGTTTGCTCTTCTTTCTTCTCTTCAACTACAACAGGTTTTACTTCCTGGATATCATCCCTGTTTCGTGGAGCAGTATAGGTGGGTTGTGTTACAATTCTTTTGATAGAAGGATCTAACACTTTTAAAAATGGTTTGCCTTCTTTTAAAGCAAACTCAAATTTCCCTTTCAGATCATCGTCTAAAGAATACCCGTATATCGCAAGCAGTTTATTCTTCTCTTTATCCAGGTTCCTGATCGTATCGAAGTAACCCGGACCGAAAGCATGCAACAACTGTAATAACAAGATGGTTTTGTGTAAACACAACGGATGCTTTACTTCTGAATTGCAGTTACAACTCGTGTCGAAATTCCTTTCTTCATTCTTCTGAAGTACCACTTTGTATTTCTCAGCATATACTTCCATTTCTGCATCAACTCTTTCATCTTTTGCAGAGATGATGTTGGCTTTATTACCTCTCAGGTAATCTTCGGCTTCTTTCAAGGAAACGGGAGAAGTGAGCAGTTTGATCATCTTAAGATCAAGCTGTTTCATCTTGATCACCGTATGTCTTTGATCGTACAGGATCTCTTTTTCACCAAGCATGTTACGATCTACCAGGTCCTGCAGTTGAAACAATGCAGCAGCTTCATGCCTGCAGATCTCACCTAAGTTGTACGGACAACCGCAACGAATGGAAACATCTTTATCGTTCTTAAACTTGCTGATGTATACCTTGTAAAAAGTAGAATAGCTATCGTCCTTCACCCGGAAAACGACAGAACCGGTGAGGTCGTCGTATTCTACCAACTCCACATTGCCAATAGCATGAATTTTCTTTCCACGGCGAATCACTTCATCGGTGCCGTTGTTATAGATGTACTTGATCAGGTGTGGTAAAGCCAAGCTAATTACAATTTTAGATTTAGGAATTCCAGTTAAAGCCTTTCTATATGGTACAAACTTTCGTTTTCCATGTCATCGTCTGTTGTGTCACTCACTTCATCGTTCTGAACATTGCTTGAATTAAGTATCGCAAAGAACGCTGAGCAATTTCGCAGAGATCGCAAAGCTCTCTTAGCGAACTTTGCGTATTTCTTTGTGCTCTTTGCGTTACTTAATGTCGAATAAAGAACCTTCAGTACAAGAGTGCGACGCAACGAAAGCCAAATAGTAGCACTGCACCCTGTTCAACAAAATCAATTCTCACCATTCAGACGAGGGCAATCTGCAAAAGTAAAGGCATTTACCTGAGGCTGGCAAATATGAACAAACTCCTGAATGTTAACTTTTTGATCTGAAAGTGGGAAAGGGTGAGCCGGATTTGCGAAACCGAAAGAAGTTCAGGCGGAATAATTAGTCAATATGCCGCAGTGTTGGGTTGAATATCGTACCTGCATAGATGGGTTATTGCGAGGGCCAGCTGAACTTTTCCATCCGCCAGTTGAGCTTTGGAATGCAATAGTTGGATGGGAAAATGCCGTGGTTGAGCAGGATCGGGCTGCAAAACTTCGGCTAACGGTGGAGAAATGCCGGCTTGTCGCTTCGCAAACTCAGCTATTGATGGAAAGATGTCAGCTTGGCATGGCGAAAGCCCGGCTAAGGGTGGAAAAAACCCAACTGGTGGTGACGACAACCCAACTAAGGATGAAGATAGTTCGGCTATGGGCGGCGAAACCACTTCTGGAGGTTGCTGGTGATGATCTTATCGCTGCCGGGTATAAATTATTGATGTTGAACGTAGCGCAAAAGCTTGCTTTGCTGCCATGAAAACAGTACGATGCAGTGAGTGACACAACAAACGATGCCCAAAGCGTTGCTGCCCGCTAATAAAAATTGGTAAGAAAGATCATCCGGCGACCAGATCGCCATTATTGTAGACAGGTAATACATTGGCTACATCTTCTGAAACGCAATATTCCAGGTCTTTCTCTAACCCAAATTTCGCCAGGCGATGCCAGTGTGTTGTTTTTCGAACGAACTGCTTCATGTCGTTCTTGTGGAGGTTGTACATTTCTTCGGCCATAAGAGAGCTATCGCAATGCACCGTATAATTTTGTTTGATGCGGGAAACGACAGCACCGGCAAATAATGTGTCTTCGATATTGAATCGATCTTTCCATGCGCTGCATCCCAGCACTACGTTTTTATTTTGCTTCAACAGGTGATCACAAACAGCACCGAGGTTTGGAAAAGAACCGGTGACAACTTCCGATGCCCCGTTTAATAAAGCCATATGCAACAACCTTGTTCCGTTAGTGGTTGTAAGCACCAGCGTTTTTCCTTCGATGAATTCTCTTGGATATTCTGCAGGAGAATTTCCATATGATAAACCTTCGATCACTTTTCCATCTCTTTCGCCAGCAGTAATACCGCCTGTTTTCTTTCCCAGTTCAATGCATTTCTCTACTGTATCAACAGGGATCACTCTTGCTGCGCCATTATATAAAGCGGTGGCAATGGTTGATGTTGCCCTGAATACATCGATGATCACAACGATGCTATCAGACACATCATAAATATCAAGTAACCTGGGAGAAAGTAAAGTGTGTAAAGTAGGCTTGCTCATTAATCGATCTTCTTGTTCAACGTTTTCCAAAGCAGGTCTTTCAGTTCTGTGAGTCCTTTATTAACTACAGATGAAATGAACACATGCGGAATATCTTTCGGCAATTCTTTTGCGATCTCTGTTTTCAGCTCATCATCCAGCATATCGCTTTTGCTGATGGCGATCACGAAATCTTTTTGCAACATATCGGGATTGTATTCTTCGAGTTCGTTTCTCAGGATAGCAAACTCTTTCTTATGGTCTTCGCTATCTGCCGGAATTAAGAAGAGCAATATTGCATTACGTTCAATATGTCTTAAGAAACGATGACCCAATCCTTTTCCTTCAGCAGCACCTTCAATGATTCCCGGAAGATCGGCAATGCAAAAACTTTTTCCATCCCTGTACTCCACCATTCCAAGCTGGGGTGTAAGTGTAGTGAAAGCGTAGTTAGCGATCTTAGGTTTTGCAGCAGTGATCACAGAAAGCAAGGTTGATTTACCTGCATTCGGAAATCCAACTAATCCAACATCAGCCAATACTTTTAGCTCCAACACTTTCCATCCTTCCACACCTTCTTCGCCAGGCTGTGCATGATCAGGAACCTGGTTAGTTGGTGTAGCAAAGTTGGAGTTACCCAAACCACCACGACCACCTTTCATCCAGATGATCTCTTGTCCATCTTCCAATATCTCTGCTTCGATCTCGCCGGTCTCTTCATCTTTTGCAACAGTTCCCAATGGCACTTCGATGATCACATCTTTACCATCTCTGCCGGTAGAGTTGTTCTTGCTGCCGCCTTCACCATTTTCGGCAAGGATATTTTTATGATAACGCAAGTGCAGTAACGTCCAGAGTTGTGCGTTACCTCTTAAAATAATATGACCACCACGACCACCATCACCACCATCAGGTCCGCCTTTGGCAGTAAGTTTATTACGCATAAAATGACGGGCACCGGCACCACCATGTCCGCTACGACAAAACACCCTGATGTGATCTATGAAGTTTGTTCTTTCCATCCTTGAAGATGGCAAAGATAGGTTTTATGAGGTCGGCTTTTGTACTACTAATGAAGCTTATGTTGCGACGCTCCGTTCATCTTTTTTGTTTCATGGCATCATGGTCAGAGGCGAGACGGTCAGACCATCCTAATTCTTTATGACCTGCATTCTGAACGGCTGCTTGTTGGTTTCGAGAACTAGATAATAGATGCCTGGCTGGTAACCACTCATGTTCAACTTGATAGGAGCAGACAGTGTTGAGTTGATTCTTTGTTCGGTTAGCCTGTTTCCATCTTTATCATAAAGAAACACCGCTTTGATGGAGAGGCTGTCTGCTTTAACGGTGATGTAGAGGTCATTCACTACAGGATTGGGAAATACTTTGATGGCATCTTTGGCTAAGCCGTATGATGCACGTCTTTTATAGGAAGTATCTTCCACGCCATATTGACGTTGAGCAAAAGAAGAGATGCAGCATAGAAGTAATATGGTAAGGAAAGCAGACTTCACAGTCTGCATTAACGGAGAGGAGAATGTTTTAGTGCAAAAGAAATCTTAATGTGTGTGTCCAGAGTAGCTCACTCTTGAAGAGTGAACCACTCTATTTACTTCGGAGTTGATTCCAGGTCTTGTAAAGGGTTTCCTGGTCGGGACGATCAGCAGGAATTTCTCTTAATGGTTCGCAAGCCTGCCAGTGTTCCATCATTTCGTGTGGCAAAGCCTGGTACAATCTAGTGCCTTCTGTTTTCCAGCCAATCATTTCATCAGAAACAACTTTGATCTTTTTTGCAGGATTACCAACGATCAGGCTTCTTCTTTCAAATTTCTCATCTGCTTTTATAAAACTCAATGCACCAACGATACATTCTTCTTCCAACACAACATTATCCATGATCACTGCATTCATTCCGACCAAACAATTTCTACCGATCGTTGCTCCATGTATCACAGCACCGTGACCAATGTGAGCCCCTTCTTTCAAAACAACCGTAACTCCCGGAAACATATGAATGGTGCAATTTTCCTGTACGTTGCAACCATCTTCTATGATAACGCCACCCCAATCACCTCTTATGGCAGCACCCGGACCGATATATACATTTTTCCCAATGATCACATTACCGGTAACAGTAGCTTGTGGATGAACGAATGAAGATTCATGAATTACGGGAATAAAACTTTTGAAGGAGTAGATCATGTACTAGGTATAGAGAGTAAAAGTATATAGAGTAAAAAGTATATAAAGTAAAAAAGTATATAGAGTAAATAGATTATCCTTTATTTAATTCATCTCTTTTTCTTCTCAAAAATTGAATATACCCATTTAACAATCTTTCAATTTCTTTTGCCTTCTCTTTAAAGTTGAATAACTGATCTTCTGTAATATAACCTTCATCAAAAGTGTCGATTAAGTGGTTTACTGTTTCTGCAAGAGAACCTCTTGCCTGTACACAAAAATGAATTTGATCGGGATAAGTAAATCTGCCATGCCCTTCAGCAATCAAAGCGTTAACGGATCTGGAACTTCGAAGTATTTGGTCAATCAATCTGAATTTCTCTTCAGAGGGGAATGTCTTAACAAGTTCAGCAACATCGTTCTTAAAAGACCTAACCTTCTTCCATAATTCCAATTCCTCAAATCCAAATGTTATGTTCATAAAAGCCAGATTAGCAATTTGATGGCGCTTGCTCCTTTATAAACTTTATTTACCCTATTAACTTCTTTGCCGTTCTAAAACAAGTCCCTTTGAACAAAGCAACCTGTTCGTTCTTTTGATTATGAACACTGATCAGGTAAACTCCGGTGCTTTTACCGTTATGAATTTCCTTAGCTTCCGCCGTTAAGATATCTCCAACATTCACGGCTTTGGTGAAAGTGATGGTTACATCAAGTGCAACAGACAAATTATTTCTGTTATTGCAAGCAAAAGCCAAGGCTGAATCAGCAAGAGAAAAAGCGACACCACCATGAGCAATTCCAAAACCATTCACCATTTCTTCTCTAATGGTCATTTTAATTTTGCTATAGCCTTCTTGGATCTCTAGCAATTGGATTCCCAGCCATTGACTAAACCGATCATGAGACATCATGTGATCGACGACATTGCCTGCTAGTTTGTCTTGTTCACTCATACTATTCGCCAATAAATTTTGGTGATCTTTTTTCGAGAAATGCAGCTACGCCTTCGTTATAATCTTTTGTAACAGCCGCTTTTTGCTGATACTCGTCTTCTAAGCTTAATTGTTCTTCTATTGTGTTATTCTGAGACTGCGATAGCACAAATTTCGTGTAGGCCAATCCTTTTGTAGGCATTTGAGCAAGCTGTTCTGCAAGTTTAAAAGAAGCTGTTGCAAATTCTGAATCTGTAAACACTTTGTAGATCATTCCTAATCTCTCAGCTTCTGTTGCAGAAACCTTATCGCCCAATATCATAAGAGCTGTTGCTTTTTGTTTGCCGATGAGACGAGGCAAAAAGTATGTTCCGGCAGTATCCGGTATCAATCCGATCTTAGAAAACGCCTGGATGAACGAAGCTGATTCTGTTGCAACAACAATATCGCAGCACAATGCAAGATTGACTCCGGCACCTGCGGCAACTCCGTTAACAGCGGCAACAACTGGTTTCTCCAACCTGGTTATTCGCTCAACAATTGGATTGTAATGTTCTGATAGTATCTGATTAAAACCCGGAGCATCGGGTGCAACCACTTCAGCAAGATCTTGTCCGGCACAAAAACCTTTCCCGGCACCGGTGATGTAAACCGCTCTTATTTCTTTGCTCTTGCAATCGTCTAAAGCTTTTTGCAAAGACAGAGCCATTTCCCTGTTGAAAGAGTTGAGTTTATCAGGACGATTGAGTGTAATAACAGCAACGCTGTTCATGATCTCGAATAAAATTGAACTCATGAAAGCAAGTTAGTGACATTTGAAATAATCGAAAGGCTCTTTGCAATCGTTGCATTGGTACAAAGCCTTGCATGCAGTTGATCCAAACTGAGAAACGAGTCTCGTGTTGTAGGAATTACAAAGTGGACATTGGATCGCTTCTTCTTTTCCAAACAATTCCGGTTCGCAAACCGCTTGCTTGTATTGAGGTGGAGCAATCCCGTAAGCTTTTAGTTTTTGTTTGCCGGCTTCCGTCATCCAGTCTGTTGTCCATGCAGGAGAAAGTATTTGTTTGATGCTGATGTTTGAAATTCCCTGCTGCAATAAAGTCATTCGGATGTTCATGCTGATCACATCCATTGCAGGACAACCGGAATAAGTTGGAGTGATAACTATTTCCACATTTCTCTCTTCAACTTTCACATCACGAACAATTCCAAGATCAAGTATGGTAAGGACAGGAACTTCCGGATCGGTAACTGTATTAAGTATCGACCAAATATTTTCTGTTGTTATTTGTTCCTGCTGAATCATTCAAATCTTATGAATCACTGGTTTACCAGGTAGCACCAGGATAAGTTCTTGGCAATACCTGCATTTCTGCAAGAATATATCCCAGGTGTTCTGTATGAATTCCTTTCTTACCACCTGTCTGGTGCCAGGTCTTGGTTTCAGGAATGGCTAGTGTAGCTTCTTCAAATACTGATGCTACTCTCTCGTTCCATTTATCTTTTATTGAGGTGAGATCAACAAAATCAGTTTCATATTCAGCAGCTTCAAATAGTTCACCGGTGAACATCCAAAGTTCATCAATAGCTTTTTCCATTCTTTTTTTACTCTCATCCGTTCCGTCACCTAAACGAATCACCCATTCGCTGCTCCATTTAAGATGATAAGTAACTTCTTTAAGCGACTTCTCAGCTATTGCTGCAATCCGTTCATCAGTATTTGTTTGCAACTGCTGGTACAAGTAAAACTGATAAGCACTAAAGAAGAACTCTTTTAGTATTGTTTGAGCCCAATCTCCATTCGGTAGTTCAACCAGTAAGTTGTTTTTATATTCTCTGTCGTTTCTAAAATATGCAAGTGAATCTTCCGTTGCATCTCCACCGATCAACTCAGCAGCATACTGATAGAAATTTCTTGCCTGTCCTACATAATCCAAAGCGATATTGCTGAGTGCAATGTCTTGCTCAAGGATAGGTCCATGACCACACCACTCACCTAAACGCTGACCCATGATGAGGGCATTATCTGCAAGGTGAGTTGTGTAGTTGATCAAATTCTCTTTCATCACATGTGTTTAAGTTCATCAGGAAGATCATAGAATGTTGGATGGCGATAAACTTTATCATTCGCCGGATCGTACAAAGCTTCTGCTTCATCCGGGTTGCTGGCATGAATGTTTTTACTCTCCACTACCCAAATACTTACACCTTCCATTCTACGTGTGTACACATCTCTTGCATTCTCGATT
This sequence comes from Chitinophagaceae bacterium, assembly GCA_024508725.1. Lineage (GTDB taxonomy): Bacteria > Bacteroidota > Bacteroidia > Chitinophagales > Chitinophagaceae > JAEZDC01. Next base: position 1,078,922 of record JANINS010000003.1, on the reverse strand, counting down.
GCCATTTGTGCATCGGCAGCATGCAGGCTACCTACATGTTTATGATCTAAGCCTTGTTTGCTACGGATGAAGATTTCCCACAAAGGCCATTCTGTTTTCTTAGCTGATGATGGACCACCGGCTTTGATCTCGCCATAATCTCCGTAGAGGAATTTCTTAATGAAGTTTGTATTCATATAGCTCAGTAATGTTCTTTAAGTACAAGAGTGCGACGCAAGTAAAGCTTTATAGTAGCACTACAGCCTGGTAAATAAATCTATGCAGCCTGCACAGCTTCTTTTGCTTTTCTTTTTTCAGCATGAGCCGTTGCAGCTTCTCTAACCCAGGCTCCGTTTTCCCATGCTTTCTTTCTTGTATCAAGTCTTTGTTTATTGCAAGGACCGTTTCCACTCACCACATTCCAGAATTCTTCCCAGTTGATCTTTCCAAAATCATAATGTCCTTTTTCTTCATTCCATTTCAGATCAGGATCAGGTAAAGTCATTCCTAAAATTTTTACCTGCTCTGCACATACATCAACAAACTTCTGGCGAAGCTCATCATTCGTAAAACGTTTGATTCGCCATTTCATACTCAAAGCTGTGTTAGGAGATTCATCATCACTCGGACCAAACATCATCACACTAGGCCACCACCAACGATCAATGGCATCCTGGCACATTTTCTTTTGATCTTCCGTACCACGACTCAAATGCAACAAAGCCTCGAAGCCCTGGCGTTGATGAAAACTTTCTTCTTTACAAACCCTCACCATTGCTCTTGCATAAGGACCGTAACTGGTTCTGCAAAGTGGAACCTGGTTCATGATTGCTGCACCATCAACCAACCAACCTATTGCACCAACATCAGCCCATGTGAGTGTTGGATAATTGAATATGGAAGAATATTTTGCTTTACCTGTGTGTAGCTGATCATACATTTCTTCCCTGCTGATACCAAGTGTTTCTGCAGCAGAATACAAGTATAATCCATGACCCGCTTCATCCTGCACTTTCGCTAACAGAATTGCTTTTCTTCTCAAAGATGGGGCTCTGGATATCCAATTTCCTTCTGGTAGCATACCTACAATTTCGCTGTGAGCATGCTGCGAAATTTGCCTGATCAAGGTCTGGCGATATTTCTCCGGCATCCAATCTTTAGGCTCGATACGAATTTCGTTATCGATCTTATCCTGGAAAGTTGTTTCTAAATCATGTACGTGCATACGGCAATATTTTTTTTGAACCACGAAGACACTAAGGCACTAAGATTACTAAGCCTTTTGTATTCCTTTGTGTCTTCCAGTCTTTGTGGTTTCCAAACAAAATTATCAAACATCTTTCGCTCGAATACGAGCTATCAACTTCTTAACAACTAAACAGCATCGAAGTTCACTACCACTCTTTCTGTCTTAGGATGTGATTGACAGGTGAGTATGAATCCTTTTGCCACATCTTCAGGTTCGAGGGCATAGCAAACATCCATTTTAACTTCTCCTTCTGTCACTTTTGCTGAACAAGTAGAGCAAACGCCACCTTTACAGCTATAAGGCAAATCAATTCCATTGTGAATTGCTGCATCTAAAATTGGTTCGCTGTCGTACTCAAGATCGAATTCAAAATGACGGCCATCTCTGATGATGTGGATGCGGCTTTTTGGAACATGAACCTCTTCTTCTTTTGACTTTTGACTTTTGACTTTTGACTTTGTTTGATCTGGTGAAGTGAACAACTCAAAATGTATCTTCTTTGAATCAACTCCTTTCGCCTTCAAATAATCTCTTACACAAAAGATCATCGATTCTGGTCCGCAAATGAAAATTTCATCTGCATCGATATCTACATGATTGGTGAAAAGCGTTTCGCATTTATCGGCATCTATTCTTCCATGATTGATCGTAGCATCAGTCAACTCACGGCTCAATACATGAATAATCCGGAATCGACTCATGAACTTGTTCTTGAGTGCTTCGAGTTCTTCTTTGAATATGATGGATGTCCTGTTTCTGTTACCATACACTAATGTGAACTGGCTTTCGGGCTCTGTTCTCAAAACAGTTTTAATGATGGATATGATGGGTGTAATGCCACTTCCTGCAGCGAAAGCAACATAGTTCTTCTTATTGGCAGGATTGATATCAATAGTGAATTTTCCTGTTGGTGGCATTACTTCCAAGATGTGCAAGGGCTTCAACTCGTCATTGGCAAAAGTGGAGAAGGCACCTCCGGAAACTTTCTTTATCGCAACTTTCCATTCATTATCTAATGGAGAGCTGCACAATGAATAAGAACGACGAACTTCTTCATTCCCATCAAACCAGTGACGAACGGTTAGGTTTTGTCCGGCCTGGTATGCAAAGTCTTTCTTCAATCCTTCCGGGACTTCAAAACTTACCGACACACAATCTGGTGTTTCTTTTCTTACCGCTGTAACCTTAAGCTTATGAAAATGTAAAGCCATACTATTTCGCTAATCCGTTGATGAGAATGGTAACCATATTTTCTTCCAGTTCTTTACCGCTGATCTTTTGTTTGCTGCGGTGAAAGCTTTCGATGCCACTCACTGCATGCAGCATAATGAGCACTGCTGTAGAAGCATCGATCTTTTTGATCTCTTTCTTTTTAATTCCTTCTTCTATGATCGCTGCAAAACGTTTGCGATATGTTTTTCGCTGGTGGCGAAAATTTGAGAGATACGGCTCTGATAAATGCTTCCACTCCCTGTCACTAACAATTACATCTTCGTAGTTGTTCAGCATCTCCTGTATGTGAAAACGGAGCAGTATTTCAATTTTTTCTTTTGCAGAAAGTTCTTCTGCCTCAACTTCATCGATCTTGTTGGTAAATCGATTCGCAACATCCAGGCAGATCACATGCAATAATTCTGATTTGCTTTTGATATGATTATACAAGCTTGCTGCTTCTACACCAACTACTTCGGCAAGATCTCTCATGCTGGCTGCTTTATAACCTTTCTCTTTAAAGAGGTTAGCGGCTTTTTCTACAATGATCTCCTTTCGGCTGGAATTATTGAGGGTTTGAATTCGTCCCATAGAGTGCGAATGTAACTAACAAACGTTAGGAATACAAATGTGAATTTTTGTTAGTTTTTTGAGGATGGAACACGAATAACGCAGATCAAACGGATTGCCGCAGATGAGTTTACTTTAAAAGCTGATTGTTGAGTAAGGTTCGGAACGTACAAGTGAGTGACACAACAGGTGATGCCACGAAGAACTAAAGATGGAGCAATAATTATCAGCTTTGTTCCGCTAAATCCGTGTCATTCGTGTTCCTATAAAAACCATAGCTTCGCAGCCCATAAAACAATACTGATTATGAGTTTAGTTGTGGTGGGTTCAATGGCTTTTGATGCGATTGAAACCCCTTTTGGAAAAACTGACAAGATCATTGGTGGTGCTGCTACATATATTGCATGGTGTGCCTCGAACTTTACCCAGCCGGTGAAACAAATTTCTGTTGTAGGTGGTGATTTTCCACAGGCAGAACTGGATGCATTAACGGCAAGAGGTGTGGCTTTGGAAGGTGTGCAGATAAAAAAAGACGAGAAAAGTTTCTTCTGGAGTGGTAAGTACCACATGGATATGAATACAAGGGATACTTTGGTGACTGAGCTAAATGTGCTTGGCACTTTTGACCCGAAAGTTCCGGATAGCTACCAGGATTGCGAATTTTTAATGCTGGGAAACCTGGCTCCTGCTGTACAGTTGAGTGTTATTGATCAACTGAAGAATAAACCAAAGCTGATCGTAATGGACACGATGAACTTCTGGATGGAAGTTGCTTTGGATGATCTGAAAGCAGTGATCGCTAAAGTAGATGTGCTGTTGGTGAACGATAGCGAAGCAAGAGAATTGAGTGGTGAATTTTCTTTGGTTAGAGCTGCACAGAAGATCATGACAATGGGACCGAAATACCTGATCATTAAAAAAGGTGAGCATGGTGCTTTATTATTCCACGAGAACAGCGTATTCTTTGCTCCTGCTTTGCCTTTGGAAGAAGTGTTTGACCCAACTGGTGCCGGTGATACTTTCGCCGGTGGATTTATTGGTCATTTGGCCAGAACGAAAGACATATCTTTCAAGAATATGAAGACTGCGATCATCGTAGGTTCTGCGATGGCAAGCTTTTGTGTAGAGAAGTTTGGAACGGAAAGATTGAGAGAGATCAGCAAAGCTGATATTGATGCAAGGTTGAACGAGTTTGTTCAACTGGTGAATTTTGATATTGATTTAGTATAACCCCGACTATACGGATGGTATCTTTAGAAAGCATCAACCCTGGTTGGTGCTTTTTTTATTCCTCTTATCAAATATTTCAACGGGTAATTTTCAGCTTCATTAATTTCATCAACTAAAAACAAATAATCCCAGATGAAAAAGTATTTATTGCTTGCTTCTGTGTTGGTAACAGGTGCTACCGTGTTCAATGCCTGTAAAGTAAAATCAGATCAGACCACACAAAAGTTTCTCGATCCATCGAATATTGATTCTTCGGTTAAACCGGGTGACGACTTTTTTATGTATGCCAATGGAGCATGGATCAAAAAAGCTGTTATTCCACCAACTGAAAATGGTGTAGGTGGATTCTACGATCTGCATAAAGCCACTCAACAACGTTTAAAAGAATTGATGGAAGAGTTGGGTAAGGGCAGTAATAAAGATGGCAGCCTTGAACAACAGGTAGGTGATCTTTATGCCTCAGGAATGGATTCTGCAGCGATTGAGAAAAGAGGTTATGATCCGGTAAAACCAGTACTGCAAAAGATCGATGGCATCAAAGATGCAAAAGGTGTAATGAGCTTTGTTGCAGAAGAACAAACCAGCTACAACACACTACTGTTTCTTGCTTACATTGGTGCAGATGAGAAAGCTAGTACAGTAAACATTCCTACATTCTACCAGGGTGGTTTGGGATTGCCAGACAGGGATTATTATTTTAAAAATGATGCTGCTACACAAGCTGTAGTAACTGCTTACAAAACTTATATAGCTAAGTTGTTCTCACTTACAGGAGCTGATAGTACTACTGCAAGAAAAAATGCAGAAACGATCTATGAGATGGAGAAACAAATGGCTTCGGGTCACAGAACAAATGTTGAGTTGAGAAATCCGCAGATCAATTACAATAAAATGGCCGTGGCCGATCTTGAAAAGCAACAACCAAATTTTGGATGGAGAGATGTGCTTGGAAAGATGATGATCAAAAGTGATTCTTTGAACGTTGCCCAGCCTGGTTATTATGCTAAACTGAATGGATTATTGAAATCGGTTCCTGTGGAAACATGGAAGATCTATTTAAAAGCACACACCTTAGATGATGCTGCGAGTGCATTGAGTTCTCCTTTTGTAAATGCAGAGTTTGAATATGATAAAGTACTAAGCGGTCAGCAAGAACTTAAACCAAGATGGGAAAGAGTAGTGGCAGATGTAGATGGAAGTTTAGGTGAAGCTTTGGGACAGTTGTATGTAAAAAAATATTTTACGGAAGATGCGAAGAAAAGAATGATGGATCTGGTGAATAACCTGGGTACTGCATTCGAAACAAGGATCAAGAGCTTGGATTGGATGACAGACAGCACCAAGGAAAAAGCCATTGATAAACTGCACACCTTCTTAAAGAAGATCGGCTATCCTGAGAAGTGGAAAGATTATAGCAAAGTGAAGATCAACAAAGGAACGTTCTATGAGAATCTTGTTGCTGCAAGTAAAAATGAATATGCTTACCAGGTGAGTAAAGTAGGACAGCCTGTTGACAGAACAGAATGGGGCATGACACCTCCAACAATCAATGCATATTATAATCCAACATTCAACGAGATCGTTTTCCCTGCAGGAATTTTACAGTTTCCTTTCTTCGATCCTGCTGCTGATGATGCGATCAATTATGGTGGAATTGGAATGGTGATCGGTCACGAAATGACGCATGGTTTTGATGACCAGGGTGCACAATACGATAAAGACGGTAACATGAGAAACTGGTGGTCAGCACAGGATGAAGTGAAGTTCAAAGAAAAAGGTAAGCTGGTGGTTGATCAATACAAGATGTTCACAGTACTTGATTCTCTGCATGTGAACGGAGAACTTACTTTAGGTGAGAATATGGCAGATATCGGTGGCATTGCGATCGCTTATGATGCATTCAAATTAACGCAACAAGGTAAGGATACAACCAAGGTTGATGGCTTTACACCTGACCAGCGTTTCTTCCTTTCTTATGCACAGATCTGGAGAAGCAAGTATAAAGATGAGTCGATCCGTACCAGGATCAATACTGATCCTCACTCACCTGCAATCTGGAGAGTGAACGGACCATTAATGAATTTCCCTCCTTTCTATTCAGCTTTTGGCGTTAAGCAGGGAGATAAGATGTGGAAACCTGAAAATGAAAGGATCCGCATCTGGTAAATCTTTTAAAACATTAATATCTAAGGCTGTATCAGTTGATGCAGCCTTTTTTATTTTATTAAAACCTCATTTATAAATACACTTCTTTATGAATGTAAATTGCCGAATAGCGAACGAATTGTAAAAGTGAGTGACACAACAGGAGCAACATAGTAGCACAGCAGCTAAGTCCATCAACCAATTATTACCTTCGCCACATGTCTAAAAAACTGTTCTTACTCGATGCAATGGCTCTTATTTATCGTGCCTATTATGCATTGATCCGCAATCCAAGAATTACCTCGAAAGGAAGAAATACAAATGCACAGTTTGGTTTTACTACAACGTTGATAGACCTGATCAACAAAGAAAAGCCAACACACATGGCTGTCTGTTTCGACACGTTTGCTCCAACTGAACGTCATACAGATTTTTCAGATTACAAGGCCAACAGGCAGGAAGCACCGGAAGACTTGCTTGATTCTTTACCAGATATCAAAAGGATCATCAAAGGCTTCAACATTCCTGTGATGGAGATCGATGGCTACGAAGCAGATGATGTGATCGGAACATTGGCTTGGCAGGCTGCAGACAACAAGTATGATGTGTACATGGTAACGCCTGATAAAGATTATGGTCAATTGTTGATACATGATTGTGTGTACATTTATAAACCAGGTTACCAGGGTGGAGATGTTGAAATATTAGATGCAAAAAAGATCACAGAGAAATGGGGCATTGATAATGTTACACAAGTGATCGACATGCTGGGATTGATGGGTGATGCCGTTGATAATATTCCGGGCATTAAAGGTGTGGGTGAAAAAACTGCAGCCAAATTGTTGAAAGAATACGGCTCACTTGAAAACATCCTTGAAAACACAGACAAGATCAAAGGTGCTTTGGGTGAAAAAGTGAAAGCAGGAAAAGAAGATGCCATCATGAGTAAAAAACTTGCAACGATCATTACAACGGTGCCGGTTGAATTTCATGAAGAAGATTTCAGGTTAAAAGAATGGAATAAACAGGAGCTGATCGATGTTTTTACAGAACTGGAATTTAAAACACTCGGAAAAAGAATTTTGGGTGATGAGTTCAATGTTTTTTCAACCGCACCAACAGGAGTTCAAACAGATCTTTTTGGTAATGCTGTTAGCGGAGGAAGAACAATAAAGGTAAAAGCGGAAGTAAATCCTGATACACTACAACCATCAACCGATGAGAATGCAGGTTTTCATGCAGATAAAAATATCAGCAATACACCACATCATTACGAACTGATCGATACGGATGAAAAACTGCCGCAATTGCTTAATGATTTGATGCAGCAGCCCGAAATTTCTTTCGATACAGAAACCACCGGAACCGATCCTAATCAGGTAGAGTTGGTAGGCATCAGTTTTTCGTACAAACCAACCGAAGGTTATTACATTCCTTGTTTATCTGCAGAAAGAACAAAGCAGGTTCTTGAAACACTTGCTCCATTGTTCAATGACGAAAGCAAAAGATGGGTTGGACAAAACATCAAGTACGACATCATTGTAATGAAATGGTATGGGGTTGAGCTTAAAGGAAAAATATTTGATACTATGCTGGCTCATTACCTTATCGAACCGGAAGGCAGAAGAGGAATGGACCTGTTGAGTGCTCAATATTTAGGATACGAGCCAATCCCAATTGAAGATCTCATTGGTAAGAAAGGAAAAGGGCAGGGCAGCATGAAAGATGTGGAACTGGAAAAGATCAAGGAATATGCTGCTGAAGATGCTGACATCACACTACAACTAAAAGACAAATTCGTTCCGCTGTTGAAATTTAAAGAGGTGGAGAATGTTTTTGCGGAAGTAGAAAATCCACTGACGAGAGTATTGGCTGATATGGAATATGAAGGCGTGAAGATCGATGTAGAATTTTTGAAAGATTATTCCAATCAATTGGATAAAGAGATCAAAGAAGTTGAGCAGAAAGTGTTTGATTGTTGCGGATTGAAATTCAACCTGGGTTCACCCAAACAATTGGGTGAAGTGTTGTTTGAGCATATGAAGCTTGATCCAAAAGCAAAAAAGACAAAAACCGGTCAATATGCAACAGGTGAAGATGTGCTGGCGAAACTTGCCAATAATCATGAGATCGCAAAACATATTTTAGATTACCGGGAGTTCACGAAACTTAAATCAACTTATGTTGATGCACTGCCTTTGATGATCAATCCAAAAACAGGCAGAATACATACATGCTTTTCACAGGCTGTTGCTGTTACAGGAAGATTGAGCAGTACGAATCCGAATCTTCAGAATATTCCTATCAGAACTGATAGAGGAAGGGAAATCCGAAAAGCGTTTATTCCACGAGATGCAGAACATGTATTGGTGAGTGCCGACTATTCTCAGATAGAATTAAGAATTGTTGCAGCGATCAGTGGTGATAAAAACATGTGTGAAGCATTTCGTTTAAATAAAGACATTCATACCGCAACAGCAGCACAGGTATTTGGTGTTTCAGAAGAAGAAGTAACGAAGGAAATGCGTTACAAAGCAAAGAGTGTGAACTTTGGAATCGTTTACGGACAAAGTGCTTTCGGCTTATCAGAGAATCTTGGCATCAGCAGGGCAGAAGCAAAAGAGATCATCGATAAATACAAGCAGGAGTTCAACGGCATTACACGTTACATGGATGATACGATCAATTTTGCCCGTGAGAATGGTTTTGTACAAACATTGAAAGGAAGAAAGCGTTGGTTGAAGGATATTAACTCAGCCAATTTTACTGTAAGGGGTTTTGCAGAACGAAACGCCATCAACTCACCAATACAAGGCACAGCTGCAGATATGATCAAGCTGGCTATGATCAAACTTGATGCTGAGATGAAAGAAAGAAAGCTCAGATCGAAAATGGTGCTGCAGGTACATGATGAATTGGTGTTCGATGTTCCGCAGGATGAGTTGGAAATTATTAAACCAATCATCATAGAAAACATGCAGACTGCAATGGAATTACCTAACGAAGTTCCGGTTGTTGCTGAAGTGGGAAGTGGTGTGAATTGGCTGGAAGCACATTAAAATATTTTTACCACATAAGGCACAGAGAAACATAGATTTTATAACTAAGAGATTGAAGGAGAGAAAGAGTCAAAGAATGTAAATTCATCTCTTTTTCTCCTTTACTCTTTTATCTCTTAACCGCAAGCCGAGCGTTAACTCTTCAAAAATTCCTCAACAATTCTCTCTGCTTCTTTACAAGCCTTATCCAGGTCATCATTTACGATCACATGATCAAACTGATCTGCAAATGAAAGCTCATACGAAGCTTTATTCACTCTTGTATTTATTGCTTCTGTAGTTTCGGTACCACGACTTTCTAATCGCTTACGCAATTCCTCCACCGAAGGCGGTTTAACGAATAACGACAATGTATTGATCGGATATTCTTTTTGTACGTGAATACCGCCATGCACATCAATATCCAATATAGGCACTTTGTTTTCGCTCCATATTCTTTCAAGCTCTGATTTCATCGTACCATAATATTTTCCTTCATACACCATCTCCCATTCTATGAACTCATTCTTTTTTATATGAGCTTTGAATTCCTCTTCACTCATAAAGTGATAATCCTTCCCATTCACTTCTCCTTCTCTTGACTTTCTTGTAGCGGCAGAAATAGAGAAAGAAAGGTTTGGAAATCGGTTCAACAAAAACCTGGCGATCGATGTTTTACCAGAACCGGAAGGAGCTGTAAGGATGATGATTTTATGGTACTGTTTCATTCAGCCGATTTGGGGCTGCAAAGTAACATTTTAAATACTGGAAAGACTACTGAGTTGTAGTAACAGCAAAAAGGAAGTGCCCGGTGCTGCAGACCATTGAATACCTCAAGGAAAGGACTCACACCTTCTCTCCGGGCACTAAAAGTTTGGGTATATCAAAAGCCTGCAACACAAATTTAGCCAAATAGCATTGTACGAATTGATAAGTGTTGTAAAAAAGAACGACGATTTATTTATAAATCACTTCAGCATTATGCTTTGAACATAAAAAAATCACTTAACCAATTGATTTTGGTATGTAATTAGCCTTGCCTCATTAAATAACATTGATTTCTCACGAAGAAAAAAATGTTATGCCGGCAGAACGTATTACCCGGTGCTGCAGACCGTTTTTGTTTCAAAAACGTGAAGGGCAAAAATCCTTCTCTCCGGGTGCCTGCCGGTTTTTAACTTAACTGTAGAAAGTTTTCTTCGGAAAATTTGAACATTAGAGAAGACGTTTGATCTCGGCTCCGAGTTCATTTAAACGAACGTCGATGTATTGATATCCTCTGTCGATCTGTTCAATATTTTGAATGATACTTTTTCCTTCTGCACTCATGGCAGCGATCAGCAATGCAACACCAGCTCTGATGTCTGGACTGCTCATCGTAATTCCACGAAGTGATTGTTTTCTTCCCAAGCCGATGACTGTTGCACGATGTGGATCACACAAAATGATCTGAGCACCCATGTCGATCAATTTATCTACAAAGAACAACCGGCTCTCAAACATCTTTTGATGCACCAGCACACTTCCTTTTGCCTGAGTTGCCACAACAAGCACAATACTTAACAGATCAGGCGTAAATCCAGGCCATGGATGGTCATAGATCGTCATCACACCACCATCGAGAAAAGTTTGAATTTCGTATGAGTCCTGTTCAGGGATATGAATATCATCTCCATTAATATTGAACTGAATTCCCAGTTGCTGAAATTTCTCCGGAATAATTCCAAGATGATCTACTCCGGCACCTTTGATCAGTATATCACTTTGTGTCATCGCTGCCAGGCCGATGAAGCTTCCTACTTCGATCATATCAGGCAACATCGTATGTTCAGTTCCATAGAGTTTATCAACACCTTCAACGATCAGCATATTGCTTCCAATACCACTGATCTTTGCTCCCATCCTGTTCAACATCTTACATAACTGCTGCAGGTAAGGTTCACAGGCAGCATTGTAAATAGTGGTAGTTCCCTTCGCAAGAGCAGCAGCCATCACAATGTTGGCTGTTCCTGTTACCGAAGGTTCATCAAGCAACATGTAAGCACCTTTCAGGTTATCGCCGATCAGTTCTGTAATGCCTTCTTTGTGCACCATCTGTGCTCCCAGTTTTTGAAAACCGATGATGTGTGTGTCGAGTCTTCTTCTTCCGATCTTATCTCCACCAGGTTTGGGAATAAACGCTTTTTTAAATCTTGCCAGCAATGGTCCGGCTACCATTACAGAGCCTCTGAGTCTTCCTCCTTTTTTACGGAACACTTCAGATCCGAGGTATTCTATATCGATGGCATCAGCCTGGAAAATACAGGTGTCACGCTGAGGTCTTTCTACCTTTACGCCCATATCCTGCAATAGTTCTATTAAAAGATTCACATCAACAATATCAGGGATGTTTTTGATCGTAACTTTTTCATCCGTCAACAGCACAGCAGAAAGTATCTGCAGTGCTTCGTTCTTTGCTCCCTGTGGTACGATGGTTCCTTTTAATTTCTTTCCTCCTGTTACTTCGAATGTTGACATGTGTTATGATTCAAATAATGTAAACCAAATGTATAACTATCGTTGCCATCGAAATTAGCAGAAATAAAAAAGCATCGAACTTATCGATGCTTTACGTATTTACTGTCGCTTAGCTTAGAATCTCTTTTTAAAGTTTCGGTTTTGTCCACCGCCACCATTTCTGCTGTCTCTTCCGCCACCTTGTCCACCACGATTACGATTATCATTTCTTCCCTGGCCGCCACCTCTGTTATCTCTTCCACCACCTTGTCCACCACGATTGCGATCGTTTCTTCCACCGAAGTTTTGACGTCCACGATTATTTCTTCCGGTTCCGTATCCACCATCTGTTTCGATAGGAGCATTGCGGTGTTTGATGTATGGAGTGTTACTGAATTCCAGCTCTCCTCCGGTAATGCTATCAAGCTCACTTCTTATCGCATCATCATGTACCAGCTCTTTATGCCAGTTGCTATAAGCCAGCTTCATGTAATATGCAATGGCATGAGCAAAGCCTGCTTTCTTCTCAGGATTTTCTTCAGCCAGGGCTTTATCAATTACTGATTCAAGGTTCTTACCGAGGTGAGAATATTTGGGATATCTTTTCGGATAGCCGATCGGATCGGGCTTCGCTTTATACGTTTCCCTTTGTGGTTTTGGGTAGGGACTGTCAACATCCAGCTGAAAATCGCTGATGTAAAACAAGTGATCCCAAAGCTTATGACGGAAATCTTCAACGTTCTTCAGATGCGGATTGAGAAAGCCCATCAGCTCAATCACAACGCTGGCCTGGCGTTGTCTCTCTTCACGATTTTCAATCGTTAATAAATATTCCACCATTCTTTGAATATGCCTGCCATATTCTTTCATGCTCAGGTGGTTTCTTGTAGTATTATACTCCATGTTTCACTAAATCTAAGGTTCAAATGTAAGCAATACCGCCGAAGCGGGTTTTTTTTGTGGCAGAGGTTCGATCAAGGATTGAGCTTTGCTTGCGACGCTCCGTTCATCAATTGTTGGTTTGGCATCATTTACCCTGTTAAAGTATCAGCACCAGAAAGAAGTGAATTTGCTCAATTACCATTCCAGTTAATCCTTTTTTTCTGGTTCAGCGTTAAGCTCCTCTAATACGCTTTGGATCTTACTTCCCAGTTCACTTGCTTTTTCCCAATCATTGGTTTTCTCAGCATCAATTAAAGCCTGTGTAAACTCGATGCGTAGATCAATATATTCAATCAGCAGGTTTCTTCGATATTGTAACGCCTCAGTAAGTTTAAAGTTCGAAGTGGATGCCAATCTTTCTTTAGCTTGTTTCCATAAGGGCAGGCTAATGGTTTCGGATTGCTTTATAAAAACTTCTGAGGATATTGAATCCTTCTTCTGCAAGGGTTCTAAGGCTTTCAATTCCATTGTACTTATTTCATCCCAGGTAGAATAGAATTTGGGGTCATCATTTTGTTTTCCCTGTAAAAAAAGAATGGATGTAGCTGCAGTTAACACGATTGCAATTACGCTGAACAATTTCCTCCATTCGGTATTATGTAAAAAAGAAAACTGGTAACCTAATACAAGTCCACTTATCAATCCACCTATATGGGCTGCATTGTCGACACCGGCTTTCATTCCATACACAAGGTTGTAGAACACAAAAACTCCTATACTGGACAGCAATGATTTTTGTGCAGTTTTATCGAACATTTTCGTTGTAAGCATTGCAAGGAAAATTCCATACATACCAAAGATTGCACCTGAAGCACCTGCACTGGCTGTATTATCATGCCACCATATACTTGTAAGACTTGCAATGACTCCGGTACATAAATAGGCCACTAAAAATTTCCACCTGCTCATTACAGGTTCCAGGTACATGCCTATTGAAAACAATGCATACATATTAAATAAAAGGTGCACAATACCAATATGCATGAACATAGCAGATACCAACCTCCACCAATCACCACTTTCGGTAAGAAACTTTACATTAGCCCCCCACTTTATAAGGTCAGTTGTTTCAGGTTCAAATATTCCTACACCATTCACCACCATAAAAGCAAAAAACAGAATGTTCAAAGCAAGCAGGGAATAGGTGATGTAATGGCCTCCTGCTCCGATTGCCATCTTTTCAGACGCTGTTAATTCACCTGTTGCCACCCGTTCTTCAAAATCGGCCCGAGCTGAAGCAGCATCTTCTACCAGTTGCTGGAATTTTGCATCCAGATCTTCCGGAGTGAACAATTCCTTCTTTTCTTCAATAGTGTTTAATAACTGCTCAGTCGTTTTTCTGTTTTTTCCAAAATCAGATATTACCCAGCTATCATATTTACTGTCTACCATCACTTGCCTACCATCAATAGACACTTTCACTTTTTGTGTGTTATTCCCTAACCAGTTTTGCGCTTCTATGGTATTATTGTCAATGAAAGTATGTTGCCACTTAAGATCATCCATAGATAAGCTGGTGAGCATCAAAAATTGGCTGGGAGTTAGTTCTGTATCTAAAGTAGTTTGGTAGCTTTTAGCCATGTGTAGTGATAATTTAAAATCAATATCAGATTAATTTGAGAAAAGGAAAATTCATTTTGCAGGATAATGATATTCTGAAGAATGTAATTGAAAAATGATAGTTATATCAACTAGCCTGCTTCGCTTCCTCTTTTTTTCTAACGACTAAATACCAGTCATTATCCAGTGGCAGGTATCCCATCTCATAACAAAAACAATAAGTATCACCATTCTTATTGGTGTATGTATGAGTGATGTATTTGAAGTTAAAGCCCTGCTGCAAGAGCTTTTCTTTATTCGTCTTTGCTGTTTTTTCATCCTTCAAAATCGTGTCAAGAATCTTCCGGTTCTTCGACAGCACATTATTGATGTTTCGAACCGCTGTGTCATTCATGCTTTTGAGCGTATTGTTGTAAGCATTACGGCAATAATCATTACAGAATTTCTTGTCGGCTCTACCATGAAGGGGTTTATCACAAGCCAGGCAATGTTTTACTTCGGTTTCGGGCATCTACAACTAATTTAACTTTTGTAAGATAATCAATTCTTTACCCGTGTACAAACGTTTATACTCGTTTCTTTTCGTAAGCAAACGACTAAATACCGACTAAGGCTTATCAGCAAACCCACTTTTGTGTTGTCGATCGCATTGACCGACTGAAATAAAAAACTAAAAACAAAAGTTATGTACGCACTTAAAAACAAAGTTCAACTGATCGGAAATCTTGGTAATGCTCCTGAAGTAAAAAGCATCGAAGGCGGCAAAAAGCTGGCAAAGTTCAGCGTGGCAACCAACGAAACGTATCGCAATGCAAAAGGTGATAAGATAACAGAAACGCAATGGCACAATGTTATTGCCTGGGGTAAAGTGGCTGAAATTGCAGAGAAGTATTTGTACAAAGGTTCTGAAGTTGCTCTTGAAGGCAAACTGGTGTATCGCAACTACACAGATAAAGATGGCGTGAAGAAATATTTTACCGAGATCCAGATCTCTGAGCTGTTGATGCTCAATCCTAAACCTGCTCAATCCTGATTTCCATATAACAACTGATAACTGCTGCACCTGTTGGCTGTGGCAGTTATTTTCTTATGTTTAACCCGGAACAGAATGAGCAAGATTGATACAGATAACGAAGTATTCTCTTTGGCAGTTGACCTGGTAAACCAGAGCAATCGGAATATTTTTCTTACCGGTAAAGCCGGAACAGGAAAGACAACCTTTCTTCGTCACATTCGTGAGAACAGTTTAAAACAAATGGCAGTGGTTGCACCAACTGGTGTTGCTGCTATCAATGCAGGAGGATCAACCATTCATTCCTTTTTCCAGCTTCCTTTTTCGCCTTACATTCCAGATGCACGAGGCAATATGCATCGTGATGATGTCACCAATAAACACTCATTGCTTGGCAAAATAAAATTGAATCGTGAACGGATCAAGGTGTTGCAACAATTAGAGCTATTAGTGATCGACGAGATCAGTATGGTGCGTTGCGATATACTCGATGCTATTGATGTTGTACTGCGTCACTTCCGATATAAACATTCTGAACCTTTTGGTGGTGTGCAACTCCTGGTGATTGGCGATATGTACCAGCTACCTCCCGTTACTGTTGACCATGAATGGAATTTATTGTCTCAATATTATAACTCACCCTATTTCTTTGATAGCAGGGTTTGGCAGGAATGTTCATCGGTATCGATTGAATTTGAGAAGATCTATCGCCAAAGCGATAATACATTTATTGATCTGTTGAACCAGGTAAGAAACAATCAACTTACATCAGAAGGAAAGGAACTGCTGAATTCCCTGTATCAACCAGGGTTTCTTCCAAAAGCTGAAGAAGATTATATCATTCTAACCACACACAACTATAAAGCAGATGCGATCAATACTGAAGAGCTGAGCCGCATCAAATCTAAAACGCATTTTTTTAAAGCCGAGATAGAAGGTGAGTTTAATGAAAAAGCTTACCCGGCCGAAGAAACACTTCAGTTAAAAGAAGGTGCACAAGTAATGTTCATTAAAAATGACAGGGAAAGAACGAAGCGGTATTACAATGGCAAGATCGGAGTGGTGACACGAATTACCGATGAAGGAATATTTGTTCAATGCAAAGACGAACCTGATGAAATTGAAGTGGCCAAAGAAACCTGGGAAAATATCCGCTATTCGATCAATAAACAATCCAATCAATTAGAAGAAGATGTTGCCGGATCTTTTAAACAATATCCTTTACGATTAGCCTGGGCAATCACGATTCATAAAAGCCAGGGTTTGACATTTCAAAAAGCTGTGATAGATGCAGGTGCTGCTTTCGCTGCTGGTCAAGTGTATGTGGCTCTCAGCCGTTGCACATCGATGAAAGGAATTATTCTCCAAAGCCAGTTAACAAGCTCCAGTCTCAGAACAGATAACACGATTGTTCATTTTTCGAAGAGCATTTGTCAACCGGATGATCTGAAACGACAATTGGAATATTCTAAAAAAGATTATCAGCAAAAGCTCTTGTTGCAATTATTCGACCTGATGCCACTCATTCGGTCCTGCAATGAGCTAAAGAGATTGCTGGATGAAAACGTTAAACATTTCAATGAATCATCGCTGAGCTGGATATCTGACATTGAAAATAAACTGATCACAACAGAAGAAGTGGCAACTAAATTTCGTGAACGGCTTTTGTTTTATTTCAATGATCCTGCTGTTCCGGAAGAAAATATGGCTTTACAGGACCGAACAAAAAAAGCTGCAGTATATTTCGTTAATGAATTAGAAGCTATGATGAAATTATTGCAGGGGTCTACAGTTTCTACAGACAGCAAAACACAAGCAAAAAATTTCAATGACGGTTTACGTGATCTTTTTACAGCAATTGCTGAAAGGAAGCATGTGATCAATGGCTTTGTTGAAGGATTTAAAATAGAGTCATACTTTAAACAAAAGAATAGTTTTGTTGTGCCTTCTTTTAGCATAAATGCATATGCAACTTCATCTGCTGAACAAAAAATAGAAACTCCTCATCCTGAATTGCATTATCAACTTCGTCAGCTCAGAAACAAGCTGTGCGAACAAAAGAATCAACCTGTGTTTATGGTCGCAAGTACGCAGAGTATTGATGAAATGGCGATGTATCTGCCTCAAAGCAAGGAAGACCTCATCAAAATTTCAGGATTTGGTAAAGCAAAAGTGGATCAATATGGTGACGCTTTTTTGAATATCATTACCGACTACTGTGTAAAAAATGATCTCACTTCACTCATCAACGAAAGAAAACCTAAAAAAGAAAAGAAACCAAAAGCAGAGAGCAAGCCTGATACCAAAGCAATTACTTACCAGTTATGTACAGAAGGTAATAAGATCGCTGATATTGCAAAGATCAGGAACCTAAGCCTGCCTACGATCGAAGGTCATCTTGCACATTATGTGACACTGGGATTGATATCTGTAAACGAACTGGTGAGTTCAGACAAGATCATTCTTATAGAACCGTTTCTCAAAAATTATGAAGCAGGATCACCCATCACGCCAATCATTCAACAGTTGGATAACCAGGTGAGTTATGGTGAGTTAAGATTGGTGATCGCTGCAAAAGCATTTGAATCAAACAGTGAGCAATTGAGTTCATCTGATGTATCTTAGATTCATGCTTTCGGTTAGAGAATTACAACACAACGATATTCCACTTTTATTAAATTATTGGTACACCGCTCAGAATGCATTTCTTATAGGCATGGGTGTTGACGTTTCGAAAATGCCTGCTCAAGATCAGTTTAAAGAAATGCTTACCCAACAATTGAATACTCCGTTAGAACAAAGAAAAAGCTATTGCATTATCTGGCTGTTAGAAGGATCACCTGTAGGTCATTGCAACACCAATCCAACCACTTTTGGTGAGGAAGCAAAAATGCACTTACACTTATGGCATTCTGCTGAGAGAAAGAAAGGAACAGGCACAGCTTTTCTTAATTTAACGCTTCCGCTATTCTTCAATAAGTTGAAACTACAAACATTGTGGTGCGAGCCTTATGCTTTAAATCCTGCTCCGAACAGAACATTAGAAAAGGCAGGTTTTGAATTCGTGAAAAAATATATTACCACTCCTGGTTTCATCAATTTTGAACAACCGGTAAAGCAATGGAAAATGAGTGTAAGCACGTTCAAACAATTATATGCATGATCATCAAAAGAACACACAGCAACGACGAAGATTTTAAAACCCTGGTAGTTGAGTTAGATAAAGATCTTACTAGCCGATACGAAGAACGACAAGCCGTTTATGATCAGTACAATAAAGTTCCTGATCTTAAAACTGTGGTTGTTGCTTATCAGCACAACAAGCCTGTTGGTTGTGGTGCATTCAAATCATACGACGAAACTTCTGTAGAGATCAAAAGGATGTTTGTTGATGTTGATCACAGAGGAAAAGGAATTGCATCAGCTATTTTAAAAGAACTGGAAAACTGGTCAACCGAATTAGGATATACTACTGCTGTTCTTGAAACAGGAACCAAGCAACATGAAGCAATTGCGTTATATAAAAAACTTGGTTATACTATCACAGAGAATTACGGACAGTACATTGGTATGAATACCAGTATCTGCATGAAGAAGTCATTGAAATAAAAAGAGCACCTCGTTAGAGATGCTCTTTAAGAAATCAATTTATGCATGAACACCTTCCTGTATCTCTTCCAGCATTTTTTTATTGAATGCTTCCAGGTCATCGGGTTTTCTGCTGGTGACCAATCCATTATCAACCACCACTTCTTTATCTATCCAATTCACGCCTGCATTTTTCAAATCTGTTTGTAAAGATGGATATGATGTCATCTGCTTTCCTTCCAATAAACCTGTCTCGATCAACAACTGTGGACCATGACAAATTGCTGCCAGTGGTTTACTGCTTTCTAAAAAGTGCTTTGCGAATTCAATGGCTTTCTTATTGGTTCGCAAAGTATCCGGATTCATCACACCACCCGGTAACATCAAAGCATCGTATTCTTCAGGATTTGCTTCATCAAGATTAACATCAACGGGAACCTCGATTCCCCATTTATCTTTATCCCAGGCTTTGATCTTTTCTTTTTGCGGAGACACAACATGTACCGTTGCTCCTGCTTTTTCCAAAGCCTCCTTCGGACTGGTTAATTCTGATTGTTCAAATCCATTCTCTGATAATATCGCCACTTTCTTTCCTTCTAAACTTGCCATATTGATCTTTTTATTATTCCTGCACAAAAACGAGGCCCGGAGTTTTTATGATTTGTGAAAATGGATTTTGTGAAAAGAACTACCTGTTATCACTTTAAATGATTTCACAGCAATGAGCTTATTACATTTGTTATATGTCGGTACAACAACATTATAATGAATGGGCTGCTACGTATGATGCAGTGGAAAACAAAACACGTGACCTTGAAAAGAATGCCGGCCAGCGGGTGTTGGCTGATATTGCTGCTGATTCCATTATCGAATTAGGTTGTGGTACAGGCAAGAATACAGCCTGGCTTGCATCAAAAGCATCTCATGTAACTGCAATTGATCTTTCGGAAGAAATGATGCAAAAAGCAAAAGAGAAGATGCAGTTACCCAATGTTGTTTTTCAGCAGTTTGATATCACGCAACCCTGGAGCTTCACGCAAAGAAAGGCAGACCTCATCACCTGTTCTCTAATATTAGAACATATCGAAAACCTGGAAGTTGTATTTGAACAGGTGAGCAGCTATCTAAAAGAGAACGGGCATTTTTATATATGTGAGTTGCATCCGTGTAAACAATACAGCGGCAGTAAAGCAAGATTTGAGACGACTGATGGAACACAGGTGCTCGAATGTTTTACGCATCACATCACAGATTTTTTAACAGCAGCAGCAGAAAATGATTTGTCTTTGGTGCAATTGAATGAGTGGTTCGATGATGATGACAGATCTACCTTACCACGACTTATCTCTTTCTTATTTCAGAAAAGATCAGTTAGCTGATGAAAAAGATTCCAATGCTGTTGATATGGTCTCGCCTATTGATAGGATTATTCCTTTGCATTTAGTCTCAGTAACTCCGGTTTATTTAGTTCCATTGCCATTTTCCTCATCACCGTTGGTTTGCTTACAGATATTTTTGACGGCATTATCGCCAGGCGTTTAAATATTTCTACTACTCATTTAAGACGGCTTGATTCAATTATTGACCAGATATTTTGGATATCCACTGCCCTAGCATGTTACATTCGCTATCCCGATTTCTTCAATACCAATAAGATAAAACTCATCATCCTCGTAGGTATTGAAGTGCTTACTTACCTCATTTCTTATTTGCGGTTTAAAAAAGAAGTTGCCACACATGCGATCAGTTCAAAACTGTGGACACTCATTTTATTTGCCACACTAATCCAGCTTATCGCCACATCTTCCTCAACAATTCTCTTTAACATTTGCTTTATAGTTGGTGTAATCACACGAATAGAGATCATTGCCATTTTATTATTGATCCGGCAGTGGACCAACGGCGTTCCTTCTGTATATCATGCAGTTTTATTAAGAAAAGGCAAGTCTATCAAACGCAACAAGCTGTTCAATGGGTAAGCCTTACTCCTCTTGATTTTCCACAATTTTCTTTTGGCACGCTATTTCTTTTACCTATCTCAAATCTGGGAAATGGATCAAAAGAAGCTTAATAAGACGAATGACCCGTCAAATGCGATGAGTAGAACGGAAGATGTTCATTCAAACGACCGGAAGATGAAGCAGGATTTTCCGGGCTTTCCTCACAACCCTGCAAGTGAGGACAATTTGAATGATGAGCGTAAGAATTGGAAAACAGATTTTAGTAACGAGAGTGATACTACAGCAACAGGATCTGAATCTGTAAGAGGTGAAAGACCAACCGAAAGAGACAACAGCACAGGAAATGAAGAAGAAAGATCGTTCTTAAAAGGTAATGACAGAGGAATGATGTTACATGATGAGGATCCGGATGACGTTGAAAAAAAGTAATGCAAGATCGAATTGTACCTGGACGTTGGTACGTAGATCGGTAAGGTAGGATGTATTAAAGATGATTGTAGATGTTTAGAATGGAAGTAGAGAACCTGGAAGAAAGCAGGATTAAATCTTAAAAGCTTTTGAACTATGTTATGGCAAGGAAGAAGAGAAAGTAGCAATGTAGATGACAGACGTGGTATTGGAGGTGGAGGATTAGCTGTAGGTGGAGGTATTGGAGGTATTATCATTGCTATTATCTATTTTTTTCTTGGTGGAGGTAACGGTGGAAATGGTGACACAGATTTCTTACGTCAGCAGGCTCCTCAAACACAGGAGCAGAAAGCTGCAGAAGATCAACTGGCATCATTTAGTAAAGTAGTATTTGCAGACACGGAAGATGTATGGAACAAATTATTCAGTGAACAGGGACGGAATTATGTAGAGCCGAGAATGGTATTGTTTAGTGGTAGCGATCAGAGTGGATGTGGATTTGCAAGTGCAGCAACCGGACCTTTTTATTGTCCGGCAGATTCAAAAGTTTATTTAGATCTTACTTTCTTCCAGGAACTCCAGGAAAGATTTAATGCACCGGGAGATTTTGCAATGGCTTATGTAATAGCTCATGAGGTAGGGCATCATGTACAGCATTTACTGGGTGTAACAGAGCAGGTAGACCGAATGAGGGGTCGCATTTCTGAAACAGAGATGAATAAACTTTCAGTGAGGTTGGAATTGCAGGCAGATTTTTTAGCAGGCGTTTGGGCACATCATGCTCAAAGAACGAAACAGATCTTAGAGAGTGGAGATGTTGAAGAGGCGTTACGAGCTGCCAATGCAATTGGTGATGACAGGTTGCAACAGCAATCACAAGGTTATGTAGTACCTGATGCCTTTACACATGGCACTTCAGAGCAAAGAATGTTTTGGTTTAAAAAAGGATTTCAAACAGGTGATCTGAAACAGGGAGACACTTTTAATTCGGATCTGTAAATCGATTAAGGAGTAATTATGGCAAAGAGATATTTCAATGTTTTAAAAAGTCATGTAGCAGTACTTGTATTGATCATTGCACTGATCTGTACATCTGAATTTACGTCAGGCACCGTTTCTATGGTTGCCAAGATCGTAACAGGTGTATTGTTGATCTGGGCTGCGATCAGTTATGCAATTTGGCTGGTTAAGGCTCCAACAGCAAAAGTGAAAGAAGAAAACTTATAGATAATCATCTCCGATGTTGCGTTTTACTTCCGCAACATATTGCTTGATGTCTTGTTCTTTTTCTTTTTTACAGATAAGCAAGACATCAGAAGTATCAACAACAATAAAATCATCCAGTCCCTGTAAAACGACAACTTTATTTTCCGGAACTGAGATCATTGAGTTAGTAGCATCGATCACAACTACATTCTTACCTGCAACAGCATTTCCTAAATAATCTTTCTCAAGATTTTCATAAGCACTGTTCCAGGTTCCAAGATCGCTCCAGCCAAAAGAAGAAGGTATCACATATACATTATCTGCTTTTTCCATTACGGCATAGTCAATGGAAATATTGGTACAGAGCGGATATATTCTTTCTATTGCTTCCTGCTCCTGCGATGTATTGAAATGTTCTTTATCCGCTTCAAATACTTCGAACATTTCGGGTTGAAATTGCTCAAACGCTTTGATAATGTTTTTCACTTGCCAAACAAAAATCCCGGCATTCCATAGAAAGTCGCCGCTGGCGAGAAATGATTTAGCTATCTCGAGGTTTGGCTTCTCTGTGAAAGTTTTTACTTTATAGATATTATCCGCAACAGCCAATGCATCATGCTGAATGTAACCATAACCTGTGTTAGGATAAGTGGGAGTGATGCCAAGCGTTACAAAAGCTTTGATCTGTGTAACAAAATCAAGTGCCTTTAAACAAATGTTACGGAAAGATTCATTGTCTGTGATCAGGTGATCGCTTGGTGCAATGATCAGCGAAGCCTCCGGATCTTTTTGCAAAAGTTTGTACGATATCCACGCAATACAAGGAGCTGTGTTTTTCCTGCTCGGTTCAGATAAGATGTTCTCATCTTTGATTCCAGGCAATTGTTCCTTTACTATGTGGGTATATTCCTCTGAAGTAACAATGTATATGTTCTCTTCTGGTATGAAGGATCCGAATCTTTCATACGTCCATTGAATAAGCGTTTTACCGGTGTTGAGTATATCGAGAAATTGTTTTGGATAGCCAACTCTGCTCTTCGGCCAAAACCTGCTTCCAATTCCTCCGGCCATTATCGCAACGTACTGGTGCTTATTCATCTCAAATTTTTATAAGGCGGCAAAAATAACAGGTTAGTACCAGATTATACTATTCCCTCTTTAACCAGTTCATGAAGATGTAACATGCCCAAATAGCTTCCATCTTTTTGTACTACCAATTGGCTGATATCATTCTTACGCATAATATCGAGTGCATCTACAGCCAAAGCCTGCGGTTCGATCGTTTTTGGTGAGGAAGAGAAAATATCTTTTGCTTTTACCTTATTGAGATCTTCTCCATGTTCCAGCATTCGACGAATATCTCCATCGGTAATGATGCCAACTGCCAAACCTTTATCATCAACCACAGCAGTTGCTCCCATTCGCTTTTCACTTATCTCGATGATGATCTCTCTCAAATTAGCTTCAAGTGCAACCATCGGTTTTCCATTATCACTGTACAGGTCCTTCACTCGCAAATACAATTTTTTTCCAAGCATTCCGCCGGGGTGAAATTTTGCAAAATCTTCTCCCGTAAAACCATTCAACTCCATTAAGCAAACAGCTAAAATATCACCCATCACCATTTGTGCAGTTGTGCTACTGGTTGGTGCCAGGTTATTAGGACAAGCTTCTTTACTTACTGTAGTGTTTAAAATATGATCTGAATGTTTCGCAAGAAATGATTCTGTATTTCCAACCATTCCAATAAGCGTGTTCCCAAAGTTTTTAATAAGAGGAACCAATACTTTGATCTCGGGGCTTTCTCCGCTTTTGCTGATCATAAGCACTACATCTTCGGCTTCTACCATTCCCAGATCACCATGAATGGCGTCGGCAGCATGTAAAAAAGTAGAAGGCGTTCCGGTAGAGTTTAAAGTGGCAACAATTTTTTGTGCAACGATAGCACTTTTGCCAATTCCGCTGATCACAAGCCTGCCTTCAGACTGGTGAATGGCCTGGACAGCTTTCTCAAAATGATCATTGATAAATCCAGCCAGACCTGATACAGATTCTGCTTCTAACTCTATGGTTTTTAATGCAGTTTGCTTAATAGAAACACTCATGATATGCAAAGGTAAACTTTAACAACAATGTGCTTCAATTAAGCTGTTCAAACATTAACTTCGTTTCCCTTTCAAAAAACGGGTTAGCCGTTCAGAGAAACCGGGAATTCGGTTCCGGTACAATTGTCTACTTCAATCGATTTTAA
Source organism: Chitinophagaceae bacterium (assembly GCA_024508725.1). Classification (GTDB taxonomy): domain Bacteria; phylum Bacteroidota; class Bacteroidia; order Chitinophagales; family Chitinophagaceae; genus JAEZDC01. The sequence goes on along the minus strand of JANINS010000003.1, from coordinate 1,054,075 downwards.
GCCACTTGTCCGGGAAAAGATTCATATCTTATTGTTTGATTATAAATGTGGTAAAGGAAAGATAAGTATGCCTACAAAGAAAGCTCCGGCAAAACCTGCTGCAAAGAGCACAACCAAACGCACTGCAGTTGCAACGAAATCAGCTCCCAAAAAAGCTAAGGTCAACATTGATATCTATAACGGTCTTCAAAAATATTTCGGCTTCGATGGTTTTAAAGGAAGACAGGAAGATGCCATCAACAGTCTGCTAAGCGGTAAAGACACTTTCGTGATCATGCCTACCGGTGGTGGTAAAAGTCTTTGCTACCAGCTTCCGGCTATGATCCAGGATGGATGTGCCATCATCGTTTCGCCCCTTATTGCTTTAATGAAAAATCAGGTAGATCTCGTAAGAGGTTACAGTGAAAATGATGAAGTAGCACACTTTCTCAATTCCTCTCTTACAAAAGCACAACAAAAGGAAGTAAAAGATGATCTTACTGCCGGCAAAACCAAGCTCCTTTACGTTGCTCCGGAAACATTGACCCGCCAGGATAATCTTGACTTCTTTTCAGACCTTACCATTTCATTTTTTGCAGTGGATGAAGCTCACTGTATCTCGGAATGGGGCCACGATTTCAGGCCAGAATATCGCCGTCTCAGGGAAATGATGGACATCATCAATCCCGAAGTTCCGGTAATGGCATTAACGGCTACCGCTACGCCAAAAGTGCAAAGCGATATTGTGAAGAACCTTGGTTTAAGAGAGCCGAACATCTTTATATCATCTTTCAACCGTGCTAACCTTTATTACGAGATCCAACCGAAGATCAAAAAAGATCAGACGGTAAAAAGCATCGTAAAATTCATTTCGCAGAATAAGGGTAAGAGCGGTATCATCTATACACTCAATAGAAAAACAACAGAAGAACTGGCCGAGTTGCTTGTTGCCAACAACATCAAAGCCGTAGCTTATCATGCAGGCTTAGAAGCAAAGCTGAGAGCCGAAAGGCAAGACCAGTTTTTGAACGAAGATGTACAGGTGATCGTTGCTACGATTGCATTTGGTATGGGAATCGACAAACCCGATATCCGTTTTGTGATCCACTTCAACATTCCAAAATCAATAGAGAATTATTACCAGGAAACAGGAAGGGCTGGAAGAGATGGGCTTGAGGGAAAATGTATCCTTTATTATTCGCATAAAGATGTCTCCAAGCTGGAGCATTTCATGAGAGATAAGCCTTTGGCTGAAAGAGAAGTGGGTGCTCAGCTCATCAACGAAACAGTGGCGTATGCAGAATCTTCTGTTTGCCGCAGGAAAGTGTTGCTGCATTATTTTGGTGAAGACTGGGATGGAAAAAATTGTAAGAACTGCGATAACTGTTTACATCCGAAAGATAAGATCGAAGCAAAAGAAGGTGCTGTAAAGGTGCTGAAAGCTGTAAAGGCTTTGGATGAAAGATTCGTTACAGATTATGTGGTGACTGTTTTAACTGCAAGACCAAATCCACAGGTTGGCATGTATCGTCATGATCAACTCGATGTTTATGGAAGTGGCAGAGACGAGGAGCCGCATTACTGGAATAGCCTGGTTCGCCAGATGTTGTTGGAAAATCTTATCAGGAAAGACATTGAAGAATATGGTTTGCTTAAGCTGACGGAAAAAGGAGAGAAGTTCCTTAAGAAACCAACTTCTTTCAAGATCGTAATGAACAATCTCTTCGAAGAAGCAAATGCTGATGATGAAGAAGGCGAAAGCGGTGGTGGAGCTGCTGCAGCTGCAGACGATAAGCTGTTCGAAATGCTGAAAGAGCTACGTCATACTGAAGCGAAGAAAAAAGGACTTCCACCCTTTGTGATCTTCCTTGAATCTTCTTTGCAGGATATGGCTACCATGTATCCTACCACTGTTCAGGAACTGGAAAAATGCCAGGGTGTTTCGAAAGGAAAAGCCATCCGTTATGGAAAACCTTTTGTTGATCTAATTGCTAAATACGCTGAAGACAACGATATCGAAAAGCCGGATGAGTTTGTGATGAAGAGTGTTGCCAATAAGAACAACAACAAGATCTACATCATACAAAACGTTGACAAGAAAATTCCGCTGGATACCATTGCGAGAAATAAAGACCTGAAGATCGATGCTTTATTAGAAGAGATGGAAACGATCGTTGCCAGCGGAACAAAGCTCAACCTTAATTACGCTATCGACGATATGCTTGATGATGAAGAGCAGGATGAGATCATCGATTATTTCAGAAGCTGCGACACATCTTCACTCGAAGTAGCACAGGAAGAACTGGCTGACGGAGATTATAACTGGGAACAATTAAAGATCATGCGTATTAAGTTCCTGTCAGAGTACGGAAACTAATATATCAATATAGTAAAAATCCGAGCCCATGCGTAAATCGTGTGGGCTTGTTGATTATAAAGGCTTTAGTAATAACAAAATCGGACAGAAGTATGCTTCAGACGCATAATATTACAGCTGCTTGAGTTATTTTGGGTTCAGAATCCAACTAAATCCAATTTTTATGAAAGCCACCACTAAAGCCAAAAGAAGCAAGCAGCTGAACCTGGCCAAACTATTTCAACACCTTACTATGCTGTTTGAGTCTCCCGAGAAAAAACAGTTCAGGCGACTCAAAGAATTTTTAGCAGCGTAAAGTAAAAAGTCCTGTAACCAACGCAGGGCTTTTTTGTTTATGGAAATGATGAATGCATGTGTCTCCTTAGAAATTCATCAACATGGCAGACATACAAGCACCGCAGAATTCCTGCAACCACACAACAGGCGTAAGAAGATCAAAAAAACTTTCTACTAAGGTTGATCTCACACCAATGGTGGATCTTGGCTTTTTACTCATCACTTTTTTTGTATTTACAACTTCGATGACCCAACCATCTGCTATGAATCTTGTGCTTCCTGCCGATGGACCATCACTACAGGTTGCTGAAAGTAAAACGCTCAATCTCATCCTTTCAGAAGACAATAAAGTACATTTCTACACCGGAAATGAGGTGGGGAAGATGGGTTGTACAGATTTTTCCCCAAGCGGAATAAGGAATGTGTTATTACACATGCAAAAAGGAGTTGAGGAGCGGTTTGGTAATAAAGCCGAAACTGTTATACTCATCCATCCTACAAACACTTCTTCTTATAAAAACCTCATTGATATTCTTGATGAGATTCAGTTATCCGGTATAAAAAAATATGCATTACTGAGTGAGCCAGATCAGCAAATTGTACAGGCGTCTCATCTAAAACATCCTTGTTAAAGGCTCTTCACAACTCTGGCATCTTAATTGGTTTATATACAACATCAGCAAGCGTTAAAAACCTAATGAAACTAAATACCAATGAGAATTCAAAGTTTGCAGCCTTCCTTCAATGAATCGAATAGCTACCTCGATATAGTGGCTAACAAAGAAGGTCGTGTTACTTTGAAGGTATTAAGTGCAAACGGACTGATGGCAAAAACGGTTACAACTACCATCGGCTCAGGCAATCAAAAATTAGCACTTGATCTGAATGACCTGAATAGTGGAGTTTATGTGTTGAATGCTTTTAATGATGGAGAATTCGTAAAATCTATCAGGTTTATCAAACAGTAGTCTTTCAATTGGGGGTATGTATATTAAGGCCTCGACATTCTTGTCGAGGTATTTTTTTGTGCTTATATCAAGTGTGCATTAAAATCAGCTTCCAATAAATACAAAGACTGTATTTTCATTCAATTAATTCATCATGTGATCTTATTACGTCACATACCTTTTCTCAGGGCCGTATTCTTGTATAGCATCACTGCTTTTGGTGGTCCGCAGGGCCATTATGGAATGATGTTGAAAACCTTCGTTCAAAAAAGGCATGATGTTACAGAAGAAGAGCTGATGGAATACATGGCTTTTTGCCAGATGTTACCAGGTGCATCTTCCACACAAACGGTTTTTCTTATTGGCTATAAACGAGGCAGGTTTCCTTTGGCAATACTTACGTTAGCCATTTGGATGTTCCCGGCTTGTTTGATCATGGGTGGATTATCTTTTCTGCTCACTTATAATCTTTCCATCGAAGCTGGATGGTTCAGGTTTATACAACCAATGGCGATCGGGTTTATCGGCTACTCTACGTATCGCTTGTATAATGTAGCTGTTCATAATACCATCACCAATGTGATCATGTTGATCGCAACGGTTATGACATTGTTCTTCTTTAAAAATCCATTTGTTTTTCCCGGACTGATCGTAGCTGCAGGCATTGCCACCAACTTTAGCGACAAACGTATTCCGCAGAAAGGTGTTCCGCCAAAGAAGATTCGCTGGGGCAACATCTTATTATTCTTTCTGGTGTTTGCCGTTGCAGGATATTTTAGCGAAACTGCAAGAAAAGAAGGCTGGCAGAACAGAAGAGCATATAATCTTTTTGAGAACTCATATCGTTTTGGAAGCCTTGTTTTTGGTGGTGGAGATGTATTAATGCCGATGATGTATGAGCAGTATGTTATTCGTCCATCACAACGTCCGGATAGTCTTTCAAGGGCAAGAATGACTAAGCAGGAGTTCCTTACTGGTTCCGGTTTGGTAAGAGCCATTCCCGGGCCTGTATTTTCCATTGGTGCCTACACAGGAGGAATGGTGATGAAAGACCAGGGGAAAGAAATGCAATTGCTGGGATGTATCATCGGCTCAGTTGCACTATTTCTACCGAGTGTATTGCTGGTGCTTTTCTTTTTCCCAGTATGGCACAACCTGAAGAAATACGCCGTTATATTTCGATCCTTAGAAGGAATTAATGCCTGTATTGTTGGGATCATGGCTGGTGCAACACTTTACCTGATGAAAGACCTGGCGATACCACAAATATTGGAAGGCAACATAAATGGTTTATTGGATGTAATAGTGATCACCGGTACATTGGTATTATTGGTAAGAACAAAAGTTCCTCCACCGATCATTGCTTTTGGCTGTCTTGCCTTAGGTGTATTAGCCACTTACTTATAATAGCCAGAACGTTCAATCTCTTCCCTTACATTATCAGGTACAAGATATCGGATAGATCTACCATCCTTTATATTCTTTCTGATTGCTGTTGCTGATATTTCCAATAAAGGGGCAGTGACGATCTGAACATTTGTTGGAACATTACTTACCTCAAAACCGGGACGAGGATATAAAATGAAAAAATAGTTTTTTAGCAGTAGATCGGCATTTTTCCATTTATTGATATTTTGGAAGCTGTCTGTTCCCATGATCACTGTAAACTCGTTTTCCGGGTATTTCTCTGTTAGGTAAGTCAGTGTATCAATGGTGTAGGATGGTTTAGGAAGTTTGAATTCTACATCTGTCACCCGAAACCTGAGATCTTCCTGCACGGCTGTTTGTACCAAATGCAAACGATGGTATTCATTAAGGAGTGAAGCAGATGGTTTTAATGGGTTATGAGGAGAAACTACAAACCATATCTGGTTAAGAGCAGAATGGTCAGCTAAATGGCTTGCGATAATTAAATGGCCTACATGAATAGGGTTGAAGGAGCCAAAATATAAACCAATTTTCATTTAATTATTTGAAAATCAATTAGTTAATTCTTCTACAATAATATTATTGGCTTCATTAAGTCGGAGGCTGAGGCAATATCCGGCAACAGTAATAGATATCGGATCACCCAAAGGTGCTATTTGTTCTACCCTAACTCTTTCTCCGGGAATACAGCCCATCTCCATTAACTTGATGAAGATCTCATCATTCTCAAATGAATGGATCACTGCTGATTTTCCTGCCCTGATCTCTGATAACTTTTTCATCCGATATAATTGTAGTGATTGGAGGAAGATGAACGGTATACGTTTCATCATAACAAAAGTATATCTCACTTATCTGTTTTTCTTACGAATTTTGGAGCATTATCAAAACGAATGATTAAATTCATTAACCACGATCGCAGCTTTCATTTTACCGGCAAGACGCATCTGAAGGCTTTTATTGAAAAGCTCTTTAAAAGAGAAGGGAAGAAGACTGGCGATATTCAATATGTCTTTTGCTCTGACGAGTACCTGTTGAAGATCAATAAGCAATTCCTGCAACACGATTACTATACAGATATTATCACCTTTGACTTGGGCGGAAAAGATGACGTACATGCCGAGATATACATTAGTATCGACCGGGTAAAAGATAATGCTGCCAGCTTTGGAGAGTCTTACCGTAAAGAAATGCTTCGTGTGCTCTTTCATGGTGCCTTGCACCTTTGCGGCTATAAGGACAAAACGAAAAGTGAAATAACTTTAATGAGGGAAAAAGAATCTGAGTATTTAAAGAGATTTGAGAAGACAAACCCCAAGAAGTAATTACATGCATCCTATTAAGCTGTTCATTGTTTTGCTACTGCTCCCTTTCGCTGCATTTAACCAAAGTGTGGTTACACTTGAGCAAAGAGAGATCAACTTCAATCTTGCGTTAGATGAGGAGGTAGATCAGTGGAACAAATCTTTCAAGTCATTCAGCCAGCTTTCTAAAGAGGAGCAGGATATATTATATTGGACGAATTACTCCAGAAAAAGCCCTCAGCGTTTCTGGGATAGTGTGATGGTTCCAATACTTGCTACGTTCCCTCAATTGAGAGGGAAGTTTTCTGCCTCACTAAAAGCTGATCTTTCCAGTTCCTCTTCATTGCCATTACTGGCGTTAAATGATACGCTTATCCTTTCAGCAAGAGGCCATGCTTATGATATTGGCCAGAAGAAAGCTACCATTAGCCATACTTCTACAGATGGAACCACTTTCTCAAACAGGCTTCAAAGGCTGGGAGTGAAAAACTGCGGCAGTGAAAATATGAGTTTAGGAGGAGGAGATGTGCTTATGTCTATTGCGATGTTGTATCTGGATTATGGTTTGGAGAATCTTGGACACCGTAAAACGCTTCTAAATCCGGATTACATTTACATGGGAGTAGGAGCTATACAATATGGCAGAGAACAATTGTTCTTTGTTCAGGATTTTGCCTGTAACCAGCAGCAATAGTGTTCCACGGGGAACGCTGAACTAGTTCGATGCGGAATATATTTCTTTTTTCACGTGGAACATTTGATTATCTATCTGTTATTACTGTTTATTATCATTAATCATCTTGATTTTACCTGTTACCTATCTTTGCCGCTATGTTTCCTGAATATGATGTTATTGTAGTTGGTGCCGGTCATGCCGGTTGTGAGGCTGCCGCTGCTGCTGCCAACCTTGGTAGTAAAGTACTGCTCATTACCATGAATATGCAAACCATTGCCCAAATGAGTTGTAATCCAGCCATGGGTGGCATAGCCAAAGGGCAGATCGTTAGAGAGATCGATGCCTTGGGTGGATACAGTGGAATTGTAACCGACAAAAGTACCATCCAATTCAGGATGCTGAACAGGAGTAAAGGCCCTGCGATGTGGAGTCCGAGAGCACAAAACGACAGAATGTTGTTCGCTGCTACCTGGAGAGAAATGCTGGAGCAAACTCCGAATGTTGATTTTTACCAGGATATGGTTCGCTCCATAATTATAAAAGATAATCGAGCCTGTGGTGTAATAACTGGTTTAGGACATGAGATCAGATCCAAAGCTGTAGTTGTAACGAGTGGAACTTTTCTTAACGGGATCATTCATATAGGAGAGAAGCAGTTTGGTGGAGGCCGAGTGGCTGAGAAAGCAGCTACCGGTATTACTGAACAATTGATTGAACTAGGTTTCCAGAGTGATAGACTAAAAACAGGAACTCCCCCGAGAGTAGATGGAAGAAGTCTTGACTACAGCAAAATGGAAGAGCAGAAAGGTGATGATGAAGTTTCGGGATTCTCTTACTTGGACACGCCTAAGATCAAACCCGAACAGCAACATAGTTGTCATATTACTTACACCAGCCAGCAAGTGCACGATACTTTGAAAGAAGGTTTTGACAGAAGCCCTATGTTCGCCGGTAGAATTGATGGTGTAGGACCAAGATATTGCCCTTCTATAGAGGATAAGATCAATCGTTTTGCAGAGAGAGAAAGGCATCAACTCTTTGTAGAACCCGAAGGCTGGAACACGGTAGAGATCTACGTTAATGGCTTCTCTACGTCACTTCCTGAAGATGTTCAGATCAAAGCTTTAAGGCAGGTACCAGGCTTTGAGAACTGCAGAATCTTCAGGCCAGGTTATGCTATTGAGTACGATTATTTTCCGCCTACGCAGTTACGTTACTCATTGGAAACCAAACAAATAGATGGATTATTCTTTGCCGGGCAGATCAATGGAACTACAGGATATGAAGAAGCTGCCTGCCAGGGATTAATGGCAGGAATTAATGCTCACCAAAAAGTGAGAGAGCTGGATCCTTTGATCCTGAAACGAAGCGAAGCATACATTGGTGTATTGATCGATGACCTGATCAGCAAAGGAACAGATGAACCTTATCGGATGTTCACTTCAAGAGCTGAGTTCAGAACTTTGTTGAGACAAGACAATGCAGACCTGAGATTAACGGAATTAAGCTACAAACTCGGATTGGCTTCGCAGGAAAGAATGGATAAAGTTGTTGAGAAACGAAATGGTGTTGTAGCCTTACAAAAGATACTCAACCAAATTTCTGTTGAGCCATCACAAGTGAATCCATATTTAGAAACCATAAACTCGGCACCACTTACTGAGAAGCAAAAAGCGAATAAAATATTACTGAGACCGGATGTTGATCTGCAAACTTTAAGTCAATACATTCCTGCATTGATTGAAGCAATTTCATCGTACAATGAAGAGACAATTCAGCAGGCAGAAATACAAACCAAGTACGAACGATACATCGAGAAAGAACAGGAGATCGTTGTTCGTATGAGCCAGATGGAAGAACTGGTAATACCTGATACTTTCGACTATGATAAAGTAGCTGCTCTCTCTAATGAAGCACTTCAAAAATTTAAGAAGATAAGACCGACAACACTTGGACAAGCCAGCCGGATCAGTGGAGTGAATCCAAGTGATGTGCAGATATTGATGGTGTATATGGGAAGATAAAATTTCTATCTTCAACTCATGGATTTTGGAAAAGTTCACGAACAAGAATTAAACAGCATTGACTTCAGTTTACCGAAAGATCCTGAAGGAAATAAAAAGGTATTGGAGAAAGCAGGCAAAGCAGATTCACCAAAAATATTCGTGGGCTGTGCTAAATGGGGAAGAAAAGAATGGGTGGGATCGATCTATCCTCCGAAAACAAAAGAAGCACAGTTTCTTGATGAGTATGTGAAGCACTATAATTCTATTGAGTTGAATGCAACACATTATCGTGTGAGTATTCCCGATATCATCAAGTGGAATGCGAAAGTTGGTGAGAAGCAATTTTTGTTTTGTCCGAAAGTGCCGCAAAGTATTTCACACTTCAGTTCGGCCTTTCAAAAGCCGGGAACACAAGACCAGTTGAATGATTTTCTTGCTGCCGTAAGTGAGTTTGGTGAACACCTGGGTCCTATCTTTTTACAGGTGAGTGATAAGTTTGGTCCGGCTAAAAAGAAGGAGTTATTCGAATTCTTAGCAACACTTCCTAAAGATGTGAAATGGTTTTTTGAAGTAAGACATCCTGCATGGTTTGAGCCAGCTGAACAAAAGGAACTCTTCAACACACTATACAAGTTTGGTATTGGTGCAGTGATCACAGACACTGCAGGAAGAAGAGATTGCTGTCACATGCATTTGACCACTCCAACAACTTTCATTCGTTTTGTAGGTAACAGTTTACATGAAACGGATTATACAAGAATTGATGAATGGGTAAAGCGGATCAAGAAATGGATTGATGCAGGACTAAAGGAAATCTATTTCTTTATGCACATGCATGATGAAGCAAGATCTCCCGAACTGAGTTTATACTTAGCTGAACAGTTGAATAAGAAATGTAAGCTCGATGTGATAAAACCTACGTTCGTAAAATAATTTTTGGAAGCCAGCTTTAGAGCATTGTGCAACTTTATTTGCGTCGCATTTATCCAGCTTTAGCAGGACTCTTGTACTGAAAGATCGTTCATCAGCTTTTCTTCTTCTTTTTTGTATCCGGTAATAATTCAAAGTACCTTACTTTAAATCTACCATCAACCACTTCACCCTGAACTCTTGCCTGGCGAACTGCATTACAAAAACCATCATTTGCATGAGCATCGCCAAAATCGTCTATTGATGCATTATCAACATAGTAAGTTTTACCATCGATCTTAACTGCCAACTCACAGGTATGACCAGTCATTCCAAACTTGCATTTACCGCAAGATGTTTTAACGCTGTACACTTTCTGGGTAGAATCGTAAGTTCCTACAGTTTGAGATGAAGCTGTAAAGGCAGCGAATATGAAGAGAAGAGATAAGACTGCTTTCATGAGGTGAAGGTATTAAACTATGTTATTACTATTTCCAGTTTTCAAGTCTAAAATCATTTTCTAGCCACTCTTTCAACAAAGTATCATTAGGATAACCATGAGGTGAAAGTAGTATATCCTCTGTAGTAAGTTCTTCCTTTAATTCCCTTTTTAAAGTTTTTTGATCCACGATATACCATCCGATGAATTCACCTTTAATATTGTGTTCTGTTCTTGCTTTTGCTGGAATCGAATAAGAGAAAGGAATCTGGAATTGACCAACTCTCTCAACTAATTTTCGCTTCAATGCACTTTTAAGTACAAAATGGACACTGTATCTTTCTTTTAGATTAACTTCTTCCTGAGCTATCAACTTATTACTCTTGATAGGATCAAGCACTCTTATCAATTCAACTCCGAGATGACCCATCTCAATAAACTGTAAGAAACCAAACCCAATTTTTGTTTCGATAGAAAATACCTCTCCTTTTTTCATTGCTTGTGATTTATTTCAATCCTTCGGCACCAATCCAGCTTCTCTACTAATCTCCAACATTCTCTCAATCGGCTTCAAAGCTTTCAACCTCAATTCCTCATCCATGTGAATTTCCGGTGTTTCATATTCCATTGCCAAATACAATTTCTCCAAAGTATTCAGCTTCATATGTGGACAATCGTTACATGCACATGCATTATTCGGTGGTGCAGGAATAAATGTTTTATGTGGAGACGACTTTTGCATCTGGTGCAGAATACCTGTTTCTGTAGCCACAATGTATTCCTGTGCTGAATCGGTCATCGTATATTTCAAAAGACCGGTTGTTGATCCGATATAATCAGCATGGTCTAACACAGCCTGCTCACATTCCGGGTGTGCCACCAATTTCGCATTAGGATGCCTGTGTTTGAGCTTTGTGATCTTTTCGAGGGAGAATATCTCATGCACCATACATGCGCCATTCCAGAGCACCATATTGCGTCCTGTTTGCTTGTTTAACCATGCTCCTAGGTTCTTATCCGGAGCAAAAATGATCTTCTGGTCTTTTGGCAGGCTATCTATGATCGCTTTCGCATTGGTGGAGGTGCAGATGATATCGCTCAAAGCCTTGATCGCTGCCGTACAATTGATGTAAGTGATCACGATATGATCCGGATATTTCTCCTTAAATCGTTTGAATAGTTCCGGGTTAGCAGAATCAGCCAGAGAACATCCTGCCTTAAGATCTGGTAACACAACCTTTTTCGATGGATTCAGGATCTTGGCAGTTTCGGCCATGAAATGTACACCGGCAAACACGATCATGTCTGCTTCGGTACTTTGTGCTTTCTGCGATAAGCCAAGGCTATCGCCGATATAGTCTGCAACATCCTGTATATCCGGCTCCTGGTAATAGTGAGCCAGCACTATGGCATTTTTTTTGGATTTTAAATCCTGTATAGCCTGGAAAAGATCGAGAGACGGATCAATATTTATATCGAGAAAACCAACTTCAGAAACCTTGCTCTTTGCTGTGTTAATATCCATTGTAATAATTATTATTAATACATTATTTATATAACCCACTATTACTATTACGGCTGTGGATTTCGGGAGAACTTGTTTATCCCCACAGTGCAAAGTTAATTAGTACTGGCTCTATCCACAGTAACTAACACTGCATCCACATTCAACTTTTCAATAGCATTAAGATTTTACGCTGCTTTTTCACAAGCGTTGATAAAACTTATACTTCCATCCACATTTTACAACTCACCGGTTGTACACTGTTAAGGCACAGTTTGTAAATGGTGTGTTCATTCTTTGATATGCAATCTCCTTACCATATGATGGATAGTTATTCTTTTTGTTTCCACCCGGTTTTTTTGGTCGGCTTTGCTTATCAAGCCGTGGAACGTGGTTACTAACATAGCCATGGGGATTTTAAAATTTGTGTGGAATGTGTGAGATGAATTCCCCACAACATGCAAGTTTTTTCTGTGATATATCCTCATGCTGCAATTCTTAGTTGACGCAGCTTTCAGTATGTTTTCCACAATTTGTTCAAATGCTATATTCTCCTATTTTTGCCACCCTATAGAAAAATTCCAAAAATTAAATCCCAAATTCCGATTGCTTGGTTTATGTTCACTCCGGAGTTAGGAATTCATTTTTGGAACTTCGCTATAGAAAAATCCCAAAACTGTAAAATCTCAAATTACAAGCTGCTATTTCCTGTTTGGAATTTGGAATTTTCTTCTTGGAATTTCTTGTTTTAAATCCTCAATTGTAAACACACATATAATAATATGTCAGTTATTCAGAAGATCAGGGATAAGTATGCAGGAGTTGTGATTGCTTTTATTGCCCTTAGTTTGATCGCCTTTATTTTAATGGATGCATTTTCTGGCCGAGGTGGCCGAGGTGGTGGATTGTTCAGCAACAGCAGCACCGTAGGTCGTGTTAACGGAACAAAGATCGCCAAGCGTGATTTTGACAGGCAGGTAGAATTGTACAAAAAGTATTATGGCCGTGGTGGCGGATCAGAATCTCAGTACATGACTGCAGTATGGGATATGAGTGTTGATAGAATCGCAATGGAAGATGAGTATGAGAAACTGGGCCTTACTTTCTCTACAAAAGAATTGAATGCCTTATTATTTGGCAACAACCCTCCATATTGGGTAAAGCAATTCTTCACTGATCCGAATACAGGTGTGTACGATCAACAAAGACTTGTTGAAACCATCAGAAATATAAAGAGCAAAAAGAACGATCCTGAAGTTTCTGAATTTTACGAAGTATACATTCAGCAGCAAACGATCGAGCAATCGCTTCGCCAGAAATATTCTGCTTTGTTATCGAACAGTGTATACGTTCCACAATGGCTGGCCGAAAAACAAATGGCAGACAATAATGCCATCAGCAGCATATCATATGTATATGTACCGTATGCAAGCATTGTTGACAGTACCATTAAAGTAACTGATGACGATATTAAGAGTTATGTAAAAAATCACGAGAAGCAATTTTCGGTTGATGAAGAAAGCAGAACGATCTCTTACATCAGCTTTGATATGACACCAAGTGCTGACGACAGTATGAACGTTAGAAACCAGGTGATGCAGTTTAGAAATGAATTCGCAACTACAACAGATGTTGCGGCATTTTTGAACAGGGTGCAAACTGATTTTCCTTTCGACAGCACTTATCATTCTGCAACATCAATTCAGCATGCTTTTAAAGATTCGATCATCAGGGCTGGTGTAGGTAATGTATATGGTCCATACCAGGATGGTAAAGAAGTGGTACTTGCAAAATTGTTGAGCACTAAAATACTTCCTGATTCTGCCAGGGTTCGTCACATTCTTATCAAAACACAGGATCCAAGATCAGGACAAACTTTCCGTGATGATAGCACCGCTAAAAAATTAGCCGATAGCTTACAAGGTGCCATTGCAAGAGGAGCAAACTTTGATTCACTTGTTTTAAAATTCTCTGAAGACGAAGGAAGTGCTAACCTTGAAAAGAAAGGTGTGTACGACTGGTTTCCACAAGGTGCAATGGTTCCTGAATTCAATGCATTTGCATTCGAAAAATCTGTAGGATCAAAAGGGGTGGTTAAAACAGCTTTCGGATACCATTACATGGAAGTGTTGGGACAAAAAAATCCGCAGCCTTCTTATAAAATAGCTTACCTGGCAAAAGCCATTGAAGCTGGCCCGGAAAGAATTGATGAGATCAATGCCGAAGCACAAAAATTTGCTGCAGAAAGCAGAACATCTAAAAAGTTCGAAGAGAACCTTGCTAAGTATAAAAAGACTGCGATCCAGTCGAACGAGATCAAGAAAAATGATTTCTTCGTAGGTGGTGTAGGTGAGAACAGAACTTTTGTAAGATGGGTATATGAAAATGACCTGGGTGATGTTTCAGATCCAATCACTTTCCAGGATAAAGTTGTGGTTGCTTATATTAATAATATCCAGGAAAAAGGAGTTATGAATGCAGCTACTGCACGTAAACCTCAGTATATGACCGAGACATTGGTTCGCAACGAACTTAAGGCTAAAAAGATCATTGCAGAAAAGTTCAAGGGCAATTCTCTTGAGTCGTATGCTCAGTCTGCAGGAGCAGGTATTCTAAGAGGAGACAGTCTATCTTTTGCTTCTTCTTTTATTCCGGGAGTTGGTTTAGAAACAAAGATTATTGGCGTAGCATTCAATCGTTCTCAACTGAATAAAGTAACAGAACCAATTGCCGGTTCGAATGGTGTGTTTGGAGTAAGGGTTGAGTTGATCGGTGCAAAACCAGGTGCAGGTTCTTACCAGGATATTCAAAAAGCAATGGAAGGACAACTGAGAAGCAATGGTTACAATGCTATCAACGCTTTGAAGAAAGCGGCAAAGGTGAAAGATTACCGTTTTGACTTCTTTTAGTCAACGTACAAATAATTTAAATCCCACCCGATCGGTGGGATTTTTCTTTTATGGAAGTGAGCACCAGATCTTTTATTCAACTGCTGTTGCGTCGCACTCTTCAACAGTTGTACTGGAATGAACAGGATAAGGTTCTGAAACTGATCCAGTTTTTCGAAACCCGAAATTTCAGCCAAAGCCATGTTAGGACTTAACTGCCTTCATCGTCTAAGCAGATAATCGGCTTAATTTTACATTATGGAACAGATCGTTAACAAAGTTGCAGAGAGTGGCATCATCACCTTAGACCTGGAGCAGTTCTATCCAAAAGGTGAGATCGCAGTGTTCGATATGAAAGACCATCTTTTCATGGGTTTGATCCTGAAAGAAAAAGATTTTCGTGCTGCATTGCAAACGCTTGATTGGGAACAATACAAAGAAAAGAATGTTGCGGTTACCTGTTCGGCCGATGCTATTATTCCTGTTTGGGCTTATATGCTTGTTGCCAGTTACCTGCAACCAGTAGCAAAAGAGATTGTGTTTGGTGATGAGAAAACCCTGGTGCAAACGATCATTTCCCGAAATCTTTCTCAAATAGAGGCACAGGATTACAATGATAAACGGGTTGTGATCAAAGGTTGTGGTGAGATATCTATTCCGGATGCTGCTTATATGGAAGTAACAGCAAAGCTTCGCCCTTTTGCAAAGAGTATTATGTATGGTGAGCCATGTAGCACCGTACCGATATTTAAGAAGAGGTGATGAGACACTCCGCTTGATGTTAAGAGATCAAAGAGAAGAAAAAGAGAAAAAAATTATCTCAGGAACCTAAGTTCTCTCCCAAAAATCCTGTTAATAAACTGCCGCTATTCTGACTGAAACTTAGCAAGTAGTACTTTCATAGTGCTATCATGATAAAATCGATACTCTTTCTGCTTTCCTTACTTGCAATACAGTTAACTAACGCTCAGGTATTGGTGCAGGGCAGAGTGTATGATATCTCGAAAAAAACACCACTCGAATCTGTTGCAGTAATCACCAGTAGTGGAAAAGGAACGATCACAGACTCTTTGGGTCGGTATGCATTAAATGCACAAAAAGGGGACACTATTTTCTTCTCTTATATTGGTAAGAATACAAACAAGTTTCTGGTAAAAGACATTGAAGATCCTACAAGGTTCGATATCTCATTACATGTTGTTGCCAACGAACTGCCGGGTGTTACTGTTCGAAGCAGGAACTATACATTAGACTCTATTCAAAATCGTAAAGATTACGCAAAAGCTTTCAACTACAGAAAGCCAACCGTTAGCTTGGTAACGGATAAAAATTATACCCCTGGAGGTGTAGGTGCTGCATTCGATCTTGAAGCGATCATTAATATGTTTCGCTTTAAGTACAATCGCAGAATGGAATCTTTACAAAAGCGATTGTTACAACAGGAGCAGGATAAATACATCGACAAACGATTTAGTAAATGGTTTGTAACCAAACTTACCGGAGCTACAGGATCAACATTAGATAGTTTTATGATGTTGTACCGACCTGCTTACGAACTCTTGCTTACTGTAAATGATCTGGAACTTGGCGTGTACATCCAGGAAAGTTATAAGATCTTCGACCGTGTTCGTAAAGGTGAATTCGTTCTTCCCAACAGGCAGGAATATGGCAATTAGAACCAGCCTCTTCGTTTAAAGATCCACAGCATTATAATTGGAATAAACAACATCAAACCTACAGCAAGATAAAATCCCCATTGCTGGTGAGCATAAGGAATGATATCGAAGTTCATCCCGAAAATGCCGCCGATAACTGTTGCAGGAGCAAGCAAACAAGTAACGATCGCAATCACCTTCATCACCTCGTTAGTTTTTAAGTTTACATTACTCAGGTAGAGGTCTTGCAGGTTAATCATCATATCACGATAGCTTTCTGAAAGATCTGCCGCCTGTACAATGTGATCATACACATCTTTATAATACTTGGTTGTTCTCTCCTGTATTAAGTCTGTTTCACTTCGGATAATACCATGCACCATATCACGAACGGGTGTAACATTTCTTTTAAGCACTATCAGCTCTTTTCGTAGCGCATTTATTTTAGCCAGGGATCTTGTATTGCTTCGGCGAACAATTTCTTCTTCCAGTGTTTCCAGCTTGTCTCCCAATTGTTCCATTACAGAGAAGTAGTGATCAACGATCATATCAATCAATGCATAGCATAAATAATCGGCACCACTTATTCGCAGCTTGCTATTGGCAATGGCCAGTTTATCCCTGATGGAATTAAACACATCACGATGTGCATCATCCTGGAAAGAAATAACGTAGTTCTTGCCCAGAACGATACTGATCTGTTCCGTTTCAACACAAACTTTTTGTTTATTGAAGTAAAGCATATTCAACAAACAAAAAAGCAGATTATCGATCTCATCCATTTTTGGCCGCTGCTGCAGGCTGAGGATGTCTTCAACAAGCAAATTGTGAATACCGAAATGCTGACTGATCGTTACTACATCACTTTTCCTGATGCCACCTATATTGATCCAGCATGTTTTATTACTCTTTTTAAACCTCAATACATCTTCAATATTGGTAAGATCATACCGCTGCAGCGAACTGGCATCATATTCATATACCTGTATGTCTATTTCAACACTGTCTTGCCTAACGGGGTCGATGGTAGGATTAATATGAAAGATCTGTTTGGTCCGGTCGGTATTGAACAAAGGCAGGAGAAAATTTAAATATCGGCTTGTTCGCATAGCGAAAGTTAATAAACGAATAGAAGCAATGGATGGTAAAGTAAAGAAAATCATCAGGATACTGTTCATCACCAGAAAGCTAAAACAATGAAAATCAGCTTAGGTCTTGGTTTTCGATAAACGAAATATCCTCCCGGTTAACGTTTTGCTGTAGAAAAATGGTTTGTCATTTGGCTATTTTTGCTTTTGTAAGCCAAGTTGAACAGGCTGAATAAAAATTGTAGCGTATGATAAAGACAGGTAATCCGGTGATAAGTATCTATACAGAGATGACTCCTAACCCGGAAACGATGAAGTTTGTGGCCAATAAGCTGTTGTATCCAGGCAAAAGCATCGATTTTCCTGATGAAACAATTGCTGGTCCATCGCCATTGGCAAAAGAGCTATTCAGCTTTCCATTTATCAAAAGCGTTTTTATCGCCAGCAATTTTGTTACGCTTACAAAAACGGCTGATACCGATGACTGGCATGATGTGATCCCTACCATCAAACAGTTTTTAAAAGATTATCTCGAAGATGGAAAGCCGGTAGTGAATGAGGAAGAAGTGGCAGCAATGAAAACAGCGGCTACCAATACAGTGAGTGCCGATGACGATGATGTGGTAAAAAGAATTAAAGAATTACTTGATAATTATGTGAAGCCTGCTGTTGAAATGGATGGAGGTGCAATCCAGTTCAGAAGTTATGAAGATGGTGTGGTAAACCTGATGTTACAAGGAAGCTGCAGTGGATGTCCTTCCTCTATGATCACTTTAAAGGCAGGAATCGAGGGTATGATGAAAAGAATGATACCGGAAGTGAGAGAAGTAGTGGCAGAAGCTGAGTAATAATCTCGTATAAAAATTCCTGAAACGCCCACAGATCGAACCTGTGGGCGTTTTCTTTAGGGATAAATCGTATTTTTAGCAACTATTCAATAATTGTTTATGTCAAAATTTTTACGTCGACTGTTGCCGATGCTGGCAGTATTATTTTTTGCTGATGTACAAGCACAGAATTTTTGGAGAGATGCTGAATTAAGCAGCTTCGATGGTCCGGAGTCAAAACGATTGATCAAGCCCGAAAAATTCAGATCATTTACTATTGATACACTTGCTTTGAAAGCTGCATTGGCTACTGCTCCGATGGAGTTTTCGAAAGCAGCAGAAGTATCACCGTTGGTGTTAGCTTTTCCAATGCCTGATGGAAAGACCGCAAGATTTGCTGTTGTTGAATCACCTATGATGGAAGCAGCATTGGCTGCTCAATTCCCTAATATTAAAACGTATAGTGGGCAGGGAGTTGATGACAAAACAGCCACTCTAAAAATGGATTGGACAGAATACGGATTACATGTCCAGGTATTATCTCCACTTGATGCTGGTAATTATTATGTAGATCCATATATCAACGGAGAGAAAACGCAGTACATGTCTTATTTCAAAAAAGATCTAACCAATACCAAAACTCATGTAGAGCAAGGATATGTTGAGGAACAACTTAGGAATATCAGTTCTTCAGGTCTTGCCGCAAGAACTGCTGTAACACCTTGTTATGGTGGTACATTAAGAACATACAGATTAGCAGTTGCTACAACTGGTCAGTATGCAGCATCACTTGGAGCCACAACAGTTGGACAAATATTATCGAATGTTACTACTACCGTAAACCGAGTGAATGGTATTTATGAGAAAGAAATTGCTGTCAGGTTATCGTTGATAGCAAATAATAATCAAATATTATATCTAAGTCAAACTACCCCATTTTCTAGTTATGCAAATGGTGATGCTCCTACACTTATCAATAGAAGTCAGACTGTTATTGATAGTGTTATAGGCAATGGCAATTATGATATTGGCCACACATTCAGCACCGGAGCCGGAGGATTGGCTCAAAGAGGAAGTGTATGTGTAAGTAGTGGAAAGGCAAGAGGTGTTACAGGTAGCGTTCCTCCTACAGGAGATGCTTATGACGTTGATTTTGTTGCTCATGAAATGGGTCACCAGTTTGGCGGCAATCATACATTCAATGCAGTTAATTCGTCTGGAACCTGTGATGCCGGAAACCGGAATGGTTCAACTTCGGTAGAACCGGGTAGTGGTGTTACGATTATGGCATATGCCGGAATTTGTGGTGCACAGAATCTTCAAAGCCATAGTATTCCATTTTTTCATACAGTAAGCCAGGCAGAGATCAGATCATTCCTTTCAGGTGTTGGAGCTACCTGTGGTACACCAACAAGCACAGGCAATGCTATTCCTGTAGTAAACGCTGGCCCGAATTACACCATTCCGAAGTCTACTCCGTTTGTATTAACGGGGTCTGCTACTGATGCAAACAATAGCGAAGTGCTTACTTATAGTTGGGAAGAGATAGATCCCGGTTCTTCAGGAGGCAACTGGAATTCAGGAAACAAACCGTATTTCAGATCATTCAATCCAACACTTACACCGGTTCGCTATTTCCCAAGATTATCAGACCTGGTAAATGATGTTACAGTCATTGGTGAAATTTTACCAGCTACGGCTCAGACTTTGAATTTTACTCTTACAGCGAGAGATAACAGAAATGGCGGTGGTGGAGTTTGTTCGGACGATGTAACTGTATCTGTAGATGGAGGATCTGGACCTTTTGCAATTACGTCTCAGTGGGGAGCTGAAACATGGGTGGCAAATGGCACGAATCAAAAAACGATCACATGGAGTGTCGCCGGAACAAATGCTGCTCCTGTAAACTGTGCAAATGTTTCTATCCTGTTTTCAACTGATGGCGGACTAACGTTCCCTTACACAATTGTAGCTTCCACTCCAAATGATGGTTCGGAAACGATTACGATACCCAACTTACGCACTACTAATGGAAGAATAATGGTAAAGGCCGTTGGCAATATCTTTTTTGATGTGAATGATAAAGACGGTGTAATCACCATTAACTCAGCTTGTAGCGCAGTAGGTGCAACAGTTACACCATCAACTTCAGTTAGTGCACAAGCCGGTAATTCAGCGCTGAATCTGAATCTAAGCCCAACATACGGAAGTTTCGTTGCTGCCGGAACGCTTACCGGTGTAGAGCCTTATGCAAGTTTATCTTTCTTAAATACAAATAGCAATAGTTGTCAAAGTGCTTCACTTAACCAATTTCAATATCATTCTTATGCTTTCCAGGTATCAGTAAGTGGAACCTATACTTTTAGCTTTAGTACAAGTACACCTGTATTAGCTAATTTGTATACTACCAGCTTTAATCCCAACAGTGTATGTACTAATTTTCTTACCTCAACTGCCACCTGGCCGGGCTCAGGAAATGTTACTTTAAATGCAAGCATGTCCAGGGCATTAACTGCAGGCACTACGTATGTTTTAAATATCGGAACATTCAGTAACACCACTCCTACACTTCCGGCAACTTATAAAATGAATATAACCAATGGTGTTGGCGGAGTTGCTTACCAGATTGGGGAGCAATATTCAAATCCGGGAGCAGGATTTAATTATGCGTATGTGATCGTGAATAATTCAACAGGAAACATCGTAGCGATCAGCAGTACATCCAATCTTACAAACAGCACAACATTCCCTGCCGGACAATACACTGTTTATGGCATTTCTTATTCTACATCTATCTCGAATTTGAATTCTTATGTTGGAGGAAGCTTTAATGCACTCGCAACGCAAATTCAAAACAATCCTTCTACTTTCTGTGCCGACCTGAGCAGGAACGCTGTAACAGTGAATGTTACCGGAACGTTCCCTGTACAGTTCACTGCATTGAAAGCTCGTAAGCAAGGTGAAAAAGTTGCTTTGGATTGGGGTACAGCCTCAGAACAGAATAGCAGCCACTTCCTGGTTCAGCGTTCTGCAAATGGTTCAGATTTCGATACACAAATTGGCAATGTAAAAGCTGCCGGAAACAGCAACAGCCAGCTTAACTATAATTTTGTTGATGCAAACCCGATAAAAGGATGGAATTATTATCGCATCAAACAAATTGATCTTGATGGAAAGTTCATTTACAGCAACACTGCTGCAGTGAATTTTGAAAAAGGTGCCGGCATGATGCTTATCTATCCTAACCCTGCAAAAGATCAACTGAATATTGAATATACAGCGGTAAGATCCGGAAAACTTGAAGTGCAGGTGATCGATAGCAAAGGATCAGTTCTTAAAGCTGAAAGGATCAATGTTACCACCGGAAGAAATATTGAAACCATTAATATCTCAACTTTAGCACAGGGAATGTATATGTTGAAGTACGTTGATGCTGAAGGAAACATTGCTTATACCAAGTTTATCAAACAATAATAGGTTCTATTGTATCTATTTGAAAAGCTGCCCACATCGGGCAGCTTTTTCATTTTAGCAATTAACCAGCGATAAATATCTTCACCATCAACATGAATGAGATCTGGAATAATTTCTTAACCGGAATGCAGCACACCACATGGTATGAGTACATTGCTGTGTTTGCAGGATGGTTAAGTGTTTGGTACAGCAGAAAAGAAAATATCCTGGTATATCCTGTGGGATTGATCAATACCATTATTTACATCTACATAAGTATAGATGGACATTTATTGGGTGAAGCCAGTGTGAATCTTTATTATACGATTATGAGCGTCTATGGCTGGATATTATGGAGCAAAAAAGACCAGCAGCAACATCATGTAATAAATATCAGCTTCTCGAATAAAAAGGAATGGATTCAACAATTACTCTTTTTTACTGCATTTTACATCAGCATTTTCGTTGCACTCACCTATTTAAAGAAAGCATTTGCTGATGGTGCAATTCCCTGGGCCGATGCTTTTGCAAGTGCCACAGCCTACACAGGAATGTGGTTAATGGCTAAGAAAAAAGTAGAAAGCTGGTATTGGTGGATCGCAACGAATATTGCTTCTATACCATTGTATTTTGTGAAGCAATACACATTCACCAGTGTGTATTATATTGTATTGCTGGTATTTGCTTTCTGGGGGTTATTTGAATGGAGCAAAAGAGCGAAACAAATAGTATGAAGAAGATTGTTGTTATAGGTCCGGAATCAACAGGTAAAAGCACATTGTGTAAACAGCTTGCAGAGCATTATAAAACAGTATGGTGCGAAGAGTATGCAAGAGAATACCTGAATGAACATGGCAAAGATTATTCTTACGAGAATTTGCTCACCATAGCAAAGGGTCAGCTTGAGCTGGAAGAAATAGCAACTACAAAAGCATCAAATGATCTTCTTTTTATTGATACCAATATGTATGTGATGCAGGTATGGTGTGAGTTTGTATTCAATAAATGCCATCAGTTTATACTCGACCAGATAGTAGAGCGTAAGTATGATCTTTATTTGCTTTGCGATATCGATCTTCCATGGTCTTATGATCCACTGAGAGAATATCCTGATGAGCAACCAAGAAAGGAGTTGTACAGGATGTATAAAGAATTAATGGTGAACCAATCCACTCCATGGATAAACATCTCCGGTTCTTATGATGAAAGAATGAAGAAAGCTATAGATGCTGTAGATCATTTGATCAATTCCTGAATGTCTGCATCATCCTGAATATTGTACATCTGTTTCAGGATAAAGCCACTCTTCCATCTAACCCATCTACTTTGGGGAACTACTGTATATTTTTTAGGATTGGGTAAACATGCAATAATAGCAGCAGCTTCAGCTCTCGTAAGATTTTTTGCCGGCTTTTTATAATATGCCTGTGCTGCAGCTTCAATTCCAAAAATGCCTGGTCCCATTTCAATAGTATTTAAATACACTTCCAGGATCCTTTTCTTACTCCAGGTCCATTCGATCAGTTTTGTAAAATAAAACTCCGGTGCTTTCCTGATGTATCTCGATACGCCGCTGCCCTGCCAAAGGAAAACATTTTTTGCAGTTTGCTGCGAGATCGTACTTGCTCCACCTCCTTTTATTCTTTTACGCTTCTTCTTTTTATTCTTTGGCTCTTCGAAACTTTTTTCTATCGCATTCCAATCTATCCCACTATGCTCTAGAAACATTTGATCTTCACTTGCAAAAGCAGCAAGCTTTACATTGGGTGAAATGGAATCCCAGCTTACATAATCTCGTTTTAATCCGTATGAAAAAGAGTTAGAGATCTGCGTAATAGTGATTGGAGGCATTACCCATTTACAAATGATCACATAAATGGTTGAGGAGATGAACATAAAAAGCAGTATCCGCAGTGTCCTTTTCCAGAACTTACGAACCTTGAATCTTTTTTTCACAGCCATTCAATCAATTGATTTTATCTCCGTAAAACAAAGTACCGATGATCAGTGCAATTCCAAATCCCACAAGTATCAATCCCGAAAGCTTGTTAATGAGATGAATATTATGCGGTGTGAGCTTTTTTCTTAACCTGCCTGCCAGTAATACTTTGGCTACGTCTGCAGCTAAAACAAAGATCAAACAAGTAGTAAACATAATGATCCGGTAATTGATAGAAAGATCCACAACAGATGTTGCGATCAGTAACCAGAATGCGATCACACTGGGATTAAGTGTATTCATGAAATAGCCTGATATGGCAGTACGAAACATGTCCCGCTTTCGCATTTTAATTACATGCACTCCTTCTTCGTTTACCTTAACTTTTTTGAAGAAGAAAACATATACACCCAGGATGATAAGAAGAATACTTCCACCAACACCGATCTGTGTTTTATAATCGAGCAGGCTTCTGAACAGCTCAGTAAAAAGCTGGCTGATGATAACAAGTGTAATATCACTAAGACTTACGCCGGCAACAAATGCAAATCCACCTTTGTGCCCATTATTAATGCTTTGTTTGATGATAGAGAAGATAACAGGCCCAACTGAAATACTCAGCATGAAACCTAAAGCAATTCCTTTCAACAGGGCAGCGATCATCAGAAATTGTTATTCGCTAATATAGCTATTATGTAAGTTCTCCTTTCAGGTATTTGTTCCAGTCTTCCAGCATCTTTCCTTTCAAGACTCTTGGAAATTTATGTTGGCCTCCTACTTTACCTTTTGCTTCCATGAAGCCCATGAACCTGTCTTCCGGTAACACATCAAGATATACATCCTTCAATGCACTTTTTCTTTCAACGGCATAATCATCGTTCAATTCGCAAAGCTTCATATCGATCTTTGATCTGAGCTCTTCAACATTTACATTTTCATTGCAGGCAACATACCAGTGATGAGCAAAGAAATTTCCGTGAGGTTCACCCACAACGGTGTATTCGGGAATGCAGATGTTCATCTCTTCACTCACCGTTTTAATGGCCTTGTTCATATTGTCAACACTCAGGTGTTCACCAACAAGGCTGAGAAAATGTTTCGTTCTTCCGGTGATGATGATCTCGTTTCTTTCACGATCAACCAAACGAATTGTATCTCCAATTAAATAACGCCAAGCTCCGGCTGAAGTGCTGAGCAGTATCGCATAATCTTTTCCTTCTTCTATTTCATCGATCAGGAACGATTGCGGATCTTCTATCAGCTCACCATCAGCATCAAAATTCTTATCGTCAAACGGAACAAACTCGAAGAAGATATGTTCATTCGTTACCAGCCTCATTCCTTTTGCATACTGACGATCCTGGTAAGCGATAAAACCTTCACTCGCTAAATATGTCTCGATATAAATAAGTGGTTTGCCCAACAGCTTTTCGAAACCTTTTTTATATGGCTCGAAACTCACGCCACCATGAACAAAAAATGCAAGGTTGGGCCAGATCTCATGAATATTTTTAAGATTGTAACGCTGTATCACCATTTCCATACACATCTGTATCCATGCAGGTACACCAACTACAAACCCGATATCCCATTCAGGTGCTTTCGCAACGATCTCTTCTAATTTCAGGTTCCAATCTTTTTGCCTTGCAATCTTTTTCCCTGGCTTATAAAATGGCTGAAACCAGAATGGAGCTTTCTTGGCGGTAATACCACTCAGATCTCCGGCATAATAATCACCACCTTTTTGCAAGTCAGTACTACCACCCAACATTAACCAGCCTTTACCTATTGAGTTAAGTGGAATATCCTCGTAATGTCTCAGGCTAAGGAGTTGTTTGATCATCACCATTTTATTGCCCTTGAGCAAATCTTTCGTGATGGGAATGTACTTGCTGGCAGCTTCACTTGTTCCGCTGCTGAGTGCATAATATTTGATCTTGCCTGGCCAGCAAACATCAGGAGAACCCTCGAGTGTTTTATACCACCAATCCTTATGTATTTTGGAGTAATTATAAGTAGGAACAAGTTCCTGGAATTTTTTTGATGGATCTTTCGTCATCAGTATCTCATCAAATCTATACTGCTGTCCAAATTCAGTGAACCGTGCTTTACGCAACAATTTCTTCAATATTTTGACCTGTTGTCTTCTCGGACTTTTTTCAGGAAGTCCTAAGGCTTTACCTACAGATCTTGGAAGAGATATCTCGAATATCGCCATAGTTGCATTTAGAAGTCACGAAGCTAGTAAAAGAGAAGGATAAACAGTTGTGAAGAATGAATAAGCAAGCAGCAATTAGTTGAATGCTAAAGACTCTCCTAATTCTGATTTAGAATCGCTACCAACAATACTTAAGCTATTGTTTGCATGAAAACGGTAAGAATAATTGCTTCCCAGTTCCTGGATGATTGAAATCGCTGTTGTATAGCTTACTACGGATGAACAGAAAACAACTTGTTGAATTTTGTTTGAAATACAGAATTCTTTTAATGTGGCGATGTCTTTATCAAACCGGAACAAGGTTGGTCCAGGATATTTTAAATGAATCAGTTGTTTACAATCATTCAAGTCTTTATCGCCACCAATTACAGCAACATTTTTTAGGGAATAACTTTTTTTATCTGATTTATTTACAACAGAACCTTTCAATAGCGAGACCAGCGACTTTACACGGATGCCTGTGATCAACATCAATCTCAATAGCCCGGCTCCACTTCCATTGTAATGTTTCTTTACAAATACGATCATGGCTTCGTAAAAAACTTTCACGTGGTCTGCAGACCACTTCTTCATGCTTTCTCCTTTAAAATGAATGATAGGTGCTGCTGCCAAATACCAGTTTTCAAAACCGGCTTTCCTGATCCGATAACTTAGATCAATATCTTCTCCATACATAAAAAACTGTTCATCAAATCCACCAACGCTTTCCAATACTTTTTTTCTGATCATCATAAAAGCACCGGCAAGTACATCAACAAGATGATCTTGTTTTTCATCGAGGTAGCCCAGCGAATATTTATTAAAGAATTTGGATCGCTGAAATGCATCAGATAAACCAATCGCTTTAAAAAAAGCAGCAGAAGTAGAAGGGAAAGATCGTTTGCTTTCAGGGAGAAAATCGCCAGAACCATCTAACATTCTCACACCTAAAGCACCGGCTTTTGAATGTTGTTCTAAAAAGTTGATGCATTTATTAAAACAATCTTCGGGTACGATCGTATCAGGATTTAAGAACAAAATATATTCACCTTTTGCCTGTTGAAATGCAAGGTTATTTGCCTTTCCAAAGCCCAGGTTTTTTGAACTGGCTATAAAATTAACGGAGGGGAAAAGCGGCTTTAGATAATCAATACTTCCGTCGGATGAAGCGTTATCAATCACCAATATCTCGGCATTCAGATCTTCTACAGCACGTAAAACCGAATGAAGACACTGCTCCAAAAAGTATTTTACATTGTAATTGACAATAATGACGGACAGCTTCATTGGTAAACGTCCGTAAAGTAAAGCATTCACAATCAAACAAGCATCAGCATAAACCTTTCCTTATTTTTGCTGTATGCTGAAAGCCACTTTACTCAGGGCAGTTGAATCTGCAGGAAAAGTTTTGAAGGAGAATATTGACCGGTCATTCACCATCAGTAATAAAGAAGGGATCAATAACCTGGTTACCGAAGTAGATCATAAAAGTGAAGAAGTGATCTTCAGTGTGATCAAAGAATCTTTCCCTGATCATTATATTTTAAGTGAAGAGTCTGGCGAAATCGTCCAGGATTCATCATACAAATGGATCATAGATCCTATTGATGGAACCGTGAATTATGCCAACGGCATTCCTATCTGCTGTGTAAGTATTGGTATTGAGAAAGATGGTAAAATGGTGCTTGGTGCTGTGTACAATCCTTTTTTAAATGAACTCTTTTTTGCCGAGAGAGGAGAAGGAGCAACATTGAATGAAAAGAAGATACAAGTGAGCAACCATGCGGATCTGATCAAAAGCTGCATGGTAACCGGCTTTCCTTACACGTATCTCGATATGCCCAATGGTCCGCTGCAGGTGTTCGAGAAGTTCATTCGGAAAGGAATTCCAGTAAGAAGATTGGGAAGTGCTGCGATTGATCTTTGTTGGGTTGCTGCCGGAAGATTTGATGGGTTTTATGAGCACAAACTCAATGCGTGGGATAGTGCAGCAGGATTCATCATTGTTGAAGAAGCAGGCGGAAAAGTAACCGACTTGAAGGGAGAATATTATAACCCATACCAACCCGGCATTATTGCTACCAATGGAAAAATTCATGATGAATTGATCAGAGTTGTTAACGGAGGAAATTTGTAAAATGGAGAATCAAAGAACAGAAATAGCAAGTCTTGGAGAGTTTGGTCTTATTGATCATCTCACACGAAACTTCGAAATTCAAAATGCATCAACCATCGTTGCTGTTGGTGATGATGCTGCTGTGATCGATCATTTTGGAAAGCAAACAGTCATCACGACAGATCTACTGTTAGAAGGTGTTCATTTCGACCTGATGTATACTCCTTTAAAACATCTCGGCTATAAATCTGTGATCGTTAACCTGAGTGATGTGTATGCAATGAATGCAACCCCAACTCAAATCACAGTTAGTATCGGGATCACCAATCGTTTTTCAGTGGAAGCACTGAACGAATTTTACGAAGGCCTATATGCAGCTTGTGAAAAATATGGAGTTGACCTGGTAGGTGGCGATACATCCACTTCTCATAAAGGATTTGTGATCTCTGTTACTGCTATCGGTGAAGTTGCACCTGAGAAATTTGTAAGAAGAAGTACGGCACAAAAAGGTGACCTGATTTGCGTTAGCGGTGATCTTGGTGCAGCATTTCTCGGCTTAACACTTCTTGAAAGAGAAAAAAAGATTTACCTCGAAAATCCGCAGGTTCAGCCAGACCTGGAGAATGAAGATTATATCGTTGGCAGAATGTTGAAGCCCGAAGCAAGAAGAGACACTGTAAAATTTCTTGCAGATAATGAGATCATACCAACATCTATGATGGACGTAAGCGATGGATTGAGCAGCGAAATACTCCACATCTGCAAACAAAGCAACCTCGGTTGCAAGTTGTATGAAGAAAAACTTCCGATAGCAGAACAAAGCCGTAAAGCTGCTTTCAAATTCGGGCTTGATCCAACTGTCTGTGCCTTGAATGGAGGTGAAGATTACGAACTGATCTTTACCATGAAACAGGAAGATTACGACAAGATCACTTTAAACGAAAAGATCAGCGTTATTGGCTACATGACAGATATTTCTGAAGGAACAAAGTTCATCACCAAAGCTGGCAATACATTTGATATAACTGCTCAGGGCTGGAATGCTTTCGAACAACACTAAGAATCACAGACTTTCACAAAATGTATCGCTACAAAAGCCTGTCTTTTTTACTGGTCTTACTTGTGAGCTGCACTGCTATGTTCTCTTGCAGAACAGCAGCGATTCATGATATCAATAAAAAATATTCAGTCGAGGAGTTAAGAGAAGATTTTACTGCACTGCGAAACTCACTCGAGGCAAATCATCCGAGTCTTTACTGGTATACACCCAAAGACAGCATCGATTGGTATTTCGATAATGTTTACAGCAACATCACCGACTCAATGACGGAAGATGCTTTCCGAAATCGTGTAGCCTGGGCCATCAGTAAAATTAAATGCGGCCATACTTCTGTACGATCATCCAAGCGATATTCCAATGCCGTATCAAGAGCACAGCAGCCTGTTTTTCCTTTAGCAATTAAAGCCTGGGATGATAGTTTGGTAGTATTGAGTTCTGCCTTTCGTGGCGATTCGATATTTAGAAGAGGTACTGTATTGCTTTCCATCAATTACAAAACACCTCGGCAGCTCCTCGATTCCATGTTCCAGTTCATCAGCACCGATGGTAATGCCATCAACTTCAAGAACCAGATCACCAGTTTTAATTTTGGTTATGCATATAAAAATGCATTTGGTTTAGACAGCATGCACCTCGTCAGTTTCCTCGATTCCAATAAGCAGGTAAAAACCGTTTTCATCAGGAACTACGATCCAAAAACAGATACGGTTTCAAGAAGAGGCAGACGAACAACGCAACAAGTGCAAATACCAACTAAGAGAGAACTTCGTGAAGCGAGAAGACTTAGCCAGAGAAGCATCACCATCGATACACCTCTTAACACGGCATATATACGTGTGGCTACTTTTTCTTCAGGGAAACTAAAAAGATTCTTTCGCAAGAGTTTTAAAACGATCCATCAACAGGGCATTACAAATGTTGTTTTCGACCTGCGTGAAAATGGTGGCGGAAATATTATGAGCAGCACAAGACTCAGTCAATACCTGGCACAAAAACCATTTAAACTGGCTGACACTGTTGCAGCCATCAGCCGAAGATTTAAATACGGACAATACATTCGTCCTTCATTAGCATATAAGATCAGCATGTTCTTTACCTCTAACAGGAAAAGAGCAGATGGCAGATATCACTTTGCATATTTCGAGAATCACACATTCAAGCCCAAAAAGAAATTCCATTTCGATGGAGATGTTTACCTGATACAAGGTGGATACTCTTTCTCCGCTACAACGTTGTTCATTAATTCTATCAAAGGACAAAGCAATGTAACCGTGCTTGGTGAAGAAACCGGTGGAGGCAGTTACGGAAATTCGGCTGTGCATTTGCCGCAGATCATTTTACCCAATACAAAAATTCGAATAGTACTTCCGGTGTATCGTTTGGTAATGGATGCTTCTCAGCCAAAGAATGGAAGAGGTATTATTCCTGATGTAGAGATCAAACCATCTTCTGCAGCCATTCGTGACGGTGTTGACCTGAAGATCGCTGCAGTAAAAGAAATGATCAGGAAAAAGAAGAAGTAGTTTTTGGAGACGAGCTGTAGTATTTCATAGCATCGTCTGTTGCGTCGCACTCTTCGGCTAAAGAAACTTCATTGTACTATCGGATGCGTACAAATGAAAATCAGATCATCAAAATCGAATCTAATATTTCATCAGTCGCAATAAACTTCGCCCTACAACCTTCAGCAATTCTTCCAATCGTATTATCTAACCTTATTGCTTTTGCCGGACCTATACAAGCCATTTTTATGGCTACTGTTTTATCTGCTCCAACATGTTCGATCATATTTTTCACCGATTGCATCATCGTCAATGCAGAGCCACTTAAAATTCCTGAAGCAACATATTTATCTCCCTCTCTCAGGTGAGGATAAGCCCCTTCTGTAGTATCAGTTACCGCATCAGTGATAAGAAATAATCGTTCACCCATCATCTGCTGTGCAATTTTGATCGCAGAAAAATCTACATGATGTCCATCGGCTATAATGCTGGCCATTGCTTTATTGTGCAGGAATGCAGCACCTACCAACCCTGGTTCCCGATGTTGTAAACCACTCATAGCGTTGTACAAATGTGTTGCTGTATTGATTCCTTTGTTAAATGCCTCATTGGCTTGTTGAAATGTGCAATTGGTATGGCCGATTGAGATCACGACACCATAGCTTTTTATCAGCTCAATCACCTCATCGCTGCAAACTTCAGGTGCAAGTGTTATCATCGATATCACACCTTTACCATATTCCAGCAAAGCTTTTGTTTCTTCTATTGTGGGAGCATGAACAAGATTTTCAATATGTGCTCCACGTTTTGCTTTGCTGATCCACGGTCCTTCAACATGCAAGCCCAAACAACCTTCACCACCGGCAATTTGATAAGCACGAACAGCATCAATGCACTTATGAATTATTTCTGTTGTATTTGTTGCTACCGTTGGCTGAAACCAGTAAGCTCCACCTTGTTTACAATATTGATGAATGAGTTGCAGCGTTTCGATCTCCGGATAAACAGAAAACAATTTCGCATAGGCACCATAAAGCTGCAGATCAATAAAAGCAGGAAGGATCGTATCAAAAGTTTTCGTGAAGACTTCAACATCGTTCGAAGGAATAATCTGCTTCACCACCTCGTTCTCACATACAATTGCATGATCATTTAACCAATGCTCACCGGTGAATATTTTCCTGGCTGCATAAATTTTTTTATCAGTCATTTAATATCATGAATTTATCGCCGTCTTTCCAGAACGGAAGTTTCGTTCTTACATCATCCACGTCCTGTTTGTGTAATGTAATGGTGTAGATGTCTTCGTCGTGTTCTTTGGTGTATAGCAGTTCTCCCATTGGATTTACAACACAGCTATCGCCACTGTGATAAATTTCATTACCATCTTTTCCAACCCGATTTACTCCAACCACAAAACACTGATTTTCGATGGCTCTTGCCTGCAATAAAGTTTTCCATGCATGGTTTCTTCTCTCCGGCCAGTTGGCAACATAGATCAGGAGATCGTATTCAGGATTTCCTTCTGTTGCAGCAAAGTTGTGACGAGTCCAAACCGGGAAACGCAGATCGTAACAAACCTGCAAATTGATCTTCCATCCTTTCACCGAAGCGATCAATCGTTTATTGCCACTTGAATAATGCTGGTCTTCGTGTGCATAAGCAAAAAGATGTCTTTTATCGTAGTAGCCATATTTTCCATCGGGCTGCATCCATATCAGGCGATTGAAATAGTCTTCTCCATCTTTAATGATAAGGCTTCCTGTAATTATCGCTCTTTTCTCAACAGCGATTCGTTTCATCCAGCTCACAGCTTCTCCATTCATTTCTTCAGCCAGTTGTTCCGGTTTCATGCTAAAACCAGTGCTGAACATTTCGGGAAGAACGATCACTTCTGTTCGTTCTTTGATGCTTTTGATCTTTTGTTCCAGCATCTGCAGGTTCTGCTGCTTATCTTCCCAATAAAGCGAAGTTTGAATGGTTGTAATGGTTAGTGTAGACATGATCAACAAATTTAGTCTGTTGCTTCCTTCCTTAGTTCTGTTATTGCCAGTTTAATAAGGGCAGGTTCAAATCCTTTCTGCAACAGGTATTGTTGAGTTTTCATCTGGCGTACGATGTGTTGCTCATTTTTCAAGCTCTTCCATTTATCGGCAACGAGTTTTTTCAATACAGATTGATACTGTTCCTCATCAATTTCTTCTAATCCTTTCCTGATATTATATGCACTGATCCTTTTTTGTTTCAATTCATAGCCAATCTTCACTCTTCCCCATTTTTTCATGCGAAATTTTCCTCCTGCAAACTGTTTGGCATAACGCTCTTCGTTCAGATAATTTTCTTCGATCAATCTTGAAAGCAATATCTCTACCTCGTCTTTTCTTAATCCATAACCGTAGAGTTTTTCTTTTACTTCTGCATGGCTTCTTTCCTGGTAAGCACAATAGTGTTTTACCTTAGTAAAAGCACTATCCGGAGTCAATTTTTTTGAAAAGCCATTGTTCATTACTGAAAGCATTTACATTTGTTCATCGTTTTTGAAAACCAATCCAGGATCCTGCACAACATGCCCCAGCAAAAGTTGAAAATTTTTCTGGTAGATGACGATCACATTTACCAGTTTACTGCAAAAAAAACACTCGAATCAATGGGTGTAGGTGAACAGGTTTCCATGTTCATGGATGGAGAGTCTGCCCTGAATTTTATACAATCTCATTTGTCTGATCAATCTGCCCTGCCCGATGTGATCTTTCTCGACATCAATATGCCTGTAATGGATGGATGGCAATTTGTTGAAGAATTCAGGAAGCTGAATCTTGATAAAAAAATTGCATTGTATATGGTAAGCTCGTCTGTTGATGAAACAGATATGAAGCGGAGCAAAGAATACAATGTTATTAATGATTACATAATCAAACCTGTAGGCAAGCACAGGTTTGAAGAGCTCCTCAGATCGTTGGAAAAATAGGCTAATCCACAGGCGATTAACATTGCCGTGTTGATAACAGCACACCGGAAAAATTTCCCTGTAAAGGTTTGTGCTTTTACTGTAGGTTTGCCACAACCGCCAAAAAGCGGAAGTGAAACCAAAAAATTGCGGAAATGAAGTTCATTGTATCCTCTAATTCCCTGTTGAAGCACCTGCAGCAGATCAGCGGTGTTATCAATGCCAACACTGTTTTGCCAATTCTCGAAGATTTTTTGTTTGAAATAGAAGATAAAAAACTGAGCGTTGTTGCCACCGATCTCGAAACGGTGATGCGTGTTCAGATGGATATCGAATCAAAAGCAAACGGAAGAGTTTGTATTCCTGCCAAGATCCTCCTGGATTCTTTAAAGAACATTTCAGATCAGCCGCTTACGTTCAATATCGACAAAAACTATGGCGTAGAGATCACCAGCGATAATGGTAAGTACAAGGTAATGGGTGAAAATCCTGACAACTTTCCCAAAGAGCCAACAGCAGATGATACGACCGGTTTTACTATGAGCAGCAGTGCTTTGGTAACAGCGATCAACAAAACTTTATTTGCGGTAAGCAATGATGACCTCCGTCCGGCAATGACAGGTGTTTATTTTGAATTGTTGAAAGACGGTGTTCAGTTTGTTGCTACAGATGCTCACAGGTTGGTTCGTTATAAAAGAACAGATTCAAAAGCACCGAAGACAGATTCTTTCATCGTTCCAAAGAAACCGTTGAACCTGTTGAAGAATGCTTTACCGGATAATGATGACGAGATCACCATCAGCTATAACAGCAATCATCTTTTTGTAAGCCATGGTGATGTGAAGATGATCTGTCGTTTGATCGATGCAAGATTCCCTGATTATAAAGTGGTAATTCCTACTGATAATCCGTATAAGCTGGTTGTTGGTAAAGGCGATTTCCAAAGTGCATTACGCCGTGTGAGTGTTTTCTCTAACAAAAGCACCAACCAGGTAGCGTTAAGCATCAGCGGAAGCGAATTGCAGATGGCAGCACAGGATGTTGACTTCTCTTTCGAAGGAAATGAACGTATGAATTGCCAGTATGATGGAGAAGACCTCCAGATCGCTTTTAATGCGAAATTCTTAATTGAAATGCTGAATGCTGCTGATACCGATGAGGTTAAAGTTGAACTTTCTACACCTACAAAGGCAGGAATTCTAAAACCAGTTGAGCAGGCGGAAAATGAAGACCTGTTGATGTTGGTGATGCCTTTAATGCTGAATAGTTAATTATCAAAAGATAATAAATACAAACCCTGCTTTAATCGGCAGGGTTTTTTATTTTTAGGAAATGGAGTTTATACCCGTTAAAACTTTTGATTCTTATATCACTGCCAATATCTGGCTTGGTAAATTGCAGGATGCCGGAATCAATTGCTATCTTAAGGATGAATACACTGTAACTATTGACCCGATACTTACGAATGCTATTGGTGGTATTAAGCTCTGTGTAGATGTAGAACAGTTAGAAGAGTGCAGAGAGTTGGTATTTGCATTTGAACAGCAGGATAAGCAAAAGCAACAATGTCCTAATTGTAGTTCGTTGAATGTTTCTTACATCAATAAACCAGGACCGAAAAATTGGTTTACTGCAATAGCGATGTGGGCTTTTGCCAGCTATGCAGTATCGGCAGCAAAACACGTATATCATTGCTTTGATTGTGGCACCGAGTTCGACGAAGTGTCAAATAAAGAATTGGATTCAATAGCAGAAGCCTGATGAATAGCATTATTCAATATTTCTCTACGTTAGAGCAACGTCCACTGGAAAGACTTGCATTTCTGGTTGGGGGATTGTTGTTTTTCTGGATCATTGAAGGAGCGATCCCATTTATTCAGCTCCGGTATAAAAAGAACAAGCTAAGGCATGCTGCTGTGAATTTTGGATTTACACTCATACATCTCATCATTCATACTTTCCTTGCGATAATCATTATTTCAATCAGTGACTGGTGCAAAGCAAATGGTTTTGGATTGGTTCATTGGTTACATGCGAATGTTGCTGTAACAATCATTATATCTGTGCTGGTCCTGGATTTTTTTGGTGGATGGCTGGTACATATTACAGAACATAAAGTGCCGCTTTTGTGGAGGTTTCATGTAGTGCATCATGCCGATAATAATGTTGATGTAACCACGGGGCTTAGGCATCACCCGGTAGAAAGTGTGCTTCGTGGGCTTTTCTTTTTTGCCGGGATACTTTTATCAGGAGCACCCATGTATGCTGTAATGCTTTTTCAAACGTTATTGGTATTGGCTACTGCTTTTACTCATGCCAATATCAGCTTACCTAAATGGTTAGACAAAGGATTGAGTTTTGTTTTTGTTTCTCCTAACATGCATAAAGTACATCATCATTGGCAACAGCCATATACTGATAGTAACTATGGCGCTGTATTTTCAATCTGGGATCGTTTTCTTGGCACTTTCATGAAGCTGGATAAGCAACAGATCAGGTATGGACTAGATCGTTATTATCCCAATGAGAAAGATGAAGATTTCAGATCGCTTCTAACGAAACCGTTTGGTCCATTAGAAAAATGATCTCGATCTTTGCCGCATGAAGATATCTGCTTTCATTCCCGCACGATATGCCGCTACTCGTTTTCCCGCCAAGCTCATGCAAATGCTGGGAAATAAAACTGTGATTCGACATACATATGATAATACTGTAGCCACCGGTTTATTTGACGAGGTGATCGTTGTTACAGATAGCGACATCATTTATAAAGAAATTGAATCGAATGGCGGTAAAGCCATAATGAGTAAAAAGCAACATGAAAGCGGAACAGACAGGATCGCAGAAGCTGCTGCAGATATGGATGTTGATGTGATTGTGAATGTTCAGGGTGATGAACCATTCGTGAAAAAAGAACCATTAGCCAAACTGCTTGAGGTATTTAAAAAAGAAGAAGGAAAGAATGTTGAAGTGGCTTCGCTGATGCAGGAATTGAAAGAAGAAACTTCGATTGCCGATCCGAATTATGTAAAAGTTGCAGTGGATAAGAAGATGAATTCACTCATGTTCAGCAGATCGGTGATTCCTTACAAAAGAGACCAGGAAGTTGACATCACTTATTATGAACACATTGGTGTTTATGCTTTTAGAAAAGAGGCATTACTGAAATTCACCAACTGGGAAATGACGCCACTTGAAAAAGCAGAAAAGATCGAATGTCTTCGTTTTTTAGAGAATGGTATTCCCCTGAAAATGGTAGTAACAGGATACATGGGTGTTGAGATCGATACACCTGAAGACCTTAAGAAAGCTGCGGCTCTTTTATAAGCCAGGCTTGCATTTCCCAAACAGATAAGGTATATTTAAAATACCTAAAACATCTATTTATGAGAAAAACCCTTTTCCTGCTACTGCTTGCAGTTAGCTTTTCTGCATATGCACAACCATCGAACGACACTTATTTCAATTCACAATTAATTACACTTACATCCGGATCTTCCTGCACTACTGTTGGAAGTGGAGGAACAACACTTAATGCAACACCGGATGGTGTTCCTGCATGTTCGGGGGCTACTGCACCAGCCAAAGACGTATGGTACAAATTCGTTGCTTCTGATGTAACTGCTACTATACAGTTGAGCAATGTTGTACTTGCATCTGGTACAAATTCCGCAATGTACATGCAGCTTTTCAGAGGTAGTAATACAAATTCTGTTCTTTGTGTAAGTGGGAGTATTATGAACCTTGATGGAAGTAGTCCATCCACCACTTTATTTATCGGCACAACATATTACCTCAGGATATACAATGCTGATGGTGTAAGCGCAAGTAATTTTGATCTCTGTTCTAAAACACCACCCCCACCGGTTAATGATAATTGTTCTGGAGCCATTAGTGTGCCGGTTAATACAACAGAGACTGAACAGTTTGTAAGTGTATCAAACGTAAGTGCTACGGCAAGTTCTCCGGCTCTTTCCTGTACCGGAACAAATGCTCATGATGTCTGGCTTAAGTTTGTTGCACCTGCATCAGGTAAAGCTTTCGTTAAGATATTTAATTCTAGAGCTGTGGTGAATGCAGGTTCAGGATCACCCAATTTTGCAGTGTATGGAGGTACATGTGGTTCACTCAGCCTCATCTCTTGTTTCGTAGATCAAACCGGTGCTGTATCAGGTTTAACACCAGGAGCAACTTACTTCATAAGGGTATTTGATGTTCCTGGTAGTCAATACACCTTCGATGTTTCCATCCGGCAAATACCTACAACGCCAACCAATATTGCCTGTAATAGTGCAACATCCATCAATACCAATTGGATCGAAGGCACAACTTATGGCTTAACCACAAGTAGTGTTACTCCCTGTGGTGGCGGTTCGCCATCTCCTAACAAAGAAGTATGGTACTCATTCACTGCAACAGGTGCAAAACATTTAATAGACTTTAAAGACATGATCAGGCTTGGGCCAGATCAAAACGGTTTGGGATTCAAACTTTACTCAGGCACTTGTGCTGCGTTAACAGAGGTCGATTGTAAACCCTCTGTTCAGTTTGCCAATGGAGTGATCAGTGGTTTAA
This sequence comes from Chitinophagaceae bacterium, assembly GCA_024508725.1. Taxonomy (GTDB): domain Bacteria; phylum Bacteroidota; class Bacteroidia; order Chitinophagales; family Chitinophagaceae; genus JAEZDC01. The sequence continues at coordinate 1,015,983 of JANINS010000003.1, read as the reverse complement.
CTCAAGGCAGCAGTTATTATGTGCAGGTTCTTGAAAATACTTTTAACGGAGGTCCGGTTGCATATAAAATAAGAACGATCAATGAAACAGCACCATCGAATGATGAAAGTACAGGAGCGGTAACGCTTGTTCAAAATCCTGAATGCCAGAATACCTCCGGAACATTCAAATTCTCATCTGTTAGTTCAAATCCGGCAACAGGAACTTTTAGTGGTGACGTTTGGTTCAAATTCGTTGCTGCTACAGCAGACCTATCGATAAATGTTCCAACACCTGCCAATGTTTATATACAGGTGTATAACAGTGATGCTTCTACCATATTTTTTGATCCTGGATTTGGGATGGGATCCATTCAGATTTTCGGAGCCACTGTTGGCAATACTTATTACATAAGATTGTATAACCAGGGTTCAGCTTCTGTTGGCCCGGATGCAGATTTCAATATTTGCGTTTCTGGAGCTCCAAGTACAGCAGCAGCTGATGTACCTACACCAGGAAGCAGTTGTATTGCTATTGATGGAGCTGCAACTTCTACCAACTCAGGTAAGTGGTTGCACCTGACACACCAGGGAAAAATGGTAGCATCTGTTTTTGATTCACCCGGAGGTGCCGGAATGGGAAATATTTCAGGCCAATATTATATCAATAGCGGCGCTGTAAGATCTGATGCAAGTGGAATTGAATATCTGAATCGCAATTTTGAGATCACTCCACAAACACAACCCGTCAATCCTGTTGCTGTACGATTGTATTTTACCAAACCAGAGTTTGATGCAATGATCCAGGCAAACGATGGAGATGGAAATGATGTTTATTATTTAAATGATCTTAAGATCTCTAAGTTTAGTAGTAATCCATGTTCTAACGTGCTGAACCTTGCCGGAGAAGTTTTGTATAATATCCATGGATGGGGTAGCCTGTCTTCAAATGTGTATTATGTTGAAGTGATCGTTCCTTCTTTCTCCAGTTTTTTTCTAAAAAATATTAGCGGCGTACTACCGGTAATATGCGTTGATTTTTCTGCTGAAAGAAAGAACAATCGTGTGAACTTAAAATGGACAACAGCCACTGAAATCAATGCCGATCATTACGAAGTTGAAAGAAGCATGGATGGTAAAAACTTCTATAAAATTGGATCAACAGCAGCGAAAGGATCAGGATCAACTTATGTGATGGTAGATGAAACCATAATACCCAAAGGAGTTTATTATTACAGGCTCGTATCAGTTGATAAAGATGGAAGTAAAAGATTTGCATGCAACACAGCAAAAGTTTCTATTAATGGCGAGAAAGACCAGCTATTTGGAAATGTATATCCAAATCCTGCCAAAGGTGAGATGACTGTTCAATTGCAAAGAAGTTATTCAGGAAGTGTGGGATTACAGGTGATCAGCACTACCGGACAAGTGATGCAGCAAAGCTCAATTAACCTGCAAGCTTCTGATGTGAAAATAAATCTCAACACTGCTTCATTACCTGCCGGTGTATATGTGTTGCGATTGCAGACAGTGAAGGGAATAGAAACTATCAGGTTCACCAAACAATAACCATTCTTCAATTCTAGTAAAAGGGTTCTGAAAACTTCAGAACCCTTTATTTTTTATAGCTGCAACAATAAGTCGCTTCTCCACCTACTTTTGCCAGCCTATGGCATTACTCGAAAGTAAACTGGAGATCAAAAAGAGCAAACTTCCCGGTGCGGGTAAGGGACTTTTTACAAAGGTGTTTATTCCAAAGGGAACAAGGATCGTTGAATACAAAGGAAAGCGAACTACCTGGGCCATTGCTAGTAGTGGCAGAGCATTTAACGGGTACATCTATTACATTAATAAAGACAATGTGATCGATGCAAAGCCTTATCCCAAATACCTGGCTCGTTATGCCAATGATGCAAGAGGTTTGGGTAAAGCAGAAGGCATCAGCAATAACAGTAAGTATGTAGTGGAAGATGATGACAAGGTGTATATCGAAGCATTTCGCAATATTGAAGCAGGAGGAGAGATACTGGTGAGCTATGGAAAAGAATATTGGGATGTTGTGAAAGAGAATCTTGCTAACAAGTGATCACCTGTTCAATAATGTTGCGAAAGTTGAAGTGTGCGACGCAACAAAAGCTTAATAGATATTCTACAGCTTAAGCAATAAAAAACCACCCGGCAATCGCCAAGGTGGTTTTTCGTAATAATGTGCAAGGGTAGTAACTGCTACACTCTGCTTCTTCCTCCGATCAGGCTCAGCAAAAACAATACGATGAAGATGAAGAAAATGATCTTAGCGATTGTTGCTGCTCCTGCCGCAATTCCGGTAAATCCAAATAATGCTGCTACTATAGCAATTATGAGGAAAGTGACTGTCCAACGTAACATAAAAGCGTTTTTTATAGGTGATTATTTCTGTTCCTGAATGTAGAAAGTCAGAAAACGTGCCAAACAGCCGAAGCTCTTTAACCAGCTAATATTCTGCTTCGAAAATTGCTGGTAAATAGATGGCATGGAATTGATTAGAAAAATGATATGTATCGGCAGGCAAAAAATACATGGAAAAAATTCTGGGCGAGTTTAGCCTTATTATCTGTTGATGTGATCGTGATCCTTGCACTTTTTCTTGTATCACTTATCGCATTTGTGTGGATAGCCAAATATGTTTTCCTGGATGATAAAACAGCATTCGATGATGCTGCTTTCGATTTTCTCAACAACTGGGTGAGCAATGTAAATACCGATGTAATGAATGGATTTACATTGTTAGGTAAAGTTCAGTTTCTTATTCCAGCCAACTTGCTGCTTACTGCCTGGTTTCTTTTCGTAAGAAAACACAAGTGGTATACTATTAAAGTTCCGGTGATCGGATTAAGTAGTGGATTGGTGATGGTAGGATTGAAACATTTGTTCGGAAGAGAAAGACCATTGATACCATTACTGGAACCGGTTGGTGGTTTGAGTTTTCCCAGCGGTCATGCATTATGCAGTATGACGTTCTTTGGATTGCTGATCTATTTTACCTGGAAGCGGATCAAAAATGTTTACTGGAGAGTTGCAGTAGCGGCATTATTATCTTTCATCATTTTCATGATCGGTTTGAGCCGTGTGTATCTGAGAGTGCATCATGCCAGTGATGTATTGGCAGGATTTGCTTTAGGAATTATCTGGTTGGTGATATCACTGAAACTGTTGAAACGAATTGAAACATACAGTATGCGAAAAGTTGCACCGAAAGTTGGATACGGAAATGTGCCAACTGTACAATCTTCTGTTGAGGCCAGTGCTGCCAGTTAGATCATCTCAGGCCATTTCGATTTCACCTTTACTGTTTTTATACAGCATGAAAAAGTCTGTCATGCATAAAAGCTGCAATACATGTTGATTGAAATTGGTGAGCGAACGGTATCGCTTGATCACTTCTCTTTTATTCAGCACGACATCTTTTTGCATGATGGTTTTGAGCGTTTGCAGGTACTGTAACATAAATGTGGTTTACAGTATCTGTTCCGAAACCAATGCCAGAACTACTTCACTCAATTGAAGTGTGCATTACATGTGCATGAAGCAATTTACTAACCTTCAAAAGTGCTGTAGAAATAAGGTGTTTTGGCTTCAAATTCAGCAGCACAGGTATCTACCATTTTGTACACTCTTGTAATACCAAGTGCTTTCCGTTTTTCATAGATCTGTTCTTCATCACAATCGCCATGAAGAATTTTACATATCTGCAGATCACTGAAACCGTTTTTCTTCGCTTCTTTCAGCAAATCTTCCGGTAAAGAGTCGATGTTGTGATTTGCTATTTCTCTTTCAATATTGCAGATCTTTTGTATCTGGTAAATGAACCAACGATCTATTCCGGTAGCCTGGACGATCGTTTTTACTGTAACACCAGCCATCAACGCATCTTTTATACGGAAGATGCGATCCCATTTTGGTGTTTTGATATAATCTACCAGCTCATCGCTCTTCATCAGGCTTTTGCCATAATAGCCTAATCCTACAGCTTCGTTCTCCAGGCTCTGACAAGCTTTTTGAATGGCTTCTGTAAAGCTTCTGCCAATAGCCATCACTTCACCCACACTTTTCATCTGCAATCCAAGTGTATCATTCGCTCCTTTGAACTTGTCAAAGTTCCAGCGTGGAATTTTTACGATCACATAATCAAGTGCAGGCTCGAAATATGCTGAAGTTGTTTGAGTGATCTGGTTCTTCAATTCATCCAATGAATAACCAATAGCGAGTTTTGCAGCGATCTTAGCGATAGGATAACCTGTAGCTTTCGATGCAAGTGCAGAAGAGCGGCTTACTCTCGGATTGATCTCAACAGCGATCAATTGTTCTGTTTGAGGGTCTTGTGCAAACTGAACGTTACAACCACCCGCAAAGTTTCCAAGACTACGCATCATCAGCATTGCCTGGTTACGCATATCTTGAAAAGACGAATCGCTCAACGTCATTGCCGGAGCAACAGTGATCGAATCTCCTGTGTGAACTCCCATCGGATCGAGGTTCTCAACAGTACAAATGATCACCACATTATCATTCTTATCTCTTAACAGCTCCAGTTCATATTCTTTCCATCCTAACACAGCTTTCTCAACCAGCACTTCGTGAATTGGTGAGGCAGTTAAACCTCTTTGCAATGCTTCATCAAGATCGTCTTTGCTGTGAACAAATCCACCACCTGTACCACCAAGTGTAAATGATGGACGGATCACCAAAGGATAACCGATCTCCTGTGCAAATTCTTTTCCTTCTAAAAAGCTGTTAGCAACTTTACTGGGAGCAACTTTCACCCCGATCTTCAACATCAGTTGGCGAAACTTCTCTCTATCCTCTGCAGTATCTATCGCAGCAACATCAACACCAATCAACCGGCAATTGTATTTCTGCCATATACCCAGTTCATCAACTTCTTTACATAAGTTCAAAGCCGTTTGACCACCCATCGTTGGTAACACAGCATCGATCTGGTTTTCCTGCAAGATCTGCTCAATACTTTCAGGGGTTAATGGTAACAGGTAAACCCTGTCTGCCATCATCGGGTCTGTCATGATCGTTGCCGGGTTTGAGTTGATGAGGATCACTTTGATCCCTTCTTCTCTCAAACTCCTTGCAGCCTGTGAGCCTGAATAATCAAATTCACACGCTTGTCCAATAACAATTGGTCCCGATCCGATAATAAGTACTGATTTTATAGAGTTGTCTTTAGGCATGATCTGATTTATTGTGGAGGTCAGCTCCGGTGCTATTATGTTTCTTCCGTTGTGTCACTCACTTGTACGTTCGTATCGCTATTCAGCTATGAAGCGAGACGCTTCGGAATATCATCACCAGCCAGAGGCTGGCGATTGCCACGTCAGAAAAAACAAATTGTGCAAATGTAAGTCTGCTGCAGAAATGCCGAAGTTATTTTTAGTAAAAGATTTGCGGAACTCTTCTCACCTTCGTGGTACATGAGACGAATTCTTCTATTTATTACTTCATACTTTTTACTTCATACCGCTGTAAAGGCACAATATCCACGTTTCATTTTCCGAAATCCGCTGGGAATTCCAATGCATCTGATTGCCAATTTCGGAGAAGTTCGCAGCGATCATTATCACATGGGATTGGATCTGAGAACACAGCAACGAGAAAATCTTCCCGTTTTTGCTGCTGCTGAAGGTTATGTGAGCCGTGTTGTGGTAGAGGCTGATGGGTATGGAAAAAGCATTTACCTCACCCATCCAAATGGATATACCACTTTATATGCTCACCTCAACAAATTCTTCCCTGCCTTGCAGGATTTTGTGGAGCGGAAGCAATACCACGATGAAAGCTGGAAACAGGATATCAGTTTTGGAAGCAGCCAGTTTCGGGTAGCGAAAGGTCAAATTATTGCGTATAGCGGAGCTACAGGTTCAGTCGAAGGCCCGCATTTGCATTTCGAGGTGAGAGATACAAAAACAGGTGATAATATCAATCCGCTTTTCCTTGGTTTTCCTATAAAAGACCAGGTAAAGCCATTGATCTATAGCCTGTACATGTATGATAGAAATTACAGCACTTATGCAGTTGAGCCTGTTCAGATCCCAATAAAGAATACGAAAGGTGTTTATACAACTAAGGATACTGTGATACAAACGGGCTTCAACAAGTTCAGCTTTGGAATTAGTGCAGAAGATATTGCCAACGGCACCAACTTCAGGTTTGGCATTTATGCAGCAGAAGTATGGATGGATAGCGTACAGCAATTTAGTTTTAAGCTTCAGGAGTTTGATAGAGAAGCCAGCAAGTATGTAAATGCTTCTATCGACTATAAAAAATGGATCACCTCAAAAACAAGATTGCAACATCTTTCAAGATTACCGGGTAATCATTTGTTTGTGAAAGATGGAGAAAATGATGGTGTGATCAACCTTCAGGATACACTTATCCATAAGGTTTCGATCGTTGTAACGGATGTTCATGCAAATGAAGCTGTGCTTAACTTCAAATTGCAATGGAAACCTGAACTGCAGCAGGAAAGATTCTTCACACAGGAAACAGTGAAGTTTATTCCCGGTAAGGAAAACAGTTATGAAACGGAGAATTTCAAGATCACACTTCCTGCAAATGCTTTATACGATACGGTGAATTTCAGGCTCAGCCAAATTTCTGGTGGAGCAAATGGCTTACCTGTTTTCCAGGTGCACCAACCTTCTGTTCCATTACACGAACCTTATACGGTCGAGATCACGCCAACAGAAGAACAGAAAGATCCCTCAAAGATGATTATGCGGTTGAATAGTAACAGGATCCAGATCGTAAAACCGGAATACAAAGACGGAAAATACATTGGGTCGTTCGACAGGTTTGGTGTTTTGCTGATGATGGAAGACACCCTTCCACCGAATATTGGTAAAAGCTGGGAAGACAGTACTGTTTTTTATAAAGGAGGGACGTTGAGTTTTACCGTAAAAGATGGTATCAGTACAATTGAAAATGTAAGAGCAGAATTAGATAGTAACTGGCTGATGTTTGAACAAAAAGGCAGCACTTACAGTTATAAGTTTGATGAATACTGCAGTGTCGGCATTCATAGCCTGAAGATCATAGCAAAAGATCTTGCCGGCAACGAAATTGCAAGAACATTTACTTTCGAGCTGAAGGAAAAGCCTCCTGTTAAAAAGAAAGTGATCAAGAAAAGTACTAAGAAGAAGAAAAATGGCAACACATCTAAAAGAAGGAGATAAAGCTCCTGCATTTACTGCGAAAGACCAGAACGGGAACAAGGTTTCACTGGCTGATTATAAAGGAAAGAAAGTAGTGTTGTATTTCTATCCTGAAGATGACACACCAACCTGTACGATCCAGGCTTGCAACCTGAGAGATAATTATGCCTTGCTGAAGCAGGAAGGATTTGAAGTGCTTGGGGTAAGCCCAGATGATGAAACGAAACACAAAAAGTTCGAGGAGAAGTTTTCTCTCCCTTTTACGTTGGTTGCAGATCCTAAAATGTCGATCATTGAAAAGTATGGTGTTTGGGGCCCAAAAGTGTTGTATGGAAGACATTATGATGGGTTGCATCGTACTACGTTTGTAATTGATGATAAAGGAGTGATCCGTAAAATTTTCTTAAAGCCTACCAATAAGAAACATGCCGAACAGATCATGAAAGCATGGAAGGAGTTGAAATAGTCTCGCACAGAGATAACAGAGTCAAGGTGTTCCCTTAATTTGCTTCCCGGCTCTGTGCGAAAGGTTGTGATGCACAAACATCAGAACGTACAAGTGAGTGACACAAGAGACGATGCCATGAAAACTGAAGCCGGCATCCAAAAACTCTGGCAAGCTTCTCGCCTTATTGCTGTTATGATCGTTAGAATTAAAGAAAACTCCTGGTTGGCTAAATTATCTGCAAAACAATTGGGCTCGAAAAAAGTTGCCGTTGTGGTTGGCAAAACCATTCATTTATTCAACACTTCACGGGAAGAATTTTTGAAAGATGAAAAATGGGTTTGCCATGAACTGGCACACGTGCAACAATATCAGAAACACGGAATGGTGAAATTTCTTGCGATGTACCTGTGGGAAAGCTACAAAAAAGGCTATCGAATGAACAGGTACGAACTTGAAGCAAAAAGCCAGGAGCGAAATCCCGAGATCATGCTCAACTATATTATTGCATAATCCACTCTACTTCGCCAAACGAAAACCTGTCCCAGCTTGATTCGGTAACGATGAGATCGCCATTTTCTTCCACTTCTTTGATCTGGCAACTGAATAATACATTGTCTTTTTTCAAATGAACGTTGTTGCCTCTCTGGTAAAGATGCTGGTTGTATAATTCCAGGGCCGGCAAGAATCCGATCTTGAGATACCGCTGGTAATGTTTTTCCATATAGGTGCACAGTTCTTTACCCAGTTCAACAGTGTCGTAATCTTTGCCGGTGATTTGTTTTAAAGAAACCGGATTAGGTAAACCTTCGAACTCGGTTTGATTGATGTTGATACCTACTCCAACCACTGCCCACAGCCATTTATTGCCTCGGATGATATTCTCGATGAGAATGCCCCCTGCCTTTCTGTCACGCCAATACAGGTCATTAGCCCATTTTATGCTTGTTTCGTCACCAGCATATTTGCTAAAAAATTCATAACAAGCATTAGCCACTATTACTGTAAGATGAAAAGGATTCGATAAAGGAAATGCAGAAGCATTCAATACAGTAGTCTGCATCAGGTTTAAACCTTCTTCAGCATTCCATTGCTTACCTCTTTGGCCTTTTCCTTCTGTTTGCAACATGGTAAACCAGGTAGTACCATGTTCTGCCAACCCATTGTGTATCTGTGCCATGGCATAGTTGTTGGTGCTATCGACCTTTGCCAGTTGTATGAATGGGTTGCCAATTATCGGGTTCTGAGAACTAGTATTCAAAAGTTCCTATTTTTGGCAAATATAGAACGGCAGAAATATATACGCCAGCCACTATGTACAACTGCCAGAGCGAGAATAAATTCATCACTATAAATCGAAGGTTTATTGGCACCCTTATCTGTTTTAAAGTCCCGCAAAAAGAGCAGTGAAACGAAGCTTACGAGGAATTCACGGATCTATAAAACCATCATTAAGGCAATTCAGGATAAAAAAGGCGAGAACATTATTTCGCTTGATCTAAGGAAGATCCCGGAGGCGGTCGCTGATTTCTTTGTTATCTGCGAAGCAACCAGCACCACCCAGATCAGAGCCATAGGCGATAATGTACAAACTGAAGTGAAGAACCAATGTGGAGAATCGCCTTATAAACACGAAGGTTACCAGCAGTTGCAATGGGTGTTAATAGATTACGTAAACATAGTGGTACATATTATGCAGCCCGAAACCCGGAAGTTTTACAAGTTGGAAGAAATGTGGAGTGATGCAGCCAGTACTGAACACTCTGAACATTAATTACACCACCCTTAAATGAAATCAAGACGAATGGCACAGGATAATAAAAACATGAGACCAGGTTTACCTCCCGAAAGATCTGGTGATGATAAAGGCAGAAAACCGAGATTTAGTATTTACTGGATATATGCATTGATCGCAGTAGTGCTGATTGGTGCAAATTTCTGGGGCAAAACATTTTCTGCTGATACAGTAAAGATCACTGAACAGGATTTTAAAAATCTGGCAAAAGACGGTGATGTAACTCGTATCGATAAAGTAACGAATAAAGACCTTGTTCGTATATATGTTCGACCTGAAGCTTTACAGAAAGATTATTACAAAAAGAAGTTCAAAAACCAGCAGAACTTGGATAAGGCAATGGATGCAGCTAAGAACAATAAGCCATTGTTTGATTTCCAGATTACAGCATGGGAAAGTTTTGAGAATAGGTTACAGGAGTTTTATAAAACCAATAATATTCCTAACGAGATACAGACAGAAACAGTTAGTGAAGGTGAATGGTTTGGTCCATTAGCCAACACTTTTGTTACGTTGTTACTCATCGTTGGTCTTTGGATATTGCTCATGCGTAAAATGGGTGGACCTTCAGGTGGAGGTGGACCTGGTGGAATTTTCAACATAGGAAAATCTAAAGCTCAGTTATTCGAAAAAGGAACGAAAGTAAATATCACTTTTACTGATGTTGCAGGTTTGGATGAGGCGAAAGTAGAAGTGATGGAGATCGTTGACTTCCTCAAGAATCCAAAGAAATATACTTCACTCGGCGGTAAAATTCCTAAAGGTGCTTTATTGGTTGGTCCTCCGGGAACCGGTAAAACCTTGCTGGCAAAAGCAATGGCTGGTGAAGCTCAGGTTCCATTTTTCTCTATGAGTGGTTCTGATTTCGTAGAATTATTCGTAGGTGTTGGTGCAAGCCGTGTAAGGGACTTGTTTAAACAAGCAAGAGAAAAAGCACCGTGTATCATTTTCATTGATGAGATCGATGCGATCGGTCGTGCAAGAGGCAGAAACGCCATCATGAGCAACGACGAGAGAGAAAATACGTTGAACCAGTTGCTGGTTGAAATGGATGGTTTCAGTGGCGAAAGCGGTATCATTATCCTTGCTGCTACCAACAGACCAGATGTACTTGACACAGCATTACTTCGTCCGGGTCGTTTCGACAGACAGATAACAATTGACCGTCCTGATGTAAAAGGAAGAGAAGACATCTTTAAAGTGCATTTGAAGCCGATCAAAGTTTCTGAAACACTCAACATTTTTAAACTGGCTGAACAAACTCCGGGATTTGCCGGTGCTGATATCGCCAACGTTTGTAACGAAGCTGCTTTGATCGCTGCAAGAAAAGGAAAAGATGCAGTTGATATGAGTGACTTCCAGGATGCGATTGATCGTGTAATTGGTGGTTTGGAGAAGAAGAACAAGATCATTCTTCCGGAAGAAAAAGAAGTGATCGCTTATCATGAAGCAGGTCATGCTGTTTGTGGATGGTTCCTGGAACATGCTTACCCATTATTAAAAGTAACCATCGTTCCAAGAGGTACTGCGGCTTTGGGTTATGCTCAATATACTCCGAAAGAACAATATTTATATACAACGGAGCAGTTGATGGACCAGGTTTGTATGACGCTTGGTGGAAGAGCTGCTGAAGATATTTTCTTCGGAAAAATTTCTACCGGAGCAAGTAATGATCTGCAACAGATCACCAAGATCGCTTACAGTATGATCACAGTATATGGCATGAATGATAAAGTGGGTAACGTAAGCTATTACGATCCTACGCAGGAAAACCAGTTCACCAAACCGTACAGTGAAGAAACGGGTAAGATGATCGATGAAGAAGTTAGAAAATTGATCGATGTTGCCTACGTTAGAACAAAGGCTTTATTAACAGAGAAAAGAGCCGAGGTTGAAAAGCTAGCGAAAGAACTGTTGGATAAAGAAGTATTGCATCAAAGCGATGTTGAAGACCTGATCGGTAAACGTCCTTTTGAAGACAAAAAGCCTCATGTAGATAACGGCTTACCTGATGTTTCAGCTCCACCGGAAAAAACAGTAGTTGAATGATTCAACAGGCTGAAGTAATTTAGCCGCTGTGAGCTCAGCAAAACATAATATACTTAAGAAGATAAGGCAGGCACTGGCAACACCAGTGCCTGCTCCATTTCCGCATCATGAGAATGCCGAGAATTTTTTTAAACCCTCACAACAGGAATTGGAAATTGAGTTTGCAGAAAATTTTACGAAGCTGCTCGGTAAATTTTCCTTTTGTGCGGATATGAAAGAGTTATCAGAACAATTGCACCTCCTGGCAAAATCAAGAAACTGGACCAAAATATTTTGCCGTGAACCAGAGATCAAACATGACCTGCATACAAATGGATTCTCAAACTTCGAATCCCCCGATGTGCATACTTGTGAAGCATCTATAACAGACTGCGAATTATTGATCGCAAGAACAGGAAGCATCCTCATGACAACAGGGCAACGTAGCGGAAGAACAACAAGTGTTTATGCACCGGTTCATATCTGTATCGCCTACACCGATCAACTGGTATATGATATCAAAGACGGCATCGATTTCCTGAAAAGAAAATACAGGGACAATATTCCTTCATTCATCACACTTGCAACAGGTCCAAGCAGAACCGCTGATATCGAAAAGACATTGGTAGTTGGTGTACACGGTCCTAAAGAAGTATTTTGTTTTTTGGTGGAAAGGAATGCTTCATAGCTCATTTAATATCTTTACTGCATGACAATTGCCCCTGGCAAAAAAATATATTTCCTTTCCGATTTTCATTTAGGTGCTCCTGATGAGCAAAGCTCTCTCGCAAGAGAAAAAAAGATCGTTGCGTTTCTTGATAAAGCCAAGCAGGATGCATTCGAGATCTTTTTATTGGGCGATATGTTCGACTTCTGGTATGAATACAAAAAAGTTGTTCCCAAAGGTCATGTAAGAATACTGGGCAAGCTTGCAGAAATTGCAGATGCCGGTATCCCGATGCATTTCTTCGTTGGCAATCATGATATGTGGATGAAAGATTACTTTCAAAAGGAACTTAACATGAAAGTATATCATGAACCACATCCATTCATATACAACGGTAAGAAGTTTTATATTGGTCATGGAGATGGATTAGGTCCGGGTGATCATGGATATAAAGCATTGAAAAAGATATTTCGAAATCCTGTGTGCCAGTTTATGTTCGGCGTATTGCATCCAACACTTGGTATTGCTATAGCCAACTACTTTAGCAGGAAAAGCAGGGCAAAAACAGGATCGTCAGATGAGATTTTCCTGGGAGAGGATAAAGAATGGCTGATGGTTTATTCAAGAGAAGTATTGCAAAGAGAGCATTTTGATTATTTCATCTTTGGTCACAGGCATCTTCCGCTTGATTTTAAACTTAATGATAACAGTCGATATATTAACCTGGGTGATTGGATACGTAACTTCACTTACGCAGTATTCGATGGTAATGAACTGCAATTGAAGAAATGGGAAGGCTGATCTTCACCATATTATTTTCCTTCAGCAGTCTTATAATGCTTGCACAAGACACCAGTTTTGCCGCTCCTAAAAAGTATAGACCGCTGCCGGGAAACTTTACGAATTTCGAAGTAGATAATGTAGGAAACATTTACATCGTTATCAATGATCAGCAACTGAAAAAATTGAATGACAAGGGAGATTCTGTTGCCGTATACAATGATGTAAAAAGATATGGTAAGATCTATTCTGTTGATGTAAGTAATCCTTTCAAAATACTTGTGTTTTATAAAGAAACATCAACCATTGTTGTGCTGGATCGATTGTTAAGTACCAAGAATACAATTGATCTTCGGGGATCAGGATTACAACAGGTGAGCGTTGTACGGTTGAGTTATGACAACAACATATGGTTGTATGATGAACTGGAAGCAAGGATCAGGAAGATGGATGATAATGGCAAATTGTTGATGGAATCTGCAGACCTGCGAACTGTTTTTGAAGAAGCACCATCTTTTCAATCCGTGTTTGACGATAACAGATCACTTTATCTTTACGACAAATCCAAAGGCTGGTTCGTTTTTGATTATTATGGAGGTTTTGTAAAAAAATATGCATTCCTGAATTGGAAAGATGTTCAGCTCGTGAAGGGAATGATGATCGGTCGTTCAGATTCCAGCATCTACTCAGCCAAACAAAACGATTTCGATTTTAAAGAACAAAAGAATAATGCAATCACTCCTGCCTCAGAAAAAGTGATTATCGGTGCAAAAAAAATCTATGTTCTTCTTCCCGGCAACCTGGAAATTTATGATGCTCCGTAACTTGCAGGCATGAGAGAAATACTCAATTATAAATTCCTGGATAATACGGTTGAAAGTTATCTCTATGTTATAGGTACTATCATCCTGGCACTTATCATCAAAAGATTTGTATCAAGGTATTTAGCCGGATTGCTGTATCGCCTTGTGATAAAGGCCGGTAAAAAATTTAATAAAGATGCTTTCTGTGATCTTGTGATCGCTCCACTGGAAGTATTTCTTATGGTGCTGGTTACGATTGTTGCCTTTGATAAATTAACCTATCCTGCAGACTGGAACTTTTCAATCTATAAGATCAAATTTTCCGATCTTATTGAAGGTGTTGCAAAAGCAACCATCATATGCGTCTTTATATGGTTATGTTTACGCATCATTGATTTCATTGCTGTTGTTCTGGAAGAAAGAGCCAATATAACAAAGAGCCAGACAGATAATCAGCTCATCGTTTTCTTCAAAGATTTCTTTAAAGTGTCGCTGGTGATCATTGGTGGTCTTCTTTTGTTGCGATTTACTTTTAACCAGGATATCGGCAACCTGCTTACAGGTTTAAGTATCGTGGGTGCTGCCATTGCTTTGGCTACACGGGAAAGCTTGGAAAATCTCATCGCATCGTTCATTATCTTTTTCGATAAGCCTTTTGTAACAGGCGATACCGTTAAGGTGCATAATTTCACTGGTACTGTTGAGAAGATCGGTTTAAGAAGTACAAGGATCAGAACAGTTGATAAAACATATATCTCTGTTCCCAACAAGCAAATGGTTGATAGTATTGTAGATAATATCAGCCTGCGAACACAAAGAAAGGCAGAGCTCAGGCTTGAATTGAGACTTTCTGTTACTACAGAAGAGCTTCGTCAACTCATGTCTGGTATCAAACAAATTTTAAAGCATCCCAATGTTTTGAAAAGTGCTGTTCATTTTGCTGATACAGGTAAGAATGCAAACGTTATTGTTATTGAGTATTTTTCAGGAATGCAATTAACAGATGATGAGTTTAATGAACTTAAAGACAATGTGAACTTTAGCATTATGGAATTGATCGAGCAGGCAGGAACCGATTTCGCAACGCTCAATATAGATGCACTTATCTCTGCTAATAAGCCAAAAGAGTAATTACTGATTACTATCCTTAGATTGGAAGCTTAACATAGAATGTTGTTCCTTCTCCTGCTATACTAGTAAACCATATCGTGCCATTATGAGCTTCCACAATTTGTTTGCAGATAGATAATCCTAACCCATAAGGCAATTCACCAGCCGTTCCTTTGCGTTTTGCTTCAGTAAACATGTCGAAGATTTTATCCTGCAGTTCTTCAGGTATTCCAATACCATGATCTTCTACGATAATGATCACATTTTCTTTATCTCTTGATAAATGCAGTTGTATATCTGTATCCTTAGGACTGAATTTGATGGCATTGCTTACAAGGTTATTGATCACTCTTTTGATCTTATCGGCATTTACAATTACGAATAAATCCTGGTCAGGCAGATCATATTTTATTGTTTGTTGTTTTTCTTTCGCCTTTATCTGTAGAAGATCGCCAGTCGTTTTTATTAACTGATTAATGCTTACCGATTCTTTTTCCTGTTCCTTTCTTCTGGATTGGTCTGCTGCTTCTAAAATTTCTGCGATCAACTCAAGAGAATTATTACAGGATGTTCTTATAAAATTTACCATCTCTGTTCTTGATGCTTTATTCTCTTCCTGGTCTACAAGATCACATAACATTGATATTGTAGCAACAGGTGATCTTAGATCATGAGCCACTGCTCTTAGAATTCTCTCCTGTTGTTTATTCTTGTCTTCCACTGCATCAAAAGCTCGTTGAAGTTGTACTCTTTGTTCATTCACCTGGTTATTAAGTGACTGCAATAACTCCACGTTTCTTCTCGACCGAATGAGATTGCGGAAGATGAAGAAAACGATGATCACACCAATTAGAGATAATATCACCGCCAGCCATAGATAGGTATTTTTGATCTCATTGTCTTTTTGCAAGGCCTGTATCTGGTACTGGCTTTCAAATGTTTTGATCTGTTGGCTAAGGTCAACCGATTTTATTTGTTTGGATTCACGATCTAAAGAATCTCGTAATGCATTAAAATTTACCAGATGTGTGTAAGCCGCATTTACATTTTTTCCATCGAGATATTGCCACATCAACCTGTTCCAATCCATTTCGGCCCGAACATTTTTAATAGTATCGAGGCCTTTTCTCAGATCATTTAGCACCATCATCATGCTGTCATTCTCACCTTCCGCTGCATATATCTCTGCAAGTTTTATCTGACTATACTGTGCATCCTGGTTATCATTCCATTTTCTAACATTGATCTCAATGCTTTGTTTGAGAAGTGTTTTTGCAGTGTTATTTATGCCTCTTTGTTTATATATATCGGCCATATTGCCTAATACAACAGCCATAGCCATATCATTCAGGCCCTTACGATCTGTATACTTACTGCCAGTGGTATTGATGTAATCCAGTGCTTTTTGATAAAATATTAATGCACTATCCAGCTTGCCTGATTTATAGTAACTCAAGCCGATGTTATCCAATATCTGTTGTGTTCTGTAGTAATAGAAAAAGTTTTGTTCGCAGGTTTGTGTTTGTTCATACGACCGTTGGAAAATGTCTGCAGCTTCCTGGAATCTGGACTGCCGATATAGGATCAATGCCAGCCTGAAATTGTATTCACTTAATGTGCATGAGTCAAGCGTGGTTTTACCAATTGATCTTGCTTTATAATAATAAGCATACGCCTCATCATATTTTTTTTCATTAAACAGGATGTCGCCTTTACCATAATTCGCAAGTGCGTACTCTGTTTTATAACGATCAATACCGGCCTTTTCTATCAATCGTA
Organism: Chitinophagaceae bacterium; assembly: GCA_024508725.1. Taxonomy (GTDB): domain Bacteria; phylum Bacteroidota; class Bacteroidia; order Chitinophagales; family Chitinophagaceae; genus JAEZDC01. Next base: position 999,396 of record JANINS010000003.1, on the reverse strand, counting down.
AAACTGAATCTGCAAATACGGAAGCGGCGGCATGATCATGTAATTGATTATCGATCACCTCGCATTTGTATGTGAGCACATCAACTTTTTCTTTAAAGCTGAGGTCTTTACCTGACAGAGAAGAATCCACGAAATTCAATGCAGATTTGAAATCCCCTTTCGCAGATCGTAAAGATGCTTCATGGAGAATTTGCTGAACATCAACTTCTCCTTTGATGCCATTGTTATCTTTATTGGTACAACTTATAAGGAAGGCCAGTAATAAAGAAAGACCAACATAAAATGATAGGCTATAAGTTTTGATCGATTTCTCTGCCATAGGGGTGACTTCAAATATAATTCACTTCTTTAAATTGGTTAATCAAAGCTTTCGCAATCGTTGGCATTAATTTTCCATATATGCACATGAGATCTATGTTTTGTTCATAAGTTATTTCTCGTGGAGCTTAAACCTTTGGTAGTTTAATAGTTCAATACACTTCATGCTACATCAAACAAATGCCGGGTCTTATTCTGTATTCAGCTCACATGGTTTTGCAGAAGTAAGAGAACACAACTTATCACTCGCAAAATCATTGCATAGCCTCGATCACTTTTATACAGGTGATGTGATCTGTAAATTCAAAGCTGCTGCCATTCTCAAAAAGCCAACTTACCTAACTGTACAAACCGGCTTAGACGAGCACATACATCTTAAACCCGAATTTCTAAAATTTACCAACCACAGTTGTGATCCTACTGTATTCTTTGATACCAGCTTAATGCAGTTTGTTGCTTTAAAAGAGATTATGCCGGGTGATGAGTTCACATTTTTTTATCCTTCGACCGAATGGAAAATGGCTCAACCTTTTGAGTGTTTGTGTGGAAGTGATCTATGTTTAAAACATATTGCTGGAGCAGCAGAGATGGATGTAGAAATATTAAAGCGATATAGACTCACGGGGTTTATTCAACAACAACTGGCGGCAAAATTGTAATGAAGTATAACCTGATTTCCATATCATGATCTCACTTACTAACCTTAAGATCTGGGTTTTGTTTCCTTACCTGGAAACCGATGATCCCAACCTTCAATATTATTACGATTTTTCACAAAGCCTGGAAGAATACACCAGGGTCTTCGCTGAACTGGAAGCTGATTGGACATGGCAGCCTGTTACCATGCAAAACTTTAAAACAATTGTTTCAGGAATAAGAAAAAAGTCAGGATCAAAAACACCGGTTGTTTTAAATCTGTGTGATGGCGATGAGGTGAATGGTACTCCGGGTGTGTCAGTAATTCACGCACTGGAACAGGAAGATTTGATCTACACGGGAAGCAGTGCTTATTTCTATGATATCACTACTTCAAAAATTCCAATGAAGGAAGCTTTTGATCTTGCACATGTTTCAACAGCAAATTGGGAGGTGATCGATGACGAAGAAAAGCTGCATGGTATTTTTGATCGGCTGGGGTCACCACTTATCATCAAGCCTGCAATTTCAGGTGGTAGTATGGGTGTGAGTATAAAGAACGTAGTACATAACGAAAAAGAACTCATTCATCGTTTAGCAGAAATTAAAAAAGGTTATCGTGGATGGGATTTGAACTGTGGAGGGTTGTTTATAGAAAAATATATTGCAGGCAGAGAGTTCACAACATTTGTGATCGGTGCTGCGAAACGGATAAAACAGTGCAAAATTTTTGAACCGGTTGAACGTATATTTCATCCATCATTGAAAGAAGATGAAAGATTTCTTTCGTTCGACCGGCTTTGGGAGATATATGAAGATGAAACACCAATGCCCAACGAGGAGAACTTTTACGAATACACGTCTGTTACTGATGAACAGCTTTCAGATCAGCTTAAACAACTGAGTCTCCAGGCTTATGCATCTGTAAAAGGAACGGGTTATACCAGGATTGATTTTCGGATGGATGATGCAGGAAAATTGTATGTGCTGGAAGTTAATGCCCAATGTGGGTTGAGTGAAGATGAGAATTATACATCTATCGGTGCGATACTCAAAGCAAGCAACAAATCTTTTACACAGGTTGTGATGGCAGTATTGGAGGAGGCATTCAAACAAAAAGATGCAGCATTACTTAAACAATTAAAACGCAGGAAAGCTGCATAAATTTCTGGTGATGAAAGTTTGTGTGTTGCTTCCTGATTATTCTACATCTACAGTTGATTACCAGCATTACGATCCTCCCAGGATACTTAACGACCTGCTTCCAAACGACGAAGTGAACACTGTGTTCCTGAATAAGCTCACCACGCACAAACAACTGAAAGAACTTTCATCAAACCATTATGATATCTACGTAAATCTCTGTGAAGGTTATCTGGAATGGGAAGTGCCATCGATAGACGTTCCATATACATTAGAGTTACTAAATCTGCCTTTTACCGGTCCAACTACTTTGCTCTATGACCCTCCCAAAGAGTTGATGAAATATGTAGCGTTTTGCAGTAATGTACAAACGCCAAAGTATAGTATTGTAAAATCGATGGAAGATGTTTCGGCTGTTATAAAGAACTTGTCTTTCCCCATGTTCATTAAACCTGCAAAAGCCGGAGATAGTTTAGGGATCGATAATCATTCTTTGGTGAATGATGTTGAGCATCTGGAAAAAAAAATAAAGACAACACTGAAAGATTTTGATACTGTTTTAGTAGAAGAATACATCAACGGAAGAGAATTTACGGTATTGGTTGCTGCCAATGCAGATGGGAAAACATGCAGATCATTTAAACCCATTGAATATATTTTTCCGCAGGGCTTCAGCTTTAAAACCTATTCACTCAAAACAAGTGAGTTGCATCCCAACAGCAATATTCCCTGTGATGAACCTGGATTGGAGAGCAAACTAAGATCTGCTGCAGAAAGCATCTTTAAAAATTTCAATGGAGAAGGATATGCAAGATTAGATTTCAGGGTTGATAATAATGGCGAAATTTATTTTCTTGAGATAAATTTTACCTGTTCTGTTTTTTACAAAGATGGATATGAAGGTTCGGCGGATTACGTTTTAAAATATGATGACTTTGGACAGCAGCAATTTTTAAAACACATTATTGAAGAAGGCATTAGCAGACATCAGCGTAAGCAAAAAAAATATATTGTTCTTGGTAATTCAATTGCGGGTTACGGACTTTATGCGGCAACTGATATCCAGGAAGGTGAAGTGATCTTTAAGGGAGAAGGGAAAGCGCAACGAATTATTACAAAAGCTTATGTAGAAAAATACTGGAATGAGGCTGATAAAGAAACGTTCAAACGATATGCTTATCCTATAAGCAACGAAGTGTATATTTTGTGGGATAACGATCCTTCTGAGTGGGCTCCTCAAAACCACTCCTGCGATCCCAATACAGCCTACGAAGGGTTAAATGTAGTGGCGTTAAAGAAAATTAACAGATCAGAAGAACTAACACTCGACTACAGTAACTTCTTAGACAACAGTATGATGCCGTTTCAATGTAGTTGCTGTTCTGAGAAATGCAGAGGCCTTATCACTGGCCAACCTGGTAACACCCCGTTTTCATCTAAAAGTTGATTTAGTTTTGCACACGCTTACTACCCGTTAAACTTACTTTCCACGTAAGTGTCTCAAATTCTGTTTTTGTTCAAGTGGTTATTAATCAGGAGGATCGATCATGCCGCAGTTGAAGGTATTAAAAAGCATATTCATAAAACACCGATACCAATTACTACTAACCTATATACTTTTCTCATTAGAAATGTTGGGCACTTTGCTTAGACCTTTCTTTCTTGGTTTGGCGATCGATAAACTAATCAAAGGCCAATATGACGGCTTAATTATACTTTGCCTGGTGCATTTAGGTTGTTTGGTAGTTGGAACATTTCGACACCGATACGATACAAGAACATATTCTGCCATCTATACCTCGTTGGTTACAAAATTCATTTCAAAAAGAAAAAAAAGAGCAGAAGTTTCAAAGCTCAGTGCTCTTTCAAATCTCTCCAGAGAGTTTGTTGATTTTCTTGAGTATGACCTGGTGTATGTAATAGAAGCGGTGTACAACATTGCAGGATCAGTAATATTATTGATGTTCTATGATCCACAAGTAGTGGGTATATGTTTGAGTATTCTTGTTCCGGTTGGTATTGTTAGTTACTTCTATGGTAAGAAGATGAAGCGGCTTACCCGTTTGAAGAACGATGAATTAGAAAAGCAGGTAGATATTATTTCTGAAGGAAATTCTTTAGCAATTCGCAGGCATTATAACCGATTAAGGGAATGGCAGATCCGTATATCCGATCAGGAAGCATGGAATTTTGGTTTTATGGAATTCATGGTGATGGCTGTAATAGGAGTAGCATTATTGATCGTTACGAAAACTTCGGGTGCAGCCATATTGCCTGGAGCATTGATCGGCATCTATAATTACATTTTGAAATTCGCTACAGGACTTGATACGATACCATACATTGTTCAAAAGCTTACTTCGTTGGGAGACATCACATCACGAATTGAAAACCAGCAGGAAGATGAAGAACCAGAAACGATGATGATCGCTAGCTAACAGCCGGTTGTACAGATTTTAAATTCAATACAAGATCTCCCGAACGGAATTCAGGATCAATTTGGTAATAAAGCTTCCAGAGTTCTTCCTTCACTTTATCGGATGGTGTTAGTCCATCGATGTAAAGAATATTGTTCATTTCTCTTACATAAAGCTTCACCACTCCACTTGCTTCTGCTTTTAAGATTAGTTCTTTATATTTCTGTTCAGTTGTTTGTGAATGCATAATCATAGCGATATCAAACACGAATTGTGCCACGGCTGCTATCATTCATTCACATAGTAAAGAAATCATTCCCCATATTCTTATTTGTTCGATGTTAGCTAATTGCCGCTGCAAAATTAGAGAGTGATGTAAAAATTTTTTTCTCTGAACAAATCAGTCAATTATAAAAAACAGAAAATGTTGAACCAACTGTGTACAGGGCATGGCACAGATATAGTGGACTAGTGAGAAAAATAGATCTATGAAGAGAATTTCGATGGTGTTGCCGCTAGCAGTATTGCTGGCTTACTGCAGTGGCCCTAACAACACTCAAACAACTACAGACACGGATATGAACGGCACGTCAAGTTCAGTCTCAGCCAGCACAACCGGAACTACAACTGATGTAAGTGACGTAAACACAAGTACTGAATCAGGTGTTTCAGCAACTACAGGCACTACATCAGCAGCGATCACAGGAACAGGAACTATTAGCACCACTCAGGACGGAACGGATGCTCACAAAGCAGATATCATTGCATCAGCGTCTGCCAGCAACAGTAACAATACAGTAAACATCGATCCTTCAGATCCAATGTATCAGCATTTCCAAAGAGTAAATGGTCAAAGCTGGACATGGGATATGAATTATCCTGGTTACGACAGGCCAACAGCAGGAACTTATAATTCTGCCGTAAATGGTAATTGGCAACTGGTTATGACTCCCGAATTAGTTAGTGCATGGAGAGGTGATAACAGTCGTTCTTTATGGAGCAGCGGTTATGCTTATGATGGTAGATATTTAGGTGGCAATACTTATTTATCTGCATCAGAATCATTCAATACAAGAAGCAGCGATTTAAATGGATCTGCTTCTGTACAAGTAAATGGTTCTTCTAATGCTGGTACACTATCATCAAGTTCAACTTCCAGCACATCGAGCCTTAATAACAATGCCTCAGCCAATTCATCTATAACTAATCAGATGAATGGAAACACATCGACGGCAAATACAACTGACCAACCAATTAGTGGCACATCCGCTACTACAGGTACAACTGCAGCCGCTATAACTGGCAACGGCTCTGTTAGTGGAAGCACAAGTGTAAATGCAAGTTCTTCTGCTACCATTAGTGGTTCAACAGATGTAAATAGTAACGTGAGTGGTACTAATTCATCAACATTGAACAGTACTACAGCTAATATGGATGTGAATAGCGTTAACTATAATGCAGCGAACGGTAATCTATACCAGATGCCTAAGTTCAATTTGTATTTAGATAACGGTAGCTTCACAGGCTATACTGGTTGTAACAGTGTAAGTGGTAGAGTATCGGTTTCAGGTAACAGCCTTCGTTTTCTAAACACAGAACCATCTACTTCGATTGATTGTCTTGGTGGTTTAGATCAAACAGTTTTACTAGACCTTTTACGTCGTGTTGACTCTTATTCTTATGTAGGAGACGAACTTCAATTGATGCAGGGAAACCAGGTATTGCTTCGCTTTAAAAAAGGAGGCAGCGCTTCTGGTTTACAATAATGTAGAGCGTTTGTTGGTTAAAGAAAAAGTCCCGCTTACATGGCGGGATTTTTTATTAGTTGCTTTTCAAGATTGTCCAATAAAAAAGCTCCGATAACAACGGAGCTTTTTTAATTCAATTCAGTTCTTTAAACATCTCTTCTTGCACCACCTCTCATCAAGGCAACCAATAATAAGATAAATACTGCAACACCAATTATCCAAACCCATGGAGAAGCAAAGAAGCTTCCGCCACTGTTAGAATTAATGTTTACATCTACTTTTTTAGTGTCCTGTGCAAATGATACTACAGATACAAAAGCTGCAGCAATAGAAAGAGCAAGCTTTGTAAACCAGTTTTGCAGCCTGGGTGTTATGTTGTTTTTCATACAATTGATTTTTTTGTTCTGAATTACAGAAAGAATTTAAAAAACCATGCCATTGCGGCTATTGGTATTAAACAGTATACATTTTTCAATCGTTTGATGATGTTTTTCAACAACATGAAATCATAAGTGGCTTTTTTCTTGATGTGATAACATTAAATAATCAGATTCATGACCACAGCTAAAATTATCAGGCACAGGCATAAATACCATCATTATATGAATGATGATTTGAAAGAGGTAAAAGAAGAAACACATTTCAAGATCGTTTTCTCCGATCCCATCGAAATGGAAAAATGGAAAGAATGGTGCAAAAAGTTTGAAGGAGAATATGATTATGATAAAGAGAACAGCTGCCAGCGTGGTAAATTACCAAAGATCGAAATGTTCAGGGATGAGATCTGCTGGTGCGATATCATGACGTATTACTTGATGCATGTGGCAGGATATAATTTCTATTCTACGATACATCCTTATAAAGGTGAAGTGTACATTAAAGAAGAAGGATCAAACTACAAAGCGGTAGCCAATACCTTTGATGGTAATGATCTCTAAACCGGGATCATCTTTCAGGTAATTGCGAAGCTTGGTAATGTAAACATCCAGGTTGCGGCTGTTAAAGAAAGAGTCATTGCCCCAGAGTAGATTTAGAATATCTCTTCTGTCGATCACTTTTTCTTTATTCAGCCACAGGTATTTTAATAATTCGCTTTCCCGGTAAGAGAGCTTTCGTTCTTCACTGCCATTGTGTAATACCTGGCGATTTAAATTGTATTGGTATTTACCCAAAGCAATACATTCTTGTTGTAGTTCTGATGCCAGATCTTTTCTTACTCGCAAAACATTTTCTATTCTCACGATCAGCTCTTCCATGCTAAATGGCTTACGGATGTAATCATTGCCACCTAATTTGAAGCCTTGTACTACATCTTCTGTTTGTGTTTTAGCAGTAAGAAATATCACGGGTATATCATCATTCAGTTTCCTGATCTCTGCCGCTATTTCAAAACCGCTTTTATTTGGCAGCATCACATCAAGAATGCATATATCAGGTTGTTCTTTTTGAAAAAGACTCACCACTTTTGCTCCATCATCTTCCATTACCACATCAAAGTCTCTCGTTTCAAGACTTTCCTTTACGATCTTACCAAGGAACATCTCATCTTCTACATACAAAACCTTTATCCTGCTCATGGTATGGTTTAACTGTTTCTTTGTTTATCGAAATCCATCGCTGCAGATTCCTTAAAAGGAAGATTGATAACAAAAGTGCTTCCTTTATTTTCTTCACTATCTACATCAATATACCCATGGTGTTTTTTAATGATGTGAGCCACATAACTCAAACCCAGACCATAGCCTTTGATATTATGTTTATCGCCATGCGGTACACGGAAGAATTTATCAAACACTTTCTCCTGGTATTCTTCAGGAATCCCAATACCGTTATCTGTAACCAGCAACTGCAGGAACTTTTCCCTGTCTTTAAGAACAACTTCAATCTTTGGCGAAACCGGACTATACTTTAAAGCATTATCAAGTAAATTATAGATCACACTTGTAAGATGCAGCCTGTCTGCTTTTATTATAAAATTTGAACCCTCCGTTCTGAAATGAACAACTGCCTTGGCTTTATGGAACTGCAATTGCATCGTTTGCATTACTTCTTCGATCAGTTGTTTAAAATCGAATGATTCTTTTTTCAGCTCAAGATCTTTGTTCTCGAACAATGAAAGCTTTAATACTTTATCTACTAAAAGAGAAAGTCGCTGCAGTTCTGACGAAGAAATATCGAGATACTCTTTGGTTCTTTCAGGATTATCTATCGCATTGAAATTCTTTAAAGCTTCAATGGCAACATTAACGGTAGCGATCGGTGTTTTCAGTTCATGGGTGATGTTGCTGATAAAATCGTTCTTGATGTTGGTTAATCTTTGCTGGGCCAACAAGTTTCGATATAAGAAAATGAATGAAGCTGTTGTAAGAGCAATCAACAAAAAAGAGATAAGAATAGGATAGGTGATCTTTCCAACAATGTAATTAAAAGCATTTCCAAATTCTGCCCTGTATGCCATCGGCTGATTTAAACCTATGGTAACATAATTGGTATGGAGTGAGTTTTTATCTACAGAATCAAGTCTTGTTCGTTGCTGCCGGGTGATCTTTACAGAAGTGATCTGGTAAGGCACTTTTATTTTAGCCTTTGCCAACTCTTTATTATAAGAAGAATCGATATTTTGTAGCGATAACGAATCACCCAATGAACTTTTGAATATTACCCTGCTGAATTCTGTTGGTGGTGCACCATCTGGCATTACAGTTCCTCTTTCACCTGTTGAGCCAATGAATATCCTGGTTGAATCATGTTTCTTTCCTGCACTATCTCTGCTGAATGAAGCACTGGTGCTCAAAGAGATGGTCATCCTGGGTTTGTCACCTGCCTGTGCAGCTCTTTGTTTCAATACATTTACGGCATCAATAAAGAAAAGGTTATCAGGCATCAGCTTATTAAAAATGGTATCGCCTTTGAACCTTTGCATTTGTAATTTGTACATCGATTCACGAAACAAAACATCCACTTCTTTTTTCAATCCCTGTTTCTCATCTTTATACAACCTCGTTAACCAATAACCCTGGAAGCCGGCTATCAAAATAATAGTAGCGATCATGAGTATTCTTGAAAGTTGCAGTTTATTCATCAGCATTCTAAACAGAACAAATGTAAAGTGTAACAAAGATGCTTCGCTGCTTTATTAACCTTAATTAACCAATCTCACATCTTCCTTAACGAAAGCCGGGATTAGATTTGATATCTAAACAACCGTTTTATGAAGAAGATCGTTTACATGGCTTCACTTCTGCTTAGCAGTTCAACTCTTTTTGCCCAGCTACATGAGGGTGTGATCATTTATGAAAGAAAGATTAACATGCACCGTAGAATACAGGATGAACAGGTGAAAGCGATGATACCTGAATTCAGAACAACCAAACATCAATTACTTTTCAGTGATAGTGTATCTGTTTACAAAGCTGTTCCTGAAGATGAAATGCCTGAAGCTGGGAGCGAAGGTGGAGGAAACAGGTTTGTGATGAGAATGGGTGGTCCTGGTGACAATGGTGAATTGTATAAGAATTTTGCTGAGGGTAAATCTATTCAGTCAAGTGATTTAGGTGCAAAAACATACATCATCGAAGACACCATCCGTACAAGAAACTGGAAACTTACCAGTGAAACAAAACAGATAATGGGTTACACCTGCCGAAAAGCGATCAGTACAGAAACGATGATGATGGGTGGTGGAGCAAGAGTGATGGTTATGAATGGAAATAGCAGTAATGCTCAGGCTGATACGGCAAATCGTCCCAAACCCCAACCGGTACAGGTAGAAGCCTGGTATGCAGAAGGTATTACTGCACCTGTAGGACCAGAATCTTATGGAATGTTGCCAGGGGTAATACTTGAACTGAATATTGATAACGGCGCTATTATTTTCTCTGCGGTTGAAGTAAAGAAAGAAGTTTCAAAAAAAGATATTAAAGAGCCGAAGAAGGGTAAAAAAGTTACCCGTGAAGAGTACATGAATATGCAAAGAGAATTAATGGGCAATGGCGGTGGAATGAGAACGATGCGATTTTAAAGAGTAATGCAATTTTCAGAGCCTTGCTTTGCAAGGCTTTTTTATGGTGAGTTCTCCGGAACCAATGCGAACTATTGCAGCTTAGCGTCTTTTTTTATAACGAATTCCTCATGTCAGCAGGCTGATAACCGTATAGAACTACTTTAGCTGCCTATCATCGGAGCGATTAGGACCAAAGCCCGATTATACTGTTGCTTTCTCTGTCTAACACCACATGCAGCTTTGACTGCCGAACTAATTTCATAAACAGGCTGAGAACAGCTGTAACATAATTACGATGTTCATTACAGATATGGCGCAGAAGATCACATGTATAATAGACGATGACGAGATTTATTTATTTAGCGTTAAGAAGGTGATTGAATTAAACAATCTCTCAGATAAAGTATTGGAATTTAAGAATGGGCAGGAGGCAATCGAATTTTTTAGTCAAAACCATAAAGATGAAGATGCATTACCGGATGTGATCTTCCTCGATATCAATATGCCGGTGATGAATGGTTGGGAATTTATAGAAGAGTTTAAAAAGATCCAGCCTGCCATGTCAAAGAGCATCACTCTTTTTGTAGTGAGCTCATCGGTTGATAAATCAGATGTGGAGAAAGCAAAATCGCTTGACCCGGTGTATGATTATCTCACGAAGCCTATTACTGCCAGCCAGCTAAAAAATATTTACAGCGCTGTTGCCTGATAACGTACTTATTCATCATGAATCCCTATCGAAAACAAAATTTCCCGCTATCCAGCGGGAAATTGCATTTTAGGTGGCTATCAATCTTTTTTACACTTGTCTAGAATGATCTGATCACAGCACGTGGTCCTGTATTCAAGCCACTTTTATTAATTGAGTAAGTGAACGAAAGCATGCTATACCTTCTCAATACATTGTATTGAAGATCTTCAATGTAATTCTGGTTGGCATTACGTGTAACACCAATGTTCTTGTTAAGTATATCGGCTACGCTGATCTTTACTTCTGCACGTTTATTCTTCATAAATGATTTTGCCAGAGATGCATTCCAGAACGGGATGCCAATATTAAAGCCATCAGCTCTGCCGGAGTTCTTAGTGTAATTCAAAGTATTGTTCAATACCAAACCTAAAGGCAGATAGTTAGTCATCTCCAGGTTGTACACCTGCTGTAAATAATTGGAGTTGAGTATGGGTTGCAAAGAATATTTTGCTTTGCTGATATTGAGCCTTGCAGCTGCAAAAATGTCGATCTTGTTATCGATGCCAAATGTCCATCTTATTGCAGGACTGATGCTGCTGTTCTCAATGGCATTCTTTTGTTGATTGATGAAAGAGACATTCCTGAAATAACTATAGCCCAGGGAAAGTTCAAACCTTGATCTAAGTTTCTTTACCTGGAAACCTTTGTTGATGCTGCTGAAAGCATTGATCACACCACTGGCATTCACAGGTTTCGATTCCCTGATAGCTCCCGGCTTAATGTCTTCACTATTTACAATAGCATCATCCGTAATATTCAAAGCTGCAAAGGCGAAAAGATTCTTTCCTCTGAGTGGATCGGCAGCGAAATAAGTAAGATTCACATTGTGGTTGTATGATCTTTTCAGATCAGGATTACCTAAGCTAATATTCAATGGATCACTTACATCGGCTACAGGTTGCAGTTGACGAACACTTGGCTGTTGCGTATTTGTATTGTAAGCGAAACTAAGATTGCTGTATTGGCTGAATTTCCATTGAAAAGAAGCATCCGGAAGTACATCTGTGAATTCCTGCTCAACTGCAGAACCTGTTGTCTTGTTTATTCCTTTGAGATCCGCATTTTGCAATGTGCCGCCAACTGTGAAGTTGAATTTGGTACGATTGGTTCTGTAATGCAAACCACCACCACGATACACATAATTACTGCTGAATGAATTACTCAGTGCAGCATTCATCACATCATGTTTTCCCGAACCAGTGTTGAAGTCGTAAATACTTCTATCGCTTCCACCCCAGTTCTTATTATAAACTCCATTTATCTCTATCAAAGAACGCTTGTCGATCGGTTCTGTGTAAGTGATATTGGCTCCATAAGTTTTAGTGGTTGCATCTACCAGGTTTCTTTGGTTTAGGATTGAATCTTTTTTAGTTGAACCAATGTATGTACTGTAGAATGAATTTTGTGTTCCACTTTGTTCGCTATGATTGTACTGCAGATCAATATTTGCAGAAAACGTTCTTCCCTTCTTTGCAAACTTCTTTTTGAACAAAGCGTTTGTTGTAAAGTTTGTTGCATTGGAAACAGATTCATTGTGGTTATAACCCTCATTCAGTTTTACACCGGTAAGTGTTTCAGACCAATAATTGCTGTAACTGTTATTCTTATTGCGTTGATAAGTTAGTTGTGGCGTGATCTTTATAGAAGTAAGGCTATCGAGTTTTTGATCGATTGCAAAGTTTGCTCTTTGTTGTTGAACGATCTTCTTCGCTTGCGATTGAGAAAAGTAATTGTAGTTATTTCCGGGAAATAAATATTGTCTGTTTGTTGTTCGCTTTGTATTCAGATCAATATCGCTGGCAAGCAAACTTGCATTAATATCTGTTCTTTTGCTCCATGCATCATTATAATTTATGCCGCCTGCAAAAGTTTGCGCTACACCTTGCTGGTTTTGTCCAAGTCCTGTAACAGGTAATCCATTGTCATCAGGTACAGTACTTGTTCTGATAACCATTCCACCACCACCTCTCATTCCTCTTGCCATTTCACCGGTGAAGTTCAGAATGTCTGACATGGAAAAACCTTGTCTGTTTGTATTGTTGCCCATACCAAGAAAAGATATCTGCTGGTTACCATTAAACTTATTGATGTTTGCCTGTGCATCATACCTTGCATTTGTACCGGCACCTGCTGTTGCTCTGCCGAATATTGATTTGTTTCGGTCTTTCTTCAGCTTTAGATTGATGGCTTTTTGCGAGTTGCCATCATCTACACCTGTGAATTCTGCCTGGTCACTTTTTTTATCGAATATCTGTACCTTATCCACCGCATCAGCACTCAGGTTTTTAGTAGCAAGTTTGGGATCACCGGTAAAAAATTCTTTTCCATTCACCAATACCCGGTTTACACGCTGACCGTTTATTCTAACTGTTCCGTCACTATCAACAGTAACCCCAGGCATTTTCTTCAGCATATCTTCAACAACAGCATTCGGAGCAGTTTTAAAATTCTCCGTATTGAATTCAAGTGTATCGCCGTTCATGGTAACCGGAGGTCTTTTAGATCTCACCACCACTTCATCGGCAAACTTCACATCCGTCATATCGATATTACCCATCTCAATTATCTCTTTATTTGCAGTAACGGGTTTCCAAACAGGAACGAAGCCAACGTAAGAAGTAGAGATCAGATATTCTCCATGCGATATGCCTTTAAGCGAAAAGTTTCCTGACGAATCTGCTTTTGAGAAGCTCACTAAGGTTGAGTCTTTTGCCTTTACCAAAGAGATGGTAGCATAAGCCAGGCCTTTTTTGGAAGCAGTATCAAAAACTTTTCCTTTGATGGTAGATGTTTGTGCTGCTGCTGATAAAGAGATGAGTACCATAAGCAGCATAATGATCCTTTGCATGTATATTGTTTTAGTAGCATCAAAACTATTTTCGGATACATGCAAATGCAGTTAACCAACGTAACAGTAAGGTTAACCAGTGTTAAAGAATGATAAGTATTGAGCAGGGGCTAGTACTACTATTTAGCTTTACTTGCGTCGCACTCTTGTACTGCATCACCCTGCTGAACAAAGCGCTGAACGTACAAGTGAGTGACACAACCGGCGTTGCCATGAAATACTTAGGCTGGTGCAATAACATGACCTGTCATATCTTAGCACAATGCAATTTGATCGAAAGCATTTATCTAACGACGAGCTGGTACATATTTACCGGAATTTACTGCTTCCAAGAATGATCGAAGAAAAGATGCTGCTGTTGTTGCGGCAGGGCAGGATCAGTAAATGGTTCAGCGGAATTGGGCAGGAAGCTATTTCTGTTGGTTGCACTTTGGCTTTACAGGAAGATGAATGGATCATGCCGTTGCATCGTAATCTTGGTGTGTTCACATCTCGTAAAATGCCACTGAGAAAATTATTTATGCAATGGCAGGGCAATAAAGATGGATACAGTAAGGGAAGAGAAAGAAGTTTTCATTTTGGAAATAAAGAGCATCATATCTGCGGAATGATCTCTCATTTGGGTCCGCAACTGGCTATTGCTGATGGTGTGGCATTGGCATATAAACTTCAGAAGCAGGATAAAGTTTCACTTGCATTTTCGGGAGATGGTGGAACAAGTGAAGGTGATTTTCATGAAGCACTGAACGTTGCTGCAGTGTGGGATTTGCCGGTGATATTCATTATAGAAAATAACGGTTACGGATTGAGTACACCGGTGAATGAACAATATCGCTGCGAAAGCCTGGTAGATAAGGCCAAAGGTTATGGCATGCAAGGCGTGAAGATCGATGGCAATAATGTACTGAATGTGTACGACACGATTAAAGGTGTGAGAGATTACTGCATCAGGGAACAAAAGCCGTATTTGATCGAATGCATGACTTTTAGAATGAGAGGTCATGAAGAAGCGAGTGGTGTAAAGTATGTACCGAAAGAATTGTTTGACACCTGGGCTGAGAAAGACCCGATAAAGAATTATGAGGAGTATCTTCTTTCAGAAAAAGTGTTGAGCAGTTCAGAGGTAGAATCGCTAAGAGCTGAGTTCAAAACATACATTGAAGAAGAATTAAAGATTGCTTTCGAAGCAGAAGCGATAAAGCCAGATGTTGATGAGGAGTTGAGAGACGTGTATGCAGAAAGGTTGACCGTTGACCGTCGACCGTTGACCGCAACAGCCGAGAGAGATTCAAGCACTGAAATTCGTTTTATTGATGCGATAAAAGAAGGGCTTGATCAATCCATGCAGGCTCATAATAATCTTGTTTTAATGGGACAGGATATTGCTGAATATGGTGGTGCTTTCAAGATCACCGAAGGGTTTGTTCAGAAATATGGAAAGGAAAGAGTTAGAAACACACCGCTTTGCGAAAGTGCCATCGTTGGTTCTGCTCTTGGGTTAAGCCTGGAAGGTTTTAAGAGCATGATGGAAATGCAGTTCGCTGATTTTGTTACGGTAGGCTTCAACCAGATCATTAATAACCTGGCTAAGATCCATTATCGCTGGGGACAAAATGCAGATGTTGTGGTAAGAATGCCCACGGGTGGTGGAGTTGGAGCAGGTCCGTTTCATAGTCAGAGTAATGAAGCCTGGTTTGTACATACTCCTGGGTTGAAGGTGGTGTATCCATCTACTCCGTATGATGCAAAAGGATTACTGATCGCAGCTTTTAATGATCCCAATCCCGTAATGTTCTTTGAACACAAAGCTTTATACAGAAGCATCAGTGGCGTGGTGCCATCTGAGTTTTATGAAGTGGAGATCGGAAAGGCTAACGTAATAAGAGAAGGAGAAGATATTACGATCATTACTTATGGAAGTGGTGTTCACTGGGCTTTAGAGTATCAGCAACAAACCGATGCTTCATTGCATATTTTAGACCTGCGAACATTACTTCCGCTCGACTATGATTCGATCAGAGCTGCTGTAGCCAGGACGGGTAAAGTGCTTTTGTTGCATGAAGACACATTGATCGGCGGCATTGGTGGAGAAATAAGTGCATGGATATCTGAACACTGTTTTGAATTATTAGATGCTCCCGTTATGAGGTGTGCTTCAATGGATACACCTGTACCGTTTAATATTGAATTAGAGAAAGCTTTTATGGCGAAGAATAAGTTAGAAGCGACTATACTTAAGCTAATAAACTATTGATTACCAAACAACTAATACGACACGGCATACAATTATTACGACTGGCTACCGGGCAGTTGGACGCTTTGCTTCATAGATACAAGTCCCTATAAGGTCTCTATAACATTCCTATAAGGTCTCTATAATGTCCTTATTAAAATTCGAATTAATACCTACGAGTGTTGAATAGAAAGATTCTATGGCAAATTAATTATAACGAAAGCCTTTAACGCAGGAGTGATTTTGTGGATCTTGCGTCGAATATAATTATCAGCCATCTTCCCTGGGTGAGACTTAGATGAATTTGTTGTATTTACTGATGATTTCGTGGTAAGATAAGCGATAAATGTTGGGGTTCTTTGTTGTCAAATTGATAGTTAAATCACCCCCGACTATGAAAAGCGGTCTTAAAATCTTCATTTTTCTTCTTACCACGGCTTTACTTTTTGAAAGTAATGTTTATGGAGCAACTTATTATACCCGAGCTTCAGGAAACTGGAACTCCAATGCTACATGGTCATTGACATCTGGCGGCAACGCTGTAGCTGCAGGAGTTTTTCCTGTAGCAGGTGATTTTGTTATCATGGAAAATGGTTATGATGTAACAGTAACAGCTAATGCGGCATGTGCTTCAATCACAGTAAAAATAACGAATAATAACACTAACCTTACTGTAAATTCGGGAATTAACTTATCAGTCAGTGGAGATTTTAAATACGAGTCTGATCCAGCTGCAAATCATGCCAACGCATTAACAGGTCCTGGCAGTATATCATGCAATAATTTTTATCTTGGTAGTACTGTAGATGTTTCTCCGTCTTCTAACGCTACTATGACAGTAACGTTCACTACCGCAACTCTAACAGTGGCTAACAACATGATTTTTTATGGTTGGAAAGGAACTAACAGGCTGTCTAATTCTACTTTGACTTTTACTAGTGGAACAATCAACGTAGGAGGTCAGATTTATGCTTTGAGTGAGGTGGGAGATAATACCGCTACATTAACAATGGGAAATACAAACCCTACGTTAAACTTAAGCGGAGCTAATCCGTGGGGAACTTCTACCGGAACTTTTACAAGAACATTGACAGGTACCGGAGCCACAGTAAATTACAATGGGAC
The DNA here is from genome assembly GCA_024508725.1 of Chitinophagaceae bacterium. Taxonomy (GTDB): domain Bacteria; phylum Bacteroidota; class Bacteroidia; order Chitinophagales; family Chitinophagaceae; genus JAEZDC01. Next base: position 982,174 of record JANINS010000003.1, on the reverse strand, counting down.
TTCGCCTCAATCTATTTTGGGAACCACGTATAGGAACCTAAAAGTAAATAATGCTATAGGAGCTGCACTCAATGCAGCTGCAACTGTAACTGCTTTGACTATAGGAGACGTTACTGCAAACAGCATTTTTGATGATGCAGGTTTTAGTATTTCAACAGCAACAACACTTACTATTACCTCTGGAACGTATTTGTGTGGAGCTGCCTCATTTCCCTGGGGCACAGCAACTATAGGTGGAACAGTAGATTATGATCGTGCGGGAATTCAAACTGTAGCTGCTAAAACCTACAATAACTTAACCTTGTCAGGTTCTGGTAACAAAACGATCACCACAACCACAACTGTAAACGGGACACTCTCATTACAGGGAACTGCTGCTGCAATAACAGGAACGCTTCGCTTTGGTGCTTCAGGAATTTTAGAGTACAAGGGTAGTGGTTCACAAACTTCAACTAACATAGAATTCCCTTCAACAAATGGACCTGCAACCCTCATGGTCAATAACAGTAATGGTGTTACCCTACATGCTGCAAGAACTGTTGCCAACATAACTATTGGCGATGAAGTATCGAATAGCGTATTAAACGATGGAGGGTTTCAATTAACATCTACCGGCATATTAAATTTAACTTCAGGCACTTTTAAATTGGGAAGTACAACTACCGGAACTTCTTTTCCAGCGTTTAGTACGGTAAATATTGCATCTGGAACTATCGTTGAATATGCATCTAACCAATCGCAAACAATAGCAGCTCAGAACTATGCTAATCTAACAAGCTCAGGTAACGGAAGCAGAACATTAGCAAGCTCAGGTACCATTGGTGTAGCACAGGTTTTTACCAACGGCACCAATACTTATACTGTTACAGGATCTACTGTATCTTTTAACGGTACCGGGTCTCAAAATATACCTGCATTTACATTTAATAATTTATCAACTGCAACTGGTGGTACAAAAACATTAACAGGTACTGTAACAGTAAATACAGTTGTTGCTGTAGGTGCATCATCTACATTGGATTTAAGTTCACAAACACTAACACTTGCAGGAAGCGGTACCCCTCTTGTAATCAACGGAACCTTCACAGCCTCTACTTCAACCATAAATTTTACGAGTACGAGTGCTACCAATATAGCAGGCGCAACTTATAATAATATCAACCTTTCAGGAAGCAACACTAAAACAGCTCAAGGGGCTATATCTGTCAATGGCTTGTTGACGATAGCCTCAGGCGTAACATTTGATCTAGGAACAAATACTTTATCCGGAGCAACGCTCACTACCAGTGGCACAGGCATTCTTAAAACATCTAATACAGGAAATACTCCCATTCCTTCAGGCAGAAACTGGACAATGGACGTTCAATTCGTTGCATCTTCTAATCAAAATGTTCCTGCCGGAACTTATTCAAAAACACTGAGCATCCAGGGTTCTAATACAGCAAAACTCATGAACGGTAATATCACAGTAAATACACTGGATCTTACTTCTGGTTCAATTGTACTCAATGATATTAACGGAACACCTTATACGCTAACCGTAACTTCTCAAATTATAAGAGCAATATCTGGTGGTACCATCGATGGTGTAAATGATGGTGTGCTGGAGTTTGCAAATAACGCTGCTTTGTTAGATATTCCCCAGGGAACTTTTGGTGTGGGTGGTATCAACAATATGAAGATAAGTGGTGGAAGAACCGTTAGGCTTGCTTCTGATTATAATGGAAATCTTTCCCTTGAAACACTTACAACAACTGGTGCAGGAAGCTATTTCGATATGAATGGATACACTCTTACCATAACCAACAGCGTTAGCATGAGTAGTGGTAATGGCATCACCGGTTCATTAAAAGGAGGTAGTGCACCTATTACAGGAAGCAGCTTAATTATTGGTGGTGTAGCCAACCAGGCTAATATTGGAACACTATATTTTGATCAGACTACTCCTGATGTTACAAACTCATTCTATAATTTAACTATTGGAACTACAGGTGGTGGAAGTGTAACCCTCGGCAATAAAATGAATATTCGCAATACGTTGCAACCACCTACTTCCGGCACTTTTACTTTTAACGCTGATAGTAATCTGGTGATTGCTTCCCGCAGTACATACACCGGAAGAATTGCACAAATAAACAGTGGATTCTCTTTTGGAGGAAAAGTGATCGTTGAACGTTATGTAAAAAATAAAACAGCCCGTAGATACATATTCCTGGCTTCTCCTGTTGATGGAATATCTATTAGAAATGGCTGGCAGGATGATATTTTTATTACGTCTCCTGCTTCCGGTGGTACCGCTTGTGCTACGGATTCTACTAATGGCATTCCGAATAAATATAATACGAATGGCTATGATGCTACTACCCGTAAGCTGGTAACAATATTCACTTATAACCAGGCTGATAAAAAATGGGATTCGGTTATCACCAAATCAGATTCGACATACTTGCAAAAAGGCGTTGGATACAGGGTATATTATCGAGGCTCACGTGGTTTAAATGATGCTAACTGTAGTACCATGCTTGAAAGCAATAGCCCTATTGCACCAGATTCAACCATTATTGATGTAGATGGTACACCTACCAGCGGTAATGTTACAGTAGGAGTTTATGGCAAAGGATCAAATGCTACTTATGGTTATACATTAGTAGGTAATCCATATCCAAGTGAATTGAATTTTGAAGTATTTCAGTCTGACCCCAGCAATAGCAGTATCGTTTCTCCTACCTACTGGACACATGATCCGCAAAGTTCCAGCACTACCGGATATTTATCGTATAACAACAACTCTGTAGCAGGTGGAGCATCGAAAACTTCGGGTGTAATTACAGGAGCAAATGGGAAATACATCGCTTCCGGGCAGGCTTTCTTTGTTCAATCGGCTTTGTCGGGAAATGCAAATGCAGGCAGCATCACTTTTAAAGAAACGCATAAAAGTTCTTCACAACAATTGGGAGTTTTTAGAAATGCTAATACCCCATTAACCTGGGAAAGCAGGATCAGGATTGGTTTTCTTGAAGCAGATAGTACTGCAGTAGACGATGTACTGGTTCGTTTTTCAGACGAAGCATCTGTTACAAAAGCACCAAGTGATTTCTGGGATGCTCCAACGCTTAATGCTACCAAATATTTAGGTACCATTAAGAGTAACCGAACTTTTGCCATTCAAACCCGTCCAAAGAATTTTGTTAATGATACAGTGATGGTCCGTATTGTTAGTAATACAACAGGAAATCATATACTCAGCTTTAGTGAGTTTGATGATTTTACTGAAGCAGCTCAGATCATTCTGATAGATCAGTTTACTGGTATTAAAACAGACGTAAGAGCTAATAAATATTATCCATTCACCATAACAAATAGTGCGGCTTCCCAGGGTGGCCGGTTTTTACTGGTGTTCAGATCAAAAGAATCTGTGATGCCTGTTTCATTTATGAATATCTCGGCAACTCAAAAACAGGAAGGGGTTGAAGTGTCGTGGAAAGTAGCTTACGAACAAAATGTTCAGGATTATAGTGTTGAACGAAGTGATAACGGCCGTGACTTCAAAGTGATTGCTACTGTTCTTTCCAAAGGAAACAGCAATGCACCTGTTGCATATACTTATATAGATCTGCAACCTCTGAACGGAAAAGGCTATTACAGGGTAAAAAGTAATGAGAAATCCGGGGAAACAAAATACACAGCCGTGGTGATGGTGAATTCTTCCAAAGAAACCCTGATTTCTGTTTATCCAAATCCTGCAAAAGATAACTTACAGGTACAGGTTTCTAATCCTGAGATGTATAAACGAGTAACTATTTTAGTACGAAATGCCCAGGGTAAGACAGTTATTCAGCAAACTGCAGCAACAGTAAATGGAAAGGTCAGCATTAATGTGTCTTCATTGGCTACAGGTATGTATGTAATTAGTATTATAAATGATAAAGGCGAAAGTTTGATGGATAAGTTCGTCAAGCAATAACCCTCATTCTTTCCTATCTTTTTTGAAACGCAGCCAACCCGGTTGCGTTTTTTTTGTCCTTTTTAGCGAAGATCAAAGGGTAAAAAGGCAGGCTTCTTTAAATCGTCATAAAGTATAACTAAATCTCCTGTCTTATACTGAAACATCACTTCTTAAATGACAAAAATCATATATTATTTATTTTGCTATTTTTTCTAAAATTCAATGTAGATAAGGGTTTCAGAGTTTTTAGGATTCTCGCAAAGTCGTAAAAATCGGCTGATTTTATTTCAAAGCTTGATGAATTTGTAATAGTATTACTCCTAAGGAACACGGTACTTTGTAGTGTTAACAAAACGAACTGGTGCAGCACTGAAAACGGGTTAAGAAAAGAAGATCTCGCAAAGAACTTCTTCATCTAAACACTAAAATTTCGGAACAGTACCAGGAAAAACCAGACAACAGACCGGCTTATTTAAACAAGCTAGGCATTACCACAAAACATACACAACCATGACTGTGAAATTATCAGCATTGATGCTGTTAGCTACTGCTTTGCCCTTTACACAGGCTAAGGCTCATACAGGGTCACTTCAGAGTGCACCAATCAATGGTTATCTGTACTTCATGGTAGGTGTTGGAATCGTGTATTTCATTTTTCTGCTGATAAGAATGCAACGCAGAAGCAATAAAATAAAATAACCATAACTAAAAACTAATAAAACCTAAGAAAATGAAGACTACCATCAAAACACTTGTATTGTCCTTCGTAGCTGTGCTCTTATTTACAGTTTCAGCATCTGCACAAAAAGTATCTGTAGCTATCGTAGATCAGCATTACGCTTCAGAGACTGCTCATTACAAATTTATCATGGCAGCGTTAGCTACAGTATATGTAGTGTACCTGGTGCTACACAACAAGAGAAGAAAAGAAGTAAACCGCTTTTTAGGCAAATCAGACGTGAAATAATTCCCCATCAGTTAACCAATAAAAACTATAAAAATGAAGACTACCATCAAAACACTTGTACTATCAATCGTAGCAGTTTTCTTATTCACTGTTGCAGCATCTGCACAAAAGGTATCTGTGGCAATCATTGATCAACATTATGCTTCAGAGACCGCTCATTACAAATTTATCATGGCGGGATTAGCTGCTATTTATGTAGTGTACCTGGTACTCCATAATAAGAGAAGAAAAGAAGTAAATCGCTTTTTAGGCAAATCAGAAGTGAAATAATTCCCACTATCAGTTAACCATAAAAATTATAACGATGAAGACTACCATCAAAACACTTGTATTGTCTTTCGTAGCAGTTTTCTTATTCACTGTTGCTGCATCTGCACAAAAAGTATCTGTAGCAATCGTAGATCAACATTACGCTGCAGAGACAGCTCATTACAAATTTATCATGGCTGGATTGGCTGCTATATATGTTGTATACCTCGTAGTACACAATAAAAGAAGAAAAGAAGTGAACCGGTTTCTAGGTAAAGCAAAGTAACCAGGAGTTCTGAACAATAAGCGGAGCGTGTAATAAAACAGAATGGCAATAATTAAGAAATATCATAAGTACCTGCTTTTACTGGCTGTAACGTTTCTAACGTTTATAGTACAAGTAAAGGCTCAATTCGAGGACGATGGTGGTCCGGGTGGTTTTGATCCTCCACCGGATAATGATGTTCCATTGGACAGTTATCAGTGGGTAATGCTTATTCTGGCTATTGCTTATGGCGTTTACATTTTCAGAAAACACAGAAAGATCAATAAAGAGAAACTTTCACACATTCCGGCATCAGTGGTTGGTGCTTAATATTCATCCAGTAACAAAGCAATATACAATGATCGAGTACATACTCTTTATCGGGCTATTGACGGTGATCTATGCCGGATATAAGATTGTCCAGTTAAAAGAAAAAAAACGCATGAATCGTTATTACGGTTACAGAAGAAGAAGCGTTTATAAAGAACTTAAGAAAGCTGCATAGCCGAATATTTAGGCAGAAAAACGAACACAAGGCCAGCACAATGAACACACACAAAATAACAAAGCAACTATTTAAGCAGCAGGCTTTTGCCCGATGCTTTTTGCTCTGTGCTATTCTGGCCACTTTCGAATGCGATGCTCACAATGTGGATCCTGCACCAACAAGGCAAAAAGTTCCAGTTAGTTATTACCAGGCATTAATGATCAGTATTGCCGTTTGTTATGGTATTTATTTACTCGTAAGGGCGAGAAGAAAGAAAAAGATCGACGAAGAAAATATTTAGACTTTCCTACTAAAGCAGGTTAATCCGTATCCAATTACACCCTCTCCTCACCGTAATTCCTGCAAAATAGTTCGTATAACTACGCATCACCTTCTCTGCAGCAAATTCGCTGTATTATTGATTTTCAGAGCTTAAATGCTGAATTAATAGCATTCTTTGACGATATCATTACAGTAACTGAGCCGCTATAGTAATTCTTTTGCCATGTTAATTCCAGACATATGCGACAAAGAATTTTGGGTGCTTTCTTGCTACTTCTCTTCATCAACATAAAGAGCTTTTCTCAAAGTGGTTCATGTAACCTCCAGGTTGTTGCCATACCAGTAGGAACCAGTTGTTCAAATATTTGTGATGGAAGTGTGACCTTCAATACAACCGGAGGAACAGCTCCGTACACTTTGAATGCATTCGATTATACATTTACCGGTTCACAAATCAACGCTGCAGATTTTTCGGTTAATAATGGAAACTATTCTATCCAGAACAACACATTAGTAGCGGCTCCCAACCCTGCTACTTCCACTAATTTTAATAATGCCATCTCTGCAAGGAAAGTATTCCCGGCTACAGGTAAAGTAGTTGCAGAAGCCAGCTTTTATGTAGATAACAGTGCATTTGGATATTGGGGATTCTCTGATACTGTAAATGTTGCCACTCAATACCAGTTTCGTTTGGCTTTTTATTTCGGAAACGGAAGCCTGTATACTTATAATAACGGACTTACTACACAGGTAGGAAATTATTCTTCCAACACATGGTATGATTTCAAAATCGAAAAAACAGGTTCTACTGTAAATTACTATCTCAGAAGAACAGGAATATCTGCCTATACCTTGATCACAAGTCAAACAACAAATATTGAAACGGACTTTTTTAAATTATCTGCCACTTACCGTAACAGCTATGGTACTTACGGAGGATTTCAAAGTAAGAACTGGAAGATCGGCGGAAACCCTCCAACCACTGGTCTTTGTGCAGGAACATATACCTATACAATCTACGATGCAGTAGGTTGTTATACTACAGCCACAGTAACCATTGAATCAGGAACAGGTCCTTCTTCAGTTAAACTTACAGGTTCGGTAACTCCGGCAAGTTGTTTTACCGCAGCAAATGGTGCCGTTGCACTTGCACCTTCAGGTGGAGTAGCGCCATACTCATATGGTTTGTCTCAAAACTTCCAGGGCAGCAACATCAACACCCAGGTTTTTGATATTCGTAATGGTAACTTTTCTCAGAATACTGATCTGAGAGAAGGGATCAACAACAGTGTTAATACAGAATGGGATAATTCTATTGCAACCCGCCAGACATTCAGCGATGGAGGTTACCTGAGCTTTGAAGGAAGTTTTAAAATGGATCCTACAGCAGATGTGATCCTTGGCTTTGCTCAAAATGATACCATCAAAGATCCGAGCAACATTCTTATAGGATTGCGTTATGGATCAGGAAATAATCTGTACGCTGTATTAAGTAATGCACCACTTAAACAGCTTGCGGTATTATCACCTGCTACATGGTATGATTTTAAAATTGAAAAAAATGGTTATAGCGTTACTTTCTCTTACCGTATATCTGGAACTACCAACTATACAGCACTCTATACAACTAATTATACGCCCAATATTGTTGAGTATAAGTTTGCCGTTCTTAACTATTCAAACTTCTTCTCTGCATCTGGTGGATATAATACAAAAGGCTGGAGCATTTTAGTAACGCCAAAAGTGGCTAAACTTACTCCAGGATTATATACCTATACTATTACAGATGCTGCAGGTTGCAGTGCAACAAGTTTGTTTACTGTAGGTGAAGCTACGTCTCCTATACAACTTTCTGCCAGCCTTGTAAACGGATCTGATTTTAATAGTGCCAATGGTGCTGTGAGCATCAGCCCATCTGGCGGAATAGTGCCATACAAGTACCAGTTTGAAGAGCAATTCTCTGATGCTGTGATCAATACAGGATTTTTAACTGTAAGAAATGGATCATTCAATGAATCCACTTCATTAAGAAGCGATGCAGTTCCAGGAAACAATTCATGGGATAATTCTATTGCAACCAACCTTATCTTTTCTGATAATGGTTATATCAATGCAACAGGCAGCATCAAGTTGGATGCAGGCACCATTGCCGGATTTGGATTAACAACCAATAGCTCTGTTGTGAACGATATTAATCAACTGGTTTTTGGTCTTCGCTTCAATGGAACACAACTCATCGCTGTAAATGGTCGTAGTAAAACAACAGTTATCGGTTCAGTAAGTTCTGGTAACTGGTATGATGTTAAGATCACAAAAACAGCTAACTCTATCAAGTACTATATCAGGAACGCAGCGGATACTGATTATACACTGCTTTCTACGCTTACCTATGCCGATACTTTGAAAGTATATAAAGGTGCAATACAAGTGTTTGGTAATAATGCCGGATTAAATATCAAGGATTGGACGATCAACTCAAATCCTCCATTATCTGGTTTGGCACCTGGTATATACAACTATAGAGTGTATGATTCTAATGGCTGTTATGCTGATGCATCAGTAAACGTTCCAGGTATCGGAAGCCCTATGCCAGATATTACAGCTCCGGCAAGTGTAACTAAATCTACCGATGCAGGTAAAAACTATGCAACAGGTGTTGCATTAGGATGGCCGCAATTTTCCGGCGATACTACCGGAATTACCGTAGCCAATAATGCTCCTGCAACATTTCCTTTAGGACAAACAACTGTTACCTGGACAATCACAAATGCATGGAGTGTTTCTGTTACCGCTACTCAGCAGGTTACGATCGTTGATACCGAAGCTCCTGGCATTATCATTACAGGTAAAACAACTTTTAGCACGGATAAGGGAGTTGCATTTGCAACAGTTACACTTACGCCTCCTACAACATCAGACAACATCGGCGTTGTTTCAATATTAAGCAATGCTCCTGCTACATTCCCATTGGGAACAACTACTGTTACCTGGACTGTAACAGATGCTGCAGGAAATATTTCAACAGCAGCACAGGATGTTACTATTGTTGATGCTGAACTCCCAACTATTACAGCTTCTGCAGATATTACTGTGCTGGCAAATGCAGGGCAATATGCAACAGGTGTTAATCTTGGATTACCACTTTATTCAGATAATGTTCCGGCAGGAGTTATTGTTACGAATAATGCTCCTTTACAATTTCCTGTAGGATCAACTAAAGTAACCTGGACTGTAACAGATGCTGCAGGTAATACAGCATCAGCTATACAAATGGTTAACGTTACCAATTGCGGCAATTACAATGTAACGGTAACCTCTGTTCCAACGAGTAATTTATTTACAGGCGGAAATGCGAATACGCTTTATTTAGGATATGGTGCACAAGGCACACAATTAAAAGTAAACGTTCCAAACACTGGTGGTCCTTATACTTACCAATGGACGGGTGGTGGCTTAAACAGCACTACTTCGGCTGCACCAACCTTCACACCAACGGCAGAAGGTAACTACACCTTTACTGTTGCGGTAAAGAATGCAAACAACTGCACCAGTACCAGCACCATCAAGATATGTGTGATAGATGTAAGGGTACTTGATAATAAAGGCAAGTGGGATGGTAAGAAGGTGTATATCTGTCACCTGCCACCGGGTAATCCTTTAAATGGTCAAACACTCAGCATCAGCATCAATGCACTGAATACACACGTTCCAAATCATGGAGGTGACAGGCTTGGTGAGTGTAATGTTATATGTGATATTAACCCGGTAGATACATTACCAGCTATCACAGCTCCTGCAGACATCACCGTTAATAATAACACCGGTGTTGCTTATGCAACAGGTGTGAGCTTGGGAAATCCTAACTATACGGCAATGGCATTGTCAACAGTAACGAACAATGCCCCATCACAGTTCCCTGTAGGTACCACAACCGTAACCTGGACCATTACCGACAAACTGGGCAGAACATCAACCGATGTACAAACTGTAACAGTCGTTGCTGCTGTACCAACGATCACAGCACCTGTAGCAAAAACGATCAATCTTACTTCGGGATCATATGCAACAGGCGTTGCATTGGGTACGCCAACTTTTAGTGTGAGTGTGAACCCTGCAACTGTTACCAATAATGCTCCATCACAATTCCCTGTAGGTAATACAACGGTAACCTGGACGGTAAAAGATGGCCTGGGCAGAACAGCAACAGCTACACAGGTGATCACAGTAATTGCAGCCTGCCAGTCTTACCCGATCAGCGTAAGTGCAACACCATCGTGCAATACTTTTACAGGAGGTGTAGCAACGAATATTTACCTCGGATATGGATCTCAGAGTGCAACGCTGAAAGTGAATGTACCTTCTTCTGGAGCACCATATACCTATCAGTGGAGTGGCAGTGCAGTAAATCAGCTTAGCAGCAAAACATCGGCAACACCGGTATTCAGTCCGAATGATGATGGCAGCTACACGTTTACAGTAACAGTAACGAATAAGAATGGTTGCAAGTCAACTGCATCTATTACGTTCTGTGTAAAAGATATACGTGTAAGTTCTTCACAGAATTGTTATGGAGATGACGATGACGATGATGATTACCGTTGCCGAAGGTATAACTACAACAGCACGAGAGTGTACATCAATTACTATGGACAGAATTACCAGGTGAACGTATCCCAGGTAGGTTGTTATGTAAGACAAGGATGCTTTACCGCTTATCTTGGAAGAAATAATCAGAATTGCGGAGCAGTTTATGCAAGAGGAGCAGTACAACCTCAGGAAATACCTGTACTTAGCCAGCCGATCAGTGTGAAGGCTACGCCAAACCCAACATCAAACTACTTTGTATTACAGATCAAAGGTGGTGTTGAAGATAAGGATGTGAAAGTAAGAGTAGTAGATGCATTGGGAAGAGAAGTGTACAGGCAGGTAACTGTATCGAACACCCTCGTAACGTTTGGCCATACACTCAGCAATGGAATATATTATGCAGAAGTAACTCAGGGTACAGAGAAGAAGACGGTGAAATTGATGAAGCAATAGTTAATCCGTATACTATCATTTACAAAGGCTGCTTAAAACGCAGCCTTATTTTTTTCTATGGAATAATGACTCAATTAATGATCTACAAGGTCTGTGCTTCAGAAACTGCCAAACGTTTCTTACTTGCCAGTTGGCCTGGAGAAGTACCAAATTTTTTCTTAAACAATTTGCAGAAATAGGCAACAGAGTTAAATCCTAACCTGTAAGAAATCGTTTTTACATTACCTGAGTTTTGCCGTAACATGATTTCCGCCTGCAGCAATTTTCGATCGATAATGTATTCTTTTGGTGTAAGGCCATAGATCTTTTTACTCCAGCGTTCAACAGTAGAAACACTCATCGATAAGCTTTGTGCGATCTCTTTTATACTAAAGTCATTTGTAGAGATGAGATTATCGGTGATCTTTTCAAATCGTTTTTTAAAGTCGAGCTGCATGGATGTAAGTGTAGAGTCAGACTTCATCAGCAACTTTTCCTGTGTATCTAAAACAGTTTTTGACTTAAGTGAAACGAGATTCTTCAGCTTTAAGAATAAATGAATGAAGTTGAAGGGCTTTACAATATAATCGGTAGCACCGATCTCCAGGGCTTTAGTGATCTTATTCTCATCATCAATAGAACTCATCATCACCACAGGCGTATTTTCCAGTTCATCCATCGACTTCATCTTCTCTAATAGCATGAAACCGTTAATAGGACCTTCTACCATGATATCTAATAAAACAATATCAGGTTGTATCCTCGTAATGTTCGTGAAAGCTTTCTTTGCACTGTTGGTAGAAGTAACCTCGAAAGCCTGGTTAAGCATTTCAGTAAGCGTATAACTCAATATCTCAGAGTCTTCGATCAATAGAAGTCTAGGCTTTGACATGATTGGGGTACTTAAGTATCAAATTTAAGGATTCAAACGCTTACCGCAATATTGTTGCACCATTTCTACTGCCATTGTGTTTGCTATTTTCCAGCGTTACAGCGCCGTTCACCAATACATATTTAAAGCCGGTTGAATATTGATGTGGCTTTTCGAATGTGGACAGATCGGCAACATCCTTTTCTGAGAAAACAACAATGTCTGCTGCATAACCTTCTCTTAATAATCCCCTGTTTTTCAGGTGAAATTTTAGTGCAGGAAGAGAGGTCATACGCCTGATGGCTTCTTCTAATGAGATCACTTTCTCATCACGTACATATTTACTCAATACTCTTGCATTGGTACCATAACCTCTCGGGTGAGGATTTCCCTGCTGCCAAACCCTGATGCTTGCATCGCTGGCAAACATGTTAAAAGGATATTGCATGATATATTTCACATCATCTTCACTCATGCCATGCAGTACCATAGAAGCACCACCATTCTGCATCATTTCTAAAATGGTTTCTGCTTCAGCTTTGGCTTTGTGTTTTCTTCCTTTTAAAGTATTGATCTCTTCTATCGATTTTCCATTGAGTGATGTATCTGCTCTGTAAGAAGCCACTACCGCATAACTGAAATGTTTCAACTTGCGTTTCTTCAGCTTTTTTAGCATGTGATCAATAGCATACTTTCTTATCTCTGAATTCTGCAATCTTGCATTGATCGAATCCTGTCCGTCTGAAAGCAGTTCATCTGGTAATAAAGTACTCAGGCCGGTGCTGCTGGCTGTGTAAGGATATTGATCGATCGTTACATCCAGCCCTTCTTCTCTTGCCTTGATGATCATCGGCAGGGTTTGTTTGCTTCGGCCCCAATTGTGTTGACCGCTGATCTTGAAATGAGATATTTCTACAGGAATTTTTGCTTCTCTTCCTATCAGCAACGCTTCTTCAATTGCTTCTACAACACTATCGGCTTCATCTCTCATATGGGTGGCATACACACCATTGTATTTAGCAGCCACTTTAGCCAGCTTTACTACTTCATCTGTTGAAGAATATGTTCCGGGTATGTATATCAATCCTGTTGAAAAACCCACTGCTCCATCTTTCATTGCCTGTTCAACAATGGTTTCCATTCTACGCATTTCCGCTTCGGTTGGTTTTCGATTGGCTTTTCCCATTACTTCTTTACGAACATCGTTATGACCGATAAGCGTAGCCACATTGATAGAAAGCTTCATGCTGTCGAGATATTTGTAATAACGTTTTACATCAATATTCGAAGCACCGCAATTTCCGGTAACCACTGTAGTTACACCATCATAAATGAAGTTGGTTGCATAGGGGTTTCGTGTTTCATCATCTTCTATATGCGTATGCACATCAATAAAACCAGGAGCAACGATCAGGCCTGTAGCATCAATGGTTTTTGCAGATCTCCAGCTATTGAGCTTACCAATGGCTGTGATCTTTCCATCTTTAACGGCAACATCACCATAGAACCAGGAATTACCAGTACCGTCGATGATCTTTCCATTCCGGATGATCACATCAGCATAATTTTGTGCGAAAGAAAAAAGCGGAAATAAAATACAGATCAATATTCTCATAAATGGATGTTGGCTGTACAATTTACAAGGTTTATGCTAACGATACAATCTATTACAGCAGAGGGCGAAGAATTGAATATGATCCGTGAGCTGTTCACCGAATATCAGAAAGAACTGGACGAGAATCTTTGCTTTCAAAGTTTTGATGATGAAGTGCGTGATCCTTTGAAAAAATATGCATCTCCCACTGGAGTTTTATTGCTTGCTTACTGGAATAATGCCGTGGCAGGATGTATTGCTTTGAAAGATATTGGAGATGGATTTTGTGAGATGAAACGCTTGTATGTAAAACCATCATTCCGGAAACATAAAATAGGAGAGGCATTGACCAGGTATTTGATTGAAGCAGCAAAGAACATTGGTTACAATTCAATGAAGCTGGATACACTACAAAAATTGCAGCCTGCTATTCATTTGTATAAGAAGTTAGGATTTGAAGAAACCACTGCGTACTATCCTAATCCAATCAGCGGAGTGGTGTATATGGAGAAGACGTTATAACGCTAGTTAAACGATTGCCTGAATGCCAGCGGCGAAATATTTGTTTTGGTTTTGAACAACTTGCTGAATGATTGTGGATGTTCGAATCCCAACTCATAAGCAATTTCGCTAACTGAAAGATCGGTAGTTGAAAGTTTCTCTTTTGCTTTCTCAATTAACTTATCATGAATATGCTGCTGGGTACTTTGGCCTGTTAGCACTTTCAACAAACCACTTAAATAGCTTGGAGAAACATTCAAGGTGTTGGCAATATACTGCACAGTTGGTAATCCTTTTTCGATGAGATTATTACTGTTGAAATAATCGTTCAAAAGACTTTCCAGCCGATCGAGTATCTGGTGATTCGATATCTTCCGGGTAATGAACTGTCTTTCATAGAATCGTTCTGCATAAGTGAGCAATAATTCGAGTTGCGCTATGATCACACTCTGGCTGAACTTATCAATATTAGAATGATACTCGGTTCGTATGTTTTGAACGATGCTGTTTAATATCTCTTCTTCTTTATCTGAAAGAAACAACGCTTCATTCACCGAATAATCAAAGAATTCATATTTCCTGATCTTATTTGCAAGTGATGTATTCCACAGGAAATCGGGGTGTATCAGCAAAAGCCAACCTGAACGTTCCAGTTGTTCATTAGGAATGTTATTCGTTCTTAGTATCTGGTTAGGTGCCATGAAATACAATACGCCTTCATCAAAATCGTACTGTTGCTGGCCATAAAACATTTTGCTTACACCCCGTTTCAGTGAAATAATGTAATAACCAAAGATCAATGCAGTTGAAGCTTCATCAGACTTGCGATTGAGATCAGCAAAATCAACAATACTGATGAGTGGATGCTCAGGCTTGGGCAAACCATTAAACTGGTGAAACTCGCTGATCGTTTTTATAGGATATGGTTTTTGATTTGCCATAGTAAAATGATTATTCATTATAACATTTGTCCACCAGAAACTTCAATGCGTTGACCATTTATCCAGTAAGCTTCATCGGTGCAGAGAAATGCAACCACACCACCAATATCATCTGGTAAACCAACTCTACCTAAAGCGGTAAAGCCTGCAATCTGGTCGTTGATCTCTTTATTATCTCGTACACGGCCACCACCAAAATCTGTTTCAATGGCACCAGGTGCAATCACGTTTGCACGGATCTTTCTTGTTCCCAATTCTTTTGCAAAGTAACGGGTGAGTGTTTCAATCGCTGCTTTTAGAGAACCATAAACTGAAGAGCCGGGCATAGTTATTCTTGTTAAACCGGATGATACATTTACAATGCCACCGCCATCATTTAAAAATGGAAGGGCTTTTTGTGTTAGGAAGAATACTCCTTTATAGTGGATATTATAGATAGCATCCATCTGGGCTTCTGTTACATCGGTAACAGGTGCATACAAAGCAGTGCCTGCATTGTTGATGAGGAAATCAAAATGATCGTTCCCGGTTTTCTCTTTTAATAATGAAGTGAGGGTTTTTATAAACTCATCAAATTGTTGAAGGTTACTGGTATCCAACTGCAGTGCAAAAGCATTTCTGCCTAAAGATTGAATTTCTGCTACAACATTATCTGCAGCTTCTTTATTGCTGTTGTAAGTGATCACAACGTCTATACCTTTTTTAGCCAGTGCAATTGCCATGTTCTTTCCCAATCCACGGCTACCGCCAGTTACCAAAGCGATCTTATTTTTAGTACTCATTGTTTTTGTTTTTAAGCGTTATATAATCTGGCAAATTCTTTTGCAAAGTCAGCCAATTTTATATTACCCAACTCGGGTTTGTTTTGAATATAATCTTCATATAATATTCCATTTCTTCTGCCGGCATTCATTTCTGCAAAACGGCTTGCTGTTGATTCGCTGAAACCTGCACGAACCAGATTGCTAATGAATTCTGTGTCAGATACAGTGGTCCATTTTATATTATTATTGCCAATCGCATTTCCTAAAATGGTTGCCACTTCATTTGGAGAAACCTCATCGCTGGCGATATAACGAATGCTTCTTTTAGTAAAAGGCCGGTTTATTTCTTCGGCTATCACGGTTGCGATATCAATAGGTGAAACCCAGGGTTCTTTTTCATCACCTCCATAATTTTGAATAATAGCATTGGCATTCTTTATTGATGAGATGAAAGCAAACATGTTATAATAAAAACCAACAGGCCGCATTGTTTTAATAGAAACAGTAGCTGGTAACTGGCTAAGTAATTTTTCTACTTCATGGTGAATGGATAGGATTCCAACATTATTATTTCTATGTGCTCCAATACTGCTTAAATGAACCAGTTTGGTTACTCCTGATTGTTCCACTGCCTGCACATAACTCCTGGCAATGTTTATCCAATATGCATCCAGGTCAAGATTATAGTCGAAAAAATTAAACGGAGGTTCCATCAGGTAAACTATATCTGCTCCCTTGAAAGTTGCAGTTAAGAACGCAACATCATTCACAGAACCTATGGCTGGCTTTGCCCCCATTTCTTCGATTTGGGATGTTCGTTCCGGATTACTGCTGATCACAGTAACTGAATGTCCTTGCTGCAACAATAAAGCGGTAAGTGGTTTGCTAATGTGGCCTAATGAGCCTGTGACTACAATCTTCATATGATTGTTTTTGCAGTACAAAGCTGGTAAGATGTAAATGAGCAGATGTAGCCTTTTCTACTTTTGTTGTAGTTGAAAACGATCAGTAGCAGGTATTGGTATTATGTGATGATTGTTGATTAGTGACGACAGTCATTTATTATACTAATACATCTCTGTAGGTTTAGGCAGATAAATCGGAGTCTGTTGAGCAGATATTGGCCGATATTCTTTCTCTTTTAAATGATGTATATGAAATCGAATATGGGAACTGCTGATCGGGTGGTTCGCATCTCCATCGCAGTATTATTTGCAGCTTTATACTTCACCGGAATGGTAACAAATTCTACGTTGGCAACAGTGTTTTGGGTGATCGGCATTGTTTTCACCATCACATCAGCCATTGGTTATTGCCCTTTGTACACCATCGGCGGTTTTAATACTTTGGGAAGAAGAAAAAGATAGATCGCTACCCTTTAATGATCTGTTCTATTACTTTAGGGAAATGCTCATGTTCCAAAGCATGGATCCGTTGTGCTAGTGTTGAAACAGAATCGCCATACTTTACTTCACACTTTGCCTGGAAGATGATATCGCCATTATCGTAGTGCTCATCTACATAATGAATGGTGATGCCACTTTCTTTTTCTCCAGCTTCGATCACTGCTTTATGAACATTCTCGCCATACATTCCCTTACCACCAAACTTCGGTAACAATGCCGGATGAATATTGATGATCTTATTTGGGTAAGCTTCGATCAGGTATTTAGGGATCATCCACAGGAAACCGGCAAGCACCACCAGGTCTATCTTGTGCAATGTCAATTCGTCTAAACATACGGTATCGGTCAAAAAACTTTTCCTGTTCACCATCACTACCGGAATGTGATTGTCTGCAGCAATATTCAGCACACCGGCATTTGGATTATTGCAAACGATCAAACCCACCCTGGCAACGGAACTTTCTTTAAAATGGTCGATGATCTTTTTAGCATTGGTTCCTGTACCTGAAGCGAATATGGCGATGCTTTTTGTTTTGGTTGATTGTTTACCAAATATCCTGTTACCCATTCTGCTGAGATAATTGGTAAAAAACCTGAATTGTCCCAATGGAATGCTGATCGTTAATACGCAAAGTGGCCATAAAATGGTGATTAGAGGAACGTAAATGATCCAATACCAGGCATTTTTTTCAGTAAGGACGAATGAAAGCAGCCAATTACCCAATCTTGCACAGGCACTACCGCCTAAAGCAAAAGTGAGGAAGATTAGGGTGAACCTTGTCCACGAAACGTTCCATTTTTCTTTCAACCGGTGAAGCATGACAGCAAAACTGCAGCAAATTTCTACACCTAAATCCAGATTTCTCGGATGACCAAAATCATTGTTTAGAATGGTAGTTTTTGTTCAGTAAAAAAAATTAGAATGTCAAAATCGCTGAAACGCAAGCCCATCAAGGAAAAAATTTTTTTTACACCGTTGCACTTTTGTCAATACGGCGTCATATTTTTGCACCCGTTTAACGGTAACTTTTCCACATTCATCACAAGATTTGTGAATATGATTGACAGACGTAGTGCTACCAAAACCATACTGCCTCTATTCGTCTCTTTTTTGGTTTTTTTTATAGGAAATAAAGGTCTGGCTCAGAACGGACAACAGTTGTTTAACCAGAACTGTGCTTCCTGTCACCATCCTTTGAAGAAAGGAACTGGTCCTGCTTTGCAGGGATTGGACAAAAGAGGTCCTTGGACTGATAGAAAAAACCTGTATGCATGGGTTCATAATCCAGCGGCATTCATGGCGAAAGATCCATATACTCAGGCACTTAAGAATGAGTATGGTGGAGTGATGATGCAAGGTTTCTCTAACCTTACTGAAGCTGAGATCGATGCAATCGTTAAATACGTAGATGATTTCAAACCTCCTGTAACTCCTACAGTAGCAACAGGTGGATCAACTGAAACGGGAGACAACTCACTTCTTTTCGGAATTCTTACACTCATTCTTGCAGTTGTTGCACTTATCTTATTACAGGTTAACAGCAACCTGAAGAAGTTATCAGACGATAGGGAAGGAATTCCAGCTACCGAACCGGTTCCTTTCTATAGAAATAAGGCTTATATCGCTTTGGGTATTGTGATTTTATTCCTGGTGGGTGGTTATTATACTGTAAAAGGTGCGATCAACCTGGGAAGAAACAAAGATTACCAGCCTGAGCAACCAATCTATTACTCTCATAAAGTTCACGCCGGTGTAAACCAGATCAGCTGTTTATACTGTCATGGTGGTGCAGAAGAAGGAAAACATGCAAATATTCCTTCGCTGAACACTTGTATGAACTGTCACATGAACATCAGCGAATACACTGGTGAAAAGATCTATAAAGAAGACGGAACAGAAGTGAACGGAACTGCAGAGATCCAAAAGCTTTACAAAGCCGTTGGTTTTGAGCCGGGCAAAAACGCTAATACCTGGGATATGGAGCTTGGAAAAACCAAGCCTGTTGAATGGGTGAAGATCCATAACTTACCTGACCACGTTTACTTTAACCATGCGCAACACGTTAAAGTGGGTAAAGTACAATGTCAGACTTGCCATGGTGAGATCCAGAAAATGGACGAGGTAAAGCAATTTGCCGACCTTAGCATGGGATGGTGTATCAACTGTCACAGAGAAACAAAAGTTCAGTTCAAAGAGAACGGATTCTATAGCATCTACGAGAAATATCATAATCAACTGAAGAACGGACAGATCGATAGCACAAAAGGCATTACAGCAGATATGATCGGCGCTACAGAATGTCAAAAATGTCACTACTAAGCCCCACCCTCAATCCTAACAAGGAATTAAGAGTGGAAATCGACTATATAA
Source organism: Chitinophagaceae bacterium (assembly GCA_024508725.1). GTDB lineage: Bacteria > Bacteroidota > Bacteroidia > Chitinophagales > Chitinophagaceae > JAEZDC01. The sequence continues at coordinate 962,511 of JANINS010000003.1, read as the reverse complement.
CTTTCATAAGCAAACCAAAATACTCCTGATTTAAAGGAGAGAAGGCGAATATGGAGAATAAAAAGCACTGGCAAAGTTTTGGGGAGTTGAACAACTCAGAGGCTTACCAGCAATCTACCAAAGACGAGTTCAAGGAAGAACTGCCTTTTGAAGCTGCAGACAACGGCAGTTTTTTAGAGGCTGCTACTCCAAGGAGAGATTTCTTAAAATACTTAGGCTTTAGTACAGCTGCAGCTGCCGTAGCAGCGAGTTGTGAAGTGCCTGTAAAGAAGGCTATCCCTTTTGCGAACAGACCTGAGAATATTGTTCCGGGTGTGGCTCAATGGTATGCAACTACGTATGTGCAGGATGGAGAAGCCGTGAGTGTTTTGGCAAAAGTGAGAGATGGTCGTCCCATCAAGATCGAAGGGAATGAAATGTCTCCGATCACACAGGGTGGTACATCTGCAAGAGTACAATCTTCTGTGTTGGATCTGTACGATACTGCCAGAGTTCGAAAACCAATGATCAAAGGTTCGAACAACAAATTCAACGAAGCAACTTTCGAAAGTATTGATAAGGCTATTGCTGCTGATCTTTCAACATTAAGCAAGCCATTGGTTTTATTAACAGGAACAGTGATTTCGCCATCTACAAAAGATGTGATCGCTCAATTCCTGGCGAAATTCCCTGGTGGTCGTCACGTTCAATACGACACCATCTCTTACAGTGGTTTACTGCAAGCTAATGGAAGAAGAATTCCTTCTTACCGTTTCGACCGTGCAAAAACGATCGTAAGTATCGCGGCAGATTTCCTTGGAAGCTGGTTGGCTCCGGTTGAGTTCAATAAGCTGTATGCTAAGGGAAGAAAGATCAATGAGAAGAATCCAACCATGAGCAAGCACTTCCAGTTTGAGCCGGTTCTGAGCCAGACAGGTGCAAATGCTGATGAAAGATATTTATGCCTTCCATCTCAATTGGGTATTGTAGCTGCTGCTTTATTAAGTGCAGTGAATGGTGGAGGCGCTACCGGAATTAATGATAAAGCTTTGGCTGATGGCATCACAAGAGCCGCAGCTGAGTTGAAGAAAGGTGGTGGTTTGGTTGTTAGCGGAAGCAATGATGTGAACGTTCAAACGATTGTAAATGCTATCAATGCTGCGATCGGTGCCAACGGAACAACTGTTGATTTCAGCCAGCCACTCAATACAAAACAAGGTCTTGACAGTGACATGGCTACGCTGGTGAATGATATGAAAGCCGGCAGTATTGGTGCACTGTTGATCCACGAAGCAAATCCTGCTTATAGCTGGGTTGATGCAGCAGGTTTCACTGAAGGATTAAAAAAAGTTCCGGTAACGATCTCTTTCAATCCAAAACTTGATGAGACTGCCACACTTTGCAAATACATTATTGCAGACAATCATTTCTTAGAGAGCTGGGGTGATGCAGAACCAAAGCCAGGATATTATTCTTTCATTCAGCCAACTATATTCCCGCTCTTCAAAACACGTCAATGGCAGGATAGCCTGTTAAAGTGGAGCGGAAATGCTCAGCCTTATGCTGCATTCCTGAAACAATACTGGAGTGCAAAAGCAGGAGGAGAAGCTGGTTGGGATAAGATACTACAAGATGGTGTGTTGAATCCAGGTGGATCAACTGCATCAACTTTCACTGCTCAGGGCTCAGGGGCAACAACTGATTCTACTGGTTCTAAACCAGTGATCGCTCCTGTTGTAACGGCAACTTCTGCTGCTGCAGGTGGTGGTTCAGTTGCTCCGAATGTGAGTGCTGCGGTTGCAGCGGTAACTGCAAAGCAAGCCGGTAAAGTTGAATTGTTCTTATACCAGAAAACAACTGTAGGTGCTAACGGTGCTTCGAATCCATGGTTGATGGAAACACCGGATCCTGTTACAAGAGCAAGCTGGGATAACTATGTGATCGTTTCTCCTGCAATGGCGAAAGAGTTGCTCGATATAGATCTGAATAATACCGGCCAGGCTGATAGTTACGAAGTAAATCCAGGTAAAAAAGTAGTAAAAGTTACTTATAACGGAAAGAGTGTTGAGCTTCCTGCAGTGATCATTCCGGGTGTGCATCCAAAAGCAATTGGTATTGCTGTAGGTTATGGAAGGATCGCTTCTGTAGGTAAAGCATCACAGGATAATGGCCAGCCGATCGGTAAAAACGTTTTCCAATTCGCAACATGGAACAACGGCACTGTTGATTACATCAATCCAAATGTTACCATCGAAAAAGCAGGTGGTACTTACGATGTAGCCTTTGTTCAAACACACAATACGTACGATACATCTCAGGGTAAGCGTACAGAGGTGATGAAGGAATTAAGCCTGGCCGAATTCCAGCATAACCCTAAAGAAGTTCTGGAAGAGAGAGAAGCTGAGCTAAAGCCTTGGGGTGGCGTAAAAGATTTTGAGAAGAAAGGAACGATCTATCCATATTACGAGAAACCAGGAGTTAAATGGGGAATGAGCATAGACCTGAACTCTTGTACAGGTTGTCACGCCTGCGTTGTGGCTTGTCATATCGAGAACAACGTACCGGTTGTTGGAAAGGCTGAAGTAATGCGCTTCCACGATATGCACTGGTTACGTATCGATCGTTATTACAGCGGCGATATGAGTAATCCGAACGTGGTGTTCCAGCCGATGCTTTGCCAGCATTGTGATAATGCTCCATGCGAGAACGTTTGTCCGGTTGCTGCTACAATGCACAACAGCGAAGGTGTTAACCAGATGGTATATAACCGTTGTATCGGTACAAGATATTGTGCTAACAACTGTCCATATAAAGTACGTCGTTTTAACTGGTCTGATTATCTGGGAGCTGATAGCTTCCCTGGCAATCATGATGAGTGGGATGACCTGAGAATTGACAGAAATGACCCGCTTACCAGAATGGTATTGAACCCAGATGTTACAGTTCGTTCAAGAGGTGTAATGGAAAAATGTTCTTTCTGCGTTCAACGTACACAAGCTGGTAAACTCGAGGCGAAAAAAGAAAATCGTCCTTTAGTTACTGGTGAAGAAGGCAAATGGGATGTAAAAACAGCTTGTCAGCAGGCTTGTCCGGCTGATGCGATCACATTCGGTAACGTGAATTCTGGTCATAGTGCCATCAGCATTCACAGAGCAGAAAATCCTTACAGAACTTATTACAGCTTAGAGCAACTGCATACTCTACCAAATGTGAACTACCTGGCTAAAGTGAGAAATACTGACAGGATGGAACACAGTGGAAGCGAAACAGGAGGTGATAAGCACGAAGCGAAGAATGAGGGTAAAAAGGGTGGAGGAACACACGGTAATTAAATAACTGATAAGCAAATCAACAAAATGAAGAAATTTATTTTAGCCAAAGCCCTTATACTCTTTATTGGTGTACTTGTTATCGGTTCAACAATATCATCATGTACAAAAACTGTTGAGGTAATAAAACATGATACAACAACCAATCTTGTACAGGCTGTCGATACAAGTTTTCTTATGTTAGCTCCTAATTGGGATGCATATTCCTATACAAACGCAGGAGGCACATACCAGTTAACACCAGGAGCTACCACATACAATAGCACAGCGGAAGGTGTGAAGTTTATTGGTCAGTCTTATCGATTAGGGGCAAGGCTTCAAACTAAAAACGAGATCAGGTTTAATGGTAAAACCATCTACTATAAGTGGAAAGTAGTTGGTGGTGGGCAGTATGTTGATATAGTCCCGCAAATTAAGTACGACAAGACCTCTAATGACGGTCTTCCTGCAATACAGGGAGTTGATTTGAGCTTTCTGTCTTTAAACGGAACCTTTAATGGGTCAACTCAGGTAAGTGAGAATACGTGGTATTACACCAGAGTTGCTCCTGTAAATGGAAGCGATAATTATACTGTAATAACTGCAAGCGGTAACTACGATAATAAAGGAGGAACATTGGTTTTGAGTAAGGTTATTCCTATTTATACTAAGGCTGGATATATTGGTATCAGAATAGGAGATCCATATGGAGCAACAAATGCTTACGGAATTCTTGGAGAATGTAAAGTTGCCTCTAACTAAACTGCTGAATAAAGTTCAGAAAGTACAAGAGTGCGACGCAACGGAAGACGAACAGAGATTTGAAAGTTGACTAAATAAAAAACAAGCTACGGCAATCGCTTACAGCTTGAAGATTATAGATTATGGCATCAATTAAATACGAATCGCAGCTAAGGGAACCTTTGGTGTACGGAACGAAAGATTATCACCAGGTTACTGAAGATATTTGCCGCCCGATCGAAGCCAAACCAAGCAAGCTTTGGTATATCGGCTTCTTTACTTCGGTTGCATTGTTGTTGTTTGGTGTGTACAGCGTTTATCGTGAGGTTACTTACGGTATTGGTCAGTGGAACCTGAACAAAACAGTGGGTTGGGGTTGGGACATCACCAACTTCGTATGGTGGGTAGGTATTGGTCACGCCGGAACACTCATCTCAGCGATCTTGTTACTCTTTAGACAAGGTTGGAGAACCGGTGTGAACAGAGCTGCTGAAGCGATGACGATCTTTGCCGTAATGTGTGCCGGTCAGTTCCCGATCTTCCACATGGGTCGTGTGTGGATGGCATTCTTCGTATTACCTTATCCAAATACAAGAGGTCCGCTATGGGTGAATTTTAACTCACCGCTTCTTTGGGACGTATTTGCGATCTCTACTTACTTCACTGTATCATTATTGTTCTGGTATTCTGGTTTGATACCTGACTTTGGAACAGTTAGAGACCGGGCTAAAACCAAACTCAGAAAAAGATTATACGGTATCGCTTCTTTTGGATGGAGCGGTTCTACCAAACACTGGCAGCGTCACGAAGCTTTATCGCTGGTACTTGCCGGTCTTTCTACACCACTCGTACTTTCGGTACACACGATCGTATCGTTTGACTTCGCAACATCAGTAATTCCCGGATGGCACACTACCATCTTCCCTCCTTACTTTGTTGCCGGTGCGATCTTCTCTGGTTTTGCAATGACGCAAACCTTGCTTCTTGTTATCAGGAAAGTGTACGGTTTGCAGGATTATATTACGATGGGTCACATCGAAGCAATGAATAAGGTTATTGTATTAACCGGTTCTATTGTAGGTGTAGCATATTTGACCGAATTGTTCATGGGATGGTATTCTCAAAACAAATATGAAGGTTATACCTTCTGGTACAGCCGTGCCAACCTGTTCTCTCCTTACGGATGGAGCTACTGGGGTATGATGGCTTGTAACGTATTGAGTCCGCAGATATTCTGGTTCCGCAAATTCAGAAGAAACATTTTCATCACTTTCTTTATGAGTGTGATCGTGAACGTAGGTATGTGGTTCGAACGTTTTGTGATCATCGTTACCTCATTGTATCGTGATTATCTTCCTTCTTCCTGGTCTGTTTATTACAGTCCAACGATATGGGAAATTGGTTTCTATATGGGAACTTTCGGATTGTTCTTTACCTGCTTCTTCTTATTCTCTAAATACTTCCCTGTTATTGCGATCGCCGAGATCAAACACGTATTGAAAACGACCGGTGAAAGCTATAAGGCTAAAGTGGGACATATTGAAGAGGCTCCGATGGAAGAATTTGCTTACAAGTATGCTCACATCGAGAATACAGGAGCACATGGAAGAGGTTCAAGCGGAATGGAACACCATTAATAAGAAGTACGCAATAAGAAATACGAAGTACGAAAGCTTACAAAATGGCAAAAAAGAAATTTGTTGTAGGATTATTTAACGATGAGGATGTACTGTTTCCGGCAGTGAAGAAAGTTCGTACTGCAGGTTATAAGTTACACGACGTTTATACTCCTTTCCCTGTTCATGGTTTGGATCATGCAATGGGTTTAAGAGAAACGAGCTTGCATACTGCAGGATTTATTTACGGGATCACCGGTACAACTACAGCTTTGGGTTGTATCAGCTGGATCTTTACCAAAGACTGGCCCTTGAATATTGGTGGTAAACCGCATTTCGCTTTGCCGGCATGGATACCCATCATATTCGAGTTAACAGTATTGTTTTCTGCCGTAGGAATGGTACTAACATTCTGTTACCTGTGCCAGCTGGCTCCGTTTGTAAAGAAGCATGTGTTTCATAAAAGAGCAACAGATGATCTGTTTGTGATGGTGATAGAAACCACCGGAAAAACCAACATCGATGATCTGAAAGGATTTTTATCGAATAATGGTGCATTAGAAACTTACGAAGAGATCGCTGAAGATGGCTGGTGGTTAGGTCGTTACGACAAAGATGAAATACCTTTTGAAAACAGGAAGGAAGTAGCAGTAGTTGCTTAATCAAATACAAAAACCCGGATGAAAAAATTATTTATCATAGTTGCTTTATTTGGTTCAGCCGTTATGGTAGGCTGTGGTGGAGTTAAGAGAGATCCAAGTGATGCCTACATGCCAGATATGGCTTACAGCCGTGCATATGAAACGTATGCAGATCATAGCCAGCTGAAAGAAGAAGGAATCAACTACACCAATATGCCGGTTCCTGGAACTGTAGCAAGAGGTGTTGAAGGATTATTCCATATCCCAAAAGATAAATTAGGTGATACGGTTAATTATTATGCTTCACGAGCTGTAAGCAACCCTATTACAAGTTTATCGGCAGCTGACTCTGTTGAAGCAGAGCGTTTGTACCTGATCCAATGTGCGATTTGCCATGGAACTGCATTAGACGGAAATGGTCCTTTGTTCGCCAGCGGAAAATTCACTTCTAAACCTGCAACTTTAAAAGGAGATCCAAAATACGAAGCAATGCCAGAAGGCCAGATGATGTATTCTGTTACTTATGGTAAGAATGCAATGGGTCCTTATGGTGCTCAATTAAATACCAAGCAAAGATGGATGGTGATCCACTACATCAAATCACAGCAGGCAAAAGGTAAAGGTGCTGCAGGAGCATCAGCTTCTCCGGCAACAGGAACAGTGAATACAGGAGCAGGTAAGGATACTACCGGAGCTGCAATGAAATAATTTAAACTAACTGGACATAAAAGTTTAACGATGGCACTTAGAGAACGATTTGAAACACCGGGTAAAATGAGAACATGGTCCTTCGGCCTGATGGCTATAGGGGTACTTGCTTTGATACTCGGCTATATTTTTATAGGAGCAGATCATGGTGGTGGCGAACATGGTGGACATGAAGTTCCCGGCAGCCATATCTTCTGGGGTACGCTGATGTATAATGCAGAGTTCTTCCTGCTCATTACCAATGCTGCAATGTTCTTTATATGTGCTACAACATTAGCAATGGGTGGCTGGCAAATGGCTTTCAGAAGAGTTTCTGAAGCGATCTCTACCCTTGTTCCTATTTTCGGTGTGATCACTTTCGTGATCCTGATGGTGGTTCTTTTTGGAACACATATCTATCACTGGAATAGTGAAGAAGCAGCAAGCGATCCGATCTTAAAAGGAAAGCTCGGATTTCTTAATCCTACGTTTTATGTTATCTGGACAACGTTAACCATTGGTTTGTGGAGCTTACTTGGCTGGAGAATGAGAAAGCTGAGTGCTGAAGCAGATGCTGGTCACATGAACAATGAAAAAGGCGCAAGCTTTATCTGGAGAAATACAGTGAGTGCATCTCTTTTCATCGTTTGGTTTGCATTAACTGTTGGTTCTACAGTGCCTTGGCTCTGGAATATGAGTATCGATGCTCACTGGTATTCTACCATGTACAGCTGGTACACATTTGCAAGTACGTTCGTTGCAGGTATGGCGTTGATCGCTATCTGGGTGATCTATCTCAAAAACAAAGGATATCTCGAGATCGTAAACGAAGAACACCTTCACGATATTGGTAAGTTCATGTTTGCATTCTCGATCTTCTGGACATACCTGTGGTTTGCTCAATACATGTTGATCTGGTATTCTAACCAGCCTGAAGAAACAGTTTACTTCTGGCATAGAGTAAAAGGTCCTTATAAAGGCATTTTCTTCCTGAACCTGATTATCAACTTTATTTGTCCGTTATTGATCCTGATGAGAAGAGGATCTAAGCGTAACTATACTTTGATGACTTTCATGGCAGTGCTGATCCTGTTCGGTCACTGGATGGATTTCTATCAAATGATCATCGGCAGTATTTCTCCAACTCATGTTACATGGGGAGATTACTGGTGGTTTGATTTCGGAATTATGGGATTATTCGTTGGTATAATGATATTTGGTGTTAGCAGAGCATTGGCAAGTAAACCACTTGTGGCGAAACACCATCCTTTCCTCAAAGAAAGTATCATTCACCATACTTAATAAAGTAGTAGCGCACAACAATAGAGAACCAGATTAAAACTTAGATACGATGTTTTTTGTAATAGCAGTTATTGTTTTAATATTCGTGGTGATCTTCCAGATCGCTAAAGCCAGCGAATATGTATCTATATTAAAAGGAGAGGAAGTATCCCGTAAACAGAACAACAAGATCAACGGATTTCTGATGATTGCTTTCCTGGTTTTGGGACTCATCGGTGTTTGGTGGTGTAATGAGTTGTATTACGACAAAACGTTACTGCCACACGAATCTGCAAGTGTTGAAGGAAAAAAAGTGGATGAGATGTTATGGGTTACGCTTGCTGTAACAGGGATCGTATTCATCATCACTCAAATCCTTCTTTTCTGGTTTGCTTATAAATACCAGGAAACTGATAAACGCAAACCGTTCTTCTTCCCTCATAACAACAAATTAGAGATCATCTGGACTGTTGTTCCTGCTATCGCTTTAACAGTACTGGTTGTTATTGGTTTAAGAAACTGGTTCATTTTTACAGGAGATGCTCCTAAAGATGCAATGGTGGTTGAGGTTACCGGTAAACAATTCTCATGGATGTTCCGTTATCCGGGAAAAGATGGCGTTTTTGGAAAGAAATATTTCCGTTTGATCGACGAAGCTGCTGGTAACAACTTAGGCCAGGTTTGGAGAGATACCACGATCCATGTAAAGAATTCACGTGGCGGTACAAGGGATATGAACTTTAAAGCAGATGCCCACAACTTTGACGACATCTTTGCAGCTCAAACAATGTATCTGATCAAAGGCAAACCTGTTAAGCTCATCATCAATGCAAGAGATGTGATACATGATGTTGGTTTACCACATTTCAGGATGAAAATGGATGCTGTGCCTGGTATGCCAACAACACTTTGGTTCACACCTCAGTTCACTACTAAAGAAATGGCTGAGAAAACAGGCAATCCAAACTTTACTTACGAGATAGCTTGTGACCAAATGTGCGGAAACGGTCACTATTCAATGAAGGGAACTATCGTAGTGGTAACACAGGAGCAATTCGATGCCTGGATGATGAACCAGAAGCCGGCTTATTACACGGCTTTCCCTGACGCTGATCCTAATAAGAAAGTAGATACGACAGCAAAAGCAGGTGCACAAACTGCTCAGCTGAAACTTAAATAATTTTCGAAAGACCAGAAGATATGAGTAACGAAGCTGTTTTGCATTCACACGACGTACATTCTCATGATGCTCACCATGAGCATCATCACCATGAGACTTTTATATCAAAATATGTCTTCAGCATGGATCATAAAATGATCGCTAAACAATTCCTTATCACAGGAATGGTTTGGGCTATCATTGGTGGTTTGATGTCTGTACTTTTCCGTTTCCAGTTAGGATATCCTGAGGCTGAATTCCATTGGATGAAAGACCTTTTGGGTAAATGGGTAAACGATAAAGGACAGATCACTGCTGAATCGTATTATTCACTCGTTACCATTCACGGAACAGTACTCGTATTCTTTGTATTAACAGCCGGACTGAGCGGAACTTTCGCTAACCTGTTAATACCTCTTCAGGTTGGAGCAAGAGATATGGCCTCTCCAATGCTGAACATGTTGAGTTACTGGTTTTTCCTTGCAGCAAGCTTGGTGATGTTATCATCGATCTTTGTTGAAACTGGTCCGTTTAGTGGTGGATGGACAGCTTATCCTCCATTGAGTGCACTGGCTTCGGCTCAACCTGGTTCCGGTGTAGGTATGGATCTCTGGTTGATCGCTATGGCTTTATTCGTTGTATCGTCATTATTAGGAGGTTTGAACTATATCGCTACCATTCTTAATATGCGTACAAAAGGAATGAGCATGACAAGAATGCCGCTGACTATCTGGGCATTGTTCTTCACTGCTATTCTTGGAGTATTGTCTTTCCCTGTTTTGCTTTCGGGTTTTATTCTTTTGATCTTCGATAGAAACTTTGGAACGAGCTTCTATTTATCTGATATTTTTATTGCGACCAATAACGTTGGTGCTTTACCTAACGAAGGTGGTAATGCCGTACTTTACCAGCACTTGTTCTGGTTCTTAGGCCATCCTGAGGTATACATCATTATTCTTCCGGCCATGGGAATGGTTTCAGAAGTGATGGCCGTAAACTCAAGGAAACCGATATTCGGATATATGGCTATGATCGGTTCTCTCTTCGCTATCACTGTACTTGCATTCCTTGTTTGGGCTCACCACATGTTCGTTACCGGATTGAATCCATTCTTAGGATCAATTTTCGTATTACTTACTTTATTGATTGCTGTTCCTTCTGCCATTAAAGTATTTAACTGGCTTACCACGATCTGGAGAGGTAGTATTCGATTTACACCGGGAATGTTGTTCGCCATCGGATTTGTGAGCTTATTTATCTCTGGTGGTTTAACAGGTATCTGGCTTGGTAACTCAGCCTTGGATATTCACCTGCACGATACATATTTTGTTATCGCTCACTTCCATATTGTAATGGGTGTGGCCGGTATGTTCGGAATGTTCTGCGGTATCTACCACTGGTATCCTAAGATGTACGGCAGGTATATGAACAATACAATGGGTTACATCCACTTCTGGGTAACTATGATCGGTGCTTATCTCATCTTCTGGCCTATGCACTATGAAGGTTTGGCCGGTATGCCTCGTCGTTATTATGACTACAGCCAGTGGGAAAGCTTCAAGCAATTTATTGAGCTGAATAAATTCATCAGCCTGGTAGCTATGATCGTTTTCGCTGTGCAATTGTTATTCTTATTCAACTTCTTCTATTCAATATTTAAAGGAAGAAGAGTAAGATCTCAGAATCCATGGGGTGCTACCACACTTGAGTGGACCACTCCAATCAATCCTGGTCATGGTAACTGGGTTGGCGAAATTCCTGAAGTACATCGTTGGGCATACGATTACGGTAAGGATGGTCAGGAGTTTATACCACAAACAACTCCGGTTGGTGCAAACGAAACCAATCACCACTAATTCTTAAAGGTTTCGATCTTTTAAACAGGTGGAAACCTTGAATATATAAATGCCCTGATGCAGTCAGGGCATTGTTTTAAAGAGCGGATGAAAATGAGTATGATGGCAAAAGCGGATTTACAGGAGAATGCTTCGCTTGAGTTTTCGATGAAAGCTAAGGTGAAGGATTATATGCAGCTGATGAAGTTCACTTTAAGCTTCACAGTTGTTTTCTCTTGTGTGATTTGTTATTTGCTGGCTCCTACAGTTGTGGAGTTCAACTGGAAAATGATCGGGCTTTTGTTTTTAGCGGGAATGCTGGTAACAGGAAGTGCGAATGCCATTAACCAGGCTGTAGAAAAAGATACAGATGCCCAGATGAAAAGAACAGGTAAAAGACCTGTTGCAGCTGGTAGAATGAGCCAGCAGGAAGCATACACTTTTGCATTGCTTGCAGGTTTAGCCGGAGTTGCCATGATGTGGTACTTCTTTAACCTTGATTCTGCATTGCTTTCGTTGTTCAGCTTGTTCCTGTATGCTTATATATACACACCATTAAAAAAGGTGAACAGCATTGCAGTTTTGGTAGGTGCTTTTCCTGGTGCTTTACCATGTTTGATCGGCTGGGTAGCAGGAACAGGAGTGATCAACCCCTTTGCAACTGTTACTTTGGAGAATGGCGCAGAGATATCGAATATGGCCGGATGGGCTTTGTTTGGAATTCAGTTCCTGTGGCAGTTTCCGCATTTCTGGGCAATTGCCTGGGTAGCTCACCAAGACTACAGCCGTGTTGGATTTAAGTTGTTGCCTTCTGATAAAGGGCCAACTAAGTTCACCGCTTTGCAGGCAATCATGTATTCGGTGTTGATGATACCTGTTGGTTTATTGCCGTTTTATTATGGATTAACAGGAACGTTGAGTATGTGGATCGTTTTGTTTGCCAACATTTTTATGGTTGTGCAGTCGGTTAGATTGTACAGCGATATGAGTGTGAAGTCTGCAAGACGAGTGATGTTCAGCAGTTATATTTATTTACCGATTGTTTTATTAGCGTTACTGGCGGATAAAATCAGGTAAAATTCCAAAAGGAAAATTCCAAATTCCAAGGAGAACCAGACTTAAACTTGAATTTATGTTTGATCATCCGTTGGAAGAAAGATGTTTTCAGTTTGGAAAAAAAGTGAGGATTTTCTGTCGGAAACTAAAAAAAGACATTGGAAACTTTGAAGATTCTAAACAATTAGTAAGATCAAGTGGCTCGGTTGGAGCAAATTATATTGAGGCAAATGAAAATGTAGGTAAGGGAGATTTGAAGTACAGATTGAAAGTGTGCAGAAAGGAAGCCAAAGAGAGCATTCACTTTTTAGGGCTTTGTGAAACTTTTGACGATGAAGAGTTGGATACTTTACGTGTAATTTTGGTTGATGAGGCAACTCAACTTCGCAAGATTTTCACTACAATGATCAATAAGCTTCCTTAACTGGAATTTGGAATTTTCTTAATCTGGAATTTTAAGTAAGTGATGATGAATATGAGTGTTTCGCAGGAAAGAAAAAGATTGCATCCACATAAGTTTACCATGTGGGTTGCATTAGCATCGATCGTAATGATGTTTGCCGGTTTAACCAGTGCTTACATTGTTAAGAAAGCCAATAGCCAGTGGATAGAGTTTGAATTGCCAACGGTGTTCTGGTACTCAACATTAACGATCATTTTAAGTAGTGTAACAATGCACCTCTCAATAAAGTCGTTCAAGGCAAGAGAGATGAGCCGTTACAGAGCATTACTTGGTTTAACAACCCTGCTTGGTATTGCTTTCGTGGTGCTTCAATTCATTGGATTTGGAAAGATCGAAGAAGGTGGAATGCCACTGTTTGGATATGACAGCAATCCTTCGGCATCTTTTGTAGGAATAATTTTCGGGCTGCATGGATTGCACGTATTGGGTGGAGTGATTGCTTTGATAATATTGTTCTTAAGAGCATACATCGGCAACAGGAAAGTGTATAGCAGCACCGGAATTGAGATAATGGGTACGTACTGGCATTTCGTAGACCTGCTTTGGGTGTATCTTTTTATCTTTTTAAATTGGATGTAATTGTACTATAGAAAAATGCATGTTTTCTGTAGTAATTAGATAGTAGAGAATAAATTTGCGAACCAAATATCTAAAACCAGATGTCAACAACTGTTACAACAACAGGAACTAAGTGGTGGAGTGGTGGCCGTAGCCCATTCAATGTGGAATATGGCAAATTGATGATGTGGTACTTCCTGATGAGTGATGCCTTTACTTTTGGCGCTTTTCTAATTGCTTATGGTACGGTAAGGTTTTCAGCGAATGGCTGGCCTGACCCTAACGAAGTTTTCCAATCGTTTCCTGGACTGGGTAATGGACTTCCGCTGTTGTTTGTGAGCTTGATGACGTTTATCCTCATCGTTAGTTCTGTAACAATGGTGTTAGCAGTACATGCAGGTCATAGAGGTGATAAAGCCGGCGTAATTAAGTATATGATCTGGACGATCGTCGGTGGTATAGCCTTCTTAAGTTGCCAGGCATGGGAGTGGACACACCTGTATCATGAAGGTGCATGGTGGGGAAGCAATCCTTTTGCCAATCATGATGGCTCAACTGGTCACCAGGATTTCACCAACTTCTTTTTTACGATCACCGGTTTCCATGGCTTCCACGTATTCTCTGGAGTTGTGATCAACATTATTGTCTTGTTAATGACCATCAATGGTGTATTTGAGAGAAGAGGTCATTATCTTATGATCGAAAAAGTAGGTTTATACTGGCACTTCGTAGACCTTGTTTGGGTATTCGTATTTACAATGTTTTATCTGGTTTAATAAACTGCACAACTAATTATTATGGCACATACAGCACATGCTGATACTAATTCGGGTAAAAAAGAAATCTGGCGGGTCACCATCATTCTATCGGTGTTAACGCTAATTGAATTGGCAATAGGATTTGGAATGTACCTGTGGTTAAAGGATGAAGGATTTCTTCGTCATTTCCTAAAAGGAATTATCATCATCCTCATGTTAGCCAAAGCATTTTATATTGTTTCTTATTTCATGCACCTTGGTCATGAGTTAAGAAACATGATCATGACCATTGTTGTACCTTTGGGATTGTTCATTTGGTTTATCATCGCTTTCCTGTATGATGGTAACTCATTCAAAGAGTTGAGAAACACTTATGATGCGGGTTATAAAGAAAGAACAACAGAGAAAACACACCAGGGCTCAACAGAAGGTAAGCATGATGTGAAAGATGTGAAGCCACAGGAGAAATCTTCGGAAAATCCTGGCAGCCACGGAGGAGGTCATTAATACATTCCTGTAATATTTTTGAGATCGTCCTGGCTGCTTATGCCGGGACGATTTTTATATATACATACTATGAACCAGAGAGCTTTCTTAACTGTTTTTGTTGCGATCATGATACCGGTTCTTTGTTACCTGGCAGTGAAGTATGCCAGCGAAAGAACTGTTGTGATGCCAAGAAAGTATTATGTTGATGATGTTATCGAAGGGGTACAAGATGGAAAACGTTTTTCTGACACTGTATGGCATCGTACAGAAAACTTTCGTCTGGTAAACCAGTTAGGTGATAGCGTTGAGCTGTACGATATACAAAACAAGATCATCATTGCAGACTTTGTGTTCACCCGTTGCCTGGGTCCTTGTCCTAAGATGACGGCCAATATGAAAAAACTGCAGGCGAGTTTTGCAAGGCAGAAAGAAGGGCCGAAAAAAGTTGATTCATCTGTCGTACATTTTCTTTCGTTTACTGTTGATCCGGCTTATGATTCTGTGCATGTATTAAAAGCCTATGCAGATCGTTTCAGCGCCAATCCCGATAACTGGTGGTTTCTCACAGGCCCAAAAAAAGACATTTACGACTTTGCGATCAACGAACTAAAGATGGGTGTTGAAGACAGAGGCGGCGGATCTGTTGACACTTCTTTCATTCACTCTCCCAAGTTTGTATTGCTCGATAAGAATTTTCTTGTAAGAGGTTATTATGATGGAACAGATTCTTCGGCGCTTTCAAAGCTGGCGCAGGATGTTGGTTTGCTGATGCTGGAGAAAGACAATACCAAAAAAGGAACTTTTTTCCAGCAGATCATAAGCCTTTCATGGTTATGGCTCATTATTGTATTCATGATAATAGCGTTCGTTTTATACATACGCCGACGTAGAAAAGTTACAGAAGCAAAAGCCTGAGAATATGTTAGCTCCAACTATTAAGAAGAATGATAAGCAAGCGAAAATTCTCATCATCATATTTTCGTTTGTTGTGTTTGCAGTGATAGTAAGCCTTGGAATTATTCCAAAGCTTGATGTTGACCTTGGATTTGATCCTCACGTATTTGCATTGATCAATGCTATCATCAATACATTGGTTACGATTCTTTTGATCGCAGCTTATATTGCAGTGAGAAAGAAAAACTACCTGCAGCATAAAAAACTCATGTTTGCTGCAATGTATCTTTCAATCGTTTTTCTTGTATCCTATATTGCTCATCACATGCTGGCAGGCGAAACGAAATTCGGCGGTGAAGGAGCTATTCGTTATGTGTACTTCGCATTACTCTCAACACATATTTTACTGGCAGCAGTGATATTGCCTTTTATACTTTTTACAGCGTACAGGGGATTAACAGGTGAGTATGAGAAGCACAAAAAACTTTCAAGATACACATGGCCATTGTGGTTATATGTTGCTGCCACCGGACCTTTGGTGTATTTAATGATCAACCCTTATTACACATAGATGGAAACAAATAAGCCTTCAATACTTCTCTCATTGCGGATTTTATATTTTGGTATGCTGATAGGTATGCTGCTTTTTTCGGGTGTAACCTATTTTATCAATTTACATGCAGAGCCATTAATTACGGAGATTAAAGTGAAAGAAAACCTGTTCTTAGTGGTTCTTGCTATTGCCGCCATTTGTGTTACTATCGCCTCAGGATTGCTGCAAAAAGATGCTAAAAAGATTTCTTTGCTTAGTGACGCACATGTAAAACTGGAGAGATATCGTGCAGCTGCTATACGAACATATGCATTACTTGAAGTTCCTGCATTGCTAGCGATCTTTGGTTACTTCCTGATCCTGGAGCCAAGACTTTATATTATTGTATTTATAATCGTATTGCGATACGTGGTTGAATATCCATCAGCAAAGAAGATCGCAGAGAGAATAGGAGAACCTGAAGACCTTGTTCGCAGCTTATAGTCCTAATTCCTGCATCGGATCCCAGTAGTGCTTTTTAAAGTCGATGATCGTATCATTCTTTACTTTGATCTTTTCTTTTTCTAGCAATTCCCGCATGGCTGTAGGTGTATCGAAATGCATCTTTCCTGATAACATTCCATTCCTGTTTACAACACGATGTGCAGGAACTTTTGGTTTAACACGGTGTGCTCCATTCATGGCCCAGCCCACCATTCGTGCACTTAATTTTGTTCCCAGGTAATTGGCAATAGCACCATAAGAAGTAACCCTGCCTTTGGGAATAAGCCTAACCACTTCCCAAACATCTTCAAAAAAGCCAGATTGATCAGAAGATCTTTTTACTGCAGCTTTTTTTGCTGCTGGCTTAGCTTTTTTTATCGTTGTTACTTTCTTGCTCACGTTTTTTCAGCAGTTGTGTACGTTTAGGCTCAGGTACATTTTTATAATCGTAAGGACAATTTTTACATCCATTGCCGCAGCAATAACCACGATTCAAAAGGTATTCAGCAGTAAACACTACCAATCCCGAATCATTGTAATAAAAATCATCATCATCCAATATTTTCCTGCTCACTGATGATCGTTTTAAGTGTAAGATCTTTTTCTATCGGCAACTCTCCATTTAGTCTGAATCTAAGGTAATGCACTTTGTTACTCTGTGCTATATCAAGTTTCTCGTAGTGCGTTTTGATTTGTAATTCGGGTAATACAGTTGATGATTTATAAACATCATCCATATCTGCCACTAATTCCAGGTCGTACAGATCAATGACTGTTTTAGTAAAGTTGTATAAAGCCGGGCTATCTGTTTTTAAATTGATATAAGCTCCGGGTTTTAATAACTGTTGGTAAAGCCGCAAAAACTTGGGATGTGTAAGTCTCTTTTTTGCTTTCGAAGTTCTAAGCTGCGGATCAGGAAAAGTGATCCATATTTCACTCACTTCATTTTCACCAAAATAATCAGTGATCTTGTCGATTTCAGTTCTAAGAAAAGCAACATTATGTAAACCGTTGTCTAAAGCCGTTTTAGCGCCACGCCAGATACGGTTTCCCTTAATATCAACACCAATAAAATTCTCATCCGGCCTCAACGTTCCCAAACCTACAGCGTACTCACCTTTACCACAAGCCAGTTCAAGTACAATATCATTATTGTTTTTGAAGAATTGATTCCACTGTCCTTTCATGTTCAAAGGATGTTCCAGCACATTTGGAAACTCCTTGATTGCGGCAAACCTGATCAGCTTTTTCTGTCCCATCGGGCACAAATATAATTGCCGTTCCACCCAAATCATATTGTTTATGTAAATTGTCAGCTATCTTGGTGTTTTTTCAGGACTCAGAACCCTTGTAATGAAGAATTACCCACTCAGATTATCGATCCTTTATTTTTTAATGGCATCGCTATGGATTTTTCTGAGTGATTATGTGGTTGAACTTATCGTTCCCGAAAATCTGCAAACAACAGCTCAATCGATCAAAGGACTTGGATTTATTATAGCAACAGCATTCGGTCTTTACTTCATTGTACTTCATTATTATAAACTGATCAGGCAAAACGAACAGGAGTACCGCAAATTGTTTAAAGACAATCCACATCCAATGTGGGTATATGATATTAACACATTAAAGTTTCTTACCGTAAATAATGCTGCTGTAGCAAAATACAAATACAGTGTAGAAGAATTCAGGGAGATGAATATAACAGAGATACGTCCACCTGATGACCAGGATTCTATACTCATGTTTGCAAAGCGGGTTGTTACCAAAAGTTATCACGATGCAGGTATATGGCGTCATAAAGATCGTGATGGAAGAATTTTCTTTGCAAGGGTTTCTTCCCATGCCACATCTTTCGGTAATGCGAAAGCAAGAGTGGTACTGGCAATTGATGTTGACGAGCAGATCCAGGCTCAGAGAAAGATCCAGTTATCTGAAACAAAACTAAAAGGACTCATCAATAATTCGGATGATCTTATCTGGATGGTAGACACCACAGGTGTGATAGCAACCGCTAACGAAGCATTCAATAAGAAGTTCAAAGAAACATTCGGATTTGAACCTGATCTTTCCAAGAGGATGGAGTTTGAAGAAACATTATCCGGAACTTTCATTGCTAACTGGAGCAAGTATATTCAAAAAGCTTTCGAAGGCGAAAGCCTTAGGGTAGAAGAAGAAGTGATCACCGGAGGTAAAAAGGAGTGTTATGATATCATTGTAAATCCTATTTATAACGATCATAACGAGATCATTGGTGTAGGCTGTTTCGCAAGAGATATTACACAAAGAAAAGAAACAGAGAACCAGGTAAAGGCACATGTAAAAGCATTGGAAGAAGTAGCCTGGATGCAATCGCACCAGGTAAGAAAGCCTCTGGCAAATATTCTTGGTTTGCTGCATTTATTACAATCTGCAGAGATAAATATGGATCAGCAGAAAGAACTTTTCGCCCACATGGAAGCAAGTTGCCATGAGTTGGATACTGTTGTAAAATCCATCGTAGAGAAATCTTCAACAAGTAGTTCAACATCTGAAACATAGGCATAGTTTTTTGGCTTCTTAGAAAACGCTTGCTATGCTAAGAGACGGTGCAAACAAAAGTTTGTGGCAGGAGACCTTGCCTCTTTATCAACCAAAACACAAGATCGTTCCCGAAAAAATTGTTGATGTATTGATCGTTGGTGGAGGAATCACAGGATTATCAACCGCTTTGGAATTACAGAAAGCCGGGAAAGAATGCTTGTTGATAGAGGCACACAACATTGGCTTTGGAACAACAGGAGGAACAACAGCCCATCTCAATACTTTTCTCGATTCAACATACGACCAGGTTATCAGTGATTTTGGGGAAAAGAGTGCACAGCTCGTTTTTCAATCAGTAAAAGAATCGATAGAAACGATCAAAAGTAATATTGAACAATACAATATCGATTGCGGATTCGAACACAAGGATGGATATCTGTATTCCCAAAATCCTGATCAGACAAAAGAGCTGGAAAAAATATTCGATGCCTGCAAGAAAGTAGGATTAGATATCAGTTATGTGAATGAAATACCTGTTCCCATTCCTTTCGAGAAAGGAGTAAAGTTTAGTGGACAGGCACAATTTCATCCTGCAAAATATATCTATGGCTTAGCTGAAGCATACGAGAAAGCAGGAGGTTTTCTTGTACAGAATTGCAAACTCGAAAGTTATGAAAGCAATGGGCTGGCAGAGGCAAGAACAAATCTCGGAGTGATCAGAGCAAGGAAGATGATCTTTGCTACGCATATTCCTCCGGGAATTAACCTGCTTCATTTTCGTTGTGCACCGTATCGCAGTTATGCTATAGCAGTTAAGCTGGCTGATGGAAAATATCCTGAGCATTTAGCTTATGATATGTACGAACCGTATCACTATTACAGAACACAGGAAGTAAACGGACAGAAATACCTGATTGCTGGAGGAGAAGATCACAAAACAGGACATAATGAGAATACGGAATTCTGTTTTGCAAAACTTGATAGTTACATCAGCAAGTATTACGATGTTGAGGAAGTGAGTTTCAAGTGGTCATCAGAATATTTCGAGCCAACTGATGGCTTGCCTTATATTGGTCACTTGCCAGGATTTACTGACAATGTTTACGTGGCAACAGGGTTTAGTGGTAATGGTATGACGTATTCCCATGTAGCAGCAAGATTACTTACCGATCTGATCACAAAAGGGCAAAGTGAATATAAAAGCCTGTATGATCCTAACCGGATAAAGCCTGTAGCTGGTTTCAGCAATTTTGTAAAAGAGAATGTTGATGTGGTGAAGGAATTTATTGGAAAGCGGTTAAGTAAAGAAAAGATCGAAAGCCTTGTTGAGATCGCTAAAGGCGAAGGAAAGGTGGTGAAGTATGAAGGCGAATCAATTGCATTGTATCGTGATGAACGAGGATCGCTTCATGCTGTTAACCCTGTTTGCACCCATGCGAAATGTATTGTTCAATGGAACGGTACAGAGAAAAGCTGGGATTGTCCTTGTCATGGAGCAAGATATACGGCAGATGGAAGAGTATTGACCGGACCGGCAAGTAAGGATCTGGAAATTGTTGAACTGAAAGATCTTGTGAAAGTGGAGTAAGGTGGCTGAGATTAAAATCTGCAGGATAAAATTACTTCCTCTTTTAAAATCTTATCTTAGAAGCATTATTCCATGCTTCTTCCACTACTAAAAAGATTTGCGGTAACAATTGCTGTACTGGTGAGTTTACCTGCCATGGCACAGTTGAACATTACCACTCAAACCGATCCATTGGTTCTTGCTCAAAAGATTTTGGGTACCGGTGTCAGGATTCTTAATCCTCAATTTAAAGGACATAATCTATCAGCAGGAACTTTCACAGCAGCTCCGGGCACTTTTGTAATTGATTCAGGAATTGTACTTACAACCGGAAGAGCTAAAACATCTGGATCTAATTATGGTGTAGATGGATCTGCTATGTCCATTGCTTCATCTCCAGGATCTAACCAGGGAGATGCAGATCTAACAGCATATAGCGGAAAGGTTACCAAGGATGCCTGCATTTTAGAATTTGATTTTATTCCACAAGGAGATAGTATTAATATTCGGTACGTATTCGGATCTGAAGAATATCCAGAATGGGTTTGTACAGATTACAATGATGCATTCGGATTCTTTATCAGTGGTCCTGGTTTTTTTGGTCTGAGAAATATTGCTCTAGTTCCAAATGCACCTACTACAACACCTGTTGCAATCAACAGTATTAATAATGGCACACCAGGAAGTTCAGGTGGTGTATTATCCAATTGCCAGGCATGGCCTCAGGCACCATTTACTCAATATTATATCGATAATTCGGCGGGAGTAACAATGACCTATGATGGACATACTGTTGTACTCACTGCAAAAGTTAAGGTAACTCCTTGCCAGACGTATCATATTAAATTGGCGATAGCTGACGCTACAGACCAATCCTTGGATAGCGGAGTTTTTATTGAAGCGAACAGCTTCAGCTCACCGAAGGTTGCTAGTTCAACAGCATCGGGTCCTTATACTGATCCTTCTAACAATAACGCTGTTACAATGATCGAGGCTTGTAAACAAGCAGAGATCACACTCACCCGTTCACCAGATGTTACTGGTGCATTTACACTTGTTCCTACATATTCCGGTACTGCAACTGTTGGTGTAGATTATACTCCTTTGCCGGCGACGATCAACTTTGCAGCCAACGAGAATGTAAAAACATTTACGATCTCTGCCCTGGCAGATGCATTGAACGAAGGAACAGAAAGAGCACTCATTCGTTTTTCAAAAAATACTTGTACCACTCAGTACATGGACAGTGTTACATTGTTCATCAAAGATTCATTGATCTATCGTTCAAAAACAGATACCAGTTTCTGTACTGCAACACCACTCAGCTTAACGGCTCACAATCCGGAAGCAAATGTTACCAATACTTATACATGGAGTAATGGAGATAATAATCAAACAACGAATATTACTCAGCCAGGAACATATACGGTGGTGCACACCTATTCACAAAGATGTCTTAATGTAGATACGTTTAAAGTGGTAAGTAACGACCCTTCATTCACTAATACCAGCGCAAGTCTTCAGTTCTGTGCCGGAGATTCGGTTACACTTTCGGTTAATACAAATGCCGATACGTTATTATGGAATACAGGGGCAAATACCAATTCAATTAAAGTAGGTGCTGCTGGAAAATATTGGGTAAGAACAACTAATAAGAAGGGATGTGTAGTAAGTGATACGATGAACGTAGTACAAAAGCCCAATCCTTACAAATATCTTGGTGCAGATACAGCGCTATGCCAGGGAAATAATGTTACGTTGGATGCATCATACCCTGGCGCAACTTATTTATGGAGCAATGGTGCAACAACTCCAACCATCACAACCGGAACAGGTGGTAGTTACTCAGTTATTAATACGTTGAATGGATGTACGGCAAAAGATACGATCAATGTAACAATCAATCCACCACCTACTGTTAACCTGGGTAATGATACAACCATCTGCCAGGGAAGCTCCGTTCAATTGAATGCGGCCAGCCCAAATGCCAGTTATTTATGGAACACCGGTGCAACAACATCAACAATAAATGTTAATGCAACAGGTAAGTATTGGATAACAAGTACTATCGGCACCTGCAGTGCTTCGGATACCATCAATATAACTGTTGACCCTGTACCTGTGGTTGAGCTAGGGAATGATACAACTATTTGCGAAGGGAATTCAGTGCTATTGAATGCTGCTTATGCCGGAGCTGGTTATGTGTGGAGTACTGGAGCTACTACTTCTTCTATTTCGGTAAACAATACCGGCCTTTATAAAGTAACACTCACACTCGGTGGTTGTACAGCAAAAGATTCGATCAATGTTACTATAAGTCCGCTTCCAACAGTGAACCTTGGTAATGATACCACTATCTGCCAGGGCAATTCTGTTCAGCTGAATGCAACTTACAATGGCGCATCTTATTTGTGGAATACAGGAGCTACTACTTCAAGCATAAGTGTGAATACATCCGGCAATTATACAGTGACGAATACACTGAACGGGTGTACGGCAACAGATGCAATCAATGTTACGGTTAATCCTAACCCGGTTGTGAATCTTGGTAATGATACTTCGTTCTGCCAGGGTAACTCAATAGTGTTGGACGCAACATATCCCGGATCAACTTATGCCTGGAGTAATGGAGCAACCACTGCAACGATCGTTGTAAATACAAGTGGTGCTTATACAGTAACCACTATGTTGAACGGATGTTCAGCAACAGATACGAAGAATATCACTGTAAGGCCATTGCCTTATGTAAACCTGGGTGCAGATCGTTCAGTATGCCAGATGATACAACTGAATGCTGCAGTAGCCGGATCATCTTATACTTATTTATGGAATACCGGTGCCAGTACCAATACACTTGATGTTACTACAACAGGTATATATTGGGTAACAACCATCGATAATGGCTGCAGTGCATCAGACACGATTAATATAATTATTACACCTGCACCAACATTAGATCTTGGGCCAGATCAGTTTATTTGCGAGTACGATTCGGTGCAACTCATCGCTTTTTATCCGGGTGCTTCTTATGTTTGGAGTAATGGATTAACAACATCGGCGATCGTTGTTTCAAAAGCTGATCAGTATTGGGCAACAGCCAGTATGAATGGATGTTCAGTAACCGATACCGTTAATGTTATCAATAAAAAGATGCCGATAGTAAATGCAGGTAATAATGTTATCCTTCCTCAAAATGCAAGTGTACAGCTGAATGCTACGCAACACAATAATAATGCTGCGTATTTATGGAGTCCGACAACAGGATTGAGTAATCCGGCTATACCAAACCCGGTTGCTTCTCCTTTAACTGCAACGCAATACTATCTAACAGTAACTTCTGTGGATGGATGTACTGCAAAGGATACGTTGAAGATCGATATTCAATATCCACTGAATATTCCAAATGCATTTTCGCCAAATGGAGATGGCATCAATGACAAATGGATGATCGGCAATGCTGAATTTTATCCGGGTATAAAAGTGAATATCTACAACAGGTATGGACAGCCGGTATTTACTTCTATTGGTTACAATATTCCATGGGATGGCACCAGTAAGAATAAGCCAGCAGAACCAGCCACTTACTATTACATTATTGAAACAGGCGATGGACATCGTTTAAGTGGATGGATATTACTGTTGCGATAAATGTTTCCCTTTTCGATATGCAGTTCGTTAGCTGATCACTAATTTCGGTTCATGAGCCAGCAATCAGCAGAGACGCTTAACGATATCATCCAGTATAGAAGATCCGTGAAAACGGGACTGTTCAAACCTAATGAATCAATACCTGACGAAGTGATACAACAGGCATTGATCAATGCAACATGGGCACCGAATCATGGTAAAACCGAGCCCTGGTATTTTATTGTATATACAGGAGAAGGAATTAAAAAGTTGTGTGATTTCCAAGCTGAATTATATAAATCGGAAAGTGGCGATAAGTTCAACGAGGCCAAGTATCAGAAACTAAAAGAAGATTACCAGAAAGCTTCTCATGTAATTGCCATTTGCATGAAACGGGAAGGATTTTCCAAGATCCCCGAAATAGAAGATATGTGTGCAGTTGCCTGTGCTGTACAAAATCTTGCATTAAGCTTACATGCTTATGGATATGGTGGATACTGGACAACAGGAGGCATTACTTATTATGCCTCAGCAAAGTCTTTTTTTGACTTGGGAGAACAGGATAGGCTGATGGGATTTTATTTGTGTGGTGTTCCTTTATCTATGCCTGCAGCATCACAACGAAAACCTTTGGCAGATAAAGTGAATTGGGTTACAGGTTAAGGCGTTAATAATACCAGCTTTTTATTTTCTTCTTTTTTAACCTCGTTAAAAAATGAGAATGCTGTTTTATACTGAACGGCAGGAATAATATTCTTCTTCAGGATCAGTTGCGTTTTTATTTGCAATGTTTCTTCTGAAAGCTTTATTACTTCCCTGGAGTAATAAAAATCACCTGCATCTATCGTTTTATTTTCAAGTAATGATTCCCATTTAAAACGTGCAGGTATACTGATTAAGGTAATATCTGTTTTTAAATACGGTTCTTCGAAAACATATTCTATAGAACGTTCATCCTGTTTCAGATCATGATTAGCAAGTTTAAAAAATCGGGGCTGTATAAATAATTTATTTCCTGATCTGAAATCAAAGAATTTAGGATAGTTCAATATCATGTTAGCCTTATACATCTTTCCGGTATCGCTGGTATTGACAAGATTTAATCTATCTGAAGTTTTGTAAGAAAAGTGTACTCTAAGATATTCTGCTTGAGTCTCAGGTGATGATTTTATAATTTGCCTGAAGAAATCAGCGTAACTTCCGGAAGACAGAATTTCCTGCTGAACCTGGGCGCTACCATCGTCATTTATCGTAATTCTATTTATGGTTTTAAGTTGATTAGCGAGATAATTGCTAAAAGGTGTTTTTATAAGTTTACCACCTTGTTCAGTTAGCAATAAAGCGATCTTGTTTTCAGTAAAAGTTCCAAGGTATCCTGTTTCAGCAGTATTACTTGTGCATTCCAGCCAAACTGTATCATTCTCAATAGGCACACATAATATCACATGGTTAAAAGGTGAAGAAGGAAAATCAGGATCTAGCGGTGGATTATCATAGCCAGCATTAATCAAAGCAGGGTAAGATTTAATGCCAGCAATTCCAAGCATCGTTCTCATATAATTGGTTAATGCTTTACAGTCTCCATATTTTTTTTCATCTACAAAAGCAGAAGAAAACGGTTTAAATCCTCCAATACCTAACTGGATACTTACATATCGCATGTTAGACTTCAAATAGCTATATAAGATGTTTATTCTTTCCCTGGCTTCGTTGTGGTTAGCAACAAGATTCATTATCTTATTTGATCTTTGTTTAGAGAGGGAAGTAGTTTCATTATATAAACTATAGCACCAGGCACCAAACCTGTTCCAGTTCTTAAAACTGCCTGCATAGCCATCATATTGAAATATATTTGGAGCTACCTGTATTGAAGATACATAGCGAATTCGCTGATAGCCATCTGCTTCAATTTTTCTGGGTAAGCAATTTTGAAGTTCCCATATATACTTTTTTATCCCTGCGCTATCTTTTATAATAGGTTTTAAATTGATATTTTTTTCTTTGTAGCGAATGTCAAAATCCGATGAAACCATTACAGTATACCTGAAAATCTCGGTAGAAGCAGAAGGGTTAATGTTCCAATCCGGCAGCTCGATATAACCAGTATTTTTTATCTCGTAACGAACATCAATGGTACAAGGATAGCTTTGTGATGGTGTTTTAAGTGCCATTACTTTATCGTCTGTTACAAGCGATATTCCATCGTAAGCAGCAAATGTTTCAAACTCTTTTTTTGAGTATGTTTTCTGGAGTATCCCATCTGCATTATATAAGCTAACCTGGATATTCTGAAGCGAATTGAACTTGTCTATACCAATCTGATGTTGCAGATAACCTTCAGCTTCAGGAGACAGCAAGGTTATTATTTGGTGAACCTGATATGTGTATTCACTTTGCGATAACACGTTCAAAAAAGCTTCGTCTAATCGATATACAACCGCAACATTCTTTTTCAAAGTGTCCGGAATATTCGAAACTGCATAATTGAACTGAGCAGAACCTGTTTTTATGATTAGCAGAAAAGCAATAGATAACAGCGAACGAAATCTCATGTTATTTTGTTTTTAAAACGATAGGTTCGCCAAGCATGTCTATCATTTTAGTAAAGAAACTTTTTACCATAGAATATTCTTCTGAGTAAAATTCAGCTCTATTCAGCTCGATAGATACCTTAACCTTAACCATGTTACCAGATTTTATAAAACGCCGTGTAAGCACCATTGAATTATCACGATTTGCTTCTCTTGCATCTTTCGGTACAGATTCGATTGTCATATTTTCAGGTAAATGAAATATGGCTTCGAGGTTATAAACTGATCTATACCCGAAATCAATTTTAGTAAATCGATTTTCTGTTGTGAATGGATTTGTTTTGAAGTTCAGGAACATGTTATAATGAAGCAGGTAATAATCACCAGATTGCTCTGCCTCATAAGAACCTTTTATAATATTATCTAAATATCCTGTGTCTGATTCAGCCCCAAGTACAGTGACAGAATCGATTTTCATGAATGAGAATTTATTCTTCAGATTACTTTCATAAGTGTTACTGGATAGACGATAATTATAAGTGTTCTCAAGACGTCCGTAGTTTTTAAACTTTTCATATGCCGTTAAATAAATAGTACCCGAGGATTTTACATCAGCTTCAAGAGCTATATTCTTTTCATATTTCGAAGAAGATTGTATGGTAACAAATCCGGAAGTTTTCTTATCAACTAAAAAACCGATAGTGTTTAATGCATCATATGGAATCATAAAATAAGGTGTTAACTTATCTTTTCCATCCATTATGTAGGTTTTGCCTTCGGCCATTACTAAAGTCATTACAGTGTTGAATTGTGTTTTAAAGGGATAAGTAGTATCAACACGGCCATTTGATCTTTCACTTACCAGTATTGGATATGCATCAATTCCTGCAGCTCTCAATAAATTGATCATTACAAAATTCACTTCCGCACTATTTCCTTTTTTCTTTTCCCAAACTGTTTTTACAGGCGTGAGGCAATAAATGCTGTAATACTCATCCCAGGTAATATTGTTTCTTACATGATCATATACTAACCTGATCTTATCTTCTGTTGAAAGAGCGGTGATGGAATTCGCTTTGAGAAAATCTTCGCCAATCTTTTTATTTAGCTGGCCTCCAAACTCCTTTTCTTCCAGAAAGTCTTTGTTGAACTCCTGCCAGGTTGTGGAAGAATTCTGGAAATATCCACTTCTGGTATAATGGCCGGCAAATTGAAAATCTACCCGTTGCAGATAATCTTTTTCATTTGGACTGTACGCTTCGTCTCTGAGGCCGGGAATGTTCCTCATTTCGAACAATGTACTTCCGGGAGCTGGCGAAGTGATAGATATACGGAAATAGGATTTTATCCTCGCTGTATATGCAAAAGTTACATTAGGCATTACATATAATAAGTAAGAACTCAGCATCACGGGAATATCTGACTGGAAATGCCAGTTTCTTAACCCGCCATAATCTTTTTTTACGCTGGTATATACATACTCAATGATGCTGCCCTTTTTTACATTTGGCAAGGCAAAACTAACTACCGAATAATATTTACTAAGCTGCTTTGTATACACAGATCGTTTATCCAGCTTTGTTTCTACAAAACTGGTCTCATCAGCATTTGGCGTATTTACAACTGCATCAAGATTTTTTATGAATTCAAAACCCTCATGGCTGTAATAACGGATATTAATGTTACCACGATCAACACCACTTTCCTTCAATATTTTTATTTTAATCCTGCGTTCTGTAACGAGAGAGTAACTATCATCATAATTTGTTACAGCCTGGTCGAATATCACTACAGCCTCGGCGGTTTTATCGAACGCACATTCTTTTAAATCGACCTCTTCTGGTGTTAGTTTTCCAAATGAAGGAATCGGAGTTTGACCAAGGGATATTTCATTAATAAAAATTAGTAAGACAAGGGCGAAATACTTTTTCATAGATCTGAGTTGATCGACAAAATAATGAAAAACCGTCTACTAAAAAATGATCAGATAAGGGAGCATAAATATTAAAACGAGTGCATTAGCCACTCATTTCAGTTTCAAATAATCCTTAACATATAACTCTGCAATGCTCACCAGTTCATTGTGAGCAACGGGTATTGGATTAAAATGTTCTAAAGGACCGCCAGCCATTTGCCTGAAGGCAATGCAATCATCTCCTACGAGATCTATTAATGATTTGTCTGTAAAAAATAACCAATGAAAGTAAGGCTCTTTTATCGTGCTGCTGGCGATATAGCCTGAGTAGTCTTTATCCTTGTATGTAAAGTTGATAAGATGCATGGGGGAACACAAGAGTACCAAAAACAAGATTACGATGCAAAGCTTTTAAGACAACACCTGATAGTGTATAACCGTATCGGATTGTTTAATGCCATGTTCAGACAAAGAATTACAGCAAAATCTACTTTTAATGCGATAAGCACAACTTTCACACACAAGTGTTCGTTAAGGGTGTACCGGTTAAATCCGTTGTAACTTACATCAGCCAAACCTAAAACATCTCTTATGGAAAACACTACCGTAAAAGCAGAGCAATTGTTGTTCTACATTGTAACGATTGTGCTTTTTTCTGTTATACTGCTTAGGTAACAGGACAGTCAATTGATTTATTTCTTTGGGTAATGCCCGAGGGCGATTTTGTCGCCATTACCATAGCAAAGAAGATCTTATTCAACAGTGATCTTACTTCTGCCGTCTATGTTGGTTCTTTTCTCAAAAACAAAATCTACATAATGAGCTTCACCCTTTTTGCCGGTAAGTTGTTGTGTAACTCTTCCATATTCTAGTCCATCTTCTGAAATCACTTTGATGGTTACAGGCTGATCGATGTTCCCATCGAAGATGAAATAAGGGGTAAGAATATTATCGGTAGCACTATCAGAACTGCTGATCAGCACTTTTCCTGTTTTTAAACCATGAGCTTTTAAGTCAGACGAAATTTCAATCTGGCTATCAAATGTTTTTTCTACACCTTTTGCAACTCCGTTCACAAACTCAGATCCTGCCTTGCCAACGACCTCGCCGGTTTTGTTTACAGATTGTTTGGTTTTTTGTTTAGCCCAGTCACATGAAACCGTAGTGAGTGCAAGGAGAATAATAAAATATCTCATAAAGTATTGTTAGAAGCGATGAGTTGTCATTATAAAAATAGAGAAACTAAGCATTTAAGTATCTGCTACTATCCGGTATTAGGTTCTATCTTATTTTTAAACATGATTCGATCTCTGTTGTTGAGCTTTTGTGTTCTAATATCTTTCTGCACTGCAGCGCAACGCCAGTTTCCCAAACTGAATGTAAAGATTGATAGTCTCTTCAATATCTGCCAGCAAAAGAGTACAAGTGATGAACAGAAGTTCCTGCTTTTGTCTCAGGTTGATAATGCTGTTGATCCGTATCAGGAGCAATATCCTTTATTCAGAGGGATGATCTACATGTACCAGGCATATCATGCACCTGCTTCTAAAACAAGAATATCTTATCATCAAAAAGGAGTTGGGTTGATCAGAACCAACAAAAAATTCCTGGCAGATAGTTTTGCTTCCCAATGTTATCAATTACTCGGCTATTACATTTCCAGGAAAAGGATAGATGAATGGCTTCCGGTAGATTCAGTATTACGTTCAGTGGTTACAGATCCAAATTCAAATTTCGAAGCAGCGATTTTGACTTATGCTAACAAGAAAATGCAACAAGGATTTTATAGGATTGCCGATGACCTTGCATGGTATGATATTTTGTTTTCAGAATCGCAATTTGCTTCAACAACTGATCATCGTTTAGCAAGAATTTTTTCTACCTGGATATCGTTGAACAGCCGATACAAAGAATGGCTAAAAATTCCTTATTACAATAGAACCAAAGAAATCTCCAGAGAAGATTTTACAGATCTGTTTACACAATTGAACAGCGAAACTGATTCGCTTGTTAACAATAATATATATGGCGATAACAATTTCATTCCTTATCGCAGAACATTATTCTTCCAGATATATAAGGAAGCAGTATTAGCGTATGCGGACTGGAGTATAAACGATCACAGAGAAGGCCAGGCTATACTTCCTCTAAAAGATTTTCTTTTTAATCGCCTGCTTCCAAAAGATGTTGAACCTGCATTAAAAGCGAATGTTAATCCTACGGTTTCTTGTGCTGATATTTCCAACCTTCATTCAAAGCTTGCAGAGTTATACATCAACATGGGTAATGGTAAAGAAGCATCAGCAGTGGCCAAAGCAGGGATTGAGTTTATTGCAAAGTTTAAGCAATGTACAGAAGCAGAAGTTTCGGGCAGCACTGCTTATTTATTTTACCTGAGAACAAAGGCAGATAGATTACAAGGAAAATATGAATCTGCTTTACGAAGATCAGACTTATTGAAAAAGTGGTACCCCCGTCCAAAGATGGCTGCAAAGGCCGAGATGGACTATTGGTACTGGTTCATCGAAGCCAGGCTGCAGGAGGTTTACACACTACTTGCTCAGAAGAAAACAGATGTAGCAGCAGATTCATTAAACATTTTACTGGAAGCTCTTTCTCCAATCGGCAATGATTCTGTTTCACTCCTGGAAACATCAACGCAATGGCCGCAACTTCAGTTTGTAACCATGCAATACATGGCAAGACGTGGAAAGTGGGAAATTGCAAGAGATTATTCATTAGAAGCATTGCGGATATTAGAACAGGATAATCATTGGGAAAATGCTCCTTTTTATTACGACCTGCAACTGTTGTACTTCGTTGCTGAATATCGAACAGAAAAAGTGTTACTGAAACATGTCCTGCATAATATGCTATTTTATACCGGGAGACATCTTCAGCACACTTTCTTCATGTTAACACCAGAAGATAGAATCAGGTTATACGAGCAAAAGCTGAGTGTTTATTTTGATGTATATCATGAAATATTGATGAGTGGCCTGGTGGACGATGATACCGCTCTCAAAAAAAAGATGATTGATCAATCACTTTACCTTAAAAATGCACTCGTCGATGCTAATTTATTACCTACGGAAGCTTTAGCAAAAAGCAAAGAGATGAGATCTATAGTTGAAGATATTCGTGATCTTCGAAACAGGTCTAATCTTACGATCTCACGATATCGCATGTTGAGCCAGGAAGATCTTGAGCTATCACTGTCTGACGGTGCTCAACTCTCCTGGTTAACTGTTTTACAAAATGCAAACCTTGATTCATTGGCAGCTTTCACAGGTTGGAAAAAAATTGCTGCTACATTAAAATCAAACCAGGTATATGTGGAAGCTGTTCGTTATACAAGATGGCTTACAGATTCTGCCTCTGTGTATTCAGCTTATGTGATATCTAACAATCAATTGAAAACTGTTCAGCTTTTTAACGAGCAGGCAATGTTGAAGCTGCTCAAAGATCCTGCGGCTTCACCACAATCCGGTGTTTTAAGTGCAACAAACACAAGAGGATTAACACTCACTAAAAAAGATACGACAGTAAAAAAGTTCAAGCCAGGTTCTGAAGATAAGATTGGAACTTTAGTGCTTTCGTCACTCTGGCAATATCTATCCGCTAAAAACGAACTATTGATCGTTCCCGACGGATTACTAAACAGGATATCGATCGCTGCACTAGAGTATCAACACAAGCCACTGTTTTCTACCATAAAACTCAAACAACTTTCAGGTAGTTATGTTTTACATCAAAAGCAAAAAGACTTTCCGCAAAATGGTAAAGCATTATTGGCTGGCGGACTTAACTATGGCGATCAACCTGCTCAATCAACAACAGACAGGCTCCTTGCAACAAATTATTCATGGCAATATCTTCCTGCAACAAAAAAAGAAGTTGATGATCTTCTACCAACCTTCAAATCAGCCGGTGAAAATGTTACGGTGTTTTCTGGTGTTGATCTTCATGATTCACTGATAAATAAATTAAGTGAATACAATTTCATTCATCTTGCTACACACGGGTTTTATGTTGACAGCTCAGCCGCAAAAAATTTCTATAGCAAGAGGTGGAATCTTGAAGCTGTTCAAAACGATCCCATGATGCGTTGCGGAATTGCAGTAAGTCATGCTAATTTTCCTGATCCGGATGATACCACACACTCCGAAGGTCATTTATTGGGTTTTGAACTAGCCAACACCGATCTGCGAAAATGTTATCTCATCACCCTTAGTGCCTGCGAAACAGGTTTAGGAGATCTTAGAAATAATTTGGGAGTCGATGGTTTGTCAAGAGCACTTAAATTGGGCGGAGCAAGATTCCTGCTCATCAGTCTTTGGAAAGTTCCCGATGAACCTACAGCCGTGTTCATGCAACAATTTTATAAAGCGTTGTTTCGGTTGAAAGATCCTGCGGCAGCATTGCAATCTACCCAATTGTTCATGAGTAAAAAGTACAGTGTTTCAGATTGGGCAGCCTTTGTTTTAGTAGAGTGATGTTATGGTTCCAGCTTCAGTTCTCCGATTGATCTTTTGTTGTGTCGTATTTATCACGTCTTTAGCGTGACTCTTGTACTTCCGGTTCTTTCTTCCACAAAATGCCGCTCCCATTTCTGGAACAGTTTTAGAATTATATACCACCTAGCTGAAAACAAATAATCCTAATCTATCACTGTTAATCAACCAATTATGTCTAAGACTACAAGCGAAAGCAAACAGCCGAAAAGAGTTTTGATCGTTGAAGATGAGGGCGACATGTGTTTATTGTTGAATATTATCCTCACTGGTAAAAACCTCGAGCTGGATCATGTGAAAAACCTGAAACTCGCAGCCGAATATCTCGAAAAAGAACAGCCTTCTATCGTTATTCTTGATAACAAGCTTCCTGACGGATTTGGTATCGATTACATTCCTACACTTAAAAAGAATTATCCAGATCTAAAAGTGATCATGATCTCTGGTTTCGATGGTGCTGCAAAAGATGTTGCACTCGAGAATGGAGCTGATGCTTACCTGGAAAAGCCTTTCAAAAAGGAGCAATTGTTCAATGCGATCATGGATCAGTTGAATGATGCTGTTCCAGCGTAAGTGAAATCAGCCTGAGGCTGAAAAATATCTTCACCAGCCAGAGGCTGGCGATTGCTGAAATGACTTTCCTCATTGCTTAGGGATTAGCATTTTCCAAACTTGTGGGCAAAAGCGTCGTTATGACACAACAACACCATGCCCCTAAGAAGGAAAAAAGCTGGAAGCCAAAACCAAAAGGCCCCGATTCAGGATTTATCTGGTTCACCGGTTTTGTTGGAGCGTTTATTTATTACGTTCAGCAGGTAGATAATTTTGGAGCAGGCGTAGTAGCTTTTCTTAAAGCTTTGGTTTGGCCGGCTTTCCTGGTGTACAAACTATTGGAATGATCATTTTCTTCTTCGAAGAATAATGGCTGCATTTTTTTGAAGGTCACCTGAGAAAGCGATCTTGTATTGTTTCTTGCCTTCATAGATCACAGCCATTCCGGAATTCGGAGCGATCGTTCCAAGGTTTTCGGCAAACAGTATCAGCTTTAAAGAATCTCCCATTTCGGGTGTGATGTATATCGTTTTTCTTACGGCTGATGCTGTGAGTTTTACATGCGACAAAAACTCTTTATCATTTACCAATACACTTACTGAGTCGCCATCCACATAACCATTATCATATACTTCTAAGATCAAACTATCTGCACTGAAGTAAACAGTCTCTATCGTTTCTACTTTTCTCTTTTCCAGTTCTTTCTTAATATCGGGTACTGTAGTTTTCGGAGCTGTATTATTTGTGGCTGGCGAAGTTGCTACCACAGGGTTAGTTTCAACTTTTGATACCGGATTTGAAGTAACAGATTCCTCTCGAACTTCCGGCGCTTCGATCTTTGTTGGTTCAAGCTTTCTTTCAGGAATTACAGGCTTTGAAATATTTGCTTTTGCTACATCTTCTTTCGGCTCAATGAAGGAAATGGTTGCAAGAAGGTCCATTTTCCTGAGCATGGGAAATATCTTCGCTGCTTCAAAATCTTTCACCCGTTGCAAATAGATCGTTCCGGTAACCTGTTTGCCATATTGTTTGGTTCTCGACGTCATAAATTTTCCTTCCAGCACATCATCTGCGATCAATTCATATACACTCAACTGCTTAACACCTTTCGGTGGTGCAAAGGGATAATCATTGAAGATCAGGTTATCATCTTCTATATAGATCTTATCGCCCTGCTTTGAAATATCAAGCGTTTTTACACCGGTCAACTCTCGTCCCTCTAACACAAAATTGGTGTACGAATATCCTTTCAGTTTACCTTTTGCCTGGGTGATCACCACTTCGTAATAAAGATTCATGTTCGTGGTATCGTTGTGTATGTATCCAACCCAAACACCGGTAAGGTCTTGTGCTTTTGAAAGCACAGGCAAGAACATGAGCAGCAGCAAAAACTTTTTCATCATCGCAATAATAACGAAACTGTCAGCCTTTTTATGAGAGAATTGAATACAAATCAGGAAATTCGCAGCTTATTAGTAAACATTAATACTCATTAGCGAAACTTTAGCGATATGAAATTCAGAAACTTTAAGATGGTAGATTATGTGGTGTATGGAAGAGGCAGTTTCAACCAGTTAGATGAGATCATTGCTCCACATCGAAAAGGTGACGCACCGATGATCTTTTTAGTGGATCATTATTTTGAGGATAAACCATTGCTAAGCAGAATTCCGGTGAGGGGAAGAGATAAGGTGTTTGCTGCCGATGTTACTTACGAACCAAAAACAACTTATGTAGATGCTCTTGCCAATATGTTGAAAGAACAGTTTGGAACTGTGAGTGGAATTATTGGTATTGGTGGAGGTTCAACAATGGATCTTGCCAAAGCAGTTTCGTTAATGATGACCAATCCTGGTTCTTCAGCAGATTACCAGGGATGGGATCTTGTAAAAAATCCGGGAGTGTATAAAGTTGGTATTCCAACACTCAGCGGAACCGGTGCAGAAGTTTCAAGAACAACGGTATTAACTGGTCCAACAAGAAAGTTGGGAATGAACAGTGATTTTACCCCATTCGATCAGATCGTACTGGATCCTGAACTCACTGCTGGTGCTCCTCATAATCAAAGATTCTATACAGGCATGGATTGTTACATTCATTGCATCGAAAGCCTGGAAGGAACTTATCTTAACGAGTTTAGTAAAAGTTATGGTGAGAAAGCTTTAGAACTTTGTCAATACGTTTTCCTGGAGAAGCAGGTGTGGGATGAAGAATGTGATGATAAACTAATGATGGCTTCTTATGCTGGTGGAATGAGCATTGCATATTCGCAGGTGGGTGTTGCTCATGCTGTGAGTTATGGTTTGAGTTATTTGCTGGGAACGAAACATGGTATTGGTAATTGTATCGTGATGAATCATCTTGAAGAGTATTATCCAAAAGGCGTTGAAGAGTTCAAAGAGATGGTGGTGAGAAATAATATCGATATACCAACCGGCATTTGTGCAGGACTTACAGACGAACAATTCGATACCATGATTGATGTATCGCTTGGTATGAAGCCGCTTTGGGAAAATGCGTTGGGAAAAGACTGGGAGCAGATCATGACAAGAGAGAAGCTGAGAGCACTTTACGAGAAATTATAGCTAAGAGTTGAAAAGAGAAAAGGAGCTAAAGAGAAAGCTAGTTCTTAGTCTTATTCGTTCCTTCATCTTTTGGTACATAGCAAAGGTTTATAGGTCTTTAGAAAAATAGAGAGGCGCAAAGAGAAGACCGACTTCTTATCTCTTAGCTCCTAGCGGAGCAATATGCATCATTCACATAGCTGCTTGAGGAATCTCCTGTAGATATTTATCGTTGATTCTACACTATCTCAAATTTCCACACATTGTTACAGTAAAATAAAAGCGTCTGCTTATTTTCTGATATCCAATAACATAATGCTACCGGCTGAAAGGTAGAACTAGCTTGCATTTCCGCTGGCACAGTACTTGAACTTATATAAAATGAAACGCACTTAGTGAAACGAATTGAGCCGTTGCTAACCGGCTTGAAAATTACAGCAGCATAGGGTAGGATAAAAAGGGGTTGGAATTTCTTCCAGCTCCTTTTTTATTGCAGTAGTTGATCAATTGCTTTTGCAAGCTGTTCATCTTTCTCGGTAACAATGTCACCTGCATCATGAGTTGACAGCCAGATCTCAACACTATTCCATACATTTTTCCATTCAGGATGATGATTCATCTTCTCTGCTTCCATAGCAACTCTTGTCATAAAAGCAAAAGCTTCAGAGAAATCTTTGAACTGGAATTTACGGTAGAGTTTGTTATTGATATGCTGCCACATAGTTTTCTATTTCGAAATTCAAAACTCCTTGTTCCTTGTTCTAGATTCAAAAGATCATGTTTCCCTTGTTCCTGATCTTTTCATTCGTTAATTCAGCCACCATCTGCACACCATTGATCTGCTTTACTGTTTGAGTTAACCAGCTGCAACGTTCTTCATCGTAAATATTGCCTTTCATCAGCCATAAAAAATCCATGTGTCTAAACTCAGGCAACAGATATTCTCCATCAAAATGATTGTGATAGATATAATGCGTTAATGCATTGGCGGGCTCTGCATATTCATAAATAGAGAAGAAATAATTTCTTTCTTTTTTCTTAAGCTGTATCTCTATTTCAGGATTCAATCTAAAATCATAACCCGTTACATTATTCAAATGCCAGCAAAACTGGTAATTACGAATGGGTGCAATGATCCCGAACAACCTTGTTTCATCAAAGAAGTCGTCAGTTAATTCATCGGTATTGAGGCGATACTTGATCATTGAAATTCTACATCGAAAGTTTTCTCTTCACTGCCTCGTTTGATGGTGAGCTTCGTTTTATCACCTTTTTTGAACTTGCTTAAAGCAGTCATGTAACTCATTACATCCACAAATTTAAAATCGCCGAGCTGCAATAACACATCACCTGCTTTCAGTCCGATCTTTTCAGCCAGTTTTCCAGGACTTACACCGTCAATTCTTACACCTGTTCCGGTATAGCCATAATCAGGAATTACTCCAAGGCTTACGGTAAATCTTGTTGACTTACCCATTTCAGGTTCACGTGTTTTCAGGAAAGCAAGTTTGCCTTTATCATCAGTTGCTTTGATCACATTGTACACAAATTTTACAATGTCTTTTTGTCCATCAAAGTTTATCTTATCTGCATCATCCGTTGCTTTGTGATAGTCACTATGGCTTCCTGTGAAAAAGAATAACACCGGAATATCTTTCCTGTAAAAAGATGCATGATCGCTTGGTCCGCTTCCACTGCTATCGTACTTAACTATTAAACCAGGATTTGATGTTGAAAGCGTTTGACTCCATACGGGTGAAGTTCCAAATCCACCAACAGTAAGCTTATGTACTGTATCGTATCTACCCACCATATCCATGTTGATCATGTAATTGGGTGTGATGTTTATTGATGGATGTTCTAACCAATACTTACTTCCAAATAATCCCAACTCTTCTCCGGAAAAAGAAATGAAGAGATAGTTGTTATTTTTTGGTGCATCTTTTTTAAGCAATCTTGCCAGCTCTATCAATGCTGCAGTTCCACTTGCATTATCATCAGCACCATTATGAACAGCATTAAATGTATCCAAAGCATTTTTATCACTGCCATAACCGAGGTGATCGTAATGTGCACCAAGGATCACAGTGTTTGCAGCACCGTTATCCAAAAAAGCCACCACATTCCTTGCTGTTCTTTTTCTTTCCGACATCTGAATGGCCATATCCATTTCCAACTCAGCCGATTTGTCTGACAGATATTTTTTTACTGCAGGAGCTGTGATGTATAAAACAGGAATGGGAGCAGTGGTAGTTTTATCGTTTTTATTGAATTGAATATTATCAACTTCCTTTCCGCTATTAAATAAGATGAGTGCAGTTGCTCTTTTTCCTGCAGCTCTTGTTGCTTCTTTTGCAACTGCATCGTTGATATCGAAATGCGGATTGGTTTTATTTTCATCTAACCAGCCTTTTACATCTACAAACCAGGGCTCATTCGATTCTCTTAACGATACAGCCTGTTTTCCTAAAACATTTGTTTGTGCAGAAAATGCAAGCGGAAAATATTCCGTGTTTAACTCGAGTAACTTTCCATTGATCTTAAAATAAGAATTGGGTGTTACCTGTTTTCCTTCATTGATCTCGAATTGTTGAATAAAACCATCTGTTCCTTTCGGCTCTAACCCAATCTCTTTATACTGATTGGCGATGTATTCCATTGCCAGTTCTTCTCCTTTTGTTCCGGTTTGTCTGCCTTCGAGTTTATCATCAGCCAGGAAATACACATGACTTTTCAGATTCGTTAACAATCTTGCCTCTGCCTTGCTGTCGTCCAAACTTTTATTGCCTTTTGGCGAAGAACAAGCGGTAAGGATGAAAGCTAAAAAGAAGAATCGACTCATGTGTGCTGAATTATACATACAAAAATAGGTGTAGAATACTGAAGAGCTGATGAGAATCATGCACCCAAACCTTCGTTAATCTCCCAATCTCGTAATCCTCACCCATGCCGGTAAGTTACATTTGCCAATAATGCCTGCCCCTGGTTTACATATTGGTTTAGTTGGAAATCCCAACAGCGGAAAAACTTCTTTGTTCAATGCCCTCACCGGCCTGAATCAAAAGGTGGGAAATTTTCCAGGCGTTACCGTTGACAAGAAAACAGGGCATATTGCCTTAGACGAAAGCATTGAGGCCGAGATTATTGATCTTCCCGGAACATACAGTTTGTACCCAAGAAGAGCAGACGAATGGGTGGCTTATAAGGTGATGATGGGAATGGATAGTGAGGTAAAGCCTGATGTGGTTGTGCTTGTTGCCGACGCCAGTAACCTGAAGCGTAATCTGTTATTCTGCAGCCAGATCATTGACCTGAAAATTCCTGTTGTTGTGGCTTTAACGATGAACGATATCGCTGCGAAAAAGGGAATCAAGATAGATGTAGAAGGACTGGCAACTGAGTTAGGTGTTCCTATTGTTTCTGTGAATCCACGTAAGAACAAAGGACTTACACAGCTCAGGAAAACATTGGCTCAGTTAGTTAAACTGAACCTGAAAGTTCCGGCAAGGAATTTTATTGAGAACAAAGAGCTGGCGCCAAAGCCAATTGAAAGTATTCAAAAGATATTTCCCCAGTTGAGTGATTATGCATCGATCCATTACCTCATTAACCACGAGAGTTTCCCGTTTGATGATAAGATGCAGGAGACGATCGAGCAGATAGAGATCGATAATAAGTTCAATCCAACGAAAACACAGGCTGAAGAGATAATGCAGCGATACACACACATCAGGCAGATCATGCAACAGCATGTGATAGAACCTGATCCCCTGCAGAAAAAAATATTCACTGAGCGGTTAGACAATGTGCTGCTGCACCGTGTTTGGGGTTACGTGATATTGCTTTCGGTATTGTTCCTTTTATTTCAAAGTATTTTCTGGCTGGCTTCGTACCCAATGGATGCGATCGACTGGAGCTTCTCAAAAGTTACCGGTTACC
The DNA here is from genome assembly GCA_024508725.1 of Chitinophagaceae bacterium. Taxonomy (GTDB): domain Bacteria; phylum Bacteroidota; class Bacteroidia; order Chitinophagales; family Chitinophagaceae; genus JAEZDC01. Next base: position 922,278 of record JANINS010000003.1, on the reverse strand, counting down.
TCAACGATAATTTACAGGAGGCATGGTGGAGTAACCTGCTCATCAACGGAATTGTTGCCGGCTTGAGCGGTATTCTTGTTTTTGTTCCTCAGATCATGATCTTGTTTGGACTTATTACCATTTTGGAAGATTCAGGCTACATGGCAAGGATCAGTTTTTTAACTGACAGGCTCATGCGTAAAGTAGGATTGAATGGAAAAAGTGTGATGCCGATGATCAGTGGTTTTGCCTGTGCGGTTCCGGCAATCATGAGTGCAAGGAATATCGAGAACAGGAAAGAACGCCTGCTCACCATAATGGTTACGCCGTTGATGAGTTGCAGTGCAAGATTACCGGTGTACACGATATTGATCGCTTTGGTAATTCCGGATACATACTACTTAGGCTTTTTGAGTTTACAGGGTTTGGTGATGATGGGCCTGTACCTGTTGGGAACAGTGATGGCTTTGATCGTTAGTTATGTGATGAAATGGTTCATTAACCTGAAAGAAAAAAGCTTTTTTATTCTAGAACTACCGATGTATCGTGAACCTCGTTGGAAAAATGTAGGTGTAACGATGGTGGAGAAGGCAAAAATATTTGTGTATGATGCCGGTAGAGTGATCATGCTTATTAGTTTGTTGCTGTGGTTTTTGAGTTCTTATGGCCCGTCTGGAAAAATGGATGTGGTGGAAAGCAAGTATGCTGCCATGCAACAAACTGCAACAAATCAAGAGCAGAAAGCAGCGATCAATAAACAGTACAAGTCAGAGAAGCTGCAGAATTCTTATGCAGGCATTTTAGGAAGATCGATCGAACCTGCTATTGCTCCATTGGGTTATGATTGGAAGATAGGTATTGCACTGATCACTTCGTTTGCTGCAAGAGAGGTGTTTGTAGGAACCATGGCTACATTATACAGTGTTGAGGAAGATGATGATTCTTCCTTAAGGCAAAAGATGCAATCTGCTGTTCGTCCGGATGGCTCTAAAGTGTACACCTTGCCTGCAGCACTTTCGCTGATGGTGTTTTATGTACTTGCCATGCAATGTATGAGTACACTTGCTATTGTAAAAAGAGAAACCCGTAGCTGGAAATGGCCGGCCATTCAGTTAGCTTATATGACTTTCCTGGCTTATGTGGTGAGTTGGGTGGTGTACCAGGTGTTTTAGATGCAACTAGAGCAATCAAATTACTTCTCTTTATTTCATACAATAACAATCAACGAGCTAACGTATCCACCCTATACTCCTTATAACTATTCTCTCCAAACGTTCCTGGTGCTGCATGACTGCCACGCTGCATGTCAATGTTCACATAATTCACTCCCGGGATAGAAGTTAAATTGATCACAGCATCGGCATACCATGCAGCAGAACCTGCACTGCCCATTTGCTCTGCCAGATGTTGGTTGTTTGGAACAGACACATACACCGTATCGTTGCTTTGTTTAACAAACTGCAGTTGAACAGAAGGATATTTTTCATTCAGTCCATTGATCACTCTTATTGCAGTGAAAGCAGAGTCCGGCATTTCAGTGTATTTCTTCATGGTCTTTGCTTCGGAGTTTACATCGTACACCAGTAATGTATCAGGTATCACCAATAAGGTGTCTTCTGCTGTTTGCTTGTTTTTACCGTTATTGCATTTGCAAGCTGTGATGAGCACTAAAAAAACGAGGGTCCAGTTTTTCATACATCAGTTTTTATATTAATCCGAATTGTTTCAGGTGATGATTGGCATGTTTATACAATAATGTTACCGCATGTTCATAATCAAGATCGCCAAACACAGGATTGGTGATCTTGAGATCTGGCGTTTCGTTGTAGACTTTAAAGAAGTCGTTTATTTCTGTTTCGAGTTTGTTGATGCCCAGGTCGGCAGATTCAAAACGTAATGGCAAAGGTTCTTCAGGAAAAGCGGGTGATTTGGTATTCTCCCGAAAAGCTTTGTCGCTCATGATAAACTGCTGAAAAGCCGGTATTTGGTCTGCCGGCGTTTTCATTTCGGTGGTTTTGAGTTTGCCATTGGCATTCTTCATTACCAGCACCATATGTTCTACCATGTGCTGAAAGCTCATCTTTCCCCATTTGGGTGGTGTTGAAGGATCGGCAGAACGAAGTTTCGGAACCACGTCGTTTTGAAGAAAAGCAGCTTTTTCAGCGATCATATTATAAGTTGTGGAACTAAGTTAGTGAGTATGCTTCAATCTGCTGAATGAATTAACGAACGTACAAGATTGCTTCGGTTGTTTGTGTACAGTATAGCTGCTGTAGCCGAAGAGTGCGACGCAACGAAAGCTTAATAGTAGCAAAGAAGCTAAGGGCATAAAAATTGAAAAAGTAAAACAATACATTTAAAGGGCTGAAGCCCTGATATTGATAAGACTACTTTTGAACCCCGGCATGAATGCCGAGGCAAGTAAATAAAAAGTCCCGCAAACTTGTTGCAGGACCGGGCAGTTGGTATTGGTTACGATGTAATTAAGACAATCTTTGATCGATCTCGCTGCATAAAGCATCAAAGATCTCATCTACAGAGCCTTCACCCTTCACGTACACCACTTTATCGAATTGCTTGTAGTAATCAGCCACGGCTGATGTTTTTTTATGATATTCTACGATCCTGTTACGGATGATCTCTTCATTGGTATCATCACTTCTTCCGCTGGTGAGGCCACGATTAAGTAATCTTTTTACCAGCTCTTCTTCGGTTACATCCAAAGCCAGTACAACACCAATTTGCGTGTTCTTGAGCTTTAAGAGTTTGTCCAAAGCCTGTGACTGGGCTTCGGTTCTTGGAAAACCATCGAACAGAAATCCTTTTGCATCAGGATGATTATCCAAAGCCGAGCTGATCATTCCGATCACCACTTCATCAGGCACAAGATGACCTTTGTCCATGAAATTCTTAGCTTCAATACCCAATGGGGTTTGTTTGGCTATCTCGCTTCTAAGCAAATCACCAGTAGACAGGTGTTTAAAACCATATTTGGAAATGAGTCTTTCGCTTTGGGTTCCTTTTCCACTTCCCGGAGGTCCGAACAAAATAATGTTAAACATTGTTGCTTGCTAAGGCTCAAATATAAGGCTGAAGAATTAATAAACAACTAATTAGCGTCAGCGTTGAAAGGATTCTAATATAAGGCCGTTTAAACCTTACACATCCATCCTTGGGTGTTGCTCGTAACTTTATCAAACACGTATGTTTATGAATAAGTGGAGTTTATTAATTGTGCTTGCTTTGTCAACGGTGAGCTGTACGTCTCAAACCAATAAAACACCTAAAATGGATACGACCAAAAAGAACAATAACCCGGTTTATTCGAGAACGGATACTTCGAAAGTGGTGATGACGGAAGAGGAATGGAAGAAAGCACTTCCGGCTGATGTGTATTATATCGCCCGGCAAAAAGGTACGGAAAGACCATTTACCAGTCCGTTTGAAACATTAAAAGACAGTGGCACTTATTATTGTGCAGCCTGTGGTAATGCTTTGTTCAAAAGCGATACTAAGTTTGAAAGTGGATGTGGCTGGCCGAGTTTTTATGAGGCCATCAGTAAATCATCTATTATCTACACTCCCGATAACACTCATGGAATGGAAAGAACCGAAGTGCAGTGTGGCAGGTGTAAAGCTCATTTAGGACATGTGTTTGAAGATGGCCCACCACCAACAGGATTAAGATATTGCATCAATGGTGTAGTACTGGATTTTGAGAAGGCGAAGGAAGCAGAGAAAAAATACGAAGGGAAAAATCCGTAGCAGTTCACCACATAGGCACAGTAGAGACATAGAAAACGTTCTACTAGGGGCTTTGAGATAAATGAGAGTTATAAAAAAGAAAAGAGATGAGGGTTTCTCCTTATCTCTTTTTTTATACTCTTTTTCTCTTAATTGTGGAAGCTATGTTCCTATGTGTCTATGTGGTACATCAATTTTGTTTGGTCATTTTCTCAGCATTTTCTGCCATCTGCAACTGCTCGATAAAATCATCGATCTCGCCATTCATTACGGAGTCAAGATTGTAAACAGTAAATCCAATTCTATGATCTGTAACTCTTCCCTGAGGATAATTATATGTTCTGATCTTGGCACTTCTGTCACCGGTACTCACCAACGTTTTCCTGTGACGTGCAATCTCTTCTTCATGCTTTCTCACCTGTTCTTCGTATAGTTTGGTTCTAAGCATGGTCATCGCTTTTTCCCTATTGCCAAGCTGGCTTCTTTCCGTTTGGCAAACTACCACTGTTCCTGTTGGAATGTGTGTTAGCATCACCTTTGTTTCCACCTTATTTACGTTCTGACCACCGGCACCACCACTTCGTGCTGTTTCCATTTTTACATCGGCAGGGTTCAGTTCAAAATCCACTTCTTCCGCTTCAGGCATTACTGCTACTGTTGCAGCAGAAGTATGTACACGACCTTGTGTTTCTGTAGCCGGAACTCTTTGCACACGATGCACTCCACTTTCAAATTTCAATGTTCCGTACACATCTTCACCCTGCACTTCTACCACAACTTCTTTAAAGCCACCAGCCGTTCCTTCACTTTCACTTACCACAGCGGTTTTCCATCCTTTCTTAGAGCAGTAACGTAAATACATATCTAACAGGTCACCGGCAAACAATGATGCTTCATCACCACCGGTTCCTGCACGAATTTCCAGTACTGCATTTTTATCATCTTCCGGATCTTTCGGTATCAGCAAACGGGTCAATTCTTTTTCCAGGATCTCTTTTCTTTCTTCCAAAGCAGGCAGTTCCATTTTTGCCAGTTCTTTCATTTCCTCGTCGGTTCCGTTCAGGCTTTCCTTGGCAAAATTGAAATCATCCATCACCCTACGATATTCATCATAAGGTTTCACCAGCTTTTCCAGGTCACGATATTCCTTGCTCATCTTCGCAAACTCCTTTTGATTATTCACGATCTCAGGGTTTGTTAAAGCCACACCCACCTGTTCAAATCTGGCTTTTATTGCATCTAATTGATCTAACATGAAATCTTCTTTTTTATTTAGCCGGCTGAGGCACTACTATGAATCTTCTGTTGTGTCACTCACTTGTACGTTCAGAACTTTACTCGGCTAAGTCAAAATTCAAAATTAAAAATTCAAAAAGGGAGAGTTCACAGTTTTGACTTTTTCCTTTTGAATTTACAGCGGGCAAATTTATGCCATTTACCATCCCCTCAGCCCTTTAACTTTACCGCATGACTTTCCGCAAATTCCAGGCAGAAAAGATATTCGACGGCAGAAAATTTATTGATCAGCAACAAGTCCTCATAACCAAAGAAGATGGCACGATCGAAGCCATTGTTTCAGCATCAGAAGCCGGAGACGATATTCAGAAGCTCGATGGAATCATCTCACCCGGCTTTATCAATTGCCATTGCCACCTGGAATTAAGTCACATGAAAGGTATCATCCCTGAAAAAACAGGTCTGGTTGATTTTGTTTGGAAGATCGTTACCGAAAGGCATCATCCGGAAGAAGAAATTTTGCGGGCTATTTCAGATGCAGAAGATGAAATGCTGCAGAATGGAATTGTAGCCGTTGGTGACATTTGTAATAATGCACTCACCATTCCGCAAAAGCAAAAAGCAAGATTAGCTTATTATAATTTCATTGAAAGCAGTGGATGGTTGCCATCTATTGCAGAGTCAAGATTTGAGAGAGCAAAAACGTTACTTGAGCAGTACGAAACCGTCAACCGTCAACTGTCAACCGTCAACTGTTCCATTGTTCCCCATGCTCCCTATTCAGTCTCTGAAAATCTCTGGCAAACCATTCAGCCGTATTTTGAAGGCAAAGTTGTTTCCATCCATAACCAGGAAACTGCTTTTGAAGATGAGTTTTTCGTTCAGGGAACCGGCGATTTCAACAGGATGTATGAGTTGATGAAGATCGACAACAGCCATCACCAACCAACAAAAAGATCAAGTTTACAATCGTACTTCGAAAAACTCACCGAAGCGAAAAATATCCTGCTTGTACATGATACTTTTACAAAGCAGGCAGATATTGATTTTGCCCGTCAACTGTCAACCGTCAACTGTCAACTTTTTTTCTGCCTTTGCATCAATGCCAATCAATACATTGAAGATGCTCTTCCGCCGATTGAACTATTTAGAAAAAACGATTGCAACATAGTTCTCGGCACAGACAGCCTTGCCAGCAACTGGAGTTTGAATATTGCTGATGAGATCAAAACGATCAGGAAGTATTTTCCTGATATCGAATTAGAAGAAATCCTCAGTTGGGCAACTTTAAACGGAGCAAAAGCCCTTGATATGAATCGAACACTTGGAAGTTTAGAAAAAGGAAAGACACCGGGTGTTGTTCATTTCGATGAAAATCTTAGTTTTAGTGAACGACTGATCTAAAACTATTGCCAAATGAAAGCTGTTTTTCTTCTTGCACTTGCTGCAATGTGTACCTTCTGTGGTTACAAAACACTGGACATTTATTTATCTCTCAACAACGGTAAAATCGGTTTTCGTTTTCTCGAACCGATGGATTGGATGTTGTACACGCTACTTATTATTTGTTTTGGATTTGCATGGCATGCGCTGACTGGTTTAATTCCTCAGAAAATTAAAAAATCAGCCTAACACTTCCTGCAACACTTTCCAGCTTCGCATTTCGCCAAAGTCCTGTACATGCAGTAGTATGTATTTTTGATACGCCTCTAATAATTGCCGGCGTGTATTCCTGCCAAGTTTTACCTGTTCCAGATCGGTATAAAAAGTTATGGCGTTGATCTCAGAAGTGATCTTTGCCAGTTCTCCATCAATGTATTGTTGATGATCGGGATGTTCAGTTACGAATTGTCCTTCTGCAAGATCAAGCACAGGAGTTGAACTGCTGTATTCACCTTGAATTTGAAAACCCAATTCAGTTCCAAGATGTAAGGTAAAGTAGAGTGGAAGGTTAGCTGCCAAAGCTTCACTTCCTTTATCCAATTGCTTTAATGAATCTTCGATCAGGTAGAATAATTCAGGATTGGCTTCGGGTTGCTTTAAGCTGTGCTGCAGCAGTTCTATCATGTACATGGCAACAGCATTCTTCACCACATCAAAGAACACTGATGTATAAATATGATCCCACTGGTAATCTTTTATGAATTGAAGATTTTTGAATTCATTATTGTACACCTCCATCTCCAAAATAGCAGCAGGTTGAAAGAAGCTGGCTTTGTTTGAACCTTTCTTATTCGTTTGGCGAACTCCCTTTACGATGTAGCTCTGCACACCAAATAATTCCGTGTACACAGAAGCGATCACACTTGTTTCTCCATACTTCACAGTACGAAGCACAATACCTTTTGTTTTGTGTACCTGGCTCACAGACCAAAGTTAACAGAGTTGTTCGCACAGAGCTAAGGAGATAACAGAGAAACGCACTTGCTCTGTTTTTCTCTGTGCGAAAAATCAAATTGCTTTCACCAACACCGGAAGTAAATACCAGCAGAATAACGTGATCAACACAGCAGAAATAATATTCATCACAAGACCTGTGGTGGTCATGTGTTTTAATTTTAATCTGCCGCTGGCGAAGACAATTGCATTTGGTGGAGTTCCCATTGGTAACATACTGGCACAACTTGCACCAAGCGTCATAGCAACTCCAATTTGTAATGGATCGATCTTCAAAGCTTCCGCCATTCCTGCCACAACCGGAGCAAAGACGATCACCTGTGCTATATTGCTCATCACCTCGCTGATAAATATGGATATCACAGCTACAATGAACACCAGCATCAATCCACCTGTTGCAAAACCTGCCATCCAGTGTCCAAGACTTTGTATCAAACCAGCCTTTTCTAATTGATTGGCCAGCGTAATTCCTCCTCCAAATAACAATAGAATTCCCCATGACATGTTTTTTGTGTCGTGCCATTCAAGTAATGCCTTGCTTGTTGTATTACCAGAAGGCAACATAAATAACAACACAGCACCAAACACAGCGATCATTGTATCGTCGAGTTTAAAATAACTCTGCCCGGCATTCACAAGGTCTTTCGTTATCCATAGTAAGGCAGTCGTTGCAAATACCACCATTACTCTTTTCTCAGCAACAGACAATCTTCCCATCTGCTTTAACTCGAATGCGATCATCTCTTTCGCTGCATCATCATGTTTGATCTTTGTGGGATACAATAGTTTGGTCATCACAATGTATAAACTGAAAAGAAGTATTAATGATATCGGCATGCACAGCTTCATCCAATCCACAAACTGGAAAGTGTAACCATTGTGTTTCTCTAAAAAAGCTACATAAGCAACATTGGGTGGTGTTCCAATAATGGTGGCAATCCCGCCAAAATTGCTGGCATAAGCAATGGCAAGCAACAAGCAAACGGCAAGATTATTCAGGTTCCCTTTTGTTTTGCTATTAGTTTCCATTACCTGTATCACACTCATGGCAATAGGATACATCATCATCGTTGTTGCAGTATTGCTCAGCCACATACTCATAAAACCAGTGGCGAGAATAAATCCAAGAACGATCCTGTTTCCACTGGTTCCCGTGAGCTTAACAATAGACAGCGCAATACGTTTATGCAGGTTCCATTTTTCAATGGCAAGACCAATCATAAATCCACCCAGGAAAAGAAATATTACAGAGTTTGCATAAGGTGCAGCAACTTCCTCCATCTTAGCAATGCCTGATAATGGAAATAAAATCAGGGGCAGTAAAGCCACAACAGGCATTGGCAAAGCTTCTGTCACCCACCAGGTGATCATTAAAGCTGCGATGGCAAGAACCTGTGCAGCGGTGTTGTTCAATCCAAATGGATTCCACCAAATAACAATGATGAACACGAATATTCCGGCAAGTAAAGCTGCAAGATGTTTGCCTTTCTTCATTACGGGGATTGTTGAAAATGAAGATAATGAGTTTTATGAACTGAGCTTTCAACTCCTTGTGCATCGTTCGTTGCGTCGCACACTTCAACAGAAGGAACTTAAATGAACATCCTGGATTGGTGTTCTGATCATCTTATTTCTGTTTCTTCAAAAATTAATACGAGACACTCACCAGCTGTTGCGGCATAGTTTTTATGACCTTTCCTTAATAAAAAGTTAGTTATGGAAAAACTCCAGGATCTAAGGGCATTACTCATACACGAAGTGATGGATGTTTATTCTGCCGAAGAGCAGATCATCGAAGCCCTTCCAATGATGATAGAATCTGCAACAAATCCAAAGCTCAAAAAAGCTTTAGAGGATCATCTTAAAATCACTAAAAAACAAAAGCAGCGTTTAGATAAAGTGCAGCAACTTTTAAAAGTGGGTGAAGACAAAAAAGGCACTGGTAAAAAAGGTGGTTTGTTTGGATTGTTCAGCAGCGGACAAAAATGTAAAGGCATGTCTGGAATTATTTCAGAAGGCAACAGCATTATGAAAGAAGATATCGACCCGGAAGTACTGGATGCAGCTATCATTGCTTCGTGCCAGAAAGTAGAGCATTACGAAATCTGCTCTTATGGTACGCTTAAAGCATATGCTCAGGAATTGGGCCTTGCACAAGTTGTAAAACTGCTTGATGAAACACTGGAAGAAGAATATGAAGCAGATATCCTGTTAACAGATTTGGCAGTGTTTGGTGGTGTTAACCAGGAAGCAGAAACCATGGGTACAAGTAATCGTTCTCAAAGAAATAGCGCTGAAAGCAGGAGCACTTCAAGAAGTGAAGGCCGTTCTGTTTTACCAACAGGAAGCAGTTCAAGAAGCAGTGCCACTCCAGGTAGAAGCTCAGGTTCAAGAACAAGTGCTAATACTAAGCGTTCAACTTCTAAAACACAAACTACACCAGCATCGAAAGGGAAAAGCAGTACCAAAAAAACGGTATCTGCCAAGCGATAAATACTAGGTTGATATAAAAAAGCCACTCATAACGAGTGGCTTTTGCTTTTGGTATAGTATCTTTCCTTTCCATGACTATGAATCGCTGCTTATTGCTGGCATGCCTGCTCTGCTTATTATACTCTTGCGAAAAAGAGCAAAGCAGTGTATCGCAACTTGCATCATTCAGTGATAATGATAATAAGTACAGCGTTACCTACAATGGTAAATACATCAACCAGATAAAAGTAGATTCCGGAGCAGGAGCTCCATACATCATTGCCAATTATAGTTACGGCAACAACTTTATTCGTGCAGACTTACATGCAAGCACTGGCTACACTCATATCGATTACCAAATGAAAAATGCCAGCCTGCCACTTAGCATTAAAAAGTATAAGTTGTATAATGGTAAAGATTCATTGGTGAGCAGTGTGGAGTTTTATTACAAAAATGGATCTGACTTTTTAGATTCAGCAGTTTTTGATGCAACTTCTCATTACAATTTTATCCCGGTTTATTCAGGAACAAACATCACCGATTATTATGTATGTACAGAATATGGTCCACCGGTGCTATCGGGATCTTTTTTGTATTACCCGATAACAAATGTGTTTCGGTCAACAAATCCGTTGCTGTTTATTTATAGCAGTCCTGTATTCCAGTTCGAAGCTTTCCTTTTACCAAGATTGTTTTCTGGCAGTACGCTAAAAAAATTCAATGGCGGGAGCTTTACTTACGATACTGATAAGAAAGGTAATCTGTCGCTCGAAGATTACGGCAGTTTTTATCCGTACAAACGGGTATACAATTACAGGTAGATCATCACATCCATCTTTTCTGAGAACTTTCTGCTTTATATGCAGCGTAATCACTTAGTATTTGTGCTTCCTGTAATGAAATATATGGGATTGTAACATCACCACTTGCAGTATGAATGATAAGATCAGCTAAACGATGAGACCTTTGATAAATACCTTGGCTGATGCTTACAACCTGCATCTTATGCCAGTTTAAGATCAATCTTTTTCTTCCCCAAACACCTGATGCGATCTCTAAAGCATCATCATTTACCCAATAACTAAAGTTTTTCCGATAGATCAGGTTTTTAATATGGAAGTAGATTAGCCAAAGCAGCCAAAGTAAACACCACCAATCAATGGCGAAATACAAAGCTGCTGTTATAACAATTGTTACGGGAAAGCCGATCAACAGTGTTTTTCTGAAGGCATATACTTTTTGAATATTGTTTTTATCGCCTTCGGAGGAAGGTAGATCAGGTTGGTAATACGCCGACAACGTTTTAAGAAACTCAACTCTTGTAACAGGAACCTGTATCCTTTGCTTATTCTTCAGATCTTCTTCTCCGGTGGTTTTTACATGAAACACGTACATCCCAAGTTTTCTCCTGATCCAGTTAGCACTCCATTGTATATACTGTATTTTATTAGAGCCGATAAATTGTTGTTTGGAATGAAGTAAACCATGCTTAAGATTAAATCCTTTACCGGAAAGAGTGATCTGCAGATCGCTGAACTTTAAAACGATCCTTAACACTGAGATCATAATGGCAAATGCAAGTGCAAAGAAGATGGATATAGCAATGATCTGAGATGTTACCGCAACTCCTTTTCCCTGTTCTTCCAGGTAATCATATGCATCAATACCAAACATCTCTTTTATATCCTGGAAACGGGCAATCGCAAAAGCGATGATCAACCCTACCGTTTCAAGATGGTTATGTGAGATGGCAAGTTTCATCAGGTCTTTAAACGAAAGGCTGATGATGTGATCCTGTGTTTCTGTGGCAGATGTTTCTGGTTGAGAAGCCAGGTTATGTTCGGTAAGCGCTGCTTTAAGACTTAGTGCTTTGTTATACGACAATGCATGAATGGTTACTTCTGATTTTTCTGTACCTGCAGTATCAATTGATACACGGTAATGGTGGATGATCCGGTGAAAAAGATTTTGTTCCAGTTGAACGGTTTGTATTCTTTCGAAGGGAATTGCGATGTGTTTTTTTGAGAATAAGCCCTTCTTCACTACCAATTGTCCATCGAGTATATAAAACCGGAAGTACAGGTATTCCAGTAATGCTCTTCCGAAAATAAAAACTGCAAGTAAAGCAATAGCGATCAGGTAGGCAGAAGTTGATTTCTGTTTTCTTATAAGAGACCCAAACGTGATGAGTATAACAGCGATCGTTTCCCTGAAAGCTTTACCGGCAAACAGGAAAATCCCTACTGCAGACTGTCTTTGTGGTTGCTGCCAGTTCACCATTAGTTAAGTGGTTGAATTTGCTGCATGATGAATGACTTGAGCGACTCGGCTTCATCTGGTTGTAAACCTTTGATAGATATATCGTGAATGTTTGATGCCGCTGTATAAATGCTGATGCTGGCTAACTTAAATTTTCTTTCAACAGGTCCTGATTGAACCACGCAATGCTGTACACGGTTAAAGGGGATGATGTGTAGTTTCTGAAATATCCAACCGGTACGATAGATCACATCTTTTTCTCTGACGGCGTAGGCTTTTCTTTTAAACGATGCGGTTCCAATAATAAAAACGCTAGCTGTAAATAAAATATATCCTGCAATACAGATGCTGATCCACATCGGTTCCTGCAGCTTTTCAATGAACCAGATGCAGGTAATAAGAACTGCCAGGTATAGAAGATGGGCCAGGCTCCATGAAATGTAAAGCACTTTTAAATAAGCTTTCTCAATAGGTTTCATTTCAACTGAAGCAGCCTGTGGTAGTTGCTGCCAGTCGACCTGCAGGTTTTGGAATTGCATAAATCAAATTTAGGGTACAACCAAGACCTGTAACCAGTGTTTTAGGACAAGTTCACTAGAATTTCTGGTGTTGAAGAGTGCGACGCAACGGGTGTTGAAGCGATATTTTCAAGCTCAGGTCCATAAACACTCACTTATAATCTACTAATAACTAACATTTTATGTAAGTGTTATTATATAAGAGGTGTTTGTACTGACCCTCGTCAGGTTTCGGCTTGATAAAACTCATGACACACGTTGACATAACTCATGATTATAGCCTGATGCTCAGGATACTTTTGACTTGTCAAACGGAATAAACCCACATTATTTAACGATAAAACCTCACATGATGAAAAAGATTAAAATTCTGTCACTGGCCATCGCAGCTATGGTACTGACAATTGGTTTCGCAGTAGCTCAATTAAAATTCGGAGCTTCTAATGCAAATGTTGCTATTAATGGTACTTCTACTTTACACGACTGGGAAATGAAATCTGCAGCAGGCAAATGTGATGCTACCCTGGTTATGACCGGCGAAAAACTTACCAGCGTTTCTAATCTTAGTTTTGTACTTGCAGCTGAAACACTGAAAAGCGGTACCAGCGGATTAGACAAAAATGGTTACAAAGCTTTAGACACTAAGAAAAACCCAAGCATCAGTTTTTATATGACAACTGGTACTATTACTCCCGTAGATGCTACTACTTACAACTTTAAAGGACAAGGTAACCTTACAATTGCCGGAACTACAAGATTAACTGATCTTTCTGCTACACTTAAATACAATGCTGCAGATAAGAGCTTTACATGTTCTGGTAGCAAAGTGATCAAAATGACTGATTGGAAAGTAACTCCTCCAACTGTAATGTTCGGTGCAATTAAAACCGGAGATCAGATCACTATCCACTATAATTTAAAGATCACTAAATAAAACAACTGCAAACGCAACTACTCACATTAAAAATTATCACATGAAAAAGTATATCACAAACGCAGCAAAACTATTCCTTGCACTAGGTATGATGGTACCGTTTGCAACGATAGCACAAGAGCAGGCGAAAACTCAAGACCAAAAGTCTGAAGATGAAAAATTCACTTATGGTGCACCTGCTTACTGGAGACCTTATAGCCAAAATGGTATAGGAGTTTTCGAAACAACTAAAGAAGATAACAACAAGGTTTATCAAGGTAAGAAAATCAGGTTTGGCGCTGGATTTACAATGCAGTACCAGAATCTTAAGCATGAAAACGCTCCTGCAGTGTTGAGTAATTCAAACAAGCTTTGGAAGTTGACACCTGGATTCATGACTGCTCAGGCTAACTTGTTTATCGATGCTCAGTTGGCAGATGGTATCTCAATGAACGTTACGAACTACATGTCTAGCCGTCACCATAACGAATTCTGGGTAAAAGGGGGTTATTTTCAAATAGATAAACTTCCTTTCCTTAAGAGTGCAGTTCTGGATAATTTGATGAAGTACACTACTATCAAAGTAGGTCACTATGAAGTAAACTACGGTGATGCTCACTTCCGTCGTCCTGATGGTGGTCAAACACTGCAGTCTCCTTTTATGGAAGGAAACATCATGGATGCATTTGCTACAGAGATCGGTGGTGAAGTTATCTTCCAAAAGAATGGTTTGATCGCACTTGGTGGTATTACCAATGGTATGATCAAAGGCCACGTTGACTCTACTTTCAAAACTCCACAGGATGAGAATGTAAAAAGAAACCCTTCTTTATATGCTAAACTTGGTATTGACAAGAAATTAGGCGATGACTTGCGTTTCCGTTTAACTGGTAGCATCTATACTAACAGCAGCCAGGCAGGTAGTGGTTTAACACTGTACAGCGGAGACCGCTCTGGTTCTAACTACCAAAACGTAATGGAAGTTGCTTACGATGCATCAACTGGTAAAGACAAAGCTTATACAGCTATGTACTCTTCAGGTCGTTTCAACCCTGGTTTTAGCAAAAAGATCACTGCTACAATGTTGAACGCTTTTGTAAAAGCTCATGGTTTCGAATTCTTCGGTACTTATGAAAGTGCAAAAGGTAGAAGCAAATCAGAAGTAGATCAAAGAAAAGCTACTCAGTATGCAGCTGAAGGACTATACAGATTTGGTAAAAACGAATCATTCTATATAGGTGCTCGTTATAACAAAGTAAATGCTGAACTGGCTCAAACTCCAGTGAGTGGACCAGGGGTGATTGCAGATGTGAGTATTGATCGTACAGCTTTTGCAGCAGGTTGGTTTCTTACTAAGAATGTGTTGATGAAAGCCGAGTATGTTAATCAGAACTACAAAGGCTTCCTTGGAAACGACTTCCGTAATGGTGGTAAGTTCAAAGGTTGGGTAATTGAAGCAGTAGTAGGATTCTAAACCTGGTGAATTAAAAGGCCTGAGTAATCAGGCCTTTTAAAAAAACAAAAATCAAAGGAACTTCCAAGATGATGGGCAAGCATCACTTAGTTATCAATAATCATAAAAATTGATCCTTAGAACAATCATCATGTCTCCCTTTCAGAATACATATACCGTTGGTTGATGACTGTGGTGATGCTTGTTTTTTTAATCTATGGAAGCCTAAAAAGATATTTTAAGATTGTGCATTAGTTTTAGTCTGGTTTTATTGGCTGCATTTCCATGCAGCCAATTTTTTATTCGTCTAATGCTTCGTTTAAAAAGATGATCATCGGTTGCATGGTTTCGAAAGCTGTAAGTACTTTCTTCAGCATGTCTTTACTGGTGATCTCAGCATCAGTTAAAGGAGTACTAACCACCCAGCTTTTCAGTTTAATATAATCGATCGCCGGATTATCTTTTTCATAACCTTTTGGCTCACGACTCAGGCTGGTTTCTTTCGTTTTCTCGAGGTCGCCAAAAAGCGAAACAAATTTCCTGTTAGTGATGATCTTTTTAAACTCACTCCAGTTATAATCTACTTCCTGCCTGATCTTTTTTGTTCGGTCAGCATCAGGTTGCCAAACACCTCCGGCTATAAAACTTTTTCCCGGCTCAATGTGTAAATAGTAAGCTGCAAAAGGAGAGATCCTTCCACCACGTTCGAACGATGCACCAAAATTAGTTTTATAAGGACTTTTGTCTTTGCTGAAACGAACGTCACGATTAATGCGGAACAAACATTTCTTTGCTTCCAACGTTTCAAAATCAGCATCTTTCTTACAAAAGCCTTTGATCACACTATCTACAAAAGAGATATAATCTTGCCTGGCTGTTTCATAACGTTTGCGATTCGCTTCGAACCATTCTTTATGGTTGTTTTTAGCCAGCTCTTTTAAAAATTTAAGCGTAGATGGTTGTAACATATTTGTTGATGTCGGCTTTTTGTAATTCTATTTCACTTTCGTTGCGTCGCACTCTTGTACTAAGAATGTACAGCAACATTGTCATTCCTTAGTTGTAATTCGAATCTATTAGCATTAGAAATTCATCTTCACTAATGATCCTTATCGTATTGATCTTTTTTGCTTTCTCCAGCTTGCTTCCTGCATCTTCACCAACCACGAGGTAATTCAATTTGCTGCTGACGCCACTCAGCAGTTTTCCTCCATGTTCTTCTACCATGGCTTCTGCTTCGCTGCGTTTTAGTTTGTTCATGGTTCCGGTGAAGAGAAAAGTTTGTCCGTGTAAAGTGTTATCAGTTGAAGATGATTTCTTTTCGTTCGTCATCTTCAATCCAAGCTGCTCCAGCTGTTTCAGCATTTGAATGTTTTGTTCATTACTAAAGAAAAGATGAATGCTGTTGGCAACTTTTACACCTACATCTTCCATTTGCTGTAATTGCTCTTCACTCATTGATGCAAAATCTAAAAGATGATGCACTGCATTAGCCAGTGTTTTTGCAGTGGTCTCGCCAACATAGCGAATACCTAATGCAAAGATCAAACGATTTAAAGGTTGTTGTTTGGATGCTTCGATAGCGTCTTTTAATTTATCGATACTTTTTTGCCCGAAGCCTTCGAGTTTACCGATTTCTTCAAAGGGTAAATTATAAATGCCCGGAATATCTTTCAGCCATCCTTTCTCATAGAATTTTCTAACATTGGCTTCACCAAAGCTTTTAATATCCATCGCATCTTTACTTACAAAATGGATCATTCTTTCTACCACCTGTGCGGGACATTCGATATTCACACATCTCCAAACGGCTTCACCTTCTTCTTTCATCAACTTACTCTCGCAAACCGGGCAATGTTTCGGGAATGAAATTGGTTGTTCACTTCCTGTTCTTAGTTCTGCATTGGAACGAACGATGTATGGAATCACATCACCTGCTCGTTCAACTAAAACGGTATCACCGATCATCAGGTCTTTTTCTTTGATCACATCTTCGTTGAATAACGAAATTGATCCAACAGTTACACCACCGATCGGCACCGGATCAATTTTAGCAACTGGTGTTATGGCTCCTGTTCTACCTACCTGGAATTCTACAGCTCTTAATTTACTGCTTGCCTGTCTTGCTTTGAACTTGAATGCCATTGCCCAACGTGGATGATGCGTTGTCATTCCCATGATCTCCTGCAATTCAACGTTATTCACTTTGATCACCATACCATCTATCTCATATGGAAGATCATCACGTTTCAATTCGTATTCGTGGCAATGTTTGATCACAGCATCGATTCCTTTTACTACTACTTTCTCTTTTTGCGGACTTCTGAATCCGCAATTCCATAATAGTTCTAAACAACCACTATGGCTCATTAATTCCTTCGGAAATTTATCGTCTGTTTCAAGATGGTAGTAGCTGATATTGTATAAAAAAGCTTCGAGTCTTCTTCTCGCAACTTCTTTTGGATCTTTTATTCTCAAACTTCCCGAGGCTGCGTTTCTGGGATTCGCCAGTGGTGGAAGGTTTTGTTCAGCCAGCATATCGTTGTAATGTTTGAACGATGCTTTACTCATCATCACTTCACCTCTTATTTCTATCTGCTGAATACCATATTCTGAAAACTTTGCAGTTAACGGAATAGACCTTATCTGCTTCATGTTGTTGGTTACATCTTCACCATGAACGCCATCACCTCTTGTTGCACCACGTGTAAAAACATCATCCTCGTATATCAATGAAATACTTGCTCCGTCGAACTTTGGCTCAATACAATATTCTACTTCGGTTAATCCTGTAAGTTCTCTTGCTTTACGATCCCAGTCGATCAAATCATCTTCATTATAACTATTCTCCAGGCTCAACATCGGAACTAAATGCTGTACAGTAGGGAAAGATTGATTAAGGCTGCTACCTACACGTTGAGTAGGAGAATCTTTCGTAACGAGTTCAGGATGTAATTTCTCTGTGTTTTCGAGCAGTTTGTATAATTGATCATACTCAAAATCAGTGAGCAGGGGATCATTCATCACATAGTACCTGTATTCATGAAATCGCAATACATTTTTCAGAATATCAATATTGTCTTTCGCATCTTCATCATGTTTCTGAAATACGATCAGCTCTTCTGTATGCTGTTGTAGTTGCTTTACCTGGTTGCCGTTGTACATATCAATTTTTCGAAGTGCTAAAATTAAGCGGAAAGCCTTCAGGAGCTGAATGCATGGTGTAAAATGTACACATTTGGTAAAAATGTTTACCTTGTAGGCTGATTGCTACGATTGCTTTTGAACAACCCCTGGTAATATTTATGAAGAAGGAACCTGCCGTGATAACTGCTTACCGTAACGAGAATGGAGGTTTAATTAAAGATGTAAATAAGCTTGTTGCAAGCTACCCACGAGTACCCATTACTGTTGACTGTGTGATATTTGGTTTTGAAGAAAATGAACTGAAAGTGCTGCTCATCCGATCGGATCTTGAATTCTATAAAGATAAATGGTCGTTATTAGGAGATTTTGCAGACGATAATGAAGAACTCGACGATGCAGCCTACCGGGTTTTGGCAGAGAGAACCGGTATGAACGATGTGTATCTTGAGCAGGTGAGGGCTTTCAGCAAACCCAATCGCCACCCTGGCGGACGAGTAATTACTATCGCTTATTGTTCATTGCTTAATATACAGCACCACAAATTGCAATCAACCGATAATGAGCTGCATTGGCATTCAGTAAATTCTATCAAAGACATGGCATTCGACCATAAAGAGATACTGGATGTTTGCTATTCGTGGTTGCAGAAGCGTATCCAGGAACATCCACTTGGATTCAACTTATTGCCCGACAAATTCTCGCTTCGGGAGCTGCAAAACCTTTATGAAGCCATTCTTGGCGTAAACCTCGATCGAAGAAATTTCAGGAAAAAGTTCTTCTCTATGGACTTTTTAGAAGATATCGGCGAGTACGAACAAGACGTACCCCATCGTCCGGGAAAGCTATATCGTTTCAATTTCGAGAAGTACGAAAAGAACAAACGAAAGTGGATCGGGATCGATTTTGGGTAAGCACAAGCCTTAAATTTTAATTATTCCCTTAACATTTTTTTGGAAAATCCAGAAACTTCCTAAATTGTGTACGATTTACACATTAACGATTGTGTATTTTTTACACTTTACTCGATTGCTGCTATGATAAAAAGGCTACTTAATGTCTCATTAATGTTGCTTGCTGTATTGATGATCTCTTCATCAGTAAAAGCACAACTATTAAGCTGGTCACCTTCATTTATAACTGAGTCTTCCGGAACAATTGAGATTACTGCCGATGCCACTAAAGGAAACCAGGGTTTACTGAATCATACCGCTTCTGATGTTTATGTTCATATAGGTGTGATCACAAATTACAGTACCGGACCTTCTAACTGGAAATATGTACCGTTTGGATGGGGAACAACCAATGCTGCAGCTCAGGCAGCTTATATTTCTACCAATAAATGGAAGTTTACCATCAGTTCTGATCTGAGAACATTTTTCGGTATTAGCGATCCTTCGGAAAAGATTTTAAAGATTGCTATTTTATTTAGAAGCGGAAACGGCTCTAAGAAACTGGCAAACGCTGATGGAACTGATATGTATGTTCCTGTGTATGATGCCGGATTATTTGCAAGAATAGATCGGCCATATAAAGAACCTAAATACACACCAACCCCAGAAACACTGAATGTAAGTGCAGGAGATCTGATACAGATAGAAGGCTCATCAAGTGAAGCGGCCAATCTAAAGATCATTGTAAATGGAGATGTGAAGTACACCGTTACAAATACCACTTCAATTGCTGGTGGGGTGAATGCAGTTAGTGGCAACAATCAGATCACTATAGAAGCTACTAATTCAAATGGAACGGTAACTGATGTGATAACGGTGTTTGTAAACACACCCGTTGTAACACAGGCACAACCTGCTAACACGGTAGACGGCATCAATTATCACGCTGATAATACTTCTGCAACACTCGTGTTGTATGCACCCAATAAAACAAGAGCTGCAGTAATTGGCGATTTCAATAACTGGACACAGACAGGTAGTTACCAGATGTACAGAACACCTGATGGAAACCGTTACTGGATCACTCTTACCGGCCTTACTCCAGGAACAGAATATGCTTTTCAATACCTGATCGATGGTGATCTGAAAGTTGCAGATATCTACAGCGAAAAAATTCTTGATCCATGGAATGATCAATACATTCCGGCTGCTAATTATCCATCTTTAAAACCATACCCTTCCGGACAATCAAATATTGTAAGCGTATTGCAAACAGCAAAACCAGCTTACAACTGGAATGTTACCAACTTCAATCGTCCTGATAAAAGAAACCTGATCATTTATGAATTGTTAGTGAGAGATTTTGTATCGGCTCAGAACTGGCAAACACTTAAAGACACTCTTACTTATCTTAAACGACTTGGTATAAATGCGATTGAGTTGATGCCGGTCAATGAGTTTGAAGGCAACAACAGCTGGGGTTATAATCCTGATTTTTTCTTCGCTCCTGATAAGATGTACGGAACAGAAACTGCTTTCAAACAATTTATCGATGCTTGTCATGCAAACGGTATTGCAGTGATCATGGATATAGCCATGAATCATGCTTTCGGTTTATCGCCAACTGTTCGTATGTATTGGGATGCAGCGAATAATAAACCTGCAGCGAACAGTCCGTATCACAATCCTGATGCAAAACATCCGTATAATGTTGGGTACGATTTTAATCATGAATCTGATGCAACAAAATATCTTGTCAGCAGAGTGATCCGTCATTGGTTAACGAATTATAAGATCGATGGCTTTAGATGGGATCTTGCTAAAGGATTTACACAAAATTACTATTCAACAGAAGCTGCTTTTAATTCAACGTATGATGCAAGCCGTATCGCTACCTGGAAACGCATCTACGACAGCATGCAGGTTGTTTCACCCAATTCTTATTGCATTCTTGAACATTTTGCAACGAATAACGAAGAGATTGAATTAGCGAACTACGGAATGTTATTATGGGGAAATCTCAACCATAGTTTCAACGAAGCTACTATGGGTTTCTTACCAGGTTCCAATTTCGAATATGGTATTTACACGAATAGGAATTGGACAGTTCCTAATCTTATTACTTACCAGGAAAGCCATGACGAAGAAAGATTGATGTTCAAAAATATTGTTTACGGAAACTCAAGTGGCAGTTACGATGTAAGATCATTGAGCACCGGGTTAAAACGTAACGAAATGGCAACTGCTTTTTGGGCAATGATACCTGGGCCGAAAATGATGTGGCAGTTTGGTGAGTTAGGTTACGATTATTCTATTAATACATGTGATGATGGATTCACTATAAACAATGGCTGCAGAACTTCGCCAAAACCGGTTAAGTGGGATTATAAAAACAACAGTAACCGGGTAGCACTTTATAATGTTTACGCCAAATTATTCAGGTTACGTAAGTATGCTCCGTATTTACCTGCATTTACAACTGGTACAATTGAATTCGCCTTAGGTGGTGCATTTAAGTTCTTGAAGGTATCATCAGGAGCATTGAACATTTGTGTGATCGGTAATTTCGATGTAAACCCTGTTACCAGCACCGTTCAGTTCCAGTCTGCAGGAACATGGTACGACTTTGTAAACGGTGGAAGTATTACTGCTACAGGTTTTGCTCAAAGTATAACACTGCAACCCGGAGAATATCATGTTTACCTGGATAGGGATGCCAGCTTTGTTTTGCCATTAACGCTGTTGTCTTTTGAAGGAAAGAGAACTGCAGAATCCATTCAATTGAACTGGATCACGACCAATGAAAACAACGTTAGTCATTTTGAAGTGGAACGTTCGTTTAACGGAACTGAATTCAGTTTGGCTGGAACAGTGAATGCAAAAAACGTTACAGGAGTAAATGCTTATTCACAAAGTGATTACGATAACAGAGCGGTTCGATCTAAATCAAAAATGTATTACCGTTTAAAAATGGTTGATAAGGATGGCAGATTCAGTTATTCGAAAGTTGTTGAAGTCAATGCATTGAAAAGTATTTCGGCGTCGATCTATCCTAATCCTGTTAAAGGAGATCATATTTCCATAAAGTTGGCAACACCCGGAAACAAAGTGTTATCTGTTTCACTATCTGATGCCAGCGGCAAACTGTATAATAGCTGGAATATCTCCTCTGTAACAAACGAAATAAAACTAAACATAACTGGAATAGCAAACGGAGTTTACTTCTTGAAGCTTATGGGAAAAGAAGGTTCAGCAGTTTACCCGGTCCAGATCGTTAAATAACAAAACCAAAACTCTTATATTTTAAAAAGTAAACCTTCAATTATGAACCTCAAGCGATTGTTTATGGCTTTTGTCCTGCCATTAGCATTTATGGCATTTGCAAATGCTCAGGACAAAGTGGTTACCGGTAAGGTAACTGATTCAAAAGATGGTACGCCATTAATTGGTGTTACTGTAATGGTTAAAGGAACTACCAGGGGTGCACAAACAGCTGCAGACGGATCTTTTCGTCTTTCTGTACCTGCTAATGCAACTACGCTGGTTATCTCGTCATTAGGATACACCACGCAAGAAGTTGCAATTGGTAGCGGAACCGTAAATGTTTCGCTTGTTGCAGGAGCTGGTGCCAACCTGAATGAAGTGGTGGTGATCGGTTATGGTACACAAAGGAAAAAAGATCTTACAGGATCTGTTGTATCAGTAACAGAGAAAGACTTCCAGCAGGGATTGGTTACTTCTCCAGAACAATTGATCGCCGGTAAAGTTGCCGGTGTGCAGATCACTTCTAACAACGGTGCACCTGGTGAAGGTAGCCGTATCAGAATTCGTGGTGGTGCTTCTTTAAATGCAAGCAACGATCCATTGATCGTTATTGATGGTGTGCCTATCACCAGTGGTGGATTACCAGGCTCTTCCAATCCATTAAACCTCATCAATCCAGATGATATTGAAAGCATCAGCATTTTAAAAGATGCTTCTGCAACAGCTATCTATGGATCAAGAGCATCAAACGGTGTGATCATCATCACTACTAAAAAAGGTGTAAGAGGTAAACCAAGAATTTATTTCAGTACTCAATTTTCTGCATCTATCAATCCAAAGCAAGTAGATGTTTTGTCTGCCCAGGAATTTAGAAATCTTGTAAACACTTATGGTAATGCACAACAAAAAGCATTAGTAGGTTTTGCAAGCACCGATTGGCAGGATGAGGTATATAGAACTGCTTTCGGCCAGGATAATAACCTGAGTGTTTCAGGTTCTTTCAAAACGATGCCGTATCGTGTTTCTTTCGGTTTCCTCAACCAGGATGGTGTTTTGTTGAGAGATAATTATAACAGAACATCTTTAAGCATCAATGCAAGTCCGAAATTCTTTAAAGATCATTTAAAGGTTGACATCAGTTTAAAAGGCGGTATCACTCATAATAATTTTGCTGACAGAGGTGCTATTGGAAACGCTGTAACATTCGATCCAACTCAACCCGTTTACAGTGGTAAAACACGTATTGGTGGATATTTTGAGTGGTTAGATCCTGCTACGAATAAACCAAATACTTTGTC
This sequence comes from Chitinophagaceae bacterium, assembly GCA_024508725.1. Taxonomy (GTDB): domain Bacteria; phylum Bacteroidota; class Bacteroidia; order Chitinophagales; family Chitinophagaceae; genus JAEZDC01. The sequence continues at coordinate 898,708 of JANINS010000003.1, read as the reverse complement.
TCCAAGAAACCCGCTTGCACTGATCAATCTCAGGGACGACAGGAGTACAGTGCAACGCAGCATCGGTAATATTCAGTTCGATTATAAACTACACTGGTTACCGGAATTAAGAGCAAATCTTAACCTGGGGTATGATATTGCTGAAGGAACAGGAAATGTTTATGTTCCGGATAGTGCAGCTTCTAAATACACACAAGGTGGTGAAAGAACAGAGTATAAGCAGGGTAAAGAAAATAAGTTGTTAGAGTTTTACCTCAATTATGCAAAGGATATTCCTTCTATTAAAAGCCGTATCGATGCGATCGCGGGTTATGGTTACCAGGATTTCCTTACAAAGATCTACAACTTTCCATCTTACAGAGCTAATGGTACTTTGATCCCTGGAAGTACACCGGTATTTCCAACAGATAATCCAAGATATACTTTGATCTCGCTTTACAGCAGGGTGAATTATACATTGATGAACAAATACCTGTTAACCTTAACGGTTCGCCGTGATGGTTCTTCTAAGTTCAGCAAAGACAATCGTTGGGGTACTTTCCCTTCTGCAGCTTTTGCCTGGAGAATAAAAGAAGAAAGCTTCTTGAAGAATTCAAATCTTTTCTCTGACCTGAAACTGAGAGTTGGATATGGAATTACCGGTCAACAGGAAGGTATAGATTACTATAGCTACATTCCTAACTATTATCAGAGTACCAATACTGCAATGTACCAGTTCGGGAACCAGTTCTACTATATGTTCAGGCCTGATGCGTATGATGCAAACCTTCAATGGGAAGAAACTACTACTACAAACGCAGGGTTGGATTTTGGGTTTTTGAAAGGAAGAATATCTGGTAGCATTGATTATTATTTCAAGAAAACAAAAGATCTGTTAGCCGTAGTACCGGTTCCTGCAGGATCAAACTTCAGCAATGAATTGTTGACTAACGTAGGAAATATCGAGAACAATGGTATCGAGGTTACCTTAAATACCGTACCGGTTAAAACAAAGAACCTAACATGGGATCTTAATGTAAACTTCACTTACAATAAAAACAAGATCACTAATCTCACCAAACAGGTAGATCCAAACTTTAAAGGAAATCTTGCCGGTGATGATATTGAAGGAGGAACTGGTAATAAGATCATGATCAACTCTGTTGGTTACAACACATTTGCTTATTATGTGTACCAGCAGGTATATGATGCAAATGGTAAACCTATTGAAGGTGCTTATGTAGATCAGAATGGTGATGGATTGATCAACGACCAGGATCGTTACCGTTATAAATCAAGAGAGCCGAACTATCTGCTTGGTATCAGCACAGGTGTTACATACAAAAAATTCTCTGCAGGTTTTGTACTGAGAGGAACTTTCAATAATTATCTGTACAACAACTATTTCTCTGCAAGAGGAATTAAAAGAGAGATATTGAATCCTGCTAACTTCCTGTCAAACGGATCAAGGAATGTTTTAGAAACAAATTTCTATAACAACCAGTCTTTCTCTGATTATTATGTAGAGAATGCATCTTTCCTGAGAATGGATAATATTAACTTAGGGTATAATGTAGGAAAAGTATTGCGTAACAAAGCAAATATGCGTGTCTCTGCAAGTGTTCAGAATGTATTTGTGATTACAAAATACAGAGGCTTAGATCCTGAAGCAAGCAGCGGTCTTGATAAAAATATATATCCTAGACCAAGAATTTATTCAGCAGGAATTAGCCTTGACTTCTAATAATTATCTCAAAATCTAGATAAAATGAAATTCAATTTTTTCAAAATAGCGGTGATAGCAACTTGTGTGGTATACCTCACGGGTTGTACAAAAGACCTCGACAGGCTGCCGCAAAATGCAGTTACATCTGCTACAGTGTATTCAACACCTACAGGTTATAAACAGGCACTTGCTAAAGTGTACGGAGCTTTTGCATTAACTGGTAATAACGGACCTGCAGGTAGTGGTGACGTAAGAGGTATTGATGAAGGAACATCAGATTTTCTTCGTTTGTACTGGAAAGCACAGGAACTTTCAACAGATGAAGCAGTTGTTGCATGGAATGATCCGGGTATCCAGGATTTCCATAACATGAACTGGTCATCAAACAATCCAATGTTGATCGGTTTGTATAACAGGATCGTTTACCAGATCACTCTTGCAAACGAGTTTATCAGGGAATCTACAGATGCAAAGATCTCGGAAAGAGGGATTACCGGTGCTGATGCTGATAACATTAAAAAATACAGAGCAGAAGCTCGTTTCTTAAGAGCTTACCAGTATTGGGTGGCTATGGATCTTTTTGGACGTCCTCCTTTTATAACAGAAGCAAATGCAATCGGTTCAACACCTCCAACACAGGTGGCAAGCCGTTCTGCTTTATTTACTTATGTTGAAAGTGAATTGAAAGCGATCGAAGCTGAACTAACTGCTGCCAAAGCAAATGAATATGGACGTGCAGATAAAGCTGCTGCCTGGGCTTTATTGGCAAGATTATATCTGAATGCAAATGTGTACACCGGTACACCAAAGTATACTGAAGCCATCACTTATGCTAAGAAAGTGATCGATGCTGGTTATACATTGCATTCTGACTATCGCCAGTTAATGCTTGCAGATAATCATCTCAACACAAACGAATTCATCTTAACCATCAACTACGATGGATTGAAAACGAAGAACTATGGAGGAACAACCTTCCTTACACATGCCGCAGTAGGAGACAATATGAATCCTGCTAACTTCGGAATCAACGGTGGTTGGTATGGAATCAGAACCACGAAAAATATTCCTAACCTCTTCCCTGATTACAATGGTACGGCAGATAAGAGAGCACAGTTCCAGCAAAACAATCTTGATATCAATGACCTTAGCAAGTTTGTTGATGGATTTGCGATCACTAAATTCAGGAATGTAACAAGAGCTGGTGTAGCTGGTTCAGATCCTTCAGGAGATTTTGTAGATGTTGACTTCCCTATTTTCCGTTTACCTGAAATGTACCTGATCTATGCAGAAGCAGTGCTTCGTGGTGGTACAGGTGGAGATGCAACAACAGCTTTGGGTTACATCAATGCACTTCGTACAAGAGCGTATGGAAATGTATCTGGTAATATCACAGCAGCACAGTTGGATCTTAATTTCATACTAAATGAAAGAGCAAGAGAATTGTATTGGGAAGGCCATCGTCGTACAGACCTTATCCGTTTCGACAGGTTTGTAGAAGGTACTTATCTCTGGCCATGGAAAGGTGGAGTGAAAGACGGACGTGCAATGCCGGCTCATCTGAAACTGTATCCACTGCCTGTTACAGATCTCACAGCAAATACAAACCTAACTCAAAATCCGGGTTATTAATCCACTTAAATACTTGTTATGAAATCTATATTAAAAATAACACTCACAGTCTTTGTTGCAGCCATAGCTTTATGGTCTTGCAAGAAAGATGAAACCCAGGTTGTTGTTTCTGTAAATGCAAAGCCTACGCTTTCAGCAACTACAACAACCTTAGCATTGCTGCAAGCTAATGCTGCAAATACGGCAGTAACATTCAACTGGACAAGTGCAGATCTTGGCTACAAAGCACCATTAACTTATAGTTTGCAACTCTCAAAAGCTGGAACCAATTTCGCCGGAGCGTCCACTACAGAGATAGCAATGGGTGCTAACAAAACAAAGACGTTTACGGTTACTGAGATCAATAAGGAGCTTTTAAAGATCGTTGCTCATAGTACCACATCAACTGTTGAAGCAAGAGTAAAAGTTTCTGCCGGAACAGATAGTCTTCTGGTGTATTCAAACACATTAACACTTACTGTAACTCCTTACAAGGATATCATCGTTTACAATTTTCCCCAAGCTCTTTGGGTAGCGGGAAATTTCCAGGGATGGAGTCCGTCAACAGCACCAAAGATTGTTGACAAAGCAGCTACCGCTAACACTTCTACTAATTACGAAGGATACATAAACTTTAATGATCCTTCTCCTGAATTTAAGCTCGTAAAAGGTAACGACTGGGCATTTGGAGATTACGGAGCTTCCAGCTCAACCACTCTAACAAATGGTGGCAGTAATTTGCAACTAACACAGGGAGCTGGTGTGTACCTGCTTCGTGCCAACACGGTTAATATGACGTGGAGTGCAGATAAGATCAACACATGGGGTATCATCGGTGCTTTTAATGGATGGGCTACCAGCGTTCCATTAACATTCAATGCAGCTACAGGTGAGTGGACGATAACGCAGAACATGCCGGCTGGTGAATTCAAGTTCAGGGCGAATAATGATTGGCCAATCAACTTTGGTGATGGCGGTGGTTCTAATGGAGCACCGGATGGTAAACCAGATTATGGTGGAGACAACCTAAACATTACAACTGCAGGTAATTATACCATTACACTCGATATCGGTGTTGCCGGAAACTATAGTTACACGATCAAGAAGAATTAAGTCTCTCTGGTTCTATAATTGATGGAAACTTAAACCGCTTCACTTGTGGAGCGGTTTTTTTATTTGATCATCTATGGTGCTACTATTAAACACCGGTTGTGTCACTCACTTGTACGTTCATAACATTACTCAACAAAAGAGCCCACCTTAAAGTGAGCTCTTTTTATTTAGTGTTGATTCGCTTTTTACATCTTCGGATTATTAGCACTAATGCCCGGAGCATGTTCATCTTTCTTCATCGCAATGCGATACAGCACAAATCCCATCAAAGCAAAGAACAGTACACCCAAAAGCATGTAGCCATTTGCTCCACCTAAGGCATTTGATAATCCATGTTCAGCACTCCACTTTGCTAATGTTGCTGCAACATTTTCATTTACTGATAAAATAGCAACGATCACACCTGCAACGGCTCCTCCTGCAACCAAACCTGTGGCAAATAAATTACCTCTGCCAAGATCTTCTTCCTCGTCACCAACCGGTTCATCTTTTTTCACTTTTCTCCAGGTAACCAAACCCCTGATCGCTCCACCAATAAATATGGGTAAAGTAGTACTAAGCGGAAGATAAATGCCGATTGCAAAGCTCAATGCTTTAATTCCGCATAACTCCATCACGATTGCAATAGCAGCTCCCACTAAAACAAATTGCCAGTCAAGATTGTAAGAAAGGATTCCTTTGATCAATGTTGCCATCAATGTTCCTTGTGGTGCAGGATAAGCATCTGTTCCAATGGCATGATGTATTCCCTGGCTCAACATAGCTTGCGTTGGAGTGTCAAGTATTTTAACCGTAAATCCAATAGCTAAAGAAGACACTACAGCTCCTACAAACAAAGCGATCTGCTGATACTTTGGTGTAGCGCCAACGATATATCCTGTTTTAAGATCCTGTGAAGTTGCTCCGGCATTTGCTGCAGCAATACAGATCATTCCACCAACAACCAATGCCATGGGTTCATAGATCTTACCTGTCCAACCCACTGCAATAAACACCAGACATGTTCCCATCAAAGTTGCAATGGTCATTCCGCTGATCGGGTTATTCGAAGAACCAATTAAACCAACTATTCTTGATGATACCGTAACAAAGAAAGCTCCGAAGATGATCACGAGAACTCCCAAAAGCAATTTACTTCCCACATTATCTCCCGGTACTTGTGGAAGCACTGTCATCAAAACGATCAAAGCAAGGCTTCCAATTCCCACAACTTTCATCGACAGATCTCTTTCTGTTCTTGGAACTGCTGTTGCAACTGCATCTCCACCTTTTTTTAATGATCCAATGCTGCCTCTGAACGAAGAGATGATCGTTGGAATGGTTTTGATCAGCGTGATAAATCCACCTGCAGCAACTGCACCGGCACCAATCACTCTTATATAAGCCCTGTATAAAGCAGTTGAATAATCACCAAAGCTGTGTGTTACAGGATCCCAGTCACCAGGTCCGCCGGCTTTTGAAACATCAGCAAGGTAACCAAGTTTATGTAACTGTGCAGCAACAGCATCTGCAGGCACTAACGATGAGAGCAATGGAATAAATACAAACCAACTAAGTACACCACCAGCTACTAAGATGCCGCCGATCTTTGGTCCGATAATGTATCCCACACCTAAATATTCAGGCGTTATCTCGCTGCTTAATTTGGCTGATGGGAAATATTTATTCGTTTGTTTAGTAGTCCATTCAGGTAACTCGGCAATTACGTGAAATACTTTTTGAAGCATGGCATAAGCAAATGCAAATGCAACTCCGAAGAGTGCTGTTTTAGCGAGGCTTCCACCTTTTTCTCCTGCTTTCAGTACAGAGGCACAAGCGGTTCCTTCAGGATAAGGAAGTGTGTTGTGCTCTTTTACAATTAATGAACGTCGCAATGGTATCATCATCAACGTTCCGAGTATTCCTCCAAAAATCGAAAGCGTTAGAATGGTAATGTAATTAAAGAAATCTGCACTTGCAGGGTCGGTTAAAAACAAAAATCCGGGAAGCGTAAACACAACTCCTGCTGCAATACTTTCACCTGCAGAACCTGTTGTCTGGATAATGTTGTTCTCAAGAATTGTAGTCTTTAGGAAAAGTTTTCCAAGCAAGATCGAGATCACCGCAATAGGTATAGAAGCAGAAACGGTAAGACCAGCTTTTAAAGCGAGGTAAACGGTTGCAGCTCCGAAGATGATACCGAAGATGGCTCCCATCAAAACAGACTTGACGGTGAACTCCTTTACTCTTGCATCATCAGGTATAAATGGTTTGAACTCCTTTTGCACTGCCATTTGGTTGATTTTGGTTGCACTAAAAATAAAGAAATAAAAATGGCGATGAACAATCATCGCCATTCTGATAAAGTATCCAATATTAAAGCCCTTTTTCTTTCATGATCCTGTTCAGCCATTTCAACATAGCGAAACACATGATCGCTGCAGCAACAAGTAAAAAGAAATTCAACAGGAAATAGTTCTTCTTATCGTCGTAAGTATCCCACATCGTTGCTAAAACGCCTGATAATTTATTACCGATAGAAGTGGATACAAACCAACCACCCATCATCAGCGAGGTAATACGTACCGGGCTGAGTTTTGAAACCAATGATAATCCCATCGGGCTTAATAAAAGTTCCCCGATCGTTATCACACCATAACTGCTGATCAACCATAACACACTGGCTTTTTCTCCACCATTGTTATTGGCTGCTACAGCTGCAACCATCACTAAAGCAGAAAGTCCGGAGATTAGTAAACCAAACGCAATTTTTGTGGCAGTTGATGGTTCTTTATTTCTTCTTCTCAGGTAAGCGAAGAAAGCTACAATTAATGGCGTAAGGAAGATCACCCAGCCAGGATTGATCGACTGGCTAAGATTGGTAGCCCATAAACTCACATCGTTGCCATCTGTTGGACGTTGATCTGCAGGAATGTTCCTGAAGTAGGTTGGATAGTTATATTCTTTTACAACTTGTCCATCTTTTTTCTGCAACCTGAATTGTTCATCATACAAAGCCACAGAATCTTTCTGGTATTTCACCGGTTGCGATAAACTGAATGTTTCAAATACCTGCTTGGCTGTTCCACTCATTTCACGGTCTGTATAACGATCTGCCCAGGTATTGAGTGCAGAACCATTTTGTTTGAAGACAGCCCAGAAAAGTATCACTACAGCAAAAATAGCAAGCAATGCAGCGATAGGTCTTTTCTCTTCTGGTTTTGCTTTAAAGTAAAGAGAGCCATAGAAAAACAATACAGGCACACAGGCAAAAATGAATGCATCTGTTGAGTCAGAGCCAACCAATGTTCCTGGTATTAACCATCCTACAATACCTGCAACGATCGATGGAACAAGTATCAGCAGAACGATCTTACTCATCGACATATCATTCGGTCCCACACCTTTCTTTATGTCAAATGCTTTGTAATGTTTTGTTCCGATAAGGAATACGATCACACCAATAAACATTCCCACACCTGCAGCGATAAAAGCTTCTGCCCAGCCAAAAATGTTGTAGAGTGCCGCACCAAAAAAGTTACAGATGAAAGCACCTACATTAATACCCATGTAAAAGATGTTGTAGCCATCATCTTTCTGGTGTTGGTATTGAGGAGTGGTGTAAACATTACCAAGCAGTGTTGAGATATTTGGTTTGAAGAATCCGTTACCAACAATTACCAGCGTCATGGCAATGTATAACATTGGCAAACTGTGAATCCCCATCATGCAATAACCAACACCCATCATCAGTCCACCGGCAATGATAGATTTTCGGTAACCGAGATACCTGTCAGCCAGCAATCCACCAAGAAAAGGTGTAAGAAAAACAAGTGCAATAAAAGTTCCGTAAAGGTCTGCAGACTCAGCTTCAGTCATGGCAAATCCCTGCTTCACATCTTTTAAATACAAGGTAAAAATCCCGATCATCAGGTAATAACCAAATCGCTCCCACATTTCAGAAAAGAACAGGTAAGGCAGTGCTTTAGGATGTTTCTTCCACATAATAACAAGTAGTCGTTTTAAAAAAGAAGGGTGACGTTGTTGGTCACCCTTCGTAAAAGTATTTCAAAATTTGTTCTTATCTCACGCCATGCATCATTTTTTGCAGCTTGCTCGAGAGTAAGAACAGGATAATAGATGCAATTCCTGCCATAAATACAAACAACATAAAGAAGTCGTACATATTATTCATTTGATACCCGAGGAATGATGTTGTTTTTCCATTGTCGGGATATAATGCACTCAATACACCGGCTAATTTGTTGGCTGCAGCATTGGCAAGAAACCACACTGCCATCAGTAATGAAGCAAATTTTAAAGGAGCCAGTTTATTTACAAGTGAAAGTCCGATAGGCGATAAACACAGTTCACCCCAGGTGTGCAATGCATACATACCGGTAAGCCAGATCATACTCACTTTTGCTTCAGGGGCAACATCCTTTACTCCAAAGGCGATCCATAAATAACCAATACAAAGCAGAAATAAACCCAGTGCCATTTTCGTTGGCGCAGCAGGTTCTCTCTTACCCATCTTTAGCCAAAGCCATGCAAACAATGGAGCAAATGCAATAACAAAGATCGAGTTGAGTGATTGGAAAAGACTTGCCGGTACAGTGAACCATCCAAGATCTCTTTGCGTTTGCCTGTCAGCAAAGAATGTTAAAGAAGCGCCTGCCTGTTCAAATGCTGACCAGAAGAAGATCACAAAGAATGCTACGATGAATATCACAGTGATCCTGTTCTTTTCTTCTTTCTGCAGCGATTTATCTGTAAATAAAACAAAAGCAATAAATAAAACCGCAGCCAGTAACAAGTATGATAAGAAGCTGAATTTGGTGGCATCAATATATAAAACACCGATTGCAATTCCAGCAAACACAAGCAATCCAAGTATCATCAAAATAGGATTACGCCAGTTCTTAGAAGCTGTTGCAGATGGTTCTCCCAATGCTTTTCCTTCAGGGCTCACTATGTATTTATCCTGATATAATTTTTGAACGATCACACTGATCAACATGCCTATTCCGGCAGCAAGAAATGCCCATTTAAAATCTGCAGGATTACCGGTATCTCCAACGATTCCGCAGATGAAAGGTCCAAGGGCTCCACCAACGTTAATACCCATGTAGAAAATGGTATAAGCACCATCAATTCTTCTGTCGCCCTTTGGATAAAGCTGACCTACCAAAGAAGAAATATTCGGTTTGAAAAATCCATTACCTGCGATCATGAAACCAAGACCTGAGAAAAACAGGAAGGTTGATGTAGATGACGATGTTTCGTAAAGTGATCCGCAGAAGAAAAGCAAGAACTCACCAATAGCCATCAGCAAACCTCCAACGATGATCGATCGTTTGCTACCCCAGTAACGGTCGGCGATATATCCACCAATCAATGGAGTGAGGTAAACAAGTCCGGTATAACTTCCATAAAGATTAGATGCAAAAGCATCGGTAAACAACAGTGCTTTTGTCATGAAGAGCACAAGGATGGCTCTCATTCCATAATAGTTGAATCGCTCCCACATTTCTGTCGCAAACAACACGTATAATCCTTTTGGGTGACCTTTCGACCCGGTAGGCGTTACTCTGATCTCGTCAGACGCTTTGATTTCAGGCATAATCGTTCAATTGAAAATATTCAGTTGGTTAATGGCTCAAAATAAGAACAAATTCCAATAAACAAATAGCAAACATCAAAAACACATTTACATTCGCACCCATATGAACATTCTTCTTTTAGGTTCTGGCGGAAGAGAACATGCCTTAGCCTGGAAACTTCGCCAGTCTTCACTTTGCAAAAATCTCTTCATCGCTCCGGGAAATGCAGGAACGGCCACCGTGGGAACAAACATCAATATTGGTGTGAATGATTTTGCTGCAATTGAAAAAGCGGTAACTGAACACGAAATAAAATTGATCGTTGTTGGACCTGAAGAACCATTGGTGAACGGCGTGTACGATCATTTCAAAAACAATAAGAATATTATCGTTGTCGGTCCTTCAAAAAATGGAGCACAGCTTGAGGGAAGCAAAGCTTTCTCCAAGCACTTCATGCAAAGACACAACATTCCTACTGCAGGCTATGCTGAGTTTACCAGGGAGAATTTTGAAGAAGGAAAACAATACATCCGTAATCATTCTTTACCGATCGTTCTTAAAGCCGATGGACTTGCTGCAGGAAAAGGGGTGGTGATCGCTCCAACTCAGGAAGAAGCATTGAGCACTTTCGAAGAGATGATCATCAATGAACAATTTGGTAAAGCTTCGAGTAAAGTAGTAATAGAAGAATTTTTACAGGGAATAGAAGTGAGTGTTTTTGCATTGACGGATGGAAATGATTATAAGATCATTGGTCATGCAAAAGATTACAAACGAATTGGTGAAGGCGATACCGGTCTAAACACTGGCGGAATGGGCTGTGTAACACCTGTTCCGTTCATGGATAATGCTTTCATGAAAAAAGTGGAAGAAAAGATCATTCGTCCAACAATAAATGGATTGCATCAAGAGAACATTGAATACTATGGTTTCGTATTCTTTGGATTGATGAATTGTAGTGGAGAGCCTTACGTTATTGAATACAACTGTCGTATGGGAGATCCTGAAACGGAAGTGGTGATGCCAAGGCTAAAAAATGACCTGGCAGAACTTTTCTTAGCCATGCACAAAGGAAGATTGGATGAGGTAAATATCGAATATGATGAAAGAAGCATCGCAACCATTGTAGCGGTGAGTGGAGGATACCCGGGAGATTATGAAAAGAATAAGCAGATAAGCGGATTAAGTAATAAGCAACCTGCAGACAGTATAATTTTTCATGCAGGTACTAAATTGGAAGCTGATTCCGTTCTTACCAACGGTGGAAGGGTGTTGGCGGTAACTTCTTACGGTAATTCTATAACAGAAGCGGTGGAAAGATCAAAAGAAGTATTGTCAGGACTCAGTTTTGAAGGAATGAACTACCGGAAGGATATTGGCTACGAGTTCAGGTAACAAAGTCTGACCGTCCCGGTCTGACTTTGAAATATCGGGTAACACAGCTTTTGTTCTACAGCCTGGTGGTAATAACTGGCACGATTGTTTCCTACAGCCGCTGGAAAAAAGCAGCGTAAAGAACGGAACCTCGAAGTGAGTGACACAACGAAAGTTCAGTAGAAATTCAACAGCCGGTTACAACCCTGAAAAACCTTGTTGAAATTTTGCTAAACCCCTGAAAAATCAATGATTTCAAGTTTTGCGGATTCAACTTTATTCTTTCACTTTGCATGCATTCAAAACACGCATTAGAACTTTTTATATAAATGGGACTATTTAATTGGTTTACACAGGATATTGCAATAGATCTGGGTACGGCTAACACCCTCATCATACATAACGAAGAGATCGTAGTAAATGAACCTTCTATCGTTGCCCTCGACAGGAATAATCCAAAACATGTGATCGCTGTTGGAAAAAGGGCATTGATGATGCACGAAAAAACGCATGAAAGCATCAGAACTGTTCGTCCGTTGAAAGATGGTGTTATCGCCGACTTTAACGCTGCCGAACTAATGATCAGGGAGATGATCAAAATGATCTATCCCAAGAAGCCGTTGTTTCCGCCAAGCTGGAGAATGATGATCTGTATTCCTTCTTCAATCACTGAGGTAGAAAAGAGAGCTGTTCGTGACAGTGCTGAACAAGCCGGTGCAAAAGAAGTTTACTTATTGCATGAGCCGATGGCTGCAGCTTTGGGTATTGGTATCGATGTAGAAGAGCCGGTTGGTAACATGATCATTGATATTGGTGGTGGTACAACAGGTATTACCGTGATCGCATTGGCTGGTATCGTTTGTGATCAGTCGATAAGAATTGCCGGTGATGAATTCACTGCAGACATAATGGAAGCACTTCGTCGTTACCATAGCTTGTTGATCGGTGAAAGAACGGCAGAGCAGATCAAGATTCAGATCGGTGCTGCAATGAAAGATCTGGAAACACCTCCTGATGATATTCCGGTAAACGGTCGTGATCTTGTTACCGGTATCCCTAAACAGATCATGGTGAGTTACCAGGAAATTGCAGAAGCTTTGGATAAGAGCATCTTTAAAATTGAAGAGGCGATATTAAAAGCACTTGAAACAACACCACCTGAATTGGCTGCTGATATTTACAGAAGAGGTTTGTATTTGACCGGTGGAGGTGCTTTGCTAAGAGGACTGGATAAACGCCTTAGCCAGAAGATCAAACTTCCGGTACATGTAGCTGATGATCCGTTGAAGAGCGTGGTGCGTGGTACTGGAATAGCATTGAAGAATTACAGTAAGTTTCCATTTATAATGAGATAATAAAATCCCGATGATAAAATTCCAAATTCCAGTGAGGAGCTTCTTCAATTGGAATTTGGAATTTGTTTTTTGGAATTTGAACTTTAAAAAGTAGTGCGGAATATATTTCTATTCATACGTCGGTATCTCAACTTTCTCATCTTCCTGGTATTACAGGTGATCTGTATTGCCATCCTGGTAAGTTATAATAAAACACACGAAGCTGTGTTCTCCAATGTTTCAATGGAAGTAACTGGTTGGACGGATAAGCAATACAACTCAGTTGAATCATACTTCAGGTTGAAGAATGAGAACAAACGTTTGGTAGAAGAGAACAATGCACTTCGAAACATGCTGGCTTCTAATTTTAGTGGTCCGGATACAAGTAAATCATTCTTCATCGATAGTCTTATAAAAGACACAACAGGTAAAGTAAGAAAGTTCACCTGGCTTCCGGCTAAGGTGATCAATAACTCCATCAGCTCACAAACAAATTATATTACACTCGAAAGAGGAACGAAACAAGGTGTAAAGAAAGGAATGGCTGTTGTTGCTCCGGGTAATTCTATTGTTGGAGTAGTGATGAGTACCAGTGAGAACTACAGTATCATCATGAGCCTGCTGCACCGAAATAGTAAAGTGAGCAGCATGTTGAAGAAAGATAATAATGCAGGAACGTTGGAGTGGGATGGAAAAGATCCTTTGGAGCTTACGTTAAAGAATATTCCAAAGAGTGCGAAAGTAGTGAAGGGAGATACAGTGCTCACCAGCCAATACTCATCAGTGTTTCCTTATGGATTGATGGTGGGTAGAATCACAGCCATTGAAGCAGATCCTTCGAGTAACTTCTTTACGCTGAAGGTGCGACCTGCAACGAATTTTTCTGCCATTCAATACGTGTATCTTGTAGATAATCTTTTATTTACTGAGCAGAAACAATTAGAAGAAGAGATAAAGAAAGCCAATCAATGACAGACGTAGTTAAGAACATATTCCGCTTTGTATTGTTCCTGTTGCTGCAGGCTTTTGTGTTGAACAAAGTTCCGCCATTGCACCAGTTTATTGTGCCTTATGTTTATTTTCTATTCTTGTTATGGCTGCCGTTCAGTATCTCAAGAATGGCTTTGCTGCTGATCGCTTTTGCATTTGGACTGAGCATGGATTTTTTTACCAGTACACCAGGGTTACATGCAGCTCCGTGTTTATTGATCGCTTACATAAGACCTTTCCTGCTGAATCTTTTATTACCACAGGAAACAACAGAGTTGAGTTATGTTGAGCCAAGTTTAAAAAGCATGGGATGGGCTCCATATTTTGTATATGTGCTGATACTTACTTTTATGCATCATGCATACCTGGTGTTATTAGAGTGGTTGCAGTTTGGCAACTTTCTTTATTTCCTTGGAAAAGTTACCGGAACTACTGCCATCAGTATTATGCTCATCTTCCTTATAGAAATGCTGTTTTATCGTAAGGCGAAATACCGAACAAATATTGCTTAGAATATCTCTCCCCAATGAAACGTAGCAACGACTGGATCTTCGATATAGGAATGCACATCGGTGAAGACACACGTCATTACCTGGCCAAAGGATATAAGGTATTAGCGGTTGAAGCGAATCCGATTCTTGCCAAAGAAAATTCAGCGAAATTTAAAAAAGCAATTGATCAAAAGCAGTTGATCATTCTCAATGCCGGTATTGCAGACAAAGAGGGAGTGCTTCCATTCTATGTGAATCATCGTTTGTCTGAGTGGAGTTCTTTTGATAAAGCAACAGGCACCAGGAACAATACAGCGTATCATGTTATTGATGTGCCCTGTGTTACAACAAGATCATTGTTCGAGGAGTATGGTGTTCCTTATTACCTGAAAGTAGATATCGAAGGATTTGATCATTATTGTTTGCACGACATTGTACCTGAATTTAAACCGAAATATGTTTCCTGCGAAGCAGTGTATCTCAACTGGATGGAAATACTGGTGCAGAAAGGCTATACCAAGTTCAAATTATTGAACCAGGCGAATAACTTCAAGCCGATCAATATTGAACAGGAAAAGAAAGCATGGTTTCCCAAATACGAGATCATCAAGAACGGCATCCAGTTAAGAGTACAGAAATTCATTCCTTTTAAACATATGTATGGTTCTTCTGGTCCCTTTGCAGAAGATACAGCAGGTGAATGGCTGAGTGCAGATGAAGTAAGAGAATTATACAGCGCATTTTACCAGTACGATAAAAAGCAACCATTGAGTGGTGCCAGCTGGTTCGATTTTCATGCAACGTACTAATAAAAAAAGGCTGAATCACTTCAGCCTTTTTTATTTATCGGGTAATGATTGCTTAGTTCAGTTTTTCAAAATGGAACTCAGCTCTTTTATCTTTCCTGTAGTATTCCATGATCAACACCTGTCCTTGTTTACCAGGAAGGACTAAAGACAATGTTGCATCTGATTTGGTAGGTATCTTATCAGTGGTAACCTTACCATCATTATAACTGATGGAATTAAAAGTTCCGCCTTTGTAATCTTTTCCTTTTACATAATCAGAATAGCAGATCGTAAAAGAACTTGCATCTTTATTCGTTTGAGTATAGGCATAGTCAAAACCACCAACAATGGGGCTATACTTTACCATCTTTCCAAGATAAGCAGCACTTACAAACTCTGCACCGCTTGGCATTTCAATACTGTTAGAATTCTTCTCGTAGATCTTAGCATCTTTTACATTGAAGTCTTTATCGAACTTGATCATGATAAGGTCAGTTACTTTGATCTTCATTACGCTGGTACCACCGCCACCACGGTTTAAGATCTTTGAAGCAACGCCCCAGCCACTCACTACTTTCTGGTAACCTTCACCTATTGCATAGATGCTTCCATCAGCTGTTTGCACCATGTTGTGCACATACATGTAACCAAAATCTTCGATCTTACCTTTAGAACTTACGTTCAGGTATTTGCTCATATCGGTAGCCCATCCAACATATTTTTCATTGATCACTTTTCCTTTTGCATCTATGCTCCAGAATGCAAAACCAAGCGATTTGTCTTTGAAGATATTGGCAGTAGCATCAAAATATTCACCGTATAAGAACGACTGGCCAGTGTTTGTTTGAGAAAGGCTGGCAGGATAGAAACGGTATTTGCCATCTGTTTTATTCTCGAACAATTGTTTACCGGTTTCGAAGTCAAGACCAACGATGTAAGAGTCAGGCTTCTGATCAGTTACACTACCAAATTTCAATACTTCAAGGTAAACAACACCATTGGCGCAACCCAGGTAATCTCCCATAAATCTTTTAGCGCCCTCAGTTGGAATGTACGTCCATTGTTTTCTTTTTTCTGTTGAGAAGAAATCGATCTGGAAAGTATAGTCTTTGTCTTCCCTGCTAGGCATGTTGCTGATGAAACCTTTACCGTCGATGGCATACAAGCCTTTGTAACTCTGGTCGTCGTCGTTCATCAAATAACTTTGCTCCAGGTATTTTACTTCTTTTTTGCTGAGGTCTCTTCTGTAACTGAACGGCTTCTTTTGTCCGTCAGCACCATATACCTGGTATTCAAAAGTTTTCTCTTTTTCATTGTAGAAAAGAAAGATCAGGTCGGTACCGTTGAAAGAAGATTCGAGGATCTGTACATCTTTAGAATCCTGGAACTTAATGTCTTTCAATACTCTCAGGTTATTATCAACGATCCTTAGTGTGTATTCGTTGGTTCTTTTGTCGATCTTGTCGCTCACATAAAAGAAATAATATCCTTTTACATCAGAGCCTTCTTTAATAGCGTCGTTGTTACGAAGTTGCATTGCACGTACGTTGTCGATTGTCATCTTCTGGGCAGAAGCTGCAAACACACATACATACAAGCAAAGCAGAATGGTTAACTTTTTCATTGCAGTAGTCATTATTGAGTGTTTAATTTTCAGATTTTAATTTTTCCGCTTTACGGAGTTCTTTTTCAAATTCGTTGTTACCTGAAAGGATGTTGCCATACTTCTTTCCAAAGTAGTAACTGAGATTGGCGATATCTTCGAGCTTCAGCCGATCGATCATTCTTAGCAGCAGGTTGTAATCTTCTTTAAAGAATCTAGACTCTTTGGTAGTTACTGTGCCAAGTCTGTGTGTTTTCTGCATTTCGTACAAACGGTTCAATGTTCTTACCGTAGTAAATACAGCATATTGCCTGTATTCTTCTTTTTGCATGAGCTGTAATGAGAGATACAAATGATATCCCAGGTGCTCGTTCTGATAAGTTTCTTCAACCAATTCGGCTACGAATTGTTTCTGCAACTTTCTGAAGGTGGCTTCGTCAGTAAACTTTTTACCACCATGGAGTTTACTGATCGAATCTTCCAGGTTTACGATCCTTTGCTGGCAATCAGGATGCGTTTTCATCGAATCTTTTTCTGCCTTCGTAAGGATATTATCTCCACTACCATTCATTGCAGCGAAAATGGAAGATTCATTCTCGATCCATTTCTTTTTAAAAACATAATCATCGAACTGGAATATCTCTTTCAGTTTAACCGGCTGATAAAAAGTAGTATCGTCGATCACATCAAGCAATTGCAAACAGGTTTTCGCCTGGTAAACATCGTATCCCGATCTTTTCATGAACTGCAATCCAATTCTGTCGGCTTCCGTTTCGGCTTCCCGGCTAAACCTGCCTCTCATAAAACTGTATTTCTTTACCAGTTCTTCCAGCTTTTGACCCTGACCGTATTCTTGCTTTGCGAGTGCTTTACTTTCTTTTTTTACTTCGTCACTATGCATCAGCTCAATAGTATTCCTGATCTTTTTATTGCTATGTTCCAGGTATTGATGTGCTAATTCATGGCAAAGCGTAAATGCAAGTTGTGCCTCGTTATCCAGGTAAATAAAAAAACCTGCGTTTACAATCACGGTACCTTCACCAACGCTAAAGGCATTTGGAACAATATCCCGGTTAAAAACCACCCTGAGATCGATGTTTTTCAGTTCGGGATTGTTGTTTACAATATTTTTTAATACAGACTGCAGGTAAGTATGAGCTTCAGGTGCTGTTAAGATGGCTGAGCTTTTCATCATATCTGCAATGGCATCAGACCTCCATTCATAAATTTCTTTATAATCTTTTGTGTGATCTTTTGGCAGATCTGCCAGCAGTTTTTTCTTGGAGGCTAACGTACGATTGTAATAATCGGTTTTGACTGTTGAGTCATCTTTTAAAAAAGGATATACAGCAGTTTTTTGTGCTATGCCTGTATATGATATTGCCAGGCCGAACAGCATTAAAATAAAGGGTCTCATAAGCAAGAGTGAGACAAATATATTGGATTTAGTAAGTTGATTTTACCTTCTTGATATGATAGTAAAATATTCCGATATATTATGTGTAGGCTTTTGAATAGCAGTGAATAAGCTATTGTATCCTGGTGTAATACAATTCTTCTGATCTTGGTTCTCCATTTATAATTCCCTGCACCCTTGCAGTGATAGAATCTTTTCCAATAAAGCGATAGGTAATTCGTTGCGGGAAATCATGATCCGGGTTTTCGAAAATAAAAGCGGAATCGCTGTTGTTTATTAGCTTAAACCGAACAGGTTGATTGTTATTCTGACCAACTACGGTGGGTATATAAAAAATTGAATCCCCCATTTTTTTCAATTCAATTCTTTCATTCAGAATGGTATCTGATTCATTCAATACATAGCCTTTGCCATACATAACACCGTTTGCTGGTTTACTCCACTCTTCGTACACATACGTTTCGCTGTTATGTGCCTGCCATAAACCAGACAGCTTTTCAAACCTGTTCAATGGTTGTTTTTCAGATGCGTCATTGCATGAACAGAGTATTGCCAACACAACTATCGATAAAAGTGTTTTCATTTTATAAAAATAGATCATTATAAAGCTGTGCACCAGGCATAACAGCATATGCTGAAAGATCTGTGATCCCTTCTTTTGCTAAAACATCTTCATCTATAAAAGCATTGCCGGTGCATTCAGCCGATGGCTTATTCAAAATATAATATGCAGCGTCTGCAATGATCTCTGGCTTGCGGCTCATCTTTGCCAAAGCATCGCCACCCAACAAATTTCTTACTGCTGCTGTATCGATAGTAGTTCTTGGCCATAGAGCGTTGGCAGCTACACCGTATTGTTTCAACTCTTCACTCCAGCCTAACGTCATCATGCTCATATTGTACTTGCTCAGCGTATATGCAATATGATTTTTGAACCATTTAAGGTCCATGTTTAATGGAGGAGAAAGTGTAAGAATATGTGCATTGTTTCCTTTTTTTAAATGAGGAATACAATGTTTCGTCATTAGAAATGTACCTCTCACATTAATGTCGTGCATCAGGTCGAAGCGTTTGGCTTCGGTTTGTTCAGTGTTGGTTAACTGTATCGCAGATGCATTGTTGATCAGGATATCTATTCCACCAAAGGCATCCACTGTTTTTTCAACAGCCTGCTTTATCTGTTCTTCATCCCGAATATCCAGTTGAACAGCCAGTGCGTTACCTCCGGCTTTTTCCATTTCTTCAGCCGCTGAGAAAATAGTGCCGCCAAGTTTTGGATTCTCTTCCACGCTTTTTGCGGCAACAACTATATTAGCACCCTCTGCGGCAAGCTTTAATGCGATCGCTTTGCCGATTCCCCTGCTGGCTCCTGTAATAAAAACTGTTTTGTTCTTGAAACTCATTGTTGTGGTATGCTGTGTAAACCAATCCTGTTTCCTTCAGTGTCAATAATGATTGCCATAAAGCCATAGTCAGGTGCAATTTCTGTTTTAGGAACGATGATCTTTCCTCCTGCAGCTTCTACTTTGTCTAATACGATCTGCACATCTGGGTTCCCATTCAGGTATATCAAAACACCATCAGTAGATGAAGGCTTGTAAAAGTTCTGCGTATTCACCTCGTTCTCTATCGTTACGATAGCACCTCCAACACCCATCATATCCTCCAGTGGAAACATCCGCATTTTAAAATTGGGCAGTTCCATTGGGATCAGAGTAATGCCGAATATCGTTTCGTAGAATCTGGCAGCCCTCTCAAGATCGGTCGCAGGAATTTCAAACCAGCTGATCGCATTTTTGAAAGTCATGTGGAGTTAGTTTTGAATATGAATATACAGGAAACAAATCAGAGTAAATTTTATGACCTGGGCAGATAATATCACTAACTTTTTGTTTGATCTGAAGTTCCCGCTGAAACTAAGTAAAGGAATAGAAGTATTGGATGTACATAAAGATGAAGAAGTAAGAAGAATATGTACTGCTTTTTACAGGAAATTTTATAACGATAAAAAGGAGCGTTTCCTGCTCATTGGCATCAATCCCGGTAGATTTGGTGGAGGTATAACCGGTCTTCCGTTTACCGATCCAATACGATTAAAGAACGACTGCGGCATCAAAAACAACTGGCAGAAGAAACAGGAACTCTCTTCTGTTTTTATGTACGAGATGATGGCGGCTTATGGTGGCGTGAAAGCTTTTTATAAAGACATCTACATTTCTGCAGTGAGCCCGCTGGGTTTTGTAAAAGACGGAAAGAACCTTAATTATTACGATGATAAGCAGTTAAAAGAAAAGATCAAACCTTTTGTGGTGGATTGCATGGAAAAGCAGTCGGCCTTTGGATTGAACAGGGATGTGTGTTTCTGTATTGGAGAAGGCGAGAACCTTAAATACCTCACAGCCTTGAATAAAGAATACCAGTGGTTTAAAAATGTAGAAGCTGTTGCTCATCCAAGGTTCATAATGCAGTATAAATTGAAATACAAGCAGGATTATATTGATAAATATCTATCCACTTTTGCTAAATACAAAGGTTTTTGAAAACCTCAGGTGAATATATTTGCAGTTCAAATAAAGTTATATGGATTACAACAGGATCATTTCGGTTACAGGTTTGGGAGGTTTATACGAGTTGCTGTCCAGCAAGTCGGATGGTGCAATTGTAAAGTCGCTGGAAGACGGCACTACAAAGTTTGTGAGCAGCAGGGTACATAATTTTTCTCACCTGGAGAGTATTGAAGTGTATACCGAGCGTGAAAATGTGAACCTGGTAGATGTGTTCAAAGCAATGGAAGCAAGCAGCGAAAGCCTGCCTTCTGATAAAGATCCTAAAGCCATCACTGCATACTTCAAGAAAGTATATCCTGAAATGGATTTCGACAGGGTGTATGGCAGCGATATGAAGAAGATGGTGAAGTGGTTCAACATCCTCAAAGAAAATAAGGTGGAGATCAAGCTTACAGAATATGAAGAGGAAACTGAAGAAACCACTGAAGAGCCTACGCTGAATGAACTGCAGGAGCTGGTTGCCGAAGAAGCTGCAAAACCTGAAGCAGAAGCAAAGCCTAAAAAGAAAGCGGCGCCTAAGAAGAAAAAGACTACAGAAGAATAATGAGTAACAGCTTCGGCATCTATGATAGTTTGCTTTGATAGTTGCTCCGGCATTTCGATAGTTGCTCCGGCATTTATGCCGGAGTTTTAAATTGAAAATATTAGTTCAGGGCTTTAGCCCTTTCTAAAACTTCGCTACGAGAAAGCTGCTACTACTTCCGAACGTACAAGTGAGCAATTTGCGTGTCAAGGCAGCAAATTGGAAACAACAAACGCCGCCACTTGTACAAAAGCTGGTTTCAAAAAAGTTATACTATGAATGCAGAATTACTGAACGCCAATATTGAGAAACTTCCAAGAAAGTTTGTCCCTGCTGATTTCACGCTCACCACATGGGAAGCGATCGAACCTTACTTCAAGAATTTGCTCGAAAGGCCAATCAATTCAAGAGCTGATCTTGAACAATGGCTGCATGATATGAGTGAACTGGAAGCGGTGGTGAGTGAAGATGCCTGCTGGAGACAGATCAAAATGACATGTGATACTACCGATAAATCTTTGGAAGAAGCGTTCACTTATTTCTGCATGGAAATACAACCTAAGCTGCAGCCTTATGCAGATAAGCTGAACAGGAAGTTGTATGATTCTCCTTTTGTAAAAGAGTTGGATCAGAAACAGTTCTTTACTTACCTGAGAAATGTAAAAAAGAGCATTGAACTGTTCAGGGAAGATAATATTCCATTGCAATCTGAGTTGAGTGTGATGCAGCAACAGTATGGTGTGATCTCAGGAAAAATGACCGTGACGGTTGATGGGCAGGAATACACATTGCAACAAGCTTCCAAGTTCCTGGAAAGTCATGATAGAAAGCTGAGGGAAGAAGTATACCGCAAGATCAATGAGCGAAGAGCGCAGGACAAAGATGCCATGAACGATCTGTACTCTCAACTGATCGAAAGAAGAGATAAGATCGCTAAGAATGCAGGCTTCGATAACTACAGGGATTATCGTTTTGTAGAGCTGGGAAGATTCGATTACACCAAAGAAGATTGCTACAAATTTCATGAGGCAGTGAAGCAACACGTATTGCCTTTGGTTGATAAGATCTATGAGAAGAAAAGAAAGAAGCTTGGTGTAGATACTTTACGTCCGTGGGATACTGAAGCAGAACCGGAAGGTGTGAAGCCCTTGAATCCATTCGCAACAGGAGATGAGTTGCTGGATAAAACATTAAAGTGCTTCAGGGAGCTGAATCCATTCTTTGCTGATTGTATTGCAAAGATGAAACAGTTGGGTCACCTGGATCTCGAGAGCAGGAAAGGAAAAGCTCCGGGTGGATATAATTGCCCATTAGCAGAAAGTGGTGCTCCGTTCATCTTTATGAATGCAGCCGGACAGATGCATGATGTAACAACGATGGTGCATGAAGGTGGTCATGCGGTACATTCTTTCCTTGCCCATCATCTCGAACTGAGTGCTTTCAAAGAATACCCGATGGAAATTGCTGAAGTAGCCAGTATGGCCATGGAATTGTTCAGCATGGATCACTGGAAAGCTTTCTTCGATAATGAAGAAGACCTGCAAAGAGCAAAAGAGCATCAACTGGAAAGAGTGATCACTATTTTCCCATGGATCGCTACTATCGATAAGTTTCAGCATTGGGTATATGAACATCCGAATCATACAATAGCAGAAAGAACAGAGAACTGGGAAAGAATATTAAATGAATTCACTTCTAAGGAGATCGATTTCTCTGGTTTGGAAGAATACCGCAGGATCAGCTGGCAAAGACAGTTGCATTTATTTGAAGTGCCGTTCTATTACATTGAATACGGTATTGCTCAACTTGGAGCCATAGGTATGTGGATGCAGTACAAACAAAACCCGCAAAAGGCATTAGAGAATTATATGACTGCCTTAAGCTTTGGTGGAACGAAAACATTACCTGAACTCTACGAAGCTGCAGGATTGAAATTCGATTTCTCACCGGCACATATCAAAACATTGATGGAGTTTGTAAAAAGCGAAATGGAGACATTATAATAAGAAATAAGTAATGAGGAATAAGAAATGAGTAAGTCAGCCCCTTCCTTATTCCTCATTTTACCTTTCTTATTTCTTATTATCACCTCTTGCTTCGAAAGAAACTTTTCATCAACGCTGCACATTCTTCTTCCAACACACCTTTGGTGATTGTAGTCTTGGGATGAAACGGCCAGTTCTCCTGAGTGATGTGTTTATACCCGTTCTTCTCATCAGAACAGCCGTACACAATTCTGCCCAGCTTGCTCCAGTATAATGCACCGCAGCACATCAAACATGGTTCAACAGTAACGTACAATGTTGCTTCGGGTAAATATTTTGCACCGAGGTAATTAAAAGCCGAGGTGAGAGCGATCATCTCTGCATGAGCAGTAGGATCGTTTAAACGTTCTACCTGGTTGTAAGCCCTTGCAATGATCTTGTTATTGAGCACTACCACTGCTCCAACAGGCACTTCATCATCCTCAAAAGCATATTCAGCCTGTTGCAAAGCCTGCCGCATAAAATATTCATCATCCAAAATCATAGTGATTAAAATTAGGCATTAGGCTTAATTGGTCAAGCAATTCTTTGCGTCTCCTTTGCGTGATCTCGGCGTACTTTGCGTTACTGATAAAGAAAAAAATCTATAGATGAACATCATTATAAAAGAAGCAACCTATGCAGATGCTGACCTTATCGCAGACATGAGCAGAAAAACATTCTATGAAACGTTTGCTGCCGACAATACCAAAGAAGATATGGACAAGTTCATGAACGAACAGTTTACCAAAGAAGCATTAATGGCAGAAGTTGGAGCTGAAGGGAATGTTTTTCTGTTAGCTTATGCTGATGATGAGCCTGCAGGTTACGCAAGACTGCGGAATGCTGAAACTGCAGAGCTCCCCAATGCTATAGAGCTTGCGAGAATATATAATGATGCAAAGATGATCGGCAAAGGGGTAGGTAAAGCTTTGATGGAAGCATGTATTAATAAAGCAAAAGAACTGAACAGGCAATACATCTGGCTGGGTGTGTGGGAGAAGAATGATAGAGCCATCCGCTTTTATGAGAAGGCCGGCTTTGTAAAATTTGGTGAACATGATTTCTTGTTGGGTAACGATCTCCAAAGAGACTGGCTTATGAAAAAGCGAATAGACTGATCAATGTTTTGATGAAAATATTCCTCTGTCTTTAACAGGCTCACCCATAAACTCATTGTAAATCAATTCTCATCTAACAATAAAGTAATACTGCATTAACAGTGGCATAGCATTGGTTCTACAACTTACGGATGTATTCAACAGACGAATTAAGGGAACTAAGGTTATGGGCGACAGAAGATCATTTTTACGAAACGGTTTATTTGGTATCGGTGCATTGGGATTAGGTAATTTTTCCTTTGCTGCAACCACCACTTCATCAGGTGTGATACAGCCTGCATCACGTGCACTTCGCATTGCTCATTTAACCGATTGTCATACCCAGCCTAAAACATCTACAGAAAAAGCATTGAAATCCGTTTTCCGTGAGATCAACAATATGCAGGATCGTCCGGATCTTATCATTAATACCGGTGATAGTGTATTAGATGCCAACTATGCAGCAGCAGGTTTCCTGAACGATTGCTGGGATGTTTGGAACGATAGCATAGGCTGTTGTTCTATTCCCATGTATAGTTGTATCGGTAATCACGACGTATGGACCGTTCACGATATTGAAGAAAGCCTGCAAACAAAAGAAGGTAAGTTGTCTGCGATGCAGAAGCTTGGATTGAAGCAATCTTATTATTCGTTTGAAAGAGGTGGATGGAAATTCATTGCACTCGACAGCATGGGTGAAGATGGATACAAACTGGATACTACACAATGGCATTGGTTAGAAAATGAACTGGCAAATACTAGCAAACCGGTTTGTGTGTATTCTCATGTGCCCATCATTTCTGCTGCATCTATGATGTATGCGATGGAAAGAAGATCGGCAAAAGGAAACATGCTGCAGAAAGAAATGCATGCTGATGCCAAAGGATTAAAAGATCTTTTTTTCAAATACCAGAATGTAAAACTCTGCCTCAGTGGTCATGTACATTATATTGATGAAGTAGATTACCTGGGGGTAAAGTATATGTGCAATGGATCAGTATCCGGCAACTGGTGGAAAGGAAAGCTGGATGAATTTCCTCCGGCTTATGCGATCATCGATCTGTACACCGATGGTTCGGTGAAGAAAGAACTTATTTATTATTAGTTGATTTGTAAACGTCGGGAAAAAGTCGTTGCATCAATCTTCCTCTTTGCTCTTCGTTCACTTCCTGCCATTCGAATTGTTTGTATAATTCATGTGCGTCTCTTGTTGCCAGCATCCATCTTCGCAGTCCCTGTAGTGTAGGATGATCATGTATTTCCTGCATTAACCATTTACTCAATCCTTTACCTCGGTGTTCGGGCAAAACAAACACATCTGCCAGGTAAGCAAACGTTGCATGATCGGTGATCACTCTTGCAAAACCAACCTGCATGCTGTTTCGATAAATGCCAAAGCACAACGAATGTTCTATCGATCGTTGTACTGTTTCGAGAGGAATGTTTGCTGCCCAGTAAGAATGATGACAGAGATAATCATGTACCGTATCAATACTGATCAATGCTTTATCTGTACTGATAAAATATTCCTGCTGTGCATTATTCGTTTTCATGTGATGTGTTTTGCTATTGGTATTTCAAAGGATTCATGAGAGAGAATTACATCAGTGTAAACTAAGATCGTCAATGAAAAAAAACATGAAGTATATAAAAGAAAAAGTCCCGATAGAGATCAGGACTTTGTTATATGGATGGGTTAGTAAGTACCGGGAAATCAAATTCCCTACACAATATTAAAAAGGATTTCTTCTTCAGCAAAAAAAATTTCAAAGAATTTTATTCACAATTTTTTTGAGAATGTGAATTAGCAACATTACTCTTCTCTTTTATTATCCAACATCAAACAAATAATTTGATTCATCAACAAGCAACATCAAATGCATTCATCGCAAATAACAAAGTTGTTGATGTGTTTTTTATCTGTGTGATTCAATGACTGTTTATCATGATGTGCTTTTGCATATCTCTTATAATCAACTACTCTATGTCTCTTAAGTGCTATGTGGCAAAAATCTTCTCTCACCTTTCTTTGCTTTCATCGATGTAATTCTCTTCTAATACTTTTTCTACTCAACGCTTCTATGTTTCTCATGTGCCCATGTGGTAAATGTTTTCTCATGTTCATTTGCTTTCATCCAATCCTCTTCTATTCAATGTTTCTATGTTCCTCATGTGCCTATGTGGTAAATGTTTAGCCAATATGGTAAGATGTATTTCCAATCTTACCTTTGAAAAAATTTACAGTATGAGATTTCCGGCTCCTGTTACAATACAATGGATCGCAGAGTTGATAGATGCAGAAGTGGTAGGTGATGATAAAGCATTGGCAACAGGCATCAACGAGATACATAAAGTAGAGAATGGTGATCTTGTATTTGTAGATCATCCAAAGTATTACGATAAATGTTTGAAGAGTGAAGCCACGCACATCATCATCAATTCTAAAGACGTAAATGTTCCTACCGGAAAAACATTACTGGTGTGTGAAGAACCTTTCGAAGCTTACCAGAAGATCGTCCGTTATTTCAATCCGTTTGTTGCTGCAACAAAATCCATCAGCGATAGTGCAGTGATCGGGGATGGAACGGTGATCATGCCGAATGTATTTATCGGTGATAATGTTAAGATCGGTAAAGACTGCATCATCCAATCCAATGTTTCTATCCAGCCGAATACCGAGATCGGTAATCGTGTGATCATTCAATCGGGAACTGTTATCGGCAGCGATGCATTTTACTACAACACAAAAAAGAACCGTGAGGTTTGGTACAAGAAAATGCTAAGCGGCGGTAACGTGGTGATAGAAGACGATGTGGAGATCGGTGCGAATTGTACAGTTGATCGTGGCGTAAGTTCCGAAACAAGAATTGGTAAAGGAACCAAGATGGATAACCTGGTGCATATTGGTCATGATGTAGTGATCGGTAAGAACTGTTTGTTTGCCGCACAGGTTGCTATTGCCGGTGCTACTACAATTGAAGATGGCGTGATACTTTGGGGACAGGTTGGCGTAAGCAAAACACTCACTATCGG
The DNA here is from genome assembly GCA_024508725.1 of Chitinophagaceae bacterium. Lineage (GTDB taxonomy): Bacteria > Bacteroidota > Bacteroidia > Chitinophagales > Chitinophagaceae > JAEZDC01. The sequence goes on along the minus strand of JANINS010000003.1, from coordinate 871,453 downwards.
TGCCAATGCAGAAGTGTTTGCACAGAGTGGTGTAGGTTCAACATTAGAGGGCGGGAAAAAATATTTCGGTTCTCCGGTAGAAGATGCACTCACCAAGAAGAAAGAGCTGGTGTTTTTAAAAAGATTGCCGGAGATGTGGGAGAAGTTGAGAAAGCTGGGCTAAAGAGATAATAGAATTCTTGGCTAAGAGAATAAAAGAGTAAAGGAGGAAAAAGAGAAACCATACAACTCTTTTGACTCTTTTTCTCCTTCCATCTCTTAGCTCACGTGTTCTTAAAACGACTTCCGGAGATGTGGAAGAAGTTGAGAAAGCTGGGCAAAGCGATAAAAGAGCTTTTGGCTAAGAGGATAAAAGAGTAAAGGAGCAAAAGAGAGCTGGATCGCTATATCCTCTATTCATTATGGTTTAGCTTCTATGGCCTCATACAAATTTTGCGGAGATTAAAGACTTAAGCAATAAGTGTTGCAAAACTCTTTGACTCTTTACCTCCTTCCATCTCTTAGCTCACGTGTTCTTAAAACGACTTCCGGAGATGTGGGAGAAGTTGAGAAAGCTGGGCTAAGCGATAAAAGGATTTTTTGGCTAAGAGGATAAAGAGTGAAGGAGAAAAAAGAGAAACCATAAAACTCTTTGACTCTTTCTCTCCTTCCATCTCTTAGCTCACGTCTTCTTAAAACGACTTCCGGAAATGGGAGAAGTTGAGAAAGCTGGGCTAAGCGATAAAAGAATTTTTGGCTAAGAGGATAAAAGAGTAAAGGAGAAAAAGAGAAGCCATAAAACTCTTTGACTCTTTTTCTCCTTTAATCTCTTAGCTTTTATATTTCTCTTTTAAATAACTACATATTCTGTTAACGGTATCATCTATAGCAGTGTACCTGAACCGGGGAAATGCTTTCAGTAATTTGGTATTATCGAAATAAACTTTCGCCTGTGCAGTTGCAGCAGTCTCTTTCGTTAGCAGCGGATCAACACCGGTGAACATTCCTTTCAATCCTTCGTACCGCCATACCAATGATGCCAGGAAAGGCGTTACTTTTTTATGCGGTGCTTTTTTACCAAAGCAGGCAGCGATCATGTCAAACAGTTTCTTGTAAGAAACATTATCGCCATTTAAAATAAAACGTTCACCCACTACATCACTCTCCATCAATAGCATCATTGCACCTGTAACATCCTGCACATCTACAAAGCCACTCACACCATCTGTGTACCAGGGAAACTCATCATAAATGGTTTTGAATATCCCTGTCGATCCTTTTGTCCAGTCACTCTCTCCCAATATGATCGTTGGGTTTACTACAACAGCCGGCAAACCTTCTGCAGCCCCACGCCATACTTCCATCTCTGCCAGGTATTTTGTTTTGCCGTATTCGCTGTTACTTGTTTCTTTACTCCAGTTCATCGTTTCGTTCACCATCACGTCTTTCCGTATCCTGCCAAGGGCAGCAACAGAACTTACGAAGAGAAACTTCTGAACATTGGCATCAATGCTTGCATTCACCACGTTGGCAGTACCTTCTATGTTGGTGCGGTTGAGCAGTTCTTGTTTCTTGGGACTGAACGATACGATCGCTGCACAATGATACACATGTGTAACACCCTGCATCGCATCTTCTAAAGAAAGTATGTCGAGTATATCGGCTTTGATCCATTCTACTTTATCACTGCCTTTGAATTGCGGAATAGTGGAACGATAAATAGCCCTTACATTTTTTCCTTTATCAACAAGTGCAGTAATTAAATGAGAGCCCACCAACCCGGTGCCACCGGTAACGAGGATCAACTCATCATTGGAGTTAGTATCAGGAGATATGTTGTTTGTTGTATCCATGGTTGTTTTGGGGTATAGATCTCACCCCAAACCCCTCTCTAACAGGAGAGGGGCTTTAGTATTGATAAAAACCTTTTCCTGTTTTTCTTCCCAGTTCACCGGCATCAACTTTTGCTTTCTGCAAAGGTGATGGTGTTAGTCGTTCAGGTTTACCCAGCGCTTCCCACACAATATTACTCACGCCGTAGTTGATGTCCATACCGATCAGGTCCATCAGTTTAAACGGACCCATTTTAAATCCCGAAGCCTCCATTACTGCATCAACGGTTTGTACATCAGCCACACCCATCTCCACCAGTTTCATTGCTTCGAGATAATAATGCCTTGCTACACGGTTTACAATAAAGCCGGGAGCATCTTTGCACACCACTGGTGTTTTGCCCATCTTTTTTGAAAGATCAACGAGTACGTCCATCACCGCCTGGCTGGTAGCATTTCCTTTTACTACTTCCACCAGTTTCATCAGCGGAGCAGGATTAAAGAAGTGCATGCCTGCAACGCTGGATGGTTCTTTTACACCAGATGCGATATCGTTAATAGAAATAGAAGAAGTATTGGTAGCAAAGATGGTAGCACTGTTATTGATCGCTGCCAGTTGATTGAACAGGTCGATCTTCGCTTGTTTATTCTCGATGATGGCTTCGATCACCACATCTGCTTTGCAATCTGCCAAGTTGCCGGTAAAAACAATACGATCAAGTATCTGTTGTTTCTGATCTGCATCGAGTTTGCCTTTACCGATAAGAAAGTCAAGGTTCTTTTCAATACCTGCCCTGCTTTTCTCCAGCATCTGATCGTTCACATCAAACTGGATGGCTTTGTAACCATGCTGTGCTGCTACCTGTGTAATACCACTACCCATGGTGCCGGCTCCACAGATGCAGATCGTTGATACCTGATTCATTGAGTGCAAACTTAATTGAAAGCAGCTAATCTCTCAGCTAACCTTGGTCAGTAATGATCGTGTTATCTATATTGTATCAGATACTTCAAAAAGAAACGGCTGATCATATGACCAGCCGACTCTATCTTTTTTATACCTGTTTATTGTTTTATGAATCTTATAGTAGCAGTATTTCCGTCACCTGCTGCCACCTGCAGCACATAGCTACCTGCTCCAAGTTTCGAAACATCAATAGAAATGGTATTGCTTCCAGCAGCTACGTTAACTGGCTGGCGTTGCATTAACCTGCCGTTGAGATCAAAAACGGAGAGCTGTGCTTTACCTTGTTGGGCAGATGCAAGCTGTAACACAGCAACACCTTTATCAACAATGGTTGGGTTAAGCGAGATGATGCTGATGCCTGTATTGCGATTGATGATGGCAATGATGGATGAATAACTTATGCGTCCATCCGATTCTGTCATCTTCAAACGATAATAGTTAATACCTTCTGCAGGTGCCGCATCATTAAAGCTGAAAGGCGAAGCACACCTTTCCCTGTTGGCAGCAATACTGCCTAATATTTTGAATTGTTTACTATCACTACTTCTCTGTACTTCAAAGATGGTGCTTGCAGCAGAGCAGGAAGCTTTCCAAGCAAGCATGTTTCCGCCTGCCTGTTTAGTGCCATTGAAATATTCCATCGATATATCGAAAGGAATAGCGAATTCATCTGCACCAATATCCGGCGTAGGAAAATATCTTGTTTCATTATCGATGTCGATGGTTACTGCAGCCAGCGGAGTACCTGCACTGTTTATAGAAGCTGCGTTTCCACCGGGAGCAATGTGCAGATCAGAAGGAGCGTTCTGGAATGTAACTACGAACGAACCACTTTGCTGGTCACCCGCCGATGCCGTTTTCCAATCGGCGAAGCCAACGTTCGTGTTCCAGTAACCTAAGTTTGTTTCAGGCGCTTTTAACACGTTGTAATTAGATGCACCTGCAGGCCAACCGGTGGCACTGCTTACTGCATTCGGATAACCATTGGCAATGGCATAATGCTTTCCTGTACCACCGTTGCGATTGTTCACGAAAATATTATTGCGGATATCAACTGTAGGTGTTGTAAAAGCCGTGTTGCCAAAGTTGCCACGGTAATAATCAAATGATGGTTGTGCACCACTGGCTGCTGTGCCGGCTATCTCGATGCTGTTATGATAGATACGTGCTGTATAATCTACTGCACTTACATAGTGGTTAAGAATACCGATCACGGAGGTATTGGTAGTTTGCCCATGGCCCAGGCCGATCATATTATTGGCAACGGTCACTAAGCTTCCTAACACAGAATTGCCCAACGATATGCCTACGATACAGGACGGAGCTGTTGTGCTGATGCTTGTGGTAGCATTGCTGAGATTATAAATGCGGTTGCGGGTAATATTGATGCCACCAAGTACTCCCGATGAATTACTGGCATTACCGGCAAAAATGCCCGAAACAACAGCACCATCGGTACCAGTGTTGGTTATTTTAAGATTGTAAATAACATTCGAATCAACAGCAATACCTGGTGAGGTACTGTTTACCAAAATGCCCACACCTGTTTGTGTACCAAAGCCGGCAAGAAAACCACCGGTACTCAGGTCAGAAACAATGTTTTTCGCAATGCTTCCGGTACCGGCCTGGTACTCGATCCCACGAAACAAAGAAGTGGCAGCAGCACCATAGTTAACCAGGTTACGAATAGTATTACCTAAGATGTGAACTGTGCCCGTAGCTGTATTAAAAATACCTCGTATGTTACCACCGTTCGTGGTAACGGAAGCAGTGCCTATACGGATATTGTTTGCAGTGGTATTACCGATCACATTGTTTTCAATATTGATCACCGCATTTGTTCCGCTGGTAGAAATGCCAACCAGCGTTCCTGCATTGGCTCCCGAAGGCACCAGGTCAATCGCACCAATATTATTGTTGGTAATATTTACAGTACCCGGGCTGGAAGAAACGATGCCTGCAACAAAGCCGTTATTCACAGTAGGATTCAACGCAATACTTCCTGTTCCGCTATTGCTGCCGATGGTATTACCTGTGGTGGTACCAATGTTTACGTTACCTGCCGAAACGAATATGGCAGACCATATACCGGTAACGGTGTTTGCGTTGGCATTACTACTGGTGATCATTGAAAAGCCGGCAACTGTATTGTTCTGTACACTGCTTGCAGATGAAGTACCCACAGCAAGGTCAATCGCAATAAATCGCGTAGCTACGGCACCTGCTATTGTATAACTGCCGGTAGATGCTGCACTGGCATAACCAATTACGTTACCTGAAATAATATGACCTGCACCCGAAGCCACCTGTATCACCCGGATGATGGTTGCCGCAGCAAAGGCATAGGTGCGTGTGGCTGTTTGAAAGAACTTGTTGTTCGAAATGATCCAGTTAGTGTTTCCGGCACCGGCAAGTATCGCAGTGGAAGATAATGTTGTACTGAAATAATTGGATATGTTGTTACCGGTAATGCTGATGTTGCTGTTCTCCTGCCCTGCAGTAGCAGAACCGATCGAAAGAATAGCGTTAACAGGAAAATCGGGTGAAGCATCTGCGATATTGCAATTGGTAATGGCATTGTTATCGTTGCCTGTTACCGTTCCGGTACCCAATAAAATGGTAGCCGTAGTAACACTATTACCTGCACCTAATACTGTACTATTAGTGATCGTATTGGCGGTTGCATCATTTATCAAACGGATAGTGGTAGCCGAAGCAGTATTGTTGGTATTGGTAATGGTGAGTGTGTTGCCACCGGTATTAAGGCCGTCGATCACTACATTATCTGCACCATCAAGATCGATGAGTGGCCCGGCAATATTTCCTGTAATAGTGATCGCATTACCACCAGTGGGTTGCAATGATATGGCTGTGAATACAAATCCGCCGGTACCGGAAGCGTTTAATACAGCCGATGCTGTTTCTGTAGTATTGGCAGCGATCCTGATGGCGATAACACCCTGGTGCGTACCGGTATTAATGGCATCGAACGCAGCCTTGACTGTAGTGTATACTGTAGGGCCAGGCGTTCCCGAAGAAGCCGTAACGGTAACCTGCGACCAGGCATAGCCACAGGGAAAAGTTAACATAAGTAGTAGGTACAGTTTTCTCATATATAGTTTTGGTTAAGGTTACAATATAAGCATATTTGGCAGTAAGGGAATGGCCAATGTGATGATCACTTATTTCGATTATGCAGGTCTCTGCCTTGCTTATAAAGTGTACACTACTTTATTTATATCTTGTACACACCATGATGCATCACTACCCGGGAAAAGCCATTTGTGTTTTATTGCTCTGCAGTTCATTGTTCATTCGTTTGCATGCCCAGCAACCTGAACTGGTAACGCCTGTGCCGCATACCAGTTTTGTTACCAATACACGCTTTAGTAACAATGGTGCGTTGGTGGCCACAGCCTCTGAAGATCATACAGCCAAAGTGTGGAATGCATTTACCGGGCAATTGTTATTTACCGCACTGCATGCCGATGATGTGGAAGATGTTGCTTTTAGCAAAGACGATCAGTTGCTGCTCACCGTTTCTGCAGACAGTACCGCTTGTATATGGAGCCTTTCAGAACGAAAATTGTTGCACCGGTTAAAAGGCCACACCAACCGTGTAGTAACCGGTGAGTTTAGCAACGATGGTAAAATGGTGATCACCGGTGCCAGGGAAAACAACTGCATACTCTGGAATGTTGCAACGGGTAAAATGATACAACGTATCAAGGTATTCGATTACGACGAATATATTGAAGGCACAGGTGCTGTATATACTGTTTCGTTTAGTAAAGATGGCAGTAAGTTTCTTACCGGATCGTTTGACGGACAATGCCGCCTTTGGAATACCAGCACCGGCAAGCTGATACGGAGTTATGTAGCAGAAGGCTCTTATATTAAAGTGGCCAGATTCAGCAATGATGAAAATTATATAGTGGCGGCTGAATGGAGCGGCTTTGATGCCTACGTATGGCAAACAGCCACCGGTAAGCTCGTAAGAAAATTTCATTCACGCTCATCTTTCGAGGAATATGCGGTACTCAGCTCCGATAACGCTAAAATATTAACGGCTTTGAACGATACCACTGCTGCATTGTATGATGTTAAGTCGGGAAAACTTATCAGTTCTTTCAGTCATGCTAAAAAGATATACGATGCAAAGCTCACCAGTGATAACAAATATGTAGTAACAGGATCTTGGGATGAGACGGTTAAACTATGGGATGCTGCCACGGGTAAACTGGTCCAACACCTCACTGATCACAAAGGCATGGTCCTGAAACTAGCGGTATCTCCCGATCCACGATACTTTGTTTCCGTATCAACCGATATGACCGGTAAGATCTGGGATGCAGCGAACAGGCGTTTGTTCAGGGATCTCAACTACCCGAATTATATTCGTAAAGAAGGAACTTTTTATATTGGTACCGACAGGCTGGCGATCAACTTTGGTAACAGTTTTAATTTACTCGAAGCAAATGATCTTGAACTGCATCCACAGGAGAAATTCGAGTGGCTCGACTGGGCACTAAAAAACAAGACCGGTAAATACATAGCACGCCAGTCTAATATCAACTACAAATCACCGCTGGTGGTGTTCAACGATCAGCTACAGCCATTATTTACCTTGTCCGATTATAAATACCCACACCTGTTGAGCAACACCGGTAAATATCTTTTTAGTTACGACACTTTAGATCATGGTATTATGTATGCACTGCCTGCAGGTAAGCGAATAGATACTTTATTCTTTCCGGACGATTACGGTCCCAGGGAGATGGCCTTCTCTTCGAATGATGCATATTTTGTTGCAGCAGAAAACGAAAACCGTATACGTGTATGGGATATGAATACTGGTAAGCTGTTGTATACAATTGAAGACGATTGCCGGGCCAACGATATGCTTATTACAAAAGATAACAGGTTTATTATTGCTGCATGTGGTAATAAGCTGCGCTATTATCACTTAGAAAACGGATCGCTGGCAAAAGAAGTACATGTAAGTGAACAGCGCATTTATGATCTTGCATTTACCACCGATGAACGATATATAGTGGTAATATCCGATGACAAGAAAGCGAGGAGCTATGCCTTTCTTGCCGATACTGCAGCACAGGTAATAGATCATGCACCTTACGAACACGGCAAATCGAGCATCCTGTTAACAGGTACCACTAACGATATGGTGTTTTCGTCCATCACCAGTAATAGCATCATCTGGAATGTACACACCGGTTTATTGGATGATAACGGAACAATTGCCAGGGGAGAAAAACTTGTTTACCAGCCCAAAAGAAATCTTGCTGCATTTTGCGGCCCACGAACAGTGATCTGGGATCTTACACAAAAGAAGATCAGGACCCGTATCAATGTTACCGATGATGGATATGAAACCGTAAGAGATGCACAGTTCAGTGTCGATGGCACAAGGCTTATCATTGTTACGTATGGCCGCATCTCGATGTTTGATGTTGATGCAGGAGACCTGCTCTACAGCTTTCCCGAAATAAAGAACCAGGTATTGGGTTGCAGTTTCAGAAGCGATGGTAAAGAATTACTGGTGAGCTCTACCGGCTTCGATTATGTGTACGAGTTTCCTGCAATGAAGTTGCGTTATACGGTACTTACACAAAACAATAATAACTACCTGATGAGGACCCCGGATGGGTATTATACAGGATCGGGAGATATTGTTAAGCAACTGCATTATGTAACACAGGGCACCCAAACGCTGGGCTTTCAGCAGTTAGATATCCTGTATAACCGTCCCGATAAGGTATTGGAAGCAGTAGGTAATACTGATACGGCCTTAATGCAGGGTTATAAAAGCGCTTACCTTAAACGGTTAAAGAAGCTGGGCATCGATTCAACGCAGTTGTCGGGCAATACATCTGCCGTTCCCGTGGCAGAGATAAAGAATCGCTCTGCCATACAATACGAGCAAAGCAACAACCAGTTAAAACTTTCGATAGCGGCCAGGGGATCCGGTGCATTTTTACAGCAATTCAATATCTGGATCAACGAAGTGCCTTTTTACGGCGCAAAAGGTAAACACGTAGGTACGCCAGGGAGCAAACGTTTTGATACCAGTGTTGTAGTAGCCCTGGGTGAAGGCGAAAACAGGATAGAAGTATCGGTAACTGATGCAAGCGGCATAGAGAGTTACCGGCAACCTTTAATGGTGAAATATATACCGGCGAAGCCCGTTGCAAAGCGAACCTATTTTATTGGCATCGGCATCAATCGTTTTGCCGATTCTACTTACAACCTCAACTGGAGTGTGAAAGACATCCGTGACCTTGCCGCAAAGCTACGATCCAGATACCCCGGTATGTTGATCGATACACTCTTCGACCGGTCGGTTACCCGTGAAAACATCATGCAGCTAAAAACAAAACTGGCAGCGATGCACATCAACGACCGGGTGATCGTATCATACTCGGGCCATGGTGTATTGAGTAAGCAACTGGATTACTACCTCAGTACCTATGATATCAACTTCAATAAACCCGAAGAGAAAGGCCTTGCTTACGAAGAGCTGGAAAGCCTGCTCGATAATATACCCCCGAGGCAGAAAGTTATGTTTATCGATGCCTGCCATAGCGGTGAAGTAGATAAAGAAGACATTCAACGGATAGAAGCCGTTACCAAAGAACTCGACAGCCTTGGTACCACCACCGGTGATGCCAACCGCAGCCGCATCATTGTTAAGAAGAGTAAGCTGGGTATGACCAACAGCTTTGAACTGATGCAGAATATTTTTGTGAATGTGAGCAGGGGAACCGGAGCCACCATCATATCTGCTGCAGGAGGTATGCAGTATGCACAGGAGCGTGGCGACCTGCAGAACGGCGTATTCACTTACAGTATTATCGATGCGTTTAATAAGCACACCACGCTTACCGTATCGCGGTTAAAACAACTGGTAGGGGAGAGTGTGTTACGCCTTACCATGGGTTTGCAGAAACCCACCAGCAGAACCGAGACGGGCAATGTTGATTGGGTGATATGGTGAACCCTTGGTGATGTTATGTGTAGTTCGTGCCGGATCGGGACGATTTGGTAAGCTTTGGGATGATTTGGGAACGTTTGGACATGTTTGGTAACAAATGGGTTGATTTGGTAATGCTGCAACGCTTTATATCGCAGTAATGACGCCGAGATGGTACAGTAATCTACGGCTAGTGCATGGGGAGCCTTGCGGCAATGTATGGCGGGTGACGCATTGACCATGCTGTAATGGTTGTTTATGGGCTAGTACAACAAGTAATGTTCTTCTTTTCGCTTGATCGAAAAGAAGCAAAAGATCAAGTCCCGCCGAAACACTCCGTGCAGCGGGACGAGCCAACGCCTCCCTATGTGTGAGCGGTGGGAGTGCAGGAAGCGGATGAGTGTGTGCAGAGACGAAGCTCTTAGTGCGGAATTGTACTACCTGATGTTGATACTGCACGCTGCATTTTATCCTTTGAAAAAATATGCCGTAGGATTTTTTCAATCTCGCCTGCGGCGATAGCGGATAAAATGATGCGTGAAGAGATCTTAGCAACCGTGAACAACTTTGCGTTGCTGATTATACCCGAGCGCTGTTTTATGAAAGAACAGCGCTTTGTTATCGGCTATGTCTTTCTTTTTACCTCAGATAGTTTGTTTGCATTTTGGATTCGGTGAATGCTTCGCATTTCTCTTGACAAGAAAAAGAAACCCGCCGGCAGTCGGGCAGGCAAAAGATCAAGTCCCGCCGAAACACTCCGTGCAGCGGGACCGGCCAACGCCTCCCTATGTGTGAGGGGTTGTGATGCAGGAAGCGGATGAGTATGCAGAGACGAAACTCTTAGTGCGGAGTTGTAATTGCCTGATGTTGGTACTGCACGCTGCATTTTATCCTTCGAAAAAATATGCGGGGCATTTTTTTTCAATCCCGAAGTTTTGGGGCCGGATAAAATGATGCGTGAAGATGATCTTTGTGGCCGTGATGAACTTTGCGTTGCTGATTTAGTTTGTGCGGTGCTTTAGTGTGAGTGTAATCTTGATGCTACTCTGCAAAGCGAGATAGATTTGTTGATGACCTTATACTGAAAGCCCCGCCGTAGCGGGACTTTTTTATTTACTGGGACTGGGAAATACGATCTAAGGTGATCTGTGAGGATCGTGTAGACGAATGTAGTTAACATGAGATTGACGGAATGGAAACGGGAAGCGTAAAATACCCTGACAAGTGGGATATTTTATCCGGTTTATTCCTTTCTTTTAAATCACTATCAGATACTCATTTGAGGATGCTGAGCGACTTTGGTGGTAGAATGGAGCGAAAGAAAAATCATATCTTCAGATGCTTATGAGAAATATTGCTGCAGTGTTGCTGTTGTTGTTTTGTGCATGCAAGGCAGGAAAGAACTACCTGCCCGTTAACAGCAGTGAAGATATCAGCCGGAACCTGGCTCCGCAGGAACAGGCGTTTACCGTTGATGCGACTAAAGACAATCTTATAAAGGGTGAAAAGGGAACGCAGGTGTTTATACCTGCAGGGGCACTGGTGTTTGAAGATGGCAGTGCGGTGAAGGGTGATGCAGTGATCTTGCTAAAGGAGTTTTACAGCAGCGGGGATGTGATGAGTGCGAACCTATCGAGCATGAGCGACAGCATGATGTTGCAGACCGGCGGGATGTTGTATGTTGAAGCGAAAGCCGGTAACAAGCAGTTGAAGGTTGATAGCAGGAGGAGCATTGTAATATCGTTTCCCAGAAAGAAAGGTATTGATTCGATGGAGGTATTTTACGGAAGCACCACTGATGCCGGAGGCTTTAACTGGATGCCGGGGGTAGCACGTAAGCAGGGGTACGAAGCAGTAGATACTCTTTTAACCAGGGATTCGAGTTTATATACCAAACAGGTAAGTGTTTGCAGCTGGCTAGCCAGTACAAGCGGTTACGACATAGACTGGATCGTAAAGGATAAAGATTCGACTGTGTGGACCTACGTTGAAAAACATCTTGTGCTGCCTGATGACGTAAAGGAAGAAATGTTGAAGGGAAATGTATTTGGCATTGGCGATGAAATGGGTTTAATGCTTGACCGTGCGGGCAAAGTTGTTGCCGTATCTTTTTACCAAGGTGAGAACTTTGACAAAAAGCCGCCGCGTCTTAGTGCTAAAGCACAAACGATTATTACGACGTTTTTTAAGAACATGCCTCCCTTTGATATGAGCCGCATGAGCCCTGAAAAAGAAGAGCACCACCTGGCTTTTTGCTGCCAAATCGCAATAGACAGAGAAAAGTATGCAGCAGCGTTTAAAGCTAAGTATGACCAATGTAGAGACAAAGCTGTAAAAGCAATGAATGCTACAGAGGCGGAGCTGTATATTTTGAATGCAACACAGCTGGGGTGGATCAACTGCGATAGGTTTTATGAATATGCCGGAGAGAAAACAGATTTTGTTGTTGCGTTGCCGAACGTGACGGGGCCGAAGGTGCAACTGATATTTCCCGACATCAGCTCGGTGATGCAGGGAACAGTAAAGGATGGCAAGGCTGTTTTTACCAATGTGCCTGTGGGCAAACGTGTTTCGATAACTGCTATAGCGTTTGGCGGTAAAGAACAGCCATTGATGGCGAAGACGGATGCGATAATAAGCAAGACACCATTTACATTAACTGGCTTTACTGCATTTACGATGAAAGAACTGGATGCTGCATTGAATGTGCGATAGCATTACCTGTTTAAGTAAAATTTGAATAATGAATAGACTTCTTATCTCCGCAACACTGCTGTTATTCTTTCTGTGTTCGTGCAATAGTAAATATGGCTTTCGTGATGTGAGTTCGTTTAAAATAGACAGTGCTGCATTGAAAGCAAACGAACCTATTGAGGTAATTTATGCATCGGGAGGGCCGGATTATAATAGCAAAGCAGCGTATTTCTATCATTACATGGTAGTTTCGCAGCAAACAGGCGATACCATTAACCTGCTCTCACCTTTTGTTATTGTGAAACCATCGGAGGATAACAGGCTGTTTAATTTTATTCCATATCACTCCACCTCGGGCAAGATGCTGATGCGTTCTATGGTGACGGAGATGGGAGCAGACGCTACTAATTTGCCTGACGTGGACTCGTTGGTGTTACCTGAACCGAAGCAGGTAGTGGTTAACCACGATTTTGAAGCGATGAGTAATAATCAACATCGCTGGACAATTGGATTTTTAGGAACAGTGAGAGACGGCAGCCCCGTAAAGCAATAGTTTTGCATGAGTATTTACATGAAGGTTGTATAAATATGAGAATGAGTTTGGTAAAATACCTTGCCCGAAATTTCTATATTTGAATACCTCTATGTAGTACAAGGGGAAACCAACCTAAACAGTGAACCATGAGCGACAAGAAACCCCACCACGGACGCAACATAAAACGCATACGAGAGATACAGGGCATTAAGCAAGAAGCTCTAGCGATCGAGCTGGGCGAAGACTGGAACCAGAAGAAGATATCTTTACTGGAAGGAAAAGAATTGATAGATGCAGAATTGTTGAAACAGGTGGCGAAGGCTTTGCATGTGACACCGGAGGCGATAGAGAATTTTGATGAAGACGGGATTATCAATATAGTCTCTACAACTTTTCATAGCCATGATCAATCAACATCTGTTGCATATCAGTCGTCCTTCAATTTTAACCCTATTGATAAAATTGTTGAACTCTATGAAGCACTTCTCAAAGCCGAAAGAGAAAAGCTTGCTTTGTTAGAGAAGATGTTGGATAAGTAAACCTGATTGATGACGAGCAATCAGGTTTGCTACTTGGTTTGCATAAAAAATTTTCACGAGGTTATTTTCTGTATTTCTTCAAGAAACAACCAGCCCCTGGCAATTAGAAAATTCTCATAGTCATCTTTTTTGTAAAGTTCTTTCTCTTCAGGTAAAAGGTTGCTTCGTAAAATTGGTTGAAACTCGGTGGGCGGTATTAACGAGAAAAAATAATCCGAGGGTGCCTTTTTGGAGATTTTTCTATTTGAATCGGCGGGTAAGAAGCAAAAATTAAGCACATTGAAAATCTTATCATGTGGTACTTTTTGTTGGTTTAAGAAGGCCGCAGGGAAAACGTGATGATATTGCTTCCGATTATATTTAGAAAGAGCTGTAGCAATATCGATTTTGATATTTTTGACTAAATCAATAGGGCAATTTTGAGCCATAAGTAATAAAGATGCTCGAGTTATTGGATTTCCCTTTGAAAACTTAGTTTCAATCAGCTCCGGAACGGTAACAGTATACTTGTATTTGTCCAACTCCACGAAATTATTCTGCCGAATTGATAGAATAGTGTGTATATCGACGTTCATTTTAGACGTCGTTTGGCCTGTAGAATACCTATCAGAAAACGATGTCTTCCAGAACCATTTTTTTAATTGCTGGAACTGATTAGCTGTTGCGTTTTGAGGCAAGCTAAAAAACTTACATAGTGCCACAATCTGCTGCTGATGGGGAAGAAAATCTTGATGTTTGCAGTTCAGTTCAGTGGCTAGATAATCTATGGTCTTTCGGATTGCTTCACAGAAGAGATTCCAATTATCTCTTACTTGTACTCCAGAAAGAGACGTAATTGCTTTCGTTGTTGTGTCGTTCAGAATAACACCAGACAATGACTGCAGTAAAATATTTTGTGTCAATTCCCCAAAATTTTTTTCGTCTAACTCTTGCAGAAGATCGTCGATTGATTCAATCAGGTGAAAATCGTCGGTCCATGTCCAAGCTGTCATTAGGTCCAGAGTGGTAAGCTTAGTTCCAGTGTTATTAATTCTTTCGAATATGATACCTACTTCATCTTTGGTTCTATTTTTTACAGTCACTACGGGAAATTCATAGTTAATGAACTTAGAATAAAGTTCTTGTGCCTCTGAGTGATAAGCGGGATCCAATGTCTTCAACGCATCTATCATTTTAGATCCATTTAAGAAGTTTCTTAGATAAACCACGCTAGTGGAAGTTGCACTTACATCAGCTTTAGTAAGAAAGGTCTTAGAAGCGAAGTCGTAGTAAATTTCGAATATGTCTAAATTGGGATTGTATTTTTCTGTTGTTGGATCTTGTTGCGTTTTATCAGTAAATGTTGCATAAATGGAAGAAAGTCTTTGTTGTCCATCTAATACATAATTGACTGGGTATTCAAGTGGGTTGTCTGGGATTTCATAGCCCGCAATATTTCTTGTATGTTTTAGTCGCTCGGTACTAGTGCTCCAAAGTAGTATACTGCCGATTGGATAATTCCGAATAATACTGTCTAATAGCTCCAATAATTGATTCTGTTTCCATACGTAAGCTCTTTGGAATGCAGGAATACGAATGTCGCCGGAGTTAATTCTAGTAATAAGTTTATCAATTTTCTCTGGTGTGACTGAGAGATCAGGTAATTTCATTCGAACTGAATTTTACAAGTTCAAGACTGTGAGCTTTCATTTATACATACCTACAAGACCATAAACCAAGTCCTACTTATTGGCACTTCCAAGGATCGTCACCACCAACCCCTGTTCTATGCACGTTGTAACAAAAATTAAACGCAGGAGCCGTAACCGATTTGATGCGGACATCTACAGAAGTGCCACGGCTGCTCTCTGGTGCGTACTTGGTTTGCTTCGTATTTGAAGGAAGATTTTTGAACACAACGATTTCAGTTTTGTGAACACCTCCGTTCTCTTTGATATAGTCTACTTCCACTTCAATTTCATCTATTACGTACTCTGTCGTGTTTAGAATAGTAAGATCAAGACCAGAGATACCACCGAAAACACCGGACTGATAGTCACCTCTTTCAAGCTTGACAAATTGAGCCCATCTATTTCTCGTTTCCGCTTGACGTAACTTTTCAATTGCTTCTTGGCTCTCTTTCTGGGATACCGAATTTTGTAGGTTATTCAGTGCTTGTTGGCTCTGATTATTAGAATAGATGAGTGTACCAATTACAACTACAGCAACAATTCCTAAGGCTGTCCATATGTATTTAGCTTTACTGCTCTTTTTGTTTTTTTCGTAATGCTCGACGGCAGACACTGGCTGAACTTTTACTTGTAGCGGCGGTGGTTTGACTGCTAATAATGACCTTAGTTCTTCAATTTGGTCAGCTGTAGTCCAAGCTGCAAGCCCTTCATACCACACTTGCGTGTTTGAAGTTATTGTTTCGTTCTTAAGTTGCTCGAGAGTAAACGGTCCTTTTTCTAAAGAGCCGTCATGAATGTAGTATTGACGCATAAGCAGTGTTTAGGTAATTGAATATAGTAATTAATGGATGATTAGGCTGGTTTCTTTAACAGTGATTGCAAAGCAGTGATTGATAATGTATCTATTTTTCTATGTAGCATTCGATGGCAGTTAGAGCAAACAAGCGCTAGGTCTTTCAAGGTCGTATTCGTTTCAGCTTTGAATGCAGCAAGCGGTGTGGTGTGATGACATTCTATAAAGCCTTTGCCGATGTCTCCGTAGGTTCTGTGAAAATCAAATATGCAAACCTCACAATATAATCTACCATAAAGGTCCATTGCTTCCTCCTTCTTCAACCGCACGATCTTCTTATCTCTTTCTCGTACTTTATGAAGCTTGTATAAAACTTGCCCTTCGATCACTTCATCTTTTTGAGTTTGTTCGTCATCTTCTATTTGATGGAGTTCAGCGAGTAGCCTTTGATCAGCAGCAACTTTTCTTATTTCTGTCGCTAACCTATGAAGCTGCGCTTTGTTATTCGCGAACTCGTGAAATACTGCCTCGTCAAGTTTAGAATAGCTTTGCATTCCTTTACCGGGATGATTGGGATCTATCGCTAAGAAGTTCGACAGCTTAAGTGTAACACCATTAGGGTTTCTAAACTTTTCTGCATCCGGTCTTATTTGAAATAAAGGCAGCTTATTGATGATCTCAGACACTTCAATCACTTTAGGATTGGAGGTGTCAATCGTTCCTCTGTTTTTATCAAAGTATAAGTCTAAGGCGAGAATAATCTCATCTCTATGCCAGCGGGGGTTACGCATGGGTACGGTTTAAAGACAAGATATGAAATTTATAGCCTTTGTTGAGCGGGGAAATTTAAGTGATTATGTATTGATAACATCCTCAGGCGATTTTAGTAATTTGATTTAGCAAAACGGCCGAAACATGGAAGGCATTAAGGATATGGTTTTTTTGGGGGAGATTGTACTTCAATCAAAAATTGCCACACGAGCTGCTGAACGTCTGGAAAGCACCCAGGAAACCTTCGATAGAGTTGAGGTCTGGTGTTCTATCCAATCTATTCTCGTAGCTGCAGCGAATGTTTCAAAAATTCTAAAACCGCCCGATAAAAAATATAAAATGCGTGGTGAGAGATTGCGACAACTCCTGGCGGTAAATGATGATAATATTTTATTAGATCGCAAGTTTCGAAATAATTTCTTTGAGCATTACGATAGCAGAGTAGAGGAGTGGTTTGGCAAGCAATCACAAGGCGTTTATATTGATCTCGCAATGAATCCATCACTGCGAGGAGGGTTTAGTGGTAACGATCACCGTGGCTATAATTCATTTGATAATTCGCTGATGTTCCGCGGTGAAAGATTAGATTTAAATGCGGTGTTAAGTGCACTTTCAGAACTTCACAACAAGTGTAAACTACATGTGTTGGATTATCCTTAGACTCACTCTGCTACAAACCGATATAATGCAATTACTGTACGCCTCCAAATATGTCAGAATAATAAATTCCAACCACAATAAAAGTTAGCGGTGAACCAACGACCATCCATAAAGCCCATAGTCGGATGTTCATTGAACTCCACTGCACCTTAAATTTTCTTAGCAACATGATGACTACGGGAGTTAGAATTGCTATCATCAGTGCATGTAATAGCAGATTAATATCATCATCATACTGCAAGAATTGAGCTTGGTAGAAACAATACCAACAGTACAAAGTTTGAGCAAGCAATATGAAGGGAGTGATGATATGTTTCAATACAGATATCATATTCACTAAATTACGTGAAGCAGTGAATTCCTGCATTGATAGGGTTAGTACAAGGTGATAATTACCTTGGTAGTACAATAAAAAAAGTTCCAGTTTTTGGAAGCTTTTTTCAGAGGTTGGCCGCCTGTCCCGATAGCTATCGGATGAACCACTGACCCTTCCGCTTATCGGCGGGATGCTGTAAACAGCTCAGCGAATTCTTGCAAAGGAAAAAAACAAAAAGCGAAGCATTTCTACTTCGCTTTTTTCAGAGGGTGGGCCCACCTGGGCTTGAACCAGGGACCCCCTGATTATGAGTCAGGTGCTCTAACCAGCTGAGCTATAGGCCCGAACCGCATAAAGCGGTTTTAAAAGGACTGCAAATATATAGATTCAGGCGTTTCGGTATTGAAAAAATGCAACGGCGTACCTAAGTATTGCTCTTAGTAAACTACCGGGCGGTGCTGATGAAAAACGTGACAGTCGCAAACGGGGTATATCACGGTCTACCACAGTACCTGATCGGCCCAATGCATTTCTTTGGTTTCAGTTTGCCTTTCCTGTTATACACGTAGTAAAAATCAGGTAATACATTGATCACCCGGGATGTCTCTGTGTCTTCGTAAAAAACAGGAGCTACCTGCCAAACATACTTGTTGCTTTTAAAACTGTGAGAGATGTTAACACCAAAACGAAGTCGCTGATCCTGTCGTGAAATAAGATCAGGCCCTTTATAATAAAACGGGTTATAACCGAGGTGAAATGATGACGAGTCCTGCTTAACCGTTATCATATCCCAGGTCCACATTTTTTTTGGATAACCGGTGATGTCTACATCCAGATAAAACTGTTGTTCGTTTATAAAAAAAGCCACCCTGTAATACAGGTTTTGTTTATAGAAGCTGAACAGGATATCGTTAATGGAGCGTCTTGTTGTTATCGCAGAATCGATGATCATAGAACTATCGCCAACGTTGAAGCGTATGGCACTACCTTTCAGTTGAATTTTGATGGGGTATTGTCCTGGCTGCGGAGGATTCACTAATAAGTACCTGCCGTTCTCATAAAACTGAACAGCACTGTCATGTGTGCTAAAGTGGGAGAACTTTCCCTGCTCAAAGAACAATGTAAAACTGCCGTCGTCGTATCGCTCCAATTGATTATTGCTGTTGTGGCATATGAGGGGTGTTTTTAACGATAGCTGGGCCGTTGTTTCAAACGGTTTAAGCAAGACTAACAGGAACCATGATAAAAGTGCCGATCTCATTTTATAGAAGTGAAATAAAGATAGCGTATAATGTTTGGTTGGATTCTTCGTTTCTCAGGATGACAAGCATCGTGGTCTTTATTCGGCTGTAGCATGTGAATGTAACTGTAGAGGTGTAATGGCGATAGTAATGTTGTTTGTCATCCCCCACGGTAGGAGGGATCTACTGTATCACATCAGATGCTTCATTCCTTTGCACCTGCTACAGTGGTTATCGTAACACTTTAAGTTCTGCGCAGTAATGGGTGCCAAATCCAATAGCACTATATACTATCCAATTGTACGATCTGTTATTAAGACTGCGGCTATAAAAAACAGCTGCAGGGTCTTTAATTCTTTGGAGTGCGGTTAAACAATTGCTCTTGTAGGGCCAGGTAACTGAAATAAAAAAGCAGTTTTGACGGTGAAAGAAAATGCCTGCACTATCTAAGTCGATTTTTAATCTTTGCTTCTTTACAGAAGCTGAAGAAACGGAAACGTAGGATGAATAGATCTCTTCTCCGGGTATGTTGAATATGCTGTCTTTAGTGCCAGAGGCTTCGAAAACGCGTATGAAAACAGGTCCCCAGCAATCATGTTTCCGTACAGGGATATATAATGCTGATAACTTATAATCAAGTGTCGTGTCTGGTATTTCCAGTTTTTCGGCATACTCTTCCCTAACCGCTGAAGGTCCCCAATCGAATTCTTCTTTTTCAGGCAGTTTCATTCCAAATGAGGTTGCACCGCTTCCTATCCTGATGATGGGCAGCGCCCCGGTTGCACCTACGGTAACCGGCACCAGCATCCTGGTTTTTTCTTCCAGTTCGATCATTTGTGAAAGCAGGGAGCCCGGAATTTTCCTGGTTGCAAATCCGGCAGAACTAATAACTACTGTATCACTTGTTTCAAGGTCTAATGTGAAAACTCCGGCCTCCGTGCAAAATAGTCCAAGGGGTTTGTTCATCACCTTCACGGTTGCATAAGGTATTGGTTCGTGTGTGCGTTTGTTTACAACAGTATACTGCGTTGCCTGACCAGCACAAACCTTAACATAAAGCAACAATGTTGTTAATAGCAATCTATTCATATATGCCCTCTGCCTAAAGATAAATGATAGTGTCTTTAGATTCCTCGTGCCTCGGAATGACAGGCAGTTGGGTCTTTATTCAACCGCAGGATAGGAACTAAGCAGGTGGTTTAGGCTGAAGCTGCTGATAGCAATGTAGTTTGTCATCCCGGCGTTAGGAGGCATCTTATTCCTTAGCATGATAAACATTCATTTCTTTAACCACATCGGCTTTGCTTTCAGCACCTTTTTATGCACCGGGCAATCATGGTCGTGTGCTCCGGGTAAATAGCCAATGCTCATCAGGAACTCGTTCACGATCTCACCACCGGTGAAACGAAAGGTTTTCTTGAACAGCTTCACCCATTCTTCTTTTGTTTTGGGATGATGATGTTCCAGCCACTTTTCAAACGAACCAAATTCTTTCTGCAAAGCCAGTATTGTTTTCGCATTCTCGATGGCTGCATTTACTTTTAATCGGTTGCGGATGATGCCTGCATCTGCCAGCAATCTTTCCCTGTCAGCATCGGTATATCCTGCTACTTTTTTGATGTTGAAGTTGTGGTAAGCCTTGCGGAATGTTTTTTCTTTCTTCAGTATCGTTTCCCAGCTCAATCCTGCCTGGTTGATCTCGAGCACCAGCCTGCAGAACAGTTCATTATCGTCATGAATGGGAAAACCATACAGGTGATCGTGGTAGTTTTTGTGCAAGGCTTTTCTTTCTTCGGGCTGCATGGCAGGGATAGCGGTGCAATAACTCATGCTTCAATATTAGCGTATTTTGCTCTTAGCTGTAAGCACCCATATGCATTTACGGCGCCTGGGTTACATCATCACCCGTACTGATGTTCAGTTCTTTTCCAATTCGGCAATTTCGAGCTGCACGTTATCTATCAGTTGTCTTAATTCGGAAAGTTCAGGCAATGGTTTTCCTTTTTGTATCTCTGAGAAGAAAAGTTTGAGAAGTGTTGTATGATGTTTCCGCAGATAGGTAAGTCTCGTTAACTCGCTCGTAATTTGACCTGGCAGCAATCAAATAAACAGCGAATATAGAGTTGTTCTAAAACACAATTTGCCTTCTTTGAAAATACCTGTTTCGTGGTAGATTTCACTATGGCCCTGGTAGTGATGCTCAATTAACATCAAAGACAGCGGTGGGTGTAACAAAAAGGAGCCATATACGGCTCCCGGGTTAGAAGTTTTTCTATTGTATTAAGATCAAATATTAATCATTGATCTTTAGATACTGGTAATTAATAAAAGAGCGATCGCCTTTTTTGATAGTATAAGCTACTAAGGTTGATATTGAAGACAAGGGCAGAAGCACCGGGTAACTTGCATTAACATCCACCCCTGTTAGAAACCTGTGGGCTATCGCTTTTCCCCTGGCATTTCGTTGTTGTATACCTATTCTTTTGTTAGAGCTTCCATTGCCACCAAATTCATCCCACACAATAAATATATCACCTGCCGGCGAGGTGGCAAGTTGAGGATGTGATCCCAGGCTGCTAACACTATCGGGTACTTGAAATGTATTACCATTATCTGTAGAGCTGGTGAACCATGAACCCTGGTTGGCACCACCGGTATACCATGCGAAATGAATACCTTCTTTATTTTCCGTCATGGATGGCCCTGTGTGTGGACAGGCACGGAGCACCCAATTATCGTTGCTGATCTTTTTTGGTGCACTGAAAGTATTACCCCCATCGGTTGATACCGCATGCACCATATCACGAATACTGTCTTGCAGGATGGCACGGAACAGGATGTGGATGTTGTGTTTCGAATCGATGAATAGGTCTGTTCTGCAGCACTGGCAGCAAGGTTCGCTGATACGACGTTCGTTTACAAAGCCGCTCGTATCCTGCGTGGTAGCAAAGAATAAGGCAGAGCCTTCTTTACCGGTGGTTTTACGGTTATCGAGCCAGATAATACCTGCCTCACCGTTTGGTAACAAAGCAACATCATAATACCGTTGATCGTACCCTGCAGTATCCTTCACCAGCGGCCTTGCGGCATTCCAGGTTTTTCCTCCATCGAACGACTGGCAGTAATAAACCGAGCCGGAATATTTATTTTTTTTGCTGGCACTGGCGGCTCCCCACAAAGCAATGATCTCACCGGATGGTTTATATATGATCTTTGGTAAATTCTCTCCATGCGGCTTTATGGTTTCACTCCCGGGTATTGCCACAGGCTGACTGAAAGTTTTTCTATCGGTACTTACTGCAAAACAAAATTGGGCGGTACTATCGCTTGTCATTCTTACCCAACTAAGCACAGCATTGCCTTTGTTGTCTTTGGTAAGATAAGGGCATTGACCGGGAATGGAATCAGGTTGTATTGCTTGTTCGGCAGTGATAAAAGAGGATGCATCATTTCTGCAGGCAACGAAGCCAGACAGGAATAGTAATATCAGTAGTCTCATTTTTTTGTTTTGATAAATTTTGCAAAATCATATGCCAGCCCCAGGTTGAAATTCCGGGGTTCTGCCAACTGGTAACTGTAGCCAAATGAACTTTTCGATGTCAGGTATGAGTAATAGTTATCTGTTACATTAAGTACATTCAGCCATATATCGAGTCCTCTTAACTGGTAACCTATTCTAAGGTTAAGTACATTATACCCTTTGTAGGTGGCGGTGTTTTGAGGGTCAGTGAAATACTTTCCTACATGCTGCATTTCGGCACCGAGTCTCCAACCTCGCATACAAGACGGCTTAAACCATAGCTCTGTATTATAGATATACCGTGGTGCATTGTTCATTTCATTACCATTGTAACTGATTCCTTTTTCAACGAACTGTACAAACTTGTGTTGGCTGCAGGCACCACTTATCCTGAAAGATATATCCTTCAGCGGTAGAATATTCAACCCTAATTCAATACCACGATGCAGCGTTTTACCTGCATTCTGATTGGCAAAAGAGCCATCATCAAGCTTAACAGAAATGATCTCGTTGGTACCCTGCAAATGGTAGATACTTACATCTGCATATAGTTTGTTTTTAAACAATGCCAGCCATCCACCCATTTCATAGTTGTAAAAAACCGAAGCATTGAGATCAGGAACTTTAACACCGGTGTAAAGCTCGGTAACCTGGGGCGGAACAAAACCTTCACTGTAGTTGGCATACAGCCCAGCCTGCGAAGAGAAGTTGTAAGTGAACCCGATCTTAGGGCTGAGTCTCTTAAAACTGCTTAGCGTATCGGAAGACCCACTGAAAGCCGAAGGTTGCAGGTTGTTATCAAATACGTAATGGAAATAATCATAACGCAGTGATGCAACTATTTTCATTTTTTTGAACGGGTAAAATTCAAAATGCATGAAAGCTGCATAGTTGTTCAACCTGGTGGAGTAATCGGTTAAACTACTATCAGTATTTTGATAACTTACATATTTCCGGGAGATCGTGTCTTTTTTGATGCGTAGATACCTTGCATCGTAACCTGAAGGGCTGAGGTCCATAGATATGCCCGTAATAAATGCAGCCCGCTTCCATTTAAGCTCTTGCCTGTGCTGGGCCATTACAGCGTAAGATTTGAAAACACTTTCGTTGATCTCGCCATGCGCCAGGTCTTTCTTACCGATAAACACTGACCCGACTCTGCGGTAATCATCTTTTACCCGGTAGGCAGGGTTTTGCCCGATGAGATTATCACGATAGAGTACGGTAACTGTTGACCTGCTTTGATTGGTCCAGTTATGTGACAGCGTAGAGTGGTAGCGTATACCGTTCACCTTACGATAGGTAAATGTTTGAAGATTCTGGAAAACCTTTGAAGCAAACATTATACTATCAATACTACCGCTCATATCGCTGTAATAATTGAACCAGGAAATGCTATTGGATAATTGAGTTTTACCAGAGAACCTGTAATCAGCCCTTGCGGTGATAGTTCCTTTATTGAAATCGCTGTATTCAATAAAGCCGTTTCTTCTCTGAGCATGGTAACCGCTTAAAGAGAACCCCCATTTATTGTGTGAAAGACTACTAATAAAGTCTACTCTTTTGTACCCTATGTTGTTCCCTTGCAGCGATAATTTAAGAACAGGCAGGGCTGCGGGTGCAGCGGTAATAAAATTTACTACACCACCAATTGCTTCGCTGCCATATAACGACGAGGAGGGACCTTTAATCACTTCGATGATTTTAACGGCTGCCATGTTCATTTCTAAAATGGCGTTATGGTTAAAGAGTCCTGAAGTTCTTACGGGTATGCCATCTTCAAGATACAGAAACAAGCTCCTGGTAGTGATGGGTTGACGGATGCTCATCTGATGTTGCTCATTGCCAAGGCTCACCATATTAACCCCGCTGACCTTATTGAGCAATTGATCAGCCGTTGTGGCTTTGGTTTCCTGTATCGTTTTTGCATTAACACTGGCGATAGCCACAGGTGTTTCTGAACGTTTGGCAGATTCTCCCCGATTGGCAGTAATAACTATATTTTCCAGGTAGGAAGTTGTTTGCCTTAAATAAATGACTGTGGCATCAGAAGTGTTGAATTTTACTGTTTGATAACCTACCGAACGGACAACAAACGTAGTACAGGCGTTATTACAGGAGCAGTTGATGTGGAACCCGCCATTCGCATCTGAGGTGCAGCCGCAATTGCATTCTTTCATCGTACAGTGAATGGTGGCACCTGCAATTGGCTCTAACGTTAAAGAATCAACGATCTTTCCTTTAAAAGGTTTTAAATCCTGTGCATGGCTTGCCGTGTATAACGATAATAGCAATGCACCGGTTATCATCTTGTATAACAGTGACATGTTGTTTTGTTTGTGTGAATAAGAATTGGCGTATGCCAGAACAATAAATCACACAAATGCAGGTGGATGGAAGATATCCTGTGCCTGAGTAGCGGGAAGTGCAGCGATGGAATAATGGTTAAAGCAATCAGCGGAAGCTATAAAAAATACAGTATAGCTAGCAAAAAAAGATCTTGACGAAGTAACCTCGTTCTTGTTCTCGAGCTTTCGCTCAGGGTTTTGCTGGTCTTTTTTTTCTTCGGCTTTGACCTGTTTTGCTAACTGGCATTTTCCGTGGCATTTCATTACCGGCTTTGCTTTGTTCTCACAATTTTTGGCGTATGCCGCAGTATTAAGCCGATAGTCTAACATGATCACAGCCCGGTTAAAAGAGTGGGCTGCAAATGCCAATAAAAATAGTATAACAGTTAGATTTTTCGCCACTGTAATGCGAAGATAGGTTACAAACCTATGTCTGTTGTGATTGAGATCATAACCAGCATTGCCAATTCCAATCTCATCCTGTAGGAATCCTTGTCGTTGAACATATACCGACATAATTAAAATCTATACCATTCAAACCTGAAAGAAATAAGCTTATCTTTTTGCAGTATACATCTAAAGAAATGGGTTATTTATATCTAAGGAAAGTTCTTCTAAAGAACGAAACGCCTGGTGGCTGACGTTCTCATTATTCTATAATAAATGATCGGTTAGCCTGCCGCTTCTTTTTTCTTCATGCCCTGGCGGATCTTACGCCGGTGCATGGTACCCCATTGTACCAGCGCATCGAGTACAGGCTCCAGCGTTAGGCTATAATCGGTGAGTTCGTATTCGATGATGACCGGTGTGGCAGAATACACCTGCCGTTTCACAAAGCCATTCAGCTCCATATCTTTTAACTCTGCAGAAAGTACTTTGGGTGAGATGCCTTCTATGGTGCGCTGCAGTTCGTTAAAACGGGCAGGACCATGTTTCATGGCTACGATGATCGGCAACTTCCACTTGCCTCCGATGGCATATAAGGCATCGCCGATGGCGTTCAGGCTGGCTTTGCATTGATGTGTTGTAATGTCTGTTGTCTCCATATTATAATTGTTACTTACCAAAAGGTAACTACTTACCTTTTGTATACTGGTTACCTATAGATAGTAAAGGTAAATAGTTTTGCTGTTTAAACAAATGAACATGAAAAAAATTGTATCGATCGCTGCAGTAGTACTGGGTTTACTGATGATCGTATTTGGACTGAATAAGCTGGTGCCATTTCTACCGATGCCGGCGCCTACACCTGAAGAGATGAAAATATTCTCCGCTTTTTTAACGCTGGGCTGGGTGTTGCCACTGGTGGCAATAACAGAGATCGCCGGCGGTTTACTACTGGTATTGCCACGAACAAGAGCACTGGGCGCTATTGTATTATTGCCTTTAATGACGGGCATCATCGTTCATCACCTGGTACATGCCCCGGCCACGCTGCTGATGCCATTGGTATTGTTTGCGATCAATGTTGCGGTGATCGTTGTGAACAGCAGGAAGTATTTGCCAATGATCAGTAAGTAAAGGCATAGGTTTGCTGAACGTGTATGATATTAACTTTGCGTTCATAAGAATTAAGGCCAGGTTTCTTTCTGCTGCAGCCCTTTTTTAATGATTTTTGTTGAATGAAGACAGGCCTTCTCCTATTGTTAATGGTATTCTCATTGCATGGTTATTCGCAACCCGCAGATTCTTTAAAGAAGCATATCGATACTGCATTATTGATCCTGGAAGCAAATTCCCTGTATAGTGGTAAGGTTAACTGGCCGGCCTTGCGTGAAAAGGTGTACAAAGCTGCCGCTCACGCTACAACCAAAGCCGAAACGTTCACTGCACTCACCCTTGCCTTCACCGAACTGGGAGATCACCATGCAGCGTATTACATGGGAGACAGTAGCTTCAGGCTCACAGATAGTGCATTATTGAAGCGGCAGGATGATTCGCTTAAAGCAGAATGGGCGAGGGGTGCCCGCATCAAAACATTTATGATGGAGGATATTGCCTACATCAGCATACCTACATTAACCGGATCCAAACAGGAAGTGATCAACCAGTATGCTAACTGGATATACGATGGTGTGGCAAAGCTGGCAGCACAAAAGCCTAAGAGCTGGATCATTGACCTGCGGCTGAATGTGGGTGGCAACATACGGCCCATGATGGCAGGCCTGGGTGCTTTTTTTAAAGATGGTATTGTAGGGTATTACATGGACCGTTCAGGTGTTGCATTCGAGCCTTCTTCATTCAGGAATGGGGAATTCCTGGTAGATGATAAAGTACAGGCAACGGTCAAGAATAAGATCAGCGGTTTTACCAAAGCAAAAGTTGCCGTATTGATCGGTGCAGGTACTGCAAGCTCAGGAGAGATCTCGGCTGTGTTTCTTTCTACCAGGAAGTGTACACGTATTTTTGGAGATGCTACTGCAGGGCTGGCTAATACCACCAACGGTTTTGTATTCGATAATGATAATGCCTATTTCCTTATAACCGTTGCTTCTTTGGCTAATAAGAAAAAGCAGCGGTTATCCAATTATGTATTGCCGCAAAAGTTTGTTGCTGCTAACAATATGTTCAGCAATCTAAGCGAAGACAATGTAGTTCAGGCGGCAAAGGAGTGGTTAAGAAAGAAGTAGGTGTGCTTGTCATTAAACATTTCTTTGAAGCGATCCGGGCCGTATACAGATGTATCATCTTTCTGCAGCAACATTGTCACAAACCTGCTTAAAGAATTTTGCCACTTTTATTGATTGCTCGTACAATACGGGTTTGGTAACATAGTCGAGTGCACCAAGCTTTGTGCATAGTTCTTTTTCATGCGGGTTTTCTGAAGTAGAGTAGATCACCACCTGCAGCTTTTGCAATCGTTCATTTGCTTTTATCTGCCGCAAGGTCTCAGTACCACCCATCATGGGCATGTTCAGGTCTAAGATCACCAGGCAGGGCATTTCTTCATCGGTATACTGGTTCAGTTTGTTCAATGCATCCACACCATTTACAGCGGTGGCAACAGCATGGCGGCTCACGTCTATATCTTCCAGTACATCTAATAATAATTCTATATCCTCACGGTCATCGTCTGCTAATAATATGAGGTGTTTTTTTTCCATCGTCAATTTTGTGAAAGAGGTAAAGTAATAATGAATGTACTGCCTGCATCGGGCTTGCCCATCGCAGTAATGTTACCATGGTGCAGGTCAACGATACGCCTGCAAAGGGCCAATCCTACACCGGTACCTGCATATTCATCTTTCGAATGCAATCGCTGGAAGAGTTTGAACATGCCGTCGGCATATTTATTATCGAAACCAACACCGTTATCCTGGATGCTGATCTGTATATCTGTGTTGGTATTTACAGATGTGATCACTATTTCGGGTGCTACGTCAGGCTTCGAGTATTTGAGTGCATTGCCGATAAGGTTAGAGAACAGTTGCGACATCATTGATCGATCGGCATATATGAATGGAAGTTGCGGCACCTGCACTTTCGCCTGTTTTTCTCTGATGCGAACTTCATGGTCGTTGAGTACCTGTTGCAGGATAAGGTTCAGGTCTACCTGTTCAAACCGGGCTGTTTTTGTATTTACCTGCGAATAGGAGAGCACATCGTTGATCAGGTTTCTCATCCTTACAGACGCAAGAAATAATGAATCGAGATAGCCTTTACCTTTTTTATCCAAAGATTCTCCATACTTGTTCAACAGCATGTCTGCATAGTAAGCCACTTTGCGTACGGGCTCCTGCAGGTCGTGTGATGCAACAAAGGCAAATTGCTGCAATTCTTCGTTGCTTCGGTTTAGTTCTGTAATGTTTTCTTCCAGTGCCAGCTTATTTTCTTCGAGCTGGTGGCGGATCTCCCTCAGCTCTTCATTATCCTGTAGCGTGGCTTCATATTCTTTTTGGGCCTGTATGTCTACGGCATAGCCGGTCCATTCGATGATGTGGTTCTGCACATTTTTATTTGGCGTGACCGAGATAAGGTGCCACACGTATTCTCCTGTAGCAGCATGCAATAACCTGCATTGCGTACGGATGGTGGAAGTAGAATGCGTGATCTTTTGATTGGAGATGATCGAAAAAGAAGCACGGTCTTCTGTATGAATATATTCCTGCCAACGTTCCTGCAGATCTGTTATGCTGTGGGTGCCGAGGTAGTGGCTCATCCATTCATTGGTAAACTTCAGGCTGCCGTTCGTGTCTAGCTTGAATATCATGATGGGCAGCGTATTGGTAAGCGTTTTATACTGGTTTTCGCTTTCCTGTAATTTTTCGGCAAGTTCTTTTAACTGGTTATTCTTTCTTTTGATCTCTTCGTAAGGTGATAGTGCTCCTTCTTCTGAAAACAGCGCTTTCCAATGTTCTATTTTATTGTTCTCAATAGTAATGTTAGCAGGTAATAACAAATAAAGCTGTACCGTAGTATCATTATCCGTTTCCAGGATATTGAATTTATTGACCAGCCTTTTTGCATAGGCAATACCCGGGCTTTTCTTAATACTGTTCTGCCTTTCATTTTTTATAGAAGCAATGAGATAGCGTTCTTTTTTAAGATCTTTTGATATGCCTAGTACAAGGCATCCGTTTTTACCACTGTCAATCGAAGTTCTCGCAACTTCAGACACAGCGGTAGCAAATGTTGTTTGAGCCGAGATGGATAAACCTGCATGTTCTGCAAGTTTCATGGTACGCCGGTGAGCAATTACCAGGTCCATCTCGTTTTCCAGTGTAACTTTTGTGATCTCTAACATAATTCACTAGTTGACTTTACAAATGGCAACAGACATATCATCCGTATGCCGTGCATGATCTTTATAAATAGCGGCAGCAAGTATTGACGGGTCGTAACGAAGAATGCCCGGCCACCTGCTGATCTCCCATTTTGTTTTAATGCCGTCGCTGCAGAAGATGAGGTATTGATTTCGTTCAGAAACGATCCTCATATTATTCAACGTACGAGGAAGGTTCATACCGATGATGCCATTATAGGCAATATGGCTTTTTGTACCTGTAGCGCTTTGCATACGGGTGGCGATATTACCGATACCACATAACAACCATTCTTTTGTTTTAGCATCATATATAGCAACTGTTGCAACGAGACCTCTTGTTTTTCTTACCGAAGCGTTAATGAATTTAATGATCTCGCAAGGATCATCATCCGGGCATATTTTGAAAGCTTCCATTGCTGTTTGTACCGCAAGGGCAGCTTCGGGTCCGTGGCCCAATCCGTCACCTAACATCAGCTTTACTTTCTCTTTGGATACTTTTTGATAGAAGCCGTCGCCACAAGCTGTTTCCCCGGGTTTAGGAATAACGATAGAGCGGATGCAGATACCGCTGTTGGCAATGATCTTTACCGGTGTTACAAAAAGTCTTGTGAGAATGATGGTGCCCCAGTCTTTGAGAGAATATACCTGGAACTGGTCTGATAATCTTTTTACCGAACCAAGACCGTGGCCCAATGTATTTGAAGTAGAATAGCCGTCTCCCATCACCTTGGCTACATCTGTTATACCTGGTCCTTCGTCTATGCTGATAATTTCTATTCCCCGTGTAGTGCCTTCAGTTACTAATTTTACGAGCAACCGGCCGTTCCTGGCATATTTGGCGAGGTTAGAGAGCAGTTCTGCTACTACGATATCTACTTCGCCCAGCCGGTTCTCTGAAAAGCTGAGGGTAGCACCCAGTGCATGAATATCTTTCTTAATTACTGCAAAGTAACTCCGGTCTGATGCATTGAATTGATAGTGGGAAAGATCAGCCATTGTTCCATTTGATGATTGTTACCGTAGTGCCTGTACCTACAACACTCTTGATGTCAAATTCACTTACCAGCCTTTTGGTACCCGGTAACCCCAAACCCAGGCTTTTGCCGGTTGAGTAACCATCTTTCATTGCCAGTGGGATGTCTTTAATGCCCGGACCTTCATCAGCAAATACGAGTCTTATTCCATTATCCCTGCCCCTGCTCACCACTTCAATGGTTACAATGCCGCCATTTGCATAACGCAGCATGTTTCTTACCAGTTCGCTGGCAGCGGTGATCAGCTTGGTTTGATTGACCAGCCCCATCCTGATCTTGGTAGCAGATTCTTTAACACGATTGCGAAAGACTACCACATCCTGTTCACGGCTGATGTTGATAGTATCTTTATTCAGTACTACTATCATCATCGGTGGTTTCGTCTTCAGGCCCAATTTTTTCCTGCAGTAGCTGCATTCCCCTTTCTACATTCAATGCGGTGTGTACACCTTTCAATTCAAGTCCAAGTTCAATCAGGGTAATTGCAACTGCAGGCTGAATGCCTACCACCACCGTTTCAGCATCCATGATCTTTGCCATACTTCCAATATTGCCAATGATGCGGCCCATAAACGAGTCGACTATCGTTAGCGCAGAAATATCTATCAGTACTCCTCTTGCACCGGTAGTACTTACTGCCTGCACAAGATCGGCCTCAAGGTTTGTTGCGAGTCGGTCATACAGGTCTACTTGTATGGTAACCAGCAGGAACCTGCCCATTTTTAATATAGGAATCCGGTCCATTATTGGGTAATAACTTTTGTTTTTTTCTTTACTTCCAATTGCAACATGCTAAATGCATAGCGTAAAGCACTTGCCAGTGAAGCTTTAGTAACAATATTAGATAGATCGATACCCAGGTGCACAACAGTTTGAGCGATCTCTGGCCTTATACCACTGATGATGCATTCGGCTCCCATCAATCTTGTGGCACTAACGGTTTTAATGAGGTGCTGTGCTACCAGCGAGTCAACAGCGGGTACGCCTGAGATATCAAGTATGGCAATACTGCTACCGGTTTGCACGATCTGCTCCAACAGGTTTTCCATCACTACCTGTGTACGGGCACTGTCCAGTGTACCGATAATGGGTAAGGCAACAATGCCATCCCATACACGGATAACGGGTGTAGAGATCTCGGCAATCTCATCGGTTTGCCTCAGGATCACATCTTCACGGCCTTTGATAAATGTTTCAAATGTTACAGTACTAAAGCTATCTACCAGTCTCGTTACCTGCATACTGCTTTCAAACAGTTGCACCGGATCTTTTATCTCATCCTGTAGTATTTGCAGCAGGGCGTCTTTCAGGCTGAAAATATAATAACCCGTTTCCCGGGGAGAAAAGCCTTGTCTTGCACGAGACATGGAAATACCGGCCAATATCTCTAGTACAGGATCGAAGTCTGAAGACGAAGGCTCGGCGATATTTGATCCATTAATGGTATTCAGTAATGACTCAACGAACTCTTCAGATTGACCTCTCAGTTCTTCATTGCTCATCAGGTCTTCACGCAATGCAGAATCGGCAAGTTGATTGGTCATCCAGTTTTCGAGCAATTGCTTTTTTTTCTTTTGCAGCAGTTTGGCAATGTCTTGTTTCATGATCCGTTTGGTTTCCAATTATTAATTATAAAGAGGCAGTATAGCCAGCATGGTTGTATAAATGATTCATACACCATTAGCAGGCGAAATATTTTAAAGAATGAAGCGTACTAACAGCCGGGAGTGTAATTAAGGGATGTAAAGATTGGAGTATATGTTGGAATAAACAAAACTTTCACGACAACAACCTGTAAACCCATTGGTTGCAGACTATACATGATAAATTGGCTGCATGTGTGTAACAAGATTATAAATGCAGGCCTTATTGGGATGTTGTTTTTTTTGATATCCTGATATTTAGTGCAATAAACCATCAATCCTGATGCTTTCCAGGTACGGTTCCAGGCATACAAGATTATTAAAAGCACGGTATTCGGTTGCCATCTTGTTACTTAATGTAAAATAGGTCTCTACATAATAATCATCCATCTGGAAAAGGAACACGAGGTGGGCTGCATCTCTCCGTTTAGCTACTAAAATTCCTTCGTGCAGAACGGTAGCCTTCATAGCTGTCTCGTCTAGAACAATGAATTCTGAAATGGTCATAGTGCTGGTTTAATGGTTAACAATAACTGAGACACTAACGCTGAACAGAACCCTGACAATAAAAACGTAATAAAGTGCAGCAACTGAAAAACAGAGGCAGTGAGAACCTTATTGCTGCAGAAGACAAGTAAATATATACAGTTGTAACGGATTTAAAAGCTTAAATTTATTGATGGACAAGAAGCAGGAGTTACAATCATTAGACGCCATGTACAGAACCGTTTCTCACAGGTTAACCAACGAGTTGACTAAACAAACACCTGATCTTGTGCTGGTAAAGGATTGCCGAAAGCAATTACTTCAACTAGATAAGAGCATCAGGAGTATTCAACGTTTGAAGGATATGGGTCTATAATTTCTTGCAGCATCATCTCATTGCTATGTGTTGATGTAATAATGGCTGCTGTTCCTGTTTATTTGCCGTTCATGTATTGAGTGCAACACGGTAAACGCATCTTTCTATTTTTATACTACTTCAACTAACAGCTGCAAACACGAGGGAGTGGCTGTGTTTTCCCATCCATTTATTTTATCAACTAAACCGTTCATAACGGGTAACCCGTGTGGTAATGCTGCACAGGAAGGAGTATGTACATGACTAAAACGATCATCCGAACCGAAGGGCTCTCGTACAGCTATGCAAAAGCGGTTCAAACATTATCTAACATTGACCTGCAGGTAGAGCAGGGAGCAGTATATGGTTTCCTGGGTCCGAACGGATCGGGTAAAACCACAACAATTAGCTTATTGCTTGGTTTGCTCAACCATCAACAAGGCAGTATCGAGATCTTTGGTAAAGATTTTAAGCACCATCGTATCGATGTACTCAGGAGGATCGGTTCGCTTGTTGAAGCACCTTCGTTATATGGCCATCTTACCGCAAAAGAAAACCTGGAGGTGTACCGTCCAGTCTATGGTGTAAAGCCCCAACGAATTAAAGAAGTACTGAAGATCGTTGGGCTGGAAGATACCGGTAAAAAGGTGTGTAAGAAGTTCTCGCTGGGTATGAAGCAAAGACTTGCGATTGCACTGGCCTTGTTGCCTTCGCCCGAACTGTTGATATTGGACGAGCCTACCAATGGTTTGGATCCTGCAGGCATCATCGAACTGCGGCAACTGATCAAACAACTGAACAAGGCTTCAGGCATCACTATTCTTATTTCAAGTCATATTTTATCAGAAGTAGAAAAGATGGTAAGTCATCTCGGTATTATTTACAGAGGAAAGATGTTGTTCCAGGGAACATTGCAACAATTGCATGCATTTCAACAACAGGATGCAAAGCTTTTCATCAATACATCGAATAACGAGGCTGCGATTCAATTACTGGATAACTATCAACCGCAATACGATGGTGAAAAGCTGATGCTTACATTCAGCGGTATAGAACAGGCAGCTGCCATCAACCGCACATTGGTACAAAACAACCTGGATGTATACCTGCTGCAACCTGCAGAGACAGATCTTGAACAATTATTCATCAACCTTACAACTACTGCAGCATGAACCTGCTAATATCATTTCGTTCCGAAACATTAAAACTAAAGAGAACTTTATCTGTATATCTCTGCATTATTGCCGCAGCATTTGGTCCTTTCATGTCACTTTTAGAAGTGATGGACGAGGCACCAAAAATGCTAAAACACCAGCCCTGGATCAAACATTTTCTGGAAGGGAGAGAACCGATGGCGATTGCTCTTTTACCTTTTTACATCATCCTGGTATGTACGCTTTTGATGCAGATCGAATACCGGGATAAAACATGGAAACAGGTGTTAACATCACCGCAGAAATTGTTTGATATTTTCATGGCTAAGTTTCTTGCCGTTCAAACGATGATATGGCTGTTCCTGTTAACCTATATGTTGTTTCTTGGCATCACAGCATTTATAACAGAGGCGGTACATCCTGAATTATTTGATGGACCGATCAATGTTTTTGCGATCCTGCAAAACAACACCCAACTGTGGATACTGGGATTGGGACTAAGCAGTGTGCAATTCTGGCTTTCACTGCGATTTAAAAACTTTATTGCACCACTGGGAATAGGGATCGCCGGATGGTTCTTATCGCCTATGATGTTATTTCAGTTCAAGACAAGCATTGTTGAATATTATCCTTATGCGTTCACCATCTTACCCGAAATTCCAGGGCATGCAGGCAAAGCCATTACTTACCAGTGGTATTCGGTTATTACAATGATGGTGTTCTTAACGATCGCTTTTGTACAGTTTAGAACAAGTAAGGTGAAAGGTTGATAAACGACTTTCTTTTGTTCGATTATCTTGATTCGGAAGATGGAGTCTCTATCTCAACAGTATTAACAGCTTTTGTAGCAGTAACCGTATAGAAGTATATTACAGGCAACAGGCAAACGAAAATTATTACTGCAGCAATCAAGACTCTTTTCCTCATACAATAGTTTGTTCTAAAGTTAGGGAAGATATACTTTGATCAGGCAGTATCTGTTTGAAATATATATTGCTTGAGACAATGTTCTTTAACCTGCCAAAGAATTATCTTTCAATGATAAAATACAGGCATGGCTACATCACCAAGAATTCATTCCATCGATCGGGTACGTGGGTTGGTCATGATCATTATGGCACTCGATCATGTACGTGATCTTTTGCATACTACATCACTCACCCAGGATCCAACTGATCTGCAAACAACCACTCCTGTATTGTTCTTTACCAGGTGGATCACTTATCTCTGTGCACCTGCTTTTGTATTTCTATCGGGCGTTTCTGCTTATATCGCTAATCAGAACAGGAGAGATGATACAGCCAGTAAACGATTGTTGTTACAGCGGGGCTTGTGGCTTATTTTACTGGAGTTGTTGTTTGTGAACTTTATACTGTGGTTCGATGTTCATTTCAGGATCATTTTTTTACAGGTGATCGCAGCCATCGGGTTTGGATTTATTCTATTGTCTTTTATGCTGAATATAAAAGCACGGTGGCTTGCGTTGATCGCTATTGTTATTATTGCCATACACCAGTTGCTTGCTACTGTATTGATATCGGGAAACAATTACCTGGATGTTATTACCGGTATACTCTTGAGGCGTGCCGTTTTTGTACCCACACCAGATTTTATGTTCCTGGTGGCTTATCCCTGGATACCGTGGTTTGGAATTATGTTACTGGGCTTTTCATTCGGTAGCTGGTTTACAGCCAATGCCGCTAAAAGAAGAAAAAACCTGGTGCTCGCAGGCATTACTGCTTTAGCAATATTTTTTGTGTTCAGGATATTAAACGGATACGGAGATCCTGCTGCATGGTCTGTGCAGAAGCATACAATGTATACGATACTGTCTTTTATCAATGTATCTAAATACCCTCCTTCTTTAGTTTACACTGCTCTTTTCACAGGAATCACTTTGGTGTTATTGTGTTTGTTTGAGCGTGGACGAAGTTGGCTACTTGGTGTGTTAAGTGTTTACGGTAAGGTGCCGATGTTCTATTATATACTTCATCTGCTGTTTATAAGGATCGCTTTGTTTGTAATGGTATTTGCCCAGGGCTATTCAATAAAAGATCTTTCGTTTGCACCGTTTCAATTTGGGAGAGCTCCGGGTTCGGGTATTAGTTTAGCCGGCGTGTATATTTTTTGGCTGGTTATCGTGGTATTATTATATCCACTTTGTAAATGGTATGCAGGTTACAAAGCCAACCATCGGGAAAAATGGTGGCTTAGCTATGTATGATCATAAGAAATTGGAATTGATCAGGCACCAAATTGTCTTAAATGGTGATCTGCATGTTTATAGGCGAATACCCCCACTTCTTCTTTTGTCATAGGTCCGAAGAATGGGTGAATGAATTTGTTATTGCTGTAATTATTGTACTGCTCAATTCTTTTAAGCCATGATTCTTTTTGCTGATCCATATTGGCATTGGTTTCAGCGATCATTAATACCTGGGCAGTGGGAGAACTCTTACCAAATGGCAAATCTTTGTTCAGGATCTTATTTTTAAACATCCTGCCAATTAGTCTTCCAATCAAAACACGTTTAATGTGTAATGCACCCAGATACATATCATCGCAACGGGCACAGTGTTCCAGCATCTGGTGCACATTCATTTTACCCCACTGTGCCGTGTGCTGTGGTGTAAGTGAATGAATTCTTTGGATGAGTTCTTCCCGGATGGCGTTGTCTAATACAGATTTCATTTGGAGTGTAGTTGAACTTAAATGTAAATATTTTAGTTCAAAGGCTGGTAATGCCCTGGTGGTTGCTGTTGTTGATCTTGCTTAAAAATTCGGTTACCAAGTAATCACAATTAAAAGAAATATACCTGGAGCAACATCATTTTCACGCATATCAAAAGACCGCTTATCCTTAAATGAAAATGTAACATTATCCTGAATGATCCTCACTTTTAAGGGGATAGCAGTTAGCTACAACGGTAACGAAGCGTTGAAACTGGTAGTTGAATCATGATATCAGACGGGTGAAGTCCGTCACTTTTTAATGAGTTCAAAACACGAAGTACACAGATATGATATTGAACAAACGATACAATTTCCAGTAGTCAATATTCGCTTTTCATGCGATACATCTGTATCTATTTTAATAAAAAAAATCATGAAAAGATTTATTATCCTGGCTGCTGCATGTTTCTTAGCTGCAACTGGTTTTGCTCAGCCACAGGCACGTCATCATGAGGCGGTAGCACTTGATCGTAAAACAAATGTATTGGCAGTATTTGGTGGTGCAGAAATGAGTGGAAGTAATATGGCTATTACCAATACCACCTGGATCTATGATGGTGCATGGAAGATGGTAGCAGATGCAGGCATAACACCAAGATGGGGTTCGGGTTTAAATTTTCACCAGCGAAAATTATATGCATATGGAGGTCTTGCCTGGGATAGTTCCAAAAATGAAACACTACTGAACGACCTGTACATCATGGAAAATAATAAGTGGAAATATCTTACTCATGGGCCGCTGCTGGAGCAGCCACAACTGGTATCATTGCGAAACACATTGTGGCTTATAGGAAGATCCACCACTAATAAGCAACAGGTAGAAGTTTGGCGTTTTGATGCAGTGGATAGAACATTCGTTCAGGCAGACCAGGTTACTTTGAATAATAATAGTAATTTTTATGCATGTGGTGACATGTATGGTAACCTGGTAGTGGTTTACGGTAAAGATTCAGGTATTGTGGTGAATAACCTTTCTGATGCCTCAAAAAGTTTCGAGGTAACATTGTCAAAATCTATCAGCAAGTACAGCATTACATATAACGAAGAAGAAGATGCATTCTTTTTGTTTGGAGGCGTGGATGGAGATCGTGTAGATGTAACAGATCTCTGGAAAATAAAATCAGGAATGGCTGAAATGTTGAGCTTCGCTTCCGGACCTGCTGCCAGATCATCTGCTCACCTGGTATCACCCAAAGGTGGAATATTATTGTATGGAGGCGTGCAAGGTGGAAAGATGACCAATGACCTGTGGCAATATAGCGGTGGGGAATGGAAGGAAAAGAAATAATGATGTTGGGTAAACTTAGTATAAATAGTAAATAAAGTAACCAAAGGGCTGTACCAGACTTTGATACAGCCCTGGTTTTTATCTCGTTCTTGCCGGTGCAGTACTTGCAGCCTTACTGCCAAAATTCCTGAGGTTGTAAGAGAAGGTGAGCATGAGGTAACGTTGCAATACCTGGTTTCTTTCATCTTCGATATAATTCTCGGTGATGGTCCTGGCAATGCTCCTGTTTTGTTTAAGTACATCAAAAACACTCAGTCTTAATTCTGCCTGTTGGTTTTTCAGGAATTTCTTTCCGGCACTTACATTCCATAATGAATAGCTCTGGTTAAAGCCTTCGGTTAAGCCGCTATACAAAAGATTTGTAAAATCATTCTGCAGAAACCATCCTGTTTTGGATAATAAGTTGAGTTGAACCGATGCTGTATGTGAAAAGAAGTTGCTATTGTTCTGTACCTGTAAGCGGTTCTTTACTGTATTGAAGTTGGCGGCGTACGATACAGTGAAATCTACATACTGGCTGATGTTGCTCGATAAAACCGAACCGATATTATACGTAACATTATCAGAAATATTGGCTGCATTGTTAATGATGCCCGGTAACCTGCTATACGAAACGCCGCCATTTACATTTACATTACTCTTGATGGCAGCTACCGGCATTGCAAACGTTACAAACGAACGAACACTGCGGTAGCCACTCAGGTTTACAGGCATGGTGAGTTGCTGCCCCTGCCTTAATACAAATCCATTCGCCAACGTAGAATCCTGTAAAGGAACAAAGGTTGCATTGGTGATATAGTCATTTACTGACTGAAGGAAAACATTGGCAACAAACAACATTCCTTTCTGGGTATTGGTGAAAGTATAACGTGTGCTCAACTGATGGGTATATTGTTGTTCCAGTTGCGGATTTCCTGCAGTAACAAAAGGCAGGTTAGTAACATCAAAAACATCCTGCAGTTGTGATACCGATGGTTGATTGGTGTTAGCCCGATACATGAGCATGAAATTGTGTTTTGTACTCGGCCGCCACCTGATCATGGCATTGGGAAGAATATTGCGAAATGTTTTATCTACCGTAAGCGTTCTCGGGAATTGCTGATCGCTGAATAATGATGTTTGCTGGTAGTTGAGCCCTGCTGATATTTGTCCATTCGTGATCGTGTGACGATAATTCAATCCTCCGTTCTGTGAATTGGTTGTGTTGTTGAATCTGCTGGAAAGATCAGGACTGAATATCGAATATTTGCCTGTTGCATCATCACGCTGGTAAGTTTCCTGGTCTGCTTTGTTATTGCTGTATGAGGGATTGTAATTCAGTTGCAATTGCCCTTTCTTACCGATGGGTTCTGTATAGCTTACATTACCTCTTAATGTATATCCTTTGCTTTCCTGGTCAGTGAATCTTCCTGATGTTGAATCAGTAAAACCTGTTGTGTTGAAGGTGGTATCAAACACGTTGGTATAAGCATCACCGGTACGGTTGTTATAACTGGTTGTTAGATTGAGAGAGAATGTTCTTCCTCTTCTAGGGAAAGCATGGCGATAGAGAATGCTATTATCTGCATTCAGTCCGTCCCTGTTGCTGGTAACATCATTAAGTGTTCCGCTCACCCGGTTGGAAGGAGTATTATTAAAAAATGCAGTTACCGTTTGCCTGTTGCTTTTATTCTGCTGCAGGTAAACAGACGGTGTGATGAGTAAGGTATTGGCAGAATCGATCTTGTATTCAAAACGCATGTTCAGCCGGTGATTGTTATTGGTACTGGCAGAGGTGGTTGATTGAAAGAAACTGGGAATACCTTCTAAATAATATTGCCTGTTCACCTGCTCATCAGTGGTGTTGTTGGTATTGTTGAATAGATAGCTGCCTGTGACCGTTAGTTTGGTACTCCATAGATCAGAATAATTGATGCCTATGGCATTGGTGCGGTTGATGCCATTTTGTTGACCCACCAGGAAATTGCCAGCATTGTTTCCACCAAATCCACCTCCCTGGTTGCCACCCTGGGATCCTCTTCCACCACCGGGATTTCCACCAACCCTGTTGCCGCCACCACCACCAGATCTTTGTCCGCCACCACGTTGTTGATTACTGCTTACACCCAGCAGATCCTGTGCAGAAAAATTCTGCTGGTTGATGTTGTTAAAGTTGCCTACAACCGATATCCTCCTGTTATTATTCAGAAATGTAGTGTTACCACCTAGCTGGTACCTGTTATCGGTACCATAGCCTGCGAATACTCTTCCAAACTGACCGTTTCGCATACCTGCTTTCGTAACAATATTGATCGATTTGCTGGTATTACCATCGTCTACACCACTAAACTGTGCCTGGTCACTTAACCGATCGAATACCTGTATCCGTTCGATGATCTCTGCAGGCAGGTTACGCAATGCTGCTGTAGCATCATCACCAAAAAGTTCTCTTCCATCCAGCGTTACTTTTTGTACATTTTCACCATGTGCTTTTACCTGTCCGTTCTCTACAGTAATACCGGGCATCTTTCTTACAAGATCTTCGGCAGACGCATCAGGATTTACTTTGAACTGGTTCGCGTTATATTGAACAGTATCTCCTTTTTGTGTTACAGGCGGAACCCGTGATGTAACAACAACGCCTGACAACATTTTGCCTGTATCAACGATATAATTATCACCAAGATCAAGATCTGATGAGAGTGAAGGGATCGTTCTTGTAGTAACGCCGTAACCGATCAGCGACATGTATAAGCGAAAGGAATCTGCAGGGATGTTTACAAACACAAATCGTCCGGCAGTATCTGTGGTAGTGCCCCATACTTTGGCTGAATCACCTAGTTGTTGCAGCCTTACAGTAACAGCGGGAAGTTTCTGCCCGGTTTCTCCGTCGAGAATGGTTCCACTTAAACGGAATTGTGCACTTGCTGCAACAGTAATGATGATGGCAAGCTGCAATAATATGATTCGTAGCATGATGCGGATTTGTGGTGCTCCGAAAACTCCAATCCATATGCCATAATCGGGTAACAGGATTGCAAAACGGTGAATAGCAGAATAATAGGAGCATGAAGGCTTAAGCCCGAAGAAATGACTTATGAAAATGATTGTTACCTGGCATATATGCTACAACAACTATAAGATGAGGAATGACAGAATATATTTACCTGATCTGTATCGTAAATACTGAACCTTGTCCTTTTACAGATTCAACCTGCAATGCTGCATCATTGTGTTCTACAAAATCTTTTACCATCACCAGGCCTATTCCGGAGCCTTGTTCCCCTGCAGTACCTTTTTGAAATGCATCACCGGTGCCTGCCAGGATTTTCTGAACCTGTTCGTTACTCATACCCATTCCACTATCACGAACACTTAATTCAATACCGTTTGTTGTTTGTGTTGCACCGATCACTACTGAACCACCAGCATAGGAGAATTTCACAGCATTGGCAACGAGATTGCGTAAGATAAATGCGAGTTGATCTTTATCAAACTCCACTACAGGATCACCCGTTATTTCATCAACGATGTTAACCTGCTTGGTTATTGAAATGGTTTGATATAAGCTGAGGATGTCTGCTGCCAGTTGTTTCAGGTGAATCCGTTCTTTATGAGCAGGAGTGTTCTTTAACTGGTTTCTTGCCCAGAACAGCATACTGTCTAATGTATCAAGTGCTGCACCGGTAGATGATCTTAACTGCATCCAGATCTTTTGACGCTCTTCATCTGGCAGATCATGTTGTGTTAGCAGATCTATCACACTAATGATACCAGCCAGTGGTGTTCTGATATCATGACTTAATAATGAAATGAATTTATTCCTCACCGTATTCATTTCCTGCAATATTGCTTTCCGTTTGGCGAGTGCTTTATTTTTCTTCCTGCTCTG
The DNA here is from genome assembly GCA_024508725.1 of Chitinophagaceae bacterium. GTDB lineage: Bacteria > Bacteroidota > Bacteroidia > Chitinophagales > Chitinophagaceae > JAEZDC01. The sequence goes on along the minus strand of JANINS010000003.1, from coordinate 829,268 downwards.
GTAATACATCCAGCCTGTGGTACAAACTACGAGTAAGGTACATGCAGCAATGATGATGAACATATTTCGCTGGCTTGTAGCCGCAAGATTTTCTTTCTCGAGTAACTGGATAGCGGTTTCTTTTTTTTCCAGTTCGTAATTGTTACGGGTACGGGCCATCAACTCATTCTTATCGGCAGAGTAAATGCTGTCTTTTAATACCAGCAAACTATCTGTATACACGAGAGCACGTTTATAATCTCCTGTTTTTTTTGCCGCTTGTGCCATTACCTCGTAATTATCGTATATGAGCCGTGTATTGTGCATTGTATATGCATATTCGAGGCTTTGTTTTGCAGCATCCTGTGCAGCACCGGCATTGCCATTGCTCATGTACGTACCTGCCAGTGCATTGTACACACGTGCTATACCCAAAGGGAAGTGAACTTTTTTGTATAGTTCAAGAGATGTTTGAAGACTTTGTATGGCGGCAGGAAATTGTTTCAAGCCAGCATATACTTTACCCTTGTTCAATTCTATATCTCCCAGCACTTTTGTCGTCTGCAGTTCCGTAGCAAGTGCTGTTGCTTTTTGTAGTACATCGAGTGCTTTATTATAATCCTGTTTCTTGCCGTAAAAAATGCCGAGGTTGTTATAACAGGCCATGATACCTTTTTTGTCGCCTAGTGCCTGCGATTGGCTTAATGACTGATAAGCGTACTCTATGGCTTTTTCGATATCGCCGGATAGATCATACACCAAAGCGATCTTTATGTTTAGATCAGCTATGGCGGGTTTGTCTTTTAATTGCTCTCTTAGTTTTAGTGATCGCAAAAACCATTGCAAAGCTTCTGCAGGTAAATTTTGAAAGCCATAACAAACACCTACCATTGCATACACCTGTGCTGTTCCGGAGCTATCGCCAATTTGCCTGTATGCTGCTATTGCTTTGTTATATCTTTCGAAGGAGGCACCATAATTTCCCTGGTTCATTAAAGCAACGCCGGCAGTGTTATTACCTTTTGCTATGCCTTGAGTAAAGCCTGCATCTTCAGACAAAGCAATAGCCTGCTCTGCAAGCAACAATGAACTATCAATGTTAACGGAGATAAGATTCCTGCTTTTCATCAACAGTGCATTGATCGAAGCAGTATCTTTTTGTGCCTGGATGGTGACACTTAGAAGCAGGCATATAACAGCCAGTTTGACTTTATGGAGAGGGTACGAATTTTTCACGGCCATGAAATTAAAAAACCCGCTGTGCATTATGTATTAAAACTCGGTAACGAGAATAATTTTTCCGTTTTCCATAAGTTACCAAGGTTCATTGATTTGCTTATGTTTGCTGTGCAGAACAACTCGAAATCGTTTTTAGTAACTCTATGATAGACTTTCAACAGGCATTGTCCGATACTTTCGGCCATGAGCGTGATGCTGCATTGATGGCTGAGTTGTTCAATCGTATGACCAATACGGTGATGTTCACTAACCCACAACGTGAGATTCGCTGGGTAAATAAAAAATTCGAAGAACTTACCGGTTATACACTTGCTGAGATCAAAGGTAAAAGGCCGCATGATTTTCTTTTCGATCCTGCCAGCTGTGAAGAAGGCTCGACCCAGTTTACAGTACAATTAAAATGCATGCATAAGAATGGTACATTTCATTGGATGCGGGTAGAGATCAATCCTTCTTTTGACAGGGATAATAATATCATTGGTTTTACAGCGATCGGTACCGATATCACAGATTATGTGATGCAACGAGAGTTATTGCTGAAACAATATCACACATTAAAGCAAGTAGCTTTTACTTCTTCTCATCTCGTTAGGGCTCCACTTGCCAATATTCTATCACTCACCAATTTGTTGCAACATGAGCCAGGCAATGATTCACTCGTGAGTTATCTTTCAGAATCTGCGGCCAAGTTGGATGAAGCAGTGAAAGATCTTACGCATAAGGTGTATGATATATACAAGATGGAGTCTCAACTTATCAAGACTCCACCCCGTACCGAAGAAAAATAAATTACATTTTTATTCTCTCACCCTGTTCTGTTCCTGTTGAGCACTGTTTTGCTCGTGCCTTCTCAGGTTATTGATCGCTTTTCCAAAACGATAGCTTATTGCAATGCTGATGGTACGTGTATCATTTGCATTACGCCAGTTGGCTTTTGTATACGCCAGGTTATTGATGATGCCCCGGTTGATGTTTGTATACAAAACATCATTCACTGCAGCTCTCAATGTGAGAGATGGAGAAACTTTTTTCGAAACACCTGCATTCAGCCTGCCTCTTTCTAACAAAATGAACTGGTTGGCTGTAAGATCTGTTTGATAGAATCCATCAACCTGTGCTGACCAACCTTTTTTAAACGTAAACCTGAGGTTGGGCTGTACAAACCAGTATGTTCCTCTTGTATTCAGAAACCCGGTATAGAAATCTGATTTCGTATGAATGTTCGTAACCTCGGTATAATAGCCAAAGCTCAACCATTTCCATAATGGTATATCACCTTCCAAAGTTCCACTGATGTTGATGATCTTACCAATATTGGCAGGACGACTGTAATAAGTGCCATTCACAATCTCTATTGTTTCGTTCGTGTTATTCAGAGTAGTGCTATACCTGAATCCAACGGTGATCCTGTTCCTGTAACTATACGATAACTGGATGTTATGTGTGTATGCCGGTTGCAGAAAAGGATTGCCTACATAATATGTGAACTTATCGAGCGGAGATATAAATGGATTGAGGTCCTGGTAATATGGCCTGTTGATCCTCCTTCCATAATCAAGTGTGATCACATGTTTTCCTGTACTGTCGAGTTTGTAATTAAAGTAAGCAGTAGGAAACATGCTGGTATAAGTTCGTTTGAAAGACGAATCTGGCTTAACAAGATTTCCCAGTTGTCGTCCATCAGAGATGGTATGTTCTGCTCTTAGCCCTAATTGTATCGACCATCTCTTTCTTTCATACGCACTATTTACATAAGCAGCATGTATCGTTTCGGTATAAATAAAATGATTTGTTTTATCGTAATCAGGTTTGGTAACATTATTTATGGTTGAAAAATAATCAGCCACGTTATCTGTTTTCGTTTGACTTGATTTTGCTCCGGCTTCTATCTTCCAGCCTTTTTCAAGTGGATGCGAATAATCTGTTTTGATCGAATAGATATCGATTCCTGCAGGCAGATCGCCACTTAATCGATCCTGTTGTGAAAGTGTGTTATCAGCCAGGTAAGTAAAGTTGTTGAACAATTGCACATTGCTGGTAGTATAGCGAATATAATCTGCATCAACAGAAAGTTCAGGCCCGCTTTTTTCAAAACGTCTTCTGAAGTTGAAATTGATACCGCCATTCTTAAAAGTATTATCCTGTGTGTTGTGTGCTACAATCGTAGAATCCAGTTGATAAGCTGTGTTGATGATTTCGCTGCTGTTATCATTGTTGCGTTTACCAGCTCTGCTCACACCCGTAAGTACAATACCGAATGTATTCTTTTCAGTTGCATAGTAATCCAAACCAACTTTGGCTGAAACTGTATTGCCAGAGGGTTTGATATACGTGTGTTGCAGAAAATCATAATCACGACTTCCATCGGGTTTTAAAAAGTGACGATTGATAGTTAGATCGGCAAAGTTCGTTGCATAGTTCTGTGAAAGCGAGGCAAAAGCATTCAGCTTTCCGTTTCGATAGTTGAAGTTGAAACTGTTGTTGGTCTTTGCATAAACTCCTTGTGTGTACCCGGCATTCAATGCACCATTAAAACCTTTTGTTTTACTACGTTTTAAACGGATATTAATAACGCCACCACCTCCGGCTGCATCATATTTTGCAGGTGGATTGGTCATAATTTCAATCTGGTCTATAGATGAAGCCGGCAATGATCGCAAATAATTCTCCAGATCTGCTCCGCTTAAGTAAGTTGGTTTATCATCAATAAAGATAGTGACACCATTTTTACCCTTTAGATTCACCACCCCATTATTGTCTACAGAAACACCAGGTGATCTTTCCAGTACATCCATTGCAGTTGACCCTGCTGCACTGATCATTTGATCGGCGTTTACAACGGTACGATCGATCTTTCTTTCGATTGCTGCCCGTTGTGAAGTAATGGTTATGTCCTGTAAGTTTTTTGGAATACTGTTCAGTTGTATCATGCCTGCATTGATGATATTTTTTTCCGCAGTTAGTGATATCGGTGCACTGTATTTTCCGAAGCCGGTGAGACTGATGAGCAGTTTGTAATTTCCGGGGTTAATTTTTTCTATTACAAATGATCCTTTATCATCTGTTAATGCCGTTTTTGTCGTTGTATTATTATCGGCAGTAACTAACATAATGGTAGCACCTTCTAAAGGATGTTGTAAAGAATCGATGACTTTACCAGAAACTGAACCGTGGGTTTGTGCTAAGGCAAACACACTACGGGCAGTACATACAAGAGTAATCAATACAATTCTAAGCATAGGCGGGTTTGTTGGTTATTAATAATGCTGAAATTATAGGATGCACTTTTTTTGACTTTTGCAATAGTGATAAGTGGTGAATGACACTTCCATCGGCATCCAGAAATCCTATTGTGTATTGCCGCTTAGAAGAAGTTAAGAAACAGATAAGAAATATAAACGGTGTGTTACTGACCTATTTATTATCTGCACAGGAACTGGCTATATTTGAGAATGATTAAAAAGCTGCCATTACCACTCTGGACAATTGTTGCACCCATAATTGCATGGCTGTTTTATTTTTTTCAACCTGATACAACGGGTACTTTATTTGCATCACTTGCCGGATTGGCGTTAATGGCAGCTGTGATGGCTGCGGTGCATCATGCAGAAGTGATCGCTCATCGTATAGGCGAGCCTTATGGTACGTTGGTATTAGCCATCGCTGTTACAGTTATTGAAGTGTCACTGGTTGTTTCGCTAATGATATCAGGAGGTGCAGAAGCAGCAACGCTTGCAAGAGATACTGTATTTGCTGCAGTAATGATCATTCTAACAGGAATCATCGGTTTGTGCTTATTAGTAGGTGGAGTTCGATATCATGAGCAGGTATTCGGCAAATATGCTGTCAGCTCTTCATTGGTTACGCTTACAGCTATTACCATTCTCACACTTATCTTACCTAACTATACTACCAGTGTTGCCGGACCTGTGTACAGTTCCAGCCAACTGATATTTGTGGCCATCGTTTCATTAGTACTTTATGGCACTTTTGTAATGGTACAGGCTGTAAGGCACCGGGATTATTTTTTGCCTTCCGATGCACAGCAGGATGAAGATATGCATGCATTGCCACCAACTAATGCAGCAGCTTTACTCAGTACCTTGTTATTATTGATTTGCCTTGGTGCTGTTGTGTTACTTGCAAAAACTTTATCACCGGTGATTGAGAGCACAGTAGTAAGTGCCGGTGCTCCTAAATCGCTTGTGGGAATTATTGTTGCATTGGTGATCTTACTTCCTGAAGGGATCGCTGCATTAAGAGCAGCGAGGAAAAACAGGTTGCAAACCAGTCTGAACCTTGCGTTGGGATCAGCGCTTGCCAGCATTGGGTTAACCATTCCTGCGGTAGCGATGGTATCGGTGTTTACGGGTTTTCCTGTTACATTGGGGATCGATACCAAATCAATGGTGTTACTTATGTTGTCTTTATTCACCATCATGCTTTCTTTTGGTACAGGAAGAACCAATGTTCTGCAGGGTGTTGTATTACTTGTAGTATTTGCGGTTTATCTTTTTACCACTATTGTTCCTTAGTAAACACAATACTAGTAATACTTCTTGTGCAGTACATCTTTTACTGACATATACAATAAAGGTATCGTGATTATCAGCCACCAATACCAACTGCTGCTTTGCATCACTGCAAAATAGATAACCCACACATTTATCAGGATTACCGTTGCGAAAAGAAAACCGCTCAGTGTAATATGACGTTCTTGTTTTCTCATGATTGCTGGTTTTAAGTGATGAAATTTCTGCGATACAGCATGGATATCTCCCTCGAGAATTTATAAAACGGATAGGTGCTATGCTGTTGCAGACAAACAATCTGTTGACGAAGCATGTATTTGCCGGAGCTGGATTTTAAATCGATTTCACCAGCCAAATAATCACGCCGGAACGGAAATACTAAAGTCTTTGTAACTGCTGAAGAAGTACAGTTTAGCGCAGAAAGGGAAGAATTCTGTAAACGAACAGGTAAGGCTGTTTCTCGTATTCAACACAAGAAACGGTGTTTGAAAGATACCAATATGATCACACCTGCCTGTCATAATTCAAATTTATCAATTCAATATTTAAGAAAAAGGTAAAGCAGCTTCCTGTTTAAGTTATAGTGAAGCTTTGATTGAACGTTTGTTAATTAATATTCATCATTTCTTTATTTTCTTCTGTTGTTGAAGATTGATCTTCAAGATCAATAATAAAGAACTTGATATGACTGCTGTAATGATCAGCGCAATGATATATGTTGTTGACATAGCTAAAGTATTTATATGCAAAGCTATCATTGTGCTTTTTGGAATACGTTGTCTTTGGATAAGAAATAGCATTGATATAAATCAACAACATTATTAAAGCTGCATCGATAAAGAGATTATTCTCTTATGCGAAGTTTTTCCATCAGCTCATCTGTTGCAGGATCACTGTATATGCCATATCCATTTACCAATACTCCTTTCAAACCGAAACGGTCTGAGGATATCGCATAAAGTATAGACGAGTCAGAAGGATTGCTGGCACCTTCGAAGCGATAATATTTATCTACTTTAAAATCTTCCGCAAAAATTTTATACTCGCCATTGCGACATTCGATACAGTTTTGCCGGAGGTTGAAATCTTCCGTATAACCTTCATTACGCAATTTGTTCATTGTTTCAGATAAAGTAATATAGTTATCCATATTTTGATCTTTATAGGTAATAAATGAAAAGGTGTTGAGTGGCTGATAGAATTCTGTAACTTCAGTTTAATGTACGAAGTATTTTTCGAAACGATTCAAAAGCAAGTTTCATTAACTAAGAAAGACCAGGCAATTCTTAAATCATATCTTACGCCTAAAAAGCTTAGAAAAAAGCAATACCTGTTACAGGAAGGAGATGTTTGCAAATTCGTTGCCTTTGTTGAAAAAGGTGTTTTAAGGTCTTATACCATTGGTGAAAAAGGTAACGAACATATTATCCAGTTCGCCATAGAAGGATGGTTGATATCAGATCTGTATAGTTTCTTAACGGCAGAGCCTGCGACTTATACCATTGATGCAATAGAAGATTGTGAGTTGCTGCTTATAAGTAAAGGCGCTCACGAGGATTTACTGCATAAGCTTCCTGTTTATGAAACCTGGATACGCCTCCAGATCACGAGTGCATATATCGCATTGCAAAAGCGACTAACTTCTGTGATTAGTCTTCCGCTTGAAGAACGCTACCAGGGATTCACTGCCCTTTATCCGCATATTGTACAAAGAGTACCGCAACACATGATCGCTTCTTATATGGGATTAACTCCTGAAACATTAAGCCGGGTTCGGAAAAAGATCACCACACGTAGATAGCGGTTAATGATGAGCTTGTAACGTACTATCTTTTTTATCCCGTTTCATTGATTTTAATCAAGACTATTTATTGCCCAAACGCAATGGTGCATGGCGTCATGCAATAGTAGTTTTGCATTATCAATTTGAAACGAAAATGAATACAAAACAAGCCATAGCAATTATAGGAGCCACCGGTAATATGGGTGCTGCCATTGCAAGATCGCTGGCAAAAGGCAATTACAGGCTTTTGCTAAAGGGAAACGACAAGAATGCACTTGATGCATTAAGTGCTGATATTAAGAAAGAGCATCCTTTGGCTGATCTTGAAGCAATCACCTGTTCGGCTGAAGCAAGTTGGGAAGCTGATATCATCATCCTCGCTGTTCCTTTCCAGGCCGAAAAAGAAATAGTTGAAAAGATCAGGGAAGTGGCCAATCAAAAGATCGTGATATCTATCGCTAATCCACTCAACGAAACATTTGACGGATTGATAACATCACCTTTAACAAGTGCGGCTGAAGAATTACAGAATTTATTACCAAATGCAAAAGTGGTAAAGGCTTTCAACACAACTTTTGCGGCTGACTTTGCAACGCCGGTAATAGATGGAAAACAGGCAGATGCTTTTATCGCCGGGAATGATGAAGATGCTATGGAAACTGTAAAGGAGCTGGTAAGTACTGCAGGTTTCAATCCTATCATCGCAGGCGATCTTAGTACAAGCCGTACACTCGAAGCGATGCAGTTGTTGCTGATACGCCTGGGAATGAAATACAATTATAACTGGCTTGCAGGCTGGAAAATATTACATCATTAATTCAAAAAAACATAAAACACAAACCAATGAAATCTATAACAAAAAGAATCTCGATCGTATTTGCAGCTTTCATTATGCTTAGTGCATTCAGTTACGCAACGTATACATGGACAAATGATGATGCACACTCACAGGCACAGTTCACAGTAACGCACCTTGGCATTGCAGATGTAACAGGAACGTTTAATGATTTTGATGCAACCATTACATCATCAAAACCTGATTTCAGCGATGCAGTATTCGAGTTTACAGCAAAGGTTAACTCGATCGATACAAGGGTTGAGGCGAGGGACAATCACCTGAAGAGTGCAGATTTTTTTGATGTTGCAAAATATCCTACGATCAATTTTAAGAGCACATCCCTAAAGAAATCGGGAAAGGATAAATACAAAGTAACCGGAGACCTCACGATTCATGGCGTTACGAAACAGGTAACACTAGATCTTTTGTATCGTGGTTCAACTGTGAATGCGATGAATCAAAAGCAAACAGCAGGTTTCCAGGTAACCGGAACAATCAAACGTTCAGACTTCAACCTTGGCAATGGCTTTCCTCCTCCAATGATCAGCGATAAGGTGAGCATTAAGGCTGATGGTGAGTTCGTTCAATAAATATTTTTTCATCTCTAAAAAGTAATCACATGAAACAGTTAGAGAACAAAGTTGCTATTATTACCGGAGCAGGCTCGGGTATAGGCAAATCCACAGCATTATTATTTGCAACTGAAGGAGCAAAAGTGATAGTGTCGGATATCAATGAAACACATGGAGACGCAGTAGTTAAAGAAATAATTTCGAAAGGCGGAGAGGCTGTTTTTGTGAAAGCAGATTCATCGAAACCTGAAGACAACGAAACACTGGTTAAAAAAGCGATAGAAGCGTTCGGCTCAGTTGACATTGCTGTAAATAATGCCGGTATTGGTGGTCCGTTAGGTGTTACAGGTGAGTATCCACTAGACGGATGGCAAAAAGTGATCGATATTAACTTGTCGGGTGTGTTCTACGGATTGCGTTACCAGCTTCCTGCAATGATTAATAAAGGAGGAAGCATCATTAATATCGCATCGATACTGGGTAATACCGGAACAAGATTTTCACCTGCTTATGTAGCTGCCAAACATGGCGTGGTTGGATTAACGAAAGCAGCGGCACTGGAATATGCTGATAAGAAAATTCGTATCAACGCAGTAGGCCCTGGTTATATTAAAACACCTCTTGTAGAGAAAAGTCTTGATAAGAATGCTTTAGATGCATTGGTAAATCTACACCCAATCGGACGATTAGGAGAAGCAGAAGAGATCGCTGAATTGATCTTATGGCTTGCATCGTCGAAATCATCTTTTGTAACAGGTGCTTATTATCCTGCAGATGGTGGATACCTGGCGCAATAATTTAAAAATATTGTTACGCATTGCAGTGTGATTTGGGGTATGTTGGTTTGAGCAATGCGTAACACATTATTTAGTTTATGAAAAGAAACAAAGAGTTACCGGCAGTTACTAAAGGCAACAATACTGCCTTGCTGCTATTAAGAGTTGGCTTAGGAAGTTTAATGCTAGTGCATGGTCTTCCAAAAATGATCATGCTTTTTTCCTCTGCCGATATACAATTTCCATCTGTGATGGGTATGAGTGCAACAACTTCATTAATGCTCGCAGTATTTGCCGAAGTGATCTGTTCGTTACTGGTGATGATTGGTTGGAAAACCAGATATGCAGCAGTGCCTGTAGTTATTACGATGTTGATCGCGGCATTCGTAGTGCATGCAGCCGATCCTTTTGCAAAGCAGGAACTCGCATTAATGTATATGCTGGGTTTCTCAGCCCTGATGATTGGCGGAAGCGGTAAGTATTCTGTTGATTATTTATTAAAGCGAAATGATATCAAAGGCTATCATCCGGCAAATAAACCGGAAGATCCTACTGTTGCAATTTACCAGTAGAATGATTTGAGTTTTGATGAACATCTAAATGGATAAAATGAAAACACCTGTAAACAATAACATGATCTGCGATATACATACCGGAAGTTGCGATACAGTTACATCAACTGTATTGCCTAAAGTGAAGATGATCTATTTTACTGATCCAATCTGTTCTGCATGTTGGGGTATAGAGCCTCAACTGCGAAAACTAAAACTCGAATATGGTGATCATTTCGAAATAGAATATCGGATGGGTGGCCTGCTAAAAAGCTGGCAATCGTATGGAGGTAATGATGTAAGTGGTCCTGCCTCAGTTGCAGATCATTGGGAAGAAGCAGCGAAACATTACCAAATGCCTATCGATGCAAATGTGTGGCGTGAAGATCCATTGCAATCATCATATCCTGCATCCATCGCTTTTAAAGCAGCGCAGTTACAGGATGAGCAGAAAGCCATTAAATTATTAAGACGTTTGCGTGAAATGGTTTTTGTTGAAAAAAAGAATATTGCCAAAGGAGGAAACATATTGCAGGCAGCAGAAGAATGTGGTCTCGATACACAACAACTGATGGTAGATTATGCAGGAAGAGCAACCGCTTTTTTTGAAGAGGACCTTGAAATCACGAAACAATGGGGTGTAAGAGGGTTTCCTACAATATATTTTACCAGTGAAGATGGAAGCAAGCTCAAACTTTATGGTAGCAGTAGTTATGAGCAATATGAAACTGCATTGTTGCAGTTACTACCAGGGATCACTAAAAAGGTTTTGAAAGACGATGATGCGATCTTTCAATCGTACAGCACCATAGCTGAAAAAGAATTAGCGGTGATCAGAGAAACCGGTCTTGATAAAGCTATACATGATCTTCATTTGATGAAGGAAGCAGGTACATTCAGTAAAATATCTACTCCGTATGGTAGTTTATGGAAAAAGATAGCATAGTGATAACTTTTGGATAAAATGTAAGCTCAACCGTAAAAAGGTTGAGCTTATTTGCATTGGGTGCAACACCGATTGATATTGTTGTCGTATCAGTAAATGCATACGCTTCGGCAAGCTTGTTAAGGTTTGTTATATTTGCAGCATGAGATGGATGCGGATCATAGTGACGGTGGTGATATTATTATTTGCAGGTGCTGGTTCTCCGGTTCTTGCAAATAATATAAAAGCATCTCATAACATCGTACAGAAAGCAAAACTAACAAGATCTCACAACGATAACCAGGACGACCTGGTTGGCGGTATTATTAGCCTTGTAAGAACAGGGGTTCAAATTGTTGACAGAACAAGTAGCGATGGAATTGCTTCTGATGCCAGACTTTCTTTTTTATCTGTAAATACAGATGATATTATCTCTTTAAATGTTGAAAGCGGTAGTACTTACCATTTTTTGCTATTATATCCGCATCATAAGTTTCGATGACCTGGAAAATTGTTCCTGGTCTGTTTGTATTTAATTAATCACCCGATATGCATTGAAGCATATCTTACCGGCACTGTAAGATAACATTTGTTGTATTGCTTGTTATCTAACAACAAATCGGTTTAATTGTTTTGCTGATCTGCAGCTGTTGAAAATAAATTTATGGCGCATCTTCCTCACCTGATCACTGACCTTGCCCTGATACTTGCTGCAGCTGCAGCGATCACCTTATTATTCAAGTGGCTTAAGCAACCATTGGTGCTTGGATATATCATAGCCGGGTTTTTAGTTGGTCCTTATTTTCATTGGCTGCCTACCGTAACAGAAAGAGGAAACATTACGATCTGGGCCGAGATCGGAGTGATATTTCTCCTATTCAGTTTAGGGCTTGAGTTTAGTTTTAAGAAACTGATAAAGGTAGGAGGCCCTGCTTCGGTAACAGCAATTGTTGAAGTAGTAGTAATGATCGCTATTGGTTATGGTGTTGGAACCGCCATGGGATGGAACAGCATGGATAGCCTGTTTCTTGGTGGAATACTTTCCATCTCATCTACCACTATTATTATCAGGGCATTTGACGAACTGGGTTATAAAACGAGAAAGTTTGCGGCATTGGTATTTGGTGTTTTGATCGTTGAAGATCTTGTTGCCATTGTGCTGATGGTATTGTTAACTACTGTAGCAGTGAGCCGTCAGTTTGCAGGAATGGAGATGATCTATTCTATACTAAAGCTGTTATTCTTCCTGGTGATATGGTTTCTCATGGGCATTTTCCTGGTACCTACTTTCCTTAAACGTATCCGCAATATCATCAGTAACGAAATGCTGCTGATCATCGCCATTGCGTTATGCCTGTTGATGGTTGTATTTGCCAATGCTGTAGGTTTTTCACCTGCATTGGGTGCTTTTATCATGGGATCGATACTTGCTGAAACTACAAAAGCCGAAAAGATCGAACACCTTATTACTCCTGTAAAAGATCTGTTCGGTGCAATATTCTTTGTATCGGTTGGTATGCTGATAGATCCTGCGATACTGGTTGAATATGCAATACCCGTTTTGATCTTATGCCTGGCAACAATAGCAGGTAAAATACTCAGCACTACTGCCGGAGCATTGCTTTCCGGGCAACAGCTCACCACTTCTGTACAAGCAGGATTTAGCCTCGCACAGATCGGCGAATTCTCGTTCATCATTGCCACTCTTGGTTTAACGCTCAAGGTTACCAGCGATTTTCTATATCCCATTGCCGTAGCAGTATCTGCAGTAACAACACTTACAACTCCTTATCTGATCCGTTCAGCTCAGCCTTTCAATCAATGGCTGCAGAAACGGCTTCCGCAAGGATTGGTTGTACGGTTGAATCGTTATGCAACAACAACAAGCCAGGTAACAAAAACGAGTGAATGGAAATTGTTTCTTCGTTCATCGTTACTAAACATTACGTTGTTATGTACCGTGATCATTTCAGTAGTGGTTTTTGCGTCTATATATGTTAAACCATGGCTGGAAAAAAATAATAATCCGGATTGGGCGAAAGCTTTGGCCTGCCTGCTTACATTGGCTGTGTTGAGTCCGTTCTTGTGGGCTTTGGCAATTAAAACACCGGCACAGGCATATTCAACATTAGTAAACAATCCAAGATTCAAGGGTACGGTTGCCGTTACACGCTGGTTAAGACTTGCACTTACAGCATTTGTAATCGGATTTTTGCTGCATAGGTTCTTTGATATTTATACAGGTATATTGTTTACAACGATGATCATTGTACTGCTGATCATTTTCAGCGGGAGAATACAATCATTTTATCATCGGCTTGAAAAACGATTCCTTAGTAACCTGCATCAACGAGAACGGGAAGATGACAGATTGAATCGTTCTGAGCTTGCTCCATGGGATGCGAGAATTGTGCCTGTAAAAATTCCTTTCGACGCTCCCTGCGTTGGCAAATCTTTACTTGAATTGCAATGGCGTGAAATTGCAGGCATTAACGTTGTAATGATAAAACGTGGTGAATACCAGATACCAGTACCTGATAAAGCTTCATTGATCTTTCCGGGAGATGAATTACTTGTGTTAGGTACCGATCACCAGGTACAGCGATTAAAAGCATTGCTTCGTCCCAAAGAGCCGCTTGTTGGAGACAATAATGGCGATGTTGAATTATTAGAGTTGCGTGTAGCACAATATCCTTACCTCGCTGAAAAAACTATCCGTGAATCTGGTTTAAGAGAAAAGGCAAGTGCATTGATCGTAGGACTACAACGAAATCAAGAGCGAATACTCAATCCTTCGTCAGATATGATCATTCAACCAAACGACATCTTGTTCGTTGTGAGCAACAGGGAAAAACTACGTCAACTTAAATCTGCCAATAAACAATAATGGAAACATTTTCTTTAACGATCAATCATAATAGCAAAGACTATACAATAGAAGGCAGCCTTCTTCAATTAGGATATACGCATAAAATCTATCTTGATGTTGAAGGTATGGAGGTTGTTCTCGAACCGGATGAAGAAAGAAATTATCGGGCCGTGGTTGCACCGGAATTATCTGGTACGATAGATCAGCATCTTGTTGCTGCAGTAGTGGCAGAGATACAACATCACCTCGACCAGTAAGATCCATTTAATGATTTTAAAATAAAAAGCCCCTGGAAAGGGGCTTTCGGTTACGAACCATCGTCTATAGCAATAAAACACATCTTATTGTTTAACTCAATCTGGGCATGAGCTATTGAACATCCAGTATAGTAAAGCTTTTCTCTCCGGCAGGAACTTTCCATGAGATTGTTTGCCCTTTTCTATAACCGATCAGTGCACGGCCAATTGGAGACATTACTGATACTTTTCTTGATTTGATGTTCGCAAGCTTAGGTGTAACCACCGTAAGCTCAAATGTTTTTCCCTGGTCGTCTTTTATCAATACTGAAGAGTTTAGTCCTACTACATCAGGCGGTAAAAGCTGATCTTGTGGAATTACTCTTGCACGTTTTAATTCTGTTGTCAGGTCTTCAACATCATATCGGTTGAATAATGTTCTTGATTCACCTGTTTTCAGGTAACTCATGATGATGTCATAATCATCTTGTCTTATTATAGGTTGTTGTTGTGTGATCTGCATAAAATAAGTTTGAGTATTTGAATGTATAATCAGGTTATCCGTATCGTTTAAACATGGATCTGTTTTGTGTGTTTTGTTCTTCGAGAAATATCTGAAATGCCGGATTACCGGGTAGTGATGCAAACGATATTTCCTTTTCCGCATGTTTATTAACGACACTAACGTCCATGGAATGGTTATCCAAAGCAGCTTATACCAGGCTGATGAATTGATTAGCGCCATTTTAAGCACAATGCCATTGACCAATACGGTAAGGGCAACAATCCCTTCATTCTTCGTATAGAGCTTTGATGAAGAACTCATTTTTTATTATTTTACTACCAACATCGGTTTAATGCCGGCAACTTTTTTGGGGATCAGTTTGTTGAGTGATGACTCCCATCTTGAACATGTTTTTCCCAGCTCTTTCATCTCGTATAATCCATCACGTGTACTTTTAAAGAATACCAGTTCCTCCGCTGATCTTCCATTGTTGAAAGTGATGCGCAGGCAAATGCTTTCTAAAAATGTTTCTGATTTATTGATTTGCGTATCATGTGCATATATGGAACGGGAAACATGTTTGGTGGAGCAATGCTGCACTTCATCAAGATGTATCTCCATTATTTTCTCTGGTGAATCATTTACTGCAGGTTCATAGTACAGCAATGTTCTGTTGATACCATCTAAACCGATGGCAGCATTTTTTAAATAGGCTTCACTGCTGAACCGCAATTGTTTTTCATGGCCCAGCTGTCTTAGCTGTGCAAGAAGTTGATGCTTTTGACGATGGCGTTGCTTTTTCTCTGATCTTACCAGGAAAACAGATACAGCTGCTATTACAGCAAGCAGTACAATTGGTACTATGATTACTTCCATTGCCCGGAATTTTGCGGCCGACTTTTATAAAGTGCATGCCAGTTGATAAGATGTAAACGGAGAGCTACAGCAATAAACACTGTAGCAAAGGCATAACCCCAACTTAATTACTTAGTTGGGGAAGAAGTATTAAAGTCTTTGAAATTGCTGAAGTAGTAAAGCTTCGGACAAAAAGGAAAAAATTCGGTAAATGAACACGTATAGCTGTTCCTCATGTCAAGGATCAGTGGTTTAATGTGTAAATTCCTGGTATGTATAACAGGCATGTTCATTTAGACAAACATACAAATATTAATGATGGATGCGGTTAAAGATATGTGAAACGGGAGTATATGGCTTTATTCAGTTAACAACCTCAGCGTATCACTCTTTTTATCAGTTCCATGATCTCCTGGCCAAACTTTTTCGTGTCGCCGGGTTTGATAATGTACGGAATATGGTATTTCTTGAAATAGCTGGTATCCATATCAAGGTTAGAAGTTGATAACACGGCAAGTGGTATTCTTGCCAGTCTCTTATCTGCTTTTATACAAACGAATGTTTCTTTGCCATCCAGCTTTGGCATATTGATGTCTAATAAGATCATTTCAGGAAGCAGGTTCATCACTTTTGCTTTTTCGAGAAAGTCAAGGGCATCTGCACCATTTAGCATCTGTACTATGCGGATAGGGAGATTTTTTTCCTGTAAAACATGATCGAGTAGCTCTACATCTTCAGGATCGTCTTCTATGTATAAAATATACTGCTTGTCTGGTGGTGTTATCATCACAATGATTTATTGCTTCACCCAAGCGGCAGACAAGGAAAAATGAAGAGCAGCGAAATTAGGGGAAATACGGTTTACAGATCAACTTTTTACAGATATGTTAGCTATGAGTGTTGTTGTGTTTAGGGTTGATTGAAAAAAGCAATTAATAAAAACATAGACTTGTCATTATGCTTTTTGGGTAGCCACCTAAATTTTTAAGTGATGATGGCCTACCCAAAAGCAACGAAAGAATTGATCATACCTCTTCGGCAGCTCTTTTTAATTCTGCTATATCCAGCTTGATCATTTGCATCATTGCCTGCATTACTCTTTCTGATTTTTTACCTCCGGCTGCAAGCAATTCTGGTAAGATGGTTGGTGTTATTTGCCAGGAAAGACCAAATTTATCTTTCAGCCATCCACAAGCCTGCGTTTTTCCTCCATCAGCAAGTAAAGCATCCCAGTATTTATCTACTTCTTCCTGCGTTTCACAATTCACGACGAATGAAACAGCTTCGGTAAACTTATACATTGGTCCACCATTCAGGGCAGCGAATTTTTGTCCAAACAGTTCAAACCCCATCGTTAATACAGCACCTTCAGGTCCTGGTGCACCTTTCGGATTTCTTGTTACAGATGTGATCTTAGAATCTGGAAACAAAGACGTGTAAAGGTTTACTGCTTCTTCTGCGTTTCCATCGAACCAAAGAAATGGTGTTATCTTTTGCATGATATTGATTTTATTGCTCTGCTAATTGTTTAATGTTGGCAAGTGCTTTTGGCCATGTTTCCATGAAATAATTCAACCATTGATCATTGATATCCATTTCAACCGTTAGCAATGTTTTTCCATCCACTTCTTTAAGTGTATAATTTTCTAATGCGCCAGCCCATTCTTTTACTTTATCGCTGGTAGTATCTTCTACTCCATCTTTTACTTCACCTATATGACGGAAACTCATGAACTCATTGGGAATATTATCTGCTATTTCAGCCAACATTCCAGATCCTTTTCCATCACCAAATATTACTTTGGTTCCTTTTTTCCAGTTATCAGTTTGAACAGTTGAACCTTCAGAAAATGCTGCTGTCCATGAACGATAAGAATCAATATTCCAGAGTACATCCCAAACTTTTTCTTTCGAGGCATTTAGTTCGAGAGTGAATTGTTGTTTTTGCATATGGCTGGTTTTAATTAGTTATTCTCAACATAATTTTTGAAACTGTTCAATATCGCCTGCCAACCCTGTTGTTGCATCTCCATTGAGTGAGTCTGCTCAGGATCGAAAGTCTCAATTACATTAGTTGTCTTGTTTTCTTGCGAAAACCTGATCGAAACTTTTCTGCCATCTTCCATTGTGTATTCTATCAGTTTGTTTTCTTCAACGGTATTATACTTTCCACCAAAGTCAAAACTAAAGCTACCATCTTTGGCTGCCATGGTTGTTTTAAACGATCCACCTGTTTTAAGATCGTTCTCTGCATAAGGTGCATGCCAGTCATCTGAAGCCTGGCACCATTTGGTAATATGCTGAGGTTCGTTCCAATATTGCCAAACCTTTTCAACCGGGGCATTTATCGTTGCCTGAACGGTGATGGTTGTTGTTGTTTCCATATCGCTGAATTTTTTACAAACCTAAATCCTTTCTAAACCTCTGGAGGTGTGCAAAAACGACATTCTTCAAGGCTGAATACGTCAGCTCAGAAACTAACATCTGTTAACCTTTACCTTGTAAACACTAATTTTGAGCCCTCGAAAACAGCAATATGGGCTATACTCCTCAAAATAAGGTTAGGATCGTTACGGCTGCTTCATTGTTCGACGGACATGATGCAGCCATCAATATCATGCGAAGAATTTTACAGAGCAAGGGTGCTGAGATCATTCATCTGGGACACAATCGTTCAGTAAAAGAGATTGTAGAATGTGCAATAGAAGAAGATGCACAGGGAATTGCGATCACTTCTTACCAGGGTGGACACGTGGAGTTTTTCAAATACATGAAAGACCTGCTCGATGAAAATGGTTGCGGTCACATCAAGATCTTTGGTGGTGGTGGCGGAACGATTTTACCGGAAGAGATCAGGGAACTGCATCAATACGGCATAACGAGAATTTATTCGCCGGATGATGGAAGACATATGGGTTTGGAAGGAATGATCGAAGATGTGGTGAAGCAATGCGACTTTAACCTGAACGGAAATGGTGAGTATAAAGTTCCGATGGGCTTGGGTGAGGTGAAAGATGTGAGGAAGATCGCAAGGCTTATCACCAATGTTGAGAATGGAAATCAATCGACGGTCGACGGTCGACAATCTACCGCTAAGGCTCCTGTGTTAGGTATTACTGGTACAGGTGGTGCAGGAAAATCTTCCGTAACTGATGAGATCGTTCGTCGTTATCTTAATACGTTCGATGACAAAACCATCGCTGTTATTTCTGTTGATCCATCTAAGAAAAAAACCGGTGGTGCATTGTTGGGTGACAGGATCAGGATGAATTCCATTTCTCATCCAAGAGCTTACATGAGAAGCTTAGCCACAAGAGATGACAATACGGCTTTAAGTTCTGCAGTGCAGGATGCAATTGACATTTGCAGAAGTGCAGGGTTTGATTTCATCATTCTGGAAAGTGCAGGTGTTGGTCAGAGTGATGCTTCTATTCTGGATTATTGTGATGTTAGTTTGTATGTGATGACACCAGAATATGGCGCTGCATCCCAGTTAGAAAAGATCAATATGCTGGATTATGCTGATGTAGTTTGCATCAACAAATTCGATAAAGCCGGAGCATTAGATGCTCTGCATGATGTGAGGAAGCAGTATAAACGTAATCATCAACTGTTTACTGCAAAAGACGAAGAACTTCCTATCGTTGGAACGATCGCAGCACAATTCAATGATGCAGGAGTGAATGAATTGTTTGAGAAACTCGTTGTTGCTATAGAAAAGAAAACAAGTGTACATTTTGGTAAGGTTGATGTGCATGCTCATACAAAAGATACCACCACGAAAAGCCAGATCATTCCACCAAAACGAGTTCGTTACTTAAGCGAAATATCTGAAAACAACAGGAGCTACGATAGTTGGGTGAATGAACAATGTGCTATTGCATCTAAATTGTACCAGATAACAGGGGTGATCGGCGAAAAAGAAACAAGTAACATTCCTGAGTTGCAATCTTTAAAGAAGAAATATGAAGATCAACTTCATCCTGACTGTAAAAAACTGGTCGATAACTGGAGTGAAGTGCAAAAGAAATACAATAGCGATTTTTTTGAGTACAAAGTGAGAGACAAGGTGATCAAACAAGATCTCACAACCAAAAGTTTAAGCGGAACGAAAATTCCAAAAGTTGTTTTACCAAAGTATAAAGACTGGGGTGATATTTTAAAATGGCAACTACAGGAAAATGTTCCGGGCGAATTTCCGTATACAGCAGGTGTATTTGAATTAAAAAGGCAAGGTGAAGACCCGACAAGAATGTTTGCAGGAGAAGGTGGACCTGAAAGAACCAACAAACGTTTTCACTATGTTTCTTTAGGTCAGCCTGCACATCGTTTATCTACAGCTTTTGACAGTGTTACATTGTATGGAGAAGATCCTGATCATCGTCCTGATATTTATGGCAAAGTTGGTAATAGTGGCGTGAGCATTGCAACTGTTGATGATGCCAAGAAACTGTACAGTGGATTTGATCTATGCAATCCCAAAACATCAGTTAGCATGACCATTAATGGTCCTGCACCGATCATTCTTGCTTTCTTTATGAATGCAGCCATTGACCAGGAATGCGAAAAATACATTGAACAAAATGGATTATGGAATGAAGTGAAGAAAGTGAGTGAGATGAAGTACAAGCATGCGTCTCAACCGATCTATTACAATCCATCTGCACCAGAAAGATTACCTGAAGGGAATAACGGATTGGGATTAAAATTACTTGGCTTGAGTGGAGATGAAGTTTTACCGAAAGATGTATATGAGCAGATAAGAGCTTCGGCACTTTCACAAGTAAGAGGAACGGTTCAGGCTGATATATTAAAAGAAGACCAGGCACAGAACACCTGCATTTTCTCTACAGAGTTTGCTTTGAAGATGATGGGTGATGTGCAGCAATATTTCATTGACAGGAAAGTAAGAAACTTTTACAGTGTTTCTATCAGTGGATATCATATTGCAGAAGCTGGTGCAAATCCGATCACACAACTTGCTTTTACTTTGGCGAATGGATTTACTTATGTTGAGTATTACCTGAGCCGTGGAATGCATATTGATGATTTTGCACCAAACCTTTCTTTCTTCTTCAGCAATGGAATGGATCCTGAGTACAGTGTAATTGGTCGTGTGGCAAGAAGGATCTGGGCAAAGGCAATGAAGAATAAGTACAAAGGAAATGATCGTTCACAAAAACTGAAATATCATATCCAGACTTCAGGCCGTTCGTTGCATGCTCAGGAAATTGATTTCAACGACATCAGAACAACATTACAGGCTTTGTATGCGATATACGATAACTGCAACTCGCTTCATACAAACGCTTACGACGAAGCCATTACTACACCAACAGAAGAAAGTGTAAGAAGGGCAATGGCGATACAGCTCATTATTAACAGAGAGCTGGGTACTGCGAAAAATGAAAATCCTAACCAGGGCTCATTCTTAATTGAAGAGTTAACTGATCTTGTTGAAGAGGCGGTATTAAGTGAGTTCGATAGAATTACAGAACGTGGTGGTGTGCTTGGTGCAATGGAAAGAATGTATCAAAGAAATAAGATACAGGAAGAAAGTCTCTATTATGAGCATCAGAAGCACACCGGAGAATTACCATTGATCGGTGTGAATACATTCCTCAATAAAAAAGGATCACCAACTGTTATTCCTGGTGAAGTGATTCGCTCAACCACAGAAGAAAAAGAGCAGCAGATCCAAAATCTCCAGGCATTCTGGAAGCGAAATGCAGACAAACGTAACGAAGCTTTGAAACGTTTAAAGGAAGTGGCTGTCAACAATGGAAACTTATTCGAAGAGTTAATGGAAACAGTAAAATATTGTTCGCTTGGCCAGATCACACATGCTTTGTATGATGTAGGTGGACAGTATAGAAGAAATATGTAAAAGTAAGCGGTAAGAAGTATGAAGTAAGAATTGATTCTACCTCATACTTCTTACTTCATGCCTCTAGCTTACCATATCTTTCTTCATCATTTGCTGTAAACGTTCTGCGATTGCCAGTTCAAGATTATCCGGCAGTGTAGAGGCATCGTCTCCAAACGCTGCATAATGTCCTACAGTATTATCCCATGCAAATAATATATCGGGACTACCATTATAGCTCACATGATAACGCATTTCTTCATTGAACTTAAATGGCGTGATCATGAGAATATATGGCGTCATATCAACATTAATCTCTAACCTTCTTTCGTTATTGAATTCCCTTCGGTTGTGATTCGAAGCCGGATGTTCTCTATCGCTTGTTACAAACGGCTGGTTACTTTGATTGGAAGCACCACGTCCGGCGCTATTGTGTTTGTTATTATCTCCTCTACCTGGCATAAGCTTTTTTTAGCAAATGGCACAGTAACCATGCCACCAGGATAGCAGCTATTTTAAATCAATTAATAATCAATCGGCTAAGAAAATGCTATTGTTTCTGGATACTGTTTGTGGTTTGAATAACGAGATCTCTCACCACATCATCCAGTTTTTTTGCAGAAGATTTCAGATGAGCTATGATCTCATGGTCAGGTTGGATTTCTTCGTTCAAAAGGTCGGTTAATCCAAGAATATTAGCCAAAGGAGCCCTGATGAGATGCGAACTGGCAAAAGCAATATCTTTTAATCTTTCATTCTGTTGCCAGATCATTGCTTCATGTTGCTTACGGTCGGTGATATCGATAAATATCGCAACATGCTTTTCTGTTTTGCCGTTTATTTCAATAGGTGAAACAGTTGTCTGCACCCACATTTTACTTCCATTTTTTCGATAATTCAATATCTCACCTGAATAATTTTCATTCGAAGCAATGATATGATTCATTTGCTTTTCTGCTTCTTTATCAGTTTCCTCACCATGTAATAGTTCGATCGGTGATCTGCCTGCCACCTCATTAAAACTATAACCGGTCATTTTAATGAAAGCATCATTCACCCATTCAATAGTTCGGTCTTTTCCTGTGATGATGATACCGTTTACTGTATGTTTTGCTACCAGTGAAAGCCTTTCTATCTCAGTTTCTTTTTTTACAAGATCACTGATGTCATCTGCAATCACCAGGTAACATTCTTTACCCCGATAATTTAGAATATTTGTTCTCACCTGCACCGTAAACAGTTCGCCGTTTTTCTTTTTATGGGTCCAGATACCAACATCCTGGATGCCTCTTTTCTTCAACGCCATATCAGCAAGAAAACGTTCCACTTCTTCAGACGGGCGAATGTCTACCGGAGACATATTCAATAGCTCTTTTTTACTGTATCCATACTTATCGATCATTGCTTTATTCACCAGTAAAAACCTGCTGGTAGCAATATCAAATATCCACATGGGTAAAGGCGAAGTGTTGAATAATGTTTTATAATGAAATTCTGAATGAGACAATCGTGTCCTGTAAAAACGAATACCTATAAAAATGATGAGTGAAACGATCACTACGAAGCCGGCATCGGTATAATAATCGATCTGGTTTGGATGACTAGGACTAAGTCCAAACTGACTTAACATCCAGCTACTAAAAAAGATCCAGGTTAAGCCAAGTGCCAGGCATAGTAGAGAGAAAAATGTTTCAGGTTTACAGATCTTCATAAAGGGGTGCATGAAGTTACAATGCTTAAACTGTAAAGCAAAGTAATCTTAAACATAGAAAACTGATGACGCTCATGAGACTGAACCGCTGCTGAATTATTTATAGAGCTCCTGGCATTTATTGCAATAAAAAGTTCTCCGATTGGTTTTACCCAGGTATTCTTTTACGATTGCTGAGCCATCCCTTGAGCATTTCTTTTTAGTATGAGCCAGCCAGTGCTTTTTCAGTACGTATTGTTTCTTCCATTCAAGAAAATCAAAGCTGTAAATTCTTGCCTGTTTGATCATTTCTGTAAGCTTTTTCGCCGGAAGATCGCCTACTTTATTTTTGGGATGTACCTGTATCCTGTACAATACTTCATTCTTGATGATGTTGCCTACTCCTGCAAATATGTTCTGATCAAGTAAGGCATCAACCACTAAATTATCTGGCATTGCCTTTAGTTTCTTTTTCGCTTTGGCTGCATCCCAGGTATCGTTCATTACATCGGCAGACCAATCGTACAATTCATCAAGATCATCTTCTACGAGTTGAACAGAACATGCATAGAAGTTCATTTCTCCTTTATTGCAAACAAGATTTAAACGGGCAGCTGTTTCTTTTCTTTCATTGATACGGTAAGTTCCAAACAACATGAAGTGGATCCTGACTGATAGCTTTTTACCAAAGCAGATAAAGAAATTCTTACCGAAACTTTTGAAGTCGGTGATCTTCTTTCCTTCCAGCCGACTGAAATCTACTTTCGTGTTTCCATCCACTTCAGTCACTTTTCTTCCTTTGAATTCAGCTACGGCTTCTTTTAGTATTACTATTGATGGACCTTCCGGCATCTTGTGTTTTAGTGATGATCAATCAAATAGTAAGCCGTTTCGTTCCTGTTTTTGATGTTACTTTACTCTATGAAATACGTTATGTTCAGGGTTGCGATCGCTGTTATTGGTGGATTGATGATCTGGGGTTGTTCCAAAGCACCTTATGCCGAAGCGAATAAATCTTACAAAAAACAGGCGAAAGCATATTCCAAAGAATTACGCCAGGATCCAACCAAAACAGATTCGGGTTTGATGTTAGCACCGGAATGGGTGGGCACTACCAACTTCAACATGCGTAAACCCAACTTCGTGATCATTCACCATACGGCTCAGAATAGTTGCGATCAAACCTTAAAAACATTTACACTCACCCGTACTGCAGTGAGTGCTCATTATGTGATCTGCAGAGATGGTGTTATTCATCATATGCTGAATGATTATCTCAGGGCATGGCATGGTGGAATTTCTAAATGGGGTAATACAACGGATATCAATTCTACTTCCATCGGTATTGAGCTCGATAATAATGGCTTTGAATATTTTTCAGAAGCTCAGATCAATAGTTTGATGCAGTTACTGGCTACATTAAAGAAACGTCATGGAATTCCTACAGCGAATTTTATTGGTCATGGAGATATTGCTCCCACAAGAAAGAACGATCCCAACTGGCGATTTCCATGGAAGCAATTAGCCGATAAAGGCTTTGGTAACTGGTATGCAGATACGACCAATGTTACCGTTCCCGAAAGTTTTGATCATCTCCAGGCCTTACGCATTGTTGGTTTTGATATGAAAGATACTACGTCAGCCATTGTTGCCTTTAAGCGTCATTGGCTACAGGATACAACAAGAGGATTGAACCTCGACCAGAAAAAAGTGCTCTACCAGTTGATGAAGAAATACTATTGATCAACCTTGTACATTTGCAGTATGTATTCGCTGTTGCGGCAACTGCTTTTCAATTTTCCTCCTGAGAAAGTGCACCATTTTTCGATGAACATTTTGCGGGATGTAAACCGGTTTTCTCCTGTAAGAAGTTTATTGAAAAAAAATTTTGTTACTACCGATCATTCACTAGAAAAAGAAGTATTCGGATTGCGATTTCCAAATCCTGTGGGATTGGGTGCAGGCTTCGATAAGAATGCTTTATACCTGAATGAACTTGCTGCACTTGGTTTTGGATTTGTTGAGATCGGAACAGTAACTCCGTTGCCACAGCCGGGAAACGAAGAACCAAGGTTGTTTCGTTTGCCAAAAGACAAAGCACTCATCAACCGGATGGGTTTTAATAATAATGGTGTAAAAGCGATCCGTGGCAGGTTAGCAGCATGGCGAAATAATCCTAAAAATGAAAAGCTGATCATAGGCGGTAACATTGGAAAGAACAAGATCACAGCAAATGAAGATGCCTGGAAAGATTACGAGATCTGCTTTAATGAATTGTTTGATGTTGCTGATTATTTCGTAGTGAATGTAAGCTCTCCCAATACTCCCGGACTAAGAGAATTGCAGGAGAAAGATTCGTTACAGAAGATTCTCTCCAATCTACAGGATATCAATTCAGGAAAACAAAAAAGAAAACCACTGTTGCTTAAGATCGCTCCTGATCTTACACAGGAACAACTGGACGATATCATTTCTCTTTCTGCAGAAGTAAAACTGGATGGATTGGTTGCTACCAATACAACAATCAGTCGTTCAGGGTTGCTTACCAATCAAACATCTGTTGAACAAATGGGTGCTGGTGGATTGAGTGGAAAGCCTGTGCAACATCGTTCAACTGAAGTGGTGCACTATATCGCTTCTCAAACAAACGGTCGTATACCAATCATTGCCAGCGGTGGAATTTTTACCGGAGAAGATGCAATAGAAAAGTTCAAAGCGGGTGCTTCACTTATACAGGTATGGACTGGTTTTATTTATGAAGGACCGGCTATTGCCAAAAAGATCTGTAAGTACCTGGCGGCTCATTCATAAATGACCTATTGAAAAGTCATTATCATTTCACTTCCAAAGTAAAACCTACAGTTGTTCCTACATCTGGTTTGCTTCGCACATGAATACTTTGTCCGTGAGCTTCGATGATGTGTTTGCAGATGGCTAATCCCAAACCAGTTCCACCCACATCACGACTTCTGCCACGATCGGTTCTGTAAAAACGTTCGAATATCCTTGGCAAATGTTCTTCTGCAATGCCAATCCCATCATCGCTGATCTCGATCAACACATGCTTTTCATCGGTTTTATAAATACCTGTTGTAATGGTTCCGCTAAACTTTCCATATTTACGGGCATTATCAACCAGGTTGATCAACACCTGTCTGATTTTTTCTTTATCGGCAAAAACAGTGATGGGCTGTTCGCATCCTTTTTTGATGGAGGTTATTATGTGCAATTCTGCAGTCTTAATAGAAAGCGATTCATATACTTCACGCACCAATTCCTGAATCACAAAACCGGTTTTATACAATGGCTGCTCACCACTTTCTAATTTTGATATCTCGTCAAGATCTTCTACCAGATTCACCATCCTGTCAACATTCTTAGCTGCATTTTCTAAAAACTTCCGGTTAACTGCTGCATTTTCCAAAGCACCACCCAATAAAGTATCTACGTATCCTTGTATTGCAAATATGGGCGTCTTGAATTCATGTGCAAGGTTCTGTAAAAACTCCCTGCGGTACACTTCATTATTCCTGAGCATTTCGATCTCGGCACTTCGTTGTTCAGCCCATTGCTCCACATCCTGCCTAACCTGGTCAATCCCTTTTTGTGGAAGAATGTATTTGTAGTACATCTCTTCTCTTTTGCTGGCCTTGGTTTGGTAAATGAATTTATAGATGAGTTTTATTTTTCGATAGATGAACCACTCCAGCACAAACCTGATCATGTAATAACTGCCGGCAAATGTGATGACGGCTGCAATGGCTGCAATTTCCCATTCGGGTGAAACTAACAAAAAGCCCAAACCAATGGGTACAGAAAGTATGATAGCGGTAAAAAGAGAAAGTTGCCTTGGCGATAGATTTTTTGCTTTGAACATGGCTCAGACCATTGACCATGATCCATTGACCATGATTAATGCAAATTAGGGGAATGATATTTTATAATTCGAATTTGTAGCCCACTCCTTTTACAGTGGTGATGCAATCGATCCCTAATTTCTGCCTGATCTTACGGATGTGTACGTCTATCGTTCTGTCACCTACGATCACATCATTACCCCAAACCTGGCTCAGGATCTCATTTCTTAAAAACACTCTTCCCGGTTTGCCGGCTAAGAGGTAAAGCAATTCAAACTCTTTTTTCGCAAGCACCACTTCCGTATCGTCGATCTTAATGATGAAACGTTCGGGATCGATCGTAAGATTTCCGAGTTTAAGTGACTTTCCATCTTTCCGGTTTCTGCGGAACAATGCATTTACCCTGCTTATCAGAACTTTAGGACTAATGGGTTTACTCACATAATCATCGGCTCCTGTTTCCAGCCCTTTGATATGAGAAGTTTCATCGCTCAATGCAGTAAGAAAAATGATCAGGGTTTCCTGGAAATCGGCTTGCGACCTAAGGTATTCGCAAACTTCTACGCCTGTTTTCTTAGGCATCATAATATCCAGGATGATCAGATCCGGCCTGGAAGATTTTGCTTTATCAATGGCTTCTGATCCATCTTTAGCAGTAATAACATCATATCCCTCAGCCGATAAGTTATATTTAATGATCTCCAGAATATCCGGTTCATCATCAGCTATCAGCACTTTTCTAGGGCTATCCATTAACAATTTGTTTTCGCAAATTTAATTTTCGAAAGTACTACGGTTTGCAGTGTTTCATTATGTAATTGTTAACACTACAAATAAGAACTTGCAGTTATTGGTCGTTATAGATAGGACGGCAGACGGCTTTGGTCGTATTTTTGCCAATACAGCACGAAATCTGAAATGTTGATGAAGAGACTTAGTTTGGTGATATCACTAGCCCTGGCTATTTCTGCAAACGGTCAGCCTGAAAAAAGAAAAATGCCTGATGTGCCTTTAATGCGGCAGATCTTTCATAATAATATAGATAAGGCCCAGGCGAATATTCTTAAATCTGACGGTGCAGATGATGCTTATTTTGCTCCGCTGAACGATGAACAGGCGAATAAAGAACTCACCGATAAGGTCACATCAGTGATCGACGATATGCAGATCGATATCGAGATCAATAACAGCCTCGATAATAATAATAAGATCAAATATCTCCGTGGCATCAGTGAAATGCTGAACAGTTTTGATGCGGCTTTTCGTAACAAATCCATCAAGCCTGAACTTTTCCCTGCTTTGGTAAAAGCATATAAAGAAGCACAACAGCTTGAGTTCTTCAGTAACTCTATCGCTCCTGTAGTGGAGAGAAATGAGATGGAAGTGGGAGATATACTGGTGAAATTGTATCCGTTCGAAAAGAATTCCGGGCTTAAAGCTTCTAAAGATAATCTTGTGTTGAAGAACATGAAGCGTCATCCCAACCAGGTGATGCAGATACTGGCAAGATTTCCGAATGTTCCTTTTGCTGATAGTGTGATACGGGAAGTTGCAAAACGTAACCAGGAAGAAGTATACAATTATGCCAGTGCAGGAAATTTTCTCAGCCGTAAGATCATTAACAGCGAAGATTCGTTGGTGAAGATCATTGGCAAGATGGCCAGCATGCGAACAGGACGTTTGTATTTTCCTTTTTTAGATGATCTGTACAAGGGAAATAAAACATTTGATGATATCACACCGTCTCTTGATGATGATGAAAAGTATTTTGACCTGCTGGTAAAAACCCAGGTTGCTTATGCCGGAAGAATGGCAAATGGCGAAACACCGCTTGTTTATAAAACTTTAGAGAACAAGGTTCGTCAGAAAGCGATCGAGACTTATGTGAATGTGATCAATGGATTGCATGAAGAAAACGACGACATACGTTTTAAAAAAATTGAAAGTCTTGATCCAATTGAATTGTATTATGTAGCAGTGATGGGTGCCGACCAGATATACACAAGCAGTTATCTTGGTGTATACAAACGCATTTTCCAGAAGATGAAGATGCAGAATGCTGCCGATACATTATTGAATGCCGTGAACTTCGATCATTTTAAAAAATGGATCAAGATCGCTGCAGGATACAACACATTAGATGATTTCCTGAAGAAGATGGACTCTGCAAATGCAACGGCACTCATGAAGAACTTTGTGAGCAATCTTGATAAAACCACTACTTTGGAAGATGCAGTTGATGTGGCCGATTCTTATGCCAGCATTTCCAATACAAATCTTAAGAAGTTTATTCTGAACGAAGTTCAGAACAACCAAAGCCAGGTAAAAACAGAAAGAGGTAAGAATATTTACAGCATTCTGAATACTATATTCCTTTCGATGGATTCTACCAACAAAGTAGATATCACTTCAACGTTGGGAATTCAGCCGGTACATTTTGTACCAAACGCTTTGTTGAAAGACACCACAGGACGAGTGATCATCCAGCAATATTTCTATGGCGATAAAGATGGTAACAATGTATTCTCGGTCTTTCTTTCACAATTCAGAAATGCAAATTGGAAGATCATCGACAAACCAGAGTGGGTTGAAGTAATGTCAACCAAAGGCAGTAAGGTTACGATCTATGCCAACAAGCCTTTAGACGAAAACCAGGATCTTGACGCAAAAGCCCAGAAGAACCTGAACGAATATTTATACAAGAATGGTATTGATCCAACCATAGTAATTCATCGTGGACATAGCTACTATGTTCATTATACGATCGAACAGTTGCCTCCATCTGCAAAAGTGGTTTTGCTTGGTAGCTGTGGTGGTTACAATAACCTGAATGATGTTTTGAGTATTTGCCCGGAAGCTCATATCATCTCTTCTAAGCAGATCGGTTCTGGTTTGATCAATGGACCAATGATCAGCCTGATCTCCGACAATGTAAGGCAAGGCAAAGACCTGAACTGGCCGCAGATCTGGAGCACTTTGGAAAAGCGTTTTGTTGATCCAACACGTAAAGAGCGTTTCGAAGATTACGTTCCGCCACACAAAAATTTAGGGGCGATCTTTATTATTGCTTATAACAGGTTAGAGCAGAAGAGTAGTATTTAAGTCACGCAAAGAAGCAGAGTTTGCAAAGCAAAAGATCTTGATTCCTTTGCGCCTTTGCGTGAAAATTATCCATTCACAAAAGGATTATTCTTTTTCTCATATCCAATCGTTGTTGAAGGTCCATGACCAGGGAAAGCCTCTGTTTCATCTGGCAGCACATACAATCTTTGCCTGATGCTGTTGAGTAATGTTTCATGGTCTCCACCTGGTAAATCGGTTCTCCCAATGCTATCACGGAACAGGACATCTCCTCCAATCAGGAAATG
Organism: Chitinophagaceae bacterium; assembly: GCA_024508725.1. Classification (GTDB taxonomy): domain Bacteria; phylum Bacteroidota; class Bacteroidia; order Chitinophagales; family Chitinophagaceae; genus JAEZDC01. Next base: position 798,827 of record JANINS010000003.1, on the reverse strand, counting down.
TTGGTTTTTGCAATAAAAGCAAAGACTTCCGGGAGAATGCCCTGGCGCTAAGATCACTTCCAGTTCGTCTTCTCCTAATTTCAAAATATCGCCATCATTTAAAAAATGCAACGGACCGGAATAATTGGTAAACGTCAAACCCCACATTTGTCCGGATTGTGGTGCAAAAGCCAATACTTTTTCTTCTGTTGGATGTAAATGCAGTTCCAGTCCGAAGGTTTTATGCACCCATTTATTGCCAAAAACATGATCCAAATGGCAATGCGTATTTAGTAGTTTAACCGGTTTCAGTCTATGTTCATTGATGAACTGCTGCAGTTCTTCTTCTTCTGCAGTAAAATAACAGCCGGGGTCTATAATGAATGCTTCATTATGCTCATTATACAAGATATATGTGTTTTCCTGTACCGGGTTTAAAGTAAAACTTGCAACGGTTATCATAACTTTATTTTTACAATCTGTATTTAGGCTAATTACCTAATTTTAGAGGCTTAATAATCGGTTAAGAAGCAAACACATCAAATATCGTATCTTATTTGAAAGTGGTTTGCCCGGAACTGCTTCAGAATAATATTTCGCTGTAAGGACTGGGTTAGGTTCCTATGGCATAAATCCAACTGACGAACAAAATGAAAATTCGGTTTTCGTTCCTCCTTTTTGCATCGCTGCTTACTGTAACGGCTATGGCCCAGGTGAATGCAGTTGAATATGGAAAGAACAGGGTACAGCATAAGAAATTTACCTGGAGATTTTATGAGACAAATAATTTCTACACTTACTTCAACGTAGGTGGTAACGAACTGGCCAAACAAGCTGCACAGGTTGCCGAAGAAGAACTGGAGCAAATTGAAAAAGTTGTAGAATATTCTTTGCAACGTAAAGCCAGCATTATCATTTATAATAACTACGAAGATTTCAAGTCGAGTAATATTGGTTTGGGAACTGATTTTGCTAACCCCGGTGGATTAACACGATTGGTGAACAACAAGATCATCGTTTATTTTAATGGTAACCATGCAGATTTCCGTCGTCAACTTAGAACAGGTATTGTAAGGTCACTGGTTGAAAATCTTTTGTTTGGTGATGATATTGGTGAATTCGCCAGCAACCAGGCTTTACTGGATCTTCCAAAATGGTTGGTAGAAGGTTATATACGCTATCACGCAGAGAACTGGAATGCCAAACTGGATGATCAGTTGAAAGATGTAATGATGAGTGGCGATTACAAAAACTTTTACCAGTTTGCTTTTAAAGAACCTGAACTTGCAGGTCATGCTTTCTGGTATTACCTGGGTGAGAAATACAAGAAAGATAACGTTACTTATTTCCTTTACCTGGCCCGTATCTATAAAAGTTTAAATACAGCCTCTCAAAGAATAACGAAGAAAAAATTCAAACCATTGCTGGCAGAGTTCATGACGTCAATGGAAGACAGGTATTTTAAAGATATCCGTCAACGTAGAAATGCACCAAAAGGAACGATCTCGGTAGTAGAAGATGTAGAAAAGCAGGATTTCTATCGTTTCCAGGTGAATCCCAATCCACGTAATAACACTTATGCGGCTGTTAAGTTTAAGAAAGGTATTTACAGCATCATACTTAATCAACAGGGCGAAGAAAAAGTACTGTTGAAATATGGTGTGAGAGTTAGAGAAGGTGATATCAATCCAAATTATCCAATTCTGGCATGGGATGGAAAAGGAACACGTTTGTTGGTGGTTTACTGGAAAGATGGAAAGATATACATGTTCGTTTACGACCAGATCGCAAGAATAAAAAGAGACCGCCAGGAGATAACAGGCTTTGATCAGATACTCGATGCCGGCTTCATGCTGAATCAAAACCAGATATTGATGAGTGCTGTGAAGAATGGTCAATCAGACATCTTTATCTACAACACACAAAGTCAAAAGACCGAGCAGGTAACCAACGATATCTACGACGATCTTGATCCAACTTTTGTTTCTTTCCCTAACAGGTCTGCGATCATATTTTCTTCTAACCGGCCTTCAGGAACTGCAGCGAATGCTGATACTGCTTTACCAAGCCGTTATCCATTCAATATCTACCTGGCAGATATCTTTAATAAGAACAATGATTTCCGCCAGATCACCAAACTCACCAATATGCGTTTTGGCGATGCCCGTTACCCGATGCAATACAACGTAACACACTTTACTTTCATTTCAAATGAAAATGGTATCAATAACAGGTGGGCAGGATTTTTCACTACGCAAAGCGATGGTCTGGATACCTTATTTTATGTTGGTGATGAGATACTCAGAAATCCATCAGACAAAGAACTGGATTCAACACTCGTTGCATGGCAGAAGCCTGAGCCTGATAGTGTGAGTTATTTCAGAACGTATAAAGATTCTACTTATTCATTTCCCATCACCAACTATCAAAGCAGTTTGTTGGAAACAAGAATTGCAGGCGATCGTGGACAGGTGAGTGAGGTAAGAAAAGAAGGTGACCTCAAGTTCATTTATAAACTGAGAATAGATTCTATAGCATTGAGAAAACGGAATGTAAATGCTCGTCCAACTGAGTTCATGCGTCAACGAATGGCTGAATACCGGGCTTCGACAGGAAGACCAACAAATTATCCTGCCAACGACAGTACCCGGAAAAAAGTTTTCCAATCAGAGTTTGATGATAGAGATACAACCGGTATTGCAGGTCCAACGGAAGGAAGAGAAACTCCTCCGAATGCTTTAGGCAAAGCACGGCTGTTCAACTACAAACTAAAGTTTAGTGCCGATTTCCTGCAAAGTGGTATATCTAATACGGTTCTGCTTAACAGGTACCAGCCTTATGGTGGTGGTTCAGGACCGATCCGGTTAAATAATGGTAATAACATCAACTGGAATTTTCGTGTGGGTATCAGCGATGTAATGGAAGATTACAGGCTCACCGGTGCTATAAGAATGGGTTCAAATCTAAAAGACAGAGATTACCTTTTGTCTATCCAGAACTATCGTAAAAGGATCGATTGGGGTTTGACATATTATCGCAGCACCAATTCAAACTTCAAAGGACCGATTTTCAATTCTCCTTTAGGTAACTATAATTTTTATGGAACGAAACTGATCACCAGTTTGTACCAGGCTAATGTTTCTTATCCTTTTAACGAGATAAAAAGATTACAACTGGCTTTGGGATTACGCAGCGACAGAGGCATCGTTAAATCAGGAAAAGGCGATGGAAGCGGCATCATTATTCCTGATGTAACAGGCCTGGCAAGAAAAGATTCAGTGTTGCAATACATTGTTTCAAGACTTGAATATGTACATGACAACACTTTAAACCCCACACAAAACATCTGGTTCGGCTTACGCTGGAAAGTTTATTTCGATGCGAATGCACAGATCAATAAGAACTCTGCAAATAAAGCACAGTACACTTTCAACGCCGGATTCGATGCAAGGTATTATGTACCTATCGTAAGAAATTTCATCTGGGCTGTAAGAGGTGCCGGAGATTTTTCATGGGGCAACAGGAAGATCATCTATTATCTTGGTGGTGTGGATGGCTGGCTGAATCCGCAATTCAACAATTCAAATACGCCTGCCGCAGATCAGAATTATGCGTTTCAATCATTAGCGGTGAACATGCGTGGATTTCCTCAGAATATAGCAAATGGAAACAATGCCGTTGTGTTTAACAGTGAATTCCGCTTCCCGGTTTTTACAACCTTGTTCAATAAACCAGTTAATAATGCTTTCCTCAGGAATTTCCAGCTAACACAGTTTGTTGATCTTGGAACTGCATGGAATGGTAAATTCAATGGCATAGAACGACCAACAAGAGTTTTCCAGGATCCCAATAACCCGGTGACTGTAAGATATAAAGTGGGTGGCATCGGGCCATTTGTAGGTGGTTATGGTTTTGGTGCAAGAAGCACTTTACTTGGTTATTTCTTAAAAGTAGATGCTTCATGGGAAATGAAAGGTGTATTTAAGGGAAAACCTTACTGGTATATAGCAATGGGATTTGATTTTTAAACAGACAAATTATCTATAAAAAAGCCTCGCAATTGCGGGGCTTTTTTAGTTAGCCAGCTATGGAAATAACTTCGGCTGCTGTTGTGTCACTCACTTCAACGTTCATATCATTATTCAACTTTTTTGCTCAGGCTTTATAAAAGAATTCATCGACAAATGCTTGAGTGTAGCATAAATAATGATCAGCATTACAGAGAATAATAATGTAAACTCCCAAACCCTGAAGTGTTGTATGGGATTAAAAAAATGATCGGTTGTTTCGTCTATCAACCTGAAAGGGTTAGTAATAATATCCCAGCTATTGTATCTCATATACCTGCCAATATAGATACCATAGCCACATAAGAAAACGAAGCAACTTATCATAGCACTTACTTTTATCCGACTGAATTGTCTCGATAAAAATTGTTCAACCTGTATCAACGAAACAAATCCGAGTATCATTCCATTCCATGCTGCTGAGGTTACAAGCAGAAGATCGTACCACTTTGGAACCGGCAACCTTTCTTTAAAATGAAAAATATCGGTGATCACATAAGGTGCATTAGGGAAGAACAGCAACCATCCAAGCAATAATCCGGTCGATACGGAACTAAACTGTGAATGGCGCTGTAACTTCCTGCTGAACAACAACGGAACCACCGCTAAAAACAGGTTCCATGCATAGAAGATATAGTTTAATGTTCCCGAGTAAACAATTCGAAATGCGAGTAAAATCATGGTAAATCCAAGCGATACCAGTAACATCCTTTCTGTAGAACTGAATTTATTTTTCATTTACCAATATTTTAGTTGAGAATATCTTGTTCTTCAGCAGCTCGGTAGAAACCGGAATAAGATCAAACCAATCCCAATTATGAATAGACGTACATTGTTTGCCTGTTTTGTAAGACTTCCACATGGCTTTCCAATATTCCGGTGCTGTAAACAATCCGAAAAGTACAGTAGCCAAAACAGGAAAGGATATTCTGCCATTACCGAACATAAACGACTGGAGGCATAGTTCGCCCTGCTCAGTTGTATCATAACCCAGCACAATATGTTTCATATCGTGCCGGGCATAATGAGTAAGCAGTTGCAGGTCTTTTTTATCAATAAAATCATACAGGTCTTTTCCTAAAGTGCCATTTGGCAGATCAGAAAGCTCTTGTAATGTATAAGGAAAGGGTTTAGGTTTTCTTACATGTTTTAATAATGGTAAGGCCACATTATGTGTTAGCGATACCAATAACCTGCACCTGAGCTGTATTAAATATTTCATATCTCAGTTTTAAATTACGATTGGGAATTCCTGTGCTTCTTCACCAGTAAATTCTTCTCTCACTGATCTTTTGTTTACATGCAAGCTTATCCAACCTGATACTATTGCTACTGATGGGAAACATAAGAACAGATTAAGATCCCATACTTTATCTTCTACATTGAATACACCGATCAGCGTATGCCCAACAGCTACTGCAATTGGTATCGTAATAACTAATAAGATGAATTTGCTCTTGAAATTGATTCTTGCAGTCTTGATAGCGAAATATGCCATTGTAAACACAAGGCACGAGGCAAACCCAAAAACAAAAGCATAGAGCGCTGATAGCATATACATTGGTGGAAACAGCATGCTTGGCAATGTGATCATTAAATAAATGAGGTAAGCCCTGAAATAAATTGCTACTGGTTTCATATAAATGATTGTTTAGAATTGAGTGTTGATTGTTTCAGGAGCAATAATTGCTTTTGGTTGTCCGTACCAATTCACCTTACGGCTTGCATACATTACTAAAGCCAGAACGATGAATAATCCTATGCTGCCAACAAGTAGTGCAGTATCTTCTAAACGGATCAACACAAAAATGAAGGCATACAAACTAGCCAGTACACCGGCAAATACAGAAGCAACTTTCCAACTCTGGAAATGCCCTTTTGCATATAAAGTGATCAGTGAAACGGTAGCGGTTGCTGCAATCAGGTAAGCAATATCAAATGCCATCACTTCACTTATAGCGAGCAGTAATGTATAAAAGATGATGAGTGCCAATCCCACCAAAACATATTGCACCGGGTGAAATGGTTTTTGCTGCATTAGCTCTATGATGAAGAACAAAGCGAAGGTTAAACCGATGAAAAGAATTGCATACTTCACACTTCTCATTGTTTTCGCATATTGATCTGCAGGTTGCAGCATGCTTACCCCAAAACTGCTTACCGCATTCTTTGCTGAACCTTCACGAATCACAGTGGTGAAAGGAAGATTGGCTTCGTTGAATTTCCATGTAGCAATGAAACCTTTTTCATCAACAGTTCTTGTATTTGGAATGGTGTTGCCATCGAAAGAAGGGTTCTGCCATTTTGATTGCAAGGTGAACTGGCTGTTGGCTGCCAAAGGCATGAAGTGCAATTGCTCACTTCCTTTCACTTTTACTGAGGTTTCAAAACTGATCGGCTGTGATAAGTTTTCCATTGTAAAATTTGCCGGTGCAGAAAGCCCGAATTCACTCAACTCACGACTTGGTAAGCCAGGTGTTAATGTGATATTGTTTCCGTTTAGTTTTATACTGATCTTTTCTTCAATGCCTTTAAAATCTGAGATTCCCAGGCAGATCCTTGCTTTGCTCAACTCAAGATTTTCTTTTGCAACATCATCAGGAAGCTGAATATTGAATGTTCCTTTTAACTGCACATCTGTTTTGTATAACAATACATGATAGATGGAACGATGTGTTTCTTCGGGAATGATATTGCCATTCGCAACAAGGTTTTCAGGCAACAGTACCAGGGTTTTTAGAACAGAAATTTGTTTACCATTTGCATCTGTTTCTATCGTTCGATATGGAACATTTAAATAAGGGCCTGCTATCGTTTGTGCCGAAGCCCATTTGCTACTCACTTCCTGAACCACCTGCTTTTGCCTTTCTTCTCTTTCTTTTACGAGATTGTTGACGAATAATGTTGGAATGAGCATGATAAGAATGAGCAAACCGGTGATGAGTCCTTTGATGAGGAGCTTGTTGGAATTGTCTGAATGTGTGTGTGGTGTGTGTTCTGTGTTCATGGTGTTGTTGTTTTTAAAAGTGCTTTGAATTTCAAAGTGTATAGATAAAAAAATTTATCTGGTTGATCTGATCATTTCTTCCAATGCTGTAAGATGCGCTTTGAAAGCTTTCACGCCGAGCTGTGTTGCAGAATAAGTGGTATTCGTTTTTTTGCCGATGAATCCTTTCTGTACGAGTAAATAGCCACTTTCTTCCAGTGGTTTAAGATGACTCGCTAAATTTCCATCTGTTACCTGCATCAGTTCTTTGAGTTCGTTAAAACTAAGGTCCTGGTTCACCATCAAGGCACTCATAATGCCGAGGCGAATCCGGTTATCGAAGATTTTATTCAGATTTTCTATAATGTTCTTCATTCTTTCTGCTATCCTTTTTCATATTTCCACCACATCACGATGCCATAAATAATATGCAGCACTCCAAATCCCAAAGCCCAGAAATGAATTCCGTACCCGATGTTCCAGAGATTGATCAATCCCAATGCGATCTGGCAAAAGCCGAGATACCTGATCTCCTTCAAGGTGTATTTACTGGCATTTACCAAAGCCAATCCATAGAAGATGAGACAACCAGGAGCAATCAATCCAAAAATTCCTTCCTGTATCATCTTCCACAAATAAATTCCGCCTACTACCATCGGGATTGCGACATTCCACATCAATCTTTTTGATTGACTTCCCCATAGCGGTGTATTTGTTTTACGGCTACGGAGATAAGTAAAAAGAAACGCAAGTGCCAAAGCTGCGATGAAAGTGAATAATGCGATCTGGAATAAACTGTTGCCCATGAATTCGGAAAGCGAAACACCTCTTCCTGTGGTTACATCCACCTCAGGATCTCCATAATAGCGTGTATGTCCGGTTGAATACGATCTGTGACTTCCGTAAATGATATCATAAGCAAACCAGGCACCTACCAATGCACAACAACCTGCAGCAACACCACTTAGTCCGCTAAGGCTGATGAAACGGCTGCTGCGTTCCATCATCTGTTTAATATCTTGTAAAGTATCTATTGGCTGTGGCTTGGCTGACATATGAAAGCACTTTGAAATACAAAGTAAAGGATCAACTTCGTATTTATCCAAATTTTTTTCTGTAAAAGCTGGTTACGATTCTTTTTCTTCTTTAAAGATTGGCTCATTCAACTGAACTGTTTTCGTTTTCATTTTCTTACGAAGTGCCATGTTGAGCATTTCTACACCAAACGAGAAAGCCATAGCGAAGTAAACGTAGTTCTTGAGGTGTAACTCGTGTGCTTTATCGCTGTTCCATCCTTCAACCAGAAGTGTAACAGCTACAAGAACCAGGAATGATAAAGCCAGCATTTTAAGAGTTGGATGTTTATGAATAAAGTTGGATATCTTCTCACTAAATAGAAACATAATGAACATTGCAATCACCACTGCAACGATCATTACTTCTACATGTTTTGCAATGCCTACGGCAGTGATCATGCTGTCGAATGAAAAGATCATATCTATTAAAACGATCTGTACGATGGCATGTGAAAAGCTGTTAATCGTATTGGTTACGTTCGCTTCAAGTGCTTCTTCATCTCCCTCTAATTTATGATGGATCTCTTTCACTGTTTTATACAGCAGGAATAAACCTCCAGAAAGCATTACAATACTTGCAAGGTCAAAACCTTTTCCGAAGATGGTAAAAACAGCCGTTCCTTTTTGTTGTACTAACCAGCCAAGACAAAGCAGCAGTACAATTCTAACAGCAATGCCGGTGAACATCCAGAGTCTTCTTGCTTTAGGACGTTGCTCTTTTTTTATTCTTCCAAGAATGATGGAAACAAAGATCACGTTATCAATACCCAGGATAATCTCCAGTACAGCCAGGGTAAGTAAGCTTATAAGTCCGTCAACAGAAAACAATACTGTAAAGTCCATCTTATATAGTTTCAATTCTTATGATCCATAAAGATGCAGAAACAACGATCATGGATCGTAATTATCTCAATAAAATGTAAAAAGATCAGGAAGGAGATCCGTCAGCAGTATTGCTTTGTTCATGAGAATCCATCTTCAGCATTAGTTGTTCTATCTCTTGCTGAAGGTCGTGTAAGTCGTTTAGAGATTTGCCCTCGTCTATTTCACGAAAGAATTGACGGGTAAGCTCTACATAACGTTTCCTGAGGTCTGCGATCAGAGAAAGGTCTGCCATAGCGTTAAGGTACGGCAATAAACTATTAGAATACAAACGAATAAGAATTATTAGGTGAAAAGTATAATCAAACTGCCAAACAATTAAGCTTGTTTATGGTTCAGTAGCATTGGTTATATCTAAAGCGGCAGTAGAAACAGGAATATACTGGAGATAAATAGCGAGTGATTTCATTTCTTCTAATAATGGCTGCAGTTCTTCCCATGAGGTTCCTTTTTCAACCTCTTGCAGGAACAGCCTGTTTAGTTCAATGTATTTCATCCGCCCCTTTGCCACAAGTTCTTTCTGCATACCTGGAATGAAACAACAAGTGTGCAAATTTTATTAACACTGTTTTCCAGGTGCACAGCTATAGTTGATGTAGCCCATTTACCACAACCTCAACATCAGTTCATCATTTTGTAAATCGTTAAAATGATAACGATGCAATCAGGTAAATGATCAAGGCTGCTAACATCAATAACCAATTGTAGTGTTTTGGTGTGATGCTGTCATCATCAGTGCCAGATGATTTTTCTGTGTTGCTATAAAGATTCATGTAAGTATTTTAAGTTCCCTTTAGAAGAAACACATAAACTATTCCAGACGAAGCGGCTTATATAAGTCTTTACTGTATAATTAAAATCAAATGTGAGTTGTTTGTTTGTTGAATGATGTTGGAGCTTTAACGCAACAAACATCAACATGGCTATGTTTTTGCTTTTATTGGAGCGGAAATCTTCCTGTGCAACCGATCATATTACATATCGACGATGATGCAGATGACAGGCAACTGGTCTCAGAAACGATCAACAAGATCGATCAATCGGTTATAGTTAAACAAGCCCACAACGGTGATACAGGTTTGAATGTTTTACATGAGTTACAGAAAGAGCATCGAATACCTTCACTTATTATTCTTGATATTAATATGCCAGGCAAAACCGGGAGCGAACTTGCTAAAGAAATCCGGCAGCATACTGTTTTCAAAAACATTCCAATTATTCTTTTTTCAACTGCAAGGTCAATACCTGATGAATCTTTTTTCGAAAAAGAAAATATTCCCTTAGTTGCAAAACCCAATAACCTTAGCGATCTAGAGACAGTGATTAAAAGTTTTTTGAATGAAGTTGTTATGCATTCAAAATACGTCACAATCCATGATTAAATGATTATCAATTTGTTTCTGGTTTCAAATAATTAATCAAGAAAACTAAGCGGCTGTAGAATGTTAAATTCAGCTTACGGCAGCTTAAAATAAGCTTAGTTTGTTCTTACATTTGAACTAGAAAACGAATCCAATGCTCAACGAATTAGGCAATCCCAAACCCTATGTGTTATACATAGAAGACGATATAGAAGATGTTGAACTTCTGAATTTCACTTTAGAAAATAGTGGAGCAGGATTTACGGTTTTGCATGTAAATAATGGTGAAGAAGCATTGCGATTGCTGAATGATTATAAGCCTTTCAAACCTTTACCTTCTCTTATCTTATTAGACATAAACATGTCTCGTCTCGATGGTAAAGAAACACTCGTATGTCTTAAAGCAGATAAAGACATTGCCAAAATACCTGTTGTAGTTCTCACCACTTCAAACGATACAAAGGATATATCTTTCTTTAGCAGGTATGATATTCCATACATTGTAAAACCGGGTGATGTTAAACAATTCAGGGAGAAACTTTTTTCAACACTCGAGATGCTTTTACCTGCAGGATTGTTTAGATCCAATGCCAGGAAAACGGATGCTGCATAGTTCATAGATATAAGAGGCGTTATTGCTCTTCTGGAATAATTGCTCGATCTATAGAAGTGTTTTTTGATACTTTGCTTCCAGGTTCATTTACCAGTTCTTTTTCCAGCATTTGAATTTCTGTTCTAAGGCATTCCAAAACATAGGATAAGTCTTTTATCTGTTGCAATGAGTTTCCCGTTTGCAATACATTCAAATATTGCATGCTCAATTCTGTAAATTTCCCTTTTAAAAATTCTAGTTGTACCTGCTTGTCCATCCAATATTAAACAAGCAAAAACACTGCAAAAAATTACAGGAGCATAAAAGTTGCGTGATAGCGCTAGCTAAAACTATAACGGGATTTGCAAAAAGTGAGCTGGTAGTTCAGCTCCTTTAACTCCCGATATAGCGTTGTAAGTTCTACTTTAGGTTTCCCTTCAGCCTCGGCCTGGTAGTACTGGTTTAGTTTTTCTTTAAGCTGCTCTTCCAAAGCCGGACAATTGACTTTATTCGATTGATTCATGACTAATTGCTTCGGGTAAAACAAAAATCAAGACAAAGTTCATACCTGCTGAAGCTGTGTATTAAAATCAACACTGTCGCTTGGCTTAAGAAACTGAAACACAAAGCGAACGCTTGCTACCAGCCTTTTTTGTTGATGAAATAATTCAATTAACTCGTCATTTTTTCTACAATATATGCTTCAATACAATAGTAAACTGTAGAAATTAGCTGCACTCTAAACTTCTCAGCTAATTCACAAAGTTGTGAGGCATTAAAGTTGATATTCATAGTTTTTTCAACGTCTATGATATTTGTAACTACGGGAACTCAACTTCCTTTCGATCGCTTATTGAAAGCGGTAGATGCACTTGCTGCAAGATTTCCTGCTGATGAATTTATTGTTCAGGTTAAGAAAGAAAATTATACAGTAACAAGCACCAATATAAGTGTAGTAGAATTCATCGCTCCTTCTGAATTTGATAGTTATGTTCAAAAAGCATCTCTTATTATCAGTCATGCCGGGATCGGAACAATGGTGGCTGCAGCCGAAGCAGGTAAGCCTTTGATATTATTTCCAAGAGTAGCTTCATTAAAAGAACACCGCAATGATCACCAACTTGCCACCTGTAATATGCTGAGAGATAGCTTAGCATTGAATATTGCAAATACTTCAGATGAACTTTTTATTTTGATGGAACATTATAAAAAGAATGAGCTCAGGCCGATGCAGGTGATCAGTCAATATGCTTCACCTCAATTGGTACAATCTATCAGGAATTTTATTCTAATACCGAATGATGAAAGGCAAACAACACAAAGTCCGGTGCAACTAAATCCATCGGCAATTGTTGAAACCAAAACATAGCATAGAATCTTACTAAATGTAAATTCCTATATTAGCTTCTACTAATTTTTATGAAAGCAGTTACTCCCAAAACTGTTGATGATTACCTGTCGAACTTGCCTGCTGATGTTTTGCCTTTAATGGAAAAAGTTCGTGCTGCAATTCTATTTGCCGCTCCCAATGCCGAGGAAATAATCAGCTATCAAATGCCGGCATACAAACAAAATGGAATGCTGGTGTACTTCGCTGCTTTTAAAGATCACTGTTCTCTATTTCCTGCAAGCAAGCAAGTTCTTGAAATATTCAAAGAAGAATTAAAGCCCTTCAAAACATTTGGTGGCACCATTCAGTTTACTACTCATAAACCGTTGCCAGTTCATCTTATAAAAAAGATCGTCAAATACAGGCTGAAAGAAAACGAGGAAAAGAAAGCAGCTAAAAAACTCAAACGCTGATCAATCTTATATTTATAAAAACACATCCATGGCAAGTCATGCTCTTGGCAGAGACATATTTGGAGATGAAAAGAATGCAGGTAATTTAATGAGCCTGGATGAAGCCCATGAGCTATTAAACGAATGGGTTCCTAATGAACGATTGCGGTTGCATATGAAACAGGTTGCTGCTGTAATGAAAGCCTGGGCCTTAGTAAAAGAAAATGCCGATGAACAAACTGCATTAAAGTGGGAACTCGCCGGTTTATTGCATGATGCCGATTGGGAAAAATATCCTGGCGATCATTGTCGCATCATCATTGAAGAATTAGAAAGAAGAAATGTTGATCCTGATATCATTCATTGTATTGCTTCGCATGGACCACGATATTTTGGTGTACAGCCTGTTTCGAAGATGGATAAAATGATCTATGCTTTTGATGAGTTATCAGGATTTATTCATGCTGCTGCATTGATTCGTCCCACACGATATGAGGGAATGGATGTAAAAAGCATTCAAAAGAAACTGAGAACACCATCTTTTGCCGCCCAGGTAAATCGGGATGATATTGCTGATGCTTTTTCAAGGATAGAGCATTCGTTAGATGAAGTGATCCAGTTTGTTATTGATCATCAGAAATCTGTTCAATAGTTCTGCTGCTTGCTGATGGCACATTATTTCGGGCAGTTCGATCATGAAAAAAAGAAAGATCAGGGTTGGAACTTCTGGTTGGTTGTATAAGCATTGGAGAGGCACATTTTATCCAAAAGGATTACCACAAAAAGATGAGTTCGAATACTTCAGCCAGTTCTTTAATACGGTTGAGCTGAACAATCCTTTTTATCGATTACCCAACAGGGAAACATTTGAAGGTTGGAGATATAAAAGCAAACCTGATTTTCTTTACATCGTTAAGGCAAGCCGTTACATCACTCACATGAAAAAGCTTAAAGACACAGAAGCTGCTCTTGAACTTTTTTTAAATAATTGCGATGGGCTTGAAGATAAACTCGGTCCGATACTTTTTCAGCTACCTCCTGGCTGGGAATTGAATATAGAACGCTTTGAGACTTTTTTAAAAATCTTACCCAAAGGTTATCGTTTTGCATTTGAATTCAGAAACAAAACATGGTATCATCCTGACGTGTATAAGCTGTTGAAGAAGTACAAATGTGCTTTCTGTATTTATCAACTAGCAGGTCACTTGAGTCCGATTGAAGTAACCACAGATTTTGTTTATCTGCGACTCCACGGGCCAACAAAAAACAAATACCAGGGAAGCTATGATTTTAAAACTTTAAAAGATTGGGCTGAGAAAAGTCGTGAATGGCAAGCAGCAGGTAAAGACGTGTATATCTATTTCGATAATGATGATTCAGGCTTCGCTGCTTTTAATGCACAGGTGATTGAGATGATGCTGAATAAAGACGAACCTATTACCAGGCATGAAGCAGAAGTTCTTTCGTTGGTTATTTCTGCTATTCAACAAAGAAAGCCGGTTGAGTTTTATTATGAAAGTAAGAGTGGTAAGGAATGGAGAAAAGTTGAGCCTTATTTAATTGCTATCAAGGATAAAGGAAATGGAAATATTTTCTTTACCGGCTATGTTTATCCATCTGAAGAGATCAAAAGAAAAGAGGATAATGATAACCAGGGTCAATACTTATTGAATAAAATTGATTTGACTCAGTTCAGAATTTTAGATGAACAGTTTGATGCAATGAAAATCGATAAAGAAGTAATCTTCGGTAAGCTAAAAACAATCAGAATTGTTTACAGGGTTGTTATTCCTAAATTGAAAAAGCAAAAGAGTATTAGTAAGCTGCCGCTGAAAACATCTGTTGTTGCAGAGAAGACTGCAAAGAATCGATCGGCAAGAAAAATAAAATGACTTTCAATTGTTTAGATTTCTTGTAGTGAATTCATTAATAATTTGGCACAGTTTTGTAAATAATACAATCGGAACAATGAATCAACAGACATAGCATCATTCATTGGCAGCGGTGGGACCGATGAGATTGTGAATGATGAAGGCTTTATTAAAAGATTGGCTTTAGTAGTAGGTTTCTGAAAAATCAAAGCAGCTCGTAAGAGCTGCTTTTTCTGTTTTTATCATCTTTAAGTTTAGTTGTTTTCTTATCCCTGGATGTTTTGTAGTCTCATTTACTCACGAATCTTTCAATTTATTTTTTGTATTCGTGAATGCTCGTGCTAAACTTCATTATCCAAACGCTCAGGTCGCATTTGAGGGAATAATAAAACATCTTGTATTGAAGGTTGATTCGTCATCAACATACAAAGCCTGTCTATACCAATTCCAATTCCAGATGTAGGCGGCATTCCATATTCCAGTGCTCTTAAAAAGTCATGATCAATGAACATGGCTTCAAGATCACCCCTTTCCATCAATCTCACCTGCTCTTCAAATCTTTCACGTTGATCGATCGGGTCGTTCAGTTCTGAATAGGCATTGGCAATTTCTTTTCCGTTTACCATCAACTCGAATCTTTCTACCAATCCTTCTTTGCTTCTGTGCTTTTTTGTTAACGGACTCATTTCAACCGGGTAATCAATAATAAAAGTTGGCTGAATGAATTTCGCTTCAGATGTTTCGCTGAAGATCTCATCGATCAGTTTTCCTTTGCCCATGCTCTTGTCAACTTCGATCTTCAGCTGCTTAGCTGTTTCAAAAAGTTGCGCTTCATCCATATTACTGATGTCGATGCCGGTGTTTTCTTTTACTGCATCAAAAATGCTGATTCGTTTAAATGGTGCTTTAAAGCTGATGATATTTTCACCCACCTGCACATCTGTTGTTCCGTGAAGTGCAAGAGCGATCTTCTCGAACAATTGTTCAGTGGTTTCCATCATCCAGAAATAATCTTTGTAAGCAGTGTACCACTCAAGGATCGTAAACTCTGGGTTGTGTGTTCTATCCATTCCTTCATTCCTGAAATTGCGGCTGAACTCATACACCCAGTCAAATCCACCAACGATCAAACGCTTTAAATAAAGTTCGTTTGCAATCCTCAAATAAAACGGAACATCCAATGCATTGTGATGTGTAATAAAGGGTCTTGCAGCAGCACCACCCGGAATAGATTGCAACACAGGAGTATCAACTTCCAGTGCACCTCTTTCGTTTAGAAAGTCTCTCATCGTGTTGATGAGCTTACTTCTTTTAACGAAAGTGTCTTTCACATCAGGATTAATGATCAGGTCTGCATAACGTTGCCTATAACGAAACTCGGGATCGGTCACTGCATCAAACACATTTCCTTCTTCATCTCTTTTTACAACAGGTAATGGCTTCAAAGATTTGGTGAGCAGTGTAAAGCTCTGTGCATGTACAGAAATTTCTCCCAGCTTCGTTCTAAAAACAAAACCCGTAACACCAATAATGTCTCCAAGATCAACCAGGTGTTTGATCACTTTATCGAAAAAGCTTTTGTCTTCACCGGCACAAACATCATCTCTCTTTACATACAATTGAATAATGCCTTTCGCATCAAGTATCTTAATAAAGAAAACTTTTCCTTTATCATTAATGCTCATGATCCTTCCGGCAACGCAAACATTGGCAAAGTCGGCTGCATTTTCTTCAGTAAATTTTTCTTTGATCTCGGTTGAATGATGTGTAACCGGGTATAATGGTGCAGGATAAGGATCAACTCCCAACTCCTGTAATTGCTTTAACTTATCACGACGAATGATCTCCTGCTCAGATAAATGCTGGTTCATGCTCACTTTTGGTTAAGGCGGCAAAAATAAGGAAAGGCTGGAAGTAAGCGGTAAGAAGTAAGGGATAAGAGATGATGTACTTAGCTGTATTACTACTATTGAGCTTTTGTTGCGTCGCACACTTGTACTGAAGGAAGTAAATCAGCTTTCTAGATAGAACCTATCAAGAAGGCGATAAAATTCTTCAATAGCAGAATCCTCGTTATTACGACAATGTTTTAATATGATCTTAGGCCAACCTTCACCTGAAGAGCTAAGTCGATACTCGGAAGCTACAAAATCATGAAAATGCATAAAGTCCTTTCGTTCCACAATATTGTTTACACGTTCAGCAGCTCGATAGCCTTCGATATGAATTTGCAAATCTTTCAAAGATTTTGACCCTATATACATCGGAAGTCTGAACCCTATCTGTTGTAGGTATTCATAAAGGTTTTCAGGTGTTTTCTGTATCTGATTCTGTAAGTAAGGGATCACAATGAGTAAATAGCCATTCATAAAAATCTTTATCAGCAAAACAGATGCTTTATCTATTTTCAGCATTCCAACTTTCAACTACATGAAGAAATTACTATTCGTACTCCTGTCTTTACTGGCATTTGCAGCATGCAAACTATCTAACAGCAATCAAACCGGTGAAGACAATAAAGAACTTGCTGCTTTGTTCGAAAGGTACTACAACGAACGAATGGAATTGTACCCACTGGAGTCAACCCAGAATGGAGATTCGATGTACAACGATAAACTCTATGCAGATTTCACTGATAGCTACAGAGCCAAACTAAAAGAATTCTATAATAAATACCTGGCATATGTTACAAAATATGATCGGGAAACATTGAATGCAAACGACCAGGTGAGCTTCGACATTTTCAAACGTGAAATGGAAATGAATATTGAAAGCCTGGGTTACCACGATAACTATATTCCGTTTCAGCAGTTCTGGGGTTTGCCGCTGACGCTGGGGCAAATTGGTGCCGGTGAAAGTTTTCAACCATTTAAAACAACAAAAGATCACGACAACTGGCTCAAAAGAGCCGAGGCATTTTCGCCCTGGGCTGATAGTGCTATCATCTACTTTAGAAAGGGAATCGTTTCAGGATTTGTGTTACCGCAATCGCTGGTAGTAAAGATGATCCCCCAGATGGATGCCATGACCACAACAGACACTGCAAAGAATATCTTCTTTGGTCCGTTGAAAAAGTTGAAAAGTGCAGATTCATCTAAATATGCAACTGAATACAATCGTGTGATCACACAAAGCCTGGTTCCGGCTTATGCAAGGCTCAGGGATTTTTTAAAGAACGAATATCTGCCTAAGGCAAGAACTTCTACCGGCATTAGTGCAGTGCCGGGTGGCGATAAGTATTATAATTATTTGATCCGTTACTGGACAACGACCAATAAAACATCTGAAGAGATTTATCAAACTGGTTTAGGAGAAGTAAAACGTATCAGGACGACGATGGACAGTGTTAAGAATGCCGTAGGCTTTAAAGGTGATCTGAATGCATTCTTTGAATTCATGAAGAACGATAAACAGTTCATGCCTTTTACCCAGCCAAAACAGGTAACGGATAGCTTCTATTCTATATTGAAAAAGATCGAACCGAATCTGAAGAAGATGTTTGGCAGAACACCTAAAACACCATTCGAAGTAAGACAAACAGAAGCTTTTCGTGCTGCCAGTGCCAGTGCTGAATACAACCAGGGATCTGCGGATGGTACAAGGCCGGGAATTTTTTATGTTCCTATTGTAGATGCAACGAAATTCAACACTACTTCAGGTTTTGAAAGTTTGTTCTTGCATGAAGCAATACCTGGTCATCATTACCAGATATCGTTGCAACAGGAAAATGATAAGCTGCCAAAGTTTCGTCGTTTTGCATGGTATGGTGCTTTTGGTGAAGGCTGGGCTTTATACACAGAAAGTCTGGGTAAAGAACTCGGGTTGTATACAGATCCGTATCAATACATGGGTGCTTTGGGTGATGAAATGCATCGTGCCATTCGATTGGTAGTGGATGTTGCCATGCACACCAGGAATATGACAAGAGAAGAAGCGATCAAATACATGATGGAGAATGAAGCCATCAGTGAAGAAGGTGCCACAGCAGAGATCGAAAGGTATATGGCAATCCCGGGTCAGGCGTTAAGTTATAAGATCGGAGCTTTGAAAATACAGGAGTTGAGAGCCAAATACCAGCAAAGCCTTGGCGATAAGTTCAAACTTTCAGCTTTCCATGATGAGTTATTGAAAGACGGTGTAATGCCTTTGGAAATTGCAGAAAGAAAAATGAATGCATGGGCTGACAAGCAGAAATAGTTTTAAGTCCATGGACTATAGACTATGGTCCATGGACTTACCTTATCTCCAAATTCCTTCTAAAGCAGTATATCCTTTAAAGGTAAAACGAAAGCGACGATTGGTATTGTTATCGAACGATCCTTTTTTAGTGTA
This sequence comes from Chitinophagaceae bacterium, assembly GCA_024508725.1. Classification (GTDB taxonomy): domain Bacteria; phylum Bacteroidota; class Bacteroidia; order Chitinophagales; family Chitinophagaceae; genus JAEZDC01. Next base: position 779,899 of record JANINS010000003.1, on the reverse strand, counting down.
GATAGCGATCGCTCCGGAAAAACCCATTGATGGTGACTCTGCAGATTTGCCGATGCCACTGTTGACTGAAGCTGGAGGATTATATACTTTGATCATCGCAACATCACTTGGCGCAACAGGTATAGGAGTTCCTGTCTCCATCATAAATTCATCAACATAGATCACAACCGGTTCCTGTCTCCATTGAATCACGCTTTCCCCAATTTCAGATCGGGTGATGGAAAGACCAGGGATTTTTGATTGAAGAAAAGTTTCAATGTCAGAGGCTCTTGCGATCTCATCACTTTCCAATCCATCAAAAACTTTTGCATTATTATCTTTAAACAAGCCGTTAGAATAGGTTTCATCATACTGCTCGATCTTCTTCTTGCCCTTGTAGGTAACCACAACATCAGGTAAGGTAGTGTTGGTATATGTTTTTTGAAAATCAAAATTGTATTTCGGATGCCCGGTATTTCCATTTGGATTCAGCTCAGGTTTTACATCTATCAATTGTGTGAAGATGGCTAAAGGTTCAAAAGTGGAATCGAGTGGTGCAGCAACATCAATCAATAATTCGTTGCGTTTTACTTTCCCGGGTGGCGTGAATACAAAAAATGCTTCATCTTCAAACAATACATTTTTAATAGTGAAATTATTGGCAGAGCCCAGGTCAACTGTATTAAAGAAACTCTTCTTGCCTTTTACTATCATCAGGTAGTTCAATGATTTTTCCTTGTAATGATTCTTTACCAAACCTCTCAGTCTGAACAATCCTTTCTGCACGATAAAATTAACTGCATATTTCCCTGGCTTTATGGCACTATCTATAGCAAGCGAAGCATCACATTCACCATTGAGAACAGGATAACGGAATTTCCAGGTTTGTTTCGATTCGAGGTCCTGTATCCAAACATTTAGTGTTACAGCAGCTAATCCCTGGGTTGCGTAGTTAGGAATTCTGCATGCGAATTGAATACTGTCTTTCGCAGAAAAACTCAGCTGGTTGATCTTTACCTGTATGCTATCATTTGCTTGCAGCGAAATGCATAATAAGATAAGCAGTAGGGTTGCTAGAAGTGGCTTCATAGCTGCAATTTCTTAAAAAGCATGTGAATAGTTATCTAATCTTTACAAGCGGGAGAATTACTTTTGCTGTCATGCGTATAGCTGTAAATGCAAGATGTTTGAGCAATGTGCAGATGGGTCCAGGATATTGGACATTCAATCTTCTGCAAGAACTGAGTAAACATCATCCTGAGCATGAGTTTATTTTATTTGCCGATCGTCCTATACATATTTCTACAAACAATAATGTTAGGGTAGAAGTAATTGGAAAGCCTGTAAAGAATGTGCTGCAATTCAATTACTGGCTCCATTCAAAATTGAAAAAAGCAGTTCAGCAAAAAGCTGATATCCTGGTAAGCCTTGATGGAACAGGTTACACCACTGCAAATTTCCCGCAGATCATTGGGTTGAAAGATACAAAGATGCTGAAGGGGAGCTCCTGGTTTGAAAGCTGGTTTAAACACAGGCATTTTAAAAAGTTATCAGTAAAAGCAGAAAAGATTATCGTTGTTTCTACACAGGTAGAACGAGCGGTAAAAGATGACTTTCAGTTGGAAGATGAGAGAATCGCAGTGATCGCTCAGTCTCCTGTTTCATTGTATCAGCCCATCGAATGGCAGCAGAAACAATATATTCTCGAGCAATACACCGATGGTAAAGAATTTTTCCTTTTCACCGGTGGATTTGATCCTTCAAGAAACCTGCTTACAACTTTGAAAGCTTTTTCATGGTTTAAGAAATGGCAGCAAAGCAATATGAAACTGTTGATCGCTGGAAATGTTGAGAACGATCTTTCGGGTTTGAAAGAGAAGATCGATACATTTAAATTCAGGGATGATGTTGTTGTTGCTGGAAAACTTTCTCCTGATCAATTACATAAGATGATGGCATCGGCTTATGTAATGTTGTATCCCTCCAAACTGCAAACATTCGGAATGCCTGTTTTGGAAGCAATGAGATGCGGTACACCGGTAATTGCAAGTACTGCAATTGCACCTGAAGTTGGTGGTGAAACAGTGATGTATGTCGATGCAGATAATGAGAAAGACATCAGCAATGCAATGATCAAACTGTACCAGGACGAAGATTTCAGAAGCAGGTTAATTGGAAAAGGCCTGCAACATTCCAATGAATTTTCGTGGCAGAATGCTGCTGAAAAATTATGGAAGCTTATCGAAGAAACTGTTCATCAGCGAAAAGGAAGTTGAAGAGTGCGACGCAACTTCAGCTAAATCGGAGTTCTGAAACCCTGCTCCATAAAAAACCTCACTGAAACCTTACATTTGCTGCCTTAAAGAGGAGCAATGGAAAAATCTACAATAACGGTGGATGTTCATTTAGATGAGCAGAAAGTGCCGCAGGAAATTTACTGGAATGCAGCGGTTGATCCGAATGCGGATAAGTCGAAAGCAAAAGCATTTATTTTGTCTTTGTGGGATGGGGCTGATAAAACAGCTTTGCGAATAGACCTTTGGACAAAAGATATGATGGTTGATGAAATGGCTGATTTTTATTACCAGACACTCATCACCATGGCCGATACTTTTAACCGTGCCACACACGACCAGGAACTGGTGAACGAAATGAAAGAGTTTGCAAAGAACTTTTACCAGAAGTTCAGGGAAAAGCAATTGCAGCAGAATAAACTGAGTTAAAATATACCTTATGAGCTTAGAAGAAAAAGTAATGGCTGAAATGAAAGAAGCCATGAAAAGCAAAGACGAACCTACTTTAAGAGGTTTAAGAGCGATCAAAGCTGAGATCATTAAAGCGAAAACAGAACCAGGATCTGGTGGAACTGTTTCTGCTGAAGGAGAATTGAAGTTGTTACAGAAATTGGTGAAGTCAAGAAAAGATTCACTGGAAATTTACAATCAGCAGAATCGTGCTGACCTCGCTAAAAAGGAAGAAGAAGAAATTGCCGTGATTGAAAAATTTCTTCCAAAACAACTGGATGAGTCTGAGATACGAGAGAAAGTACAGGCTGCTATTGCAGAAACGGGTGCTGCCGGTCCACAGGATATGGGAAAAGTGATGGGAGTTGTTACAAAGCAACTGGCAGGGCAGGCTGATGGAAAAATAATTTCTGCGATCGTTAAAGAACTTCTTGCCAAATAATGTTTATCGATTTCCTGTTTGGTATTATCATGCTGATGGCTGTGTTCAAAGGCTTCGGCAGAGGGCTTATCATTGCTGTATTTTCATTACTGGCTTTTTTTATTGGGTTGATAGCCGCTATGAAAATGTCGGCTGCCGTTGCTGTATGGTTACAAAATAAAAGCGGCACACAAACTACATGGATGCCATTCATCGCTTTTATTTTAGTAATGGCTGTTGTAATGTTACTGATACGGCTTGGCGCCAACCTGATAGAAAAAGCAGCAGGTTTTGCCATGCTGGGCTGGCTGAATAAACTTGGCGGCGTGGTTTTTTATGCAGCGATGTATATTATCTTCTTCAGCATCATATTATTTTTTGCAGAACATCTTGGAATATTAACCGAAGAAACGATCGCCGATTCAAAAATCTACCCTTTTGTGCAGCCATGGGGACCAAAATCCATTGAAGCAATCGGCTCTATGATCCCGGCTTTTAAAGGACTTTTCAACCAATTAGAGTCTTTTTTTGACGGTGCTGCCAGCAAGGTTAATTCAAACTGACACGGCAAATGGAACCGTATTTGTATTAAAACCATTATTTTAGCAGAGATTGAACTCGTTTTACGAAACCAACTGCTTTAGCTCAAGATCAAAGAATGCAATACGAGATTAAACAACACGATAAGTTCAAGTATTTAGAAGAGGGAGAAGGAGAGCCGCTAATGCTGTTGCATGGTTTGTTTGGAGCATTAAGCAATTTCGCAGATCTTATTGAACACTTCAGGCATACGCATAAGGTGATAGTTCCAATGCTTCCTTTGTTTGAGCTTGATATTTTTCACACTACAGTTGGCGGAATAGCCAAATATGTTCACAGGTTTATCGAAGCAAAAGGATATACCAATATTCACCTGCTTGGAAATTCACTGGGAGGTCATGTGGCTTTGGTGCATGTGCTTAAACATCCAGAAAAAATAAAAACACTCACTCTTACCGGTAGTTCTGGATTGTTCGAGAATGGAATGGGAGATACTTATCCTAAAAGAGGTGATTACGATTATATAAAGAAGAAAACAGAACTTACTTTTTATGATCCGAAAACAGCTACAAAAGAATTGGTAGATGAGGTTTTCGAGATCACAAGTAATCGTTTAAAAGTTATCAAGATCATCTCACTGGCAAAAAGTGCCATCAGAAATAACCTGGGAGAAGAACTTAATCAGATACAACAACCTACGCTGCTTATCTGGGGAAATAATGATACGATAACACCTCCATTCGTTGCAAGAGAGTTCAACAGGTTAATACCAAATAGCGAACTCTATTTCATCGATAAATGTGGTCATGCTCCAATGATGGAAGTTCCCGCTGAGTTTAACAAGATATTGGAGCAGTTTTTATCCAGACAAAGACAGCCTGCTGCAACATTGGTGTAAGTTTGGCTGTCTAAATTTCAGGAGAAAGGATTTACATGCTAACGCCACAGTTAATAGCTTCTCATTACCCTACAGTAAAACTTGAAGACAAGGTGAGCCTTGTTTTGCAGATGATGGATGATTACGATGTGCTGCACATGCCCGTAACCAAAGACGATAAGTATGTTGGGTTGTTAGCAAAAGATGATCTTTTAGATGCTGATGAAGATGTGCTGCTGGCTACCCTTGAATGTCAGTTGATCAAAGCTTCAGTTAAAGAAGACGATCACTTTCTTACTGCAGTAAAGCTTTGCGTAGATCATAACCTTACTTTAATACCGATCGTTACAAAAGAGAATGAAGTGTCAGCGGTATTGAGTAATATGGATCTGCTGAAAGCAATGGCAAAATTTACCGGAACTGAAGAACCCGGCGGAATGATCGTACTTGAAATGGAGAAACGCAACTTTTCCTTCAGTGATCTGGGCAGGCTGGTAGAAACAAACGATGCATATATCACACAGCTCAACACTTTCGTAGAGCCCGATACCAACCTGATACTCGTTACGATCAAGGTAAACAAATTCGAGATATCTGATATCGTTGCTACCTTCCAACGCTACGAATACAATGTGCGATACTATTTTGGCGAAGAACTATATACCAACGAGTTGAAAGATAACTACGATTCGCTGATGCACTACCTCAATATCTAAACACCACAACGGCTTCATCATTCCATTAGCATATTGGCAAAGTAGTTGTTTTGGGGAATATTGTTCTATTAAGTTGAATTCCAATATTTTTAAACCAGATTCCAACCGAGCTGATGAAACTGTACCGCTTTTTTTTGGTGGGCCTGATACAGGTTTTGTGGATGGTGAGCGGTAATTCTCAAACCAGCAATACTGTTTTTGCCGGATCAGCTGATCCTGCAATAGTGAATGATTCTGCTGCATCATTCAAATCTGATAAAACACCAGTGATCATTGCCGATATCTACACAGTAGGCAATAAAAAAACAAAGCCATACATCATCGAAAGAGAAATACCTTTTAAAATAGGTAATGCCATGTTGTTGAGTGAGCTTCCTGAAAAAATGGAGCTGGCCCGTCAGCAGTTAATGAATACCGCATTATTTATTGAAGTAGATGTAAAACTAGACAGGCAGGTAGATGATCTTGTGTTTATTAAAGTCACCGTTAAAGAAAGATGGTACCTTTTTCCATTGCCTTATTTCAAGATCGTTGCAAGAAATTTTAATGAATGGTGGAAAGATTACAATCGTAGCCTCAGCCGTGTGAATTATGGATTGAAGTTTACGCACAACAACTTCAGCGGAAGAAATGATAATCTTCGTTTATACCTTGTAACAGGTTACAGCCAGCTTGTTTCTTTCAGTTATAGCCAGCCGGCTGCAGATAAATCGCTCAAGTTTGGTTTTGATGTAGGATTCGATTACTCCCGTAATAAAGAAGTTGCTTATAAAACAGACAGCAACAAAATGGTGGCTTACAGAGAAGACAGGTTTTTGGCAAAGGGTTTTAGGGGAGAAATTGGATTCAGCTACCGGCCAAAGATCAGAACAAGGCATTTCCTCAAATTCAGTTATACCAACAGCACAATTGATACTGCGGTTATAAAACTCAACCCCGATTTCTTTCCTTCAGCAAAAACAAACCTCAGCTTTGTAGATATTACTTATTCCATTCATCATGCAAATGTTGATTACATACCTTACCCAACAAAAGGTGTAACTTTTTATGGCTCTCTGCTAAAAAGAGGCTTCAGCAGGGATATTGATATGTGGCAATTGAATGCATCAGCAACATATACCATCCCGGTTTTTCCAAAGTCCCAGTTATACCTGCAGGCTACAGGAACACTTAAACTTCCTTTTGATCAGCCATATTATAATAAAAGATTGTTTGGATACGGTGATCTGTATATGAGAGGGCTGGAATATTATGTTGCCGATGGTGTGGCCGGCTTTGTTGCAAGAGCTACTGCCAGGCACGAAGTACTCAACTTTAATATCAAACCACCTATCGTAATCCAGGGTCACGATAAAATTCCTTTTCGGATATTATTAAAAGTTTTTGGCGATGTGGGTTACGCTTACGACAAACAACCATCTCACTACACATCACTCAGCAACAAATGGCTGCGAACCTATGGTGTGGGAATAGATGTGGTGAGCTTTTATGATTTTGTGATCCGGTTTGAGTATAGCTTCAATCAACTTAACCAACAAGGACTATTTTTACACTCCCGAAGTGATTTTTGATTGATTACGTTGTGATACAAGTCGCATTTATCACAACTTTTGGCGTGACACTTGGGCGGCATATCTTTAAGCCAGCAAATTTGCTGCGGAACCAATAGCTAAGAATGAAAGTTGCCATATACAGTCGTGGATTAGAATTAGAACAAGGCAGTCAGCTTCACCTGTTAATAAACGAACTGGCCAAGCAGGGATTTGGTGTGATCATTTACCAGCCACTGGCTACTCAGTTTGGCGTTACCGATCATGAAGTTTTTAATTCTGCCGAAGATCTGCATCCAAGCCTTGATTGTATCATTAGTTTGGGTGGTGATGGAACTTTACTCGATACCATTACTTATGTGCACGACAAAAACATTCCTGTTTTGGGTATCAATTTCGGTCGTTTGGGTTTCCTGGCAAGCATTGGTAAAGATGAATTGGCATCTGCAGTAGATGCTTTGGCCAACAGAACTTACCTGGTTGATAAAAGAACCCTCATTCATCTTGATGCAAGCATCCCACTTTTCGGCAACGCATCTTTTGCACTTAATGAGTTTGCGATTCATAAAAGAGATACATCATCCATGATCAAGATACACACGTATCTCAATGGTGAGTTCCTCAATAGTTATTGGGCAGATGGCCTGGTTGTATCAACTCCTACAGGATCAACAGGTTATAATATGAGTTGTAACGGCCCGATCGTGTTTCCGGACTCCAATAGCTTCGTTATCACTCCGGTAGCGCCTCATAATCTCACTGTAAGATCGATCGTGGTACCCGATAGCAATATTATTTCTTTCGAAGTGGAAGGGAGAACAGAAGAATTCATCTGTGCACTGGATGCAAGACGTGAGATCGTATCAAAAGATATCCAGTTAGCCGTTAAGAAAGAACGCTTTACGGTGAGCTTGATACGGCTTAATGAGAACAGTTTTCTTTCTACACTTCGTACCAAACTTACCTGGGGCCTTGACCGCAGAAACTGATTTTATTTGACTGATTAACGTTTTTCATAAAAGAAAATCGCAAATTTGACGTTCTTTCAATTATTATATTGCGTCATGCTTAAGAGAATCATTATTCCCGTATTGTGTTTGTTAGCTGGTACTACAGTAAAAGCACAAACCCTGGATGCTTATGTACATGCAGGTGAATTTGGCGTAGCGATCGGGGCTGCACATTATTATGGAGATCTGAATACAAGAGGAAGTGCAAGCCGCCCTAAATTTTCTGCAGGTGTGTTTTTTACCAAGCAGTTCAATAATTATATCGGGTTAAAGATTGCAGGAAACTATGCTAAAGTGGGTTATTCTGATGCTTACAGTAAAAATGAAGCACAAAAGATCCGTAACCTGAGCTTTAATTCTAACATCTGGGAACTTTCATTGCATGGACAATTTAACTTCTTTAAATTCTATCCAGGGGTTGAAGGTTACTCGTTTACTCCGTATGTTTCATTGGGAGTAGGCATTTTCTCTTATGATCCTTATGCTTATTTAATTGTGAACGGAGAAGAGCAAAAGCATTTTTTACGTCCATTGGGAACTGAAGGACAAGGCAATGTAAATTATCCTGAAAGAAAGCCTTATTCACCAATGGCAGTTTGCTTTCCATTATCTGTTGGCTTCAAATATAATTATAGTCCCAGCCTTAATTTCTTTGCAGAGGCAGGCTATCGCTTCACAAATACAGACTACCTGGATGATGTAAGCACCACTTATGCTCCCGATGCATTTTCGGCAACGCCAACAGGAGATCCTTCTATTGCTCAGTTACTTAGCGACAGAAGCTACGAGTATGGTACACCTATTGGCATCAAAGGAAGACAACGTGGAAACAGCAAGCAGAAAGATGGTTACATCATAGCACAGGTTGGTGTTTCGTTCAATATTACATCTTACCGTTGTCCTAAGTATTGATACCACTAAAATAGCTGTCTCCAACCACTGATTTTTCTACCTTTGCACTCCAGAGGAAGAATGCCATGCCTGAAGACCTGTTAGAAAAAATCGATAAATCAAGACTGCCAAGTCATATTGCCATCATCATGGATGGTAATGGACGTTGGGCAAAAGAAAAAGGACAGGACAGGCTGTACGGCCATTTTCATGGAGTTGAAAGTGTAAGAAACATAGTTGAAGGCTGTGCCGAATTGGGTGTAGGTTATCTTACTTTATATGCCTTCAGTACAGAAAATTGGGATCGTCCTAAGAACGAAGTAGATGGTTTAATGGAACTTCTCGTTGATACGATACGCAAAGAAGTTTCCATGCTGAATAAAAATAATATCAGGCTACATGTTATCGGCGACAAGGAAATGTTACCTGACTATGCCCGGAATGAATTGCAGGAAGCACTGGAAATGACCAGCCAGAATACAGGGCTAAACCTTGTGATGGCTTTGAGTTATAGTAGCAGGTGGGAATTGGTAAATGCAGTAAAACTTATTGCATTAGATGTGAAGGAAGGAAAGATCGATCCGGAGAATATTGATCAGAACACATTACAGGCCTATTTAACCACCAGCCAGTTTCCCGATCCGGAGCTGATGATCAGGACGAGTGGAGAGTACCGCATCAGCAATTTTCTATTATACCAGCTTGCTTACGCCGAACTCTACTTTACCAATACCCGTTGGCCAGACTTCAGAAAAGAAAATCTTTATGAAGCCATCATCGATTTCCAGAACCGTGAAAGACGTTTCGGAAAGACCAGCGAACAGGTTTCTCCCACTCCTGTAATGGCTTAGTTTAAGCCATTATAAAGGGTTGATTTAACAAACGTTTTCGAATAATCCCGTTAATTTGCTGCTTTTCCACAAGGCTGAATTTCTTTTGTGAGTGTAAAGACAACCAACCAAATAGCTACCCTGATGCAGAAAGTTTACCGCTTAATTGCTATACTTATTTTTTCTTCTGTATCACTCATGGCATCTGCCCAAAGTGATACTACCCATCCTACTTCTGTCGATCCTAACCTGATCGATATATTCAATCAAAAAGTTCCGAAGAAATATCACATCAACGAGATAAGAGTTACCGGTAATAAATACTTTGATCAGGCTTTATTGATCTCTATCGCAAACCTGAATAAAGGTGATGAAGTAGTTATTCCTGGTGGTGACAACTTCTCAAAAGCCATTCAGAATCTTTGGAAGCAGAATTACTTTTCCAGTGTTGAGATATACATCACCAAGCTTTACGAAGACAACCGAATCGATCTCGAGATCGTTGTTACTGAAAGACCAAGACTTTGCAACTTCACTTTTGCCGGTGTTAAGAAAAGTGAGTCAGAAGATCTTTCAGGTAAAACAGGAATGGTGAAAGGTCGTGTGATCACTGAGAACATGCGTAAGACAGCAATCGAAGCGATCCAGAAATATTTTTATGATAAGAGCTACCAGAATGTAAATGTTAGGATAGAAACCAAAACAGATCCTAATACGGAGAACTGCCAATCACTGGTATTTCATATCGACAAAGGCGATAAAGTAAAGATCGAGCAGATATCATTCTCTGGTAATACTGTTGATCCTGTGAAGTTGAAAAAAGAAATGAAGGATACAAAGGAAAAATCCAGGTTAACACTTCATCCTGCAAAAGACAGCAATGCTTATACCCTTGAGCAATACCGTAAAGATTACGGCTACCTCACTTTTACAAAAACCAAGCGTTTTCTTGAGCCTTATGTAAAGATCCGTCCGTTTGCAAGTGCTAAGTACAATGAAGCAAAGTTCAAAGACGATCTTGATAAAGTGATTGCTTTCTATAACTCCCAGGGCTACCGTGATGCTGTTATTGTTGACACAACTGTTAGAACCATTGATGTTAACGGGAAAAAGAATCTTAAGATCAGCATTCAGGTAAATGAAGGAAGCAAATATTATTTTGGAAATATTGCCTGGAAAGGAAATACAAAATATTCTGATTCATTATTGAACCTGATACTCGGTATTAAGAAAGGTGATGTGTACAATCTCGAAACGCTGAATAAAAAACTAGGCAAACAAATGTCGCCTGAAGGTGGAGACATCAGCGGATTATATATGGACGATGGTTATCTTTTCTTCCGTGCAGATCCGGTAGAAACTGCTGTGTATAACGACACTATCGATTACGAGATCAGGATCGTTGAAGGTCCACAGGCTACGCTTCGCAATATCAATATCGTTGGTAACGATAAAACAAAAGATTATGTAGTGCGTCGTGAGTTGAGAACCATTCCGGGTGAAAAATTCAGTCGTAGCGATTTGATGAGATCTGTTCGTGAATTGGGACAGCTCAACTTCTTCAATCCGGAAAAGATCGATCCGAACGTAGTTCCAAATCCTGATGACGGAACAGTTGATATTACGTATAAACTCGAAGAAAAATCCAGCGATCAGCTTGAGCTGAGTGCAGGCTGGGGTGGCGGAATCGGTTTGACTGGTACCTTGGGTGTTTCGTTCAATAATTTTTCTATCAGGAATATCTGGAAGAAATCGGCATGGAGTCCATTGCCTTCCGGAGACGGACAAAAACTCAGCATTCGTGTACAAAGTAATGGCAGAGCTTTCCGTTCGTACAACTTCTCATTCACAGAGCCCTGGTTGGGTGGAAAGAAAAGAAATGCATTTACTGTAAGTGTGTATGATACCAAGTTTGCAAATGCTTACGATCCTGTTCTGGGAAAGTATACCAGCTCTGCTGCAAACAATTCTTATATCAAAACTTCGGGTATATCGCTTAGCCTTGGTAAGCAATTGAAATGGCCGGATGACTTCTTCAGTCTTTCGTTCGGTATCAACTACACAAGATATAAGTTGAAAAACTATTCTATCGATCCGGTGAATCTTCCCGGTTTTGATAATGGCGTTTCAAACAATTTGAGTTTCAGATTGGCATTGGCTCGTAACTCAACCGGTCCAAGCCCGATCTTCCCAACAAGTGGTTCTAATTTTTTACTCAGCTTACAGTTCACGCCACCATATTCTCTGATCGATCCAAACAGGGTATACAAAGCCAATCCTTACGAGTTGGTTGAATACCACAAATGGAAATATACAGGTGAGTGGTTTGTGCCTTTAACAAGAGCATCTGGCGAAGAGAGAAACAAGCAGTTGATCTTAAGAGCTGCGATCAAAGCAGGATTTATCGGTCGTTACAACAGCAAGTTGAACATCTCGCCATTCGAAAGATTCCAGGTGGGTGATGCAGGTTTAAGTAACAACTTCGCTTTGCTTGGATTCGACATCATTGCACATCGTGGTTACCCGGTATATGAAAGTTCTAACCCAAGAGTAAACCCTGATCAGCAGGCAGCGCAACAATATTTTACCATCTTTAACAAATACGTTTTAGAATTACGCTATCCTTTCAGTCTAAATCCAAGCAGTACGATCTATGGTCTTACTTTCTTCGAGGCAGCAAATGGATGGTATAGCATGAAAGATTATAATCCGTTCAAGCTTCGTCGCTCAGTAGGTGTAGGTATGAGATTCTTCCTGCCAATGTTTGGTTTGCTTGGATTTGATTATGGAATTGGCTTAGATAGGGTAGGACCAAATACTAAAATGAAAGATGCCGCAAGGTTCACGTTCATGTTAGGTTTTGAACCGGAATAATAATAGTTCAACAGTTTGAGCGTTTGATTGTTTGAAAGTTATTGCAACTACAACATTCAAACTTTCAAACGACGAAACATTCAAACTCAAGATTATGAAAAAGCTTTTACTTGCCGTATTTGCATTTACGCTTTTTAGTTTCGCAGCTTCAGCACAGAAATATGCTATCATTGATACCAAGTATATTTTGAACAAGTTGCCGGAATACACTGCTGCAGAAAAAAGGTTGGAGCAACTCAGTATTCAATGGCAGGCAGAACTCGATACTTTGCAATCTCAGTTAGACAGGATGTATAAAAATTACGATGCTGAGCAATACATGTTAAGCGAAGACCTGAAGAAGAAAAGAGAGACTGAACTTTTTAATAAAGAGAAAGATGTTCGTGATCTGCAGAAGAAAAGATTTGGTTACGAAGGTGATCTTTTTAAAGAAAGACAGAAGCTTGTAAAACCGATCCAGGACAAAGTGTATAATGCAGTGCAAAAAATGGCTGTGAGCCGTGGCTACGACTTCATCTTAGACAAAAGTGAAGGAATTACGGTTATATTTGCCGACCCCAAGCTTGACAAGAGTGAAGAGCTGCTTCGTGAGCTGGGAATCAAATAACATAAACCTCAATTTTTAATAACTACAAACAATGAAGAAAGTTTTGATCGCTGTGGTAGCCCTGGTGGGTTTACTGGTTTTCTCTAACGAAACAAAAGCCCAGGCTCAGGTGAAGATTGGATTTTTCGATCTTGAAACAATGGTTACAGCAATGCCGGGTTATGGCAGAGTAGATTCACTACTCCAGATATTTGAAAGAGATTCTCTTACTGCTGAATACGATTTCTTCCAATCAGAATTCAAGCGTTTGGATAGCACCTTTAAGGCTGATTCTACTTCAGGTAAACCAAAGAATGTATTGGACCTGATCCAGAGACAAAGAAATGATGTTGCCATTAACCTGATCTACTGGCAGCAATACTCTCAGCAAAAAATTGAAGCAAAAAGAAATCAACTGGCTGGTCCAATGGCTAACCAGGTATTCACTGCTTACCAAAAAGTATTACAGAAAGGCAACTATGCTATCGTTTTAAATCCGCAGGCACTTGAGCAATATTCTTTGAGAATGGGAGCTACCAAGATCGAGAACCTGTTTGTTCCTGTTGCAAAAGAATTGAAGATACAATTGCCGGAAGAGTTAGGTGGTGGACAAGAAGAACAAGCTGCACCTCCAAAAACAAATCCCGGAACAGGTACTAAGCCAGCTCCTAAAAAGAACTAATATCATTCTGGATAGATTTTAAAGTACGAAGTGCGTAAGTGCTTCGTACTTTTTTTATACGATACTGAAAGCCGGATACCATACTTCCAAATTTGTACTTCGTACTTTTGTTACATGCCTGCAACAAACCCGATAGGAATTTTCGATTCCGGTTATGGTGGTCTTACTATCATGAAAGAGATCGTAACCAAACTTCCGCAATACGATTACATCTACTTAGGTGATAACGCAAGAGCACCCTATGGCAACAGGTCTTTCGATACAGTGTATCATTACACGTTAGAATGTGTGAAGTGGTTCTTTAAACAAGGTTGTCCTTTGGTGGTGCTGGCTTGTAATACTGCTTCGGCAAAAGCGTTGAGAACGATTCAACAGAATGACCTGGAAAAAATTGCTCCCGACAATAGAGTATTGGGCGTAATTCGTCCAACTACAGAAGTGATCGGTAATTATACAAACAGCAGGAGCATTGGAATATTGGGCACAAATGGAACAGTGCACTCAGGTTCTTATGAGATAGAGATCCACAAGTTCTTTCCTGATGTAAAAGTTTACCAGGAAGCTTGTCCAATGTGGGTTCCTTTGATCGAGAACAACGAACATCAAAGCAAAGGAGCTGATTTCTTTGTAAGAAAAAACCTGGAGAACTTACTCGAAACAGCTCCCGATATTGATACCATTCTCCTGGCTTGTACGCACTATCCTTTGATGCTGGAGAAGATCAAAGAATATGCACCAATTGATGTTACCATCATATCACAGGGAGACATTGTTGCCAACAGTTTGGCCGATTACCTGAGACGTCATCCTGAAATGGAAGAACGTTTATCAAAAGGAAGTTCAAAGCAATTTTACACGACCGATTCACCGGAAGACTTCAACAACAAAGGCAGTTTATTCTTTGGAGAAGAAGTGAACTCAAAGCATTTGGATCTTGATTCAGATTAAGTGTTCAATCTTCAAGAATGAGCCACTCTAAAGTCCCGTTTACTCGATAAATCGATTTTCTTAAGATAATTTACTTAAAGCATTCTCTAACCTTCCAAACATCTCACTGATCTCTTCTTTCTTACACGTACCAACGCTAAGCCTGTACCATGGACTTTGTTTTCCTGCACCAAAGGCATAAAAAGGAACGATCGCTAATCCTGCTTCAGCTAAAAGATAAGCAGTGACTGCAGCCTGGTCTTCTAAAGTATGGCCATCAGCAGTCTTTTTTCCGGCTAGATCGAATTTGATGGTTAGATATATCGCAGCCTGTGGAGTGATGGCATCAACAGCATAACCTTTGTTCTTCAGGCTCATCATTCCTTCGTATAAACTCACCAAACGTTCATTCAACTCCGACTTGAAGTTGATTAGATATGTTCTGATATTATCTGTTTCACCAAGATATTTCGCTGTGGCTTTCTGCTCAGCCATTGGGCTCCATGCACCAACATGACTCAGCAAACTCTTCATCTTAGCGATAACAGCAGCCGGACCTAAACTCCAGCCAACCCTTACACCTGTTGCAGAAAATGCTTTTGAAATTCCGTCAATGAAGATCGTATAGTCTTTCATTTCTGGTCTTAATGAAACTGGGTTGTAATGCTGTGTTTGCCCATAAGTGAGTGTCCAGTACATCTGGTCGTACATCACATACAATTTCTTATCTCTCTCACCTCTTCTTCTATTTTCATCCAGCACAAGATCACAAATGCTTTCCAGTTGTTCCTTCCCCAATGTGGTTCCGGTTGGGTTTTGAGGAGAACACAAACACAGCAATGTTGCTCCTGGTAAGCAAGGTGCAATGTCTTCAACAGTAGGCATGAAGTTGTTCTCAGGTGTAGCTTCTATCACACAATGTTGCCCGTCAGTTAAGTGGATGTA
Organism: Chitinophagaceae bacterium; assembly: GCA_024508725.1. GTDB lineage: Bacteria > Bacteroidota > Bacteroidia > Chitinophagales > Chitinophagaceae > JAEZDC01. The sequence goes on along the minus strand of JANINS010000003.1, from coordinate 764,327 downwards.
GTGATTATTATTCCATGAAGGCACGGGATAAATCACTTTATCACCTTTATCAACCAGCGTCTTAAACAATGTATAGATCAACGGACGACCACCAGCAGCGATCAATATTTCATCGGTTCCATAATCCAGTCCTTCCCATTCTTTGATGAATGAGCCAACTGCTTTTCTAAGATCCAGCACACCATCTGCCGGAGGATAGTTGGTGTTGTGCTGCTTGTAAGATTCAAGAATCAGCTCTTCTAATCTTTGTGGAATAGGGAAAATAGAAGGATCAAAATCTCCGATTGTATAGTTATAGATCTTTTCACCTTGTCTGATCCTTTCGTTGATGGCATTACCCAAACGAACTATCTCGGATCCAATTAAAGTCTCGGCAAGGTTACTCAGTTTACTCATCGCAATTGGTTTTTGAACTGCGGCAAAAGTAAGAAAGCCCCACTGATGTGAGGCTTACCTGTTATACTGATTTTCGTCAAGTTTTCTACACTAAATGGCGCTGGTAAATTGCTTCAGGAACCTGATATCATTTTGCGAATACAACCTCAGGTCATTTACCCTGTATTTAAGCTGGCAGATACGTTCTATGCCCATTCCAAAAGCAAATCCTGTGTATTTATTACTGTCGATACCGAAATTCTCCAGCACTTTCGGATGAACCATTCCGCTACCCAATATTTCTACCCAGCCGGTATGTTTACAAACGCTGCAACCGTTTCCTTCGCAGATCAAGCAGCTGATATCCATCTCTGCACTTGGTTCTGTAAAAGGAAAATACGATGGACGGAATCTCACCTTCACATCCTTACCAAACATCTCCTGTACAAAAAAGTAAAGGGTTTGCTTCAGATCAGCGAAGCTTACATTCTCATCAATGTATAAACCTTCTACCTGGTGAAAGAAACAATGTGCTCTTGCACTGATGGTTTCATTTCTATACACTCTTCCGGGACAGATAATTCTGATTGGTGGTTTTTGTTTTTCCATCACTCTTGCCTGTACACTGCTGGTGTGTGTACGAAGCAACCAGTCGGGATTGGTGTTGATGTAAAACGTATCCTGCATATCTCTGGCAGGATGATCTTCAGGCAAATTCATCGAGCCGAAGTTGTGCCAGTCGTCTTCGATCTCCGGACCTTCAGCCAATGCGAAACCCAATCTTTGGAAAATGGAAACGATCCTGTTGCGAACAATCGATAAAGGATGACGTGTGCCTACAGCGATAGGAGAGCCGGGTAAACTCCAGTCATAATGATCACCCGCTTCTTCAGCAGCATCGCCACTTTCTTTTAACGACTCATATTTTGCTTCTACAAAAAGTTTGAATTCATTTAATATCTGGCCGAATTCTTTCTTCTTTTCATTCGGCACATTTTTCATTTCACCCATCACGGTTTTCACAATACCTTTAGTACCCAGGAATTTGATCCTGAACTGCTCCACCTCATCAGCACTTTTCGCTGAAACACTTTCTACTTCTTGCTTGTAGCCATTGATCTGTTGTAACAACTCATCCATCCGGCGAAGATAAATAATTTAGAATTTGGGATTCGAGGTTTGATATTGAGCCGGAGCCAGTGCTACTATTAAGCCTTACTTGCGTCGCACTCTTCTACTTCCTGATCAATATTCAGCAACAGATGCTGAACTCCTGTCAACTGCAAACTGTCAACTAAAGATCTCCCAACTGCGGTCTCATCACGATCTCCTCTACACAGGCCTGAGGTGATAAATGTGCAGCAGCAAACATAATCTCGGCAATGTCTTTCGATTCCATGATCCTTTCTTCAGCAACACCACTTCCACTCCATGAATCTGTATAGACAGCTCCGGGATATACAGTAGTAACTTTTATATGATGCGGCATCAATTCTTCTCTAAGATTTTTCGAAAAACCTGCTAATGCAAATTTGCTGATGCTGTAAGATCCGCCATTGGCATAAGCTTTTAAAGAAGCGATCGAACACATATTGAAAATATGACCAGATCTTCTTTCGATCATCTGCGGCACTAAAACTCTTGTAAGATGATACGCACTGTACAGGTTCACTTCGATCATCTTCTCAAGATTACCATCAGCCTCATCATGAATACTGCCGGGAACAAAACTTCCGGCATTGTTCACCAGCACATCAACCGGGCAATGTTGGTTCACCCAATCACCAAAAGCAATCGCTTGTTCTTTCTTAGAAAGATCAGCAGCATAAGTAAGCACAGTGGTTACTGTTCTTTGTTGCAATTCATCTGCAAACTGCTTTAGCTTCTCTTCATTTCTTGCACAAAGTATAAGTGTGTTTCCTTCAGCTGCAAAACGTTCTGCAATAGCAGCGCCAATACCTCTCGATGCTCCGGTGATAACAATATTCATTGTGATAAGTTTTAAAGCCAGTACCACAAAGAACGCAAAGAAGATGCAAAGCCTCGCAAAGTTGTTTAACGTTCATTGTTCAACCATTTCCTTTGCGTGAAAACCAATCGTACATTCGCCACTCATGAAATACAAGCACCTGTTTTTCGACCTTGATCATACACTTTGGGATTTTGAAGCGAATGCGAAAGAAACTTTACAGGAGTTGTACGAATCAAACAGGCTTGCAGACCGTAATATCCCAGACTTTGATGCATTCTTCGAAAGATACAGCTACCACAACACACGTTTATGGGATAAGTTCACCAAAGGCTTCATCAAACAAGACGAGCTGAAATGGAAAAGAATGTGGCTCGCCTTACTTGATTTTAAACTGGCTGATGAAAAGCTTTCCAAAAGCATGAGTGTGCAGTTCCTGGAAAGACTGCCATTAAAGAAGAACCTTTTTCCATACACCAATGAAATACTCACATACTTAAAAGATAAAGGCTACAAGCTTCACCTCATCACCAATGGTTTCGATATAACCCAGCGAAGCAAGCTCGAAAACGCCCAGCTAACTGATTTTTTTGTAGAAGTAATTACCTCTGAGACTTCTCAGAGTCTTAAACCCAACAAAGAAATTTTCGATTTTGCACTGGAAAAATGCAGTACCTGTTGCGAAGAAAGCATCATGATCGGTGATAATCTCGATGCAGATATCCAGGGAGGGATCAATGCTGGTCTAGATACGATATTCGTCAACCATCTGAATATTCCCATTCATCAGAATGTAAAACCCACTTACACTATTACCCACCTGAGAGAGTTGGAAGCCATTTTATAGCAGATTGACTATTGACCATTGACTATTCGCCATTCACTATCAAACTGTTGGCAAAGCTTTTGAGACGCTACCTCAAAAAGCGAGAATGAAAAAGATCAATTTACCCGTGCTGGCAATGCTTGCCATGATCATGTTCACAGCGAGTTCATGTGAGGTGATCGGTGGAATTTTCAAAGCAGGAATATGGACAGGTGTGATTGTCGTAGTGCTCATCATCGTTCTGGTGATCTGGCTTATCGGCAAGGCAAGAAAATAAAAATCCCGCAACCGCGGGATTTCAAATTCTTTACACACACAAGCTAATTAAGCCTTAACAGTGGTTGTTTTACCACTCTTGGTTTTCTTAGTTTCTTTTGTGTTCTTGGTGGTTTTTGTGTCTTTACTGCACTTGCCTTCTTTTTTGCAGCAACTCTTTTCTTTGTCGCACTTTTTACCATCGCCACAAGCATAAGAAGCGCCGCTAACCAGTAAAGCAGCAACCATCAAAGTGAAAAATTTCTTCATTGTAAAACGTTTTACTGTTCCAAATATAGCTTTTCAGCTGAAAACGAGGCTGATCTAAGCTGTTAAAACACAGAGGAAGAAAAATTTAATGTAACCAGCTACAGGTTCTCCGGTTGATCTTCGTTGCGTCGCACTCTTGTACTTCCTGTCAACCGTCATCTGTCACTGTCAACTCAGGATTTCAACTCCGCCAATACCGTAACACCACCTTTCACAACCTGGTTCAGCTTCACCTTTACCTCTGTTCCAATTGGTAACAAAAGGTCTACACGGCTACCGAACTTGATAAATCCAAGCTCTTCGTTCTGCTTCACCTGCTGACCCGCAGAAAGATAGTTAACGATCCTTTTGGCTAAAGCTCCGGCAATTTGTTTAACGAGTATTGTTCCGTAAGCATTTTGAAGCACCACACTATGTCTTTCATTCTCAGTAGAAGATTTCGGGTGCCATGCCACCAGGTATTTTCCTTTATGATATTGGCTGTACAACACTTCACCACTGATGGGGTTCCTGTTCACATGAACATTAGCCGGGCTCATGAAAACACTCACCTGTATTCTTTTGTCTTTGAAATATTCTTCGTCCACCACTTCTTCTATCACCACCACTTTGCCGTCAGCCGGACAGATCACTTGTTTTTCGCCAACGGTGTGGTTGCGGTAAGGAATTCTGAAGAACGATACCACAAAAAGAAACAGCAACATCGTAACTATAAATAATGCCAATGCTGTTCTTGGGTAATTATCCATCAAAAACATGAAGGAAAGCACATTGATAATGCCGAATAACAATGCTGCAATACCTATTGAAGCGTAACCTTCCTTATGAACTTTCATGGTGAGAATTTAGGCGACAAATATAGAGAAACAGTATCGCAAAGGACACAAAGGAACCGCAGAGACCGCTAAGCTCTATTCTTTCCGAGGGAAAGAACCCTTTGCGATCTTTGCGATAATGATTTATGAGTTAGAACCTTTTACCTCTCCCGTCACGAACTTCGAATTACAATATCAATAATTTTCTTTGCGTGACACTTATCTTCCAACGAACAACCAGATATATAACCACACAAACGGTGTAGCTAGTAACAAGGAATCAAACCTGTCTAAAAATCCACCATGGCCCGGCATCATTTGCCCGGAATCTTTTACACCGGCCATGCGTTTTAATTTGGATTCGAAGAGATCACCGAGAGTGCCGAAAATGGCAGCGATGGCGGCAATGATAAACCAATGAATAGACTCTTTATAATTGTATAGTGCGAATCCCATAAACAGAGTGCAGAGTACAATGCCACCAATTGTACCTTCCCACGTTTTCTTTGGAGAAATCTTAGAAAAAGGTGTTCTTCCAATCAGTGAACCAACAATATAAGCCATTGTATCATTTACCCACATGCAAAGAATTACGAAAATGGGCAACCAAAAGTTGATGGTTATAAAATTTCCATGACTGAAATCTTCTTGCATGTGTTCATATTGGTTAAGGGAGATTCTTAAGTCTCTCAGTAACCCCAAACTCAAAGAAATATACAGCAGCCCCATCAGTGAATGTGCTATCAACTTACCTCTTCTCTGTATTACCGTATCAACATTCACAGCTATAGCTCCAATCACCATCATCCAAAATCCTACATCAGACATCCTCACATCAGAGATCCTGTAAGCTTCATTCGTCATCCATAGCATAAAACCCCAGCCTGTAGCCATTACACCATAGCGATGAAAGACAGAAATCTTTGCATAGTTCGGATCGATCTTTTCAACCAATCTTTGGTATTCTATCCAGCAACCAAAATGAATAATAGAGAATAAAGCCAAAAAACTCCAGTGATTCCAAAGCAATCCAACAAGCATTACGATCACAAAAACAATTGCAGATAATGCCCGGGTTCTGAAAGTTTGCCAGTTAAAGGCCATAGAACAGTTTTGGTTTGGTGCAAGATAGCAAAGCAGAATGTCAAAAGGCAAAAGTGAAAGGTGAAAAGTCGATGGTCGATGGTAGTAAGATCATCCTCCGGGATATTCGTATCTCAAAGACATTTCACTTTTCAACTATATCATCACTACTTTTGTCGCCTGATTTTTGTACTAAAGCGACAGTTAGCATTTTCATTTAAAATTTCAATACATGAGAAGACTCGTTTTATCGATTGTTCTGTTAGTGTCTGTGCTTAAAAGCCAGGCCGACGAAGGAATGTGGTTGCCATTGCTGTTGGGTAAGCAAGTGTACACCGACATGGTGAAAAAAGGACTCAAGCTCAAATCTGAGCAATTGTATTCTGCCAACAAAGCCTCTATCAAAGATGCGATCATCATTTTTGGTAATGGTTGTACCGGTGAGATCGTTAGTTCAAAAGGTTTGATCTTCACCAATCACCACTGTGGTTATGGAGCGATCAATGCAGCATCAACATTAGAACATAATTACCTGAGAGATGGTTTCTGGGCAAAAGATCACCAGCAGGAAATTCCAACAACACTCACCGTTCGCTTCCTTAACAGGATCGAAGATGTAACCAACAAGGTGATGACTGGTTTGGGTAATCTGAATGGAAACGAAAGAACTACAAAGTTCAATCAGATCAGTGCAGATATTGTAAAAGAAGTTACGGGTGGCGATGAATTTAAAACTGCTGTAGTGGCTTCTATGTTTGCTGGCAACCAGTACTTCCTCTATGTATACGATGTATATAGAGATATCAGGTTAGTTGGTACGCCACCGGAAAGTATTGGCAAGTTTGGTGGTGATACGGATAACTGGGAATGGCCTCGTCATACAGGAGACTTTTCTGTTTTCCGTGTGTACACCGGTAAAGACGGTAAACCAGCGAAATACAATACTGAGAATGTTCCCTTGAAACCAAAATATTTTCTTCCGGTAAGTATTAAAGGCGTTAACGATGGTGATTATGCAATGATCTTCGGCTATCCTGGTGGAACCAATCGTTACGAAACTTCAATGGGAGTGAATCTTGCAACAGAGATCAATAATCCTTCTCTTGTAAAACTTCGTGACATGCGTTTGAAATACATGCATGAAGAGATGATGAAAGATCCTGCGGTGAAACTGCAGCTTGCATCTGATTATGCCAGTATTGCCAATTACTGGAAGTTTTATGATGGAGAAAGCAAGCAGTTAAAAAAGTATGATGTGTATGGTCAGAAGTCAAAACAGGAACAGGCTTTCTTAACCTGGGCAAAAGGAAAACCGGAGTACGAGAACATCTTCAATGATTACGCTGCGAATTATGCAGCATGGAAGCCATATGCTATGAGCAGAGTATATTATACTGAAGGTATTCAGGGATCTCCATTGATCAGGTTTGCGACTTCTTTGCTGGGATTGAACAGGCTGATGAATACCAAAGGCACTGAACAGTCTAAGATAGATTCAGCTTTGCAGGCTGCAGATAAAGCAAGAACCGCTTTCCTTGCTTCTGAGAACAGGGCAAGTGATGAAAGAATACTGGCTGATGTATTGATGATGTTCAGGCAGGATATTGATCCTTCACAACATCCCGCAGGTTTTTATGACGAGTTCACCAGCAACTACGGAACAGCAACTGATGCATATAAAAAATATGCTGCTGATGTGTTTAATAATACCATCATTTTAGATGATGAAAAATGGAGAAAGTTCATCAAGGATAAAGATGAAGATCACATAAGAAAAGACCCTGCTATTAAACTGGCACAGGCTTTCAATACAAATTACCAGCAGAACATCTTGCCAAAATACCAGGCATTCAATACGAAAAATACCGACCTGGCAAGAGGATACCTGAAAGGAGTGATGGCAATGGATACTAAGAAAGCTGCAATGATGTATCCCGATGCGAACTTCACGATGAGGGTTTCTTATGGTAGCGTGAGAAGTTATAAGCCAAGAGATGCTGTGAATTACGACTATGTTACTACGCTGAAAGGTGTGATGGAAAAATATGTTCCGGGTGATTATGAGTTTGACCTTCCGCAACGTTTTATCGATCTGTATAATGCCAAAGATTTTGGTCAGTATATCGATAAAAAGAAAAATGATATCGTAGTTGGATTCATCTCTTCTAATGATATTACCGGTGGTAATTCCGGTTCGCCTGTGTTGAATGCGAATGGAGAATTGATCGGTCTTGCTTTTGACGGTAACTATGAAGCGTTAAGTCATAAGATCGCTTTCGATAAAGACCTTAATAGAACCATCAACGTAGATGTGCGTTATGTATTGTGGGTGATCGATAAATATGGTGGAGCAAAGAATCTGATCAATGAGTTGAAGATTGTTAAGTAGCTCTATTAACGCTCCGCTTGGGGCTAAGAGTTTGAAGGAGTAAAAGAGGTAAGGAGTTTTTCTTTCTCTTTTGCTCCTTTTCTCTTTAAGCTCTTAGCTTATTTTGGCTCCGGCTTATTGTCTTTCCACTTCCACAAGTGCAAACATGCATACGTTCTGTATGGACTCCATTTCTCAGAAAGCTTTATCATCTTTTCACGCAACGCTTTTTTATCTGAGTTATCCAGTTTATAAGCTTTGATCATTGCATGTTGAATACCAAGATCATCCGGTGCAAAAACATCTTCTCTTCCTAGTGTGAACATCAGCAGCATTTCTACGGTCCACCTGCCAACACCTTTTATTTGAGTAAGCAATTCAATGATCTCTTCATTCTCCATTGCCAGCAGTTTCTTATCAGTGATCTTGTGTTCGATGCAGAACTCGGCAACATTCTTTACATAATTCACTTTTGCATTTGAAAGTCCGATGCCTCGTAGTTGTTCGAAAGGTGTATCTAAAACCTGTTTCGGTTTTGGTTCTTTACCTTTATACAGTTCAAGAAATCTCCTGTAGATCACTTGTGCTACTTTGGTACTCAGTTGCTGGCTCATGATACTAGCCATTAACCGAAGTGGGATATTCTTGTGCAGTTTTAGTTCGTGTATTTCTGATCCAAGGATCTTCGACAATCTTTTATCTTTCTGCAGATGGGATATGTAGTCCATAAAACCAAGGTAGTAATTTGCAGCTAATGAAGCGAACCGTTGAAATAACTGCAGATGGATCACCAACCATTTCGATACCTGAGATGAAGGTGACTTATCATAGTAAACATGGAGCAGTGCAGGAAAGTATGCATGTTTTTATTAATGCAGGATTGAATCTGGTAGTAGAGAAGTTTCCAAAAAACAGTATCCATGTTTTTGAGATGGGCTTTGGAACAGGATTGAACGCTTTACTTACAATGCAGTTTGCTGAAAAATCAAACAGGAAGTTATACTATTATGCTGTTGAGAAATTTCCTTTAGAGAAGGAAGAATATGATCTGCTTGAATATGATTCGAAACTAACCTTGATGAAACTTCACGAAGCTGGTTGGGAAACGAATGTTGAAATAAATGATTCTTTTGTCTTACATAAAACACAATGTGCTTTGGTTGATGCGAAGCCTGCAAAAAAATTTCATCTCATATTCTATGATGCATTTGCTCCCTCGGCACAACCTGAGTTATGGACGAAAGAAATATTTGCGTTGATGTATTATTTGTTGGTTAATGAAGGAATACTCGTTACTTACTGCAGCAAAGGCGATGTGAGAAGAGCCATGATCGCTGCAGGATTTACGGTTGAAAAACTGCAAGGTCCACCAGGAAAACGGGAGATGCTCAGGGCTGTGAAGCCAAAAAGCTGAATAGAATTACCGGACGTACAAGTGAGTGACACAACAGGAGCTTAATAGCAGTACTTGCTCCTGCTCCAAAAAAATTAAGGATACGTTTTGTACTCCAGTTTCAACATCAGTTTTGCAAAAGCGAGATAGCCAATTCCAACACCAATAAAAGAAGAAAGTATATCGAGATAATCGAACGTTCTTCCAAAGAATGGGATGAGTTGAAGGTATTCGTTGATCACTACCAGTATCAATCCAAACCAGCAGGCAATTTTTAATTCTTTGATCGTTCTCATTCCAAACATCCATTGAAACATCCAGCAGGCACCAAATGGTAAGAGAAAAGAACCGATTAGGTTAGGGGCAAGTCCGAAAACAGGTTTCCATGCAGAAGGAATGTGAACAAAGGGACGGACAACAAACTTTATGGTCCAGATGAGTAGAGTACCAACAATGACCACCCATCGGGATACAATTTTCAAATTCATAAGTACAGTTAGGGCGTGAATATAAAGAAAATGATGAATGCTTTGCTGCTGAACGGATACAGCAGCAGAAAGTTACGCCCCAGGCTGTGGTTTCCACATCTTTAACAAATACCAGATGAGGGCTGATAAAGTAGTTAGCATGAAAACATAGAACAATATGTTACCTAATGTGATGGAAGAGTGGATAAAAGCGAAGTCGAAAAATACGCCTATAGTCATATTGATCATCATCCACAAAACAACCATTGAAATAGACTTGATGATCTTTGCAAAGAATATCCTCATCTCGGGTTCCATAACAGCAGAATTCTACTTTAAAAGTAGTGCTTTAAATGCTGTGGAGTCTCCGTTGAACACATTAAAATCAACTGCTGCGGCAATTCCGTTTACCCTGCCTCTGTCGCTATGTTGCCAGAAAAGCCAGTTACGGGTAACTCTTGGCTGAACAAGCTCCTGGTAGTGAGCCACCCACAACGGATAATCGTCGAAATCACTTCCAAGAATGCTGGTATAAAAGCCTGCATTGGTGTAAATGATCGGTTTTACTTTGTAATGATCTTCTACTTCCTTGAGCCAAACTTTTAATTCTTTCTTCAGTTTTTTGCTGCTCACACCTTTGGTTACTTCGATATCTAAAACCGGAGGAAGATCACCTGATTCCAGTTTCACTGTTTTAATAAAATGTTTCGCCTGTGCTTTGCCGGTTTGCGATGGGTTGTAAAAATGATATGCTCCTCTTGCGATCGAAGCTTCTTTAGCCTGTTTCCAGTTGAGTGCATAAGTAGCGTCGGTTCTATCTGTGCCTTGTGTAGCTTTTATGAAAGCGAAGCCGAGTTGTACATCGTTCACTTTCATCTGTTTAACCGCTTCCCATCTTACATTTTGCTGGTATTTGCTCACGTCAATACCATGTATCTGGTAATTGCCCGGTATCTGTATACCAAACTCAGTGTACGTATCTGTTACAGGTTCTCCGGCAACACTGCTATAATACCAATTGAAGGTTAGGTAAGTAACAATACAGGAAATAGCGATGAACAATAAACCTTCTTTGATATATGTTCTTTTGTGCTGGGCGATGGGCATGGAACAAATTTGCTTCAAAATCATGTGAAGAAAAATCGAAATCTGCCTTGTTGCCGTCGCTGTTGTATTTTTACCGCTCATGTCTTATTTCAATTGGAATGATAGCATCAACTTTTTAAGCAAACTCACATTGCGCCGTGCTGTGAATGCAGCGAAGGTTTTGACGAGTTACAGGCTTAGTCGTTTAACGGGAAAACCAAAGCAATGGGGTTACCCGATATCTATTTCATTTGAACCAACCACTTCCTGCAATTTGCGTTGCCCAGAATGTCCAAGTGGTTTGAGAGAGTTCACTCGTCCAACGGGGATGTTGCAGAAAGATTTCTTCAGGCAAACCATTGATGAGATACATAAAGAATTGTTATACCTCATCTTTTACTTCCAGGGAGAACCTTATCTCAATAAAGATTTCCTTGAAATGGTGAAATATGCCAGTGAGAAAGGAGTTTATACAGCCACATCCACAAACGGACATTACCTTACAGATGAGAATGCGAGAAAGACAGTTGAAAGTGGTTTGGATAGATTGATCATCTCTATTGATGGAACCACGCAGGATGTGTACCAGCAGTATCGTGTAGGTGGTAAGCTAGACAAAGTTCTGGAAGGAGCCAGGAATATTGTAAAATGGAAGAAGGAGTTAAAAAGCAAAACACCTTTTGTTTTTTTCCAGTTTTTGGTGGTGAAACCGAACGAACACCAGATCGAAGACATAAAAAGATTGGGAAAAGAGATAGGTGTAGACCAGGTTCGTTTTAAAACAGCACAGGTATACGATTTTGAGACCGATCCGCATCAACTCATTCCATCCATTGATAAATACAGCCGTTATCGTGTAGGTAAAGATGGAAAGATGCAAAGCAAAAGCGGCATGGGAAATCATTGCTGGAAGCTATGGCACCAGAATGTGATCACCTGGGATGGATTGGTTGTTCCCTGTTGTTTTGATAAAGATGCGATGCACCAGTTAGGTAACCTGAAGATGCAGAGTTTTAAAGAAGTCTGGAACAATGATAACTACAAACAGTTCAGGCGTGAACTGATGACGAGCCGAAAGAATATTGACATCTGTGCTAATTGCAGCGAAGGATTGAAAGTTTGGGAAGATTAGTATCTGGTTCTGGTGCGCTCTATTATCTTTGATCTGTTTTCCTATGAGTATCAACAACGATATACAGCAGCAACGCCACTTCAGGAACGAGCATCATAAGGCTACGGTGAACATTTTGTTCAGCTCGAACTGGCTGTTGGAAAACATCAAAAAGTTTTTGCAGCACGAAGACATTACGCCGCAACAATACAATATCCTGAGAATTTTAAGAGGTAGTGAAACTCCACTCAGCACCTTGCAGATAAGAGAAAGGATGCTCGATAAAATGAGTGATACCAGCCGTATCGTTGACAGGCTGTTAAAAAAGGAACTGGTAGAAAAGAAAACCAGCCAGAATGATAAACGTTTGGTAGATGTAACCATCTCTAAGAAGGGATTGGAACTGCTCGACAGGTTGGATAACAGGAATGCTTCTTTAGATGGTATTCTTTTCAATCTTACTCCTGATGAAGCAAAGATGCTTAACGATCTTTTAGATAAAATGCGTGGATCTGAAGAATAGCAAAACAAGGATGATGAAACAATTAGCAAAGGTTTTACTGTTTACTTACGGTGTGTTTTTTCTGGTTAATGCGAATGCCCAGCAATTACCACCAAAACATGAGTTTCGTGCTGTATGGATAGCAACGGTTGAGAATATCGATTGGCCAAGTAAAAAAGGTTTGCCGGTAGAGCAACAGAAGCAGGAGTTTATCAATATTCTTGATATGCATTACCGCAACGGAATGAATGCTGTTATTGTACAGGTTCGTCCGGTAGCGGATGCATTTTATCCTTCTACATTAGAACCATGGAGTGAATACCTGAACGGTAAGCAGGGATTGCCACCAACGCCATATTACGATCCATTACAGTTTATGATCGAAGAAACGCATAAACGTGGAATGGAGTTTCATGCATGGATCAATCCATATAGAGCGGTGTTTGCAGTTGGTAAATCTTCCGTTTCACCTTCTCACATTACTAAGATCAAAAAAGACTGGGCCCTTACTTACGGAAAATATAAATGGCTAGATCCCGGAGTGCCTGAAGTTCGACAGCATACAGCAAGAGTGGTGAAGGATATTGTGTCGAGATACGATGTTGATGCGATACACATGGATGATTACTTCTATCCTTATAAAGAGTCGGGTGAATTTCCTGATGGAAAAAGTTTTGCGAAGTATGGGAATGGAATGAGCAGGGCAGATTGGCGTAGGAGTAATGTAGACAGTATCATTGTTCTTTTATCTGAAACGATCAAGAATACAAATCCGAGAGTGAAGTTTGGCATTTCTCCTTTTGGCATCTGGAGAAACAAAAAGCAGGATGCTGAAGGAAGTAATACGAATGGAAGCTCGAATTACGATGACTTGTATGCAGATATTCGTTTGTGGTTGAAAGAAGGATGGATCGATTATGTAACGCCGCAATTGTATTGGCAGATCGGTCATAAGCTTGCTGATTACACGGTTTTATTGGATTGGTGGAGTAAGAATGTGTTTGGAAAAGAGTTGTATATCGGTCATGGTATTTACCGGTACAATGATGCACCATGGAGAGATCCGAAAGAGATTCCTACTCAATTGCAGATGTTAAGGCAAACACCCAATGCACATGGCAGTGTGTACTTCAGCAGCAAAACATTTAATTCAAATCCGCATGGATGGAATGACAGCCTGAGAAATAATTATTATCGTTTGCCTGCTATTATTCCACCGATGAAATGGGTTGATAGTATTGCTCCCAATAAACCAATACTCGATCAATCGAAAGTTAGCCTGGCGCAAAATGAGTTGAAAGTTGGTTTTAAGAATATGAATGCTGATGTAAGAAATTATGCGTTCTACTACTCAACTGAAAATAATATAACTATAAAGGATACCCGTTTCCTGTTAGCTATTATTCCAGCCGCAGCGATCAATGGGGCTGTGATCAAATTGCCGGCTTCGGATAAGAAGATCAATCGTTATTTAAAAGTAACAGCAATCGATGTGAATAATAATGAGAGTGAAGCTGAGGAGATTCTGTTGTTTAAGTAATAACCAAAGTCACAGCGGCAGGCACCTCAAAACGTTGTGTTTCGTTGTGACGTAGCGTCGTTGTGGTTTACTTGTTCAGAAGAGTACTTAATGTACAAGAGTGCGACGCAACGGTAGCCTCATAGTAGTACAATAGTTGGTTACATAATTCTTCTCATTCGTTTACCTTTGCCACTTCCAAACTAAGAACTTCAAACTTTAAACTTTTAGTCATGCCCGGTTTTGAACTTTTTGGAGAAGAGGAAAGAAAAGAGATCAATGATGTGATGGAAACGGGGATCCTGATGCGTTATGGTTTCGATGGACCACGAAAAGGCATCTGGAAATCAAAAGAATTGGAGCAGGCTATCTGTGAAAGATTTGGTTGTAGCTATGCACAGCTCACCAGTAGCGGAACTTCTGCATTAACCACTGCATTTGCTGCTTTGGGTATTGGTTATGGTGATGAGGTGATCATGCCGGCTTTCACTTTCGTTGCCAGTTTTGAAAGTGTGCTAAGTGTTGGTGCCGTTCCTGTTTTGGTGGATGTTGATGAAACCCTCACGTTAAACCCGGGTGCTGTACGTAAAGCCATCACTCCCAAAACAAAATGTGTGATGCCTGTTCACATGTGTGGCAGCATGGCTGATCTTGATGCATTGCAGGAAATATGCAAAGAGCATGATCTTATTTTATTAGAAGATGCATGCCAGAGTATTGGTGCTTCTTATAAAGGAAAGATGGTAGGAACAATTGGTGCTGCCGGAACTTTTTCTTTCGACTTTGTAAAAACAATGACCTGTGGAGAAGGTGGTGTGGTGATGACGAACGATAAAGATGTGTACACAAAATGTGATGGATATACCGATCATGGTCATGACCATTTGGGTGTTGATCGTGGTGCTGATCTGCATCCTTTCCTGGGATATAATTACAGGATAAGTGAGCTACATGCTGCCATTGGATTGGCACAGGTGAGAAAAGTGGATCGTGTACTTGAGCTGCAAAAGAAGAATCACCAGCAACTGAAGAATATTTTATCACAGGTTCCTGAAGTTTCTTTTAGAATTATTCCTGATCCTGCAGGTGATAGCTGTACTTTTTTAAGCTGGTTTTTACCAACAGAAGAGATTACAAGGGCTGTTGTTGCTGAGTTAAAAGTCCAGGGGATTCTTGCAGGAAATTTCTATTGGTTCGATAACAACTGGCATTACATCCGTAAATGGGATCACCTGAAAAATGCTGTTGCATTGCACAGGTTAAGTCCGGAGCAAACTGATGCATTAACTAAGTTTCAGTCACAAGATTTCTCTGCAAGTGATGCAGTGATGGGTAGATGTATCTCGACTTCTATTTCAACTTTGTGGAGTGAGGAGCAGGTGAAAGAGAAAGGAGAGAAGATGGTGGAGGTGATTAAGAAGGTGTTGAGTAAATAAGTTGATGATCTTAGCTACTTATTCCTGATACCATATCATTAATCCTTTTTTCAGCCTCGACCTTAGATATTCCATTGTAGAAGTCATGAACTAGTTGGTGTTCGAAACCTTCATGTGGAAAGATATGTGGTCTGTTATCTCCTTTAATAGCGACAACTGTTGTTGGTATGTCTGCTATTTCATATTCAGGAAAATCGTTGCATAACCAACCAAAGTATTCTGCCTCATGATCAGGATTGTCAAAGTTTGAAATGTAATCAACAAAGCTTTTTTCGCTTAGTGAAACCCAAACACCATATTCTAAGTTTTCGCAATGATCGTTAACCGGAATCACCAGAACTACTCTTATGAACCTATCAGTTTGTTCGGGATGATTAATAATGCAAAAGTCTTCGGAAAATTCAGTAATTTCATTCTTGAGATCATCTGGAAGCACATGATATGCTGTAGGAAAGTTGAAAGCCAATGCTGGCCACTCACTATGAACTTGACCGCAGGATTCACATTGAAAATTCATACTACAAATATCAATAACCTCTCACATTCTTCCCTTCCATATAATTCATAAAAGCCTTATTCACCACCTTATTACCGCCAGGTGTTGGATAGTTTCCGGTGAAGTACCAGTCACCTGTATTGGTTGGGCAACTCTCGTGTAAATCTTCTATGGTTTGATAGATCACCTGAACAGGGATGTTTACATCAGCGGGAGTAATTAATTGAGCAATCTTATCTGAGATCTCCTGTGTAGTGAAAGGTTTGTAAACATGCCGTACTACATTCTCAGTATGCAGTTGATTATCTCTTTGTAATTGCTTGCATTTCTCCAGCAACTCTTTCAAACCACCTTCGGTTCCTCTTTCCTTATGCAATTCTATCGCAGCTCTGAATGCAATAAAATCATTCAGCTTGCTCATATCAATTCCATAACAATCAGGATAACGGATCTGCGGAGCCGATGAAACAACAATGATCTTCTTTGGTTGCAATCTTGCCAGCATCCGTACTATACTTTCTTTTAAAGTAGTACCACGAACAATACT
This sequence comes from Chitinophagaceae bacterium, assembly GCA_024508725.1. Lineage (GTDB taxonomy): Bacteria > Bacteroidota > Bacteroidia > Chitinophagales > Chitinophagaceae > JAEZDC01. Next base: position 747,809 of record JANINS010000003.1, on the reverse strand, counting down.
GTCATCTATCACTACCAGGCTGTCTTCACCTCTTCGAACAGTGCCATAAGTGATATCGTACACGTGTTGCACCATCTCATTGCGATTCGCATCTTCCGTAATAAAAGTCCGCAGCTTTACATCTTTGATAGCGATCTTTTCCTGCCTGATCTTTCTCGTCACCATTTCGGTGAGCTTCTCTTCATCAAAATCCTTTCCCCAGCTCATGATACGCTGGATCTTGATCTCGTTCAGGTATTCTTCCATGCCTTTACACAAACCAAAATAAGCTACTTCGGCAGTGTTGGGAATGTAAGAGAAGATGGTATTCTTAAGATCATAATTCACCGCTTCTAAAACTGGTTTACTCAAGTGATGACCCAAAGCAATTCTTTCACGGTAGATCTTTTCATCACTACCACGACTAAAATATATTCTTTCAAAAGAGCAGGCTCTTCTTTCTTTCGGTTCAACGATCTGCTCAACAGAGAAATTTCCATCAGCATCCACGATCACGGCATTACCCGGCATCAACTCCAGCACTTCATTCTCACCAACATTAAATGCCGTTCTTATAGCAGCTCTTTCACTGGCTGCAACGATCACTTCATCATTCGCATAATAATATGCCGGGCGAATTCCATGGGCATCTCTCATCACGAAACTGTTGCCATTACCAACCAATCCACCAATGGTAAATCCGCCATCGAATAGAGGCACAGCTTTCTTTAAAACTGTTCTTACATCTGCAGCGTTCGGACTTTTCTCATCTTCCTTCACTAAAAAATGATGGATCACTTCCATCATTGCAGCAAGATCACTCTGCCTTGCAAATTCTCCCGGATCAACATTGATCAATCCAAAAAGCTCTTCTGTATTTACGATATTGAAATTTCCGGCAAGTGCAAGATTTTTTCCCGGACCAAGATCTTTCTTTATAAAAGGATGGCAGAACTCAACATTATTCTTACCCTGTGTTCCGTAACGAAGATGACCCAATAACAACTCACCCAAAAAAGCCAGGTGACCTTTCATCAATCCCGGATGTTTTTTAATGTCTGGTTGATATTTTTCCAACTCACCAACTTCCTGGCCGATCTTAAAGAAAATATCTGCGATCGGCTGAGGTGCATTGCTTCTTATGCGTGATAAAAAAGGGAAACCCGGTTCGGTATTCAGTTTTACTGTAGCAATTCCGGCTCCGTCTTGTCCACGGTTGTGCTGCTTTTCCATCAGCAGGTACAGTTTGTTCAAACCGTACATCACTGTGCCGTGTTGCTGTAAGTAGTAGGAGAAAGGCTTTCTTAATCTGATGAATGCCAAGCCGCATTCATGTTTTATCTCGTCACTCATGGTGTGTTCTGCCGCAAATCTACAACTCCATTATTGTTTGCAAATTAATTATGCACCAATTCCGGTTCAGGCTTCAATGTTTCTGCCAGCCACAGGAATTCTGTTACAAAAGTGTGCACCGAATTGGTAAAGCTTTGTTCTACCAGGTTTCCTTCTGCATCAAACTTTTTATCGGCATTGGGAACGATCAGCATATAAGGCGATGCCACTCCAAACAAAGCCGGAACGAACAATAGCGTTTGTTGGCTGGCTCTCATGCCACCCATTGCTCCAACAGATGAGGTTACAATTCCAAAAGGCTTTCTTGCCTGTTTTGGAAAATGATCCAGTAAATTCTGTAAAGCCGGTGAATAGCTGCCGTTGTATTCTGGTGTTACGAGGATAAATGCATCGGCCGCAAACATTCTTTTGGCTAAAGGTTTAAACCTGTCAGGCGTTGCATCAACCGATTTCCAAACATCCTGCAGCAAACCCAGGTCCCATTCTCTCACATCTATCAAACCAATATTGTGATTGGTTTTTTGGCTCAGCGCAGCTTTAAGGTGTAAAGCGATTCTGTACGAAACACTGTTCTTTCTCGGACTTCCTGATATGATCTCTATATTCATTTCTATTGTTTTGAACTAAGCTGCATTGCTACTATTTGACTTCTGTTGCGTCGCATTCATCACGTCTTTAGCGTGACTCTTGTACTTTTTAGATCGCTATCAACAAAAGGTGAAAAGTCAATAGTGAATTGGCAAAACTTACAAATCACTCAACACAAATATTCACCATTGACTATTCACTTCTTAGCCACTATGCTTTAGCTGCTTCAGTATTTTGAGCGGCATCTGCTGTTGCATCAGCCTGCTTTACAAACTCAACATTCATTGAAAGTTTCACAACATCATCTACTACCAATCCACCGGCTTCAGTCACTGCACTCCATTTCAAACCAAAATCTTTACGGTTGATCTTTCCTGTTACTTCAAATCCTGCTCTTTCAAAACCCCATGGGTCTTTTGTAGTTCCGTTAAAGTCAACATCAAGCGTAACAGGTTTCGTGATATCACGAATGGTAAGATCACCTTTCAGTTTATACTCACCACTACCATCTTTCTCAATAGAAGTTGACTTAAACGTGAGTTTAGGAAATTGTTCTGCATTAAAGAAATCATCACTTTTCAGGTGCGTGTCTCTTTGTGCATTCTTCGTATCTACACTGTCTACATCTGCTTCGAAATACACTTTTGCATCAGTGAAGTCGTCATTGTTTGCTTCTACAGTAGCATCAAATTTTTTGAAATAACCTGTAGCGGTTGAGATCATCAGGTGTTTTACTTTAAACATGATGTCTGAGTGATCTACATCGATTTTGTAAGTTGCCATAGTTGTGATTTTTGCCATCATCCCAAATGGGAATCAGAGTGATTATAAATAATAATTGTTTAGTCTTCTATCAATACACCCATTTTACCAAGCTGGTAATCCCTGAAAGCTTCCATGATCTCGGTTTGTGTATTCATTACAAACGGTCCGTGAGAACTTATTGGTTCATTCAAGGGTTCACCGGTTGCAACCAGGAAATAAGAATCTTCCAAAGCCTCAACTTCAAAGCCTTCTCCATCATTATTGAAAGAAAAAAGAAAATGCTGGTCCACATCTGCTGTTCCGTTCACATTCAGTTTGCCTTTTAGTAAGTATAAAAAAGCATTGTGCGATTGCGGTAACGTGAAATTGTACTTACCACTTTTTCTAAAATTTGCTGTAAATGCATTCACCGGTGATAATGTTGGTATCTTACCTTCTGTATTATTCAACTCACCTGCCACTACGCTGATCAAGACATTCTCTACTTCGATCTTTGGTGTTTCTTCTGCGGTTAATGGATAATAAGCAGGTTGATCCATTTTATTCTTTGCCGGCATGTTCACCCATAATTGAATGATCTCCTGCTCACTTCCCATCTCGTGAATATTGTAAGGAGGTCTTTCGCTGTGAACGATACCCATTCCTGCGTTCATCCACTGTGTCCCACCGGCATAGATCACATTGTTATTACCTCTCGAATCTTTATGATGTACACCACCTTTAAAGATGAATGTTACCGGAGAAAATCCTCTGTGTGGATGTGGACCAACACCAGCATGTCTTGTTTCAATATGCGATGGAACTTTTATGTCTGCATGATGCAATAACAAAAATGGATCAATGCTTTCAGCTTTTGCAGAAGGGAATGGCTGCCTTACAGGCATTCCACCCATATCAACCTGCTGGGCGTATAAAATTTGTTTTACTGTTCTTTTTTTCATGGCTGATGGTTTAATATTCATCTTCCAGCATTGGCACTTCAATCAACAATAATTCTGCCTTAGTCTCAGCTTTAATATCAATTGAGTTGGTTTCCCAAACACCCAATGCATCTCTTTTGTTCAACTTGTTGCCGTTGATGCTTATTTCACCTTCCAAAACAAAGGCATACACTCCGTTTCCGTCTTTATTAAAAGTGTAACCTGTAGCAAATCCTTTTTCAAAATTTCCCAGAGAGAACCATGCATCCTGGTGGATGTACACAGCCTCTCCATCGTTAGGTGCAACAACTGTTTGTAGTTTGTTCTGCCTGTCTTCTGGTTTAAAAGTTTTTTGCTCGTAACGTGGAGCAATGTTTTTCTCTTTCGGGAAAACCCATATCTGTAAAAACTTTACGTCTTTGTCTGTATTCGCATTGAACTCACTATGAGCAATACCACTTCCTGCACTCATGATCTGTACATCATTCTGCCTGATCACTTCTTTTCTCCCGGTACTGTCTTCGTGTTTCAGATCACCACTTAATGGAATAGAAACGATCTCCATGTTATCGTGAGGATGTTTACCAAAACCATAACCGCCCTTCACAGAATCATCGTTCAACACACGTAAGGCTCCGAAATGGATCTTCTCAGGATCGTAGAAGCCTGCGAAGCTGAAAGAATGATAACTATCTAGCCAGCCATGATTTGCATGACCTCTTTCGTTTGCTTTGTGAAGAATTGTTTTCATGATGTAATTCCTTTTATATAAATACGTGTATATACATGTATCATTACAAAAAAATACTTAATCTTCTGTAACTCTCAGTTTTTCAAGCAGATCATTCAGCTCAACCGCTTCATCGTTATTTAAATGAAGAATGTTTCCAAACAATGTTTCCATAGCATCAGTTGAATCTTGCAACACCTGTAAACCCGCTGCTGTAAGATTGATCACTGTCTCTCTTTTATCAATCGTGGATGTGGTTCTTTCCACCCAGTTCTTTGCTACCAGCCTGTCAACGATCCTGGGAACGTTTGAACTCTTCTCCATCATACGGCTGGCAATATCACGAACACACATTTGTTCCGGATATTTTCCTTTTAAAATCCTTAATACATTGTATTGTTCATGCGTAAGATCGAATTGTTTCAGATCCCGGCTGAACATGCTTTTAAGCCACCATGCAGTATAAAGACAATTCAATACTGCTTTCTGCTGAGGGCTTTTAAAATTCGTTGATTTTATGGCGTCTTCCAGTTTCACAACACAAATGTATGTATGTACATGCAATTTTCCTAATCCTGCAAAAACTTTTTTAAATGGTCGGAATTTGGGCCGGAGCGATGCTGAAGTGATTGCTACAGTAAAAGAGTGCGACGCAAGTAAAGCTAAACCGGAGTAATGAAACTTTGGTAACTAATTTTTATTACAAAGAAAAATGAAAGGTTTCGTTTCCATATCCCTGACTGCTTTTTCAATCAAGTGACGTTTTCGGATGATCGTATAATTGTTGAGGTTGACAACTTCGGTTGCCATGCAAAAACAACCAGAATTCTCAGTACTGTAGAGCAACTCATGAAGTGATTGCACTTCTTTTTCCAACTGTTGTGGTGTTAAGCTGATCTTGTTAGACAGCACTAACAGGTCTCTGCCTCCATAATTCATATTCCCCCCAACTTAAAATGCTTTGAACTATCTGCTTGACGGACATCCGCAGTATTTCGTGCTACTCTTTTTGAAGAGTGACTTAGAGCAGGATGTAACGCCTAACATCGATATCAAAAGCAAGGCTAGTGCCAATTGGGTGAAGCGTATTTTCATAAACTGGATGTCTGAACCGTAAAATAACTGAATTTCCATCCTAATATTGCAGTCCTGCCTTGTAACCAATGAAATTTAACAACAGAAAGGTTTTAATTGTTCCGCTTGATTGGGGTTTGGGTCATGCTACAAGATGCATCCCCCTGGTGAAAGCATTTCTTAAGCTTAACTGGCAGGTTGTAATTGCTGCAGATGGCGATATTGAGTATTTGTTGAGGAAAGAATTCCCGCAACTGCAGTTCTTGAAGCTCTCGGGCTACGAAGTTGAATACAGCCAGAACAGTAAGTGGATGCCTTTGAAGATGCTTGCTCAGATCCCTAAAATTTTGTCGGCGATAAGGAAAGAAAATGACTGGCTCAATCGGATCATCGAACAACATAATATAGACCTGGTGATATCAGATAATCGATATGGATTGTACACCGAAAAAGTGCCCTGCGTTTTCATCACACATCAACTGAATATTAAAGCATCTTTCAAATGGATGGAAAAACGTTTGCAGCGGATGAACTGGAATTACATCAGTAAATTTTCTGAGTGCTGGGTTCCGGATGCCGAAGCAAATGGTTTGGCCGGAGATCTTTCTCATCCCAAAGAATTGCATCCTTTCCCATTGAGATTTTTGGGACCATTATCAAGGTTTAAAAGAATGATGGCACCGATCAAATACAAATATTTATTCCTGATATCGGGGCCGGAGCCACAAAGAACTTTGCTGGAGAAAAAGATATTTGATTCCATTGCTGATCTGAAAGATGAAGTTGTGATCATTAGAGGAAAACCCGGAAGTTCAGAGCAATTCTCTTTTGCTTCGAACATCAATGTTGTTAATCATCTTGATGGTCATGAATTGGAAAGAGTGATGAATTCGGCTGAGTACATCATTAGTAGATCTGGTTATACAACTGTAATGGAAGTTGCTGCTTTGCAAAAAAGATCGATCCTGATCCCAACTCCAGGACAAACAGAGCAGGAATATCTTGCAAATTATCTCTACAGGAAAGGATATGCTTATACGGCAGTGCAGGAGGGACTCTCCATTAAAGATGTATTGCAAAAAGCCGAACAATTTTATTTCCGTGAGTTCCCGATGCAGATGAATAATCTTGATGATGAGCTGGAAGATTTTCTGCAGAAGTATTTTCAACCAAAGCCTGAAGTTAGTTTTGCAACTTCATGAGCAAAAGAGTAAAGGCACATCTTGCAGTATTGGCAGCCAATTTTATTTTCGGGGCGAACTTTAGTGTGGTTAAATCGGTAACGCCATCTGTTATTCAGCCTTTTGGTTTAAATGTTTTGCGGGTTGTTGTTACCACTGCTTTGTTTTGGTTATTGTTCGTGGTAAAGCCATCAAAAGCTCTATTCGATAAGAAAGATTTCTGGCGGTTTCTTGCCTGTGGTGCAACAGGTGTTGCGTTGAACCAGATGTTATTCATCAAAGGACTTTCCCTTACCACTTCCATTCATGGCGCTTTGCTGATGTTGGCAACGCCGATCATCATTACTTTCATTGCAGCATGGTTATTACGAGAACAGCTGAATGTTTGGAAGTTCATCGGACTTTCACTTGGTGTTGCCGGAGCAGTGAATCTCATTTTGCAAAAAGAAAGTACTACTGTAGCACCTAATATCTTGCTAGGAGATGTATTAGTTGTGATCAATGCTTTGTTGTATGGGTTTTACTTCGTGCTGGGTCGTCCGTTAATGGAGAAGTATAAACCTTTACAAGTGATCCGCTGGGTGTTCACGATCGGTATGTTCATCATCTTGCCTTTTGGATGGGAGCAATTCACTGCCACAGAATGGAGTGGCATTCAACCTGAACAATGGGCAGCATTGGCTTTCATCGTTTTCGGTTCAACCTTCTTTGCTTACCTGTTCAATATTTATGGATTATCAGTGATCGGAGCTTCAGCTACCGGAGCATACATCTATACACAACCTGTTTTCGCTGCAGTAATCGCCATGATATTTATGGGTGAACATTTCACTTTATCGAAAGCATTATCTGCATTATTGATATTTGGTGGTGTTTACCTGGCTAATAGAAAAAAACCTGACGCTAAGGGTTGAAGAAGTAAAAAAGATAAAGAGATTTCGGTAGTTTTCTGCTGTTTCTTCTAGTTATAGTTTATTTCGAAACATGTATGCCCTCATTGTGTGAGATTAATCGTCGAAGAAAAGAAAGAGCTGTTTGCAAGTCTCTTTTACTCCTTCTCTCCTTTAAGCTCTTAGCTAAACTGCTCACTCATTTTTAGGATAGTCAAAAAACCAGAACTTCTTCTCTGCTTCAGCAAACTCTTTCCAGCTTTTGATATCTGCTTTAACGGCGAAGATTGCACATGTAGGCATGTCATCAACCCTTGTATTACAAAGTTGATTGACGAATTCTGTAATGCCTGGGTTGTGGGAAAAAATCGCCACAGTTTTGTGGTCGTCATCAATTTTTGAAATTATTTCAAAAAAAACTTTTGGCTCGGCCAGATAAAGTGAAGGTTCATGGATAATATTTTTCTTTTTGATGTCGAATGCTTCAGCGAAATACTCTGCAGTGGTCAATGCTCGTACTGCAGTGCTACTGATCAAAGCATCCAAAGTCACATCATCTTTCAAAAGTCGTTTTGCCATTTTTGGAGCGTCACGATGCCCTCTGTCGTTCAATGGCCTGTCAAAATCCTTCTGCGAAATATCATCCCAACTGCTTTTTGCATGCCGTACTAACAATAATTTTTTCATGTAATTCTTTTATGGTCTGCGGTAATTTTTTCCTTCCAGGTAATTGCAATATTCCAGGTTTCCCAACCTGATACGAAGCGGGATTCTCGTCTTCTTCTCAAACAAAAATTCCTGCTTGCACATAAATCCCAAATTAGAGGCATAAAAATTGGCAGGAAGTAAAGCGGCAGTTTTTACTGGCTGTGATAAAGTATCTGCCTTTAGACCAACTAACGGCTTCACTACCACAGAATCAGATGCAGATTGCCCTATGCTTTCGGCTGCAAATAGCAAGAATATAACAGAAAAACAAATCTTTATGCATTGCATAAAAGGTAGCTTTGACTGTAAATTTACAGCCTGAACAGCCTTTGAATTTCATAATGTTTTTGTAACGAATAAGTGGATCCAGAATGGCATTAAGTCAAACCTTACAACAGAAATTATTACAAAAGCTTTCTCCTCAACAGATTCAGTTGATGAAGTTGTTGCAGATACCTACTGCAAACCTCGAAGAAAGGATCAAAGAAGAATTGGAAGAAAATCCTGCATTGGAAGTAGCGGAAGAAGGCCAGGAGTCTGATGATATGAAAGATGAGTTTCAGACTACTGAAGCAGAGTCTGATGACTATGAAGCCGATGGCAGTGAAGATGATTACGATAATATAGACATCAGTGATTATGTTAGTGAAGGTGATGACGAAGTGGGTGATTATAAATTGAGAGATGATAATTACCCCGAAGCTGATGATAAAAAAACACTTCCTTTTAAAATCGAAGGAAGCTTTCATGATCTGTTGATGGATCAGCTGGGAATGTTGAACCTGGACGAAAGAACCTATAAAATAGCTGAGCAGATCGTTGGAAGTATTGATGATGATGGATATTTAAGAAGAGAGATATCTTCTATTTGTGATGATCTTGCTTTCAGGCAAAATGTGGATGCCACTGAAGCTGAGATAGAGGTTATCATCAAACAAATTCAGCAATTCGATCCTCCGGGAATTTGTGCAAGAGACCTGAGAGAATGTTTACTGATTCAATTAAGGCGTAAACTCAACGAAGGAAAAGGTGTTGAAACTGCGATCTCGGTTTTAGAAAGATATTTTGATGAGTTTACCAAGAAACATTACGAAAAGATCCAGCGTGGCTTGAACCTGAGCGATGATCAGTTGAAAGATGTGATCACACAGATCATCCGTCTAAATCCAAAGCCGGGAGGCAATGTTGGTGAGATCAATAAAGCAGAAAGTTATATTGTTCCGGACTTTTTCATCATCAACAACAATGGTAAACTGGAACTCACGCTGAATGCCAGGAATGCACCTGACCTCAGGATCAGTGAGGGTTATCGTGAGATGTTGAAAGATTATGACAAGGGCAGCAAGAAAGACAAACGTCAGAAAGAGGCTGTTTTGTTCATTAAGCAAAAGATCGATTCGGCTAAGTGGTTCATCGATATGATCAAGCAACGTCAACATACTTTGCTGAGTACGATGGATGCGATCATGAATTACCAGAGAGAGTTTTTCTTAACAGGTGATGAGACAACATTGAAACCGATGATCTTAAAAGATATCGCAGAGATCACAGGTTTGGATATCTCTACTGTAAGCCGTGTGGCTAACAGCAAATTCGTTCAGACAGAGTTCGGAACATATCGTTTGAAATTCTTCTTCAGTGAATCTTTGAGTACAGATACCGGTGAAGAGGTGAGTACAAGAGAGGTGAAAAAGATATTAAGCGATCTGATAGAAGCTGAAGATAAGAAGAAGCCGCTGAGTGATGAACGTCTTACTGAACTCTTACAGGAAAAAGGTTATAATATTGCACGCAGAACAGTAGCCAAATACAGGGAACAATTGAATATCCCGGTGGCGAGGCTGCGTAAAGAGTTATAACCCCGATGAATGAACAAGTGATCGAACAGTACAATGCTCCGGCAGCATTGAAAGTTATTGCAAAGGTGATCTCGTATATCTTTCATCCTTTGTTCATTCCTACTTACGTTTATTTTTTTCTTACACAAGCTTTCCCTTACGAATTTTCAGGAATGCTGGGAAGTGATGCTGGTTTCAGAACAATTGTTGTGTTCATCAATACCGCTTTCTTTCCTGGTGTTGCGGTGTTCTTGCTTTGGCGATTGAAGTTTATCGAGAGCATCTTTCTAAAAAGCCAGAAAGAACGCATTGCACCTTATATGATCGTGATGGTGTTTTATTGGTGGCTTTGGTACCTGAGTAAGAATTTCACTGACCAGCCTTTTGAGTTACGAGTTTTTTTCCTTGGAACATTTTTAACTACACCTGTAGCGTTGGTGCTCAATAATTTTTTCAAGATCAGCATGCATGCAATTGGTGTGGGATGTGCCGCAGCTTTTATTGCCATTCTTGCTTTTGTAAAATCTGTTGATATGACTGCCGCAGTTGCAGTTTCTTTATTGATAGCCGGGTTAGTTTGTACTGCAAGATTTCTCGTTTCAGATCACACCAACAGAGATGTTTATGCAGGATTGATCCTGGGAATCGTTTGCCAGTTGGTTGCTGCTTATTTTACTTTCTAATTTCCTGTAACGTTTGAAGAAGTTTGTTGTGCTGTTGCAGTTGTATCAGTGGTAGTTATCGTTTTTAATGATGGCCAACTGAAACTTGCATTCAAAATTGCTGAAGTTCTTTTGTAATGCGGAATATCACTGTAGATAAAGAGACAAGAACCACCTTTGATCTTATCGATAACCAATTTATGATCGGATAAAGGAATTGCCGGACAACCAAGGCTATTGCCAATTGTGCCTCTCTCATAAATGCGTTCGTAGTTCACGAATTTAGAACCATGCATCACAACATTTCTTATCCTTACCTGGTCGTTAATCCCATCTTCAACACCATCTAAGCGTAAACTGTATCCTGCCGTTCCAACATACGTTTCACCAGTGATCATAAAACCAAGACTGCTTTTATTAGAGCTTTGTGCATTGGAAAAATCCGATGCGAATTCTGCTCCTGATCCACGACCGTGAGAGACAAACGTGTTGTGAATAAGTTTGCCCTGCTTCACATCAATTACGTATAAACGTTTATTCTTTGCACTCTGGCTGTAATCAGCGATCGTGAGCAGGTCTGGTTTGATAAGTTTTCCTTTTGCTAACAGGTATTGATATCCTTTGTAAGCATCGAAGAAAACTTTACGATCCAATCCGTAAGTATATAAAGCTGCTTTCTTGTAAATCGAATCAACCAGTTTATACTCAGGTGAACTTTCGTTCGTTGGTGCAGGAAAGAAATTTCTGAAACCATTCTTTGATGAAGTACTGTCTTTCTTTTGAGCAGTAGCGGCCGCAGCACAAAGCAAAAAAGCACTGAATATGAACAGAGATAATTTCATTACAGTTGCAAATTTAATCTGCAGGTTGCTAAATGTTCCTGAAAGTTCAATGCACAGGCAATAGGCTTAAAGCAAAATAGTCAGACCGGGACGGTCAGATTATTTATTGCAGTTCGCTAATGTTCATAAAAGGTTCAGAACGTAAAAGAGAGTGACACAACAGGTGATGCTATGAAAAACGGAAGCTGGCTAACTAATCAATTGTATAACTGATGTTGCCATCTTTTTCATCTTTCAACTGAACACCCAAAGCCGCTAATTCATTCCTGATCTTATCGCTGGTTGCAAAATCTTTCTTGGTTCTTGCTTCTTTGCGAATATTGATGAGTAGTTGAATGATGCCTTCGAGTTTATCGCCACCAGCCTTCTCCATCTTTAAGCTGAAAATATCTTCAACATACAATTTCATTTTCTGCTGAAGTTGTTTCAAGGTTGAAGATGAGATCGCATCTGCAGCAATGTGTTTGTCTTTGATGCCATTGACTACAGGCACCAGCTCAAACATATTGGCCAACACTTTTGCTGTGTTAAGATCATCGTTCATGAACTCATCAAATTCATTGAGGAGTTTCAATACTTTTTCATCCAGCTCTTTATCTGCAGCAACTTCATTACTAGACGAAAGTTTGCCAAGCTGTTCATACGCTTCCCATAAACGTTTCAATCCTTTTTCGCTTCCCTGCAAAGCTTCATTACCAAAGTCGAGTGTAGAGCGGTAATGCGTTTGCAGTATGAAAAACCTGATCGTCATGGGATGAAACGGCTGAGCCAATAATGGATGTTCACCACTGAAGAGTTCAGTTAGTTTGATCACATTGTTATAGCTCTTGCCCATCTTTCTTCCGTTGATGGTGATCATATTGTTGTGCATCCAGTAACGAACAGGCGTTACATGATTGCACACGGTGCTTTGAGCTATCTCGCATTCATGATGCGGAAACTGGAGATCCATTCCACCACCATGAATATCGAATTGTTCTCCTAAATATTTTGTTGCCATTGCAGAGCACTCAATATGCCAGCCCGGAAAACCTTCGCCCCACGGGCTTTGCCAACGCATAATATGTTCTGGCGGTGCATTTTTCCAGAGAGCAAAATCAGCTTTGTTTCTTTTCTCATCCTGGTTCTCGAGTTCTCGTGTAGTTTCGAGCATCTCTTCAAGATTTCTTCCGCTCAACATTCCGTACGGAAGTCCTTTGGCAGAAAAAAATTTGTTGTACTTCTCTACATCAAAATACACAGAACCGTTGGCAACATAAGCGTATCCATCTGCAATGATCTTTTCTATCATTACGATCTGCTCAACAATATGCCCTGTTGCAGTAGGTTCAATGCTTGGATCAAGATTGCCCAACTTATGCATGGCCCAATGATACAGGTTGGTGTACTTCTGCACCAGCTCCATTGGTTCGAGTTTTTCAACAACTGCTTTCTTGCTGATCTTATCTTCTGCTTCTCTTCCTTCTTCTTCAAAATGACCGGCATCGGTAATGTTGCGAACATATCTTACCTTATAGCCGAGGTGTTGCAGGTATCTGTACAGAATATCGAATGTTACATAAGGTCGTGCATGACCCAGGTGGCTTTCACCACTAACGGTTGGTCCGCACACATACATTCCAACATGACCAGGTGTAATGGATGTAAACTCTTCTTTTTTGCGGGTTAGCGAATTATATACTTTTAAAGGCATTGATATTTGATTGAAACACTTAAGGAAATCGGTGGCACAAAGGTATAGGCTGAATTAACAGCAACAACAGCAGCAAGTGTATATGGAGTAACGTGCCATGAAGCCGAAGGTATTACTTTTTTAGTTTCAGATCGCTGACAAGGAGAAGATGATCGCTGAGGTTTTCATCGACCATGTCAAATTGTAGTACATCGAATCGTTTGTCGGGCAGGATGTAATCAATTCGTAGTGTAGGAGCCAATGAAAGATAGGTTCTGCCGATGCCCAGGCTTTTTTGCAGAAACGCATCTTTTCTATCCCCTTTCATTGTGAAGTATGTATACGAATTGGGAATATCATTAAAATCTCCTGATAAAACTGAAGGATATGGGCTTTGCTGAATATGAGCTTTGGCAATATCAGCCTGTGCTCCACGCTGTGTAAAAGCATGTTTCATTTTACGGACGATGCTCTTAGATGCAGCAAATGTTTCAGGATCTTCTTTGATCTTGTCCATTCCATCATAATCTGTTTTGTTGAAACGGAAAGAGAGAAGATGGGTGGTATAGATCCTGAAAGTATCGGGCCCTTTAACGATATCAGCATAGATGAGACTTTCGCTGAACTTACCTGGGTATTTCACTTTACCGCTGTCAAGAATCGGGTAACGGGAAAAGATGATCGTTCCTGAAGCATAGTTACCTCCATCTCTTTTAAAATCCCTCGAGAAATAATAGTAAGGGTACCTGGTTGTAAATAAAGAAAGATTATTACCGGTTTCTTTTATATACGAATGATTGAATTCCTGCAGGCAAAGTACATCTGCATCAAGCCTTGTTAGCAGATCAACAATTCCCTGCCGTGCAAGTTTTTGTTTTTCCCAGGTATTCCCAGTTCCTACAAAACTTCGGATGTTCCAGTCTGCAATTCTTAATGCACCAGAAGCTTTTTCCTGTTGAAATGAAACAGGTTTGTTGATGGCAAACAAAACACCTAACTGTTTGTATCCGATAAGCAGTACAAGAATAGAGATCAATGATAATTTAGGTTTGATGAACCACCAGAATAAAACCCATAGAACCAATATAAGACCAACATAGGGAAAGATCAATCCCAAAAAACCCATGAACCACCAGGTGAGTGGATTTAAAAAAGGAACCAGGCAGCCAAGAAGAAAGATCACACAAAAGAAAATGTTGATCATTAGCAAAAATCGCTTGGTAAATCTTCTGAAGAACCCCTTGGCCATACTGTAAATTTATCGGTTTAGCCTATTGCTTCCACCTGATGTCAGCAATTATGGGATAATGATCTGAAAGATTGTTGGCCGGTCGAATGAATTGAACCACTTTAAAAGATTTTGAGTGCAGCATTACATCAATCCTGAGCTTGGGAAATATTGTGTTGTAAGTTCCGCCGATACCATAATCATTGGTAAGAAATGCATCCGATAAATTATTGCTGAGCTTATGATATACATAACTGGAAGGAACGGAATTCAGATCACCCATAAACAGTACGGGAAAAGGACTTTTGTTGAGATGGGTTTTGATCACTTCAGCTTCACGGGCATGGAGTTTACCCAGGTAGTTGAGTTTCGAAACAATATTCCTTGTTTTGATCTTTGAACTGTCGCCTTCGAGGTATTTGATTCCTGCATTGTCTTTTGGCCAGATGCTGAAGGAAGATAAATGACTCGTAAATACCCTTAGTCGTTTGGATTCAAATTGCAAGTCAATGAAACCGGTTTTTTCTTCCTGAAGTTGACCTTCATTTGAGAATGATCCGGTATCGATTATTGGTAGTTTGGTAAAAATGGCGACACCAAATTTGTCACAGTAATTAAATCCGTTATACTCATAATAAAAAGGATAGAAAAACTGCTGAAATTTCCCTGCCTCCAGTATATCACCAATATTATCTACAAAATATGTTTGATTAGTGCCGACAATTTCACTCATCTTGAAATCCTGCAGACATAGGATATCGGGTTGTTGCTCTTTAATGAACCGTAACATCTGCTGCCGGATACTGTTTGTAGAATCTTTAGATGTATAAGGGTTTCCAAAACGGTTAACATTCCAACTCATTATCCGTATCGTTCCCTTTTCTTTCGCTTCTTTCCATGAAGATTTAAAAACATTTACTCCAACAGTCGATGATAGATTTTTGTAACCTGCAAACAGCAACAGAATTAATACGATCGCTATTCGTTTGTTTTTTAAAAACCAAACGGTTACTACAATGATGTAAAGTGCCAGTATTGGTAAGTAACCGATGGATAGTAAGGTGGCAAAAGGAAGATGAAGAGGAGAGGTATAAGCCGTAGCTGATGTAAGAAGAAAAATCAAAACTGCAAGTACAGTAATGGCAATCCAGAGTACTTTACCCAGTTTCTTCATTACAGGTGTTCACTTGCTTTCTTGAGAAATTCTTTTTCTTCTTCAGTAAGAGATTCGTAACCTTTCTGATTGATCTTATCGAGTATCTCGTCCAGTTTTCTTTGAGTGAGATTAGGTTTTTTCACATACGGTTCTCTCTCGGCTTTGTAAAACAAGGTCTGTTTTTCTTTTTTGTATTTCTTTTCCGGACTGAATAATTCCATGAACCAGTTACCGAAGTTATTCATCCACGATCCGATGTCTTTTCCCTGCTTTAAAAAACTAACATAGACAAAGCCCATCATTCCTGCTGAAAGATGTGCGATCAATAAATTAGCCGACATGCTCACCGACATGATATCAATGATCACAAACAAAGCCGTTAATATCCAAAGCGGAATACCATTACCCAGCATCGGGAACAAACGATAATCAGGCGACATGGCTGTGGCTGCAATTGCCAAACCCATGATCGAAGCTCCGGCTCCCATCATCTCTGGTGCAAGATTCGAAGGAAAAGCAATCGAAGCACCAACAAAACACAATCCACCCACTAAACCGCTGTATATATAAACAGGGAATATTTTATCACTGCCAGCGATCAATTGAAATATTTGTCCGAAAGCCCATAACCAAAGCATATTGCTGAACAATCTCCAGAAACCATAATGCGTGAACATATAACTAAGAACCGTCCACGGTTTATAAAGAAAGTTATCCGCAGGAACATTCAGGTTGCCAAGAATTTCATCTTCGAAAGGCTGAGTGGCTGCCGACTGTGTATCGTAGGTAACAAGATATATCAGCCAAAGACTAAAGATAATTGTGAAGATCACAAGGTTTAAGATGATGACAGAAACAATGGCATTATCAGCACCCGGCTGAAATACATTCTTTCTTTTCATAAAGTCTTTACTGTAATAATCTCTGTCGCCCATAATCTTTTAATAAAACTTTCGTCGATTTGTTTTATTCCAGCTCCACACCAATAAAAATCCGAATAAAGCTCCACCAAGATGTGCTAAGTGAGCTACATTATCTCCCGCTGAATTCTTTAAAGTTGAATACAACTCTATCGCAATATAACCGATGACAAACCACTTGGCTTTCACCGGAACAAAAAAGTACAGATATAAATATGTATTTGGAAACAGATATCCAAAAGCTGCAAGACATCCAAACACGGCACCTGAAGCGCCAAGTGTGGCTTCGTTTAATTGTGCTCTTACCACTGCTTTTGCAGCATCTAATACAGGAGGTAATGGTTCGCCATACCAATATTTCCGGAGGAAATATTCTATATCCATTTGTGTTTGAATGGCGTTGAATTGTTGGATGATGGTCTGCTTATCAAAATACAAAGCGATCATGTGAGCCAATGCAGCTCCGAGTCCGCAAACGAAATAAAAGATGAGGAATCGTTTTTGTCCCCACACATTTTCCAGTATAGAACCAAACATCCATAATGCAAACATGTTAAAGAACAGATGACCAAAATCGCCATGCATGAACATGTGTGTGATGAACTGCCACGGTTTGAACAATTCACTCTGGAAAGTATGAAGTGCAAATATGTCTTCCAGGCTTCCAAAAGCTGTGTTCTTGATGGTGATCTGAGCAAAAAAAACCAGACCATTAATGATCAAAAGGTTTTTGATTACCGGTGGAAGTATTTCAAATCTGCTCGGTCTGAATTGTGTCATTATTCTATGAAGTTAAGCCTTCCTCAATTTTAGTTGTACTACGTTCTCTATATGATGCGTATGCGGAAACATGTCTACCGGCTGCACTTTCTCTACTGTATATTTTTCATCCAGTATGGCAAGGTCTCTTGCCTGTGTGGCGGGATTACAACTCACATACACGATCAGCGGAGCTTCCATATCCAGCAACTTCCTCACCAGCTTTTCATGCATTCCGGCTCTTGGTGGATCGGTGATGATCACATCTGGTCTGCCATTCTTTACAAAAAAATCATCATCGCACACCTTGATCACATCTCCCACATAAAAACTCGCATCTTCAATCTTGTTCAATGCTGCATTTTCTTTTGCATCGGCAATTGCTTCCGCTACTGTTTCTACACCAACGATCTTCTTTGCCTGTTTACTAACGAAGATTCCAATGCTTCCTGTTCCACAATAAAGATCATATACTGTTTCATTACCGGTAAGTTCAGCAAACTCACGTGTTACCTGGTATAAACGTTCTCCCTGCCTGCTATTGGTTTGGAAAAACGATTTCGGGCTGATCTTAAATTCAAAATCTTCCAGCTTTTCAATGATATAACCTTTTCCAAAATACGCTTCAGGAACGAGTTCGTACATGCTGTCGTTCCACTTTGTATTAATGGTATAGAGTAAGGTAGTGATCTGCGGAAATTGTTGCAGAACATAATTCAGCAACAACTCACGATTTGTTTTGTCTTCATAACCAAAAACAATGTTCACCATCAACTCACCTGTTGTTGCAAGGCGTATCTGCATATTTCGCAGCCAGCCTTCATGTGTTTTGATGTCGTAAAAAGGCATCTCGTGTTCAACGGCAAAATCACGGATCGCATTTCTCAGCTGATTCGTTGGCTCATCCTGTAAATAGCAAACATGTATCTCCACCACTTTATCAAACACACCTTTTGCATGAAAGCCGGCAACATCTTTACTATGCGTTACGCCGGATTTCAGTTCCTGGTTGGTAAGATATTTTTTGTTGGAGAATGTGTATTCGATCTTGTTGCGGTATTGCCTTGTTTGTTCAGCACCAATGATGGATTGAATTTCAGGTATCTCAACCTTACCAATCCTTCTCAAAGCTTCTTCTACCTGCTTTTGTTTGTAAGTGAGCTGCTTTTCGTAAGGAAGCATTTGCCACTGGCATCCACCACAAGTTCCAAAATGATCGCAGAAAGGATTTACCCTGTCTTTCGAATATTCTTTAAACCTAATGGGATATCCTTCACCAAAATCTTTCTTGTTTTTAAACAGTTGAACATCAACTACGTCACCCGGAATTACATTCTCGATGAATATTACTTTTCCATCCACTCTTGCAAGCGATTTGCCTTCAGCCGCATAAGCTTCTACTACTAGATCATTGAGGATGGGCTTTCGATTCTTTTTCACGCTGGCAAAGGTATCGGGATTTGGTATTTTGCGGTGTGACATTTGAAATTTTACCAAAGCGTAAATTTTTATGAGCCATAAGTCAGTAGTGTTATTGTACTTCTGTTGCGTCGCACTCTTGTGCTTTTATTTCAGTACTCGGCTTATCTGTATTCGTGGCCAAAAAAAGTCTCATAATGTTCAGAACGATGAAGTGAGTGACACAACAGACGATGCCACAAAGTGCAGCAGTTGACCTAATAATCACTATTAAACCCCATTAATTGACAGTCGTTTAACAGCTGGCATCTTCATTTTAAATAAATTTACCACCCAATAAACAGTTGACATGAGGGCAGTTTTACTATTTGCGTGTATCATTTTTACGATCAGTACGTCAATGGCTCAAAAGCCTAAATCCACTCCTGCCAAAACTACAGCTAAGCCAGCTGCAACTACGGCTCAAAAACCTGGTGCCGGTTATGCGATAAACGTAAAGATCACACCACTTAAAAATTCCTGGCTGTACCTGTATAATTATTATGGCAAAGACAAATACCAGCTTGCAGATTCAGTTGTGCTGAATAATAACAGTGAAGGTGTTTTTAAAGGGAATAAAAAATTGCCTGGCGGTATTTATCTTATTGTTACAGACAGGCGTGTTCGTTTGTTTGATGTGTTCATGGATGAGACTCAGCACTTCAGCATTGTTGCAGATACATCCCGGCCAGATAAGCCAACTATCACCGGTTCACCGGATAATACGATCTACCAGGATTATGCGAAATTTTTAGAGCAGATCGGTCCGAGATTGAATCCTGCTCTTATGGCAAATGCAAGAACAAAAGAAGATTCTGCAAAGATCAGGGCTGAGATAACTGCAGCTGATAAAGAATTAAGAACGTATCGTGAGAATGTGGGAAAGAAACATCCTAATGCAATGCTCACGGCTTTCTTTAATGCGATGAAGGTTCCGGAATATCCCGAAATGCCTAAGAAAGCAGACGGCACACTGGATTCTGCTTATCCTTTCCGTTATGTGCAGGAACATTATTGGGACGATACTGAATTTAACGATGATCGTTTGGTTCGTACACCCTTCTTTGAACCAAAGCTCGACGATTATTTCAGAAGCTTTGTTCATCCTGATGCTGACAGCATCATTGATAAAGTAAAATACATGCTGTTGTATTCACGTGATGCAAAAGAGATGTATCGTTTTCTACTGGCAAAGTTCACCAACAAATACATGGCTCCCGAGATCATGGGACAGGATAAAGTTTTCGTTTACCTGTTCGAGAATCATTACCTGAAAGGCGACACTACTATTCTTTCAGAGAAAGATAAAAAAACCGTGATGGACAGAGGCTGGAGCCTGATCGCTAACCAGATTGGTGAAACAGCACCAATGTTGAACCTGGTAACGCTTGATGGAAAATCATCAAACTTGTATGATCTCCAATCAAAATATACCATGGTGATATTTTGGGATCCCAATTGTGGACATTGTAAAGAAACCGTACCGAAAGTTGATTCTATATGGGAAGCAAAATGGAAAGCAATTGGTTTAAAGGTGTATGCTGTAAATATTGATGAAAAAGCCAACAAGGCCTGGGGTGAGTTTATCGATAATCATAAGTTGAACAGCTGGACCAATGTTTACCAAACAAAAGAAGATCGGGATGCAGAATCAAAAGCCGGCAAACCCAACTACCGCCAGTTGTATGATGTATACAAAACACCTACTCTATATTTGTTGGATGATCAGAAACGCATCATTGCCAAAAACCTGGACGTAGAAGGTTTTGACAAGGTGCTGGATGAAAGACAAAAAAAGCAAGCAAAAAAATAAATACTCCCTTATGCGAAAGCTGTTGACAACATTCGTTGTTCTGCTGATGATTTCTGCTATTGCCAATGGTCAGACTTTGTTTACTTACGGCAAACATCCTGTTACTAAAGAAGAGTTCTTAAAAGCTTTTAATAAAAATCCAAGTCTTGAAGCCGACAGAAAAAAAGCGTTGAAAGAATACCTGGAACTATACCAGAACTTCAAATTGAAAGTGCAGGCTGCTTATGATGTTAAGTTGCAGGATGATCCTAATTACCTCTTGGAAACAGATAATTTTAAAAAGCAACTGGCTACAGGATTTATCAATGATGAAGCAAATATTAAATCATTGATCGATGAAGCTTTTCAACGGAGTAAGAAAGATATTCACCTGCAACAGGTATTCATTCCTTTCCCTGAAAATAAAGACACGACTGCAGCTTATCAACAGGCACAGCAGGCATATTTCGATCTTAACAGCGGCAAATCATTTAATGTAACTGCGTCAAAATACAATAGTGATCCAGGTATGACCGATCTTGGCTTTGTAACAGCTTTCACTTTGCCGTATAGTTTTGAATCGGTTGTATATAGTTTACATCCAAATAAACATTCGGCTCCTGTTCGTTCGGCATATGGTTATCATATCTTTTACAATGCAGGAGAAAGACCAGCGGTAGGAAGAAGAAAAGCAGCACAGATACTTTTTACCATTCCTCCCGGTGCAACAGATGCAGATAAAGCTTCAGTAAAACATAAAGCTGATTCGATTTATGCGCTACTTGTAAAATCTCCAGAGTTGTGGGACGATATGGTGCACGAATTTTCAAATGATGTAACAACGGCACACAATCATGGATTGATGCAGGAGTTTGGAATAGGTCAGTTCAGCCCGAATTATGAAACGGCAGCTTTTGCATTAGCCAAACCTGGAGATATCAGTAAACCGGTTGAAACCAACTTTGGTTATCACATCATACAATTGAAAGAGATCATTCCTGTTCCTAAGGATATGGATGATCCTATCATCGCTGCATCTTTTAAAGAAAGAGTGGAGAAAGATGATCGTTTGTCAGAAGCAAGAAAATTACTGGTAAACAAATGGCTCAAACTCACCAACTTTAGCCAGGCTAAGTATGATGAGAAAGAACTTTGGGCATATACTGATAGCTTTTATAAAAGCGGAAATACCAAAGCATTTAAAAAGATCAACGACTCAACGATGATTTTCAGCTTCACAAAACAAAAGATCAAAGCTGCAGATTTTGCTACTTATGTTAGAGCCAGCAGGGCTTTTCCTATGTACCAGGCAATGTCTTACCCGGAATTAATGAAGGAGTATGTTAAGTCTGCAACAAGTGATTATTATCAAAATCACCTGGAAGATTATAATGCAGACTTTAAAACACAATTGAAGGAGTTTAACGATGCCAATCTTCTTTTTGCGATCATGGATAAAGAAGTCTGGACAAAAGCAGCTACAGATGAACAAGGGCTAAGAGCAACTTACGAGCAGAACAAGAGCAAATACAAATGGGAGGCAAGTGCCAATGCCATTATTTTCACGGTTACATCAGATAAAGTGTTGGCTGATCTCCAGGAAAAGCTAAAAGATAACATTACTAACTGGAGAAGCATCACCGAAGGTTTTGGCAGTTCGGTAATGGCTGACAGTAACCGATATGAGTTGGGGCAAATTCCTGTTGTTGACAGAACAAATTTTACTGATGGACTGACCACAGCTCCTGTTAAAAATAATGATGGCAGTTATACGTTTGCTTACATCTTTAAAGTTTACAACGAACCAGGACAAAGAAGTTTTGATGAGGCAAAAGGATTGATCATCAACGATTATCAAAATATCTTAGAGAAGCAATGGTTGGAATCGCTGAGAAAGAAATACCCGGTTAAGGTGAATGAAGCTGTGTTCAACGGTTTAAAATAATTAAAAAGTCAAAATTCAAAAGTAAAAACGGAGGCTTTTGAATTTTGACTTTTCACTTTTGACTTATCTCTATACTAATTCCTTCACCACATTCCATATCACCTTTGGTTTTCCCAAAGTGTAATAGTGAAGTACAGGAGCACCACCCTTCTTCAGTTCTTTGGATTGTTGTAATAACCATTGTGTGCCTACCTGTTCTACCTCAGCATCTGTTTTACATTTCAGGATCTCGTTAGAAAGATCAGTTGGAATGTCTACATGAAATATTCTTGGCAGAACTGATAATTGCTTTTTGGTAGTGATCGGTTTTAAACCCGGAATGATCGGCACATTGATGCCAACAGCACGACAATCTTCCACAAACTGGAAGTACTTGCTATTGTCGAAAAACATTTGTGTCATGATGTAGCATCCACCGGCATCCACTTTTTCTTTCAGATGCATCAGGTCGGTTTCTTTGTTTGGTGCTTCAAAATGTTTTTCAGGATACCCGGCAACGCCAATGCAGAATTGGGTTTTACCACCGTCTCTGATATCATCATCAATATACAAACCGTTATTCAGATCCTGAACTTGTTTAAGCAGATCCAAAGCATATCGGTGACCACCTGGTTCAGGTTCAAAGAAAGTTTCATTCTTAGCAGCATCACCACGCAACACCAAAACATTATCAATCCCAAGGAAATTCAGATCGATCAGGGCATCTTCCGTTTCTCTTTTATTGAAACCGCCACAAATAAAATGCGGCACTGCATCGATCTCGTAGTGGTTCATAATGGCAGCACAAATACCAACTGTACCAGGACGTTTTCTCACTTCTACTTTTTCGAAGCTGCCATCTGCTCTTTTCTTAAACATGGTTTCGCTTCGATGGTAGGTAACATTGATCCAGGATGGTTTAAACTCCATCAAAGGATCTAAGTGATCGTATAAAGAATTGATGGTCTTACCTTTCAAAGGGGGTAATACTTCAAACGATATCAATGTCTCTTTCGACTGGGAAATGTGATCAGTAACCTTCATTGCTTGCTAAAAATTGGTGCAATATACAGCCAAACTGTTTGTTAAGAAGCCATATCACACCAACTGGTATGCAACCGAAGCCTATTTTTGCTAAAACGCCTGATTTGAACTTAACTATACATACAAAGAATCTGATCAAGACATACAGTAGCCGAACTGTGGTGAATGATGTTTCTATTGAAGTGAAACAAGGTGAGATTGTTGGTTTACTTGGTCCGAATGGAGCCGGTAAAACCACCACCTTTTATATGGTGGTAGGATTGATCAAACCAGACCAGGGATATGTATTTCTTGATAAGACAGATATCACCAAACTACCCATGTACAAGAGAGCTCAAATGGGTATTGGTTATTTGCCACAAGAGGCAAGTGTGTTTAGAAAGTTGACGGTGGAAGATAATATCCTGGCAGTTTTAGAGATGACAAAGCTGGGCAAGAAAGAACGCCAGCTGAAATTAGAAGCTTTGCTGGATGAGTTCAACCTGCATCATGTTAGAAAAAATAATGGCGATAGTTTGAGTGGTGGTGAAAGAAGAAGAACAGAGATTGCCAGGGCATTGGCTGTTGATCCTAAATTTATTTTGCTCGATGAACCTTTTGCTGGTGTGGACCCGATAGCGGTAGAAGATATTCAAAGTGTGGTAGCGAAGTTGAAATACCGCAACATTGGAATCTTGATCACCGATCACAACGTGAACGAAACACTTTCTATTTGCGACAGAGCTTATTTGCTGATCGGCGGAAAGATATTCATCCACGGAACTGCAGAAGAATTGGCTGCCAATGAACAGGTAAGAAGATTATACCTCGGAACCAATTTTGAATTGAAAAGGAAGGATTGGATTCTGGAAATGGGAAAAGAATCTAATGATGATAAACTTCAAAGAAGAACTTTAAACTTCATACACGATTACATAGCTGATGTGGATGCGGTTCTCGCAAACAATTACCATCGGAGACTAAAAGAGCATGTTGTTGAATCAGATTTTATAAAAAAAACAAATGCCCTGGCAAAATGGGTTGAAGAATATGGTAAGATCAAAAATCTACCAAGATTAAATACTCTAGCTACAGATTACAGAGATTTAGACTTAGGCGAGAAATTAAACAGAATATTCTTTAGTGAAATTTTAGCTGGTCCAACTGAAACCCTATTAGATGCTGAATATATTAACTTGAACACAGAAGACATTGCAAGAGAAGAGCTTTTTAAGAATACACTACTGAAAGGCAGACCTATTTTAGAAAGCATCCAGTCGATCATTTCAAATCCGGAGTTTAGCTCTATCGTTTAATTTTCATTAAGAATTGCGTTCAATTCTTTATTTTGCCGCCATCGGCAAATGAAATTTCTCAGTCCAGCCATATCACGACTCGCCAGGTTCAGGTACAGTGCTATTGAGCATTGGAAAAATGATCCTATCCAAACACAAAGAGAAGTGTTGCAAGACCTCATTACCCATGGTCAGTATTCCGAGATCGGTCGTAAGTATGGAATGAAAGATGTTTTTCGTGTTCGTGACTTTAAGAAAGCCGTTCCCATTCATGAATACGACCAGTTGCAACCGTACATTGAACGATTGATGAATGGTGAAGAGAATCTTCTCTGGAACACTCCTGTGAATTGGTTTGCAAAAAGCAGTGGTACTACCAGCAGCAAAGCAAAATTCATCCCTATCACAGATGAAAGCCTGCACGATTGTCATTACCAGGGTTCCAAGGATGTACTCACCATGTACTATAATTACAATCCCGACAGTGATCTGCTCACCGGCAAAGGGTTGGTAATTGGTGGAAGTCACCAGATACATAAAGTGAATGAAGAAATTCAGTTTGGTGATCTAAGTGCTGTGTTATTACAGAATTCTCCTTTCTGGGCAGAATGGATACGAACTCCTGAGCTTTCGATTGCTTTGCTGGATGATTGGGAAGTAAAGATCGAAAAGCTGGCTCAATCCACCATTAATGAAGTGGTTACTTCTATCAGTGGTGTTCCTACATGGACATTGGTTCTTATCAAACGAATACTTGAGATCACCGGTAAATCAACTTTGAAAGAAGTATGGCCGGATCTGGAATTATACCTGCATGGTGGTGTTTCGTTTACGCCTTATCGTGAACAGTTTAGAAAACTGATCGGTGGTGGAGTAAACTACCTGGAAATGTACAATGCCAGCGAAGGTTTTTTTGCTGCACAACAACATCCTGGTGAGGATGGAATGTTGCTCTTTCTGCAACATGGAATTTTCTACGAATTCATGCCAACAGAAGAGTATGGAAAAGATGATCCGCAAACGATCGGTTTAAGAGATGTGGAAGTTGGAAAGAACTATGCCGTTGTAATCAGCACCAATGGAGGATTGTGGAGATATCTTGTTGGTGATACGATTCAGTTTGTTTCAACTGATCCATACAAAGTAAAAGTGAGTGGGCGTTTGAAGCACTTTATTAATGCATTTGGTGAAGAAGTGATCGTTGATAACAGCGATAAAGCAATTGCGATCGCATCGCAAAAAACCGGTGCTGTGGTGAATGATTATTCTGCTGCCCCTGTTTATTTTAGTGATAACAGTAATGGAGCACATGAATGGCTGATCGAGTTTGAGAAAGCTCCTGAAGACATCGATCGTTTCATTTTTGAACTGGATGATGCATTGAAATCTGTTAACGGAGATTACGAAGCAAAAAGAGCCAAAGACATTGCTTTGCGAATGCCGGTTGTTCATCCTTTACCGAAAGGTGTATTTAATGCCTGGCTGAAAAGTAAAGGAAAGCTTGGTGGACAACACAAAGTGCCGAGACTTTGTAATGAAAGAACGTATCTTGATGAGATACTCTTATTTATTTCTGCCTGATGAAAGCGAATGCTACGCATACATGCCTGAACTGCAACAACCATTTCCAGGGAAAATATTGTAATAATTGTGGTGAGAAAGTTTATAATGAACACGATAAATCTGTGTTTCATTTTCTGGAAGAAGGATTCCACTTTATCACTCATTTCGAAGGTACATTGTTTACTACCATTAAAACGATCTTTACCAGGCCTGGTAAAATTTCATGGATGTATTCCCACGGTGTTAGAAAGCCATATTTCAAACCCATATCTTTCTTTTTTTTCCTGGTGGTTTTATACCTGCTCTTTCCTGTTTTTGAAGGGCTAAACATGAAACTGCAGTATCACATGACAAATCGTTTTTATGGAGAATACGCAACAGGTAAAGTGAATGAAGTGTTGCGATCAACCAATCTGTCGTATGCAGAAGTGGAGAAGATATTTCATCAAAAAGGTGAAAAGCTATCTAAATTTCTTTTGTTTATCATTGTGCCATTTACAGCTTTGTTTTTTTGGCTGCTCACCTTTAGAAAACGTAAATATTTTTTCGACCAGATGGTTTTTTCAGCAGAGATTAATTCTGTTTACCTGTTCTGGGGTTTTTTGATTCTGCCACTTTTATTAACGATATTCCAGCTTTTATGTAAATGGATCAGTGGTTCTTACCTTCCTATTTATGATGGAATAACAGGCATCATCCTCTATTCGGTTTTGTGCTTTTATGTTTCTGTAGCTGCAAGAAGGTTTTACAGTTTAAAGATCTGGCAGTCTGTTTTAATTGCAGTTTTATTCTGGGTAATGCACAACATTATAGTAGGGTTGATATACAAATTCATTCTTTTTTATTTTGCTATCAGGCAGGTGCATTAACCTTGTTCTGTTTGGCAATGTTATCAAGTACAAGTGTGCGACGCAACGGAAGTTCAATAGTATTACTTTTGCTCACATCAAAACTATCACGCTTAAAATCTGAGATATGAAATTACTCGAAGGAAAAGTTTGCATTGTAACAGGAGCTGCAAGAGGTATTGGAGAAGCGATAGCCATCAAACTTGCTGAACATGGAGCGAATGTTGCTTTTACTTATGTAAGTGAAAGCAGTGCAGACAAAGCAAAAGCCGTGGAAGAAAAGATCGCTGCATTGGGTGTGAAAGGAAAAGCATATAGAAGCAATGCAGGCAAGTTCGAAGAGTGCGAAAGTTTTGTAAACGATGTGCTGAAAGAATTTGGAACAGTAGACGTTTGTGTAAATAATGCGGGCATTAGTAAAGACAATCTTTTACTTCGAATGACAGCCGAGCAGTGGGATGATGTAATGGAAACAAACCTGAAGAGTGTTTTCAATATGACCAAGCAGGTGATCCGTCCAATGATGAAAGCAAAAAGCGGAAGCATTATTAATATGAGTTCCATCGTTGGTGTACGAGGTAATGCCGGTCAAAGTAGTTATGCTGCTTCAAAGGCTGGTATCATTGGCTTTACGAAATCTGTTGCACATGAACTTGGCAGCAGGAATATTCGTTGCAATGCTATTGCTCCCGGTTTTGTGGAAACAGATATGACCCATTACCTTAAAGATGGTTCTGGTGCAGATGCTTTTCTTGCTAAAATTCCGTTAGGAAGATTTGGTAAAGGAGAAGAGATCGCTAATACTACATTATACCTGGCTTCTGAGATGAGTGCTTATGTTACAGGACAGGTGATTAGTGTGTGTGGCGGTTTGAATATTTAATCCCGCAAGCAATAGCTGTTAAGATTACCATTGTATCTTGCTGCCGATGAGGCTGACAAGATTATTCCGTGATTTTTTTGAAAGTGAGAAAGCAGGTGGCTTAGTACTTATTGTTTGTACTGTATTGTCATTGGTACTAGCGAATTCACCTTTTGGAGAAAGTTACCTTCATCTATGGCATACTCCATTGTTTAATGAATCAGTTGAGTATTGGATCAATGATGGACTGATGGCAATTTTCTTTTTGCTCATCGGCCTTGAGTTAGAACGTGAGGTGTACATTGGTGAGTTATCGAAGTTAAAAGATGCCATGCTGCCGATCTTCGGTGCTATTGGCGGAATGATCGTTCCTGCAGGAATTTATCTTTTGTTCAATTACGGAACAGCAACTGCTGGTGGTGCCGGAATTCCGATGGCGACTGATATTGCATTTGCATTAGGAGTTCTTTCTTTACTTGGTAACAGAGTACCTACTTCTTTAAAAATATTTCTAACTGCACTTGCAGTAATTGATGATCTGGGAGCTATTCTCATCATTGCATTTTTTTATACCGGTGATCTTTCTGTCGCCAATCTGTTGATCGCATTAGGAATTTGGATTGTATTACTTGCGATGAACCGTTTAAAAGTTCGCAATCTTATTCCTTATCTTATCGGTGGAGTTGCGATGTGGTATTTCATGCTGCATTCAGGAGTGCATGCAACGATCACAGGAGTGCTGGTGGCATTTGCCATTCCTTTTGGAAACGGAGATACAAAATCTACATCTTATATCTTACAGCATGCATTGCATAAGCCTGTTGCATTCATCATTCTTCCACTTTTTGCTTTAGCAAATACAGCTATTTTGCTTGATGCAGTTTCTATCGATACACTTACACAACAATATAGTCTTGGTGTTGCTTTGGGTTTGATCATCGGAAAACCTTTGGGCATTTTCCTGTTGAGTTTTATTGCTGTATCAGTTGGTATTTGTAAGATTCCATCTGAAATTAACTGGAAAAGTATTTTCGGTGCTGCATGCCTGGGTGGTATCGGTTTCACCATGTCGATCTTTATTACTTTGCTGGCTTTCCAGGATCAGTTCATCATCAGCAATATCAAATTCGTGATATTACTTTCTTCATTGGTAGCCGGAGTGATCGGTTATTTGTTCCTGAAAATAGTATTGAAAAGGACTGTAACTTCAGAATAGCAGTTCATTAAAACTGCTGTTATATTTGTTGCATGAAATCTTACGAGAAACTCCTCAGGCATAATAAAGAATGGGCTCAGGCAGTGAACAAAGAAGATCCGTCTTTCTTTGACCGTCTTTCTCATATTCAAACACCTGAATTCTTATGGATCGGTTGTAGTGATAGCCGAGTGCCTGCAGATCGCATCACCGGAACACAGCCTGGCGAAATATTTGTTCATCGCAACATCGCCAATATGGTGATCCATACCGATGTGAATTTATTGAGTGTGTTGGATTATGCCGTATCGCATCTTAAAGTAAAACATGTGATCGTTTGTGGTCATTACGGATGTGGCGGAGTAAAAGCTGCCATGAGTAATCATGATTTCAAGTATGTGTTGAACATGTGGCTGAGGAATATCAAAGATGTGTACCGGTTGCACAACGAAGAATTAGAATCAATCACAGAAGAAGAAAAGAGATTTGACAGATTGGTGGAGTTGAATGTGATCGAGCAGGTGCAGCATCTTGCAAAAACATCGGTGATACAAAGGGCATGGAAATATGAACAACGACCACATTTGCATGGCTGGGTATATGGATTGAAAGATGGATTGATCAAACCGGTGTTTGAAATGGAGGCAGGAACTCCGATCGATCCTTTGTACCAGTATGATGATCTTTAAATTTATTTAGTAGCCGGCTGAGATGCTACTATGAAGCTGCTGTTGCGTCGCACACTTGTACTTCCTGCCATTTCTTCTGCTTCTTCGATCGCTCCTGAAGATAATTATGCCAAAGAAGATAAGCTGCGATCGTCCTGTATGGTTTCCATGCTTCTGCTATTTCAAGTATCTGCTCTTTAGTGGTTTCAGTAGGTAAATTCTTTACTTTTTTAATACTGTTTATTAAAGCAATATCGCCTGTTGGAAAGCAATCGGTTCTGTTCAGTGCCATCATCATAAAAACATCGGCAGTCCAATTACCAATACCTTTTAATTCTGTAAGTTTATTTCTAACCTCTTCATCATTCAAGCTTTTTAATTTGCTGATCTGAATCCTTTTTGAGATCACCGCTTCGGCAAGGTTCCTGGCATACACAGTTTTTTGCCTGCTGAAATAGCAGAATTTCATTTCTTCATCAGTAAGTGATAAAAGATTATATGGGTTTACTTTTTTGATCTTGAGTTTTAACTGGTCCAACGCTGCTTTGGCAGAAGCCAATGAAACCTGCTGCTCTAGAATAATGTGAACCAATGTTTCAAAAGAAGGCTTCCTGCTCCAGAACGGAGGAAAGCCATAGCTTGAAATGATATGTTTAATATCACTATCTTTTTTTGCCAGTTGTTTGCAAATAGCTTTTAAACTCTCCGCATCAAAAGTCTGGATCAACGCTGTATCTTCGCTTTAAACTTCTCAATAAAATTCTTACTATAATCGCTTAAGATCAATTTTCCGCTGATGGCGGCTCTTTCTTTTAAAAGTTCATCCCAATGTTCTGTTCCTTTCCAGAATATTTTCTTTAATTCAGCCATTGCAGCCGGAGAAGAATTGCAAAGTGTATTTGCCAGTTTATTGATCGAATCATCCATTGCTGCAACATCAGCATGTAATTCTGCATATAAACCTTTTCTTTTTGCCCAATCAGATGATCTCCAGTTTGCAGCATCAATTGATAAATGACTAAACGCTGCAATACCAATCTTTCTCTCCACTGCCGGACCAACTACAAAAGGTCCAATACCAACAGCAAGTTCACTCAGTTTTACATCAGCACCTTCAACAGCAATAGCATAATCTGCTGCTGCAGCTAGTCCAACACCACCACCAACACATTTTCCTTGTATTCTTGCAATAATTAACTGAGGTGCCTTTCTCATTTCATTGATCACATGAGCGAAACCACTGAAGAACTTTAATCCTTCAGCTTCGGTTTTAATAGCAGCAAGTTCATCGAACGAAGCTCCTGAGCAGAATACTTTTTCTCCTGCAGATTTAAGAATGATCACCTTTGTTTCTCCATCATGACTAATACGATGAATTGTATGAGCAAGATTCTCCAGTAATGCACCTGGTAAAGAGTTGCTTTGTGGGTGATGAAACTCAACATGCGTAATTCCATGCTTATGATCAATATTTACATATCCTTCCTGAGTATTTTTTATCATAGCTAAGAGATTAAAAGAGAGAAGGAGAAAAAGAGTTATTCTCTTCCCCGGTTATTAAATACCCGATGAATTCCATTTTTCATCAGATCGGTTTTAAAATTAATCAACATTCCATTTTTGATATTAAGGAGCTTTAAATGAGTCATTATTTGCTTAAAGTGGAGAGGATGTAATTCATAAACAGTTTTAAGTTCAACAATTACCTTATTTTCAATACATAGATCAAGTTTGTAGGCATCTTCAATATTCAGTTCTTCATAAGTTATTGGCATAAGCATCTGCCTCTTTACCTCAAGACCTCTTTTCAGTAATTCAGAATACAAACATTCTTCATACACTCTTTCAAAACATCCCGGACCAATAGCATTGTGGATTTTTATGCAAACATCTACAATAACTCCTGTGATATGATTAGCAGTCATAAGCAGTGATATTGAACTACTTAAAGCTACCTCTTTTTCTCTTTTACTCCTTTGATCTCTTAGCTACCATTGTAAGTATCGTTGCCAATCCTGTTAACTCATTTGTTTCATCAAACATTTCAACTAACCACTTCACAATACCTTTATCAATATCTGTTTCTTCTTTCTTTTCCTGAGGTAATTTCTCTTTGCAGGTAAATCGGATGTACAGTTCAGATCCTGGATAAACTGGTTTAATAAAACGCAGCTCATCAATTCCATAGTTGAGTAGTACCGGATTCTTTTCGTAGCTGTCTACAAACAATCCTGCAGCAGCACTCATAATAAAATATCCATGAGCGACTTGTTTTTCGAACATGGTTCCGTTGAAATCAGTGTCCTTAATATGTGCATAGAAATGATCTCCACTCAGGTCTGCAAATTTGTCGATATCCTCAGAAGTGATGAGTCGCTTTTCTGTTATTATCTGATCACCTATCTGCAACTCTTCGAAATACTTTGTGAATGGATGTTTGCCAGGATCTTTTCCTTTTCCATTCTGCTGGTAAACATTACTGATCTCGCTGATAGAAGTTGGCGAACCCTGGATGGCTACTCTTTGCATATAATGTTTTACACCTCTCACACCACCCATCTCTTCTCCACCACCTGCTCTTCCTGGTCCTCCATGAACTAATAATGGTAAAGGAGAACCATGTCCCGTACTTTCTTTTGCACAATCAGAATTCAATATCAAAATTCTTCCATGGTAAGCACCTGCTCCTAATACATACTGCTTTGCAATTTTATTATCTGCAGTTACGATCGAAGAAACAAGCGAACCTTTTCCCAGTCTTGCCAAAGCAATAGCTTCATCAATGGATGAATACGGCATTAATGTAGAAACCGGGCCGAATGCTTCTACTTCATGCGGCTCTGTTGAAGCTATTGGCGTTTCATTCAACAGCAACAACGGACTCATAAATGCACCACGTTGTGCATCAGCATCGATCACTTCAACACTGTCCATGCTGCCATAAATGATCTGTGAAGAAGCCAATAATTTCTGAACTTGTTTTTGCACTTCTTCACGCTGGCTTAATCCTGCCAGACTTCCCATCCTCACTTTTTCATTGGTAGGATTACCGATCGTTGTTTGAGCCAAAGCTTTTCCTAAAGCAATATGTACATCTTCGAGTTTATGCTGCGGAACAAAAATTCTCCTGATGGCTGTACATTTTTGCCCGGCTTTCACCGTCATTTCTTTTCTTACTTCTTTGATGAAAATATCCCACTCAGCACTTCCCGGATCTACATCTTCACCCAACACAATACAATTAAGTGAATCGGCTTCCATATTGAAAGTGATGTTCTGTTCAATGATATTCTGCTGGCTCTTCAGCATAATTCCTGTTGTTGCAGAACCGGTGAAAGTGATCACATCCTGCGACAATACATGATCTAACATGTCACCAGCAGAACCACACACCAATTGCAAAGCACCTTTCGGCAAGATCCCTGATGCATCAATTTCTTTCACTACTGCTTCCGTTAAAAAAGATGTGATCGTAGCAGGTTTTACTACTGCAGGAACTCCGGCAAGTAAATTCACAGCGATCTTCTCTAGCATTCCCCACACAGGGAAATTGAATGCATTAATATGAAGCGCCACTCCTTCTTTTGGAATCAGTAAGTGATGCCCCATAAATGTTCCTGTTTTGCTTAACTGATGCGGTTCGCCATCCAGGCAAAAAGATTCATCAGGAAACTTTCTACGCAATGAAGCATAAGCGAAGAGGTTTCCAATTCCTCCTTCAATATCTATCCAGCTATCGGCTCTTGTAGCTCCTGTGAGATAGCTGACGCTGTAAAACTTGTCTAAATGATTTCTCAAATGCAGTGCTAAGGCTTTCAGCATCAGTCCTCTTTCATGGAAGGTCATCTTGCGTAATGCAGAGCCACCTACCGTTCTTCCATAGTTAAGAATGTCAGAGTAATCCAATCCTTTTGTTGATGCATGAGCGATCAGTTCACCACTTACTGCATTATACAACGGCTGACCTTCACCATCTCCAATAACCCATTTACCTAAAATATAATTTCCTAGTTTCTGCATAGCAATCGATTGTGTGGCGCAAATCTACAGATTGAGCCTTACAAACCTAATCTGCAGCGGCAGGTGTAGCATGCAATTTGTATCGCTGTAAGAGGGAAAGTTTTTCCCATTTGAATAAGATGTTATGACAAAACAGAAAGGTGGCTTGAACAAATTCTTCGATAAGTTCTCAACAAAGGCCACAAAAGTTACCGGAAGTCCCTGGGCCTTCATCATTGCTTTTTCTGCAATCATTATATGGGCAGCAACTGGTCCGCTATTGGGCTTTTCAGATACCTGGCAGCTCATCATCAACACCAGTACAACCATCATTACTTTTTTGATGGTATTCATCATTCAGCAAACGCAGAACAAAGACACAACAGCCATACACCTGAAACTGAACGAATTGATCGCCGCTAATAAAGATGCCAGCAATCGTTTGGTTGATGCCGAAGATCTTACCGAAGAAGAATTGCAGGTATTAAAGAAATTTTACGTGAAGCTGAGCTCTCTGGCTCAGAAAGAACATAACGTTCATGCCACGCATAGCGTTGATGAAGCCAAAGACAATCATGCAGAAAAATCACGGTCATTACCTTCAACCGGCAGAAAACGGTCTTCTCCAACGGCAAAAAAGTAGTGATGGCCTATGTTAACAGAAGTTTGTTTGGAATTGATTAAGGTGTTTTAAACATTTGCACTCTTTAATCAAACAGTCCTTTTCATATTCACCCATTTGTCCATTTGTAAGTATGTGGTAGGCAAATGTGGCTATCTTTAGGGCTATCATTTTAAGGAGAGATTGAATGCAAAAGTTTTTAAGCTTTTTTGTACTTATCAGTGTTTTAACATCATGCGGTGGTAGTGATAAAGAGAAGAAAGGTGCTGCAAACCAGGCAGGACAACAACCACCGGTTTTGGTTGATGTTATACTGGCAAGTTACCAGCCACTTACCAATACCATCGAAGCCAATGGTTCTGTTGTAGCAAATGAAACAACTGAACTTCGTCCGGAAGTGAGTGGAAGACTTACTTATCTCAACATCCCTGAAGGCAGATCAGTGTCAAAAGGAATGGTGCTGGCTCGTATCAATGATGCAGATCTGCAGGCTCAATTAACTAAACTAAAAGCTCAACTTTCTCTGGCTGAAAAAACTGAAGAACGTTTAAGAAAATTATTAGAAGTTGAAGGCATTAACCGTGCTGATTATGATGTTGCCGTTAACCAGGTAAATACCATCAGGGCAGATATTGGTGTTACTCAGGCAAATATTAGCAGAACTGTTGTACGAGCTCCTTTCAGTGGAACGATAGGATTGAGAAATGTAAGCCCCGGTGCTTATGTATCACCTCAAACGGTATTAGCCACATTACAACAGGTGAGCCGTTCCAAGATCGATTTTACTTTACCCGAAGCATATGCCAATGCAGTGAAGACCGGGAAAGATGTTGTGGTAGATATCAATGGCGAAAAACGCAGGGCCACAGTGCTTGCTGTAGAACCAACTGCCAATACTGCAACAAGAAACGTAACGGTTCGTGCTATTGTTGATAATGGTATTATTAATCCCGGAAGCTTTGTGAAAGTGTTGATCGATGCAGGATCAAAAGCAAAAACGATATTGGTACCCACTGCTTCAATCATTCCGGAAGCCAATGCAAGAAAAGTGATCGTGGTGAAGAATGGTAAAGGGATAAACACTACAGTTGAAACAGGTTTAAGAACAGCTTCGGGTGTTGAGATCTTAAGTGGATTGAATGAAGGCGATTCTGTTGTTGTTACAGGTGTATTATATGTACGTCCAAATTCTAAATTGAAGGTGAGAAGTGTGAAGAAGTTGCAGGAAGCATTGTAAAAACATTTCTGGTTTTCAGTTTTGAGTTTTGAGTTTTGGTTCTGGATAATATGGCCGGAATTTGAACTAACGAGAAATGAACGAGCAACAAGAAACGAGAAACTGTCTATTTGATTTCCGAACGATGAAGTGATTGCGACGCAACAGAAGATCAATTGAAATACGATAGCTGGAATCATAATAAAAGAGAAGCTCACCATTAAGGTGAATGGAGACTAACCGATGAATATTTCAGAATTAGCGTTAAAGAGACCGGTACTGGCAACAGTGATGAACATTCTTATCCTGTTGTTTGGTGCTGTTGGTTATACTTTTTTGGCAGTGAGAGAATATCCAGCCATCGATCCGCCGATTGTGAATGTTAGAACCACGTATACTGGTGCTAATGCAGACATCATTGAAACGCAGATCACAGAACCATTGGAGAAAGCCATCAATGGAATTCCCGGAATTCGTACCATCTCTTCTTCCAGCTCACAAAGCAGCAGCAACATTACAGTGGAGTTTGAACTCAGCTCTGATCTTGAAGCTGCAGCCAATGATGTTCGTGATAAAGTGAGCCAGGCGGTTCGTCAGCTTCCGCAGGATATTGATGCACCACCTGTAGTTAGTAAAGCAGATGCAAACAGTGATTTCATCATCTTGCTTGCGGTGCAAAGTCATAGCAAAGGCTTGATGGAGTTGAGTGATTATGCCGAGAATGTTTTAATGGAACGTTTTCAAACCATTCCACAGGTGAGTGCTGTGAATGTGTTTGGACAGAAGCGGCCATCCATGAGAATATGGATCGATCCCGACAAACTCAATACTTATAATGTTGCTTTCAGGGATATCAGTACAACACTTAACCGGGAGAATGTCGAAATTCCCTCGGGAAAAATATATGGAGAAAGTACAGAGCTTACGATTCGAACACTTGGCAGGTTAACTACTGAAGATGATTTCAGGAACCTGATCCTTCGGCAAGATTCAACCGGTATTGTTCGTTTGAGTGATGTTGCAAAAATTGAAACCGGTCCGGAGAACGAAGAATTCTCCTGGAAACTAAATGGATTGAATGCTGTTGGGCTTGCGATCATTCCACAGCCTGGTGCAAACTATATCGAGATATCAGATGAATTCAACAAGCGATTAGAAGCGTTGAAGAAATCTGAAAAAGGTGATGTGGATATGACCGTTTTGATCGACACAACAAAAAATGTTCGTCGTTCGATAGAGGAAGTGGAAGAAACATTGTTGATCTCTTTCAGTCTTGTAGTATTGGTGATATTATTTTTCTTCAGGAATTTTCTGATTGCCATTCGTCCATTGATCGATATTCCCATATCACTTGTCGCTACTTTCTTCATCATGTACATATCGGGATTTTCGATAAACGTATTGACGTTGTTGGGAATTGTATTGGCCACTGGTCTTGTGGTGGATGATGGTATCGTAGTTACTGAAAATATTTTCCGTAAACTGGAACAGGGATTCCCGATTCGTAAAGCTGCATTGGAAGGAAGTAAAGAAATATTCTTCGCCGTTATTTCAACTTCCATCACATTGGCTGTGGTGTTTCTGCCTGTAATCTTTCTCGAAGGTTTTGTAGGAAGTTTATTCAGGGAGTTTGGAATTGTTGTAGCGGCAGCGGTATTGGTTTCTGCTTTTGTATCACTCACCATCACTCCTGTACTAAACGTTCTACTTACAAAGAAGAATAAAACAGGTCATGGAAAGTTCTATGAGAAAACAGAATTCATTTTCCGTGGAATGGAGAATGGATATCTGAGAATGCTGAAAGGATTTCTTCGGGTAAGATGGATGGCATGGGTGATCGTTGCCGTTTGTGGATTCATGATTTACCTGATCGGAAAAGATATACCAAGTGAAATCGCACCAATGGAAGACAAGAGCAGTGTGCGTTTTCAATTGAGTGGTCCTGAAGGTGCGAGTTATGGTTATATGACTGCTGTTGGTGAAAGATTGGTAAACTTTTTATATGATTCTGTTCCCGAAAGAACATTCACTTTTGGTGCAATACCCGGGTTTGGTTCTTCAGGATTGAACAGCGGAACAGCACGTTTGGGATTAGTGGATCCAAAAGATCGTGATAGAAGCCAGAGTGATATTGTGAAAGATCTGAACAAGAAGCTGAGCCGTTTTAACCAGCTGAGGATATTTGCAGTAGAAGAACAAACGATCTCTGTGGGTTTGGGTTCAAGAGGATCGTTACCGGTACAGTATATTATTCAGAATCTCGATTTTCAGAAGATAAGAGATGTTGTACCTAAGTTTTTAGAAGAAGCAAGAAAGGATAAAACATTTGGTAATGTTGATGTGAACCTGAAGTTCAATAAGCCTGAGCTGGAGCTTACTATCGATAGGATGAAAGCGAAAGATCTCGGCTTATCTATAACCGATGTTGCAGAAGTGGTTCAAAGTGCATTTAGCGGAAGAAGAGTTGGATATTATACATCGAATGGAAGACAGTACCAGGTGATCTCACAGGTTGAACTGGAAGACCGGGAAACGCCGGCTGATATTTCTAGGTTGTATGTTCGAAATGTCCAGAATCAGAATATTCCTTTAAGTGCTGTGGTGAAGATTGAAGAAACATCGAATCCGCCAACCTTGTATCACTACAATCGTTTCAGATCGGCTACTATTTCTGCTTCTTTGGCTGAAGGCAAAACCATTGGTGATGGTGTAAAGGCAATGCAGGCTATTGGTAACAGGTTGCTTGATGAAAGTTTTCAGACTTCTTTGGGTGGTCCGTCAAGAGACTATGCAGAAAGTTCTTCCAACACAGCATTTGCTTTCCTGCTTGCTTTGGTATTGATTTACCTGGTACTTGCCGCACAATTTGAAAGTTTCCTAGACCCATTTACGATCATGCTTACAGTGCCATTGGCACTTGCAGGAGCTTTGTTAAGCTTATGGATATTCGGTCAAACGCTTAATATCTTCTCACAGATTGGTATGATCATGCTGATTGGTCTTGTAACCAAGAATGGAATTCTTATTGTTGAATTTGCCAACCAGAAACGTGAGTTTGGTTTACCAAAAAGAGAAGCAGTTATTGAAGCTGCCGCTCAACGTTTACGTCCCATATTGATGACGAGCCTTGCTACCGCTTTAGGTGCTTTGCCAATTGCTTTGAGCATTGGTGCAGCAGCAACAAGCCGTATTCCATTAGGTATTGTGATCGTTGGCGGAATTTTGTTTTCACTTATTCTAACATTGTTCGTGATCCCGGCTGTATATACTTATATCTCTGGTAAACACAAAGTGAAAACAACGGAGATAACAGAATAGGTGTAGTGATAATTTGATAATGTAATAATGAAGAAGTTTTTCATAGCAATATTGTTTTTTTTCGTAGCTGCAGAAAGCTATTCACAACGTATACTCACTTTGCGACAAGCCATTGACTCTGCACTTCGCAATAACCTGGATATATCTATTGCAAGGGCTGATGTTGAAGCAGCACAGGTGAATAATCATATCAGTATTGCCGGTGGTTTGCCAACTGTTACCGGAACATTGAATGACCAGGAGCAGATCACTGCGGTAAATCAGAAATTAAACAGCGGACAAGAGATCAACAGGAATAGTGCAGCATCAAACAATTTGCAAATAGGTATAACAGCAAGTATGCTGGTGTTTAATGGCTGGAGAGTTGTCGCAACAAAGAAGCGTTTGGAAGAATTGCAGAAGCTTAGCGATGCTCAACTGGCAGCTCAGATCCAGAATGTAGTGGCCAATGTAATGGTGAATTATTACGACGTTGTTCGCCAGGAAGATTATCTCAATACACTAAGCTATTCACTTTCGTTGGCACAAAAAAGATTAGAGATATTCCAGGTGCGGAAAGATGTAGGTCTTGCAAACAATGCCGATATTTTCCAGGCACAGATTGATGTAAATACTATTCAGCAAAATATTACGCAGCAGCAACTGGTGTTGAATCAATCGAAGATCAGTTTAATGAACCTCATGAACTCTCCTGATTCTGCATTTAGAATTGTTGACAGTATACAGGTAGATAATTCTCTTACAATCGATCCTATCTTCCAGGCTATTCAGGAAAATCCTGAAGTGATCGCTGCACAGCAACAGATAAAGGTAAACGAACAAGTTGAAAGAGAAACTGCTGCATTGCGATACCCGGCAGTAAGAGTGAATGGTGGTTATAATTTTAGTCGTAACCAGAATGCTGCAGGATTAACATTGCTCAACCAGAGTTACGGACCTTTCATCGGGTTGAATATTCAGGTGCCGATCTTTAATGGTGGTGCAACAAAAAGGCAAGTAAGGGTTGCGGAGATCAATACCAGGATCGCAGAACTATCAAGGGATAATACGATCGTTAATCTTACAACATCAGCCCGTAATTCTTTCGAAGCGTATCGCATCACCTTACAACAATTGGAACAGGCAAGATCTAACTATGATCTTTCAAAGCGATTGGTTGATCTCACTTTACAACGTTTCAATTTAAATGTGGCAACGATCATAGAAGTGAGAGAAGCACAACGAAGCCTGGAAGAAGCAGGATTTCGTTTGGTGAACCTGGCATACACAGCGAAGATTGCAGAGATCGAACTCAAAAGGCTGAGTAATCAACTGCCGCTATAGGTTTTAGTTTCAGCACCTTTTAATTCAACTTCAATCTGGCTTTAAGCACAAAGTTGCAGTACAGTTCTACATTTGTATTGTAATCGAAAGCAATGAAACCAATGGTTGTTTCAAACGTAGAAAAGCTCCTTTTTATCCTGATTACCGCTGTGCTGTTCTATGCCGCTGTACGCTAACGATTACAGGTCTTAATAAACACCCCCATTTCCCCCAATCCTGCTAACCTAAGCCCTCTTAAAAACATCCACTGCACTGCTATCTTTGCTGCTAAATTTTTTGTGTGATACAGTTGCAATCAAAACTCCCCAATGTTGGTACTACCATCTTTACTATAATGAGTCAACTCGCTGTTGAGTATAATGCTGTAAATCTTGGACAGGGCTTTCCGGATTTTCCCATGAGTGAAACGTTAACTGATCTGGTGAATCAAGCCATGAAGAATGGCAATAACCAATACACTCACATGAACGGATTGCCGTTGTTGCGTAAACGACTGGCTGAGAAAATTGAGAAACTGTATAACACATCCATTGATCCTGACATGCAGATCACCATTACACCCGGTGGAACATATGCGATATACACTGCTTTAACTGCAGCTCTGCAACCAGGAGATGAGGTGATCGTGTTTGAGCCTTGTTACGACAGCTATATACCAAACATCGAGATCAACGGAGCAATTCCCGTACTCATCAATCTGCAGTATCCTGATTATTCCATTCCATGGGAAGAAGTGAAACAGAAGATCACTTCGAAGACAAGGATGATCATGATCAACTCCCCACAAAACCCAACAGGTGCTGTTTTAAGTGACGTTGATATGCAACAACTGCAAGCTATCACTGCCGGAACAAATATTATGATCCTTAGCGATGAGGTGTATGAACACCTGATCTTCGATGATATACCGCATCAAAGCATTCTTCGTTATCCTGATCTGTTGGAAAGAAGTTTCGTTTGTTTCTCGTTCGGTAAAACATATCACTGCACCGGATGGAAACTAGGCTACTGCATCTCATCAGCAGAATTGATGAAAGAGTTCAGGAAAGTGCACCAGTTCAATTGCTTTACGTGTAACACACCGTTGCAGGTTGGAATTGCAGACTACATCACAAAAGAGGAAGCTTATCTATCGCTACCTAAATTCTATCAGGCTAAGAGAGATTATTTCGCAGAGCTGATGAAAGCAACACCTTTTAAAGCAATGACCAGCCATGGAAGTTATTTCCAATGCTATAGCTATGCACATCTTTCTGAAGAAGCGGATAAAGACTTTGCTTTACGATTGATAAAAGAGTATGGTATTGTAACGATCCCTGTTTCTGCATTCTATAAAAATGGAAAAGATGATCGGGTGCTTCGTTTCTGCTTTGCCAAGAAAGAAGAGACATTGGAAAAGGCTGTAGAGAAACTAAAAGGGTTTAGCTAAGAGCTAAAAGAAATTTTATCTCTTGGTTGTTAGCGAAGCATTATTAACCCAAAGAGTTATTCAGCTGCTCAAATCGGTTTTATCTAAAGCCGCTTTGAACTATTGAGATCATTTGCACGTTTACAGTAGCGAATTAAGTAGCGTACTTCTACTAAATAAGTACAATTTCTCATCCTTGGTCCTGAAACTATCCGGCGGAAGGTTCTCCTTCCGCTTTTATTTGTCACATTGGAGCTATACTGTAGGAATACATTTTCATTCTAAAAGGCAACATTGGATAATCCGAAAGGCATTAACTGTCAAAGCGAGATTACCCTTTTGAACAATCTACATTCATCCTTGTATATTACCGTTCATCACATTTGCAGGTACTATGTATTACAATATAGCATTGCAAATCAATTATTTAAGCTAGCATACACATCTAGTCTCTACAGATTACCTAAAAAAACATGCTACTATGTGTTGCATAGTACCAAAATTCTCCCCATCTTTGTGTTGTCAAAGGGAATAAACCCGGAAAACAAAACCAGATTAAAAAATTTCAAAATACTTTTTTATGAGAACCAACAACAACCTCTTCGCCACCATCAGTAACAACCAAATGACTCAATTGGTGAAAGAAGTAAAAGAAACCGTTGCTACAGAAGTACAGGTTAATAATAATAAAACCGTATTCAGTGCTGCTGACCTCTGGAGAATTCAGAACAGCAGAAGAACGAGAGTTCAGAGAAGAGTGATGTTCTATTAAGTCACAAGTCAAAAGGCAGAAGTGAAAAACGATACCCTGAGCCTAAAAGACCAAACCCTGAACCACAGCTTTTGAATTTTGACTTTTGATTTTTGAATTCGCCTCAGCTCCACAAAGTTCAGAAACCTGAAGAGTGCGACGCAAGAGACGATGACCAAAGAGCAGAACCCTGACCCTAAAAAACAAATAACAACAAACAAAAACTCCAGGTTATGGATATTCAAAACACACAAAGCCAGATGCGGAAAGGGGTATTGGAGTTTTGCATCCTCTCAATCATTCAGCAGGGAGAAGTGTATCCTTCTGATATTGTTGAAAGAATGAAAGCTGCCAACCTCCATATACTGGAAGGCACCCTGTACCCGTTGCTAACAAGATTAAAGAATGCAGGCTTACTTACCTACAGATGGGTAGAAAGCAATAGCGGACCGCCACGGAAATATTTTATGATGACCGATATAGGTCACCAGTTCTACGGGGAACTTGAAAAAACCTGGAAAGAACTTGCCGATGCGGTGCATGCACTTACACAACCTGCAGAAAACACCAACCCCAACTTAAACCAATAAACTGATCTACGATGAAAAAGGTAATAAACATAAACTTCCATGGCAGGGTGGTTCCCATCGAGGAAACAGCCTACGACATACTGAAACAGTATGTTGAGAGCCTTCGCAGGTTCTTCGCAAAAGAAGAAGGAAGAGATGAGATCATTAACGATATAGAAGATCGTATTGCCGAACTATTTACTGAAACCCTGAAGAAAGGCAGCACCTGTATTACTGATGATGATGTGAATACGATCATCGCAAGTATGGGTCGTCCGGAAGAATTCGAAGCGGAAGAATCGAATGTAAAATCTCAACTGAGTGGTGAAGGTACTGAAGCAAATACGGCTTATGAAACTACCGATGCACCAAGAGGAAGATTATACCGTGATGAAGCCGATAAGATGTTGGGTGGTGTATGTGGTGGATTGGCTAACTACCTGAGGATCGATTCTTCTTTAGTAAGAATACTTTTTGCGATCATCACTTTTGGTGGATTTGGAGCAGGCATACTCTTATATATATTAATGTGGATCATACTCCCAAGCCGTTCTTTAGAAAGGAATGTGATACGGAAAAGATTGTTTCGTAATCCTGAAGACAAAGTGATTGGTGGTGTGGCAAGTGGTTTATCAGCTTACTTCAATATGCCTGTGTGGTTGCCAAGATTGATCTTTGCTTTCCCGCTGGTAATAGGAATTTTTACTTCGATATTAAGAAATGCTTTCTGGCATTTTGATCCATTCCCTTCAGTAGTATTTGGTTCATTCGGCGGTACACTGTTTATCGTTTACATCGTGTTGTGGGCAGTAATTCCGGAAGCCAAAAGTGCTTCTGAAAAGCTGGAGATGAAAGGTGAGAAGGTGGATCTTAATACGATCAAGAATACCATCCAGGAAGATCTGAAAGGCTTTGGTGCCAGGGCAGAAAAATGGGGTAAAGATGTAGGTGAAAAAGCTGGTCAATGGGGAAAGGAATTTGGTGAAACGGTTGGTCAGCAAGGTGCAAGAGTAGGAGCAGAGTTTAGTTCGGTAAGTAAAAAGGGAGGCAGCAGCAGGATATTCCAGGTGTTGGGTGTACTAATCAAAGGCTTATTACTTTTCGTTGCCGGAATTATTGCTTTCGCTTTATTGATGGCTATCATTTTCGGTTCGATCAAAGGATTTGATTTCGTTCCATTAAAAGATTATTTATTAGAAGGAGATCTGCAACATTCACTTATATGGCCTACCATCATCCTCTTCATCTTCATACCAGTTTTAGGATTGTTTGTATGGGTGATCAGGAGATTGATGAAAGTTCGTTCTGGTCGTCATTACCTGGGTTGGATCTTCGGTGGATTATGGGCTATTGGTTGGGTATTCATGATCCTGTTGGTTACAAGTATTGTAAAGAATTTCGAAAGACAGGTGAGTGAAAAATACACCATTAA
This sequence comes from Chitinophagaceae bacterium, assembly GCA_024508725.1. GTDB lineage: Bacteria > Bacteroidota > Bacteroidia > Chitinophagales > Chitinophagaceae > JAEZDC01. Next base: position 703,278 of record JANINS010000003.1, on the reverse strand, counting down.
TTTAACTCAACCTTCCAAACCAACGATGCTGGTGAAGCTGGGAGAAACAAAAGGCAAGTACTATCCTTATCGAGTGTTCGACGATCATAATACTGATAATGATGAGTTCATGATGACGAGAGATGAAGATTCAATGTTACTGAAGCATGTGTCTGTACTGGTTGCAAGAAGTGATGATTCGGCTTATCATGCATATATGATCAAGATATCAAGAGGTAATTCACTTTCTGATGCTGAGACCAAGATGCAAAAGATAAGCCTGGAGGTTACACAAAACGATACTGTGTTGAGTATTCAGAAAGGGTTTGCCATCAGCAAAGAATCAAAGTTCAGAGATCAGAGAGTAGCGATCGTGATAGAAGTGCCAGTAGGAAAGAAGATACAATTTGATGAGAGTATTGATTGGTTCGATTGGTTTAATCTTGATATGGATAATGGCAGGTACTCACAATCGGCATCTTACGACAAGAGAACATATTCTATCTGGAACTGGAATAAAGATTATATCATGACCACTGCAGGTTTGGAAAGAGCAGATAAGAATGCTGAGAAAAGAGAGCAGGAAGGTTATGATGTTCCGGATCAAAAATCAAAAGAAGAATTAAAGCAGGAGATCGAAGAGCAACAGAAAGATCTTGACAGGAAGAAAAAAGAATTGCAGCAGGCAGATAGTACATATAAATACAAACCTTCTGCTTCGGTAGCACCAAAAACAACTCAGTCAGCAGAAAAAAATAAAAAGCCAGCCACTCATCTCGTCATCGGAGATATTATGATGATGCGATTCGGCAGCTAACCTTGGTTGAAGTTGGGAATTAAAAGAAACCCTGTCTTGTTCACAGGAGAGGGTTTCTTCCCTTAAAATTATTCCTTAACCCTAAACACTGCTTCCCATGAAACGATTAATCACCACTTCTCTTCTGTTGGTCTTATTCACAGCATGCGACATTAATCAGACTCATTACCAGGCCGACAAAGTAAGTCAGAAACAAAGTATCTCTGCAGATCTTAGTGAAGTAGCAAGAGTATCCGGTTTTAAGAAAGTAGAATACGAACTCATCAAAGAAGATCTTACCGGAGATCCTTTTAAGATCAAGCTCTATTTATATTCAGGTAACCGTTCGCAGAACAGTGACATTAACGAAGTGTCTAAAGTTTGTGCCGCTACATTTCTCAAAACCGCCAGTGGTGTACAGGCATATAAACTTATTGAAGTGAACCTCATTGGCGACAATGGCGAAACCGCAGAAACGATTTTCTATACTTCTAAACTTACCAGGATATGAGGATCGCAATTGTATTAATGTGTATTATGTTGCTGGGCCAAAGTTGTGTACGTTATTCTCAGGGATTCGATGCTTATTTCTGTACTTCTACCGAAGCGGATAAGAAAAGCATTTTGTATATTGATGAGCAACGAATTGGTGTGTTGCCTTATGTTTCTTATACCCCTTCAGCAAATGATGAGCGTAAATACGGCAAGTTGCTATATACAAAACTGAGCTCAAGAAAGCACCGGTTGAAAGTGCTTGATGAAAATGGTAATGTACTATTCTCAGGAAAAATAAAAGCCGGCAGAAGCCGTAACTCCAGTAACGTAGATATTTCTGTACGCAATAAGCGATGGAATACTAAGGTGAAAGTCAACGATAATATTCTCGTTACTGACCTTATGTACTAGCTGATCTCAGGTTCTTCATAAAAGGCAGCTACAATCTCCTATTTTTGCTGCCTAAATTCTGGTTGATGAAGAACACACCTTTTACACAAAAACATATCGCACTTGGAGCAAAGATGGCCGCATTTGCAGGATACAACATGCCCATCAGCTATACAGGCATCAATGATGAACATGCAACGGTTCGTAAGAATGCCGGTGTGTTTGATGTGAGTCATATGGGTGAGTTCATGTTGAAAGGTGAGAATGCTTTAGATCTTATACAACGAGTTACTACTAATGATGCTTCTAAAATAAAACAGGGACAGGCTCAATACAGTTGCTTTACTAACGAAAACGGTGGAATTGTAGATGACCTGATCGTTTACTGCATCGAAGAGAACAAAGTATACATGTTGGTGGTGAATGCATCTAACATTGAAAATGACTGGAACTGGGTGAGCAAACACAATACGAAGAATGTTGAGATGCACAACATCAGCGACAAGACTTGTCTTTTAGCGATACAAGGTCCTAATGCAACAAAGATCCTTCAGCCGTTAACTGAAATAGATATCCTGAACCTGAAGTATTACACTTTTGTGAAAGGAACATTTGCAAGGGTTGATAATGTTTTGATCAGTGCAACAGGTTATACCGGAAGTGGCGGAGTTGAGATATATTTTGAAGATGTTGATGGCAATGCCGATAAGATCTGGGATAAGATATTTGAAGTGGGTACACCACAGGGATTGAAGCCTATTGGTCTTGCGGCAAGAGATACTTTAAGACTGGAGATGGGTTATTGTTTGTATGGAAATGATATTGATGATACCACTTCACCTTTAGAAGGAGGTTTAGGCTGGATCACTAAACTGAACAAAGCAACACACTTCACCGCTAAAGAGATACTGGAAAAACAAAAAGCAGAAGGCATCAAAAGAAAGCTGGTAGGATTTGAAATGATTGATCGTGGTATTCCACGACATGATTACATCATCAAAGACGCCGCAGGAAATGAGATTGGAAAAGTAACCAGCGGAACACAATCACCTTCTCTAAATAAAGCGATCGGTCTGGGTTATGTTACCTTGGAAAATGCCGGATTAGATACAGAAATATTCATCGATATAAGGAATACTCCTGTTAAAGCAAGAGTGGTGAAATTTCCTTTTGTTTAAAAGGATATCGCATTAAACCAAAGCAATGGCTAACAAAAGCAGGATGATCGCATCAAAAAAGATGAGTCCTGTAGCAATGTTTCGTACGGATCTGTCAGATGATGACTTTCGTGCTGCTCCACAAAAAAGCATCGAAATAATAGCTAGCACTCCGGCCATTAACATCAGTACAGTCTTATCTTGTAAAGTGGCAGGAAAGTTAGTGGCATAAAGCCTTGTTGCTTCTTCAGCAGAATGATCATTCAGCAAAGTATACCAATAAGCAAGGTTACCAATAATAAACAGCTGAATCAGGAATCCAATTATTAAGTATATGATGCTTTTCGTTTTCATTCCTCTTTAATTTTTTGCCTTGTACTTCTTCTGGTGGCAAATTCGTTGATATAGATCTTCGTCAGAAGTAAGAACATAGCAATAATGATCGGTCCAAATATCAATCCAACAAATCCAAACAGGTCAATACCAATGATCACTCCAAAAGCAGTGATCAAAGGATGCACATCTCCCCATTTCTTTTGAATCACTATCCTGAATACATTGTCCACTAAACCGATCACAAGAAAACCCCATAGTAATACAGCGATTCCTTTCCATTGAGGTCCGGTACTCAACATATAAATACCCAGCGGAATATAGGCCGCTGCTGCACCAACAAATGGCAACATAGAAGTGATGGCTGTGATCACAAACCAGAACCAGGGATCTGGTGCACCAAATATCAAATAACCGATCACTCCAACAATTCCCTGTAATAAAGCGATCAAAGGAACAGCCAGTGCATTATTGTACACCAGCATGTTCATCTCTTTACCTATCCACGAAATATTTGCATCTTTAAGCGGAATATACTCATACACGAAATGCTCCATCTCTTTACTTCGAGTCAGCATAAAATAGAGCGTGAAATACATTAAGGTTAATGAGAGTAAGGTGCTGAGTGTGCCACCAAGTATTCTCGGAAACACATTGGTGATGTAAGCTGTTGCTTTATCAAAATTTTGTTTGGAAAGTATCTCAACATTATACTTCTGCTCAATTCCCGATACAAAGTTTTCAAGTGTACTTAGCACCTGCTGCGAATGATTGACTGCATACGATATCTTATTACTCAACATAGAAACCAATACCCATATCGGCACGAGTACAATCAACACAGATAACAAGATGAGGATCATGGCAGCTGCACCTCTTTTCCACTTACGCTGGTAAACAAGTTTGTGCATACTTTTTCGCATGATCACATAAAACGTAACAGCACCAAGAAATGCAGGAATATAAGGAGTGAGTAATTGAAACAATAACCAGCCTAACCCAACTAATATTGCTAAGTAAGCGATCTGTTTTAACCGGTCATTATCTATGTATTGACTGTTCATTCGGTAGTAATTACACGAACAAATTAGTCAATTTACGCTTATCAGAAATGACAGCGTACTTTATCTGCTTCAAGAGATCGGCCGGTGAATGCGGCAGTATATGAAACCGTGAACTCGAAACCCCCTCTCCAGTTAGAAGCCGTTTTCAGTTTTGAAACATTCACATCGTAACTAAGTCCGAAAGCAATGTTGTGCACATCGAGTTTTACAACAGGGATAAATGCATCATTCCACCTGTAAAAACCGCCAAGTGATAAATTCACACCCTGCTCTTCATCATAATTTCTCGTAAGCTCAGTCTGATAAAGCATGCCACCTAAGAATTGCCTGTGACCGCCTTGTAAAAAAAGATCACCAAACATGATGAACCTGTTTACTTCAGTTGTGGCCAGATTCACTCCTGCATTGATCACATATTTGTTTTGCAATGTGGTTGATGTATTGTTGCTATAGAATGCAACTTTTGGTCTGTTGAAATGAAATACTGCAGCACCAACATAGTAACGAGAATCTTCACCAAAACCACTGTTGTAAGTTATACCTGTTCCTGCATCCCAATAAGTAAAACCTGTTCTGCTGAAAACCTGTGCAGTTGGATTGTTGGGATCGAACGAAGCATTCACAAACTGATCTCCCATTCTCACTTTTGTTGGATCGAACTGGCTGTTCACAGGTCCTGCCATGAAAGCTACAGAAAGAAAATCATCCCTGTTTCCGCTGAGCGATTTATGATAATTCACAACAGGTAATAATTGAGTACGCTTCATCTTCACATCTCCTGCAATGTCGTGAGTAGCTTGTAAGCCGATCGTGACCCAATCGTCCCATCTCATCGGGAACTTAACTTCTGCACTGATACCGCTTGTTTGAAACGGAACAGTTACGCTTTGCCATTGACTTCTGTGAACGCCACTGATCCTTACATCACCTGTAAACACACCAGCCAATGCAGGATTTCTTAACAAAGGCTGTTCATAGAATTGGGAGAATGTAAGATCCTGGCTAAAGCCTCTCACACAGCTTAGCAGTATGATACATGCTAAAACAATTCGCTTCATAATATTTTTATTTAGTCGGCATTTATTCTTTGGTCATCTTTCGTTGTGTCACTCACTTGTACTTCCTGTTCTCTGTTCATCAAGGCTCAACTCTTGAAGTGTGCGACGCAACAGAAGCTTCATTTTGAATCTTCAGCTTGGTCAACAACTTATTTTATTATCGCCGTATTTCCTTTGTATGTATATGGAATATCATTCTCACAGATCACTTCACATGTGTACACATATACATCAGGTGGTGCAGCAATTCCGTTCACCTTACCATTCCATCCAAACATATCAGCATTAGGAGGGAAGTTGGCTTTCTCAAACACAACCTGTCCCCAGCGATTGAATATTCTAAAGCTCTTCACCAGTTTTACTCCCTGTGCTTTCACCGTTAATACATCATTCACACCATCACCATCCGGTGTAAATGCATTCGGAATAAATACTTGTCCGCTTTCGCAGAAAACTTTAATACACATCGTATCTCTTCCACTACATCCAAAATTGTTGGTGGCAACTACAGAATAACAGATGTCTTTCTTCGCTGTTACAAATGGTGCCGGGCAACCCACACAACTCAGGTCATTGGTTGGATTCCATGTCCAGAATGCGATAGGACCATTCGTTGCAGTTGGTGTTAACTGTATCTGTGCACCTGTTGCAAGTATTTTATCTGCACCAAGATTCACTACAGGATATTGACCAACACCTACTGTTACATAAGCAGTATCCTGGAAACAATTATATGCATCTCTTCCGATCACACGATAGATTGTTGTAGCTGTAGGATTCGCAACAGGATTTGGACAAGTTGTACAACTCAATCCTGTTGAAGGAGACCACTCATAAGTTGTAGCGCCAGAAGCAGACAAGATGGTTGAACCACCGATACAGATGTTTGTATTAGTGCTTGCAATTACATCTATCGGCTGAGGCACAGTGATCAATACAGTATCTCTTCCTGCACAGCCAAAACTATTGTAGCCTGTAACTACATATTGAGTGGTAGTTAATGGAGTAGCAACAGGGTTTGGACAGTTTACACAACTCAGGCCAGTGAAAGGAGCCCAGTCATACGTTAATGCACCTGTTGCATTTAGTTGAGCGGATTGTCCACGACAGATCAACAGATCAACATTCGTTGTAACAAATGGTGATGGATTGATGGTGATCGTTGCATTGGTGGTGTCATAACATCCGAAACTTGTACCTACAATGAGTCTTGCATTGTATGTTCCGGCAACGGCATAATTGTTATTTACAGTTGGTGTATTTCCTGTTGCGCCATTGCTGAATGTCCAGTTGTAATAAGTGATCGGATCAGAAGAAACAACATTCGAACTGTACAACACCGGTTGATTCGCACAGCCTGTTGGTGCAGCAATGATAGCAGCCAATGGTTTGCTATCCACTTTTACAAACATAGGCAGATCGAATGTATCGGCACAACCGCTGATGCCGGTTACAATCAGTTGTACCGGCCATGTATTGGTTGAAGTGAAATTCTTAACAGGATTTCTAACAGAGCTGAATGTTCCATCTCCAAAATTCCAGTTCCAGCTTTGTATACCGAAGTAAGCCCTGGAAGTATCAGTGAATGTTACAGTAGTTGCACCACAAACTTTAGCCTGGTTCCATCTGAATCCTGCATCTACATAATCAATACGAATCGTATCAACACCTTGTAACAGTTTGGTGCAACCTGCATTTGGTCCGGCTAACAACGTTGCAGTTGGAACATATTTACCAGGCTGAGCGTATGCATGATAAACAACATTACTTGTTGATGTAAGCATCGCTCCGTCTCCAAAATTCCATCGAATAGAATCTGTTCCGGTAACGGTAGCTTCAAATCTAACAGGCGTATTGCCACAGATATATCCGTTATCGTAGATGAAAGCACCTGCAGGTCCGTTAACGATGATCTGTTTCGTTGCAATGTATCGGCAACCACCAAGATCTCTTGCCGTCATTGTTGCTGTGTAAGTGCCAACTGATGTATAAGTATGAGACACCACATCACCCGTATCAACATTTCCATCACCAAAATCCCATGTAGTTAAAGCTGATGGCAGACTTAAATTAGTGAACAGAACAGAGAACGGCACACATGAACTTACTGAATCACTTACTTTAAACGAACCTGGTAAATTCGCAACAACAGTTACTGGTTTGGTAATGCTATCAGAACATGCATTACCTGGTCCGTATTGACGAACAGAGATCAGCTTCACATCATAAGTTCCCGGTGAAGTATATGCATACTGTGGATTGGTGAGCTGTGATGTTACCCCGTTTCCAAAATGCCACAACAGGTTGGTGGCTGTATCTGTTTGATTGGTGAAGTTCAAGGTATCACCTAAACATGCAGGCAAAGGATTGATGGTGAAATCAGGAATTGGTTTCCTGAATACACTGATGTTGATCGTTCCTGTTGTATCGGTACATCCATTGCTGGCTTTTACAATTGCTGTAAATGTGCCAACAGAATTATAGACTGTTGTAACCGTATCAATATTCTTTGTTGTACTTCTGATGTTTCCATCACCAAAGCTCCATACGAAATTGGTTGCCCCTGTTGAGTTGTTATAGAAATTCACGGTATGTGGTGCACAACCCGTGATCTCGTTCCCATTTACGGTGAAGTTGAGGTTGATCGTTCTTGCCGCAACAACAACATTATAGATGGCAGTATCAGCTCCACATTCGTTGCTTGCGATCAGTCGTACATAGAAAGTATCCTGCTGTCCGGTGTTGAACGTATGCGAAACAGGAGAATTGTTATTGGTGAACACAGCCGGACTTCCATCACCAAAATTCCATTGGTAAGTCATATTCTTACCAAGCGATAAGTTAGCGAATGAAACAGTCAATGGTGAACATCCATATGTTTTATCAGGATTGAAGATGGCTTTTGGCTTAGACTTCACCCGAACATCTACCTGCTTAACAATCGTATCACACAAAGTGAACGCAGTTAATCTTACATGATAAGTTGTATCACCTGCATTTGGATTCGGCTGATAAGTGATCGATCCAGGCTGAACCGCTGTTGATGTTACACCATTACCAAAATCCCAGATATAATTGAACTTAGTGATCAACGGAGTAGTGTTGGTGAATGTTACAGTCAACGGTCCACAACCAACAGTATCACTTGCTGTGAAATCTGTCACCGGTTTAGGTGTAGTATAGAACCAACGTTCGGTGCTATCATTTTTGCAACCAAACAAGCTGATGGTTTTTAATTTGATCAGGATAGAATCTCCTGCAAGATTGATCGTGTAACCAGGAAATGTTGTTCCTGTTCCGATCAAAACGTCGTTCGCATACCACTCATACACATCGTTTCTTGTAGGATATAATGTTGGCTGAACAACCGTACTATTGATGTTAAATGGTGCACAATCTTCCGTATGTGTTGCAGTGTACTGAGCCAATGCATCGGGATTAACGATCACTTGTATATGAGATCTTGCTCCCTCACAACCCAAAGGCGTTACCTGGCTTACATAATAATCAGTTGAACCTGTTGTTGCAGTTGAAGGTGTTGGTGCAGTAGTACTAAATGATCCACCAACAGGTGTTGTGTACCATCTTAATGTATTACCTGCAACAGGTGTGGCTGTTAATGGAACAGCAGTTGTATTAATACAATAATTTACGGGTGAAGTAACTGTTGGACCTGCAGGTAAACTTGCAATATCAACCAGAACAGAATCTTTATCTGATACGCAATTGTTCAATGTTGCACTTACGTAATACCATCCACTTTGATTGGGCTGTGCATTCAGGATCACCGGGTTTTGAACTGCACTGGTGAATGTGTTTGGTCCTGTCCAATCGTATGTAACAGCTCCCGGCGTTGTTGTAGAAGCAGTTAAATTCAATGTAGCACCTGTACATATCGGGCTGTTGCTTCCTGCAACAGGAGTTACCGGAGGATTTGGATCACTCAATGTAAATGGACCAACGGTGTTGGAAGGACATCCATCCAAAGTTGTTACACGAATGTTGGCATAAGTACCTGCAGAAAGTAAAGGAATAATTAATGCGCCAGAAGTTTCTGATGTGATGTTCTGTGTTTGCGGATTACCATTCTTGGTGTAGGTAACAACGTATGTAGTAGAAGGAGTCAATCCGTTCAATGTGATGAATCCGGTAGATGATAAACAGAATATAGGGTTACTAAAGCTTGCACTGCTGATCACCGGTGTTGGATTGATCACAACTTGTGTTGTACCTGGTGCTGATGGACAACTTCCTACAGTTGAAGTGGCGATCGCAGAATACGTTCCATTCGCTGCAACAGTAGCACCAGTGATCGATGGATTTTGTGAACTGCTTGCAAAACCGTTTGGTCCGGTCCAGGTCCATGAAACTGAACCAGGAAAAGTTGTTGATGCAGTTAAATTCAAAGTACTATCAGCACATATCGGAGAATTGTTGCCTGCAACAGGTGTTGCCGGAGTTTGATTCACTGTTACGTTAACTGTTCCTGCAGGTGATACACAACTATTTAATGTTGCAGTAACACTATAAGTTCCCGATGCTGCAACAGTTGCTGCAGGTATGGTTGGGTTTTGTGTAGTACTGCTAAAACCATTCGGTCCGCTCCAGGTGTAAGTGATCAATCCAACCGAAGTTGTGTTTGCATTTAATGTTAATGTATTGCCACTACATATCGGAGAGTTACTTCCTGCTGTTGGTGTTGCAGGTGGATTAGGATCTGTAAGTGTGATCGGTCCCACAACATTCGAAGGACATCCTGTTAAAACAACCCTGATGTTAGAATAAATACCTGCTGTGAGGTTTGGAATAACCAGCGACCCACTTGCATCAGAAGTTAAGCTGGCGGTTTGTGGTGTAGCGCCATTATCATATTGAACCGTATAACTTGTATTTGCAGTTAAACCATTCAGGGTAATTGTTCCTGTAGCGGTGTTACAGTTCGTTGGATGAGTAAATGATGTAGTGGTGATGTTTGGAGTAGGATTGATCACTACAGCAACATTTCCCGGTGCCGAAGGACAATTTCCTGTAACAGCAGTTGCTACAACATTGTACGTTCCGTTAGCAGCCAATGTTACATTAGTGATTGATGGATTTTGTGTGGTATTGGTAAAACCATTCGGACCTGTCCAGCTCCATGTCATCGATCCGGGAGTTGATGTTGTTGCTCCAAGATTCAATGTGTTACCAGTGCAAACAGGTGTATTACTTGTTGCAACAGGTGTTGCAGGAGTTTGGTTCACCACTACATTAACCGTACCTGCAGGTGAAGTACAACTATTTATAGTTACCGTTACCGAATAAGTGCCTGTTGCTGCAACAGTCGTATTGTTGATAAATGGATTTTGATCTGTGCTGTTGAATCCATTAGGGCCGGTCCAATTCCATGTTGCCGTTCCTGCAGATGCTGTTGTAGCAGTTAAACTCAAAGTATTGCCACTACAGATTGGTGTATTGCTTCCTGCAACAGGAGTAGCCGGTGGAGTGGGATCTACCAAAGTAAAAGGACCTACAACATTAGATGGACAGTTATTGAGTGTTACAGAGATATTGCTATATGTTCCTGCAGGTAAATTTGCAATTACCACATCACCTGTTGCACTTGAAAGAATCGTTGCAGTTTGAGGAGTTGCTCCTTGTGTATAGTTAACCGTGTAAGATGTATTGGCAGTTAATCCGATTAATGTGATCGATCCTGTTGCAGATGCACAATTGGTAGGATCGGCCTTACTGCTTCCACTGATGTTTGGTGTTGGATTGATGACCACCGTTGTTGTTCCTGCTGTTGATGGACAGTTCCCAACAACTGTTGTAGCGATCACACTATACACTCCACTTGCAGCCGTAGTAACATTATTGATCGAAGGATTTTGCGTAGCATCTGTAAAACCATTCGGACCAGTCCATGCATAAGTAACACCTGCTGATGGAGTATTTGCCGTCAGGTTTAAAATATTACCACTACAAACCGGTGTATTGCTTCCTGCTGTTGGTGCAGTTGGTGTAGGATTCACTGTAACATTTACCGTTCCTGCAGCAGATGTACAACTGTTCAAAGTTGCAGTAACATTATAAGTTCCTGTAGCTGCTACTGTAGCATTGTTGATCGTTGGATTTTGCAGGTTGCTGCTAAATCCATTCGGTCCAACCCATGTATACGTTACACCAGGAGTTGAAGAAGATGCATTCAATGTAAGTGTATTACCACTACATATTGGTGTATTGCTTCCTGCCGTTGGCACTGCTGGTGGAGTAGGATCGGATAAAGTAAAAGGTCCTACAACATTCGACGGACATCCGTTCAACGTAACAGAAATATTACTGTAGGTTCCTGCAGTTAAAGAAGGAATAATCAGTGCACCTGTTCCATCTGTTGAAAGATTGGCTGTTTGAGGTGTGGCTCCTTGTGTGTAATTAACAGTATAAAGTGTGTTAGCTGTCAATCCACTTAAAGTGATCGAACCTGTTGCCGTAGCACAGTTGGTTGGATTGGTTGGATTGATGGCTCCGATGTTTGGAGTTGGATTGACCACCACTGTTGTTCCACCAGGAGCAGACGGACAATTTCCAACTGTTGCGGTTGCCACAACCACATACAATCCTGATGCTGCAACTGAAACATTTGGTATAGATGGATTTTGAGTTGAGTTATTAAATCCATTCGGACCGGTCCATGCATAAGTAACACCACCTGAAGGCGTAGTGGCTGTTAAGTTCAAAGTTCCTCCACTACAAACAGGAGAATTACTTCCAGCAGTAGGGGTAACAGGTGTTGGATTGATCACTACAGTAGTTGTTCCTGTGGCCGAGGTACAACTATTCAATGTCGCAGTAACGCTGTACAAACCTGCAGCAGCAACAGGTGCATTGTTGATGATCGGGTTTTGCTGATTGCTCGTATATCCACCGGGACCATTCCATGTATATGTTACACCCGGTGTTGCTGAATTTGCGGTCAGTTGTAAATTATTTCCGCTACAAATAGCACTGTTACTTCCTGCGGCTGGAGTGGCAGGAGGAGTTGGGTCAGATAATGTAAAAGGACCAACAACATTCGACGGACATCCATTTAATGTAACACTAATGTTGCTATATGAGCCTGCAGGCAAATTCGGTATCACTAAATTACCAGAGGCATTCGTTGAGATCACTGCAGTTTGTGGTGTTGCCCCTTGTGTATAGTTTACCGTGTAAGCCGTTGATGCTGTCAATCCCGTTAAAGTAATAGAACCTGTTGCTGTAGCACAATTCGTAGGATCAGTTGTACTGCTTCCGCTGATGTTTGGTGTAGGATTTATCACCACAGTAGTTGTTCCGGCAGCAGAAGTACAGTTACCTAGCGTCGCCGTTACAGCGTAAATACCACTTGCTGCAGGGGTAACATTATTGATCGATGGATTTTGTGTTGAACTGGTAAATGTATTTGGTCCTGTCCAGTCATAAGTGATCACTCCCGGAGTCGTGGTAGATGCATTCAGGTTTAAAGTGTTTCCAGAACAAACAGGGGTATTGCTGCCTACTGTTGGAACGGCAGGAGTTGGATTCACTGTTACTGATACACTTCCTGCAGCAGAAGTACAACTATTGATCGTTACTGTAACATTATACATTCCCGTTGCAGCAGTTGTTGCATTAAGAATGGTTGGATTTTGTTGGTTACTGGTAAATCCATTCGGACCTGTCCATGCATAACTCGCAACGCCTGGAGAAGTAGTGCTGGCATTTAACGTTAATGTGGTTCCACTACAAATTGGTGTATTGCTTCCAACAGTTGGTGTGTTCGGTGCAGCAGGATCAACCAAAGTAATTGGACCAACCTGTGGTGATGTACATCCGTTTACTGTAGCCGTAATGTTATCGTATATACCTGCTGTTAGATTTGTTATGATCAACGATCCGCTTCCATTCGAGCTGAGTGTTACCGGACCTTGTGGTGTTCCGTTCTTCGTATAGTTAACCGTGTAGCTGGTACTGCTTGCTAATCCATTCAATGTAATAGATCCCGTTGCACTGGCACAATTGGTTGGGTCAGTTTTAGCAGTGCTTCCAATATTTGGAGTTGGGTTGATCACCACTGTTGTTGTGCCGACAGCAGATGTACAACTTCCCAATGTTGCTGTTACAGAATAAATACCGGCATCTGCAAGTGTTACATTATTTACTGCAGGATTTTGTGTAGTACTGCTGAATGTGTTCGGTCCGCTCCACGTATAACTCACACCACCGGTAGCCGAACTTGCAGTAAGATTCAAAGTGCCAGTTGTACAAAGTGGTCCATTGTTTCCTGCTGTTGGTGTTGCAGGAGTTTGATTCACTACCACATTCACAGTTCCTGCGGCAGAAGTACAATTATTGATCGTAACTGTTACGCTATAAATGCCGGTTGCAGCAGTTGTTGCATTTGGAAGCGAAGGATTCTGCACATTGCTGCTAAATCCATTTGGTCCGCTCCATGTCCAGTTTGCAACTCCTGGAGATGTAGTATTTGCATTCAAGGTTAAAGTATTGCCACTACAAATAGGAGAGTTGCTTCCTGCTGTTGGCGTATTGGGTGCAGAAGGATCAGATAAAGTGATCGGACCAACAGCATTCGATCCACAGCCATTCAATCCCACAATGATGTTATCATACGTTCCTGCAATAAGATTTGGAATGGTAAGAGAACCACTTCCATTTGTTGTTAGAGAAACCGGTGTGGCTGGATTGCTGTTGTAAGTATAGTTTACAGTATAAGTTGTGTTGTTCGCTAATCCTGTTAACGTAATAGATCCTGTAGCACTTCCGCAACTTGTAGGGTTAGATGTGGTAAATCCACCAATTGTTGCAGTAGTATTCACCACCACATTTGTTGTTGCTGGTGCAGAAGGACATCCACCTGCAGTTACAATCAAAGTATAAGTACCTGCATTTGCTGGAATGGCTGTAGCGATCGTTGGGTTTTGCTGATTGCTGTTAAATCCATTCGGACCTGTCCAGCTAAATGTTGCACCAGCATTGGTTGAGTTACCTGTAAGATTTATAGCTTGTCCGCTACATACAGGTGAGTTGCTTCCTGCAGAAGCATTGACCGGGGGCTTTACAGTAACGATCACCTGTTGAGATTGTCCTGTACAAACTGGTGTACCGGGATTGTATACAATAACATTGTAAGTAACAGTAACATCGGTTGTTCCGGTATTCGTTAATGTATTGATGATAGATGCTGCAGTTGCAGGAGTTGCCTGGTTAGAATTACCTGTAAGCGTTCCACCTGCAATAGAACTGCTCCAGGTGTATTGAGCACCGGCAAGAGCACTGTTTAAAGTGATGGTGAGCTGATCTCCGCTACATAAAGTTGTTGCTGAAGGCGTGGCAGTAAGTGTAGGTATTGGCTTAACCGTTACATCAAAATTGAAAGGATTGCCGTTACATCCATTGGCAACAGGAGTGATCACATATCTCACCACTGCATCTACGCTGGAAGAAGAGTTAGTGAGCACATCACTGATCGTTGCTGATGTTCCGGAAGCTGTATTGCCTGTGGCTGCACCTGAAATTACACTCGAGGTCCAGGTGAAAGTGCTACCTGCCAGTAACGCTTGTATGTTGTATGCAACATTGCTGCCGCTACAAATTGTTTTTGAATTGGCACTGGTGATGCTGTTGTCAGGAAAAATGTTGATGTAGACTGTATCGGTTACAGTCGGACAAACAGAGCCACCTGGAGGTGTTCCGGTATATACCAAACGAACACTTCCTCTTGTTTTATCTGCTGCACTGAAAGTATAAGTGATGTTTGCGGCATTTTGATTGGGAGATATGTTGGCATTGCTTCCATAAGATGGTACAACACTCCAAACTGCAGTATAGCCTACAGGTCCTGAAGAAGTGCCGCTAACATTTACTGAGTTAACCGTATAACATACATTCTGATCAGCTCCTGCATTTACAGTTACAGGTTGATAGAAAAGTATTTGCTGGATAGCTGAATCAATACCGCAATCATTGGTGAACCTGACCTTTACATTGTAAGTGCCATAAGCGTTAAACTGAACTTGAGGAAATGAATTGTTTGCATTGGTTCCACCTACAAAACTGAAAGTAGCAGGAGTGATGATCCATTCGTAGATCTCTGTTCCTGCATTGGTATTATAGGTAGGTGTGTGAGCTCCGTTGGTTGCAAAATTGATCGTTTGTAATCCGCAATAGCTTGCATTGGGTAAAGGAAAGTTCACATCAGCATTCAGCTTAATGATCACTGTGTCTTCATCAAAATAATTACCGCAACTATTCCCAACGGTTAATCTGATAAAATATGTTCCCGGTTGCAGGAAAGTGAATCTAGGAGTTGAGTCGGTAGGATTGGGCTGATAGGTGTAATCAGTGTTCAATACAGCAGCACCTCCATTTCTTACCACACTCCATGCAAAAGTATAAGGACGACAACCATTGGTTAGTGTACTGGTATTGGTTACATCTGCAACTAATCCCACACAGCCTGATAATACATCGTTACCGTTTAATTTAAAATCGGGTTGTGGTGGTGCTTCGATACAAATGATCATTGTCGTATCATCACTACAAGGCTCATTCACTGCAACAAGTTGTACTGTGTGGTTACCAACTGTATTGAATGAATAATTCAGATTAGTAGTTGTTGCAACAAGGTTACCATCAACATACCATTCATAAGTGGAAGAATTTGTACAGTTCTGAGCATTGTTATAACCAGCCAAACCACTTTGTGAGGTATTGATAAATGTGATTGGGGTGTTCAAACATCCAAATTCCGGATTAACAAAATTGGCTTCAGGTCTTGACCACACTTTTGCATAAGAAGTAATGGGTGTGTAGTTGCTACAGAATTGGTTCGCAGCAGTTAAGTTTACTTTATAAGCATTATATTGATTTGGTGTAATGTCAGTAATAGCTGGTCTTCCGCATGAAGTTGAAGTATAAGTATGGGTAACAAGTCCATTATTAGCGATCAACTGGCAATGAGTAAAAGTGGCTGTTACACCATCACCCCAGTCAACACTATAAATAGTGCCCGGATAATTGTTTGCTATTCCTGCAGTATTGATAATGTACTCGGCGTTATCGGGTAAGCAAATTTCATTGCTTCCTGAAGTTTGAAAGTTCAAATTATTGGTTGATGAAAGAACCAAAAAGCTTCTGGTTGATATACTATTATCACTATTGTTTCTAAGTGTAATCTGAACTGTAAAATATTGGCCATTTTGTAAACTAAAACTAATGGTTGAAGCGCCTACTGTTGCAGGAACATTAGTAAAAACCTTATTCAGAACTACGGCACTCATGGTTGTTCCTGCAGGAACACTCACCGTAAAAGATATATTACTAGTTGAAGAAATACATCTACCAAATGTGGAGTCATTGATCGTTAAATTCGCCGTTGGATTAGCAACAGGATTTCCCGGTGTTGCTACTATTGTAAACGGATTACTCGTTACCTGTGTTGCTGGATTTGTTGATACTACTCTAACCCTGTATCCGGCTCCTGGTGCAGTTCCATTAGGTATAACACCATTTACAAAAGGGGTAAAAAAACTGTTATAAGAACCGATCAATGTACCGGGAGAAAAATTACCGGCAGCATCTGATAAATACAATTGAAATGAATTATTCTGATTAAAACATCCTGTACCCGGAATCAGAATACTTATCGGAACAGTAATATTTCCTCCAACGGCATAAGAAGATGTAGTATTAAAGCTGGGATCAATTGTAAATGTTTGTGCATTTACACAAAAGCCGCTAATAACTAAAGCCGCAAAAAAAGCCAGTCTTACAAATAGTGTTCTCATCAAAACGGTTGTTCTAAAGGTTTAAAAGCCACGGACACATCCATGGATTTTCAAGAGAATACTGGATTAGAGTTAGCATTTATTCTTCATCACCCCAACACAAACAAACTGAACAGGTATAAATGCAAACCAAAAGGTTTGCCCAGGATTTTCAGTTCATCCCGTAACAACACAAGATCTGGTAGCCGACTTTTTGGAGGATATGGTCTGCTAAAATCCTAAAAAAAGCTTGCATCACACCTTAAAAAACAATCATATTTCCGCTCTGTTCCGCTGCAGCGCTCACTTATGATCATTGGTTGTAATATATTTATCAGCATGCATCTGAAGCATGCTGATAGATAATTGCCTTATTGCTGAGCCACATCTGCTCCATACCTGGTTCATGAGGGTTCATCATTTTACTAAATACGCACCTTTTTCCACTTTCCCCTCCTGAACAAGATTACTCCGGCTACCGTTATCGCTGTCTCAGCACTGATGATCGCAATAAAAACACCTGTTGGTCCCAGATCAAATTGCACAGCCAACAGGTAAGCCAATGGTATCTGGAAAGCCCAGAAACCAAAAAGATTGATCCATGTGGGTGTTCGGCTGTCTCCTGCACCATTAAAAGCATTCATCATCACCATACCGATACCGTAAAAAACATATCCCAGGCTTACAATCCTTAATGCCCTGATGCTCACTTCCATTACACTTGCCTCATCGGTTATCAGCTTTACAAAGAACTCTGCTCCCAATAAGAACAATGATGAAACAACCAGCATGAACACGGCATTATACTTAGCCGTTTTCCATACACTTTCTTCCGCTCTTTGCGGTTGTTTGGCTCCCAGGTTCTGACCAACTAAAGTAGCTGCAGCGTTGCTTAATCCCCATGCCGGTAACAGAAAGAACATGATCAATCGTATGGCGATGGTATAACCCGCTATAGCATCTTCACCAAACCTGCTCATGATCTTTATGAGAACGATCCAGCTTGCCGAAGCAATCAAAAACTGTAGCGTTGCTGTAGAAGCTACGTTAAGTAACGACTTAACGATCTCCCACTTTGGTAAGAAGTGTTTGAGTTGTATCCTGATAATGCCTTTACCAAACATCAGGTGATACAACTGGTATAAAACACCAATACCCCGTCCTATTGTAGTTGCAACAGCAGCACCTGTTAATCCCATTTCAGGAAAAGGTCCCCAGCCATTGATTAAAGCCGGACAAAGAATGATATTACAAATGTTGGCGAGCCATAAACTCTTCATGGCGATTGCTGCATTTCCGGCACCTCTGAAAACACCGTTGATCATGAACAACAGCATTATCACCACACTTCCCGTAAGTAATATCCTTGCATAGTTGGTTCCTTTCTCCAGCACTTCATTATCAGCTCCCAGAGCCCTAAGGATATCTGTTGAAAAAAAGAAACCTGCAGTGCTGAGTACGATCGTAACTGTTATCGCCAGCATAATTGCCTGTGCACCGGCACGTGCAGCTTCTTCATGGTTCTTTTCGCCAACACGCCTTGCAACCATTGCGGTTGCCGCCATACTTAGTCCGATTGCAATCGAATAAACGATGGTGAGAAATGATTCTGTTAATCCAACGGTAGCCGTGGCATAAGCACCCAGTTTACTAACGAAGAAAATATCAACTACAGCAAAAACCGATTCCAGGCACATTTCCAGCATCATTGGAATAGCAAGAAGAAAAACGGCACGGCGAATACTGCCTGTTGTAAAATCCTGGTGTTCACTGCCGAGGGCCAGTTTAGTAAATGAGTATATGTTTTTACCTTTTTGTTTATAGGTAGTCATTGTTTTGATTGTTGTGTTCCCGATTCAAGGGAGTTAAATAATACCAGCTGCAGTGCTCCTGGCGACTTCGTTGCGTCGCAAGCACTTCATCTGTAGTTTAAATAGCAGCAAGCAGGAGCTGCAAAATCGGGCTTCAGAGAAAGTATCTAAGCCCAGCTTAGATGTTCATATGCAATTGATTAAAATAAAAAATCCACCGTTGAATAAATCATGTTTATCATACGGTGGACTTTAAAAATTGGCTCCCAAAGCTGGACTTGAACCAGCGACCCTCTGATTAACAGTCAGATGCTCTAACCAACTGAGCTATTTGGGAGTTTCCGATTTTGATTTCGGGGTGGCAAAAATAGGAGATTTTGCTTAGCACCCAAGTTTCATCGAGATTTTTTTTCGTCTTTTTTCTGCTCAGTCAATTTCTGAACGAAGAAGTGTGCGACGCAACGGAAGATGAACAACGATATTGCAGCCGGCTTAATACAGATATTCTGTTTTATAAGGATACCTGATGGTATAAAGATCTTTCACTTTATTCAGTATCCTAGTTCTAAGCTCATCAATGTTTTGCCGCTCTGTAGCTGAAACAAAAACGGCATTCCCCTCGGTGATATTAGTCCACTTTTCGTGCAGTTCACGAAGAATATCTTCTTTCACTTCATCTTCCAGCCACTCATCAAAATTCTTTTCTGCATACATATCCATCTTATTGAAGATGGTGAGAATGGGCTTTTCAAAAGCACCGATCTCCTGCAAAGTCTTATTCACCACCCCGATCTGTTCTTCGTGTTGCGGATGAGAAATATCCACTACATGCAACAGGATATCTGCTTCTCTTACTTCATCAAGGGTGCTTTTAAAACTTTCTACCAGGTGATGCGGTAATTTTCGAATGAAACCTACTGTATCGCTCAGCAAAAAAGGCGTATTTTCAAAAACCACTTTTCTTGTAGTGGTATCCAGCGTTGCAAACAATTTATTCTCGGCAAAAACATCACTCTTCGTTAGCAAATTCATTAAAGTGCTTTTTCCAACGTTGGTATAACCAACCAATGCCACCCTGATGAACTCTCCACGATCTTTTCTTTGTGTAAATGATTGTTTATCGATCTCCTGGAGTCGTTTCCGCAATAGAGAGATCTTGTCTTTCACAATACGGCGGTCGGTTTCGATCTCTGTTTCACCGGGACCTCTTGTGCCAATACCACCACCTTGCCGTTCCAGGTGTTTCCACATTCCTTTTAATCGGGGTAACAGGTATTGATATTGTGCCAGCTCAACCTGCACTTTTGCCTGTGCTGTTCTTGCCCTTCTTGCAAAAATGTCGAGGATAAGATCGCTTCTGTCAATGGTTTTTACACCTGTTTCCTTTTCAATATTCTGAATTTGAGAACCGGTGAGTTCATCATCGAATATCAATAGATCGATATTTTTTCCGTTGCAATAATCCCTGATCTCTTCCAACTTACCTTTTCCTACAAAGGTTCTGCTATCAGGATGCGGAAGCTTTTGGTAAAATTTCTTACAGCAATGGCTCCGGCTGTTTCAGCTAAAAATGCTAATTCATCCAGGTATTCATACACCTGTTCCTGCGTTTGTTCTTTCTGGATAACGCCCACCAGCACTGCTCTTTCTTCCTGCTGTATCTTTTGTTGTTTCTCTATCAATTTCGATTTGTTTGATCTTTCTGTATAAAAAGAAATGCCATAAAAATAAAACCCTGCCGGCATTCACCAACAGGGTTCACAATCATTTTAGTTGTTATTATAAACCGCTTATGGTTAAACCAATCGTAAACGGACGAATCTCAGGCCCTGTGTTTTCCTTGAGCAATTGAGTGATCTGGTAAGAACCGTGGAGTGAGAAAATACCATAACCCATTCTTGCCGTTACGCCTAATCTTGTTCCATTAAAGAATCTTTTTTCAGATTCTTTTACAATGTACCTGTTACCGTATAAGCTGGTTCCAGAAGCATTCTGAAGGTCTTTACCTTTCGTGAAAGCTTTCAGCATGGTTCCAACCTTGGCTCCGATAGCAAATTTGAAAGAGCTGTTAGGCTGATTGGGGTTAGAAGTGAATCTCAACTCAACTGGTGCTTCAAGATAGATGGTGGTGAGCTTATACTTTTTAAAGTGATCAGCTGCTGCAACATTTTTGAATGGAAGTGTTGCTCCTGTATTCTTTACATCAATGTAAGTGTTCTTGAAAAAGATATTATCGCTTCCAATACCTACACCATAAGCTACACTCATTTTAGGAGAGGTTTTAAAAGGCTTATCGAACATGAAGTAAATATTGAAATGCCTCGAGAAACCACTGGTGTTGATGCTGTCAGGAGTTCCGGCCCAGCCGGTATATCCATATTGGATCAAAAGATGATCGCTTCCTCTTTCTGAAATGCTGACATTGATCTTCTGAGGTGATTGAGTACTATCCTGTGCGAACAAAACATTGGCTGAAGCCAATAAAATAAGCAGCGAAAGCGTTCTTTTCATTTGGTTTTATTAAGAAGAAAATAGATAAGTGGACAAATTTAGATGAATCAGCTGCTTTTTGGGTTAAAATAAAGTCAAAAACAGGATTAGTAAATTTTAAAACTCGGTACTTTGCAGCTGCTTCTATTGAAGTCGTATCCAATAACTTGAAAAATCCAAACCATGGAAACCCCCGATTTCCTCTCAGGTAAACATATACTGCTTGTTGAAGACAACGCCATCAACCAGATGCTGGTAAAATATACACTCTCTTCTTCCGGAGCCGATATTGATATCTGTGATACAGGTACAAAAGCTTTGGAAAAACTTCATGAGAACAGTTACGATGTTATTTTGATGGACATCCACATGCCTGAACTGGACGGATATCAAACCACAGCCATCATTCGTAACGAACTAAAGCTCCAAACACCTATTCTTGCGATGACAGCACTTCCAGCCAGTACAGAAGACGAAAAGTTTCGCCAGGTTGGGATGAATGGTTCTGTACCCAAACCTTTTACTATCGAGGCACTCACATCGGCTTTAGCTAAATTTATATCTCCTGCACAACTCCGTGCCTGATAGCATTTTTGTTTTTTTGAAGTAAAAACAGGTATTTTCATTGACTTGAAAATATACTTATGAAGATCCTTATAGCAGAAGATGAGGCAATGATGCTTGCTGTACTGCAAAAGAATCTGGAAGACGATGGATACGAAGTTATTATTGCAACTGACGGACAGGAAGCCATTGAACTTTTTCAGAATCATACACCAGACCTGGTGATAACCGACATACTAATGCCTTATGCTACCGGTTTAGAGCTGATAGCTACTATCAGGTCTCATTCTGAACCAAATACTCCCATAATTGTTTTATCTGCCATGGGGCAGGAAGCAACCGTGTTAGAAGCATTCAACCTGGGTGCTGATGATTTTCTGACCAAACCTTTCAATCCAACTGAACTGAGTTTAAGAGTAAGGCGTCTTTTGAAGCGTAAATAAACTTATTTTGTAAGTAAAGTAAAACAGATATGAAGATCCTTATAGCAGAGGATGAGCCTTTGATTTTGCAAACTTTAGAGCTTAAGCTAAAGAAGGAAGGATATGATGTAATTGGTTGTACCGATGGATTGGATGCCTTGCAAAAAATAGATGCAGAACAACCAGACCTGGTGATCACAGATATTATGATGCCATATATGTCTGGCCTGGAAGTAGTGAGAAAAGTAAAGCAGGATGATGTGCAGAAGAATATTCCGGTAATTGTACTTTCTACAATGGGGCAGGAGAATATCGTGGAAGAGGCTTTCGAACTTGGTGCAGATGATTACCTGAAAAAGCCATTTAGCTTAAGTGAGTTAAGCATCCGTATTAAAAGACTGGCCAAAAAAGGTTAGGAGTTTACAACACGAAACAAAGAAGGGGTATACATTGGTTTTCCTGTTTCAGAACCATTTTAAAACAGCATTCGAGCAATACATCACGCCGCAAACGCTTATCAGTTGCGTGGTGTTCTTTCTTTGCATCACATTTTCAATAGTATTCTTTACATACTTATACCTGGGGCTTAAGAAAAGGGCTTTCTTTTTTAAAGAAAGGATCAAAAAAAATCTTGAACTCTGGATCAGCAATGTGATCCTTGCAGATGATGATGAAGAGATCAGGATCCCCGAAAAATTTCAGCGGCTCTTTAAAACAAAAGCAGCGAGAGATTATGCGATAGAAAATCTCATCACCAATAAAAAAACTTTTTCAGGATCTGTAGCCAATAACATTCGTCAGTTGTACGAAGAACTTGGCTTTAAACAAGACTCACTTAAAAAACTGCAAAGCAACTTCTGGTATATAAAAGCCAAAGGCATTCAGGAGCTGGCCATCATGGATCAGAATGATCAACTGCTCAGGGTTTACCGGTTAACCAATAGTAAGAATGATCTTGTTCGTAACGAGGCACAAGCAGCCATCATTCACTGGTCGGGATTTAACGGTCTTCGTTTTTTGAATATAGCATCTTATGACATTAGCGAATGGCAACAGGTTCAACTATTGGTACAGCTAAAGAATTTTACTCAGCAAGACATGCCGAAAATGCAGCAATGGCTTTCATCTCCCAACGATACGGTGGTGATCTTTGCTTTAAAGCTATCGGAAGTTTACCAACAATTCCAGGTAAAAAATAAAGTGGAGGAATGTCTTTTCCATACAAATGAAAAAGTGCGGATACAAGCTGTGGCTACATTGGCCAAGATCGGCGATGAAAACAGTGCCGGCAAAATGATACAGCAATACAGGCAGGAAAGATTCACCAATAGGATCAACATCCTTCAGCAAATTCACAAGATCGGTTCAGAAGCACATATTCCTTTTTTGCAGCATGAACTTGAAAATGAAAATGATTTTCTTAAGCTGGCTGCAGCCAAAGCAATGGCGGAACTTGGAAGCATAAAATTGCTTGAAGAAAAAGCTGCTGAAAATCCTGAACCGTATCAACAAATATATCAACACGTAAAAGCCGAGATGACATTTTGAGCTGGCAGGTATTTATATATGACTTCATCACTTATGCAATATTTACCTATTCGGTAACACTGTTGCTTTTTTATATACTCATTGCCATTTACTCAACCGGAGATGCAAGGCATTACATCAATAAGAACAGTTTTACTGATTATAGAACATTGGTTTCTTCACCACACGTTCCTTCGCTCAGCATCTTAGCACCTGCTTATAATGAAGGAGCAACGATCATTGAGAATGTCCGTTCACTGCTCTCTATATATTACAGTAATCTCGAGGTGGTTATCATCAACGATGGCAGTAAAGATGATACGATGGCTAAGCTGATCAAGGCTTATGACCTGAAGAAGATCGATTATTTCGTGAGATACCAGATACCTACGAAAGAAGTGAGAGGTATTTATAAAAGCAGCAACCCGGTTTATAAAAAGCTGGTTGTTGTTGATAAGATGAATGGCGGAAAGGCCGATGCTTTGAATGTTGGTGTTAACATCGCCTCTAACGATTATATTGTTTGCATTGATGTTGACTGTGTACTGGAGCAGGATGCTTTATTAAAGCTCACCAAACCATTTATAGAGGAAACAAAAGTAAAAGTGATCGCTACCGGTGGTGTAGTAAGGATCGCTAATTCCTGTGTGATTGAACATGGTAAGTTATTAAAAGTTCGTTTGCCGGAACAATACCTGCCTCGTATGCAGGTGTTGGAATACATCAGGGCATTTTTACTTGGCAGAATGGCCTGGAGCCGGTTGAATGGACTGCTTTTGATCTCCGGTGCTTTTGGTGCATTTGATAAAGAGATCGTAATTAAATGTGGTGGATACAACCATAACACTGTTGGCGAAGACATGGAATTAGTAGTAAGAATGCGACGTTATATGGAAGAGCGGAACGAGCCATACAAAGTTGCTTTCATTCCTGATCCTTTATGCTGGACAGAAGCGCCAGCCTCTTATAAAATATTAGGTCGTCAAAGAAACCGGTGGACAAGAGGCACGATAGAAACACTGCAGATACATAAAAAAATGTTCTTTAATCCCAAGTATGGGATATTAGGCATGTTGAGTTATCCTTATTGGTTCTTTTTCGAAATGTGTGCTCCCGCCATTGAGTTTCTTGGATTTATCGCCTTACTTATAATGTCTTTTTTTGGTGTGATCGATTGGAGTACTTTTTTTCTTTTCCTTGCTTTCATTATTTCATTCGGTTATACCTATTCAGCTTTCGCTGTATTGATGGAAGTGCTTACTTACAATCAGTACAAACGGCGAACGGATGTAATGAAACTTTTGCTTACAGGTTTAACCGAGCCTTTCCGGTTTCATCCATTTGTTGTGTGGCATGGGGTGATGGGTTACATTGATCTGTTACGCAAAAAGAAAAGCTGGGGCGAAATGACAAGGCAGGGTTTTGGTGCAACACCTGCTCAGCCCCAGGCAACTCCAACTGTTGCAGAAATACAACCGGGAATATTACAAAAGCAAACAGAGCAAGCCATAAGTCCTGTTGCAGCTCAACCCACACCTGTTGCTGTTTCTCGTAAAGAAGAAACAGTCCAGCCAGGTTTCATTGAGAAGATTATTGGAGCTGCGAGATCTTTTGTTGCTCATTTTATTCCACTAGCGATACTGTTCCTGCTTGTAAGAACAGCAGAGATCATTATCAACATCAAACTCCACGAAGCACCTGCATCTGTAACAGAAGTGATATTACTTAGCCTGGTAAAGGATGTGTCGTTTATTTTGTCTTATGGTATCTGGTTGTTTTTTTCTTTCTGCCTGTTATATCTTTTGAGCAAGAAAATAGCTTCCATTTTCTTTATTGCTGTTGGAACGATTGCAGTTGTAGTGCAGGCGGGATTGGTGTACTATTTTGTATCAACACTGGTTCCTTTGGGTTCTGATGTTTGGGCGTATTCGTGGAAAGATATCAATCAAACGATAGGAGCTTCCGGAGCTTTGAATGTGTGGACTGTACTCGGCTCTTTATTAATGATCGCTTCCATTGCTTTTGCGATTGGATTTGTTTCAAAAAAGATTAAGCCTGCCAGGGTATTCTCTTTAACATTACTACTAATACTTGCTATTGGGTTTACGTTTCGCTTTGCTCGTACCACCAACTCTCTGATGACGCAGCAGGAGTACAGTAACAATCTTACCACTAACAAATCATACTTCTTTTACACACAAAGTTTCAGACATTTCTTTCCTACCAACGATTATGATATTTATGATGATATCTTTTCGGGTGAAGTGGAAGAAAACACTACAATAGCGAAGTTCAATTATGTAAATGAAAGTGAATATCCTTTCCTGCACACTGTTGATACAACTGTAGATGTATTGTCACCTTTTTTCAATACTGCTCCGACAAAACCCAATATTGTTTTTGTTGTAGTAGAAGGTTTAGGACGAGCTTTCACGAATGAAGGTGCATACCTTGGTAACTTTACTCCATATATTGATTCTTTATCTTCTAAAAGTTTATACTGGGAGAATTTCTTAAGTGCCAGTGGAAGAACATTTGGAATGTTGCCTTCATTAACTGCTTCGCTTCCTTATGGGCAAAGTGGATTCACTGAGTTGAAAGACCAAATGCCGCCACATCAATCGTTGATGAGTATTCTTAAAACACAGGGATACAACTCATCGTTTTATTATGGTGGTGATGCTTCTTTTGATTTCATGAATTTATTCCTTCAACGAAATGGTGTTGCTGTATATGATGAGAAAAGTTTTCCATCGGGATACCAGAAAATGCCACAGTCGTCACTTGGGTTTACATGGGGTTATGGTGATAAGGAATTGATAAGAAGATATCTCTCATCTCAGCAAAAAGCACCTTTCTGTGATATCATTCTTACCGTATCTACTCACAGTCCGTTTCTCATCAACAACATGGATGAGTACAACAAAAGATTTGAGCAGCGAATGCGGCAACTAAAATTCACTCCTGAGCAAATGGATGCAGCAAGAAGATATAAGGCACAATATGCCAGTGTTCTTTTTGCTGATGATGCTGTAAGAGATCTGATCGAAGGGTATAAATCAAAACCTGAATACGCCAACACCATTTTCATTATTACAGGAGACCATAGAATGCCGGAAATACCAATGGCAACAAGGCTTGACAGGTACCATGTTCCGTTTATTATTTATTCGCCGCTATTGAAAAGAACCGCACAATTTTCATCTATATCAACACATCTTGATGTGGTGCCCACATTACTCAACTGGCTTAAAAACTATGGTGTAAAACCTCCGGCTGTTGCAAGTTGGATGGGAAGCGGAATTGATACAGCTCAGAACTTCAGGAATATTCATGCTTATCCATTTATTCAAACAAAGCTCGAGACAGTAGATTTCATGATGGGCAACTATTGGCTCAGCGGCGAACAATTGTACAGCATTCAGCCGAACATGGACATGAAGATGGAAAATGACAGTAAAAAGCAGGCTCAGTTAAAAGCAGCATTTGACCAGTTCAAATCAAAGAATGCAAAAGTGAATGGCAGTCTTAAGTTGGTTCCGGATTCTGCAACGATCAAATAGTTATTTCAATGTTTCCTGGTAATCATCGAGGATCTTTGTAACAAGAGGTCGATATACATTCCAGAAGAAATTTCTTCGTTCAGCCGGATCTGTTGTGTTGTAAAACATCCTTCTAAAAAAAGATATTCCTTTAAAGTATGAAGAAATATTGCTGATCGGGTTGTCGCAATAATCAGCACAGAAATACCAGAACTTATAATCTTCTTTATTGTGGGATATAATCGAAGGAAATATTTGTGGGATGCCTTCTTTCTGTAATTCTGTAGCACCGGCTTTATTCACAGGAATTTTAAAATCGGCTAATACTTCATTTACTGATGTATCAACTGTATTTATATCAAACCAAAAAGAATAATTGATCTTCTTTGGCAGATCATATTCCTCTATCGCCTTTGCCCTGCTGAACATTTGGGGTAACTCATAACTCAGATGCGTTTGATTTTCGAGTATCACCACACGATCATCTTCTCTTACAAAAGCAATTCCGCTCTTTTTAAAAGGCCACTTGCCTCCATGCTGAGCGATATAATTATTCACCAGCCATTTTGGAAGTTCCTGGTTAATCGCTGTATCCAATATATCGAAATATCTACCGATCCAACCGGTCCATTTCATTCCAAACGCATTTTCAAAACCGGATCTAACATTGATCGATGTTGGTGATCCCAGGCAATTGAATTCGGCAATCACCAACTTCTTTTTCTGCTTCATTTTAAGAAGGAAATCAAGATCCTGCTGGCTCATTCCGCCATAAACAATACCCGATCTCTCAGTGATATTTTTTCGTTGATACCATTCATTATTATAAATGCCATACGCATCGGTGAGATAAGCCATGTCGCAATCTTCGCTTAGCTGGTTCAGCTTTGCTGAAGAAAAACGTTCAAGACCTTTCACTTTATATTTCTCATTACCTAAAGGGAAAAAGCCGAAGTAGTCTCGCTGTGTTTCGTACAGGTCGTTGTTGATCTTTGCAAATTTTTCATGATTCAATACCCACATCAAAGAAATATGTTCCTGTCCCTTTTTTGTGAGCACCGTTTTATCAATGATGCCTACCATCAATTTTTTCTTTGGAGTAAGCACCCATGCCATCCACATCCAGAAAGGAGTAAGTAGAATAGCGTAAAGAATATAGCGGTTATATTTTTTCTTCCACATCAGAATCTTCTTTGGTATGAGATGCCAAACTCGTATTGGTTACCTTTTGTTTTGGGAAGATATTCCTGGTTTACCCAACCTGCTGATAAACCTAAAATGTTTAATCTGTTGAACGATTTTCTCCAATCAAGCGAAGCTTTATTACTTACCAATTTGTAATTGCTGTTAATGAGAATGGCAGATTGGCGATCATCAGGTGAAATACCTGTTCCGATGTTGACATGTAGATAATCATCGGCATTACCACTGTAATAATATCTCGCCATTAAATTGTACGATTGCGAAACCCTGTTGCTTGAAGGTGTGAGATATGTTCTTGCACCAAACAAAAAATTCTTGTAATACTTACCTAAGTATAATGTGTAGATCCATGTTGCATCGGTGAAATAGAGATACCTTGTTCCAACCTCGGCTTCAAAACTTTTAGGAAGATTAGCATAGAGTGAAAATCCTGCCCTGTACTTTGGAAAAACGCCTACATCATCCGAATAACCAAAGCTCACATAGCTATAGAAAGTTTTATTGATACGAGGATACATATCCACTTCGTATTGCAGTCCGTTTTGTTTAAAGCGATTGGCATAATTGATCCTTGCTGCGAAGGAACCGAGTTTTGTTTGCCTGCCATAATCGAAGCTGAGGATATGCCATGGATCAGCAAATTGTTTATCGAAGGTTGTATAACTATAGCTGATGCCGATCCTGTTTTTTGCAACAGCTTCTTTTAATCGTTCAGCAAAAGCCCTTGCTTCTGTGTTGGCTTTATTGATCTTTAGAACATCATTTACTGCATCTGCCGATTCCTGGAAACGTCGTAATGCGAATAGCACTTTCGCTTTCTTTAGTAACAGTGTTTCGGAGTTGGGATGATGCGTTAATCCGGCATTCACCAGCTTTAAAGCAGCTTCATTATGATCATTCCAGTATTCAAGATCAGTATAAGCAGCATAAGCATCTTCGTATGCAGCATCATAACTCAATACATACTCATAAGCAGCTTTTGCACTATCGTACATGTTGCTCCATGTATACACTCTTCCAAGAAAAATCCTGATATCGGAATATTTGGGAGAGATATCCAAAGCTCTTCTGCTTAGTTCGATTGCTTTGGGATAATTCTTTTCGTCGAATGCTGCTTTACGGGCTAACTGAAAAAGTCCGTCGGATGATGTAGTGTCCTGCGCAAAACTGCAAAGACTGATAAATAATAAAAAGCTTAATACGATCTTGCTGTACATGCCCTAATCTGTTGAAGGATAAAAATATTGAAAATGATGCTTCTTGCCGTGTTTATCATAACATCAAAACAGCAAGTTTGGTTTGTATAATGTTCAAGGCTTACGTTTCTTTGCCGCTGAAACCGTGTTATGTGGCATAAGTTAGGTCAGTTCATCCTTCGTTTTCGTTTGATTTTATTTATAGTGCTTATTGGTATAACTGCTTTCATGGCTTTTAAAGCCAGTAAAGTTCAGTTGAGTTATGAATTTACCAGAGCAATACCTACCGACAATCCTAAATACCAGGACTTCCAGTCGTTCAAAGATAAGTTTGGAGATGATGGTGGTACATTGGCAATAGGAATTGAGAGTAAGGAATTTTATTCGGCTAAAATATTTAATGCCGTTGGGAAACTGCATCAGCAATTAAAAACGGTTGTTGGTGTGGAAGATATTTTGAGTATTCCCGAAGCAGTGGTGTTGATGAAGGATAGTTCAGAGAAACTTATACCTACCAAGATATTCAGTTATCCATTTGCTGATCAGTCCAATCTGGATAGTGCAAGAGCGGTATTTGAGAATCTACCTTTTTACAAAGGGTTATTATACAATCCTGAAACACATTCATATCTGACAGGCGTTCGTGTTAATAAAGACAGCATCAATAGCAAAAGCCGTACACGACTGGTAAATGATATCATGGCCAAAGTGAAGGAGTTTGAAAAAGAAACAGGTATTCAAACGAAAGTGAGTGGCTTGCCTTTTATCAGAACAGAAGTGGGTAACAGAATAAAGAATGAGATGAACTGGTTTTTGATCGGTTCAATTGTACTCAGTGCCATAACACTGTTGTTATTCTTCCGTTCTTTCAGTGCAATGATGATAAGTCTTGCTGTAGTATTGATAGGAGTGGTATGGAGCTTGGGAACAATTGTGTTACTCGGATATAAGATCACATTGTTAATTGCTTTGATACCACCATTGATCGTTGTGATAGGTGTTCCAAACTGTATTTACTTTCTCAATAAATATCATTCTTCGTATAGAGAAACAGGCAATAAGAATGAGGCTTTGGTAACAATGATCGGCAGGATGGGAGTAGTTACTTTATTCTGCAATATTGCAGCAGCAGTAGGGTTTGCAGTGTTTGCACTAACTAAAAGTGCATTGTTGTATGAGTTTGGTGCAGTAGCAGGAATCAACATCATGGCTTTGTTCTTTATCTCGCTGGTATTTATTCCGGCTGTGCTGAGTTATTTACCGGCACCTAAGCCACATCATACAAAGTATCTCGATAATAAAATAC
Source organism: Chitinophagaceae bacterium (assembly GCA_024508725.1). GTDB lineage: Bacteria > Bacteroidota > Bacteroidia > Chitinophagales > Chitinophagaceae > JAEZDC01. Next base: position 672,159 of record JANINS010000003.1, on the reverse strand, counting down.
TGGAGAATTTTTTAATAAGGATAGAGAAGTGGACGGTTCATCATACCAAAACGATCTATGTTGTAACAGGATTGGTTACAGCATTTGCAGTTGTTGGATTATTCCGCCTGAAGAGCGAAGGTTTTATTGTAGATGATCTGCCAAAGCAGGATAAGATATATACCGATCTGAAATGGTTTGAGCGCAACTTTCACGGAGTAATGCCTCTGGAAGTAGTCGTGGATACCAAAAAGAAGAATGGCGTTCTCAGCAGTGATATGGAAGCCTTGCTGGACATTGAAGAGTTTTCTGATAAAGTGAATGCTATGCCTGAGACTGCAAGGCCACTTAGTCTTGTTGAAGGTTTAAAGTTTTTCAACCAGGCCTATTATGATAACGACAGTGCCAGCTATGCGTTACCAATCACCATTCCGGCTTCATTAAGAAATGTATTGCGATCGAAAGGCGATTCAACAAAACAAACGGGTTTAACTAAGTTGATGACATCGTTCGTTGGAAAAGATAGTTTGAGTGTTGCAAGGATCAGTATCAATATGAAGGATATTGGCAGTGCAAGACTTCCAGTGTTCTTAGATACGCTTAAGCGGTTGGCTGATTCTACTTTCGAGCCTTCTAAATACAAAGTAACATTTACAGGTACCAGTGTAACTTTTTTGGAAGGTGTTCGGTTTATCATCAACGGACTTAGAGATAGCATCTTCTGGGCTTTTCTATTGATAGCATTGTGTATGCTGTATTTGTTCAGATCATTCAGAATACTGATCTGTTCACTCATTCCTAATTTGGTTCCTTTGGTGATTACTGCAGGATTAATGGGATGGATCGGAGTATCACTAAAACCATCCACTGTTTTGATCTTTAGTATCGCTTTGGGAATAGCGATCGATATCACGATACGTTTCCTTGTCAACTATAAACAGGAACTTCCACTATACCAGGGAAATGTTCTGCAAACTTTAGTACAAACTATCAGGCATACGGGATTAAGTATCATCTATACATCACTTGTACTTGTTGCAGGCTTTGTGATTTTTTGCTTTAGTGATTTTGGCGGAACAAAAGCTTTGGGATGGTTAACATCTCTTACATTACTAGTAAGTACATTAACGAACCTTGTATTACTTCCAGTACTTATTTTATCTGTAGCCAAAGTAAAAAAGCGTAATACTTCGCTTTGAACATGCAACTAACCTGAGACATACATTCGGTATACATGGAACAAACACGGAACATCCTAACAGTTCTCTTTGTTGTCTTGCGAACTAATTGAAAGGTTTGACCCATATCAAATAGTAGGACAATATCTTTTGTTGAAACGTGTGTGATCAATTCTAATCTGGTTTCACCTAAATTAAAATTTCCTTAACAAAACAGCTTTTTGAGTTTTTCTGCTGACTGTATTTTGTTTACTGATATCTTAGACACACTTAAACTTAATGCACATGAGAAAACTCTTTACGCTGCTTGCAGCGCTAGTCCTATTATTGGGACAAGTGTTTGCACAAGGAAACCGGACCATAAATGGTAAGGTTACAGATGACAAAGGAAATCCACTGGCAGGTGTAACAGTTACTGCAGTAGGATCAGACAAACGTGCTATCTCTGATGAAGCTGGCAGCTTCAGTATCACAGTTCCGGAAAAAGTAAAACAACTACGTTTCAGTTATGTGGGATTTGTTCTCCAGGACGTTGTTATTACAGGCAAAACATCCGTCTCAGTTAAACTTACTACAGATGAGACTTCGCTTTCTGAAGTGGTTGTTGTAGGTTATGGTGTTCAGCAGAAGAAAGCTGTAACAGGATCTGCTTCTAAAGTAGATGTAAAAAAGTTTGCAAACCTGATGACTCCTTCTGTTGACAAGCAATTAGCTGGTCGTGCACCGGGTGTTCAGGTTACTAACTCAAGTGGTATCGTTAATGCTCCAGCGAGAATTCGTATCAGAGGTTACAATTCTCTTAATCAGGCTAACGATCCGTTGATCGTAGTAGATGGTATTCCTATTATTGCAGGTAACCTTGCAGCAACTACCAATTCTAATGCAATTGGTGACATTAACCCTGCAGATATCGAGTCTATAGATGTTTTAAAAGATGGATCTGCAACAGCCATCTATGGTTCAAGAGCAGCCGCAGGTGTTATTATGATCACTACAAAAAAAGGTGCAAAAGGGTCTGCAAAAGTTACCTACGATGGATATATTGGCTGGAACAGCGTAGCCAAAAGATGGGATTTATTAAATGCACAGGAGTTTGTTACAATCAGTAACGAAAAGCTGGCAAATGCTGGTCAGGCACCACGTGCATTTATGGATGCTGCTGGTACAAATACTGACTGGCAGAAAACAGTTCTGGTAGATAATGCAATGGTGCATAATCATACATTGAGCTTTCAGGGTGGTACAAACAAGACAACTTATTACATGTCTTTGAACTATTCTCAACAGCAGGGCTCTATCATGTCTAACTGGAACAAGGCGTATCGTGTAAGAGTTAATCTTGAACATGAAGCCAACAAATACATCAAAATTGGTAATAATATAACCTTATCTCGTCAGGAAGACACCGATCAAAATACGGGATCGAATTCTTTGGGAGGTGCTATTGCTTCTGCATTGAGATTGTTACCTAACGTTTCTCCTTATAGTTCTACTCATCCAAGTGGATTTAATATCCGTCAGCCGGCAGCAAATGCCATGGAAAACGGACCAAATCTTCAGGGTGTAGACGATAACTATTTCAACGTAGCATTCGTCTTGGCAAATAATAAATATTATTCTGATAAATATAGAATTATCAATAATGCATTCGTTGAAGTATCTCCTGTAAAGGGTTTAAAATATCGTTCTCAGTTTAGCGTAGATATGTTGAATGATTACAGCTTTCAATCATGGGACCCAAGACATGGTGATGGTTATAGCGGAAATGGGCTTGTTTACAATGCAAATCAGAACTTCTTCCGTTATGTATTCCAGAACTACATAAACTACAATAAGAGCTTTAATAACCACAACTTCTATCTTACTGCAGGGCATGAGATACAAAATTCAAAAACTAAATGGGTGACTGCTACCGGCCAAAACGTTTCTGATATGTTCTTCATTAAAGAAAACGTTATCTCAGGTTCTGCATCTACACAAACAATAGGTGGTTCTTACAGCAAAGCAGGCTTTGAATCATTTTTTGCAAGATTGAATTATGATTTCGCCAGTAAGTATTTTTTACAGGCAAGCGTTAGAAGAGATGGACAAAGCTCTTTAGCTCCGGACAAACGTTACGGTACTTTTCCTGGATTCTCTGCAGGATGGAGACCATCAGAAGAAAGTTTCTGGAAGAACAATCCTTTCTTAGGCAAATGGTTTACTGATGTTAAGATAAAGGCATCTTATGCCACTGTAGGTAATACATTGGGTGGTTTACCTTACTTAAGCACATTTGGAGCTGCTGCTTATGGTAATGTAAATGGTATTGCAGTAAATGCTATAGGTAACCCGGCTTTACAATGGGAAACGAGTAAGAAATATGATGTTGGTTTAGATCTAAGCTTACGTGGGGGTAAATACACCTTGGCTATAGATTATTTCCTGAATGATGTAGATAATCTGGTATTTGCTGTGCCTACACCTTTGAGTGCTGGTATTCCAGGTAACTCGATCCAGCAAAACATTGCAACCTTACAGAATAAGGGAATTGAGATCACTGTCGGTGCAAACCTTATCAATCAAAAAGATTTCACTTGGTCAGTTGATGCCAATTTCACTAAAGTTAGAAATGAGATCAAGAGCTTATACGATATCAACGGAGCACAAACTCAGTTTGTTACCAGTGGTAACTATAACCTGATCAAAGTTGGTGAGCCAATGAATATTATTTATGGATATCAATCAGCAGGTGTTAACTCGGCTAATGGTAACCCTATGTATTATAAGGCTGATGGCAGACTGGTACAACATAATATAGCAAACAATACTTTCTATTACGCTACTGGTAAAGATGACAACACTTTCCCTGCAGCTAATGCAACTACAATGACCTTTAACGACAGGGTTAAACTTGGTGAAGGTATCCCTACATGGTTTGGTGCTATTACCAACAGCTTTGGCTATAAAGGGTTCAGCCTGGAGATAATGTTGCGTTATTCAGGCGGAAATAAGATCATGAATACTACAAGGCAAGAAGCATTGATGAGCCAGAGTTTCCATAACAATGGCCGCGAAATATTGAACCGCTGGACAGCTCCAGGACAGATCACCGAAGTTCCAAGATTGGTATGGGGTCAGGGAAACAACATCAACCAAAACAATCTTGCAATTTCAAGATTTGTTGAGGATGGCGACTACCTGAGATTGCAGAATGTAGTATTGAGCTACAACTTCGATCGCAATAAGCTTCAAAGATTCACTAACGGATATATTCAGAGTGTAAGGGTTTTTGCTCAGGGTCAGAATTTACATACCTGGACAAAATACAGCGGAACAGATCCTGATAATATCTCAACTGGTGGTGTTGATGCAAGTGTCGCTCCACAGATCAGAACTATTTCATTTGGTTTAAATGTAGGATTTTAATTCTCATCAATCTAAAAGAACAGAAAAATGAAAAAAATAAGTATAATAATGCTGGCTGCATTTACGCTTGGTGCAATCAGTTGTAAAAAGGTATTAGATGTGTCATCGTACACTTCTATTACTGATGAAACAGCATTTTCTAATGCAGACAGATGTCTGCTTGCATTAAATGGTGTATATGATGCTGCACAGAGTGGTAATTACCAGGGAGGAACAGAAAAACGAGGATACCCTTTTGGTGCTGCAAATATTGAGCAGGGCGATGCTAGAGGTGAAGACGTGATTAATATTGCTTCATTTTATCAGATCACTTATCAAGGCACATACAATCCAACATCGGCTAATAATGTAGCTATGTGGGATAATGCCTATGCTATGATCAATAAAGCAAATATTGCGATCGATGGATTTAAAGGAGCCGGAACTAAAGGCGTTATTCCTGCAGCTACCGCTTTACAGTACGAAGCCGAGTGCCGCTTTTTAAGAGCAATGGGTCATCACGAACTCCTGATTCACTTTGCTCGTCCATACAGTGACGGAAACGGAACAAAGGTTGGTATACCTTACAGAGATTACGCTGTTAACAGCAGTACTGCTGTACAGGACCTGAGAAAGACACCAAGAATGCGAGTAGATAGTGTATACACAAAGATTCTTGCAGACCTTGATTTTGCTGAGACCAATCTTCCTGCATTACAGCCGGGTGCAGCTGCTTTAAGCACGTACAGAGCTACCAAAGCTGCTGCCATCGCTTTGAAAATGAGAATTAAAATGCATACAGGCGATTGGGCTGGTGTAATTACAGAAGGAAATAAACTCGTTCCTGCTTCAGGTGCATTGGTTAGTCCAATAGGTGCGTGGACATTAAATACTGCTCCTGATGGTGCATTTACAAATAACACTTCTAAGGAGAATATCTTCTCTATTAAAAATGACGCTTTGGATGCTCCAAGTGTAAATGGTGGTCTGGCATATATGCTGGGTGCTACAGGACTTGGAGGAAGAGGGCTTGTTGCAGTTTCTCCCATTATCTGGAATAATTCTGCCGCATGGAAATGTGATGATAAAAGACGTACGCTTATGTACGTAACCGGCGGCAATGCAAATGGAGGTACAAGTATTCTGACCACAAAGTATAAAGACTATGTAAACAGAAGTGATTATGCTCCACAAATCAGGTATGCTGAGGTTCTTTTAACTCTGGCAGAAGCAGAGGCTCGCCAGGCTTCAGGAGTTTCTTCCAGAGCTGTTGATTTATTAAATGCTGTAAGAAATAGGTCACTTGCTAATCCTGTAGCGGATGCTTATACAGTAGGAAGCTTTGCAGACAAAGTAGCCTTGGTTAAATCGGTTTTAATGGAAAGAAGAATCGAATTTTTATTCGAAGGAAAGCGTTGGGCAGATATTCACAGATTAGCTACCGATGCAACTTATGGAACAGGTGGCATACCTGCAAAAGCAGTAAACGGAGCATCTGGTGCAGCTATTTATAATTGCGGCGGTGCATATACGCCAACACAGGCTGCAATTCCATATAGTGATTTTAGGTTCCTTTGGCCAATTCCGGCAGACGAGGTAACTCAGAATCCCGTTGTTGCCCAGAATCCTGGTTATTAATTAAGTTTTTTTTAATTTCTTGTAAAAGAGCCCTGTAATGGGGCTCTTTTCGTTTTATGACATTTTGGCGACCGTAGCAATGCAGCAATATTTCTTAAGGAACTGTCAAACGTTATTAGTTTTCTGTTAATATTGCAAACCTAAAATTTAAAAATTAAAGTCCTTATGAGAAGAATTGTCTTGCTCGTGCTGTGCATGACATTGGCTATTAGCCAGTTGTGGGCACAAACGAGAACAATAACCGGAAAGGTTACGGATGAGAAAGGGAATCCTTTGGCTGGAGTAGATGTATCGGTTCCAAAAACCAGCATCCATGCTATCACCAGTTCTGCAGGAACATTTTCTATCAGCGTTCCAAACACAGCTAAGCAATTATTATTCAGCTATGTTGGTTACGCTTCTTTTACAGCCCCTATTACAGCAAGTAGCACAACAATCAACGCAGCTTTGAATCCAAGTGCTGATCTTGAAGGTGTGGTTGTAACAGGTATCACTCGCCAGAGAAGATCAGAATACTCTGGAGCGGCAACAAAGATCGATGCTAAAGCAATTGAAGACAGACCGGTAGGTTCTTTCGATCAGGCTTTACAAGGTCGTGTTCCGGGTTTATTGATCCTGACTCCAAGTGGAGCACCTGGTAGTGCTGCTAACATCATTATCAGAGGTCAGAGTTCAATTACAGGTGGTAGCACTCCATTATTCATTGTTGATGGAATCCCGGTTGAACAATCTGTTTTCCAAGGGTACAATCCTAATGACTTTGAATCAATCGATGTATTGAGAGATGCATCTGCTTCTGCATTGTATGGTTCTCGTGGTTCTGCAGGTGTTATCGTAGTAACTACGAAAAGAGGTAAAGGCGAAAAAATGAAGCTTTCTTATGGTGGTCAGTTCGGTGTAAAATCACGCCCTGAATTTACATGGGATATGATGACAACTCCAGAATTGTTGAAAGCACAGGAAGATTATGGTCGTTTCTTAAACGTTCCTCAATCTTCGGCTGGTAACATCCCAGGTTGGTTCTATTCAAAGAACAATCCTGCTTATGGAGCATTATCAACTGCTCAAAAAGCGCAGTACGATGCAATTTTAGATTCTATTTCTAAGATCAATGTTAACTGGAGAGATGCATTCTTCCGTGATGGTAGTTTCCAAAACCATCAATTGGTTTTACAAGGTGGTGCCGGAAGAACAAGATTATATAGCAGCCTTGGTTATTATGATGAAGAAGGTACTACTTACAGAACCGATATGCAGCGTGTAACATGGAGAAACAACGTTGATTATAATGATGATAAATTCATGTTCAGCGTTTCTTCGAATCTGGGTTATACAAAACGTAATTTCCAACAAAGTACAACAACCAATAACTTAGGTAATCCATTCCTGGTAGCGAATATCGCAACTCCTTATTCTAGGTTATTTGATGCTAATGGTAATATTATTACCGGCACAGGTAACAAGTTCGCAGGTAACAATACTTACGAACTCACTATGTTGGATATGAACTACAGCGATCAGTTTAAATTAACGTTAGGTATTCAGTCTTCTTACAAGATCACTGATCACATCACTGCTGGCTTAACTACCGGTGTAGATTTCCGTGAAACACAAACATCTAACTACGGAAACAGGCTTGCTTATACAAGAAGAACAAGTACATCTTTAACGGGCCAGGCAGGTTTCCAGTCTGAAGCCTTAACAAGATTCTTCTCAGGTAACATCCGTCCATCAATTGGTTACAGAAACATCTTTAAGCAAAAGCATGATTTAGATGTTAATGTGTATGGTGAATATGTTCAGCAGTATGCAAAATCAATGAACTTAACCGGGTATGGCATTGATCCTAGAACTCCAAATACACCTGCTGTAATCACTCAGGGTAATGGGTCTAACCAACTATATGCTGTAGTTGGTGGCGGTAGAAGCCAGAATGCTATTGCATCAGGTCTTGCTACTGCGAGATATACATACGATGGCAAGTATACATTGAATGCTTCTTACAGAAGAGATGGATCATCTAAACTTCCTGAAGCAAACAGATGGCAGAGCTTCTACTCAGTAGGTTTGAGTTGGGAAGCAATTAAAGAAGACTTCATCAGAAACGTAGGATGGATCAGCACTTTGCGTGTTAAATTAAGTTATGGTGGATCTGGAAACCACGACAATATTGCAGGTGGTGATTATCCTTACCAATCATCTTACGGTGTAGGTACTTATGGTGGTTTGAATACACAAGTTGCTACGTATCCTGGTAACCCTGATTTCAGATGGGAAAAAACCTGGGTAGCTAACCTGGGTATCGACTTCGCATTCTTGAAAAACAGAATCTGGGGTGATATCAACTTATACGATAAGCGTACGAAAGACTTGTTTGTTCAGAAAACACTTTCTGCAACCTCTGGTTTTGGTGCAATCAACGTAAATGCAGGAGAGTTACAGAATAAGGGTATAGAATTTTCTGGTAATGGCGATGTAGTTAGAACAAGAGATATCACCTGGACAGTTTCTGGTAACTTCTCTTATAATAGAAATAAAGTGATCAGCCTTGGTGGAGAGTCTTCTTTCGAACAAGGTACTGAACTGATCTCTGTAGGATTACCACTCGGTTCTCATTATGAAGTTAAATGGGCTGGTGTAGATGCTGCTACAGGTGCTCCTTTATATTATACTGCTGATGGCAAGCTTACCAATGTTTACAATGCTTCAGATGCAGTACAGGATTATGGTACATGGGAAGCTCCATGGAGAGGTGGTTTTGGAACAACAGTACGTTACAAAGGATTCGAACTTTCTACATTGTTTAGCTGGCAGAAAGGCGCAAACAAAGTAAACAACCTGGAATACTTTATGGAAAACCCGGTTGGATTCCTTGCTAATGGTTACAATCAGGGTAATACACTTCAGTTCTGGCAAAAACCAGGTGATGTTGTATCTACGCCTAGCCCTGCTTACAGCGTAAACTTCTCTTCAAAGATCATTCAGAATGCAGATTTCTTACGTTGGAGAGATTTGACTTTAACATACAACCTGCCACAAAGTGTACTTGACAGAACTAAGTTCATCTCAAGAGCTCGTTTCTATGTTCAGGGAACTAACCTGCTGATCTGGACTAAGTGGAAAGGAATGGATCCTGAAGCTGGTGCAACAAACATCAACTTGTCAGAATATCCAAACCCACGTGCAGTTACTGTAGGTCTTGATTTAACTTTCTAAAAAATTGAAAACAACAAGTAAAATGAAGCTTAGAAATAATTTAGTGATTCTCCTTTGCGGTGCATTATTGGCATCTGCAGGATGTAAGAGAGCACTGGATCAGCAGCCTAATGCCACCTTCAGCGATGCGAATGCATTCAGAACATTGAATGAAATTCAGCTTGGTGTAAATGGTGCTTTTGGTAGATATAGTGCTTATGCAAATCACATGTATGTGAGTGCATTATTGAGTGATGAGGCGAAACTTGGCGCCAGCAACTCTGGCCAGGGAGCCCTTACTTACCGCTTCCAATATGGTGCAGATGGTACTACAGGTGGAGATGTTACCGGTGCTTATTATGGCTGGTATTCGTTGATCGACCAGGTAAACAGGGTGTTGGCTCAAATCGATAAAGTTGCTATCAACCCAGGTGAAGAACCAAGACGTGAGGTGTTAAGAGGTCAATTGTTAGGTTTAAGAGCTCTTGGACATTTCCACCTTCTGGAAATGTATGCTGACCGTTATGACCCGGCAAAAACAGGTGTTCCTTTGATCCTTACTTCTTGTGCTACCTGCCAACCTGCAAGGAATACGATGGGCCAGGTAATGGCACAAATCGATCTGGATCTTTCAACTGCTAAGTCTTTGATGCCTGCTGCTACTGCAGCAAATTTCACAGATACTGTATTGAATGCACTGAACATTACAGGTTACCAGGCAAGGATCGCTCTGTATAAGAGAGATTATCAGTCTGCGATCAACTTCGCAACAACTGTTATCAACTCTAACATTCGTCCATTGGCTACCGGTACCAACTTCAGAAACATCTGGACCGATGCCAACAAAAACCAGGAAGTTCTGTTCAGAAGATTGTATACAACTTCAACAATTGGAGGTTTGTGGACAACAACTGGTGGTGATATTTACATTGCTCCGTCTGATAAGCTGGTAGCTTCTTATGCTGCAGGTGATATCCGTTTACAAGCTTACATTGGTAATACCGGTGGAAATAATTATGTAAATAAATTCTATACTTCTGGTCTTGGTGGAAGAATCAACGACATTAAAGCAATGAGAATTGCAGAAATGTATTTGATCAGAGCTGAGGCTTATGCGAAATTGGGTACTCCAGATTTAGTAAACGGAGCTGCTGATCTTAATACATTAAGAGCTGCACGTATCTCTGGTTACACTCCTGTAACTTATGCAACAGCTGCTGATTTAATTGCTGCTGTGTTGGATGAGCGTTTCAAAGAACTCGCATTTGAAGGTTTCCGTTGGTTTGATCTGAAAAGAAACAACCTGCCGGTTCAAAGATTGGCTTCTGATGCAAATGCAGCATGGCAATCTCTTCCTGCGAACAGTTTCAGATGGATTTTACCTATTCCAAGAGATGAGATCATCGCTAATCCGAACACAACACAAAATCCAGGATACTAATTCAATTCCGTAATTTTAAAATAAAACGTATGAGAAATAACATTAGCCGCATGCTCTCGTTGTTGCTGTTCGCATCAGTAATAACCTGGGTAGGCTGTAAGAAAAATACAGATGTGGCTGTTCCTGTAGAGCAGGCTCACTTCATGAATGTGAGCAGCGGTACTTATCAGATTACAGCTCCGGGAGTAGTTTATAAAATTCCTATTGGTTTAACAACAGCTTCAAATATTGACAGAACTGTAAAAATTGCTATCACATCGCCTACAGGTGCTGTTCAGGGTACGCATTATACTGTTAACAAATCTACCTTCACAATACCTGCAGGTAAAGTGATTGATACATTGGTTATTACAGGAACTTATGCCCAATACACTGCAGGTAGAAAAGATACCCTCGTAATCACAATGCAGGGTGTTGATAAAGGTAGCAGCGTAGGTGCTTCTGATTATAACGGCGTATTCACTCTTTTCATGCGTGGGCCTTGTGCTGAGCAAGAGATCGCTACTGATCCTGCTTCATTGAATGGAAGTTATAAGAGCACAGAAAGAGGATACAATGAAACCACAGGTGCCTTAACTTATACTTACGCTCCAGGTGGTGGTTATCTTTCAGGTGTAACTTCTGCTACAACGCTTAGCCCTACAACCGCTCGTGTTACTATAAGTAATATCTGGGAAATGGGAACAACGATCACAGCTAAGTTCATTCTTGATTATTCTAATTTCTCAGCAAGAACAGTTACTGTTGATGGCCCTCAAAAAGTAGGTCCTGGAACTCTGGTTGGTTTAAGTGCAGCATACGATCTTTATGTTCTGCCTGCAACTGGTGCTAACCCTGCTCCTGATGAAGGAACATACACTTACTGCTCTAATAATATTGTTATCAAGTACAGAGTAGGTGCTTATGCTGCTGGTACAAGTACATTCCTTGGTTATGTTACTTCTACTGGTTCAAGCAGTGTGTTCACTCAAACATTAGTTAAGCAATAATTAGTAAGTTGATTTTATCGCATAAAGGGTTGGCAGTAATGCCAGCCCTTTATTATTTTAGTACTTTCACCTCCTGATGAATTCTAACCTGGAATTTGAAGCAGTAATTGGCCTGGAGATCCATGTTCAACTTTCTACTGAAAGCAAGCTATTCTGTGGAGATAGAACTCTTTTTGGTGAACCTGCCAATACACAAGTGAGCAGCATTTCTCTTGCCCATCCCGGAACATTACCAAGGACTAATAACAAGGCAGTTGAACTGGCCGTTAGGATGGGGCTTGCATGCCATTCTTCCATCAGCGAAAAGAACTTTTTTGCAAGGAAAAATTATTTTTATCCCGATTTACCAAAAGGTTACCAGGTTTCTCAGCATACCATTCCAATATGTAATGGAGGTACTGTTCGTATTATGGTAAACGGAATAGAAAAAGAAGTAATCTTAAACAGGATTCACCTTGAAGAAGATGCCGGCAAGAGCATTCATGATGTAGATGAAACGTTTTCACTAATTGATCTTAACAGGGCCGGTACAGCTTTAATAGAGATTGTTACAGAACCTTGCATTCATACCTCAGAAGAAGCATGTGCTTATGTTACTACCGTGCGGAAACTTGTAAGATGGCTTAATGTTTCTGATGGTGATATGGAAAAAGGAAATCTAAGGTGTGATGCTAATATTTCTGTAAGACGAAAGGGAGAGAAACAACTCGGAACGAAGGTTGAAGTAAAAAATCTGAACTCCATTCGTAACCTGAGAAAAGCAATTGACTTTGAGATTTCCCGAATGTCTTCAATGTTAGAGAATGATGAAAAGATCATTCAGCAAACAAGAAGCTTCGATGCGGTAACCGATACCACTTTTGCTTTAAGAGATAAAGAAGAGGCCAACGATTATCGTTATTTTCCTGATCCTGATATTGCACCGTTTGTTTTATCTGGCAAATACATTAATGACATCAGCATTTCAATGCCTGAGCTTCCCGAGCAATTGCAGTCCCGGTTGCAGCAAGATCATGGTCTAAGCCTTTATGATGCACACCAGATAACAGAAGATAAGGATATTGCCCGTTTTTTTTTGGATGTGAACGATATAGTCTCGAATCCAAAATCAGTTGCAAACTGGATAAATGGGCCAGTAAAACAACAGTTAAATGACCGTGGCTGCTCTATAGAAGATCTTAAACTATCCCCGTCTGATCTTGCAGCACTTATCTTATTAGTGGAAGACGGTAAGGTTAGCTTCTCTTCAGCGTCATCCCAGGTGCTTCCAAAAGTTATTAATAGCGGTAATCCACCTATTGAGATCATTCAACAATATGATCTCCTCAAGGTTAGTGATGAAGCGGAATTGATAAATTGGATAAACATCGCTTTAAATAAAATGCCTGAAAAGGTGATCGAATATCGAAAAGGTAAGCGGGGTTTGATCGGTCTTTTTGTAGGAGAAGTAAAAAAACTCAGCAAGGGAAAAGCAGATCCCAAACTGGTGAATGAGATTTTAGAAAGAAAATTGAATGAATAAATACATGAGAAGTATTGTTATCGTGGCATTGGCAATAATTACATTGATCGCATGCCAGCCGAAGAAGTATGGTGCCTTTGTAGTAGCCGGTAAAGTATTGAACGCACCGCCTCAAAAGATCTCGTTGCAGGAAATTCCATTTACTGGAGACCAACCTATAATTCTTGACACTGCAACACTTAAAAAAGGCGGGACTTTCGAGTTAAGAGCAATGGCCAAAGAAGAAGGTTTGTACAGGCTTGTACTGGAATCTGGTAAAGAAATACTATTGGTAAATGACGGTAATAGCATTCGTGTAAGACTCGACCTCAATAATTTTCGTAGTTACAGTGTAGAAGGTTCTGAAGCTTCGAATCAGTTACATCAACTGATGGAAGATCTTTATCAAAAAGATTCCACGTTTGTATCCTTCAAAAGCCAGTTAGATTCATCAGCCAGTGGCAAAATCTCTGATAGTCTTTCTACTGTACTTAATATACAAAGAGATCAAACTTTAAAAGAAAGAAAAGAGTTGCTTACAACGTTCATTCGTAAATCTCATAGTCCCGCTGCAATATTTTATGCATTAGGCCAGCTAGCTCCTTTTAGTAATCCAAATGAATTAAAGCCGATCGTTGATGCCGTTGCAGCCAAATATCCTGAACATAGCGGACTGGCAAGATTTAAGAGCCTTGTTACTTTAGAATCTACTCCGGCAAAAAAACAATATGCTTTACTAAATCAACAGGCTCCTGAAATAAAATTGCCAACTCCCAATGGAGATACTGTATCGTTAAGCAGTTTAAAAGGCAAATATGTGTTGGTAGATTTTTGGGCCAGCTGGTGTGGACCTTGCCGTAGAGAAAATCCGAATGTAGTAGCTGCATTCAACAGGTTTAAAGATAAAAACTTTACTATCCTGGGCGTATCGTTAGATCAGGATAAGCAGAACTGGATAGAGGCCATTCAGCAGGATGGGCTATCATGGACGCAGATAAGTGATCTTAAATACTGGAACAGTGTCGTAGTTGGAACCTACCAGTTTGAAGGAATTCCTTTTAATGTGCTTATAGATCCCTCAGGAAAGATAATAGCCAGTGATTTACGTGGTAATGATTTACCTAATAAATTGGCTGAGGTATTAAAATAGACGAATCTTTTTTAATCGGAAGCAAAGCTTCAGTTCTTTAATTTCGGTGTCTATCTAAAATTTTTGCGTCAAATGAGATTATTTACACGGATTGCGTGTTTTGCACTTGCTATTGCATCCTTCGAAGCGTCTGCACAAAACCTTTGGACATCATCTTCACTCGAGCATCGCTCATTTTTTTTGGCAAAGGAAAAGAATGACCGTATTAAGGCTTACAAGCAACTGAGCCTGGATGCGTCTGTACTTTATCAACAGCTTAGTAATGTTCCATTTTTTGATGAAACATCAATTGAACTTGCAGTTACTATCGATCTTCCAAGACCGGATGGAAGTACAAAGCTCAGTAGCATTATTGAAACATCTGTTTGGGCAGATAAAGTAGCTATGCATAAAGCAGGTATAAGAACGTTTAATCTTGTTGATCCAGCTACTAAAACTTTTGAAGGTACCGCAACATTATATGAAGGCAGGTTAACAGCTTTGATTTTCGATGGAACACAATCTGTATATATCGAACCTATTGGTGCCGGAACGTCGGATCATATTGTTTATTTCGTAAGTGATGTTGAAGGGCCTTTGTTTCCTTGTCCTGAAATAAGTGATGCTTCTCCCTCATCCGGTGGGTATGCACACAGAGGAGCTGCTGGAGATTGCCAGACAAGAACCTACCGCCTGGCAGTAGCTGCTACAGGTGAATATACACAGAATGCCGGAGGTGTTCCCCAGGCTGTTGCACGTATCACTTCAACAGTAAATTCTATTAGTGCTATTTTCTTCAGAGATTTAAACGTTAAGTTTTCACTGGTCAACAACACAGACATCATTTTCACTGATCCAGCAACCGATCCGTATACTACAAGTGCTGCTCAAGATGATCTTACAATGACACAATGCGGTACTACAATGAATGGTGTTGTAGGAGCCGGCAATTATGATGTTGCAATAACTTTCAGCAGTTTATGGAATGGAGGAAGAGCAGGTGGAATAGGAACGGTATGTAACGCATCAACTAAAGGCAATGCAGCTGCAGGTTATCCAACTACAACGGGAGCATATTTCATCGGCGTGGCAACTCACGAGTTGGGACATACTTTTGGTGGAAGACACTCAATGTCCGGAACATGTAGCGGTGCTAATGATCCTAATGGTGGTTGGGAACCTGGTGCCGGATCAACGATCATGGGTTATCCTGCTGTATGTACTCCTACCTATCAAACCAACTTCGATTTGTATTTCCATGCTGGTAATATTGCACAAATGCAAACGTATATCCTTAACTCTGCAACGTGTGTAACCGGTATGCCAAGTGCCAATCAATCACCGTCCGTATCAATTTCAGGAACATCATATAATATTCCGGCAAATACGCCATTTGTATTAAGCTTGAATGCAACGGATGCAAATGGTGATGCATTAACTTATACATGGGAGCAGGTAGATGGTAATTTTTCAACCAATGCTAGTCCATCGCCAACAAGCACATCAGGTCCGTTATTTAGATCTTATCCTCCATCAAATACAGGAAATACAAGATATTTTCCATCTTTAGCTTTAGTATCACAGGGTACAATCTCTACAACCTGGGAAGTAATTCCAACTGTTGCCCGTACCATGAACTTCAGAGGAACTGTTAGAGATAATTCTGCTTTAGGTGGCTGCACTGCAGAAGCCAATGTAACATTGAATGTTCGTAACTCAACTGGGTTTTCTGTTACTGCACCTGCTTGGGGTACTATATGGACCAAGAATGGCTCAAATACCGGCGTGGTACAATGGAATGTTGCAGGCACTAATGCCTCACCTATTAATTGCGCCACAGTAGATATCTTTTTATCAACGAACGGCGGATTATCTTTCCCAATTACACTCGCTACCGGAGTTCCAAATACAGGTACAGCAAACGTTCCTATACCAGCTGTAAATACACTTGCGGCAAGAGTAATGGTAAAGGGTGCAAATAATGTTTTCTACAACGTTTCGCTTGATGATTTTAAGATAGCTGATCCAATGCCTGTTACATTTATTTCTTTTACTGCTAGAAAAGAAGGAAGTAAGTCAGTACTAAACTGGAGCACAGCAACAGAAACCAACAGTGATAAATTTATCGTTGAGCGTTCTTCAAACGGAACGGAGTTTAAAGAAGTTATTGGAACAGTGAAAGCTGCAGGCAACAGTACAACAGTACAAAACTATAGCCTGGTAGATAATGCTCCTTTAAATAAATGGAACTACTATCGTTTAAAGCAGATCGATCTTGACGGAAAATTCACTTATAGCAATATTGCTTCTGTTTACTTTAGCAAGGATAACAGCTCAATTGTTTCTATCTATCCAAACCCGGTTAAAGATCAAACAACAATTGATTTTTATACAGAACGTGCAGGTAAAGTAAAGATGGAAGTGTACGATAGCAAAGGAGCTTTGGTATCCAGCCAAACTTACAATTCTGTAACGGGTGTGAACAGAACAACCATCAATGTTCAGTCGCTCAGCACAGGAATTTATACGCTGAAATGTTATACTGCAAATGAACTGATCGGAGTAACGAAGCTGATAAAGAACTAAATCATATCACTTAAATATTGAAAAGCTGCAGAATATTCTGCAGCTTTTTTCTTTTAATACATAAAAAAACCGCTGTTAGAAAACAGCGGCGTAATGCTACATGAGAGACTAATAACGCTTCTTTATAAACTAGCCTTTTTTACAGGCTTAGGAAATTTAATATCAATGTTCTGGGTGGTGCCGCCTCTTTTAAAACTAACTTTTACTGTTGCTCCAGCTTCTACTTCTTTCATGGCAATACGTACATCATCAACTTCTTTCACTTCTTTTCCGTTGAATGAAATGATCACATCATCTTTTTGCAGTCCGGCTTTTGCAGCAGGGCTATCCTCATTCACATCAAGCACTTTTACTCCACCACCTTCTTCAAGGTCTTCTATCTGCACACCCAATCTTGGTTTACCCAAAAATCCATAAGCCTTTACTCCCTGGCCATTGCTGAAGTTGAAATCAAAATCATGATCAGCTAAAGCAAATGCACTTCCAAAGCCGTTTTTATTCTTTTGTAAAGTTGCAGATGCCGTTTCCTCTTTTCCATCTCTTTTATAGGTTACAGTCACCTTGTCTTCGGGCTTGAACTTACCAATCGCCATTGGCAGATCATCAGAATCAGCCACGTTAAACTCATTCACTTTTGTAATAACATCACCTACTTTCAATCCTGCTTTTTCAGCTGCACCATCTTTCGATAACTCAGTGATCTTTGCTCCACCCTCTGTATCTGCTGTGCTAACACCCAAAACAGCTGAGTTACTGTTCCAGCTAAAAACATCACCATCAACTCCAGCAATTGCCATTGGTGCTCTTGGCCCTTTTCCCTGGCTCCAAACTCTCGGAGGAGAAGCAATTTTAAAATGATCTCTTCCTGTGATCACTCTTACATCTCCTTTATAATCTTCTGCCGGTTTACCGTTGATGGTTACTTTGTCTCCATCAACAACAATGGTCATTTTTTCGGTAGAGTCACCATCATTTGTTGTTACGATAGTGATACTTTTTCTTTTCTTCTCTACTTCTTTTTTTTCTTTCTGCGCTGATGCAGTTGTTAGTGAAAGCACTGCTGCAAGAGCAAGTGCCGAAGTTTTCCAGTTAGTATTCATAACGCTTATTTTGATTCTACTAATAATTTCGTAGATCAAATCTAAGGGGAAATGATCAAATACGAAACATTTCGGAAATGTTAAAAGAAATTTTTTGGATGACCGGCAACAGGATAACTATTGAGCATCCGTTGCGTCGCACTCTTGTACTTTCAAAAATCGATTCAGCAGTTTAAAGCAAAGATTTCACCTTGGCAATTACCTGGTTCAGGTTGCTGGCATCCTGGCCTCCGGCTGTGGCAAGTGTTTTTTGTCCACCACCACCACCTTTGATCAACGGTGAAATATGTTCTTTAATGATCTTTCCTGCATCTAAATTCCTGTTTTGGGCAATAAGGTCTTCCAGCATTATTGCAACATTTACTTTGCCACCAATATTAGCAGTAAGCACCACTACATAATCAGTAAGATCATTCTTCAGATCAAAACACAGCTTCTTCAAAGCATCTGCATTACTAACTTCAACTTCGGCTCCGATAAAGCTGATGCCGTTCAATTCTTCAACATTGTTCACTAAAGACTGTCGAATACTGCTGAGTTGTTTATTCTGAAGCGACTCAACTGTTTTTTTCAAGTCAGCATTTTCAGCAGAGATATTTTCTATCGCTTTCTTAAGATCTTTTGGGTTCTTAAGCGATGCTTTGATGTCTTCTATTAATTGCAATTGTTCGTTCAAATATGTTTCAGCGGCTGCACCACTTAGTGCTTCAATTCTTCTTACACCGGCAGCAACAGCAGATTCATGAGTGATTTTGAAAAATCCCAGCTCACCTGTATTGCCAACATGTGTTCCGCCACAGAGTTCAATAGAGTAATTGGGATCCATTACAACTACTCTAACAACATCACCATATTTCTCTCCAAACAAAGCCATGGCACCCATTTTCACCGCCTCATCTTTGCTCATGCTTTTGATCACCACAGGAACATTTTCCCTGATCTTTTGATTAACGATGGCTTCTATCTTTTTAATCTCTTCATCAGTAACCTTTGCAAAGTGTGAGAAGTCGAAGCGAAGATGTTCTTCGTTTACCAAGCTACCTTTTTGTGCAACATGCGTTCCCAATACTTGTCTTAACGCTGCATGTAACAAGTGCGTCGCACTATGATGAATGGTAGTGTGTTGTCGTTTTATTTTATTTACAGAAGCGTGAACTTCTGTTTCAATATTACCGGGTAAGGTTTCTGTGAAGTGAATGATGAGGTCATTCTCTTTTTTGGTATCGATCACATTCACTTTTTCTCCGCCAAAATCAAGTACACCTGTATCACCAACCTGTCCACCACTCTCTGCATAAAAAGGTGTTTGTTCCAAAGCGATCTGGTAAGCTTCTTTTCCTTTCGCTTTTACTCTCCTATACTTAACGACTTTAGTTTTTACTTCAAGAGAATCGTAACCAACAAATTTTGAAGAAGCAACATCATTCACAGTGATCCAGTCTTCGGCATCAACAGTTCCTGCAGCACGGCTACGATCTTTTTGTTGTTTCATTTCTGCTTCGAATGCAGCTTCATCAACTGTAAGATTATTCTCAGATGCGATCAACCTTGTAAGATCGATCGGGAATCCATAAGTATCGAACAATTCAAAAGCGGCTTTCCCATTGATGGTTTTTGCAGCATCAGAAGAAGCAACTGAAATGATCTCGTCGATCTTTTTCAATCCCTTATCTAAGGTTCTTAAAAAGGCATCTTCTTCTTCCTTCACTACTTTAGTTACAAACTCTTGCTGTTTCTGTAGTTCAGGGAACACATTTTCAAACTGCTTCGCCAGTACAGGAACCAACTGGAACAATAAGGGTTGTTTGTAATTAAGATAAGTGTAATAATATCGAACAGCTCTTCTTAGAATTCTCCTGATTACATATCCAGCACCTGTATTAGAGGGTAGCTGGCCATCAGCTATTGTAAATGAAATAGCCCTGATGTGATCTGCCAGCACCCTGAAAGCAACATCTTTCTTCTCGTCTCCAAAAGTGTATTCCTGTTTGGTGATCTTTCCTATCGCTGCAATTGTTCCGGTGAATACATCAGTATCGTAATTGCTTTGTTTTCCCTGTATCACACGAGCCAGTCTTTCGAAACCCATCCCGGTATCAACATGCTTGGCAGGTAAAGATTCCAACGAGCCATCTTTCAGCCTGTTGAATTGAATGAATACATTATTCCATATTTCGATCACCTGGGGATGATCATTATTTACCAGCGTTTTACCATCTACCTGTTTTCTTTCTTCGTCCGATCTGCAATCAACATGTATCTCGGTACATGGTCCGCACGGACCCGTATCACCCATTTCCCAGAAGTTATCTTTCTTATTGCCTAAGAGAATTCTATCTTCTGCGATTACTTTCTTCCATTCATTATATGCTTCTTCATCTTTCAGGAGATTCTCTTTTGCATCGCCTTCAAAAATGGTTACATACAAACGATCTTTATCCAGTTTGTACACTTCTGTAAGTAGTTCCCAACTCCAGGCTATTGCTTCTGCTTTAAAATAATCTCCAAAGCTCCAGTTACCCAGCATTTCGAACATCGTGTGGTGGTAAGTATCTACACCCACTTCTTCAAGGTCGTTGTGCTTTCCACTTACACGAAGGCATTTTTGTGTATCGGCAACTCTTGGATGTTCCGGCTTCCTGTTCTCAAGAAAATAATCTTTGAACTGATTCATTCCTGCATTGGTAAAAAGCAGGGTAGGATCGTTCTTTACAACGATAGGAGCAGAAGGTACGATGTGGTGACCTTTGGACTTAAAGAAGTCTAAAAACTGTTGGCGAATCCCGGAACTTGTCATCATAATTTTTACAATACATTTACCAGCTGTTGCAGCTAACTTTGAACGCTTTTTAAAGGCTGACAAAGGTACGGAAGTCAAAAGTCAAAAGTGAAAAGTCAAAAGCTGGAAAATGTCTTTTTTAATTATGATTTATTAATTGGTGATAATGGTTCAGGAAGTACAAGTGAGTGACACAACGAAGATGAGAAAAGCTCTATAGCTGGCTTAACAATTACACCCAAATGAAGAAGATAAAATATTACTATAACACCCATACACTTCGTTTTGAGAAGTGGATTACGCCTCTTAGGGTGAAACTTCTTCGCATTTTTGGATTTCTTGCCGCTGCAATTTTTACAGCTTTCATAATTGTAGTGATCGCTTTTCAATATGTAGATTCTCCGAAAGAAAAATTATTACGTGCAAAAAATGAAGAGCTGAACGACAAGTATATCGTTCTGAATGCAAAAGTTGAGCAGTTGCAAAAACAGATGCTTGAGATAGAGACAAGGGATAATGAAGTGTACAGATCCATTTTTGAATCGAGCCCTATACCGGATAGTGTAAGAATCGTTGAGATGGAGAAGAGCAAAGAAGTACAGTATGTAGAAACGCTGAGCAACCAACAGATCATAACCAATGTTGCACAGCAATTGAACCTGCTTTCCAGCAGGCTGGCTTACCAGGAAAGATCGTATGTGGAAATAGAGAACATGGTAAAGAACAAAGCCAAACTGCTTGCTGCCATTCCTGCGATTCAGCCGGTGAGCAATAAAGAGTTGAGAAGGATCGCATCAGGCTTTGGACATCGTATCGATCCTGTTTATAAGGTTACAAAGTTCCATGCAGGGCTTGATTTTACTGCACCACAGGGTACACCGATCTATGCAACAGCCGATGGTCGTATCAAAACTTCCGGGTACAATGCAGGAGGTTATGGAAACCATGTGGTAATAGATCATGGTTATGGGTACGAAACATTGTACGGTCACATGGTTAGGGTAAAGGCAAGACCGGGTCAAACTGTTAAACGTGGAGAAGTGATCGGCTGGGTGGGCAACACCGGTAAAAGTACAGGAGCACATTGCCATTATGAAGTGCACAAAAATGGTAATCCTGTTGATCCTATATATTATTTTTATAATGATCTGACGCCTGAACAATATGACAGGCTGTTAAAGCTGGCAGCGTCTGCGAATCAGAGTCTCGACTGATTTTCGTCAGCTTTCTCCCCAAATTCCTCAAGTTATTTTGAGGCATGAAAATGCCGATAGAAGTACACTCTGCATGTAATGCCTGTGAAGTGCGATTTAATTCTGTGCTGAGTAAAGCTAAAAGAGAGCACATACAGGAGATCAACATGCATAAGGTGTGCAATGTGTACAAGAAAGGGCAAACGATCTTTCATGAAGGAGCTCACCCTTTCGGTATTTATTGTGTGAACTCAGGCAAGATCAAACTTTCTCATTTGGGTGATGATGGTAAAGAGCAGATCACAAGGCTTTTAAAAGAAGGTGATATCACCGGTTATCGTGCTTTGTTGAGTGGAGACAGGTATGCAGCATCTGCCATTGTATTGGAAGATGCACATGTATGTTTTATTCCCAAAGAATTGTTCATCGCAATTCTAAAAGAAGATGCCGGCCTTGCTTTCGAGATCATGAAGCTGTTGAGTGATGAACTGCACAGGGCAGAACTGCAACTCACACATCTTGCTCAAAAACCTGTAAGAGAACGTTTGGCCGAAACCCTGCTGTTCATTAAAGAAACCTATGGCTACGAAGAAGATGGCGTAACGCTGAACATCCGTTTTTCGAGAGAAGAGATCGCTAACCTGGTAGGAACTGCAACAGAATCTACGATCAGGTTATTATCAGAGTTTAAGAGAGATGGTATGGTTGAACTGGAAGGAAAAAAGATCAAGATATTAAAGCCGAAAGATCTGATCAGAACAGCGAATCTCCAGGACTGATAAGCTAATGGGTTTTTGTGAAAGGACTACTGACTAAAATCAGTATTGTGCTTGAGTAAACTCATTCGTATACCTAAATGATGGAATTAGTTTTAATAAAACGATTGCTATGTTCCTGCAAGAAATTTCCAGGTATTCACAAGATGCGTTAACACCGCAGGGCTTGTGCGACATTATCGAGTACAAACTACAGTCAGAGATCAATGATTCGGCTGAGAAGATAAGAGAATACCTTGATGATAACCTGCAGGTGCTGGAATTGTCTGATTCAGTGTCGGAGTTGGTGCACCTGTTGTTCAAAAAGCTGGATGATGAAGTACAGCACCTGTTTAAAAAAGAATGTGTTATCATCTTTCCTTGTATCAAACATCATTTTAAAGGAACAGAAAAGATCATTCCCAGTAATTGTGTAGATAATTCAGTTTACAGAAACATACAGGGAACACATAAAGTGATTGTGAATCTGGTTCAAAAGCTGCGGCAGGTACTCGACAATTACGCTACTGAACCAACATGGAGTAAAGATTGGAAACAATGCCTGAATGAAATGTTCAGGTTAGAAAATAAGATATACAACTGGATACATATAGAGCAGAACTATCTGTACCCGAAGATCAATAGCTAAGAAGCATGGCTAAAACGGCACAACAAACACTTAGTTGCTATCATTGTGGCGACGAGTGTAATACAATAATTAAGGCTCACGAAAAGAACTTCTGTTGCGAAGGTTGCAGATCAGTGTACGAGATCCTGAATAAAAACGGGATGTGCGATTACTATGAGATCAGCAATAACCCCGGTTTAAGTCAGCGAATAAAAGTAAGGGAAGACAAGTTTGCTTTCCTGGATGAAGAAAATATCCAGGCTTCACTGATCAACTTCAGAGATGATGAACAAACTCATGTAACGTTTTACCTTCCACAAATGCATTGCAGCAGTTGTTTATGGCTGCTCGAAAATTTATATCGGTTGAATGATGGTGTGATCACCAGTAAAGTGAATTTTCCAAGGAAAGAAGCAGACATCATATTTGATCACAACAAAGTATCGCTGCGAAAAGTAGCAGAACTGTTGACGAGTATTGGTTACGAGCCATACATCAGTCTCAATAATCTTAAAAAGAAAACAACTTCCTACGACCGATCAAAATTATTTAAGCTGGGTGTTGCCGGCTTTTGTTTTGCAAACATCATGTTGTTGAGTTTCCCTGAGTATTTGGGTATTGATACAAAGGAGCAAGGGCTGGTCAATATTTTCAGGTATTTGAATCTCATACTCAGTTTACCTGTATTTTTTTATTCTGCTACTGAGTTTTATAGCTCAGCATGGAGTGGATTGAAACATCGGTTTCTAAACATCGATGCTCCTATTGTTTTAGAAATACTTATTGCTTTTGGAAGAAGTGTTTACGAAGTGCTTTCCGGAACGGGAGGAGGATATTTCGATTCCATGGCTGGTATAGTGTTCTTCATGTTAGTAGGCAGAGTGTTGCAAGACAAAGTGTACAGGCAATTGAGTTTTGAAAGAGATTATACATCTTACTTCCCTGTAGCAGTTACCCTAGTTAAAGAAGAGAAAGATGAGATTGTAACGTTACCCGATATCAAATTAGACGATACACTTTTGATACACAGCCAGGAATTAATTCCTGCAGATGGTATCATCACCAAAGGAAAAGCACTGATCGATTACAGCTTTGTTACCGGTGAAAGTTTGCCTGTGGCAAAAGAAATGGGAGAGATCGTATATGCCGGAGGAAAACAAGTGGAAGGCAACATTGAAATACTTGTTATTAAAGAAGTGGCACAAAGCTATCTCACCAAACTTTGGAATAAAGAAGAAAAGCAGCGTGTAGTGGAGAATGAACGTTCATTCGTTCACATGATGGCAAGATATTTCACAGTAATTCTTTTCAGCATTGCAATTGCTGCAGCGATCTACTGGCAGATCAATGATCCATCTAAAACCTGGAATGCTGTTACTGCAGTGCTAATCGTTGCTTGTCCTTGTGCATTATTGTTGTCCAATACCTTCACCAATGGAAATGTATTAAGGATATTAGGACGGAATGAATTCTATTTAAGAAATGCTCAAACAATAGAAGATATCGCTGCAGTAGATCATATTGTATTTGATAAGACAGGAACACTTACTACCGGCAGATACAATGATGTTGATTATAACGGCCAGACATTATCATCAGATCTGAAGAAAAAGATAGCATCACTTGCTGCACAATCTACTCACCCAATGAGTAAGGCTATTCTTAAATGGCTGGATGTTTCACAACGGTATACAGTACAAGGTTTCAAAGAGAAAGCGGGAAAAGGAATTGAGGGAATCGTTGCTGAAGATGTGATCAGTCTTGGATCTGAGTTGTTTGTTACAGGTAATCGCCATTCAAAGAATAATCAATCATCTGTGTACTTAAGTGTAGAAGGTGAATTGATTGGCGTGTTTACTTTCAGGAACCATTATCGGGATGAGATCCCTGTTTTATTAAGAAAGCTACAGAAAAACTATTCGATCTCTGTACTTAGCGGTGATAATGACGGGGAAAAAAATTACCTGGAAAGATTATTAGGAAAAGGCCATCAATTACTGTTTAACAAAAGTCCTGAAGCAAAACTATATGCCATTGAAGCACTGCAACAGCAAGGAAAAAAAGTAATGATGATCGGTGATGGGTTGAATGATGCCGGAGCATTAAAACAAGCAGACGTAGGTATAGCCATCAGTGAAGAAAGCAACAGTTTTACACCTGCGAGTGACGCAATATTAAAAGCTGATAAGCTTAAATACCTGTACAGTTTCATCAAAGCATGTAAGGCCAATAAAAAAGTGGTGTTGTTTGCTTTTGTCATCTCAGTTCTTTACAATATCGTCGGACTTTCATTTGCTGTGCAGGGAACACTTTCACCTTTGATCGCAGCCATCCTTATGCCAGCCAGCAGCCTGAGTATTCTATTAATAACTTTTGGCATGAGTAACTTCCTGGCAAATAGACTTAGGTTAAAATAGCCCATTATTCTGCTAATTGAAACATGACAAATGTCATCTCTTTTCCTGAGTAATGTCATAAACAAGGGATAGGCTCAAATCTACTTTTGAGCCGAAATTATAAGAGGGGTATGAGCGTGATTATTATTTTAATGATAGCCAGCATTTGTGTTGCTGCAATGTTCCTGGGCTTATTTATCAGAAGCATCAAAAAGGGACAGTACGATGATGAGGTGAGCCCACCAGTTAGAATACTCTTCGACGACAAACCTTCCAGCCTCCACAAAGAATCAAAACCTAATCAATAAAAATCAGAACTGCAAATAGATCTATATGCAATTAGAGAAGTTTTATTACGACAACAAGATCGTTAAATGGT
Source organism: Chitinophagaceae bacterium (assembly GCA_024508725.1). Classification (GTDB taxonomy): domain Bacteria; phylum Bacteroidota; class Bacteroidia; order Chitinophagales; family Chitinophagaceae; genus JAEZDC01. The sequence continues at coordinate 645,906 of JANINS010000003.1, read as the reverse complement.
TCGCCTACGCAACAATACTTTGGGGTGCTGTAGGTATGTTGGCAGGATTGCTTGCTGCTATTCAAATTTATTTACCTGCTGCGAACATGGATCTTCCAATGACCACTTTCGGTCGTGTTCGTCCTTTACACACCAATGCAGTGATCTTCGCTTTCGTTGGTAACGGAATTTTTATGGGAGTCTATTACTCTCTTCAGCGTTTGTGTAAAGCGAGAATGTTCAGTGATGCATTAAGTAAGATCCATTTCTGGGGATGGCAACTGATCATCGTTCTCGCAGCAGTCACTTTATTGGCAGGTTACACAACAGGTAAAGAGTATGCTGAGCTTGAGTGGCCAATCGATATCCTGATCACTTTGATCTGGGTGGTGTTTGGCATCAACATGTTTGGTACGATCCTAAAAAGAAGAGAAAGCCATTTATATGTTGCGATCTGGTTTTACATCGGTACATGGGTTACAGTTGCCATGCTGCACATCGTAAACTCATTCGAGATCCCTTTCTCTTTCATGAAGAGTTATAGCTGGTATGCAGGTGTGCAGGATGCTTTGGTTCAGTGGTGGTATGGTCATAATGCCGTGGCATTCTTCCTTACAACGCCATATCTCGGTATCATGTACTACTTCCTGCCTAAAGCAGCGAACAGACCAGTATATAGTTATCGGCTTTCGATCATTCACTTCTGGGCTTTGATATTTATTTATATCTGGGCTGGCCCTCACCATTTATTATATACCGCTTTGCCAGATTGGGCTCAGAGCCTTGGTACAGTATTCAGCGTAATGCTTATAGCACCAAGCTGGGGTGGTATGTTAAATGGATTGTTCACTCTTCGTGGTGCATGGGATAAAGTAAGAGAAGATCCTATTCTTAAATTCCTCGTTGTTGCGATCACATGTTATGGTATGGCAACATTCGAAGGACCGATGTTGAGCCTGAAGAGTGTAAATGCCATCTCTCACTTCACCGACTGGACGATTGCACACGTACACGTTGGTGCACTTGGATGGAACGGCTTCTTAACATTCGGTGTGTTGTACTGGATCATTCCAAAAATATTCAACACGCAATTATATTCTAAGAAGTTAGCGACAACTCACTTCTGGATCGGTACAATAGGAATTATTCTTTATGCAGTGCCGCTGTATTGGGCAGGATTTGCTCAGGCTACTATGTGGAAGACCTTCAATGAAGATGGAATCCTGAAATTTCAGTTCCTTGAAACAGTTACCAATATTCTTCCGATGTATGTGCTGAGAAGTGTTGGTGGATTCCTTTATCTCACCGGTGTATTCATCATGGTGTATAACATTTGGAAAACAGTTGCCAATGGTAAACTGGTTGCCAATGAAGCTGCAGAAGCTGCGCCATTACCAAAAGTGATCGAAACACACGGAAAGCAACACTGGCACAGATGGATCGAAAGAAGACCCATTCAATTGTTGGTGTTTAGCTTAGTGGCTGTAGCGATTGGTGGTATACTGGAGATCGTTCCAACGTTCCTGGTGAAAAGTAATATTCCAACGATCACTTCTGTAAAACCTTATACGCCACTTGAGTTACAAGGTAGAGATATCTATATCAGGGAAGGTTGTTACACCTGTCACTCACAAATGGTTCGTCCGTTTAGAGATGAGGTTGAAAGATATGGCGAGTATAGCAAAGCCGGTGAGTTTGTATATGATCATCCATTTCAGTGGGGAAGTAAAAGAACAGGACCTGACTTAGCGAGGATCGGTGGTAAATATTCCAATGCATGGCATTACAACCACATGCTTGATCCAAGGATCATGAGCCCCGGATCTATAATGCCGAATTATCCATGGTTGTTTGATAACCAGATCGACACCGCTATTACTGGAGCTAAGATCAGGGCAATGCAAACACTTGGTGTGCCTTATCCTGAAGGATATGATAAAACCGCAAATGATGATCTGAGAGCACAGGCTAAACAGATCACTGAGAATCTTCGAAAAGATAAGCTGTCAACAAGCAGTAATGCAGAGATAATAGCATTGATCGCATACCTGCAACGAGTAGGTACTGATATTAAAAAACAGCAGGTAGCTGAAAAATAGTTAGTGGAATAAAGGAGGCAGTAAGTATTTACCCCCACTTGCTGCTTTCCTCCACTGGCAAATAAAGTTCAGAACGTTGAAGTGAGTGACACAACAGACGCTGAACAGAATTACAAAAGGCGGTAAAAAAAATTGAAGCCATGAAATTCATTAATTATTTAGAATCGATCACAGGTGTGGATGTATATGCACTTGCATCGTTCATGATATTCTTTACATTTTTTGTAGTGATGACATTGTGGGCTTGGAAAGCTGATAAAAAACTGATCGATAAAATCAACAGATTACCGTTAGATAATTAAAAGTTACAACATGAGAAAGTTGTTAAACAATAAATGGATGTTTCGCTTCGCTGCTGTGTGTTTTGCTGCACAGCTTGTTCCAACAAAAGTTTGGGCTGCTGGTCCACCACAAAAATCAGAATTGGATAATCCACTTGCGATCACTTTATTGATCGTGATCGGTGCATTATTGCTTGCCATTGCCTTATTAGCACATGTGGTGATTGGTGCTGCCCAGCTTAAAGTTCAACGATTCAAAAAAGACAAAGCCGCAGCTGCAGCTAAGATTGCATCGGTTGTATTGCTATGCCTTTTTAGTACCGCTGTATTTGCACAGGATGCAAACACAACTACAGCTACTCAGGAAGTAGTAAGTAACACGATCAACGGGCTTTCTAAAGCTTCGTTTTACTCTTTACTTGCTGTGATCGGGCTCGAAATATTAGTGATCGTTTGGATGTTGTGGTTCCTGAGATCTTTCATTGCAAAAGAATATGCAGTTGAAGCAGTAAGTGAAGAAGCTACTGTAGCAAAAGAAAGTTCATGGAAGAAATGGTGGCTTAAGATCAACAGCTTCCGCTCGATGCAGGAGGAGCAGGACATTGATATGGGACATGACTACGACAACATCCGTGAGTTGGACAACAAGCTTCCACCATGGTGGATCTATGGATTTTATGTTACCATCATCTTCGCCGGAATTTATTTGTGGAGATACCATGTTTCACATTCAGCTCCACTTAGTGCAGAAGAATTGCAGATCGCAATGACGAAAGCGGAGGAAGAAAAAGCAAGCAATTTGAAGAAAGCCGGTAACAACATTGATGAGAATACGGTGAAGTTATTGACTGCAGCTACAGATATAGAAGCCGGTAAAAAGATATATACAGGAACCTGTGCTCCCTGCCATGCTGCTGATGGTGGTGGAATTGTGGGGCCAAATCTTACCGACGATTATTGGTTGCATGGAGGAAGTGTGAACGAAGTATTTAAAACCATTAAGTATGGTGTACCTGATAAAGGTATGCAACCATGGAAAAGTGCTTTTTCACCAACACAGATCGCACAATTAGCCAGCTATATAAAATCAATTCGTGGAACTAAAGTAGCCAATCCGAAAGAGCCTCAGGGAACGTTGTACAAGGAGCAAGCTGCAACATCAGACTCAACCAAGATTGCTGCTGTAAAACAGCCGTAATATGAACACCGAACCAGACATAGCACAACAAGAAAGTTTTCGTGACCGCCTTTCAACAATTGATGAGAAAGGAAAACGTAAATGGGTTTTTGCACAAAAACCAAAGGGTAAATATTACAACGCAAGGACCGTTCTGAGCTTTGTTTTCTTTGCACTGTTCTTTACACTTCCGTTTATTCATATTGATGGAAGACCATTATTCCTGTTCAATGTAGCAGAAGCAAAGTTTCACTTATTTGGAAAAGTGTTCTGGCCGCAGGATTTTTTCATCTTCGGCCTGATCATGTTAACCTTTATATTCTTCATCATTCTCTTTACTGCAGCTTTCGGCAGATTGTTTTGTGGCTGGGCTTGTCCGCACACAAATTTTATGGAGATGATGTTTCGTAAAATAGAATATCTCTTCATCGGTAATCCCAACCAGCAAAGAGCATTACGTAAAGCGCCATGGAGCATAAAAAAGTTTTTAAAAGTAGGTGGTAAGCACATCACCTTTTATCTCATCTCATTTATCATTGCCAACTTCTTTCTCTCTTACATCATTGGTATCAATGAGCTGGAGAAGATCATAACAGAACCTGTAACACAACATATCGTTGGCTTTACCGCGATCCTTGCTTTTAGTGGAGTATTTTATGGAGTGTTTGCATTCTTCAGAGAGCAGGCTTGTACCGCAGTTTGTCCTTACGGAAGATTGCAAAGTGTACTGCTCGATAAAAATTCAATGATCGTTGCTTACGATTACAAACGTGGAGAACCCAGAGGCAACTTTAAGAAAGAAAAAGAAAAACCTTTAGGTGATTGTATCGACTGCTATCAATGTGTTGATGTTTGCCCAACAGGAATTGATATCCGTAACGGCGTACAAATGGAATGCGTGGGCTGCACTGCATGTATCGATGCATGTGACCTTGTTATGCAACGCATCAATAAGGCAACAGGGCTTATTCGTTACGCATCTGAAGATTCTATATCTCGTGGTGTTAAGTTTCATTTCACTACAAGAATGAAAGTTTATACAGGGCTGTGTGTGTTGTTACTTGGGGTATTAACCACTTTGTTGGTTACAAGAAAAGATGTTGGGGCTACCGTTATGAGAACACCGGGAATTCTCTTCCAGGAAAGAGGAACAGACAGCATCTCCAATTTGTACAACATCAAAATGGTGAACAAAACAGTAAAGCCAATTCCACTCACCATCAGGTTAGAGAATGATAAAGGAAAGATCGAGATCATTGGCAGGAACTACATTCCGGTACAGGAAGAAGGCCAGGGTAGCGGTTCATTTTTCGTAGTGCTGCCAAAGCAAATGATCCACAAAAGAAAAACAGAAATAAAATTAGGACTGTACGAAGGCGATAAAAAGATCGCAGTGGTAAAAACAAACTTCCTTGGTCCTGTAACAGATTAGATAATTTTTTAACAAGCTGAAGTGCTACTATGATACATCCGTTGCGTCGCACTCTTGTACTATAAAAGATCATTCAGCTAAAAACGAAACGATGAGTTGGGGTAACAAATTAGTGGTCGTGTTCGTAGCCTTTGCCGGCTTAATGGGAACACTTGTTTTCAAAGCAGTTAATACAAAATTCGAACTGGTTTCGAAAGATTATTATAAAGATGAACTTCGATACCAGGAAAAACTGGACGGAGCAGCCAATGCTGCCATAGCAGGTAAGATCAATCTTACACAAGATGCCAGCACCATCTCGTTACAACTGCCAGCATCTCTATCGGCCGTAATCGCTGATGCCGATGCATGGTTCTATTGCAAAACAAACGCTGCAAAAGATCAGCGATTTAAGATCAGGATCGAGAATGGTGTGTACATATTCGACAAATCAAAGTTTCTGAACGACAACTATGAGCTGAAGCTGCAATTATCAGCAGGTGAAAAGCAGTATTATTATTCTGAATTCATTTCAGTCAAATAATGTTGCTGCATGTTTTCATATCAGGTTTTGTACTAGGCGTCATCAGTAGTTTTCACTGTGTTGGCATGTGTGGTCCGTTAGCACTTTCATTACCGATGGCTCATTACTCAAACCGTAAAAAGATCCTGGGCATTCTGCTGTACAACTTTGGAAGAGTTTCCACCTATGCTGGCTTAGGAATATTTTTCGGTTTTGTAGGGAGGAAAATTTTCATTGCCGGTTTCCAGCAAACATTTTCTATCGTCATCGGAGCTTTAATTCTTTTCTTCTTTATTCTGTCACTATTGCGGAAGAGAGTTGCCGGTTTAAAGTTTATTAACTACTTCTACAATAATGTGCAATTACTTGTTGCACGTTTTCTACGGGTAAATAATCTTGGCGGCTTATTTCTTACCGGTATGGCAAATGGATTACTGCCTTGCGGAATGGTGTATCTCGCCATCACGGGTGCCGCAGCAGTAGGAAATATCTGGCTGGGAGCAGGTTTTATGGCAGCGTTCGGTTTAGGAACTATGCCAGCTCTGCTTATTCTTTCGTTTGCCGGCGTTATGATCAGTATTCAAACACGGAGTTTCATCCGTAAGCTAACGCCTTATGCTTTTTTATTGATGGGAGTTCTGCTGGTACTTCGTGGTTTAAACCTTGGTATTCCTTATTTAAGTCCCTCTTTTGCAGCCAATTCGGCAGCAGTACAATGCCACTAATTGGATTAACATTTCATTGTTAAACATTCGGACCCTTTCAGCGTTCTATATTATGTAACAGGCAATGAAACCTAAGTCTATTAACAGATTTAAATAAGTTTTGGCACCGGTTTTGCCTACATATTAATGCAAGTAGTCAATTTTCTCATAAGCAGTTAGTTTTGGTTGCGGCCCCTGTTTCCACAGGGGCTTATTTTTTTATTGACCTTGAGCGTCTCTTTCTCGAACTGCTTTTCTGACTTAAAGAATATAAGTAACCTGTCACACAACCAATGGCATCAGCAACAATATCCCAGCTATCAAAACTCCTGTTAATGCCCCATTTTCCCTGGATGAACTCTATTGCAATCCCATAAACCAAAGCAATCAAACTAATTAATGGCAGCCAGTTTTTTGATTTATGTCTCAGTGGACGATAAAAAAGATAAACAAGTACCGCAAAGAACATAACATGCACCAGCTTGTCGGCATAAATAGCATCGAGCCAACCTTCTTTTGGCAGATCATCACCCGGCAAAAGAAACATAGCAGTTATAAACGTTAGCCAGGCAAAAGCGGGATGGAATCCTGTTTTGGTTAACAGCATTATTAAAAATAATCAAAAGTGTAACACTTTCATTTAAGTAAGTAAAAGAAGAAGTATGTGAACGAAACTATGCAGTAGCCTTAACAGACCATCGGGCTATCGTGTTTCTTAAAGCATCGATGGTAAATGGTTTGGAGATGAAATCTTTCATTCCTACTCTATGACATTCTTCTTCATCTTCTTTCATTGCATTAGCTGTCATGGCAACTATTATCGGAGCTGAAGGCATGTTTTCATAATGCGAAAGAATAGCTTTTGTTGCCTGTAATCCATCTACCTCGGGCATCTGAATATCCATGAATATGAGGTCGTAGGATTTCTTGTTAGCTTTCTCAATAGCTTCGGCCCCGTTATCGGCTATATCTACAAGGTATCCCAGTGTTTCAAATATTTTTGAAGCTACCAATTGGTTGATCTGGTTATCCTCCACCAAAAGAATACTTAGCGGCACATGTTTAAAATTGGCAGCATCATATAAACTGGAAGCCTGTTCATCACTCACCTTCATTGGTATGGTAAAACTAAATTCAGAGCCTCTTCCTTCTTTGCTTTTTACATCAATATATCCACTCATCATCTCTACCAGTTTTTTGCAGATGGAAAGCCCTAAACCGGTTCCACTGTATTTTCTTGAAGATGAAAAATCAACTTGTGTAAATGGATGAAACAGTTTTGGAAAATCTTCCTTCTTAATACCAATACCTGTATCTCTCACGGTGAATGTGATCAGCTGAACATTATTCCGAATCTCTTTTCCTGATACTACTACTTCAATTCCTCCGATCTCGGTAAACTTGATCGCATTGCCCACAAGGTTCACCAATACTTGTTTGATCCTGTTCTCATCACCAATCACAAAGTCAGCAATATCATCTTCAATACTGTATTTCAGGAACAAGTGTTTCGACATAGCATTGATCCGTGGAGAAGTAATATCCACCACACTCTTCACTGCATCTTTTAAATTGAAACTTTTCTCAGTCAGTACCAGCTTTTCCGCTTCGATCTTAGAAATATCCAGTACATCTTCAATAATATTCAGCAATAAATTACAACTGGCTTCCAGTGTTTGAAATAGTTCTTTTTGTTCAGGTTTTATGTTGTTAGCCTGTGTAAGCAGTTGAGTGCTCCCAATTATTCCATTCAATGGCGTTCTTATCTCATGACTCATATTCGCAAGGAATTTTGATTTTGCCGCCGTGGCTGCTTCTGCTTCTTGCTTGGCAACGATCAAACCTTCGTTGTATTCTTCTAATTGTTGCTGGCTTTTAGAAAGTTCATCCCTTTCTGCATCATAACTTTTTTTAAAGAAGCTCAACACCAGCCCTACAATAATAACAGCGATCAATATGGTAATAAGTACATCCTGCTCTCTTACACTGCTGTTGGGATAACGTGTAACAAGACCTGGAAATTTCTTTTCTAATGCGTATAACAATACGAGGAGTGTAGTTAAACCAACGCCAAATATTCTATGCCGTTCAACTCCCAAAGCCAGCATGCCTACCGACATAATAAAAATGAAGTAAACAGGAATAGCCCCTTCTATTCCACCATTAAAAAACCAAACCGGGAAGAAAATAGCTAAACCGATCGATACAAAATACAGCCGTAGCCTTTCACTGGCTTTGCCCTGGAGCAATACTCTGAGAAAGTAGGAATAAATAACTGTGATGGACAGGGTAACAACATGAACCTGCCAGCTCAGACCAAGAAAAAGATTAGCAAAAAAACTTAAGACAGTTGCGAAAATAGTAGCACTGCAGGCAATGATAAACACCCTGTCTTCAATTGGTAACGTACGATCGTTAATGCGTAAGAAAGAGCCAAGCCTTTTCATCAGGTAGCTGCAATGTTTGGGTATGTCTTGCAAAACTACCCAATAACGCAAGGCGATTGCATTATATTTTACCTAAAATGTAATGGGAAACAGTGACGGATTTAGCCAACCATCTGCTCGTAAGCTTCAGCAGTCATTAGCTGATCTACGTCTGCCGGATTGGAAACTTCCATTTTCACCATCCAGCCTTCATTGTACGGATCATTATTTACCAGCTCTGGTTGTTTTTCCAATGCCGAGTTCACTTCTTTAATGGTTCCGGCAACCGGTAAAAACAGGTCGCTAACAGTTTTTACCGCTTCAACTGTTCCAAACACCTCTTCAGCATTCAATGCTTTTCCCACGGTATTAATGTCAACGTACACAATATCACCCAGCTCTCTTTGAGCAAAATCAGTGATGCCTATCGTTGCAATATTGCCTTCCAGCTTGATCCATTCGTGGTCTTTGGTGTATTTGAGGTTGTTTGGATAACTCATATCTCAGTTATTTAGGCTGCAAATATTGGAATTTTAATGATACCAGCAGATGATTTTCATAGCATCGTCTGTTGTGTCACTCACTTGTACGTTCGGAACTTTTCTGATCTCTTACTTCCTACTTCTTATTTTAATTCAACATTCTCATCTTCATCCTCACATCTTTCAGCGGACGATCAGCTTGTCCCTTTTGTACTGCAGCGATCTTATCGATCACATCCAATCCACTGATCACTTCACCAAAAACTGTATAGTTCTGATCAAGAAAAGGCGTTCCGCCAATTCTTTCATACACTTCTTTCTGTGCTGCTGAATATTTGAAATTTGGATTTCCTGAATTTGCTTTCACACTCTGTTCCTGTTGTGCAAGCTGGTCTGCCGGAAGTTTGTTACCCTGCACAATATAGAACTGGCAATTGCTGCTGGCTTTGGCCGGGTTTCCATCTCTTGCTGCAGCAAGTGCACCTTTCTTGTGGAAGAATTGCGGCTTAAACTCTGCCGGAATTCTTTCTCCGGGTGCTGATCCACCTCCCAACATAGCTGTACTGTCAGCATATTTACTGGTTGGATCGCCACCCTGGATCATAAATCCTGAAATAACACGGTGAAATAATAAACTATCATAAAAGCCAGACTGTACCAGCTTAATAAAATTATCTCTGTGCAAAGGAGTAGAATCGTACAACTTCAAAACCATTGTTCCAAAGTCGGTAGTAAGCTCCACCAATCTTTCTTTACTTACCGGAGCTGTTTTAGGTTTTGGAGCAGGCTTGGTAGCTGTTGGTTTTTTAGCCGGCGTGGTTGGCTTTTTTGTTTGTGCTGAACTTGCCAAACTGCCGAAGACAATGAATAAAAGTAAAAAGCGTTTCATGACTTAGTTTAAAGTTTTTAGTTTTTTGTTTCCGGTTAGCGTCTCAGTTTCTTAACTAAAAACTGAAAACCCGAAACTCAAAACTTTAGAATCCTTGTTGCTCGAAATAAAGTAAAATATGGTCTCTCAGGAAATTTTCCTGTTCTGGCAAAGCAAGATTTGGCAATTCCTTTACTTGTTTATAGTGTGGCCAGCCTTCTTCGTCTCTGCCTTCGAAAATATAATAACCACTGGGAGTAAGTAAGCTACAAGTAGCCACATGCATCAGGTCTTGCTTTTGTTCTTTGGTGATTTTTGAAGGTGTAAAGCCGGTCTCATTTATACCAATAAGAAAAAGAATTGCTTCCATGTCGGGTTTTTTGCCAAATCGCTCCACCAGTTTGGCTTCCAGGCTCCACCAACGCTGCATCAGGTCGTCGTTCATGTTCATGGGTGCAAATGTAAGCTGGATGCCAGATGCTGGATGCTGGTCTGTCGAATTTCTGAGAGCTTAACGCTCGGCAGCTTGTTGAATAGAATTACAGAACGTACAAGTGAGTGACACAACAGAAGCTGAAAAGAATTACAGGTGCTGGCAAAACCAGCATCCGGAACCCAGTATCCAGCTCTTATCTTTGCCGCAAATAGCAACCGATGTTACAGGTAAATTTTTTAAGGCAGCATAAAGATGAAGTGCTGAGAAGGCTGGCGATCAAGAATTTTAAACAACCCGAGATCGTTGATGAAGTGATTGCACTGGATGATGAACGTAAAAGATTACAGGTTGAGTTTGACGAAGCAATGGCTAAGTTGAATGCTGGTTCAAAGGATATCGGAAAATTGATGGGTCAAGGAAAGAAAGAGGAAGCTGAAAATCTGAAGTTAGAGGTGGCGAAGTATAGAGATGCTGCTGGTCCATTAAAGCAGCAGATGGCTGAAGTGGAGAAGAAGCTGATCGATACTTTGATCCAGCTTCCGAATCTGCCAAGTGAACAAGTGCCTGTTGGAAAAACCCCGGAAGATAATGTGGTGGTGAGAGAAGGTGGCATTCGTCCTGAATTTGCAAATGAGCCTTTGCCACATTGGGAACTTACTAAGAAGTATAACCTGATAGATTTTGAGCTTGGCAATAAGATAACAGGCAGTGGCTTCCCTGTTTACATTAATAAAGGAGCGAAGCTGCAACGTTCGTTGATCCAGTATTTTTTGGATTACAACACAGAGGCTGGTTACGTTGAATTTATTCCGCCGTTTGTAGTAAATGAAGACTCGGCGTATGGTACTGGTCAGCTGCCTGATAAGGAAGGCCAGATGTATTATGTTACAGAAGACAAATTCTATTTGATTCCAACGGCAGAAGTTCCTGTAACAAATATTTACAGAGATACAATTGTGAAGACAGAAGATCTGCCGATCAAGATGACGGCTTATTCTCCTTGCTTTAGAAGAGAAGCCGGCAGTTATGGAAAAGATGTTCGTGGATTGAACAGGTTGCACCAGTTTGAAAAAGTGGAGATCATCCAGATCGTTGATCCGGAGAAGAGTTATGAAACACTTGATGAAATGGTGAACCATGTTGAGCGACTGGTTCAATCACTAGAGTTGCCTTATCGTATTCTTCGTTTGTGTGGTGGCGATATGGGTTTTGCAAGTGCCATTACTTACGATTTTGAGGTGTACTCTGCAGCACAGGGAAGATGGTTAGAAGTGAGTAGTGTAAGCAACTTCGAGAACTTCCAGGCTAACAGGATGAAATGTCGTTATAAAGATGCATCAGGAAAAACACAGCTTGTGCATACATTGAACGGAAGTAGTTTGGCTTTACCGAGAATTGTGGCTGCATTGCTCGAGAATCATCAGACGGCTGAAGGAATAAAAATTCCGGCGGTATTGCAGAAATATTTTGGAAGTGTAATCTTGGATTAAGATGAATTGGAAAAAGCTGCTGAAACGAGTTGGCTACACAACATTGATCTTATTTGTGTTGCTGAATGTAATGGCAGCTTTTCATGCATATAAGTTCACCCACTTTTACGATACGAAAGAGAAGAGGGATTTGTTTCAGGCTGAGAAAGCTGGCTTCTTCGAGAAGGCAGGTGCTTTGTTGTTTGGTGTAAAGTCTTATAAAAAACCAATTGATGAGTTTCCATCTTTCAATTATCAGATTGTTCGAATTAAAACGGAAGATGAACTGAACTTGGAAGCATGGCATGTAACTCATCCATCTGTTGATTCAATGGCAACAAAAGGAACGATCATCATGTTCCATGGACATGCTGGAAATAAAGCTGGTATTCTGCACGAGGCTGGATCTTTTTATAAACTAGGTTACAATGTTTTAATGGTTGATTTCAGGGCTCACGGCAATAGCTCAGGAAATATTTGCACGATAGGTTTTGATGAAGCCAAAGATGTGAAAGCAGCTTATGATCATGTTGCAGACAGTGGAGAAAAGAACATCATCTTCTACGGTATTTCTTTAGGTGCTGCTGCAGAGATGAAAGCGATAAAGGATTATAATCTCAAGCCCACTAAAATGATAATTGAAATGCCTTTTGGCAGTTTGCTAGAAGCAGTGAAAGGAAGATGCAGAATTATGGGTGTTCCAACTCAACCAATTTCAACTCTATTGACTTTTTGGGGAGGAGTAGAACAAGGATTTTGGGCTTTTGATCACAATCCTGAAGATTATGCAAAGTCAATCGATTGCCCGGTATTGCTACAATGGGGTGAAAAAGATGTGCGGGTTTCGAAAATTGAAACTGAAACGATCTTCAGAAATTTAAAGACATCGCAAAAACAACTTGTCACTTACTCCAATTCTGGTCATCAGAATCTATGCACCAGTGAACCAGAGAAATGGCTGAGTTCTGTAAGCAAGTTCCTGTTAGCAAATGCTCCAACTCACGACTAACTATTCACCATTCCCTATTTCCTCACCGTCACCTTCGTTCCATTTGGAATCATGTTATAGATCTCAATAATGTATTCATTCTTGGTGCTGATGCATCCTTGTGTCCAGTTCTGGTAACGATCCACTGCAAACTCTTCTCTCGGCCAGGTTCCATGTATACCAATAGAGCCACCGATCTTTGCCGATTTAGGAATCACTCCCTTTGATTTCCTGTCGTTAAACTTGTTGTAACTGTCGGTATTGGGATAATCGAGCATTAAAAACCTACACCATTTTTCATGAACCCGTTTGCTGGTAATGTAAAATGTTCCTTCAGGTGTTTTGCGATCACCTTCCATCATCTTATCGCCCTGGTCTTTACTGCCAAATACCACCGGATAGGTAACAACCCATTTTCCATCTTCATCAAACACACTCAGTTCATAGTCACTTTTATCTACTACAATAGTATAAGTGGGCTTTACATAAAATGAAGAAGTGGTGGTAAGTAATAGCAACAGCAATGCAGTGCTGATGGTGAATCGCATAGGACCTTTATGATTTTAAATTGGAACGGTAAAATAATCCGAAGATTATACTGCATTGTCGCTTTCACAAAAAATTATCGCTCTCACATGCAGCACTCATCTTTGTTTTCTGCAAAAGCAATAACTGTGCACATTATTCATCTTGAGCATTTCTTAAGCTCAAAAAGAAAGAATTAATTTTTTGGGGTCGGCTACATTGCTACTGGCAACTTTGCTTGCGTCGCACTCTTGTACTTTCAATTCATCACTTAACACGTTTTACAAAGCTGATTTTCAAAATAAAAAGCTCCCAGGGAACTGGGAGCCGTTCTAATGCACATGAGAAAAACTATGAAATAAAAAATCTTACCAGTTACTTAATCTTAATCCTACTGCATAAGGATATTGCTTCAATCCTTTTTCATGCAAAGGATTCATGCTGTAGCTTCCGTACAAACGAATCGGGCCCAATCCAAGCTCAGCGATGTAAGCCACTCTCCATTTTGCCAGGTCAAAATCCCCTTTCACTTTTTGCTTGCCTCTTTCATTACTTATTTGTTTGTTCCTGCTTCCAACTAAATAACCGGCACTTACACCAGCACTAAAGCTGAATCCTCTTTTCCTGTCGGGAGTTGTATTTACGTTGATCATGAATGGAACAGTGATGTATCCAGCATATAATTTGTTCTTGCTGAACTGAACCGTATCTCTGAACACACCGGTAACTCCACCTGGCAAATTTTCACGGTAGCTGATGTTCTTGCTGTAACGGAAGTTGTACATCTCCAATCCCAAACCATATTTCAGGTTCAGTACATGTTTGGAAACGTTCACCTTCTGCATAAATAGCCAGTAGTTCACGTTCGATGTTTTGTTGGTACGCAGCTTCATGTCATCTTTTGTGAAAGGTGTAACACCACCTCTCAGGTAGCTGTTGGCTTCTGCAGATCCGTATTCTGTTTCATCTCTTACATTGGCAAAACCAATATCAAGAATGCTCCAGTTAGTAGAAACGTTGCTCTTTTTTCTTTTCGCCACTTTCACCGAATCGGAACTGGAACTCGTACGTTCAGCAGTAACTTTTTTGTCTTTTTTGATAATGATGAAATTGCCTACTTTGATCGTGTCAGCTTTTGATGTAGTACTGTCTGTTTGAGCAAAGAGATTTCCTGCAGCCAGCAAAGCTGCGATAGCGATTACAACCTTTTTCATTTGAGTATAGATTTAAGGGTATTTACTTTAGTTTATTTACTTCAATATTGGCAACCTGTACTTTGTCGCCATCTTCTTTTTTTACTTTACTGGATAAGAACCTTCCGGCTTTTCTAAAAAAGCCACGAACCTTATCAGTGTTTATTTCAAGAGCTCCTACGTAGACGTTTTTGTTCTTTTCTTCGTCCGTATTCAACTCTTCTGTGTAAACAGCCTGTTGAACATAATTATTTGCGTTAACCTCAGGAGTGCTTACACTGGTGATCTTTGTTGTGCCGGAACCAATTGTTACAGGGTTGGTAGGGTTGTAAGCAATAGGATCGGGTTCTCGGTAAGGAACTTGTTGTTCAATAGCTTTCTGCTCGTTCTTCGGTTGAGGCGCAACAGCTACCTGCTGACCTGTTGATGGTTGCTGTTGTACCTGCTGCACTTTAATATTCTGTTGCGGCTGAGTTGTTTTTTGTTCATCTGTTGCTGCTAGTGTTGTTCCATCAACCGCAGTAACAGGTAAGGTTTTTTCAGGCTGAGTTGAAGGAGTTGGTTCAATATTCTTTTTTGGAGCAACCTGGCCAGCAAAACTGTTTGGATCGGTACCATTCGATTTATTTCCTGAATTCATTACCCAAACTAAGGCTACAATTCCTATCATGATCGCTGCAGCCAAAGAAGCCCAACGCATACCAATAACAACCGGTCTTCTCTTTTCTTCTTTTCTGTAAAGAATTTCTTTGCTGGTGAAAATGATCGCTTCTTTTGGAAGAATTGTTTGTTTTAGCAAAGTGAATTCATCCTGTAGTTCCGGGTTTTTAAGAACGAAAGTTTCTACTGATTCTTTTTCAGATGGATTCAGTTCTTCATCTACATATAAAAGAAAATACTCCTGGTAATTGTTGAGGTGAATGCCTTCTTCTTTTCTATATAAAAGATCTTTCTGGTTAAAAGTGATATTCTCTTCCGGCTGAAGAACAGTTTGCTGCAGCAGTTCCAATTCATCCTTTAAATCAGGATTTGCCTGGATAAAAGCTTCTACTGCTTTTGCTTCTGTTGGTGATAGTTCACCGTCAATGTACATCAGCAGGTATTCTTCGTAATTATTGCGGTTGATCATTTTTACATAACGTTTTCAGGGCTCACCAAATAGTTTTTTAAAGCCAGTCTTGCTCTGTGCAGGTAAACCTTTACCTGGCTTTCAGTCAATCCCATTATTTGTCCGATCTCTTCATAATTATATCCCTCATAATCTTTCAGCATCACCAGGCTTCTTTGTGTTTCATTTAACCTGTTCAGTGCTTCCATCAATATTTTTTTCGTGTTGCTGTTAAAGTTTGATTGCTGAATTTTTACTTCTGCACTAAACTCATCTTTCAACTGTATTCTTTTACTCTTTCTCAGGTGATCGATCATCTGGTTGTAGGCTACAGTAAACAGGTACGATTTGCTTTTTGCATGTTCAACCTGTTCTCTGTGTCGCCAGAGTTTTTCAAATGCGGTTTGAACTATATCTCTTGCATCTTCCTCATGCCTCAGGTTTTTCACTATAAAGCGAAAAACGCCGTCGGAATAAAGATTAACGCATTCGTTATATTCTTTTTCTGTCATAAGCTGGGGTAGGTCGTTGTGTTTGCTCTTGTGTAACGCAGCTGAAAATCAAATGTTACAGGTACAAAGAAAAAAAATCCCACCATTTGGTGGGATAATATTTAATAGGTAACGAGCAAAAGTCTTTGCATCGGTTCCCAGAATATATAGTCCGTTTTGGGACTGTTGTTTTGTTCAGTCTTGTCGCATTTTTTTGTGCAGCAGATCTTCTGCCTGCACGCCGTCTTTTTAGAGGGTTTGTGGGTTAACGCCAGTATGCTAACTGAACAGATAATTAAAAAACTGGCAATAAGTAAGCGTTTCATAAACAGTGGCTTGAGGTCTATACAACGAAGTTAGAGTGGAAAGGTTACAGTGAACTGGCAAAAAGTTTTGTTTGCAAAGCCTTAACATTTGGGAAATGCTGATAAAAGTGCCGAACGTACAAGTGAGTGACACAACCGGCGATGCTAAAATTCTAGAGCTGGTTTCATAAGTCACACATTATCAAATTGGCAGGTTGACTATTTAGCTGATATCTTTGCCCCGCTTTAAACGATTGTTATGAACGAAAAATTTGTGCAGCGAATAGCATCAGAACTGAAGGATATAGAGGCAGCAGGATTGTTTAAAAGAGAACGTATAATTACAAGTGAGCAGGGTCCGGAAATAACTGTAAACGGGAAAACCGTATTGAATTTCTGCGCTAATAACTACCTGGGACTTTCATCACATCCCAAAGTGATCGAGGCTGCGCATAAAGCGATCGACAGTCACGGCTACGGAATGAGTTCTGTGCGTTTCATCTGCGGAACACAGGATATACATAAAGAACTGGAACAAAAGATTGCAACTTTCCTCGCAACAGAAGATACCATTTTATACGTCGCTGCTTTTGATGCCAATGGTGGTGTATTTGAACCATTGTTTAATGAACAGGATGCGATCATTAGTGATGAACTGAACCATGCTTCGATCATCGATGGTGTTCGTTTGTGTAAGGCTCAACGTTATCGTTACCTGCACAACGATATGGCAGATCTCGAGGCTAAGTTGAAAGAAACACAAAACCTGAGAAGCAGGATCATTGTTACTGATGGATCGTTCAGTATGGATGGAACCATTGCTCAGTTGGATAAGATATGTGATCTCGCTGATAAGTATGATGCGATCGTGATGGTGGATGATTCTCACTCATCCGGTTTCTTAGGTAAAACAGGAAGAGGTACACACGAATACAAAGGAGTGATGGGAAGAATAGACATCATCACCGGAACACTGGGTAAAGCTTTGGGTGGTGCCAGTGGTGGATTTACCAGCGGCAGAAAAGAGATCATTGAAATGCTGAGGCAAAGAAGCAGACCTTATCTGTTCTCAAATACTTTGGCTCCATCAATTGTTGGTGCTTCTATCGCAGTGCTTGACATGCTTACAGAAACAACAGAGCTTCGAGATAAACTGGAGTACAATACCAAGTACTTCAGAACAAAAATGACTGAAGCAGGTTTTGATATCAAGCCTGGAGATCACCCGATTGTTCCAATTATGTTATACGAAGCAACCGTTGCACAGGAGTTTGCTGCTAAGTTGCTGGAAGAAAGTATTTATGTGATCGGCTTTTTCTATCCTGTTGTTGCAAAAGGTAAAGCAAGGATAAGGGTACAGTTGAGTGCTGCTCACCAGCAAGAACATCTGGATAAAGCCATTGCGGCATTTACAAAAGTGGGTAAAGAATTAGGTGTGTTAAAATAATTGATGATGAAACCAGTTGAAAGAATTTTATCGGGCATTTGCCTTTTAGCAATTGTATTTTTTAGCAGTTGCTCTCCCAATAATGTAACAACCAATGATAGCCTGAAAACTTATTTCGATTCGAATAAAGTAGAAGGTTGTTTTGGCTTGTATGATAATGGTAAGAACGAGTTCACCATTTATAATTTAGCCCGTTACAGGGATTCTGCATTTTTGCCGGCATCTACATTTAAAATCGTGAATTCGTTGATCGGCCTCCATACCGGAAGAATTTTCGATGAGAAAATGGTGATCAAATGGGATGGCAAAACAAGATCTATTGATGCCTGGAATCATGATCTTACTATGGAACAGGCTTTTAAAGTTTCTGCTGTTCCTTATTACCAGGAAGTGGCAAGACGAATTGGAAAAGACACCATGCAACTTTGGCTGGATAGTTTAAAATATGGCACTCGTAAGATCAAGACTGCGATAGATACTTTTTGGCTGGATAATTCACTTAAGATCACTCCTGATGAACAACTTGGATTGGTAAAACGATTGTACTTTGATCAACTTCCTTTCGATAAAAGATCACAAAGAATCGTTCGCCAGGTGATGCTGCAGGAAGATAATGCCAATTACAAACTCAGCTACAAAACTGGTTGGGGCTATAAAGAGAATGGAAAAAGCCTGGGTTGGGTTGTAGGTTGGATCGAAGAGAATAAACATCCATATTTCTTTGTATTAAATCTTGAAGGGGAACACGACATGGACATGGTTGCTGCAAGGATGAATGTGCTGAAAGGCATTTTAAAGAAGATGGGTTTTATGGAAGGGAGGAAGTAGTTTAACAACATTTTCATTCCAGGATTTTTATCTTCATCTTATTTGATTCCAATAAGGTTTATCGGAATCATTTTTGCTTAAACAATCCAGATGAAGAAACATGATGCATTCGGTTTTGCGATCGATTTCGTTTTGCAGCTCATCAGTGTACTAATCCAATCTTTATTTTGATCCAGGTTGAAACCATACAATTCCTCTTTGCACTGATTGCATTACTTCCCTTAACTGCACTTTTTATTGGTTTACTGTATTGGAAGCGATGGATACGAACTAAACTTGGCAACAAAAGGTTAGTCGATCAATTATTAAAAGGGTATTCATCTTCCTTATTTAAAACAAAGATCATTTTCATCCTTGTCGCTATTGGTTTGGGAATTCTCGCCGCTGCAAATCTGCGAAAGCCTGTTGCTGCTGAAAATGCAAAAGGTACAGGTGTAGATGTGATGATCATGCTGGATGTAAGTAAAAGCATGCTCAGCCAGGATGCAAGTCCTTCAAGATTGGACAAAGCCAAACAGTTCATCAATAGTCTGCTTCCAAAGTTGGAAAACAACAGGGTAGGATTGATCCTGTTTGCGGGTCAGTCTTATTTACAAATGCCATTAACGCCAGACATTTCTGCAGCCAAAATGTTTGTTGCAAACGCATCAACAGAAGCGGTTCCTGTACAGGGAACTGTATTCAGCGAAGCCTTGACACTGGCAGATCATTCGCTTGATGTAAAAGAAAAAAAATATAAGACAGCCATCATGATCACTGATGGCGAAGACAATGACGAGAATGCTGAACAGGCTGCAAAAGATCTTTACGAAAAAGGCGTAGTAGTTCATACTATTGGCATTGGTTCTGCAGAAGGATCGAACATTGTAGAACCGGGAGCTACCGAACCTAAAAAGGATCTGGATGGAAACATCATTGTTTCAAAATTGAATGAAAGTTTACTTCAAAAGATTTCAAATACTACAAAAGGAACGTATCATAGATTGGATAATGTTGGCGAAACAGCGAGTTCCGTTGCAAGTCAGATCAACGCTATGGAAAAGAAAGGATTTTCTGCAAGTGGAAATATAGACTATCTCAATTTTTTTCCTTTATTGATCGCATTGGCGGTTGTGTTACTCTTGGCTGAAGTATTTATTCCTGAACGCAAAATGTCTGTTGCATGAAATGGCATTATTTATTCGTTTTGTTAATTGTAGGTGTTGCTGCATCTGCTCAGAAAACAGCACAGTTGATTGAGAAAGGCAATTCGAATTATAAGCAGAAGCAATTTGTGAAAGCAAAAGAAGAGTATGGCAAAGCTTTGCAGAAAGATCAAACCAATGCTATCGCTCAGTTTAATTCGGGAAATGCCAGCCAAAGAATGAACAAATTTGAAGAGGCAGCAAAATCTTATGAAACAGCAGCTGCGAATGCAAAAGATCCATTGGTGAAAGCACAGGCACTTTATAACCAGGGTTTGGCTTATATCAAACAAAATAAATTAACAGAGGCAATACAGGTACTGAAGCAATCTTTGCGATTAAACGCTAATGATAATGACACGAGAGAGAATCTGCAGAAAGCATTAAAGGAACTGCAAAAACAACAGCAGCCTCAACAAAATGATAAGCAGAAGAATAAGAATAATAAAAATCAAAAAGATCAGCCACAAAAACCTAAGTCTAACCTAACTCCCGAAGAAGCAGATCGAAGACTGAAAGAACTTGCTAAAGAAGAAAAGAATCTTCAGAAAGACCTGCAAAATAAAAATTCAGCCGGAAGGCAGTTAAAGGATTGGTAAGATGATTTGCAAATGTACCAATATGCAAATTTGCTAATACTAAAGCTCAGCCGAATGCCAGCGTTTACATTTACATTTGCTGCACTAATTGGCAAATCAGCACATTAGCAAATTAGCATTGACAATGCAGCTTTATTGTAATTCTCTTACCGGGTATCAGCGACTCAAAACACGTGAAGTAAAGATCGGTGATCTGTTGCTGGGCAATTTTCATCCGATTCGTGTACAAACGATGACAACAACAGATACAATGGATACCATTGCTACTGTTGAACAATCTATTCGTTGCATTGAAGCTGGTGCAGAGCTGGTAAGAATTACGGCTCCATCCAAAAAAGAAGCAGAGAACCTGCTTAACATCAAAAATGAATTAAGGAAGAGAGGTTATACAACTCCACTTGTTGCAGATATTCACTTCACACCAAATGCAGCAGAGATCGCAGCCAGAATTGTTGAGAAGGTGAGAGTGAATCCCGGAAATTATATTGATAAGAAAAAGTTTGAACTGATCGAATACTCTGATGCTGATTATGCTGAAGAGATCGACAGGATCAGAGAAAGATTTACGCCACTCGTTCAGATATGTAAAGAATATGGCACAGCAATGAGGATCGGAACGAATCATGGTTCACTCAGTGATCGTATCATGAGCCGTTATGGTGATACTCCCATGGGAATGGTGGAAAGTGCAATGGAATTTTTACGTGTGGCAAGAAGCGAAAGCTACCACAACATTGTGCTGAGTATGAAAAGCAGCAATCCTCAGGTGATGGTGCAGGCTTACCGATTACTCATACAACAAATGGATGCTGAGTTTGGAGAATGTTATCCTTTGCATCTGGGTGTAACTGAAGCCGGTGACGGAGAAGATGGAAGAGTGAAAAGTGCTGCCGGCATCGGAACATTATTAGAAGATGGCATTGGTGATACGATTCGTGTGAGTTTAACGGAAGATCCCGAATTTGAGATTCCTGTTTGCAGAGACCTTGTAAAAAGATATGCAACCAACGATCAATCATCAACTGGCAACGGTGTTGTCGCGGTTGCAGATAAGCTCAACTACAGTCCATTTGAGTACAAGAGAAGGGAAACTTTTACCATTGATAATATCGGCGGCACTCATGTTCCGGTTGTAATTGCTGATCTGAGTAAGATCACCAGGATCAACAGGGAACATTTGAAAGCCGTTGGTTATTCTTACGATGAGCCAACCGATAAATGGAATATTGGTGATGCTGCTGCCGATTATGTTTTCACCGGTAATCAAATCCTGGATTTCGCTTTGCCCGGAACATTAAAAGTGATCTGCTATCCCGCTACATGGGCTGAAGCAATTGACAAAGCTCCGGCATTAACTGAAACCTACTTCCCCATATTCGATGCTGCCGCTTATATTGATGCAAATAAAAAAAGCAATCGCATCAACTTCGTGATGAAAGACTGTTTCAGCGATGAAACACCGGTAAACGATTTTAGTTTTATCGATGACATCGGGAAAGATAAAACAGCAGTGCTGTGTGTAAGCAGTGAGAATAAAAATGCAATGCAGTCTGTTCGCAGAATGTTTGTTGAACTGCAAAACAGGAACATTCAGAATCCTGCAATTATCATCTGCGATAGCAACTGGCAAACGGCTGATGAGCATTTGATTCATTATTCAACTGAATGTGGTGCTTTATTCCTCGATGGTTTTGGAGATGGCATCTGTCTCGGCATGAGTTCATCTGCTTATCAAAATGCAGCACAGGTAAATGCCAGCGGAAGAAATTATCTGCAAAGCAGTTCTGTTGAACAATTCATCAACAACACTGCATTCAGCATTCTGCAGGCAACAAGAACAAGAATTTCAAAGACTGAATATATTTCCTGCCCCAGTTGCGGAAGAACATTATTTGATCTGCAGGAAACAACAGCAAAGATCCGGTCACGAACCAATCACCTGAAAGGCGTTAAGATCGCCATCATGGGATGTATTGTGAATGGCCCGGGAGAAATGGCCGATGCAGATTTTGGATATGTGGGCAGTGGAGTAGGAAAGATCACTTTGTACAAAGGCAAAGAGATCGTAAAGCGAAACATTGATAGTGAGATTGCTGTTGATGAACTGATCAATCTCTTAAAAGAAAATGAAGCCTGGATCGAACCTGTAAACAATTAACCGAAATACAACAATGAAACTAAGATTACTTGCACTTGCAGCTTTCGTTATCAGCCTTACAGGTTGTTTCGATATGACTGAAACTTTCAATCTAAAAGAAGACGGAAGTGGTGTTTATGAACTTAAAATGGATATGTCGAGAGCCATGTCAATGTTTGCAATGATGAAACAAGGTGCGAGGGAAGATGGTAAAGCTCCAGAAAAACTCGACAGCACCATTTATTATAAATCGTTAACGGATACATTAACTTCTTTGACCAACGAAGAAAAAGCTGCCGTAGAAAATGCTTTTGCAAAAATTCACATGGATGAAGAGGAAGGTGATATGTATGTGAATATGACATTTCCTTTTAACGATAGCAAACAGTTGAAACTGATCCAGAAGATCGTAAACTCAAAAGGAAATAATACCCTGATGGATGCTGTGGGTAAAGCGATGAAATCTGGTGCCGGTGCTCCTGATGGAATGGATCCAATGACCGGCGGAATGGGTGGTGATAAAGCCGGAAACAAAGGTGGGTTACCTATTTCTGATTTTGTGTACAACCTGGCTGCAAACAGTTTTTCAAGAAAGCTGAATGCAAAGGCAAACACACAAACAAAAACGAAAAGCAAAGAAGAAGAAATGCCTGCACAGTTCAAAGAAATGATGAAGGTGAACTACACAACAGTTGTAAATCTGCCAAGGCCAGCTACAAAAGTTTCGGGCAAAGGCGTTTTGTCTGCCGATAAAAAACAGGTGAAGTTCAATAAAAGTATGTCGTTAGACGATCCTCAACTTCCGGCTGATTTTGATTTTACAATTAATTATTAAACCAGCTTTAAAACTTTATGCAGTTCCGGTTGTGTCACTCACTTGTACGTTCTGAACTTTGTTGATCATTGAACTCAAGTACAAGAGTGCGACGCAAGTAAAGCCTTATAGCGAATTGAACGCTGGTTAAATAAAATCAATGACTCACAACATTGTGGGTCATTTTCTTTTATACAAGACTATTTTTGCTTAAATGAAGAACAAGCACACAGATTTCCTGGTGATCGGCTCAGGTGTTGCAGGTTTAACATATGCCCTGAAAACAGCGCAACAGTTTCCTGAAAAGAAAATCACTGTGATCACCAAAGCACAGGCAGATGAAACGAATACCAAATATGCACAAGGTGGTATTGCAGGTGTAATGGATGAAGTAAAAGATAGCTTTAATAAACACATTGAAGATACTTTGATCGCCGGTGATGGATTATGTGATCCTGAAGTGGTAGAGATCGTTGTGAAGGAAGGTCCCGAACGTATTCGTGAGATCATTGAATGGGGTGCACAGTTCGATAAAACCGATAGCGGCGAATTTGCATTAGGCAGAGAAGGTGGCCATAGTGAGTTTAGGATACTGCATCATAAAGATGTAACCGGTAAGGAAATGGAAAGAGCTTTGCTTGATACGATGGAAAAGCAACCAAACATTGAACTCGTTCATCATTGTTTCGTAGTCGATATTCTTACACAACATCATCTTGGTTATCTTGTTACCAAATCAACACCCGATATTACCTGTTATGGTGTTTATGTACTTAACCTTCGTACACACACGATAGAAAAGATTCTTTCCAGAATCACATTGCTTGCAACAGGAGGTTGTGGACAGGTGTATAGAACTACCACGAATCCAAAGATCGCAACCGGAGATGGTGTTGCAATGGTGTATCGTGCAAAAGGAAGAATTGAAAACATGGAGTTTATCCAGTTTCATCCTACTGCTTTGTATGAGCCTGGCGTTTCACCTTCGTTTCTTATTACCGAAGCTGTTCGTGGTGATGGTGGAATTCTTCGCAATAAAAATGGCGAAGCGTTTATGGAGCGTTACGATGCCCGTAAAGATCTTGCACCAAGAGATATTGTTGCAAGAGCTATCGATAGTGAGATGAAGATCACCGGAACGGAGCATGTATTTCTTGATTGCCGGCACATGGATAAAGAAAAGTTTATTCATCACTTTCCGAATATCTATGAAAAATGCCTGAGCATTGGTATCGACGTTTCGCAAAAAATGATTCCCGTTGCTCCTGCTGCACATTATAGTTGCGGCGGAATTAAAACAGACGAATGGGGCAGAACATCGATCACCAATTTATATGCCTGTGGAGAAGCAGCCAGCACAGGATTGCATGGTGCCAATCGTTTGGCCAGTAACAGCTTGCTGGAAGCAATGGTGTTTGGTCATCGTTGTTTTCTTGACAGTATTGAACGGATCAATAAAGTTGAATTAAGAACTGATTTGCCGGAGTGGAATGCACAGGGAACCTCAGACCCGAAAGAAATGATCCTCATTACGCAAAGTTTAAAAGAGCTGCAGTTACTGATGAGTGATTATGTTGGTATTGTTAGAACCGATGTTCGTCTTGGAAGAGCCATGAAACGTTTAGACCTGTTATTCGAAGAAACAGAAGAGTTGTATCGGACTACCAAAGTTTCTCCGCAATTATGCGAACTAAGAAACCTGATCACTGTCGGTTTTCTTATTGTAAAAGGAGCCCAATTCAGGAAAGAAAGCAGGGGATTACACTTCAATACAGATCATCCTAAGAAAAGTAACGTATTGCAAAACACGATCTTGTAGCAACGGCATGTTGTTTGTCTCCATATTGAAAACAGTTATCATGGAGAAGCGTGTGTTTGGGATCATACTCACCATTTTAGGTATCGTAGGATTGATCCTTGCAGCATATTATTTTGCCAGTAGTTCAGGTACGCATAACTACAGAGCGATAGCAGTGTATCTGATCCTCGGTGCGATATTCTTTATTGCAGGAATTGGTCTCATCAGGAATACTTCAGATAGAATAGACAGGATAGATAGAATTTAGCCAGCGGCAAATTGCTGCTGAGCTTCCGTTGTGTCACTCACTTGTACGTTCGGAACTTTGATCAACAAAGCAGATGGTAAATTGAAATTGTTCAGCTTTGTTTGAAATCAATGCGAAGTTTTCTTCTGTTTCAAAAAATTGATCATTACTACTACTCCAAGCAGAAGTATCAAACCAATTGGCTGTAGTAATGTAAATGAAACTGGCATATCCTAAAGTTACAATTTTATTGAAGGCGTTGTTCAATTCTTTTAAAACCTTCTTCCGGTGGTAAATTCTCCCAAAGAATCTGGTAAATCGTTGTGGCGATCGGTATATCAGCCTGTAAGTTTTCATTAGTCTTAAAAATGCAACGACTGGCATTGTAACCTTCTGCCACCATGTTCAATTCAAGTTGTGCCGCTTTAACGGAATAACCTTTGCCTATCATATTACCAAACATCCTGTTACGACTGTACAACGAATAACAGGTTACTAAAAGATCACCCAGGTAAACAGATGATGCGTAGTTTATATCGCTGTTCTCCAATGAAAAATCGTGCAGTACTTTACGGGAGAATTTCACCATTTCATCTGCACTGTTGGCAATATAAACACTCAGGAAATTATCTCCATATTCCAATCCATGAGCTATTCCGGCTCCTAATGCGTAAATATTTTTCAGTACTGCAGCATATTGCACTCCATTGATATCATGGTTCGTAACAGTGTTCAGGTATTCTGTTCTAAAATGTGCTGCGATCTCTGCTGCTGCAGCTTCGTTCAAACCCGAAAAAGTGAGGTAAGAAAGTTTTTCAGATGCAACTTCTTCGGCATGACATGGTCCTAGTAATGTATAATAATTCTCTATGGAAACATCAAAATGCTCAGCAAGGTATTCGTTCAGGAGTTGGTTGGTCTCCGGTAAAATTCCTTTAATAGCAGAAACGATCTTTTTGCCTTTCAATGCATCTTTTGCAAGATCCTTCAAGGCATCGGTTATATAAGCCGAAGGAACTGCCATCACCACAACATCACAGTTTCTCACTACTTCGTTTACATCGGTGCTCATCATTAGCAATGCCGGGTCAAAATAAGCTGAATGTAAATAGTGCGGATTGTGATGACGCTGCTGAATGTGTCTGATACTGTTAGCATCTCTGAACCACCAATGTATGGTGTGCTTAGAATCGGTTAAGATCTTCGCTATTGCTGTTGCCCAGCTGCCGCTGCCAATGATACCAAATTGCATGCGGCAAACATACAAAACAAAAAACCTGTCGGTTATGACAGGTTTCAGTTTTTTAATTCTTCTTCTGGTCTTCTACCAGTTCTTCTTTCTTCACTTCCTTCACTTTTGTTCCATCTCTCAATGTTTTACTTACAATATTGTAAGGACCAGTGATCACTTTGTCACCTTTTTTGATTCCGGTTACAATCTGTATGTAGTTGATATCTTGTATAGCTGTTTTCACAGGATATTTCTTAACGGAACCATCTTTTCCAAGTACGAATACCACTTCCTGTGTTTCATCATTCGATTTAGAATCATTGCTAGCTTCGTCTTCGTCTTTTGTAGCTGCTTTCTTATTGCCCGGAACTTTATCCGTTTTTTTATCTCTTACCGTTACCGCATTTAAAGGAACTGCCAAAACACCTTTCTCTGTTCTCGTCTGTATATCTGCACTGGCATTCATATTCGGACGGAAAGGGAATCCATTTCCTGTTCTTAGTAGGTCAGCATAGCTTTCGTACAATAAACGAATATGCACCTTGTAATTGGTAACCTCGTTAGCAGAAGTCGTTCCTGTTAATGAAGGTGTAGGATTTGCGATCTTATAAACAACACCTTTGAACTTCCGGTTATTGAATGCATCAACTTCTACCAAAGCAGTATCTCCAAGCTTTACTTTCGGAATGTCGCTTTCGCCAACATCAACTCTTACTTCAATACTATTCAGATCTGCAATACGCATCATTTCGGTACCGGCCATCTGGGCTGTACCCACAACTCTTTCACCTTTCTTTACTGATAAAGAGCTCACCACACCTGTCATAGGAGCTGTGATTGTTGCTCTTGAAACATCTTTACTGGCTCTGCTCAAACTTGCCATGGCACTACGAACAGAAGCCTCATTAGCCCTGATACCTTCTACTGCAGCATTGTAATTTGCTCTTGCTGTTTTATATGCCTGGTCAGCTTGTTCAAACTCAGCTCTTGAAATTACTTTTTGATCTAGTAAACCTTTCTGCCTGTTGTATGTTACTTCTGCCTGGTCCATTGTAGCTTTCAAAGCACCAAGTTGTGCCCTTGAATTAGCAACCTGTGCCTGCATTTGAGCTACTCCAGCCGAAGCCTGGTCTCTTTGCGATGCATAGATATCTGCATATATTCTTGCCACTACCTGGCCTTGTTTTACAGTGTCCCCTTCTTCAACAGTCAGTTCCACTACTTCACCACTAATGTCCGGACTAACCTTCACCTCAATTTCAGGATATACTTTTCCGCTGGCAGTCACCGTTTCGGTGATGTCTCTTGTTGTAGCAACTTCAGCACTCACTTTAATGCCTACATCTTTCTTACCGCCAAAAACGATCAGAAGAATGATCAGCAAACAAAGTGCTGCAATGATCCACCAGATAGTCTTTTTCTTCATATTGGTTGTTTAGAGTAATCTTTTTATTAAGTCAGCTTCAGAACACATTTCAACTCCTGTTGCGTCGCACACTTGTACTGATTAAACTTTATTCAGCACTCACGCCTCACGATTCAGGAATTATAATCTTATTCCGTTTCCTTTATAAAACTCCAGCACTTTCATTTTAAAAATATAATCATACCTGTTACGCACCATTTCAATTCTTGCTCTTTGTAAATTGTTTTGAGTCGTGATCAGGTCGAGTATATTCAACAGTCCGGCTGTATTTCTTTTGTTGGCAAGGTCCAATGCTCTTTCATTCACTTCAACTGTTCTGAGAGAAGCATTGTATTTCTGCAGCGCAGTTACGGCTAATTCATAAGCATTGTAAATATCCGATTGCAAAGAAGCATTGTCCAGTTGCTGCTGGATCTGATATTGCTGCACCTGCACTTTAGCCCTGTCCCACTGGCTTCTTGCCTGGTATTGATTAAAGATGTTGAAACTGATTCCGATACCTATATTCTGACCGAAATTGGTATTCAACTGGCGGAAAAAAGGAGATTTAAATTGAGATGGAGTGATACTCGAATTCACATAACTCGAGTTTAATCCGGCCTGTGCAAATACTGAAGGATACATTAAACCTCTTGCACTTTTTACCTGTGCATTAGCTTGTTGAATTCTGAAAGTATTGATCTTTTGTGCCGGCTGATTGGTAAGTGCAAGACTATAAACAATTTTTGGTTCCAGTTCAGCTAAAGGATCCATGGGTATCATATCAACAGGAGGAATAACAATTTCAAAAGCTGTATCCTGCGGAAGATTCAACAGTGCTTTAAGCTGTATCACTGATTGCCTGTAAGCTGATCTTGCCTGAATTACATTGGCACTATCTGTTGCTGCCTGTGCCTGTAATTGCAACGAATTTAGTTCAGGAACAGAACCAGCTCTAACCAATGCATCTGTATTTCTAAGTTGTTCCTGTGTTTGGCTTAAAGCGATCTCGGACACTCTTACCGTTTCATTATTCAGCATTGCATTTAAAAAAGTATTGGCAACGCTTAGCGAAATATCATTCTGTGCTTTTTCAATTCCGGCTCTTGCGGCTTCGCTATTCAGTCTGCTTGCTTCAATATCATACTTACGTGCAAACCAGTTAAAGATGGTATAATTGCTTTGCACACCTACCTGCATTCTAAAAAGGTTGCTACTCGTTAGCGTTCCTGTTGTGGGATCTTCATTCAAACCAAAACCGTAACCGGCAGAGATACTTCCAGAAGCTGTTGGCAAATTGCTCATGTTGGCACGTCTAAGATCTACTGCTGCATACATTCTCTGTATGTCAGCCTGCTTTACTGTAAGATTATTCGCTACAGCATAAGCAACACACTTTTGCAGGGTCCACTTATTTGTTGTGTCCTGTGCTTGCGACACGAAACAAATAAAGAGGGCAAGGGGTAGTATATAAAGCCTCATATAACAAAAATAAAGCAAAGCCAGCCACGGCTGACATGCAAATGACAATTTTTAGGTGGACTTCTTAAAACTTAATTTATGGCAGCAAAAGCCTGCTCCAGGTCCCTGATCAGATAATCCGGATCTTCTAATCCCACGTACATCCTCACCATCCGGTGTTCCTGGTTTTGCGGATCGAAAGCTTCCTTTTTAATTCCAGCACAGCGTGGAATGATCAACGATTCATGTCCACCCCAACTTACTGCCATAAAGAAATGTTTCAGTGCTTCGGCAAAACGCTCAACCTGGTTAATGGAATCTGCTTTCAACACCAGTGTAAGCAAACCACAGGCATTTAGCATCTGCTTTTTTGCCAGCTCATATTGCGGAAATTCCGGATCAAAAGGGAAATGGACCTTCTCCACTGTCGGATGTTTTTTTAAATAATCAACAACGGAATAAGTGCTTTTGGTGATCCGTTCCAATCTCATTGGCAAGGTTCTCAATCCACGAATAAGCAGCCAGGCATTGAATGGCTGAATTCCTGAGCCAATGTTCATGTATTCACTGTTGAATATCCTTTCGATCATCTCTCTCTTTCCACACAAAACGCCGGCAACAACATCGCTATGTCCGCCAATGTATTTTGTAGCCGATTGCAGCACAAGGTCAATTCCTAATTCAACAGGTTTTTGATTGATGGGAGTGCAGTAACTGTTATCGCAGATAGTTGTGATATTATGTTGTTTTGCCAGTTCTGCAACAGCTTTCAGATCCTGTATTTCATAAGTCCAGCTATTGGGAGATTCCAGGTAAATGATGGTAGTGTTTGGCTGGAGGGCAGCTTTAAAATTTTCAATAGAAGTTCCATCAATATAAGTATGCGTTACGCCAAATCTTGGTAAGATCACTTCAAATGTTCGCTGGGCCCAGGTATAAGGATTTCGAACACTCACAATATGATCCCCGCTTTTTACATTGGCTAACACGGCTGTAAAAATGGCTGCAGCACCACTATTAAACACCAGGCAATCTTCCGCTCCATCCAAAGCAGCCAGTTTTTTACGTAGAATATCAACTGTTGGATTCAACCCACGACTATACAACCAGGTAGAATATTCATCTTCGAAACTCTTTCGAAAAGCCTCAACCGTCTTAAAAGCGAAATTGCTGGTCTGGATGATCGGCGGCGAAATTGCCCTGAAATAATCGTCCCGATCTTCGGCTAACTCATTGATTATATAAGAAATATCCAGTTCATGGTTTTGCATGGCTCAATTTCCTGAAAATATCCCGAACAGCCTTATTTATCCACCTCAAAGGCTTAAAACCAATGCTTTCAGGATTTTTTGTTTAGTTTGGCTTCGATTTCAAAACCGTCCGAAGAGAGACACAAATTATTTTATTATGGATACTGAAAAAATGATCAAAGCGTACTGCTTAAAAACAAAAGAGAAAAACGTTCCAATGCATGATGCAGTGGTTTCAAAAACTGCTAAGGGTGGTTATATTGCTAATGGTCACGATGGTAAGGGCAATAAAATGGCTGCCATCATGAGTGAAGCAAAAGCATTGAAAGCGATCGAAGATGGCGTTGCAACAAAAGGATTCTAAATAGATTCTTCTATAAAAAAGCAAAGTCCCGATGCTGAGTCGGGACTTTTTTTATGTGGCCAGCTTTTGAGCTGCTATATAACTTCCGTTGCGTCGCATTTATCACGTCTGTAGCGTGACTCTTGTACTGCAACAACAACTTCAGCAGTTAGAGCGTCTCCGGTAGAGTGTATTTTCTTCCTGCATTTACTTTTTTCAAATAGTCAATTACCGGATTAAAGTAATCCACCATCGCTTTTGCACTAAGATCGCTGCCAACAGCTTCTTTCAATGTTTTTCTCCAGTCACCTGTAGCACCAGGCGAAAGCAACTTCTTTAAAAAATCACCTACCTCTTTATTGCCATAATAATTCGTAGCATGCGGATCTTGCTTTAAGAGGTTCTTTGCTATATGATCGTGTAGCTGGAATAATATCACATAAGACAAGGCATAATCGTAATACTGGGCCGCATCATCGTTGATGTGTGTTTTGGTCGCAGCATCAGTGTACTCTTCGCCTCTGTTTGTTGGAGGTACAATTCCCTGGTATTTTTTTGCAAGTTCCCACCAACGTTTATTGAATTGATCGGCAGGTAAATTGTTTTTATAAAGGTCATGTTCAAAGCCTGTCATCGTTCCAGTTGCAAACGGAATAAAGACAACATAGTTCAATGCTTCCTGTAATAGTTTTTGTGTATCATCACTTTGAGTGTTAGCTGGTAATAATCCTTTTGCCTGTAAGAAAGGTTTTTGCATTGCAGCCATGCCTATCATACTACCAACTGCTTCATGAAAAGCCCTGTTAGCACCTTCCCGAAGTATCGGTGGAACTTTATCATTGGTGTAGCTTATGTAATAATAAATATGACCCAATTCGTGGTGAACAGTTTCAAACCATTCGCTATTGGGTTCAACACTCATCAGGCTTCTTAAATCATTCTGCAGATCCATGTGCCATGCAGAAGCATGATTGTTTTTTTTGTAATTCGCATTTTCTGGTAAAGGATACAGGCTAGACTTTGTATAGAAACTTTCAGGCAATGCAGCAAAGCCTAAGCTTTTATAAAAGTTCTCGCCTTCTTTTACGATCCACTCTGCAGATTTGGTTTTTAATACCGAATCAAGGTTAATGCCTTTCACTTCTACCATTGTACTCCAGTCTTGTCCCCAGCGATTAGGAAGCCAATGTGCAGGTAAATAATCCGGTACTTCTGCAATACCATATTTCTTTGCAAGTTCATAACGGGCATAGGTGTGTAATTCCCTGTATAAAGGATATAACTCACGATTGATCTTGTTACACAGGTCCATCATTTCTTCTGCTGTCATTCCATAATCAGAAACCTGGTAAGAGAAGTAATCATTATAGCCAAGTGATTTCACTACCTGGTTTCTCAAATCCCTTAACTTCACCAACCCTGGTTTAAGATTCTTCCCAACTTCTTTACTTGCATTCCAAACCTTTAAACGTTTGTTCACATCTGTTTCAGTCTTTAGCATGTTGTCGATATCGTTGGTAGTGACTTTCTTGCCATCAACAGTGTAGTTAAAGCCATAGAGCTTAGCAGTTTGCTCTGTTTCTGCTTTGATCCTTGCAGCTACAGCATCTTTCGCTGTCTCAGCATAATTCGCTGCATTGTATAAGATCTTTTCTAATTGCTTTACCTGTAGGTTGGTGAGCATATCTTTTCTTTCGAGCAATGCTCTGGCTCTGTTTATCAGTTCACTGCTACCATTAAATTTTGAGTAAGCCTCTCCGGCCTTTCTTTCATTCACAGCATTAGTACTGTCGCCCTCGATGATTTTCGTGTTCGATTTCCATTGTGCTTCATTATACTCGTAATAGGATTTAAGATAACTGGTATGAAATGAATCTAAGAAGTTTTGGGCTACCTGTTGTTCTTCAGTGAGCTTTTGAGAGCCTTCCTGTGTTTTGCAGGCAAACAGGAATAACAGCATTATAAAACCTGAATACTTCATAAGAGAAATGTTTTGCAAACAAAGTAGCGAAGTTTCACAGAGCAACAAAGAACTGCTGCTGTTTTTCTATGATTTGTTATCTTTTAGTACAAAGCTGTGCATCAGTTGTAAAAAGCGAAGCAGGTCGTCCATGTTTTTTATATCATCCACAACCAAAAGAAAATTCTTAGCAACCTGTTTCAATCTGCCTTTATTGGTTCCTACCTGTAAGAACTGCAGCACATTTTTGAAAGTAGCTGATTCGAAGTAAGGCGAATCATTTTTATTTACGAAGTAGCAACGAAGCGTTTCATCTTTCAAACTCATTTTTTCAAAGCCAAGGTCAACTGCGAGCCAGCGACAACGAACTGTTGTGAAAAGATCTTCTACTTGTGGTGGCAAAGCTCCAAAGCGATCGATCATTTCTGCTTTAAAAGCTTCGAGTTCTTCATCTTTTTCGCAGTTGTCTAATCGTGTATAAAGTGAAAGTCTTTCGGTGATGCTTTCCACGTATTCATCCGGAATCAATATCTCCTGGTCGGTATCGATGGTGCAATCACTTACATAATCATCCTGCTTGCTGATCTCTTCTTTAAACAGATCTTTAAAAGATGTTCTCTTCAATTCACGGATCGCTTCATCCAAAATCTTCTGGTACATTTCAAACCCGATCTCAGCCATGAAACCGGTTTGTTCACCACCCAATAAATTTCCTGCACCACGAATGTCTAGATCTCTCATGGCTATCTGGAAACCACTACCAAGGTCACTGAACTGTTCCAATGTTTGTAAACGTTTCCTGGAATCTGTAGGAAGTGTACTCATCGGAGGTGCTAACAAATAACAGAATGCTTTTTTATTGCTTCTTCCTACACGTCCTCTCAATTGGTGCAGATCGCTCAATCCAAAATGATGTGCATTGTTGATGATGATCGTGTTCACATTCGGTATGTCTACTCCACTTTCAACAATGTTTGTACAAACCAGTACATCGTATTTGCGATCGATAAAGTCCATAATCTTTTCTTCCAGTTCATGACCTTCCATCTGCCCATGAGCAAATGAGATACTCAAGTCAGGACACAATCCCTGGATGATACCAGCCATTTCTCTCAATCCCTGCACACGATTGTGAATGAAGAACACCTGGCCACCACGCTCTGTTTCGAAATAAATGGCATCACGAATGAAGTCATCATTGAATACCTGTACCTCTGTTTGTATAGGTTGCCTATTTGGCGGTGGTGTATTGATGATACTCAAATCTCTTGCTCCCATCAAAGAGAATTGCAAAGTTCTTGGAATGGGTGTCGCTGTTAATGTCAGGGCATCAACAGTTGTTCGGATGGTCTTCAGTTTTTCTTTATGAGCCACACCAAACTTCTGCTCTTCATCAATGATCATGATGCCGAGGTCTTTGAACTTCACATCTTTTCCAAGCAAAGCATGTGTACCAACGATGATGTCGATCTTACCTTCTTCTAAACGCTTGTATGTTTCTTTCTTTTCCTTAGCTGATTTGAAACGATTTACATAATCAACTGTTACAGGAAAATCGCTTAAGCGGTCTTTGAATGTTTTGTAATGCTGAAAAGCGAGAATGGTCGTAGGTACAAGTATCGCTGCCTGTTTTCCATCTACCACCGCTTTGAAAGCAGCACGAACAGCGATCTCGGTTTTACCAAAGCCAACATCACCACAAACCAAACGATCCATTGGTGAAGGTGATTCCATATCTTTCTTTACATCTGCTGTGGCTTTACTTTGATCTGGCGTGTCTTCGTAAATGAAAGATGCTTCCAGCTCAGTTTGCATATAATTATCCGGCGTAAATGCAAAACCCTGTTGAGCCTTACGCTGTGCATATAATTTGATCAGGTCGAAAGCGATCTCTTTTACTTTCGCTTTTGTTTTTTCTTTCAGTTTTGCCCAAACATCACTACCCAGTTTATTGATCCTGGGTACACTTCCTTCTTTGCCTGTGTACTTAGAAATCTTGTGAAGAGAATTAATGTTTACATACAGGATATCGCTGTCTTTATAAATGATCCTTACTGCTTCCTGTGTTCTTCCATTCACTTCAATTTTCTGCAGACCACTATACGTTCCTACGCCATGATCAATATGCGTAACATAATCTCCCGGCTGAAGTTCTTTGAGCGTTTTTAATGTAAGTGCTTTGTTCTTATTGTAAGCCTGCTTAACACGATACTTATGATAACGTTGAAATATCTGGTGATCGGTGTAGCAAATAACTTTCAGATCGTCATCAATAAACCCTTCATGAATGGAAGTGCCTACCGGTACAAATTGTATCTCGGTATTCAGATCAGTGAAAATGGAATTCAATCGTTCCAACTGTTTCACCTGCTCGGCAAAAATGTAAATGGAATAGCCTGAACCTTCGTGAGATTTCAGGTCTTTGATCAGGAGATCGAATTGCCTGTTGAATGCAGGTTGGGGTTTGGTTTTGAATTCTATTTCAAACGTGGAGATTTGTGGTTTATATCCAAACTCCACAATATGGCGTTGCTGAATTTGCCTTTCTAAAGTAGCAACGGGAACAAAATCCTGAAGCTTTACTTCTTTCAGAACTTTTGTATCATCGTCTTCTGATTCTTCTTTAGAAACAAATGTGTTTGATCTTTCCAGGAACATTCCCAGGTCTTCTTCCTGAACAGATATCTGTTCTTTGATCACATCCCAATCCTTCAACCAAACGATGGTATTCTCCGGTAAGAATTCTAATAAAGAAACTTTTTCTGCTGAATCAAACTGTGTCTCCACATTCGGAATAATGGAAACCTGCAGAAGTTTTCTTTCGCTTAATTGTGTTTCCGGATCGAATATCCTGATGCTATCAACTTCATTGCCGAACAATTCAACACGATATGGCTTTTCATTACCAAAAGAATAGATATCGAGAATACCGCCGCGAATCGCAAATTGTCCCGGCTCATAAACAAAATCTGTTCGTTCAAAGCCATACATCACAAACAACTCCAGCAAACTGTCGAGGTTAACACTGTCGTTTGTTTTGATATGAATAATGTTGCCGCTAAGTGTTTTGGGCAGCACCACTTTTTCGAATAACGCTTCAGGATAAGTGACAATGATCTTCTTATTTCCACCGGCAGAAAGCTTGGTCAAAGCTTCTGTTCTCAGCATCACATGCGAACTGTTGAGCAAACGAAAGTTCTTCCTGTTTTTGAATGAAGATGGAAAGTAAAAAAGATCAAGTGCTTCAGTCAGATTTTCTAAAGTATTATGAAAGTAGGCTGCATCTTCAGCATCGTTACACACCACGAGATGATTTAATCCCTGTGTGTTTGGGTGAGTGAACATGGAGGCCACTACAAATTCTGCTGAGCTGCCTTGTAAATTTTTGAGGAATATCTGTTGCGGTTCAGGGAATATAAGCCTGTCCGCCAATTGAAAAAGGCGGGGGTTGTTTCTGTACTTTTCTAACAACTCACCCAGGTTCATAAATTCGGCTGCAAATATAGTTCAATGCAGTTCAGTTCTTCTGCATAAACTGCTCCGAAAATGAACTTAACATTGTTTACTGCTTTACCAGCCTTAAAATTTTGGTATTGGTTCCATCTGTTGTCTTAACAGCATACACTCCTTTTGCCAATCGATCAACATTGAGAATGGTATTATCTACAAATCCGCTGGCAGTAAAGTTTTGTTGCAGCACCAGTTGACCAATAGAGTTGAATAATTGCACAGTAACATTCGATCCGGCAGTATGTGTGCTCAAAAGTGAAGCAGCCGTTGATGCCGGATTGGGATACAGTCTCCAGTTGAGATCTGAAAGATTGTTTTGTTGATCGAATAGTTGCACATCATCTATCGCAATACCTTCTCTTGTTGTATATGTATCGCTGAACAGTACAAACCTGAACTGAATTTGTTGCAAGCCTGATGGCAAAGCAAATCCTGCCATATGCCAGTTGGTGTAGTTGGCAGAATCCCAAACGTTATCGTTTTTCCTGTTATACCAGTTGATGCCTTGACCGTAGCTGCCGAGTTTGCTCCATGTTTTTCCATCAGCAGAATATTCTATCCAGGCTTTATCACAAATAAACTGACCACAATCTTCAAGATCTAATGCCATATTAAAACTTAAGAAAGGAGATTGAAGATTGCTGATGTTAAAGCAGGGTGAATAAAGATAACTCTGTTCATTTTCGTTGTATTGTCCACGTAAAGCTGTTTTCCATGCTTTGGTTCCGCTGGCAGCTTGATTGATCTTGTAAGATGATGGTGTACCGTATTGCCATGAGTTTAAATATCCTTCAGTATGCCAATATCCTGTTCCGTTTTCAAAACTTTCGTAGTAAGGAAATTGTGTAACGACAGGTTTATTATAAATGATCGTGCTTATAGTATCGTTGTTGCGATATGTATCTGATGGATGATCGGTCCATACTTCTACAGTGTAATTTCCAAATGAGGAAATGTTTGGTTTTGCTGTAAAAGTGTAAGTGCCGTTAATGCCATTGCTTACAGCACATTCTGAAATGATATTACCGTTATTGATCCTGTACTTGATCGGGATACAGGTAGCTACACCACGATGATCTGCAAAACGAACGATGACACTAGAACCTGCATTGCAACCATGTGTTACAGGAGATTCAATGCTGAGCATTTGAATATCGTAAGGATTGGAGATCAGCTTCATATCGTCGATCGTTATTCCAGCATTGGAAATATTATCTCCCATGCTGAATTTTCCGTTTTGACCGAAACGGATCTGAAAACTTGAAGAAGGATTTACTATCAGATTCGATAAGTTGGTGGAAACTGTTTTCCATTCTCCGGGATTTAGTTGAAGACTATCAAAGCTGAAAACTTCTATCCAGGGATCTGTATCATTTCTTCTTACCCAAACACGGTTGTCAGGATGTGGCGTTTGCCCGTGATGTTTGTAGGAGAATTCCAGCATTAAACCCAGATCTGCAGCAGGAGTAGTGTTGTAATTACTCAGATTGAATGTACCGATTAAGTAGTTGGTATTTCCGGAAGGAGTGAACTGAAAAACATCAAGCGTTATTGCCTTGTTACCACTCTTTGCAATGCCGGTGTTGACAAAAGATCGCACTCTTCCAAAATCTGTGGTGTTGATGAAATCCCACTTGTTTAATCCAGGTAAACTTAGGGTGCCTTTTCTCAAATCAAATGGAAGGGAGGTATCAAATGTTTCAGTATAAGGAAGTGTGATCGGAGGATTATCTATTTGCCGGATTGTTTTATAAGCTGTATCATTTTTGGTGTGATTGTCTGGCGTGTTATTCTTCACTACAGCGATAACGTTATAGTAACCTGGTACAGAAAAATTCAGTCCGGTGAAAGTATGAGTGTATGTTCCGTTAGCAGGGATGGTTGCTGAAATATTGTTTGTAATGAACGATGATCCATTGATAGAATACATTATCGTAAAACCTGTTACAGGAACATCATCCAGATTCTTAATTCTAACTACTAAACTTGTTGATGTTATCTCTGAAGAAGTGAATTTTCTTCCCGAAGCAGGAGAGAGAATGCTATCGATCTTCAAATCATTATCTGAAATTGTTCCACTGCAATTTCCATTATCAGGCTTTCTGTTTACTGCAACTGCTCTTCTTCCAGGCTTACCGTTGATCCTTGCACGAACCGAAACATAATACATGCTGTCACGATTCAATCCACTGAATACATAGTTTGTATTTGTTGTTATGGCCACCGGAACCATCTCACCACCCTGCTTCATCATCACCTCATAATCCGTTGCACCGCTTGCAGCAGTCCAGTTGAGATTAATATAATCTTCACACTGCACACTTGCTAAACTTATAGCAGGTTGCTGCAATACAACGAAAGGTTGACTTTCATCAACGTATGATGTTCCATTCTTAGTCAGCCGTAGCTTGCATTGATCAGTTGTTGCGGGAGTTGTCCAATTGTATTGTCTTGCAGTAGCAGGAATATTATTGTCAATCGTTATCCAGTTAGCACCTCCATCAATCGAATATTCTAATGTAAAATTGTTTTGCGGGCCACCCCATGCATCCCAGTTGATCACCAAAGATTCTCCCGGAGTGAATGGTTCACCAACTGAAGGATAGGTAAGATCAACACCTGTTGGTACCAGGTCATACACAACAAAATATTCCTGGGCATTACCTGAGTTAATGGTAGTACCTTTTATATTGATCGTGTAATTTCCTGCAGCAGGATCATCTATAGTAACCTGTTCACTATTGTTCGTGTGATCAACTCCTCTTGTTGCATTTTTATTTGCATTCAGACTGTCAGCTTGTAAAATCCAGGGCAGAACTTTACCTGATGGAGTATTTACTTCAAGATCAATATCATTCACTAAAGTATTCCGGGCAAAGATGGCTGCAGCAGGATCATGCCAATAGACCATCACTTTTAATTGTGCAGTTCCTGCAGGAACAACAATATTGTGTGTATTTGTTGAAGCGTTAGTAAGAGATGCAATGAAGTATCGGTTCTTCTTCAGTATATCAACACTACGGAGTAAATTGAGAAAACCATATCCACTTTTAAAATCAGGAGCAGGATTTTCAATGTCTTTTGCACCATTCATCAGCAGCGCTTTGATCAATCCGCTTTTGGGGTCAGCACCACCATTCATCAACCTGTACTTCTCTATCAATAATGCAGCACCGCCTGTTACTGTTGGAGCAGCCATACTGGTTCCCCAATCTGTTAAGTAGTCATCTACAGGAATTGTACTTCTTACACCACTTCCCTGTGAAGTGATCTCAGGTTTCAATCTTCCATCTGCCGTAGGGCCAAAACTGGTTCCCAGGCTCATCGTTTGGTTCTTTTCTGCCCAGCCAACACTCAATACATTTTTTGCAGATTGATGTCCGCTAACAATTGTATGATATTGTTTCGGGTATCCTAAACAGGTAAATGGTCCATCGTTACCTGCAGCGAAAACATTCAGTAAAAATGGATACTGAATTGCCAGGTCATCCATCAGTTTCGAATAACTATCGTACACACCGGTGAGATCACATTCTCCTGTAATATTTCCCCAACTATTGTTCGTTACCATCATGTGGTAATCGGCGATGTATGTTGCGGCATTTAGGAATATTCCATTGAATAATTGTGCAACAATCGTTGCTAAAGGAGCAACACCCTGCAACATCGGGTCTTTGATTCCACCTCCGGCAGCGATTCCTGCTACATGTGTTCCATGAGTATTTTGTATTCCTGCAGCCCTGTTGATCACCCTGTCTTTTAAATCAATATGATTGGTTGGATCTGCATCGTCACCAATTCCAATGGTAACGCCTTTACCTTTCAAACCTTCCCCACCAACAGAGATATCAGCATTCAATACATTGGCTCTTGTGTTGGCCCTCATTACATAATTTAGTGTCTTTGGTTCAGGAGCAACCGGTTCTATGTACTGAACAAAAGAAGTAGCAGCAATTTGTCGCAGTTTATTCTGATCTATACGAATGCTGATAAAATAATAATCTTTCCAGCTTTCATCTAACACAACTGCTCCAAGGTGAATGAAGTATTCTTTTGCAAACGTTACAGATATGGCCTGATTGAAATGCACGATCGCATCTACTTTGCCTGGCTCTTTTGTCGCCCAACGGGGAATGTTGTTTTCGGCTAACCTCGTGCTTAGCTTGTCTGAAGATGTAAGTTCAAAGATTGAAATTGCTCCTGTTGATCTTAAAATATCAGTGTTTGGTGTTCCGTTGATCACAGCCGTAAACGCATGATCAGGAACGTATTGCTGTAATTCTACTCCTGATTTTTTGAGCTGCTCTTTCGT
Source organism: Chitinophagaceae bacterium (assembly GCA_024508725.1). Lineage (GTDB taxonomy): Bacteria > Bacteroidota > Bacteroidia > Chitinophagales > Chitinophagaceae > JAEZDC01. Next base: position 604,915 of record JANINS010000003.1, on the reverse strand, counting down.
TTCTTCAGATACTGATCCATCAAACTGGATCACCACAAAAGATTTGCCTTCGAATTCACTGTTCTTTTTGGCAAGTGCAGCACCATCGAAGTTGGAAATATTCTTTTCCGGCTGGAATGTCCTGTTTTTTAGATGGATGAGCTGAGCAATGCCAGCATGACCAACACTCATGCATAACAATAGTATTAAAAATCTAACAGGCAATTTCATTGTAAGATATACTTCTAAGAGTACAGTGATGGCAAAGTTGCTGCAAATACATTGCCTTTATTTATCAGCTAACAGCTTAAAGATAACAGACACAAAGTACACAGCAGTGCAAAAGAAAATCTTAACTCGAAACGCTTTTTGAAGCATATTCTGTTGTTTTGTAATCAAATCAATTACATGTTACAGCCCTGGCGTACCGGAAAAGTGATCAGAATTGAAGATGCAACTCCCAATACCCGTCGGTTTTGGATAGAAGTTGCTGATGAAGATCGTTTTGATTTTAAACCAGGACAATTTGTAACACTCGATCTGCCCATTCACGAAAAGAAGAACAAACGATGGAGAAGTTATTCCATTGCTTCGTGGCCGGATGGTACGAATGTGTTTGAGCTGGTTGTTGTATTAATGCCGCAAGGTGCAGGAAGCACTTACCTGTTCAATGATGTAGAAGTAGGATCTGTATTGGCATTTCGTGGTCCGCAGGGAGTGTTTACTTTACCCGAGACGATCGATAAAGATCTGTTTTTTATTTGTACTGGAACCGGTGTTGCACCTTTCCGTTCGATGGTGGAATACATCTATCGAAATAATATCCCGCATAAAAAGCTCTACCTCATTTTTGGTTGTCGCTATATCAAAGATTCATTGTATTTCGAGGAGTTGAACGAGTTGCAGTCTAAACTCTCATCGTTTCAATACATTCCAACTTATTCACGGGAAACAGGCGAGAACCAGATACGAAAGGGTTATGTGCATGCTGTGTATGAAGAGATCATCGGCAACAATAAAACCGATGCACAGTTCTTTTTATGTGGCTGGAAGAATATGGTAGATGAAGCCAAAGAAAGAATTGTGGCTTTGGGTTATGATAAAAAGGATATTCATTTGGAGTTGTACGGGTAAGTTTCACGCAAAGAGACAAAAGGAGCAAAGCTTAGAAAGTTCTTTTCTTTGCGACTTTGCTAACTTCTCTGCCTTTGCGTGAAATTATTGAGCAGAAACCAATGCTACTATTTAGCTTTCGTTGCGTCGCACTCTTGTGCTGAGGGAATTTTATTCAACATAAACGTCCATTTTGAAAAGCACTTTGACACTTTCAACAATTCCAAAATTTATCTTACCTAAGTTTTTTAATGACTCCAAACCCTCTTTTAGCTCATCAATGTTTCTATAATTAAAACTAGATATGCGAAGTACAAACTTCTTATTCTCTACTAAATAATAAACTTGGTATTTATTTCCATATCCATCCTTTTGTTCGGTTTGAACATAGCCTTTAATTTGGGCAAATAGGATTTTGGTCTTATTCCTAGTTATAATATTTAGGAAAAGTATTGTTTGAGATTCCGAATCAATTTCTATAATATTTGAATTATAAATCAAAATTGAAACGAAGATGATTACTGCTAGACTTAACAATATAAATTGAAGTTTTGCCTCTGTAGGATTTTCTAAGCTTATTCGGAACAGTACAACGCCATAATAATATTGTGCTACAGCTGAGATAAGCAAAAAAAGAAAGAAAGTTGATAACAGTCCCATCAACCAAAACCCATACCCAAATTTAGATTTGGTCTTCATAAAATCGCTCCCATCACAATCTCTCTCACCTTACTCATCGGCACTCTTTCCTGTTGCATCGTATCACGGTAACGAATGGTAACGGTATCGTCTTCTTTAGTCTGGTGATCGATGGTAACACAGAACGGTGTTCCAATAGCATCCATTCTTCTGTAACGCTTACCAATGGTGTCTTTCTCCTCATAAAAACAACGAAAAGAAGATTTGCAATCATCCATCAGCTTTCTTGCTAACTCTGGTAAGCCGTCTTTTTTCATTAAAGGCAGCACAGCTAATTTTATCGGGGCAATCTTAGCAGGAAATTTTAATACAACACGGCTGTCTTCTTTTCCATCTTCTCGTGGAATAATCTCTTCCTGGTATGCACTACTCAACACCAGCAAGAACATTCTATCCAAACCGATCGATGTTTCTACCACGTAAGGAATATAGTTACCATAAGGTTTTCCGTTCTCATCCGGTTCAGCATCGAAATATTGTTGTTTCTTTTTGCTGTATTCCTGGTGTTGCTTCAGATCGAAGTCACTTCTTGAGTGAATGCCTTCTACTTCTTTAAAGCCGATCGGGAATTCAAATTCAATATCAACCGCAGCTTTTGCATAGTGAGCCAGCTTCACATGATCGTGGTAGCGATATTTTGAAGGATCAATACCTAAACTCAAATGCCAGTTGAGCCTTTCTGCTTTCCAGTACTCATACCAATGGTCTTCAGTACCAGGGCGACAAAAGAACTGCATTTCCATCTGCTCGAATTCTCTCATTCTAAAGATGAACTGCCGTGCAACGATCTCGTTACGGAAAGCTTTTCCTGTTTGTGCAATACCAAAAGGAATTTTCATCCTGGCTGTCTTTTGCACGTTCAAGAAGTTCACGAAAATACCTTGTGCCGTTTCCGGACGTAAATACACTACATCAGCATCATCAGCTACAGAACCCATTTGCGTAGAGAACATGAGATTGAACTGACGAATGTCTGTCCAGTTGGCTGTTCCGCTAACAGAACAAACGATCTTATTGGCTTCGAGCAAGGATTTTAACCCGGAGAAATCTTCAGCAGCAAGTAAACGATCCATTTCTGCTAGTAATGCATCAGCTTCTTCTTTCTTTCCTGCTTCATTCAACTTGTCGGCTTGTGCCTCGATCAGGTGATCAACCCGGTAACGTTTTTTGCTGTCTTTATTGTCGATCATCGGGTCGCTGAAGTTGTCAACGTGACCGCTGGCTTTCCAGGTTGTGGGATGCATGAATATCGCAGCATCAATACCCACAATATTCTCATGCATCTGCGTCATGCTCTTCCACCAATAGTCACGGATGTTCTTTTTTAATTCAGAACCCCAAGGACCGTAATCATACACGGCACCTAAACCGTCGTAGATCTCACTGCTGGGAAATACAAAACCATATTCTTTTGCATGGGAAATAATTGCCTGGAACTTGTTTTCTTGTACGCTGCTCATAAGGCGGCAAAAATAAGGAAGAAGTACGAGGTAGGAGGTAGGAAATCAGAAGTACGAGGTACGAAGTAAGAAGTAGGAAGATGTAAGAAGTAGGAAGTAATCAGTTTTTAGTTTAAGGTTTTTAGTTGGTGAAAATCGATGCTGAGGGTTTCTCGTTTCTCGATACTGGTTATTCGTTTCTCGTTGTTGAAATTGGAAGTAGTTTTTGGAAAACAGGCACCAAACGAGAAATAAAGCAAGAAAACAGGAACGTGAAACTGTTGAACATAATTCTGAACGATGAAGTGCTTGCGACGCAACAGACGATGCTATAAAATACTGAAGCCGGTATCTTAAAAACCTACTCTTTTTGTTTTGTCATTGTCTTCTGCTTCATTTTTATCCAGTTCTTTCTGCAATTCTTTGGCAGCAGGCTGTGCATGAAGTGGTTTTTTGTTCTCTACCTGTATCTCACGAACAAAATATGCATACTTATTCGGACGAATGGTTTCGCCGGAACATTGCAGGTAAATTCTTGTAATGAGTGCCCCGAAATATAAAATGATGGCAGAATAATATACCCACACAAGAATGACGATTATAGATCCTGCAGCTCCGTAAGTAGAACCGATATTGCTTTTACTTACATAGAGTGTGATCCCGAATTTTCCCAGCATGAACAATATTGCTGTGGCAACTGCACCGGGTAACACCTGTTTTATTTTAACGATAGCATCGGGCAATACTTTGAATATGATGCAGAACAGGAGTGTGGTGATGGCAAAAGTGAGCAACAGGTTTACGCCATAAGCCAGGTACACCATTGCATCGGGAAATATTTTTTCAAGCCTGTTCATGATGGCTTCTACGGCTGAGTTGATGACCAGTGAAACCAACATTACAAATCCAAGACTTACGACCATAGAAAAGCTGATGAGTCTTGACATGAGTAACTTGATCATTCCGCCTTTTGGTTTTGCTTTCAGGTGCCAGATGTTGTTGATAGAATCCTGTATCTCGGCGAAAACTCCGGTAGCGGTAAGTAAGAGAACGACGATGCTGATGATGGTTGATATGGTTCCTGTTGGAGAAACTGCAGCGTTCTTGATCATCTCCTGCACCTGGGCTCCGGCTTCTGCACCTAAAAACCCGGAGATCTGAGGATACAACTCCCCGTTAATCGCTTCCTGTCCATAGAAAAATTGAACGATAGTAATGATAACGATAAGCATGGGAGCTAAAGCAAACACTGTGTAGTAAGCCAGTGCTGCAGCCATTTTCATGATATTGATATCGTTGAATTCGGTAAAGCCCTGCTTTAGTACCGACCAAATATTCTTTGGAGTAAGCTTCATGACAAAAGAATATAACTAACTGTATGCCAAAGGGAAGTAGGAAATAAGAGTAGGAAGTAAGGTGTAAGCAGAAGTATGAGCTCATTCTACTATTAACAATAGTGAGATGTTGAATTTTGAAGCCCTTCTTATCTCTTACATCATACCGCTTACCTCAGTTTTTCATTGTTCTTATGTCGGTCGGCATCACGGAGGTTTTTCTTTTCGAAGTTCTTTTCTAATGCTTCGGTGAGGTTAACGCCGGTTTGATTGGCAAGGCAAATAAGTACCCAGAGTACATCAGCCATTTCATCAGCCAGATCTTTTTGCTTGTCTGATTCTTTGAAGGACTGATCACCGTATTTGCGGGCCATGATACGGGCAAGTTCTCCAACTTCTTCGGTGAGAATGGCCATGTTGGTGAGTTCGGAGAAATAACGAACGCCGATGGTTTTGATCCAGTTGTCTATTTGGGTTTGTGCTTCTTGTATGGTCATTAATTACACGAATTTTAAATCACGAATGAGACGAATTGCACGAATTACACGAATTTTTTATCAGAAGACTACTCTTTTGTATTCTAAAGAAGCAGCTCCGAAGTTAACAATGATTCCAAGCTTTAATTCGGCAGCTCGTAAATAGCTAATTGCCTGATTTAGATGAGGGTCAATTATTGCTGCTGTAGCTTTTATTTCTAAAATAAATCCGTTATACACTACGAAGTCAGCAACATAGTAACTGGAGAGAAGTCTATTTTTATATTCAACACTAAACTTCTTTTCCCGCTCGTATATAATTAAGTTATCCTGAAACTCCAATTCAAGAGCATCTTTATAAGTTGCTTCTTTAAAGCCCATACCCAGGGTTCGATGTATCTCCATACACAACCCAATGATCTTGTAAGATTCTTCTTTAAAGTAAATCTCTGACATAGTAAGGTTCAATTCGTGTAATTCGTGCAATTATTTTCAAATAATTTGTGATCAAAAATCTTTTTGCTTCGTATCAATAATTATCGTTACCGGTCCATCATTCAGCAATCGAATCTTCATATCAGCTCCAAATATTCCTGTTTGTATTTTCTTACTGAGGTCATTTTCTAATTGCTTGATCATTTTCTCGTACATAGGAATGGCAAACTCAGGTTTCGATGCTTTGATATAAGATGGCCTGTTGCCTTTCTTTGTTGCTGCATGTAACGTAAACTGGCTGATGAGTAGAATATCTCCATCAACATTCATCAAACTTTTATTCATCACGCCGGCTTCGTCGTTGAAGATGCGAAGGTTGATGATCTTATTGCTGAGCCATGTAATATCTTCAGCGGTATCGGTATCTTCTATTCCCATCAATACCAACAATCCGTTGTTTATCTCTCCTGTAACCTTTCCATCAACAGTACAGGATGCTTCTGTTACACGCTGAATTACAACTCTCATTTCCTTAACAGTTTAACTTTTATCTTTAGGCTGATGAAGGTAGATATAACATCGGAGATCGAATTCAAGACTGCCAGGAGTGGTGGCAAAGGTGGCCAGAATGTGAACAAGGTAGAGACTATGGTAGAAGGCAGATGGAATATCGATGCTTCTCAAATCTTTTCTACCGAAGAAAAAGCTTTGTTGAAAGAAAAGCTGCAGCATCGTTTAACCTCTGAAGGTATTTTATTGATAAAGTCACAGGCCGACAGAACACAACTGGGCAACAAGCAACGTGTGATACAAAAAATGAGTCTGTTAATAGAACAGGCATTGGAAAAAAAGAAAGCCAGGATCGCAACAAAAACTCCTGCAAGTGTAAAAAGAAAAAGACTGGAGAATAAAAAGATCAGGAGTGAAGTGAAACAGGGCAGACAAAAATATAAAGCCAACGATTACTAGTGAAACGAGTTGTTATCATAATCTTCTTTTTCATTACAAGTGGAAGTATTTTATTGAATGCTTGTCGCAGGAATAGTTATGTTCCACCACCAACACCCATCACATTACAAAATCCTGCTGGCTGGCCTGCCATGCAGTATAATTTTTCTGCAAATCCGATCACTGAACAAGGTGTATTGCTTGGTAGATATTTATTTCATGATGGAAGGTTGAGTAAAGATGGAAACTATCCATGCTCCAGTTGTCATGAACAGGCTGCAGGCTTTACACACGAAGATCATCCGTTGGCTCATGGTTATGGGGGAAGCCATACAAACAGAAATCCTCCCGGTATTTACAACATGGCATGGTACAGTGAATATTTCCAGGATGGAAGTAAGAAGAAGTTGGAAGATGTATATATCTCTCATATCACTGCTCCGAATGAAATGGCGGAAACTGTAGAAAACGTTTTGAATAAATTGAGGCAGGATGCTACTTATCGAACCTTATTTCGCAATGCTTTTGGCACAGAAGATATCACTGAAGATAGAATGACCAAAGCACTGTCACAATTTGTTCTTACGATCGTTAGTAATAACAGTAAATATGATAAAGTAAAAAGGGGAGAAGCAACCTTCACTTTACCTGAGCAATTGGGTTATGATATTTTTAAAAACAAGTGCAGTAGTTGTCACCAGGAACCTTTGTTCACTGATTTTACTTATCGCAATATTGGAATGCCACTCGATAATAGTTTGATGGATTTTGGAAGAATGAAAGTGACCAATAACAAAGCCGACTCCCTAAAATTCCGGGTGCTTTCTTTAAGGAACTCCCAGCTAACAAGACCTTTTGGTCATGATGGAAGATTCTTCAGCTTCACCAATATGTACATGCATTACAACAGCCAGGTGGTGAACGGACCAACTACAGATCCTGCTGTTGTGCCTGGTATTCCATTATCGAATTTCGAACAGGGACAGTTGACAGCTTTCCTGAATACGCTTACTGATTCTGTAATGTTGAATAACCCCAAATTTGCAAAGCCATAGTAGTCGTTATTCAACAAAATGCCAGCAAACACCTGCAATATCTATCAGGTTTACTTCTTTGCCATACGGTTGTTGAACAGGAGGGTTGATACGGATGCCGTATTTCTCAGGTAATTGTTTTTCGTTTACTTGTTTATAGAATTCATTGGCGTTATCGATCTTAATACTGATCATAAAATTCTCTGCAAACGACTTATCGTTATACTTCTGCAGGATGAATTTGCAGCCATCTTTTTCAAATCCTATATAGTCACCTGCATCCCAGTTAATATTAAAACCTAAGTCCTGGAAGAGATGCTTAGCACTTTCAAAATTTTCACCTGAAGGAACAAATGGTTCGAGGGAATGGAATTTCATTGTATAAAATTGTTGATTTTAAATGGATAAAAAAAGAGACCACCATTGGGTAGTCTCTTTCTCAGTTAGTATGAGATCGTTATTTGTGATCACTATAATCACTTGCATTCTTATTTTTCTTTCTTGCATCATGTATTTTCTTGGCACCATAACCCACACCTGCAGCGATCAGTATAGAAAGACCTCCATCAAGTGGAACTCCCGGATCATCTTCCAGCGGATCAGGTGGCTGTGCTATTGCACCAATACTCATCATCAATACCGAAAAAACTATGAATGCCTTCATCACTATCTTACTTTTCATTGTTTTCATGTCGTTCTTTTTTAGGTATGGATTGATTATGGTTTTTCGATGATGATTCGCTGATTCAGATCAATATCAGTTCCGGTGAGTCGAAGTACATAGCTGCCTGACGGTAATGCGTTTCCTAAGCTGATCGTCTCTGAAGCAGAACCACCATTGTGTTGCAGCGATCGCTGGTACACCTGCTGACCTGCACTGTTGTACATTTTGATCGTGTATTGACCTTTAGCCAGGTTGCTCAACTGCAGTTGTACACTTTCTCCTTTTACAGGATTTGGATACAGTGATATATAAGTCGTTCCTTTCTGCAAATTCACTTTAACAATCGAAGAATATTTATTGTCACCAGCAGCCAACACTTTTATCCTGTAATAATTGGTTGAGCCGAGCGGATTGTTATCTATCCACTGGTAGTTTACTGCACTTCCGTTGTTGGCTTTTGCACTTACTGTAGCTGCTTTGGTGAAGTTTCTTCCATCAGCAGAACGTTCCACTTCGTAACGCTCTACATTGGTCTCGCTGCTATTACTCCATTCTACTGCTATTGCATTTCCTTTTTCAAAAGCTTTGATGTTATTGATTGCTAACGGTAAAGTAGTAGCAGGCCTGAACACGATCCTGAACCTGTTACCTGTTGTAGCTGCATTAGATGTAACAGCAAAATCAACTTCCACTGTGTTGCCATTTAAACTAACAGGAGTAGAAGTATTAAGGTAAGCATCTTCGAGGAATGCACTGAGACCGCTGCTGCTCATGTTCTCTGCAGTAAATGCAAAGCGATAGTTAGTAGCAGTCATGTTCCAAAGTGTAAGGAAGATCGTATCGTTGGCAGAGATAACAGGTCTGTGTTCAACACTCAGGTAAGAACCGTTTCTAATGATAGACATGTTTTCACCAGGATTACTGAACTTGGAAGCATCTCCTGCATCAACTGCTGCATTATCTCCTGCATTATACACATTCATTACGGCATCAACTGTTAGTGGAGTGCCTGCATTAATGCGTGACAATTTAGTTCTGAAAATTTCTATACCATTTGCTGTTCTGAATACTGCATTGGTGCTGGTTGTTGTTTTATTCGCTTCTGTGAAATTGAGTGTACCCGCTGCACCGGTTGCTTTTACAAAAAATGCCTGACCGGATTGCAATACAGTTGCATTGGTAAAACTTCCACTTACATCGCTGTAAGAATTGGCACTTACATCATAAGTAGTATAACCTCCGACTGTTCCTAACTGAGGATCCCAGAACCATGCAAACTGTTGAAGGTTGGTGCCTGCTGTTATGGCTGCGTCAAGATCTACCGGTGATGCATATGGATTACCGATCATAGTGTGATTAGAAGTAGCAATATTGGTAAAACTTACAGCTCCCGTTCTCAATGTACCGGTGGCAGATAATGTAGTTGCTACAGATCCTGTAGCAATATTACCGCTGCCATTCTGGAAAGGTCCTGTCACAAATATTGCAAAAGCATTATTACCTGTACCACTAAATAATGATTCATTTTTAGTATCGGTGATATTTGTCCATCCAGATGAAGTGTATTTTCTCATCGAGGTTCCTGTGCCAGCTGCGAGTCCGTTGCCACTTGAAGGATTGGAACTTCCGCCTGGCCCCCATATCTCAACACCACTACCTGTTACGCCATTGTTCTGCCAGTTATAGTAAACAGAATTATTAGACGAACCTGTAAGTGGAGCAGTAAGTAATCTCCATGCTCTTTTCGCTGGAATATAGCGTTCAATGGTCACGTTGGTTGCGTTGGTTATTGAACCTGTTATATTCGCAAGCCTGGCTGTTCCTGTTGCGGACGATTTAAATGTTACACTCTGGTTATTGAAATCAGCTGTACCTGCAATTGTTAGTGCTACGTTTTCTGCAACAGTAAGAGCACTTGTTGTATTCAATGTAAATGTTCTACTACCAGCTAATGTAAAATTACTAGCTATCGTAAGTGATGCTCCATTTGACAAAGCCCAGTTGATTCTTGTGTTAGTTAGAGTGCCAGCAGACTGTGTAAATGTTTTATTGGTACCAGTAAAATTAATGGTAAGGTTAGATGTACTTGTATTGGGATCAAATGTTCCACCTGTTTGATTGTACGAGCCTCCAATATTCAACACATAGGTGTTGCCTGCAGATCCATTATTAAATTGAAGTAAACCACTTGTAACTACAAAATCACCTTCAACAGTTAAAGTGAAATTGGCATTTCCACAAAATCTAAATGCGTTTGAGCTTGCATTGTTAAGTGTAAAGTTTCCTTTTATACTAGTGATACTACCACTTTGATTCCATGCTGCAGTTGGAGAATAAGTAATAGTAAGATTGCCAAAAGTAGCAGAAGGAATTGATCCAGTTCCATTCCAGTTTTGAATGGTGAAATTGCTGCTCACTCCGAAACTTTCCGTTCCATTAAAGATGGTAGTACCTGGAGTACCTGTATTATTATGTATATAAGTTCCGCCATTATCAATCTGGAATGTTGTTCCTGATACGATCGTTACTGCATTATTAGCTGTTAATGTTCCGCCATTCTCTATCTGCAGTTTATATCCCGAAGCACCAAAACTAACAGTACCTGTGGTAGTCATATTGTGCGTATTCTGAATAACAAAATTTCCATCAGTTAAAGCAGCAGGAGCAGAGCCACTTCCATTACGTGCAGAATTCCAGTTACTCATTGTTGCAGGGTCACCTGATGATTGTGAATAATAGGTAACAGTTGCTGCAATTTGACTACTTGTTGCAGGTGTAAGCAGGTAGTTTTCTGCACCGCTTCCTGCATTTCCGTTATAAGTATAAACGGCTACATGATAAGTATGGCCATCAGTTAAACCTGTTATTGTTGCGGTATTTAATGTAGCTCTGTACACTACATAGTTACCTGTTCCTGTTGTATTACCTGAACCAAATGCGAGATTGGCAGAATAGCTTGTTCCATCAACAGGGTCTGCATCAACCGCACCACCATCTTTTACAACCACCAATGAGTTGGCACCATTACCTAAAGTCCAGTTGATCTTAAACCCGGTAGCAGTTACATTAGTGAAAGTTACACTGCTTGCCTGTACAGTAGGCTCTGCAGCTATGGTACTCTTAGAACCGGTAAGCACAGTTCCAAAATAGTTTGCTGTTACACCTGAACCATTGAACTCATACACATCAAATGCATAAGCTGTTCCTGAAGCGAGACCACTAACAGTAACTGTTGAAGCGGTACCATTATATATCACCACGTTTCCGGTTCCGGTAGTTGGGTTAGAACCGTTACTGAAATCTGCATCAGCGGGTGTATATCCTGTTCCATTTGTTGGTGCAACACGTGAAGTAGCATTCAACCTGGCAACAACGATCCTTGCAGCACCATCTCCGTTGGTCCAGCTAAGCTGAACAGAGTTGGTTGTATATGTTCCAAACGTCATGCTCGTAGCTGCAGTAGTTGGAGCAGTGCTTAAAGTGGTAAACGTAGTGGCAGTTGTGTACGAAGTGCCCTGGCTATTGGTAGCATACGCCTTATAACTGATCTGTGTAGCGGCAGGTAAACTTCCTGCATTTACAGTGAACACACCTGTGGTTCCACTTCCGGTAACATTAGTAGAATTTCCATCTCCAATTGTTGGATCATTATTCAATGATGTTTGAGACCATACCACACCTCTTGCAGATATTGCTGCACCGCCGTCACTGGTTACATTTCCACCTAATGTTGCTGCATTGTTCGAAATTCCAGTTGCAGTAGGAGAGCTTATACTCGGTGCAGAAAGTGACTGTGTTGTTGCGTTTGTTGATGGAATGGTAGCTGCTGTATAATAGTTATAAGTAGCTGCGTTGCTTCCATTGTAATTGTATGGGATCAATACAAAATGATATTGCGTTGCAGCATTTAATCCGGTAATGGTAATACCTGTACTTGCAGTACTTGTTATTATCGCTGCAACAGTTCCGTCACCAATAGCATTTCCTACACTATAACCTGTGCCATTTGTTGGTGTACCTGTTGGTGCAGATCCGGATCGCTGAATGATAATGTATCCATCTGCATTTGTGATAGTGCTGGCTGCAGAAAACGATAGGTCTATCGACGTTGGTGATGCAGCCGATGAAGAAAATGCAGCAGCATGTGCTGATGGAGCCGTACTTAATGTGAATAATGTAACGCTTGGTGGGCTGGTAAGATTATAACAATCCCCGGAACTATTGTATTCATACGCTGTAACAGTATACTGCGTTTCTGCACTAAGATTTGTTGGGGTAACCGAAGTGCCTGCTGCACGAAATACAACACGGTTATCAGTGTTGATCTGACCGGCAAGTGTATAATCAGTATTTGCTGTATAAGCATTGCCACTGGTTGGAGCCAGAATACTTTGGGCAGTCGGACGAATAACAACCATGCTGCCATCTCCGGTTCCTGCTGTCCATGTTACATTGAACTGGCTCGAAGTGGCAGAACCTGCAGCCAGGTTGCTTACCTGTGTGCCTGGTGCAGAACAACCTCCGGTAGTTGTTTGATTGTTTGGATTGTTGGTAGCAGTTGCTGTATAATAATTAATAGATGCTGCTGTTACTGAAGCATCACTATTGTATTCAAACACCTGCACATAATAAGCAGTACCGCTTGTAAGATTGGTGACTGAAACTGAAGTGCCTGTTCCATCATATATACAATAATATCCCGATGTTCCTAATTGTGTTCCTTTACTACTCCAATCTGCACTTGCTGTATACTTTGTTCCATCTGATGGATTTGTAATTGTTCCTGCATCTGCTTCTCTCATAAAAACAGCTCTTCTTGATCCGTTTCCGTTTGTCCAATTTGCAGTGAAACTTGTATTGGCAACAGACGTGAAGTTGACAGAAGATGCTTGAGTTGTTGGTTCAGCTGTCGTGACAACTATTTGATCTAATCTCCACGGAGAAGTTGTAGAAGATACTTTTTCAAAAGCTATATATACAGTAGAAAAAGACTTATAGGCAGATAAATCAACAGTATATTGAATATATGTGCCGGAAGCAACGGTGGAATGATCATAAGTTGCAACAATAGTACCAGTAGCGGCTGCTACTTGTGTTGTAGTTGAAACCCGTATGTTCAAAGTCTTTGCCGTAGCATTAGTCGATCTACCTAAATAAAATGAAACGGACGAAGGGTAAGAGATAGCCGAAGTTGTTAGTATTCCATTATTAGCTCCGGCTGTAGCAGCTGCAGATCCTACAGCAACATCAGATGCGGTAGTACTTCTTGTCCAAGATGAGTTAGTCCATCCTGTTGGTGGAAAAGTTACGGATTCGAAACCTTGGTTTAGCTGGGTTTGAGCTTCTGCCTCTATCCCAAACAAACAAAGTACAGTTACAATACATGCAACAGAAAGAGAATAAAACTTCCTCATACAGCAGTTAGTTTACGGTTTTAATAATTTACCAGTTAATGGTGGATCTTTCAAAGGAGGGCTAACGAAGCTAACAGAAACTTCATCATTCCTTGTTTAGCCTATATTAAGAGTGCATTAATAAATTTCCCAGAAGGAAGTTAGGTAAGAAATGATAACCATCATAAAATAAAAAGATGTCACTTGGTTTAAGCCAATAGCCGGGATAATCGATTCCTAAATAGCAGGTTCAATATGAGCGGAAATTGTAAAATGATAATGACTGTAAGCCAACATCACTTTTGGGCAGGTGCGTTTTTTACAGCAACATCTTCGGTTTTTGGTGTTCTGATCCTGATCACTGCAAAATAATCGGCCTGGCTGCCTTCTTTATTGGCAAGATCAGGGTCCAGCAATACCCAGTTAGCAGATTTGTCGATCCTGCCTTTTTCATCCAGCCACACCAATCGTTTACTCACCGTATTACTAAGATTGCCACCAATGGTGTATATGGCTCTTGCAAGTGTATCTACTTCTACCACTATATCGCAATGGGAGATGCAGCCAGATGAAATATTATTCAGTGAATAATTCATTCCATCCCTGTTCTTACAAAGAATATCTCCCGGCTGTGGCCAGGTTACTGCACTGTCTTCAACAGGAAAAGCAACAAACACCGGTTGATTGGCATCATTTATATTCTGCCTTGCCCATACAATATAATTCGAATGCGATTCTGCATATTTAAACTGGTCACCTGCACCAGCCTCTTTCAACACATAAGAAATAAATACAGCACTCCAGGGATATCTTTCCTGCCACGATGAGTCTTTAAAATGTTTGTACCTGAACTGTTTTCCTACAACAGCCCAATACTCCTGTAACATGAAGGCTGCAGCAGAATCGCTCTCTCTTATTGTACCGCCATTGTGCCATCGATCGTATTCACGATTGGCTGCTGCAACAATAGCCGATTTAAAATAAGGGTGCAAGGTTGTACCGGAGTTTTTAGCAGCTACAGAACGGGAAGTGTCGTCCATAGCCGAAACACACAGGCACAAGTGCATTGTTAAGAGGAGTAGCGAGGTATGCATTATTGGTCTTTTAGTATGGTCAGATCAACTGTTTTACTTCAATATAGAAGATAACGGTTGAGGTGATTTTACATAAAAGATATTGGACCGGGTTCGTGAGGAGTGAATCGTGAATCGTCAATCGTGAATCGTGTTTATTTAAAGTATGGCATATTCCGATCAGAGAATTCTTTTTCTGCTTTCTCGTAATTATCCAACACCTGCTTTCTTCCCTGGTTTACCTTATTGTTTGTTTGATTGAAACTGTTGATGGCAGCATTCACTTCGTTCACTGCTTTATTAAAACCATCAATATCTTCTTTCGTTCTTTTTGATTCAGGCTTTGCATCAAACGCTTTTTTGATCTTTTCAAAGTTCTCCTGTTTCAAATAAAAGTCGGTGAGTTTTGGCAGATCGTTCTCCGCCATTTTTTTATAAAAGGTGAGCACCTGCCTTGTAGCCATAGCCAGCGATGCATCTCCGTTAAAACTCTTCAATGTATCTAGTGCCAGCAAACCTTCATCAACATATTTAATGAGTGCATTTCTTGCCTGTTCAATATCATTCACTTTTTTATTGTTCATGGCTTCGGTGATCACAGCATCCTGCCAGTTGCATTTAAAGAACACGAGGAATATCTTGTTCTTATAATGATTGAGTTTTGCAGCGGTAGCCATTTTCTGCGACAGCTCACTCTTATCATCTATTAATTTGATATTGTATTTCTCTGCGAAAGCTTTTTCTGCAACATTCATTTTTTGTGATGCCTGCCTCAGTTTCTCATCCGTCATTTCCTGCAGGTTGATGTAAGCTTCCATCTGGTCATACGAACGTTCAATCACATCTTCCATGTTAACGATCTTCGCATAATCATCGTTGAAAACATGGTACACGAGTGTAATGTATTCAACACTGCTTTCCCTTAATGAGTTATCTCCTTTGTATGCACCCAGTCCTCTTGTATTGTTACGTGTATCGTTGATGGTTTCTACCACTTTCTGGCGAAGCTTCTCTACTTTCTTTGCTCTTTTTCCATGTGCCACGGCACTCTGGTAAGCCATATAGGTCTTGTTCATTTTATCATGCTCTTTTGCAAAAGCATCCATGTAACCAACAGGTGTAGAAAGGTCTTGTGCAAACGACAAGGTGGTGAATAGAAAGAACAGCGCAATTGTAAGTAGCAGTTTCTGAGATCTCATAAGTTTAGTTTATGCAGGGTTATTTTGTGAATTTACTAATTAGCAGGAAAGTTATTTGCAGGTAAGGATCTTTTTCCAGGAAAGCCGTCCATGCATCGTTCATTTCTTTGATTGATTTGTTGGCATTGATGCGCTGCAATTCATACTGATTGTTTGTAACAATGAACATCCTGGCTTTATTTAATGAGAAAGATGGAAGATCATCTTCATTAAAAGCTTTTTGTTTTAACTGCATCGCTTCATTCCAGTTGAGCAGCATGTCGGTCTTTTGTTGAGCGGCTTTCTTTTGTGTGATGTATTTTGATAAACCTGCGAAGAAGGCCGAAGTATCTGCCACACCTGAAGCAATTTGCTGTAGCTGTGCTTTGTTCAAAGGTGGTAAAGGCCTGAATAGTTTACTTGCTTCAATTCCTGTAGCTGGTAAGGCATATAATTCATCCTGCTCCCTGTTTGAGGATGCATCCATAATATCGGGTAAAACAACATCAGGCTTAACACCACTGAACTGTGCCGTAGCACCTGTAACCCTGTACAGTTTTTCTAAGGTGAGTTTAATGTAACTGTCAGCTTTTCTTTTGCTGAAGTCTTTGTCTAAGCTGATCGTAGTATCCATTGGTAACACTGCCTGGCTGGTAGCTTTTCCATAGGTTGTAGCGCCAACGATCACTGCCCTGTTGTAGTCCTGTAATGTACCGGCAACCAGCTCTGATGCTGAGGCACTGTAACCATTCACCATAATAAAAAGCGGACCATCATATATCGTACCCCTGTTCATGTCTTTGAAAGTATAGACTTTCGATGAACGATCTTTCTGCATACCAACAGGACCCACATCAATAAATATCCCTGAAAGATCAATGGCTTCCTGTACAGAGCCACCGCCATTGTACCTGAGGTCGAGTATCAGTCCATCGATCTTTTCATTCTTTAACTTGATGATCTCTTTTGCCACATCGTTGGCACATCCGTTTACATTCTCTTCATTCTCCCAGTCACTGTAAAAAGCAGGTAAAGAAATGTAACCGATCTTTCTTTCGCCTTTAAGTATGAAGCTTTTTACTTTGTCGGCATCGGTGTCGTCATCCATTTGTGCTTTCGAAAGTTCTACATCTCTTTTTGCACCATCAGCTTTAATAACAGTGATCTTTATTTTGTCGTGGTTGCTGGCATCAAGAATAGAAGCGATCTCGCTAATGCTGGCATCCGATACATCAATCGCTTCTTTGCCTTGCCATTGTAAGGTTACGATCCTGTCGCCTTCATTCAACTGACCACTTTTATAAGCCGGACTTCCCGGTTTCAGTTCAGAGATGATCACCTGGTCTGCATCGTTCTCATCCAGTCCAAAACCCAATACCATTGATTTTTGTCCCAGCTCACTATCAAAGTTTTCTTTGTTGGTGAGGGAGAAATAAGCTGTATGCGGATCGTAATAAGTAGCAATGGTTTCGCAAAATGTTTCACCAATAAGTTGTGGAATTCCACCCGGACTTTCGAGGTCTTTTTTAATGATGCGCTTTAATGCAGACTGAACTTTCTTTCTATACACGATCTCCAGGCTGTCGGTAATTTGTTTTTGTCGGGCAGGTGCAATTGAAGATGACGGCTTCACAGTTTCGAGTAATATCTGCAGCACATTCGCCTTTAATAATTTCCTGATCTTGGTTCT
Source organism: Chitinophagaceae bacterium (assembly GCA_024508725.1). GTDB lineage: Bacteria > Bacteroidota > Bacteroidia > Chitinophagales > Chitinophagaceae > JAEZDC01. The sequence continues at coordinate 587,460 of JANINS010000003.1, read as the reverse complement.
TTGAGCTGATGCATTCGCAGCATAGCTGGTGTCTTCTGTAACGGTTAATTTTTCTTTCGTTGTAAACTCGAAAGGAGACTTAGTGAGGTGATCGATCATGGTATCAACCTGTCGAAGTCTTGTTTCATAGATCGTTGACAGTAGTTGAAGGAAGTTTATTTTTCTGCCCGTTACTTCTTCGTCTAACTGTTGTTGATAGGGGATCAGTTGCTTAATGTCATCCTGTGTGAAGAATATCCGTTCTTCATCCAAAGCTTTGAGTGTTCTATTGAAGATGGAAATGGAAAATTCGTTGTCTATGGCTTTAGGTTGCAGATGAAATTTCTCAGCCATTCTAGTGATCACATAAGCATCAGCAGCAGATTTGCCCAGGGTTGTTTGAGCTGACAGGTTGATATTGATGAGCAACAGCAATGCTGTGCCAGGGAAAACTCTCATAGCAGTAATTCGGAGCAGGAAATTAAAGAAGAATTACTAAAAAAGATCAGGAAGAGAAAGGTGTGAACAGCTTTTCAGCATTTCGGGTAGTTATATCTGCCACTTCCTCAATTGTAACGCCCTTTGCTTCAGCGATCTTTTCTGCCACATAAGTAATGTAGCTGCTTTCATTTCTTTTACCACGGAAAGGCACAGGAGTAAGATAAGGAGCATCTGTTTCTAATACAATATAATCAAGTGATAGATGCTGCAGTACTTCAGCCAGTCCGCTTTTCTTATAAGTTACTACCCCACCTATGCCTAAATAAAAACCCATCTCAATGATCTGGTTAGCGGCATCAAGGCTATCACCAAAACAATGAAATACACCTTTCAAGCCTCTTGCGGCAAAAGGTTTTACTTCATTAATGCATTCCTGCATCGCATCTCTTGAATGGATGACTATGGGAAGATGATGCTGCAATGCGATCTCCATTTGTTGGTTGAATGCATCGTATTGCTGCTGAACAAATGTTTTATCCCAATAAAAATCCAATCCTATTTCACCTACTGCTGCAAATCTTCTTTTGTTCAGCCATTGTTTGATCAGTTCCAGTTCTGCGAGATAGTTCTCTTTTACCGAACAGGGATGAAGTCCCATCATGGGAAAGCATTGTTCAGGAAAGTCGGTTTCCATCTTCAACATTGGATCAATAACACTTCTGTCTATTCCTGGCAGATAGAACTTATGTACGCCTTTGTCTTTTGCACGTTGTAACATTGAGTTACGATCAGAATCAAACTCAGGTAAATACAAATGACAGTGAGTATCAACAAGTATCATAGCATTAATTGAAAGGCATCTCAAAATAACGGAAGGCTGGTATTAAAACTACCTGCTACAGAAATAAAATCATCACCGAAGCGTTATAAGCAGCAACAAGCCTGTCAGTAATTTTACGGGATTAAGAAATGCAAGATTTAATATTACATTACATTATAAGAAATCTTCATAGCAGTTATCTTTGACAAAGTTTTCATAGGGTACGGATTAAAATCGGGCTGGAGTTTTCACTCCGGCCCACTTTATTTAAATCCGTTTATGATCACTTTTTTATTGCTGCATTGATCAAAGAAATCTGCTCATCAATAGCCGAACTGTTCGAAGAAGTTTTTCTTCTCAGTTTTCTTTCTTTCAATGTTTCAAATTCTTTATTCACTGCTTCTTTAAAACCAGGTGCAAAAGGTGCAAGCCTGTCTCTGAATTGTACCAATGCATCTAAGCCTTGTTTAAACTTAGCTGTGTTTTCCACTTTAGATAAGTACATGATGAAGACGTTGAACTTGTTTAGTTTCTCCAGCATGGTGGCATCATCAAAGTCGTTGTACATCGAGTCGAAGTCTGCATCTGTTTTCGCAAATATTTCTGCAATGCTGATGGCTTGTTCCAGGTTTCCTTTTGCATCTTTTTTCAATTCGGGTAATAAAGCAACAGCTGCAGGTTCATCGATCTCTAACAATGCCATTAAACCTGCACCGGCAACAGTGTAAGAAGAATCTTTTGTTGATTGTACGAAAAGGCTTTTGTATTTGTTATCTCTTAAGCTACCTAAGAGATCAATCGCATCAGCTCTTACCAACCTGTTGGGATCTTTCGTTGCAATGGTTTCGATTTTTGTTCTTGTTGCAGCATCCAGAACAGAATCGTATAAGCTACCAATTGCTTTTCTTCTTAAAAGGAAATAAGGATCGTTGATAGCATCTTTTACCAATTGTAATGCAGCAGCATCGTGAATGTTAGCAGCAGCATATTCCAGTGCCTCATACCTGTCTAAAAATTTACCGGCATAGCGATACTGGTGTATATATTCAGCCAGGCTTTTATCGTCTTTCTTGGCAGTGAGCAATATTTTTTCTGCATCTACATTTACAAGGTCGGGCTTGGTTGTAGCAGTAAAACGTAGCGTGTCTGATGGTTTGCTCACTTCCACGTTATATCTTGTTTTTTTGTTGCCATTATAAATGTCCACTGCAAATGGCAAACGGAATATTTTTCCTGTTGGCTGCACTTGTTTGATGTATACTAAGGATTGCCTGTTAGCTGCATCATATCCATAACTTATTTCTAACTCGGGATGTCCACTGCCAAAGTACCACTGGTTAAAGAACCAGTTAAGATCTTTGCCGGTTACTTCTTCAAAAGCAAGCCTTAGTTTGTCAGCGTTACCTGTACCAAATTTGTTTTTGGTGAGATATACATTCAATGATTTAAAGAATGCACTATCACCAACATAGTTACGCAGCATGTGCAGTATTCTTCCACCCTTATTATAGCTTACTGCATCGAACATATCTTCCTTATCCCTGTAATAATACCTTACCAGATCCCGGTTAGGATTGTCGCCTCTCATATACCCGGCAACTTCATTCAAGCCGCTTTCGTCTGCAGCATCTTTACCATATTTGTATTCACGCCACAGGTATTCGCTGTAGTTGGCAAAGCTCTCATTCACGGTAAGGTTGCTCCAACTCTCTGCTGTAACAAGATCACCAAACCAATGGTGAAATAGTTCATGTGCAACAACATCTTCCCATTTATTGCCATCCATCAATTGTCTTGCATTTTGCTGGGCACTTTCCTGGTGCAATGTTGCTGTAGTATTTTCCATGGCGCCACTTACATAATCTCTTCCTACGATCTGGGCATACTTGGGCCACACATAATCAACACCTGTGATCTTAGAGAAGAAGGTCATCATTTCAGGTGTTAAACCGAATATCTTTCTTGCTTCTTTTTCGTAAGCTTTTTCTACATAATAACTTACTTCCTTCCCTTTGTATGAGTCTTTTATTACAGCATATTCTCCTACACCCATAAAAAAGAGATATGGTGCATGCGGAAGATCCATTTTCCAGGTATCTGTTCTGGTGCCGTCGCTGTTTTTCTTTTGGCTGATGAGTTTACCATTACTCAGCGTAACATATTTCGACGGAACTGTCATGCTGAGTTCTTCTGTTGTTTTTTGATTGGGCTTATCGATCGTAGGAAACCAAACAGAACTGGCTTCTGTTTCACCTTGTGTCCATACCTGGGTGGGTTTATTGGGTTCTTCTCCTCTCGGATTAATAAAGTACAAACCCTTTGCATCGTTGATGGCGGCACTTCCTACAGCACCGGTAAATTCATCAGGTTTAGATACATAGTCTATATATACCGTATAGCTTTCTGTGTTCTTGTAGGTCTTATCAAGTTTGATCTTGAGTATCAGGCTATCAACATAACGATACTGTAATGGCGTATTCTTTCCGCCTTTCACGAGTGCAACAGCATTGATGTTCATTCCTTTGGCATCTAATTCCAAACTATCGGTAGGGTAGAAGTGTGGCTTAAGTGTGATCCATGCCTTTCCCAACAAATACGATTTATTGAAATCAAATTTCACGTCAAGCCTGGTATGCACAAGGTCGTTCACCTTGGTTGCAAATGCCCTGTACACTGTTTTCCACGAACTGTCTGGTGTTTTTTGTTGATGAACCTGCGCTTGTGAATCAATTACCATCAGGCAGAGTACTGCCAATGCTAAGTTTCTCATGTAGAATAAGTTAATTATAAATGCAAATGTATCCCGAGCCTCAAACCATATACCCGAAATTTTATGGATGGCAATACCTTAGCTTTGAACCATGCCCCGGTATTTTTTAGAGCTCAGCTATAAAGGAACTAATTACAGTGGCTTTCAGGTGCAGGAAAATGCTAAAACCATTCAGTCTTCGGTAGAATCTGCATTACAAACGCTATATAAACAGCCATTTAGCTTAACAGGTTCATCCCGAACAGATGCAGGAGTGCATGCATACCAGAACTTCTTTCACTTCGATACGCAATTGCAACTTCAACAAAAGGATATATATAACCTTAATGCCATCCTTCCACCCGATATTGCCGCAAAAGCATTTTATAAGGTAAAAGATGATGGTCACTGCAGGTTTGATGCGTTGAGCCGGGAGTATAAATACTTTATTTACAAGGCGAAAGATCCATTTTTAAATGATCGGGCCTGGTATTATCCCTATAAGATAGATGTTACCGTACTGCACGAAACTGCACAACTGGTTAAAGATCAACAATGTTTTACAGCTTTCTCCAAGCGTAATACCCAGGTAAATAATTTTAATTGCAGTATTCAGCTATCTCAATGGATCCAGGAAAGCGATATGCTTATATATAATGTTCGGGCAAACAGGTTTCTAAGAGGCATGGTCAGGGCTTTGGTATCTACAATGTTGCGAACGGCAAGAGGTATTATCACAGTCCAGTCATTTAAAGATCTATTGTTGAGCGATCAACAGGCAACCGCTAATTTTTCGGCGCCTGCACACGGATTATTTCTTAACCAGGTTGAGTATCCCAACGACTATTTACAGAAAATCAGTTAGCCAACTGCAGATCATTATAGCATCGTCTGTTGCTACGCTCAGTTCACAGTTCCATTTCCATAGCTTCTGTTACCTATCGTATTTGTGTTTCTAGCTATAAAACACATGCACTAAAAAAATATACATCGCTGAAATCCTTTACCAGCAAGCCTCTCAGTGTCTTTAACAAACTTTATTTTCAAAAAGATTTTGCAGCATCAAAACCCGTCCTATATTTGCACCCCGCAACTGAAAAAAGCGGATAGTTCTTAGAAAAATAAAATGCTAAAAGCTGAGAAATTTTCGAAAGAAAATTTGCCACATCAACTCAGCACAGTATGTTTGCAGTCCCAATGAAAATTGCGGACAGCTCTAAAAAGAAAATGTAAAAAGCAAAGAAATTTTCGAAAGAAAATTTGGTAGAAAAACAAACTCCTTTATCTTTGCACTCCCGTTTAAAAAACGAGGTTGTTCTTCAAAAAAATAGTGCAAATGTTGAAGAAATTTTTGAAAGAAAATTTGCCAGATAACTTCAACTCCTTATCTTTGCACCCCGCTTTAAAAAAGCGGTAAGTTCTACAAGAAATACTGATTTAAATCGCCTGAAAAATTATCGAAGAAATTCGAAAATAAATTTGGTGAAAATAAATAAACGGTTACCTTTGCAACCCCAATGAAAAACGGGACGGCAAATACGCCAAAAGATCTTTGAAAGTTTGGAAGCAACAGTACACAAAAATTAGTTTTTGTGGTAAGGTTTAAACGTAACAAAATTAAAACTCCGACGTTAATTTCAATTTAATTGAGACTAATAGTCAGAGATCAAACAACATTTACAATGGAGAGTTTGATCCTGGCTCAGGATGAACGCTAGCGGCAGGCTTAATACATGCAAGTCGAGGGGCAGCATGAGTAGCAATACTTGATGGCGACCGGCAAACGGGTGCGGAACACGTACACAACCTTCCTTTCAGCGGGGAATAGCCCAGAGAAATTTGGATTAATACCCCATAGAATATTGAAGAGGCATCTCTTTATTATTAAAGATTTATCACTGAAAGATGGGTGTGCGGCTGATTAGATAGTTGGCGGGGTAACGGCCCACCAAGTCTACGATCAGTAGCTGATGTGAGAGCATGATCAGCCACACGGGCACTGAGACACGGGCCCGACTCCTACGGGAGGCAGCAGTAAGGAATATTGGTCAATGGACGAAAGTCTGAACCAGCCATGCCGCGTGAAGGATGAAGGTCCTCTGGATTGTAAACTTCTTTTATATGGGACGAAAAAAGGTCATTCTTGATCACTTGACGGTACCATTTGAATAAGCACCGGCTAACTCCGTGCCAGCAGCCGCGGTAATACGGAGGGTGCAAGCGTTATCCGGATTCACTGGGTTTAAAGGGTGCGTAGGCGGGTCGGTAAGTCAGTGGTGAAATCTTCGAGCTTAACTCGGAAACTGCCATTGATACTATCGATCTTGAATTCTCTGGAGGTGAGCGGAATATGTCATGTAGCGGTGAAATGCTTAGATATGACATAGAACACCCATTGCGAAGGCAGCTCGCTACGGAGTCATTGACGCTGAGGCACGAAAGCGTGAGGATCAAACAGGATTAGATACCCTGGTAGTTCACGCCCTAAACGATGGATACTCGACATACGCGATACACTGTGTGTGTCTGAGCGAAAGCATTAAGTATCCCACCTGGGAAGTACGACCGCAAGGTTGAAACTCAAAGGAATTGGCGGGGGTCCGCACAAGCGGTGGAGCATGTGGTTTAATTCGATGATACGCGAGGAACCTTACCTGGGCTAGAATGCTGGGAGACTGTGGGTGAAAGCTCACTTTGTAGCAATACACTGCCAGTAAGGTGCTGCATGGCTGTCGTCAGCTCGTGCCGTGAGGTGTTGGGTTAAGTCCCGCAACGAGCGCAACCCCTATCTTTAGTTGCCAACAGGTAATGCTGGGAACTCTAAAGAAACTGCCGTCGTAAGACGTGAGGAAGGAGGGGATGATGTCAAGTCATCATGGCCTTTATGCCCAGGGCTACACACGTGCTACAATGGGGGAGACAAAGGGCTGCAACACAGCGATGTGAAGCCAATCCCAAAAACTCCCTCTCAGTTCAGATCGCAGTCTGCAACTCGACTGCGTGAAGCTGGAATCGCTAGTAATCGTATATCAGCAATGATACGGTGAATACGTTCCCGGACCTTGCACACACCGCCCGTCAAGCCATGGGAGTCGGGTGTACCTAAAGTCGGTAACCGAAAGGAGCTGCCTAGGGTAAAATCGATGACTGGGGCTAAGTCGTAACAAGGTAGCCGTACCGGAAGGTGCGGCTGGAATACCTCCTTTTTAGAGTATGTTTTACCTTACATACTGTTGCTTCTCCAACTTTCAATCTTATTAGTTCTTATTTTATTATTGGTTCCCGATCCAGACCCGTAGCTCAGTTGGTTAGAGCGCTACACTGATAATGTAGAGGTCACCAGTTCAACTCTGGTCGGGTCTACCAAAAATTAGCACATTGGCAAATTGTCTAATTGGCTAATTCCTCTGGGGGGTTAGCTCAGTTGGCTAGAGCATCTGCCTTGCACGCAGAGGGTCATCGGTTCGACTCCGATATCCTCCACCAAAACAAACAGTTCTTTCAAACATGAAGATGTAGACATCAGGTCTATTAGGTTCGTAACCTTAACATCTACTTTTATCAGCTTAGGTTGATATCAAGTTCTTTGACATATTGGAAAAGCGATCTCATATAAATTGAGTATCAAAATCAAAAGTTAGTGGTGGTAACATCACTACAATTTCTAAATTTTTTAAAGCGAATAAGGGCACACGGTGGATGCCTTGGGTCTGAGAGGCGATGAAGGACGTGGTAAGCTGCGATAAGCTAAGGAGAGCTGCACACAAGCGTTATATCCTTAGATTTCCGAATGGGACAACCCGCTATATTGAAGATATAGCACTCGAAAGAGAGCCAACCCGGAGAACTGAAACATCTAAGTACCCGGAGGAAAAGAAAATAACAATGATTCCCTGAGTAGTGGCGAGCGAAATGGGAAGAGCCCAAACTTAAGCGGCGTGCCGCTTAAGGGTTGTAGGACTGCATTTAGAAACTCTCATCAAACTGAATCTTCTGGAAAGTTGAGCCATAGCAGGTGATAGCCCTGTAAGTGCAAATTGAGAGGGACGAGCAGTATCCTGAGTAGCGCGGGACCGGAGAAATCTTGCGTGAATCTGCCAGCACCATCTGGTAAGGCTAAATACTCCTCAGACACCGATAGTGAACCAGTACCGTAAGGGAAAGGTGAAAAGCACCCCGAACAGGGGAGTGAAATAGTACCTGAAACCGTGTGCTTACAAGCGGTCGGAGCTGCGCAAGCAGTGACGGCGTGCCTTTTGCATAATGAGCCTACGAGTTACTCCTGACTGGCGAGGTTAAGTTCTTGTGTAACGGAGCCGAAGCGAAAGCGAGTCCAAATAGGGCGATTAGTCAGTCGGGGTAGACGCGAAACTTTGTGATCTATCCATGGGCAGGTTGAAGGTTAGGTAAAACTAACTGGAGGACCGAACCCGTTGACGTTGAAAAGTCTTGGGATGACCTGTGGATAGGGGTGAAAGGCCAATCAAACTGAGAGATAGCTCGTTCTCCCCGAAATGTTTTTAGGAACAGCGTCACATATTGAAGTTTATTAGAGGTAGAGCTACTGATTGGGCTAGGGGGCTTCACCGCCTACCAAACCCTGACAAACTCCGAATGCTAATAAATATCTGTGGCAGTGAGGCTGCGGGCGCTAAGGTCCGTGGCCGAGAGGGAAATAACCCAGATTAGCAACTAAGGTCCCTAATAAGTAGTTAAGTTGATCAAACGAGGTGGGACTTCTATAACAGCCAGGATGTTGGCTTGGAAGCAGCCATTCATTTAAAGAGTGCGTAACAGCTCACTGGTCGAGAGGTCCTGCACGGAAAATAATCGGGCATCAAACTACTAACCGAAGTTCTAAAATTGTACTTGTACAATTGGTAGGGGAGCATTGAAATCTGCATCGAAGGTGTACGGCGACGTATGCTGGAGCGATTTCAAAAGAAAATGTAGGCATAAGTAACGATAAAAGGAGTGAAAAACTCCTTCGCCGAAAGTCTAAGGGTTCCTGATCAACGTTAATCGGATCAGGGTTAGTCTGGTCCTTAGGAAAACCCGAAAGGGGCATCTGATGGAAAACTGGTTAATATTCCAGTACCTGCTATACATTAAAAGTGACGGAGAAACGTGGCAGTTACGTCCTGACGGAATAGGGCGTTGAGCTGAACCTTCGGGGGAGGCGAAACTGTAAAATTTCTTCCAAGAAAAGCGAGTATAGCAGCCAGTACCGCAAACCGACACAGGTAGACGGGATGAGTATTCTAAGGCGCTCGGGTGAGCCGTGGAGAAGGAACTAGGCAAATTGACGCTGTAACTTCGGGATAAAGCGTACCTACTTCGGTAGGTCACAGTAAAATGGTTCAACCAACTGTTTAACAAAAACACAGGGCCCTGCAAAATCGAAAGATGACGTATAGAGCCTGATACCTGCCCGGTGCTGGAAGGTTAAGGAAGGGTGTTCGGCGCAAGCCAAAGCTCCTGACTGAAGCCCCAGTAAACGGCGGCCGTAACTATAACGGTCCTAAGGTAGCGAAATTCCTTGTCGGGTAAGTTCCGACCTGCACGAATGGTCTAATGAGTTGAACACTGTCTCCTCCACGAGCCCGGTGAAATTGTAGTATCGGTGAAGATGCCGGTTACCCGCCACGGGACGGAAAGACCCCGTGAACCTTCACTACAACTTTGCATTGATTTTGAGTAAACAATGTGTAGGATAGTTGGGAGACTTTGAAGTGGCTTCGCCAGGAGTCATGGAGTCATCGTTGAAATACCAACCTTTGTTTACTTAGAACCTAACCCTACAAGGGGACATTGCATGGTGGGTAGTTTGACTGGGGTGGTCGCCTCCTAAAAAGTAACGGAGGCTTGCAAAGGTACCCTCAGTACGGTTGGTAATCGTACGTAGAGCGCATTAGTATAAGGGTGCTTGACTGTGAGGCAAACAAGCCGAGCAGGAGCGAAAGCTGGCTAAAGTGATCCGGCGGTTCTGCATGGAAGGGCCGTCGCTCAAAGGATAAAAGGTACTCCGGGGATAACAGGCTGATCTTACCCAAGAGCTCATATCGACGGTAAGGTTTGGCACCTCGATGTCGGTTCGTCACATCCTGGGGCTGGAGAAGGTCCCAAGGGTTCGGCTGTTCGCCGATTAAAGTGGCACGTGAACTGGGTTCAGAACGTCGCAAGACAGTTCGGTCCCTATCTGTGGTGGGCGCTAGTAAATTGAGAGGACATGACCTTAGTACGAGAGGACCGGGTCGTATGTACCGCTGGTGTATCTGTTGTGCCGCCAGGTGCAATGCAGAGTAGCTACGTACAGCAAGGATAAACGCTGAAAGCATCTAAGCGTGAAACCTTCCTCAAGATGAGTTTACTTTTAAGGGTCGTCAAAGACGATGACGTTGATAGGCTACAGATGTAAAGCTGGTAACAGCAAAGTCGAGTAGTACTAATTACCCGTAAGCTTTAATTTTATTATTATTCAGGTTTTTCCTGAGATTGAGATATTCAAGAGATCGATTTTTTCCGATATGTCACCTTATTAAAAGGTTGTAAGTAATAAGTTGTAAGTGCTAAGTCACTTATGACCTAAAAACTTAAAACTTTCAACTTTTTATGGTGGTTCTGCCGAGGGTGTTCACCTCTTCCCATACCGAACAGAGAAGTTAAGCCCCTCATGGCCGATGGTACTGCACCACAATGCGGGAGAGTAGGTAGCTGCCATATTTATTGAAGAAGCCTCACAGAAATGTGAGGCTTTTTTATTGCATATACTATAACCTCATATTATAATAGGCCTAACTTCACTGCTTGGCACTAGATTCCTACTTGAATCGCCATATTTCTTTTCTCACTCTACTTCATTTCATAATTTGCGCACTAAACTTTACTGATGAGAAATAATCATGATATAGACTACAAAATCTACGGAGAGGAAATGCAGTTCGTTGAAGTAGAACTTGATCCTAACGAAACTGCCATCGCAGAAGCAGGTGCTTTTATGATGATGGACGATGGTATACAAATGCAAACCATTTTCGGAGATGGGAGCCAGCAACAAGGTGGCCTTCTTGGAAAGTTATGGGGTGCCGGCAAAAGATTATTGACCGGTGAAAGTTTATTTATGACGGCTTTTACCAATATTGGTCATGGAAAAAGAAGAGTGAGCTTTGCATCTCCTTACCCAGGAAAGATCATCGCATTGGATCTTCTGCAAATGGGTGGAACAGTGATCTGCCAAAAGGATTCTTTTCTCTGTGCTGCCAAAGGTGTAAGTGTTGGAATTGAATTTCAACGCAAACTTGGTACAGGCTTGTTTGGAGGCGAAGGATTCATAATGCAGAAACTGGAAGGCGATGGTTTTGCTTTTATGCATGCAGGTGGTCATGTAATGGAAAGAGAACTTCAGCCGGGTGAAACTTTAAAGATAGATACCGGATGTATCGTTGGATTTACCCGTTCTGTAGATTACGATATTCAATTTGTTGGTGGAATTAAGAACACCATATTTGGTGGTGAAGGATTATTCTTTGCTGTACTTCGTGGACCAGGTAAAGTATGGATTCAAACATTGCCTGTTAGCCGACTGGCAAGCAGGATATTATCTTACGGAACTACTAACAGAAGAGAAGAAGGAAGTATTTTAGGTGGACTTGGAAACTTGTTGGACGGTGATGGAAGATGATCTTTCAACTCAAGATTAAATATTTTGAAAGGATGAGCTTTGGTTCATCCTTTTTTGTTGCTCATTGTTCCAACAGATGAATGGAGCGTCGCAACAAGTGAAGCCACGAGTTACCTTAGCTGGTTTCATAAATAACCTATTTTCGCCGCAAACAATCGTATGGAAGCTGCGTTGGAAGGAATAGGCTCTTTATTTGAAAATCTGAAAGGAAAACCTGCAGACAGAATTGAAAAACTGCCGCAAAGCGGAAGCGATAGAATTTATTTCAGGATATATTTTGAGGATGAAACTTTCATCGCAACTTATAATAACAACATCCAGGAGAACAGAACCTTTATCAATTTTACACTGCACTTCAGGCAAAAAAAACTTCCGGTTCCTGAAATACTTGCCATTAGCGATGATACTTCGATCTACATACAGGAAGATCTTGGAACAGAAAGTTTGCTGGATAAACTAACGCAGCATGGTCATAATGATTACGTATACGGATTGTTTCAGAAAAGTTTAAAACAACTTGCAAGGATCCAGATATTGGGGGATAAAGGACTGAATTATGACTGGTGCCTCACCGCAAAAGAGTTTGGTAAGCAGGCAATACTTAGTGATCTGCTTTATTTTAAATATTATTTCCTCGACACACTAAAACAGCCTTACGATAAGCAGGCAATGCTGGATGATTTTGAAGACCTGAGCACTTACCTTACCCGTACTCCGTACAAGTATTTTATGTTCCGTGATTTTCAGAGCAGGAACATTATTGTAAAGAATGATGAAGTACATTTTATCGATTACCAGGGAGGTATGCATGGTGCTTTGCAATATGATGTTGCTTCAATGTTGTGGCAGGCAAAAGCAGAACTGAGTGATGAATGGAAGAATAGTTTGCTGGAATATTATATGGATGAGGTGGATCAGTTAATGGATCATCCAATTAATCGAAGTGCTTTCGTGCATCAATATAATGGCTATGTGCTGATACGTTTGTTACAGGTACTGGGTGCTTATGGTTTCAGGGGATTCTTTCAACGTAAAGCTCATTTTTTAAGCAGTATTCCGCTGGCTTTGCGTAACCTGCAATGGTTTGTAAAAAACATGGATCTGGGTATTGATCTGCCTGAGTTCTATAAAGCACTGCGAATGGTTGTTGATGATGAGATGATCGCAAAGTTTGAACCTATACAGGCTGATGAAGAAACACCATTGGTAGTTAAGATCTGCAGTTTCTCTTATAAAAAAGGCATTCCTGCCGATGAAACAGAGAATGGTGGTGGATTTGTTTTTGATATGAGGGGAATTTTAAATCCCGGTAGGTTTGATGAGTATAAAACACTTTGTGGTAAAGACAAAAGTGTGATGGACTTCCTGGAGCAGCGAACTAAGATGCAGGATTTCTTAAACAGTGTGTTCGACCTCGTTGATATATCAGTTGAAGATTACATAAAGAGAGGATTTAAAAGTTTGATGATCAATTTTGGATGCACTGGTGGTCAGCACAGAAGTGTGTATGCTGCTGAACAAACAGCAAGGCATTTAAAAAATAAGTATAAGGTGAAGGTGGAACTCTGTCATACTAACGAAAAAAATTGGGTGAGGTCTATATGAAGGCAATGATTTTAGCAGCGGGATTGGGTACCAGATTAAAGCCATGGACAGACCATCATCCTAAAGCATTGGCTGAAGTTGGAGGTAAAAGCCTGCTGCAAAGAAATGTTGAGTACCTGCAGCAGTTTGGTATAAAAGAAGTGATCGTGAATGTGCATCACTTTGCTGATCAGATCATTTCTGCAATAAAAGAAAACAACGGTTGGGGAAGTGATATTACCATCTCTGATGAAACAGATGCTGTGCTGGAAACAGGTGGCGGTTTAAAGAAAGCGGAATGGTATTTATCAAAGGAAGAAGCTTTCGTTTTAATGAATGTTGATATACTTACTAATCTGAATCTTTCGGCAATGATACAGCAACATACAAACAGTGATGCGATCGCAACACTGGCTGTAACAGAAAGATCAACCTCAAGATATTTCCTGTTCAACAATAAGAATGAACTGTGTGGATGGAAAAACATTAATACCGGAGAAGAGAAGATCGTAAGGCAATCACCTGATCTGCATCAAAAAGCTTTTAGCGGTGTTCATGTGATCAGTGGAAGTATATTGAAACAGCTAACAAAACAAGGTAAGTTTTCGATGGTAGATGTTTATCTTGATCTTGCCAAAGATCATTTGATTCACTCTTTTGATCATTCTGCGAGTAAGTTTATTGATGTAGGTAAACCGGAAAGTATTGAGAAAGCGGAACGACTGTTTGCCGCAAAACCCTAAAGGGGAGATAAAAACCCTTTGCTATATGCAAGGCAGGTAACCAGTCAGACCGGGACGGTCAGACTGTATTAAACCTCAGGAGCAGGTTCGTTTATTTCAGCCGTCTTATGCAATCCTTCTTTTCTTACAAATAAGAGAATCAAAATAAACAGGAAGATATAAGCAACGATGTTGAATCTATTGTGATGATCTAAATATTTCCCTCTCCTAAAAGGAAAGATATAACCCTTCGCTATATATGCAAGGCATGAATGAACTGATGCGGTTTTGAAGAAATGTTATGAAGCCAGTCAGACCGGGACGGTCAGACTGTATTAAACTTCAGGAGCAGGTTCCTTTATTTCTGGAGTCTTATGCAATCCTTCTTTTCTTACAAATAAGAGAATCAAAATAAACAGGAAGATATAAGCAACGATGTTGAATGTATCGTGATGATCTAAGTATTTACTGGGATTCCACCTGTTGACTGTTGCAGCTAATATAACAGAAACCCTGAAGCAGTTGATGATCCAGATAACTGCAAGCCCAAGCATCGTCCAGAAAAGTTTTTTCTTCCAGTTAAGTTCGTGAGCCAATACAAAACCTGCCCAAAAGCTCATGATGCCTAATCCTATACACGAATAAACCATCTGAACACCTGGTCCTGTTACAGAACGAAGATGGAAGGGGCCGTCAATGTAAGATTCGTATCCAAACAAACCGGAAAGATGCATCGATCCCCACAAGATCGAATGGCGAATCCAGGCTACATAGTTGAGGTTTTCTTCAAGAAAAGGAAAATACAATCCGCCAGGTGCAGTAACCCCGATGAACAGATCATGAAAAAAATTAAGCCCCAGGAAGATCACAAGAAACTTTAGTATAAAACGAAAGCCGGGGTTTTTTTTTATCTCTTTCAGGTTCATCTCTCCATGCAAATTAGCTATTAATACCAACGATTTATATTAAGAAAAGGTCAAAGCAATGGATAAAGGAATTTATACTTTGATATAGATCTTTTTCTTATCTAATACATACACGATCAGCCAGTAAAATATGATCATACAGATGGCATACACCAAAGATCCCAGCCTGGGGTCTGCTGATATTGGTTTGCAAACGTTTTCATAAAACCACGGAAATGCCGAGGTGTATACTTTCTTTCCTTCAGGGGTATAATGATCTACCCAGCGAAATAATCCAAGTACTCTCGGCAGAAAGCCACTCAATACAAATATGAAAAGAGGGTTCTTTCCAAATACATCGAAAAAGCGACTCCATGCACCTTTTGCATTCCTAAATTCAAGTAAATGAATCATAACACCTATGGTGAGCATGGCAAGCCCTGTAGTGTATACAACGTAACTGCTTGTCCAGATCTTTTTATTGATCGGGAAAGCAAGATCCCAGGCTGCCCCGGCAACAACCATTATTAAGCCGGCTACAAACAAGTTGGAGAGCATCTCGGTATTTTTTCCTTTTGCCTGGATGTATTGCCCTACGAGGTAACCGAATATCACCTGCACAATCGCTGTTAAACTGCTGGTTAGTCCTTCGGGATCAAAAGGAACGCCTTCTCCTTTATACATGTGTGATACACCGAGGATTGATTTATCTACATCGGTTCCGAAATATCCAGGTAGTGAAAAAGGATCTGCCGGAGCACCGAGCCACCAGCACAACATCCAGTAGATCAAAAGTATGATTGCACCCAATACAAATGCGCCTCTTGCTTTCGCATAAAAAACAATTACAGATGCAAAAAAGTAAGCAATGGCGATTCGTTGCAACACGCCTAGAAGTCTTACTGTTTCCCAGGGTTTGCCTACCAATTTATCTCCATCCCATTTAACAAAAGGAGACCAGTTAAGGAATAAACCGATGCAAAAAATAAGTATTGTTCTGCTGATGACTTTTTTCCAGAATGCAGACGACCCCTTTTGTTCGAAACGCGGCATTACAAAAGCCATGGCATTACCCACAGCAAAGAGGAAGAAAGGAAAAACAAGGTCTGTTGGTGTGCATCCATGCCATGTAGCATGTTCTAAAGGAGAGTAGATATGTGCCCAGGTGCCGGGATTATTCACCAATATCATTAAGGCAACAGTAGCACCACGAAATACATCAAGCGAATAATAACGATTGGAAGGGTTTGACATTACAATCTGCGTTTGAAATTGGAGGCTTACATTGAATTTGCAGTAGCAAGTTATGGAATTAGGAATTGTGTAAGGCAGAGGACGGAAGTCACGAAAAGAACATGTATCACTTGATGCTTATCAGAGGGTGACTAAGGTAAAAGGGGTTGAAAGTGTTAAAATGAGAATAATTCGTACATGTTCGTTGCTTTGTTATTCATTGATCATGAAATTTCATTGATAACTATAGTAGAGATTACAACACCTTATCGCACCTTCTTGATCAGAAACTCCTGCATATTGTAACCAAGCCGTTAAAAACCGAATATTACCTGGATTAATTGCAATGCATAATTATTATAATTATACAATTAATTTGGATTTTCAGAGCACCAGTTCTTACCATGTATACCTAAGCACAAGATCAATCTATCTCTGCAGGATCGTTAATTACCAGTTAGTGTGAGAATTAAGAAGCGTTGGAAGACTATATTTGCACGCTTCGAACGTACCCTTTGTGCCATATATGGGACTGGGAAAAGCGAAGCTTTGCTCTTAATATTTGTTTATGAAAACAAGATTGCTATTCTACTGCTGCTTAGCAGTGTGTTTAATCTCTTCTTTTACAGCTTGTAAGACCCCTAAAAACATCAATTATTTTAGTGCCGACAAGCGTGACAGCAGCGTATACAAAACTTTACAGAATTACGAGGCAAAGATCCAGCCGGGAGATAAACTCTCTATTTATGTTACTGCTTTAAATGCAGAATCGGCAAAGCCATACAATCTTTCTTCAGGTACGGGAACTGCAGTATTGGCTCAGGGTCAAGGAATAAGTGTTGATCCTTCTGGCAGAATTTTATATCCACAACTCGGATTTATCCATGCAGCAGGATTGACGAGAAATGAGTTAAGAGATACTTTGCTTAGTAAGTTAAGTCCATTTCTTACTGATCCGGTGGTGACGGTAGATTTCATGAATTTTAAAGTTACGGTTTTGGGTGAGGTAGGCAGACAAGGTGTAATACCAGTTCCGGATGGATCGATCACAATTTTACAGGCTATCGGACAGGCCGGGGATATACCTATCACCGGACGACGTGATAGTGTCATGGTAATCCGTGAAAGTGGTGGAAAACGTGAATTCGGATATATCAACCTAATGAGCAACGAAACATTCAAGTCTCCTTATTATTACTTACAACAAAACGATGTTGTGTATGTGTCTATGAACAACAGGAAATTACAAACGGAGAATGATCAATTGTTCATCCGGAATATCTCTGTAGTAACTTCTGTTCTTGCGGTACTTAGTACAGTAGGATTATTGATATTAAATATAACCAGATAGCATTACTTTTTTTGACCGGCTTTTATCTAAATCAAGGCGAATAAGATGGCAACTACAAGTACTACCAATATTGTTATACAGGATTCGGGAACGAAGCTTACTGCAAAAGAAATATTCTTTAAATACCTGGTCTACCTGCCTTTGTTCATTATCTGTACTGCTGTGGCAGTGACCATTGCTTATCTCTATATAAGGTATAAAGTTCCCATCTACTCATCTGGTATTTCTGTTCTAATCAACGACAATTCTAAAGGAGGAAGCCCTTCAGATGAAATGATGCTTGATCAGCTTACCCTGTATAAAAAGAAGGCCAATCTTGCAAACGAAACAGAACTGCTGAAAAGCACCAGCATGATGGCACGAGTTGTAACAAGCCTGGAGTTAAACGTATTGTATTATACTGAAGGCAAGGTGAAGAAATCTGAAATGTATGGTCCGGGATTACCTATTAAAGCAGTATTCTCAAACATTAAAGATTCTTCTAATTCTTTAGGATTGGTTATAGAGAAAAAGGGAGGCAAAGTCACAGCTAAATACGACGGACACACACAAGCCATTGGTGCCAACCAAACACTTCAGCTGAAGAACGGGGTTGTAAATATATCTGTTGATGCTGCAAGTATGGCAGAAGGGTATAAATATTATGTAACATGGGTACCTGTCATCTCAGTTGCTTCGGGCTTAGCAGGTTCATTGAGTGTAAGTCAATTGAACAGGGAGGCCAGCATCCTGCGGATCAACATCAGCACAGAAATTCCACAGAAAGGACGAGATGTGTTGAACCAACTTGTGATCGAATACCGGTTAAGGAATATTGAAGAAAAGAACAGGGTTGCTGATAATACTATTGCTTTTGTTGAAGAACGCCTGAACTTATTGTACCGTGAACTTGGCGATGTAGAAGGTGGAAAGCAAAGTTTTCAACAGCGACATAACCTGGTTGATATAAATAAGCAAAGCGATCAGGAATCATCCGAGATTGTCTCAGTAAAGAAAAGACTTGAGGATACAGAGATACAGTTACAGGTAATGGATATGATCAAACAATATGTATCTAACCCATCACAACGCTTTGAACTGGTGCCTTCTACTCTCGGAATAATAGACCCTACATTAAATTCTCTTGTTGCCGGTTACAACGAGCTACAGTTAAAACGATCGGCCGAACTGCGAAGTGTGCCTGCAGCACATCCCAGCATTCGTTTGATGGACAATCAACTTGAAAAAGTAAGAACCAGTATCATTGAGAATCTGAATAATATCAGTATTTCTACTAAAGTACTTAAAAACAGACTTGAAGGCGAATACCGATTGCTGGCAGGAAAGATCAGGGCTATACCCGAGCAACAGAAACAGTATGCAGAGATCATGCGTCAACTAGGGATCAAGGAAAAATTATACTTGTACCTATTACAAAAGCGAGAGGAATCTGCCATTACCCGTGCATCATCTGTTGGAAATGCATCTGCAATTGATGAAGCTGTATCTGGCGGAAGCCCCATCAGCCCCAATACATCAACTATTTACCGGGTAGCATTTATCCTGGGTCTTCTTATTCCTATTGGATTTATCTATGTAAGAGATCTGTTGAATGATAAGATCGTTACCCGAAACGACCTTTTGAAAGCTACCGACACACCTATCGTTGGTGAAGTGGCACATCATAGCAGCATGACCCGGAAGTTTGTTGTGGGTATGAAAGACAGGAGCATTCTTGCAGAGCAATTCAGAATACTTCGAACAAACCTGCAGTTTCTGTTAACAAGTGCTCCTTCTAAAAACCCGGTAGTCCTGGTTACATCTACCATTGCCGGGGAAGGTAAAACATTCTGTTCTATGAATATGGCTGCGGTTTGGGCAGTTGCAGGTAAAAAAACAGTTATTCTTGAGCTTGACCTGAGAAAGCCAAAGGTGTCGAAAGCCCTGAGTTTGCAAAGAGATATTGGTATAAGTAATTACGTGATAGGCGGTGCAAAAAAAGAAGATCTGCCGCAACCATTAAGCGAAGTGCCAAACTTATTTGTAATTGGAGCAGGTCCTATTCCTCCTAATCCATCAGAGTTGATCATGGATACCAAAATGGATGAGCTGTTTACTTACCTGAGGGCTAATTTCGATGTGATTATTATCGATTCTGCCCCTGTGGGACTGGTGAGTGACTCTAAAATACTTGCCAAATATGCAGATGCCACGTTGTATGTTGTTCGGCAACGTTACACAGTGAAAAAACAAATCGCATATGTTGACGATCTTCATAAGAATAAAGTGCTTCCTAATATGGGCGTTATTGTAAATGATGTGAAGATCGGTGGTACAGACTCTTATTATGGTTATGGTTACGGCTATGGTTATGGCTATAGTTACAACTATAATTACAGTTATAGCTACGGCGAGAACAACAAAAGAACACTACTGCAAAAGGTAAGAGATTTTGTAGGGCTCTAATATCTTGTAAGACGAAATACGAATGTGCCGGATAGCTGGTATTTATAATGCAGGTTCAACCAATCTTGAGCAGGATATCCTGCTCATGAGAGATTCGATGCACCGGGGCGGACCAGACGACGCAGGAATATTTCTGCACCCGGAAAAACCATTGGCTCTTGGCCATCGTCGACTTGCTATAATAGACCTTAGTGCAGCAGGACACCAGCCCATGGCTTCTGCAAAAGGCGATACTCAAATCATATTCAACGGGGAGATTTATAATTTCCAGGAGTTACGCAAAGAACTTCAATCGCTGGGCCATGTTTTTACAACAAAAACAGATACAGAAGTTATCCTGGCAAGCTATGCAGAATGGGGCAAAAATTGTTTTACCCGATTCAATGGCATGTATGCACTGGCAATCTGGGATGAACCAAAAAGCGAGATCGTACTTGCAAGGGATCATGCAGGAATGAAGCCTTTGTACTACTATGCAGATAATAAAGTTTTATTCTTTGCCTCTGAAGTAAGGGCATTTAAATCTCTATTTCCACGCTGGGAGGGTGAAGGGCTTTGGAAACCCCTATTTCTCCTTTTCGGCCATTTGCCTGAACCCTTCACCACGCTTAAAGGAGTTGAGATGCTTCCCAAAGGCAGCTGGATGAGCATTCACCTGCCAACGATGAAGCGGCAAAAGGCAAGCTTTAGTAGTGAAGGGTATGCTACTAAAATAAACACAAGAGAAGAAGCGCTTGAAGCAGCGAGAGATATTTTACCCAAAGCCGTAAAGCGACACCTCATTGCAGATGCACCTGTCGGGCTTTTTTTGAGTGGAGGAATTGATAGTAGTCTACTCACATTATTGGCTGCTCCTATCTTAGGGGATAAGCTGAGCACATTATCTATTCAATTTGATGAAGCAGAATATTCGGAAGAGATCTACCAGAAGATGGTGATCGATATTACCAATGCCAAACACCAGGCCTTCAGGGTTAACCAGTCTGATTTCGAAACCCATCTGCCCGATATACTGGAGGCAATGGATCAGCCAAGCATCGATGCCATCAATACCTATTTCATTTGTATGTATGCAAGGCAATGCGGTTTGAAAGCAGTATTGAGCGGATTGGGTTCTGATGAACTGTTTGGTGGTTATCCTTCTTTTGCAAGATTCAAGAACTGGCAATACCTAAGTTATTTTCCAAAGGGGTTAAGTAAACTTGTTGA
Source organism: Chitinophagaceae bacterium (assembly GCA_024508725.1). Classification (GTDB taxonomy): domain Bacteria; phylum Bacteroidota; class Bacteroidia; order Chitinophagales; family Chitinophagaceae; genus JAEZDC01. The sequence continues at coordinate 566,341 of JANINS010000003.1, read as the reverse complement.
GCGATCATCTAATATGAAGCTTGCCAAGCTATCTTACGAACGGTACCATCCTATGTTAAGCCTCTATCTTATGAACAGGGGACTGTTTACCGTTGCTTCGGCTTGTGAACTTACTGGTATATCCATCCAGAAAACAGAAGATGCATTGAGCCGTGTTAAGGTGCCGGTTAACATCAATTACCAATCTCCCAATTCTAATGCGGCAATGGAGTTTGATCTTTATATGAAGAACCAGCTTTTGAAAGATTCTGATTTTATGTCAATGTGGCATGGGATAGAAGTGAGGGTTCCTTTCCTGGATAAAGAACTGGTAAGCGCTATCAATAGTGTAGCGCCAGAAATAAAATTCCACTCAGACATACCCAAGTCTTTGCTGATCGAAGCTTTTTCTACATTACTTCCTGCAGAAATATGGTATCGTAAGAAACAAGGGTTCACCTTTCCTTTTGCCTCATGGCTAAAAAAATCTGATCAATTGCAACCTGCCGGTAAAAATCAGCAACAAGTATTCAAAAAGTTCAGCTCAGGCAAAATGCACTGGAGCCGCTACTGGGCAATGAAGGTGGCTGAAATGGACAAATTTTCTTAGTTGTAGTTCTTATCGATGAAGAAAAAAGTTCTGTTTTATTATTTAAGTGCGTTTAGCCAAACTGGCGGTATTGAAAAATTCAACCGTTGTTTTATTAAAGCCCTTGATGAAATTGATCCCTCATCTTTTGATTGTTCGATACTAAGTGCATACGATCATAAAAAAGACAGCAGATACAACCAGACCGTTCCATTCAAAGGGTTTAACAAAAAAAGATGGCAATCAGTTCTTTCGGTAATAAAACAGTCTTATAAAACTGATGTGCTGGTGTTGGGGCACATCAATCTTGCTATAGCAGGAGCGGTTGTTAAGCTGTTAAATCCAAAGTGTAAGGTTGTAATGATCACCCACGGTATCGAGGTTTGGAAGAAGTTGGTATTTATAAAACGGTGGATATTGCGTAAATCTGACGTAATACTGAGCGTAAGTAATTATACTAAGAATCAATTGGTACTTAGAAATAAGATCGACCCCAAAAAAATAAAAATATTTCCCAACACACTTGATCCCCAGTTCAAAATTCCCGAAGTGTTTGAGAAACCCGGATATCTTCTTGAGCGATACGGCCTAAAAAAGAATACAAAGGTTATTTTAACACTATCAAGATTGAGCAGCAGCGAACAGGAAAAAGGCTATGACAGGGTAATTGCAGCGTTACCACAGATCATTAAAGAAGTTCCTGATGCAGTCTATGTTTTAGCAGGTAAGTACGATGAAACGGAAAAAAAGCGCATCACCCAATTGGCAGCTTTACATCATGTATCTGATAAAATCATACTCACGGGTTTTGTAATCGACGCCGAAGTATCAGACCATTACCTGCTGGCCGATGTTTTTATCATGCCTTCCCGTAAAGAAGGTTTTGGGATCGTTTTTTTAGAAGCCATTGCATGCGGTGCAGCCGTTGTTGGCGGTAACCAGGACGGAACTGTAGATGCATTAAAAAATGGTGCTTTCGGATCTTTGATCAACCCCGGCAGCATTAGCGAGATAAGCAGTACACTTATCGACATTCTACAGTCAAATGAGGGCAAGGAACGCAAAACCAATTTGCAGCACCAGGTTATAGAGCAATATCATTTTTCAAGATATAAAGAACGCCTTTTAAATTCTCTGAGCACTTATGCAAACTGAAGAGATCGTTATCAGACCGGGACTTAGTGAAAAGAACTACTGGAAAGATCTATGGAGATACCGGGAACTTTTTTATATACTGAGTTGGCGTGATATTAAAGTACGGTATAAACAGACTGTAGTGGGTGCAGCATGGAGTATCATCAGGCCGGTTATTACAGCTGTTATTTTTACTATTTTGTTCAGCAAGGTTGCCAAGCTGGACAATCCTGGCGTAGCACCTTATGCATTGATGGTATTTGCCGGTTTACTACCCTGGCAGTTTTTTGCCAATGCATTGAGCGAATCCAGCAACAGCCTTGTGGGTAATTCGAACCTGATCACGAAAGTATATTTTCCAAGAATGATCGTGCCGGCAAGTTCGGTGATCACCAGCCTTGTGGATTTTGCTATATCATTCGGGATATTCCTGGTGATGCTGGTGTGGTTTCAGTTTTTACCTCCTATACAGGTATTAGCGTTACCGCTCTTTATCTTGTTGGCATTTTTATGTGCCGTAGGAATAGGCCTGTATCTTACCGCACTTAATGTAAAATACAGGGACTTCAAGTATATCATACCGTTCATTGTTCAATTTGGATTGTACATAACACCTATCGGTTTCAGCAGTTCTGTTATACCCGAAAAATGGCGAATTATATATGCATTCAATCCTATGGTTGGGATAATTGATGGATTTAGGTGGTGCCTGCTGGGCGATCCATTTAATCCTGTGTCTTTAGGTATCAGCATTGCGATCACTGTAATGGCATTGCTGATAGGTATCCGTTATTTCAGGAAAGTTGAAAAAACCTTTGCAGACAATATCTGATTTATGAGTAGCCCGATAATAGAAATAAATAATCTTTCAAAAAAGTTTGTCCTGTCTCACGAAGGAGGTTCCAGGAACAAAACTTTCAGAGAGGTGCTTACCGATAAAGCCGCATTCTGGAATCGCAAACGATCGTCAGGAGCCAGTGAAGATTTCTGGGCGCTGAAAGATGTTTCTTTTACTGTTAACCCCGGAGACCGTGTTGGTATCATCGGTAGAAACGGTGCAGGTAAAAGCACATTGCTTAAAATATTGAGCAGGATCACTGAACCTAGTATGGGTGAGATTTGCATCAAAGGAAGAGTAGCCAGCTTACTTGAAGTAGGAACGGGTTTTCATCCTGAGCTTACCGGAAGGGAGAATATTTTTCTTAACGGAGCGATCCTTGGAATGAGTCGGATGGAGATCAAAAGCAAGTTTGATGAGATCGTAGCTTTTGCAGAAACAGAACGCTTTCTCGATACTCCTGTAAAGCGATACAGCAGCGGTATGTATGTGAGGCTTGCATTCGCAGTAGCTGCTCACCTCGATCCTGAAATACTGGTGGTAGACGAAGTGCTGGCAGTTGGCGATGCACAATTTCAGAAAAAATGTTTGGGTAAGATGCAGGATGTAAGTCAATCTGAAGGCCGCACCGTTCTGTTTGTGAGCCACCAGTTAGGAATGGTAAAAACGCTTTGCGATAAAGGGATCGTACTGCAAAAAGGACAGGTTGCATTCAGCGGAACATCTTCTGCCTCGATCGATTATTACATTAATAATTCTCTCGAGAAGAATAATGAAACAGAGTGTTTTTTTGCTGAGGATACATCTCTTAACGCACAAATAATCAGCTGTAAGCTCACTAATACTGCTAATGAAGGCCAGTTAAGGTTTGATGTTTTTGAGCAGATATACCTGCAGGTGACTTATGTGGTTCGTAAACCTTTGTCAGGTATGAATATTTGTTATGCATTGGATAAAAATGCAGAGACGATCGGTTATTCTTTCGATACAGATTTCAATGAATCATTGCTTAGCCAGCGTGATCCTGGAGTTTATACTTTTAGAGTAAAACTGCCACACCCATTAAAGGCAGGACAATACCAGATATCTACACTAAGCCTTGGAATAGTGAACCTTGGTGCTTTTAATGTAGAACAAAATGTTTTCTCATTCGAAGTTGTTGAGGAGTCATTCGATCCTACTTATAAATCTTTCTCTTCTAACAGGGATGGAATGATGGTATTTAATAATGAATGGGAGCAATTATCGTATAATGCTTATGAATAGAACTTATGTTATTGCAGAAGCCGGCGTAAATCACAACGGTGATCTAAAGATGGCATTGCAGTTAATACAAGAAGCGAAGAAATCCGGCGCTGATTGTGTAAAGTTTCAGACATTTAAAGCCGAGCAAATCGTAACACAACAATCGCCTAAAGCAAAATACCAGCTTGAAGTAACGAGCAAATCTGAATCGCAGTTCGAAATGCTGAAAAAGCTGGAACTTACCTTAGATGATTACCGGGCCTTGCTTGAAGAATGTAAGCTTACCGGAATCGATTTTCTTTCTACTCCTTACAATAAAGAAGATGTAGACTTTCTGTGTGATCTTAACGTAAGCGGTTTTAAAATTGCTTCAGGACAATTAACAGAGCTTCCATTTCTTACCTACGCAGCCGGTAAAGGGAAGCAAATGATCATCTCTACCGGAATGGCAACACTTGCAGAAGTGTTTGCCGCAGTGGATACGATCAGAAACGCCGGAAACAATGATATAATCGTACTTCAGTGTACTACCAACTACCCTTCGAAAATTGAGGATGCCAATTTACTGGCCATGATCAGTATGCGTGAAGCCTGTAAAGTACGTGTTGGATATTCGGATCATGTGCAGAATAATTATGCCTGTTTTGCCTCTGTAGCGTTGGGTGCCGAGGTGGTAGAAAAGCATTTTACACTTGACAAAAATCTTCCAGGCCCCGATCATTCATCATCATTAACACCCGAGGAATTTTCAGAATTGGTGCAAGGCATACGCAATATCGAAGCATCTTTGGGTAATGGAATTAAACTGCCTTCCCAAGCAGAAGTTGAGAACACCCATGGCATGAAGAGAAGCATGGTTGCATTGACCGATCTTTCTGCAGGAACTATAATCACTGAGTCACATATAGGATTCAAAAGACCTTTAAATGGGCTGCACCCGAATTTGTTAGAACAGGTTTTGGGTAAGAAGTTGGCCAGACCGATAAAGAAAGACGAGGCTTTCCAGTTTAACAGCATTGAATGGTAGCACCTGATCTTGTTATTCACCGGATACATGCTACAGATACTGTTTTACTGCAGCAGTTTTTAGAAGCAGCGGGAAACTCGCTTGAGACATTCCGATATTTTGCTTCGAGACCATTAACGGTTATCACAAATCACCTGGTCACTATCATACTGAGCGAAAATGGAACGCCTATCGGTTATGGACACCTGGATAAAGATGGAGAAACGGTTTGGTTGGGAATTGCTGTAAAGGAACAATTGAAAGGAAGAGGATTTGGTCGCAGCATAATGCAATATCTTGTTGCCGCTGCCGACGAACTTCAACTACAACAAATAATGCTAACCGTTGATAAAACCAATATCGGTGCGATCGCTTTATACCAACAGTTTGGTTTTGTTGAGGCCGGAATGATCAACGAGCAATCCGTGAAGATGATCCGAAAAAGTAATCATGCCCGATAATATTTACATAAGTTCTGTTGCATTTTCGGGCTGCTCAGTCGACGATATGATAGCAACAGCCGTGGAGAACGATTTTAATATCGAGTTCAGTTCGGGCATGTCGTATCGTAACGATATGGAATCGATATACCTTAATGCACCTGTAAAAAAACTGGCGCATAATTATTTCCCTGCACCACTTGCACCATTTGTGATAAATCTCGCCAGTTCAAACCGGGTGATAAGAGAAAGATCAGTTGAACATTGCATAAACGGCCTTCGGATTAGCAAAGAATCTGCGGCACCTTTTTTTGCAGCACATGCAGGCTTTTGTATCGATCCCGGAGCTTCGGAACTGGGCCAACCATTAACCATTGATCACAGTTTCGATAAAGCATTGCACTGGTCTATTTTCCTGGAATCAATTAACAGGATACTTTCAGAAGCTGAAAAATTGCAGACAAACTTCCTGATCGAGAATAATGTTATCGCACCATTTAACTACCACCATAAAACAAACCCATTGCTTTGTTGTGAAAGCAACGATATCACCGACTTGTTTAACGCAATATCGCATCCAAGGTTAGGATTACTCTTAGACACGGCTCATCTTAAAGTGAGTTGTATCACACTTGGATTGGATATAGAGCAGGAGTTGAAAATGATAAAGCCATATATCAGTGCATTGCATCATAGCGACAATAATGGCCAGGCCGATACTAATGAACCACTCGATGATACATACTGGTTCTTACCACATATCAAAGAGTATAATAACAAAGTACAGGTGATCGAAGTAAAAAACCTCACTACTGAAGAAATGCATAAACATATTAAACTGTTACAGTATGCAGCTAACTGATCTGATGATCTACTCAGGCACTACCCTTCGGGAAGCTCTGTCTAAAATCGACAGGAATGGAATGGGTGTGATCTTTATAGTAAATGAAAACGAGCAACTTGAAGGTATATTATCGGATGGCGATATCCGCAGAGCATTATTGAAAGGAAGTAATCTCGATACAGCTGTTACTTCGGCAATGAATACCAGGTTTCTTTCACTTCCGGTAAACACGGATGACCTGGAAATATTGAAACACATATCTGATCGGGTTAAAATAATTCCTCTTGTTGATAAAGCAGGAAAGCTAGTTGATTATGCATCTATCAATAAATTAAGGCGCATTTCAATTGCAGCTCCTTTACTCGAAGGAAACGAACTGGCATATGTTACCGACTGCATTAAAACCAACTGGATATCTTCACAGGGTAAGTATGTTAGAAAGTTCGAAGACCTGTTTGCAGGGTATCACCAGGGTAGAACTTCACTAGCAGTCAGCAATGGAACAGTTGCATTGCACCTTGCATTGGATGCATTGAAAATAGGACAAGGTGACGAGGTGATCGTTCCTGATCTAACTTTTGCGGCGTCTGTAAATGCTATTTTGTACACCGGTGCCACTCCTGTTTTAGCCGATGTTGATCCAATTACATGGAATATTGACGTTGAGCATGTAAAGAAACTCATTACCCCTAGAACAAAAGCAATAATGCCTGTGCACTTGTATGGTCAGCCATGTGATATGGACAGCATTATGCAACTGGCAGTACAACATAATTTGTTTATTATAGAAGATTGTGCCGAGGCATTGGGATCTTTTTATAATGGGGTGCCTGTAGGATGTTTTGGAGATGTAGCTACGTTTAGTTTTTATGGCAATAAAACCATCACTACCGGTGAAGGGGGAATGGTTGTTTTTAAAGATAAAGCTATCGCCGACCGGGCTGCTACACTTCGTGATCATGGAATGCAGAAAACACGAAGGTATTGGCATGAAGAAGTAGGCTACAACTACCGTCTTACCAATATACAGGCAGCGATCGGAGTAGCGCAATTTGAGCGGTTGAACGAGTTTGTGGAAGCAAAGAAAAAAATTGCGAAAGCCTATAACGAAGCCTTTAGCCAACTCGAGTTTTTACAGGTGCCTGCAGCTATTGATAATACAAGTAATTCTTATTGGTTATATACAATGCTGGTTAAACCAGAAGCTCCGTTTACCAGAGATGAGCTGATCGATTATTTGCATACAAAAGGAGTAGAAACGAGGCCGGTTTTCTTTACAATGCATGAAATGCCGCCTTATCAGAATTTTGGTGCGGCAGACCAGTTATCTGTGTCTACCAGAATTTCTGATACAGGAATAAGCCTTCCTTCTTCTGTTAATCTGCTGGATGAGGAATTGGCACATATCTGTCATTGCATCACCAGCTTTTGTAATAAAATTGAAATGACAGTAGCGCAATGAAGGTCTTAACCGTTGTTCCTGCAAGAAGTGGAAGTAAAGGGTTGCCCGGCAAGAATATCAAAATGCTTATCGATAAGCCTTTGCTGGCATGGTCAATTGAACAAGGATTATCCAGCAAGTATGTTGATGAGGTAATTGTGTCAACCGATAGTGTCGAGATCGCTGAGGTGGCAAAACGCTATGGTGGAACTGTTCCATTCTTACGGCCAGCTGCGTTAGCTAAAGATGAAACTTCTACTGCTGATGTTTTAATTGACCTTATTGAAACATTGGAAAAAGAAGGAAAAGTCTATGATTATCTTTTGCTGCTTGAGCCTACATCTCCATTAAGAGAAACAGCCGATATAGATGCTGCCTTTGAAAGACTACTTTCTACGAAAGGAGCTAGCAGTATTGTAGGGATCAGTGCTGTAGAATCACAACATCCCATGTTCTGTGTAAGCCTTTCACAGGATGGTTTTTTAAGATCGGGAAACGATTTTAAAGTATTACGCAGGCAGGAAATAGAGCCATTGTTTTTTTATGAAGGGTCGCTGTATATTTCCGAGGTATCTGAATACAAGAAACTGAAGAACTTTTATCATAATAACACACTTGGTTACGTAATGCCCAAGTGGAAGTCCTATGAAATAGACGATAAGACAGATTTTCTTATCGTAGAATCAATTCTGAAAAACAAAAACAATATTCAAGATAATGTCTGAGTTGAGAAGATGTGGTAACTGTCTCCTACCAGAGACTTATGAAACCATCGAAATAGAAAGAGACAATAAGTCCTGCAACATGTGCCGTACTACTGAGTATAAGCAAACAGGTGTGGATTGGACCAAGCGAAAAAAAATGCTGGATGAAGTAATCGAAAAATTCAGAGGTAAATATGACTATGATTGCATCGTTCCATTTAGTGGAGGTAAAGACAGCACCTTCACCTTGTATTACCTTATGAAGGAATACAAAATAAAACCTCTGGTGGTTCGCTTTAATCACGGTTTCATGAGAAGCAATCATGAAAAGAATGTAGAAAGAACACTTAAAAGATTAGGAGCAGATTTTATCAACTTCACTCCCAACTGGCAGATTGTAAAAAGATTAATGTTTGAATCTTTTGCAAGAAAAACAGACTTCTGCTGGCATTGCCATACAGGAATTTATTCATACCCATTGCAGATCGCTATCAAGTTCAATGTGCCTTTGATCCTTTGGGGCGAGCCATTGGCAGAGATGAGTGCATATTATACTTATGAAGATGATATGATCGAGTGGGAAGATGAAAATAAATTCAACATATACAGGAATCTCGGCATTACCGCAGATGATATGTTCGGAATGATCAATACTCCCGAAAATCCAATTGACAAAAGAGACCTGATGCCATATACGTATCCTAAGTTGGAAGACCTGAAACGTATCGGATATTATTCAGTGTGTCTCGGAAGTTTTATCCCCTGGGATTATAAGAAACAAACCAAGCTTATAATGGATGAATTGGGATGGTCAGGAGATGAATTAGAGGGAGTACCTACAGAGATCAATCAGGAATTTGCAAAGATCGAATGCTGGATGCAGGGTACACGTGATTATATCAAGTATCTTAAAAGAGGATATGGCCGAGTAACACAATTGGTAAACTTCGAAGTGCGTAACGGCAGAATGACCACTGAAGAAGCCTGGGATTGGATACAAAAATATGATGGCAGGAAACCTGAATCTTTAGAGGTTTTTCTTGAGTATATGGGAATGTCGGAAGAAGAGTTTTACGAAACGATCAAAAAATTTGTAGTACCACCTTTTGAGCCGGATTTTGATAATATACCACCTGCTGATAAGGTTCATGATATAAACGAATGGTACAGGGAGAACAACAGGACAAAGTAATCGGCATTATCGATTACGGAATGGGGAATTTGAGGTCTGTATACAATGCATTCAGATCCCTCGATGCTAATGTGGAGATAATAACAATACCTGAACAGTTTAATTCCGTTACTCATATTGTATTGCCCGGTGTTGGTTCTTTCGCAAAAGCGATGGAAAATCTTGAAGAAAGAAATCTAATCGAGCCAATCATTTCTTTTGTGAAGTCGGGTAAACCCATGCTTGGTATTTGCCTGGGTATGCAGTTGCTGGCAACAAGAGGTTTTGAGCCATATGAAAAATCTGGATTGGGCTTAATTGAAGGGAATGTTATAAAAATGAATTTCGATGGAGTGAGAATACCTCACGTAGGTTGGAATGCTTTGGAATTAATCACAGATCATCTCTTGTTCCAGGGAATCAGGAAACATGTTGATTTTTATTTTGTCCATTCCTATTTTTTTGATGTGAAGAATGAACAGGACATACTTGCTTACAGCGAATATGGATCCCGATTTCCATCAGTAGTATATAAAGACAATGTAACAGGCATGCAGTTTCATCCTGAAAAAAGTCAGAAGCATGGCTTGCGTATATTGAACAATTTTGTTAGTAGCTAATGTTGAAAGTTAGAATCATACCTGTTCTCCTACTCAAGAACGACAGAATGGTGAAAGGTAAAAAGTTCACTGATTTTAAAGATACCGGTGATCCAATATTCGCTTCAAGAATATATAATGCACAGTTTGTAGATGAGCTGATCTTCCTTGATATCGATGCAACAAATGAAAGCAGAGAAACAAATGTAGCGGTCATCAGCGAAGTGTCTAAAGAATGCTTCATGCCTTTAACAATTGGTGGCGGCATATCTTCTATTCAACAAATCAGGAAACTGCTTAACGCCGGTGCAGATAAAGTTGTAATAAATACTGCGGCTTTAAATAATCCTTCTTTCATAACAGAAGCTGCAGACGTATTCGGCAGCCAGTGCATTGTTGTTGGAATAGATGTGAAGTTTGAAGACAATGGTTATGTGATATATAGCAACAGCGGAAAAGTAAGAAGAGAAGAAGATCTTGTAGGTTACATAAAAACTGTTGAGTCCCTTGGGGCAGGAGAAATATTTATCAATTCGATAGACAATGATGGAATGATGGAAGGTTACGATCATCAGCTAATCGAATTAGTGATGTCATCTACATCGTTACCGGTGATTGCTTGTGGTGGTGCAGGAAATTTAATGCACCTGGTTAATACTTTCAAAAGCACCGGTGTGAGTGCTTTGGCAATGGCAAGCATCTATCACTTCGGCGACAATAACCCGGTAAGAGCCAGGTCTTATTTAAAGAATAACGATATCCAGATAAAGACGGTATAATGAAAATGTCTTTACCAAAAGAAGAGCTTACGCTTTATGTTGTTAGACAATTGAATAATAACTTTTATGATAAAGCGATTGACATAAAGGATATCAGCGATTATATGGATACTGCTATCCAACGGGTAGAATACTGCTTTTCCAGGGTAAATAACAAGTATTTTTTCGACGGCTCTAGTTCAGTTTTTAATCACCTCCATGGAGATCAGTATTGCATGTTTCTTTACTACCTGAGCAATACGATATATAAAAAGAACGGCGACATCAATATCTGCTCTAAATTGTTTCTCCTAAATAAAATGTTGCATGGTTTAGATGCTTTTTATGAAATAAGTCTTCCCGATATTTTTTTGGTAGTGCATCCACTGGCAACTGTTCTTGGCAGAGGAGTATACAGTGATTATTTTGTAGTTTACCAACGATGTGGCATTGGTTCTAATCATAACGTTTATCCCCAGCTGGGTAAGCATGTTACAATGCATCCAGGTTCATCTGTTCTTGGTAACTCTACCATCGGAAATAATTGTAAGATTGCTGCTGAATCATTGATCATTGACAGGTCGCTTGAGGATAACATGCTGTACATTGGTAATCCTAAGCAGCATACCTTGAAAACTAATTATCAACATTCATCTTTTTGGTTTGAATAATATGACAACCGAATACGCTTTACGTTTACGCAATTTAATTCCCGGCGGTGCTCACACTTATAGCCGTGGAGACGATCAGTATCCATCCAATGCTCCTGCCATACTTGAAAGAGGCAAAGATGCCTATGTATGGGATGCCGACGGTAAAAAGTACCTGGATTATGGAATGGCGTTAAGAGCTGTAACACTTGGTTATGCAAACGACAGAGTGAACAAAGCTGCTTTTGCTGAAATGGAAAAGGGTGTTAACCTTACCAGGGCCAGTACTGTAGAACTGCATGCAGCGGAGGTGATCACAGATCTTATACCAGGAGCTGACATGGTGAAGTTTGCAAAAAACGGATCCAATGTAACTACTGCAGCAATAAAAATAGCAAGAGCTTATACAGGACGTAAATATGTGTGCGTACCAAGACAACAGCCATTCTTTTCATTCGATGATTGGTTTATCGGTACTACTCCTATGAAGAAAGGGATTCCTGAAGAGCATTATTCTACGACGCTAGTGTTCGACTATAATAATATTGCTTCTTTACAGGCATGTTTTGATGCACATCCCGGACAAATTGCTGCGGTAATATTAGAGCCGGCAACTACTTTAATGCCATGCGAATCCGGCATTTGTCCTGCAGCCCGAACAACAAATGTTACCTGCAAAGAGTATGATCATGCAAAACCAAATTTCCTGCAGCAGGTACAGGCTTTGTGTAATAAAGATGGTGCGGTTTTTATCATTGATGAAATGATCACCGGATTCAGATGGCATTTAAATGGTGCTCAAACATATTTCGATGTACAACCCGATCTTTCAACATTTGGAAAGGGTATGGCCAATGGTTTTGCAGTAGCTGCACTGGTGGGCAAGAAAGAGTTGATGAGCCTTGGCGGTATTCATGAAGGTGGAAATGAAAGAACATTTCTTGTTTCAACAACCCATGGTGCCGAAATGAGTGGAATGGGTGCTTTCATTGAAACAGTACGTATCTATCAAGAGGAGAATGTGATCGATCATCTCTGGAAGTACGGTGCTAAGTTATTTAATGGCATTAATGATATAAGCAGGTCTTTAGGATTGACTGATCATTTCTATATGGATGGCGGATATGTTTCAATGAATTATATGACCAAAGATGCCGATGGAAAAATATCGATGCCTTACCGCACTTTATTTGCACAGGAAATGATCAAGCAAGGTGTATTGATACCATGGATCGCTCCAAGTTTTGCTCATGGCCAAACCGAACTCGAACTTACATTGAAAGCAGTAGAAAAATCGCTTATTATCTATAAAAAAGCATTGTCTGAGGGTATTGAAAATTACCTGGTAGGACCTGCTGTTAAACCGGTCTTCAGGCAATTTAACTAATGCAATTATCAGGAAAAATTATTGTTGTAACCGGTGGCAGTGGTTTAATAGGTAAAGCCATCATACAACATTTGTCTCAACATGGAGCTATCGCAATCAATGCGGAAATAGGTGTTGAAGACGATTGGAACACGAATACATTGCATTGTGATATTACTAATGAAGCATCTGTAAGTTCCCTTCTTAAAAAAGTAGTTGAACGTTATTCAAAGATCGATGGGCTTGTAAACAATGCTTATCCGAGAACTTCAGACTGGGGCAATAAATTCGAAGATATCTCTATTGAATCATGGCGCCGTAACGTTGACATGCAATTGAATAGTTGTTTTTATTTATGCCAACATGCATTAAGTATAATGAAGGAACAGAACAGCGGCAGCATCGTTAATATCGCTTCTATATACGGTGTGGTTGGAAATGATTTTACAGTTTATGAAAACACCGGTGGTATGACATCTCCTGCTGCATATGCAGCTATTAAAGGTGGTGTGATCAATTTCACAAGATATCTTGCGGCGTATTACGGGCATGCCGGTATAAGAGTTAACTGCGTTTCTCCCGGTGGAATATTTAATCATCAAAACCCTCGTTTTGTTGAGCAATTCGAAAGCAAGGTTCCGCTGAAAAGAATGGGAAAGCCAGAAGAAATTGCACCTGCCATTAGCTTCCTGCTTTCGGATGAAGCATCATATATTACCGGGCATAATTTAATGGTTGACGGAGGATGGACAGCAATATAGCCGAGCCATTATTTGAAATAGAAACCAATTATCCCGGCTTACAGAATACGAGATATCGGGGCTATCATGTTTGGGCGATTGTCCGCTTTCTGCTCAGGATCCAGCTTGCCAATCCACCAAAGCAAAAAGATACCTCGTTTAAAAGCCTGCTATCCCGGATCAAATGGGGATCAATCCGGTCCACTTCTTTTGTTAAGGAAATTATTACTGAAAAAAGAAAATGGTTTGCCCGGTATGATGTGGTGGTATTTTCTAACCGGTTTGAGAAAAGACTGGTGCAGGGACAAATGATCGACAAACTTACATCGGGCATCATTGAAAACTGCGAAGCTTCAGGTTTAAAAGTGCTGGTGGTAAATTACGGTGATCCTGAGAATAAGGAGAACATTAAGTTTCGATCAACTCATATGATCGATGGCCGGAAACTTTATTATTTCCTGGGATCTATTCCGTCTTTTTATACTAAGGCTAAACGAAAAGCGTTGGTAAAACAATTAAAAAGCTCGGGCCCAGCGACAGATTATGATCAGTTAGCAGAAGAACTCGATCTGTATATATGGGGAATAAAACTTTTCCAACGTTTATATAAAATATGGCAACCCAGGATTGTGTTCATGCCGGATTATAGCGGATTTGCAGAGGTATATAGTGCCAATGTTTCGGGCATAAGAACTGTCGAAATCCAGCATGGTAATATAAACAGCTTTCACCCTGGATATGTAACATCATTATCGATCGATAGAAATTTTTATGCATCTAACCTCCTGGTATTTGGAGAGCATTCACTTCTGAACGTAAACAATAGTATTTATAAGACAAACGAAGTGCATATAGTTGGCAATTACTATTTAGAAAAGATTTTGCAGCAACCTCTTCGTGCCGAACTGCAGCAATTGATCCGATCTTACAGGTTATCTGTTTGCATCCCTTATGATGTAACGGATGAGAAGTTCATTTTTGAATTTATTAAATCGATCGTGGCAGTAAGCTATGATGTGATATTTATTTTCTCAATACGGTATGAAATTCCAGCCAGGCTGAAAGAATTGAAAGATTCATTTAGTAATGTTCATATAGAGACCCGGTTACCATTCCAGGAAATCGTACGATGCTGTAACTTTAATACGTGCAGCTTTTCAACTTGTGCTCTGGAAGCGCCTTCGTTGGGTAAACCGAATATCCTTATTGCCACAGATCCCAGAACGAAAGTCTATTTCGAAAATAAACTTGATCACAAGCATACTTTTTTTGCATCTACACCTGAAGAATACCTCGCTGTATTAAACAACGCCAGCATTCAACACATTCCGGGTGATGAGATCAGGCACGGCAATTCAAAAAACATTGCTACAGGATACAAGAAAAACCTGGAGCACTTTTTCTCTACTATTAATTTTTGATGATCATCTTGGAAAATACTACAAAGCATTGCACCCGCTGCTTAATGGATGATACAGCTATCACCAATTTTATTATTGATGATAAAGGCCATTGCAATTATTGCAATGATTTTTTTGCTGTGCAGGAAAAGTATCATTACAAAGAACCGGCTAAATTAAAAGTGCAGCTAGATGCACTTGTTGAAAAAATTAAGCAGGAAGGAAAAGGGAAAAAATATGATTGTGTAATTGGCCTTAGCGGAGGAGTAGACAGTAGTTACCTGGCATACTGGGCATGGAAAGCCGGATTACGTCCGATTGCAGTGCATTTTGATAATGGATGGAATTCAGAACTCGCAGTGCATAATATTGAAAATATTATTCGTGTAACAGGGTTTGACCTTTATACTTATGTTATCAACTGGGATGAATTCCGTGATCTTCAACGGTCTTATTTTAAAGCCGGTGTGATAGACATTGAAGTGCCTACCGATCATATGATCTTTGCTACGCTTTTTAAAGTAGCATCAGAAAATAATATCCGTTTTCTTTTGTCCGGAACAAATCATCAAACCGAAGGAATATTACCGAGAGAATGGGTGTTCAGTAAAACCGACCTTTCAAACCTAAAGGATATACACGCTAAGTTTGGTGAAAAACAACTCAAGACATATCCCAAACTTGGCTTTGTTCAACGCTTTTTTTACGAGCAGGTAAAAGGAATAAAGTTTGTTGAACCTTTGGAACTGCAGGACTACAATAAGAACCTTGCAAAGCAAACGATCATCGAACAATTCGGGTGGAGAGATTATGGTGGTAAACATTATGAATCCCAATTCACCAAGTTTTACCAGGGTTATGTGCTGCCCAGGAAGTTTAATGTTGACAAAAGAAAAGCACACCTGTCTACCCTTGTATGTAATGGTGAACTCAGCAGAGAAGATGCTTTAAAAGAATTGGAACAACCACCTATTGCAGAAAACGAGGTGAGTGATCTGTATCACTACTCTATAAAAAAGCTGGGTTTTTCTGACGAGGAATTCCAGCAGATAATGAGATCCAGTCCAGTGCCACATACTTTTTACAGGCATGAAGGCAATCCCACGTTTACCGATAAACTGAAAACGGCGATCTTATGGCGGATCGGAAAATATTTTATTAAAAGAAAATGATTGCGATTATAGATTATGGCGTTGGAAACCTTGCTTCCATTCAGAACATGCTGAAGAAAGCAGGTGCAACAGGCGTTATTACTTCTTCAAAAGAAGATATTCTTGCTGCAGATAAATTAATATTACCCGGAGTTGGGGCTTTCGATACCTGTGCTTCTAAATTACAGGCATCGGGGCTGATAGAAGTGATCAATAAAAAAGTATTGGTTGATAAAGTACCGGTATTGGGAATTTGTGTTGGCATGCAATTGCTGCACGAACAAAGTGAAGAAGGTACATTGCCTGGACTTGGTTGGATCAAAGGAAAAATTGTAAGATTTAAACAGGACCAATTGCCTTCGGGTTACAAGATTCCGCATATGGGTTGGACAGAAGTGAGCCAATCAAAAGCTTCAAGGCTTTTACAGGACATAGATGAACCCAGGTTCTATTTTGTACACTCATTTCATTCGTCGCTCTCAGACAAAGCGGATGAATTATTAAATGCGTTGTATGGCTATCACTTTACAGCAGCGGTTGAACATGAGAATATTATGGGCGTACAATTTCACCCGGAGAAAAGCCATCGCTTCGGCATGAAACTTTTTGAAAACTTCATCAGGCATTATTAATGCTCAGCACTGCGATATCACCTAAGAATATTACGAAGTTCAATTTCATCCTTACATGATCCATAAGTTAAGAATGAAACTGCTGAAAAACGTTGATAAGCTATAATGCATTACATCAAACCACTTGACGGGCTCCGAACGATTGCTGTAACAGCAGTGATTATTTCTCACTGGTTTCCCCATAATAGCATCACCGATATGATACCGTTTGGCGAAATAGGCGTAGATGTGTTCTTCGTTATCAGTGGGTTTCTCATTACTTCCATTTTGTTGCAAAACAAAACCGAGGTGGAGGAAGGAGGCCAATCCAGGAAAAGTGTTCTCAAAAATTTTATTGCTCGCCGAACGCTGAGAATATTTCCGATTTATTACATAACGCTCCTGGCTCTTTATCTGGTTGCAGACAAAACAGGCACACACCTGAAAAGCGATATTGTATATTATCTTACTTATACTTCTAACTGGAATTTTTATTTCCGGCAACAATGGGATGGAATGTTGTCACACCTGTGGTCTCTTGCTGTTGAAGAGCAGTTTTATCTGGTATGGCCCTGGGTGATATTATTGGTAAAAAGGAAATACCTGTTGCCTGTAATGTTCTTTGCGATCATCACCGGAGTTCTTAGCAATAGCCTGGCAGGTGATGGGTTTTCATGGGTGCTGACCACATCCTGCATTGATGCTTTTGCCATTGGCGCACTGATCGCATACGACAAAGTGTACCGGATCGGTTTTTTTAGACAATACTTCACGCCGGTGCTTATAGCAACACTTCTCCTGGCAATAGTGTATTGTGTGTTGCCATGGCATTTTTTGCCGCTGCGAACAATTGTTGCACTCTGCAGCATGTGTGTTATTATATCGCTATTATATTTTAAAAACGCATTAGCATCATTGCTGTCGGTATCGTGGATGGTATTCCTTGGTAAGATCAGCTATGGCATCTATCTCTACCATAATATTGTTCCATGGGCATGGGGCAACTTCATTGGAAAGCTTCGTGGCTATGGCCTTCCGGCTTTCTTTGAGAATAAAGGATTTCTACACATACAACATGCAGTGGTTTTAATAACCGTTTCGTGGCTATCGTGGCTGATCATCGAAAAGCCCATCAATCACCTCAAGAAAAATTTTACTTACAATAATGCAGCGAGTAAGAGTGATACCGGTATTGCTCATCCAGAAAAATGGATTAGTGAAATCGGTCAGGTTCAAAAATCATAAATACGTTGGTGATCCTATCAATGCGGTTAAGATATTCAACGATAAAGAAGTTGATGAGATCGTTATACTGGATATCTCTGCCACGGCTGAAAAACGAAAGCCAAACATCCTGCAGATAAAGGAAATTGCCAGCGAGGCTTTTATGCCTCTTGCTTATGGTGGTGGCATCACTAAGCTGGATGAAATAAAAGAACTGGTAACATCTGGAGTTGAAAAAGTAGTTCTTAATACTGCAGCAGTACAACAACCGGATCTTATAAAACAGGGAGCTGACTGGGTAGGCAGTCAAAGCATTGTGGTGTCTGTTGATGTTAAGAAGAACCTGTGGGGTAAGTATAAGGTGTTTACCATGAACGGTACCAATAATACAGGTCTCGATCCTGTGGAATTTGCAAAGCAGGTAGAGCGATCCGGTGCAGGAGAAATATTCCTGAACTCTATCGAGAGAGACGGAACTTTTGAAGGATACGACCTGCAACTGATCGATGCCGTAACGAAGGCTGTGCATATTCCTGTTGTTGCGGTAGGTGGTGCTTCTTCAGTAGATGATTTTGGTAAAGCTGTTGCACATGGTGCCTCTGCAGTTGCTGCCGGTAGTGTATTTGTGTTTCAACGTCCGCACCGTGCTGTACTGATCAGCTATCCCAGTCAAAAAGAATTAAAAGAAAAGGTTTTTTCAATTAACGCATAGTGGCGCTGAAGCTTTTATACATAGATGCCGTGTATCCTTTAGAATGGCTTCAGCAAAAGCAGGCCGAACTGAATCTTGCCGATATGCCATTTACGCAATACAGGAAATGGCTTATCGATCAGCGGATTTATTTGTCTGATTATATTCCCCGTAACCTGGAGCAGCATGGTTTTACGAGTGAGATACTGATCGTTAACGATCCCTTATTCATCAGTAAATTCAGGAAGCATATCCAACACTCTGGAGTAAAAAAGAATACGCCTACCGGTAGAATGAAAAAGCTGGCTCATACCTCATTTTATAGTTTCTACCGATGGTTGAAGCCAACTTTTTACCAGCAAACCGAAGCTGTTGTTCGTAAGGCCATCAACTGGTATCAGCCCGATGTGATCTTTGTACGGGAACCTTCCGGTATCGATACTTATTTCTGGAATCAATTTCGCAAACAATCAATAGTTGCAGTACTTATTGGCTGTAACACAGCTCATCCTTACCGATGGCTGTCGCATAATTTCGATGTGTTGTTCAGTATCACCGAAGAATATTACCAGTTCTTTAAAGTGCAGGGTTTGCCATCGTACTTTTTTGCATATGGAGTAGATGAAATGGTTTGCCAACAATTACAAACGATACAAAATAAGACTCATGATGTAGTGTTTGTTGGTGCTTTAGGTAACGAGGTACAAACCGCTAAAACGAAACTGATGGAAGCGGTGGCCTCGAAATTTAATTTCAAATGGTGGGGACCCAGGAATGTTGATGCAAATAGCTTCCCCAATTTATACAAATGCTACCAGGGAAAAACCTCTGGCATTGCTATGCTGCAAGAATACCGGCAATCGAAGATCGTGTTGAACGATTATGTTGATACGGCTAATGGTAATGCAGTTAACCTTCGTTTATATGAAGTGCTGAATACAGGATCTTTTTTACTTACCAGGCAGGCAGATAATCTTTCGCATCTTTTCCCAAAAGGAATGCTTGAGATGTACAGTACAGCGCAGGAGTGTTTTGAGAAGCTTGAATACTACCTGGCTCATGATGCCGAGCGTGAACAAAAAGCACAATCAGCTACGGAATGGGCATTGGAAAATGTTAGTTATAAACGCAGGCTTGAAACGGTAGGCGTGGCTTTAAAAAAGGCGTATGATTCTAGAAACAGAACACAGCAATATGCAGCCATTGGTTAGTGTGCTGATGACATCTTATAACCGGGAGAAGTACATCGGGGCTGCTATTGAAAGTGTAATGCAGTCAACCTACCAGCATTGGGAACTGATCATTACTGACGATGGTTCGAAAGACAGTACAGTAGCGATCGCAAGATCCTATGCAGCAAAGGATGGCCGGATCAAAGTGTTTATTAATGAAAACAACCTTGGCGATTATCCCAATCGTAATAAAGCAGCATCGCATGCCAGCGGTAAATACCTGAAGTATGTAGATGCAGATGATTATATCTATCCCACGGGGTTGCAGGTGTTGGTGAGCATGATGGAGGCAAATCCTGAAGCAGGATGGGGTTTGTGTTCGTTGATTCAGGTAGTGGAACAACCTTATCCTGTATTGCTTCAGCCGAGGGAAGCTTACCTGCATAATTTTTTCGGTCCGGGATTATTTCATAAAGCACCGCTTTCTTCGATCATCCGGAAAGATGTATTTGAAAAAGTTGGAGGTTTCAAACCACTGCGAATGGTGGGTGATTTTGAAATGTGGCATCGCCTTGCTTTAGACTTCCCGGTATTGTTAATGCCTGATGGAGTGGTTTGGTATAGAGAACATGGCGAACAGGAGGTGAAGGATAAAAGAAAATTCATTCAACAGTACGAGCAGATTCGATTGGAATATCTTACAAATGTCAAATGCCCTTTAAACCTAAACGAAACAAAATCTATAATAGCTTCTCACAGAAAAAACCTTTTTAAAGAGTTTGCGATCTCTTTGATCAAGTTGAGAACAAACAATGCAAAAGATGCTTACACTTTAATGAAAATGTATTCTCCATTCACGAAATGAGCAGGCTTAAGTATTTCCTTAAACGTCCTTTACAGGTTCCAATTGTTCTTATTACAAAACTGTCCTTCTTTGACTTTATCAGGAGAACAGCTGACTATCAAAATAGAATAAATTTTGAATTCTGGTTCAAACAGAAAATTTTAAATCTTGGAGGAAATCGAAAAGCATATTGGCCGGTACATTTTTCAAGCCTGGTGTTTGACCCGGAAAATATATTGGTAGGAGTAGACGCCTATCCGGGAATTATGAGAGGATGTTATATCCAGGGCAAAGGAGGTATCGAGATTGGGGATTTCACTCAAATTGCACCGAATGTAGCTATTGTTAGTGCAAATCATGATGTGTATGATTCAAGAAAGCATGTTTTGGCAAAAGTTAAGATTGGAAAATATTGCTGGATAGGTGCTAATGCGAGTATAATGCCGGGAGTAGAGTTAGGAGACTGGACGATTGTAGGTGCCGGAGCAGTAGTTACAAAGTCTTTTCCTGAAGGTTATTGTGTTATAGGAGGTGTCCCTGCTAAAAAAATTAAAGACCTTGAAAAGGAGAAATGCATTCCTTTCGAAGTTAAATATCGCTATCATGGCTTTATCGCTGCAGATAAATTCGAACAATACAGAAAGAAATATTTGAATGTTTAAAGAAACCACCGAAGTATCCAGGAATAAATTCCTTACCGGTAATTACCAGCAATGTTCCATTACAGTTATGGACAATATTGCAGACCCTGATATTCGGTTTGACGAGGCTGGTATTTGTAATTATTACCACGAGTACCAGAAAGCTGCCAAAGAAGAGTTACTGCCATCACCTGAAAGGGAAAAAACACTTCAAAGTATTTTAGAAAATATCAAAGCCGCCGGAAAAGGAAAACAATACGATTGCCTAATCGGTATCAGCGGTGGTGTGGATAGTACTTATGTGGCATGGCTTACCAAACAATGGGGCTTACGTCCACTGGCAGTACACCTGGATAATGGGTGGAACTCTGAACTGGCTGTGATGAATATCGAGAACATTGTAAAAAATCTTGGTATCGACCTTTATACTTTAGTGATCAACTGGGAAGAGTTTAAAGATATTCAACTGGCTTATCTCAAGGCATCGGTTGTGGATATTGAAGTTGTGTCAGACCATGCCATATTTTCTACCATGTACAAACTGGCCAAACAGTACAAAATACCATATATACTTAGCGGAACAAATATCGTTACAGAGTATATCATGCCCAAAAGCTGGCTATATAGTAAGATGGATTTCGCAAACCTTAAAGATATTCATGACACTTATGGCCAGGTTAAACGTAAAACATATCCGTCTTATCATTTTCTGAAACATGTTTATTACAGTGCCGTTTTAAGGTTAAAGCCGGTTTCAATACTTAATTATATTGATTACGATAAGCAACAAGCCAAAGATCTGATCGCAAACGAATTGCAATGGCGAGATTATGGTGGCAAGCACTATGAATCGGTATTTACCAAGTTTTACCAGGCATACATATTACCTCAAAAATTTGGAATCGATAAACGTAAGCCGCATCTTTCTACACTTATCTGTTCGGGACAAATGACAAAAGACGCTGCACTGGTTGAATTGCAAAAGCCATTGTATAACGACGCAGACCTGGCAACAGACATAGAATATGTGCTGAAGAAATTGAACCTGAGCCGTGATGAATTCGAGCACATCATGCAGCAACCTCCAAGATCTCACAGTGAGTTCAGATCTGATCTTGGTTTAAAGAAAAAATACATGGAGCTGTTGGTACGTACTGCATCCATCAGGAAGATAGTAAGGGGCTTACGGAAATGAGTTTTTTGAAAGGCCGTGTAATATTGATATTATCACCTCAGTCCTGGGGTACTATGTTTTTATCGAAACATCATTACGCTGTGGCACTTGCTGAAAGAGGTAACGAGGTGTACTTTCTTAATCCTCCGGTAACAGACAATTCATTAAATAAAGGAGAAATTGTTGTTCGAAAAAACCCTGTACATACCAATCTGTATTTGATCGATCACCGTTTACCATTCTCATACAACATACGGTTTCATTGGGTGTGGCTTTTTCATTACCTGATGAAGTTTCACTTACAGCAAGTGGTTAAGGGAATAGCCAAAAGTATTGATATCATATGGTCGTTTGATCTTAATAATCTCTATCCATTTCATTTACTAAATAGTAATGCTATAAAAGTTTTTCACCCGGTAGATGAACCATTGAATGATCATGCGATCCATTCTGCCAAAGGAGCAAGTGTGATCTTTTCAGTTACCAACGAGATACTTGATAAGTATAAAAAGATGGAGATACCCCGGATATTCATTCATCATGGGGTGACTGAAACCTTTATCAATCATAGTACTCATTATAAAAGACTGGGAGCGGTGAATGTTGGATTTTCAGGCAACCTGCTTCGAAAAGATATTGATTGGGAAACGCTTCTCCAGATCGTAAAAGAAAATGCACCTGTGCAGTTTCACTTCTGGGGCAGTTATCAGATTGCTGAATCAAATATTGGTGGAAGTGATACCACGAATATTTATTTAAAGCAATTACAGGAGATGAAGAATGTTACATTGTATGGTGCAGTTTCTCCTGAAATTCTGGCGAGGTCGTATGCACAGATGGATGCCTTTCTCATTTGTTATGATATTAATAAAGATCAAAGTGGCGGAACGAATTATCATAAGGTAATGGAGTTTCTTGCAACAGGCAAAGTGATCATTTCAAACAACCTTACCACCTACCAGGGAACGGGATTGCTGCAGATGAGTGATAGCAGGCACCACAATGCTGAACTTCCTGCTTTGTTTGAGAAAGTAATTACTAACCTCGATGTGTATAATGCCGATGAGATGATGCAACAGCGGATCGCTTTTGCAAAATCAAATACCTATCCTCAACAGATCGATCGAATCGAATCGCATCTTGCCGGTTTATTCATAATGGAGTCAAATAAAAGCAGCGTTGAAGCCTGAGCTTGCAATTATTCATTTCAACCCGATTGAGCAATATCCTCCGGTGATGAATTTTATAAAAGTTCTGGAGCAGGAAAATTTAAGATCTGTAGTGTATACGATGCATCCTCCAAGGCATTTTAAGTTGTTCAGTACTGATTCGCCTGTACGGATATTCCGATCTGGTAAAACTGACAGGCAACGGAGGTTGGGCAGATTGCTTAATTATATCCAGTTTTATACCAGTACCACGATTCAGCTTTTTGTATCGGGCTGCCGCAGCGTTTTATATTACGAAACGAATTCTTTTTTACCGGCATGGATCTATAGCAGGGTAATGAAAATTGCGGGCAGGAAGATTCGTGTTTTTTGTCACTATCATGAGTACACAACCGAACAGGAATATGAAAATGGAATGAAGCTTACTGCGTGGTTGCATAAAAAGGAGCAAGGCTTTTACAAAAATCTTAGCGGTATTTCACATACCAATCAAAAACGTTCATCATTATTCACTGCTGAAAACGATTATAAAAATGAAGTAATTGTTTTCCCGAATTACCCTCCTTCTTCGTGGTCTGCAGGTTCAGCAGTTAAGGAGCCCAATGGTTTGCCATTGAAACTGGTATATGTTGGAGCATTAGATCCTGATACGATGTATGTGAAAGAAATGGCAGAATGGATCAAACACCAGAAAGGAACGGTACTACTTGATATTTATACCAATCAAAAAGCCGGGAACGCTATACAATACCTGGAAAAACTGGACTGTAACTATATTACATTAAAGGGGCCGGTTGAATACTATTCAATGCCAGAGGTATTGAAACATTATGATATTGGATTGGTGTTGTATAAGGGTATGACACCAAACTATGTGCACAATGAAACCAATAAGTTATTTGAGTACCTGTCGTGCGGATTATCAGTATGGTATTCTGATAGAGTTAAAGGTATAGATAAGCACAGCCAGCAGTCAACGTTTCCCAAAGTGATACCCGTAAATTTCGAATCAATACAGGATGATCTTATTGATGTTACACTTTCTCCTGCCAACGGCAGGAAAGTTTTTTTCAATGCTGAGTCAGCCATAAAAACTTACCTGGAAAGGATCAAGACTAACGAATGAAGAAAAAGATCGCTTTAGTAGTCTCTCACCCGATTCAGCATTTTTGTCCACAGTATGTGTCTTTTGCACAGAATGAGAATGTTCAGTTTAAAGTTTTTTTTGGTTCGGCACTTGGACTTAAGAAGTATGTGGATCCAAGTTTTAAGCAGGAGATATCATGGGGAAATCTTGAGCTAGAAAAATTCGATCATGTATTTCTCAATGGCGAAGCTGTTTTAGCTTCCGATACAAACCTGGATGCACCATCACTCGAAACATCGCTTGAAGATTTTTCTCCGGACATTGTTATTATATACGGCTATTTTCAAAAGCTACAACGCAGGGCTTACAAGTGGGCAAGAAGAAACAAACGAAAGATCGCTTATATCTCAGACAGCGAGAGGCGTCAAAAACTCAATCCGTTAAAAGAACTCATTAAGTATCCTTTCGTTTATACTTTTTTTAGAGGAGTTGACTTTTTTCTTACTGTTGGTGATGCCAACGAACAGTATTATGCATATTATAAAGTGCCGCAGCATAAGTTTATAAGAATGCACTTTCCTATCGACATTCAACTATATAAAACTTCGTTTACCGGGCGTGAGCTGCTTAGGAAGCAAATACGATCCAGGTATAATATAGCTGACCATGAAATTGTGGTGAGCACGGTAGGGAAAATGCAGTTCTTTAAAAGCCAGGACCATATTGTTGAAGCATTGCAAGCCTTTGAGAAATCAAATGGCAGCACGAAAATTCATTTTCTTATAGCGGGATCGGGAGAGGCAGAAGAATTGGTGAAGCAAAAATCAAAAAGCTTAAGCTTTTGTGAAGTGCATTTATTGGGTTTTGTATCACCTAATGATCTTCCGGCTGTGTATGCTGCAACAGATGTGTACATTCATCCGTCAATGAAAGACAGGCATCCTCTATCTGTAAGCGAAGCTATTTACATGGGATGCCCAATCATTCTGAGTGACAGGTGTGGTAGTTATGGACCCACTGATGATGTAAGGGATAACGAGAACGGATATGTTTACCAGTATGGAAATATTGAACAACTGGCGCTGCTAATTAATCAACTTGCAGGAGATGTTAGGTTGAGGCAACAGTTCAGCAACTGTTCTTATTCAATTGGAGTAAAGCAACAAGAAACTTCTCATCACACAGTATTAAATCATCTGGTTGGCTCTCAGTAAAGAGATATGTATAAAATCATTATCTATATACGTAAGCGGATTAAGACATCACAAAGGCCGGTTCGCTTTAAAGCTTTGCTAACATTCCATTAAAGAAATTCGTATCATCTAACAGTGGGTTTCGTACCTGCAACAAATCAGCATAAATAATCTGTAAGTGAAAATCGTTATTGCAGGAGGAGCATACGAAAAATGGATGTCGCTTGAATTGATATACCAGCGTTATCTTAAACAGGAAGTTGATTGTGTGATCTTTCCAATCCAGAATAAATTCCGGGACCATTACGAAAATTCACTGGTCAATAAGATATTCTTCAGGATGGGATGGAAGAATATTTATAAAAAGATCAACAAGGAATTCATTGAGTTTATCGATACACAGCATCCCGATGTGGTTTGGGTGTTTAAGGGAATGGAACTTTTTCCTGAAACATTAGCGTATATAAAATCAAAAGGGATAGTTGTTTGCTGTTACAATCCTGATCATCCATTTATTCATAGCGGGAAAGGTAGTGGTAACAGTAATGTAGTACGATCATTCGACCATTACGATTTTCATTTTGTTTATGGTCTCGATTTTATTAAAGAATGTGAGCAAAAGGGAGTCGATGTTTACCCCCTGCCTTTCGCTTATGATTTAAGTGCTTTTGAAAATGCAGCTGAAATATTTACGCAAAACGAGCTATTCAACAAGGCATGCTTTATAGGAAACCCTGATAAAGAAAGAGCCAGATTTATTGAAGCTATTGCAGCGAAAGGTATTCCTATTGATGTATATGGTACTAACTGGCAAAAGTTTTTAAAAAGCAGCAATAACATTAACATCAAAGGTCCTGTATACGGCTTGGATCTTTGGAAAACATTCAGGAAATACCGGGTACAGTTAAACCTGTTGCGCAAGCATAACCTGAATTCGCATAACCAAAGAACATTTGAACTTGCAGGTGCAGGTGCTATTCAAATCGCTCCACGAACACCTGACCATGAACGATATTTTACCGAAGGAAAAGAGATATACCTTTTCAACGATGAAGATGAATGTGTGTTAAAAATGCAAGAGCTTTTCAAGCTTAGCGATTCTGAAGCTAATGAGATGAGAAAAAATACACTGGCAAGAGTAGAAGCCGGCAAACACATGTACAAAAGCAGGGCTAAGTTTGTGTTTGACACACTTAAAGAACGAACAAATGGCAGTAGATAGTTTTTACGACAAATATGTTTCTACCCGGCAGATAGATCGTATTGCCGCATACAGTAATACAAATGTGTATTACGATTATATTATCAAGGAACATCTTGCAACATTGTCAAAAGACTCACTGGTTGTAGACCTGGGTTGTGGATATGGTGAGTTGTTACACAGGCTTAAGCAAGATGGTTTCAAAAAAGTTGCTGGTGTAGATATATCGGGAGAACTGATCGATATTGCTCATTCATTAGGTACGAAAGAGGCCGTGTTGATGGATATTGAAGAGTATTTGTCAATGCTTGATGATTCAAGCGTACATGTATTTGTAGCAAAAGACATATTCGAACACCTGGAAATAAATATGTTAAACAGGGTGCTTGAACGCTGTCGCAGAAAACTGGTAAGAGGCGGATTTATTATTGGTCATGTTCCTAACGGAGAAGGTATATATGGTATGAAAATTTTCTTTGGTGATATGACGCATAAGCTGGCCTTCACCAGGAAATCGCTCCAACAGGTTGCCATGTTAAATGGCTTCTCCCACGTTGCCTGTTATGAAGATACTTTTTTTGGAAAAGGCATCAAATCTACATTAAGACTTGTTGCATGGAAAGTACTTACGTTCCATAGAAGAGTACTTCACTGGGTTGAATCAGGGAGCTTCAGTATCCTGCTTTCGCAGAATATTACTTTTAAAGCAATGAAATAGCGATAATGTTTTTATTCATAATAGCACTCTTATTCCTTATATTCTTTCTTCAGCAAAACGGTTTTGATCTTTCATCGGCCATTGCTGTTGCTGTTTTTATGTATTATTTCAGGATGTTCTTTTTACAGCTGAATAAGACTATCGCTTTCCGGGAATTTGTATTGCTACTATATGCAACAAACTATTTACTTGCACCTGCACTGATCTACCAGATCCAGGATGATTCCTATTATTATGGCCAAAAAATACCAGCTGAGGATTTTTTCATCTTAACCATTCCTGCACTTTTTCTTCTCCAGTTTGGTTTATTTATACGTTCGTCAAAGATATTCGAGATAGACTTTCTGAATGTAGTTTTAGGATCTGCTCTTAATCAAAAGCTTCTTACAAGATGGCTGGTGTTTGGGATAGTTATTACGCTAATGGCTAACTTTTTGCCTGCCGGACTTGCTTTTATCGGCTATCTCCTTGCTATGATAAAGTACATAGCAGCCTATGGGCTATTCATCATCAACAGAAAAAAATATAAGTTCCTGCTTTTTGGATTGATCATTTTCGAAGTGTTAAATGCCTTGCGGGCAGGTATGTTTGGCGATTTGCTGATGTGGATATTCCTCACGTTCCTGCTCTGGTGTTTTTTGTTCAAACCTTCCACTATTCTAAAAACCAGCATATTTGCAATAGGGGTTCTTGTGTTTTTTGTGATACAAATTTCTAAAGGAGATTATCGTTCAAAAACATGGGCCGGATCAGAAGAATCGGGCTTCTCCACCTTTACCGAATCTGCCACAGAAAGCCTTGCCGCAGTTGATTTTGAAGGAGGTGACAATCAAACAATATTATTCGTACTTACAAGACTTAACCAGGGATGGATATTGGCCAGTACTGTTAAGAACATGGATGAGAAGCAGAACTTTCAACAATTGAATTTATTGAAGCGATATTTTGCTTCTGCAATTCTTCCGAGATTTTTAGCTCCTGATAAGATCAACTCAGGCGATAAAGAAGTATTCAACCAATTTTCAGGGCACTATATCAAAGACGGAACTTCGATGGGTTTAGGGGTTTTAGCAGATGGTTATATTGCCTATGGCAGATGGGGAGTTTATCTTTTTACGTTTGGCCTGGGGCTGCTATTTTATGTGGTATTCAGGTTGGTAGAAACATGGATCGATATTTCGCCATTCTTCGTTCTCTTTATGTATCCTATTTTTTTCTACGCCGTTAGACCTGATTGTGAAACACAGACGTTGTTGGGGCATATGGTAAAATCAACACTCATCTTTAGTGTAGTAGTATATTATTATAAAAAACAATTCGGTAAAAGGATCAATTTGCAATCATTAGCATCGGCTAATCCCCAAGGGTAATACAGAAATGGAGTGTGTAATTCTGTATGATTATTATGTGCCTGCTTATAAGGCAGGAGGCCCTATCCAGTCTCTTAAAAACCTGGTTGAACACCTGGGCAACGAAATCAGCATGCGGGTTATATGCAGTAATTGTGACCTTGATGGTACGGAATTAAATGTACAAAAGGACACATGGATCGATTCTGATAAAGCAAAAGTGTATTATCTCAGTCCTGCATATCGCAATCTTCCTTATATATCACCTGATTCGGTCTTGTTCATCAACGGTATCTATTCGATGAAGTTTAATTTGATGCCTGCATTAAAGTTTAAAGGTCGGAGAATCATTTCAACAAGAGGTATGTTGCATCCGGAAGCCTTGATGCAAAAAAGTTTAAAGAAGCAGATTTACCTTCGATTGTTAAGGTTATTGAGGGTTCATCGGAATTGTGAGTTCCATGCAACATCACAGGAAGAAAAAGATTTTGTATTGAACATTTTTGGTAAGAAATCAAAAGTTTGGGTTGCTTCTAATTTCCCTCATTTAATTGCTTATAAGAATCCACCTTTTAAGATACAGGGCTCGCTAAAACTTGTTTCAATAGCACTTATCAGTAAAATGAAAAATCATCTCTTGGTTCTAAAAGCGCTGAGGAATTGCAGGTATAATGTGGAGTACGATATCTATGGGCCTGTTAAGGATGAAGAGTATTGGAGTAAATGCCAGGAACATATCAATGCACTGCCTAAAAATATTACCGTAAAGTATCACGGTAGTATCTCGCCAATGGAAGTTGAAAAGGCATTGGCACAGCATCATGTAATGATCCAGCCAAGTGAAAGCGAAAATTTTGGGCACTCTATTTTTGAGGCACTTTCTTCCGGCAAACCTGTTATAACAAGCACGACTACTCCCTGGAATAATCTTGAATCGGCAAAGGCCGGTATAAATGTAAATACCAATGAGGATTATAAAGGATTGATGAAAGCGATTGACCATTTTTGTGAAATGGATAATGCTCAACTGAAGTTGTGGAGTGAAAATGCAAGCTCATATGCACGCCAGTCAGTGGATATCGAAGCCATCAAACACCAATATAAAAACATGTTTAATAATCAGCAATGAAAACCGCCATCATTACAGGAGTTACAGGACAAGATGGTGCTTACTTATCAAGACTTTTATTAGGCAAACAGTATAAAGTAATTGGTCTGGTTCGTTCTTTATACGGTGCAAATCTTAGCAGACTACAGTATTTAAACATTGCTGATGCTATTGAACTAGCCGAATGTGATCTTACAGATCTTTCTCAGGTAATCAAACTTATCCGAAAATATAAGCCCGACGAATTCTATAACCTTGCCGCTCAAAGTTCAGTTGCGCTTTCATTTGAGCAACCAATCGGCACTATTCATTTTAACATCAACTCAGTGCTGAATGTTTTAGAAGCAATAAGGTTATTGAATATGAAAGTGAAATTTTACCAGGCTTCAACCAGCGAGATGTATGGTAAAGTTGAACAATTGCCCATAACTGAGGAAACACGCTTCCATCCATTAAGTCCGTATGCTATTTCAAAAGTTACGGCACATCATATTACCATTCATTACCGTGAGGCTTATAACCTTTTTGCAAGCTGTGGTATTCTTTTCAACCACGAATCATATTTGCGTGGGGACCAGTTTTTTGTAAAGAAAGTGATAAAGGCTGCACTTAATATTAAAGCAGGTAAACAACATGTACTTGAGGTTGGGAACCTGGATATAAAAAGAGATTTCGGATGGTCAGAAAAATATGTAGAAGCCATGTGGTTGATGATGCAGCAAACGCTTCCCTCAGATTATATCATTGCTTCGGGTAAGCCAATATTATTAAGAGATATTGTTGAACATGTTTTCAAAAAATTATCATTAGATACTTCTCTTATCAGGATCAAAGAAGAATTTTTCAGGCCTTCTGAGATCATGAATATTTATGGAATGAATACCAAGGCAAAAGAAGAATTGAACTGGGAATACGATATTGACTTTTTTGAAGTTTTAGATAGAATTATTGAGGAAGAACAACAGAATATTGATGCAGTATAAACCTCGGGTAACATTCTTTCATCGTAAACCAAGAACTGTAGGCAACTATAGCGTAGAGTTCATTTTTGAAGATGTACGCCAAAGATTAAAGAACAGGATTACCTCTTTTGTAGTGAGCTCAAAGTATGAGAGTTCCGGATTTTTTAAGAGGTTATATAATTGTATTGAGGCTTTTAGAAATCAATCAGAGGTTAACCATGTAACCGGTGATGTTAATTATCTTGGACTTTTCCTGTCCAGGAAAAAAACCATTCACACCATACTTGACTGTGTTCATTTAGAACGTTCTCATGGCATCAAGCATCGTATTCTAAAGTATTTCTGGCTAACTGTTCCTGTAAAGAGATCAAAGTACATAACAGCAATTTCAGAGTCAACAAAAAACGAGGTGCTGAAATATGTAAAATGCGATCCAGAAAAAATCAAGATCATATACGTAGCCATTTCAGACCGGTTTAAACAGAATGAAAAAATATTCAATAAGGAAAAGCCTAGAATTTTGCAGATTGGAACAGCTCCCAATAAGAATATACCCAACCTCATAGCCTCATTAAAAGGTATCAGTTGTACCTTAGAGATCATTGGAAAGCATAACCAGGAATATGAAGAACTGCTCAAAGAAAATAAAGTAGATTATGAATACAGGTCAGGTCTTTCAAATGAGGAGATGGTGCAACGTTACGAGGAAGCAGATATTATAACGCTGGTTTCAACTTATGAAGGATTTGGTATGCCCATCCTGGAAGGCCAGACAGTTGGAAGGCCTGTAATTACCGCTAATGTATTTTCGATGCCCGAAGTTGCAGGGAATGCAGCAATGATGGTAAATCCAACAGATGTGGAAGCTATTCGAAACGGTTTTTTAAAGATCATCAACGATGATCTTTACAGAGAAAGTCTGGTGCAAAAAGGTTTTGAAAATGTTAAGCGTTTCCAACCTGATAAAATAGCACAAGATTATTTTCAACTATATCTTTCAGTGGCAAATGATCAATGATTAACTGCTTATGATTAAAAAATTCCTTCCACTAATTGAATTGGTTTTCGGGTTTTTAATAGCTTTTTTGATAATCAATAGCTTTTTTAATAAAACCAAGCAGTTCGAGAACTTTGATCTGGGATCAGAAACTGCATCTTTTTTTGCCTCTGATGACTCATTCCCTATTCATCTTTCAAAAGCAGGGTTATATGATTTTGAACAACTCGAAAGAGGATGGGAAAAACGAGGTAATAAGCCTGTGGTGCTTATATTGGGTAATTCACAAACGCATGCAATTAATCAGTTTAAACCCGGTGAAGTTAATTTCCCGGCAATAATGCACGAAAGATTGAAAGGAAGTGGTTATGATGTTTTATGTCATAGCATACCCAATGGAAACCTGCAGGAATTATATCTTTTGTCGTCTTACTATATCGACAGTTTACCAATAAAGAAACTGATCTTGCCTGTTTTTATTGATGATTTAAGGGAAGATGGAATTAGGGAAGTATACACACGGGTGATTATTGAAAGTCATTTTCGTATTAACGACAGCTCATCAATTGGAACAACTATAAATGATCAGCTGAAAAGTTTTTCAGTACCAGAAAAACAAGAAAATGAAGTTGTTGTTGATAATAACATGAAGGCATTAAGAGAAACAGTCCAGGAAAAATCTGAAGCCTATCTTAACAATAAACTGGCAGCTAACTTTAATTCATGGAATTACCGCGAAACTGTGAGAGGAGATATGTTCACGTTTCTATACAAATTACGTAACACTGTTTTGCGGATTGATCCGCAAACAAAACGGAAAGTAATCCCCACTTTGAAGGAAAAAAATCTGAATGCATTAAAAGCCCTTTGCAAAAAAGCAGCTTCAAAAAATATTCAGGTATACGTTTATATACCACCTGTAAGATATGATGTGTCTCCTCCTTATTTTGAAAATGAATATAACGCAGCGATTAGTGAGATACAGGATTTATTAAAGCAATATCCCAACTCGCATTTTAAAGTGATGGATAGAATTATTGAAGGAAAATATTGGGGATCGAAAGATCCGAC
Organism: Chitinophagaceae bacterium; assembly: GCA_024508725.1. Classification (GTDB taxonomy): domain Bacteria; phylum Bacteroidota; class Bacteroidia; order Chitinophagales; family Chitinophagaceae; genus JAEZDC01. Next base: position 533,074 of record JANINS010000003.1, on the reverse strand, counting down.
TGCTTTCTTTAAAAAGCGGGAATATGATTTTATGCACTTTCAATATCCGGGACACCAAATTCTAGCTGATTCTCTGACTTCATTTATTACCCTGTAAAATGATTTTCAATTCTGTAACATTCCTGGTTTTTCTTATCACAGTAGTGATGCTGTATTGGATACTTCCACGATCAATCAGGCTATGGATGCTTTTGATCGCTAATTGTATTTTTTACGGTTTTTGGAGATGGGAATTTCTGGGTGTAATGTTCGTCTCTGCCATTACAGATTATTTTACCGCATTGGCAATAGAAAATACGCCTGTTAGCAACAAAAGAAAAAGAAAAGGCCTTTTGTTTATTACCTTATTCGTTAACCTGGGATTATTAGTCTATTTCAAATATTTATATTTTTTTACCGATAGTACTAATACATTATTGGGTGCCTGGGGCATTGAATACAGGCTACCGTTAATAGAGATCATATTACCTTTTGGCATAAGCTTCTATACATTTGAAACAATCAGTTATACGGTAGATGTATATCGGGGATTGATTAATGCAGAGAAGAAGTTTTTGAACTACGGGTTATTCGTAACCTTCTTCCCAAAGCTGGTAGCAGGGCCTATTCAACGAGCTGCTGAGTTGATGCCTCAATTAAAAGAACGCACATTTTTCAAGGTTGACTACATTTCGGAAGGATTACAAAGGATCATTTATGGTTTATTCCTAAAAGTTTTTCTGGCAGATAATATCAGCCCACTGGTTGATGAAGGTTTTGCTGTAGATCCTAATACACTTACAGCTTTAGATGTATGGGCTTTAAGCTTTTTATTCGGTTTTCAAATTTATTTTGATTTTTCAGCATATTCACACATCGCTGTTGGTTGTGCAAAGCTTATGGGAATAAAGATTCCAGAGAATTTTAATTTTCCATATATCGCTTCCTCTTTCAAAGATTTTTGGAAAAGGTGGCATATATCTTTGTCATCCTGGATTCGGGATTATTTATATCTGCCACTTACCGGAACAAAGGTTGTAAAAACTACAGGTGAAGGAGGAATAGGAGAGGGCTTGGAAAGAATGCCCGACCAGAAAAAAAAGAATATAGCACTCTTTGCAACCTGGGCAATTATGGGATTGTGGCATGGCGCAAACTGGACCTTCGTGATTTGGGGATTATATCATGCAGTTTTTATTTTCTTTGAGCGCCAGATCAAAAAAGTATTCAGCATAAAGGGTATCAAGGTGAGCAGGCTTTTGGGATGGACTGTTGTTTTTCCACTGGTAATGCTTAGCTGGATTCCGTTCCGGGCTGCAGATGTCAGCAGTACATTCATCATGTTTTCAAAAGTACTGCAGCCATCTTCATATTTAGGCTATAGCATTAAGGAAAACTCTTTTGTTGTCTGTGTAACAGTTACTTTTATTTTTCTTATTAATTATTTTATTGTGCACAATGTTTCCTCCATCATACAAAGGAAACCGGTATTGCATTTTTTTGTAAGAGTCGCTACATATGCTGTTTTAATTATTGTAGTGTTTACTTTTTTAAGGCCTATCAGTCAATTTATATATTTTCAGTTTTAACATACAATCATGATTATATTAGGGATTAATGCATACCATGCCGATTCATCGGCAGCGATCTTCGTAAATGGAAAAATGATCGCAGCAATCGAAGAAGAAAGATTTCGACGTGTAAAACATTGGGCCGGTTTTCCGAATCTTGCAATTGAGTTTTGCCTGAAAGAAGCTGGTGTTTCTCTCGATAAAGTAGACCATATTGCTATAGGCAGAGATCCGGCAGCAAAATTCTTTAAGAAAATGATGTTCGTTGCCAGGCAACCACTTGGGTCTTTATCTATGATCGCAAACAGGTTTGGCAATGCAAAAAAGGTAGCGAATATTTATAAAGATTTGCTCACACTTGATCCCTCTTTTCTGGGAACAATAAATGCAACAGATCTTTCAAAAAAAGTTCACCAGGTGGAACATCACAGAAGCCATATTGCATCAGCATTCTTTGCATCACCTTATGAAGAAGCTGCTGTATTAAGCATTGATGGATCCGGTGATTTCACTACTACCATGATCGGAGTAGGCAAAGGAAATAAAATCGAAGTGTTGGACTCGGTGGATTTCCCTCATTCTCTGGGGATATTTTATACGGCTTTTACTCAACTATTAGGCTTTCCCCATTATGGCGATGAATATAAAGTAATGGGTCTCGCTCCTTATGGTAACCCGCAATATGTGGATAAGCTGAGGGATGTGGTAAAACTCGACAACACTAATGGTTTGTTCAAACTAAACTTCGATTATTTCAGACCAGCCAACAAGGGTTATATCTTTTATGGCGAAGATCACATACCTGCTGCACCGGTTATTTACAGCGACAAAATGGTGAGTGTGTTTGGCAAACCGAGGGAGAAAAACGAACCACTGTCACAATACCATAAAGATATGGCTGCCTCTGTACAACGATTTACAGAGGAAGTAATTTTTCATATACTCACACATCTTCATAAAAGAACAGGATTGGATAAAGTGTGTATTGCCGGAGGTGTAGCACAAAACAGTGTAGCCAATGGTAAGATCACACGCAACACGCCATTTAAACAAGTATATATTCCATCTGCCGGTCATGATGCAGGAATATCAATGGGAGCTGCATTATATGTGCAACATCACAAGTTAAATTTGCCAAGACAACAGCCTATATGGAATGCATATACGGGTAGTACTTTTGTGAATGATGAAATAGAAAAACTCTTGAATGATCGGAGTATTAGTTACAGAAGACTGAGTGATGATGAACTATTTGAAACCGTAAGTAACAGGTTGGTAAATGCCGGTGTAGTTGGTTGGTTCAGTGGCAGGGCAGAATTTGGTCCAAGGGCCTTAGGAGGAAGAAGTATACTTGCAGATCCAAGAAGAAGTGATGCAAAAGACCTGCTGAATGCAAAGATCAAGAGAAGAGAAAGCTTCAGACCATTTGCTCCAAGCATTCTAAAAGAGTATGTGGATGAGTATTTTGAAGTGAACGATGTAGTACCGTTTATGGAGAAGGTATTTCCTATAAAAAAAGAGAAGCATACTGCCATACCTGCTGTAACTCACGTTGATGGCACAGGCAGGTTACAAACCGTAGATAAAGAAGTTAGTCCGAGATATTACAGGCTTATCGAAACATTCAGGCAAAAAACAGGTGTTCCTATTTTGTTGAACACAAGTTTTAATGAGAACGAGCCGATAGTAAATACTCCTGTGGAAGCATTAGAATGTTTCTTAAGAACTAACATGGACATGTTGGTTCTTGAAAACTGTGTGATAGAACGCTAAATTGGTTCCCGAATTATAATAGCGAAAATCAATCAAGTACTTCGAGAAAATTAACAATAATAAATTCAATACAATTTATGTCTGAAATAAATTTTGCTATTGTAGGCTGTGGCAGAATAGCTCAACGCCATGCAGAACATATTTCCAAGAGAGGAAAACTCAAAGCTGTCTGCGACATCGTTGCTGAGAAGGCAAATGCTATGGCCCAACAATATGGGGCAAAGGCTTATTATGATTTGGAAGAGATGCTACGTGAAGAAAAAGATATTCACGTAGCAGCTATTTGCAGTCCTAATGGTTTACATGCAACTCATACCATTGCTTGTTTAAAAGCAGGCATGCATGTGCTTTGCGAAAAGCCAATGGGTTTAAGTGTGAATGAGTGTGGAGAAATGATCAAAGCTTCTGAGAGAGCCAATAAGCGATTGTTTGCCATCAAACAAAATCGTTTCAATCCTCCTGTTGAAGCTGTAAAAAAACTGATAGACGAAGGAAGATTGGGGAAAATCTATAGCATTCAACTGAGTTGCTTCTGGAATCGTAATCCAGATTACTATCATAATTCCTGGAAGGGAACATTAGATCTTGATGGCGGTACATTGTTCACCCAATTCAGTCATTTCGTTGACTTGCTTTACTGGATGATCGGTGATGTAAAAAGTGTAAATGCATTCATGAATAACTATGCTCATAAAAACATTATCGAGTTTGAAGATACTGGTGTGGTGATACTTGAGTTTCAGAACGGGGCAATTGGTACCGTAAATTATACAGTGAATGCTTATGAAAAAAATATGGAGGGTTCACTCACGATATTTGGTGAAAAAGGAACTGTGAAAATTGGCGGACAATATTTAAATGAACTGGAGTACCAGCATATTGAAGGTTACAAGATTGAGAATCTTCCGGAAGGGAATAAGCCTAATAACTATGGAACTTATTTTGGTAGCATGAGTAATCATGATAAAGTGTATGATAACCTTATTGAAGTATTGAACCATGGGGCTACTATTTCAACTAACTCTTTTGAAGGATTGAAGACGGTAGAGATCATTGAGCGGATTTACCATTCTGCATTGCGTTTTGATCAAATACCCGAGAGAAGAAAAGAAAGAGCATTAAGTTTATAAGTAAGAAAAGAGATACTTCGAACCTCGGATGACAAGAAAAGGAATAAGAATAACAAAGCTGCGTTGATATGGAGCCACAGATATTTGAAAGTTGCATTAAGAAAGATGTAGTATTTGGTAAGGGCGTAAAAGTTGTACAACCCGTAAACTTATATGGTTGTATTATTGGCGACGATTGTTTTGTAGGTCCTTTTACCGAGATTCAAAAAAAAGTAACGATTGGTAACCGTACAAAAATTCAATCACACAGTTTTATATGTGAGCTTGTAACAATCGGTTGCGATTGTTTTATCGGTCATGGCGTGATGTTTATCAACGATCTTTTCTCTTCAGGTGGTCCGGCAGGTGGCGACCAGAGTAAATGGAAAGAAACCAATATAGGAAATAAAGTGTCTATTGGATCTAATGCCACAATACTTGCAGTAAATATTTGCGATAATGTTGTAATCGGAGCAGGTTCGGTTGTTACAAAAAATATTACTGAGCCAGGTGTATATGCAGGAAACCCGGCAAGATTAATACGAGTGCAGGATAGAATAAATAATAAATAGTAAGAATCGCTTCCACAAGCATCCATTAATTTTTTTTCATGAAAGTTCCATTTGTAGATCTTAAGGCTCAATATGAGAGTATCAAAACCGAAATCGATACAGCGATCAGTAATGTGATCACAGAAACCGCATTTATTGGAGGTAAGTATGTAAAAGCATTTGAGTCTGCATTTGCAGAGCAATATGGTGTAAGTCATGTGATATCCTGTGCAAACGGAACAGATTCATTATATATACTGATGAAGATGCTCGGTATTGGTGAAGGTGATGAAGTAATTACAGTTGCGAATAGCTGGATATCCAGTTCTGAGACCATTACGCAAACAGGTGCAAAGCCAGTGTTCGTCGATATTCATCCCGATTTCTACAGCATGGACGAAACAAAACTGGATACAGCCATAACTCCTGCAACCAAAGCAGTGATTGCAGTGCATCTTCAGGGCCAGATGTGTGCCATAGATACGATCAAAAGCATTTGCGACAAGCATGGCATATACCTGATAGAAGATTGTGCACAATCGCATTTATCCGAACTGAATGGTGTAAGAGCAGGATTAACAGGTATTGCAGGATCGTTTAGTTTTTACCCTGGCAAAAATCTTGGTGCTTATGGGGATGCAGGGTGTATCACAACCAATGATGAAAAGCTGGCTGAGAAATGCCGTATGTATGCCAACCATGGTGCTTTAAAAAAACATCATCATATCATTGAGGGCATCAACAGCAGACTTGACGGATTACAGGCAGCGATACTTGGAGCAAAGCTTCCTTTTCTACAACAATGGACTGCACAACGGAGAGAGAAAGCCGCCTTGTATAATAAATATTTGAGTGATATTAAAAAGATAGTTATTCCTACTGAGCGTACAGGTTCGATGCATAGCTATCACTTGTATGTTATCAGGTGTGAACAAAGAGACGAGTTGATGCAGTACCTGAAAGAACGTGGGATAGAAACAGCGATACATTATCCTACTGCGTTGCCGAATTTACCGTGTTACACTTACCTGGGATATCATTCATCAGATTTTCCCATTGCATCATCATATCAATCCAGCATATTATCATTGCCATTGTATCCGGAACTGACTGAGGCAATGATCTCGTATGTTGCTGAAAATATTCGAAATTTCTATACAGGAAATCAAACAGCGGCTTCAAACGAAGAAACAGTTGTTGCTTCTGCAAGCTGATACATGTATATATTACCTGAGACAAAATTGACAAGAGTAACCATTATCACTGCCACTTATAACAGTGCCTCTACTGTAAAAGATACGCTTGCATCTATTGATGCACAGGAGTATCCTCATATTGAACACCTGGTTGTAGATGGATGCTCAAAAGATGAAACACTTTCTATTGTAAATACTTTCGGACATGTAACACAACTCGTATGCGAACCCGATAATGGTATTTATGATGCCATGAACAAGGGAATTAAGATCGCTACCGGCGATATTATCGGGATACTTAACTCAGATGATTTTTATGCAGATGCCAGGGTTATTTCTGATGTGGTGAACCATTTTGAAACCACAGGTTGTGATGCCTTGTATGCGGACCTGTTATATGTTGATGCAGAAAAAACCAGCAAGGTGGTGCGTAAATGGAAGTCGGGGGAATACAAACGAGATAATTTCCTGATCGGATGGATGCCACCACATCCTACATTTTTTGTTAAAAAGGAAGTGTATGAAAAATTCGGTTTGTTCGATACCAGGTTGAGAAGTGCAGCAGATTACGAATTATTGTTGCGTTTTATGTATATCAATAAAATTGCTATTAGCTACTTACCAAGGGTTTTGGTTCATATGCGTTCTGGTGGTATGAGTAACAGGAGTTTCAAAAACCGCATCAAAGCACATCTTGAAGATTATAGAGCATGGTCATTTAATGGCATACGACCAAAGTGGTATACGGTGGTGCTGAAACCAATCAGAAAAGTTTTCCAATATTTGTAAACTGTGAGATGGGTGCTTTGAATTTCCGTCAAGTATGAGTTGTTATGCTCCTAAAAACAAAACTTAATGCTGTGGCGGTCTTATCTGATAGAGTTGAGCGGCAATTAGAAAAGTAATACACCAAATGAAATTCAATAACAGAAACGTATACATTAGCCCAAAGGCAACTATTGGGAAGAATGTAAAGATCGGTGATAACACGGTTATATATGATAACGTGGTTATCGGTGATAACAGCGTTATAGCAAATGATTGTGTGATAGGTGAGCCGGTTTCGGATTATTATGATGATAGTAATTATGAAAACGGCGTTACACTGATTGGCGAAGGCGCTTTTATAAGAAGCCATTCTATCATATACTGCAATACCACTATCGGCAAACAGTTCTCTACAGGTCATAGGGTTACGATCCGGGAAAAAAGTATTTTCGGAGATGGATGCCGTGTAGGTACTCTTTGCGATATACAGGGACATGTTACATTTGGAAATCATTGTTGGTTGCACAGTAATGTTCATATAGGGCAACAGTCAACCATCGGGAACTTCGTATTTATCTATCCCTATGTTGTTTTTACCAACGACCCCCATCCACCATCAAATGTTTGTATTGGACCTACGGTAGGTGATTTTAGCCAGATCGCTGTATTTTCGGTTTTGTTGCCGGGCGTTAAAATAGGGAAGCATTGTTTGGTTGGTGCTGGTAGCATTGTTGGGAAAGACCTTGAAGATTACATGCTGGCAGTGGGAAATCCTGCTAAAGCAGTGAAAGATGTTAGGGATATCCGATCTCGTGAAACTGGTGAGTCTCACTATCCATGGCCGCAAAAATTCAGCCGGGGAATGCCATGGGAGAACGAGGGTTTTGACACATGGAAGGAAACAGCCGGAAGTAAATATTTTTAGAAAAATGCAGGTGTAGGCAGCGTGAAGAAAACATATTCCAAGATGAAAAGCGTATTATTTATTTTGATATTTTTTTGGGCAGGTGTTATTGCCAATGCACAACAAATTCCCGGGTTACCTGATAATCTGAACTCAGTTCGCTCAGCTGATATTTCTGATGAACAGATCGTATTGATTGCTCAAGGGTTAAAGAGAAATAATGCTACTACCAAGGAGGCCTACCAACTGATGTTGCAAAGAGGGATGTCGGTGGTAGAAGCCAACCTGATCGTACAGCGAATTGACAGGGCTCTGTTACTGAATGCAGAAAGTGATGCAAAAAGTAAGAAAGATAACCGTGAAGATTATGATGTGGCAGACACCAGGAGCGATTCCAGGATGCCTGTTATTAGGAATGATACGATGACAGTAAAAAATCCAAAACGGATATTTGGGTTAGAGATATTTAACAATGGTGTTTTACAGTTAGAACCCAATCTCCAGATCGCTACACCTGTAAACTATATCATTGGCCCGGGAGATGAGATAGTGATCAATATTTACGGATACCAGGAGGCAAAACATAATTTGAAAGTATCTCCTGAAGGAGACATCACTATTCCTTATGCAGGTACCATGTATGTGGCAGGATTAACACTGGAGCAGGCTACAACAAAGATCAAAGCCAAACTGGCAAGTTCAGGGTATTCCAATATTCGTACAGGCCTTACCAAGGTAAACATCAGCATCGGCCGAATCAGAAGTATCAAGGTAACGATACTGGGTGAAGTAAATAAACCGGGCACTTACACACTTCCGTCTCTTGCAACCGTCTTTAATGCATTGTATTTATCCGGTGGCCCTAACGAGATCGGTAGCATGCGAAACATACAGGTAGTAAGAAATGGAAAGACCATTGATCAACTTGACATGTATGATTTTCTGATCAACGGAAATCAAACAGGCAATATTTTATTAAGAGACCAGGACGTGATACGTATACCTGCTTACACAGCCAGGGTATCGTTTGAAGGAGAAGTGAAGCGGAAAGGTTTGTTTGAAGTTAAGCCGGGAGAATCACTTCAACAGGTACTGGAATATGCCGGTGGGTTTACAGACAGTGCTTATACAGCCAGCATCAAGGCATACAAAACTACGAATACAGAAAAACAGATCTTCGATATACCGAGTGATAAATTCAGTGCTTATTTCCCTTCCCGTTCTGAATCATTCGTGGTGAGTAAGGTGATCGATCGTTTTGCTAATCGTGTGATCATCCAGGGTGCAGTTTACCTGCCAGGAGAATATGAACTTACACAAGGATTAACGGTTACGCAATTGATCAAAAGAGCACAGGGATTGAAAGAAGAAGCTTATCTCGACAGAGGCTTTGTTACAAGACTTAAAACGGATTTGTCAGAAGAGATCCTTGCGTTTAATCCTGCTGCCATATTGAGTGGAGCAGAAAAAGACATCCAGCTAAAAAAAGATGACCAGGTTACCATCTCTTCTATTTTAAATTTCAGGGACAGGCAAACGATCCTTATTAATGGTGAGGTGAGAAAACCCGGCGAGTTCTCTTACAAAGAAAATATGACCTTAAGAGATGCATTGTTGCTTTCAGGCGGATTTACCGATGCGGCTTCACCACAACGAATTGAGATTGCACGACGTGTAAAAAGAGTGGGAGTGGATACTTCTGATCTACAGATCGCTGAAGTGATCAATGTGCAGTCAATAGAAAGCCTGGCTGTTGCAGGTAACGAGACAAAGCTTCGTCCTTACGATGTTATCGTTGTTAGAAAAAATCCATCGTACCGTACCCAGGTAAATGTTAGGGTGGAAGGTGAAGTGAGTTATCCCGGGAATTATGTATTACAAAGTAAAACTGAAAGGGTGAGTGACCTCATCAAACGAGCCGGTGGGCTTACCAGAGAAGCTTATGCAAGTGGTGTTTACCTTAAAAGGTTAAATAATAATTCAGTTGTATCACAGTTAACCAGGCAAAAGATTACCAAGATACAGGAGCAGTTAAAAGATACTACAGGCAAAGTTCAGGAAGAAGTAATCAGGCCTTTCGACCAGATCGCTATCAACTTAGCAGATGTTTTGAGCACCCCGGGTGGTGTTGAAGATATTGTTCTTGAAGAAGGCGATGTGTTAACGATCCCGCAAAGAAAATCTGAAGTGCGTATTAGTGGTGAAGTATTGTTTCCTACACAAGTTGTTTATGAGGATGGAATGGACCTGGAAGATTATCTTGACAGGGCGGGAGGTTTAACAAGCCTTGCAGATAAACGTAAGATATATGTGTTGTATCCGAATGGTAATGCGGGAAGAACGGTTAAGTATCTGATTGGGAAAAAATACCCAGTGATCACTCCAGGAGCAGAGATCATTATTCCTAAAAAGCCGGAAACTACCAGGCAACGGTTAAGTACAGCAGAAATAGTAGGTATTACTACAGCCATTACAGCCTTGGCAGGAGTACTTATTCAACTTATCAGGCAATAGTTTATGGAGCAAAACGCAGAACGAGAGATTTCAATTGTCGACTTTATAAATAAGGGAGTTCATGCTGTTCGCTTCCTATTTAGCAAATGGCTTATCATTTTGCTTGTAGCTTTTGTGGTTGGATTGCTAGGCATATTGTATGCCTGGTTTAAGAAGCCCGTTTATACAGCAGAAATGAGCTTTACCGCAGAGACAGAAAGTGGAGGGAAACTTAGTGCTTATGCCGGCATTGCAGCTCAGTTTGGTTTTGATCTTGGTGGTGGTAGTAATAATATTTTTGAAGGTGATAATCTTGCGGAGTTACTCAAAAGCAGAACACTGATAAAAAAAACGCTTTTAAGTGCTTCAGGTAAAGGTAGCAACCTGATGATAGAAGAGTATCTTATTGAAGGGATTGATAAACTCAGGGAAAAGGGTATTGTTTTTACCCCGGATAGGATTGGCAACGACAGGCAAACCGATAGCGTTTTAAATGCGGTATGTGAGGGTATTGCAAAAAAGGAACTGGATGTTTTTAGAAAGGATAAAAAACTGAGTATTATTATAATAAGAATGTCGGGAGGTAATGAGTGGTTTTGTAAGCGTTTTGTTGACCTGCTCGCAGCAAATGCTATCCAGTTCTACACCGATTATAAAAGCAGGAAGGCAAAGCAAAATGTTGAGATACTACAGCGACAGACAGATTCAGTAAGAGCTATGTTGTTTGGTAGCATCTCTGATGTGGCGGCAATTAACGATCTTAATATAAATCCCACAAGACAAGCTTTAAAAACTCCTTCACAACGAAGGCAAGTAGATGTTCAGGTTAACGGCACCTTATATGGGGAGCTTTTGAAAAATCTTGAATTGTCTAAGCTGGCATTGAGAAAAGAAACACCTCTGATTCAAATTATAGACACTCCCGAATTTCCTTTGCCAAAGAAAAAGCCCGGGCGATTATTTACGGGTATTTCTTTTGCATTTATAGGTGCGATCCTCTGCAGCATTTTACTTATAGTGATCAATGAATATAAAAAATACAAGGTTCGGAATTTATAGTATGTTTTTTTACTAATGATACAAAGAATTAAGAAAATACAACTGCCAAAAATTGTGGATGAAAGGGGCAACTTATCTTTTTTGGAGAATGGAAGCCAGTTGCCTTTTGAAGTAAAGCGAGCTTATTGGATATATGACGTGCCAGGAGGAGAAAAGCGGGGAGGCCATGCTTATATGGAGCTTGATGAAGTAGTAATAGCCTTATCAGGCAGCTTCGATGTGGTGATAAATGAAGGTGACGGCGAAAAACGATATGTATTAAACCGATCTTATGATGCATTGTATATTCCGCACCTGGTTTGGAGATCACTCGAAAATTTCTCCACAAATTCTCTCGCACTAATACTTGCAAGTACAACTTATAATGAGCGTGATTATATACGAGACTTTAATGCCTATTTAAAAGCACGAGAAAGCAATGGTATCAGTATTTGATTGTTCATTGATTGAATTGGGTAAGATAAAAAACCGTGCAGGCAACATTACCATTGTTGAGAACAGCATCCAAGTCCCTTTTGACATACAAAGGATTTTTTATTTATATGATATACCCGGAGGAGAATCGAGAGGTGCGCATGCTCATAAGCAGTGTCACCAATTTTTAATTGCCGCAAGCGGGAGCTTTGAGGTATTGTTGGACGATGGAAAAGTGAAACGGCTGATTCAATTGAACCGTCCTTATTTAGGTTTGCACATACCGCCTGGAATTTGGGCAAGCGAGATAAACTTTTCTTCAGGATCTATATGTCTCGTGTTTGCATCCCATCAATACGATGCCAATGATTATATAAGAGATTATAATGAATTTATTGATCTCCGAAATAAATCGCTCCCTGATATAAATTAACCTGAGCTGCTTTGCCAGCAAATTGTAAGACCAATTTGAAACATCCCTGCAAAAGGCAGGAACAGTGTAAAGTATATGTTTAGCATTAAATCCTTACAAAACCCAGATGGGATGAAGAATATGGAACAACAAGAGATTAAGTTCCTCGATCTGCAAAAAATAAATGCTCAGCACAGAAACGAATTACTAACTGCTTTTGAAAGAGTGGTTGACTCTGGCTGGTATATTTTAGGCGAAGCTGTGAAAAAATTTGAAGATTCATATGCAGCATATTGTGGAACGAAATATTGTATAGGGGTAGCCAATGGCCTGGATGCACTGACGATAATTGTTCGTGCTTACAAAGAACTGGGATACTTTAATGATGGGGATGAAGTTATTGTACCTGCCAATACTTACATCGCAACGATATTGTCAATTTCTGCTAATGGTTTAATGCCTGTTTTAGTAGAACCTGATATAAACACTTTTAATATTGATGTAACTAAAATAGAAGAGAAAATCAGTAACAAGACTAAAGCGATCATGCCTGTTCATTTATATGGACAATTGTGTGATATGATTGCCATCAATAAGATCGCAGAGCGTTATAAATTAAAGGTAATTGAAGACTGTGCACAATCTCAAGGTGCAGTGGCGACTGATGGAAAGATCGCAGGAAACTTAGGCCACGCAGGAGCACATAGTTTTTATCCTGGAAAGAATCTGGGGGCATTAGGAGATGCAGGTTCCATCACAACTAATGATCCTTTACTTCATGAAGTAGTGAGTGGGTTAAGAAACTACGGATCCAAAAAAAAATATCATAACGACTATAAAGGGATGAATAGCAGGCTTGATGAAGTTCAGGCGGCTTTATTACAGGTGAAGTTAAAATACCTGGATAAAGAAAACGAGCGCCGTAGAGAGATTGCAGGCATGTATAGCGCTGCAATTAAAAATACACGGCTACATCTTCCGCACGAATCTAAAGCCGGAGCCCATGTATGGCATGTTTATGTGTTGCGGGTTGCAAACCGAACGTCTTTTGAACAATATTTAAAAGATAATGGAATTCAATATGTAATTCACTATCCTGTACCTCCTCACCAACAACCTGCTTATCACGAACTAAGTCATCTTTCATTGCCAATTACAGAATTATTGCACCAGGAAGTGATCAGTTTACCTATTAGTCCTGTAATGACTAATGCAGAAGTAAACAGGGTTATTGAAGTTGTAAACGAGTGGGTGGAGTAGTGATAGATAGCTTAATCATACGTTTGAAGAACTCATTTGTTTTTAAAGTTCTTTCATTAACCTTTTTGTCAACGGTTGTCAAAATGCTTTCAGGTTTCATCCTGCTTAAAGCGATTGCAACGATGATTGGACGAGAAGGAATTGCATTGATGGGGCAGATAATGAATTTTTCAACCATAATGTTTGCAATTGGTAGTGCAGGTGTGCTTAATGGAGTAACAAAATATGTTGCTGAAAATCGGGATGAAAAAGCTCTGGGTAAGTATATCCAAACAGCTTTTTTTATAGTGACCATTACTTCTGCGATATGTGGAATTAGTGTTATTGTACTAAATAGCTATGTAGCCAAATTGATATTACACGATAGTAGTTTGGGCTATGTATTTATTTTTCTTGGCGTTTCTATAATACTTTATTCTATAAACAATCTTATACTGGCTATAGTAAATGGTTTTCAAAATTACCGGAGTTATGTTTTCGCCAATATAGCAGAAAGCATTATAGGACTGGTTTTTAGTTTAGCGCTCGTGTTTTTTTGGGAATTGAAAGGGGCACTCGTTGCCATAGTTACATTCCAATCTGCGGTTTTGTTATCTACTTTATTGATTGTTAGGAAGCAGGTATGGATGCGATTTGTACACTTGAAGATAAAATTAGAAGGGACCATTTTAAAAAAATATTCAAGGTATAGCCTGATGACATTGGTAACTGCATTTACTGTTCCAGTGGCTCAATTGATGATCAGAGGCTTTCTCTTAAAAAAATTTTCAGTTGGTGAAGCAGGGATATGGGAAGCCTGTAACAGGCTTTCCAATGCATATCTCCTCGTTTTTACAACTGTGTTTTCAGTTTACTATTTGCCACAACTTTCCATAACGTCTAATGAAACCTCGCTGCGAAAAGAAATTGCTCAGGCCAGCAGGATATTTTTGCCATTGGCTATTGGTTCTGCGGCGGCTATATACTTATTACGATCTTTCATAATTCCATTGCTTTTTTCAGTGGAATTCAGAGAAATCGAATCTTTCATAATATATCAGCTTGTTGGTGATACATTAAAAATTTCCAGCTTTTTACTGGCTTTTATTATGATTGCCAAATCAATGACGCGAACCTTTATTGTTACAGAGATTTTTTTCTCTTTGAGTTATGTACTTTTTGCCATGTGGCTGGGGGCAGAAAAAGGAGCTAGCGGAGTTGTGAAAGCTTATGCACTAAACTACCTGCTATACTTATTTGTGATGGTGGTGCTGTTTCGAAAAATCGTATTCAAGCGATGAATATATTGATACCGGTTTTAGGTTTTGGAAAGCAAGGAGGTTATCGTGTGCTATCCAAAATGGCAAGTGAATGGGTTGATATGGGCTGTAAAGTCAGTTTTATATCTGTAGCAGACAGCATATATCCTCATTATCCAACAAAGGCTGAAATACTATGGGTAAAGAAAGGCAAATTGGTGCCCGAGAATACTAAAGTATTGAAAAAGACGTGGCTTAAAAAAGCAATGGCTTTTGTTACAAGGTTTATCGATCTGAAAAAAGGTATTGAAAAAGTAGGCTTTGACTATGATATTGTTTTAGCAAATCAGTCATTGACAGCCTTTCCGGTGTCCTGGGCAAAAATAGATGCACATAAATGCTACTACATCCAATCATATGAACCACTACAATACGCTGCTTCAAATGAGTGGTACAGTTTTGCTTTACGTCAACTCTCAATAAGATCGTATAAGCTAAGTTTATATCAAATAGTTAATTCGCCGGTCATCACTAGATCACCCAATATTAATGCTCAGGAATTTGTATTTCCCGGTATTGATTTATCGATTTTTTTTAAAAAAAATACTTCTGTTGGAACTCATACACTAACAATAGGATGTATTGGTAGAAAGGAACCTTTTAAAGGGACTGCAATTGCTATTGATGCTTATCAGATACTGAAAAAAAATGGGCTTGAAATCAATATGAAAATTGCATTTGGACAAGAATATTTTGATAATGATAACGATATAAGGTTTGAAAGACCTTCAAATGATACAGAACTAGCGGCTTACTATCGGAGCCTTGATATATTGATTGCTGCAGGAACATTGGAGTTAGGAGCTATACATTATCCCGTTATCGAAGCAATGGCGTGTGGTACTAATGTAATAACTACTGGCTATTACCCTGCGAACGATTCCAATGCTGTGATTGTACCGGTTAATAATGCTGAAGCAATAGCAACTGCAATAATTAATCTTTTAAAAGATCCGCAAATGGCTTTAGCGAAAGCAGAACAAGCTCATAAAGATGTACAGCAATTTGCATGGAGAAAGCAATCAACTAAAATGCTTGAAATTTTTCAACGCCTAAGCTAATGTGGTTTTATTATTTAGTGTTTGCTATTGTTAGTTTGGGTGGATTATTCCGGTTTCAAAGTGTTTATGGAAAATCATTTTTAATTGCTTCCAGTATCTTATTAATCATTATAGCTGCATTCAGAGGTAGTATAGGTCATGATTATGAAGTATATGTTTTAAGTTATCAATACGTATCAGATGGATATCCTGTATTAATGGAACCATCTTTCGTATTAATAAGCTGGCTTGTTTTGTTTACCGTAAATAAGATAGAGTTACTTTTTCTTATTTATGCGATTTTGGGAGTTTGTGCAAAAGTGGAAGGGATACGTAGGTTATCTCCGTTCATTATGTTATCTCTATTGCTGTATATATCAAATTTTTTTCTTTTACATGAGATGACTCAGATTAGAGCTGGTGTAGCCACAGGTTTTTTTTTAATTGCAGTTCCTAATATCGCTGAAAAAAAATTCATTAAATATTTCGCTTACATTCTGTTGGCCAGTTTTTTTCATTTGTCGGCTCTTGTTGCTTTGCCATTTTATTTTCTGAATCAAGATCGTTTAAACAAGTATGTTTTTTTAGGACTTATTCCTCTTTCTTATGTTATTCATTTACTTCACTTTGATATATTGTCGCTAGTTTCCCGCCTCCCTTTTGCATATACGCAAGATAAGCTTGATATTATTGAACGCATAAGTACTAGTGGTGAGGCAATACGAACTAATGTTCTAAATGTACTACAAGTATCACGGGTTTTCTTTGCCTGTTTAGTGGTATTACTTTCTCACCGTCTGAAATCAAGTTCGCCTCATATTTTCATTTTAATAAAATTATATGCGTTTTCTGTATGTGCTATGCCTTTATTTTCTACAGTGCCAGAATTAGCATTTAGATTAGGCGAATTGGTAGGTGTTGTAGAAATCGTTTTATTGCCGTTCCTGATTTATGTTTTCAAGGAAAAGCGTTTGACATATTTTCTTCTTTGTTGCTATGCGTTAGCAGTGTTGATGCTCAATCTTCACTATAATAAACTTCTACAACCTTATTTTTAAGTGGAGCAATTTACAAGAGACTTATTAATAGTAGTTGTGTTGTACAACAGCCCTATCGAGGATAGTATAGCCATACAATATATTATTCAAACCGCTTCAAAAGATAATCCGCTTAATTTATATATACACGATAATAGTAGTTGTCCGGTTAAAGGGATAGATGCTATAGAAAGCAATGAGTTTATTAATCTGAATTATTATCATGATCCTTCAAATCCTGGAATCAGCCGGGCTTATAACAAGGCTGCCAATTATGCAGAGGAAAAGGGATATAAGCTTTTGCTTTTTCTGGATCAGGATACAAATCTCCCAAAAGATATTCTGATAAAGTATGAAAGAGCGATTAATCAACATCCGGATATATACATGTTCGCCCCCATACTAAAAACAAGAACGGGAGAAGTTATTTCGCCTTGCCGATATCGTTTCCATAGAGGTTTTACTTTAAAGCATATTTCAGCAAACAAACCCTTACCTCTGAAAAAATTCTCGCCTATCAATAGCGGTTTACTGGTTTTTGTGGATCAATTTAAAAAGTGCGGAGGGTATAATGAAAAAGTCAGAATAGATTTCAGTGACTTTCAGTTTATAGAAAGATTTAGGGTTTTTAATCAATATTTTTTTCTTATTGATGCTGTATGTATACAGGATTTTTCTAATGATGAAAGCGACACTGATAAACTAATGAGAAGATTCTCGTTGTACTGCGATGGAGCCAAGAATTGTCAGAAAACTGGAGCTGGTGATAGTATTGTTTATTTTTTAATTACGTTTTTAAGGTCTTTAATATTAGTAAGAAGAACCGGCAACTGGCGCTTCTTTAAGATTTTTTATAAAAATTATTTACATTAATGAAAATTTCAGTTTGTATACCTACCTATAACGGGGAAAAATACATAATTGAACAACTGCTTTCAATATTACCTCAATTAAAAGAGACTGATGAAATAATTGTATCTGATGATCATTCTACCGATAAAACGCTTGAGCTTATACGTGAATTGAATGATTCCAGAATACATGTCCTAACTAACCAGACAAAACGCAATAAGCAGTTTAAAAGTTATTATCAAAAGATTTATCTGGTAAACAGAAATATTAACAATGCGCTCTCTAATGCTAATGGAGATATTATTTTTTTAAGTGACCAGGACGATTTATGGCTACAGGGCAGGGTTAACAAGATGGTTGCAGAATTGAACTCTGCAGACCTGGTAGTTTGTAATTGTACTGTGGTGAACGAGACTTTAGATATCTTGAAAGCTTCTTACTTTTCATTAATGCATCCCAGCTCAAGTTTATTTAGAACTTTTTTTAAAAGCTCATTTCACGGATGTTGCATGGCTTTCAAAAGCAAAGTCTTACAAAAATCATTGCCCATACCTGATGATGCGGTTGGACATGATACTTGGATAGGATTAATGGCTCTATCATACTTCAAGGTTGGCTTTATTGAAGAGCCTTTACTTTTATACCGCATGCACAGTAGTAATGCTTCGAATGCTATTAACAAGAGTAATAATTCAATTTCTGATAAAATTTTATATAGGATAAAGCTGTTAACTCATTATTTAAAGAGAAGATTATCCTAATCTTTCAACCTAAGACAAGAACAATTAAAAAAATATGATGTGAGAGTATTGCTGATTAATAAGCTTTATGATCCATGGATCGGAGGCGTTGAAACAGTAGTAAAGCAAATTGCCGAGGGAATTGCTGATGCTGGGGATGATGTAACTGTGCTTGTAGGAAATGAATTAACTGGATCAGATGAGCAGGTCTATACAAATAATGGGGTAAAGATTTTTAAAGTTAAAAGCTTTGCATTTCGATTCAGTACACCTATTTCCTTTTTTTATCTCAGCAGGTTTAGGGAGTTGTCTAAAAATGCAGATGTGATTCACTTTCACACACCTAATCCACTAGGTGAACTTGCAGCGAACTTTACCAAAATTGGAAAGAAAACAAAAGTACTAGTAACAGTGCATGCTGATGCTCTCCAAACACGTTGGAAGATACTTGCGCCAATATATAATCTATTTTTGCAGCGTTTGTTGAAGAGGGCCGACACCATTACAGTTACAGGCAAATCAAATGCGAATTCTTTCGAATGTCTTAGAAAACATCAACACAAAGTAGTAGTTGTTCCGCTTGCTTATAACTTTTCAAATGATTTATCTGTTGAAACAATTGATCCTGAGCCTTTCTTAAGTCGATTTAAAATAAAAAGAGATCAAAAGACACTGCTATTCGTGGGTAGACTTAGTTATTATAAGGGCATTGATTATTTACTTGACGCAGTAAAGCTGGTGCCTGATGTACAACTAATCATTGTTGGAGATGGTGAGATGAAAGAACATGTTGTGAATCGAATTCAGTCTGAAGATCTGAATCGTGTTATTATGACTGGCCCTTTAGATGATGCTTCTTTGCTTCAGGCATATAAAGCTTCCTCTATTTTCGTACTGCCGTCTACAACAACCAGCGAAGCCTTTGGAATTGTTCAGGCAGAGGCAATGAAATTTGGGTTGCCTGTGATTAATACAGATCTTCCAACAGCAGTTCCTTCGGTTAGTCTTAACGGAGAAACTGGCATTACTGTAAAACCCGCTGATGTTCAGGAATTAAAAGAAGCGATTGAGAAAATCTGTAATAATTCAGATTTATATAATTTGTATTCTGCGAATGCAGAAAAAAGAGCTAAATTATTCTCACCCAAAGCCATGGTTAATTCTTTCCATTCTTTATATACAACTGATAAATAATCTCTGTAGCTTTAGCCGCTTTGATTTTAGGCTAAGAAATTTATTCTAATGAAGGTTTGTATTATTGGAGGTTCAGGATTTATTGGATACTATTTAATCAAAGAATTATTAAGCCAAGACTTTGATATTAAAAATATCGATAAAAATCAATCAGCGAACTTCACGAATTTTACTTCAATTGCAGATATTCGAGAACCAGAATCTCTTGCAGAATCCTTGCAGCCATGTGACTGGCTGGTACTCTTGGCAGCAGAACATGCCGACAACGTAACACCCACATCGTTATATTACGATGTTAACGTTAACGGAGCTAAAAATGTGATTGATATCGCAGAGCAGAAAGGGATAAAGAAAATTCTTTTTACCAGCACTGTAGCAGTTTACGGATTGAACAAGGTAAACCCCACTGAACATTCCCCTACTGACCCTTTCAATCATTATGGCAGAAGCAAGTTCCAGGCGGAAGAAATATTCAGACAGTGGTATAATGAGAAGCCAAATGAACGTAGCCTTGTGATCATAAGGCCTACCGTAGTTTTTGGTCCGGGTAACATTGGTAATGTGTACAACCTTCTTCATCAAATTGCTATTGATAAATTCCTGATGATTGGAAGAGGTGGCAATAAGAAATCTATGTCTTATGTAGAGAATGTGGCTGCTTTTATCACTTACTGTATTCAACATGATCTAAAAGGCTACAACTTGTTTAATTACGCAGATAAACCCGACCTTACCACTAGAGAACTGGTGCAACAGGCTGAAGTTGCACTCGGTAAAAAGATACTTCCTTTAAGAGTTCCGTACTGGCTTGGATTACTTGGTGGCTATGGTTTTGATTTATTATCTAAGCTCACCGGAAAAAAGTACTCGATCAGTTCTGTACGCATCAAGAAATTCTGTGCAACCACTCAGTTTTCATCAGTACACATCAATGAAACAGGATTCAAGCCTGCATTTACATTGAATCAGGGTTTAGAAATAACGATGAAGAGTATCATCAACGGAAACGATAAACGTAAATAAATTTCTCTCTACCTATAAATACAAGTTCTTACATGAAGAAAGCATTAATAACAGGCATCACCGGACAAGACGGAGCTTATTTGGCAGAACTCCTGCTGAATAAAGGCTATGAAGTCCATGGTATTAAAAGAAGAAGTTCTTTGTTTAATACAGAGCGTATCGATCATTTATATGAAGATCCTCACGTTTCTAATCGTCATATGATATTGCATTATGGCGATCTTACCGATTCCACCAATCTAATCCGCATCATCCAGGAAATACAACCTGATGAGATATACAACCTGGCTGCAATGAGCCATGTGCATGTAAGCTTTGAAACACCGGAGTATACAGCGAATGCTGATGGTATTGGAACCCTCAGAATACTGGAAGCAGTAAGACTTCTGGGATTAACAAAGAAAACAAGAATATACCAGGCTTCTACTTCCGAACTCTATGGCCTTGTTCAGGCTGTGCCTCAGAGTGAAACAACACCTTTCTATCCACGATCTCCATATGCTGTTGCAAAACTGTATGGTTACTGGATCACCGTTAACTATCGTGAAGCTTACGGCATGTATGCATGCAATGGAATTTTGTTCAATCATGAATCGCCATTGCGTGGTGAAACTTTTGTAACGAGAAAGATCACAAGAGGTGTTGCGAAGATCGCTTTAGGGTTGCAGGACACATTGTACCTGGGTAATATGAACTCTAAAAGAGATTGGGGACATGCAAAGGATTATGTTGAAGCCATGTACCTGATCTTACAGCAGGAAGAGGCTGAAGATTTTGTTATTGCAACAGGTATCACTACCGAGATCAGGGATTTTGTAAGAATGGCTTTTGGAGAAGTAGGTATTGAACTTGAGTTTAGCGGACAAGGCGAAGATGAAGTTGCGAAGGTTGCTGCCTGCAATGGAGAATACCAATTGCCTATCGGTACAACCGTTGTAAAAGTAGATCCAAGATATTATCGCCCAACAGAAGTTGATCTGTTGATTGGTGATGCAACAAAGGCAAGAACAAAATTGGGATGGGAGCCAAAATATACATTGGATGAATTGGTAAAAGAAATGGTTGCTGCTGACCTGGATTGTTTTAAAAAGGAAGTTCTATTAAAAGAGAGTGGATTTGCGATTAAGAATCAGTACGAATAATGGAAAAGGAATCGAAGATATATGTAGCTGGTCATAGAGGGATGGTAGGTAGTGCTATTGTTAGAAAGCTAAATGAAAACGGCTTCATTAATATCATTACCCGTACATCTTCAGAACTTGATCTTAGAAACCAGCAGCAGGTACAATCTTTCTTTAAAGAGCATCAACCCGAATATGTT
This sequence comes from Chitinophagaceae bacterium, assembly GCA_024508725.1. GTDB lineage: Bacteria > Bacteroidota > Bacteroidia > Chitinophagales > Chitinophagaceae > JAEZDC01. The sequence goes on along the minus strand of JANINS010000003.1, from coordinate 511,080 downwards.
TTTTTGGCTGCCGCAAAAGTTGGTGGCATCAACGCTAATAATATTTACCGGGCCGAGTTTCTTTATGATAACCTGATGATCGAAGCAAATGTTATCGATGCAGCATATCGTAACAATGTAAAAAAGCTTTTGTTCCTGGGTTCATCCTGTATATATCCGAAGCTGGCACCACAGCCATTAAAGGAAGATGCTTTATTAACTGGTTTGCTGGAATATACTAACGAGCCTTATGCGATTGCAAAAATTGCAGGCATTAAGTTGTGTGAGAACTACCGGTTGCAGTATGGTTGTGATTTTATCTCTGCTATGCCTACCAATCTTTATGGGCCTAACGACAATTATGACTTGAACAATAGCCATGTTCTCCCGGCATTATTGCGAAAGATAATCTCCGCAAAAAAAGCAAATGCTTCTCACATTGAGATATGGGGAACAGGAACGCCTAAAAGAGAGTTTTTGCATGTAGATGATCTTGCAGCGGCTTGTTTGCACCTGATGTTGCATTATAACGAACCCGAGTTTGTAAATATTGGTACGGGTGAGGATATTTCTATTCTTGACCTTGCAAAACTGATAAAACAAATCGTAGGATTTGATGGCGATATTAAAACCAACCCTGCAATGCCTGACGGAACACCCAGAAAGCTGATGGATGTTTCGAAGATCAATTCATTCGGATGGAAGGCAACAATATCTCTCGAAGAAGGTATTAAAAAAGTTTACGAAGAAGTAAAGGATAAGTTCTGAAATGAAGCAAAAGCTTCTGATCATTCATAACAGGCTGGTAATTGGTGGACCTGCATTGGATACGATTCCATTGGCTCATCACCTGGAAGACGAATTTGATGTTCATATTTTGTATGGATGCAAAGAGAAGGACGAAACAGAGCCTTCTTTTTTGCTTAATAAATATCCCGAACTGAAACTGATCAATATCCCACATCTGAAGAGAAAACCTGATGTGGTGAACGATCTGAAGGCTTACAGATTTGTTGTTAATTATATCAAGCAATTCAAGCCAGACATTGTTCATACACATGGAGCCAAAGTTGGTTTACTGGGAAGATTAGCTGCTAAAAGAGCCGGAGTAAAACGTGTCGTTCATACTTTTCATGGTCATTTGTTTCATTCTTATTTCAATCGCTTTTTTTCATCATTACTTATTCTTCTTGAACGCAGATTGATTCGTTATACAGATATTATTATTGCCATCAGCAGATCGCAGGCAGAAGAATTAAGTAAGTTATTACGCATTTCTGTTTCTGATAAGCTTCGAATTGTTCCATTAGGAGTTGATTATATTGATCCACATCTTTCAGATCATTATCTCCAGGCTTTTAAACGACAATACCAGCTTGAAGCAAATACAGTCTGCATCGGTTTATTGGGTAGAATGGTAGCAATTAAAAATCCTGTTTTCTTTTTAAAGGTTGCTCAATATGTGCTTCAAACTTACAACAGTAAACCGGTGAAGTTTTTTATTGTTGGTGATGGAGATGAACTGCCAAGCATGAAACAATATCTTAATTCAAATAATATAGCTTATTCAGAAACCCATGCAGATAAGCCGATAGTGTTTACTTCGTGGGTACATAATATTCAGAATATTCTTGAAGGATTGGATATTGTTGCATTAACATCTTTTAATGAAGGAACACCGTTATCGCTGATCGAAGCCCAGATATGTGGAAAACCGGTTGTAGCAGTGAATGTTGGTGGTGTAAAGGATACGATGATACCAAATGAAACCGGTATCCTGATTGAGCATCATGATATAAAAGAATTTGGTGATGCTTTGATCCTTCTGATTAAAGATGAAGTAGTGAGAAAGGAGATGGGAGATAAGGCAAAAAAGTTTGCTACCGAGCATTTCTCCAAGCAAAAAGAAGCAGTATTGCTACTATCTATATACTTGAACAAAGAATTAAATTAATATTGCATCCCTTATGAGCAGTCGTAATATATTGATCACAGGCGGAGCTGGTTTCATCGGCTCTCATGTAGTGCGTCTTTTTGTAAACAAGTATCCTGAATATAAGATCATCAACCTTGATGCATTGACGTATGCCGGTAACCTGGAGAATCTTTCAGACGTAGACCAAAGCTCCAATTATCTATTTGAAAAAGTAAATATTCTTGATGCAGATGCATTAAGCCAGGTTTTCGCCAGGCATCATGTTACTGATGTGATCCATCTTGCTGCAGAATCTCATGTGGATCGTTCAATCCATTCTCCACTTGATTTTGTTTATACGAATGTGATCGGAACGGTGAATTTATTGAATGCAGCAAAACAATACTGGAAAGAAAATCTCGATCAACATTTGTTTTATCATGTTTCCACCGACGAAGTGTATGGAGCTTTGGGTGAAACAGGATTGTTTACTGAAACCACAGCTTATCATCCTAACTCACCTTATTCTGCCAGTAAAGCATCTTCCGATCATTTTGTAAGAGCATATGCAGAAACATATCACATGAGAACAGTGATCACCAACTGTTCTAATAATTACGGCCCATATCATTTTCCTGAAAAACTGATACCACTGTTCATCAATAACATCATCACCAAAAAACCACTTCCTGTCTATGGTGATGGATTGTATACGAGAGATTGGTTATATGTGAAAGATCATGCTTTGGCTATCGATCTTGTTTTTCATAAAGGAGAGAAAGATGAAACATATAACATCGGTGGTTTCAATGAATGGAAGAATATTGATCTTGTAAAACTTTTGTGTAAGCTGATGGATGAAAAACTGGGTAATGCACCTGGAACAAGCGAAACGCTGATCACTTATGTAAAAGACAGGCCTGGACATGATCGGCGCTATGCGATCGATGCTTCCAAGATCAATAAAGAATTAGGTTGGAAACCAACTGTTACGTTCGAACAGGGACTTAGTGAAACAATAGATTGGTATCTGAGCAACCAGGAATGGCTGAACCATGTAACATCAGGAGCTTATCAATCTTATTACCAAAACATGTACGCTAACCGATAAACATGAGAGCTGAGCAAACTCCGTTGAAAGATTGTTTTATTATTCATGATACTATTTTTAAAGACGAAAGAGGTTATTTTTTTGAAAGCTTTAACCGATCAAAATTCTTAGCACAAACAGGTTTGGATGTAAACTTTGTCCAGGACAACCAATCTAAATCTGAATTTGGTGTATTGAGGGGATTGCATTTCCAGAAAGATGAATTTGCACAAGCCAAATTAGTTCGTGTGCTGCAGGGAAAAGTTTTGGATGTAGCAGTGGATATCAGGAAAAATTCTCCTACTTACGGACAAAGCTTTTCACTTGAATTGTCCGATACTTCAGCGACACAATTGTTCATTCCCAGAGGTTTTGCTCATGGATTTATAGTGCTTAGTGAAACGGCAACTTTTTTTTATAAGTGTGACAATTATTATAATAAAGAGTCTGAAGGTGGTATTGCATACAATGATCAGGACCTTGCAATAAATTGGATTGTTGAGTCAAATGAAATTATTTTATCAGAGAAGGATAAATTACACCCTACGCTAAAACAAACCGAAGCAAGCTTATGAAAGGGATCATACTAGCCGGTGGAAGTGGTACAAGATTGTACCCGATAACCAAGGCTATCAGTAAACAATTAATGCCTGTTTATGATAAGCCGATGATCTATTATCCATTATCTATTTTAATGCTTGCAGGCATCAAAGATATTTTGATCATCACAACACCTGAAGACTCATCTCAGTTCCAGCGTTTGTTGGGAAATGGGGCAGAAGTAGGATGCAACTTTACTTATGCAGTACAATCTGTTCCCAATGGTCTTGCACAGGCTTTTGTTATCGGGAAAGATTTTGTAGGAGATGATAAAGTTGCACTGATACTTGGTGATAATATTTTTTATGGTGCAGGGTTAAGCGATCTTGTCCGTTCATTCAACGATATAAATGGTGCAGCCATTTTTGCTTATGAAGTGAACGATCCAGAACGTTATGGTGTTGTAGAATTTGATAACGACTTTAATGCCTTGTCAATCGAAGAAAAGCCACAGCAGCCTAAATCAAATTACGCAGTACCTGGTCTTTACTTCTATGACAACTCCGTATTAGAAATTGCAAAGAATCTACAACCTTCTGCAAGGGGTGAATACGAGATAACTGATGTTAACAAAGTATACCTGCAACAAGGCAATTTGAAAGTTGGTGTAATGAGCAGAGGAACAGCATGGCTTGACACAGGAACTTTTGATTCATTAAGCGATGCCTCTGAATTTGTTCGTGTGATCGAAAAAAGACAAAGCCAAAAAATCGGTTGCATAGAAGAAGTTGCTTATCGTATGGGCTTTATAGATCAAAAACAATTAATGGCACTTGCAGAGAAATACGAGAAGAGCGGTTATGGTCAATACCTGAAAAATATTAAATTATAGCATGATCGAAGAAGTGATCCTTGTTGACGAGAACGACACAGAGATCGGGAAAATGGAAAAAATGGAAGCTCATGAAAAAGCAATTCTGCACAGGGCTTTCAGTGTTTTCATTTTCAACAGCAATAATGAAATGCTGCTTCAACAAAGAGCTTTGTCAAAATATCATAGTGCTGGTTTATGGACGAATGCATGCTGCAGTCATCCACGACCCGGAGAAACTACGCTTAACGCAGCTAAACGAAGGTTGAACGAGGAACTTGGCTTCGATACCAATATTAAAAAAGTATTTGATTTCACATACAAAGCATCATTCGACAACGGACTTACCGAACATGAATTCGATCATGTGTTTGTTGGTACTTACGATCAGAATATATCTCCCAATCCAGATGAAGTGAAAACTATTTCCTTCATGACTATGGATGCAATTCTTTCTTCTCTTACTTCAGAACCAGCTAAATACACAGCCTGGTTTCTAATTGCTTTCCCAAAGGTTTATGATTGGTGGAAAGCATCTCTTCTTTCTTAATTTTATCTACAACGAACTCGTTACTTTTGTGCTCCGGCTTCGTAGTACAATGCCTGCCTGTCTGCGACATTCAGACAGGGATAGTATAAGCGTTTCCGAAGCTCCAGATCCAGGTTCGATTAAAATCTATTGCAATAACATCTCTCTTTATTTCTTATTCATTAACTAAATTTGTCTTTCGGCTTCGTAGTACAATGGATAGTATAAGAGTTTCCGAAGCTCCAGATCCAGGTTCGATTCCTGGCGAAGCCACCATTTAGTTATGTACTATGCTTACGTTGTAAAAAGTGAATCAAACGATTTTTATTACAAGGGGCATTGCAAAAATCTGGAGATCAGGTTGAAACAACACAATGCCGGAGCTACTAAATTTCTCAGACCTTACCTTCCTGTTCATCTAGTTTATTATGAGATTTTCGAAACTCGTGCAGCTGCAATTGAAAGAGAAAAATATTTTAAGACTGCAGCGGGTAGAAAATATTTCATAAATAAGCTAAAGCTTTCTGAAGGTCCAGATTCAGATTCCCTGCACGAATGAAATCATTCATACGGAATTCCTGGCGAAGCCACTATCTATCTTTTTTATTTCACCAGCTTCACATCTTTGTTTGATCTTCTGTTGCGTCGCACTCTTCCACTGCAACAATGCTATTCGGCAAACCAGCAACGTTAACACACATCTGCTAATTATCTTTTTTCAACTAAGTTTGGTAAAACAACTTCATGAAACTTTTGCTTTCATTTTTAATGTTTCTGTTCAGCAGTCATTTGTTTGCATCTGATTCTGCTTATCATTATATACTTCCCGATTCTGTTACAGCTATTTCCCTGATCGCTGAAGTGAATGTAAAGGCAAACGGTAAAAAGGAAAGTTTTGTTGGAATTCAAAGTAAAAACATCAGGCTTTCATTAGAAGCAGATAAAAAGGAAAGAGAAGTATCGTTCGGGTTTCCAAAAAATGCAACAGTAGTAATCACCGGCATCAATGTAGCGCATGAAGATGATGAGTTAGAATGGGAATTCAATTGGAAGAATAATACAACTTACAAACTACTTATCGCATCTGCAGCAGATTCAGCAGAGAATTTCATCTTATACTCAGGCTATATTTATCTGCCGGAAGAAAGCAAGTGGAAACTGATCGGCACATGTCGTATCAATGGTGAAGGTTTCAACATAAAAGAACCTGCAGCAGTATACTCAACTGGTAAAAAAAATTGGATCGATGCTTCCGTTACAAATGTTTGGGTACAAAGACTTGCAGGTTCATGGAAGTTATTGAGTAATGAGAATTCAACGATCAGGCCTTTAGTAAATCCATTACCTAACATCGATAGCGTTCAACAATACCAGGCAGATAGATCAAAGATCGAGCAAGCCATTACAAGCGGAAAAGCAGATCCAATGCAAATGATCGAAGGTGTATATTACAAGATCATTGATCCGGGAACCGGTAAGTCATTTAGCGTTGCAGATTCCATTACAGCCAAATACCAGCTTCGTATTTTCGGAACAAATGAAGTGATCAGTGGCAGCGAAACAGAGTCATACACCTTTGCATTGAAGTCATTGATCAAAGCATGGCAACTTGCTGTTCCACTCATTAAAACAGGTGGCAAGATCAGGCTGGTGATACCTTCTGGTCTTGCTTATTCGATTAGAACACGAGCTCCTAAAATTCCACCAAACAGTATTCTGGAGTTTGATGTTGAAGTTCTGGATGCAAAGCCTGCCGGCTAAATAGCACATTTAATCTTTTGTAAATCTCTTTAATCCAAAATTAAACTGAGGATGGAGCATTAGCATTTATGTTTACGTTATGCTATCCCCTATACTCAACCTCGATAAGGTGAGGAATGCCCAGGAATGTGTTTCTGCTTATGATGAGCAGCTCAATATAACTTTATGGAATGCCTCCATGGAAAGAAGAACAGGCATGACCGAAAAGGATGCACTTGGTAAATGCTTCCTTGATATTTTCCCGTATACAAGAGATGATCAGCGAACAAGATTTTTAAAGATCGCCATGTCGGCTGATCAGAGTTTTTTCTTTCCTAACATGATCTATCTGTACCTGCAGCCTTTTTCATATTACACGCAATACATTCAACCATTAAAAAAAAATGGGAAAGTGATCGGTGTGATCAATATCGTAAAAGATCATACAATTGAAGAAAATTATTCTCCCAAAGATTTTCTTCATTTTTTTGATGCCGGACAATTCAATTCTACAGCATCTTTACTCAATGACAAGGATTGGTCTCATCTCTGATACGCACGGATTTCTTGATGAAGCAGTTTTCAAACATTTTGCTGAATGCGATGAGATATGGCATGCAGGAGACTTTGGCAACATACAGCTTGCTGAAACGTTAGCATCTGCATCAGGCTTACACGTAAAAGGTGTTTATGGAAATATTGATGGAAATGATATAAGAAATATTTATCCGGAAGAACTCCATTTCAACTGTGAGAAAGTGAATGTGTATATGAAGCATATTGGTGGATATCCAAAAAGATATGCACCTGGTGTTAAGCAAAAAATTATTACTACAGGAGCTAAATTATTCATTAGCGGACATTCTCACATTTTGAAAATCATCTATGATGAAGAACTAAAGTGTTTACACATAAACCCAGGAGCTGCAGGAAAGCAGGGCTGGCATAAGATGCGAACGATCGTAAGATTTTCTATCGGTGGCAGTGATATCAAAGATTGCCAGGTGATAGAACTTGGTAAGCGAGGTTAAGCCTGTAAAAGAAAGATCACAAGTTTTTTGTGGATATCAGGTAATTCTTTCTTCCACTGCTTCACCGTTCTTGTTTTGATGCTTTCATGGGGTGATGTAATATCAACAGCTACACATATCCTGGTTTCTTCTTTACAGGAATGGATCATATCTGATAGCATCTGGTTATTTCTATATGGTGTTTCGATAAATATCTGTGTACACTTTCTTTTGAATGAGTCAGCCTCTAAGTCTTTTATACTTTTTCTTCTTGCAGTATTATCGATCGGCAAATAGCCATTAAATTGAAAACACTGGCCATTCATTCCGCTTGCCATTAATGCCAGCAAAATAGAACTTGGTCCCACAAGCGGTTTAATAACCGCATTTAATTTCTGAGCTGCTTCAACCAATAACTGTCCGGGATCTGCAATACCAGGACAACCTGCTTCACTAATTATCCCGATATTTTTCCCTTGCTTTAATAAGTGGATGAATTGTTGTTGCACCTCTGCTTCTGCTTTATGTATGGCGAACCACTGGTAATCGTCGATCAACATTTCTTTCCAGATCTTTTTCAAATATCTTCTGGCAGATCGCTCATTCTCCACAAAAAATACCTGGCAATCTTTTACTGCATCAATTATATATGGCGGTATTGTTTCTACCGCATCCTCATACAAAAAAGAAGGTATCAGGTAAAGTTTACCTAAGTTCATGCTGTAACAGGTGTTGAGGTTTTATAACGTTGCAGGCTGAGTGTAGCAGCAACCACAGCATAGGCCGGTGCGAATATCCAACCAACAATTGGTACAAGGTGCATGAGGTAAAAAACCATTCCGTTACCAATAGCTAAACCTTTATGCTGACTAATAAAGTAAATGCTTTCACCAACAGATCTTTTATGTCGCTCCATACTATAATCAAGCATCGAGAAACCATAGTAATAACACTCCACAAACAAACCAATTATTGGTGTAACCCAACCAATCACAGGTAACAGAGAACCAATGGCAATAAAGATGGAATATATGGTTTGCCAGAATGCATTTCGCAATGAGATGCGAATTCCTCTTGCGATATCACTACTCAGCTGTTTTAAACTGAAAGGAAAATCTCTTCCCTCTATGATCGATTCAGTTTTTTCACTCAGGTATGCAAAAACAGGCGAGCCAATGATGAGCCATATGTATTTGAACAGCGAAAAATAAAACAGCATAATGATCACCCACAATATCAATCCGCCGAAGGCTAATAAAAAATCAACAGTAGCATCATTGAGTTTTTCCTGCCAGGTGGTGAGACCCGTTACATTTTTTACCCACTCAAAAAAACTATTGGCGCTAACACCAAAATAGTACATGCTCACTACAAACAAAATGCAATATAAAATGCCAGGGATCAATATCCATTTCCAAAGCCTGTGCTTACGAATAAACTCATGCGCTTTGAAATAAGATTGTATTGCTATGATCAGGTCTTTCAGCAACGGAATTAAATTTGCAGCCCGAAATTATATCTTTCACTCTCTAAATGCAATGATGGATCACAATCTTTCCTCATTAAATAAGTTGCCTGAAGATTTTTACCTGCGTAAAGATGTAGTGAAGATCGCCAGGGAACTGCTTGGAAAGATACTCGTCACTAATTTCGATAATATTCTAACTGCAGCGAGGATTGTTGAAACAGAAGCCTACAATGGTGCTGTTGACAAAGCGTCTCATGCTTTCGGTAACCGAAGAACCAATCGTACCGAAGTAATGTTTGGAGAAGGTGGTTTTGCATACGTATATCTATGTTATGGCATTCATCATTTGTTTAATGTGGTAACGAATGTAAAAGATACACCGCATGCTGTATTGATAAGAGCTGTTGAACCTATTATGGGAGTTGAGGATATGTTGATAAGAACAGGTAAGAAGATCCTTGATAATACTTTAACCCGCGGTCCGGGAAATGTTTCCAAAGCTTTGGGCATTCATACCAGGCACACAGGATTACATCTTTTAGATGATGAGATATTTATCGCTGATGATGGATTCAAAATCAAGCCCTCTCAAATTCTAGCCACTCCACGCATTGGTGTTGATTATGCAGGAGCTGATGCTTTGTTGCCTTATCGTTTTATTGTAAAAGGTAATCCTTATGTAAGCGGAAAGAAAGGCTAAATGCCGGTGATTCGATACCTGAATGCTTATTGCTGGTGTGTTGAAATAGTAAACACATTACTATTTATCAACCTGTGAATTAGGAAACCAGCATTCAGCATCCAGAGACCAGTATGCATCCAGCTTACCTAGTTTTTCCCTACTTTCGCAGCCATGAAAGCAGCCAGCAACTGCCAGGATTTTCAGCACACAATAGAAAAGGCTATCACCATTTCGGGGGTTGGTATTCATACCGGTGCATCGGTGAATATGACACTTACTCCTTCTGAACCGAATACCGGTATTGTTTTTCAACGTATTGATCTCGATGGGCAACCCACAGTGAAAGCTGATGTAGATTTCGTTACAGAAACACGCCGCAGCACTACTTTAGAAAATAATGGAGCCAAGGTAAGTACCGTTGAGCATCTTCTTGCTGCATTGATGGGAACAGGCGTAGATAACATTCTGGTGAAACTCGATGGACCTGAATTGCCCATTCTTGATGGAAGTTCCCGTCCTTTTGTGGATGCGATCCTGGAAACAGGCCTTAAGCAACAGGATGCTATCAAAACCTATTACAAGCTTCGGCAGAATATATATTTTACTGATGAGAACGGTAAAGTGGAGATGGTAGCAATGCCAGCAGACGATTACCGTATCAATACGCTCATTGATTTTAACTCGCAGGTGCTTGGTACCCAGCATGCTTCTTTAACTGATATTGCTGATTTTAATGAACAGATCGCTCCCTGCAGAACGTTTTCTTTCTTCCATGAATTAGAATACCTGCTCTCCAATAACCTGATAAAAGGTGGCGACATCAACAATGCGATCGTAGTTGTTGAGAAACCGGTAAGCGACGAGCAATTACAAAGATTGTCTCAGCAATTTGGAAATGTTCAAAAGTTTGAGATCACCAGTCAAGGATATTTGAATAACCTTGAGCTTCGTTTCACCAATGAACCTGCACGACATAAACTGCTTGATCTGGTGGGTGATCTGGCTTTAGTAGGATTTCCGTTTAAGGCTCACATTATTGCCAATCGTCCGGGACATGCCAGCAATGTGGCTTTTGCAAAGAAGATCAAAGAACATATTAAAAAGATCAGGCATGCCGCCAATGTGCCGCAGTACGATCCTGCCAAACCACCTGTTTACGATATTCACGGAATAGAAAAAATATTACCGCATCGTTATCCATTTCTCCTGGTTGATAAGATCATTGAGCTGGACACAAATCATGTGGTTGGGATAAAAAACGTAACTTTCAATGAACCTTATTTCCAGGGACATTTTCCCGGAAACAGTGTAATGCCTGGTGTATTGATGGTGGAGGCTTTGGCCCAGTGTGGCGGAATCCTGGCAATTACAAGTGTGGGTGAAGAAGGTGATAAATTTGATACATACTTTGTTAAGATCGATAACTGTAAATTCAAGCAGAAAGTTGTTCCTGGTGATACTTTAATTTTAAAAATGGAGCTTTCTCATCCAATACGCAGAGGCATGTGCGAAATGCATGGAACTGTTTATGTAGGTGATAAAGTTGTGGCAGAAGGCGATCTCGTTGCTCAAATAGTAAAACAGAAAAATGATTAGTTCGTTAGCACAAATACACCCCAAAGCCAGGATAGCAGACAATGTTACCATTGATGCATTTTGTGTTATCGAAGCTGATGTAGAGATCGGAGAAGGCACTCATATAATGCCTAATGTTTGCGTTTTCAACGGAAGCAGGATTGGTAAGAACTGCACCATTTTTCCCGGAGCTGTTATCGGAGCAATCCCTCAGGATCTTAAGTTCAAAGGAGAAGTTACAACAGCCGAGATCGGAGATAATACAACGCTTAGAGAATGTGTTACCGTTCACCGTGGTACACAGGATAAATGGACCACTAAAGTTGGAAGCAATTGCCTGATCATGGCTTACAGCCATATTGCCCACGACTGTATGGTAGGGAATAACGTAATTCTAGCTAACGGCGTTCAACTTGCAGGTCATGTGATCATTGATGATTATGCAAGAGTTGGTGGACTGGCCGGTGTTCACCAGTTCATTCACCTTGGCGCACATACTTACATCGCTGGTCAAATTGTTATCAGGAAAGATGTTCCGCCTTTTGTAAAAGCTGCAAGAGATCCGCTAAGCTATGTTGGCATTAATGTAGTTGGTTTGGAAAGAAGCGGATACTCCAGGGAAACGATCAGGCAGATACACGACATCTATCATATTGTTTTTGTACAGGGCAATTCAACTTCAAAAGCTTTGGAGATCATCCAGGCTACTACAGAAGATTCTGATATAAAGAATCAGATCGTGAGTTTTATCAAAGGTTCTACCACAGGTATCATAAAGAGACATAAGGATACAACGAACGACGATTACGGTTTTTAATCAATCTCCCCTGCAATGGACATTATTCTCGAAAAAGCAGGCAAACGATTTAACAGGGATTGGATCTTCCGCAATTTTTCTTTTGAATTTAAAGCAGGAGGCAAGTATGCTATTACTGGTCCGAACGGTAGTGGTAAAAGTACTTTGCTGCAAGTACTTGCCGGTAGTATGAATACGACTGAAGGAAGTATTGCCTGGCTCGAAAACAATAGAAATATAAACCCTGAAAATGTGTACAGGCACATAGCCATTGTTGCACCTTATCTTGAACTGATCGAAGAAATGACGGCAAAGGAATTCCTCGAGTTTCATGCTGTATTCAAGAAACTGATCTTACCTGCTGAAGATATTCTCAGCATTATTGGATTAGAAAAAGCAACAGGTAAACAGATTCGCAACTTCAGTAGCGGAATGCGGCAAAGAGTAAAACTTGCACAGGCAATTTTCTCAGGTATATCTTGTTTATTCCTGGATGAACCCTGCACCAACCTGGATACTGCAGGTTATGAATTATACCATCAACTCATTGCTAAATATTGCCAGGACAAACTGGTGGTGGTTAGCAGTAATGATGTGAATGAGTATGATTTCTGCGATAGCAGGATTAATGTGATGGATCATAAAATTACTGCTGCTCCTGCTCAGTAATATTCTGAACGTTGAAGTGAGTGACACAACGAAAGATGATAGTAGTACCTCAGCTTAGTAAATAATTTTATTAATCATCAGACCGGGACGGTCAGATGATTAACAATCTGAGAAAATCTGTTGCAAAACAAAAAGTCTCGCAGAAGCGAGACTCTTTACTACCTATGCAAATGGGATACGAATGAAACTACTTCGTGTATTTGAAAGCCGGAGTGAGTATCCAGCCACCACTTTTTAATGTGTACTTGATCACATAATAACGCTGGGTTGTATTGGCATTATCTTCTGTGATATTATAATTCTTGCGCTGCAAAGAATTAGATGGGATCGACTCTTCATGAATGAAGCATAACATATTCTCATATGGTCCACTCATGATCTCCATCTTCGCAACATTCTTCTCATAAAGACTGCTGAACTGCAGCTTCATTGCACTTCCTTCGCCTTTTGCTTTTACATCAGTGATCGCAATGTTGGCGTCTTTATAAAAAACACTTCCGGTAACCTGTGGTTCAGGTTCGGTGATATCTTTCTGGCTGCAGGATGCGAAAACAACGATCGCAAGAACAGCAAATAAAATTTTTTTCATGAGTCGCTTTTTCAGCGGCTCTTCGTAAGATGATTGGCTTTTGCAGGCTTGTCAAGAAAGATATGTGGATTTCGAAGTAGTGTTTTGCCGACATGATCGGCAGGCACCTATTGCCAATTCTGATGCCAAGGTAAAAAAACTTCGCAAGCCCATGAATATCAATTATCATCTTTTTAGCATCTATAACCAATCTTCCAAATTCTGGTTCAATTCTCCCAAACTTGGAATTCATCCGGCTTAAAACTTCTCTTTATTTAATTATCTTCGCAACACTCACTCATACAATAAGTTTGAGTCTATGAGAATAACGATTACGAACATCTTAAAACACAACCAAACAAATGGATCCTATCATTATACAGGTGATCATTGGCGTAATTGCCCTAATTGTGGGCATTATAGCGGGTAAATTCATCTTCGCTAAAAACACAAGAAAACAGGTAGAGGAAGCAGAATTACAGTCACAAAGCATATTAAAAGAGGCAGAAATAAGAGCTGAAACCCTGAAAAAGGAAAAACAGCTTGAGGCGAAAGAGAGATTTGTTCAACTGAAAGCCGAGCATGATAAAGAGGTACTGGATAAGAACCGCAAGATCAGCGAAGCAGAGAACAGGGTGAAGCAAAAAGAGATCTCCATTACCCAAAAGGAGAGTGCTTTAGAAAAACAGATCAAAGAGAACGATGCTATCAAAGAAAATCTGAATCGCCAGATTGAAGTGGTGAACCAGAAACGCACCGAGCTGGAGAAACACCAGGAAGAACATATTCGGCGTTTGGAAAAAATCGCCGGTTTAACCGCAGACGAAGCAAGAAATCAATTAGTTGAGAGCCTGAAACAGGAAGCTCAGACTAAAGCTTTAAGCATCCAGCAAGAGATCATCGAAGAAGCAAAAGGCAAAGCAAACAAAGAAGCCCGTAAGATCGTTATTCAATCTATTCAACGTACTGCTGCCGAGGTAACGATTGAAAATACCGTTACCGTTTTCAATTTGGAAAGTGACGAGATAAAAGGTCAGATCATTGGTCGTGAAGGTAGAAACATCAGGGCTATCGAAGCAGCAACCGGTGTTGACCTGATTGTTGATGATACTCCGGAAGCGATCATTCTTTCTTCATTCGATCCGCTACGTCGTGAGATCGCAAGACTGGCTTTACAAAGGTTGGTTGCCGATGGTCGTATCCACCCGGCAAGAATTGAAGAAGTGGTAGAGAAAACCCGTCGTCAGTTAGAAGAGCAGGTGATGGAGATCGGAGAAAGAACAGTGATCGAACTGGGTATTCATGGTTTACATAAAGAACTGGTGCGTATCGTTGGTAAGATGCGTTTCCGTTCTTCTTACGGACAAAATCTTTTGATGCACAGTCGTGAGACAGCAAACCTTTGCGGCATCATGGCAGCAGAATTGGGATTGAATCCTAAGCTTGCAAAACGTGCCGGATTGCTTCACGATATTGGTAAAGTACCAGATGAAGAAACTGAATTAAGCCACGCTTTACTGGGAGCAAAACTGGCTGAGAAATACGGTGAAAATCCTGCTGTTGTAAATGCCATCGGAGCACACCACGATGAAATGGAAATGCAATATGTGATTTCTCCGATCATCCAGGCTTGTGATGCCATCAGTGGTGCAAGACCAGGTGCAAGAAGAGAGATCATGCAGCAATATTTGCAGCGTATCAAAGACCTCGAGAATCTTGCACAAGGTTACCAGGGTGTTGAGAAAGCTTATGCCATCCAGGCTGGTCGTGAACTTCGTGTGATCGTTGAAGCCGACAGAGTAACAGATGGTGACAGCGACAAACTGAGCTTTGAAATTGCGCAGAAAATTCAAACGGAGATGACTTACCCTGGTCAGATCAAGGTTACCGTTATCAGGGAAAAGAGAGCCGTGAACGTAGCGAGATAAATTTATGGAGACCAGCTGATGTTCTTCGATTGAACTTTCGTTGCGTCGCACTCTTGTACTGAAATACATGATGGCAGCTATTTATGTGAATAAGTAGCTGCCATCTTTTTTTATTGTATCTGCTGCTTTATCGAATTTCACTATAGAAATCCTTCAAATGAACACCCTTATCCTTCGAATTGCATTGCTGATATTACATGTCTTTATCAATGTTGTTGCAGCAGCATACCTCACCAGGTTGGATCTTTCAGGAAGCTGGATAACAATGGCAGGATTAGTACTTGCATTATTACTCTTGTTGGGATCAATGATCATTCATCTTCTATCATTCATCAAGTTTTACAAACACCGTTAATATGACCATCATCATTTTTCTAGTATCGTTCATCATTTTCTCCCTGGTGTTCCAGGTTTTTCGTTCCAATACTTACAGGGATGTAAGTGGATCGTTCAAAGCAAAAAATTTCTGGAGACCAGTTGCAGCATTGTTTCTGGCTTTCATTGTAACGGTTTTAAATCCTATCGATGTAGAAAGGATCGATGCCGGTTATGTGGGTATTAAAGTAAGTAACGTTGGTGATGATCGTGGTGTAGGTAAAACGGAATATGTTACCGGTTGGGTATTTTATAATTCGTGGATATCGAGGATATACGAATTCCCGATCCATCAGCAACATATCGATTATGAAGAAAACGACATTGTAACAAGAGGCGGTTTCAGGGCTACGATCAAACCATCATTCAACTATTCTATCAATGCAGGAAATGTTGGAAACATGTTTCAGAATTTAAGAGTGGGTGTGAAAGAAATGGAACAGGGTTGGTTGAAGAATGCAATCATTGGCTCTGTTAATGATGTAGCCAACAGGTACACAGTTGATTCTATTTTCAATCACAGAGAAGAATTTGAAGCATCGATCGTTAAAGAGTGCAATAAGAGAGTTTCGCAGTGGTTCAACGTATCTCAGCTCAGAACGAATATTGTTCCACCAAAAGAAATTTCAGAATCGATCATTGCAAAAACAAGAGCGATACAGGAAGTACAGGTTGCAGAGAACAGAAGACAAGTTGCCATTGCCGAAGCTGAAAGAAAAATTGCAGAAGCCAGAGGCGATTCTGCACAAGCGGTGATCCAGGCTGCAGGTAGGGCAGAAGCAATTAAAAGAGAACAGTTATCATTAACGCCGCTTTATATTGACTATATTAAAGTGCAGAAATGGAGTGGACAAGTGCCTACCACTGTTGCAGGAAGCAGTGGATTGATGATACAACTTCCCAAAGACAAGGAAAGATAATTAAGAAAGGCTGCGAAAAACGTAGCCTTTTTCATTAATACTAAGCTTTTTTTCTGATTGCAAAAAGTTGAGTACGTTCCAGACTTTTTCTTTTCTTATTCCATTCAACAAAGGCAATAACTCTTTGATATCAATTCCATTTTCAGGGATGCTTTCATAAATCCTGGTCTCAATGCTACTGAATTCAGCTTCAGAAAGCCGTGTTGCTTTTGCATTAAGACAATTATCACAAACACCACATTTCTTCGGATGTTCTTCACCAAAATACTTTGCAATGTACTGGCTTCTGCATGTCTTAAGATCAAGATAGTTCAGCATCACTTCCACTCTTTCGGCATACTGTTTCTTTCGTTGGAGATAGGCTTCGTTGTTGATGTGCAGATGTTGCGCTGGAGCCCTGTTTAAAAGAAAATAAAGCTGCGGCGTTTCTTTCTGAGCAAGATATTCTATGATGCCAAAAGCTTGTAACTGCTTCAATTGCTCTTTCACAACTTCAGGTGTAATTCTGGCCAGTCTTGCAATATTCTTTTCATTTACCGATATCCTGTTATCGTAAATGCCTTCATACGTTCTGAGCAGTACTTTTATTATCGGCTCGAGTTCAGGATGTCCATTCTCAAAATCTTCCAGCAATTCTTTAGGAGCAGAAAACCTGATCTGCGAAGGCAGAAAAATACTTTCATTAAAAGCTAAATGCCCTTCGGATTCTAATGCTTTCAGAACATTCAGCACAAGATGAATATCGTATTTGAAATTCTTCGAGAATTCTACAAGATCAAAATCGTAATAATTTCCTTCACCTAAGCCAACCGGTATGTCAAGATAATCTGCTATTGATTGATACACTTTTTTTATGTCATGGACCGAAGGGAACTTCAGATCAGGCAATAGCTGTAATTCTAAAGTATCTTTTGATTGATAAACAGCCACTGCATATGATCTGTTACCATCTCTTCCTGCTCTTCCTGCTTCCTGGTAATAATTCTCCAGGCAATCAGGCAAGTCATAGTGAATCACAGTTCTTACATCAGGTTTATCGATTCCCATTCCAAATGCATTGGTACAAACGATCACTCTTGTTCTACCATTGATCCATTCTTCCTGTTTACGGCTTCTTTCTTCCTGTGTAAGCCCGGCATGATAATGATCTGCAGAGAAATGTTGAAGCCTTAACAGTTGTGCTACGTTTTGTGTTTCTCTTCTGTTCTTGCAATACACCACACTACTGCCTGCAACATTCTTCAATATCTCAACTACTTTATTGATCTTACTATCAACATGAAAAGCAGAATAAGAGAGATTTGCTCTTTCAAAAGATTGTTGAAATATCCTGCAATCTTTCAGTTCAAGTTTGTCAACAATATCCTGCTGAACTTTTGGTGTTGCAGAAGCTGTTACAGCAAGTATGGGTACATGAGGAAGTTCTTCTCTCAGCTCTGCAATTTTAAGATATGGCGGCCTGAAATCATAACCCCATTGCGAGATGCAGTGAGCTTCGTCAACAGCGATCAAACAAATATTTAATGCAGGTAAGAATTCTTTGAAAAGTTTAGTTTGTAATCTTTCAGGAGATAAATACAAGAACTTATAATCACCATAAGCTGCATTTTGAAGTGTTTGCTTTACTTCAAAAAAATTCATGCTGCTGTTGATGGTAAGTGCAGGAATATTTCTTTTTCTAAGATTTTCTACCTGGTCTTTCATCAAAGCGATCAAAGGAGAGATCACCAGGCAAATTCCATCCATCATCATAGCAGGAACCTGGAAACACAATGATTTACCTCCACCAGTTGGAAGTAATGCCAGCGTATCCTTCTTTTCCAGAACAGCATTGATAATATGCTCCTGTTCTCCACGAAAAGAAGAGAAGCCCCAGTATTGTTCAAGAATGTTTTGTGAAGTCAAAGGTGAAAAGTGAAAGGTCAAGAATGCTGCAGTTTTATTTAATCAAACCTGTTACCAATGCAAACGTTTTATTTATAAGCTTGTTTACTTCCTGAAGATCAGCTTCACAATAATATCCCAGATCAAAAGCACTTTCAAACGCAGTATCTATTTCAACTAGAGAACCTCGGGAAATTTCGTAATAACGTTTTCTTTCAATTTCAGATTTTCTTGAAGATCCTTCTGCAATATTGAGTTTTACTGATAGCGCTGCTCTTCTTATTTGTTGGCAAAGATTGTATTTCTCGTCAGCAGGTAAAAGATTGGCCACTTTGTAGCACTCGATCAGAAATTGTCTCGCTGCTTTATAAGCTTCAAGATTTTTGTGATTTAGCTGCAGAAACATTTTTCTTTTAAAGATACGCTGCGAATCTTCACTTTTCCCCTTTCACTTTTCACATGTTCAAATTACCTTTTTAAACTTCAATCGAATTGAATTTATCGCCAGCACCACATCACTAAAGCCCATCACCAATGCACCAAATGTTGGGCTCAGGTATCCGAATGCCGCAATTGGAATTGCCACGATATTATAGATGAAAGCCCAGAACAGGTTTTCTTTTATAGTGATGTATGTATGTCTTCCAAGCCCGAGAGATAAAGGCAGATTCTTCAATCCATGATTCATCAGCACTACCTGTGCACTGTTCATGGCAACTTGAGAAGCATCACTCAATGAAATACCAACTGTTGCTTTCGCCAAAGCGGGGGCATCATTGATTCCATCACCAACCATTGCTGTTGGAGCAGCAGCATTGTAAGCAGCGATCTTATCTAGTTTTTGAGAAGGTGTTTGCTCTGCAATAACTTCATCGATACCTAACATCTCTGCTACTTGTTCTGACTTTTCTTTTTTATCACCACTCAATAAAATAGTCTTAATACCTTTTGCCTTCAACATTGTAATAACCGTCTTTGCTTCCGGTCTGATGTCATCGGCCACATCGATCCAACCAAGCAATTCTCCATCTCTTGTAACATAGATATTGTGAGAATGATCCTGCGTTATATTCTGAACAGATTTAAAAGAACCGGCAACGTATTCTTTTCCATCTTTACCTACAGCTTTCATTCCAAGCCCTTTCACTTCTTCGATAGCATTCCATCTCAATTCATCTTTGGTTTTCCAACTATTAGAAATTGCCCTTGCAACAGGATGGTTCGAATATTTCTCCAATGAATAAGCGATCTGTTTGAACTCTTCTTCTGATATATTGCTTTTGTAATTTGAAATGGTAAAATGCCCTGTTGTGAGTGTTCCTGTTTTATCAAACACCACCTGCTTAATGTCTTTAAATATTTCCAGGCTCTTTGCATTCTTGAATAACACCCCACTTTTTGCAGCTCTTGCCAAGCCCACGGCAATCGCAGCAGGTGTAGCCAAACCCATTGCACACGGACAAGCAATTACCAAAACAGCAATTCCTCTCATCAAACTTTCGGTAAAACCATGTTCGGTAAAGAAATAAGTTCCTGCAAAAGCAATAAGAGAAATGCCTATCACAGTCGGAACAAACCATGCACTGATCTTATCTGCCAATTGCTGAACCGGAGGTTTCTCTGCCTGAGCATCTTTTACCATCCTTAAAATATGTCCCATCACCGTATCTTCTCCAACAGCAGTAACATACGCTTTGATCGTTCCATTCTCGAGAATACTTCCGCCGATCATTTTATCATTCATCTTCTTTTCAACAGGTACACTCTCTCCTGTGATGATGGCTTCATTTACCTGGGCTTCTCCCCAAAGCACTTTACAATCCATAGGAACATACTCACCACTTTTTACCAGTATCAGGTCACCAACTTTCAGCTTGGTGCTTTCAACGGGGAAAATGTGTTCTTCATGCTTATCATCATAAGCAATCATATTTGCCATTACCTTTTGAGTGGAGGCAAGTTTTTTCAATTCTTTTTGTGTTGTTTCAACAGATTTGTCTTCCATCCAGTTACCCAAAAACACCAGCGTTAGAATTGTAGCTGCCGTTTCATAGAAGATCTTATTCGGATCGCCTTGCAATGTTCCCACAAGGCTATACACAAATGCTGCTGTTGCTCCCAAAGCGATCAGCACATTCATGTTCGGAGCACCACCAAACAAACTTTTGATTGCACTTCTTCCAAAAAAATCCATCCCTACGATGTACACCGGAAGTGCTAATCCAAACTGTACCCAGGGATTCATTAAAGCATGAATGTGTACTGGTAAAATATGTCCAAAGAATAAAGGAATTGTGAATATCAAACAAAATACAAATCGCTGCAGGTGTGTTTTAAACCAGAATGATCTTTCATTATGATCATGTCCGTGATCAGTATCATGCGAATGAACCTTATAACCGAGAGAATTGATGCCCTTTTTTATCTGATCTTTCGTTACATCTCCTCCATTCAGATCAAAACTCACTTCCCCACCCATGAAATTCACCTTCACATTCTCAACACCTTTACTCTCCAGGTATTTATTGATCGTTAGTGCACAATTGGTGCAACTCATTCCTTCTACTTCCCATTTCACTTTTTCCATAATGCAAAACTACTTTACATGGTTTGCCCAAACTTGTGAGATATATCACTATCTTTTTTACATAGTTGCATTTCTACCAATATTTTTGCAACCCTGTGGTAAAGACGTACAATATCGCCGAACTTGACAGCTTAGCCAGAGAGATCTGGCAAGAAGGAAAGTCATTCAAGACCTGGGCTTTCTATGCACCAATGGGAGCAGGAAAAACAACATTGGTTCATTCCCTGTGTGAATTTTTGGGTGTGAAAGAAACGATCAGTAGTCCAACTTTTGCATTGATCAATGAGTATTCGAGTCCTGTTGCAGGAACGATCTTTCATATGGATTGGTATCGTTTAAAAGATGAACAGGAAGCCGTGCAGGCCGGAATGGAAGATGCCATTCTCAGCAATAATTATTGTTTTATAGAATGGCCTGAAAAAGCAGAAGAAATTCTTCCTGAGAATATTTTCAGGATCAATATTGAATTGGTGGATGAAAACACCCGACGCATCACTACTTCTGCGAAAGCATTCAACAAAAAAGACTAATTTTATTAATAGCGTAATCAACGATCAATGCCGAGTTTGAAACCATCTGTAAGTCCTTCAATTTCACTGGAAACCTTAGAAGAGGTTTTAGACATCAAGCCGAAGGGAGCAAAGCTTCATATAGGAATACCAAAAGAAACTGCTTTCCAGGAAAATCGTATCGCATTAATTCCAGAGGCAGTGGCAGTTTTGGTGAATAATGGTCACCAGGTTACCATCGAACATAAAGCTGGTGAAGGAAGTAATTATAGCGATAAAGATTATTCTGAAGCTGGTGCACAGATCGTTTATGAAAAATCCGAAGCATTCAAAGCCCCGATACTTATAAAGACTGCACCGGTTGTTGGTGAAGATCTCAACTACCTGCAGTTAAACCAGATCATCATTTCTCCACTCCAGTTTTCTGCTTTAAAGAAGGAGCACATTGAGAAAATGATGGAGAAACGCATCTCGGCTTTGTGTTTCGAAAGCCTGAAAGATGATTCCGGAACTTACCCAATCGTTCGCAGCATGAGCGAAATTGCCGGGAGTGCTGTGATGCTGATCGCCGGTCAATATTTAGGTAGCTTCAATCATGGAAAAGGTGTTTTGCTTGGAGGTATCAGTGGTATTCCGCCAACAAAAGTTGTGATTATTGGTGCTGGTGTGGTGGGTGAGTTTGCTACGAGAACAGCATTGGCAATGGGTGCATCGGTTAAAGTTTTTGATAACAACGTTTATCGATTAAAGCGACTTCAAAATAATTTGGGCGTTCGTGTCTGGACATCTGTTCTTGAACCGAGAATTCTTGCGAAACAATTAAAAACCTGTGAAGTGGCTGTTGGTGCTTTGGGTGGAGATGCAGGTCGTTCGCCTGTTGTTGTTTCTGAAGATATGGTGGCAGCCATGAGAACCGGAAGTGTGATCATTGATGTTTCGATCGACCGTGGTGGTTGTTTCGAAACCAGTGAAATGACGAGCTACGAAAAGCCCACTTTCATCAAACATGGTGTAGTACATTATTGTGTTCCGAACATTCCAAGTGGTTTTGCAAGAACAGCGAGTCATGCCATCAGCAATGTACTGATGCCTTTGTTATTAGAAGCAAGTGAGAATGGCGGTTTCGATGAAATGGTGTGGCACGATTTCAATTTGCGTAATGGAATTTACATGTACAAAGGAGCTCTTACAAGTTTTTACATCAGCCAACGATTTGATTTGAAATACACCGATCTGAATTTACTCATCGCAAGTCGTCGTTAACAGTCTGACCGTCTTGGTCTGACCGTGTTCTAATCTTTATGAACTAAGTTGTATTGCAACTATTATCTTCCATTGCCGGCCAGAATGAAAGTTCTTTCAGGCTGGCGTCGCACACTTGTACTGTAGCGAATAAATCAGCAGTTTATTTCGATTTTTTTGAGAGCTGAGTTTCTGTAGCTTCAATAACCAATTCCAAACCTTTTGCTTCCTTGATTACTAATCTCAGCCTTTCTTGAAATTCTTCATCATTGGCAAGTGTTTCGTCTTTTGCAGCTGAATCAATCATTGCGACTGCAAGATTTTCAGCCTTCAACTTTCTACTCTTTGCCTGTGCAAGTTCTTTTTGGAGATTTGTTGTAGGTTTTTCATCCGCTCCGCAACTGAGACAAAAGAGTAAAAATAAAATTTTTAAAAAAAGTTTCATGCTTATTCACTTTTCATTTCAGCCAGGGTTTTATCCAGCATTGCTTCTAGCGACGAGAGTTTTGCAGTTGTGTCCTTCATAGCAAATGAATCGGGAGAAGATTTTGTTTGTTCTGTAGCAAACCAAAGCAGTACCATGGCAACATAATCCTGCATGTCTTTACCCGCAAAACTGCTTTTGAACTCATACACCTTATCATTAATGAGCTTTACTGTTTTGCGTAGTAATTCTTCATCAGCCGGATCGATCTTCAGGCGATACGTTCTTTCAGCGATAACAATATTTACAGGGATCAGTTCTTTCATGTTTAGTTATTCAACAAGGCAATGCACTTGTCGATCTCTTTCAGGTAAACATCAATTCTTTTCTCCAGCTCAACTTTCTCTTCTTCACTCCAGCCCCGTACGCCCAATTTCAATACATCCACCTGTTGTTGCAAAGTTTCCAGCTGATCAGTTTTTTCAGCATTCTTCTGCTGCGATTGTTCCAGCTCTTTTTTCAGCTGGGCATTCTCTTTCTGCAAATGCTGGTATTGCTTCAGCACCTGCTGTAGTTTAAGCTGGATCGTCTTCAATTGGGTGTCAAGATCAACACTCATGTTTACAAGATATTATTTTCTGATCTCAGCTCCTAACTCTTTTTCAAAACTCTGGATAAGTTTGCTCACCATGCTGTCGATCTCTTTATCGGTCATCGTTTTTTCTTCATCTAAAAAGGTAAAGCTCATCGCCATTGATTTTTTGTCTTTACCCAGCTTATCGCTTTCAAATACATCGAACAAACGAATATCCTGCAGCTTAGATAACTTCAGCTTCTTTACTGTTGATTCCAAAGCTTCATAAGTGGTACTGCTATTCACCACCATTGCCAGGTCTCTTGTTACTGCAGGATATTTCGAGATCTCTTTATAAGTGATCTGGTTACGTTCGAACAGTTTCAACAGCGATTCAAAATTGAAATCGATGAAGAATACATTTTGTTTGATATCGAACTGCTGCAAACGTTTTTTGCTCACTTGTTGAATTCCAGCCAGTTTGTTTTTTGAATGCGATACTTCGATCACAGCATTCCCTTCAGGCTTTTCAATTTTTGCATCAGTTAAACCTGCTAAAGAAAGGATGCCAGCTGCGATTCCTTTTGCCTGGTAGAGATCACTGTTCTTAGATTTCTCATTCCAGACATCTTCATGATCTGCACCTGTTATGTAAATACACAAATGTTCTTTCTCAGAATATTTACCAGTTTCCTTCTGGTGATATGTTTTACCGAACTCGAAGAATTTAAGATTGCTGTTTCTTCGGTTAATGTTGAAAGCAATTGCTTCCAAGCCTGTCTCTAACATCGAAGGTCTCATTACATCCAGATCTGCACTAAGACTGTTGATCATTTTTACAGAAGAACCCAGCACTTCTTCAGAATAGTATTTGCTGTTCGTGATAGAATTAGTCATGATCTCTGAAAACCCAAGACCCACTAAATAAGTAGCGATCTTTTCTTTCAGGCTTTCTTTTGTTCCCAGTTCATTCACAGCAGGCGTGATCGTGATGGAAGATGGAATTTCAATATTGTCCAATCCATCAATGCGAATGATCTCTTCAACGATATCTGCAGGTAAACTAATATCAGGTTTACTGAAAGGTACAGCCACCCAAAGCTCATCCATTCCTTCTTTGATGATCTCGAAATCTAAACTTTGCAACAAGTTCTTTATAGTATCAGAATGATAATTCTTGCCACTAAGTTTTTTAAGGTAATGATTCTTTAAAGCGACTTCTGTTTTATGTTTTTTCTCAGGATAAATATCCACGATCTCAGAAGCAATCTCACCACCGGCAACTTCCTGGATCAGCTTTGCAGCTCTCTTCAATACATTCACAGTGTTCGAAATATCAACTCCTTTTTCAAAACGGGTTGCTGCATCTGTTCTTAATCCATGACGCAAAGAAGTTCTGCGTATAGATGTAGAAGAGAAACAAGCACTCTCCAAGAAAACATTTTTAGTCGATTCTTTTACACCCGATTCAACTCCTCCAAAAACGCCGGCGATACACATGCCTTCGCTGTTACCATTGCAGATCATCAGGTCCTCATTACTCAACTTTCTTTCTTTTTCATCAAGCGTAGTGAATAGCGTTCCTTCAGGTAGATTCTTCACCAACACTTCATTGCCTTTTATTTTGTCTGCATCAAAAGCATGCAACGGCTGACCGGTTTCGTGCAACACATAATTGGTTATGTCAACGATATTGTTGATGGGTCGTTGACCAATAGCGATCAAACGGTCTTTTAACCATTGAGGCGATTCTTTTACCGTAACATTTGCAATGCTTACACCTGAATATCTTGGGCAAGCTTCTGTGTTTTCAACAGTTACTTTGATCGGCAAACTATTGTTCTCTGCTTTTAGATTATTGGTATAAGGCGTTTTAGCTTTTGTGCCTTTACGATTATGATGAGACAAATAAGCACAAACATCTCTTGCAACACCCAAATGGCTCATTGCATCCATTCTGTTGGGTGTTAAACCGATCTCGTAGATCCAATCTGAATACGTTTGGAAATATTCTGAAGCCGGAGATCCAACTTTCACATCATTTGGCAGAACCATAATGCCTGCATGGCTTTCACCAATACCAATTTCGTCTTCGGCACAGATCATCCCATGGCTTTCAACACCTCTGATCTTCGCTACTTTCATTGTTAATGGTTCACCTGTCAACGGATAGATCGTTGTACCTACAGTTGCTACCACTACTTTTTGCCCGGCAGCAACATTTGGTGCACCGCAAACAATCTGTAACGGTTCGCTACCACCAATATTTACTTTGGTAAGACGAAGTTTATCTGCATTCGGATGTTGCTCAGCTTCAAGTACTTCACCAATGATCAAACCTTGAAGTCCACCTTGTATGCTTTCGTATTTTTCCAGGCTTTCTACTTCAAGCCCAATAGATGTAAGGATCTTAGAGAGTTTTTCGGGGTCAGTTTTCTCTGGTAAATAATCACATAACCAATTGTAAGAGATCGTCATAGAGTGCTTGCTATTATTAAGTTCTGCAAATATAATTGATGGCGTGCAGCCCTGCTGAATAGAGTTGTTGCAGATGAAGAGTGCGACGCAACGAAAGCATCATAAGAATCCTTGAGTTGACTACCTAAAAAAGTTCTCCTGTTACTCAAAAAGGGTGAGATTCCACAGTTTTTTTAAAAAATTATTTTAGCACACCAAATGTGCATTGCAATGTGAACACAGTGATAATTCGTGGATAAACTTGCCAAAAGTTATGAACAACTCTATTTCCTGAGTGAATAAATGTTGAATTTGGTTGGTCGAATGTGGATGGAAAAAGAATAACTAATGATTCGTGGATGAATCAAAACGCTTCTATATTCGTCGTCCGGCAGTGATTTTTCGGCGGCTCAATTGGATGAATAAAGTAAGTAACCGGCAGTTTTGCAAGAACCGATTTTTGTACAACCAATCGAGTTGGTAAAGTTTAACTAACCCCATTTTTAGACAAGTTATTTCATGGACTTAACCAACCTTAACAAAGACAGAAAGAACAGGCGGAAGCCTTCGATAGACCTCAGCACTATGGTCTATGGCAAGGTTCCTCCACAGGCAAAAGAATTAGAAGAAGCAGTTCTGGGAGCGATCATGCTTGAGAAAAGTGCTTTTGATACAGTAATTGAGATACTGCAACCAGAATGTTTTTATGTTGATGCGCACCAGAGAATTTACAGAGCTTTCAAGTCGTTGGCAGACAATCACATGCCGATCGACATCCTAACCGTTGTTGAAGAACTGAAGCGTAAAGAAGAACTGGATATGGTTGGTGGACCATATTTCGTTACTAAACTCACCAACACGGTTGTTTCTACTGCAAATATTGAAGCTCACGCCAGGATCGTGTTGCAGAAATTTATTCAGAGAGAATTGATTCGTTTGAGTGGAGAGATCATTGGTGATGCTTATGAAGACAGCACAGACGTTTTCGATCTGCTCGATGAAGCAGAAGAGAAGATGTTCAAGATCACGAACAATTACCTGAAGAAAAACTTCGAAGACATCAATGATGCTTTGGCAAAAGCGATCAAACGTATCGATGATCTTAGAACCAAAACAGATGATATTTCGGGAGTACCGAGTGGCTTTAATACACTTGACCGTGTTACCTATGGATGGCAACCTACTGATCTGATCATTCTTGCAGCTCGTCCGGCTGTGGGTAAAACGGCTTTCGCATTGAACCTTGTTCGTAATGCAGCTTTGAACCCCATCAAACCTACAGGCGTAGCTTTTTTCTCTTTAGAGATGAGTGCGGCTCAACTTGTACAAAGAATGTTGAGTGCAGAGAGCGAGATTCACATGGAAAAGATCAGCCGTGGTAAACTGGAGCAGCATGAGTATGAGCAACTGCATTCAAAAGGTATCAAGCGATTAGAGCAAGCTCCAATTTACATAGACGATACTGCAGCCTTGAACATTTTCGAGTTCAGAGCAAAAGCAAGAAGACTTGTAAACAAACACAATGTTGGTATTATCATCATCGACTACTTGCAATTGATGAGTGGCACTTCGGATAGGAATGGAAACCGTGAACAGGAGATCAGTAACATCTCGAGAAACCTGAAGGCACTTGCAAAAGAATTGAACGTTCCGATCATTGCTTTGTCGCAGTTAAGTCGTGCTGTTGAAACTAGAAAGGAGAGCAAGATGCCTCAGTTGAGTGACCTTCGTGAATCTGGTGCAATTGAACAGGATGCCGATATGGTAATGTTCATTTATCGTCCGGAGTATTACGAAGTGATGAACAACGAGATGGGAGAGAGCACCAAAGGTGAAACGCACATTCGTATTGCAAAACACAGGAATGGTTCGCTTGAAACAATTAAACTGAGAGCTTTACTACATATCCAGAAATTTGAAGAGTGGGATGATAACGGGCCGAATCTTGGTCCGGGAAGCTGGAAGCCGATCACACCAAATCTTGGAGGAGGTCCGGCAACAGGTGGAGGAAATGATGATGGTGGTCGATTCTTTATTCAGAAAGGAAGTAAGATGAATAGTGGTGAGTTTGATGAGGGTTTTGATGAACAGCCTTTTTAGTTAGCCAGCTGAAGTACTACCATTGAACTTCTGTTGCGTCGCACTCTTGTACTTTCTGTTCACAACTTAACTTTTTCAAGTATCGCAAAGTGCACAAAGAAGACGCAAAATTCGCTGAGATGTCTTTGCCTCCTCTGCGATCAACTTAGCGTTCTTTGCGATACTGAAATGAAACACCTGGAAACGGGTGTTTTTTCTTTTTAATAATATTGCATCATGGCGTTGCCTTATTTCTACGAACCGGAGATCACTACAGGAACAACTGCTTTCACTTTAAGTGAAGAGACCAGCAAACATTGCATCAAAGTATTGCGAATGCAGCTTGGTGAGCAAATGCATTTGACTGATGGGAAAGGAAATCTTTTTACTGCAACGATCTTATCTCCTGATAAAAAATCTACGGAAGTAAACATCGTTGCTACTGAAACAACAGGACGGCTGCAAAGAAAAGTTTCCATAGCTATTTCATTATTAAAAAACACCAGCCGATTCGAATGGTTTTTAGAAAAAGCAACAGAGATCGGTGTAAGTGAGATCATTCCTTTGATCTGCGACAGAACTGAAAGGCAACATTTTCGGTACGACAGAATGAACAATGTATTGATCTCTGCCATGTTGCAAAGCCAGCAAACATGGTTGCCGCATTTACATGAACCAAGACCTTTTGAAGAAGTGATGGTGAGTGCCTCGCAAAAATTCATTGCTCATTGTGAACCACAACAAAAGCATGAACTAAAAAACTTTTCAATAGCTGAAAATATATTGATGCTTATCGGTCCGGAAGGAGATTTCTCGCCTGAAGAAATTCAATCAGCATTAAAGAATAATTTTCATCCGATTTCTCTCGGGCAAACCCGTTTACGCACCGAAACTGCAGGTGTGGTAGCAGCAACACTATTGATGAACCTGTAATTCGTACATTCGTCCCTCGTAATTCTATTGCATTAATTCGTGGAATTCGTGTAATTAGAAACATTTGTGTTATAGTAATTCGTGTTATGCAATTGATAGAGGTTAATGATTCCGCTTCCGCCAAAGATTTCATCAAAGTGAATGTGTTGATGAATGCTGACAATCCATGTTATGTTCGTCCGTTAGATAAAGAGATCTACGATGTTTTCAATCCTGAAAAAAACAAGAACTTCAAACATGGTGAAGCCAAACGTTGGGTATTGAAAAATGACCAAGGAAAACTCATTGGCAGAATAGCAGCTTTCACTCACGATAAATACATCAGTAAAGGAACGGAATATCCGGTTGGCGGCATTGGATTCTTTGATTGTATAGACGATCAATCCGCTGCCAATAAATTATTCGATACAGCAAAGCAATGGCTTCAGTCAAAAGGAATGGATGCAATGGATGGCCCGATCAACTTTGGCGATCGTGATAAATGGTGGGGCTTGCTGGTTGAAGGTTTTGATACAGAACCGATCTATGGAATGGCTTTCAATCCATCTTATTACGAAAAGCTTTTTGCCGGTTACGGTTTTCAGAATTACTATAATCAATATTATTATTCGATGAGGGTTGATGATCCTTTGCCGGATCGTTTTCCCGAAAGACATGCCAAGTTCAAAGCCAAACCAGGTTACGAAGCAAAGCACATTGATAAAAGGAACTTAGAAAAACATGCACAGGATTTTGCTACTGTTTACAATGCTGCATGGGCACAACATGGAGAAGCAAAAGAGATCACGGTCGACCAGGTGTTGAAACTGTTCAACAAGATGAAACCGATCATGGATGAACGCATGGTTTGGTTTGCTTATTACAAAGAAGAACCGATCGGTATGTTCATCAACATTCCAGATTTGAATCAATACTTCAAACATTTCAATGGTAAATTTGGCTGGCTCGAAAAGATCAGGCTGATGCTGATGAAAGAAAGAGGCATGTGTAAGAAAGCAACGGGTCTTGCATTTGGCATTGTTCCTAAGTACCAGGCATTAGGTATAGATTCTTTTATGATCTATGAAAGTGCTTTATTGATCCAGGGCAAAGGCTGGTACGAAACATATGAAATGGGTTGGGCCGGAGATTGGAATCCGAAGATGATCAACATCTACAAAAGCCTGAATGCTGTTCAAAGTCGAAGATTAGTGACTCATCGATATATTTTCGATAATAAACACTCGTTTGAAAGACACCCTGTTATGGAGTATAAATGAGTTTGAAAATTTCAGTTTTTAGTTTCGAGCAGGATGTGCATAACAACTCCCTGAAAACTGGAAACTCAAAACCTGAAACTGCTAAATTGCACTCCGTAAGTATGGATAAATTCATCGTTTCTGCAAGAAAGTACCGTCCACAGGCTTTTGACACCGTTGTGGGACAATCTCATATTACCACCACACTCAAAAACGCCATCAAGAACAACCAGTTAGCACATGCGTTTTTGTTTTGTGGTCCACGTGGAGTTGGTAAAACTACCTGTGCAAGAATTCTTGCGAAAACGATCAACTGTGAAAACTTACAACTTGATGGTGAAGCTTGTAACGAGTGTCATTCCTGCAAAAGTTTTAACGAAGGAACTTCCCTGAATATTCATGAACTTGATGCTGCCAGTAATAACTCTGTAGATGATATTCGTTCGCTGGTAGAGCAGGTTCGTTTTGCACCGCAAGCCGGGAAATACAAAGTATATATCGTGGATGAGGTTCACATGTTGAGTGCCTCGGCTTTCAATGCATTTTTAAAAACATTGGAAGAGCCACCTTCTTATGCCATATTTATTTTAGCTACGACAGAGAAACATAAGATCCTTCCAACGATACTTTCCCGTTGCCAGATATTTGATTTTAAACGCATCACTTCGAATGATACGGTAGAACACCTGGAAGCGATTGTTGAAAAAGAAGAGATCAAAGCCGAGAAAGCTGCATTGCAGGTTATTGCTCAGAAGAGTGAAGGTTGTATGAGAGATGCGTTGAGTATTCTCGATAAGATCGTGAGCTTCACCAGCGGAACGGTTACATATCAGAATACTTTAGAGCACCTTAATATTCTTGATGAAGATTATTATTTCCGTTTGCTGGATTGTTTACTTCAGCAGGATATGGCAGGATCGATGTTGTTGTTTGATGAGATCAATCGGAAAGGATTTGAAGGTGATCTTGTGTTGAATGGTTTTGCTGAGTTCATTCGTAATCTTCTCGTTTCGAAAGATGCAAAAGCTGCAGCGTTGTTAGATGTTGTAGAAGGAATGCAGGAGAAATTTACGTCAACAGCTGCAAAGGTTTCTGTGTCTTACTTAGTGAGTGCATTGAATATTCTGAATGATGCAGAGATCAATTTTAAAATGGCCCGCAACAAAAGATTACATGTTGAACTTTGTTTGATCAAATTGAATTTTCTGCAGCAGGCTATTGAGCTGGCAGCTGACAATACGGGAACTCTTGTAAAAAAAAAGCGAATTGAGGGACCTGTAGCGTATCGTTATAAAACCTTACAACCGCTACAGCCAAAACAGCCGCAAAAGCCACCAGAAGAAGCAAAGCTGTATGTAGAACAACCGAAGCCGCAACCAAAACAAACTGCCCCTCCAACACAAACTATCCAACAGCCTATTGCAACTACTACAAGAGTGTTGAAGCCTTTTGGTAGTAATGACAATACCACCAGGAAAAGTTTGCTGGATGTATTGAAAGAAAAAGCGGCTGAGACAGGAAGAGAGATCAGCGTGGTGAAAGAAGCTGAGTTGCTGAATCTTGAGAAGCTGCAAACCTGTTGGGATTCGTACACTGAAAGGCTCACCAGCACTTCTGCCATGACGTTCAAAGCTGCCAGGCTTACCCTGGAAACAGATACAACTTTCCATGTAACGGTAAACTCTCTTACGCAGCAAAAGTTTATTGAGCAGGAGCGGATGATGCTGAACGATCATATTCAAAAAACATTCAGTAATCCAGCGATCAGGTTTGCTATTAAAGTGGAAGCCGGAGAACCGGTAGATGTTCCGCAGCACATGGTGTTGAACAGCCGTCAACGGTTTGAGAAGATCGCTGAAAAATATCCTTTAGTGAAGGAGCTGAGAGACAGGCTGAAGCTGGAATTGGATTACTAGCTGAATTGCTCAGCAAAGTTCCGAACGTACAAGTGAGTGACACAACGAAAGATGCCATTTGCACCATAGCTGGCAAATATCAAATCTCAAACTTCGAATCTCAGATTCTACTGTCCTTGTGCAAGACTGTAAGCTTTTTTATCGCCCCACATATTCAATAACTCTGTAGAGCAGATCTTGAACTCTGTTGCAATACGTTTTTGCAGTTCGAGTATATCAGTTTGTGTAACTGCCATCTCACTTACACTTTCAAAACGACATGTGTATTGATTAACGAGGTTGGTGAACACAGAACCTTTCGGCCAAACCTGCGTACCACGATTGCTGATGGTTACCAGTTTAAAAAGTGGTCCGGTATGTTTCAGGCATTTTTCTGCAACAACATTATGTTGCTCGTTACTTTCCAGAAACAGATCAACACCCCTGATGATCTCCACTTCATTGTCCTTGCTTTCCAGCATCGGGTTTTTATCCAGCTTGAAAACGGTTGGCGTTACAGGCATATCTTCCAGCATCGGACGAGGATTGTGCTGTGGCTGTTTTCCAAAATTGCTGATGATAGCCTGTGCAAACTCAGTTGTGTTCAATGCAGGTTTATTCCTGTCACCAAAATCTCCTGTTCTGATGCCTTGCTCTAAAGTGTACAGCAATGCATTCTCAATTGTTGCGGCACTCTTCATCAAACCAAGATGACGCAGCATTGCAAAACCACTCAACAATAAAGCTGTTGGATTTGCTATGTTCTTACCTGCAATATCAGGAGCTGTTCCATGAACTGCTTCGAAAATAGAGATATGATCACCAATGTTTGCAGAAGGAGCGAATCCCAAACCACCAACCAATCCTGCACAAAGATCAGAAACGATATCGCCTTGTAAATTGGTTAATATAACTACATCAAATAAGTCAGGACGAGTCACCAGCTTCATACACAGATCATCAACGATCACATCATCCGCTTTCAACTCAGGATAATCTTTCGCTACTTCATAAAAGCACTCGAGAAATAATCCATCAGTGATCTTCATGATGTTTGCTTTGTGACCACATGTGATACGCTTTGTTCCTTTTTTCTTTGCCATTTCAAAAGCGTAACGGATCACCTGCAAACTTCCGGGTCTTGTAATAAAACGGCGGCTCAAAGCCACATCATGTGTAAGCATGTGTTCAATGCCACCGTAAGTATCTTCAATGTTTTCACGAACAACAGTAATGTCTACGGGAATTCCGGCTTTAGAGAAAACCGTATCAACACCATGCAATGTTTGAAACGTTCTGTTATTGGCATAAGTGTTCCAGGTTTTTCTCGCCGTAACGTTTACACTTTTTACGCCTTTACCTTTTGGCGTTTCCATCGGGCCTTTGAACAAAATGCCCAGCGATTCAATTGTTTGTTGTGCTTCGGGCGTCATTCCATTGCTGTAGCCTTTATCGAACACCCACTTTCCCATGTCAACATATTCGTATTGGAGCGGAACGTTCGCAGCATCGAAAATGCTCAATACGGCTTGCATGATCTCTGGTCCGATTCCATCTCCTTTTGCTACAGCAATTCTGGTCATAGGTAAATTTTGAGTTGCGAAAATAAGCTGACAATCAACATGCCACTGTTAAACATGCGAAGTTTTTATTATGCCAACGATTGCGGTGCTATTTGGCTTCCGTTGCGTCGCACTCTTGTACTGAAGAATATTAATTGAGCTGAAATTATCCTAAGCGTTTTGCATGCTTATATCCGTTCTTCATTAACCATTGCATCACTTTATCTCTTTGATCTCCCTGAACAATGATCTCTCCGTCTTTCGCAGAGCCACCTGTTCCACAAAAATTCTTCAGCTTTTTGCCAAGATCTTCCCTGTCTTCATCAGAACCGATAAAACCTTCCACGAGAGTTACAGCTTTGCCACCTCTGTGTTTTGTTTCCAAACGAATCTTCAATTTCTGCTGAGCTGGTTCTAAGGTTTCGTGGTTTTCCTTTTCTTCTTCAAACCTGAAGTTGGGATCGGTGCTATAAACAAAGCCTCTGTTATCTGGTTTATTCTTTTTACTCATGAGATCTCAGATTTTGCAAATCTGCACATTGGCAAATTAGCACATTACATTATCACTGCTTTTAAACTCAGGTCTAAACTTTTTGCCTGGTGAATTAAACCACCTACACTTACATAATCTACACCTGTAGCAGCATAGGTTTGAATGGTGTCTAAATTTATCCCGCCGCTGGCTTCAGTTTCAAAATCACCACCGATCAGTTTTACGGCTTCGGCACATTGCTCAGGAGTAAAATTATCCAGCATAATACGAAAGACTTTACCCTTACCCATCTTGCAAACTTTTTTTACATCTTCAATGCTTCTCGTTTCTACTTCGATCTTCAAACCTGGCTTTTGCGTTTGTACATATTCATGTGCTTTATTTATCGCAGCTTCCAGTCCACCGGCATAATCAATGTGATTATCCTTCAGCATGATCATATCGTACAAGCCAAACCTGTGGTTCACACCACCACCAATTTTCACTGCTTCTTTTTCAAGTAAACGAAAGTTGGGTGTTGTTTTCCTTGTGTCGAGGAGTTTGGTTTTATATCCTTCAAGTTTTTCTGTGAATTGTTTGGTGAGTGTTGCAATACCACTCATGCGTTGCATGCAATTCAAAACAAGTCGTTCACATTTTAAAATCGTATGAATAGAAGCTTCCACTTCAAAAGCTTTTTCGCCGTATTTCATTGCTTCACCATCCTGCTTGAACTGCTGAAATGTGATGGAAGGCTCAACTATTCTGAATATCTTTTCGGCAACAGTAATACCTGCTAAAATGCCATCTTGTTTGATCTTTAGAACAGCTTTCCCTTTCTTATCTGCAGGAATACAGCTTAGCGTTGAATGATCTCCATCACCTACATCTTCTTTCAATGCTTCTTCTACCAAATGCTTCAGTTGCTGGTCGAAATTTTCCATGTAACAAAGCTAAGAGAAGAAAGAGTTTGGAAAGGAGAAAAAGAGGTATGAAGTAGGCGGTAAGAGGTAAGAAAAAAGCTCCGAAACCGGAGCTTTCAAAAAGTTGCCATTATATTTTCAGATGAAGTGCTTGCGACGCAACGAAGATGCCATGCACTCCTTCAGCGGGTATTTTAATTCACCCTCACTGTGATGATACTATACTTTCCACCTTTTTCCTTTAGCATCAGCGTAACATTATAACCGGTCTTGTTTGCTGCACTAAGTTTACCGGTGATGGCCATCAATCCACCCATTTCTCTTTTGGAAACAAGGTCAAAGCCTTTCACATCATTTTCGCTGAAGAACGATTTGAGTTTTATGCCTGCCTGGTTTTTATTAATGTTTTTGATCTCGTTCACATTATCCGGCAACTTCAGATCGATCACATTATCAAAATAGGCTGCGATATTATCTGCATTCGCTGTTTGCAATGCCTTAACAATTTCGTCTGAGTCCTGCCTTGGGCTAAAGGCAAACAAAGCCAGGCTTAAGCCAAACAGAACCAATAACTTTTTCATGTGTAGATTTTTACTGACAACCATTAGGCGAAAAATATGCCACTGGCCTTTAACGGGGTTAAATTAGTCATATTTAAGCTAATTATAAACCCTTAGTTTTAACGCCATTTAGAAAAAGAAATTATTGAGCGGTATGAAAAAAGCTATTTTGGTCATTATGGATGGCTGGGGACTTGGAAAAGTGAAGACAGCCGACGCTATTCAAAATGCAAATGTTCCTTTTGTTTCTTCTTTATACGCTAAATACCCTAACACCACATTAACAACATGTGGCGAAGCAGTAGGATTACCTGAAGGCCAGATGGGAAACAGTGAAGTAGGGCATTTAAACCTGGGAGCCGGCAGGATCGTTTACCAGGAATTGCAAAGAATTAATGTAGCGATCAGGGATGGTGAGTTTCAGAAAAATGAACAGTTATTGAGATCGATTCGCTATGCAAAAGAACAGAGCAAACCTTTGCATTTATTGGGTTTGGTGAGTGATGGTGGTGTGCACTCTCACATCAATCACATAAAAGCGGTATGTGATGTTTGTAAAAGCGAAGGATTGACCGAAGTATATATCCATGCGTTTACCGACGGAAGAGATACCGATCCTAAAAGTGGATTAGGCTTTATTACAGAATTGCAACAGCATCTGAATATTTCTGCAGGAAAGATTGCTTCCGTTTCGGGTAGGTATTATGCAATGGATCGTGATAAACGCTGGGAAAGAATAAAGCTGGCTTACGATGCTTTGGTAAACGGAGAAGGGGGAAAAGCAACCGATGGTATTGCAGCTGTTGAACAATCATATGCAAAAGAGATCACTGATGAATTCATCTTGCCAACGATCATCGTTGATGAAGCACAGCAACCACTTGCTACCATAAAAAATGGTGATGTGGTTATATGTTTCAACTTCAGAACGGATCGTTGCAGGGAGATCACACAAGTGCTTACACAAATGGATCTGCATGAATTCAATATGCATAAACTCAACCTGCATTATACCACAATGACGGAGTATGATAAAACATACCAGAATGTGAATGTGATCTTCGAAACAGACAATCTCAATAATACGTTAGGAGAAGTGCTGGCTGCTCATGGTAAAACACAGATAAGAATTGCCGAGACAGAAAAATATCCACACGTTACATTCTTTTTTAGTGGTGGCAGAGAACAGGTATTTGAAGGTGAAAAAAGAATTATGGTGGCTTCTCCCAAGGTGGCTACTTACGATCTGCAGCCAGAGATGAGTGCAGTGGAATTAACGAATGAACTGATTCCCGAGATAGAAAAAGAATCAGCGGATTTTATTTGCCTTAACTATGCCAATGCCGATATGGTAGGACATACCGGTGTTTGGCAAGCTGTGATAAAAGCAGTTGAAACGGTTGACAAATGTGTAGAAAGAGTGGTAACTGCTGCAATTGA
The DNA here is from genome assembly GCA_024508725.1 of Chitinophagaceae bacterium. Lineage (GTDB taxonomy): Bacteria > Bacteroidota > Bacteroidia > Chitinophagales > Chitinophagaceae > JAEZDC01. The sequence continues at coordinate 473,646 of JANINS010000003.1, read as the reverse complement.
GCATGGCTATACCATTTTCTTGACAGCCGACCATGGCAATGCAGATTATCTGATCAATGAAGATGGAACACCCAATACTGCACATTCACTTAACCCTGTTCCGTTGTTCGTTATCGATAAAGAATGGCATGGAACTGTAAAGCATGGAAAGTTGGGAGACATCGCACCAAGTATTTTAACAGTGATGGGATTACCCATTCCAAAAGAGATGACCGGTGAGGTTTTGATTAGTGGGTAACCAGCTTTCGTATTTCATGGCATCGTTCCTTGTGTCACACACTTCTACTGCATATCTTTATTCAGCATAAAAACTACTGTTATGAGACTTCTTCGCAGGTTATTGTTGGTACTTCTGATCGTGTTTATTGTTATACAATTCTTCCGTCCTAAAAAGAATATTACAGAAGGACCTCAGCCAAACAATATTGCTTCAGTGTATCCTGTACCGGATCATGTGAAAGGTATTCTTGCAAAAGCCTGTAACGATTGCCATAGCAATAACACTCGTTATCCATGGTATAACAACATCCAACCTGTAGCATGGTGGCTGGCAGATCATGTGGAAGAAGGCAAAAGAGAATTGAACTTTGATGAGTTTGCAACTTATCGTCCCAGAAAGCAGTACAAAAAACTGGAAGAAACCAACGAGATGGTGAAAGAAGGCGAAATGCCGTTGAATTCATACACCTGGATTCACAAAGATGCCAAGCTCACAGACGATGAAAAAAGAACGCTTGCCGAATGGGTAGAAGCTACAAGATCAGCCATGGAAGCGAAATTCCCAATGGACAGTTTAGTAAGAAAAAGTGGAACACCACCATCAACAAAGTAAAGTTTCAAATTAAGTATTTTAAAAGCCTTGCAGTTCTTCTGTAAGGCTTTGTTTATTTTGCAGCCTCATGCAGATCAAATCGGCTAAATACATCATCTCGGCTCCATCGTTTGATAAATGTCCCAAACCGGATAAACCGGAATATGCATTTATTGGAAGGAGTAATGTTGGTAAGTCTTCTCTCATCAATATGCTTACCAACCATAAATCGTTGGCCAAAACATCTGCATCACCCGGAAAAACACAATTGATCAATCATTTTGAAGTAGAAAGTTCATCTGCAGCGAAAGCTCCTATAGAGAAATGGTATCTCGTAGATCTTCCGGGTTACGGATACGCCAAACTTTCTCAAAGTACCAGGAGAAGATGGGAACAGATGATCGAAAACTATCTGCGTAAAAGGGAAAATCTCACCAATGTTTTTGTACTGATCGATAGTCGTCACGGCCCCCAAAAAAATGACCTGGAATTCATTAATAACCTCGATAAATGGCAGGTGCCTTTTGCAATTATCTTCACTAAGTCTGACAAAGAAAAACCGGGTGTGGTGCAACGAAACGTTCAGGCATTTTTTGAGGAATTGAAAAAGACCTGGCAGTTTCTCCCTCAGTATTTCGTTTCCAGTGCCGAAAAAAAAGTTGGCCGAGAAGAAGTATTGAATTTCATTCAGAAATGCAACGAAGGCCTGAAGGCCTGATACGTTACTACTAAATTCCTGACCGTCTTCCTGCTGTTTGGAACACACTTTGTTTAATTCAGAACATTCACAGATTGGGAACTAAACAAAAGAAAAACTATGGAACTAGTAGCATTAGGCATTATTTGCGGCGCAGCAGCACTTTTTACAGGCATTGTAGTGTTTGCACACAAGAAAGGAAATTTAAAATAGCAGTTGGGGATAACTGCTGCTTGATTGTGTTCTAAAATGGAGTATATTCAGTACCTAAATTGCTCCATATGGAAAAGATATTCTTATACGTTATAGTAGGAATTGTCTTGCTTGCGGTGCTGGTTATCGGTTTAACAAAGAAGAGTGCAGGAAAAGTAGAAGAAGAATAGTCTTCCGCACAATTCAAATTTCATAAGACAAACCGTTCATTTCGGCTGGTTAGCTGAAGTGTAGTAGTTGCTATTTTTTATTAGTACAGGATTATCTCCGCTGTCTGTTGTAGAATACAGCTTCTGCAGCGAAGAGTCACGCTAAAGACGTGATAAATGCGACGCAACGGCAGATGCCACCTGCACTTCAGCTGGCACCACAATCATTTCAATTAAATTATCAGTTAACCACTTTATCTGCACAGCAACTGCTGGCAAAGGCCTCGGGTTTTGCTTTAAATGCGAAACCCATACCTAAGATGTAGCCCATGGCTTCCTTTAAAGCATCGTTGCTTTTGAAGCCTGGATTTGTGTTGATGTCGGCATGTACTTCCATATCCACATTGTACTCAATAAAAAGATCGCATAGTTCATAAGCGATCTCAATACTTTTTGCCACCTCAACAAGCATTCGTTCTTTGATGTGATACTGTTGACGGGTCTTGTCGTTATGGATGTACATAAAGCCACCATTGTGTTCTCTTAAAAACACAATTACTGTTGCAAATTCGGTTTCGCTGCCTTTAACCTGGCTATCGGTACCAATGCAAACCTTCAAACGGTTTCCCTTTTCACTTTCACGTTTGATGGTCTCTTCAACTGCATCTTTGATTGGCAGGTGAATGGTTTCTCCATTGAATTTTCTCCAACGCATAATAAAATAGGTTTATGTAATTTACCTAATTCCTGCGATTCAAAATTCAACTGAGGGTTACAAGATTATTAACAGGTGTGCGTTAAGCTTGATTTTAGAGGCTTGATGCGGTTATTTGGAGACCAGCTTCGGGTTTTCATAGCATCGTCTGTTGCGTCGTATTTATCCCGTCTTCAGCGGGACTCTTGTACTTTTCTGAAGTATGTTCATCTTTTTGATGCTGGATGCCTGATGTTGATCTGTTCGACATCTAACAACTTAACTATTAAGGGAACGCTTCAACTTTCATCGAGACTAGCATCCAGTAACAAGCATCCAGTAAAAAGCATCCAGAAAGCTAATATTGTCCTGTGCTCAGCATTACTAACGTACAGGCAATAACCGGTTCTATTCCGTTCTGTTCTGCCAGTTCAATGAGTTCATCATTTTCCGTTCCCGGGTTAAAGATGATGCGTTTGGGTTTTAGCGAAAGGATATAGTCGTAATAAGGCTTCTGGTTCGTTGGATTGAGGTATAGCGTTATAGTGTCTACATCATCCTCGTTTACCTTGTCTTTGGTTATATGAATACCGGCTACATCTCCTTCTTTGTTGCCAATGGCTACAACCGGATGCTGATGTGCTCTCAGCCTGTTTATCGCCAGGAAACTATATCTCGAAGGATTATCAGAAGCACCCAGTACCAGTGTTTTCTTAGCCATACGCAAGTTTACAACTAAAGCTGCAACCTTCAAGCCATAGTCAGGCAGGATTCAGCCAGTCAAATAGTGACTTCGAGAGTAACGTATAAACACCTAACATTTGTAAGTTGTTGAGTTTTATTTGTTGAAATAAATAATTTTGATGAAAACTTTCTAACTTAACTCTCTCAATCAATCACCAACAACTACAATACCCATCTATGGCAAAGGCAAAAAAGAAAGCAGCGAAGAAGGTTGCTAAGAAATCACCAGCCAAAAAAGCAATGAAGAAGGCTGCAAAAAAATCTGCTCCTAAAAAAGCCGCTAAGAAGTCTGCACCTAAGAAAGCTGCTAAGAAAAGCGTGAAGAAAGCTGCGAAAAAATCTGCAGTAAAAAAAGTTGCTAAAAAATCACCAGCAAAAAAAGTAGCGAAAAAGGCTGCAAAAAAATCAGCACCTAAGAAAGCTGCAAAAAAGGCGGTAAAAAAATCCGCTCCTAAAAAAGCAGTGAAGAAAGCAGTTAAAAAAGCCGTAGCTAAAAAAAGTGCAAAGAAATCTGCACCTAAAAAAGCAGTGAAGAAATCAGCTCCAAAGAAAGCTGCTCCGGCTAAGAAAGCTACACCTAAAAAGGCTGCAAAAAAATTAGCACCTAAGAAAGCAGTAAAGAGAGCGGCACCTGCAAAACCGGCTACGTCTAATAATGAGAATGAGAGCCGTGATATGGAACCAACACCATCACCAGCTTCATCAAATGAACCAATGGTAGAAGAGCCAACTGCATCTGAGCCAATGGAAGCTCCTGCTGATAATGAGAACAGCGGAGATGGTGCTGAACAATTATAAGAGATATCTTCCCATAATAACAAAAGCTCCTGCAAATGCGGGAGTTTTTTATTAGTAGTATATAATGATCTCTACCCTCCGATTCAACTGTCTGCCTGCAGCTGTTGTATTCGTGTTTCTTGGCTGAGATTCTCCATAACCTATTGCATCTATCAGGTATTCGTTGATCTTTAGTTTTTGCAACAAATATCTTCGAATGGTATTTGCCCTGTCACGTGATAGTTTAATGTTGTATTCGTCAGTACCGTAATTATCTGTATGCCCTGCAACTAATAACCTGGAATAAGTTCTTGATTGGATCGCTGTAACAAAACTATCTAACCTGTTAGTGAAGGCTGGATTGAGATCACTCTTATCAAACTTGAATAATACATCAGGAATGATAAGCGTATCTGTTTTTGGCGGATCGTAAACAACAGGTGGTTCTATTAGTGTTGAAGTATCTCTTTTTTTATAACCGGTGATCAAAGTGCTGTCGAGTTCTACATCATCTACCCATCTGCCGGGATGGCGAAAATCATTTCTATATACCTGGTCTTTGATGGCTTCGTATTCATTACAGATTCTCAGGTTTGGATTCACAGCAAACAAACTGATCTCATCTACACCATATTCTATCACATCTTTTCGCTTCGCTTTTTTTCTCCCGTTTTCTAATGGTTTTTGAGAGATATTTCCAATAAGAAAAAATCGTTCGTCGCCCTTTGCAATAAAGGTGAAAGAAGCATTTCTCCATCCTCTTAAATGAGATCCCTGTAAACTATCGGGCAAAATTGTGAAAGCTGCTTTTACATTGGCGAATGAATATCTGCCACGCCAGGGTTCTGTTGCACCGGTCCAGAAATCCAGGTAGTCAAATTCAAAACCATTCGTATTGATGCGAAGCGTTACACGATATTGTTCTCCGGCAACTAACGGGCAAAGCAGTTTTGTATAGATGAAATTACCTACGCTAAATGGTTTTTTAGGATCACCCATCAATAGTAATTCATAGTGATTGCTATCTGGTTCAACAGGAGCCATTCTTGAATAACGTGGTAAAAAGAACCAGGCTTCGGGAGCACATTTTACACCATACTCTACACAGATATTTCGTTCTTCAAAACCAGTATTGGCAACAAGATTTTGAGAAAACCCGGAGGAGAAAAGAAAGCAGGCAAGAAGAAAGAGTAGCATTTTAGCCATCAGGTAAATTTCCGGTGAAAAGCTCAAACTTGCTGTTAATAAAAAATCCTGCTGACGCAGGATTAATATTATTTGAACACTGATGATACCTATTTAACGGATTTTCACAGATTCTATACTAACATTCTTAAAGGTTCTTCCAGTAAACCTTTAAGCGTTTGTAAGAAAGCAGCTCCGGTGGCACCATCAACTACTCTATGGTCACAGCTCAACGTTACTTTCATAACATTTCCGGCTACGATGTTGCCATTCTTCACTACAGGAACCTGTGCAATTCCACCAATTGCCAAAATACAGGCATCTGGTGGATTGATGATCGCTGTGAACTCCTCTATTCCAAACATACCCAGGTTAGAGATAGTGAATGTGCTTCCTTCCCAATCTGATGGTTGTAGTTTTTTGTCTTTTGCTTTCTGTGCAAAATCTTTTACCTCGGCTGCGATCTGGCTCAATGATTTTCGATCAGCGAATCTTACAACCGGCACTAATAAACCTTCTTCAACAGCTACAGCAACACCAATGTTCACATGATGGTTGATCCTGATCTTATCGCCCAACCAGCTACTGTTCACTTTTGGATGTTGTTTCAATGCTACTGCCACAGCTTTCAACACCATATCGTTGAAAGAGATCTTAACCGGGCTAACATCATTAATTCTTCCTCTTGCTGCAACAGCTGCATCCATATCTATACTCATGGTGAGATAAAAATGCGGTGCAGAGAATTTGCTTTCAGCCAAACGTTTTGCGATCACCTTTCTCATTTGAGAAACCGGAACTTCATCAAACGAAACTTGACCTGCAGGAACGCTGGATACTTGTTTCTGTGTGCCGGATGCTTGTGAAGATGCCTGTTGAGGCTGAGCTGAAGGCTTATAATTTTCTATATCTGTTCTCGTAATTCTTCCATTGTCGCCTGTACCTTTTACATACTTCAGGTCGATGCCTTTTTCTGCTGCAAGTTTTTTAGCTAATGGCGAAGCGAAAATTCTGCCTTCATTTACCACGGCTTGTTCATTATTCGAAGACTGCTGACCGGAAGGAATTTGCTGAGCCGGAATATTTCCTGCTGAGCCACCTTTTGCAACATCGCCTTCCGCTTTTTGCTGATCAGCACTATCCTGTGCAGTTGGTTGTTTTGCTGCTGTTGAACCGTTACCTGCTTTAATACCTTTTACAATGGCATCTACATCCAAACCTTGTTTGCCAATGATGCAAAGCAGGTCGTTCACCTGTATCTTTTCTCCGTCTTTTGCTCCCTGGTAAAGCAGAATGCCATCTTTATAGCTTTCCAGTTCCATGGTAGCTTTATCGGTTTCTATATCGGCAAGTATTTCACCTTTCTTTACCTGGTCACCCACTTTCTTATGCCATGAAGCGATCACACCTTCTGTCATGGTATCACTTAAACGAGGCATGAGCACCACTTCTTCCATTGAGGCAAAATCCGTTGCTGGTTTCTCGTTACCCGTTTGTTCGTTGGTAGAAGTTTCTCGTTTCTCGTTACTCGTTTGTTCGTTACTCGTTGGTTGAGCATCTGCCGACTTCTGATTTCCACTTCCACTATGTTCTGCAACCAAAGCACTTACATCTTCTCCTTGTTTACCAATGATGGCTAAAAGATCGTTCACCTGTAGTTTGCTGCCTTTGTCGCCTCCAAGGTGAAGAATGGTTCCTTCCTGGTAGCTTTCAAGTTCCATGGTAGCTTTATCGGTTTCTATCTCAGCTAACAGATCACCTTTTTTTACACTATCACCCACTTTTTTGTGCCATGCAGCAATCACACCTTCGGTCATGGTGTCGCTTAAACGAGGCATCAATATCACTTCGGCCATTCTATGCGAATTTTATTTTTATTGAGGTCGGCTGCCGAATAACTATTGAACTTCTGTTGCGTCGCACTCTTCAACTGTTAGAACTTTGTTGAACAATGCAGCGAACCGAATGTTATTCAGCTCTTTAAAATGAGGGTCGAAATTACAGGAAAACAGGTGAATTAAGTCAAATTGCCGTTAGGTTAGCTGTGCAATCGTTTGAAATGCTTAATTCTGAATGGCCGGTGTTTAAAAAGCTGCCATGAAAGCGGAACGTAGAAGTGAGTGATCCTTCGATAAACTCAGGACAGGCTGCTACGCTTCAACAGTTGCCATGAAAGAGGAACTGCAAACTGAGCGTAGCAACAGCCGATGCCACGAAGTACGAAAGCCGGCTACCTGAAAATTCCGTAAGTTTAAGTGCAGAAGATTATATTTACCTCAAACAACAATCTATGATATCCGAGATATCCGAAGGGGTTGAAATAAGTGTGGAAACGTTCTATCAGCCGGATTATAGCAACCCCAAGCAACATGAATACATGTTTGCCTACAGAATTACGATCGACAATCACAATAATTTTTCTATTCAATTACTAAAAAGGCACTGGCATATTTTCGACAGCAATGGCGAATACCGTGAGGTGGAAGGTGATGGTGTAGTGGGTGAGCAACCTGTTTTACAACCTGGAGAGCAGTATCAGTATGTGAGTGGCTGTAACCTGAACACTGAAATGGGAAAAATGGTGGGTACTTATCAAATGGTGAATCAGAATAACCAGAAGATGTTCGATGTGAATATTCCGCCTTTTGAATTAGTGGTGCCTGCTAAATTAAACTGACATGTTGTTACGATCTTTTTTGATATTGAAAGTTTTGCTGGTAAGTTCAGTTTGCTTTGCACAAACAGACTCTACTATAACTGGAGTCAGGCTTGTATGCATGAAAAAGGGAAGTGATGCAGCACCACAAAAAGTCGAAAGAAATACTGACATATTAAAAGAGAAACTGAAACAAGATTATACTAAACCAAAGTTTGTTACTCAAACATATACGGATACCATAAAAAATGTAAGAATAGGACTATGTACTTCAAAACGATGGGATGCTACCAATCATCCTTTGATTGTTGTAGATGGTGTTGTGAAAGAATTTAGCTCATTAGAAAGTGTAAATCCTAACGACATTCAATCTATTGAGATTCTTAAAGATCAAAAGGCAACAGAAAAGTTTGGAGAAAAAGCAAAATTTGGTGTGATCCTCATTACGATGAAGTGTAAAGAACAAAAGACTCCCTCTCTTTAACCCGGTTTATACTTCGATTCTTCGAAAAGTTGCTTAGCAGGCGTTCTTAGCATTTCTTCCATGCTTTTATCATTTTCCTTCATCCATTTCTTTACGATTTGCCAGCCTACAAACTGACCGATAAATCCTGGTGAAGCTGGTCCGAGAACAGTGGTATTTGGACCATCGTTCATGTAATCTTTAATGATGTTGGGATCAGTTGTATAAAGATTATTTTGGGTAATAAAATGTCCCCAGATCGCACTTTCGTTTGCTCTTGCACCTTCTAGCTGTGCTTTGGTATAACCGATCTTAAGTGTATCGGCAACTTCGGGAAGGAGTTTATCCAATACATACATTCTTTTGCCTACCTCAACCATTTGTTCAACCAGGGTTCTGCCTTTAAGATTCGCAGGGTAAATATCATCTACCAAAAGCTTGACACAATTTACCGGTATATATTCTTTCGAAAACCTTCTTGAAACAAAACCCGGATATTTTTCCTGGAATGTAGTGGAATGATACACTGAGAAATTGTTGCCCATGTACAATTGTAAACCAATGCCGAAAGTGTTACCAATTCTCATCGAACCGGAAATAGAATTATCGGTGAACATGAAAGGTGCATCCAATGGTGCAATAAAAGTGAGCACATTCGATGGCACATTGTATTTGGGAAAATAATGTTTGGTGTATTGCAGGCCTTTCTTTAAAGCTGCGATCTCTTTGTTCAGGTTATCTGAAATAACTGATGAAGAATCATAGATGCCTTTATAACTCCTGATAAAAGCTTTTACATCACGTTTAGCCAATTCAAAATCCTGTGCCTGTCCTGACAATATTTCGAATACATATGGCTGCATAAACTCCGGATATTTCTCATGCAATAATTGCAGCGAGGTATCAAGGTTTAACGTATCGAGCGAAAAGAAATCTTTCTCAAAATGCTGTAATTGCAATGGTGCTTTGATATTACTTACATCGGGTATTTTTTCTTCGTCTTTGCAAGCCGTAAATGCAACGGCACAAACAAAAGCGATAACAGCAAGTCTCTTGATCATGTTGCAGAATTATAGAAAAAATTGTTATTGCTTTTAAAAACTATTGTTTGAGTATTTTTTTAGTGATCACATCATTGGATGTATACACCCGTAAATAATAACTTCCTGCGGGTAATGACTGAAGATTCAATCTTCCATTGGGAATGTTTGAGGTTGACAAGATCACTTTCCCACTGTTATCTAACACCTGTACCTGTTTAATGGCCATTGTTGTATTGATCTGAATGTAACTTGTAAATGGATTTGGTGTGATGCTCACTAAAGCATTTTTCATGTCATCCCATTTCATTTCAACTACATTACTGTAGTTGAACGAACCATTCTTGTCAACCATCTTCAATCTATAGTAAACGGTGTTAGAAATTCTGGATGAAAGCTTACTTAGCAGGTCTTTAAAACTATAATTGTTCTGTGATCTGTTCTGAGCGGTTCTTCTTGTTATTGCAGAGAATTCTTTTCCATTCCAGCTTCTTTCAAGATCGAAATAATCAACATTTTTTTCGTCAGCAGTTGTCCATTGCAACAGTGCATCTTTATTCTCTTTTGTACCCGTAAAACGCAACAGATTTAATGGCAAAGGATTGTTAGCAGCACCACTGATCGTAATGTCATCAATTGCAGCACCGGCTGCAGTTACTCCACCGTCTGATATAAAAGCAAAACGAAATGCAACCTGGTTATTACCTGTAAGAAAAGAAATATTAAAGCTCTTCTGGCCATATGTAGATTGTGTTCCGGAAAAGAAAGCCTGGTTTGCAGGGAATGCTGTTGTTCCACTCGTGTTTGGTGAGTTATACCAATTAGCGGATACTGTGGTACCAACAGGATTCCAGTTTACGCCTTTGTCTACACTATACTCAACCCTGAAGCCATCCCAGTCGTTTTCAAAAATAAACTTTGTAAAAAAGCTGAGTGTATAAGTTCCCGCAGCAGCAAGATTGTAGGAAGGTGTATAGAGGTATGACTCACTGTTGTCAACATAATTCGCATTCGTTAATCCCGTGACCCATGCATTTGCACCACTGTTCACACCGTTTTTACCGGTAACAGATGAGCTTCCTCTTTGCCAGCCTGTTCCTGAGATCGTTTCTGCAGCAAAATGATGGGTGTTAAGTTCGAAGTTGCCTCCATCTGAAAGGTTGTAAGGTGTACCACTGAAAGGCATTACAATAATCTGTTGTGTTATTGTTGAAGCTCCTCCGTTAATAGTTAAGCTAACAGTGTATGTACCTGGCGTGTTGAATTTTTTTAAAGGATGCTGAAGGGTAGAATTTGTTCCGTCACCAAAGTCCCATGCGTAAGAAGAAGCATTCAATGATGTATTGGTGAATTGCAACTCTCTTCCCGGATAAATGATGTTGGCTTCCGTATAAAAGCTTGCAGCAGGAGGAGAAAAACTCCCAGTATAATACAAGCCTCTTCCGTGAGTGGCAGCAATGATCATCTTATCTGATGCACGGCTCTGCAACATATCTACTCTAACATTCGCAAGTCCGTTGTTCGATGTTCCCCAAACTGTTGATGTTCCATTCAGGTTATCTGTACTCCACACACCAAGTTCGGTAGCGATCAAAGCCTGGTTGTTATTGGTTGGATTAAAGATCACCCATCTAACCGGCATATCAGGAATGTTGCCCTCAACACTTTGCCAGTTAGCACCGCCATTCGTAGTTTCCCATATACTGTTTACACCGTAGTTGCTAAATGTTACCAGGATATGATCATCATCTCCCTGCTGTACTTCTACACAAGAAATATAAGAAGCAGGCATGCCAGCACCTGCATTGATTGCGGTTGCAGAAGGTGAATTTGTATTGGCATTATCGACTCTTACTATTCTTCCGTTATGCGTACCAAAATAAACACGGTTAGAAGTATTGGGAGATACTTTTACAGCAGCAACATGCCCACCTAAAGTCGATAATGTTACCGGGGTGAACGTATTTCCTGTTTGTGGATTCTCCCATCGCAGATAAGTATAAGTGGTGCTGGAAGCATCAGAGCTTAAAGCACAATACATTTTGTTATTGATGTCGTCGTAATCTGTTGGATTGATAAATCTTCCTGTACTGGAACCGTAAGTTGCAGATCCGGGAAAAGAAATACCGCCATTTGTAGAACGATAGTAACTATTGTACACATAACTGCTGAACCAATATTGGGGTTCATTCTGATCGATGTGGCAAAAAGCACCATCACCACCGGTAGCTTCGTTTGTATTTCCGAGCAAAGATTGAGTGAAGCGATGTGTTCCATTATCCTGTGCACCGGCTAAGAAATTATAACTTCCTGCATTAGGATCCATGGCACAGCTATAAAATTGTAATGTGTTGTAATTGGTTTCTTTGCTGGTGATGACAGGTGTTGCAGCCAAAGCATTATCAGATCTGTAGATCGCTCCATCATTAACGAAATAAACTGTTTGTCCGCTGCCCGGTGAAAAGAATATCCCATGTTGATCTGCATGCACATCCTGGAAACCAAAACCTCCATACCAGTGGGCTACCTGTGTCCAGTTAGTTCCGCTGTTGGACGATTTAAAGAGATCGACTCCACCAACAAAAACTGTATTCTCATCTGTTGGTGCTACCGCAATTGTAAGATCGTACCACGCTTGTCCTCTTGAAAAATCATACGATGGAATTCCGCCATCTGCATCAACCGGTTCTGTTTTGCTGGTGAATGAAGCACCAGCATTTGTACTGAGCAGAATTCCTTCTACCTGGCTGCCAAGTTCAACTAATGCATAAATATAACTGGCGTTGCTGGGTGCTGTTGCAATCTCTATTCTATCTGCAGATATTGGTAGCGGTAAAGCTGCACTCCAGCTTGTTCCTCCGTTTATGGATTTATGAATACTGCCACTAAGACCAGATCCTTCCACACCTCTTAATGTTGCATAGATATCTCCATTGGCAGCTTGTTCAATATCATAACATGTGTTGCTGTTTGTACCGGGTATGCCTAATCCTGTACCCAGTACTTTGGTAAAACTCGTTCCGCCGTTGATAGAGCGGAAAAGCCCGTTGTTGGTGCATGAATACAATGTTCCGTTGTTGCTTACAAAAACTTTGTAGTTGTAATAAAAATTCGAATTGTTGGTTGATGCAAGTTGATTCCAGGTATTACCACCATCAAGGCTTTTCCAAACACCTAAACCCCTGATGGCATCACTGTTTCCATAACCTTCTCCCGTACCAAAATATATTACTTGAGGATTTGTTGGGTCCTGTGCAAGAGAAGAGATCGCCAGGTTTCCAAAAAGATCATTGATCGGTGTCCAGTTAGGTTCTGTGGAAGTGATATCTGTTGTTTTCCATAATCCGCCACCAACACTTCCTGCGAAAACAGTTCTTCTTGTTGCATCATTCAGATCAACCAGTAAAGCTCTTGTTCTTCCGCCATAATTTTTTGGTCCCAAAGCCCTCCACTCAATGTTGGAGATAGCTTGTGTTCCCCTGGAGAGATTCATTCCTTTTGTGTAGTACCATGCAGTAAGCAATCGTTCACTGGGAACATATCCCAATGCAGGATCTTTCGTCATTTCAAATTCCTGTTCCCAGGCTTTGTCCATACCGTCTTTTTCTTCTTCTTCGTTCTCGCCAATTTCGGGAGTGTTCAGCATCACCAAACCAAATATTGAGAAGAATATGGCTATAGATGTAACTGCAAGTAACAGTGGCTTTTTATAATTTTTCTGCATTAAGGGGCAACTTGAGCATTGCAATTTAAGTGATTCACTTTCGAACTGTTACATTCCAATGGCATAATGTTATTTATCGGTTCAGTTCTTGCAGAATGATGGGCAATTATCTTTGTAAGATGAAGATCGCACTGGCACAGCAGAATTATCATATAGGCAATTTTGAATTGAATACAGGCAAGATCATCAATGCCATAGAACAAGCGAAAGCGAAGGGAGCAGACCTTATTGTTTTTAGCGAACTGGCGGTTTGCGGTTATCCTCCGAGAGATTTTCTCGAGTTCAAAGACTTCGTTAATAAATGTTATGAGAGCATAGAACAGATAAAACAACATGCCGATACCATTGGTGTGTTGATCGGTTCGCCAGCAGTAAACAAAGTTCGGGAAGGTAAAGATCTGTTCAACGCAGCTTTTTTATTGTATGAGAAGGAAGTAAAAGCCGAGGTACATAAAACCCTACTTCCTACTTACGATGTATTTGATGAGTATCGCTACTTTGAACCGGCGTATGAATGGAAGGTGGTTAATTTCAAAGGGAGAAAGCTTGCTGTTACTATTTGTGAGGATATATGGAACCTCGTTGATAATCCAATGTACCGGTATTCGCCAATGGATCAACTCATTGGACAGGAACCCGATATCATGATCAACCTGAGTGCATCTCCGTTTGATTACACACATGCAGATGATAGAAAAGCGATCTGTAAAAGCAATGTGTTGAAATATAAATTGCCATTATTGTATTGCAATGGTGTTGGCAGCCAGACAGAGATCGTTTTCGATGGTGCTTCCCTGGTGTTTGATAAGGAAGGAAATCTTTGTAAAGAACTTCCTTTTTTCAAAGAAGAAGTGTGTGTGGTAGAAGTAAATGATGATGGAACGATCCATTCAACAACAAAGACAAATGTGTTTGATCTTCCAGGTTCTGAACTTGATCCGGAGAAACTGATTCCCGAACTGAATATCGATAAAGTGTATGATGCCCTTGTTCTGGGGATCAAAGATTATTTTGAGAAGATGGGTTTTAAAAAAGCGATACTCGGTTCTTCGGGAGGAATTGATTCTGCAGTTACACTTGCATTGGCTTGTGAGGCTTTAGGTAAAGAGAATGTAAGAGCGGTGCTGATGCCATCTCCTTATTCAACTGAGCATTCAGTGAATGATGCGGTAAAGCTGAGTAAGAACCTGGAAAATCCGTATGATATTCTCAAGATCAAAGATGTGTATGAAGCGTTTCTTGAAACATTGAAACCGATCTTTGAGGATCTGCCTTTTTCTGTTGCCGAAGAGAATATTCAAAGCCGTTCAAGAGGAAATCTGTTAATGGCAATCGCCAATAAGTTTGGATATGTTTTATTGAACACTTCTAACAAAAGTGAACTCGCTACCGGTTACGGAACACTCTATGGTGATATGGCTGGTGGTTTAGGTGTTCTGGGTGATTGTTACAAGTTGCAGATATATGCTTTGGCTAAATACATCAACCGGGAAAGAGAGATCATTCCCGATAATATTATCACCAAGCCCCCAAGTGCTGAGTTGCGGCCCAACCAGAAAGACAGCGACAGTTTACCTGATTACGATGTGCTGGATAACATTTTGTATCAATACATAGAAAAGCGATTAGGTCCGGATGAGATAAAAGCACAGGGCTTTGATGCTGCTGTTGTAGACCGAACGCTGAAGCTGGTGAATACAAATGAGTATAAGCGTAACCAGTTTTGCCCTATTATTCGTATTAGTCCGAAAGCATTTGGTGTAGGACGAAGAATGCCGATCGTAGGAAAATATCTTTCATAATAGTGAAGGTTTCTGACACTTTGGAAGTGTCTGGCACCGCTGATGTGGTTAGGTTTTTGTAGCTGATGCGGCAAAGCACTCGTATGAAAAAGCATATCTGGCACAATCACCGGTTTGCGGTTGTATTTGTTACCACTTACCTCATCATTTATACTTTGCTTCACCAGTCAGGTGCTTCGTTGAATGTGCTGGGAACGATGTTTTTGTTATCTCCTTTCCTGGTGATATGGATGGCTTATACGATTCTTCGCTATGCTCCTTACAATGGGAAAGACTTAGCAGAAGGTGAGGAGTGGGGTTATGCTGATAAGGGTAAGGATGAGTTGGGAGTTTTTTGATGCCATAAAACCAGAAAGCACAAGTGAGTGACACAACAAACGATGCCACGAAGAATTTCAGCAGGCTGAATAATCTCATTCATGTATCACCATCAACGGTACATGGCTATGGAAAGCTAACGCCTTTGTATAGCTTTTTCTAAAAAGCCCTTCGAAAAGTCCATGTTTTTTGGGAATGGTGATAATGAGATCAATTGCATTCTCATCTGCAAAGCGATTAATGGCTTCGGCAAAATGTGTATCGTGAATGAAATGATATTTTGGAGAATAACCCTGGAATAAAGTATCTAACAATAAACTTTCGAACTGTTCATCGGCTTTGGTTTCTTTCTCTGATACATTGAGTATATGCAATTCTGCCTTTGTAATGTCTAACAAATTGTTGATCGGAGTCACAGGCATTGTATCTACCACCTTCTTGAAATCACATGCCAATACTACTTTGTTAATGGGTTTGTATGTAGCACCAGACGGCACAACAAATACAGGAACCGTTACATGCTTGGCCACGCTGATGGTGTTGCTTCCTATCAGCACTTCTTCTACTTTATTGCCACCGGTAATGCCCATTACAATAGCATCGATCTCTCCCTTCTTACACAATTCTTCTACGCCACTGGTGAGCAGTTGAAATTCTGCTTTGGTTTCGAACAGCATTGGTTTGTTGCAGGCTGATTGCAGATCTGATCTGAACTTTTCCAATCCATCTTTACTGCTTTTCTTTAAAACATCTATATCGAAAAGTTGAACGGCAGGCATAGAGGGATCTGCAGAGATCGGAGCCTGGTAAGCATTATAGAGAATGATCTTTTGAATACCAAGATCCTGTGCTAAAGACACGGCATACATGCCGGCATTCCTGGCTGTGTCTGAAAAGTCAGTTGGAACAAGTATGCTATTCATGGCGTTAATTTCAGATTTATTGCACGCAAAGCAAACAAGTGAAATAAGACGCTAAGAGAAAAAACTTTGCGGCTTTATATACGTTGCAGTTTTGCGTGAGCTTCTAAAGATCAAAAAAACATCACCCTAAAGTTAATCATCCTGGGTGCTGAATATTCTGATTCTCATCAGCTAACGCTTACAAATATGGTGCTATAAATTCTCGATGATACCTGCAATGCCTTGTCCGCCACCCACACAAGCAGTCACCAATCCATACTTCTTGTTCAGGCGTTTCATGTCGTTTAAGAGTTGAATGGTGAGTTTGCATCCGGTGCAACCTAAAGGATGACCTAAAGCAATGGCACCACCGTTGATGTTCACTTTACCGGCATCTAATCCCAGTTCTCTTATTACAGCGATGGATTGAGAGGCGAAAGCTTCATTCAATTCAATCAGATCGATCTGGCTCAGGCTCATGTTAGCCTGCTTCAATACTTTTGGAATGGCAGCAACAGGACCAATTCCCATAATTCGTGGATGCACACCTGCACTCACACAATTCACCAATCTCCCGATCGGTTGTAATCCAAGTTCTTTCACCATTTTCTCACTCATTACAATAACAAAGGCAGCACCATCGCTTGTTTGAGATGAGTTTCCTGCAGTTACACTTCCTTTGGCTGCAAACGCCGGTTTCAGTTTAGCCAAACCTTCTATCGAAGTATCGGCTCTTACACCTTCATCGGTATCTACAACGTATGATCTTGTTTTGCGTTTGCCTTTTTCATCTACATACACCTGCTCAACATTGATAGGCAGAATACCAGGTTTAAAATAACCATTATCGATAGCTGCTTTTGCTTTCTGGTGAGATGCGAGTGCAAACTGATCCTGGTCTTCACGACTCACATTGAATTCTTTTGCTACCGCTTCGGCCGTTAATCCCATGCTGAGGTAATAATCAGGTTCATCGCTGGCGATTGAAAAAGCAGGAACAGTTTTCCATCCTGCTGTAGGAACAAGACTCATGCTTTCTGTTCCACCTGCAATAATGCAATCAGCCATTCCCATCCTTATCTTGGCTGTTGCCATGGCTATTGTTTCGAGTCCACTTGCACAATACCTGTTAACCGTCATTCCCGGAACTTCAAAACCCAAAGCTCTGGCAGCGATGATCCTTCCTACCTGTAAACCTTGTTCAGCTTCGGGAACAGCATTGCCAACGATTACATCATCTACTCTTTTTGCTTCCAGTTGAGGAACAGCAGCCATCAAACCCTTGATCACATCGATGGCAAGGTCATCAGGCCTGGTAAATCTGAATCCACCTTTTTTGGCTTTGCCTACTGCAGTACGATAGCCGGCAACTATGTAAGCATCTTGCATATCTGTAATTTGTATGTTCAAATATAACCAAAAGGTTGTTTATGCAACTATAGTTCTGAAGTTAAAACATCAATACCGTTCATCAAAAAAATCAGGCTTCTGCTACTAATATGTCATCGCATTGTCATTGAGGAGATAGACTTTTGCCCTGCAACAATCGAGAGATAAAAAATGAAAAAGTTTCTACCCCTATTCCTTTTCAGTGTATTTTCATTTGCACTGAAGGCCCAGACCATTAAAGGTTACGTAAGAGATAGTGAAGACAAGCCATTGGCAAATGCCACCGTTTCCGTTCTCAGAACAAAAGATTCAGCTGTAGTAAAACTCGCCATCACCGACAAGAACGGAAGATTTGTTATTGCCGGATTGAAAGAAGGTGCTTACAAGCTTTCCGCAACTTTTGTAGGTTATAAGAATTTTTACAGTGATGTAGTAAATGTGAAGCCAGATGCAGAAGTAGATCTTCCTGCTTTTACACTTGCTAAAAAAGCTGGTGATCTTAACGATGTTACCGTTGCTGCAAAACGACAACTGGTAGAAGTGAAAGCTGATAAAACGGTTTTCAATGTTGAAGGAACGATCAATGCTGTTGGTCAGGATGCGTTGGAGTTATTGAGAAAAGCCCCGGGCGTTCAGATAGATCGTGATGATAACATCAGCGTTAGCGGTAAGAATGGTGTGCAGGTGTTCATTGATGGAAAGCCTTCTCCTTTAGCAGGAAAAGATCTTTCAGAGTATTTGAAAAGCCTGCAATCTGCACAGATAGAATCCATCGAGATCATCACCAACCCATCAGCAAAATATGAGGCTGCAGGTAATGCAGGTATCATTAATATCCGGTTGAAAAGAAATAAAACACTTGGAACAAATGGTTCTATAAACGGAGGATACGGTATTGGAATTTATTCAAAATACAATGGTGGCATTGCATTGAACCATCGTAACAAAACCATGAATCTGTACGGTACTTTCAATTACAACAGGAATCTTACTGAGAACCCGTTCAATCTTTATCGTGATGTAGCTGATAGTATTTTTGATCAACGTTCTATGTTCTTCAACAGAAATGAAAGCAAGAATTTCAAATTCGGGGCAGATCTTCTGATAGATAAATACAGCACTATCGGTGTAATGGTGAACGGTGTGAGAGGTGATTCAAGAAATCACAGCAACAGCGGTACTTATATTTCTTATAAGCCAACAAAAGCCGGTGTTAAACAATTAAGAGCTACCAATAACAATATCTCTTCAAGGGATAACACTACTTATAATATCAACTATAAGTATTCAAATCCTAAAGGAAGAGATTTCAACTTCGATCTTGATTACTCGAATTACGACATCATCACAGACCAGATGCTCAAGAACATTTACCTTGATGCTGCCGGTGTTGTTGAAACAAGCCGTGAAGTGAACAATATGGTATCTCCAACTGATATCAATATCTACTCAGCCAAAGCAGATTACGAGCAGAATTTTAAAGGCGGTAAGCTGGGTGTGGGAGGAAAATCTTCTTTCATCAGAACAGATAACGATTTCCAGCGCTACAACTTTAATGGTACTTCGAAAGACCTGGATAAAGACAAGAGCAATCGTTTCCGTTATAATGAGAACATTAATGCAGCTTATATCAACTACAATAAGCAATTTAAAAAAGGAGTGATGATACAATTCGGCGTTCGTATCGAGAATACGATCACCGAAGGAAGATCAACCGGTTTAAAACAATCCGGGGCAACGTATGTTCCTTACGATACAACGTTCAAGAGAAATTATACCAACGCATTTCCAAGTGCAGCGATCACTTTCAACAAAAATCCAAAGAACCAGTGGAGTATTTCTTACAGCAGGAGAATTGACCGACCTGCTTACCAGGATCTGAATCCATTTGAGTTCAAGCTGGATGCTTACACGTATCAAAAAGGTAATACCGAGTTAACACCACAGTTCACGCACTCTTTCAGCCTTACAAATATTTATGCTTTTAAACTTACAACCAGTTTAAGCTATAGCCATACAGAAGATGTATTCGCTTCTATTACTGATGTGATCGAGACTTCAAAGAGTTTCTTAACGAAGAAAAATCTTGCAACACAGGATAATATCGGTTTAAACATCAGCTTCCCTTTCCAGAAGAAAGCGTATAGCCTGTTCACAAATTTCAACGCATATTATTCTAAGTACAATGCTGATCTCGGGCCGCAGAGAAAAGTGGACATCGATGTGTTCTCTTATCGTTTCTTCGCCCAGAACAGTTTGAAAGTTGGTAAGAAAACAACGGTAGAATTAAGTGGATGGATCAATGGACCTTCTGTTTGGCAGGGAACCTTTAAAACGAAACTGATGGGCCAGATGGATCTTGGTTTGCAGCAGCAGGTGCTGAAAGGACAAGGTACAGTTCGATTTGCATTGGGTGATGTTCTAGGGACATTCAAATGGAACAGCACTGCAGATTATGCCGGTCAATACATCAACGTATATGGTAGCCAGGAGAGCCGTGTGTTCCGCATCAACTTCAGTTATCGCTTTGGTAATACACAAGTGAAAGCTGCAAGAAATCGTAAAACGGCAGCGGAAGAAGAGAATAGCCGTACAAATGGTGGCGGTGGATTAGGGAATTAAGAGAAGTTCACAGTTCGAAAGTTCGCTAGTTCCAGCGTTCACTAGTTCCTGAGTTAATAGGTAGTAAACTTGTGAACTCGTTAACCTGTGAACTCGTAAACTATCTAAACAGTTCTGCAGCAATACCATCAGCTAATAACTTTCCTTCATCAGTTAAAATAAGATGATCGTCAGATGCTGTCATTGTTCCTTCGGCAAGGAAAATGGCAGCATCTTTTTTTATGGCATCAGCAGCATCTTTGCTCCAGTTATCACTAACCCGTTTCAACGATAATCCTTCCGTTGTTCTAAGACTCGTCATCAGGTATTCGTTCAGCTTCTGTTCTTGCGTCAGCACTTCTTTCTCACACGGAACAATATTCAGCTCAAGGCTTTTTAGATAAAGTGTATTGTTTGCAACGTTCCACTGTCGTTCATTTCCATTGAAAGAATGAGCCGACGGTCCAAGCCCCAAATATGATTTTCCCTGCCAGTAGCTGCTGTTGTGTTTACTCCTGAAACCAGGTTTGGCAAAATTGGAGATCTCGTAATGCTCATATCCCGATTCTTTACTCCATTGCATCAGCAGCTCAAAATGTCTTGCCTGTTTTTCGGGATCGACTTCCTCCTTCTTTTTCAGCTGTATCATTTTATCCAAAGCCGTCCTGGGTTCAACAGTCAACGCATAACAGGAAAGATGTGGAATATTCAACTCTTTAGCGATCTCGAAATTGATCTTCCATTTTTCATCGGTGAGTGTAGGGGTGCCGTAGATAAGATCAATGGTAATATTGCTGAAATGTTTTGTTGCCAGTGCAAGACATCTCATCGCTTGTTCAGCATTGTGAGCCCTGTTCATCCACTGAAGATCTTCTTCAAAAAAAGATTGTATGCCAATGCTAAGCCGGTTAATGCCAATGGCTTTCCATTGTAATAGTTTTTCCTCGGTGATATCGTCTGGATTTGCTTCTAAAGTAATTTCGGCTTGTTCAACAACAGCAAAATAATTGCGGAATTGTTCAATAGTAAATTGCAAGTCTTCAATCGCAATTAACGATGGCGTGCCTCCACCAAAATAGATCGTCTCAACAGGTTCGTTCAAATATTGCTTTCTTAGCTCAGCTTCTTTAACAATGGCTTTCACCATCTCAGTAGTATTTGAAGCCGAAGTAGAAAAATGGAAGTTGCAATAGTGGCAGGCTTTTCTGCAAAAGGGAATATGAATGTAAATACCTGCCATGCGTTGAAAATGACTATACTTGTTTTTGAAAGATGTCAAAATTAGGATTATACAAGTTGTTGGGGTTGATGATTGGCAGTTTACTAACAATCACAACTGCTGCACAATTGCAGCTGAAGATAGAAGCTGCTGTTAATGAGGAATCAACACCTGTTAACAATCTTATGTATAAGTATGTTTTCAAAAGCAGGCAGGAGCTGCTGGACTATCTTCAGCAGTTCCCATCTTTATTACAGGCGAAAGGTTATTTATCTGCTTCGATAGACAGTGTTGCAGAGAAAGATACAATCGTAATAGCTTATTTGTTTCTTGGTAAACAATATCAGTGGAGCGATTTAAAAATAAAACCAGAAGATGTGTCGTTGCTGAATAGTCTCGGCTATCAGCAAAAGCAAATTGCCGATGCTGCTTTTATTGCCGAGTTGCCTTTGAAGATCATCGATCATTTTCAGAACAACGGTTACCCGTTTGTAAAAGTGAAATGGGATAGTATCCAACTTAACAACAACTCTATCAGTGGGAAATTAATGATCGATAAAGGACCAGTGTATAAGCTGGACAGCCTCACAGTTTCAGGTTCGGCGAAACTTTCGAAAACGTTTTTAAAACATTATCTCAACCTGCCGGACGATGGATTGTATCGTCATAATGTTCTGGAGAATATCGATCAGAAATTGCAGGAACTTCCTTATGTACAACAAGCACAACCCTGGAGTATCACCATGCAAAGCAGTGGTTATGTTTTGAACTTTTACCTCGAAACAAAACGAAGCAACCAGGTAGATGCATTGATCGGATTACTGCCGGCAAACCAGCAGAATGCAGGCAAACTTTTACTTACGGTTGATGCGAAGATCGTTCTGCAGAATGCATTAGGTGCAGGTGAACTGATCGACTTTAACTGGGAACAGATCCAGCCTAAATCTCCAAGATTAAATCTCGTATACGAGCATCCTTATATTTTTAATTCACGTTTTGGTTTGAACGTAGGTTTTCAATTATATAAGAAGGATTCTTCTTTTCTGAATGTGTTAGGTGATCTTGGATTGCAGTACCAGTTGGGAAATAACCAGTCAGCAACAATTCTGCTGCAAACACAACGAACAAACTTGCTGGATGTTGATACGAACTCGATCAAATTCACTAGGCAATTACCTGATATTGTTGATCTGAGCCTGGCTAATATCGGTGTAAACTATACCTATCAGAAAACAAATTATCGATACAATCCACGTAAGGGAACTGAGATCAGTATTACTACTACCGCAGGACGTAAAACCATCCGTAAGAACAATGCCATCACCAACATAAAAGATCCTTCTTACAATTACAACAAACTATACAATTCAGTCAAGCTCAATAGTTACCAGGTTCGTTTGCGGTTAAATGCCGCTCAGTATTTTCCTTTAGGGAAAAGAGCAACTTTTAAGACCGGTTTGCAGGCTGGATTTATTCAAACACCTGACTACTTCCGTAACGAGATGTTCCAACTTGGTGGTTACAGGTTGTTGAGGGGTTTTGATGAAGAAAGCATCTTTGCTGATAAGTTTGCGGTTACTACATTAGAGTACAGGTATCTGCTCGATCTCAATTCGTTTTTATTTGGTTTTACAGATATCGGTTGGTCGAATTTTACATCACAACAAACCAGGTTTTCACATACTTACCTGGGTTTAGGAGCAGGAATGGCTTTTCAAACGAAACAAGGGATTTTCAATATCAGTTATGCTGTTGGAAAGCGAGACGATCTCAGGTTTAATCTTCGTCAATCAAAGATTCATTTCGGCTATCTCAGCTTTTTTTAAAACCATTGCACGGCTTACTTATTTTTGCGAACACATGAACTGGAGACGGCTAATCTTTTTCTTATTCTTACTGTTTGCGGCTGAAGTAAATGCACAGGTAGATACCGGCAGAAGATCAGGCGACACTTCTACCAGAAGGTCAACACCAGATACCAGCAAAAGAAGAGATACAACAAGGCCTAAACCAAGACCCAAGCCTGTTGTTATACCACAGCCTCCTGTAACTCAGCCTGTAAATACAGATTCCGCTAAACGAGATTCAGGTGTGGTTGCAGTCGATTCGCTCAGGCGTGATTCTATTGTTACAGTGATTGCACTTCCACCGGTTAGAACAGATACATCCACCTATTACAGTTACATCCACCATCCTTACTTAGGTTTTGAAAAAACACCTATGTTCATGGTGATGAAAGAAAGAATACCTGAGTCAAAGGATAGGATCTTTTACCTGCTCACCGGATTACTGTTCTTTGTAGCTTTTATAAGGATACTCTTTCCAAAATATTTTCAAAACACCTTCAGGCTTTTCTTTCAAACCAGTTTCAGGCAAAAGCAAACAAGAGATCAGTTGTTGCAACAAGGTCTTGGATCGCTACTGCTAAACCTGCTTTTCTTTTTTAGCGGAGCTATCTACATTACTCTGGTGCTTCAATACTATAAGCTTAATGCTTTTCCTTTCTGGGAGCTGTTGCTGTACAGTTGTATCGGTTTATTATTACTTTATTTAGGCAAATTCCTTTTCCTCATGTTTGCAGGATGGGTCTTCAATGTAAAAGAAGGTGCTGCAACGTATATATTCATCGTTTTCTTAATTAATAAGATCATCGGTGTGATGTTGATACCCTTTCTGTTGATCATCGCATTTTCAGAAGTTTCATTGGTGCAGGCTGCCATCACAGCATCTTTGATCCTGATTGGAATGTTGTTCTTTTACCGGTACTTCGTATCACTAAAAAGTTTCCGAAGAGACCTGCACATCAATCCTTTCCATTTTTTCCTCTACCTTTGCGGCGTTGAAATTGTGCCATTACTGGTTATTGGCAAGGCCGTTTTCAACTATATAGACGGAAGATTTTAATTGTGTACCAACCTTAGATCTATAGCATGGCGAAAAGCGGTTCAAAGAATTCAACTGTGAAATCAGTTAAAAAGGTACTTATAACCCAACCAAAGCCGGAGAGCGATAAGTCGCCATATTTCGACCTGGCAAAGAAGTACGAGATAGACCTCTCTTTCCATCCTTTTATTAAGCTCGAAGGCATCGTAGCCAGGGAGTTTCGTAAGCAGAAGATCGACATCATGCAATATTCTGCAGTGATCTTCACCAGCAGAAATGCCATCGATCATTTCTTCCGTATGTGTGAAGAGATGAAGATCACCGTAGGCCAGGATACCAAGTATTTCTGCATCACTGAAGCTGTTGCCTTGTACCTGCAGAAGTTTATTCTTTACCGTAAGCGTAAGGTTTTTTATGGTGCAGACGGAACCAACAAAAGCCTCTTCGATGTGATCAATAAACACAAAGAGAACGAGAGCTTCTTGTATGTGTGCAGCGAGAACCAGCAGGATAACGAGATCGTTGGCTGGCTTAAATCGCATAACTGCGAATTCGCATTGGCCTTCATGTACAGAACCGTTAGCAACGATATTAAAACGGTGATGCCGGATGAAAGCAGTTTCGACGTGATCTGTTTCTTTACACCAAGCGGTATAAAGAGTTTGTTTGATAATTTTCCATCTTTCAAACAAAACGGAATGTATATCGGAACCTTTGGCGGAAATACATTCAAAGCGGCAGAAGAAGCAGGATTGGAAGCGGCAATTAAAGCACCAGCTCCACAAGCGCCAAGCATGGTGGCTGCCCTCGATAAATTTTTAGCCGAGATAAGGAAATAGGTGTATAGTTTGAATGTTTGACTGTTCTTTTGTACTTCTTCATTCAAACCCGGAAACACTCAAACTTCTCTCATGCATAAACACACCAATCGGCTCATCAACGAAACAAGTCCGTATTTACTGCAGCATGCCCACAATCCTGTAGATTGGTATCCTTGGGGTGATGAAGCTTTACAACGAGCCAAAGTAGAAGACAAGCCTATCCTTGTGAGCATCGGTTATGCAGCCTGCCATTGGTGTCATGTTATGGAAAGAGAAAGCTTCGAAGATGAATCTACAGCTGAATTGATGAACAAATATTTCATCAACATCAAAATAGATCGTGAAGAAAGACCAGACCTTGACCATGTGTATATGGATGCTGTGCAGGCCATGGCTGGAAATGGTGGCTGGCCATTGAATGTTTTTTTAATGCCTGATGGAAAACCGTTTTATGGCGGAACGTATTTTCCGCCAACTAGAGCTTTTAATCGTCCCAGTTGGAAAGAAATCCTGGAAGGTGTTCACCAGGCTTACACTGAAAGAAAGCATGAGATGGAATCCCAGGCAGAAAATCTCACTGCTCATCTTACTAATGCTAATTCGTTTGGCGTTTCTCCCGCTAAAGATCAGTTCACTAAAGAAGATCTGGACCTGATTGCTACGAACATGTTGAAACAGGGTGATAAAGAGCATGGCGGCTTTGGAGCAGCACCCAAGTTTCCTCAAACATTTACCATCCAATATTTGCTGCGATATCATTATTACACGAAAGATGAAGAAAGCCTGCACCAAGCTTTGCTAAGTCTGGATAAGATGATCTATGGCGGAATTTATGATCAGTTGGGTGGTGGATTTGCCAGGTATAGTACGGATGCTGAATGGCTGGCACCACATTTTGAAAAGATGCTGTATGATAATGCCTTATTGGTAAGCGTAATGGCTGAAGCATATCAACTCACCAAAAACGAACTGTATCAGCACACGATTGATCACACCATCCAGTTCGTACAAAGAGAATTAATGAGTGATGAAGGAGGTTTTTTTAGCGCTTTAGATGCAGACAGTGAAGGTGTGGAAGGTAAATTCTACACCTGGAGTAAAGTTGAAATAGAAGAAGTGCTGGGTAATGATGCTTCGCTCTTCTGTGAGTTTTATGATGTTTCTGAACATGGTAACTGGGAGCATACTAACATTCTGAGAGTTCAGCAGTCTTTCAAAGACTTTGCAATTGAGCGATCTCTTGATGCAGTGAAGTTGCAGCAAACTATCCAGGATTGTAAGCAAAAGCTCTTCGCCGTTCGTGAACAAAGGGTCAGACCTTCTTTAGACGATAAAATATTACTGGGATGGAATGCTTTGATGAATATTGCGCTCAGTAAAGCTTATGCTTCCACCCTTGATGAAACGTATAAACAGTTAGCCGTTTCCAACATGAATTTCATTGAAACCAGGCTATACAAGCAACAGGAATGGTTGCATACTTATAAGCAAGGTCAGGCCAAGATCCCTGCGTTTTTAGATGACCTTGCTTACCTGGCATTGGCTTACATTCATTTGCAGGAGATCACAGGAGAAAGCACTTATTTATCGAAAGCATGTGATTTAATTGAAAGAGTGATCCGGGAATTTAGCGACGAATCCCAGGCTTTATTCTATTTCACCCCAAAAGAACAGGTGGATATTATCGTCAGGAAAAAAGAGATCTATGATGGAGCGACTCAATCAGGTAACAGCGTAATGGCTAATGTACTCTTATACCTGGCCAAAGTGTTCGATAAGCCGGAGTGGGAGGAAAGGGCTTGTTCTATGATCAATTCATTCCGATCTCTTATCAACCGGTACCCAACCTCATTTGGTTTTTGGGCCCAACAAGCCCTGGTGATCGTGCAGGGAATAGAAGAAATTGCCATCGTTGGTGATAAGGCAAGTGAGTTTCTCAGAGAATTGTTGCCTGTGTATCTACCGGGAAAAGTGCTGCAAAGCAGTGTGGATGGTGAAGACAATTTCCCGCTGCTCCGTAATCGTTTGCAGAAAAAAACTTTGGTGTATCATTGTAAAAACTATGTTTGTATAGAGCCAAGGACCACTGTAAGTGAATTTCTGTACCACCACAGAAGTGTATCATAGTCAATGTATCCAAGGTTTTAGTGATCCCTTAACACAATAAAAAAAAGGGGACACCGTTTTCCTTTACCGGCACGTTTTTCCAGAATTCTGGCAATTCTTAAAAAACGGTACTGGAATTGGTTGATTGATTTATATCGTTATATTTGTCCACTACCTCAATTCATAGAATAACAGGAATGAAACGCCAACTGATCGCTGCATTAGCTTTGACTGCTCTGGTATTTGGTATCACCAGTTGTGGTAAGAAAGGGAAATCGAAGGGCTTACCGGATGATGGACAACTGCATGGAGTTGCTCCAAGCTCAAGACAAAGTATGACCAGACCTCCGGGAATGGTATACATACCGCCAGGAACCTTTCACATGGGGCCAAGTGATGAAGATGTAAACTTCAACTTCACTGCCCGTAATAAACAAGTTTCCATTAACGGATTTTGGATGGATGCTACCGAGATCACTAACAACGAATACCGCCAGTTTGTTTGGTGGGTTAGAGACTCTCTGGCTGCAATCGCTCTGAACTACTTCAAAACCGGTCCTAACGGTGATACTGCTGTTGACTGGAAGAAAATGAAGACGGTTAAGTATAGCGATCCAAAAACGTTGGAAGGCATTGCTGATAAGCTCATTTTAAGTGTGAATGATCGTTTGAGAGGAAGAATGGAACTTGATCCTCAGAAGGTGATCTATCATGTTGAGTACTTCGACCTGAAAGAAGCTGCTAAGATCGAGAACAAACGTCAGCCTCGTAGTAAGTATATTGTTCGATACGACGAAAAGATCTATCCTGATACCCTT
This sequence comes from Chitinophagaceae bacterium, assembly GCA_024508725.1. Taxonomy (GTDB): domain Bacteria; phylum Bacteroidota; class Bacteroidia; order Chitinophagales; family Chitinophagaceae; genus JAEZDC01. The sequence goes on along the minus strand of JANINS010000003.1, from coordinate 445,634 downwards.
TGCTGGATGAGAGACTGGTCTTATTCTTACAACGATCCGATGACCAAAAAATATTTTGCGCACCCAAGCTTCGGTAACTATCCTGTAGTTGGTGTTAGCTGGAAACAGGCAATGGCTTTCGCTAACTGGAGAAGTTTATACCTGAACAGTTTCCTTGAAAGGAAAAAATATGCAGTAGAAAGCGATTTCCGTTTGCCAACAGAGGCTGAGTGGGAATATGCTGCAAGAGGTGGTCGTCAGCAATCAACCTATCCTTGGGGTAACTATTACCTGAGAAATAAAAAGGGATGTTTATTGGCCAACTTCAAACCTGGCCGTGGTAACTATCCTGAAGATGGTGGATTCTATACTGTAAGAGCTGATGCTTACTGGCCAAATGACTGGGGTTTATACAACATGGCTGGTAATGTAGCTGAGTGGACTTCATCGTATTATTATGAAGGTGCTTATAACTTCCAGCATGATATGAACCCTGATATCCGTTTCAACGCCAAAAGCGATGAGTACGATCAGGATGGCAATTTAGTAGCGAAAGGAGATCCTCCGAGAATGCAACGTAAAGTGGTACGTGGTGGTAGCTGGAAAGATGTTGCTTACATGCTTCAATGCGGAACAAGAGCTTACGAGTACCAGGATACCTCCAAGTCATACATCGGTTTCCGTTGTGTGATTGATCTTCCTGCTCAAATGAGAAGAAAATAAAAGTCAGAAAAACACGTTTTCATTTTATTGATAATTTCTAACAACGATTTACTGAATTAAGCAGGGGAACCTAACCTTCCCCTCTTAGTATTATAGCTATAACATTAAAACCAAACATTTCTAAAAACCATCGTTTTATGGCAGTTGCAATTCCATCAAAAGTTAGTAAAGTAGTGGATATTTTCGTATCACTCGCAGCAGCGGTAGTAATCATCGGTGCGTTATTCAAATTGATGCACTGGAAAGGAGCGGATATGATGTTGATCGTAGGTCTGGGTACAGAGGCTGTGGTATTCGCAGTTTATGGCGCATTATACCTGTATTTCCCGGCTGTTACTGATCCTTCTATGGATGAAGTAGTAGTAGGTGAAAAGAAAAAAGGCGGCGTTCAGGGTAACCCGGCATTAAAAACAATGGAAAAAATGCTTGAAGAAGCCGAGATCACTCCTGCTAACCTGACGAAACTTAGTGCAGGTTTCCAAAAACTTACTTCAAGTGTAGATAAGATCGCTGATGTTAGTGAAGCGGTTTCTGCTACAAGCGATTATACAACTAAAACTAAAGAAGCTGCTACTGCTTTGGGTTCAGTAAAAGATGCTTATGTAAATGCTGCTGCTTCTATGCAGGTATTTAACGGAGCTTCTGAAACAACCAAGCAATTCCACGAGCAGGTTCAGGTTATGACTAAAAATCTTTCTTCTCTGAATACCATTTATGAAATGGAGTTACAGGAAAGCAACCAACACCTGAAAGCATTGAATGCATTCTACGGTAAACTAAACCAGGCAGCAACTGCAATGGGTTCAACTGCTGAAGATGCTGAAAAAGCAAAACAGCAGATCGCAGCTTTGGCTAATAACCTGGGCAGACTGAACAGCATTTATGGTAATATGCTTACTGCAATGCAGGGAGGAAGACAAGGATAATATCTTCTGTAGTATTTAAATATTGATCGAAACAAGAATCAGAACTATCAAAAATTTTAAATAGAAATGGCACTACCTAAAGAGCCACGGCAGAAGATGATCAACCTGATGTACCTCGTGTTAACAGCACTGTTGGCACTGAACGTATCAGCGGAGATCCTGAATGCCTTTAAAACGGTTAACGGAACGTTGGAAGTTTCTTCCAGCTTAACAGAGTCAAAGATCTTATCGATCTTCCGCTCTTTCGAAGATAAAATGGCTGACCCTACTACAAAAGATAAGGCAACCATGTGGCATGCAAAAGCTGACCAGGCAAGAAAATATTCAGAAGATGTTGTGAGCTATATCCAAAGCCTGAAATCTGAATTGTTGAAAGAAGCAGATTTCGATGCGAAAGATTCAAGCTATAAAATGGATAACCTGGATGCTGCAACAAGAATGTTTGTTGAGAACAAGAAAGGTAAGCAACTCGAAGAAAGACTGAAAGATTTGAGAGCTAAACTATTGTCCATCGATCCTTCGATCGATTCAACTTTCAGAACTACTTTACCTATCGACGTTACTCCTCCAAGAGTTGAAAATCTTGCAAATAGAGGTGATTTTGGTTCTGGATATTTTAGAATGGTTCCAACTGTAGCGGCACTTACCATCTTAAGTAAGTTCCAGAACGATGTAAAGAACGCACAAGCTCAGATCGTTGAATATTGCCACAGGAAAGTAGGAGAGGTAGTAATTACTTACGATCAGTTCCAGGTAATTGCCAACTCAAGCTCTACTTATATGATGCCAGGTGAAGAATTCACTATCAATGCAGGTATCGGTGCTTATAGTAGTAAAGCTGTTCCAACGATCACAGTTGGTGGTGCTACTGCTCAGCGAACACCAAACGGAGATTATGAGGTTAAAGCAAAGGCAGAGAGCACACCAGGGCAATACACTAAGCTTGTATTGGTAAATTATACCGATCCTAACACTGGTGCACCTGCAACAGTAAAGAAAGAGATCAAGTATACAGTTGGTGCTCCTTCAGGATTGACTGTTTCTACTGATGCGACAAGAGTATTCTACCAAGGTTTGGATAACCCTGTGAGTGTTACCGGTTCTGGTGGTGCCGAGCAAATAAGTTTATCTATTAATGGTGCCGGTGCTTCTGTTACACCAAGAGGGAAAGGGCAATACATCGCTCAGTTCGCTCAAACTGGTTATGCTGAAGTAACTGCCAGCGATGCTAAAAACAAAACAACAGCTAACTTCAGAATTCCTGTAAGAAGAGTTCCGGATCCTTTGGCTGTTATTGGTGGTGTAGCAAGTGGTTCTATGCCGGTGAGCAGATTAAGAGCTCAGGGTGGTGTTATAGCTGACTTAAAAGACTTCGTTTTCGAAGGTGTAAAATATGAAGTGCTCGGATACTTTATTATGTTTACAGGGCCAGGCTTTGCTGAACCCGAAACTGCTGAAGTAAGTGGACCAGCGTTCACTCCTCAGATCAGACAATGGATGCAGCGTTGCCAGGAAGGAACTACTATCATCGTTGGTAATATCAGAGTAAAAGGTCCGGGTGGTTCTCGTTTGTTACAACAAGGTATTACAATTGTGTGCGAATAATTTTTGACAGAGTATGAAAAAGCTATTGATCTTAAGCGTTGTGTTGATTGGTTGTTTGAGTGTAGATGCTCAGTTCAGGAAAAAAACAACTCCTGGTACTACTCCAACAACAACTCCTACAGGTAATCCTCCTACAACCACAGGAACCAGCCCAACAACTGGTACTGGTGGAGGTAATCAAAAACCAGGAAAAACTATCGACACTGCCCGTTCTGCAACAGGTAAAGAATATGGCGGAACTGTAAAGCCTAGTCTGAGAAATGTTTTTGGATATGATAACAAGAACACCCAGGTTAGAGATCGTCAGCCACTTTCTTATGAACATCTCAGGGAAGATGACATCCTTTTCAGTCATTTTATCTGGAGAGAGATCGATGCCCGTGAGAAAATGAACAAAGTGTTCTCTTATCCTGCTAAAGAACAAGGACAGGATCAACGCTTCTTTGCGATCATTCTGGATGCAATGAAGAATGATTCGGTAATGGCTTTCTCTGCAGAAGATGATCGTTTTACAACACCTATGGGTTACGATACGATCATGTCTTTAGTTTCTTCGGCCGGAAACGATCTGGATACACAGTATGTACAAAATGTAAACGATCCAAACATTTATGATACTGTAGTTCAAAGAAGAAACAATCCATTTGCACCAAAGCCTGATTCAATTTATACTTTCCGTATTCTCGAGCAGGTGATGTTCGATAAAGAAAGTAGCAGATTGTTTACTCGTATTCTTGGTATCGCCCCGGTTGCAAAGATCGGTTCAGCAGTACCGGGTATGGCTGGTGGAAGTGCTTCTAAAACTCTGTTCTGGATTTACTATCCTGATCTCAGGCCTAAACTGGCAAAAACCTTTGCATACAATGCTAAGAATACAAATGGCCGTATGACGTGGGAAGAGATTTTTGAAAGTAGATTTTTCAGCAGCTATATCGTTAAGAGTTCAATGGATAACCCTACCGATGCGAGGCTTGCTGACCTGATAAAAGATCCTTTGTTCAGATTACTGGAAGGTGAGAATATCAAAGAAAAGATATTTAACTACGAGCAGAATCTCTGGGCTTACTAAATCAATAGCTAAATTGAAATATTAAAAGAGGAGCTTGTGCTCCTCTTTTTTATTGAAAGCCCCTATATTTGCAGCCCGTTTGGCGAGGTAGCTCAGGTGGTTAGAGCGTTGGATTCATAACCCAAAGGTCTCGGGTTCAACTCCCGATCTCGCTACGAAGTCTCTCATCCTTGAGAGACTTTTTTTATTTCGAGTACAGATAACTTCTGTGGTTGGATTCATATCCGCTAACCAGCGGACTTGGGTTCAACTCCCGATCTCGCGAGACTTTTTTTATTTCGAGTACCGATAACTTCTATAGTTGGATTCATATCCGCTAATCAGCGGACTTGGGTTCAACTCCCGATCTCGCTACGAAGTCTCTCATCATTGAGAGACTTTTTTTATTTCCAGTACCGATAACTTCTGTAGTTGGATTCATATCCGCTAACCAGCGGACTCGGGTTCAACTCCCGATCTCGCTACGAAAAAGCCTTCTGAATTTCAGAAGGCTTTTGTTTTATATCAAAATGCGATTATCATTTATCTATACACTCTTTCTGTCGGCTGATCTGATGATGAAGAAGGTTCATGAGAAACGGATGTTCCCATTCCTGCCGAAGGAGCTGTTTTCGTTTCAATATGGCTCTTGAAATTAGCTACATCTTCACGAACATATTTCTCAACCATCGGATTCAGCATATTAGCGATGCCTCTTCCAATGTCTCCTGCCGGAGGTCGGTATGAGATCACAATATCAAGCTTGGTTCCTTGTCCCCCCAATGCTTCTTCGAAAACCACTTTCCCTGCATTTTCAATCATCGATTCAGGAGTGGATTGCCATGCAATTTTCCTGTTCTCTTCTTCCTCTACAATATTTGCCTGCCATTTCACTAACCCGATCTTTCCAGGCATTATTGCTTCCCAATGTGATCTTTTCTGGTCATCTTCTTTTACAGATTTCAGATGTTTCATGAATAAAGGAAGATTCTCCAGGTTCCTCCAGAAACGATATACTTCATCCTTTGGCTTGTTCACCACCATCGTAGTCCTGATATTTACAGAACCTGAATGAACCTGAGTTTCATTGTTCATTCCCAGCATACTATACAATGCACAATTACCCGAAGCACCTCTGTAAACAAGGTACCCTCCTAAAGCTGTTTTCACCAAACCTGACAGTGGACTGCTAAACAGGTTTCCTATTCCATTGGTGAGTAATAATGCACCAACAGTTGTTGATATCATTCTCTCTGGCCAGCTAACGTTAACCATATTGGTAGCACTCAGCTGTGGCATACTTGAATCTGAAGTATGATCGTGTGGTAGGGCATTTTCCTGGTTCATCATAACATGTTTTTGGATAATGCATCTAAAACCTTGCACATTTCTGCCGCTTTACAACAACTTGTTTTTCACATTAATGAAGCGACAGTAAGTTATACATCCACTTTAGATGAGTAAGGAATTACACAGGCTAGAGTTTCTCATTGTGTTGAGAAATATCCAGTCCTGCAATCTCTTCTGCATCGGAAACCCGAAGTGGTGTAATAAGATCGGTGATCTTAAGCAGTAAAAAAGTTCCTGCAAAAACAAATACAGACACTGCAATCATTGCAACCAAATGAACTATGAAAAGTTTTGTTTCACCATATATCAATCCATTGACAGTAACGGCTGAATTGATCTGGCTATGTGCAAATACTCCTGTAAGCAACATTCCAACTATTCCACCAACACCATGACATGGAAATACATCTAATGTATCATCGATCGATGTCTTTGTTCTCCAGTCAACCATTATATTACTTACGATACTGCTTACTACTCCTACAACAAAAGACTGAGGTATTGTAATAAATCCTGCTGCAGGAGTGATTGCAACCAATCCAACAACAGCACCAATGCATGTACCCATTGCACTCGGCTTCTTTCCTTTCACTGCATCGAATATGATCCAGGTAAAGGCTGCAGCTGCAGATGCAGTAGTAGTTGTTGCCAATGCAATTGCAGCTAAACTATCTGCATGAAATGCTGATCCTGCATTAAAGCCAAACCATCCAAACCACAATAAACCGGTTCCTAATAAAACGTAGGTGATTCTTGCAGGATTATGACCCGGTTCATTTCTTTTTTTCAGGTATAATGCACTTGCTAATGCTGCCCAGCCGGCACTCATGTGTACTACCGTTCCACCGGCGAAATCCAATACGCCATACTTGGAAAGAATGCCATCAGGATGCCATGTTGCATGTGCCAGCGGACAATAAATAAACAAGCAGAAAAGAATGATGAATAAAATGTAAGAGGTGAACTTAATTCTTTCTGCAAAAGCTCCGGTGATCAAAGCCGGAGTGATGATCGCAAACTTCAACTGGAAAAAAGCAAACAACACAAACGGAATTGTTGGAGCCAGTTTCCACGGTTCACCATCTAATACACCTTGCATTAAGAAGAATGTTTTCGGATTACCGATCACTCCACCAATAGAATTACCAAACGATAAACTAAATCCAACAACCACCCAAACAATAATGATCACAGCCATTGCAATAAAAGCCTGCAACATGGTACTGATCACATTTTTCTTATTCACCATTCCGCCATAGAAGAAAGCAAGTCCTGGTGTCATAAGCAACACAAGTCCTGTGGCTGTTAGCATCCAGGCTGTATCAGCAGCATCAATGTTTTGTGTGTTGATCTTTTGTGGCAGATTCGGAAATACAAAGCACAGGATCGTAATTCCTAAAAGCAGGATGAAAGGTAGTAATGCAAGTTTTCTTGTCACAGCAGCAGGTTTTAATAGTTAAGCTGATGGCAAGCAAACAATCAGTACCGAATATAAAGCATTTATTTTCTTCCCGGGTATTGCTTTAGTGCTTCTTCCAGGCAATCCATTGCTCCGTTGATAGCAGTTGTGTTCAGCACATAAGCCAAACGAACTTCCTGTTTGCCCAATCCGGGTGTACCATAAAAACCTGTAGCAGGAGCCAGCATCACGGTTTCATTCTTGTAGCTGAAAGATTCGAGCAACCATTGACAGAATTTATCAGCATCATCAATCGGCAGTTTTGCCATAGCATAAAAAGCACCGCCGGGGTTCGGACAGAACACACCTTCCATTGCATTCAATCTTTTTACAATGAGGTCTCTTCTGCTCTTGTATTCTGCTTTGGTAGTATCAAAATAATCAGCAGGAAGATCGATCGCTGCTTCGCCTGCAATTTGTGCAAAGCTTGGCGGACTTAATCTTGCCTGTGCAAATTTCATCGCAGCATCCAAAACAGATTTGTTTTTTGTTACAAATGCACCGATCCTTCCGCCACAGGCACTATATCTTTTGCTGATGGTATCCATGATGATCACATGATCTTCAACACCGGTTAAATGTCCTGCACTGAACTGTTTTCCTTCGTAACAAAACTCACGGTACGCTTCATCAGAGAACAAATACAAATTATGTTTTACAATGATCTCTTTTAGCTGTTGCATCTCAGCTTCGCTATACAAATAACCTGTTGGATTATTCGGATTACAGATAACGATCGCTTTAGTTTTGGCAGTGATCTTCTTTTCAATCTCTTCTATTGGCGGTAAAGCAAATCCACTTTCGATATGAGAAGTAACCGGCACCACTTTTACATCTGCAGCAACCGCAAATCCATTATAGTTGGCATAAAAAGGTTCAGGAATGATCACTTCATCACCTGCATCTAAACAAGTCATAAAACCAAACAGGATCGCTTCACTTCCACCTGTGGTGACGATGATCTCGTTTTGATTTACATGAATGCCCACACTTTCATAATATTTCACCAGCTTTTTGCGGTAACTCTCATTACCTGCACTATGACTGTATTCCAGCACTTTAAAATCAGAGTTACGAACAGCATCCAACACCATTTTCGGTGTTTCAATATCAGGTTGACCAATATTCAGGTGATAAACTTTTACACCTTTCTTTTTTGCTGCTTCTGCATACGGAACCAATTTTCTTATTGGCGATGGCGGCATCTGTTGCCCACGCTGGCTGATCTGTAACATGGGGCAAAGATAGACCTGCAAGTTTGAGATTTGAAATTTAGGATTTGATATGTTAGCAGGAGTTCAAAACTCCGGTTGAACTTTTCTTGCGTCGCACTCTTGTACTGAAGTACCCACAGCAGCATCCCAACAAATTCAGTTTACTTAGCTTTGCCGCAATGGAACAGGCTATCGGTTATCGTTTCTCCAAAGTGCAGGTATATATCCTGTTTGCTGTGGTGATATTCATTCTTTTCTTCAAGCTCAATTCACCACCTATCTATATTCTCGACGAAGCAAGGAATGCACAGGCCGGCAGGGAAATGTTCCAGAAGAAAGATTATATCGTTCCAACATTCAACGGTGAATTAAGAAGCCATAAACCGGTATTACATTATTGGTTTATGCAACCAGCTTATGCCATGTTTGGTGAAAATGCTTTCGCTGCAAGATTCTTTTCTGCAGTCATGGGCTTTCTTACCATTCTGATCACTTTCCTGTACACGAGAAAATGGTTAGGACAATCTGCAGCTTTCTGTTCTGCTTTGGCATTGGGTTTAAGTACACACTTTCTTTTTGAATTCCGATTAGCAGTTCCTGATCCTTATCTTATCTTCTTCAGTACATTAGGAACATTTGCTGCCTTTGCTTTCCTGCAAAACGGAACGAGATCACAATTGTACTTAGCTGCTGCGGCTTTTGCTTTGGCTTCCCTGGCAAAAGGTCCTGTTGCCATTGGATTACCGGGAATTGCATTATTGATATGGATCATCTGGAAGAAAAAATGGAACAGGGTTTTCGATTGGTCATTACTTCTCGCAGCCATCATCTTTTTAGCTGTTGCATTGCCATGGTATGTTGCAGTGCATAAAGCAACTAACGGTCAGTGGACACAGGAGTTTTTCTTTCAACACAACTTCAACCGATTCTCAGAAGAGATGGAAGGTCATGGTGGAATATTTCTCATCACAATTGCTATTGTATTGATCGGCATGTTGCCTTTCACTTCATTCCTTGGAGAGATCATCAGGAAAAGAAAAACTGTTTTTCAATATGAACTGGTACAGTTTGCAGCGATCGTTACGATAGTATTTACAGGTTTTTACTGCGTATCAAGTACCAAGCTTCCGAATTATCCAATGCCTTGTTATCCTTTTTTCGCAGTGGTATTGGGAAATTTTATTTCAGAGCTTATCAGCAACAGAACAACTTCAAAAAAATATCCGCTTTGGATCGTTTTGTTGATCATGATTGCTGTTCCGGTTGCGGGTTATTTTGCCATACAGCAGGAAGTTGAAGCGAAACATGTAAGCTGGGTTGCATGGACTTTACTAATTGGTGCATGGATGTTTGTTTCTTTTCTTGTGGCTAACAGAAAGCAACTGGATTGGTTCAAACGAATTATGATTCTTTCGATCTCGTATACGTTTTTCAATATCGTTTTCCTACATGTGGTATATCCAAGATTGTACGAGCAAAACCCGGTAAGTAAAACGATCAATTTGGTAAAACAACAGCAACATATTTATGCCTACCAGATATATAATCCCGGGTATAATTTTTATCTGAACACTAACATCAAAGAGTATCCAACTTTAGATTCTATAAAAGCCAAACTTGATCAATATCCTGATGCAACGATCATCAGTAGAAAAGAGTTTGCAGATACTTTGAAAACATTGAATCTTCAAGTGATTGCCGAGCATCACGATATTTTTGAATTGCCTACCACCATTATCCTGAAACGAAATGCAGAAAAGCCTTAACACCAGATCATTTATTATTGGCTGCCTTATCTCTTTACCTGTGGCGGCATATTTATTTTATCTCACGTACAGTCTGGGAATGAAAGATGCATTTCTTAAGCTGAATGGAGATGGAGGTTATGCTGCAGATCAGTTCTTTCGGTTCTTTACCTATTTCGGTGATGCCATTCTCTGGATACCAATGCTGGCTTACATTATCTGGAAAAAAAGAAAACTATATCTGGCACTGGCAACAGGAAGTTTTACAATTGTTACGATCCTTGTGCAGGTTTGTAAATATTTTATCGTTCCCGATGAACCAAGACCAACAACCTTTATTACCGATGGATCGTTAATACATTTGGTGAAAGGAGTAGATGTTCACTCAATCTCTAGTTTTCCTTCAGGTCACACAGCAACAGCGTTCACATTTTTTTTAATGCTTTGTTTGATGACTAAGAAAAGCTGGTGGTTACCTGTTGGTTTTGTTACAGCTTGCCTGGTAGGTTATTCCAGGATTTATCTTGCCCAGCATTTTCCTTTGGATGTTGCAGCAGGAATTATCGTGGGCATTATTGGAGTATCGTTGTCTATCCCTTTTCAACAATGGATCGATAAACGTAATCTTAAGGTTTCTGAAAAAGTGAAGGCATAAAAAAACTGCTCCGTATAAAGGAGCAGCTTTTTGAATTATCAGAACAACTATTATTTCATTGTTTTAGTGAAAGCGATAGGCGTTGATCTCAGTAAATATTTTACTTCATCACCATCGATCAGTTTCGCTACGAAGAACACGTTGAATTCGTTCTTGCCAGATTGCATTGGTAATGCATCGTAAGGAATGAAGAATTCTACATCTTTTGTTCCCCTGTTCACAGTATATTTTTTACCTGCAGGTAAATTGAACACTTGTGAAGTTCCTACGATTGATTCCGGATCTTGTTTGTGCGGAATGAAGTTGTAATCTTTATCAAGAATGTAAGCAATGAAAATCACTTTACCTTGTTTACCTTCTGTGCTGATGTCGAAAGTAGGATAATAAGAGAAACCACCTTTTGTTGCATTATCAACTACACTTGTTTTAGCAAATCCTGTGATGTTGAAACGTGGCACTTCTGTAGCTCTTGCAACACCTGTAGGTGGATAAGCGATTTTTGCTAGTTCTTTATCACCTTCAGAAAGAATGTAGTTAGATTTTACCGCAGTACCATCCAAAGTCCAGTTGCTTTTGATGTAGTAGTGCATGATGCTTTTAGAATCGTACTTCGTTCCGTTTGTATAGCTTACTGCAAAAGTTTGGAACAGGTTATAGTCGATCTCTTCTTTTGTCCAGCCATCAGAAGCCATGATGTCTTTGTATACTGCTTCTTTATTCCATTTGATCGTAGAAACAGGGCTGAAGTGTTCGTGAAGGAATCCGATCGCATGGCCTAATTCATGCATTACAGTTCCTTTCATTTCTGTAGCATAGAACTTACCTTGGTAGAAGAAGTTCATTGTATCGATGTTCATCGTTTGCTGATCCTGCGGAACAGTATTACACTGAATTCCCAGGCTTGAGTTGTGACCAAGACCTTCAGCAAGAAGAATTCTTATGTTGGTCTCACCATAATCAACAAATTCAAATTTTATGTTAGCATATTTTTCCCACTCCTTTGCCGCAGCAATTACCAGGTCTTTCAGCTTCTGGCTGCCGGAAAGTATTTTTACTTTCAAGGTAGTTCCACTGTTCCAGAGATAGTAATTGTCAAGAAGTCCTCTGCCATTTGTTGCAGTAGTATCAGCGTTTAATGCGTAGTTCTTTTTTGGCATTTTAGCACTACAGAACATTTCAGGTCCGGTAGTTACTTTTTTCTGTGCAATACCTTGTACGGCTAAGGTGCAAAGCACAGCAGCGAGTGATAGACGAAGCGTTTTCATGTTGTAATCTAGTTTAAGAGGTTTTAAAAATACAGTTTTCGGTCTTTGTGCACAATCCCTTTTTAAGGCTAGTTGTGGTTCTTACGCAGACTTAGTTTGGTTTGTTTTGGTTGTCTATCGCAGGAACGGAAATAGGATGTTGGTGAAAAGTGTTTTACACATGAAAGCTTTTCAATTTACATTTCTTTTGCATTTGGCAATAATTGAAAATAATTTTTTCTCTTGCTCTTTATACAAGCAATGCGCTTATATTTGCACTCCTTTTTAAGGACAGGATCAGTTCAATCCGGTAGAATATTTCGCTTTCAAAGGGAAGAATTGCTACGAACAAAGAACACGGGAGGTAGTTCAGTCCGGTAGAATATTCCGCTTGAGAGCGGAAGGGTCGCTACGAAATTTGAATCACGGGAGGTAGTTCAGTCCGGTAGAATACCTGGTTTGGGACCAGGGGGTCGCAGGTTCGAATCCTGTCCTCCCGACATAAAAAAGAGTCATAGATTTATGACTCTTTTTTATGTTCTATACTTACATTCTTTTCAGCCCATCAATAAATGAATATTATTGTGGTCAAACGAACGACCTGAAAGATCGACTATTCCGACATAACTCAGGAGAAACTCAGAGTAATAAACATGGAGTACCCTGGCAGTTAGTAGGATTTATTCAGCATCAAACGAGAAGTGAAGCTGTTCGGCTCGAAAGATCGATTAAAGCGAGAGGCATCAAACGTTGGCTGGAGGCATATCAGCATACTTTAATTCAGTTCAGGTAGAATATTCCGCTTTTAGCGGAAGGATCGTCAGGTTCGAATCCTGTCCTCCCGACTGAAATAAAGCGTCACATTTGTGGCTCTTTTCTTTTTTACAGTATTCAAACCATAAATTTGCGGGACTTTGTGAGGCCAGCTTCATTGCTACTATTTAGATTTTGTTGCGTCGCACACTTCAGGTTTCTGTTCACTGCTCAGCAATGTACCATTAGTACAAGAGTGCGACGCAAGGAACGATGACCAAAGCATCTAAAAGCTGGCTACAAACAATAACAACACGTCATGGGAAGAATATTTGAAGTTAGAAAAGCCACCATGTTTGCCAGGTGGGATAGAATGGCAAAGCAGTTCACCCGAATTGGAAGAGAGATTGCTATTGCTGTAAAAGCGGGTGGGCCTGATCCTGCAACAAATCCGGCTCTTCGCAGATGTTTTCAGAACGCAAAAGCGGTAAACATGCCGAAGGATCGTGTGGAAGCAGCGATCAAAAGAGCACAGGGAAAGGATACCGAGAACTTCGAAGAAATATTATATGAAGGTTACGGCCCTCATGGTGTGGCACTTTTGGTAGAAACGGCTACCGATAACCACGTGAGAACAGTTGCCAATGTGAAAGCTGCTTTTAATAAAGGCAATGGAACTTTAGGAAATAGCGGAAGCGTAAGTTTTCAGTTCAAGAAAATGGGGGTGTTTAAATTGAAACCGGAAGGATTAAGTACCGATGATCTTGAATTAGAGCTAATCGATTTTGGATTGGAGGAATTAGGAGAGGGTACCGGTGAGAACGGAGAAAATGTGTTAGTGGTTCGTTGTGGATTTACTGATTTTGGTAACATGCAAAAAGCTTTGGAAGATAAAGGCATTACACCTATCAGTGCTGAATTGGAGTGGATACCAACCGTTACTGTTCCTGTGACTGATGAACAGGCTGAAGATGTTTCAAAACTGATCGAGAGACTTGAGCAGGATGATGATGTGAGTAAGGTGTTTCATAATATGGGATAGGAATAAAGAATAAGAAATTCAAAATAAGGAATAAGAAAGTGCGGCTTGGGTTTTTAATCTGAGCCGTTTGCTTAATGCTTATGGCAGAAAGCTTATAGCTATCTTTGCAATGTGCAGGAGCATCCGATCATATTATTCGATGGTGTTTGCAATTTTTGCAATGGAGCGATCAACTTTATTATCAAGCAGGACAAAAAAAGAATATTCAGATTTGCACCGCTTCAATCAGAGATTGGTCAGCAGTTATTGAGCAAATACAGTCTTTCTGCCGAAAAGCTGGATTCATTTGTTTTGATCGATAATGGTAAGGCCTATCAAAAAACTTCTGCAACCATACAGCTATATCCCAAACTTGGTGGAGGCTGGAAGATGATGAAAGGTTTGTGGATCGTTCCACAATTTATTCGTGATTTCTTCTATGATGTGATCGCTAAAAACAGGTACAGGTGGTTCGGAAAAAAAGAAGCATGCATGATTCCATCACCTGAAATACGTTCTTTATTTCTGCAGTGATTGATTTTTAGTAGATTGGATAGGTTTTTGATGAACATTCTGCACCAAAATCTACAAAATGAGGGCTGTTCCCGTTATAAATGATCCTGTTTACGTTCCAAAAGAACATTCATGGCTCGACAGGCAATTTCTAAAACTCATCAAAGACAAACGAGATCTTCCTTTTATATACCTGATCATTAAGATCAGCTTCATTGTTTTCCCGATCGCTGTTTTATTATACACTTCTTTATTGCCCAACTGGGCTTGGTGGGTTGTTGCTGTAGCTTACCAGGTGATCAATTTTTATTTCAGGGCACCTTTTGGTTTAATGATGCATTGCATCAGCCACAGGCATTTGTTCAAAAGAAAGTACAAGATCTTTTATCGTTATATCATTTGGGTAATGTGTCCTTTTATGGGTCATACACCAGAAACATATTTCAGTCATCACATGGGAATGCATCATGCAGAAAACAATATGCCTGACGATGACAGTAGTACGATGGGATATCAGCGAGACAGCCTGAAAGAGTTCTTCAGGTACTTATGTCATTTTCTTTTACTTGGTTTCAAAGGTTTGATGGATTATCTCTTTTCAAGGAAAAAGAAAAAGCTTGCCCGTAATGCAATGGCGGGAGAGTTTTCATTCTTCGCCTTTTGCATTGTAATGTGTTTTGTGAATTTACCTGGGACACTGGCTGTATTCGTAGTTACTTTTTTCATTTCAAGAATGATCATGATGGTGGGTAACTGGACACAACATGCTTTTATCGATCCTGCAGAACCAGACAATCCATATAAAAACTGCTGCACTACTTTAAATGTGCATTATAACAAGCGTTGCTGGAATGATGGTTACCATACTTCGCATCATGCAAGACCGGCTTTGCATTGGACGGAACATCCCAACTCATTCCAAGAAAATTTAGATGAGTATGCAAATAATAAAGCAGTGGTGTTTGACCGGCTTGATTTCGGCGGAACTTTTCTTTGCCTCATGACAAAGAATTATGAGAAGATGGCTAAACACTTTGTTAATGTGAATGGAGTTTTTCAGTCGGATGAAGCGGTGATCGCTATGCTGAAAGAACGTACCAAAAAGTTTTCTGAGGAAGTACTTCACAGTTACACAATACAGTCTGCTTAATTTTCAAATGCTTAGCTGTGGCATTGTTTTTTCGCCTCTTTCAAAAACGAAGTTTATGAAAGGAAGCAGAAGTCAGAATAACCAGCAGAACAAACAAGGAATGAGTCATAGACCAATGCCTGATATTCGTGATAATCTCGACAGCCGGAAGCGTGAAGAGCAGGATTTTAAAGGTGATGATGTAACACACAATCGAAAAGAAACAAGAACATTACCGGCAGAAAATAAGACCAGGAATAAATAAAGAAAGACCTCATTTGAGGTCTTTTATTTTTTATTAAGTCGGCTGCAGAACTTCTATTTGGCTTTCATTGCGTCGCACTCTTCGACTGCAGAATCTACGCTGTACAATAAGCAGCGAAGACTTCTGGCACCTTCACTTAACAT
Organism: Chitinophagaceae bacterium; assembly: GCA_024508725.1. GTDB lineage: Bacteria > Bacteroidota > Bacteroidia > Chitinophagales > Chitinophagaceae > JAEZDC01. Next base: position 429,862 of record JANINS010000003.1, on the reverse strand, counting down.
TGAATAGAGCTTATCTTATAAAAAAATGTGCCCCATGTAAATATCATAAGTAAGAAAGAGTATATATTAAAAGCATGTATACAAAATCTTCCTTTGATCCATAATATCAAAGATGAAAATGGGAGTATGATCATTAGGACTGCTATAGGTATCCACATGAAATTGTAAATGGATGCACTAACGGCCTTGGCATCTACATTCCAATTAAACCCAATAAAACAGAAAAGAAATGTAAAACAGGCAAGACTAAAATTTAGTCTTTCAACAGTTTTTAGGCTTACAAACATTTAAAGCTATTTTATTCGGCCATCATTTCTTTGATCACCTCAACAATTTCCTCAGCATTTGGTTTACTAAAGTAATCTCCATCACTTCCGTAAGCCGGACGATGGGCTTTAGCTGTGATCGTTCTTGGCTTACAATCCAACCAACGATAAGCAGCTTGTTCTTCCATCACTTTATTGAACATATAAGCAGCAGCTCCACCAGGTACGTCTTCATCAATAAATACAACCCTGTTGGTTTTCTTTACTGATTCTACGATCAGGTGATTGATATCAAAAGGAACCAAAGTTTGTACATCTATGATCTCGCAACTGATTCCTGCATTTTCTAATCTTGCAGCAGCCTCCTGTATAATTCTCAAAGTAGAACCATAAGAAACAACAGTTACATCAGCACCTTCTTTGATCGTTTCCGGAACTCCAAAGGGAACAGTGTAATCCAATAAATTCGAAGGCATTTTTTCTTTTAAACGATAACCGTTCAAACACTCTACAACAATTCCCGGATCATTGCTTCTCAACAATGTATTGTACATACCAACCGCCTGCACCATATTTCTTGGAACACATACGTGCATTCCACGCAGTGCATTGATCACAACACCCATTGGTGAGCCTGAATGCCAGATACCTTCTAACCTATGACCACGAGTACGAATGATTATCGGGCAACTCTGCTGACCTTTTGTTCTGTAATGAAGTGTTGCCACATCATCACTCAAAGGCTGCAAACCATATAGAAGATAATCCAGGTATTGAATTTCGGCGATTGGTCGTAAACCTCTCATCGCTAAACCAATTCCCTGGCCTACGATCGTTAACTCACGAATTCCAGTATCGAAGATCCTGTTCTCGCCATGCTTTTCCTGCAAACCGGCAAAGCCCTGGTTCACATCACCAATATAACCTACATCTTCTCCAAATGCTACTACTTTAGGATTGCTGCTGAATAACTGGTCAAAGTATTTATTCAACACTTCATATCCATTCACTGTTGGTGCATCGAAAGAGATCATTGGTTTTGTTTCCTCAACGTTCAATGCAGCTTTCGGGCCTTCGTTATACAGATAAGTATTGTAGTGTTGTTTGTTTTCTTGCTTGAGTTGTTCGTAAAATGATTTTAATTCCTGTGCATGTGTGGCATCACCAACTAATTCCAATGCAATTCCCAAAGCTCTCATCACATCTCTACGCATTGGCTCTTTAGCACTGCTTAGTTCTCCTGATAAATGAGCAATCGTTTCATTGCCTGCACTTACCGTTTCCAATAAGTCAACAGCTTTGGCAACCTGTTCTTTAATTGGCGACAGGTAATTTGTCCAGGCATTATTCTTCTGTGTTCTTACATGTTCTTTAGCTTCGGTTTCAATGGCATCAAGTTCTTCTTCCGAACCAATTCCATTGCCAACGATCCACTCTTTCATTTTCCTGAGGCAATCCCATTCTTTTTCCCATTCCAATCGCTCATGAGTTTTGTATCTCTCATGACTACCCGATGTTGAGTGACCTTGTGGTTGTGTTACCTCTTCTACATGAAAAATAGCAGGCACATGTGTTTCTCTTACTTTTTGCAAAGCATCTTCAAACACTTCACACATTCCGGCATAATCCCATGCTTTTACTCTATAAATGTTTAAGCCATTTGTATCATCCTGCTTTTGCATTCCTTTTAATGCAGTAGAGATAGAACCTTTAGTGGTTTGATATTTTTTAGGAACAGAAATTCCATAACCATCATCCCAAACAAAAACGGCCAGCGGTATCTGCAATACTCCGGCTGCATTGATGGTTTCCCAAAAATGACCTTCGCTGGTACTTGCATCGCCGATTGTTACAAAGCAGATCTCGTTTCCCTTTTTGGAAAGATTCTCAAATTGGTGCAGCTGCTCAATATTGCGAAAACATTTTGAAGCGAAAGCAAGTCCCAATCCTCTTGCCATTTGACCAGCAGTTGGTGCTATATCAGAACTTACATTCTTCTTATTTGCCAAATCCAGCCAATTGCCGCTTTCATCTACCAAACGGGTTGCAAAGTGAGCATTCATTTGTCTTCCACCACTAAAAACATCGTGGTTCAGATCCGGATCAGCATATAATTGAGCAAAAAACTGTTCTACCGTGGCCAAACCGCTTGCAAACATGAAGGTTTGGTCACGATAGTAGCCCGAACGAAAATCACCCGGCTTAAAGAACTTAGCCATTGCTACCTGGGCAATTTCTTTTCCATCACCAAAAATTCCAAACTTAGCCTTACCGGTAAGCACCTCTTTTCTACCTAACAAGCTGGTTTCACGACTGATAACTGCTACACGGTAATCTTCGATCACTGTATTCCTGAACGCATCATAGCTAAGCATATCGTCCTTCATGGCTGAAGGTGTCTGGGTTTGTTCCATTGGGCAAAAATAGCCATTACCGCCTCACTTGCAAAGGATGATAGCAGGGAAAACTAACATGGGTTAGCTATTTAAAACCACTTTTTACCGAAAATCAGTGATACTTTAAACTCTTCTTAAAAAAGGTGATTACATTGAGGCAAAATTTGGCAGAAACAATTTATTGATAACTTTACCCGTACAAATCAATCAGAAAAATGAAGAAGTTTACTTTTTTGGCTGCAAGCCTGTTTTTATTTGCAGCGGTGAATGCACAAGCTCCTGCAACTGAAACAAAAACAGCTACAACTGTAGCAGCTCCCCAGCAGGAACAAAAAGATATTACCAAGACACTTAATTTCAAGAACGACAACTACTCTTTCGGAAAAATTCCCCAGGGTAAGCCGGTTGAGTTCAATCTTGAAGTAACCAACATCAGCAAAGACTCTGTAAAGATCGAGAACGTTCAGGTGTCTTGTGGTTGTACCACTCCAAAATGGCAGGCTGGTCCTTATGCACCGGGTGAATCATTCAAGATCACTTTAGGGTTTAATGCAGCAGCTCAGGGTCCATTCAATAAAACTGTAACTGTATATTTCTCTGGCGGATTAACAAAGACAGTAACCTTTAATGGTGAAACTTATGCCGCTCCAGAAAATGCAGCTCCTCAGAATAACGGTTTAGGTAAGCTTAAGCCAGGTAACTAATTTTAAAAATAGCCTACAGGTATGAAACAATTACTCGTTTTAGCTTTCTTATGTTTCGGTCTTGTTTCTTTTGGTCAAACCAAGAATGATATCAAGTTCACAGCGATGAAACATTCTTTTGGTAAGATCGCTCAGAACAAACCTGTAACATATGTTTTCACTTTCAAGAACACAACCAGTGCTAAACCTTTGATCGTGGAAAATGCAACTGCCCAATGCGGATGTACCACTCCGGAGTATCCTAAAACGCCTATCAAGCAAGGTAAATCAGGTACTATTAAGGTTACGTACAATGCTGCAGCAATGGGTGCATTTACAAAAACGGTTACTGTAAAATTTGCGAATATCGCCGAGCCGGTTACATTAACCATCGATGGCGAAGTGGTGGCTGCAACCAAATAAGAGAAAATTCTTCTAACAAGATAAAAGTCCTGCAACCGCAGGGCTTTTTCTTTTTTTACCAACGATCGTTTTACAACTCATCTTCGTTGTGTCACTCACTTGTACTTTCTGTTTGTAAATCAGCTTAACCAGTTTACCTTATTTTTGACGCCAATTCTGCTATATGAACAGACCGATTCGGGTTTTAGTGGCAAAAGTTGGCCTTGACGGGCATGATCGTGGTGCAAAAGTGATCGCCACTGCTTTAAGAGATTCAGGAATGGAGGTGATCTATACCGGCTTACGTCAAACACCTGAAATGGTTGTCAATGCTGCTTTACAGGAAGATGTTGATGCGATCGGCATCAGTATTTTATCAGGTGCTCATATGACAGTATTCCCCAAAGTGCTTCAGTTGATGAAGGAAAAGCAAATGAATGATGTATTGCTTACCGGTGGAGGGATCATTCCTGATGACGACATGAAGCAGCTGAATGAAATGGGTGTAGGCAAGTTGTTTGCTCCGGGAGCACCTACAAGTGAGATTGCTGAGTTTATCAAAGGTTGGGTGAAAGAAAACAGATCATTTTAAAATATTGCTATGTCTTACCAAACATTACTTTCTTCTTTAGAAAACGGAACATTGGTTATTACAATAAACCGTCCGGATAAACTGAATGCACTGAACAAAGATGTGATCAACGATCTAAGCAAAGTAATGGATGAGGTGTATAATAATGCTGATATTAAATCGGCTATTATTACCGGTGCAGGACAGAAATCATTTGTTGCAGGAGCAGACATCAGTGAATTCACTTCTCTTTCAGCAAATGAGGGAGCGGCCTTAGCTGCAACAGGACATAAGAATGTTTTTGATAAGATCGAGAATTGTCCAAAACCTGTGATCGCTGCTGTAAATGGTTTTGCTTTAGGTGGTGGATGTGAACTTGCTTTGAGTTGTCATTTTATTATTGCAAGTGATAATGCAAAATTTGGACAGCCTGAAGTAAATCTCGGTTTGATCCCTGGTTATGGTGGAACGCAAAGACTAACACAAGTTGTTGGCAGAAACAGGGCGATGCAATTATTGATGACGGGTGAAATGTTCAGTGCGAAAGATGCTGAGCAATATGGAATGGTGAATAGCGTTGTAGAACAAGACAAATTAATTGAAAAGTGTAAAGAGATCCTTCAGGTAATTCATGCAAAAGCGCCACTGGCTATTACCAAAGTAATTGAGTGTGTAAACTACTTCGATCATACACAAGCCGGATATGATTTTGAAATAAAGAAGTTCGGAGAATGTTTTGCGACAGAAGATAAGAATGAAGGAACAAGTGCATTCCTTGAAAAGCGGAAGCCTGATTTTAAAGGCCGGTAGAAGTTTTTTACCTTAGGGCAATGAAAACGCCCCTTTTTCTTTTATTCCTGCTGATCTCTTTTCATGCATTTAGTCAGGATCCAGGTAAACAAAAAATAAAATATACAGGAACAGTTGGCTGGGGAATAGGTGGAGGAAATTATTATCCCGGAGGTGTGGCAACAAAAATAGGAGCTGGTGTTGTTTTAGCTGAAGAAAATGAAATTCAACTCTCTTTTTTTCACTTTAGAGAATTACAACTTATGGGAAATAGTGAAACCGCCTGGGTTCAGGAATTCTCTCTATTATATCACCGGAATTTTCCGCTTGGCAAATTCGAACCATCAATCGGAGCAGGCGTTTCATTTGTTAAGACCAAAATGGACTTGGAATATTCTTACGGCACCCCTGGTTACTCAATAAGCCCTCGTTATGTTTATGGTAGCGGTATCGGCTATCCTTTATATGCAACTTTGAATTATAAGTTTAAGAAATTTAAGTTGCAGGGCCAGTATCATTATACTTTTAAGGGAGAATTCCAGGGGCTTACTATGAATTTTTGGATCCCTTTTAATTAGTTTTCGTTCTGCGAAAATATTCTTGCAATACGGATAAATCTTCCCAGATAATATTTGTTCAAGGGTGTGATGGTTACGCCATTTTGCTTTCCGGAAGTGGAATGGATGAATTCTAATTGTCCATCCTGGTTATTTGTAATGATTCCCATGTGACCAATATGTCTTTCAGTACTATCTGTTCCTGTAAAGAGAATAAGATCGCCAGTTTTTGCTGAATCTAAATAAACCGTTCTCCCAACTTCGGTAAACTCAATAGAGGATCTTGGAACTTTTATATTAAAATGATTAAAAACGTAAGTAATAAATCCTGAGCAATCGAATCCAACATTCGGATCTGTTGAGCCATATTTATAGGGTATACCAATCAATGTCTTCGCAAAATCTACCACCTGTTGTGGTGGTACTTCACCTGTTTTGATCATTACTTTATTTACCACAAGTGTTGTAGTATCTTTCTTCATGATCAAAGTATCCGAGGGTCCTACAGCCAATGTATCCTTTGCAGGTTTTTCGTCTTTTACCTGGTTGCAGGCTAAAAAACTGAGACCTAATATCAAACACCATAGTTTTCCTTTCATAACCTGATAATTGTTAGTATGCAGCACAATTTTCAGGCTAACTTTGCACCTCGTAAAAAATCCTCTAATCATATAATCACAGATCAATGGAATACAGGATAGAAAAAGACACGATGGGTGAAGTGAAAGTGCCTTCACATGTTTATTGGGGAGCTCAAACTCAACGCAGTATCGAGAATTTCCAGATAGCGCTGGACATCAATAAAATGCCTAAAGAGATCATCAAGGCTTTTGCTTACCTGAAAAAAGCTGCAGCTCTTGCTAATAATGAACTCGGTGTTTTACCTGATGATAAGAAACAACTGATTGCCCAGGTTTGTGATGAGATATTAGAAGGAACGCTGGACGATCAATTTCCCTTAGTAGTTTGGCAAACAGGAAGCGGTACACAAAGCAATATGAATGTAAACGAAGTTGTTGCTTACAGGGCTCATGTGATAAAAGGAGGTGCTTTAACCGATAAAGAAAAAGTGATCCATCCGAATGATGATGTAAATAAATCACAATCATCTAACGATACTTTCCCTACGGCAATGCACATTGCTGCATATAAAATGCTGATCGAAACTACGATCCCGGGAATTGAGAAACTTAGAAACACACTTGCAGAAAAGAGCAAGCAGTTCATGCATGTGGTGAAGATCGGCAGAACACATTTCATGGATGCAACACCACTCACACTCGGACAAGAATTCAGTGGTTATGTTTCTCAGTTAGATCATGGGTTGAAAGCTGTTAAGAATACACTGGAACATTTAAGTGAATTAGCCCTTGGCGGAACGGCAGTTGGAACGGGCATCAACACACCAAAAGGTTATTCTGAGTTGGTGGCAAAAAAAATCGCTGAGCTAACAGGACTTCCTTTTGTTACTGCAGAAAATAAATTCGAAGCTTTGGCTGCTCATGATGCAATTGTAGAAGCTCATGGTGCTTTGAAAACAGTTGCTGTTAGTTTAATGAAGATCTCTAACGATATAAGAATGCTTTCTTCTGGTCCGAGGAGTGGGATAGGAGAGATATTTATTCCGGATAACGAACCCGGATCCTCTATTATGCCAGGTAAAGTAAATCCAACACAATGCGAAGCGTTGACCATGATCGCAGCACAGGTGCTGGGTAATGATGTTACGATCAACGTTGGTGGATCGATGGGGCATTTTGAATTGAATGTATTCAAGCCGGTGATGATCTACAACTTCCTTCATTCTGCAAGACTGATCGGCGATGGTTGTGTGAGCTTTAATGATAAATGTGCTGTAGGTATAGAGCCAATTGAAGCCAATATTAAAAAGCATGTCGATAACAGCCTGATGTTGGTGACCGCTCTCAATACTAAGATCGGTTATTATAAAGCTGCTGAGATTGCTCAGAAGGCCCATAAAGAAGGAACAACATTAAAGGAAATGGCGGTGAAGCTTGGCTATGTTACACCAGAACAATTTGACGAATGGGTGATCCCTGGAAATATGGTGGGTGAGTTAAAATAGCAGATAAGAAATAAGAAGTAAGCGATAAGAAAGTAGAGCTACCAATGATTGGTGGCTCTTTTTTTGCTTATGAATGTTTCGTAAGAAGGAGGAGTCTTTACTGCTTGTTGTTGAGTGCAGCTTCTGTAGTTGAAGAGTGCGACGCAAGTAAAGCTAAATCTGTGTTACGATACGCTGGCTACATAATAATCAGTTTAAGGCAGCGTTAGCAGGAGCGACATTATCTTGTGTAGGGACTAATATTGGTTAAAAACTTATTTCTTTGTTCAATGAAGCGGTTAATCCTGATAGCATTACCTATTTGTATTTTTTTGATGTTTGCCTGTTCCAAAGAATACAGTGTGGAAACGGGAGGCAATGCCATCTCGGCCGGAACATTGAAAGATTCGTTAGGTGATTGCGAACCGATCTTAATCAACGGAACATATACCGAGAACCAGGATCTTACCACCAGCAATTCTGTTGTAGTAACGGTGAACGTAACCGGCAGTGGTAAGTACAGAATATTTACGGATACAACCAATGGATTTTGGTTTATAGACTCAGGCTTCTTCGCAGCTCCCGGAACTTATACAGTTACATTAAAAGGTGGCGGCAAACCAATTCTTCCGATTGCAAGCGATTTTACGGTTAGTTATGGAACAAGTTTCTGTAATTTTTCTATAACTCCCGGTGCTTCTTCAGGTTCTGGAACAGTGAACAGTTCTGATACAGCATGGAGATTTTCTGAAGGAGCGTTTAATTTTAAAGGACATATTGATTCTGCAGTGATCAGCGGTACAACGCCTCCTGTTTTCTTAAATATTTATGGCAAAACTGCCACTAACGATACCACATTTTTTGTTCAGCTATTGCAAACCTCTGCAACACCTACCGGAACATATTCTACCAGCAATGGCACTGCGGTTTTTGAGTTTAAAACTCCCGGAGGTGCTACAATCTACGATGCGAGACAAATGAACAGCACCAATCTTGTATTTACAGTAGTGGGATTTAATACAACCACACGTGTGATGGATGCAATTTTCTCTGGAACTGCCAAAGATGCTGCATCATCCAACGTTAATATCGCTTCGGGTAAAATGAAAGTACAGGTGCAGTAGTTTTTTGTAACCAGCTTCATGCCACTGATTGAGCATCGTTGCGTCGCACTCTTGTACTGATTTAAATTCTATTCAGCAGTTTTATCTGCCGCAGTAATTTCAGTTGTAGTTGCTGGCTCAGCAACTGATGATGTTGTAGTTGTTTTGGTGGTTTCGTGTTTTCCAAAGAATTTTTTCTGAAATATCAGTATTGCAATCACACCAATAGAAATAGAAGCATCTGCAATATTGAATACGGGTCTGAAGAATTCAACATATTCACCACCCCAAATTGGAACCCACTTTGGTAAAACACCAGATGCAATAGGGAAGTAAAGCATATCTACTACTTTACCATGCAGGAAAGTTCCATAACCACCACCTTTTGGAAATAATTGAGCAGCCTGGTGATTAAAAACATCGCCGCTTTCGTTGAAGATCATTCCATAGAATAAACTATCGATCAGGTTTCCTAGAGCTCCTGCAAAGATCAATGCAGCGCAAATGATAAATCCTTTGTGTTCTCTTTTCCTGATGATGTTCCTGATATAAAATACACCAAAGATCACAGCTGCAAGTCGGAATAATGTAAGAGCGATCTTTCCGAAAGCACCACCAAAACTCCAGCCCCAGGCCATTCCTTCATTTTCTACGAAATGTAACTTGAACCAGTTGCCAAGAACATTATGTTCTTCACCAATATAATAATTGAGCTTGATGTAAAACTTTACTGCCTGGTCTGCAAATATGATGAGTAGTATAAGTAGAATTACCTGCCTTGCTTTCACGGTCTGTTTTTAAGATTGCCAAAGATATAGAAACACGAATTACACGAATTAAGACGAACCAATTAACTATTAGTATTAACAGTAACTGTTTTGTTACAGAATTGGTGCAATTCGATCAAATCCATGTTATTCCTCTACATAAACACGTTTCACCCGCTGACTTACATTGGTGAGTATCTCGTAAGGTATGGTACCACTCCATTCGGCTACCTGTTGAACAGGAATGTTTCTGCCAAAGATCTCCACCTCATCTCCAACAGAAAGCGCAGGCACATCGGTAACATCGATCATCGTCATATCCATACACACATTACCAATAATAGAAGCGGTGCTGCCATTTACCCAAACCTTCCCCTTATCATTACCTAAATGTCTTGTAAATCCATCTGCGTATCCGATTCTAACGGTAGCGATCAAGCTATCACGATCAACGATACCTTTTCTGTTATACCCAACTGTTTCTCCGGCAGCAACACTTCGAATCTGAGAAATTGTTGATCGCAATGTTGCAACTGTTTGCAGCTGATCCTGCATCTCGGCAGAACTATCTACTCCGTACAACCCGATACCAAGTCGAACCATATCGTATTGCAGATTGGGATGGCGATTGATGCCCGAAGAATTGGCTACATGTTTAATGAAAGAATAACCGATCGAAGATTCGATCTTTTTGCATGCTTCATCAAAAAGTTGTGCCTGGTGTTTTGTAAAATCATCATGCTCCGGGGCTTCGCTGCCCACAAGGTGAGAGAATACTGAACGAACCGCCAACGTTTTATTTGATCTGAGATTAGTACACAATTCATCAAGATCTTTTGACTCAAAACCCAAACGATGCATTCCTGTATCGATCTTTATATGAACAGGAAATTGTTGCAATCCCTGTTGCGATAAATAATTAGTGAAGCTGTGATAAATATGCATGCCATATATCTCAGGTTCTAGATTGTATGCAACAATTGCATCAAAGCCAACATCATCAGGATTCATCACCATGATCGGCAAACTGATTCCTGCTTTTCTTAATTCAACACCTTCATCAGTATAAGCAACAGCCAGGTAATCTACTTTATGAAACTGTAATACTCTTGCAACTTCTGCTGTTCCGCTTCCGTAGCTAAAAGCTTTTACCATAGCCATTACTTTGGTAGAAGGCTTTAGTTGTTTTTGATAGACTTTCAGGTTATGTATAAGTGCAGTTAAGTTTACTTCAAGCACTGTCTGGTGTACTTTCTGTTCCAGCCAATGACTGATCTTTTCAAACTCGAATATCCTTGCCCCTTTCAATAATATGTACTCATCTTTAAATTGATGAGCATTGAAATTATCCAGGAATTCATCAGTAGAACTGAAGCAGATCAACTTTCCTTTGTAATTGCCGGCAATATTTTTTTTGTTAATGAATACGTCATTTCCGATTCCGATCACCCTGTTGATCTTTCGCTGCTGCAACTCTCTACCTAAAGCTTCATACAATTGAACTTTATTCTCGGCTGATTGTAAAAAATCGGACAGAATAACCGTGGTTTTATTTTTGCCTGCCTGTTGCTTTAAATAATCAAGGGCGATGGAAAGTGAATATGGATCATTACTATAACTATCGTTGATGATGTAAGAGTTGTTTACACCTTTCTTTTGCTGCAACCTCATCTCTACCGGCTGCATTTGTTGGACTCTTGAACTGATCACATCAATATCATAATTCAACAATAACATTGTACAACAACAAGTGATCATATTTTCTATACTGGCATCATCAACAAAAGGAATGGTGAGATTTAGTTGCTTGCCGGAATAGCTGATCTTAAGTGTAGACCTATTGTGGTGTTTTTGTATCTCCTCAATTATAAACTCATTTTCTGCCGCAGAGCCCCAGGTTAAAAATTTCGTGTGTAACTGTTCCTGTAAAACTTCTTTGCTTACATGGATGTCTTTACGTCTTGCAATAACCGTTTCACAATTATAAAACAGCTTCAGCTTTTCTGTGAATTTGTGAGCATAATCAAGAAATCCCTCATTGTGTGCTTCACCGATGTTGGTAAGAATTCCAATCGTTGGTTGAATAATGTTTGCCAGCTTTTCCATCTCTGCAGAAGTAGAAACCCCTGCTTCAAAAATGGCCAGAGTATGACTTTCGTTCATCTGCCAGATACTTAATGGAACACCAATCTGTGAGTTGTAACTTCTGGGACTTCGAACAATATTGTATTCAGGATATAATAATTGGTAGAGCCATTCTTTTACGATAGTCTTACCATTGCTTCCGGTAATTCCAATTACAGGAATATTGAATTGTTTACGATGATGAGCAGCTAATGTTTGTAATGCATCCAGAACATTTGTCACCTTAAGAAATACAGCTTCGCTAAGTTGAGGATGTTTAAAGGTTACATTTACCACGAACGATCTTACGCCTCTTTCATAAACTTCCTGTATAAATTCATGACCATCTCTTCTTGGCCCGGGTAATGCAAAAAAAAGCGAAGTGATTGGGAAAACGATCTTGCGGCTATCGATCAGTAAGTGCTCTATGGCATAATCGTTTCTATCGATCTTATCAGCTTGGATAATATCAGCAATATCATTTGTTGTATACTTCACACTCAAATTTACAGATCAATTGAACCATCTTCTCTTTCTGGCGGAACTCCTTTTTTCTTGTGGGTAGCAGAATACCAGATCGCACCTGCAAGACAAACAACGATCACACCTAAAGAGATACCGATCATTGTACCTTTATCAATGTACTCTTTGATATAATGCTCTCCCAACATTTTCACGCCAATGAATACTAGTACAATCGCAATTCCCTGTGGCAGGTATTCGAACTTGTCAACAGCTCCTCTCAAAAGGAAGAATAACGAACGTAAACCCAACACTGCAAAAACATTAGAAGTATAAATGACCAAAGGGTTGATGGAAATTCCCATAACCGCAGGAATTGAATCCAGTGCAAACACAAGATCGATAGCGGCAAGCATGATAACTACTACAAACAAACTGGTATAATAGCGTTTTCCATTTTGTTTTATGGAATATTTTCCGTCGCCATCATTATTGACCAGTGGTAAAACTTTTCTCAGGAATTTATAAACAGGGCTCTCATGAGGATCTTTCTCTTCATCAGCATCAGCAATAAACATCTTATAACCTGTGTAAATAAGAAATACTCCAAAAATGTATAAGATCCATTCGAAACGTTGAACCAGTGCTACACCAACTGTGATAAAGATGACACGAAACACAATTGCCATCATTATACCAAGTAATAAAACTCTTGGGATGTATTTTTCTTTTACAGCAAACGAACTAAAAATGAGTATGAATACGAAAATGTTGTCTACACTTAAACTCCATTCCATTAAGTAAGCACTTAAGTATTCAAAAGCGGCAACATGTCCTTCTTCAAACCATACAAAGCCAAAAAAGCCCATACCCAGTGCTACCCAAAACACAGTTTGCCAAAGTGCCTGCTTAATAGTAACAGTCTTGTTCTTTTTACTGAGTAAGCCCAGATCAAATATCAATGCAAGAAGTAAAACTCCTCCAAAAACCAAATAGGTAACAGTTGTTGTAGACATTATTCCGATTGTGTGGCAAAGATAACAGGTCAGGCTACATACTTACGTTTCCTGTTCCATTGAAGCAGTAATCCAACCAATAGTACTACCACAACTGGCAAGCCAATATTGATGATCTGCCACTTGCTTTTGCCAGATTCGATCTTTGCCTTATCCAGTAAGCGTAATGTGAATTCTTTATTCCTCGTTTCGAAGATGGCTGAGTTGCTAACGAGATAATCAATGCTGTTGAGGAAGAATTCCCTGTTGGCGAAACGATAATTCTCAAAAGGGATCATACCCATTGATAATGGTCCGGAAGTTTGTGTTACCTGGTTGGTAACAATATCTGCGTCACTAACAATGATCTGCTTTGTTGCAGGAGAGGTTTGAGCAAATGCTTTTCCCAATGCTTTCTGAACAGAATCTCTGACCTCTGTGGTTAACCTGTTTGCATATAAAGAATTGAAATTTCCTTCAAGCAAAACGCCTACAGGTAAGTAGGATTTATTAAAGCTCCTGAAATCTTCTTCTGTTTTTACACTCTGCAATGCTACAAGCGCAGGAGTAGCCAATGTTCTGCTGGTTGTATCCGAAGATAATAAGATCGTCTTCTTTACACCCGGTGTTTTTACTGTATCGATTGTAGAAGGATAGAGCGATAATACTCTGTCGAGATTCTTTGTTATCGGACTATTATTCGAGCCGGATAAGAAAGGATAATACGGCCATGGAACTCTTTGCATTCTTGGACTTCCATCAGGGTTTTGTCCAAGTACGATCGGCTGCTTTGCACAGTTCAGATCCTGTAATAAATTTGGATTGATACGAACACCGAATTTAAAAAGCAGATCATCAAGATTCAGGTTTCTATCAAATGCAACAAAGTCTTTCTGACTTCTCATTAAACTGTCTGTTTCAGCAAAAAGCCTGTCAACAAACCAGATGATCTTGCCGCCGTGCATCACAAACTGGTCAAGCTTTAGTTTGTCTTCATCAGAGAATGGAATATTTGGTTTTACAATGATCAATGCATCGATCTGTGAAGGATCAGGATAACTTTTCTTCAGATCAAATACAGCAAGGCGATAATCATTTCGTAAACTCTCACCCAGATCATTGATGCTATAGTCTACCGGCTGACCATTTCCAACCAAGTAAGCCAGTACAGGAACTTTCTTTCTGGTGAGTTTATCAATGGCATTGGCAAATTTAAATTCCAACAATGCTTCTGCGGCATTTCTTGTAGCTTCAAGATCTTCTTCCGGGTTTTGATTGATCACATCGAAAGGCTTGAATACCGTTTTACTGCTTCTCAGGTCTATTGCATAAGGCTTCTTTCTACCGAATGTTACCAATGCAGAAGGGATCACGAGTTTGTCAAATTCAATTTCTTTCTGACTATATTTAGAAAGACTTTCCTCATCAAATACAACACCCAAACTTCTCAAACGATTAATGGTTATGTATTCTAAATACTCTTTCCATTCTTCTTTGGTCATGTTCTTCAGGCTATCGTTACGATAATTAGCAGAATCGGCAATGTCGATCTCGGGTAAGCCTGTTCTTACAACTACCTTGGCATTCGACCTGTCTCTGAATTCATCTAACAATTCCTGTGTGGCAAGACTCAACTTTCGATAATCTGCTGTAAGATCACCTGTAAGAAATAATTCAACATTTATTGTTGAGTCAAGATTTTCCAGCAGGTCTTTTGTTGAGTTACTAAGGCTGAATCTTTTTTCCTGCGTAAGATCAGCACGGTAATGCACAAAAGATGATAAATAGATCACCAATGCAAAAGCAAGGATCAATCCCACCCACCAGAATTTATTTTTCAGTAAGCCGTTCATTTGTATTGTAAGATCTTTCTTTCGGTGATCAATAAGAATAAAAAGATGAAAGCAGCAAAGTAGATCATGTCTCTACTATCGATCACACCTCTGCTGATGCTGCGATAATGAAAGTTAATACCCAGCATCTCAATATAATAATCCGCTCCTGCAGTAAATACCGGCAGTTGACTTATCGCCTGGAAACCTGTGTACAGCAGAAAACACATGAATGCACTTGCCACGAAAGCGATCACTGTATTATTAGTGAAGCTGCTGGTACAAATACCAATCGCTGTATAAACACCACCCAATAAAACAAGTCCTATATAACTTCCGATAGTACCACCAACATCAATTCCTGCGTTTGAACTTAAAGCCTGTAAAGAAACTGCGTAGATCGTTGTTGGAATGAGTGCAGCAATAACAATGAGCCATGCACCAAAGAATTTGCCCCAAACGATCTGTGATGAACGCAATGGCAATGTTCTCAATAGTTCAAATGTTCCTGCTTTGTATTCGTCGGCGATGCTTCTCATGGTAATTGTTGGAACTAAGAATAACAACACCCAAGGAGCTAAGTTGAAAAAAGGTGAAAGCGATGCATAACCAAAATCCAGCACATTCGATTGAGGGAATACGAACAGGTACAAGCCTGTAAGCAGTAAAAAAATAATCAGGGCTATGTAACCGGTTAAACTATTGAAGAATTGCTGCCATTCTTTTTTGCAGATCATCCACATGGGTCAAATCTACTATAATTCAAAAGTCAAAAGTCAAAATTCAAAATGGAGGAGAATTTTTGAATTTTCCTAACTAAATAAAAGTCAGGTGAGTTGAGGAGAATTTTGGTTAGCCGGCACCAGTGCTACTATCGAGCTTTCGTTGTGTCACTCACTTGTACTGTTAGAATATAACTGTACAAATTAGTATCGCAAAGAACGCAAACTCCTCAGCGAATTTTGCGTCTGCTTTGTGCTCTTTGCGATACTGAAAACAAAAAAGCCTCGTCTTCCGACAAGGCTTTTGAATTATTTTCATCTTCAGCTAAACCGCAAAACTCTCACCACAACCACAACTTCTGCTGGCGTTTGGATTGTTGAAGTAAAATCCTTTTCCGTTCAATCCGTCAGAGAAATCAAGTTCTGTATTCACTAAGTACAAAAAGCTTTTCAGGTCGGTGACGATCTTTACACCGTTATCTTCAAACACCTGGTCCATTGGCTTCACTTCATTATCGAAGTCAAGCTTATAACTTAAACCACTGCAACCTCCACCAACAACACCCACTCTTACAAAATAAGACGGATCACTGGCAATACCTGCATCATTCATCAACTGAACAAGTTTGCTTTTCGCCTTCTCACTCACAAATATTGAATTCTCCGTACTAACCATGATTAATGTGCAGATGTGCAAATGTTGCAGATGTGCAAATGAACAGCCCTAATTGGCATATTTGCATATTGGCACATTTGCAAATTATTAATGAACTCCTTTCTCTTCAAACTTCAATGCTTCCATACCATTCTTAGTACGGTAATCGTTGATCGCTGCCTTTATTGCATCTTCTGCCAACACAGAGCAGTGGATTTTAACAGGAGGAAGATTCAACTCTTCAACAATAGCCATGTTATCGATCTCCAAAGCCTGGTCAACTGTTTTTCCTTTCAACCACTCTGTTGCCAGTGAAGAAGAAGCGATTGCAGAACCGCAGCCAAATGTTTTGAACTTAGCATCTTTGATCACACCTGTAGCGTCATCAACTTCGATCTGAAGTCTCATCACGTCTCCACACTCCGGAGCACCTACTAAACCAGTTCCAACGTTTTTAGAACCCTTATCCAGTGTTCCTACGTTCTTCGGATTCTGGTAGTGATCAATTACTTTTTCTGAATATGCCATAAAACTAATTTGCTAATGTGCTGATGTGCCAATGTGCTAATGGAACATCAATGATTATTTTTTAACCTCGCCAATTTGCAAATTAGCACATTTGCAAATTGGCACATTTTATTAGTGATGTGCCCACTCAATTGTATTCAGGTCAATGCCTTCTTTATACATTTCCCAAAGCGGACTCATCTCTCTTAGTTTCAAAACCGTTGTTCTGATCTGATCAATTGTATAATCGATCTGCTCTTCGGTAGTGAATCTTCCTAATCCAAAACGCAGCGAGCTGTGTGCCAGATCATCACCCAAACCAAGTGCTTTTAACACATAGCTTGGCTCAAGTGAAGCAGAAGTGCAAGCAGAACCTGAAGAAAGTGCGATGGCTTTGTTAAAGCCCATCAGCAAACCTTCACCTTCAACATATTTGAAAGAGATATTGCTTACATGTGGCAAACGATGTTCTTTATTGCCGTTTACATAAGCTTCTTCAATTTCTAACAATGCGTTCTCCAGTTTATCTCTCAAAGATGATAAGCGTTTTGCCTCATCTGCCATTTCCAATCTTGCGAGTTCACAAGCTTTACCAAAACCGACAATGCCCGGAACGTTCAAAGTACCGCTTCTCATTCCTCTTTCATGACCGCCACCGTCCATTTGGGCAGTAACTTTTACACGAGGATTCTTTCTTCTAACGTACAAAGCACCAATTCCTTTCGGACCGTACATTTTATGTGCTGAGAAAGCAGCGAGGTCAATTCCATCTTTCTGTACATCCACCGGAATTTTACCTACAGCCTGTGTTGCATCTGTAAAGAACAAGATGCCTCTTTTTTTAGCCAGTGCACTGATCTCCTGAACAGGTTGTATCACACCCACTTCATTATTTGCATACATGATAGCGATAAGAATCGTGGTTGGTTTGATAGCAGCTTCCAGTTCAGCCATATCGATCAAGCCATCATCTTTAACAGGCAGGTAAGTCACCTCTCCACCAATTCTTTCGATGTGCTTGCAGGTATCTAATACAGCCTTGTGCTCAGTAACACAGGTAATGATGTGATTTCCTTTGCTGGCATACATCTCGTACACACCTTTGATAGCAAGATTATCAGCTTCGGTAGCACCAGAAGTAAAGATGATCTCTTTAGGATCAGCTCCGATCAGTTTTGCCACTTGTTCACGGGCATAATCAACAGCTTCTTCCGCTTCCCACCCAAAAGGATGATTACGGCTGGCTGCATTACCAAAATGTTCCAGGAAATACGGTGTCATAGCCTCAAGCACCCTTGGATCCATGGGTGTAGTGGCATTGTTATCTAAGTAAACTGGTAGTTTCAACATAAAATTATCTCTCTCGATTGATTGATGTGCCAGCAAAAATACTGCAATAAGGGCTATAAATTTGAGGCGGAAAATCAAGGGAAACTTAATTTCCTCAAATCGAAAAGCAGCTGAAAATCACTGACTAAACGGCTGAAGATAAGTAATTGTTCATTTTATAAAACTCAAACGATTGCGATGTTAAAACTGGAACATATAGGGATAGCTGTTAAGAGCCTGGAAACTTCCATTCCTCTTTTTGAAAAATTATTGAACACCTCGTGCTATAAGACAGAAAGCGTTGACACTGAAAGGGTAAACACGGCTTTTTTCCAGAAAGGCGAATCTAAGATCGAGCTTTTGGAAAGCACTACCCCTGATGGAGTGATCGCAAAGTTCATTGAAAAGAAAAGCGAGGGCATTCACCATCTTGCTTTTGAAGTG
Source organism: Chitinophagaceae bacterium (assembly GCA_024508725.1). Taxonomy (GTDB): domain Bacteria; phylum Bacteroidota; class Bacteroidia; order Chitinophagales; family Chitinophagaceae; genus JAEZDC01. The sequence continues at coordinate 411,193 of JANINS010000003.1, read as the reverse complement.
GCCGATATCGAAGGAGAAATGAAGCGCTTGCAGTCAGAAGGTTTTACGCTATTGAACGAAACACCCAAAAAAGGAGCAGATAACAAGCTGGTATGCTTTCTCCATCCAAAAGGTACAAACGGAGTGTTGATAGAACTTTGCCAGGAGATAAAGTACTGAATGTGATCGTCTGACCGTCTCTGTCTAACGTTACATAATAATACCGGCTTTAGTTTTCATAGCATCTTCGTTGCGTCGCAAGCACTTCATAGTTCGGTTAAGATGGCATCTGTGGGCTTAATACCAAAGCTGTAACTTCATATTACAACATCGTATTATGCAAAAGTTGCTCACCTTATTTTCTGCAATATTGATCTGTATTATCGGCTGCCAGTCTTCGCAAAGCAAAAATTCAGGAGATACAGTTCCCGTTACGGAAATAAATACAGATGGGTTAGACAAGAAATACAATCTTGATAAGATCAAATTGCCTGCAGGATTTTCCATTGCAGTGTATGCCGAAGTACCCAATGCAAGAAGTATGACCTTTGGTGAGAAAGGAACTTTATTCGTTGGCAACCGAAATGAAGACAACGTATATGCAGTAGTTGATCAGAATAAAGATGGCAATGCAGATAAAATATACAAGATAGCATCCGGTTTGAACTCACCAAATGGTGTGGCTTTTAAAAATGGAAGTTTATATGTAGCAGAGATCAGCAGAATTATAAGATACGATGGAATAGAAGATAAACTTGACAATCCTCCTGCACCGGTGGTCGTGTATGATAAATATCCAACGGAGGATCATCATGGATGGAAGTTCATTGCTTTTGGACCGGATGGAAAATTGTATGTACCTGTTGGTGCTCCCTGTAATGTTTGTGCAAAAAAAAATCCTGTGTATTCATCGATAACAAGATTGAATGCAGATGGAACAGGAATGGAAGTCTTTGCTCATGGTATTCGTAATACTGTTGGTTTTGCCTGGCATCCTGATACAAAAGCGTTATGGTTCACAGATAACGGAAGAGACATGATGGGTGATAATATTCCAGGCGATGAATTGAACGTAGCACCACAAGCTAACATGCATTTTGGATTTCCCTATTGCCACCAGGGTAACACTTTAGATCCTGAATTTGGTAAAGGAAAAGATTGTAAAAGCTACACCGCACCTGCAAAAGTGTTGGATGCACATGTGGCTGCTCTTGGAATGCGATTTTATACAGGCAATAAGTTTCCTCCCCAATATCAAAAGCAAATATTTGTTGCAGAACATGGTAGCTGGAACAGGAGTAACCCTATTGGTTATCGTGTGATGTTGGCTACACTTAACGGAAATGCTGTTACCTCGTATGCACCGTTTGCAGAAGGCTGGCTGCAACAAAATGGTAAAGTTTTGGGCCGTCCGGTAGATGTAGAAGTGGCTGCAGATGGTTCTTTATTGGTGAGTGACGATTATTCAGGTGTGATCTATAAAATTTCCTACAACGCAAGGTAAGAAGCAGGTGTTGATTCTCATTCTATTGTTGAATTGTTGCTGAGCGAACCGGAAGTACAAGAGTGCGACGCAACGTAAGCTGAATCGAAGCTATAGACCTTGGTTCAAGCTTATGCTTCTAACATTTCATTTTCAAAGCTGTGTTAACTCTGTTGGTATGCTATAATAAAGGCAATGTTTTAGCGTCTATACCATCTAAAACAAAGGAGAAATACATGAAGAGCGTATTGGTTTTGATGATGCCTTTATTCCTTTTACTGGCTGCTTGTAGCAGTACCAATGTGACCAATAGCTGGAAAGACAAAAACATTGAACAAGCCAGCTTTAGAAAAGTGATGGTGGTGGCAATGGTTCCTGAAAGTCAGCGTAACCTGAGACAGGAAATGGAGAATGAAATGGTAGATGATCTTGCAAAGCGAGGTTATAATGCCGTTAGTTCTTATGCTGAATATGGTCCGAAAGCTTTTGCCAACATGAATGAAAAGCAGGTACTGCAACAGCTCGACAGGAATAAAATCGATGGCGTAATAACAATCGGGCTTCAGAACAAGGAAACTTCTGAGAATTATGTGCCGGGTAGTGTTCGTTATGAACCTTATGCAGTAGTATATAATAGGTTCTGGAGAACATATCAAACGTATTACAACAGGGTTTACACACCAGGTTATACGCAGGAAAGAATAAATTATTTCTTTGAGACCAACCTGTATGATGTGAATGAAAATAAACTGTTGTACTCTGCACAATCACAATCTTTCGATCCTTCATCTGCCAGCCAGATCGCAAACGAAGTATCTAAAGCAGTGGTGAAAGACATGCAGAAGAAAGGTATTTTAGCAGCAACGGTTGCTAAGAATTAGTTTACTTTTCATAACATAGAAGTCCCGCCAAAGAAAAAGTCCTGCATATCGCAGGACTTTTTTATTTGACTTAGTAATTTATAAACCCAGTTTTTCTATTGCAATCTGTGAAGCAACCTGGCTGGCGTCTTTTTTATTGTAACCTTTTCCTTCAGCGATTCTTTCTCCATCAATAACAATAGCAATCGTGAACACTCTTCTGCCGCCTTCCATTTTTTCGTCGATGGTTTCAAACTCCAGGCTTTTCAGGTTTTTACTGGCCCAGCCAATAAGCTTGTTCTTGAGGTTGATATCTATTGCTTCCAGATCATCAACAAACATGTGCGGAATAACGATGTGATTTAATACCCAGTTACGGGTTTTCTTATAGCCTTTATCAAGATATACAGCACCTACAACAGCTTCAAGGGTATTACCAAATATCTGGCTGCTCTTAAGCGAATTATCGAACTTGTTATACAAAGTGATCTTCTTCAAACCGATCTTTAAAGCAATCTCGTTCAGGTATTGCCTGTTCACCATTTTGCTTCGCATCTCTGTAAGAAAACCTTCTCCTTTATAAGGATAACGCCTGAAAAGATAATCGGCAACGATCGAGCTTAATACAGCATCTCCCAGGTATTCTAATCGTTCATTATTTTCATCAGGAGTTTCTTTCACCGAACGGTGACTCAAAGCTGTTTGATACAACTGCAGATTACCGGGCTTTATGCCAAGCACATTCTTCAATTGTTTCTCCATTAACGATGGCTTCCGAAAATATTTCGTGATCATATCCACGCCGTTAAGCTATGAATTTTTATGATACCAGCTATAGTATTACATAGCAACATAGTTGCGTCGCACTCTTGTACAATAAATCCGGAAAGGAGCAAACTAATAGAAGGATATCTTACCTCCTACATTCATTAGGCTTTATACTTCTTAATGATCACAGAAGCATTGTGTCCACCAAAGCCAAACGTATTACTCAAAGCTGCATTCACTGTTCTCTTTTGTGCAGTGTTAAACGTAAAGTTGAGTTTATTGTCCAGCTCGGGATCATCAGTAAAGTGATTGATAGTTGGTGGTACAATATCATGCACCACAGCCAATGTACTGGCAATCGCTTCGATCGCACCGGCAGCACCTAACAGGTGACCGGTCATTGATTTGGTTGAACTGATATTGAGATTATATGCATGTTCACCAAATACTTCTTTGATCGCTTTTGTTTCAGCAATATCACCCAGTGGAGTAGAAGTTCCGTGTACGTTGATGTAATCGATCTCTTCGAGCTGCATTTCTGCATCTTCCAATGCTGCTTTCATTACATTTTTTGCACCCAAACCTTCAGGATGTGGAGCTGTCATGTGGTGTGCATCTGCAGTAGCACCGGTACCAACTATTTCAGCATAGATTCTTGCACCTCTAGCCAATGCATGCTCAAGTTCTTCTAACACAAGAATACCGGCACCTTCACCCATTACAAAACCATCACGGTCTTTATCAAACGGACGAGATGCAGTTTTAGGATCATCATTTCTTTCGCTCAGTGCTTTCATTGCATTGAAACCACCAACACCGGCTTCGCAGATCACACTTTCAGCGCCTCCGGCAAGAATGATATCAGATTTACCCAAACGTATCAGGTTAAATGCATCCATTACTGCATGTGTAGAAGAAGCACAGGCAGAAACAACGGCGAAGTTGGGTCCTCTGAAACCGTGACGCATAGAGATATGGCCGGCTGCAATATCAAGGATCATTTTCGGAATGAAGAAAGGATTAAAGCGTGGAGTGCCATCGCCTTTGGCAAATTCCATTACTTCTGTCTGGAAAGTAACAATACCTCCGATACCGCTGGAGAAGATCACTCCGATACGGTCTGGATTCATGGACTCTTTCTGAATATTAGCATCCACAACAGCCTGGTCGCTACAGATCAAAGCTGTTTGTGTAAAGCGATCCAAACGACGGCCTTCTTTCTTATCGAGGAATTGATACGGATCAAAATTCTTCAATTCGCAGGCAAACTGCGTTTTGAATTTGCTGCAATCAAATTGTTGAATACGGTCAGCACCTGAAACACCATTGATCAACCCATTCCAATACTCTTCAAGGGTATTGCCAATAGGTGTAATTGCTCCCATCCCTGTTACAACAACTCGTTTTAGTTGCATATATCCTTTTTAAGTGAGAAATCCGCCTTATCAGGGCAAAAGCCGCAGAAAAGGCGGATCATGAATATTCCAATTAGGAAGTTGTGATCTTACTTAGCATGTTCCTCAAGATAAGCCACAGCCTGACCTACAGTAGTAATGGTCTCAGCCTGCTCATCAGGAATAGAGATATTGAATTCTTTCTCGAATTCCATGATCAGTTCTACGGTATCCAAAGAATCGGCACCGAGATCATTGGTAAAAGAAGCCTCATTGGTTACTTCTGCTTCGTCTACTCCAAGTTTGTCAACAATGATCTTCTTTACTCTTGTTGCGATGTCTGACATTGTTATAAAGTTTAGTTACAGGCGCAAAAATATAGATTTTGATAAATAAGCAAGGAATTGCCGCTTTTTTGTTGCAAAAAGCTATTCACACCTAAAAAATAACTAATACGGTATTGTTTGTATAATTTTTGAAATGTTGGCTATCTTGTAAACCAATTTTTACCGCATGGCGTTAAAGCTGATCGATCATGGCTCTAAAGAATACCAGGAAATGGTGGAATTGCGTAGAACAATTTTGCGTAAGCCTCTTGGTTTGGAGTTCGATCCGAAAGAACTGGAAAGGGAAAAAGAAGATATACTTATTGGTTGCTTTGAAGATGACAAACTGGAAGGATGTTGTTTACTAACCAAAACAGATGATAAGGCAATAAGGCTTCGCCAGATGGCTGTGCTCTCGGGTTTGCAGGGTAAAGGATTTGGAAGAGTGCTGATGCAGTTTGCAGAAAATATTGCACGTGACCGTGGTTATAAAACGATAACGATGCATGCAAGAAAAACAGCTGTGGGGTTTTACCAGAAGCTGGGTTATAAGGTCAGCAGCGACGAATTCCTGGAACTTTCCATTCCACATTATATAATGGAAAAAGACCTTTAGCGACGTTCACCGATCTTCTCATTCAGCATTCGTCTTAAAGAATGCTTCTGATCATCACTTAATTCGTCTTTGGGAACGAGAAAGAACGATTTCTCTGAAAAATAAAGATGAATGAAGTGTGGCGTTTCCATCCAACGACTAAAACTCTTCCATTCCCAGTTGATGTAACCTTTAGGATTTTCGAGATGAATGCCATTGTCGCCGAAGTTGATGCGAAAGGCATCTTTAAAAGTGGGTGCTTTTCTATAAATGGTGTATGGCAGCAAATACCACACAGAGATCATGAGCAATAGCCAGATAAAAGAGCCAAGGAGGAATGGTTCGGGTCGGATCTTTTTAAAATAGAATAAAGCTGCAGAACCGATGGCGAATACATTCACCAGTATCATTAGTATCTTGATCTCAGGACGGCTGATGAAATGAAACCGCAATGCCTGCAACACTTTTCTTTTATCATAACTAAATCCAAACTCCATAATTCCTCCCTGGCTATAATTCAATTATTGTCTTGTGTATGTTACGGTAACAGTAAATCCACTGTTCATAAAATTCGACTGAGATACAACCAATGTTGTTGCCGTTAATGTTGTGATATTACCGGTTTGACCATTAATAGTGATCGTTTTTGCTGCAGTATTCAAAGAGTATGTTCCTGTGGCAGTATTGTTAGGAGAACATTGTACACCAGCATCTGTTACATTGTATGCACCTGATGTGCTTGTAACAGCAGTTAGTGTATAAGTATCATCTCTGTCACATGCATCGAAAAATGAATTATTATTAAAGATATCCTGGCTTGCACTACCAACACTTGCCGTAGCAGCAGTGATCTTATATGTGCCGGCTACATTGTTTGCAGTTACTTCTAAAGAAGCCTGAGCTGGGTCGTTGTCTTTTTTACAGCTCGTAATTGCAATAAAAGCAAGAGCTAAGGTTAAAATCTTTTTCATATAATAGGTTTAAGTGCCAAAAATATCTAAAAAGCCTTAACGCAAAAGAAAAAGCCACTTTGCAGTGGCTTTTGTATAGAATCCAACCTGTGAAAGTTTATTATTAACTGCAACCCATACTGTTACCGCAGTTCAAACACTTGTAGCAGGTACCGCTACGAATAGTGATATGACCGCAAGTGTTACATGCCGGAGCATCACTTTGCATATTCTTAGCTGCTGCATTCACCATGTCAAGACTTGACTCAGACTTAACAGAAGCTCTTTGCATTTTCTGATGTGCAGGAGACGCTGCTGCGTTTGTTGCAGGAGCTGTGATCCTTACACTGCTCAGCTCAGGCTTTCCCAGATAAGTGATCTCTCCATCTTCCTCACCTGTATTGCCGATCTCAGGCTTATTCAATACATGAACAAGGTCTGTTCTGTTCAGATAGTCAAATGCCAGGCAACGGAATACAAAGTCGATCAACGAAGTGGTCGTTTTAATGTTTGGATGATCTACCATTCCTGCAGGTTCAAACTTGGTGAATACAAATTTGTCAACGTATTCTTCCAATGGAACACCATATTGTAAACCGATGGAAACTGCGATAGCAAAACAGTTTAGCATGCTTCTCATAGTAGCACCTTCTTTTGCCATGTCGATGAAGATCTCACCCAATGTTCCATCGTTGTATTCACCCGTTCTTAAGAACAATACCTGGCCATTGATCCTTGCTTTTTGTGTAAAGCCTCTTCTCTTTGCAGGAAGTGTTTTACGTTCAACGATCTTAGAAAGCTGGCGTTTTAATTTCGTATCAGTTGAAGCCTGCATTCTTTTGTGGATCTCTTCCAGCAATTCATCAACAGTTAATTTACTTAAGTCAACAATAGTTGATTCGTTGTTTGCTGATGATTGTTCGCTGCTCGCTTCTGCAGCTTCCTCTTTATCTTCTGATTTCTTTTTCTTATCAGATTTATTGCTGAGTGGTTGAGATAATTTAGAACCATCTCTATACAATGCACAAGCTTTCAAACCTAACTGCCAGCTCAGCATATAACTATCTGCAATTTCTTCAACAGAAGCTTCGTGTGGTAAGTTGATGGTTTTTGAGATAGCTCCACTTAAGAATGGTTGGCAAGCCGCCATCATCTTAATGTGGCCATGAGCATGAATATATCTTTCACCTTTCTTACCACATTTGTTCGCACAATCAAATACAGGAAGATGTTCATCTTTTAAATAAGGAGCACCTTCAACAGTCATTGTACCGCAGATATAATCATTGGCAGCATCTATCTGCTCTTCAGTAAATCCTAATTCTTCGAGTAAGTTGAATTCGAAATCATTGTACTGATCTGCCGTAAAGCCCAATCTTTCTAAAGTAGCTTCACCTAAGGTGTATTTGTTGAATACGAATCCAATTTCAAATGCTGTTGCCAGTGAACCATTCAACTTAGCAATTTCTTCTCCTGTAAATCCTTTTTCACTTAACGATTGTGCATTGATGAAAGGAGCACCATCAAAACTTGCAGCACCCACTGCATATTTTACAATGGCATCAACTTCTTTCTCGCTATAACCCAAATTCTTTAATGCTAAAGGAACTGATTGGTTGATGATCTTGAAATAGCCACCACCTGCAAGTTTCTTGAATTTTACCAGTGCAAAATCAGGCTCAACCCCGGTTGTGTCGCAATCCATCACCAAACCAATTGTGCCAGTTGGAGCGATCACAGTTGTTTGAGCATTTCTATAACCATACTTCTCACCTAACTGAACTGCTTCGTCCCATGCTTTTGTTGCAGCTTTCAACAGGTAATCAGGACAATATTTTGCTTTGATGCCAACAGGCTTCACACTTAAACCAACATAAGCTTCTTCAGCATCGTAAGCTGCGGCTCTGTGGTTACGCATTACACGAAGCATGTCTTCTTTATTCTCTTCGTATTTAGCGAATGCACCCATTATCTGGGCCATTTCTGCAGATGTTTTATATGCAACACCTGTCATGATCGCTGAAATAGCACCTGCAATTCCTCTTGCTTCTTCGCTATCATAAGAAATACCGCTTAACATCAATACAGAACCCAGGTTAGCGAAACCTAATCCAAGTGTTCTGTAATCGTAAGATAACTGAGCTACTTCTTTAGAAGGGAACTGGGCCATCAATACTGAAACTTCTAACACAGTTGTCCAGAGACGGGTAGTATATTCAAAGCCTTCAACGTCGAAAACATTTGTTTCTTCATCATGAAACTTGCGAAGATTTACAGAGGCTAGATTACATGCTGTGTTATCTAAGAACATATATTCTGAACATGGATTGGATGCATTGATCCTTCCACCTTTTGGACAAGTATGCCATTCGTTGATCGTAGTGTCATACTGTGTTCCGGGGTCAGCACATCTCCATGCTGCATACGAGATCTGATTCCAAACTTCTCTCGCAGGAATCTTCTTCATCACCCTGCCATCTGTTCTTGCTTTCAGTTCCCAGTCTTCATCTTTTTCTAACTTATCGAAGAACTCATTTGGAATACGAACAGAGTTATTTGAATTCTGACCAGACACTGTTAAGTAAGCCTCACCTTCATAATGCGAATCATAACCTGCAGCGATCAATGCACCTACTTTCTTTTCTTCTTCCACTTTCCAGTTGATGAAGTTCATGATCTCAGGATGATCCAGATCCAAACACACCATCTTGGCAGCACGTCTTGTTGTTCCGCCAGATTTGATCGCACCAGCAGAACGATCACCGATCTTTAGGAAGCTCATCAAACCAGATGAAGTTCCACCACCACTTAACTTTTCTCCTTCACCTCTGATCTGTGAAAAGTTTGTTCCAACACCACTACCATATTTAAAGATCCTGGCTTCCCTCACCCAAAGATCCATGATGCCACCTTCATTCACCAGGTCATCACTAACACTTAAAATAAAACATGCATGAGGTTGTGGTCTTTCATAAGCCGAAGTAGATTTCTTCAGCTTGCTATCTTTCTGGTCAACATAATAGTGACCTTGTGGCTTACCACTAATACCATAGCTTTCATACAGTCCTGTATTGAACCATTGAGGGCTGTTTGGCACACAAGCCTGGTTCAAAATACTGTACACTAATTCCTCGTAGAATACATCAGCATCTTTCTTAGAAGCAAAGTAGCCATAACGCTCACCCCAAACTCTCCAGCAATTTGCCATTCGGTGAGCCACTTGTTTTACTGAAGTTTCTCTTCCAAGACTTCCATCAGCCTGCGGTACACCTGCTTTACGAAAATATTTTTGTGCAAGAATATCTGTAGCGATCTGGCTCCATTGTTTTGGAACCTCTACATTATTCATTTCGAATACAACTTCTCCGCTGGGATTACGGATGATTGAAGTGCGATAGTCGTAGTCAAACTGATCGAAAGGAGATACTCCTTCTTTTGTAAAACGACGGCCGAACTGCAAGCCTTTGTTTTGCTGGTGTGCCATAAGCATTGATTTATTTAGGTGTGAGGAATTTTTCTTGTTTGGTCCCTGAACTCTTTTTTGGAGGCCGGTTGACGAAAATATCTTTCACATTCCAATATTCCTTTCCTGAAATATGCACCGCTTGTGGAAAATATTTGTGGATATTGGTAAGCCTCACATCCACACTGAATTTGCTGCAATGTTCACAGATGTAGATAAGATTTTTTGGCACGAAGCCTTTAAAAGCGACGCTTTTTTCGTAAATACATCAACTATCCAGAACTAAATCGCTTATTTTCAAACAAAATTGATTGACAGTAGATTGATGTATGATATTTGGTCGTATAAAGACGCTATCAAACAACTTTTTTCTGCATTTTTGCATATAGCTGACCCACAAACGGATGCATGAAACAGGAACTGTATTTACAACTTGCTGAAAGGAAGAAACTGGGCCGCAAGTCTTTTACCGTATTGATCGATCCTGATAAGGTTGACAATAAAAAGATCGAGCAACTGGTAACCTTAGCTATGGATGCTAAGGTTGATTATTTCTTTGTGGGCGGTAGTCTCGTTATTTCTAATCACCTGGATGAATGTATCCAGCAGATCAAAGCAAGCTGCGATATCCCGGTTATTTTATTTCCGGGTTCACCTTCACAGGTTAGCCGTTATGCAGATGCTTTATTGTATCTCTCTCTCATCTCTGGTAGAAATCCTGAGTTGCTGATTGGTCAGCATGTAGTGAGTGCACCATTCGTAAAGAAGAGTGGTTTAGAGATCATGCCCACAGGTTATATGGTGATTGATGGTGGTGCACCAACAACAGTTTCTTATATCTCTAATGCATCTCCCATTCCTTCTGATAAGAATGAGATCGCAATGTGTACTGCTATGGCCGGAGAAATGATCGGTATGAAACTGATCTATATGGATGCAGGCAGTGGTGCCAAACGTCCGATACCAGAAGAGATGATCAATAAAGTGGCTACTCATATTGAAGCACCATTGATCATTGGTGGTGGTATTGTAGAACCCGAAAAGGCTTATATCAACTGCAAAGCCGGAGCTGATGTAATTGTTGTAGGCAATGCCATCGAAAAAGATACTTCTCTTATTAAAGAAATGGCTGCAGCGGTACATTCGGTACCTGTAGGAGCCTAATCAGTTTTAAAAATTTCATTTAGCAGACTTCTGAAACTACTATTTAGCTTCCGTTGCGTCGCACTCTTGTACAGCATGAACTGTATTCAGGTAATCCTTCCAAAGAATAGTCAAACAACCGGCCGTTGGATGTTCTAACATTGATCAAACCGGTTAAAAAAACATTAGAATTAGCTTTAATAAGGTATTGGAACTTTGGCAACTATGCATATCTTTACCACGGTTTTTCATAGGATATTGGATTTTAAAAACGGGGCAGGATTTCCATCCAAGCCCCTTTTTTATTGTCGCTTCTCATGAAAATAATCGAACACTAATTTCGCTTTTGCCATTCCAACCTCAGCTGCTAACTCATCCACTGTTTTTAATTGAACATTTTTAACTGAACGAAATGTTTTCAATAACTGATCTGCCGTTGCTTTACCAATGCCTTGGATATCTTCCAGTTCATTCTTAAAAGTTCCTTTCGAACGTTTCTGTCGGTGAAACGTAATTCCAAACCGGTGTACTTCATCTCTTATCCTGCGTATCAACTTTAAACTTTCACTGTCCCATGGTAGTTTCAAAGATTGCTGATCTCCCGGATAAAATATTTCTTCTTCATTTTTTGCAAGGCCAACAATATTCATCTTACCACGTAAACCTAATTCTTCCAATGCTTCTACTGCTGCATTCAATTGTCCTTTGCCGCCATCGATTATCACGAGTTGCGGAAGCGGTTTATCTTCTGACTGCAAACGTTTGTATCTTCTGCCCACCACCTCTTTCATCGAAGCAAAGTCATTAATACCTTCAACGGTTTTGATGTTGAAATGACGATAGTTCTCTTTGCTTGGAACACCATCTTTAAAACAAACCATTGCTGCAACAGGAAAACTTCCCTGGAAGTTAGAGTTATCAAAACATTCAATATGCAATGGCAATTCAGTTAAACGCAAGTCCTCCTGCATTTGATACAGCACTTTTTTCTTTTCCCGATCTGTTGTGCCTTCTAACTGAAGAATTTTCTTTTTATGCAGCTCCTCTTTATAATATTCTACGTTCTTGACCGACAGATCGAGTAATTTTTTCTTATCGCCACCTTTAGGTACGGTGAGTATTACTTCTTCACCGGTGTATTCAAGTTCAAAAGGAACAATGATCTCTTTTGCGGTGCTGTTAAATGTTTGGCGAAGATTACTAATGGCAAACACAAGCACTTCTTCATCCGTTTCTTCCAAAGGTGTTTTCATCGAAACAGTATGTGTTTGAACGATCGTTCCATTTTGAACCATCAATACATTCACATATGCATTTTCATATTCACGGATCATCGTAAAAACATCCACATGAAATATATGCCTGCTAACGATCACAGATCTTGCTTCATAATTCTCGAGGTGATCGATCTTCTTTCGCATCAACTCGGCTTTTTCAAACTCGAGATTGGCTGCTAGCTCACCCATTTCTTTTTTAAACTGGCTGATGACGGGTGTAAGATTTCCTTTCAAAATATTCTTTACCTGCAGCAAACCTTGTTGGTATTCCTGCTCTGTTTCCAATCCTTCACAAGGCCCTTTGCAATTGCCTAAATGATATTCTAAACACACTTTGAACTTGCCTCGCTGAATATTATTCTGTGTAAGGTTGAGTTTACATGTTCTTAATGGAATGTTGTACCGAATAAAGTTGAGCAAGTCTCTCACCTTTGCTACGGAAGTAAACGGGCCTAAATATTCTGATCCGTCATTGATCTTCTTTCTCGTAAGGAAAACCCTGGGGAAAGGTTCTTTCTTAATAACGATAAAAGGATAACTCTTATCATCTTTCAGGTTGATGTTGAATAAAGGCTGGTATTCTTTGATCAGTGAATTCTCCAGGAACAATGCATCCTGTTCAGAATTTACAATGGTGAATTCAATTCGATGAATACGTTGAACCAGCTCATGTGTTTTATAGCTGGAAAGACTTTTAGTGAAGTATGATGAAACTCTTTTGCGGAGGTTCTTTGCTTTTCCTACATAGATCAGTACACCTTTGTCATCATAATATTTATAGATGCCAGGCTGTGTTGGAATTTTATGAGAGAACTGTTGAAATTGTTTACTATCCATCCGTTGCAGCAAAATTACTTTCTCTCACGCCAATAAATATTGGTTGTCTTTGTTAATTCGGATCCGTTAACAGAGATCAGTTGTACGATCTGGAATTGTTTCCCTGCTGTATAAGAGAGCCTTTCTTCGAAACTGCTGTCGCTACGTTGGTAAGAGCGAATAAAATCGGCACGTTTAAACTCCTGTTGAGGATCGGTGAGCATTAAAGTGACAGACTTTGCAGGCAAAGCAGGGTCTTCTGTTCTATACATCAACACAAAACTTCTTGTAAGACTGTCATAAAACGGTGTTTCATGATAGGCTTTTTTTGTTTGCGGATCATTGAGCTTGAGTTCTAAGAAAGGCGAAGCATATTTTATTGCCTGGTTCTTATCAATAACGGTTGAATCTTTCTTGCCAGATACTTCCGTTAACTTAAAAAAAGTATCGGAGCTTTCTGTGTTGATCAGATCCTGCAATATCAGATCCGCTACATCGAAATATGGAAGTGTGTCTTGCTTTGGAGCGGCAACAGGTTTTTCCTGGTTTTGTTCTTTCTTTCCTGAACAACTAAGCAGGAGAGAAGTAACAACAAAAACAAACAGTATGATTCTCATGGCGTAAAAGTAAAACTTAGTGCAAATAAAAATCCCGCTTTAAGCGGGATCTTCAACAGTTAGTAGAATTGCGGCATTACCGGATCGTTTTGGTAAATCCGATCTTGAATCCGTAGTCAATTAAATATTCCTTTATTGGATATTGGCTGCTGTAAGTAGGCAGATGCTGGTAACGAAGCTGTGGACCAAACTTCCATTGAAAGTCTCCAACATTCATACTGAGTGTTGCTTCAAAACCGCTATTGATATTCCACCTGCGAAGTAATGATGTTCCATCTGCATAGCTCTTATAATCTGAAGTAAGAAAATAAGAACTCTGGCTGAATGTATAAGTAGGTTGCAGGCTATAAGCCACATTAACTCCCAAAGTATTTGTTTTTACGATAGAATATTCAAAGCCAATAGGTAGAGAAACCTGGTGATATTTGTTGAGCAGCAACGCTTCATTATAAGTGGCACTGGCACTTCTGTATTTAGCCACTGTTGATATTGTTGTTCCATTTCTCAATGCGATACTGGCAAGTTCAGTACTACCTGCATAGGCTTCAATATTATATTGTCTGATGTTGTATTGCAAGCCAGCTTTGATTCTAAACCTGTTTGATACATTGTACAATGCTCCAAATCCAAACTCAACACCCATTCCTGGTTTATAGCGGATCACTTCGTTAGCGGTTACGCCGTAGTTGGTTTGCATTGGTCCGTTGAAACCACTTTGTGATGCTTTTTGATCTACCGTTTTTTTGTAGTTACTGGCAGGAGTGATATACACTTCGTACTGCCACCTGTTGATCTTTGAATCTTTCTTATTTATTTTGATCGGAGTTGCTTCAGTAGATTCCTCTTCTTTTACTGGTGCTTCTACTTTTGGTTGTTCAGTTTGTACTTCCTCCGCTTTTTCTTCGGTAACAGTTGTGGTAGTTACAGTAGATACTTTAGCTGTGTTATTTTGTGTAACAGGCTCATTTAAATTGAGCGACAAGCCTGCGTTTTCATTGTTATCATTTACAATACTATTCAACTGTTCATCTGCAGCAGTTCTGTCGGATGCAATTGTATAAATTCTTTCTTCAGGCAGCGGTGATGTTTCTGGTAAGACAGCGATAGGATCTTGTAAAGCGAAAGCAGAAGTTTGTTCAGTTTCGTTACTGATTCCTTTTAAAGTTGCTTTGGTAACCTGATCTGGATTCATGTGATCTACAACAGGTGTGGTATTCTTAGCCACAGTTTGTTGTGGATAGATGATGGGTTGCGAATCCATGAAAATGGTGCAGATAGATAATGCAGCGATCAGCAGGATAGCAATGAAATATAATCCCGGCCATTTTTTCTCGCCGTGTATCTGTTGATAGATTCCTTTCCAAACAGCATCAGAAGGATACATCCTGTGCTGTTTTACCTGTTGCTGCAGGAACCGCTCAAATTCGTTATCGTAAAATTCACTCATATGGCTCGTACATCAACTTTTTAAAACAGTAGCAAGGTCGAAACGCTCACTTGGTTTGTCAACAATCTTTTTCTTCACCAATATTCCTTCGAGCATTGATTTTGCCCTGGTATATTGGCTTCGGCTGGTGCTCTCTTCAATATCGAGCATGGTCGCTATTTCTTTATGGCTGTAACCTTCCAGTGCATAAAGGTTCAATACAGTTCTATAGCCAATGGGGAGTAGCCTGATGCATTCTACTACCTGTTTTGCCTGCATGATAGATGGCATAGTTTCTTCCTTCACAGATAAATATCCGGCATAAGCAAGGTCAACAGCTTCGTTGAACTTCTTATACTTTTTCAGGAAGTTGATACAGGTGTGAACAATGATCCTTCTGATCCAGCCTTCAAATGCACCCTTATTCTGAAATGTGTGAATCTGGGTGAACACTTTGATAAAGCCTTCCTGCAACATGTCCTCAGCATCTTCACGGCTTTGTGCAAACCGATAACACACTGATAGCATCTTAGGGCTGTACCTGTTGTACAACTCTCTTTGAGATGCAGGATCATTATGCAAACAGCCAAAGATGATCGCTTCTTCTGTCATAATTAGGTGGGACTCGAACCTAAATATAGACATTTTTGGCTTTTGCTCACTGCTTTGTTTGTTGGGAATGTTGGCCATCCAATTGATTTGTTGTTTCGTCAAAAACTCTAGTTGCCTAAAGTCTCATAAGCAGTCAGGTTTGCGGAGAAGGATATTGAACGACTCTCCGTTTAGTATTGACAGAATACTTATGTTTTTTGCTGCACAAAACGGCAAAAACATTCCTGTGAATGCATAAATGAGCAACTGAATTACCATAAAACAAGGCTGAAGCATGAAAACCGGGTATAAGTTTTTGATTTTCAGTTGCTGTTTGTTGCTGATAGCCGTTAGGTTTTTAGGCTGATTATGTTGTACTTTGCACCACTTTTTTAAACTAAGATGTTCACGCAAAGACGCTAAGGAAGCTAAGCTTTGTGTTAGAGCCAAGCTGACTATTGAGCTTCAGTACAAGAGTGCGACGCAACGAACGATGATATGTGTACTGAAGTTGGTTACCTAAAAAAGCCAATATGGAAAAATCAAAAGGATTAAGGAAAGAACAAGCCCTTGAATACCACGCCAAAGGCAGACCTGGAAAGATAGAAGTTGTACCTACCAAAGAAGCGAAAACGCAAAGAGACCTTTCATTAGCCTATAGTCCCGGTGTGGCTGAACCATGTATGGAAATTCACCGTAACCCTGAAGATGTATATAAATATACAGCCAAGGGTAACCTGGTTGCAGTAATTAGTAATGGTACTGCAGTTTTAGGTTTGGGTAATATTGGTCCGGAAGCGGGGAAACCGGTGATGGAAGGAAAAGGTGTGTTGTTCAAGATTTTTGCTGATATAGATGTTTTTGATATCGAGATCAACGAAACTGATCCTGTTAAGTTTGTTGAAATAGTGAAATCACTCGAGCCAACTTTTGGCGGGATAAACCTGGAAGATATCAAAGCACCAGAGTGTTTTTACATTGAACAAAAGCTGAAAGAGATATGCAAGATACCGGTGATGCATGATGACCAGCATGGAACTGCCATCATTAGTGGTGCAGCTTTGTTGAATGCATTGGAAATACAGAAGAAAAAGATCGATAAAGTAAAGTTTGTAGTGAATGGTGCCGGAGCTGCGGCAATGGCTTGTGTACTGTTGTATGAAGCATTGGGAGCGAAGCACAGCAACTTTACCATGTTCGACAGGAAAGGTGTGTTGCACCAGGGAAGAACAGACCTGGAAGAAGAGAAAAAGAAGTTTGCGAATACAAGAAACGGCGATTGCACTTTAGCAGAAGCTTTGAAAGATGCTGATGTGTTCATAGGCTTAAGTGTAGGAAATGTAGTTACCCCAGAGATGATCAAAACCATGGCAAAGAACCCAATCGTTTTTGCTATGGCGAATCCCGATCCTGAGATCACTTACGAAGCTGCCACTGCTGCAAGAAAAGATGTGATCATGGCTACGGGAAGAAGCGATTATCCTAACCAGGTGAATAACGTACTTGGGTTCCCCTACATATTTCGTGGAGCTTTAGATGTAAGAGCCAGCAAGATCAATGAAGAAATGAAGCTTGCTGCTGTAAGAGCATTGGCTGAATTAGCGAAAACACCTGTTCCGGATATTGTGAACCTGGCTTATAACCAAAAGAATATGAGTTTTGGTCCGGATTATATCATTCCAAAACCCGTTGATCCGAGGTTGCTTTCTACAGTTGCACCTGCAGTTGCAAAAGCAGCGATCGCCAGTGGTGTTGCCCAACAACCGATCACTAATTGGGATGCTTATGTAGTTAGCCTGAACAAACGTTTGGGATTGGATAACCAGTTGATCCGTGTACTGAATAATAAAGCCAGAAGAGATCCAAGACGTTTGGTTTTTGCCGAAGCTGATAACCTGAAGATATTAAAGGCTGCAAGTATTGCCTATGATGAAGGAATTGCATACCCGATATTGTTGGGTGATGCACCTAAGATCAGGCAAATTGCAGATGAGAACCTGATCGATATTGCTGATCTGCCAATCATCGATCCACGTAGTGATGAAATGGAAGAAAAGCGTAACGTTTATGGAGAGATATTCTTCAGGAAACGGCAACGCAAAGGTTTCAACTATTACGAGAGTAAGAAGATCATGAAAGACCGTAACCACTTTGGTGCAATGATGGTGGAGATGGGTGATGCCGATGCAATGATTTCTGGTCTCACAAGAAATTATGCAGATGCGATCCGTCCGGCTTTGAATATCATTGGTATGGAAGAAGGTGTGAAGAAGATCGCTGGTATGTATCTGCTACTCACTAAAAAAGGCCCGTTGTTCCTTGCTGATACTACGGTGAATTTTAATCCAACGGCCGAAGAACTGGCAGATATTGCATTACTGGTGGCTAAAGAGGTGAAGAACTTCAACATCACCCCAAGAATAGCGATGCTCAGCTACAGCAATTTTGGAAGTAGTGATTCTCCCGAAGCAAAGCTGGTAGCAAAAGCTACAGAGATCGTGAAAGAAAAGAATCCTGACCTGATCATTGATGGAGAAATGCAGGCAAGCCTTCCTTTCAATAAAGAGATTCTGAAAGATAACTATCCATTCAGTTCACTGGTAGATGAGCAGGTGAATGTGCTGATCTTCCCGAATCTTGCTGCAGGTAATGTGGCATACAATTTATTGAGAGAAGTGGGTGATGCTGACGCAATTGGCCCAATCTTACTTGGAATGAACAAGCCTGTACATGTACTGCAATTGGGAAGCACTGTTCGTAATATCGTTAATATGGCGAATATTGCAGTGGTGGATGCACAAATGAAAGGAAAAGTAAATACAGAAGAGGCTTTGAAACGTTCACCATGGTGGAAGAGAAGAAGAGAAAAGAAGCAGAAGTAAGAGGTAGGAAGTAAGATTGGAATTTGGAATTTTTATCATTGGAATTTTAATACATGAGATTTTTCACACACTTTGGAAAGTATTTGCTCATGCTCAAGGCAATGTTCAAACGCCCTGAGAACAGTAAGATGTACTGGAAAGAATTCATGCACCAGTGTGTGGAGATCGGTATTGGTGCATTACCGATCGTGGTGATCATCTCATTATTTCTTGGTGCGGTAACAACAGTACAAACAGCTTATCAGTTGGTAACGCCACTCGTTCCAAAATCTACCATTGCACAGATCGTAAGGGATAGTATGATACTTGAATTGTCTCCCACAGTTGTAAGTATTGTATTAGCCGGTGTGATTGGTAGTAAGATCGCAAGTGAACTTGGAAATATGAGAACGACTGAGCAGATCGATGCTTTGGAGATCATGGGCATTAACACCAAAACATATCTCGTTCTTCCCAAAATACTTGGTGCTTTATTAATGATACCTGCTCTCATCACAATATCTGCAGCGTTGGGGATCTGGGGTGGAAGAATGGCCGGCCAGATGTCTGGAATCCTTGACAATAGTATTTTTGATATTGGTCTGCGTCAAAACTTCTCTCCTTATAATGTTCGTTTTGCATTGAGCAAAGCCTACACTTTTGCATTTATTGTTAGTAGCGTTCCTGCTTATTACGGCTACTATGTAAAAGGAGGAGCTTTAGAGATCGGAAGAGCCAGTACTTCTGCCGTGGTGATCAGCTGTATTCTTATCTTGTTTGCAGATTAT
The DNA here is from genome assembly GCA_024508725.1 of Chitinophagaceae bacterium. Classification (GTDB taxonomy): domain Bacteria; phylum Bacteroidota; class Bacteroidia; order Chitinophagales; family Chitinophagaceae; genus JAEZDC01. The sequence goes on along the minus strand of JANINS010000003.1, from coordinate 391,856 downwards.
ATTCTCGCTGCATTGATGTTGTAATTCTCCTCTATTCCTTTTTATCAGAATTGCATGTTGTGTTGTACATCTTAACACTGTAAATTCGATGATCTTGAAAAAGAGAATATTTTATATCATATCCCTTGTGCTTTTATTGTTGATCAATGCCTGGATCATTAAGGAAAGGAATAATGGATTCAGATATTTTCCCTACAGAACTTATAGCTGGCTTTATGTTGATGATTCTACTCTTTATCTAAAGCAATTGGAAATAAAGGATTCAATCGCTACTATAAAATTCTCTCTTCCTTTATCCAACTCCGGTTACAGGCTACATATCGACACTTTGCCGGATGGCCTAACGGTTAAACCTTTTAAAAGCGATCTCTCTTTTTCTCTTTCAAAAGGAATTCATCTTTACACTTTTACACCGTTCGATTCTGCTGCATTGCCAATAAAGATCAAAATAGATCACAGCGATAAGGTGAATGAGTTTATTTTTTGCAATTTACCAGGACCCGATATCGAAACATCTGAATTTAATACATGGGCAATCAATACCAGTACTTTTTCAAAAGCTGAGAATGATAGTGCTATTAGCATTCTAAAAAAGCACACGAATATATTTGCAAAGAATAATGATCTTGAAAAAGCAATAGAGCTCTCGAAGTTCGTTGCTGCATTGCCGAATAATCCGAAGGGAATTCCGCAGGGTAAACTATCTGAGTTTCGTCCATTACAACAGATACACGAATCTTTAAAATGTAACGCTGACCTGGCTTGTGGGAATTACACCGCTATATATTATTATCTCGCAATACATGCCGGACTAAAAACAAGGACAATAACATTCAGAGGTGGAGAGCCAACCTGGAGTTATGCTATTCATTATTACAATGAAGTTTTTTTAAAGGAACAACAGCAATGGGCTTTAGCCGATCCACTTTATAACATCTATTTCCCACACGATTCAACGGGAAGATTTTATAATGCGGCTGATCTTAAAAAGATGACAGCTATAAATGGCTTCAGCGAGAAATCTGTCTATTCATTTTATAAAGATTCTGTTCTTGTTTTACCTTACGATAGTGTAAAGCAAGGTCATGTATATTACCATAGTTCCAATGCCGATATGTGTTATTTACATCCTGGCATAAAGATGAATCCATCGAAATTGTCAACCTTACTTGATTTCTATATACCAAGGCAGGGTTTGAGTTTTTACTCTGATACAAAATCTAACAACTGGACTAAGATTGCTATAAAATCAATGGCAATGATCATGTTGATCATTAATGCAGGATGTGTTTTGTTTTTTGTTGTAAAAAGAAGGAAAGGTTTGTGAACTTTAGTTCTTTTCCTTGTCCAATATCTCGAAATGCCTGGTAACGGTTTCTCCTGATTCATCAACGATCGTTAATACATGTTTTCCCGGTGCAGGACTAAAAGCAAGCTGATGAAACTTCTGTGTAGTTCCTGCAAACTCATTATCCAAATGCCAGAATAATCTGCTATCATTATTTCTGTGCGTAGCAGTGAAAATCGTTTTGCCTTTCGCACCGGATATTTCTATCGGCACATAAATTCTTGCATTCTCTTCAGGATAGATCACATCCAGTGTTTTTTCATTAACTATTTCACATCCTTTTCTATACTCAGGCAGCGGCTTATAATCAGCATGACTTTGCCTGTAATAATATTCAATTGTTGGTGGTAACACAAACCATGAAACATGTTGCATTGAAGATGGAGATTCACAATTCTCCGTTACACGATATGTTCCTGTTCTGTCGAGATGGATCAAACGATGATAAGGGCATAGCGATGCATTTTGTTTGGCAAGTGGTGAGACAAGAATCTTATCTGTTTGCCTGCAATCTGCTCCAGCTTTAAAGCCAGACTCATGGCAAACATCCATGTAGGTTACATGATACATTGGTGGCTCAAACCATTCGGAAGTTGGCAGTGTTCTAAAAATATCGAACATGATAGGTGCTGCAGTATTGATGCCGGTAAGTTCAGGTCTTCCTTCACCTGTTGTATTACCCACCCAAACCAGTACACAATACTTTGGTGTTAATCCAATAGCCCAGCCATCTCTGAATCCGAAACTCGTTCCTGTTTTCCATGCGATCTTTTGTGCCGAAGTAAATAATCCCCATAAACCTTCTTCACCTGGTCTTGCAACTTCATTCATCGCATTGAATGTATGCCAGATGGCCGTATAATCAAATAATGCAGTTGATTGCTGCTCTTCGTACTTCGTACTTCTTGCTTCGTACTTCTGGTATAATGGCATAAACCAATCCTTTCCATTCCATTCACCCTTATTCTTTTTTTGATTCAGGTACATTCGTGCCATGCTGCTGTAAACACCTGCTAATTCGTAAGGAGATATTTCACAACCACCCAGTATCAAACTCATTCCATAATCATCTGCTTTTCTGTTAAGCGATGTGAAGCCGAGTTGCTTCAAACGATCATAGAATCGTTGATACTTGTACTGCTGCAACATTCTTACTGCAGGAATATTCAGGCTTCTTGCAAGTGCCCTGTGAGCAGGAACAGCACCATCATAACCCAGGTCAAAATTCTCGGGAGTAAATCCACCGATCTGTGTGGGTATATCGGGAATCAATTGTGGAGGCAGTAATGTTCCTTCACTTAAAAGAGAAGCATAGAGTAAAGGCTTCAATGTACTGCCGGGACTTCTTACACTTGCCAATACATCAACATGACTCTCGAGTATTGAATCTTTTGGTTGATAAATGTTACCGACGTACGCAATAACATTTCCGCTTTCTATTTCAACAACTATCGCTGCGGCATTATTGATATGATTGCCTCTTAAGTTTTGTTGATGAGAAAAGAGAATACTATTTACCTGTTGTTGCAGGTTTACATTGATGGTGGATTGGATGCCTGTAGATGTTTCTTCTCCGTTTGCCTGTGCTCTTTTCCAATCTCTTTTAAACCTGTCTGCAAGATGTGGTGCAAGCTGTGGTAAGTTCTTTGGTTCAGATGGGAGTGGTTCTAATTTGGCAAGTTCTGCTGTTGTTTTATCGATTGTTTTTGCTGCAACTAACTTATCAATCAGATCATTTCTTTTTCTCAATAATACATTCCTGTTTTTTCCAGGATGAACCAAAGCAGGAGCATTCGGTAACACAGCCAAAGCTGCCATTTCTCCCCAAGTAAGTTGTTCAGGGTTTCTGCCGTAATAACGCCATGCTGCTGCATCTAAACCAACCACATTACTCCCAAACGGTGCATTCGATGCATACAATGAAATGATCTTCTTTTTCGAATTAGTAAGCTCCAGACGAACTGCAAGAATGGTTTCTGAAAGTTTATTCCAGAGATTTCTCTTTTCATTTTTTTTACTGAGTCGGATCACCTGCATTGTTAGGGTGCTACCACCACTTACGACTTGTTTGTTCTTCGTATTTTGATAAACTGCTCTGCTCATTGCAATCGGATCAACTCCAGGATGGTAGAAAAATCTTTTGTCTTCAAAAGCTGTGATACATTGAATGAATTTCTCCGGTACTTTATCATTTTGAGGAAAACGCCATTGCCCGTCTGAAGCAATAGATGCATTCAATAATTGTCCATTTTTATCAGTGATCACAAAACAGGTGGGTGCATTGAACAATTTTGATGGAAGGGCAAACCAAAACCATGTGAGCAGCACAATGAAGATGATCCATATGATCTTCTTACGAAGCGGAAGTTGTTTTATATGTGTGAACAGTCTGCTCATGAAATTTCTAAAGTACAAGAGTGCGACGCAAGTAAAGTTTAACCGGAGTTACGAAAGTTAGTATCATAAAAAAAATAACCACATAGACACATAGTAACAAAAGCTATGTGCCTATGTGGTAAAAGATCACTGGATCACCTCTATCCATTTTCCACTCACACCACCACTGATGCTGTGATCGTACATAGCTTCTGCATACACACCGGGCCAATAATATTTTCCAAGATATGCGGCATTAAGTTGTACATAATACGTGAGTGTTTCGCCAGGTTTGATATCGAAATAATGATACACCCGATCGTCACGAATATCCATGTACTCACTTGCAGATGATTTAAATGCACCTTCGCTATTGTACAATCTGGTGTTGAGAATTTCCCATCCACCAGGGAATATCTGGCTTAATGCCATCTCGGTATAAGTTCTGTTCACGGGATTTTTGATGGTAACCTTAGCAACGAAATCTGTTCCTTGTTTGATCTGTGCAATATCCATTGGCACACCGGAGCTGTTGAGATAAGTGACACCAACCTGTAACACATTTGGATTGTTCGTTGCAATGATTGGCTGACCTTGTACAGGTTTTCCTTCATTGATCACACGGACATACAATACACTCTTTCCATTGTTCTTCAACTGCACTTTTCCTTTTCCGCCAGGCATTGCAATATTGCTTTGAGATATGGTAGAACTTGTATTGATGTTGTTCGATTGATTGTTGATCGTTGCACTAGCCGTGATCTTACTATCACCATTGTATGCACCACTGAATTTAGCGATCGCAATTAGTGAGTAAGCAGTTGTTTGTGTGCTATACCAATAGTCCTGTGATAATCTTGTTGCAACACTCTTCAGCACATTGTAAGCTTCTGTTCTTCTTCCCATAAGTGTGAGTGTTTCGAGGATCATTGCTTCATCTCTCATGTCGCTTCCATAAGTAAAGCCAGGATATTGTCTTACCGGAAGATCAACAGGTAAACCACTGATGAGCTGCAAAGCAATTTGATTTTGCCCTGCAAGATTGTATGCAGCAGCCAGTCTCCATTTTGCTTCTGGTGTGATGAACTTGAATTCTTTTAACCTGTTCATTGCACCGATCTCAGGAGCTTTTGCAAGTGCAAGCAAATACAAACGATAGGCTTGTGAAAGATCCGTTCCGTACCATGGAGCTTCAGTAACATTCCATGCCAATGCTTTCCTTCGTTCAAAAGCTTTCCATTGGTTGATCATATTAGAAGGAACGATATACCCTTTGGCGGATGCTTCTAACAAAAAGTGACCTGCATAGTTGCTGCCCCATTCGTCACTTCCTTCACTATAATAGCCTGGCCAATAACTGAAGCCGCCATCCGTTTGCTGAAAATTTGAAAGTTTTTGAATGGCTGCACGTATGTTTCGGTCTATCTCAGCTTTCTTACGATCATCTAATTGCATTAAATTGTTCAACACCAATTGAGGAAACACAGATGAGGTTGTTTGTTCAATACATCCGTGTGGATATTGAATGAGATAACTGAGTCGTTTTTCTAAATTGATCGCCGGAATAGATGATAACTCCAATACAGCTTTACTGCTTTGTGCATCACCGATCATCGCTACATCTGTTGCAATACTTTGACCCGGCTGCAACACAAACTCTTTCACCTGTGTTGTGAGTGGATTTGGATTTCGTACATCTATTTCTGTTTGGTAGATCGCTTTTTCTTTTCCACTTGAAGCGATCACCCTGATATTTCCAATTCCTGTATTCGTTTTCACTACAGCAGAAAGTAATATCGTTTGTTCACCAACACCGTTGAAACTTGCAGTAACAGATTTAGTTACGGGTTGCAATAACGAGTTTCCTTCCAGTGATACGCTCACATTCCTGATATTATTCTCAGTAGCGAATACGGTAACAGGAATACTCACTGTTTCTGTTGGACCAAGTACACGTGGAATGGTTGGTAAGATCATTAATGGCGATTTTACTTTCACAGATTTTTCTGCTGCACCATAAGCTCCATCTTTTGCAGCGATCACCATTGCTCTTACACTTCCCATGTATGCAGGTAAAGTAAAGTTGTGTGTTTTACTTCCGCCAGTTGATTTGAAAGGCCCCATGAACTTAACAACAGGTTTAAATCGATTTGCTTTTCTTGTTTTTGATTTCAGGTCTCCTTCTGCATCACCACCAATCGAAAGGATTCTTTCTAATTCTCCACCCCAGGCCCCGATAACATAATCGTACAGATCCCAACTCTTCACACCCAAAGCTTCTTTTGCATAAAATGCTTCATGTGGATCAGGTGTTTTAAATCGAGTAAGATCAAGCAATCCTTCATCTACTATCGCAATTACATAACTCATGTTTTTGCCAGAAGCTTCTGAAACAGTGATGCTGGTTTGCTTTTCCGGTCGGATCACATCCGGCATTTTGATCACCGGTTTTAGTATGGTGTTCTTGTCTTCTACAATGATCGGGATCACGCCATACATTCTTATCGGGAGATCATTCAATGTTTGTGCATGAGGTTGTATCAAACTAACATTCACATACACATTCGGCGACATTTGTTTGTCTACATCAAACGTGAAGTTGGTCTGACCTTTTGTTGTCTTCACCCAGTAAGTTTTCAAAACCTTACTCCCTGTTTCAATACTCACCAAAGCTTTTCCACCTTCACCACTTGGAATGGTGAGTTTTACTTTATCGCCAACATTGTATTTTTCTTTGTCTGATGTGAATGATAACATTGCAGCAGAACTAACATCGTCTGAGTTTCTGCGGCTTTGCCAGCTATCATCATCAGCCCAAAAGGTAGAACCTGTAACATGACCGCTTCTTGTGTCTCGGATAAGGATCAAATATCTTCCCCAATCATCCGTATTGAATTTGTAATTGAAAGCACCACGTCCGTTGTTGAGTGTGATCGTTTCCTGTTTAATCAGTTTATTATAACTGTCTTGTGTAAAATTGCTGAGTTCATCACTGCTGTTATCCCACCACCATTTCCATTGAATACGGTATAGCTCAACTTCCACATTTGTTCCGCCAGAAGTTGGAATTCCTTCTGTATTTACATCAACGATATCGAACTGCAGATTTTTTCCGGTGGAGATATAGCCCCAGTAATTATCAGACTTTGGAATCTTCACGCCAACATACGATGAGTATGGATGGAAAGGCATTGAAATATTATCAACGCTGAAGTTTCCTCCCGGCTCAAAAACTTTTACCATTAGGTTGGCCAATAACATTCCCGGTGCCTGTTCTGTTACATCAAATGATGGATTGATCGAAGCTGTTCCTTCAGCACTTAATGTTCCGTCGAAAATGGTTTTGGTTTGAGGAGAAAATGCTGCTGTTGGGTTATCGAATTCATAACTCTCAAACTTTGCAAATGATGTATTCTTCTTATAAAGTTGTGCATCTACTCTTGCTTTCAGGTTTTGTGCGGTAGCACCGAACAACCATTTGGCAGAAAGTGTTCCGTTAGCTTTTGCATCTTTACCCAAAGCAGTCAATCCACCAAAGTTGATATCTATCTTTAACCTGTTTGGCATCACAGTTTCGATCTTTAGCTTCTTTTCAAACACTGCACCACCGATCTTCATTTTACATGTCCAGTTTCCTGTTGGTGCATCTTCGCTTGTCGCTGTTTTAAAAACATTGAAGCCATCAGCAGAATTGGTTGAGACCATTTTCTTGTACAGCTGCCCTCTTGGTGAGTACAACTCCATTTCTATCGGGTGGTCTGCAGGTAGGCGTTTGTCTTTGTCCTCTACGATAAAGCCGAGGTATAAACTATCGCCAGGTCTCCATACACCTCTTTCACCAAAAATGAATCCTTTGATGCCATTCCTGATCTCAGCACCTGAAACATCAAACTTGCTTAATGATAGCGCACTACCATCATCAATTTTTAAATATCCTTTTTCATCTCCTTTTTTTGCAATGATGAGGTATGGTTTGCGTTTCAATTCCAGGATAGCAATTCCTTCGCTGTTGGTAGATCCTTTAGCAACGATCTGTTGTTGGTAATCGAGCACAGATAATTCAACACCACTCAATTCATCAGTGGTGATGAGATCTGTTGCAGCGATGAAGAGTTTATTATCCGTTCCTTTTTTTGCAGTCAGACCAATGTTACTGCTGATGATATTTCTACTTTCAAAACGTTCTTTATTGTAATAAGCATTGCTACAAGGGTCTTCTCTTTCTTCCCAATTGTAACCATAAGGATACCATCGATCATACCTGCTCCAGAATTCTTCGTCATCATCATTGCCAGAGGTATTTCCATTGTCTTCATATTCGTAATACTCAGCTTCATCCTCTGAAGCTTCCCGTGAAGTTTCTGATTTTGCAGCGCAGCTATAAAGAGAATAATCAGGCCTGAAACCAATGGTCACCCTGTAAATGGCTCCCGGTTCTGTTTGAATGTATTTATCAAGATCTAATGAGAAGCGTGTCTTTCGATTGAGGTTAACTGTTTTATCGCCATCTAATCTAACTGTTGCCTGCACCAATGGTTTTGCTACTCTTCTCAATTCATATTCACCGGAAAGATTGTTGTTTTGAAGAAACTGTGCTACATTATTCTCATACACTTTTATCACAGAAACATCTACAGCTTTCAGATTAGTGGCATCGAAAGGCAAAACAATTCTTCCACCACTGTTGGGGAGAATATTTCCGGTACCATGAATCTTTACTGAGGGTAATCTATTTTCAAAGAATTGGTTTGAAGTAAAGCCTTTGCTGAGTTTCTCTCCCCATTGATTTTCTATTCCTTCATTAACTGATATCGTATAGTTGCCATCCAGTTTATTGGGTGCATACACTTTTACTTCACTGCCGATAATGGTGTAACTCAGTTGTTCTGTTCCGCTGATATTGATCAAACCCTCCAGCATCTGGCCAACTTTTATCGGATCACTGAACTGCACCAATACATATTGTTCATCATCCTGGATGGCTTTTACATCTAAAACTTTAAAATCTCCAACAGCAGGAATCTGTAATTCTCTTTTATCTGATTGTTTGATATCAAACGCATCACCACTCCACGAGAGATACATCACTTTACTTGTATTTTCTCTCCTGATATTTTCAATGGTGAATCCATGGGTTTTGTTTACTTCGTTGTGCTGCCAGTTTATCTTCATATTTTTTCCTGCTACACTGGCATTGAGCAGTTTTTCAACTTTCGCACTTTCTTCTACATCTGCAGTTAATATTTCACCACTAAGACTCATATTATCTTTACCACTACTTCTCAATCCATTTTCATTTACTACAAATGCCGGTTTGGTGATCTGAACATTGAAGCGAAAGTTTTTGAACTTTGAGGGAACCTGTATCACTTTACCCAGCTTGAATGAAACTTCATACAGTTCATTTGGTTTCAAATCTTTTTCCGGTTTGAATTCAATTGTTCTTGCATCAACCCAATAAGCTTTTCCTTTTACGGAAGGAGAAAAGTCGAACAAGTCTTGTTTAACTGGTTCGTTGATGGCATGTGTTGTAACAGCATCAACAGCGAGCTGCAACCTGATGGTGCTTTTCTTTGAAACCACACCTGAAGTGTAAGCTTCAATGTACTTGCTGAACTCAGGGTCTACTCTTACGAGTTTTCTTTTCTTGTTGCATGAAGTGAAGGTAATGACTGTAGTTACAGACAATAAAAAAAGCCAGCTCAGCCTGGTGAGTGACTTCATCGAGTGGGTGTCCATATATGTGTTTTGGATTTCTGAAGACGTTTGTGAATTGCAACATAAATCTAATATGGAACAGGCAGAATTTCAAAGCCAAATAATTGTTAATCGTAATGCAAACTGGTTTTGTGAATAAGATGAGGATTGTATTACATTAGTAAGATGAATACAGGATTTGCAGGTTTCAGGAAGAAGATCTTGAACCCGGTATCTTACAGGTTGTTTCTTTTAAGTAAGTTACCACTTGTTTACTTTACCGGAATTAAGATCAGGGAGCTAAGTGAAGATACTTGTATCACTGTAGCAAAGTATAGCTGGCTTAACCAAAATCCTTTCCGCTCCATGTATTTTGCCGTAATGAATATGGCAGCAGAGTTAAGCACAGGTGTTTTGTGTATGGGTAACATTGTTGGTCAAGAGCCAGCTATAAGTATGTTGGTGGTAAAAACAGAATCAGTTTATCATAAGAAAGCGGTGGGTAAGATCAGTTTTACTTGTAAGGATGGAAAGACTATTGCGAAAGCTGTTGAGCAAACCAGGGAAACAGGAGAGAGTTACCAATTAAGGTGTTATTCAGTTGCAACCAATCAATCAGGAGAAGTTGTAGGAGAATTTTGGATCACCTGGAGCCTGAAAGCAAAACGTTAGATTGGTTTTGATTTCAATATTTCTTCTGCTGCTTCTTTACCACTGGCGAGTGCAGCTTCAACAGTTCCCATTTTATCGCCATTGTAAATAGCTTCTCCGGCAAAGAAGATTTTATTGTCAACAGGATTTGAAAGGGTTTCTTTGTAAAGATCAGCATTAACCACCTGATAACTGTAAGCACCTTTTGCAAACGGATCTTTTATCCAGTTAAATACATGTGCACCTGTAAGTGTAGCGTTTAACACTGTAGCCGAGATATCAAATATCCCGGATAAAGAATTAATTGCTTTGTGTAATATTTCCTTTTCAGATAGTTGTTTCATTTTTTCTGCAGCAGGACCTGCGATCCATCCACTCAACATGGCATATTTATCAGGTTCCTGTGTCCACCATGTAGGAACCTGTTCATCAGAAATAATAAAACCGATCTTCTTCGCTTTTTCTTTCCAGAACACTTCATTAAACTGAAGTACTATTTTGATTACTCCTCCAAAACCCAATGCTCTCGCTGCTTTTCTTTTCTCTGTCAGATCGGGTATGAAATTGATATAACTTTTGCTGCCTTTTCGGCTTTGCCATACACCAAGTGATACAGTAACGATCAATTGTTTCGCCTGGTAGTTAATGCCATTTGCTGTTACGATCGTTATTAGTTTGCCTGTCCAGTTGATTTCATTCACAACAGTATTCAGGCGAAGCACTGCACCATATTTTTCACTTTCATTCCACAGATATTGCATTAATGAAGTGTAACCGTTGCTTAACCTGTAATTATCATCTTCATTTTGTAACTCATCTCTAAAAGCAAACGTGCTGAGCTTTGATGCATCGGCAGCATCATAACCTTCTGCATAGCGTTTCACTGACTCCCGAAAAAGTTTGTTGGCTACACCTGGGAAATACCTTGAAAGAAACTGCATTAGCGGCATATCTTCTTTCACATCTTCCAGTGCTTTTTCCAATTCATCTGCACGTTCAATAAAATCATTCTCTTTACACCACACACCTTTTTTTACCTGGTACACATTTCCTTTTAATCGGTAATAATTCAATCCTGATTCTTTTACGAGTTCAAACGTTACAGGTAGCCTTCCATGAATAAATTCACCGCCGGTTTCAACAGGATAAGCGAAACGTTCATCTGTAATAGTATGAACTCTTCCGCCAATATAATTTTTGGCTTCAAGTATGCAAATCTTCTTGCCACGATGACTTAGTTGTTTAGCAGCCATCAACCCTGAAGCTCCTGCACCAATTATGATCACGTCGAATATCTTCATAGAAAAGTAGCTGCAAATTATATGCTTGGAAATTAAGCCAGAACATTTGCCTGCTTATCCGGTTTTGTTTATTTTTAAAAGCCACTTAACCGTAACCGATGAAAACTTATGTCTTATTTATGGCTGTATTAGCTGGTATACTTTGTATTTATCTCTTTATTACTATTCGAAAAAAGCGAAGAATCAAAAAGTTGTTGGATGGAAAATAAGGATAAGAGATGACGATCCGGAAGGCAACGCTCAATGATTCTGAACAACTCGCAACTTTTCTATTGCTTGCAATGGAGGATATCGTTTATAAGTTCATAGGAGAAAAGGATCCGGCCGAAGCGTCAAATTTTCTTCAGTATTTCACAGCAAAAGAACACAATCAATATAGTTACCAAAACTGCTTTGTAACAGAGATCGGTAATAAGATCGTCGCAGCAGCTAATGTTTATAATGGAGCAGATCTGCATCATTTAAGAGCTCCAATAGTTGAGTATATCAGGTCAAATTATGATCAGCATTTTATACCAGAAGATGAGACGACAGCAGGAGAATTTTATCTCGACTGCATCTCCGTTGATCCGGATTACTACGGAAAAGGTATCGGTACAGCCATGCTCCAATTTATTATTCAGGAATTTGTTATAAATAAACAAGGAAAACTGGGTTTATTGGTTGATGAGAACAATTCTCTTGCAAAAAAAATTTACCTGCGATTGGGTTTTGTATATAAAGAAACCCGGACGCTTTTTGGCAGGAATATGGAACATCTTCAGAAATCAATTAATAATAACATTTAGCTGAATGTTATCAATCTTCAGATTAACATAACGACGACAATGCCGGTATCTTCGCTTAATGATACAGGTTGGACGTTTCAATACGCTTAAAGCAATTCGTAAAACTGAAATTGGTATTTACCTCGATGACGGAGCGGAAGGTATATTGCTGCCAAAGCGTTTTGTGCCACGTGGTATTCAGCAAGGGCAGAATGTTGAAGTGTTTTTATACCACGACTCAGAAGGAAGGATCATTGCCACTACACAGGAACCTAAAGGAGTTGTGGGTGATATTGTTTTACTCACCTGTGTAACTACCACGTCAGCCGGTGCTTTTCTTGACTGGGGACTGATGAAAGATCTATTTGTGGCTAAAAGTCAGCAACTGGGCTTTATGCGTAAAGGAGGAGAGTACCTGGTGAAGATCTATATAGATGAGCAAACAGGTCGTATCGCAGCAACCGAAAAAATAGAATTTCAGTTAAGTAACGAAGAACTTAGGGTGAAAGAAATGGATGAAGTTGATCTTATCGCTTACCGAAAAAGCGATATAGGTTGGGTAATGATCATCAATAATCAACATACCGGTGTTTTGCATGATAGTGAAGTGTTCAGGGAGATAAATGTGGGTAATAAACTAAAAGGATTTATTAAAACAATTCGCCCGGATAATAAGATCGATGTCGTTCTTGGAAAAGCTGGTTATGAAAAAGTCGAAGACGAAGCCGGTAAAATACTCAGGCTTTTATGGGAACACAACGGCTCAATGCCATACAACGACAAAACTGCACCCGAAATGATCTATCAGGTCTTTGGTATGAGTAAAAAAACTTACAAGATGGTGATCGGAAGTTTGTATAAGCAGCGACGGATCAAAATTGATGAGAACGGGATCACATTGATTGAAGGTTAAGCCTATTACGAAATGCAATCAATCTTTACTATATCGAAAGATCGATAGTCAAGTTTGCTTTTACGGGAATTACTGGGAAAGGTATTTGTTTCATTCATATCCAGTTGCTAATCGTTATCAAAATTTTTCACCGCCATTTTTCTGCCATTCACCGCTATTGAATATACGGTTAGCCTATTTGCTATTGACTGCTGCGACCGAACACATTTATTTCGATCTAAAATTTACCAAAATGAACGACGATCAGTTTAGAACCGAGGTGAGAAGAAGATGGGGAAGACGCAGAGAAAAAAGTGGCAGGTGGGTAGGAGCTTTCTTCCTGGTGATCGGTGTATTGTGGCTGGCAAAAGTAACCGGGGCATTGATATTTCCTTTCTGGTTCTTTACATGGCCAGTGTTTCTTATCGCTCTTGGGTTGTTCATCGGATTGCGACATGGCTTCAGAGGTCCGGGTTGGTTTATATTAATGCTGATCGGCGGTGTTTTTTTGGCAGATCATTTATCCGATCATTCTTATAAGCCATACATCTTACCGGTTATACTTATCAGCATCGGTTTATTCATCATACTCCGGCCAAAAAGAAAGTTCAGAAACTGCGGACCATTCTATAGAGAAGAACCAATGATCATAACACCTGGTAGTCATCAAACTTATACGCAAAGTAGTGATCGGCCTGCTCATGAACAGCCTGCTGTAACTGATAATAGCGATGTGATAGACATAACTGCAGTATTTGGTGGCATCAAGAAAAAAATCCTCAGTAAAAACTTTAAAGGTGGTGATGTAGTAGCTGTAATGGGTGGTTGTGAAATTGATCTTACGCAGGCAGATTTTCAGCAGAAAGTAATGCTCGATACGTTTGCGATGTTCGGAGGCATTAAACTCATCGTTCCTCCGGGGTGGAATGTACAGAGTGAGGTAACAGCGATATTTGGTGGAGTAGATGATAAAAGACCAACAGCATCAACCTACGACCCGGCTAAAGTCATATTTCTTGAAGGAACTTGCCTATTCGGAGGAATCGAAATAAAAAGCTTCTAACCTTAAATCATACATCCATGAAATGGTACCTCGCCAAACTCGTTTACCAGGTAATTTGTGGAGAAGGAAAACACACTCCCCAGTTCAACGAACAGTTAAGACTTGTTGCAGCAGTTAATTATAAAGATGCTTTGCATATGTCGAAAGCGATGGGAGAAAATGAAAGCGATACATTTTACAATCACAACAGCGAATTAGTGCAATGGCAGTTTGTTAATGTAAGTGAGTTATATAAACTGAGTGAGTTGATCGATGGAATAGAACTGTACTCCACCATTAATGAAGTGGATAATGCTGAAGCTTATACTAATTTCGTTCATGAAAAAGCAGGAATGCTCCAGCTTCATCACCAAAGCAGGCAATTGCTTAACTTAATTTGATCCATTGTCTAATTCACCATTTCAAACAGCCAGGTTCAGGATCATCGCTGCCATATTCTGGTTTGGTATGTCTGTGGTACAGGCAATGGTATTGCAGTTATATGGCTTTACGTTAAGAATGTCTGTTCTGGATAGTGCCGTAAGTAATATACTATTGGCAGGCTGCTCTGTTTTGATTGCTGTTACTTTTCAATATTATAATCCACAAAAAAACCGGTATGTATATATAGCAGGTCTTGTGATTACATTAACCATTGTTTGGTTATTCACTAGCAGGAGTATTTTAATGATTTTGGTTGATGCTAATGATTACAACGAGTTTTTTTCTACTTCCATAACACTTCGTTTTGTGTTTGGAATGCTGGTGTTGGGATGTATGGCTTTGGTGAGTGTATTGTGGCATACGATACAAGATCAGCAGGAGATAGAAAACAGGAAAACAGAAACTCAGAAGTTATCAAAAGAAGCAGAATTGTTTAAACTGAGACAACAACTGCAACCACATTTTCTTTTTAACAGCCTTAATTCGATCAATGCACTCATCACTGTTCAGCCTCAACAGGCAAGAAAAATGATACAACAATTATCAGATTTTTTTCGAGGCACTTTAAAGAACGAAGAACACCAATGGGTGAGCCTTGAACAGGAGATGCAACACCTGAATCTTTATCTTGAAATAGAAAAAGTTCGGTTTGGTCATAGGTTACAAACCGAGGTATTGAATGAAGCAGATGCAACGATAAAAATACCTTCACTGCTGTTACAACCAGTAGTAGAGAATGCGATCAAGTTTGGCTTATACGATACTACTGCAGATATTGTGATCACCATTCGTGCATGGCAGCAGAATAATGATCTTAAAGTAGAAGTAACAAATCCATTCGACCCCGAAACAAGTGCATCTAATAAAGGAACTGGTTTCGGTTTAAGCTCTGTGCAACGAAGATTGTACCTTTTGTTCAGTAGAAATGACCTGGTGCAAACTTCTTCTCAGCAGAATTATTTTATCACTACAATTACCATCCCTCAATGATAAAAGCTGTTATTATAGATGATGAGCCATTGGCAAGAGCACTGGTGAAAGAGTATTTGCAGCACTATACGCAAATAGAAGTTGTACAGGAGTGCAATGATGGTTTCGAAGGTGTGAAAGCAATTAATCAACATCAGCCATCACTCATCTTCCTCGATATTCAAATGCCCAAGATCAATGGCTTTGAAATGCTGGAATTACTGGAGAATCCACCGGCTGTGATTTTTACTACAGCATTTGATGAATATGCACTTAATGCTTTCGAAGCTCATGCGGTAGACTATTTGCTCAAACCTTTTAGCAAAGAAAGATTTGATAAAGCAATGGAAAAATTTCTTGATACAACATCGGTCCATCAGCAAAAAGAGAATACAGAAAAGCTCGTGAATAATATGGGTGAATCGGCTTTACAGGCAGGAAGAGTTGTTGTTAAAACCGGCGGTAAGATCAGGATTATTCCAATCTCCACAATAGATTATTTAGAAGCGGCTGATGATTACGTTAAGATAATTTCACATGGAGAATGTTTCCTGAAAAAAAGAACCATGAGCTTTTTTGAAAAGAGTTTGCCAAAAGATCAGTTCATTCGTACACACCGTTCTTATATCATTAACATTCATCAGATCACTCGTATTGATCCATATGAAAAGGATGGTCATGTTGCTGTACTCCGATCCGGTGTTAAGATACCGGTAAGTAAATCAGGCTATAGTGTTTTAAGGGAAGTGTTGGGGTTATGATTCTAAATGATTTATTTGCATAAATTAAGCATGATGCTTATGCTTTGATTTTCTTCTCTCCATTCACCAGACAATTGGCCCGTGATTCGTAAGTGTATTCATAAAAGATGGTATGAAAACACCCGTATCAATCGGTGCTGCTTCATCAAAAAGTGTACAGCGTTGCAGAAAGAAGTTTCTTTTCTATTTTAAGAAAGGATTTGATACACCTAAATACGAAGATTGGGAACGTGGTTATAAATGGAATGCACACGTAATGTGGCTGGAACTTTTGAATAAAAAGGAGTTCAGGCGTTTGTTAGATGCAGGTGAGTATACCACTATTGCCAACCATGCCGCCAGAATTGAATCAAAAACAAACTTGTTATTCTCTTTCGAAAAAATGGCTTTGCGTGATGCCATTAAACCTGAAGAAGGTGCAAGATCATTTGCTGAAGGTTTGTACGATTTTATATATGGTACAGCAAGTATTGAGAAGCGATTTACTAATTGGATAGCAGTAGTAGCTGATCTTCCAAGAAAACAAACACGTGTACTTACCTGGCCTTTGGTAACTGTGTTTGGATTTATTGCCAATCCCAACGAACATATTTTTCTTAAACCTCGTATTACAAAAATAGCAGCAGAAAAATATGGGTTTGATTTTAACTACATATCAAAACCAAACTGGGATACCTATCGTAATTACCTTGGTTTTGCAGAACAGGTTGGTGTTGATGTAGCGGATTTACATCCAAAGGATATGATCGATATTCAATCATTTCTTTGGGTAATGGGAAGTGATGAATATCCTGATTGAAATGTTTAAATTGATGTAAGTTATAAGTAAGTGTTAACTAAATTTATATATCCACAGCGGCTGTAGTATCTTAAGAGTAAATTATTTTTGCGATGCTATGGATATGATTAAACCGTCGGACCTGATCGCACCCAAATTATATCTTTCTAAAGGTGAACTTGAAGTGCTTGCTTTGATGGCAGCCAAAGGAGTTTCCATCAGGCAGATCAAAGATGCTGTGCAGGCATTGAAAACAACTGATATGAGCATCATTGCTTCCATATTAAAAAACGGAAACAACTAACTCACAATATCCACCACGTTTCTTTTGGATAATAATGATCTAATACAACCATCTCACCAATCCTTGGTGTAGTATAATTTATCCCTGATTTTTTTGCAGCAGCCACAAAACGTTTAACCGGTTCATCCCAGCTATGTAATGCAAGTGAAAATTTGCCCCAATGTACAGGCATAAATACTTTGGCTTTAAGTTCTTCTCCTTCCTTTATCAACTCTTCAGGAAAGGAATGGATATAACGCCAGGCTTCATTATACTGTCCACATTCAAGTATGGCAAGATCAAACGTTCCATATCGTTTACCGATCTCAGAAAAATGAGTATCATAGCCAGAGTCACTACCAATAAATATCCTGTAACCATCAATGGTAAGAACAAACGAAGCCCACAGGCTCTCATTTCGTTTCAATCCTCTTCCACTAAAATGGCGTGATGGTGTACATGCAACTTGAATGTTGGGTGCTGCACTAAACTCATCCCACCAATCCATTTCTTTACACGGTTTTTTAAGTGCACCGGTATCTGCAAGATTCTTACTCACGCCCAATGGCATAATGAATTGTTTCGTTGTTGATGCCAAAGCTTTTATAGTGTCTTTATCTAAATGATCGTAATGATTATGTGTGATGATCATGATATCGATCGTTGGCATGTGCACTGGTTTATAAATATCACTTCCCTTAAATGCTTTTAAATACCAGCTGAAAGGTGATGCATGTCCACTGAATACCGGATCAACCAGAATATTAATACCATTGCAGTGGATGAGGTAAGAAGAATGACCGAACCATACAACAGAAGGTGTTTTACTGTAATAATTTTTAAGATCCGTGATTACTGAAGGAAGCGGTTTTGGTGGTAACACTGATTTGCCACGGGTTGCAAAATCTTTTAAAACACGAAGTATTGAATAGCCTTTCGTTAATTGTGGTGTATATGAGAGATTTTGAAAGCCATTCCTGGTGTGGTGAGGTTGATTCATTCAGTAAAAATATAGAGCAATACGTGTCTTATCTTTAATGTATGCTAGAAATTGTTATCGAGCCACGTAAAGCGTCTATCGCTCCGGGAATGGACGTAAAACGAATACTACCGGTAAGGCAAAGAAGAATGGTTGGTCCATTTATATTTATGGATCATGCTGGTCCGGTGAATGCACAGCCAACTGCTACCAGTAATCTTGATGTGTTGCCTCATCCTCACATAGGATTATCAACCGTAAGCTATTTATTCGGTGGTAAGGTAACCCATCGTGATAGCCTGGGTGTAGAACAGGTGATCAAACCTGGAGAAGTGAACTGGATGACTGCAGGTAGCGGGATCGCACACAGCGAACGTTTCGAAGATCCTGCAGTACTGGCAGGAGGTGAACTGGAGATGATACAAACATGGGTGGCTTTACCCGAAAAAGATGAAGAAACTGCTCCTTCTTTTTCTAATTATACAGCAGACCAGTTACCTGTATTTACTGATAAAGGAGTATGGATGAGATTGATCGCAGGTGATGCTTATGGCTTGCAAAGTAAAGTGCATACACATTCACCTATGTTCTACCTGCATGTTGTGTTGCAAAAGGGCACACGTTTCAGTTTGCCAACTGGTCATAGTGAAAGAGGTGTATATATCGCAAAAGGAAGCTTGGAAGTGAATGGTGTAACCTATCCGGAAGGAAGGTTAATGGTTTTTGTGAAAGAGACAGATCCTGTAATCTTTGCGAAAGAAAATACAACACTAATGTTGTTAGGTGGTGAGCCTGTAGGTGACCGTTACATCTGGTGGAACTTTGTTAGCAGCAGGAAAGAACGTATTGAACAGGCTAAAGAAGATTGGAAACAAGGCAGGATCATTTTGCCCCCTAATGATGATAAAGAATTCATACCACTACCACAAGACAAATCGAAGCCAGCAGGTGGACCGCCACCAGAGGTTTTGTCTTAGCGTCGTGAATGCACATTAGTCCTTACCTTGTTCATCAAGATCATGCTCCAATCGTTCAATTTCTGTAACAAGCACTTTGATAACATTGGCCATGTCTTTAAGATCCTTTAATGATCTTCCTTCCTGTAACTGTGCAAGGTATTGACGGCTTAAACGGATGTATTGCTCCCTAAGGGTAATAAGGTGTTCTTCTTTCGTCATTCGGCAGAAATGATAAATGCAATATACTTATTACTGCAAATGGCAATGTGTTAATCTTGTTTACAAGGGAAAGAACATAATAAGCGGTTAGAATTTCGGGCAGTTGATTCCTTTACTATCCGGATCTTTTTTGATGTAGATGAGCGATATCTCTATACCACCTCTGCTGGCAGAAGCTGTTTTAAGGCTGGATGTGTTCACATCATACGAAGCACCTAAGCGAAAGCTCCCAAACTCAAGTCCGGCATAAGGGATGATGGCATCATTCAAACGCATCCATCCACCAAAATATACACTGGTAGGTTTTTCATCTTCAGTTAACCGCAATTGATAGGCACCACCGATCAGTGCTTCAGAAGCTTTGCCCTGTACACTTACCAATCCACTAACATGTAAAGTTCCTGTTTGTCCTGCTGGAAAATATCCTCCTGCATGTATTGTTGTACGTGGATTTAGTATGAAGTAAGCACCGGTAAAAGATTGTTGCGGACGATTAATATGATACATGCTCACACCAGCATAAAAATTATTCTGATCGTTAGTACTTCCATTATACAAAAGGCCGGCATTAAAGTCCAGGTAACTATTCTTAAGGCTGGAGTTATTGAACACTTCATTGGTTACACCGGTAAAACCAAAAGGCGTAAGCTGATCCAGGAACTTAAGATTAGCAGTATTGATGAGCATGTTGGCATAAGTAAGTTGGAAGGCAGCTCCGATCTGGTGATAACCTTCTTCATCCAGCCCTTTATGAAAAGCAGTTCCTGCAGAAGCATAGTTGAACTTTACCGCTCCATTAGAACTCTGATCACTAAAACCCATCAATCCCACACCCCAGGTATCATTTTCGGCGATCCTGCTTTGCATGATCCTGAAATCAACGGCTGCACTGGTAGTAACGTAGGCTCTGTTGATACTTGGCCATTGGTTACGATGAATCCCGGCAACCCTAATGTTACCATCAAACTTTCCGGCAAATGCAGGATTGAGTGTAAGGGGCGATGCATAGAATTGAGAAAAATGCGGATCCTGTGCATAGGAAACAGCAAAAGAAACACAAAACAATATCAGCAGCAGCGTCTTCTTCATGGCGTAAACGTCTAAGATAAGGAAAGAAAATGCTGCAAATTCGCTGCCTCTGATTTTAACTTTAAAAATTGTCACACGCAAGAATAATGTAAAACCCACCAAATTTCTTAGTGGTCTATGTTGCTATGTATCTATGTGGTAAGTTAAGACTGCATCTTCGGACCGAAAGCCAGGTCACCTGCATCGCCAAGTCCGGGAACAATATAACCTTTGGCGGTAAGCTCATCATCAATATCGCCACACCAGATGCGAACATTATCACCGGCTTCACGTTTAATGTATTCAATGCCAACGGTGCAGGCTATTGCTACCACTACATGAATTTCAGTAGGAGAACCTTCGTCTTTCATGTGTTGAATCGTCTTTACTATGGATGATCCGGTTGCCAGCATCGGATCACTGATAATAACGATACGATTGTCCAGGTTAGGGCAGCTCATGTATTCCATGTGAATCTCGAAAGAGCCATCACGATCATGTTTTCTATAAGCTGAAACAAAGGCATTGTCAGCTTTATCGAAATAATTCAGCATACCATTATGCAATGGAAGACCAGCCCTGAGGATGGTAGCCAAAACAGGTTGCTCCATCAGTACTTTACTGTTATGTGTACCCAGCGGAGTGTCAATTGTTTTTTCAGTGTATGGAAGTATTTTACTGATCTCATAAGCAGCGATCTCTCCAATACGTTCCAGGTTACGGCGAAAACGCATTCTGTCGCCCTGCACATTTACGTCTCTTAATTCTGATACCCAGTTGCTTACAAGACTATGTTGTTCACTCAAGTTTACGATCATACAAGTACTAATTAAAGTAGTTTTGGCCGGTCAAAACTAAAACCTGGAACCTGTAATTGGAAATTTATGTTTTATAGGGCTATTGGCTTAATGAGTGGCAGTTCTTTGGATGGATTGGATATCGTTTTTGCTGAGTTTACCGAAATAGGCGGAAAATGGAGCTATGAGATCAAAGCGGCTGAGTGTTTCCCTTTTGAAAATGGATGGAGTGAACAACTGAAAAAAGCCACGGAATTATCTGCATACGATTACTTATTATTGGATACGGCTTTCGGAAAATACCTGGGAGAACAGGTAAACCGGTTTATTGAAACGCATAATTTATACCACCAGGTACAACTGATCTCATCTCATGGTCATACAACGTTTCATGCACCCAAGCTTGAAATGACAGCTCAGTTAGGTGATGGTGCAGCGATTGCTGCAACAACAGGAATTAATGTGGTGAGCGATCTTAGGGCGGTAGATGTGGCTTTTGGTGGACAAGGTGCACCGATCGTTCCAATGGGAGAGAAGTTGCTGTTTGCAGATTATCCATTGCTATTGAATATTGGTGGAATAGCGAATCTCTCTTATAGGAAAGGAGAAAAATACATTGCATTTGACATATGTGCCGCCAATCGTGTATTGAATATGCTGGCAGCCGGGGCTGGAAAGAATTATGATGAAGATGGAAACCTTGCCAGGAGTGGTAATATTTTAGAAGATGTATTGCATCAATTGAATGGATTGAGTTATTACACTAAACCTTATCCTAAATCACTCGCCAACCAGTTTGGAACAGACGAAGTTTTTCCTTTATTACCTAAGGAAAGTATTGCTGATAGCCTTAGAACTTACGTAGAACACATTGCTGTACAGATCAGGAATGCTGTTGAAAACTGTCAACTGTCAACCGTCAACCGTCAACTCTTGATCACCGGTGGCGGTGCACACAATAAATTCTTGATCGAAAGGGTACAGGGGCATCTTTCTCCTTTGAACATACAAGTTGTCGTTCCCGAAAAGAATATCGTTGACTACAAAGAAGCCCTTATCATGGCTTTGCTGGGAATATTAAGATGGAGAGAACAGAGTACAACGCTATCATCTGTAACCGGAGCCAAAAGAGATAGTATTGGTGGAGCTGTTTGGATAGGACAGGAAGCGTGATGTCATAGCGGGTCTGGCTTTCAGAAAGCTATATCCCTTGAGGCTGAGAATTATATATTTTTATCTAACGAAACTACACTACCCATGAACCGAGCCACTAAAGTTCTTTTCGCCTTATTATTAATCTTCAATGTATTAAACGCTTATACTCAGGTCAATGTTAACGTAGGATTAGTAGCATATTATCCCTTTAACGGTAACGCTAATGATTCCAGTGGCAACAATCACAATGGCATACTGGTAAATGGACCAGCTTTGACCGCTGACAGATTCGGTAATCCGAATTCAGCGTATCATTTTGACGGAAAGAATGATTATATCAGGATAGCCGATAACGGAGATTTTTCAACTCCACTAATAAGCCTTGCATTCTGGTATAAAACAGAAAGTAGCTCCTGCCAAAATATCATAGCTAAAAGAAGTCTTGTTGACGATGGCACACCTACTGGTGGGGCACAATATCAATTCTTTATTAATCATGCTACACT
The DNA here is from genome assembly GCA_024508725.1 of Chitinophagaceae bacterium. GTDB lineage: Bacteria > Bacteroidota > Bacteroidia > Chitinophagales > Chitinophagaceae > JAEZDC01. The sequence goes on along the minus strand of JANINS010000003.1, from coordinate 368,864 downwards.
TGGAAAAGTTGCATCAAACATAGTAGGCAATAAAGGCAACTGTAAAACTAAATTGACATCAAACTATATTAAAACATTTGATTCTTTTTGTGAAACTAGTTGGCATTTCGTTGTAATTACTTTTGACGGTAAAGAGCATAAACTTTTTGTCGATGGAAAACTTCGCACTTCCGACAAAACTTCTTTTAATGGTTTTGCCGATTGCAAGAGTGAACTAAGAGTCGGTAATTGGTGGAATGCGGATTTACTTTATTTCAAAGGTGACTTTGACGAATTCCGGTGGTATAACAGGCCGCTTAACCAACAGGAAATTGATTTTTTGTATAATAATTTCCAACCTCAGGGAATTGACTTTGCTATACAACGAGATCCGGGTTCAAAAAGCATCAGCTTAACTAGCAAAGCAACCAATTACAAATCTCTTAGCTGGGATTTCGGGGATGGAAAATTTGCTACTGCTACTACTTCTGTGCAACATACTTATGCAGATTTCGGAACCTATACAGTGAAAATGATACTGTCTTCAGGTAATTGTACCGACACGACAAAAAAACAAGTTATAATAGATAGACCCAAAGATACTGTTGTAGTAAAGGTGGATACTGTGCAGCCTATAGTGTTGAAAAATGTATTCTTTGATTTTGATGGATTTAACTTGCGTCCGGAATCCTATAAAGAGCTCAACAAATTGGTTAAATTTCTGAAGGATAATCCTAAAATCAGAATTGAAATAAGCGCACACACAGACGACAGGGGCTCTGATGAGTATAATTATAAACTGAGTGAAAATCGTGCAAAGTCGGTAAGGGAATATCTTATTTCTCAAAGCATCGATGCCAGCCGGATCACCTCTAAAGGCTATGGCGAAACAAAACCTGTTGCACCTAACGATACTGAGGAAAACCGCCAACTGAACAGGAGGGTAGAATATATTATTTTAAAAGATTAAGAAGGGTTTCGCTGGGAATTCCAGTTGTGGAGAACAAGTACACCTCTATCATCTGTAACCGGAGCAAAAAGAGATAGTATTGGTGGAGCTGTTTGGATAGGACAGGAAGCGTGAATTTAGTATATAGATGACAGATGCCAGCAGTTCCGAACGTACAAGTGAGTGACACAACCGGCGATGCCATGAAATATAGAAGATGGTATCCAAAATCAAAAAGTTTTGTTAACGGTATGTAATTTCTTTTAGTACCACATCCTTTCTGTAAACCAAACAAATGAAAGGATTGATCTCATCACTGTTTTTATTCACCACCTTAACTGCAGTAGCACAAAAAAATTATAAAACGCAACTCACCCACGCCAATGTATATTTTGGATATGGAGCAGAGTTGAATCACACGGCGAAAGCCACGCTTGAAAAAGGCACACAGGAAATTACATTCGAAAACATCAGCACCACATTAGACCAGAATTCTGTTCAGATATCCGTACCCGAAAACGTTGTCTTGCTTTCTTATCGTTTCAATCCAAGAACGATCGTAAGCAGCACAGCAAACCCATCGATCAAAAGAATGGAAGACAGTATCAAACTGCTTAACAAGCTGATCGTAATAACCAATAATGAAGCAACCCTCACTACAGAGATGCTGGATAAAACTTCCAAGCTGATCGAAATGTATTCCAACGGAGGTAACAAAAATCTTACTACAGCCGACCTGATCAAACTGCTGGATTTTTATACCAGTAAAATTCAAAGTTACCGTACCACATTGTTTTCAATACAGGCAAGAAGAGAAGAGTATAATGCTTTGGTATATGAGATCAATAACAGGTTATACGTAGCCAGGTCAGAAAATGGTGGCAATGCATCCAAAGTGGTAGGGGAAATGGTGTTACAATTAATGGCTCAGAATGCAACTACAGCAGATGTTGGCATCAGCTACTTTACGCAGAATGCAGGATGGATTCCAACATACGACATGAGAGTGGAATCAGTGAACAATACATTCAAACTCGGGTATAAAGCATCGATCAATCAAACTACAGGATTGGATTGGAAAGAGGTGAAGCTTACCCTCAGCACCAGCAATCCAAACCAGGGAAATACATATCCAACACTAAACCCTTTGGTTTTGCAGATGTACAATCCTGAAATGTATAATAACATCAGGGCAAGAAGTGCTGCAGCAACGAAATACAATTATAACAGGGCACAGAGTTTACAGGAAGTGGTTGTTACAACAGCAGATGGCTATACAACAAACGATGATGATAAAGAAGTTGAAGAAAAAGCAGATGTGAGTGATTACTTAACGTTGAACGAAAGCCAACTCAACACCAGCTTTGAAATAGCATTGCCTTACGATATCCCAAGTGATGGAAAAAGTTACAGTGTTTCGATCAAAGAAGAAAAACTGAATGCAACATACAAGCATTATGCGATTCCTAAACTGGATAAAGATGCTTTCCTCTTAGCTGAGATCAGCGATTGGGAAAGTCTTGACCTGCTTCCCGGAGATGCAAACATCATCATGGATAATGTGTATCTCGGTAAATCATTCATCGATCCGAATACAACAATGGACACACTCAATCTGTCATTGGGAAGAGATAAGAGAGTAGCGGTAAGAAGGTTATTAGTAAAAGAGTTCAGCAAATCAAAGATCAAAGGCGATAATAAAACAGAAACTTTCACTTACGAAATAACAGTGAAGAACAATAAGAATAAAGAAATGTCGATGCTGCTAAAAGACCAGTTCCCGATCAGCAATATCAAAGAAGTGGTGGTGAAGCTTGAAGAGAAAGATGGAGCAGAAGTAAATGAAGAATTAGGAACACTTAACTGGACAGTGAAACTTAAACCAGGCGAAAGTAAAAAATACAGGTTCAGTTATACTGTAACCTATCCAAAGGATAAAAAGATTGCAAATCTGCGGTAAATGGTGAGCAATAAGGTGAACGAACCGGTCTTTCCAGGCTGGTTCTTTTTATTATTTGAATGGTTCACTCTCGACAAAGCGAGCCACTTTTGTATTCAAATACTAAATTCTCTGTTAACTCACCAACTCTTTGCGACACTTATTGAAAAGCTTTTTGTTTCTTTAAGTAATAAAACAACTGCCATGCTGCGTTTACTTGTTGTTGCATTTGCTTTAATGCTTCTTTCATGTGGAAGCAAAGAACAGAAGTTCGATACTGCCACTTATGAATCTGCGAAAGAGAATATTCAACAAAAAGAAAGCAAACACCCTGAGCAGTTTCTTTCTGTCACCAGTTCCGATCGTAAGAACTTGATCGGTAAACAAGTGATCACCGGTGTAGTGCATAATCGTGCAACAGTGGTCACTTATAAAGATGTAGAACTCAAAATCAAATTCCTTGGTAAAGACAACACTGTTTTAAAAGAAGGTGATGAAATGATAAAAGATTTTCTCTCGCCAGGCAGTTCAAAGAATTTTAAGTTCAGGTATTCTTCTCCCAAAGGCACTGAAGATATCAAGGTAACCATAGTCGGTGCAGAAGTAGAAGGAAATTAGTTAGCCGGCTCTATTGCTACTATTGAACTTCGTTGTGTCACTCACTTGTACTTTCTTTTCTTTATTGAGCAGACACAAACTTAAAGCTATCTCCATCGAACAATCCCAGATCGCTCAGCTTTAAATGTGGTATCACCAACAGAGCCATAAAGCTTAGTGTCATGAACGGTGAAGCCAATGTTGAGCCGAGTTCTTCTTTCGTCATTGTATCTATTGCGGTATAAGCTTCAGCTACTTTATAGCCGTCATCAGCACTCATCAGTCCTGCAACAGGTAGTCCTAATACTTTTCCATTATGCTGCAGTGTTCCCTCTCCTTTGGAGAGGGTTAGGGGTGAGGTTGCACTTATACCACCTTTCTCACGGATCACCAGGTTAATAGCTGCTGCAAGGCTTTCATCGTCTACACCTACTGCAACAATGTTATGGCTATCGTGTGCTACTGAAGATGCCAATGCGCCTTTCTTCAACCCAAAATTTCTAATAAAACATTTCGCAACAGTAGCCTGCTTATAACGATTAACAACAACCATTTTAAGAATGTCATTATCAACATCACTTACAAATTTGTCATCAACAATTTTAGCTGCCAGCATCAGCTTGTTGGTGATCAATTGTCCGTCTAAAGCTTCGATCACAGGTATGTTTCCATTCTCTGATGGATAATCACTAACCTTTATACCAAGATCATCAACACTCACTTCTTTACAATCGAACTGGTTGATCGCTTCTTCTTTTACAGAATGGATAAACGACTTTCCACTTTCAGCAACCAATTCGCCATTGATATATGTCCGGCTGATCTTAAATTCTTTAAGGTCTTCCGAGATGATAAAATCTGCTGCATCACCTTCTCTCAACAATCCAACATCCAGCTTGTAGTGCAACGCAGGATTAATACATGCAGCCTGCAATACTTTGAACACATCAATTCCTTTTGCAACAGCTCTTGCACACAGTTGATTGATGTGCCCCAGCACTAAACTGTCAGGATGTTTATCATCACTGCAAAACATGATCATATCAGGATGATCATTCAACAGATCGATCAGTGCTTCAAAGTTTTTTGCCGCACTTCCTTCACGAATAAGAATCTTCATACCTAAGCGAAGTTTGTCTAAGGCTTCCTCAGCAGTAAAACATTCGTGATCTGTACTAATGCCGGCCTTGATATATTGTTCGGCCTGTTCTCCTCTTAATCCTGGTGCATGTCCATCAACAGGTTTCCCCAATTCATGGGCAGCAGCGATCTTTTGCATCACCTCTGGATCTTTAAACAATACGCCAGGGAAATTCATCATCTCACTTAAATACTTTATCTCATTTCTCTCCAGCAATCTTCTTACATCTTCTGCATTCAAACTGGCTCCTGCCGTTTCAAAAGTGGTTGCAGGTACACAGCTTGGTGCACCAAAATTGAACTTGAATGGAACCTTCTTTCCATTTTCGATCATGTATTCCACTCCAGCCATTCCACAAACATTAGCGATCTCATGTGGATCACTTATTGTTGCAACAGTTCCATGTATTACAGCTAATCTTGCAAATTCACTTGGAATAAGCATGCTGCTCTCAATATGCACATGGCTATCTATAAATCCAGGTAAAATATATGCCAGTGTCCAGTCAAGTTCTTTTTGTTGCTCGATACGAACGATCTTTCCATTTTCTACAAACACTTCTGCCGTATAAATATTCTTATTCCATACGTCCACTAAGTTTCCTTTAACACTAAATGCATTTGTAGCCATAAACAGGAATTAAATTGGTCATAAAAAGCAAAGAAGCACTGATTTGCTCAGTTTCAAGCGGCTAAATTTGATCAAATTTTTCAAACAGCCAATTATGAAACAGTTGTTGATGCTTGTTTTTGCTTTCGCAGTTATTGCTACCAAGGCACAAACAGCAGATGATATCGTAAATAAATACTTAACAGCAGCCGGCGGAAAAGACAAGCTTGCTACAGTGAATTCACTTCAATACACACAAAAAGCAAATTTCAATACGCAGATCGGTACAATGGAAATAGCCATGAATTTTATCAGGGTAGATAAAAAATTGTTCCGCATCAATGTTTCTTCCGAGATGTTTGGCAACAGCTTCACCGTTGTAACTGATACTTCGGGTTGGGTATATGTTCCGGGCAATCCATTCTCCGGTTCAGAAGCTTCGCTACAGAAAATGAAACCGGAAGAACGTACAGCACTGGCTACTCAAATGAATAGCGATGGTTTTTTTCCTGAGCTGGTGAACTATGCAACAAAAGGTTATACTGCAGAACTGGCTGGTGAAGGAAAATCAAATGGCAAAGCCTGTTATAAACTCAAACTAAAAAAAGATAAAGACGAAAGGCTTTACATGATGGATAAACAAACTGGTCTCGTTGTTTCCATGACCATAAAAGGTGCTGCAGCCTTAGCAATGACGGGTATGGGTTCAACAGGAATGTCAAGAGGCGGCAAAGCGGAAAAAGCAGAATTTACTTTTAACTACAGCGATTATAAGGATGTAAGTGGAATTAAAGTTCCAGGTAAAATGAAACTTGATTTGCCAATGGGAAGCATTGAATCTACGATCACAGATGTAAAAGTAAATCAGGCTGTAGAGGCGAAATATTATAAGCCACAATAGCTTTATTGACCAGGAGTTCAGGTCCTCGATGTAGCTTCTGTTGCGTCGCACTCTTGTACTACAATAACTATATTCAACAAAGTCCTGCCCAATGTTGCAGGACTTTTTTTATGCTCCTGTTTTTGTTTAGCTTGCCATTTCGAAACTGCTATTATGAGATCATTTTTTGTCATACTGCTTGTATTCCTCTCCACTTTTGTTTTCTCACAACAAAAACCGTTGGCAGAAACTTACCAGGCATCCAATGGTAAGTACAAGATCAGCTATTATGCAGATAATATCATCAAGCTAACCTTTACTCCGAAAGGTTATAATAAAAATGAGAACGTAAGTGATGCGGTAATTCTGAATGCCAAAGCAACTCATCCTTTTTTAAAAGTGAAAGTGAATGGAGACATGACAGCTTTCAATGGTAAAGCACTTCTCATCAATGCCGATACAATGAACGGCTATTACGGCTTCAACTTCGCTTTAGAAACAGGCGAAATGATCTTTGGTGGTGGTGAAAGAGCATTACCACTCAATAGAAGAGGCTATCGTTTCAACTTATATAATAATCCCTGGTATGGCTATGGTGAAGGTGCTGATAATTTAAATTATTCTGTTCCATTCTTCACCAGTAGTAAAGGGTATGGATTGTTCTTCGATAATCCTTCAAAAGGATTTGTTGACATAGGTAAAGAAGATGAAAATGTTTTCAAAGCAGGATTTAGCAGTGGCGAACTGAATGTGTATGTAATACTTGGAAAAGATTACCAGCAAGTTTTACAATCATATCACAAACTCACCGGCACACAACCTTTACCACCACGCTGGGCATTCGGCAATCTGATGAGCCGTTTTGGTTACACCAGTGAAGCACAGGCAAAAGATATTTTAAGCAAAATGCAGCATGACAATATTCCTGTAGAAGCCATCATCTTCGATCTTTTTTGGTTTGGCGACAGCATCAAAGGCACACTGGGTAATCTTGATTGGATAAATAAAAATAAGTGGAACAATCCGCAAAAAATGATCAGCGATTTTAAAAAGCAAGGGGTGCATACCATTCTTGTGACTGAGCCATTTTTTGTTGAAACATCTAAAAATTATAAAGCATCGAAACCATTTTTAGCAGTTGATTCTGCAGGCAAGCCTTATTATCTTACTGATTTTTATTTTGGCAAAGGTGGATTGATCGACATCTTCAGAAAAGATTCAAAAGACTGGTTCTGGAACTTCTATAAAAAGCAAATGGATGTTGGAGTAGAAGCCTGGTGGGGTGATCTTGGTGAGCCTGAAAAACATCCTTCCGATCTGTATCACAACCTAAAAGATCTTAAGCAGAAAAGATTATTTGCTGCAGATGAGGTACACAATATCTATGGTCACAACTGGACAAAGATGTTGTTTCAGAAATATGCTCAGTTCTATCCCAACAAAAGATTGTTCAGCCTCAACAGAAGTGGTTTTGCAGGAAGCCAGCGTTACAGCATCTTTCCATGGACTGGTGATGTAAGCCGTAGCTGGAGTGGATTGAAAGCTCAGCTTCCAATTCTTCTTGGAATGAGTATGAGTGGAGTGCCATATGTTCATAGTGATGCCGGTGGTTTTGCCGGTGGTGAAGGTGATAACGAATTATATGTTCGTTGGTTGCAGTTTGCAGCTTTTACGCCGATCTTTCGTCCACACGGAACCGCTTTATATGAAACAGAACCTGCAGCTTTCAGTTTTCCAAGTGAAGCTGCCTTGATAGATACACCGTGGAGAAACTATGCAAAAGAAGCAATCAAAACCCGGTATGAATTTCTTCCTTACAATTATAGCCTGGCATACCAACAAGAGAAAAATGGTAAACCACTGATCTCTCCAATGTATTTTTCATTTCCGGATGACTCTGTTGCGGTCAAAGTCGAAGATCAATTTATGTGGGGCGAAAACTTAATGGTAGCTCCTGTTCTGGAAAAAGGTGCAATAACACGACGTTATTATTTGCCTGAAGGGAAATGGCTAAATCCATCACAGGCAAAAGTGTTGCAAGGTCCGGGTTGGATGGTTGATAGTGTTACCATTGAAAAATACCCTGTCTGTATCAAAGAAGGAAGTTTTATCCCGATAAATATTCAGGACATCACAAATCCCACAGCTCTACATAAAAGGAAAGCTATTGGTTTGGTTCATGTGGCATCAAAACACCGGTCAGCGTTTCAATATTTTACGGATGATGGAACTTCTAAAAACAGTATTGCAACAAAAAATTATTCACTAGTCGAATTTAAAACTGATGGCATTAAAAATAATAGCTCTGAGATCATCATTGCTAATAAAGAAGGCAATCGAACAACCAGCTTTGGGATCAAATGTTTCTTTGTATTCCCTTCAGCTGCCAAATCCATAACAGTAAACGGAAAAAAAGTTGATTTTAGATCCAGAGAAGACCTGCCAACTGCAGAATTTGAAATTCAATATTCCGGTAAACCAACTAAGATATCTATCCAACTATAATATAAATGTCCTGCCACATAGCAGGACATTTCGATAGGTGTGTTCCTCCAGGTATAAATGGTTAGCGAAAAAGAGGAAACTGTTTTTCGTAGGTGAGCAACAGCTCGACAAAGCAAAGGTTGCTGTATGCTTTAAGGGGAAGGACTGCAATAAGACCTTAACCTGACCAAAACAGACAAATCCTGAATGTGATGTAAATGAAGAACCCTGCTGTGTAGCAGGGTTCAAACACATTTCGGTTCCTTCCAGCCTTTGGTTTTTCTTTCGGTTAGCCCTATGGCATTGTTGGTTTTTGCAAGGTTGGTGACCGGTTAAGACATTGGATTTTCAAACGGGGTTTCGAGGATAATTGGATTTGGTTTTAAACAGCGTAAAGGTAGTTTCGCTGCCACAAACTGTTTAATTGTTAAAGTTTTAACAATGACCCAATCGGACACAAAAAACCCAATCTAACTGTTTTCATGCTTCTCCCACAAGTCAGGACGTTTGGTTTGAGTTCTGTTCAAGGCCTGATCATAACGCCAGTCTTCTATCTTTTTTGGATCGCCTGAAAGCAGAATATCAGGCACTTTTATATTACGCCAAATTTCAGGTCGTGTATAAACCGGAGGAGCCAGCAGGTTGTCCTGGAAAGAATCAAAAAGGGCAGAGGTCTCATCATTCAAAACACCCGGAAGCAGCCTTCCAATCGCATCTACAACAATAGCTGCAGCCAGTTCACCACCACTTAACACGAAATCACCAATAGAGATTTCCATCGTTACATACTGATCACGGATCCTCTGATCAATACCTTTATAATGACCGCAAATGATGAGAATATTTTCTTTCAATGAAAGCTGGTTCGCTGTTCCCTGGTTGAAGTTTTTTCCATCAGGCGTCATATAAATGATCTCATCGTATTTCCTTTCTTTCTGCAGCTCGTCAATAGCATTAGCGATCGGTTCACACATCATCACCATTCCTGCACCACCACCATATTGATAATCATCTACCTGGCCATGTTTGTTGATCGCCCATTTTCTAAGGTTATGCGTATTCACAACCAGTAAACCTTTTTCCCTGGCACGTTTCATAATGCTGTGGCTGAAAGGGCTTTCCAACAATTCGGGAACTACAGTGAGAATGTCTATCTGCATTCGACAAAGATAAAAGAGAATGATGGAGCAGAAGTTCGGAACTCCGATTGAGCTTTACTTGCGTCGCACTCTTGTACTGCAGTAGTTGTTTGTACTTACGGAATATTACTCTATAATTAAGAGCAAAAACTAATTTCATTTATTCTTCCAGCACCCAGGTAATACTTTGTCTTTGGCGATAAATAACCGTCCTACCATCTTGAACAGCAGGAGACCACTTAGGCCCATTTTTTATCACCCTGACAGCTTCCGCAGCTATCGAAGGACACACTTCAGAAGCATTTTCAGCAATCACATTCGAAATACTTCCATCTTTATCAACACGAAAAGAAACAATAACCGTTTGTCTAACCATCTTTTGACCTTTCTTCAGCTTAACGCATTTTTCTAAAAGATCAACTTTTAAAGTCGTTTCGAGATACTTTCTCCATGCAGGCATTCCACCAGGAAATTGCGCTTCCACCTGGACGGTTTTAACTTCCTTGTCTATACTGGTATCGGAAACTTCTGTGCTGTCTTTTGCCGTACTATCGGTTTGGGCAGAAATTGAATTAAGACATAGTACGAACATACAAAACAGCAGAAAATGTTTCATCAAGTGTGTGTTTAATAAAGGAAAGATAAATATTCTCTCATTCTTCATCCATAAAACCTTCCATGTTCCTTCGCTGTTTCTTCGTTGGTCGTCCTACTTTACTTAATCTTTTTCCTGTATGGAAGCTTTCTGACTGGAAGGTTGATTTCTCGATTTCTTCAGCTGGAGTAAGATCGATATAATATTTGATCGCTTCTGAATATTGTACACGAGTGTGTAGCAGATCTGCAACTTTGATCACCCATTTCCTGGCTTCTGTTTTTACTTCATACTCTTCACCCACATTCACCGTTTTCGCAGCTTTAACTGAAGTGCCATTCATCTTCACCTTGCCTTTTTCACAAGCCTCGGAAGCCTGGCTACGAGTTTTGAATAACCGTATCGACCATAAGTATTTGTCTAAACGTAATTTTTCTTTAGCTACAACCATGAGGTAAAGATAAGTACGAAGGAAGAAGTAAGAGATACGAGTTAAGAGGTAGGATGTTATCAGTAAGGATATCTTATTTCTGATCACTGACCTCTTCTTCCAAAGGATCTTTATATACCCATCTTACACCAACCACCGAGTTAATAAGGATAACAAAATAGTACAACAAACTGATCGTTACGGCATGATGCTGATCCAATGCAAACACTTTACTGGCAGATACAAAAGCAAACTCCCTAATACCCAATCCACCACCAATACTCAACGGAAGAATGGCAACCAAAGAAGAGAAAAGGAAAATGAGAATGTATGCTTCATGCGATTCAGCTATATGCAATCCTTCCATAATACAATAAGCACATAGTACAATAAAACCCTGTACCATTAAACCCAGCCAGAACGTTTTCCATACTCCTGGTAAGAAAGTTGGAAATACTTTTTTTACCACAAAATAAAATATGGCGATTCCTGGTATTAAAGCAACCAAAGCCCAATCAGAATATTGTGCACCACGATGAATGAGAAAATAATAGATCACTGCCAGAATGCCTAATCCCATTACACCCGAAACCCTGTCGAGCAGCACAGCAGCACTCAACAATTTTACAGAGTATTTGTACTTTCGATTAAGCAAGATCACTTTATAAGCATCTCCACTGATACTTCCCGGAAGAAATAAGTTATAGAACATGCCAAGCCAGTACAACTTCAGGTTCTTCTTTTCTGTAAGCTGCACACCCATATTCTTGAAATAGATATTAAGCCTGAAAGAAGAAATGATCTTCGAGATAGTAAAAAGAAATACAGCTACAACCAACCATACAGGATTACTTTCCAGAACAAGATCCAAGGTTTCGTTCCAGTTGATCTTTTTACTGATGTACCACAGACAAACTACGGTAACAACGATCTTCAGTAATAGCTTGAGGAGATTTTTTGCTTTTTCGCCGGGCATGACAGGTGCAAAGAAAGTAAAAAAGCGTCGTATCGCTTAAAATGCTCAGCCAATGTTCTTTTGCATCCATTCTTCCATGCTGCCTGCCGATTGTTCCATCGTCACCTTCTCCGCTAATTTTTCCTGGGCATTGGTAATTGACTTTGTTATCAATGAATGACTGATGGCTTCATTATCCTGCAAACCCAATTTGTCCAGCAAAGCAGTGATCTTATCACCGCCAAAATGGCGAAAGAAGGCTTCATCCAAAGAAGAATAAACAGAGATTTTATTTTCATGCAGTGAGGTGAAAGCCTGTTGCTCCTTTGCTTTTAATGGATGATGTTCAATAAAAACCACTGATTTATTGCCAATCAATCCTGAATGTAACTGTCGGTAACTGGTCACTTCTGCTGTTATATTCTGCTGCTGAAAATATTGTTGTAATGCTTCCATGCTCTCATCAAACCAGGCTACAAATACAGTGTTGGGATGTTGCTTTGCCGCATTGACCAGTGCATTCCATTTACCCTGCTTTTTAGCAAAAACAACATCAGTTACTTTAGGTCCGACCTCTTTCTTTTTGAAAAATGAGAACATCTTGTTTTTGTTTAAAGTTAATTTGTTTGTTTTATTTGCTTCAAACCTCGATATGAGAAAGATCGCTGCCCTTTTGGTATGTACAAGTTTTTTCTTTGCCTGCAATACTGATAAAACGCCTGCCGCCGATAATACATCTATCGGGAATAAATCTAACGAAACCAAAGATGCACAGCATTTCGAAGGAGAGATCTCTAATGGAATGAAAGGCGATAAAATATCGTTCGACATTTCTGCTGATGGGAAAAAACTCCAAAACCTCACCTTCTCCGGTTACTGGAGATGTTCCGGGAAACTCGAACAAACTACCACTGGTCCTGAAGGTGCATTCGATATTGTAGATGGAAAAGCGAAAGGCAGCATCAGCGAACCGCCAAACGGAGGTTCAACTGCATGGCATTTCGAAATCGATGCTACTTTAAATGGCGACAAAGCAGAAGGAACATTCCGGATGAACATTAATAACCTTGGTTGCGATTCTTATTTATTAAAGTGGACTGCTTCAGCTAAATAAAATTTTCGTTTCAATTGGTTGATCCTGAATCATGGAACCGGCTATAGCACTACTATTTAGCCTGGGTTGCGTCACATTTATCACGTCTTCAGCGTGACACTTGTGCAGATATATCTTCACTCAGCTTTGACGTTCAGAATGGAAGCGGTTTACTAACTTCGACGTCCTTTTATGAGCGAAAAAACAGAGACCATTGAAGTGATCGGGGCAAGAGAACACAATCTCCGTAATCTCGATCTCATCATCCCAAAAAATAAACTTGTTGTTTTTACCGGTGTAAGCGGAAGCGGAAAATCTTCGCTTGCTTTCGATACCATCTACAATGAAGGTCAGCGTAGGTATATGGAAAGCTTCAGTGCTTATGCCCGTCAATTTATTGGCGATATGGAAAGACCTGATGTTGACAAGATCAGTGGTCTTTCGCCGGTTATTTCTATAGAACAAAAAACCACGAATAAGAACCCACGTTCAACGGTTGGAACGGTTACAGAGATATACGATTTCCTGCGTTTGTTATTTGCCAGGATAGGTGAAGCTTATAGCTACAATACCGGCAAAAAAATGGTGAAGTTCAGTGAAGAAGAAATTGTAGAAAATATCTTTCAAAAATTCAAGAATAAGAAGATCACTTTACTGGCTCCTTTAATTCGTGGTAGAAAAGGTCATTACCGTGAACTGTTTGAAGAGATAAGAAAGAAAGGATTTTTAAAAGTGAGAGTGGATGGCGAGATCAAAGACATCACTGCTAAAATGCAGGTGGATCGTTATAAGATCCACGACATTGAAGTAGTGGTTGATCGTTTGCCTGTAACAGATGATATGAAGGTGAGGCTGAGTCAGAGTGTTCAGCAAACGTTAAGAGTGGGTAAAGACCTGATGTTCCTGCAGATCAACGACCAGGAAAAGTTGGTACAGTACTCCAAACAACTCATGTGTGAGGACACGGGCATCAGTTACGAAGAACCTTCACCCAATAGTTTCTCATTCAACTCACCATATGGTGCTTGTCCGAATTGTAAAGGACTTGGATCTGTTTATACCATCAACCTCGATGAAGTATTGCCCGATAAAAGCCTGAGTGTAAAAGAAGGTGGGATTGCTCCTTTGGGTGAAGAAAGAGATGCCAGTGTTTTTCAGCAGGTGGCAATGTTTGCAAAAAAGAATAAGATCAATTTAGACAAAGCCATTGATCAATTACCTGAACAACAACTCAACCTTTTATTATATGGTGATGGAAGCATCACCACGAGTTTAGAACTCGACATGAATGATGAAAATATTCCTGATGTGTACACAGGAAGCTATGAAGGCATCATTCCAATGCTGAAAAGATGGTTCACATCATCTCAAAGTACAGATGTATTGAAAGGTTGGGTAGAAAAATTCATGGAGCTGAGCAATTGCCCCACATGCAATGGAGCAAGACTTAAAAAAGAAAGTCTGTGGTTCAAAGTGGGAGAGAAGAATATCGCTGAACTCAGTAATCAGAACTTAGATAAACTGATGGTTTGGTTCCAGTCAGTTGAAGAAAAACTCAGCACAAAACAAAATACAATCGCCAAAGATGTTTTGAAGGAGATCCGGGAACGATTACAATTTTTATTGGATGTAGGGTTAACTTATTTATCGCTTTATCGTCCGTCAAGAACATTAAGTGGTGGAGAATCCCAGCGTATTCGCTTGGCAACACAGATCGGTTCGCAACTCCAGGGCATTACTTATATTCTTGATGAACCTTCTATCGGGTTGCATCAAAGAGACAATCATCGTTTGATCGAAGCCTTGAAAAATCTTCGCAACATCGGCAATAGCGTATTGGTAGTTGAGCATGATAAAGACATCATGCTTGCGGCAGATCATTTGGTAGATATCGGTCCCAAAGCCGGTAAACACGGTGGGCAGATCGTTGCTGCAGGAACTCCGAAAGAAGTTTTAAAAAGCGGAAGCGACACAGCTCAATACTTAAGTGGTAAGAAGAATATTGAAGTTCCTAAAGAACGACGAAAAGGAAGTGGTAAGAGCCTTGAATTAAAAGGAGCAAAAGGTAACAACCTGAAAAATGTCTCAGTTAAGTTCCCTTTAGGTAAACTGATCGTTGTAACCGGTGTGAGCGGAAGTGGAAAGAGCACACTCATCAACGAAACGTTGTATCCAATACTTTCGAAACATTGCTACAATAGTAAGTATCCGTGTATGCAGTACAAGTCTGTAACCGGGTTAGAACATATTGATAAAGTGATCGAGATTGATCAATCTCCAATTGGAAGAACGCCCAGAAGCAATCCTGCAACGTATTGTGGATTTTTTACAGAGATAAGAACCTTGTTCGCTTCTGTTCCCGAAGCAAAAATTCGTGGATACAACGCAGGCAGGTTTTCATTCAATGTAAAAACAGGCCGTTGCGATTTATGCGAAGGTGGTGGTTTGAGAGTGATAGAAATGAATTTCCTTCCTGATGTTTATGTGCATTGTGAGAAATGCAATGGCAAACGTTATAACAGGGAAACATTGGAGATCCGCTGGAAAGGAAAATCGATCAGCGATGTTTTGAATATGACGGTTGATGAAGCTTGTGAATTCTTTCAGCCTGTGCATTACCTGTATCGGAAGATCAAAGTATTGCAGGATGTTGGGTTAGGTTACATCACTCTGGGGCAAAGTGCCGTTACTTTAAGTGGTGGTGAAGCTCAGCGTGTAAAGCTTGCAACCGAACTTGGTAAGAAAGATACTGGCAAAACTTTCTACATACTTGATGAGCCAACAACGGGTTTGCATTTCCAGGATATTCAGCATTTGCTGGATGTATTGAATAAACTGGTTGATCGTGGTAACTCTGTTTTAGTGATAGAACATAACCTCGACGTGATCAAGGTTGCAGATCACATTATCGATCTAGGTCCTGAAGGTGGAGACGGAGGAGGTGAAATTTTATTTGAAGGAACTCCGGAACAAATGGTTGGCAATAAAAGAAGTCATACTGCTAAGTTTCTGGCATTGGAGTTGAAATAACTAAGCAGCAGTAAGAAGCTGTGATGAAACTTTAATACATATCTTAGCCCGGTTATGTCTGAACATAAAATTATTGTTTGTCTTGATGATGATCCTGATGACAGGGATTTGCTCACCAGTGCGATTAAAGATGTTGATTCTTCTTTCAAAGTGATCAATGGCGATAATGGCATTAAAGGGATGTACATTCTTGAACAGTTAAAGCAAATTGGTCAGAAGCCTTGCCTTATTATCCTTGATCTTAATATGCCTTTGATGGATGGCGTGCAAACGTTAACCGAGATCAAAAAGGATCCAGTGCTAGGAGAAATCCCGGTGGTGGTGTTCACTACATCGGCGATGGAAAAGAACAACAGTTTTTTTGCTGAGCATGGTGTTACTGTGGTGATCAAACCAACAAAATATGGAAGTATTGTAGAGCAGGTGAGAGAATTGCTTTCTTATTGTAGTTGATTATGAAATGAGTTATGATGATTATTATTTAAGGGCAGTTCACCAATATTGTTCCTGCCATAGAGATCAAATTCTTCAAAGCAGTATTTGTGGTTGCTTCTATTGCTTAGAAATTTTTGCTGCAACGGAAATAAATGAATGGATTGACGAAGGAAAAACAGCATTGTGCCCAAGGTGTGAAATAGATTCCGTGTTAGGCAATGCACCTATTTTTGGAAGGATTTTACCTGTAGAAGATAAGGAATTTTTGAGTGCAATGCACAAACAATGGTTTTGATCTAATCAATTATCCTTTATCATATAAATGTGCGGAATACCATCTTCCAGATAACCTTCACCAATTTGTGAAAACCCGAAAGATTCGTAGAACTTTTTTAAGTATTCCTGTGCTCCTATTTTAATTGTTCCATTTCCGAAATGATCATAACAGCGTTTGATCGATTCAGCCATCAATTCTTTTCCTACACCAGATCTTCTGTGCTTGAGAGATGTAACAACCCTGCCAATACTCATTTGCTCGTAAGCCAAACCCTGTGGCAACAACCTGGTGTAACCTGCAAGATCATTATTCACCCATGCCATTAAATGATAACTGCCGTGGTCTTTATGATCGGCATCCTGGAAAACACAATTTTGCTCTACAACAAACACTTCATTTCGCAAGTGAAGGATCTCGTAAAGTTCGTGGGGTGTTAGGTCGTTAAATGTTTTGCAGATGAATTGGATCACTTTACATGTAGTTTGATGAAGGAAGCGATCTTAATCATTGCATCTGCTGTATTTGCAGTTGACCAGAAACCATGACCTTCTCCTGAATATTTCTCATATTGTTTAGGAACCCCGGCATTATTGAGTCTATTGTTCAAGCTATCGCTTTCGGTGATGGGAACAACATTGTCTATCGTTCCATGTAATATAATTGTTGGGACGGATGTTGGCGTAACAGCAAATAAAGGACTTGCATTGGCATATGTCGTAGCTGCAGTTGCAGGAGTGCCACCCATGAAAATAGTTAGCAAAGGCTGATAGTTACTATTCTTGGTGTACAGGTCAGCCATGTCAGTCGGACCAAACATGTCAACTACTGCTTTGATGTTGCCAGTGTTTTGTTTGTAAGCTTTCAACAATGCAAGATGAGCACCTGCACTGGCACCACCGATGGCAATTTTACTACTGTTGAATTTATAATCGGGTGACTTATTTATAATGAAATCAAAAGCTGTATTCACATCGTTGAGCTGTGTAGGCCATAGGTTTGATGAAGGCAATGCAGCCAATCGATAGTTGATGTTGAATATCGCAAAATCGGGCAGCAATGTTTTAAGCGTGGCAACCGCATCATTCATATCAGCTTTATCGCCACCGATCCACGCACCACCATGAATTAAGATCAACGCTTTTGTATCAGTTGTGTTTCTACCTGCAGGAAGATAAACATCCATCTTTTGTGCTGCATCAGCACCATAAGAAACATTTACCAGTTCAAGTGACTGTGAAGCTGAATTTTCTGCAAGGTCAGGCGTTTTTTTGCATGATATCATTCCGGTTGTTATCATCAAAGCCATACAATATGTAAATAATATTTTCATGTAGGATGTTATTGACGCAAAAGAAATATGATATCTATTGTGGTTTTGTTAATTAACGAGCAACTGAAGGTAGAACCGGTAAGCTTTCATTTCCTGTTTCATTAACCGATTGAACCGCAAAGAAATAATTGTCTTTCGAATATGGCAATGTGATCTTCGTCTCCGCAGTAAAAAATTTCTTTTGCCACACGGCACTGGTAGTTTCTCTCATCAATACGTAGTAACCTTTTGCTTTTCCGCTTTTTGGTGCCGACCAATTAAGAGTAGTTGAATTGGTAAGATTTTTTGTCTCAACCTGAACCTGTTGTGGCATTGATGTAGCTTTTGCAAGACTGGCCAGGTTGGCAAGATTCATCGCCGTGTTCTTTCTTAAATATTCGAAGTCCATGAACTCAGGAAGATCACCATACTGAATACCTTTTTCTATTCTCAGATCCTGGTGCTGGTGGTGGTAATTCTCATTCATTTCTGTAATGCGAACAGCAGCAAAACCTCTTTGTACAAAAGGTGTATGATCTCCACCACGTAAAAATCGATCGTTTCGATATACCATTACCACTTCTAGGTTATCAACGTAACGTTCACCGATCTCTTTCACGTAACGAGCCAGTTGACGAGATCTTCCATCATTCTCTAAACCAAGATTGCGAATATTCTGAATGGTTCTTCCTGTATCAGCCGGTGAAAATGCTTCGCTGAATACTCGAACCCTGGTATTATCGATAATGTTTGTTTCATTACTGTTGTTGCTGCCCATGATGTCATTGTTAAATACAGCTTCGAGATTCCAGTTTTCTTTCTTTGCTTGTTCTGCCATGAATCCTGAACCTAAAAGACTTTGCTCTTCTCCACTTACTGCAATAAATATGATCGTTGCCGGAAAACTTCTTGTACTCATTACTCTTGCACACTCAATTACTGCTGCAGTGCCACTGCCATCATCATTGGCTCCCGGTGCATCGATGATAGCATTCATTACATCACTTGCACGACTATCTAAATGACCGCTGATAAGGAAGATTCGGTTATCGTTTGGATCAGTTCCTTTGAGAACAGCCACTACGTTACCAAGTAAAGTTGGCTTATCAACTCTGCCACCTTTTGAAATGGTAGTTGTATCAATATAAGCAGATAATCGGCCACCAGAGTTAGCAGCAAACTGGTTGAATTTACTCAATACCCAATTTCTTGCTGCACCAATTCCTTTTTTTTGATCTGTTTGTGTACTAAGCGTACTTCTTGTACCGAAAGAAACCAGGCTGGTAATATATGAGCGTAACGAATCAGGTGAAACTTCGTTCACCATCTTTTCAATTTCAGGATCTCTTTGGATAATGGTTTGCGCAGAAACAGATGATGAAATGGCAATGAGTAAAAAGGGAATAATGAATTTTCTCATGCAACTAAGATACACAACCGCAGCTTTGAGAATGTTTGGGTTGGTACAAATAAAAAAGCACCCGGAGAATAAACATACTTACGTACACTTACTAACCTAGTGCTTTTTTAAGTTTTTGAGCAGCATAGTCGGTGAAGACTATCTTCTCAACGTACCATAGGTGCAAGACTGCCGAAGCAACACCTTTGATACTTAGTGTTGATCCGTTTTACCGTCTCAACGCTAACCAACTTGTGATCATACTCAGCTTTGCAGATGAATAATGTTATCTGTTGGATTTGATGAGTACAACTTCTTTTTGACGGATGTTGTGCTCATACCAGTTGATGTTATCATGTTTATTGCTAAACAATGTTATCATAACTGGATTTGTGAAGCTGCTACCAATTAAGATATTTGCTTCACACCAGCATTGTTATCAGTTCTGGTTTTCACCAGGCTTGTTATCTGCTGGATTTGTAAGGAAAACCTTTTGAAGGGTTTTGCACTTACACCCGGTTGTTTCGTTAGCCGAAGCTGTTGTTATCTCCTGGGATTTGGCGTTGCAGTTTCGTTGCCAATTCTGCCTCACCGAAACGGGTTCAGATTTACTTACCGAAGTTTGTAGTCCTAGCCTGTCTCTTTTTTAATTGAGATCCTGGTGTTTTACCACTTCGATCATCAATTACAACTACAAGATACTTTAGGTTTACAGCCGTTTCCAAATTTTAGAACTCTTTGTTCTGCACCTGTTTTAAACCAGGTTTTGCACAGAAAATGTGAATTAGTGTTTCTCTGTTGAAAGCATTTACAATTCAATGCCGGCAAGTGTTTCAGCGTTTATAGAATTAATTTTAGTTTCTTGGATTTTCACAGGGTTATGCACCTTGAATGTGTATAATACAGTTTTAGAGGCCAGCTTCAACGCTTCGATTGTTCTTTCGTTGCGTCGCACTCTTGTACTCAAGTGCTTTCATCAGCATAAAAACAAAAAAGCTGACCAGTGTTACCAGTCAGCCTTTAAATAAACGGTCGAAAGTCTTATTCATGCACCACCAAAACAGGAACTTCACTCTGGTAAGAGAGTTTTTTGGTGGTTCCTGTTTTCTTAAACATCTTCTCAAAGAATGAATGTTGTTTCTGAATGGCTATGATAAGATCAATATTTTTTTCCTTGGCAAACATGTTCAGGGCTTCATCAATATCAAACAAACGCATGAAATAAAATTCAGGATTGAATTCTCTGAACATCTCTTCAAAATCGGCTTTCTCTTTCTGGTAAGCTTCAGAAATCGATACATAATGTTCAGGATCTACATTCACCACATGAAATTGTGGTCTGAATGTTTGCAGGAAATCTTTGATCGGAGCAGAAGGAGTAGTATTAAATACATTTTTGAAATCTGATGCCAGCATCACATTCTTTACTTCCCTGTATGCGGCTTGCTCCGGAACGATGAGAACAGGACAAGCTCTTGTTTCTGCAAATTTTAATGTATTGCTTCCGATCAGTACCTGGCCTAACGGAGATCGTCCGGTGATACCCATGATCACCAACTCTGGTCTTCTGTGACGAACGGCTCTTTCGAGGTCCTCGATAAAATCATCTCCCTTATGATTCAAAACATCGATGTTCACAGCAAACTTTTCATTCAACTGCTGTTTTAAACCCATCAATGTACTTTCTGCTTCCTGCTCTTCGGATGCTTTTGAATAATGATGATACAATAAAAGTGTTACGCCATAATGTCCTACTAATAATTGCGCTGCATATTTAGCCGCATTTAGCGATGTTTCGGAAAAATCTACCGGTACGATAACTGTATTCATATATAGGGATTGAGAACGATAAAGATAGGCGTAAGCGTACAAATAACCACTGCCAGTTGTAGCAAAAGAAAAGGGCTGAAAAATCAGCCCTCGTATTAAAACACTACTTACGAAAATTATTGAATGATGATGTTGCGGGTTTCCGTAACACCATCTACTATTATCTTGAGTATATATGATCCGCTGTTAAGCTGGCTTACATTGATTGAGCAATTATTTAATCCTGCAGCCAGTGAATAGTTCCTGTTCAGAACGATCCTTCCCGAAATATCGCTAACTATCACAACCGCCTTATCATTTCTTTCGGCAAGAACCTGGGTATTTATCACTTCCCTTGACGGGTTAGGATAAAGATTCTGGATCAATTGTTTCTTCAGATCAGAAGATTGAATAAAAACGATCTGGCTGTAGGTTGATCTTCCATTTGCATCAATCATTTTAAGACGGTAGAAAGTTTTTTCTGTAGCAGGACGGTCAGTATAGTTATAAGCAAATTCACCAATGCCTTTTACATTCACATCTTTTAACGCAGTAAAGTGCCTGCCATCTGTGCTGCTTTCAAGTGAAAAATATTCATGTTCATCTGTTGATGATGCAGTCCAGTTGATCTGAACATCTCCTTTTAGCTTCGCCGCACTAAAACTTAATAGCCTGATAGGTAATGCTGAATAGAAATTGGCTTCTATATCATCAATATTGAATTGTTGAGTGGTAGTTGTTTGCCTGAACCGGATCCTGAGATTAGAGAAACCCACGCTTGATGGCAATGGATCACTCACCATAATATCCCATGGAGTTGGTGCAACATAATTACGGAACAATCTTTTGTAAGGCAATGCTGTGTAATTGATGCCGTCGGTTGAATATTCCAAAACCAGTTCGTTCAGGTTGTTAACGTTATAACCAAACATATCGAAGCTGATGTCCATGCTGGCTGGAGCATTGCTAGGACTAAATCCTGATATCTGTAAATAAGTTCCTTGTGTATTGTTGAAGAATACATTTCCACCACCACTGGCATTCAGATTATTGGAAGGATTGAGATTTTGAACGGTCGCATTTCCGGAAAAGCTAAGATGAGTGCTATTTACCCAACCAGTATACGAATCTGCCGAACAAGGTGATGCCGGAGAGCCAACGGTTTCCATTGGATAGGTCTGGCCAAATGATGCAAAGTAGATGGTGCTCAAAAGCACCGTAATTAAGTAACGGTTTTTCATTTTGGATTTGGTTTAGGTAAACGAAGTAAAGCTGTCGCTTACAAACAAACAACGATTAGCATCAGTAAATATTGTATGCTAGTAGTTTACCTAGGTATTCATACTATAAAACGTCTGCAAAGGATAGTGATTGATTTTTTATGGTTATCCCTAAGTGTGGTTTACGACGATCCTTCCTGTGTTTTATACTTCGTATCTTTCATTAATATGGAAAAGGAAGAACGAATCCGGCAGATAGAAAGGGAAGTACAACAGCTTAGCATGGAGATGATGAATCAGCAGGAACACCTGAACAGATTAAGAAAAGAAGTACTGCAATTGAAAGGAATTGATATAAATACTTTACCTCATCCACAAGAGCTATTAAGGGCGCCATTCAGCTTAGAGAATTTTATCGGGTTGAAACTTTTGCACCTGGTTGGCATTGTTGTGTTAGTGATCGGACTTTCTATCGGTGTAAAATATGCCATTGATGAACAACTTATTTCTGAAGTTACCCGTATTGTTCTGGCTTATGCTGCTGGTGGTTTACTTTTCTTTTTGTCACTGAGATTAAAAGCTAATTATACACTGTTCAGTGCGATACTTTTTAGTGGTGCAATGGCTTCGCTCTACTTCACCACTTATGCAGCTTTCGTTTATTACCACATGTTTCCATTTTGGATGGCTTTTCTGGTAATGGTTGTATTAACAGGTTACACAACTTATGGAGCCATCAATTACACCGTGAAGAGATCGGCGTTTTGGGAATGGTAGGAGCTTACAGTATTCCATTCCTCATCAGTCAAAATAATGAGAATGCCACCATGTTCTTTAGTTACATATTACTGATCAACTTCGGCATCATCTTTATCTCGTTTAAAAGAATGTGGAAGGTGATGAGCCAGATGGCAATGTTTATTACCTGGGCGTTATTCATTACCTGGCTTGTCCAACGTTATGAAGACGGACATTTCAGTTCGGGATTGGGATTTATGCTGGCCTTTTACCTGTTGTTTACCATTGGAGCGGTAGGTTATCATTTCTCCAGACAAACAAAGCTCTCCATGTTTGATGTAGAGATGATCGTTGTCAACAATCTTGCTTTATATCTTGGTTCGTTATTTATTGTAGGTGATGGAACGATCAATAATGCTTTGACAAATATCACCGGCGTTTTTTGCCTGCTGGCTTGTGTAATGGCATTTTTATCCAGCAGATTTTTGCCTGGTGAACAGTTATTGAAGCGTATTCTGATCATCCAGGGATTGTGTTACCTGGTATTGTATGTTGCAATGCAGTGGGAAGGGATTACCGTTACATTACTTTGGTTACTGCTTTCGATCGTTCTTTTTGCCTGGGGTATGTACATGAAGCAGTCCTGGCTTAGAATGGGCTCCATTATCCTGGTTTCTCTTACATTATTAAAACTAATTACTGTTGACAGCATCAATTTCTCTACAGTTGAGAAGATCATCTGTTATGTGTCGATCGGTGCTTTGCTGTTGATCGTTTCTTTCCTGTATCAAAAGTTTAAAGAGAAATTGTTTGGTGATTGAATAGCAGCCTTCAGTTCAGTCTTTTTCATCAGCACAAGTGTGCGACGCAAGGGACGTTGAGATTTTTACCCCAGCCGGTAAAATAAAATTGATTTTCGACATTTCACATGCCGATGTATCTTTGCACATGGCAACAAACTCCAATTCTTCCCGTAACAAGACTGCAAATTCAAGATTCTTTGGTGAAGGTCTCACCTTCGACGATGTGCTATTAATGCCTGCTTATAGCCAGGTGCTACCAAAAGATGTGAGTATTCAAACCAATCTTACAAAGAACATCCGTTTGAACATCCCGATGCTGTCTGCAGCAATGGATACTGTTACAGAAGCCAATCTTGCGATCGCATTGGCCAGAGAAGGTGGACTGGGAATTCTGCATAAGAATATGAGTATTGAACGACAAGCCGAACATGTTCGTAAGGTGAAAAGAAGCGAAAGTGGTTTGATCTTAGATCCGGTAATACTCGAAGAGCATGCAACAATCGGAGATGCTTTGCGATTAATGCGGGAGAATAGGATTGGTGGAATTCCTATCGTTGATAAAAGCAATAAACTCGTTGGCATTCTTACTAATCGTGATCTTAGATTTGAGACAGATGTAAAGAAAATAGTGAGTGATGTAATGACCAAAGAAAGACTGGTTACTGCACCTCAGGGAACGGATATGAAGAAAGCTGAAAAGATTCTTCAGCAGTATAAGATCGAGAAATTACCTGTAGTGAATAAGCAGGGAAAGCTGATCGGTTTAATTACTTACAGGGATATACTTCAGCTAAGAAATTTTCCCAATGCAGTGAAAGATGAATATGGAAGATTGTTAGTTGGTGCTGCATTAGGTATTACAAACGATCTTTTAGATAGAGCCGCAGCTTTACAACAGGTAGGAGTAGATATTGTTACATTGGATTCAGCTCATGGGCATAGTAAAGGAGTGATCGATGCATTGAAAACACTGAAGAAAAACTTTAAAAGCTTACAGGTTATCGCAGGAAATATTGGAACAGCAGCTGGAGCAAAAGCTTTGGCTGATGCCGGTGCAGATGCTGTAAAAGTGGGAATTGGTCCGGGTTCAATTTGCACTACTCGTATTGTTGCAGGAGCCGGTATTCCGCAGATCACGGCAATTATGGAAGCATCAAAAATCCTCAAGCCAAGAAATATTCCTGTGATCGGTGATGGCGGTATTCGTTACACCGGTGATATGGTAAAAGCATTGGCTGCCGGTGCCGATGTAGTGATGATGGGTAGCATTTTCGCAGGAACCGAAGAAAGCCCTGGTGAAACCATTATTTACGAAGGAAGAAAGTTCAAAGAATATCGAGGAATGGGTTCACTCGGTGCTATGGTACAGGGAAGTGGCGATCGTTATTTCCAGGGCTCGAACACTGATGTAAAAAAATATGTGCCCGAAGGTATTGAAGGTCGTGTTGCATACAAAGGTCATGTTAGCGAGATCGTTTATCAATATACCGGTGGACTAAGAGCAGGAATGGGTTATTGCGGTGCAAAAGATCTTAAAGCGTTACAGCAGGCAACATTTATCAAGATCACCAATGCCGGAATTAATGAGAGTCATGCTCACGACATTGATATTACCAAGGAAGCACCAAACTATAGCAGGAAATAATTATGTAGTCAGCGATAGTGCTACTATGCTTCTGCTGTTGCGTCGCACTCTTGTACTGTAACAATCAATTCAGCTTATAGAGTTTCCCCGGCAACGATGTAATTACATTCTGCAGTTCAAGATTCAGCATTGCTTCGGCAACAGAACTGCTGTTGAGGCTACTCTTAATGTATATTTCATCAATGTGAATCGATTCTTTGTCTTTCAACAGGTCAACGATCACTTTTTCTTCTGGCGAAAGATCGATGAACAGCTCTCTTGTTTGTTTCTTCTTTGGTTGTGTTTGTTGCCAGCCCATCACCTGCATTAGTTGCTCTGCATCTGAAAGCAGCATTGCTTTATTCTGCTGGATCAGTTTTAAGCATCCTGCACTTTTACTATCTGTTGTTCTTCCCGGAACGGCAAAAAGATCACGGTTATAATTGTAGGCTAATTCTGCTGTAATCATACTGCCACCTTTTGTTGCAGTTTCAATCACGATTGTAGCGTCAGCCATTCCAGCAACGATCCTGTTACGTTTAGGAAAATTATGTTTATCGGCTTTTGTGCCTTTGGTAAATTCTGTTAGTAAACCTCCGTTCAATAACATCTCTTTTGCCAATGGTCTATGTTGATTCGGATAGATCGTATCTAATCCATGAGCCAATACACCAACAGTCTGCAGTTTATTGGCTACAGCAGATTTATGTGCAATTGCATCGATGCCAAAAGCAAGGCCGCTCACTACCAGAACATTTTGTTCAACCAAACCTTCGATGATAGATTCTGTAACCTGTTTGCCGTAATCGCTGTTGGTTCTTGTACCAATAATACTGATGACTTTCGCATTGTTCAGATTTGCATTGCCACGATAATACAGCAGAGTAGGAGGGTCATAACAATGCAATAATCTTTGTGGATACTCCGGATCAGTAAGAAATAGTGGCTTGATATGATGTTTCTCCAGGAAGTTTATTTCATCTTCTGCCATAGAAAAATCATCAAAGTCTTTGATCAGTTTGGCTTTTATCTCGCCAATACCTTCAACAGCTGCAAGATCTTTTTTCCTTGCTTTGAATATCAGTGATGCATCAGTAAAATGTTCAATTAACAATTTTGCCTGCACAGTACCGATGCCGGTAATTTGTGTAAGTGCGATCTGGTATAGTAGTTCAGGGGTCATGATTAGCAAATTAGCAAATTAGCTGATTTGCTAATTGTTTACATACCCACAATCGTGAACTCGGTTCTCCTGTTCAAAGCCCTGCCCTGTTCTGTTTTGTTATCTGCCACCGGTTTCGTTTCTCCAAAACCTTTCCAGCTTAAACGTTTTACGTCAACACCTTTACTTACGAGATAATCAGTCACCGCTTTTGCTCGGTTTTGAGAAAGCTTCAGGTTGTCGGCAGGTGCACCAACATTATCTGTGTAACCGCTTATCTGAATTTTTATCTGGGGATTTTCCTGCATCAACTGAACCAGTTTATCTAACTCAACAAGACTTATTGAAAGTAGTTTCACTGAGTTGCTTTCAAACTGGATGTTCTTCAATCGCACCGTTGCATTCAACTCTATCGGCTGCAAGGGGATGTCATTTTTGTAGGTGCTGTCTGCTTGTTCTTTACTCAACTCATAAAGCTTGCTGTAGAATAAATATCCCTGCCTGTTCACAGTAAAAGTATAATCAGTTCCTGTTGGCAGTGTGATGAAATAAAAACCTGTTTCATCCGTCTGCACTTTTGTTCTTACGGTATTGGTACTGTTATCAATTAACTCAACCGAAGAAGGCAATCCTTTTTTTGTTTTTGCATCGTACACATAACCCTGAACATATAAAGTTCTTGCCGGGCGAATATCTTTTCTCAACTCAAACTTATACAGGTCTAAACTTCCACGGCTATCAGCCCTGTCGCTGGCATAATAAGCAGTTAATCCATCAGCGGCAACAAATAAACTTCCTTCGTTTTCAATGGTGTTGATGGGATAACCTAAGTTGATCGGTGTTCCCCATTTACCAGTAACCCTGTTCAGTTTACTCATATAAATATCTGTTCCGCCATAACCTACATGACCATCAGAAGTAAAGTACATCGTCTCTCCGTCAGCATGAACAAATGGAGCCAGTTCACCACCTCTGGTGTTGATCTCAGGCCCCAGATTTACTGCAGGAGACCATCCTCTTCCTGTTTTATACGTAACGTAAATATCACCTTGTCCATATCCACCATAACGGGTGCTGCTGAAGTACAATGCTTTTTTATCAGGACTTAAACATGGAGAACTTTCCCATGCTTCGGTGTTAACGTTAGATCCCAAATTTTCAGGAACACTCCAGCCCTGTGGTGTCCAATAAGAAATATAAAGATCGTAACTGCCAAAACCTCTTTGCCCATAATCCGCAGCAAAGATCAACCACTCACCATCCTGTGAAATATGTAACGCACCTTTAAAAGGATCATCATTTAAGTCGCCACCCATCAGTTTTGATCTGCTGTAACCGTTTGATGTTTTATTACTCTCGAAGAAGTCTTCACGAACGTTTGCTCCACGTCTTGTATAAACGAGGATGCTGTCGTTGATCGTCATTGATGGATAATATTCCGGCTGATCAGAGTTGATGCTATCGCCAAGATTTTCCGGTTTAAAAACATAATTATCAGCAGCATGTTTTGCAGCAAAGTCGATCGCAAACTCGTAAGAACGTTTTCGCTGTGTAGCCGAAGCGGTAGCATTCTGACCAAGCTTAGGATTCTCCAGGTATTTATTCACTGCATTCAATGCATCATTAAATCTTCCTGCACCTGCAAGATTGATCGAATACAACACATAAAACGGTTTGAAATAAGTCGTGTCTTTTGCTCTTGCAATTTCAAAGTTCATGATCGACTTTTCATAGTCTTTCATATCACCATAAACACCGGCAAGATCAAGGTATGCATCAACATAATTTGCATCCAGGCTTATCGCTTTCTGAAATAATGCAATGGATTGTTTCAGATCACCGTTCCTGTAACTATCCCACGCTTGTTCATATACATCTTTCGCTTTTTTATTCACCTTCTCAGGATCATATTGAGCTTTAGCAGAGAATACAATAATCAATAGAACAAGCGACGATATAATTCTTTTCATAGATAAGCCTGAAAGTTCGTGAAATCGGCTGAACAGCATTGTTAAAACGAATAATCGACACGTTAATTGTAAGTACGACTAAGCGTTACAGTTTAACTGAGACAACTATGGATTAAATATCGAATATACATGTAACATACATGGAATATACCTGAATTAAATACGAGGCTTTTAAGGTACACTGATGTACTTATGTATCTGCAGGCTCAGTTCCCAACGAGGATTTGCTTTGATGTAATCAACGATCAGGGGTGTTATGGAAGATGCTTTACTCCATTCAGGTTGCAGATACAGCTTACATGATGAGGACACTTTTTTTGCATGTTCTTCTGCCCAGTTAAAATCATCTTTATTATAGATGATCACTTTTAGTTCGCTTGCCTTTTGCAAAACTTCTGGTAATGGAGCTTTGAACTTTTTAGGTGAGAGACAGATCCAATCCCAGTTACCGGAAAGGGGTGAAGAGCCTGATGTTTCGATATTGGTTTGAAAACCCGCTGTTTTTAAAGCGGAAGTAAGCGCATCTAAATTGTGCAGTAGTGGTTCGCCACCTGTGATCACAGCGATAACAGCGTTGAGAGATGACGGTTGACAGTTGACAGCACTTTTCGCCTGCTGAACAATTTCTTCAATGGTAAACCTGGGATGAACATCTGCATCCCAGCTTTCTTTAACATCGCACCAAAAACAACCAACATCACAACCACCTAATCGAATGAAATAAGCAGCTTTTCCCTGGTGAAAACCTTCACCCTGTATTGTATAAAAAGCTTCCATTACAGGAAGCTTTGTTATTGTTTTTTCTTCCATTGTCATTTTTCAACCCTGCTGTGTTCTGTTTAAATATGCCTGCATTGTGTTTTTTAATAGGCCAGCGATCGTCATTAATCCTACTCCACCAGGCACAGGCGTTATTGCTGATGCTTTTGCGGATACATTTTCAAAATCAACATCACCCTTGATACGGTATCCTTTTTTAGCTGATGCATCTTCTATCCTGGTAATGCCTACATCAATCACTACAGCACCTTCTTTCACCATATCTGCTGTTACAAATAACGGTCTCCCCAATGCTGCTACTATTATATCAGCCTGTAAACAAATCTCTTTAAGATTCTTAGTAGCTGAATGGCAGATGGTAACAGTACAATTTCCTTTTGAGACATTGCTGCTCAATAAAATGCTCATGGGTCTGCCTACTATATTACTGCGACCAATTACTACTGCATGCTTTCCTTTGGTTTCGATGTTGAAATGTTCGAGCATTAACATTATACCATAAGGTGTGGCGGGAATAAAGGTAGAAAGTCCCTGAACCAGCCTTCCTACACTTACCGGGTGAAACCCGTCGACATCTTTTGACGGATCGATTGCTTCAATTATTTTCTGTTCATTAATATGTTTCGGAAGCGGTAACTGCACAAGAATTCCATCGATCTCGGGATTATGATTACAATTGTCAATTTTTTGTAATAATTCTACTTCCGAAGCAGAATGCGGTAATCTGATAAGAGTGCTTTGAAAACCAATTTCTTCACATGATTTTACTTTACTGGCTACGTAGGTTTCACTGGCTCCATCATTGCCTACAAGTATGGCTGCCAAATGAGGTTTTCTATCGTTTTTTAAATTGATTATCTGCTGTTTAAGTTCCGATTTTATAGCTTGGGATGCTAGTTTACCATCAAGTAATAACATGCTGCAAAAATACCTTAGAAAGAGTAGGATATTTTGTTTTTTAATGCAGCACATTATTAATCAAAGTGTCTATTTTAGGTTATCTATAACTTTTTTAAGGAATAATTCAGGTTTTTTTAACTTATTCGTTAAAACCGTTATATTTACTTCTTATTTAAAAACCTATAGCACATGAGAAAAATTCTATCACTGCTTGCAGTGATGCTACTGACATGGTCTGTAGCCACTGCCCAGACCCGGGAAATCCAAGGAAGGGTTACAGATGAGCAGGGAGCAGCCGTTGAAGGCGCTTCAATCTTAATTAAAGGCACAACTACCGGAGTCGCTGCCGATGCTCAGGGAAACTTTCGAATTTCAGCAAAAAATGGTGATGTACTTGTAATCTCTGCTACCAATTTTGGTACTAAGGAGTACACTATTTCACAATCAACTACAAGAGTTGATATTAAACTTGCAAGGGGTACAGCAGTAATTGATGAGGTTGTAGTAACAGCCTTAGGTCAAAGAAGAACTCGTAATCAGGTTCCTTATGCAGCACAAACTGTAAATGGGGACGAAGTATCAAAAACAAGAAGCAGCAACTTTATCCAGGGATTATCTGGTAAAGTAGCCGGTATGGAATTACGCCAGGCAAATACCCTGGGTGGTTCTACGAATGTGGTGATCAGGGGTGCAAAAACCATCAGTAGCAGTAACCAACCGTTATTTGTGATTGATGGTGTGCCGGTTGATAACTCACAGGTAAGATCTGGTGGTCAGTCTACTGGTCGTGGTGGTTATGATTACGGTAGTGCTATCCAGGATCTGAATCCGGATGATATTGAATCGATTACGGTTTTGAAAGGAGCAGCCTCTACAGCATTGTACGGTTCAAGAGGTGGTAACGGTGTTGTTGTTATCACTACAAAAAAAGGTGCAAGAGGTTTAGGTATTACTGTGAACTCAAGTATTGGTTTTGGTAAATACGATAAAAAAACATTCGCTAAATACCAGAATGAGTATGGTGGTGGATATGGTGCTTACTACGAGGATCCAACAGGTCGTTTCCTTTACAGGGATATCAACAATGATGGTGTAAATGATCTTGTTGTTCCTGTAAGTGAAGATGCATCTTACGGAGGTGCATTTGATCCTAATAAATTAGTATACCAGTGGGATGCATTTGATCCTACATCTCCTAACTATGGTAAACCTCGTCCTTGGGTTGCTGCAGCTAATGGACCTGAATCTATCTTTCAGACTGCAGTTTCTTCTAACCAAAGCATTCTCATCACCAATGGCAATGAGAACGGAACTTTTAAATTAGGTTATACCAGAACCGATGATAAGGGTATCATGCCTAATAGTAAGATCGCTAAAAACCTATTCAACCTAGGAGCGACTTACAACATCACTAAAGGATTATCTGCTGCTGCAAATGTTCAGTTCACCAATATGACAGCTACAGGCCGTTATGGAACCGGATATGATGACAAGAATCTGATGACAAACATGCGTCAATGGTGGCAGGTTAACGTTGATGTTCAGGAGCAGAAAGATGCTTACTTCAGAAGTGGTGGCAAGAATGTTACCTGGAACTGGGCAGATCCTACTGACCTGACCCCAATCTACTGGGATAATCCTTATTTCACCCGTTATGAAAACTATCAGAACGATAGTCGTAATCGTATGACAGGTTATGTTATGGTAAACTATGCTCCAATTAAAGGTCTTGGCTTCATGGGAAGAGCATCTTTAGATACTTATGATGAGATGCAGGAAGAAAGACAAGCTGTTGGTAGTGTAACAACATCTAACTATAACCGTAACAACAGAACTTACAGAGAAACGAATTATGATCTCTTGGGTACTTATGAAGCAGGTTTGACAAGTGACCTGAACTTAAAATTACTGGCAGGTACACAATTGAACAGGAGAAATTCTCAAAGCATTTTTGCTTCAACAAATGGTGGATTGATCGTTGAGAAGATCTATTCATTGTCTAATTCTGCAAATGCACCAACGGCACCGGTTGAAGGTTATTCTCAGATCGACAACTGGGGTATATTTGGTGGAGCTACCTTTACTTTCAAAGACATGATCACTTTAGATGCAACAGTTAGAAATGATAAATATTCTACTTTGCCTAAAGGAAATGAATCATCTACCTACTATTCACTTTCTGCAGGTTGGACATTCTCTAAACTGTTGTCATCTGTGAATTGGTTAAGTTATGGTAAATTAAGAGGTAACATCGCAACTGCAGGTAATGGTTCCGGAAACTTTGCAGCTACTGCAGATGTGTACAATATTGGTACTCCGTTTGGCGCTTCTCCATTGGTATCGGTTGCAGGTACTGCAGCTAACCCAGCTTTGTTACCAGAAAAAACACAAACTTATGAAGTTGGTTTAGAAGCTGCCTTCGTAAAGAACAGAGTTGGATTTGATATCACTTACTATAACGCAAAAACTTTCAACCAGATATTCGCTGTGCCAGTATCTACTTCTACCGGTTATAATTCAAGATTCCTTAACGCAGGTAATATCCGTAATAAGGGAGTTGAGTTAACGGTTTTTGGTACTCCGGTACAAAACAAAAATTTCAGCTGGACAATCAATTTAAACTGGGCTAGAAACAGAAATAAAGTTGAAGAACTTTATCCTGGTATCGATAACATCGTTCTTGGAACCTTCCAGGGTGGTGTGTCACTCAACGCTACATTGAATGAGCCTTATGGAACTATCCGTGGCCAGGACTTTACATACGTAAATGGCCAGCCTGTAATCAGCCAAACTACTGGTTATCCTGTAAGAAGTGCTTCTTCAAACATTGTGATCGGTAATGCAAATCCTGATTGGACGGGTGGTGTAAATAACACTTTAAAATATAAAGATCTTTCTTTAAGCTGGTTGATTGATGTACGCCAGGGTGGTGATGTTTTCTCACTGGATATGTATTATGGCTTAGCAACAGGTCTTTATCCTGAAACTGCAGGACTGAATGGTAAAGGAAATCCTTCCAGAAATTCAGTTGCTTCTGGTGGTGGAGTATTGCTTCCGGGTGTTGCTCCAGACGGAAAGCCGAATGCTACTTATGCAGCTAATACAAACTATGGTTTGTTTGGATATGCTCGCCAGCCGAACACTGCATTTGTTTACGATGCAAGCTTTGTAAAACTGAGAGAAGTAGTTTTAACATATTCATTACCGAAGACATTCGTGAACGGCTTGAAAGTATTTAAAGGTATCGATCTGTCGCTGATAGGCAGAAACTTATGGATCATCCATAAGAACCTTCCTTATGCAGATCCTGAAGAGATCATCAGTGCTGGTAACCTTCAAGGCTATCAGGGTGGTGCATATCCGGCAGTAAAAACTTATACTTTCAATCTGAAACTAAGATTCTAAACGACATTATCTATGAAAAGAATAATAATCGCACTCACCTTTTTGCCGCTGCTGTTTACAACAGCATGTAAAAGGGATATTACCAGCGTGAATGTGGATCCAAAGAATCCACAGACCGCTCCGGCTACAGCTTTCATATCTAATGGACAGAAAGCTTTTGCCGATGCACTAACATCGACCAACGTAAACGATAATATCTTTCGTCTGGTAGTTCAGTATTGGCAGGAAACTACTTATACTGACGAAAGCAATTTCGATATCAACACAAGGCAGATTCCAAGACAACTCTGGAACTACATGTACAGAGATGTTATCCGTGATCTGAGAGAAGGAAAGAGACTGATTCCTGCGCAGATCCAGGGTGCTACCACTCAGAAAAATGCTTTAGCAATTGCTGAGATCACCGAAATCTATGCATGGTATTATCTTGTAACAACTTTTGGAGATATACCGTATTCTCAGGCTCTGGATGTAAATACCGCACAGCCTAAGTACGATAATCAACAAACAGTTTACAATGATCTATTGACAAGGCTTGATGCTGCTATTGCTAATATCACTACTACAGGTTCAAGCATTGGCGATGCCGACTTGATCTATGGTGGCGATATGGCAATGTGGAAGAAATTTGCCAATTCTCTTAAGCTGAAAATGGGAATGACCATTGCTGATGCTGATAATGCAAAAGCAAAAGCTACTGTAGAAGCTGCAGTTGCAGCAGGTGTATTTACTTCTAATGCTGATAATGCTGTATTCCAGTATTTATCTGCTCCTCCAAATACAAACCCTATTTGGGTTGACCTGGTACAAAGCGGTCGTAAAGATTTCGTTGCGGCTAGCACTATTGTAAATAGAATGCTTGCTTTAAGTGATCCAAGAACAGATGATTACTTCACTACAGATGCAGTAGGTGGTTATTCTGGTGGTACGCCAGGTGCAAGTAGTAACTATGCTACTTTCTCTAAGCCTGCTGATGCTATCGCAGCTCCTGATGCTCCTGCTACCTTGCTGAGCTATGCAGAAGTTGAATTTTTCCTTGCAGAAGCAAAAGAAAGAGGATATAATGTTCCTGGTACAGCGGTAGGTCATTACAATGCTGCTGTTACTGCCTCTATCCTTGAATGGGGAGGTACAACCAGTGAAGCAACAACCTATCTTCTTCAGCCTGGTGTTTTGTATGTTTCAGCAAACTGGAAGCAATTGATCGGCGAACAAAAATGGATCGCTCTTTACAATCGTGGCTGGGATGAGTGGATCGAGTGGAGAAGACTTGATCAGCCAGCATTGGTAAAACCACCAACTGCAATCACTGCTATTCCAGTTCGTTTAACTTACCCGATTCCTGAACAAAATCTTAACACCACTAACTATAATGCAGCTGCAACTTCAGTTGGTGGAGACCAGGTAACAACAAAATTGTTCTGGGATAAATTTTAAATGTGCTATTTAAGTTATAAAAAACCGCCGCAAGGGCGGTTTTTTATTTTTAGAGCAGTTATTTTGTTTTATGAGCGATTACATCAGCATTGGTAAAATAGTAGCCACATTTGGTTTGGAAGGAGAGGTGATCTTACAACATTCGATTGGAAAGAAAACTTCATTAAAAGACGTGAAAGCGATTTTTATTGAAGAGGTTAAAGGAAGTTATATACCATGGTTTATTACCAAAGCAAGAGCTAAAAGTGAAGAAGAGGTTTATGTTATGCTCGAAGGCGTAAACTCGAAAGAATCTGCTAAAAAACTGACGCAAAAAAAAGTATGGCTAAAGGCGGATGATCTGAAGAAAGTCGCAGGCAATACTTCTCCCTTGGCAATGTTAGGGTACAAACTGATCAATGAAGGAGAAGAATTAGGAAAAGTTGAAGAAGTAATTGAGCAACCGCACCAACTTTTATTAAAAGTAATTGTTGATGGCATCGAAATGCTTATACCAATCCATGAAGAAACACTGGATAAAATAGACCATAAAAAAGCAGAAGTTCATGTAACCTTACCAGATGGCCTGCTTGACATTTATCGCTGATGCTGCTCTGCCGATTTTAAGTAACAGACTATGCAGCAAATCTTATATTTAGAATATCATTGTTAGAGCTGGATAGGCAGAATTCTTGTTAATCAGCAGTACAGGGCAGGATATAATGAATGCACAACAAAAAATACTCTTCTTTTCTATAGGATGTTTATTGGCTCTATCGCCATGCATTGCGCAAAAGCGATATAATATTTGGACTTTTGGTAAACAGGGAGGCATTGATTTTAATACCACACCTCCATCGGGCTTTAAATCAAAATCTCCTGAGAGAGATCCTCCTTATTATCTTTCTTCCATTTGCGATACTGCAGGAGAATTAATGTTCTATACCGATGGTCTCACAGTTTACAACAGGGATGGTTTCAAAATGCCCAAATACAACAATTGGTGGCCCTTGGCAGGAAATGTAATGCCATTGGTATGTCCCAAACCAAGCAGCGATACTTTGTTTTATCTCTTTGCAATAAGCGATGCTGCAAATCCATATGAACTACAGGCTTTCCCTTTAAGATTAAAAGCTCCGGGTGATATTGATGAAATGATCTATCCCAGACCTACTAGTCCCAATAATTTTCAAAAGCGATTGAAGAAGAACTGCTCTATGATCATTGCCGGTACAGCTCATTGTAATCAAAAAGATTACTGGATAACCACTTACGCTGATCATGGGCTTTATAGTTTTTTAGTAACAGATGCAGGCATCAATGATATTGCGGTGATAACACCAGTTCCTGAAAATGTGATTGTTGATTCTACTGTAAATCCTGGTCTTAGTAACATGAAATTTTCAGCTAATGGTGAAAAAGCAGTAATACCCGATTTTGATTCAAATAAGGTTATTGTATATGATTTTGATAATGCAACAGGTAAGTTCAGTAATCCAATACAAATAGGAGTAAAGCAGGGAATATATATTGAGGAAGCAGATCTTTCTCCTGATGGAAGTAAGCTTTACCTCGCTACAAAATATAGTGAAAATGATGGACGGCCTATCACCTATCACGATATTATTCAAATGGATCTGAATGCTGGTAATGCTATAGCAGTAGAAAATACATCTACCACCTTAACGCCAATCGCTGATCTTGAAACCTGCAACAGGGCTACTTGTTTTTTTGTTTTCAGAACGATCAATGTAGGCCCTGATGGAAGAATGTACATCGGTATGCGTTATGCAACAAGACCAACGATTACTGTTGATGAAAGTTTTAGCATTATTGAAGCACCGAATACGGCCGGCGTTAATTGTCTATACAAAAAAGCACAGTTTAATGTAGGTACAAAGTATTTGTTTGCAGGATATAATTATCTGCGATCATCAAGCTATACACTTAAAGAGAATGGTATTACAGTACAAAAGCAAAATTGTGCAGATAAGCCTGTAAACTTTGGTATTTTGTTTACGAAAGTTGATTCTGTAAAATGGGATTTTGGTGATCCATCATCCGGCACAGGTAATATCTCAACTTCACTCAATCCTTCACATACTTATCCCGGACCAGGTAGTTATACGGTGAAAGCCATCATCTACAGCAAGTGTATTGCAGATACAGCAACTTCGATCATTACCATAAAACCTGATGTATCTGTAAAAGTTCCCGCACAAATTAAAGACACTTCAATATGTGTTGGTGATGTATTAACGCTTAATGCAAGAGATGGAACATCGCATACTTATCAATGGGAAAACGGGCTGATATTAGCTGACAGAACAATTAATGAAGCAGGGCATTATCGTGTAATGATCATGAACGATTGCTCGCTCGATATGAAAGAGTTTGATGTAACCTATGATCGTTGCCCTTGTGCTGTTTATGTACCCACTGCTTTTACTCCCAATGGAGATGGTTTAAACGATGTTTTTAAACCGGCAACTCAATGCTTTGCAAAGCAATATAAATTCACTGTTTTTAACAGGTTTGGACAAGTGATATTTACCAGCACCGATCCTCAAAAAGGATGGGATGGATTTATTGGTCCTTACAGGCAAGCCACAGGTACTTTTATATGGACACTACAATACCAGGATCCTAATTCGAAGAAGATAAACTTTGAAAAAGGTACCGTACTCCTGATTCGTTAAATAGCTGTGCTGCGCTAATGCAAATCTTACCTTAGCAGTCTTGAACACACCACAGCGATATATTGCCCATTTTGATCTTGATTCTTTTTTTGTAAGTGTTGAGGTGCTCAACAATCCGTCTTTAAAAGGAAAGCCGGTGATTGTTGGCGGAAGCCGTGAAAGAGGTGTTGTAGCAGCGTGCAGTTATGAAACAAGAAAGTTTGGTGTTCATTCTGCGATGCCAATGGCAACTGCTATGAAGCTTTGTCCTGATGCGATCATCGTAAAAGGAACGAGAGGTGAGTACAGTCGTTATTCACGTTGGGTAACAGATATCATTGCTGCAAAAGCACCAAAGTTCGAGAAAGCTTCTATTGATGAGTTTTACATTGACCTTACTGGTATGGATAAATTCTTTGACCCGTACCAGTGGACAATCGATCTGAGACAAGAGATCATCGATAAAACACAACTGCCTATCTCGTTTGCTTTAGCTGCAAATAAATTTGTGGCAAAAGTGGCAACAGACCAGGCAAAACCCAATGGATATATCTTCATTCAACCTGGAAAAGAAAAAGATTTTCTGGCTCCACTCTCGGTGAATAAAATACCTGGTGTTGGTGAATCAACTTTCCAGGTATTGAAAGCTATGGACATCATCTCTATTGGTGATATCTTAAAATTTCCCATAGAGCAATTAGAAGAGCAGTTAGGTAAATGGGGTGCAGATCTCTGGTTTAAAGCACAGGGAATTCATCATGGAGAAGTGCATGAATATCATGAGTCGAAATCAATTTCTACTGAAAATACTTTTCATGAGAACACCAATGATCTCGAATTTTTGATGAGTGAACTGGTTAGGATGACAGAAAAAGTTGCTTATGAACTTCGGCAGGACGAGAAGCTTGCAGGATGTTTGGCAGTAAAGATCCGATATCCAGATTTCCAGACAACTTCAAAACAAATTGCGATCGATTATACTTTCAGGGATGATGAATTGATACCCATTGCAAAAGAACTGTTCAAAAAATTGTATAGAAAAGGAGAGAAGGTTCGCTTACTTGGTGTGCGGCTTTCCGAACTTACCAATCATGCGATGCAGGCGAATTTGTTTGATGATGCAGAAAAAAAATCAAACCTGTACAAAGCCATCGATTCGGTAAAGAATAAATATGGAAGTGCTTCTTTACTAAAAGCAAGAACAATAAGGAAGCAGGATGAAGAACCGGATGAATAAATTTTCCTTTAATGATATTGAATATCAATGCTAGATGCCTGTATAAAAAAAGTCTGATTATTTACTCTTTCAAATTTGATTATTAGGTTTTTCCCTCTATTTTTGCCGTCCTTAAGAATTCGGCCGGTGAGATGGATGAGTGGCTGAAATCAGCAGTTTGCTAAACTGCCGTACGGGTCAAACTGTACCGAGGGTTCGAATCCCTCTCTCACCGCTAAAGAGAACATGAAAGTGTTCTCTTTTTTTATTTCAAAAGTTGTGGCTGAAATCAGTCTGTACATACCGGCTAAAACTGCCGTACGGGTCAAACTGTTCCGCCGTTTGGCGGATCGAATCTCTCTCTCACCGCTAAAGAGAACATGAAAGTGTTCTCTTTTTTCATTTGGTATAGATGTGAACAGCTGACTAGATTTACTTTATATACTTTTTTACTCTTCAGCAATCCATTTTCTAAACTGCGGTGCAGTTTTCTGGCTTACAATGATCGGGTGATCTTCATGCGATATCTTAAGAAACACCTGGAGCTTTACTTTATCTACCGTTTTAAAACTCCTGATGCAATTGATATTAATAATGTATTGCCGGTTTGCCCTGAAGAAGATTGCAGCATCTAATTCTTCTTCCAGTTGTGCAAGATTTTTATCACACAAATACTTTCGTTCCTGTTTATCTGTAACGATCACAATGGTATCGCTACGATAAATAAAAACAATATCCTTAACTGCCAGCGTTATGTATTCATCTCCCTTCCGAACAATCAATCTCGACTTACTACGCATAAGATTTTATTCAGTTCATTAGGTATTTATGATCCGGGTTTGCAGAAAACACTTTTAAAAAGAGAGCCCTTTGTAGAAACAAAAGGCTGTGTGTACACCTAGTGTGCACATGAGAAAAGGTTCACTATTAATAAGTGTATTCGTTTTTTTAGATTCATAGCCTCTCAAAATTATCCTGAGAATGCGGGAGAAAAGACAAGCAACTCTCGCAGCAAAATCCTAGCTCACTCTCGTAAGAGTAAAACAATACTTCAACGAAAGATTTTCATGCTTCGGAGAAAAGAAAGCTTTTTTAGGGAATGGATTTAACAGTTTGTTATTACAGCAACTTTGAGATCAGTTAATAGAGTTGCCTTTCTCCAAAAAATTTTTCAGAGCGGTTTTTATGATATAGGTCCAGCCTTCAACAAAATTTTGCCTGGCGAAATCTTCTTTGTCTGCAGGAAAGCTTTCAACTCCTTCATGTGCTAATCTTATGTTGGTTTTTTCTCCTTCTGCAAATAATTCAAAGCTTACTACGGAGTAACCTTCAAACCCTTTATAAGTCCAGGAGTGCTTTAGCTTTTGTTGTGGGATAACTTCAAGAATCTTACAAAGATGCAGGTACTGTTCTCCTTTCAATCCTTGTCCGGTAAACTGGAATTCGAAACCGGGTTCTGGTTTAAATGCATCAAGATCGAAATACCATTGTTTCATCTCATCTTTATCTGTA
Organism: Chitinophagaceae bacterium; assembly: GCA_024508725.1. GTDB lineage: Bacteria > Bacteroidota > Bacteroidia > Chitinophagales > Chitinophagaceae > JAEZDC01. The sequence goes on along the minus strand of JANINS010000003.1, from coordinate 328,391 downwards.
AGTGCTTTCCAAACCTGCTCTGGAGATGCATGAATTGATTCTTCTACAGTGATGGGATTGGTACTCATGATGATCTTTTTTGAAGGTGTAAAATAAATGTTTTACTGCTGGAATTGTTGCATTGCAAACTGAACGTACAAGTGAGTGACACAACAGTTGATGCCATGAAACCCGGAAGCTGTTGCCATAAAAGTTTTGTCAATAATTCTTCAGGTAAACAAAAAACCCTTCAAATAATTGAAGGGTTCTATGCAAAGCAATAATGTATTGAATTAAGCTTCTGCTTCACCACCAGATGTTTCTGCATCGGCTTGTGAAGGTGTAGGCTCCTGATTCTCTACTCTTCTAACTGCAGGTGTGTATTGCTGCCTGCTGTTTCTACGCTTTTGCCTGTTCTCCTCGTTTCTGCGGCGAATGTTTTGCTCATGCTCATCGTGCCAAGCCTGGAATTTGGTCATAGCTGTAGCCTCGTCGAACAAGCCAAGTGATACACCACGTAACAAGTGTTTCAGGTACAATACTCCTTTAAACGAAAGGATTCTTCTAACAGTATCGGTTGGCTGAGCTCCTTTATGAAGCCACTCCAACGCTTTCTGACGATCCAACTGGATTGTTGCAGGTACTGTTAATGGGTTGTAAGTTCCAACTTTTTGAATGAACTTACCATCTCTGGGAGCACGTGCATCGGCAACTACTATAAAGTAGAAAGGACGCTTTTTACTTCCGTGTCTCTGAAGTCTTAGTTTTACTGACATCTTAAATAGAAATTTAAGCCAGGTTAGAAAATTTGGTTAACAATAGGAGGGCGAAAATAACAGTTACCATCTATACTTCCAAGTGATAAATGTCACAGAAAATTAAATTAAATCTTTTTGGGATACGAACTGCCCGGCATTGGGCATCGTTCCTTGCGTCGCACTCTTGTACAACAGCTTTTTATGGCATCAGAAAACCACTAAGAGGTTAATAACCAGGTGAGAGCCAAATATTAGTCAATTAGGCAACCCAATAAAAAAGCCACCAGATTGCTGATGGCTTTTAACTATTTAAACAAGAGAATTAGTTGTCATTAGCGTTTCCGGCTTCTTTCTGCTTCTTTCTTTCAGCAGCATAGGCTTTATACTTGTCGCCCATGATCTCTTTCAGTTTTGCATTTTTTGCATCGCTGATCTCTTTCAGCTTCGATTTTTTCTCGTCATCACTTAAAGAAGCATCTTTCTTGATTTCTTTTCCTTTTTCACTTGCTTCCTGCATGGCAGCTTTCACTTGTTTGATCTGCTCATCAGTTAGACCTGCAGTTTTAAATGCAGCGGCATAATCAGCTTCCTGCTTTTCTTTCATTTTCTGCTTTTCTTCTTTCGTAGGAGCTTTTTGCTCATCAGCAGTTTGTGCGTTTGTAACTGTTGCAAAAACAAATAGTGAACAAAGGATGAATAAAACTTTTTTCATAGTGGTCTCTTTTTTTTGAGGTTGCTAAAGATAATCAGGTATTAAAAGCCAAAAGGTTAAAATCGTTTTATCTTCTCATGCCCGGCATCATCATTCTGCCCATTGGCATTTTGTTCATCGACTGCATCATTTGCCTCATCTGCTCGAATTGTTTCATGAAAGCATTTACATCCGCTATGTCTTTTCCACAACCTTTTGCAATTCTTAATCTCCTGCTGCCATTGATCTCATCGGGATTGCTTCTCTCGAAAGGTGTCATCGATTTAATGATCGCTTCTACACCTTTAAAAGCATCGTCGCTGATATCGATATCCTTAATGGCTTTACCTACACCAGGTATCATTGCCATCAGGTCTTTCAGGTTACCCATTTTTTTGATCTGCTGAAGTTGATCTAAAAAGTCCTGGAAGTCGAACTGGTTTTTACGGATCTTCTTTTCAAGTTTCTTCGCCTGCTCTTCATCATATTGTTCCTGGGCTTTTTCAACAAGTGAAGTAATATCACCCATTCCCAAAATACGTTGCGCCATACGATCCGGATAGAATACATCCAGCGTTTCCATCTTCTCACCGGCACTGGTAAATTTGATCGGCTTATTTACCGTGTATTTAATAGAAAGTGCAGCACCACCTCTTGTATCACCATCCAGCTTTGTTAATACAACTCCTGAAAAATCCAATCTTTCGTTGAAGGCTTTGGCTGTATTAACTGCATCCTGACCTGTCATTGAATCCACCACGAATAGTATTTCGTTGGGACTAACTGCAGCTTTTACATTGGCAACTTCGGTCATCATGGCTTCATCAATTGCCAAACGACCTGCAGTATCTATGATAACAACATTCTTGTTCTTTGCTTTGGCTTCTTTGATCGCATTCTGAGCGATCTCAACAGCATTTTTGTTCTCTCTTTCACTGTACACATCCACTCCAATCTGTCCACCTAAAACAGTTAACTGATCGATCGCTGCCGGACGATAAATATCTGCTGCAACCAATAAAGGAGATTTGCCTTTTTTAGTTTTAAGAAAATTGGCAAGCTTACCACTGAAAGTAGTTTTACCAGAACCTTGCAAACCAGCAATCAATATTACAGCTGGAGTTCCGGTTATGTTAAACTCAGCCTCGGTGCCACCCATCAGTTCGGTAAGTTCATCCTGAACGATCTTCACCATCAGCTGGCCTGGGCTAATTGAGTTGAGTACCTTTTCACCGGTTGCTTTGTCCTTCACTTTATCAGTGAATTCCTTAGCTATTTTATAATTTACATCGGCATCAACCAATGCACGGCGTATATCTTTTACCGTATTGGCAATATTTAATTCATTGATCCTTGCTTCGCCTTTTAAATTCTTGAAGGCACCTTCTAACCTTTCGGATAAACTCTGGAACATATTCTCACTTTTAGTGAATTCACCTAAATTGGGCGGCAAATATACACACTTAGCTTAGAGCAAAAACCATCAAACCCCTGTTAAATGCTGCTGCTTTTACTGGATTCGCTATTGCTGGTATTCATTACTTTTTCTTTAGGAAGCATCTCGAGGTTTTTACTTTGTAAGTGGTTGAAATTAGAAATTCAGGCCTCCATACTGGAGGTTTTTTTGCTTGGATTGATTTTTTCATCTGCATATTTTAGTCTTTTATCGCAAATTATAGCAGTTAATTATTTAACCCTCATTCCGTTATTGCTCATAAGCATTATTTGGCAGGCCAAAAAGAAAGAGCTTACGATCGTAAGGATCAAGGGTTGGCTGGTGTTGAATTTTGGAAAAAATATTTATATCGCCGGAAGCCTGTTTTTATTGATCAGTCTGCACTTCCTTGCTCCACCATATAATCATGATAGTGCCGACTACCATTATCATGCTGTTTACTGGTATGAGAATTATAAAGTAATCCCGGGCTTGGGAAATGTTCATGGAAGACTGGCTTTTAATCCTGCAAACTTTATTCTCTCAGCACCTTATTCTTTTAGCCACGTAGCAGGTCAATCACTGTATCCATTAAACGGAGTTTTAGTGATGTTTTTTTATACGTGGCTGTTGCAAAATATTCTAAGGCGAAAAGATAATTGGAGTAGTGCTGTTTATCTTATTGTTGGTATTCTCTTATTACGTCCATTGTTGGCAAATATTCCTTCGCCGGCTTCAGAACCATTGGTAACGATATCGATAGCAGTCGTGTTTTTTCGTATGCTCGATATTATTCAGAAAAAGCAGCATAGAAATATTCGATTTTTTGTTTTGCCGCTATTGATCTCTTTTTTTGGTATTACTGCCAAGCTTACATCCATTCCTATTTTACTTGTACCTGCTGTATGGATGTTGTATTTTATTCCAAGACAAAAATTCTCTGTTTATTGGAAGCTTTCATTGTGCGTTGCTATCATTCTATTGCCATGGCTTGCTAGAAATATAATCCTTAGTGGTTTTTTTGTGTATCCCTTTTACATGATTGATTTAGTAAATGTTGATTGGAAAGTACCCAAAGATATTGCAATAATAGATTATGCACTAGGCACAGCTGGAAGTTATGGTTATAACAGAAGCGTTTTTGCCTTAGATCAATTTCATCAATGGTTTCCCATTTGGCTTGAGAAGCATACTGCTTCGGGACGATGGATAGATTTATCTGTTTTTCTGTTATCGCTCAGTTCTTTTTTTACCTGGTTTATTATTTGGCGGAAGAAGCGGACTAACCGGGCAATGTTTATTTTATGGTTTTGTGCGTTTACCGGAGAGTTAATTTGGTTTTTTCGGACCCCTGAATTCAGATTTGGGATGGGATATCTGTTAATGTCTTTTTGTATTCCATTGATTAACCTGACACAAGATTATCGTTTGCCACAGTTACGTTTTCGCTATATCGCAGGTACACTAATATGCCTCAGTTTTATTAATTATTCTTTACGGGCAACTATCTTACACCCGAGATTTAACACACAAGGCTTAGAAATGCTTTGGTTAAAGCCATTGAAGGATAAGCGTTATACATCAACTTACGATATGAGTACTGCTAAAACCGAGGATCTTGGTCATGGTGTGAAACTCTTTTTTGGAGATGCTGAACATGATTGCATTCACATATATGATCAGCCATGCATGATGTGGCCTTATGGAAAGATAGAATTGCGTGGCACAAAAATCACTGATGGGTTTAGAAATGTAAGAAACGACGTTAAGAAGCTTTATCCTTACATTTTTGTTCGTGAGTGGTGATCACCCTAAATAAACCTTCAACGATTTACATCTTGAAGCATTCTTGAGTTTACTGATCGCTTTATCTTTTATTTGCCGCACTCTTTCTCTGGTAAGATGAAATTTCTCTCCAATGTCTTCCAGGCTTAGCGGTTGATCCATACCTATTCCAAAGAAATAGCAGATCACTGCTTTTTGCCTGTCGGTAAGTGCTTTTAATGAACGTTCTATTTCAGTTTTTAAAGACTGATAATGTTCCAGTTCCCGATCTGTTTGCTCTGCATTCGGATTTACAAAAGTGTCTAATAAAGTGCCGTCTTCTCCATCTACAACAGGCGAATCCATACTGATATGCCTGGTAGTACTGTTCATTGTTGCAGCAATTTCATCAAGACTGATATCAAGCACTGCAGCAACTTCTTCAGGCGTTGGTTCTCTCTCAAATTCCTGTTCCAATTGCTGGCAAACTTTATTGATCCGGTTAGTAAGGCCTACTTTATTCAATGGTAATCGTACAATTCTAGCCTGTTCTGCCAAAGCTTGCAAAATGCTCTGCCTTATCCACCATACAGCATAAGAAATGAATTTGAAACCTCGTGTCTCATCGAAACGTAAAGCTGCCTTTATCAATCCAAGATTACCTTCATTAATAAGATCAGGGAGAGAAAGCCCCTGGTTCTGGTATTGTTTGGCAACCGATACTACAAATCGCAGATTGGATCTTACTAATTTATCAAGGGCCAGCTGATCTCCGCTTTTTATTCGCATTGCGAGGCTGGCTTCTTCTTCAACACTGATCATATTTACTCTGGCAATTTCCTGGAGATATTTTTCCAGGCTGGGAGACTCACGATTAGTGATCGATTTCGTGATCTTTAGTTGACGCATGCTCATGTAGGAAAATATTAGGGGTTGTGGTAAGCTGGATTGGTATCATTTCTACATCACGTCTGCTACACAATTTAACAATTCAATAACGGGATACCAAAATTTTATTTTCTGCCAAAAGACCTGCTAAACAAGATGTTGCAACATTCAATCTTTGGTTAGTTTGGACAAAATCCTGTACATGAACAGATAATGTAAAAAAAATTTTGAAGACCTAGAGTATTTACTATTATTGCAGCCCTCAAACAAAGGAGTAAAGTGAAAGTAATGAGTAAGAAGCAATTGTTTACGCTAGAGTATCCCGTTCGATGTTCACCAAATATATTGTATGAGTTTTTAGCTACACCGGCAGGTTTGCAGGAGTGGTTTGCAGATAAAGTGGACGAATGGGAGAATGTATACAGCTTCAGTTGGCAGGGTGGAACTCCCGATAAAGCAGAAGTGGTTGAGAAAGAAGAAGACAAATTCATCCGTTTTCACTGGTTGCACAGTGGAAAAGAAGAATATTTCGAATTCAGAATAGAAAAAACTGAGATCACCAATCAAACGATCCTCGTGATCAAGGATTTCGCTGAAAAGGGAGAGATCAAAGATCAATCGCAACTTTGGGAATACCAGATCAAAGATTTATTTCATCGCCTTGGTGCTTAAGATATTCATCAGCTCAGCAAAATTGCTGGTAAAGAAATCAAAAACATTATCCCACTCATGCAGTGGGATTTTTTTTGCCAGTTTGATGTATGGAAACGCTGATAAGTTATCTGCCTCATTAAATAAACGATAGTTATCCGTTTCAAAATGATGCTGCCAGGCATCTGAACCAATACCGATCCACCAGCCTTTACTAATATGCTGCTGAAGAGATGATGCAAACTGTTGCTGGTGTTTTCCCTGCAATTGAAGCGTAATACTAAAATGCTTTCCCCACCAGAAAAAACTTCGGATAGCAAATACATCATCACGTGAAAATTTCTTGGATAGTCCAGCATAACCCAGGGTAATCCAAGATAATTTTCACCTTTCGATATTTTAGGAGGAATGTGAAGCAAGTCCTCGTCAAGGTCCTTACTCAGTTCCCTGTAAGCTATACTCAACTCTCCAAAAAGCTCATACACTTTTTGTATGATGCGGTTCTTTGTTAAAATGAGTTCAGCATTGGTTACCAACTCCAATTCGTCTTTCGAAAGTTTTACATTTGCCATTCATCATCATTCAGTGTAGCTGCAAAGTGATCAAAAAACTTGACAAACTCATTATCCGTGCTTTTATAGGACCATTCCTGGCTACATTCCTTATATCTCTTTTTGTGCTGGTGATGCAATTCTTCTGGCTATGGATCGATGATTTGGTAGGAAAAGGATTGGATACACTCACAATTCTCCAATTGATCGGTTTTGTTGCAGCAACTGTTGTTCCTCTGGCTTTACCACTTGCTTTGCTGCTTTCATCAATAATGACTTTCGGAAACCTGGGCGAAAGTTTTGAACTTGTTGCCATCAAATCTTCCGGTATTTCTTTAATGCGTTTCATGAGACCATTATTGGTGGTTGCTACCATCATTGCCGGAATATCTTTTCTCTTTGGTAATAATATCATTCCCGTTGCTACGCTAAAACTGGAAAGTTTGAAATGGGATCTTGTAAGAAGCAAACCTGCTCTTGATATTAAAGAAGGTGTGTTCTATAACAAGATGGAAGGTTATGTGATCAGGATTGGCAAGAAAGAGAAAGACGATAGCACCATTCGCAACATAGCTATCTACGAGAAAAGCTTTAACCTGCAGGATCAGTTAATGATCGCTGAAAGTGGTATCATGAGAGTAACGCCAGACAAACGTTATCTCGAATTCATTTTACGTAACGGCTCCCGTTATGAAGAGAAAGGAAACCGTGGTACAACAAGTACTGAGTTTATTCGTCTCGGATTTAAGCAATACAAAAAAGTATTTGACCTGAAAGATTTTCAATTCGGCAGAACACCCGATAGTTTGTTTGCAGATAACAGCCGGATGCTTACAGTAATGCAGTTGAATAAAAGAATAGATTCTCTTGTTCAAACCGATCAGCTTTTTTTAGAAAGAAACAATAGGGAATTGAGTACACATTTTCGTTTTGCCGGTTATGCTGATTCTACTCAACCCAAGATTCCAAAGGCCCAGGTAAAAGCAAATTCGTTCAAAGAACTTATTCCGGAACAATACAAAGCGATCGTTGCTGAACGGGCTTTTTCTCAACTCAACTCTGTAAATGGTTTGATCGATATGCTTCAAAAAGAAGAAGAAGCAAGACTAAGAACCATTCGTGAACACCAGATCGAGTGGCACAGAAAATTCACACTTGCATTTGCCTGCATCTTATTATTCATGATAGGTGCACCACTTGGTTCTATCATACGCAAAGGAGGATTAGGAACACCATTGGTGTTTGCTGTGATCTTCTTTATCATTTTCCACTTGTTCAACACTTTTGGTGAGAAGTTCGTGAAAGAAGATGTAACGAGTGCTTTTACCGGAATGTGGTTATCAACCATGATCTTGATACCAATTGGGGCATTTCTTACCTATAAAGCGATGAGAGATTCTCAATTATTCAATAAAGAATTTTACTACCGTTCTTTCAGAGTGTTCAAAAGGTTTTTGGCTAATTTTAAACTGGCAAAACGCCCATCTTAAATCATTTCTTTTATGGAAAACACAAACAATGGCCGCAGAGAATTTATTAAGACTGCCGGAAAAGCTGGTATTGCCTTAGGTTTAGCACAAACCATTCTTCCTGCTTTTGCAGCAGAAGACAGATCTCGTTTCAATATCGGGTTTTTACAACGTCCTTTGCCTTATGAGTTTGCAGCGTTGGAACCGAACATCGATGCAATGACGATGGAAATACATTACACCAAACATGCTGCTACGTACGCTAAAAATTTAGCGGAAGCAGCCGCTGCTGAAAAAGTTGATACAAACAAAACAAAGCTGGAAGATGTATTGAAGAACATCAGCAAATACTCAGTGAAAATGAGAAATAATGCCGGTGGACATTATAATCATGAAATGTTCTGGGAGATCATGTCGCCAAAAGCTGATCACAAAACTGCTGGTAAATTGAATGATGCTATTGTGAAAGATTTCGGTTCAATGGAAGCTTTCAAAACACAGTTCAATGATGCTGCAAAGAATCGTTTTGGCAGTGGCTGGGCCTGGCTGGTGATGACCAACGATAGAAAACTTGTAGTAAGCTCAACACCCAACCAGGATAATCCATTGATGGATGTTGCAGAAATAAAAGGATTTCCGTTAATGGGACTTGATGTTTGGGAACATGCATATTATCTCAAGTATCAGAACAAACGTCCGGACTACATCAATGCATGGTGGAATGTATTGGATTGGGACCAGATAGAAAAGCGTTATAGAAGTGCTATTGGCTAATAATGACCTTCATCATAAGTAGCGGCACAGGGTTCAATAACTTTGTGCCGTTATTTTTTAAATTATTTGTATGAAAACGACTGTTACCTGGGTGGACAAACTTGCATTTGATATTACTTCAGACAATGGACATGTAGTTAGAGCAGATACTACTATAGCCGGTGGAAGTTTAGACAGTGGCATGAGTCCGAAGAAAATGTTGTTGGGTTCTTTAGCAGCATGTAGTGGTATTGATGTGGTAGGAATTTTGAGGAAGATGCGTGTTGATTTCACAAAGCTGGAGATAGAAACAGAAGCTGAGCAAACAGATACGGATCCGAAAGTATTTGTTGATATAAGAATGAAATATAAAAGCGATGTCTCTCCTGAGAACCTGGATAAGTTCGAAAGAGCCATTCATTTGTCTCACGAAACTTATTGCGGTATCTCTGCCATGTTGAAGAAGCATTGTGACATCAGCTATGAAGTTGAATTGATATGATGAAACCAGTTAAGATATTGTATGTGTTCGATCCGCTGTGTGGCTGGTGTTTCGGCTTTAGTAGCGTGATCAAAAATCTGGCAGAAGATTATGCATCCGATTTTGAATTTGATGTGATATCTGGCGGAATGATTGTTGGTGAAAGAGAAGGTGTACTTGCTCCGCAAATGGCTGATTACATACTTAATACTATTCCACGATTAGAAGCACATACGGGAGTAAAGTTTGGAGAAAGTTATAAGCAACAGATCGCTTCGGGTAGTTTATACCAATCTTCGGTAAAACCTTCCATTGCATTATGCGTATTCAAAGATCATTTCCCGGATAAAGCTGTAGCATTTGCTTCTGTAATACAAAATGTTCAGTTTGTTGAAGGGCAAAGCCTGGAAGAAGATCAAACGTATTTATCATTGATCACTCCTTACAATATCGCTCCATATCCGTTTTTGGAGCAACTGAATAGTGAAGAATATCGTAGCAAAGCTTATGAAGAGTTTAATTATGCCCGGCAACTTGGTGTATCAGGATTTCCTGCAGTGATCGCTGTTCATAAAGACAAATATTACCTCGTAAGCAATGGTTATCAGTCTTACGAAGAATTACAACCGGTTTTTGAGAAGCTGAAGACATTTGAATAATACTTTTGCCACCTAAATATTTAGCTTGGAAGGAGCAAAACAAAATCTCAAAGTACAGATATGGATAACAGTGCTGAGCCTGGTGCTGTTCATCACCAAGATCGTTGCTTATTACGAAACGAATTCGCTTGCCATTCTTTCTGATGCATTGGAAAGCATCGTTAATGTTGTTGCAGGTTTTATTGGATTATACAGTTTATATGTTGCCGCCAAACCAAAAGATCTTGAGCATCCTTATGGTCATGGTAAAGCAGAATTTATTTCTGCCGCTGTTGAAGGAACCCTGATCGTAGCTTCCGGTTTTTTGATCATCTATGAAACCGTTCAGAATTTTATCTATCAACGAAAAATATATTCACTTGACACAGGTTTGTACTTGGTAGGTGCAACAGCGGTGATCAATTTTATTGCAGGAACTGTTTGTGTAAAGATCGGTAACCGAAATAAGTCGCTTGCATTACAGGCAAGTGGTAAACATTTGCAAACCGATACTTATTCAACCTTAGCGATCATCGCCGGATTGATATTGATGCTGGTAACGAAATTATTCTGGCTCGATAAAGCAATAGCACTTGTAATGAGTGTGTTCATCATTTACAATGGCTATATCATTATTCGAAAATCGTTAGCCGGCATCATGGACGAAGCAGATATGGATCTGCTTAAACAAATGCTTGTTGTACTTAATTCAAATAAGAGAGATAACTGGATAGACCTGCATAATCTCCGTGTGATCAAGTACGGAAGTCGTTTGCATGTCGATTGTCATTTAACCGTGCCCTGGTATTTGAATGTGCATGAAGCGCATGTAGAAGTTGATGCATTGGATAAATTAATTCGCCAGGAGTTTGGAGATTCTATCGAACTGTTTGTACATACTGATGGTTGTTTGCCCATCAGTTGCCCTATTTGTATCAAAGATGATTGCCCGGTTCGCCAGCAGCCATTCAAAAAAAGACTGGAGTGGACACTTGATAATATTCTATCCAACCAAAAACACACGGCATAATTCTTCAAGAGAGAGTTTTATTGTACCAGCTTCAGTTTTACAAACAAACGTCTGTTGCGTCGCACTCTTGTACTTTCAGAACTTTATTCACCCGTTTCTCGTTACTGGTTTCTCGTTTTCGTTTCTGGTTGCAGTTCAATTTCGAACCTTGTTTAAGAGTGAAGCCACCAACGAGAAACGATTGACGAGAAACGATTATTCAGTACAAGAGTGCGACGCAACGATGGCTTAATAGTAGCAATAGCCCCTGGTAAATAAAATATCCGTATAAATCAATCCCGTCTGTGCCATCTGTGTTCGATCAATAACCTAAATTCGCCATCTAAATTTTTATTTATGCAGGCATGGAAAGATTACCAGGCTCAGAACAAAGATCGTTTCCTGGAAGAGTTGCTTGAATTACTTCGTATTCCCAGTGTAAGTGCAAGAAGTGAGCACAAAGAAGATATGGTACGTTGTGCTGAAAAAGTAAAGCAGCGTTTACTGGAAGCCGGTGCAGATACAGTAGAGATCATGCCAACTGCAGGACATCCTGCTGTGTTTGGTGAAAAGATCGTTGATCCATCTAAGCCAACAGTATTAGTGTATGGTCACTATGATGTGCAGCCACCAGATCCTTTAGAGCTTTGGGATTCTCCTCCATTCGAACCTGTTATCAAAGACGGAAAAATTTTTGCAAGAGGTGCTTGTGATGATAAAGGACAATTCTACATGCATGTGAAGGCTTTGGAAGTAATGACCAAGAGCAACAGCCTGCCTGTGAATATTAAGTTTTTGATCGAAGGTGAAGAAGAGATCGGTTCTAAACATCTTGGAGAATTCTTAGAAGCCAATAAAGAAAAATTGAAAGCTGATGTAATTCTTATCAGCGATACTGCCATGCTAAGTCTTGATACACCAAGTATTGATGTAGGTGTTCGTGGACTTTCGTACATCGAAGTAGAAGTTACTGGTCCAAATCGTGACCTGCACAGTGGTGTGTATGGTGGTGCTGTTGCCAACCCGATAACCATTTTAGCAAAGATGATCGCTTCGTTACATGACGAGAATAATCACATCACCATTCCAAATTTCTATGATGATGTAGTTGAATCTACTCCTGAAGAAAGATTTGAAATGGCGAAAGCTCCATACGATGAAAAAGAGTACAGCACTGATCTTGGTGTGAAAACACTTTGGGGCGAAAAAGGCTATACAACGAATGAGAGAACAGGTATTCGTCCAACATTAGAGTTGAACGGCATCTGGGGTGGATATACAGGTGAAGGAGCAAAAACAGTTTTGCCTTCTAAAGCTTATGCAAAGATATCGGCTCGTTTGGTGCCGAATCAGAAGAGCGATAAGATGACGAAGCTGATCATTGATCACCTGCACAGCATTGCACCTGATTATGTAACAGTGAAAGCTTCAGAGCATCATGGTGGAGATCCTTACATGACTCCTGTTGACAGTACTGAGTATAAAGCTGCAGCAAAAGCAATAGAAACAACTTTTGGTAAAGCACCGATTCCGGTAAGAGGGGGTGGTAGTATTCCAATCACCGCTTTGTTTGAAAGTGTATTGAGCTGCAAAACTGTATTCTTAGGTTTTGGATTAGACAGTGATAACCTGCACAGTCCGAACGAGAAATTCAATATTGATAATTTTTATAAAGGAATTGAAACGATACCTTATTTCCACCAGTATTATGCTGAGATGAAAGGTTAAGGTTGATCAACTTTATTAAAAGTCCCACAACATTGTGGGACTTTTTTTATTGCTGGAATGTTCAATTGTATTGCGGTCATCCAACTCCATTACCTTTTATCATAAACCTAAACCAGGCTTTCGTTTAAGCAATAAGACGTATTTAGAAACATTAGCAGAACTCAACCTTGAAAATTCATGCTTCAGCTATTCAGCCATAGTCACAATAGGAGTTAGCAGGAAATATGCAAACACTATTTTGCCTTCAATAAACGAAATATAAAATAATATATAAATGAGCAGTAGAAGCGTTGTATAAAGCTTAAAACTCGTTAGACTTTCTTCTCATGTGCATTAGGAGTGCACAGGACTTTAAACGCCTCTTGTTTCTACAAGGGGCTCTTCTCTTTTATAAAACTATGAATTTTCATTACAGCAACTTGATTTTTAAAAAATGATGTTTCGCATACTCAATTTCATGCTTCGCCAAATAACAAAGAATCGCCTGTCGCATTTTTCTTGGTTTTGTTGCCTTATACCAAATCAATCACTGTTAAATTATGAAGAGACTTACACTACTTGTGTTGTGCCTCTGTATGTTGTTTCAATCAGCATTTAGCCAGAGTCGCACCATTACCGGAAAGATCACAGATGCTTCAGGAGCTCCACTATCGGGAGTTACTGTAAGTGCCAGTGGTACAAGAGCAAAAACTGTTTCAAAAGATGATGGATCATTTACATTATCTGTTCCAGCAGAAGCAAGAACACTCGAGTTCGTATATGTTGGGTTTGCCACACAAACGATCGAGATCGGTTCTTCCAGCAATTTTAATATTTCACTAAAACCTGCAACAGCAGAACTGGGTGAAGTTGTTGTAACAGGATATGGCAACGTTGAACGATCAAAATATGCAGGTGCCGCCTCAAAGGTTTCCGAGAAAGCAATCAGAAATGTTCCTATGGCTTCGTTCGATCAGATATTACAGGGAAGAGCTCCTGGCTTAACGATTTTAAGTGGAAGTGGTCAGCCTGGAAGTTCTGCTAATGTGATACTACGTGGTCCTACATCTATCACAGGAGGAAGCTCTCCTTTATACGTTGTAGATGGAGTGCCGGTTGAAGATGCTGCTTTCCAGGGCATCAATGCAAATGATATTGCTTCAATAGATGTACTTAAAGATGCAAGTGCAGCAGCGTTATACGGAAGCCGTGGTGCTGCAGGTGTAATTGTAGTTACTACAAAGAGAGGAAAGTCTGGCAAGATGAAGCTTGGCTACAGTGGCCAGTACGGAGTAAAGTTTGCACCGGAGTTTGGCTACGATCCAATGTCAACTGATCAATTACTCAAGGCACAGGAAACACTAGGAACAGTGATCCCAACAAGTACAATGAGTGAGTGGGGAACATTTCCTGTATTACCGGGTTGGCAATATTCAGCAAACAACCCAAATAAGATCGTTGGTGGCACTGTTGTTCCAAAAACTGCAGCAGATTTTACTTTCGGAAATAACCAGCTCGATAGCTTAAGAAGAATTCAGACAAACTGGTATGATGAATTCTTTCAAAGAGCCAACTTCAGTAATAATGAAATTTCGTTATCAGGTGGCGAAGGAAGAACAAGAATATATACCAATCTTGGAATGTACCAGGAAGAAGGGATCAATGTTGGTACAGATATGAAACGTGTATCTCTTCGTACAAACATCGACTACAGAGATCAGAAGTTTACATTGGGTATGTCATCACAATTAAGTTATACACGTCGTAACCTGGAATTAGATCCGTTGAATGGATTTAACAACTTTATCAACCAGTTTGGTGTAGCACAGCTTACACCTCAGTATGTTACACCCAAACTTCCTGATGGAAGGTATAATGTAGGGAATGGATTCGCTTTTTTTGCTCCTACAACACTTGATAAAAGAGCATTTGATAAAGTATATAATAACCAGATCAAAGGAATATTATCTGCAACAGCTAACTATGATTTCACTAAGAATATCTATGCAGGTTTAGTAGCTGGTTTAGATTTCAGGGAAACAAATAATATTACTTACAACGATCCAAGAACATTCACTGCTAAAACAAGTACGAATGTTCGTACACAAAGTGGTTCAATGTCTGAGGCTATCACTCGTTTCTTTCAGCCAACACTCAGGGCATATGCCGGATATAAAAATACTTTCCACAACGATCATTCATTAGATGCTGCTGTTTATGGGGAGATGATCAGAACCTATAGCAAAGCTATTACTGCTACAGGTTTTGGAGTAGATACTTTAAGACCTAATACACTTGCTGCAGTTACGCCTGGTAATGCTGCAAACCAGTTGTTCCAAACCGTTGGTGGATCAAGATCTGAAAGTGCACTGGAATCTTTCATGGCGAATGTGAAGTACAGCTATCGCCAGAAATATTCTTTGAACTTTACTTACAGGTATGATGTTACTTCTATTTTACCCAAAGAAAACAGGGGAGAAGATTTCTATAGCATTGGAGCTGTTTGGGATATCGCTAAAGAATCTTTTATCAGGTCAAGAGCGATCAATGCTTTACGATTAAAAGCAAGCTGGGGACAATCTGCCAATGCAAACAACTTTCCATTCGGTGATTTTGGTTACTTGACCCTTGTAAATCCAAGTGCAACTTTGCAATCTGCACAACAGGGTATCGTAGTAGAAACAGTTGGTAATCCTGAAGCAAGATGGGAGTTCACCAACACAACAAACATTGGTGTTGAGTTCAGCTTATTCAATAATCGTTTCTATGGTGATGTGCAGGTTTATGATAAATCAACCAAGAATCTCTTTGCAACATTGAGTTTATCTGCAGCAAGTGGATTTGGTAGCCAGAGCATCAATGCAGGTACTATGTACAATAGAGGTATTGAGTATAATCTAAACTATGATCTGCTTAAGAAGAGAGATCTCACATGGACCATCTTTGCCAATGGTGCGTATAATAAAAATAAAGTTACCAGCCTTGGAACCGCAACTTCATTCGAGTTAGGTACTTCACTTGTTACTGTTGGATTACCTATCGGAAGTCATTATGAAGTGAAGTGGGCCGGAGTTGATGCTGCAACAGGTGCTCCACTGTATTATACAAAAGATGGTAAGCTCACCACCAATTATTCTACTGATGACAGGGTTCAGGATTATGGAACTTCAATACCTGTTATTACCGGTGGTTTTGGTTCGAACTTAACGTTCAAGAATTTCGACTTCTCATTGTTCTTCAACTATGCGGCAAAAACAAGTCGTGTAAACAATATGGAGTTCTTTGTACAAAGCCCTGCGTTTTTACAACAAGGCGTAAACCAGGATGCAGGTTATACTTTCTGGACAAAACCAGGTGATATCGCTAATGTACAAAGCCCACTCTACCAGAATAACTTCAGTTCAAGACTTATACAAAGAGCTGACTGGTTAAGATTAAGAAACGTAACACTGGCTTACACACTTCCCCAAAATATTCTTGAAAGAGCTAAATATATCTCTAATGCAAGATTCTATATCAGCGGTCAGAATCTTCTTACCTGGACTAAATGGAGAGGATTGGATCCTGAAGACAGCAACAATATTTCTTCAACTGAATATCCGAACCCACGTGCTATTACACTTGGATTGGAGTTAAACTTCTAAAAAAATGAAAATGAGATCAAGAATAATATCGGCTGCATTTCTTCTTTGCCTGTTTAGTACAGGATGTAAGAAAGATGTAGATCTTAAACCAACAGATTCAGTAACAGAAGAGGTGGCTTTTAACAGTGTTGCCGCATTGCAGAAAGGGTTGAATACAGCCTATGCAACGTATGCTGTTGCGAGAGCTGATCGTTCATTTGCCACATCGATAACTTCTGATGAAACGAAGTTCGGTCCTGATAACGGGGGAACAGGACAGTTTGGATACAGGCTTCAGTATAGTGCAGATGCAACAACAGGTGGTGATGTTACCACAGGATGGGCTGCTTACTATGCAGTTATCGACAGGGTAAACCGTGTATTAGATCGTTTACCCGAAATTCCTGCTAATGGAACAGCTGAAGTAGCACAGAAAAATTCGATCAATGGCCAGTTGCTTGCATTAAGAGGAATGGCTCATTTTGAACTCCTGGAAGCCTACAGTAAAAAGTATGATGCTGCAGATCCTTTAGGAGTAATGATCATGACAAGAAGCTGCCTTACATGTTTCCCGGCTCGTAGTAGTGTGGCAGAAGTTGTTAGCAGGGTAGAACAAGACCTGGCTGATGCTAAGGCTGTGATGCCTGCTGTTACTGCATCGGGATACAATGACCTTGCATTAAACCCCGTGAGTGTAACAGCGATCCAGGCAAGAGTTGCATTGTATAAAGGAGAATGGCAAAAAGCTGCTGATTATGCAACTACCGTTATCACCAGTGGTGTTAAAACTCTTGCAACCGGAAGTGGCTTCACCGGTATATGGACTGATGCTAATACCAATGAACTGCTTTTCCGCTCTAGATTCGAGAATAGCTCTCAGCTTGGTGCAAACTGGACTAATACGAATGGTAGTGTGATCTTCTCTCCTTCAGATAAACTCACTGCAAGTTATTCAGCTTCTGATATAAGGTTAAATGCATATATCGGCACAACAGCAGGAGAGCGGTATGTGAAAAAGTTCTCCACTTCATCAAGAGGTGGAAGTATCGTTGATCTGAAAAATATCCGCATTTCAGAAATGTATCTTATACGAGCAGAAGCAAGGGCAGAACTGAATGATCTTGCCGGTGCAGTTGCTGATATCAATACATTGAGAGCAGCAAGGATCGCAGGATATACACCAATTACATATGCTGATAAAGCTACTGCTGTTGCAGATATTATGTTGGAGCGATTCAGAGAACTTGCTTTCGAAGGTTTCCGCTTTTTCGATCTGAAAAGGAAAGGATTGGGATTACAAAGAAATGCAAGTGATGTAGATAGCCCATTGTGGCAAACACTTGCTGCATCAGACAAACGTTTTGTTTACCCGATTCCTGCAGATGAATTGCTGGCTAATCCTAACGTAAGACAAAATGAAGGGTATTAAATTTTCAATTTTAAAATTTACTGAATGAAAAATAAATTTCTTCTGATTGCAACTTTTGTGATGATGGCTGTTGCGATAATCACTGGTTGTAAAAAGAGCGACAATCTTTCGATTCCCTCAGAGCAGGCACACTTCTTAAATCAAACCGGAGGTTCTTATTTAATTACTTCTCCCGGAGTTGTATATAAGATACCTATCGGTGTGACCAATGTTTCTAGTGTAGACAGGGTTGTAAATATTTCAGTTACTTCTCCTACAGGAGCTGTTCAGGGAACGCATTATACTTTAAACAAGAGCAGTATTGTTATTCCTGCAGGTAAAGCAATAGATACACTTGTTGTTACAGGCGATTTTACTAAATATACAACAGGTAGAAAAGATACATTGATCTTTACCATTCAATCAACTGATAAAGGTGGTATCACGGGTTCGGATTATAATAATGTATACAAACTGTTTATGCGTGGGCCTTGTTCTGAAGTAGAGATCAACACTGACGCTGCAGTATTCCTGAACGGAAGTTTCAGAACACTTGAAACAGCAAGAAATGCAAATGGATCCGTTGCTTATGCTAATTCAGGACCATACACTACAACTTCAACTTTGCTTTCGTCAACTGCAACAACAGCTACGATCAAGGTCACAAATATTTATGGAGTAGCTGCATGGGCCGCCAACTTTACGCTTGACTGGAGTAATATCA
Source organism: Chitinophagaceae bacterium (assembly GCA_024508725.1). Taxonomy (GTDB): domain Bacteria; phylum Bacteroidota; class Bacteroidia; order Chitinophagales; family Chitinophagaceae; genus JAEZDC01. The sequence goes on along the minus strand of JANINS010000003.1, from coordinate 309,862 downwards.
ACGATCGTAAGGTAAATACTACCAGCCAGAAACTTGGTTCGGGAGCACCATTGGGTCTTGCTGCTTATGATATTTATGTTGAGCCACCTTCTTTAACGCAAAACTTACCAGCAAATGGCGATTTCACCTTTTGTGCTAATACTATTAACCTGAAATTTAGATTAGGAGCTTACCTGGCAGGAACTACAACTTTTGCCGGATATATCACTGAAGGCACAGGAACCGCAACTTATATTATGAATATGGTAAGGCAATAGTCAGCAGAAATTAATAATGATGTAAAAATCGGAAAGCTGTTCTTTGGAACAGCTTTTCTTTTTTGTAAAAAATGCTTTGTCTGTCAAACGAAAATATACGTACATACAGTTTAACGACCACTTATCCAATTAGTCTGTAAAAGCTTTTGCATTTGATGTCTTTCAATCATATTGCTCTACTATGATATATTCATCCACTATAACTAAACGAAAAGCCAGGTTACTTGTAAAGAAAGGAGATGAGTACGTTTCTCTCGCCGTTCAGGATATTGCATATTTCTATCGGTTTGATACGGTAATATTTGTTGTAGATGCTTCTGGTAAAAAATTTATCTGCGACAGGAATTTGAGTATGTTGGAATCAGAGCTTGATGAAACCATGTTCTTTCGTGCCAACAGGCAGTATCTTATAAATATAAATTTTGTAAGAGGCTTTAAAGTATTCGAAAAGGTAAAACTCGAAGTGTTCTTAAGAATACCGCATGCCGATCACCAGATCATCATCAGCCAGAAAACCGCTCCGCTTTTTAAGAAATGGGTGTCAGAGGAATATTAGCGGTTAACGGTGCTTTCTTCCAAGATAAATTCCAAAGCCACCTCTGATAACAGGTTGTGCATGGTTTTCCATATCTCTGTAAGGTGAATTGATGTTGGTCATAACATCAATCATAACGCTGATGTAAGAGATTTGTTTGCCTATTGAACGACCTCCATAGCCAACTCCCAAAAGAAGGCTACCTGCCTTTAGCGTTTCAGTATATTGATTGCTGTTATTAATATCCCTGAATGTTTGCTTTATCCAGTTGTGTTCAGGTTGTATAGAAATAAATACCTGTTCAATAGGCCATATACGTATAAATGCTCCGCTGCCATAATTAAATGCTCTTAGTTTTCCAATATAAATTCCGTTTGGTGTGTACACTTTTTGTGTTTGATAGTTTACATTGAACAAGATACCAGCATCCAGCCACTTAGTAATACTGTACCCGATCTCGGGCACAGCACCAATCGCAAAACCTCCATTACTTGCACCAACATTAATGCTTCCACCAACAAACGTATTATTCCAGCTGAACTTTCCTCTCGACTCTTCTGCTTTATCAGCCTGGCAAAATGCCACCGACAAAACGCAAAAAAAACAAACCATCAATAGCAAGTGCTTCATAAACTATTTTTAATTAAGATCAAAGATCTTACCTGCATTTAAAATATTGTTCGGATCAAAAGCTTTTTTGATCTCTCTCATCAACCTGAGATTGGCTTCTTTGAATACGATATCCATGAACCCTTTTTGTATCAGGCCTATTCCATGTTCACCACTTATGGTTCCGCCAAGATCATACACCAGTTCAAACAAAGCCCTGAGCCCTTTCACCATTTCAGGATCTTCCTGGCTGTTGGCTGTTCCTTGTTTTTTTATCCTGATGTGTAAGTTACCATCACCTGCATGGCCATAACAAACTGCTTCAAAATTGTATTGCTTTCCCAATTGTTTTACACCACGGATCAATGTTGGCAATTCTGCTCTTGGAACAACCGTATCTTCTTCGATCGTATAGCCATCCATCTTCACTGCTTCAGCAACACGACGTCTCAACTTCCATAACTCAGCTTTTTGCTGTGCATTATCAGCAAAGAAAATTTCTCCTGCTTCGAACTGCATTAATAGATCACTGATCGCTTCCATCTCACTCATCAATACATCCAGGTTGTTACCATCCACTTCTATTAACAGGTGAGCTGCAATATCATCACTTACCGGTACTGCATGACTATCCACCATAGCAGCAACAATCTTTAATGCATCAATCTCTACTAACTCCAGCCCACTAGGCGTAAATCCGGCTCTGAAAATGGCACTCACAGCCTCACTGGCTTTGTCCAATGAAGCAAATGGAACAAGCATCAACAAATCATAACTCGGTAGTGGTATCAGCTTCAAAACAATTTTGGTTACAATTCCCAATGTGCCTTCGCTGCCTACTACAAGTTGGGTAAGATTATAACCTGTTGAGTTCTTCAATACATTCGCACCTGTCCAGATCACTTCGCCATTGGGTAATACCACTTCCAGGTTCAAAACATAATCTTTTACAACACCATATTTCACTGCTTTGGGTCCACCACTATTCTCAGCAATGTTTCCACCAATAAAACAGGAGCCACGACTGCTTGGATCAGGAGGATAGAACAATCCTTTTTCTTTTACCGCATTCTGCAATACTTCAGTGATCACTCCTGGTTCAGTGGTGACCTGCAGGTTTCTTTCGTCTATACTGATGATCTTATTTAAACGTTCGGTGCTTAGCAGCACACCACCTAAATGAGGTAAAGCACCACCACTCAAGCCTGTTCCGGCACCACGAGGTGTAACCGGAATTCTGTCTTCGTTACAAATTTTCATGATAGCTGATATCTCTTCAGTAGTTGATGGCTTTAATACAACTTCCGGCAAGAACAACAACAGCTCTGTTTCATCATGACCATAATGTTTCAATGACTCTTCATCATATAAGACATAAGGTTCTCCAACAATATTCTTGAACTGTTGCAGGTGTGTAGCAGAGATATTTCCTTGAGCAGCAACTTCCATGTAATCAATTTCCGGTAAAAATAAGGAGAGATGATTATGTCACCGGCTGAAGTGCTACTATTTAAATCCTGTTGTGTCACTCCCTTGTACGTTCAGAACATTATTCAGCTATTTATTTTGTATGGGCATGCGCTATATGTAAGTACCGGGTCTGTTATCATTATCAAATGTGTTAACGTCTTTTAGCATGCTTTATCCTGCCGTTATGCCGCTTGTCAACTTTACATTCTCTACCCGTAACCTTTTTTCAAGTTTTGCGTATCACATTCACAAACAGGATATTGATATGATGAATGTTAAACAATCCTGAATATGATGAATGGAAGTAACATAATACGAATTGAACCGTAGATTTGTTACGAAATGATTCGTAAAACACTCAAAACACTATAAAACACTTAGTCATGAAAAGCGTAACCACCTTAACTAAAGCACTCACCCTTGCCATACTAATATTAGTGTTTGCAGGGGCTTCTGCTGCAACAGTTAATGCAGACGACAGCAGCAAATGCAAGAAGACATGCTGCAAAAAACAAAAATCAAACAAAGAAACAGAGCAGGCAATGAAAGAGATCCAGGCTGCCATCAGTGAGTTAAAAGCTGAGTTAGCTGCCATCAATATTGCCGAGATCAAAGCTGAAGTTGCTGAAGCAATTGCAACAGTGCCGGTAAAAGTGATCAGAACAGGAAATAACGTTGTGGTAGTAACAACAGACGAACCTAAGGTTACTAAGAAGCAGACAATGGATGTTCAGAAGATGAATAAGGAAATGGATCGTGTACAGGAAAACATGAGCCAGATGGATCCTACTTTAAAGAATGATGACGATAAAACCCGTAAAACCGCTGAAGAGATTCTACAAACAGGTATTAAGGCTTAAAGTTGTATATCTAAGAGATCGCTAAACCTTGAAAACATGATCCCTTTCTTTTTACAGAAAGGGATCTTTTTATATTGAGTGATTATTTTTCTGAAGGTGGCCTGCCATATTTTCCTCCAATTCCCATGGTAAGATTTGGTTTAACTCTGAAATCTTTATGGGTCATCTGCCAACATTCACCGGTTTCCTTAACAATGATGGTGTACAAAGTATCTGAATGTGGTCCATAGTCTATCATGTACCAGATGTAGCCATCGCCTTTAGCTGTACTCACCTCTACAAATTCTTTGAACTCGAAAACATTCATATAGAGAAGCATAAAAAAAGTTGTGCCAAACTGCTGTTTGTAAAAAGATTGAAGCAAAAGCATGGGCATGGGTAAACATTTATTATGCAGTGGGATGAAGAATTTATATATAAGTTTATGTCAATAGCAAAAGAAGAAATATTGTTTAAAGATCATGGGGAAGAAAATATATAAAAAAGGGCGCTGGCTCAGGATTACGTCTCGCATATTCATTGGATTTTTATTACTTCTTGTAATTGCATGTTTTGCTTTTGACCAGTTCGTTCAATTTCGAATGAGTGATGAAGAATTGAAAAAAGTATTTAAAGAGAATAATGTAAAAGGTAAGATCGGTTATTATGAAAGTCATGGAAGAAAGATCAGGTTTGTAGCAGTGAATGATGATTCACTACCAGCATTGATATTCTTACATGGATCACCCAGTTCACTCTCCATTTACAAGCACCATTTCCTGGATAGCACTTTCAAAAAAATGTTTCAAGTGATCGCTGTTGATCGTCCGGGATATGGATATTCTGGCTTTGGCGATCCGGAACCATCTATCCAAAAACAAAGTGAAATGATACGTCCTTTGCTGGATAGTATTTATCAGCTTAAAAGGCCGGTGATACTCGTGGGAAGTTCGTATGGTTCTTCCATAGCCAGCAGGTTGGTGATGGATCATCCTCATCTTGCAGATGGCCTGGTGTTGATCGCTCCATCTCTTGCACCTGGCGAAGAAAAAATGTACTGGTTTACACCTTACATCCAATCTCCTGTGCTGTATTGGATGTTGCCACGCATGTTTAAGAGTGCTAATACAGAAAAGCTGGCGCATAAATCAGAGTTGGAAAAGATGTTGCCTTACTGGAAAAACATTCATGTTCCTGTTATGTACATGCAAGGAGAGAAGGATGAACTGGTGTACACAACCAATGCAGCATTTGCAAAGGAACATCTTGTAAATGCAAAGTCTTTAGATATTACATTCTTTAAGGGAAGACCTCATTTCGTTCCTTTCGCAGAGAAGGCTGCCATCAAGAATAAGATTTTGGAAATGTACAATCAGTTGCAGCTAAAATGATCATAAAAATTTTTTCCTGATTAATGCAAAGCCAAGAATCAAAAATGGTAGTGCCATCACAACAGTCAAAGTAAGTCCTGAGATATTTCTTTCTTTCATAACCCTGTATATGTAAGGTTGGCTGAAAGGCGTTCTCCATTTCTTATGATAATCAAGGAAAGTGGGATCCTTTGTGATCTGCCATAGTAGTTTCATTTGATTGGCTAATACATGTTGATAATGTTTGTCGGCTGGTTTTCTATACTTATCGTAATAAGCATAGCCTTCACCTTTATCGTATAAAGGAAGCACATGCTTTAGATATGATATTCCTTTTTGAAATACCAGGCTGGCAGAATCATCCTTTATAATAGCGTAATAGTGATGAACACCGGTGAGAGCAAAAATGTGTCCATCCAGGATGAAAGGTGTATGCATGGTTGTATCAGCAAGTTCTTCGAACCACCATCCTTTATTAGTTACATAAGTAAATCCTCCATTATTGATCGGAACATAAAATCCACGTAGCAAAGATTTTGCACTTTGCAGGTAAGAACTGTCATGGGTGAGGTGGTATCCATCTATGAATACCTGTATCGCTAAACCACTCGTCATTCCTGATGTGAAAGGCACACCAACTGAATCGTACCAGGGTTGCTTCCACTTAAAAACATAAAAAGCAGCATCATTGCGATAGCTGATATTCTGCTTCAGCCAGTTAAGGCAATTGAGCAATGGTGTTTCGTACTGAGTACTGCCTTCGTTTAGTTTTTGATGATAAGTAATGGCATAATTACAAACGATGGTAGGATTGTATTGTTTACCTGCATTTACTCCATTTAGTGGTGAATAAATTACATATGGAATTCCGGAGGAATCAACAAACTCCTGTGACAACGAAGGAGTACTTTCCTGTTTAAGCCGGTAAAGATCACTGCGAACCTGTTGTTCCCATTCATCTCCATACCACTCACATATTACTCCACTGATGGCTAATGATGTCAACAGGCAAAGCAGATATTTCAACAGGCCGTTCAAGTGTACGATTTGTTGCAAATTATTGAGACCATGCGAAATGAAATATGACGTTAATTAGTTGTCACGAATGTATCTTCTGGATTTTCAGTTAGTGTTGTTTATATTGGGAAAACATCAATTCAATCTGCCTGTTTACACTTTGAAGAAAAACATCATAGATTTGAGATTTCGATAATATGCCTATTCCCCTGATCAACATATCCCATATAGAAACGCTGTTTAAGAATGCAGTATATCCCGTTCTGGTTATTTCAGATGAAAATGTGATCGTTTATCAAAATGAGACAGCCTCTTTACATTTTGGAGATGATGTTGTTGTAGAGTTTACGGGATTGTCCAATGATATCACTACAACTGAGATCAGGATCAAAGACCATGTCTTCAACTTCAATTTTATACAAACAGAATTGGGCTTTCTTGCAATAGGAACAGATATCACACAAGTTGTGAAAGAAAGAAATTTCTATAAAGAAGCGTTAGATAATCTTCCGGCTGATCTTGGTGTATTTGATACCAATGGCAGGTACCTGTATGTGAATCCTGCTGGCATTAAAGATGAAGCACTCCGTAACTGGATCATTGGCAAAGATGATTTTGACTATTGTAAATATCGTAATAGAGATACTGCAATGGCAGAATACAGGAAGCAGCTTTTTGCAGCCATCCGTGATACAAAACAAGACCAGGGATTTGAAGAGCAGATCAATTTACCGGGACAGGAAACTGACTGGCAATTGCGAAAGCTTCGTCCTGTATTTGATGATAAGGGAGAAATAAAATTTATCCTGGCTTACGGGATAAATATTAAAGACCGTAAGAAAGCTGAGTTAACACAGCAGCGGGCTTTGGAAACCATTGAGAAATCTGCTAAAGCAAAAGAAGAATTTGTTGCTGTAATGAGCCATGAAATAAGGACACCGATGAATGCGATCATTGGTATGAGCAGGTTACTGGCGAAAACTTCACTAGATACAAAACAATCCGAGTACCTCGATGCGATTTTAACTGCATCAGGTAACCTGATAGTGATCGTTAATGATATACTTGATTTCTCAAAAATCGAAGCAGGCAAATTACGATTAGAGTACACCGGCTTTTCTTTTACTGAAGTGATTGAATATGCCAAAGCTGTAACTGCTCACCAGGCTGCAGAGAAAGGATTGGAGTTAACATTTGATATCGATGAGAAGCTATCAAACATTTTTATCGGAGATGTGTATCGGATAAACCAGGTGTTGGTGAACCTGTTAAATAATGCTATCAAGTTTACACATAAAGGAAAAGTGAGTACCCACGTTAAGCTGGAGAAAAATGAAGAAGACACTCAGCATTTATGTATTTGCGTTAGAGATACAGGTGTTGGGATGACGGAAAGTTTTATGATGGATATGTTTTCTATGTACAGCCAGGAAGAAGGCGTAACCAGGAAATATGGTGGAACAGGTCTTGGATTAAAGATCACTTCTCAGCTTGTAGAATTAATGCATGGAAAAATAGAAGTGGATAGTGAAAAGGATAAAGGAAGCTGTATAAAAGTTAAACTGCAACTCAGTAAGGGAACGATCAAAGATATTCCTGTAAGTGCCAATATTCGCTTTGCTGATAATGCATTGCAAGGCAAACGTATATTGATCGCTGAAGACAATAGTTTGAATGTATTGGTTGCTTCTACGGTATTACAGAATTATGGTGCCACTGTTCATGTAGCAGAAAATGGAAAGGAAGCGGTGAATACGTTAAAAAATGGCTTACAGGTTCATGCAATATTGATGGATGTTGAAATGCCTGTGATGGATGGAATTGAAGCAACAGCGATTATTCGAAATGAGATATCTGAAACGCTTCCCATCATTGCTTTAACAGCGAATGTTATGCCCGAGGACAAGCAGAAACTTACGGCTGCAAGAATGAATGGGTTTGTAGCAAAGCCTTTTGCCGAGGCAGATCTGATTGGAACTTTACTCAGATCAATCAAATGATTATTTCTTTTTTCTCCAGTCTGGCGTATAGTAAAAGAACCACCTGAATGTATCGTTCTCGTCGTATTGATATCCTGAAGGCTTTTGTTGCATCACATACATATAACCTATATCAAAGCTGAGTGTTGGTGTGATGGTTTGTTTTAGACCAACAAACACACGGTTTTGATCGAAAGTATTATACACTACTTCTTTTCCAAATTGAAGATCTATTTCATCTGCTATTGTGAAAGCTGGAACATGAATATCTTTTCCGAGGGGAATAGAAAAGCTGAGCTGGTATCTTACTCTGTCAGTGAACTTATTTGTATGAGTGCTTTTGTCCTGCACAATGATCTCTTGCCAGCGTTGTTCATTTCTTAGTCTTTGAGAAACATTTACGCTGCCAATTTTCGAAGTGTATTGCACCTGTTGGTAAATCCTGTTCTCATTGGAAAATCTTTTATAGCCTTGTGTTGATGGTGCCACCCACATATGTCCATAGCCAACAGCAAATGTAAGATTGGGAGTATGCCAATAGTTAATAGCACCTCTAACGAAGTAAAAACTCGGATCTGCAAGAAAGTTGTTTCTTCTTATATGTACATCAGCAAGAAAGCCGAGCCTTCCTTTTACTTTAATCGTACTATTGATGCTGAACCAACTTTGCGATTGATGATTGATCGTTTTGGTTTGTTGCGCTGTAACATCATCAGCAAATTGAATGATGCAAATTACAGCTGCAAGCAGCCTGCATATATTTTTCATGAGGATAAGCTTTAGAGAAAGAATAAGATCAGCAGTTGTGCTGCAAGTATTCTAAGGATCATTGTTAAAGGATAAACCGTTGCATAAGTGGCAGAAGGAATATCTGAGCCTGCCATCTTTAATGCAAAAGCAAGTGCCGGAGGATCAGTTGATGCTCCTGCTAACAAACCGGCGATCTCGAAATATGTTTTCCTGAAAAACCTGTGTGCGATAATACCAATGATCAACAGCGGTAGCATAGTGATAATAGCACCCATTAACATCCATGTCCAACCTCCACCATTCGTAAATGCTGCTGATAAATTACTTCCGCTACCCAATCCAACACTGGCAAGAAATAATGCAATGCCCAATTCTCTTATCATCAGGTTCGCACTATTGGTTGTGTAATTATTGAGATAGAATTTATTTCCATATCGGCTAAGTAGTAATGCAACGATCAATGGACCTCCTGCCATTCCTATTTTCACAGGAACAGGCATGGTAGGAAAATAAAAAGGAATGCTGCCAAGTATCACACCTAAAACAATGCCTATAAAAATTGGAGCAAGATCAGGCACTTCTAATCTTTTTAATGAATTACCGATTGCCGTAGTTGCCAGTTTTACACCTTCTTCGGTTCCTACCACTTTTATCGTATCGGCTAATTGCAATACAATGTCGCCATGCGGTATCATTTCAATACCGGCACGATTGAGTCTGGTGAGTGTAAAATTGTTTTGATGTAATTCAGGAATATCTCCCAAACGTTTGTGTGTGATCTCTTTTCTTGTTACTATGATCGTTCTTGAGATAAGATTGCTTTCTGGCTGATCTTTCAAATTCATTTCACTCGTAGGACCGATCAGCATCTTTACCTGTTCGATCTCCTCTTTTGGAGATACCACTAGCAGTATATCACCTTCGGCAAGTATGGTATCGGGTGTTGGTGTAATGATGTCTCCATGATGATTCATCCTCGAAACAACAACTGGTTGTTTTACCAAAGAAAATAGTTTCCGTAATGGCTGGCCGAACATCATAGTGTTCTCTAACTTAAAGTGCATTGAAACAGGTCTGCTGCTCCTGATCACATTCAGCTTTCTATGCAGCTCTTGTTCAGATTCTATGTTGGTTCTGAAAAGACGTTTTAATATCAGTAATGAAAGTATAATTCCGAACACACCAAAGGGATAAGCAACAGCATAGGCTAAGGTCATAAACGAGCTGTCTGCATCATTAACATGTAGATCTTTCATTGCCGATTGTGCTGCTGCAAGTCCTGGTGTATTCGTTACTGCACCACTCATCACACCAGACATAATAGAGATCCTGAATCCTGAAATATAGAAAAGCAATAGTGTAGTTAATACGCCTAAAAGCACTACAGATGCTGCGAGTAAATTATTACTGAAAGCACTTTTCTTTAGTGAAGCAAAAAAACCCGGACCAACCTGTAATCCGATAGAGTAAACAAATAGTATCAAACCAAATTCACGGAGGAAGTGATCGATCTCTTTATCTATAGTTATTCCAATGTAGGAAAGGAAAATACCAATGAATAAAACCCAGGTTATTCCAAGAGAAACACCAAAGATCTTTATTCTTCCAAACCAGATACCCATAGCGATCACTAACCCATAAATAACTACAGCCTGGGCAATAGTCGGCTCAGTGAACAATGTTTTTAACCAGTCCATAAAGCGAAAGTTAAAGAAGCGTATTCATTTGAATACGCTTCTTATTAAAATTATTGGTGTTCCAGTTGTTCTGGTTGAAGTCCCCAGTGTTCAGGAGATCTCCACAGAGCAGAGAGCAATAGTTCTCTTATAAAGAAGAATTCTTTTGGAAGTTTATCATACATTTTTTCGAAAAGCTCTTCATGAGAAAGTAGCTCCTGTTTCCATGGTTCCCTGTCAACAGTCATCAGCTCATTGAATTTTTCTTCTGTAAAACCATCCAGTCCCTGTAAGCTCATGTCCTGGTAACGTGGCATCCATCCGATAGGACTTTCTACTGCAGAAGCTCTTCCCTTGCTACGTTCAACGATCCATTTCAATACACGAATATTGTCTCCATAACCTGGCCATAAGAATTTTCCATTCTCATCTTTTCTGAACCAGTTTACACCGAATATTCTTGGTGCATTTGGTAATTCACGACCAAACTGTAACCAGTGATTGATGTATTCGGCCATGTGATAACCCATGAATGGTAACATCGCAAACGGATCTCTTCTCACTTTTCCTATTTCACCAAAGGCTGCAGCTGTCATTTCACTACCCATAGTAGCAGCCAAATAAGTACCAAAGTTCCAGTTGAATGATTGATATACTAATGGTACAACAGTGCTTCTTCTTCCACCAAAAATGAACGCCTCAATGTGAACGCCATCAGGATTATCCCAATCAGAATCGATCGCCGGATTTTGATATGCAGGAGCTGTGAATCTTGCGTTAGGATGTGCTGCAGGTTTGCCACTTGCAGGATCATAAGGTTGACCTCTCCAGTCGGTAAGATTTGCAGGTACTTCAGGAGTTAATCCTTCCCACCATACATCTTTGTCTTCAGTAACGGCAACGTTTGTAAAGATGGTGTTTGCTTTGATCGATTCCATGGCGTTTGGATTCGTCTTATAATTTGTTCCGGGAGCCACACCAAAATATCCTGCTTCAGGATTGATAGCATACAATGCACCGCCTTCACCTCTATGTATCCATGCAATATCATCACCAACGGTAGTTACTTTCCAGCCATCAAATTCTTTTGGCGGGATCATCATTGCAAAATTGGTTTTACCACATGCACTTGGGAAAGCTGCAGCCACATAGGTCTTTTCTTTTTGAGGAGATTCTACACCCAGTATCAGCATGTGCTCTGCCAGCCAGTTCTCTTCTCTTCCTAAAACTGATGCAATACGAAGAGCGAAACATTTTTTACCCAGCAATGCATTTCCGCCGTAACCACTACCATAAGAAATGATCAGTCTTTCTTCAGGGAAATGAGAGATGTATTTCACATCAGGGTTGCACGGCCATTTCACATCTTCCTGGAATCTTTCTAACGGAGCACCAACAGTATGCACACATTTTACATAATTGTTCTTGCTGAGATAAGGAACAACTTCAGAGCCGATGCGTGTCATGATCTTCATGTTTACTACCACATACTCTGAATCGGTAATCTGAACTCCGTAACGAGACAACGGCGATCCGATCGGGCCCATACAGAAAGGAATGGCATACAATGTTCTTCCTTTCATTGAACCAAGCAACAGGTCATTCAGTTTCTTCTTCATTTTATCAGGAGCCATCCAATTGTTGGTTGGTCCTGCATCTTCTTTTCTCCGGCTGCAGATAAAAGTTTTGTCTTCTACACGAGCCACATCACTTGGATCACTGAAACATGCAAAACTATTAGGTCGTTTTTCAGGATTTAGTTTGATAAAAGTTCCTTTTTGTACAAGAAGATTACACAGGCTATCATATTCCTGTTGAGATCCGTCGCACCAGTAAATGTTTTCTGCTTCACAATGAGAAGCCATTTGCTCTACCCATGTTTTAAGTTCATCTTTCACGTGATAGGGCTCAAAATCAGTAAGGTTGCTTTGAGTTTTCATAACAAATTGATTTGATAAGTATATATCAGCAGATGCTGTTGAAGTTTCATATGGCAAGCCGTCGTTAGAGGCTTAACTAAGAAGGCGATGTAAAGGTGAACAGTAGCAGTTGCAGCATCAATGATTTTTGTCACGCTATTATGCGTATTTTATCAGGTAAACAATGTTGCAACATGCAGGATCAGCATTCATGATTTGTTCAACATTATCTATTGCAATACACGAATCATGAAAACAATTTGAAGATTTGATCTGAGTAAGTTTCTTTGCCGCTGAAACTGCGCAAAATGAAATTGAGATTATTGGCGGTGTATCTTCTTGTATCCATTATTGCTACTGCACAAGATGTAACACTCGATCCTGTTACAGTAACATCAACTATGGTTCCTGAACGAGCATCAAAAACAGGAAGAAATGTAGTAACACTAAAGGGAGATAAGATAACACAGCTACCCGTTACTTCGATCGATGAACTGCTTCGATATATTCCGGGTTTAGAAGTTCAGATGAGAGGCCCTGCAGGATCTCAAAGTGATTTCTCTGTTCGTGGAAGTACATTTCAGCAGGTGTTGGTGATATTGGATGGTGTTCGTTTAAATGATCCCAACACAGGACACTTTAATAGTTATATTCCAATTGCTACTGCTGAGATCGATAGGATAGAAGTATTGAAAGGTGCATCATCTGCTTTGTATGGAAGTGAAGCTGTTGGTGGAGTGATACACATCATCACCAAAACATTTGTTTCTAAACAAGGTGAAACACAAAAGCATCTACAGTTACAAACTTCAGCAGGGGAATTCGGCTTGATGAATGTAAATGCCGGAGGATTTTATCAGAAGGGGAACACTGTTTTAAGTGTAGGTATGTTAAGTGCCAATGCAGAGGGGCAACAACAACGAGGCATCAAAGGATACTTTCATAATAATACGATCTCTGCTTCGCTGAATCAATACATCAATCAATACTGGAATGTTTCTGTTCGTTCTGCTTATGATAGCAGGGATTTTGCAGCCCAGAATTTTTATACAACATTCATATCTGATACAGCTAATGAGCAGGTAAAAACTTTCTGGAATCAGTTGAGGATCGGTTATAAAAAGAACAAGTCACGGCTATCAATTCTTGGCAGTTATAAAACTGCTGATGATACGTATCAATTCAACTCAGTTGGGTTACCCAATAAAAGCAAGTCAAAGCTGGCACAGGGTTCTGTTATTTATGACTATACTCAAAGTGAACAGGTAAATTATATTGTAGGTGTTCAATACCAGAACAAAGCCATTAACTCTAACGATAGGGGTAAACATAATCTTAGCCAGACAGCAGGTTTCATTTCGTTGAATTATAATCCAACAAAAAAATTCACCATTAATCCTGCTTTACGATTAGACTGGATCGAAGGCATCGGAACTGAACTTGTACCACAGATCAATCTTTCTTACAGGCTTCATAAATGGCAACTAAGAGCCAGTGGAGGTAAGACAATAAGAGATGCTGATTTTACAGAGCGATTCAATAACTACAACAAAGCTTTTGTTGCCAGCGGAAGAATCGGTAATCCTGATCTTGATCCTGAAAGATCATTCAGCTATGAACTAGGTGCTGATTATTTGCTTTCTAATACACTAAAGATATCTGCAAGTGCATTCCAGCGGTATCAAACAAAATTGATCGATTATGTTACCACTCCATATGTTCAGATGCCACGAAAAGACAATCTATCTCCAACTGGTAATTACGCTTTGGCAAAGAACATTTCTAAGGTAACAACTACAGGAATTGAGATGGATATTCAGTTTGTAAGAAACTTTAGTAACAAACAATCTTTATGGATGAATAGCGGTTTTGTTTGGCTGGATGATCATTCTTCAGCCGGAACGCCATCATTGTATATATCTTCTCATGCTAAGTATATTTTCAATTTCAATTTGCAGTACAGGGTTGATTGGTTAAGAATTGCTTTCAACGGGTTGTATAAAAAACGAGATCCACAAACAGCTTCAGCGATCAATGCAAATGTTTCAGCACAATATTTTGTATTGAATTCTAAGATCGAAGGTTTGATGCTGAAAGATAGATTGAGTTTATTTGTTGAGATTGATAACGTGTTTGATAAAAATTACCAGGATGTGCTTGGTTCGCAAATGCCGGGCAGATGGTTCATGAGTGGCTTTAAAATAAATCTTTAAGCATGGCAGTTAATTTTGAATTCAAAGCAAAAGTGAATGACCCTGATGTATTGGAAGAAAGATTAAAAAAACTCAATCCCATTTTTAAAGGAGAAGATCACCAGGTAGACACGTATTTCAATGTGCAGTCAGGCAGATTGAAGTTGAGAGAAGGCAACATCGAGAATGCTTTGATCCACTACGAAAGAAAAAATGAAGCAGGAGCGAAGCAATCGGATATCATTTTATACGAACATAATCCTTCAAAAGCGTTGAAAGATATTCTTACAAAAACCCTCGGAATAAAGGTAGTTGTAGACAAAACCCGCAGAATTTACTTCATCGAAAATGTGAAATTCCATTTTGATACAGTTCAGGGGTTGGGAAGATTTATAGAGGTCGAAGCCATCGATCGAACAGCTAAAATGGATGTGGAAGTATTGAAAGAACAATGCTCCATGTACGCTAACCTGTTTGACCTTCAACCTGATAATTATATCGCAAATTCTTATAGTGATATGCTTCTTGCTGCACAAATCTCCTAAAGTACAAGTGTGCGACGCAACGAAAGCTGAAAAGCGGCAGGAAAGTTGATGCCCCAAAGTCTGTGTAACTATTACGCAAACGTTTCCGTATTTAATCAATCTCCTTACTTTTGTAAACTAACTAACGATTGTTCGCTATGATCACAACAATTATGATTCCTACTAAAGAACTACACCAGCTTGGACTTAAACAACCGGAATTTCATTACCAGCTTGCTCCTGAAGTGCTTGTAGAACAGGCGGTAAATCGTGGACAAGGCGTATTAAATGATACCGGTGCCCTTTGTATCAATACGGGAGAATTCACTGGTAGAAGCCCGCTAGACAAATTCACAGTAAAAGATGCGTTAACGGAAAATTCAGTTCATTGGAACAATTTCAACATCCCTGTTGAAGAAAAATATTTCTTTCAGCTGAAAGAGAAAATGATGAACTACCTGAACGAGAAAGAAGAAGTTTGGGTGAGAGATGCTTATGCATGTGCCGATCCTAATCACAGGCTCAACATTCGTGTGATCAATGAAAATCCATGGAGCAACCTGTTTGCTTATAACATGTTCTTACGTCCTGCTGAAGATGAACTGGATAATTTTAAAGCTGACTGGCACATCATCCAGGCTCCGGGTTTTAAAGCAGATCCAAAAGTAGATGGAACAAGGCAACACAATTTTGCAATGGTTTCATTTACGCATAAAACAATTCTGATCGGTGGTACAGGTTATACCGGTGAGATGAAGAAAGGCATCTTCACTATTCTAAATTATGTTTTACCACACGATAAGAATGTGCTCAGCATGCACTGCTCTGCCAACATGGGTAAAGATGGTGATGTTGCGATCTTCTTCGGATTAAGCGGAACTGGTAAAACAACTTTGAGTGCTGATCCTAATCGTAAATTGATCGGTGATGATGAACATGGCTGGACAAATGATTCAGTGTTCAACTTCGAAGGTGGTTGCTATGCAAAAGTGATCGACCTGAGTGAAGACAAAGAGCCTGAAATATTCAGAGCAATTAAGCCGGGAGCTTTGGTTGAGAACGTAACTTTTGTTGAGGGAACGAACCAGATCGATTTTAAGAGTTCAAAGATCACTGAGAATACGAGAGTAAGTTATCCTTTGAATTATATTTCAAATGCACAGGAACCATCTATTGGTGGATTACCGAAGAATATTTTCTTCTTAACATGTGATGCGTCAGGTGTTTTTCCTCCGATCAGCAAACTCACTCCAGGACAGGCAATGTACCAGTTCATCAGTGGATACACTGCAAAAGTTGCAGGTACAGAAGCTGGTGTAACTGAACCAAAACTTACTTTCAGTGCATGTTTTGGTGCTCCGTTTCTTCCTTTGCATCCGGGACAATATGCTGAGATGTTGGGTAAAAAAATGAACGAGCAGAATGTAAATGTGTGGATGGTGAACACTGGATGGAGTGGTGGTCCATACGGTGTTGGTCACAGGATGAAACTGGGCTATACAAGAGCAATGATCACTGCTGCATTGAATGGGGATCTGGATAATGTTGAATTTGAACAACACCCGGTATTTGGAATGATGATGCCGAAATCTTGTCCGAATGTTCCTGATGAAATTCTGAATCCAAGAAACACATGGGATGACAAGGCTGCATACGATGCGAAAGCAAAAGATCTTGCGCAGCAGTTCGTGAAAAATTTTGAAAAATATGCAAGTGGAGTTAGTGAAGAAATTCTCGCTGCTGCACCAAAAGCATAACATATATTTTGTTTAGGAAAGGTCTCTTTTGATTGCTATGACCATGAGAAGTCCCGCTTTTTTAAGCGGGATTTTTTTATGTAATTCTGCGAGGCTTTGCATTAATTTACAATAACAACTTTGCTATGCAACCAATTGAAATCAGATATAACCGATTTGCTTACCTCATTCCCATTCCTTTTGTGCTGCTGCTCATGTGGCTTTTTTACAAATTCGTTTTGATTGATCCGCAACAACCTATCGAGGACAAGATATTCATCTATGCAGCTTATGGAGTGATCGCTATTGGAACATTCCTGGTGTTAAATTTTACATGGAGATTTATAAAAACTCCTGTAATTTTTAGAATGGATGATGAAGGGATCTTGTACAATCCTGCGGGAGTGTCAACAGGTTTGATTCGTTGGAATGAGATCGACGATGTAAATGAAACAAACATCAAGGTTGTAAGAAATGACGCACCGGTTTTTGAAACAGTTTTGGCAGTGAAGTTGAAAGATCCTGAAGCTTATAGAAAGAGATACAATATTGCCATTCGACCTGTTTTGCAAATGGGAGCAAAAATGTACGATGCTGATGTGTTCTTAGAATCAGGTGTGCTTAAGAATAAATATGATACTGTAAAAGCAGAGATCCGGAAACGATTGCCTTTGTCTTTTTTGCATTAGTTCCACCGTCAATGTAAAGCAAAGTTGAGGTATAAAAAAGCTCCGTAATACGAAGCTTCTAAAACGATTTAAGTAAGCAACTAGAACAGACCGAACAACATTGCATCAACTTTGTTTACGATCTCTCCAAAGTCTTCTTCTTTCTCTGCGAATTTATTCTTGTCTACATCAATGATCAGTAGCTGACCTTCTTTGTAATTATCGATCCATTTATTATAAAGCTCATTCAGCTTTTTCAGATAATCCAAACGAATGTTCTCTTCGTATTCCCTTCCTCTTTTCTGTATCTGTCCTACCAAAGTAGGAACCGAGGCTTTTAAGAAGATCATCAGGTCTGGAGGTTGCACCATCGACTTTAACGTCTGGAAAAATCCATAGTAGTTCTCAAAATCTCTCTTGCTCATCAAACCCATATCGTGCAGGTTAGGAGCGAAGATGTTGGCATCTTCATAGATCGTTCTATCCTGGATGATGGTCTCTGTACCACGCTGAATTTCCAGTAATTGGTTCAAACGAGAATTAAGAAAGTAAATCTGCAGGTTAAAACTCCAGCGGGGCATATCCTCATAAAAATCCATCAGGTAAGGATTGTGATCCACATCTTCAAACTGGGGAATCCAGCGATAATGCTTGCTCAGCATTTCAGTTAAAGTGGTCTTACCTGCTCCGATATTACCTGCTACGGCAATATGTTTTGGTTTCTTTGCTTTTGCCATCAAATAATAAATTCCAGTTATAAAATCCCAAATACCATGGGGCGGTAAAGTAATAAAAGTTTTCCCATACTGGAATTTGGAATTTCAGTATTTGGATATTTCCTCTTAGTAGTTCATCACCATGGCTTTTCTCACCTCAGCAAGTGTTTTAGCAGCACTCGCTCTTGCTTTTTCAGCCCCGGTTTTGATGATCTTTTCCAGCAATTCTTTATTGTTCTGGATGTCGGCTGCTTTTTCACGAATCGGGCGAATAAAATTCACCATATCTTCAGCCAATTGCTTTTTCATATCGCCGTAACGGATAACACAATTGTTGAAATCAGCATCAAACTTCTCACGAACCGATGCATCACTAACAATGCTCATTAAAGTAAAAAGATTCTGGATGTAATCCGGCTTCTCAGCATTATTTTCCGTTGGACCCGAATCTGTTTTTGCCTTCATGATCTTTTTTCTCACCGCTTCATCATCATCAGCCAGGTAAATGGTAGCCATCTGGTTCTCACTCTTGCTCATTTTTCCATTGCCATCAAGACTCATGATCTTCACCAGCTCACTCCCAAAGTTGAATGGATATGGCGAAGGCAATACATCACCATACCGATGATTGAAACGTTCAGCAAAATTTCTCGCCATTTCCAAATGCTGTTCCTGGTCTTTACCCACCGGAACCTTCACGGCACGATGGATCAAAATATCAGCAGCCATCAACACTGGATAAGTAAGTAAACCTGCATTCACATTATCGGGCGACAAACGAACTTTCTCTTTAAAAGTGGTGGTTTTTTCCAGCTCACCTTTGTATGCCATTGTGTTCAGGTAGAGATACAACTCAGCAATTTCAGGAATATCACTCTGAACATACAAAGCCACTTTCTCAGGATCCAGTCCACAGGCAACATTCTCTGCAATTACACGGTAAACACTGTTGCGTAATTCTTTCGTGTCAGGATGTGTAGTCAATGCATGCCAGTTGGCAACGAAGAAATAACAATCATATTCATCCTGCATGCGAACATAATTTCGCATCGCTCCAAAATAATTGCCGAGGTGCAAAAAACCCGTCGGACGAATGCCACTAACTACGATCTCTTTTGCCATAGGCGGCGAAATTAATGAATAGTCAATGGTGAATGAAGTGAAAGAAGGCTTTTTTAGCCGGCAACAGTTTTTCATGGCATCAACTCTTGTGTCACTCACTTCAACGTTCCGAACTATGAACTGTCGTCTGTCAACTATCATCTGAACTATATTTGTTCGATCAGCAACACATCTTCCATATTAGAATCTCCTATCGAATACCTGAAAGGTGTTGGTCCGCTTCGTGGCGATATGCTAAAGAAGGAGCTGGAGATATTCAGCTTTGGCGATCTTTTGGAACATTTTCCTTATCGCCATGTAGATAAAACAAAGATCAATAAGATCAGGGAGATCACACCTCAAACCGATTATATCCAGATCAAAGGACGGCTCACAGATTTCATCACCGTTGGTTCAGGAAGAGGAAAAAGACTGGTTGCCCATTTAGAAGATGAAACCGGTGTGATAGAGTTAGCCTGGTTCCAGGGTATTCATTGGGTAGAAAAAAATCTTGTTGAAGGAAGAGATTACCTTATCTATGGTAAAACAGGTTTTTTTAACGGTAAACCGCAAATGGTGCATCCCGAGATCGAAGTTTTTGCACCTGAAAAAGCAGGCGGAAAGGTTTTTCTGGAACCGATTTATCCAACTACAGAAAAGCTGAAAGCAAAATCACTCAGCGGAAGACAAATTGGTAAACTCACCTTTCAGCTTCTGTCGCAATTGAGTGAAAGAGATGTACCTGAAAGTTTGCCTGATTATCTTTTAAAAGAACTAAAACTTATCAGCAGATTTGAGGCTTACCAAAATATACACTTTCCGCAAGCTCAGTCAGATTATGACCAGGCACTGAGAAGACTCAAATTCGAAGAGTTTTTTATCGCCCAGGTGCGACTCAATCTCACCAAAATTCAACGCCACAAAAGCAGTAAAGGTGTAGTGTTTGAAAAAGTTGGAGATCTCTTCAATCTGTTCTACAACAAACATCTTCCCTTTGAACTTACGGGTGCTCAGAAAAGAGTGTTGAAAGAGATCAGGACCGATACTGCCAAAGGTCACCAGATGAATCGTTTGTTGCAGGGAGATGTAGGTAGTGGAAAAACCATCGTTGCATTGCTTTGCATGTTGCTGGCTGCAGATAATGGATTTCAAAGTGTGATGATGGCACCAACAGAAATCCTTGCACAACAACACTACAACAGTCTTAACAGCTTATTAGCGGCTATGCCCGTAAAAATTGCTTTACTTACAGGCTCAACTAAATCATCCTATCGAAAGCAAATTCTACACGAACTGAAAACCGGCGAGATCAACTTTATTGTGGGGACACATGCAGTTATTGAAGATGCGGTTCAATTCAACAACCTTGGTTTTGCCATTATTGATGAGCAACATCGTTTTGGAGTGGCACAAAGAGCTAAGCTGTGGGCAAAGGCAACAATTCCGCCGCATGTTTTAGTGATGACAGCTACGCCTATTCCACGAACATTGGCGATGACGGCTTACGGAGATCTTGATTATAGCGTGATGGATGAATTGCCACCAGGCAGATTACCTGTAACAACAGTGCATCGCTACGAAACTGCAAGAGCCAGCGTAATGGATTTTGTAAGAACAGAGATAGATAAAGGACGACAAGCATATTTCATCTATCCATTGATCGAAGAAAGTGAAAAGCTGAGTTACGAAGACCTGATGCAGGGCTATGAACAGGTAAAGAGTTTTTTTCCTGAACCTAAATTCTGGATCAGTATGGTGCATGGAAAACAACCTGCCGACATGAAAGAAGCCAATATGCAACGCTTTGTAAAAGGCGAGACTCAGATAATGGTGAGCACAACGGTTATCGAAGTGGGTGTGAATGTTCCGAATGCCAGTGTAATGGTAATTGAAAGTGCCGAGAAATTTGGCTTGAGTCAATTGCACCAGTTACGTGGACGAGTTGGAAGAGGAAGTGAAAAAAGCTTTTGCATTCTTTTAACCGGCAGTCGGGTCAGCGAAGATGCCAGAGAACGTATCAAGATAATGTGTGCAACCAATGATGGATTTAAAGTTGCGGAAAAAGATCTTGAATTACGTGGCCCCGGTGACATAGAAGGAACAAGGCAAAGTGGAATGTTGAACTTTAAGCTGGCTTCGATCGTTAATGACAGGAATATACTGGAGACTGCAAAAGCGAAAGCAGAAGAGATCGTTGAAGCTGATAATGAGCTCAATTCGGCAGAGAATTTGCCCCTGAAACAATACTTGTTGTCACAGAAAGGTAAAACGGTGTGGAGTAAGATATCCTAGGCATTAAATCATTGACCGGTTCGTTTTTATATAGTACCTTTTAAAAAATTTGAACTTGAGACGTTTGGAACGGATCTGCTGTATGCTGCTGATGTTGTTTGCTGTTACTGCAAAGGCACAGAATTACTCAAACCTTGAGCTTGTAGAAAATAAAGGCCAGTGGCCTGCACAGGTAAAATTTAAAGCCAGCACAACTACAGGAGCTTTCTTTTTACAACCTGATGGCTATCGAATGGTGTTGCACAATCGGGAAGACCTGAAGACAATGGCTGAATATTTCCATGGACACGGTGATAGCAGTAAGAAAGGTGATTTCGTTTATGCAAAAGGAAATACGACGATCAATGACAGGATCAATTTAAGGTCTCATGCATACGATATGAAGTTTCTGCATGCAAATACTAATACTGAGATCATTCCTGATAAAGCACTCAATACTTACAACAACTATTTTATTGGAAACGATCCCAAGCAATGGGCAAGTATGTGCCGTATTTTCCAGGCTGTAACTTACAAGAATGTGTATCCCGGAGTTGATGTACGTTATTACACGAGTGAAGGGCAGTTGAAGTATGATCTTATCGTTAATCCGGGAGCTTCGGTAGACAAAATTGCAATGTATTTTGATGGTGTGAATGGATTGGAGGTGAGGAATGAAAGACTGGTGATCAAAACATCTGTTGATGAAGTACAGGAACTAAAACCATACACCTATCAACCGCTCGCAACAGGCAGACGAGAAGTGAGCAATCGGTATGAGATAGATGGAAAGATAGTTCGGTTTAAGCTTGGATCTTATGACAAAACCAAAACATTAGTTATTGACCCTACACTAATATTTGCATCTTTCTCTGGAAGCACAGCAGATAACTGGGGTTATACCGCCACTTATGATAATGATGGTTCTTTTTATGGTGGCGGAATTGTGTTTGGAACAGGATTCCCGGTAAGTACAGGAGCATATCAAACAACGTTTGCAGGCGGATCGAATGATGAAGGCATAGGTGCTTATGATATTGGAATAATCAAGCTCAGTCCTGATGGTAAAAATCGAATTTATGCTACATATCTGGGCGGCAGCGGAAATGAGCAGCCACATAGCATGATCTGTGATACCGACGGTAGCCTTGTTATTGCAGGGAGAACTAATTCTACAGGTACAAGTGGTTTCCCCTCCACTTTAGGAACATTTGGAACAGGAGGAGGTAACGACATTTTTATTGCTAAACTGAATCCTACAGGATCTGTCGTTGTTTCAAGGAAATTTGGCGGATCGGGTACTGATGGAATAAACATAAAATCAAAATATCCCAGGGACAATCCAATAACTGCAGCTGCAAATTCTTTACGAAGAAACTATGGCGATGATGCCAGGAGTGAAGTGATTCTTGATGCTGCAGGTAATATCTACCTTGCATCATGTACACAATCGGTTAATACATTAAATGGAGCAACACTTTTCCCTACCACACCTGGTGCATTTCAACCTTTGCCAGGTGGCGGATTTCAGGACGGCGTGCTTATTAAAACTTCACCTGATATTTCTACTGTGTTATTTTCATCTTTTCTTGGCGGAAGCAAGGATGATGCAGGTTTTGTGCTTGCTTTAAGTCTAATAAATAATAATATATATGTAGCCGGTGGAACAACCAGCACAGATTTTCCAAAAACAAATATTGGAACTACACTTAATTCTTCCTTCCAGGGAGGTATAGCTGATGGATATATTTCTATCATAACCAATGATGGTAGCACGCATGTAAAAAGTACTTATGTTGGTACAAGTAATACAGATATAATATACGGTATTGCTTTGGATCAGGCCGGATTTCCATATGTGATGGGAACGACAGCAGGATCGGCGGCCTGGCCTGTTACATCAAATGTTGTGTTTAGTATTGCTGGGGGAAAACAGTTTATATGCAAACTTCAACCTGACCTGTCTGCATTCGTTTACTCAACTGTTTTTGGCAGAACAGACCAGG
This sequence comes from Chitinophagaceae bacterium, assembly GCA_024508725.1. GTDB lineage: Bacteria > Bacteroidota > Bacteroidia > Chitinophagales > Chitinophagaceae > JAEZDC01. The sequence continues at coordinate 286,227 of JANINS010000003.1, read as the reverse complement.
TACTTGCAAATCCCGACATATCGCCTGTTGCATTTCTTGTTGATAGATGCGAGAATGTTTATGTAACGGGATGGGGAGGAGAAGTGAATACTAGTACTGGTTATGTATCTACTCAATCTACTTCGGCATTGCCTTTAAAAAATCCGCTTCCTAAAACGGCTGATAACAGCGATTTCTATTATTTCGTTTTAGAAAGAGATGCCAGGTCACAATTGTTTGGAAGTTTCTTTGGTGCAACCGGTACGCAATTAGGTGATCATGTTGATGGTGGTACCAGTCGTTTTGACAAAAACGGAGTGATCTACCAGGCTCAATGTGGTTATTGTGGTGGTGGGGGAACTGCTCCGTTTCCAACAACCCCGGGAGCATGGTCTACTCAAAATGCTGCTCTTCCAACTGGATGTAATCTTGCTGCTGTCAAAATTGCAATGAACCTTGCAGGTGTTGCTACAGGCGTTAAATCGTTTGTAGATGGCAGCCCAAGAAAGTCAGGTTGTTTTCCACTTACTGTAGATTTCAGGGATACACTCTCAATGGGTGTTCGTTATATATGGAATTTTGGAGACGGCACACCAGAAGAAACAACCAATACAGCCACCAATTCGCATACATTTCAAAACCTGGGTTCATATACTATCAGGCTCGTGTCGATCGATTCATCGACCTGTAATATTGCCGATACCTCATACACAACTATTACCGTCAGGCAAGATATTGCTACACTAAATGGAAGAATAGAAAAACTTCCGCCTTGCGAAGGATTAAGTTACAGGTTGTTCAATTTATCTGTTCCTCCGGCAGCACCGGGAAGGCCGTTTACCATTACTTCGTTTAAATGGGATTTTGGTGATGGTAATTCACAGATAGCAGGTGTAAACCCGGTTGATCATACTTATCCTGCAAAGGGTACATATAATGTGAAACTGATACTGATCGATACCAACTATTGTAATTATCCTGATACTTTCAATTTTACATTGCGGATATCGGATGATGTAAAGGCACAGTTCACTACACCACCATCAGGTTGTGCACCTTATAATGCTGTATTCAACAATACTTCTGTTGGTGGAGCAGATTACTTCTGGGATTTTGGTGATGGAAATACATCTACTGCCATCAATCCAACACATACTTACACTGTACCCAATACTTATACTGTAAAGTTGAAAGCGGTTGATTCGAATACCTGTAATAAGGTGGATAGTGTATTTTTTACTATCACAGTAAGTGGATCTCCAACAGCATTATTTGATTATTCACCAAAACCACCACAGGTTAATACTGCAGTTGATTATGCCAACCAGTCAACAGGAGCCACATCTTATTTATGGAAGTTTGGCGATGGTGATACTTTGTTTACGATAAGACGAGATACCACGGTACAACATTTCTTTAATGCTACCGCTACCTTTAACAGTTGCCTGGTAGCATATAATCAATATGGATGTACCGATACATTCTGTGTACCGATTGTGGCAAGAGTTGTTCCTGCTCTTGATGTGCCTAATGCCTTTACACCAAACGGTGACGGCGTGAACGACAAAGTGCAGGTCCTCGGTTTTGGTATAGCAAGAATGAATTGGAGAATATATAATCGGTGGGGGCAACTGATATTCAGCACCACCAACCGAAACGAAGGTTGGGATGGTAGATACAAAGGCGTATTACAACCGCAGGAAGTATATACTTATGCTTTAGACGTTGAATTCAGTGATGGGACGAAAGTGACAAAAACGGGCGACATAACACTATTAAAATAAAGGGCAGGAGGAGCTAGTATGAGACGAATTTTATTGGCTGTTTTAATGATGTGCTCTCTTGGCAGTATTGCCCAGGATCTGCACTTTACACAATACTTTAATGCACCATTGCTGGTAAATCCTGCTAATACAGGCTTCAATCCCGAAGCAGATTACCGGGTGGGTGGTAACTATAGAAATCAATGGGCTGCACTTCAAAACAATCCTTACAAAACAATGAGTGTATGGGGCGATGTGCAATTGTTTAATAACCGATTTGAAAATGCGTGGGTAGGTGTTGGTGGTGCTTTGATGAAGGATGTAGCCGGAACAGGAAGCCTGGCTGCAACAAAAGGATATGCCTCTGTAGCTTATCACCAGATGGTAGGATGGAATAGCCTGGTAAGCCTTGGCTTTAATGCTGGTTTTGTTCAAAAAAGTATTGACTTTTCAAAACTTACTTTTCTGAGTCAATGGAATGGAAAGTTTTTCGATGCTGTGGTGCCTGCCGGAGAATTAAGTTTTATGAATAACAGGCAAAGCTATTTCGATCTCCAGGTAGGAATGAACTTCGCCACGTTTCCTTCTGATAACAGCTATATTAACTTAGGTCTTAGTGCCTTGCATGTAAACCGTCCAAGAGAGCGATTTTTTAGTAATACCGATGCAAGTGCTGCAATAGTAGCTCCCAGATTTACTATGTTTCTTAATGGTGTTTTCAAGTTAAACGATCGCTGGATATTAAGTCCAAATGCATACATCAGCAAAATGGGAAATGCGATGGAATATGTGGCTGGAGGTATGGCTAATTATAATTTGAGCGGTGATGGTACTACACAATTGTTAGGCGGATTGTACTATAGAGTCGGAGATGCTGTTGCACCGACCATTGGCTTTCAGTTGAACAGCTATAAACTTACTTTCAACTACGATGCAACAATGAGTGGTTTAAGTAGTTACAATGCTACCAGAGGTGCAATGGAAGTCTCACTAGTAAAAACAGGAGTGTTCTCAGAAGGCAAAGCCGTCAAATGTAATGTTCCAAGTTTTTGATAAATAAAAAAGTCCCGGTACGCATCGGGACTTTTTCTTGGGTTGATGGTTCCTTTCTATATCTCGATGATGGTATCTCCATTTGTATTGATCGTGAAATTGTCTTTCCTGTAATACTTGCGATATTTCTCAGATGTTTCTTTGCTTTGCTTTGTGCCATTAATATATAGTTCGTTATTCTTCACCTCAACCTTGTAGCCTTTCTTCTTGTTGATCAAACCATCTTTTTCCAGTTCGTCTGTAAATGCTTTCATCAACTTCATTTCTTCTTTTGCTTTCTCCATTTCAACCTTTGCTTTCTTCATACTCTCTTCTACTTTCTGTTTAATCTTCTCACTATTGATCTTCATCTCCACTTCATGATTCTTCATCCGCTCCTGCAGTTGCTCCATTTCTTTTTCCAGTTTACTCATATCAATATTCTTCATCGCCAACTCTGCATCTTTCATTGCTTTCACCATCTCTAACTGCATTTTCTTCCAGTCAATTTTTTCCATAGAGGCTTTCAGCTCTGCCTGCATTTTTTTCCAGTCAACTTTCTCCATAGCCTCTTTAATGGCCTTATCTAATTTTCCATTGCTGAACTCTTCATTTAGTTTTTTCATTTGTTCGTTCAGTTCTTTCATGGCTTTATCAAGTTCCTCTAATCTAAATTCATCTTGATCAGCGGAGTTGTTGCCGGGCTTAACGGTGTCTGTAATGTTTTGCCTGGGTGCAAGTTTACTTTTAGATCTAGCTTGCCAGGATGCAGTGCCAATAAGAACGGCAAAAAGAACGACAATAAAAATCGGCTTGCGGTAGGTGAGTACATTTTTCATGGTTTTAGTGTTATGCGTTAATTATAATATTTACGAATTATTTCGTATCAAATATACGATTGAATTCGTAGAAAGTTACAGGTGAACCTTGTTTTAGAATTTTTTAACAAATGCGAGCTCGTTATAGCAGTTAATTCAGCAACAAACAGGAGAACAGTTTACATTTAGTATATGAAACGAATACTGCTATTGCTTGCAATTTGTCCGTTGTTTGTATGTGCACAAACAGAGTTAAATGTGATCACCTTCAACATTCGTTTCAACAATCCCGGAGATAGCCTCAATGCATGGCCATACAGGAAAGACAAAGTTGCTTCGCAGATATTGTTTCACCAGGCTCACATTATAGGTGTACAGGAAGCATTGAATGGCCAGTTAAGTGATATGCAGCAATCATTAAAACAGTATAAGTATGTTGGCGTAGGACGAGAAGGTGGAACAAAAGGTGAATATTCAGCGATCTTTTTTGATACCGTTCGTTTGAAGTTACTCAATTCATCTACTTTCTGGCTTTCACAACATCCAGATTCTGTTGGTGTAAAAGGATGGGATGCCGCTTTGCCACGAATTGTTACCTGGGCAACATTCACAGATCGTAAAACGGGTAAACAGTTCTTTGTGTTTAATACGCACTTCGATCATATGGGAGAAGTTGCCAGAAAAGAAAGTGCAAAGTTGATACTGCAAAAAGTAAATGAGATTGCAGGAAAAGTTCCTTGTATTATTACCGGTGATTTTAATGCACAGCCTCAGGAAGAACCTATTAAAATTTTAGTCGACAAAAACCATCCTGATCATCTAATTGACACTAAAGAGATCTCACTACAGCCACATTACGGTCCGGAAGGAAGTTTCAATGCTTTTCAGCAAAAGGAGATACATGATCACCCTATTGATCACATATTTATTAAGGGAAAGTTTCGTGTACTGCAACATGCCACGTTAAGTGAAAGCTGGCAGGGAAGATTTTCATCTGATCATTTTCCTGTGTTTGCAAAACTGGAACTATAGAGCAATGTTATTTTCTGCAGTAAACATCTGATTCTTCAACAGGATATTTTTTATTGAGATCAACATTGTTGGCACTCTTACCTCTTCCCCAATTAAATAATTTTTCAAAATAGGGAAGTACCCTGCTTTCTTTGATCTTATTTAAAAAGTAGATCTCGTGTTCTTTTTCTTTGATGCCCATCTCATACAATATCACATCCCATTGATGAATACCTATTGAGTTGAAATATTGTTTCATCCGGAAGTATTCACAAACGTTACCACTCTCCAGTTTACCCGCAAAAAAGAAAGGCATGAACCAACCGATCACGAAGCAACTGGCAGAAATGGTTTTGCCAATCACTGCATACTTCTTTTCATATCGTTTGTTTACAGGTATGCCATAATAATTCATGATCTGCAATACCTCGTGGCGATGATTCCATTCATCATCTTCGATCTGTTTAATGGCAATTTTTTCTGCTTTTCTTCTAAGAGAAGCAGCATGACCCTGGTACGCATATGCTGCAGCCTTCTCTGCAGAATAGGCTTTCTGTAACAGATCGATCAGTTGCGGATGTTTGAGTTGATGTAAAGAAGAATGAGTTTTTGGTAGCGATACGGTTGCTGCATTCATGTAATTCGTTGTAACAGCAAGTTAAGCAATATGCTAATGCTTCATACCTCTTGTATCTGGGCGTTTTTTCCGTGGAATACGATGTATTAAATACTCAAACTTTTAATTCGTTTACGCATCGGCATCTTAACCTATTATTGATCAGGCGTTTTGTAGATGGCATGCAATTCGTTGAACCATTACCATAATAATAGCCATATGAGTAATCAAACAAACGACCGTAACCCAAATCAGGGTACAGGAACACAAAACCAGGGAAGCCAGGATCAGAACCGTCAAGGTCAAAATCCTGATCAGCAAAATCAAACTGATCGTAACAGATCAGAAGAAACAACTGATCGTAGCCAGGCAAGCACTGGAGATACTTCCAGAACGCAACAACAACCTGGTGATCAGCAAAAGCAGCAGCAAGGTCAGGAGCAGAACCAGGGTTCTCAATCGAACTCAGGTACTTCTGGTTTACAGGGTGGTCAAAACAAGTAAGTTTTTGGCTTTAAAGAATTAAGCCTCGCATCATTGCGAGGCTTCTTTATTTGTATCTATTAGATGTGTAATTGAAAACCCAGCATTGCTATAAAACGTTCCTGTTTAGTCTTTAATGTTCTTTGGTAATTACCGGTAAGCTCCAGCGAGATATTCTTATTCAGAAAAAAAGCAGGTCCTGCACCAACGGTGTATGTTTCAACTTTGTTTGTTGTAGTACTTACTGCGGGGAAAGTATTCATGTACTTATAATGGCTATAGTTGTACTGTGCCTCTGCCAGAATACTCATTTTATTTTTCACCGGTAAAATATAATACCGAGCAAAAGGTCCGAGACTGTAACTACGATTTTTCTGTTTATAGATACTTGTTTCTAACTTCTCGGCAGTAATTCCTGGCCTGATACCAACCGCCAGCCGATTGACAACAAAGTAACCGAAGTTGGCAGAAAGACCAAACTGGCGTTGTTTATCTCCTGCCTGTGGGCCTGATTTATTGCCGATGTAATAACCGCTACCGCCAACAAGCATATTGCCTTTGTTTATTTGAGCTTTCGATGCAAACGAGATGATGAGTAAAGTGAAGAGTAAAAGTGATGTTCTCATGTGTTTTTTATTTGGTTAGAGAACAAAGTAAAAAGGAGTTATTAATTTGAAAATTGAATTAACATCTTGTTGTAAGGATAAAGAAAGATTTACTCAATCAACGATTTGTTGAGATTGTAGGTCTGTCACAATGTGTTGTAACTCATTAGAACGATTGGTGCCGATAAGCACTTTCTTTCCATTATGTAATTCGAGTTGCAGTCCTGTATTGCCACTTACATTATAAGCCTTACCATTACCAAAGCCAAGCCTGATACCCCATCCTCCATATTCTCCTAAAGGATTATATTGTCTTACCTACGCTTTAGAAATATCTGACCATTTATAAATCTTATACGACCAATGAAACGGAAAGAACTTAATGTAAATGCCATCTTGTTGTATCCGTGTTTCAAGTTTTGGGATGAGGATAAGGATAATAGATAATATAGGTCCTGCGCCAATGACCAGGATGATCTCTGCTGTTGTGAGTTGATCATTTGCAATTGGGTCTTGTAAACTGAAGTAAAGAGCAGATATGGCAATAAGGTTAACTACAATAAGCAATACGATAAGCCACCATTGCCTGAACCGTTGTGTTTCGGTGAAATAGACTTTCATGATGAGCTAAGTTAGTCATAAACGGAAATTGTAAATTGAGTTGCATGCTATCAGACTTAGAAATTATAATGTCAAATAGCTGAATAAAAAATTTCAGTACAAGAGTGCGACGCAACGAAAGCTGAATAGTAGTGCCGGCTTATGGCTCATAAGAATACCGAACAAGGAACAAGGAATGTAGAATGTTGAAGCCAGGTAGCTTATTTTCTCAAGGAAAAAGAACAAGGAAAGTAAAATGTTGAAGCCAGGACTTCATTTCCCATACATGCTCAGCATCTCTTTCAGATCATCAAGCGTATTGATCTCATCCGCTTTTTTATCTCTTCTCCATCGATTGATACGGGGAAATCGAAGTGCCACACCACTCTTATGACGATTGCTTGCTGCAATACCTTCGAAAGCAATCTCGAAAACCAGTTCAGGTTTAACGGTACGAACAGGTCCGAATTTTTCCAGGCTATTGCGTTTAACGAAAGCATCTACCTGTGCAAATTCTTTATCGGTTAATCCACTGTAAGCTTTGGTAAAAGTGACGAGCTTATCACCGTCACGAACAGCAAAAGTATAATCGGTGTAGAGATTGCTTCTTCGTCCGCTACCTTTTTGAGCATACACCATTACCGCATCAATTACTAAAGGATCGATCTTCCACTTCCACCAATCACCGACTTTTCGTCCTGTTTGATAGATCGATGACTTTCGTTTTAGCATGAGACCTTCACTGCCCATTTCTCTTGCATGAGAACGGGTTTCGGCGAGATTTTCCCAAGAGGAAAAATCAATAACAGGAGAGAGTTTGATTATTAATTCGTTCTTCGTTACTGGTTTCTCGTTTGTTGTTTCTCGTTGACTGTTGAAAGTTGAAGTTTGATTATTAGATGATGAGAGAGTGATTGATTGAATGATCTCTTCCAGCCTGGATCTACGTTCATGCAATGGCTTGTTGCGGTAATCTTCATAATTATATTCCAACAGGTCATAAGCGAAAAATGCAACCGGTGCTTCGGATAGTTGTTTTTTGGTTACGTTCTTCCTGCCGATGCGGGTTTGCAGTGCAGCAAAAGGCAAAGGCATTTCACCATTGAAAGGAAGTATCTCACCATCCAATACAATTCCATCAGGCAGCAATTCTTTGAGATGTGTGTACTCGGGAAATTTATCAGTGATCAGTTCTTCGCCACGGCTCCATACAAATAATTCATTGTTGCGTTTGATGATCTGTCCACGAATGCCATCCCACTTCCATTCTGCCTGCCATTCTTCCGGCTCACCTAATGTTCCTGGTTCATCTTGTAATGCATACGCTAAATAAAATGGATATGGTTTGGAATGATCTGTTGTAGATGCATGTTCTGTGAGCAATTCATCAAATGTAATGTTGGATGGATCCCAGTTACCACTAATGCGATGAGCAATGATCGATGATTCCATACCTGTGGTTTTCGCTAATGCATTCACCATTAAACCTTGTGAAACTCCGATACGGAAATTACCGGTGATGAGTTTGGTGAATACAAAACGTTCGAGCTGGTTCATCTCACTCCATGATTCTAAGATGAACTGTTTGCGGATGGATTCATCTTCTTTGCTTATTGAGATAAGTGTTTCGAGATAGTAGGAGAGGGAGTTGTCAGTTGACAGTTTACGGATGACAGGAGAAGTGCTGTTGGAGGTTGGATGTTGGGTGTTGAATGATAAGCTTCGGTCTACTGACGATTGCTGACCGTCGACCGAAAGAGAAATATTTTCAGGGAGTACCAACGATATCGTTTCAGCCAGATCTCCAACACTGTGATAACACTCAGCAAACAACCAGGTAGGAAGATTGGTTAACTCACCACACCATTCCCAAAGCTTTGTAGAATTCACTGCTCTCTTTGGACGACGGCCTGTAAAAAGAGCGATCACCCAAACCTTGTCTTTATCATCGGCAGTAGCGAAATAATTAGAAAGTGCTTCTAACCGTTCATTGGTTTTAGTTGAGGTGCCGAGGATGTTAACGAGTTGAGCGAAGTTTTTCATTGTGCTGATGTGCAAATATGTTGACTTCAAATTTCATGCTTGTTTGCGAAATAGGTAATTACTATTCTAACAAACACTGCCTTATCAATGAAGGAAGTACCTTTAGTAGCTAAAGATTACTTTATGGTAATAAAAGATGTTTTGGATCAATTGCAACACGCTCAACATCCTGTTGCGAAAGCACTCCATAAATGTGATCATTGTAAGGTTCTGGTATTGGCATTTAAAAAAGGAATGGCATTAAAAGATCATACTGCACATCAGCCAACCAAATTAGTAGTGATAAATGGAAATGTGGTTTATACAGAAGGAGGCAAGGAGGTAACGCTGCATCAATATGATGAAATTGATATTCCGGTGGAAGCGGAACATGCAGTCAAAGCACTGGAAGACAGTTTATGTTTACTCACACAAGGATAAATGCATTACTATGAAGGATAACTTTCATTACGGCACTGTAACAGAAGCCATTAATCAATTAAAAGAGCAAGGTTTTACCATTGATTTTAACCTGGAGAACAATTGCATTGCCTGCCACTCTGATAAATTCAATGCTGATGAATTTGATATTGTAGATGTCTATCGTTATGAAGGAAACTCAGATCCTGCAGATGAAGCAGTGGTATATGCCATAGAATCGAAAACAGGACTTAAGGGCTACCTGGTAATGGGATACGGTATGTATTCGGATAATATGTCTGCAGAAATATTGAAAAAATTACATGATAGAGACAGGGGAATGTGATAACCATCTCATCCTTTCCACTTCCGCAACTGCTGCAATGTGGCTCGCAGATCTTTTGGAATTTCGGCTTCTAAATTGAACTGTTCTCCATTCAACTCAAAGTTCAGTTTCCACGAGTGCAAAGCCAGTCTTGAGAGAATGGGTTTTTCTTCCAGCACATCATTCGATAGTTTGAACTTCTTTCCTTTTAATGCAGAGATACGAATCGGTTCGCCATTTCCGTATAACTCATCACATACAATTGGATTACCGATGTACTGCATGTGCACACGGATCTGGTGTGTTCGCCCTGTATGAATCTGGAATTGCATCCATGAATAAGTGCCAAATGTTTCGAGCAATTCATAATCGGTAAGCGATGGTTTGCCGCTGGCATGTGTCATCATCTTCAACTGTTTGCCGGGATGTTCAGTAATAGCAGCATCCACCGTTCCTTTATCGTTCATCGGTTTGCCCTGTACCAATCCAAGGTAAAATTTCTCAATGTCTCTGCCTTCAAATTTTACAGAGAGTGCTTTATGTGCAATTTCATCCTTTGCAAATATGATGATACCACTGGTGTCTTTATCTAAACGATGAACAGTGAATATGTTTCCGTAACGTTCTTTCAATAACTGTTTCAGCGAAAGTTCCTGCCCGGCACGATCAGGAACTGAAAGTAAACCTGCAGGTTTATTCACCGCTACAAAAGCATCATTCTCGTGTATGATCTCGTAACGCATTATCTTCTCCTGTCGTTTGATCTTTTTGCCGGTACAGATGATTTGTAAGAACGTTTACCTTCTGAGCCACGTTCAGTACGAGGCTTAGAGGCAGGTCTTTTATCTGTACTTCTTTTATCGAATGATGAAGCCCTGGATGGCTTCTTATCATCAGTACGGGAGAAGTTCTTCTTAGGACGAGCTGCTCTTTTATCTTCAACAGCTTCTTTATACATTCTCTTCCTTGGTTGGGAAGCTGGTGTGCTTTTTTCTTTAAGAGATTTCTTTACAGGTGTATCTTGTTGTAGTAGTTGATCTACTTCCTGCTGCTGTTTCTCCGATGCTTCTTTCCTTGCTCTTACAAAACTTTGGTTCATGAACTTGAGCAGGCGAACTTCTTTCTCGTTCAGGAATCTCCATTTACCACGATCAACATTTTTCTTGGTAAGGTTAGCAAACATCACACGATCAAGATTACGAACATCGTAACCAAGGTGTTCAAATATTCTTCTAACGATCCTGTTTCTTCCGCTATGAATTTCGATACCTACAACAGTCTTATCTTTTGTATCGGCATAACTTACTGCATCAGCTTTGATAAAACCATCTTCTAAAGTGATCCCATTTACAATAGCATCCATATCTTTCTTCTGCACAACCTTGTCAAGCTTTACTTCGTATATCTTCTTGATCTCAAAGCTTGGATGTGTAAGCTTCTGGGCTAACTCTCCATCGTTCGTCAACAATAAAACACCGGTTGTATTTCTATCCAATCTGCCTACCGGGTATACTCTTTCTTTTGTTGCAGCTTTAATAAGATCCATCACCGTTCTTCTGCCTTCCGGATCTTTCAATGTAGTGAGATAATCTTTAGGCTTATTCAGCAGTATATAAACAAGGTTCTTTTGCGAGAAAACCTTTTTGCCATTCACTTTGATGTCCTCATTTCCTCTAACCTTATAACCCGGTTCGTAAATGATGTCGCCATTCACGGTTACTTTACCTTCTTTCACCAGCTCAGCAGCTTCTCTTCTTCCGCTAACACCGGCATGCGCAATGAATTTATTCAAAGGCATTTCACTGGATGCCGGATGCTGGATGCCAGGTGCTGTTGATCTTTCGTCATTCGTATTTCGTACTTCTGACTTTGTACTTCTTACATCCGACTTCTTACCTCTTATTTCCGGTTTTGGATTTCTTTGTTCTGGAGTGTTGCCATATTTCGTACCTACAGCCTGGTATTTTTCTGCTTCTTTTCTGCGGAATTCTTCGCCTCTTTGCCTCGCTTCTTCTTTCAGTTTTCTTTTTTGCTGGCGAATGGCTTCTTTTTTCTTAGCACCTTTAAGTTCGGGTTTAATGAACTTCTCGAATGGCTTTTTACTCATTGTAGTAGATTTTGCTGTTCTTTCAACAGGAATGGCAAAGGTAAGTTTTTAGTTTCGAGTTTTGGTTTTATGAGACCAGCTTTAGCTTTTCATGGCATCAATTGTTGCGTCGCACTCTTCAACTGAAGTACGTATAGCATCTTTTCCAGCATAGTAGGTATCGTCAGACCGGGACGGTCAGACGATAAAAAAAGCACCTGCCAGACGACAGGTGCTTTCTCATTGAATACGCATTAAAACTAAACACTCTCACTCACTATAACACTTACTTAGTAGTAGCTTTTTTATTCTTTTTGTTTTTGAGTTCTTTCTTTTTGGCGTCGATCTTTTGTTGCTGTTCGGCAGTAAGTATCGATTTCATTTGAGCCTGGCGTTGTTCATGCAAGGCTTTATATTGTTCTTTTTTCTGATCCTGCGTTAGAGATGTATTTTCTCTGATCGCTTTTGCTTTGTTCCGGAAATCTTCATTTAACGCTTTGATCTTTTGTCCCTGAGCATCGGTAAGATTCAGGTCTTTCTTCATCGACTCGTAACGCTTTTCACCCTGTTGCTTCGCTGCAGTTTTTCTTTGTTCCTGCATTTGTGCCAGCTTTGCTTTTTGCTCGGCTGTAAGTACCGATTCAAACTTTGCTTTACGCTCTTCTCTTGAAGCTTTCTCTTTGCCTTTATATTCCTGGTTAATGGCTTTGATCTGCTCTTTCTGAGCATCGGTGAGGTTCAGGTCTTTGGCAAACGCAGCACCTTTATATTTACCATGCTTGCCATGTTTACCTTTCTTATCACCGGCTTTCCATTCTTTACCGGTTTTGTCTTTCTTACTTTCTTTTTTAGCAGCATCTTGCGCCATTGCCGAACCTGCTAATAAAAGAGCGGCAAATGAGAGGGTGAATATTCTTTTCATACTTGTGATTTATTTTCTGTTTTTGCTTGTTTACAGAATAATAGACCACACACTATGACGTGGGTTTAAAGAAGTTATTTACAGAAATGTTAATGCAGCAGATCAGTTCTTGTTTGCTAATTGACCACAAGCGGCATCAATATCTTTACCACGACTGCGACGAAGCCTTACATTCACCCTGTTCTTTTCAAGATGCTGCATGAATTTCATAGTGGTATCTTCATCAGGCTTTAAAAACTTAGCGGCTTCGATGGGATTGTATTCGATGATGTTGATGAGATCGGCAGGAACCTGGCGATAAATTTTGATCAACTCATTTGCATCTTCAATCGAATCGTTGAAATTCTGGAAGAGGATATACTCAAAAGTGATCTCGTTACCTGTTTGTTTATAGAAGTAATTCAAAGCTTCGATAAGATTAGCAATGTTGTTGCTTTCATTGATCGGCATGATCTCGTTACGCTTCTTATCGTTGGCAGCATGCAGTGATAAAGCCAGTTTGAATTTTACCTTGTCATCACCTAATTTTTTTATTTGTTTGGCAACACCTGCAGTTGAAACGGTAATTCTTCTTGGACTCATGCCCAGCCCGTCTTCTGAAGTGATCATTTCTACAGCTTTCATCATGTTACTGTAATTGAGCAATGGTTCGCCCATACCCATAAACACAATGTTGCTGAGTTTTTTATTGTAAGCTTTTTCGCTTTGTTGATTGATGAGTACTACTTCATCATAGATCTCATCGTAGCTGAGGTTTCTTTTACGTTCCATATAACCGGTAGCACAGAATTTACAACTAAGGCTACAGCCGATCTGTGAAGAAACACAAGCGGTTTTCCTGTCATCAGTTGGGATAAGGACTCCTTCGATCAAATGACCTTCTGTTGTTTTAAAGCGGCTTTTGATGGTGCCGTCGGCACTAAATTGAGTTGTTTCAACAGATAAAGCCGGTAAAGAAAAGTTAGCAGCAAGATCAGCTCTCATTTCTTTGGAAAGATTGCTCATTGCTTCGAAGCTGTGGGCATGTTTTTTCCAGATCCACTCATACACCTGCTTGGCCCTGAACTTCTTTTCACCTTTTTCAAGGAAGTAAGCTTCCAGTTCCTGGAGTGATAAATGCCTGATATTCTGCTGCTGTGCTGTAACCATAAGCCTGCAAATGTACAAATGACCTTCTGAAAGAAATGTTAGTACATATTAAGAGTAGCTGAAATAAGAAAGCCGGAACGATTGCTCCGGCTTAAAAGCTAGTTATGCTATGTTTACTTTTTCCTTCTTATCATCATTTCCATGTTCTTGAACTCTTTCCCGTCTTTGGTGCAGAACATTTGCATTTTATGGGTGTTGTCGTCAATGATCTGGTAAGTTTCTTTAACATCTATGTCTTTGCCTTGAGCAGGATCATACATTTTTCCTTTTGAAGTAATGGTTTTTGTTGCTTCATCCCAGGTTCCTTCCATTACCATTGTACCGGTTCCCATATTATCTATCCATGTACTTTGAAACACTTTTTTAGCATTATCATAGCCAAGTGTGCTTCTTCCTTCAAATGGCATTGTCATACCTCCACCCATATCCATTTTACCCGTATGAACCGATTCCTGGTAACGGCCACCTAATATCATCTTGTTCACTGCCATGCCGGTCATTTTTGTAGCTGGTGAATCGGGAGCCATCCACATTTGGGCTTCGCCAATCCATGTTCCATCAGACTTTGCCAGCATTTGGTGTACAGAAGATGGTGTTGCATATTCCATCCATGCTTTCTGCTCTTCTTCGGGGGACAATTTTTTTGCAGGAGTTTCGGTTTTTGCAGTAGTGGTAGTTGAATCTTTTGATTCTGATTTTGATTCATCATTTTTACAACTCACTGCAAATAATGATAGCGCCATCAGGCTGAGGATAATCTTTTTCATATAGCGTGTAGTTTGGTTTTAATAACAAAGTAAGCAATTTTAGAGGAGGTGAAAGAGTGGATAAGAAAAATATAACTTGCGGCGGCTTTTGTTGTGAATCGTGAGTAGTGAATGGTGAATAAGAAGCACAAGTGTGGCGATCCGCCTTTGCTGAAGCTACGTCGGACAGGCGCAACGAAAGCTTAATAGTATTACAAAAGCTAAGTGCATGAAAACAACTTATGTTATAGATGCGATAAGAACTCCGATTGGGAAATACGGTGGCAAGTTATCGCTGGTGAGGCCAGATGATCTGCTGGCTTTGGTGATCAGGGCTTTGGTTGATCGTAACCCCAACATTGATGTAAATGCGATTGAAGAAGTGATCGCAGGATGTGCGAACCAAGCCGGAGAAGATAATCGTAACGTAGCAAGAATGAGTTTACTGCTTGCCGGGTTGCCGGTTTCTGTTGCCGGAAGTACAGTGAACAGGCTTTGTGCAAGTGGGTTGACGGCAATAATGGATGCAAGTCGTGCCATTGCCTGTGGTGATGGTGGAGTTTATATTGCAGGTGGAGTTGAAAGCATGACAAGAGCTCCTTTGGTGATGGCGAAACAAGGTGAAGCATGGAGCCGGAATGTTGAAGTGTACGATACAACGATCGGTTGGAGATTTACGAATAAAACACTTGCTGCATTGTATCATCCGTACAGCATGGGAGAAACGGCTGAGAATGTTGCCAAACAGTGTAATATTCAAAGGGAAGACCAGGATAAGTTTGCACTGGCATCTCAGGAAAAATATTTTGCTGCATTAGAAGCTGGTAAATGGAGGGATGAGATTTTACCTGTTGAAGTGAGCGATAAAAAAAACTCGTTCGTTGTTAATGAAGATGAGCATCCAAGGCAAACGACATTGGAAAAACTTGCTTCGTTGAAACCTGCATTCTCGAGAGAGGGGACTGTTACAGCAGGAAACTCATCTGGTATTAATGATGGAGCTGCGGCATTATTATTGACGAATGAAGATGTAGTGAAGCAATTGAATTTGCAACCGATGGCAAGAGTGGTGAGTATGGCTGCTGCAGGTGTAGATGCATCGATCATGGGAATTGGTCCGGTGCCTGCAACACAAAAAGCATTGAAGAGGGCTGGATTGAAAGTAAATGATCTTGATCTTATTGAATTGAATGAAGCTTTTGCAGCTCAATCCCTGGCTTGCATGAAAGACCTCGAGCTTGATCCGGAAAAAGTAAATGTAAATGGTGGTGCGATTGCTTTAGGACATCCTTTGGGTTGCAGTGGTGCAAGAATATCCGGAACATTATTGTACGAAATGAGAAGAAGAAAAGCGAAGTATGGATTGGCTACAATGTGTGTGGGAGTTGGACAGGGTGCTGCTGTGATCTATGAAAGTTTATGACACGAATTGTGAAACACGAATAAGGCGAATTGCACGAATTACACGAATTGGAAAGGTCTGAGTTTGCTCAGACCTTTTGTTTAGTATCATCGTTGTTGTTTGTTCTAGTGTTTGCCTTTACCTTTTCTACTATAGTTATTGCTGTTTTTGTTATCAAGATAGTAGTAGCCATCATTTTGTTTCCAGTAAGTATAACCTCTGTACACATAATACAATTGGCCGGAATTCGCTCTTGATGCATACACGTCAGAAAGAGAAATTACTGTAGCCATTCCTGCATTATAACCACCATTTTTCTTTTGCTGTCCTGGTGCATATACTTTTGCAGATTTACCACCGTATCTCTTTTTTGCTTGTCCGGGGGGAAGCTTTTCATAGTTATTATTGCCCGTTCTGATGATCGTGACGACTCCATCTCTTTCACCTTCTCTGGGATAAGTTCTGCTATCGTTTGGATAAGGATTTTGATCAGGATATCGCCTGCTTTGATCAGGATATCTTGGATCACCCGGAACAGGTGAAGGCGTTGTTGGATAAGATGTTTTGCTGCATGCTGTAAAAAACATCGCTGCAAATGCAAACAGTAGAAAGCGGTTCATAGGAAATTTTGATCCAGAACCTGATAATAATATGCCAGCTTAATGGCTTTACTGCCGCTTTATGAATGTGAATTGTTAAACCAACTAATTATAATAGTTCTCATCCAGGTAGAAGAAGCCATCTGCTTGTTTCCAGTACCAGAACTTGCTTTTGTACACATAATAAGTGCCTCTGGCATTCTTCTTAGACAATTTCTCAGGAACATTCAATACTCTTGGAGGAACTGTTTTATAACGATACATGAGATTTTGCTTCTGAGCTGGTGTAAATGAACGAGCACTCGTAACAGGATAGGCTTTGGTTCCTGTTTTTGTTTTTACCGATGAGTTTACCACCTTGCCCTCTCCCGAAACAACAACAGTTGCCGTTTCTTCAGCTGGTTTTACCTCAACCTTTTCTTCTGTGGTAGATGTAGTTGTTGATTTAGAAGGATTCGAGTTTCTGTGACACGCTACCAGACAAACCAATGCTACACCAGCCAATAAAATTCTCATGAACTTTTTTTGATGCAATGGTCTAATTCTATGCCAAGCTTAGAAGCTGAAGTTCAATAGTTCGTTCCAGCTAAGTGTTTGCTGTTCACCTGATTGAAGATTCTTTACATTACAATTCTTTTCAGCAAGTTCTTTACTACCCACCATTACCGCATAAGCAATAGATTTTTTATCAGCGTACTTGAACTGCTTATCGAATTTCGACTGCTCATGGAAGAGTTCGGCCGAAATGCCTTTTGATCGGAGCTGTTGCATCAATTCATAAGCTTTTCTGCTTTCTTCAACGCCAAGGTTAAAGAACAAAACTTTCGTTCCGGTTTGAAGGGTTTCAGGGAACAAATTCAGCTCTTCCATTACATCGTAGATCCTGTCTACACCAAAGCTGATACCTACACCCGGAACATTCGGTACTCCAAACAAACCAGTAAGATCATCATACCTTCCACCACCACCAATGCTACCCATTTGAACATTGTTGGCTTTCACTTCAAAGATGATACCAGTGTAGTAGTTAAGACCACGGGCAAGAGTGAAGTCTATAGAAAGTTGACGGTTGGCAGTTGACAGTTGACAGTAATGTAGAACGTATTTTAATTCTTCTAGTCCTTTGTTGCCATTCTCATTATCACCGATAAGCTGTTGGAGTGATGAAAGTTTTTCTTCATTGCTTCCGTTGATAGAGAGGTATTTTTCTATGATTGAGACTTGGCTTTGGTTCAAACCTCTTTGGGAGAGTTCTTGTTTTACTTTTTCGATGCCGATCTTATCCAGCTTATCAATGGCAATGGTGATGTTCATCATCTGATCGGCACCGCCACAAACTTCTGCTAACGCAGTGAGTATTTTACGGCTGTTGATCCTGATCTCCACATCAATTCCCAGCTTTTCAAAAACGGTAGTATAGATGTTTGCCAACTCCACTTCGTTCAGTAATGCATTACTTCCTACCACGTCAGCATCGCATTGATAGAACTCACGGTATCTTCCTTTCTGCGGACGATCGGCTCTCCACACCGGTTGCATCTGGTATCTTTTAAAAGGCATCGCCAATTGACCATGATTCATGGCAACGAATCTTGCAAAAGGAATAGTGAGATCGTATCGTAAAGCTTTCGATGATACATCATTCTTAAATGACGGTAAATACTTTTTATTTAAATCCTTATTTTCTTGAAGTTGCTTCGCAAGCTCTTTGATTACTGTTGGGTGATCAATAAGTTTATTCAAAAAATCAAACTCATCAAAATAAGAAACATTTGGATTAGCATCAGCGGTTTGCTTTCTAAATTCCAGTACATATTTAAAAAGACCAACAAAAAAATCTTTTTGAAAAGAGTTGCCTGAATCTAATACTCTAAAGATCAGTTTATCACCTTCCTCACCATATTTACCCATCAGGGTTTCAATATTCTCCATTGCCGGCGTTTCCAAAGGCTGAAATCCATACAATTCAAAAACTGTTCTGATGGTATTAAAAATATAGTTGCGTTTGCGAACAACTTCGGCAGAAAAATCCCGGGTTCCCTGAGGTAAAGAAGGTTTCATAATTAAGTCAAAAGTAAAAAGTGAAAAGTAAAAAGGTGGAGAAAGGTTATGTGTTTTGAATTTTGAATTTTGAATTTTGAGTTGATCTGTATTTCTCAATTATCTTCTCACATGTTTCATCGATCATCTTATACACCTTATGGTAGCCATCTTCTTCTCCATACCAGGGATCAGGGACATCCATGTTTTTTCCGGGATATAATTCATTCAAAAAAAGATCAATCTTCGATTCATCCCAGCGTTCGCCGGCCATTTGCTTCACATCTTTGTAATTGCTGTTATCCATCACATAGATCTTATCAAACTCCAGCATGTCTGTTTTTTTGAACTGTCTGGCACATTGCTCACAAATATCAATACCATTCAACTTTGCCACTTTCTGCGATAAATGATGTGGCGCTTCTCCCACATGCCAGTTACCGGTTCCGGCACTATCCACCTGCCAATCTAGTCCGGCTTGCTTGATTTTATGTTCCAACACACCATGGGCCAACGGACTTCTGCAAATATTTCCCAGACAAACCATCAGGATCTTCATGCGGCAAATATAAACAGGTGAAGTATGATACCAGCTGCTGCATTTCATAGCATCGTCTGTTGCGTCGCAAGCACTTTATCGTTCGGAGCTTTAATCAACTAAAATATCAACCAAAAAATTCAGCTCTGCTTATGGATTTTCTTTAACAACTGCATCTTATTGTAGAACCGGTTCAAATTAAGATCGAAAACCTTATTACGCATGAGAGCTGTTCCAATGGTGCGAACTCTTTCTGCTGCACTACAAAATTTACCAATATGAAACCGGATGTTATTTTACAAAGTGATGTGTTAGACATCATCTTCGAGAATAAGAACAAAGACTATGGTGCGTATGCACTGAGGAAAAATTATAATAAAAGACTGATACAAGCATTAGGAGGAACTTTTCTTGCGGTAGGCTTATTTATCGTGCTGCAAAGCATGAAACCCCAAGATCAGCTTGAAGGAAATCACATCTTGCCTCCAGATACAAGGCTCACGGATGTGATTATCCAGAATCCGGCAGCAAAAGAAGAAGAGAAGCCGAAGCCAAAGCAATCTCAGCCAAAGCAGAATTTTAAAACGGTTACCAATTTTACTCCTGTAATACAGCCAGACGACAGAGTAGTTGAAACAACTGTGAATACAACCGAAGATGTGAGCAATCATCAAATTGGTAATAAACCGAGTGATGGTAAAGAGGGTGGAGGAGATCAGCCTTTCAGTCAACCTTCAACTACCGGAGTTGGCGAAACAATAAAAGAGCCTGAGTTTGACGTAATAACCGTTAGGGATTATGCTGATGTTATGCCTTCCTTCAACGGCGATATTGTTCGATTTATGCTTCGGAATCTTCGCCAGCCAGAAGACCTTGAAGAAGGACAGAAAATATTGGTGCGGGTTCGTTTTGTTGTTACTGCTGATGGTGCCATAGACGATGTGCAAATAGTGAATAGCGGAAGACCAGACCTTGACCAGGAAGTACTTCGTGTAGTGAAAAAAATGCCTCGCTGGAACGCAGGCAAACAAGGCGGAAGAAATGTACCGGTATATTTTTATTTACCAGTGACTTTTGTAAGTAATGCAGAATAAAGAAAATAAGTATATTGCCTGCCCTGCATGTAAGTGATGTTGCAGTTGTGAAGATAGATAAGTGCAAAACAAAATGATGGAGAGAGATTACAGAGATAAACATAGGAGAACAGCCGCTAATATGCGGATGATGAAAGACATTACCATGGCCATTCTGATACTAGGAATGGCTGTGGTTTTATTTTTTTCTCCTGCTTTGGGTTTGAATATAGAATTGGATAAAGGTTTCAGGATCGCTCTTGCATCGTTATTTGCGATATATGGATTGTTCAGGTTGTTCAGAGGAATAAAGAAAGACTATTGATGAAGCGAATTGTAGCAGCAGTAACCGTTTTAACAGCTTGTTTGTTGTGGATAGCCTGCAATAATTCATCTGATAAAACCCAGGAATCAAAAGAGCAAAGAAGAATTAACATAAGTGTAGACGAAACGTTTAAACCCGTTATACAAGAACAAATCAAAGTATTTGAATCATCGTTTCCTGAGTCGAAGATAAATGTGCAGTATAAGTCAGAAGCAGATTGTTTTCGTGATCTGCAGAATGACAGTACCAGAATGATCCTGGTAGCAAGAGGATTAAATGAACAGGAATCAAAGTTCTTTCAAAACAGGCTTACTTACATTCCGGGATATGATGCTTTAGCGTATGATGCCATAGCCGTTGTTGTTAACAAATCATCAAATGACACGGTTTTTACAATGGAACAGTTAAGTTCGTACCTTAAGGGTGGAACGCAAAAGCAAATTGTATTGGATGGTAAGAATGCTACAAGTACAGTACGGTATTTGCTTGATAGTGTATTGAGAGGATCATCATTCGGTAAGAATGTTACTGCAGCAGAAAGCAGCGAAGGTGTGATCAACTTTGTCGCTAACAATGACAAAGCGATCGGGATGGTAGGTATTAGCTGGATAGGTGATGATACCAATCCGAAACAACAGGAATACTTAAAGAAAGTAAAATTGGCTTTTCTTGAATGTAAGCCCTGTGGAGAGGGAGCGTTTTATAAACCTAACCAGGTTACTGTATCACAGGGAAGATATCCGTTGTATCGTGGTTTGTATTACATTTTGAAAGAGAATACAGGTGGTTTGGGAAGTGATTTTATGGGTTTTATGAAATATGAAAGAGGACAACTGATCTTTAAAAGATCAGGACTTGTTCCGGGTAAAATGGGTTTGGATAAAAGAACAACCCAGATAAGCGAATCAGAATAGTTTTGTATTATAACAACAAGCAAGCGAGCACATGAAGAAGATCAGTTTAGTAATGTTGTCGGTTTTGATGGTTGCAGCTGCAATTGCTCAAAACGTAAATGAGGGTATAAAGCAGTTGTACTATCAAAAGTACAATACTGCCAAGCAAACGCTGCAAAATGCAGTAAATGGCAATCCTAAAGATCCCAATGCAATTTATTGGCTGGGTCAGGCTTTCCTGGCAGGTGCCAATCCAGATATTGCAGGAGCAAAGTCATTGTATCAAAAAGCCCTGAACGATATCGGTAACAGTGATCCGCTTTTATTGGTGGGTATGGGTCATATCGACTTGTTAGAAGGAAGAAGCAATGATGCCCGTCAAAAGTTTGAGACAGCGATCAGCCTTTCTATGCAGAAGAAGAATCCTAACCCCACAATTCTTGCAGCGATTGGAAGAGCCAATGCTGATGGTGGCTCAAACGTAGGAGATCCTCCTTATGCTATAGAAAAACTTAAGAAAGCAGCTGAGTTAAATCCAACTGATCCTGAAGTTTATGTGAACATGGGTATTAACTACCAGAAAATGGGTGGTGATAAAGGTGGCGATGCTGTTCAATCATATAATGCCGCACTTCAGAGAGATCCTAAATATGCGAGAGCATTGTATCGTATTGGTAAAATATACGAGAGTCAGAATAACGTTGATCTCTTCCAGGATTATTACCAGAGAGCAGTAGCAGCAGATCCTAACTATGTTCCTACATACCTCGCTCTATACGATTATTATAAGAACAGGGATGTAGCGAAAGCTTTGAATAGTCTGAACGATTATATTAAATATGCTGAGCAAAATCCGGAGAACGAATACTTCATGGCAGATTACCTGTTTCGTGCAGGTAAATACCAGGAGTCTTTAAATAAGGGTAAAGAACTGGAAGCTAAATATGGTTTGGCTACACTGCCTAAATTAAGTGTATTATATGCCTATAACTACGATCGTTTAAAAGATTCGGTTCTGGCAAAAGCCAATATTGTTAAGTTTCTGAGTACAGCACCTGCTGGTGAGATCAGTCCTGATCATTATGTTCTTGCCGGTTCTATCGTAGGAAAATTCAAAGGAAGTGAAGAAGAAGCTTCAGCTTATTTTGAGAAAGCGGTTAAGGCTGACACGATCAAAGCCAACCAGATCGATTATATGACAGCAGCGGCTACTATGTTTGAAAAAGCTAATAAGCCTGCTCAACAATATAACTGGTTGTTTAAACTGGCTAATTTAAAAGATAGCTGGGGAGAGATCGATCATTATAAGTTAAATGATGTGTCTTTTAAAGCCGGTGCTTACCAACGAGTATTAGATACATTAGGACCAAAATACATTGCCGCTTTCCCCGATAAACCTCAGGGATACGCTTTCAGGGTTCGTGCTGCCAAAGCAATTGATACAGCAGCTTCTCTGGGATTGGCTATAGAGCCGATCAATCAACAGAACGAATACCTGATGAAAGATACCTCTAAGAACAAAAAAGCCGTATACCTGAATTATTATTATTTGTTGGTGTATTATAATGATAAAGCCAAAGACATTCCGAAAGCAATCGAAATGACAGACAAAATGATGGCTTTGTACACTCCAGGTACTGAAGAATATACTTTTGCAGAGACAACTAAAAAAGCCCTGCAAAGCAGACCGGCTCCAAGAACGCCAGGTAAAGGATCTCCCACTAAAACCGGCAATGGAACTGGCAGTACAAGCGGGAAAGCTACTTCCGGCTCAGCCTCTGGTAAATAAACAAAATGAATTAGCAGTTAAAAACTCCCTCTTAGCGAGGGAGTTTTCTTTTTGTAACCTTTGTAGGCTTATTTTTGCACCGTAATTTTCCAGCATGGGCATTTTTCCTTTTTTACTCCAGGCACAAACAGCAGCCAATACCTCCGCTAATTACTTACCAATTGGTATTCAATTGTTTTTTGCAATTGCAATAGTAGTAGTGATCATGGTTGTTACGCATTGGCTTGGACCTAAAAGAAAAACCGCCGATAAACTGGCGACTTTTACCAGTGGTATTCCAAGTCATGGCGATGCTCGTCAGCCCATGTCGGTAAAATACTTCCTGGTAGCGATCCTTTTTGTTTTGTTTGATGTGGAAGTGATCTTTTTCTATCCTTACGCTGTTAATTTCAAACAGTTAGGATGGGATGGATTTTTAGCGGTGCTGATGTTTGTAGGTTTTTTCCTTTGCGGATTCATCTACATCATTAAAAAAGGAGCACTTAAGTGGGAAGATTAACAAAATCTGAGAGCCTGGTAGTTCGATGAAAGTGATGGTGGTACGTCTATAGTTGGTATTACAATCAAAGAATTCGAATTATCTCATTACAAATTGATTTTATGTCACGTCCGGTAAGATTTAATATACATCCAAAAGAAGCTGATTATGCAACAGCCATCGGTTATGGTGATGCTCCTCCGGGATTTTCCGGTGAAGGATTTTTTACCACCAAGCTGAGTGATGTTGTAGGGTTGGCAAGAAAGAATTCCATCTGGCCTTTACCTTTTGCCACTTCATGTTGCGGTATCGAATTCATGGCTACGATGGCTTCTCACTATGACCTGGCTCGTTTTGGTGCAGAGAGAGTAGGATTTTCACCACGTCAGTGTGATTTGCTGATGGTGATGGGTACGATAGCTAAGAAAATGGCTCCTGTGGTAAAGCAGGTGTATTTGCAGATGGCTGAACCTCGTTGGGTGATCGCTGTTGGTGCTTGTGCCTGTTCTGGTGGAATATTCGATTCTTACAGCGTTTTGCAGGGAATTGACCAGATCGTACCGGTTGATGTGTATGTACCTGGCTGTCCGCCAAGACCCGAAGCGATCATTGATGGTTTTATGAGGATACAGGAACTGGTAGGTCATGAAAGCGTCAGGAGAAGAAATGGGGAGCAGTATAAAGCACTGCTGGATAGTTACGGTATTCAATAAGAAAATACCAAAACAGAAATTCCAAATCCCAGTAAGGAATTTGGAATTTGGAATTTTAAAATTGGAATTTATTCAATGGCATTAACGAACGACATAATTCAACAGAAACTGCAGGAGAAATTTGGAGATGCTGTAACCAATTTCTCTCAGCCTTATGGCATGCTCACTTTCGAAGCTCCGAAAGAGATGAACTTAAAAGTGATGCAGTTCCTGTATGATGATGATCAGCTGGCTTTTCGCTTCCTGACTGATCTTTGTGCCGTTCATTTTCCTGATAATAAAGGAAACGAACTGGCTGTAGTATATCATTTACATAACCTGGTTGAAAATGTTCGTATCCGCTTCAGGGTGTTTACCAGCATTGATCAACCAGATGTTTTTACAGCAACCCAACTATTTTCTTCTGCCAACTGGCAGGAGAGAGAGACCTACGATTTTTACGGAGTAAATTTCGTTGGCCACCCTAATTTAAAACGCATTTTGAACGTTGATGAGATGGATTATTTTCCAATGAGAAAAGAATTTCCGTTGGAAGACCAGGTGAGGATCGATAAGGACGACGAGATGTTTGGACGGTAGAGAACAATTGAAAGCTTAATATACATCCACAATGAGAAACTTATTAGAGTACCGTCAGTTAATGATCGGTTTGCTGGTATTTGCAGCCATCTGCTTAACATGGGCTGCAGACAGTGCAGTTAGAACAGTAGATACCGGTGTAGCACTTGGTGTTACCGTTCTGGTACTTGGCGACATGATAACGGAAAAGAAAAGGAAATAACTAAAACATAGAATGGCTGAAAAGCATCATATCAAACTGCCGGAAGGCTCGATAGAAAAACAAACGACTACATTAAACCTGGGACCAACTCACCCTGCAACACATGGCGTGTTCCAGAACATCGTTGAGTTGGATGGTGAGAAGATCGTTTCAGCCGAACAAACTGTTGGTTACATTCATCGGGCATTCGAAAAGATCGCTGAAAGAAGACCGCTTTACCAGATCACACCACTTACTGATAGGTTGAATTATTGTTCAGCACCTTTGAACAACATGGGCTGGCATATGACCTGCGAAAAGTTGCTCAAAGTATCAACGCCTAAAAGAGTTGATTATTTACGTGTGATAATAATGGAACTGGCGAGAATTGCAGATCACCTTATCTGTAATTCGATCGTTGGTGTAGATACAGGAGCATTTACAGGCTTCCTTTATGTAATGCAGTACCGTGAGTTGATCTACGAGATTTATGAAGAAGTTTGCGGCTCACGTTTAACCACCAATATTGGTCGTATCGGTGGATTTGAAAGAAACTTTACCAATACCGCTTTCGAAAAACTGGAGAAATTCCTGAATGAATATCCTGGTGTGCTGAAAGAATTCGAAAACCTGTTTAACCGCAACAGGATTTTCATGGATAGAACACAAGGCACAGGTACATTCAGTGCAGAAAGAGCTTTGAACTACGGATTTACCGGTCCTAACTTAAGAGCAACCGGTGTTGATTACGATGTAAGGGTGCACAATCCATATTGCAGTTACCAGGATTTTGATTTCATTGTTCCTGTTGGAAAAACGGGTGATAATTACGATAAGTTTTTGGTGAGAAATGAGGAGATGTGGCAATCACTTTCCATCATTGAACAGGCATATAGAAAAGTGCAGGAATTTAAAGGTGCTGAAGCTGAAGTTTTCCATGCCGATGTACCTGAGTATTACCTGCCGGAGAAGAAAGATGTGTACACAAAGATGGAATCACTCATCTGGCATTTCAAGATCATCATGGGTGAGATCGATATGCCAGCAGGTGAAGTGTATCATTCAATAGAAGCGGCTAATGGCGAGTTGGGTTTTTACCTGATCAGTGACGGAGGAAGAACACCTTACCGTTTACACTTCAGAAGACCTTGCTTTATCTATTACCAGGCTTATGAAGAGATCACGAAAGGTTCGATGTTGAGTGATGCCATTATTACAATGAGTAGCCTGAATTTGATTGCAGGTGAAATGGATGCTTAGATAATTAAAAAGTCAAAAGTAAAAAGTCAAAAAGGGCTATTCACTTTTGAATTTTGAATTCTGAATTTTGACTTATGACAAGGTTTTCAGACGATAAACTGGCTAAAGTACAAGAGATCATTGCACGTTATCCTGATGGGAAACAAAAGAGTGCTTTGATACCTGTATTGCATTTAGCTCAGGAAACTTTTGGTGGATGGTTGAGTCCTGAAACAATGGATTACGTTGCTGAATTGTTGCAGATAAAACCAATCGAAGTATACGAAGTGGCAACATTCTACAGCATGTATAACCTGAAACCTGTGGGTAAATACATGTTTGAAGTTTGTCAAACAGGTCCTTGTATGTTAAGAGGCAGCGACGACATCATCAATTATATAAAAGAGAAATTGGGAATTGGAGTTGGTGAGACTACAGCAGACGGAATGTTCACCTTGAAAACCGTTGAATGCCTGGGAGCTTGTGGTTATGCACCAATGATGCAGTTGGGAAAACATTACAGAGAGCATCTTACTAAAGAGAAAGTAGATGCTATTATTGAAGAATGCAGGAAAAGTGCTGCTGCAAATAATTAAGTCATACAGTCAGACCGGGACGGTCAGACTGTAAACATGAAATGAAACAACTAACTACGATATTATTGCTTTTTGTTGCACTGGCAGTTAATGCCCAGGGCAAGAAAGAGAAAGAGGTGATCGAAAGGAGCTATCTTCTGAGCCATACAGTGTTTGGAACGAAAGACAGTCTTGTACTGGAAGATCTGTTTGCGAAGAAAGCTACTTATGGTCATTCGGGTGGAAAGCTGGAGAGCAGGCAGGAAGCGATCGCAAACATTGCTCATAATAAGTCCGCTTATACTGATACATCTATAAATACCTTCTCAACGTTGATGTATGATGATGTAGCGATCGTAAGGTTTGTATTCAAAGCAACAGAAACAAAAGCTGATGGTAAGACCTCAGCATTGAATTTAGGAATGATATTAACCTGGGTGAGAGAGAAAGGAAAGTGGAAATTGTTAGCCCGGCAGGCATATAAATTATGATATGAGACATTTGCTCACGATCATATTGTTCTTTGTAAGCATAGGAAGTTTTGCTCAACGAAATGTTGAAGGAAGTGTTCGTGATCTTGATCAGGCACTGGTGGAAAGAGATACTACATTTCTTAAAGATCTGTTGCATGACGAGTTGAGTTACGGGCATTCCAACGGTTGGGTAGAAACAAAAGCTGAGTTGCTGCAACATTTGTTCAATGGTAAGCTGGTCTATAAAAAGATCGAATCAAAATTGCTCACCAGGAATAATGCTGATAGCGTAACGATTGTACGAGCAGAAAGTAACATCAAGTATGTGCTGGATGGAAAGGAAGGAGAATTGAAGTTACTTGTTATGCAGGTTTGGGTGTTGAATAAGAATGGATGGCAATTGTTGAGCAGGCAGAGTACGAAAATCAACTAACGATTATGGCAGGAAAAAAACTTGACTTGTTTTGGGTGCTCTTGCCAATAGGAGTTATAATCGCTTTGGTAGGTGGATTTTATCGCAAAAGACAATTAGAGTCATTCGATTGGTTGGTAATTATTGTACTCGGAATAATGTTGTTTGCGAAACTGGTAGAATGGGTGTACAGAAGATTCAACAACAAAACCGGTAATGCCGAAACAGAAGTTGACGTAGTTGATGATAAGAATTGATTCAGTACAAGAGTGCGACGCAACAGAAGTTGAAGAAGGATATAAAGCTGACTAATAATTAAAAATTCAAAAGTAAAAGTCAAAACACTGTTCAGAGTAAATTTTGAATTTTGAATTTTGACTTTTGAATTCGAGAAATGAAGAAACTACTATTAGAGAACGATCACATTGAAGGTATAAGATACTTTGATGCTTACCGTAAGAACGGTGGTTACAGAAGTGTTGAAACTGCTTTGAAGTTAAGCCCTGATGCGGTGGTAGAAGAAGTGAAGAAAAGCGGCTTGAGAGGAAGAGGTGGTGCAGGTTTCCCTACAGGAATGAAATGGAGTTTCCTTGCAAAGCCTGAAGGTGTACCTCGTTACCTCGTTTGCAATGCCGATGAATCTGAACCCGGCACTTTCAAGGATAGATATTTAATGGAATTCCTTCCGCATTTACTGATCGAAGGAATGATCGTTTCATCTTTTGCACTGGGTTCTAATCGTTCGTATATATACATCCGTGGAGAATATGCATGGATCGTTGATATACTTGAACAAGCAATTGCAGAAGCGAAGCAAAATGGTTTTCTAGGTAAGAATATTTTAGGCAGCGGTTTCGATTGTGAAATTTATGTGCAGCGTGGAGCCGGTGCTTACATCTGTGGTGAAGAAACGGCATTGATCGAATCACTGGAAGGAAAGAGAGGTAATCCAAGGATCAAACCTCCGTTTCCTGCCGTTAAAGGTTTGTGGGATTGCCCGACAGTGGTTAATAATGTTGAAACACTTGCTGCAGTTGTTCCGATCATCAATATGGGTGGTGAGGAGTATGCAAAGATCGGTGTGGGAAGAAGCACTGGAACAAAACTGATCTCGGCTTGCGGAAACATCAACAAGCCTGGTGTTTATGAGATCGACATGACCATCTCTGTAGAAGAATTCATTTACAGCGATGAGTATTGTGGTGGTATTCCTAATGGAAAAAAACTGAAAGCCTGCATTCCT
Organism: Chitinophagaceae bacterium; assembly: GCA_024508725.1. Taxonomy (GTDB): domain Bacteria; phylum Bacteroidota; class Bacteroidia; order Chitinophagales; family Chitinophagaceae; genus JAEZDC01. The sequence goes on along the minus strand of JANINS010000003.1, from coordinate 257,098 downwards.
GGTGGATCATCTGTTCCGATTTTACCTGCAAATCTTTTATTGAAAACAGCAAAAGGCGAAACACGTTATATGAATTATGAAAGCTTAGCCGATGGTGGTTTTGCTTCAGGAAGTATGATGGGTAGCGGTGGATTTATTGTATTGGATGAAGACCAGTGTGTAGTAAAACATACTTTGACATTGGCTACATTTTATCGCCACGAAAGTTGTGGACAATGTTCTCCTTGCAGGGAAGGAACAGGATGGATGGAGAAGATATTGAAGAACATTGAACATGGAAAAGGTAAGCTGAGTGATATTGATCTGCTTTGGGATATTCAAAGAAGAATCGAAGGAAATACAATCTGTCCATTAGGTGATGCAGCAGCATGGCCGGTGGCAGCAGCGATAAGGCATTTCAGGGATGAGTTTGAGTGGCATGTGTTGAATCCTGAAGAATGCCAGAGAAGAAATTATGGATTGGCAGGTTATGCTGATCCGATTCATGTACCGGTGTGATAAGTTACAACTTTGCGTTCTTTGCGAAATACTTTGTGACCTTTGCGATACTTAACTTATGTACACAGAAAACGATCTTTCAAATATTGTAATCGGCGAAGCGATCCATGTTCATAAAACACTTGGACCTGGATTACTTGAATCTGTTTATGAGAGTTGTCTCTTTCACCGTTTAGTAAAAGCAGGTCTAAACGTTAAGCAAGAACAATCAATTCCCATAGTTTTTGAAGAAGTGAAACTAGAATGTGGGTACAGGGCAGACATTATAGTAGAGAACAAGCTGATTATTGAAGTAAAAGCAGTTGAAGCTTTGAATGATATTCATAAAGCTCAAGTGTTAACTTATTTACGCCTAACAAATATTAAGTTAGGCTTATTGATGAACTTTAATGTTTTATATCTAAAAGAAGGTATAAAACGTATAGTAAATAATTTATAGTATCGCAAAGAACGCTGAGTTCTACGCAAAGATTCGCAAGAAGCGTATGAGTGAACAAGCACATTTAGTAAAGGTTACAATAGATAACATAACGATAGAAGTTCCTGCAGGAACCACTATCCTTAATGCTGCACGTATTGTTGGTGGTGATGTTACACCTCCGGCCATGTGTTATTACAGCAAACTGGAAGGTAGTGGTGGTAAATGCAGAACCTGTTTGGTAGAAGTGAGTAAAGGTTCTGAAAAAGATCCTCGTCCAATGCCAAAACTCGTTGCATCTTGCCGTACAACGGTGATGGATGGAATGGAAGTGAAGAACATCACTTCAGAGAAAGTGATAGATGCAAGAAATGGTGTGGTAGAAATGTTGCTGATCAATCACCCTTTGGATTGTCCTGTTTGCGACCAGGCTGGTGAGTGTGATCTACAAGATCTGAGTTATGGTCATGGTAATTCTGCAGATTCCCGCTATGAGTTTCCAAGAAGAACATTTGAGCGTCATGATCTTGGTCCATACATTCAATTACACATGACACGTTGCATTCTTTGCTATCGTTGTGTGTACACTGCTGATCAGCTAACACAATCAAGAGAGCATGGTGTGTTAGACAGAGGAGATCATGCACAGATCGCTACATACATCGAGAAGAGTTTAGAGAATGATTTCATTGGTAACGTAATTGATGTTTGCCCGGTAGGTGCTTTAACCGACAGAACTTTCCGTTTCAAGAATCGTGTTTGGTTCTTAAAGCCAATGAATGCACATAGAGATTGTCCGAAGTGTTCAGGGAAAGTGACACTCTGGAACCGTGGTGATGAAGTGTATCGTGTTACCGCAAGAAAAAATGAATGGGGCGAGATTGAAAATGATGAGAACGGCAAAACAGCATGGATATGTAATGAATGCCGTTTTGAGAAAAAGAAAACAAGTGATTGGGTGATCGAAGGACCAAGAGAGATCAGCCGTAAATCTGTGATCTCTGCCAATCATTATTTGAAAGTTGAAGAGCCACAAAATGTGTTGCCTGAAGTAATGGGTGGACGTAATCCAAAGTTGCTGATGGATATTCATGATGTAAGTGATGTGAACAAACCAAACATTCACTTAAGTGAGATCCAGGGACCTTCAACAAGCCAAACTTTCGAAGACAATTCAAACATCAACCCGCAATGAACATAGACTGGATATTAGTACTGGAGAAATTCATATTGATCGCTGTGGTGGTTTTTGCATCACTCGGTATAGCGATGTATGAAACCTGGGGTGAAAGAAAAATTGCTGCGATCCTCCAGGATCGTCGTGGACCAAACAGGGCTGGCCCTTTTGGATTGTTTCAGCCCTTGGCTGATGGATTAAAACTCTTCATGAAAGAAGAGATCATTCCAAACAGCTCTAATAAATTTCTTTTTGTTCTCGGACCATCTTTAGCAATGATGGCAGCCATGATGACCAGTGCTGTGATTCCATGGGGCGGAACCATTACTGTGTTCGACAGGCAGGTTAGCCTGCAAATTGCCGATGTAAACATTGGCGTGTTGTACATTTTTGCCGTAGTAAGTTTAGGTGTTTACGGTATCATGATCGGTGGCTGGGCTTCCAATAACAAGTTCTCTTTGATGGCTGCTCTTCGTGCTGCTTCACAGGCCATCAGTTACGAATTAGCAATGGGTCTTTCTTTGATCGCATTGCTGTTTATGAGCGGAAGTCTTAGCATGAGGCAAATCGTAGAAAATCAAATGGCCGGAGATTGGGGTGGATTTTTAGGCTGGAACTTTTTATATCAGCCTTTAGGATTTTTGATATTTCTTGTTGCTGCTTTCGCCGAGTGTAACAGAACACCGTTCGATTTACCCGAAGCAGAAAACGAATTAAACTTTGGTTATCACCAGGAATATTCATCGATGAAGCTTGGCTTTTATTTGTTTGCCGAGTACATCAACATGTTCATCAGTAGTGTGATTATGGCAACACTATTCTTTGGTGGTTACGATATGCCATTCTTTAACGAAGCAGCTCATGCTGACTGGGGTAATTGGTTGGCATTGATCGGCACTGTTGCATTAATGGCGAAAGTGTTATTCTTCATCTTCCTGTTTATGTGGGTAAGATGGACGATCCCGAGATTCCGTTATGATCAGCTGATGGATCTCGGATGGAAAAAGCTTGTGCCGCTGGCATTGGCAAATATGCTGATCACCGGAGCAGTAGTGCTTTGGTTGGAAAGTAAATAAGGTGAGCCAAAGAGTTGGTACAGAGATGAAGCTTTCGTTGCGTCGCACTCTTGTACTTCCTGTTCTTTATTGAGCATGGAAGTATCGCAAAGAGCACAAAGCATAGACGCAAAGTTCGCTAAGGGCTTTGCGGTCTCTGCGTAAAAACTTTGCGTTCTTTGCGATACTAAAAAGATCAGTAAGGTTTTGAACGTTGAAGTGAGTGACACAACAGACGATGACCAAAGAGATAAAGTTGGCTACACACCTATATAAAAATACTTTTGCGAAACTTTCAAAGCCGTAAGGCATAGGGAGAAAAACATAAATGCAGTCATTAACAAACAGAGCGAAACAAGTAGAGCGTAAACCGATGACCTTCATCGAGAAGCTTTACCTGTGGAATATTCTGAAAGGAATGTTCATCACGTTCTCACACATATTCAAGAAAAGACCAACGGTAAATTATCCTGAGAAAACAAGACCATTCTCGCCGGTGTTTCGTGGTTTGCATGTGTTGAACAGGGACGAAGAAGGAAGAGAAAGATGTACAGCGTGTGGCTTATGTGCTTTGGCTTGTCCGGCAGAAGCTATTACCATGGAAGCTGCAGAAAGAAAAATTGGTGAAGAAAACCTTTACCGTGAAGAGAAGTATGCAGCAAGATACGAGATCAACATGCTGCGTTGCATTTTCTGTGGTTTGTGCGAAGAAGCTTGTCCGAAAGATGCGGTGTATCTTTCAGAAACACCTGCACCATCTAACTTTACAAGAGAAAGTTTTATATATAAGAAAGAAGACCTGTTGATACCTGATCCTAAAACTGAAACAGAGGAACTGAAAAAAGCGAAAGGATTGAATTAACGGATCTCTGAAATTATACTGCTGATGAGTTTAGTTGAAATAATATTCTGGTTTTTAAGCGGACTTGCTTTGATCAGTGCCATTATGGTGCTGCTGAGTAAGAATCCTGTACACAGTGTGCTTTGGCTGATAGCTGTTTTCTTTGCTATTTCCGGTCACTATATTCTGCTGAATGCACAATTTCTTGCAATCGTTAATTTAATTGTTTACGCCGGAGCGATCATGGTACTGTTTCTCTTCGTGATCATGTTAATGAATCAAAACGCAGAAACAGAACCACGCAGCAAAAGCACATGGATAAAACTTGCCGGTGCCATTGCAGGTGGTTGTTTATTGATCGTTGTTGTGGCTGCAGTAAGAGATTCTGAGAACCTGATCCAGAATATTGGTGGTAAAGCGTATGCAAAAACAGCAGTAACCACACATGGAGAGATAGGTTTAATTGAAAATTTAGGAAGAGTGTTGTTTACCCAATATGTTGTACCATTTGAAATAAGCAGTGTGCTTTTTTTGAGTGCAATGGTTGGTGCTGTGGTAATTGGAAAGAAAGACTAAGAAAGTAATTATGCCAATTCATTATTATATCATCCTGGCTGCTACGTTGTTTTGCATCGGCGTGATCGGAGTGCTCACCCGTCGCAATGCAATCATTGTTTTTATGTGTGTTGAGCTGATGCTGAATGCCGTAAACCTGATGCTCGTGGCTTTTTCAAAACTGCATTATGGCACTTATTTGAAAAATGGAGCTATGGGAGCAAGTGGGATCGATGGACAAATGTTCGTGTTCTTTATTATGGTAGTTGCGGCAGCTGAAGTGAGTGTAGGACTAGCGATCATTGTGATGATGTACAGAAACGTACATTCTGTAGATATTAATTTCTTAAACAGGCTTAAAAATTAAAAAGTAAAAATTCAAAATTCAAAAAATGCTGTTCAGGCTTTTGACTTTTGATTTTTGATTTTTGACTTAGATATGAACAACCTGATACTTTTAGTTCCGTTATTGCCTTTCATTGGTTTTTTGGTCAATGGCTTATTTAGAAAGTCGTTGAGCAAAACGATGACAGGCGTGATCGGTAGTGGTGTGATACTTGCCGCTTTTGCAATCAGCATATATCTCTTTTTACAGGTAAGAAGTGGTGGTGCTATTCCTACATCAGTTTATTTTGACTTCATCAATATCGACAAACTGAATGTTCAGTTTGCATTCCAGGTTGATCAGCTGTCATCGCTATTTCTTTTGATCATTACAGGTATTGGATTCCTGATCCATTTATATTCTACTGCTTACATGCACGAAGAAAAACCTGAGCATTTTGCCAGGTATTTTGCTTATCTCAATCTTTTCGTGTTCTCGATGTTGCTGTTAGTGATGGGTGCCAACTTCGTGATCATGTTCATTGGTTGGGAAGGTGTAGGATTGTGTTCCTATTTATTGATCGGGTTCTGGTTCAAGAATACTAATTATAACTATGCTGCCAAGAAGGCTTTTGTGATGAACAGGATCGGTGATCTTGGTTTCCTGCTTGCTATCTTCTGGATCATTGCAAAACTTGGTACATCTAATTACGCTGATGTTTTTGCCAGCGTAAAATCTTTTACCCCTGCTGAACTTACAGGCATCACCATGTTGCTTTTTGTAGGAGCAATGGGTAAGAGTGCACAAATTCCTTTGTATACATGGTTGCCTGATGCTATGGCTGGTCCTACTCCTGTTTCTGCATTGATCCATGCTGCAACAATGGTTACAGCTGGTATTTACATGATCGCAAGAAGCAATATCATGTACACGATTGCTCCATTCACTTCACATTTCGTTGCGATCATTGGATTGGCTACAGCGATTTTCGCTGCTACCATTGCTCTCAAACAAAATGATATCAAAAAAGTACTGGCTTATTCAACTGTTAGCCAGTTGGGATATATGTTCCTTGGTTTAGGTGTTGGAGCTTATACCGGAGCAGTGTTTCATGTGATGACGCATGCATTCTTTAAAGCATTATTATTTCTTGGTGCAGGTTCTGTAATTCATGCCATGCATCATGAGCAGGACATCAGGAATATGGGTGGATTGAAAAAGTATATGCCGATCACCCACATCACTTTCTTATTGGGATGTTTGGCCATTGCAGGTGTTCCGCCTTTCTCCGGTTTCTTTTCGAAAGATGAGATCCTGGTTGGTGCATACAATGAGAATCCGCTTTATTATTATATCGGGCTAGCAGGTGCTTTGATGACTGCTTTTTATATGTTCCGTTTGTATGCACTTACTTTCCTGGGTAAGTTCAGAGGTACACACGAACAACAACATCATTTGCACGAAAGTCCTTCAGCGATCACTTTCCCATTGATCGTTCTTGCTATACTTTCTGTTTTTGGTGGTTTACTTGGTATTCCGGCTTTGTTTGCAGAGAATGCACATTCATTGGAGAAATGGCTGGATCCGATTTTTGCAGGAAGTCATGAATACACAACCGCACATCATCTTGAACATTCAACTGAATGGATGATGATGGGGGTAAGCACTTTGTTGATCGTTGTTATCATCGTATTTGCATGGAGATCATTCAGCCGCAAAGAACGTTTTGAAGAAAATAAAGGCTTCGGAAAAGTGCTGGAAAATAAATGGTATGTAGATGAGTTGTATGATAACATCATCGTAAAGCCATTGAATGGTCTGGCAGGTTTCTTCAAAGATGTATTCGAAAAAAATATCGTGGATGGTGCAGTGAATGGTGTAGGAAGGTTGGTGCAATATTCATCCCGCCAGGTTAGACTATTGCAAAATGGTCAAGTGGGAAGCTACATTTTAGTGATGGTGCTTTCGTTGATCGTAATTGTGCTGTTGTTCAGAGAGCAAACAGTTATTGTTTCAGCTTTAAGAAAGATATTCTGATATGATCCCGGTTCTACTCATATTAATTCCTCTTATTAGTGGCTTGATCAGTTTTTTCATCAAAGATGTGAAAGCTGCCAAGGGCTGGGCTTTGTTATCATCTCTTGTAACATTTGCTATTTCTGTTGCCGGTATCTGGATCTACAATCAGCCTGCAAATCTTCATTACGATGCTGCCTGGTTGCCAGCTTTGGGAAGCAGGTTCACCATAGGTTTAGATGGAATGGGACAAATTCTTTGCCTGCTCAATGCAGTTGCAATGCCTATTATCTTCGTTTCTACTTACAGGAATATGTATCAAAACCCCGGTGCTTTTTATGCACTCATGCTGCTTACACAAGCCGGTATGATGGGTGTTTTTCTTGCTTACGATTGCTTGCTGTTTTATTTCTTCTGGGAGCTTGCATTGATTCCTGCATACTTTCTTTGCTCTCAGTGGGGTGGTGAAAAAAGAATTGCTGTTACTTTCAAGTTTTTCATCTACACATTTGTAGGTTCTTTATTAATGCTCATTGGGATCCTGTATCTCTACTACAAAACACCGGATGAGTCTTTTGCTTTAAAGGCTTTCTACAATGTTGTACTTACAGGAAATGAACAATCCTTCATGTTCTGGTTATTCTTCATCGCTTTTGCGATCAAGATGCCGATATTTCCTTTCCATACATGGCAACCTGATACCTATGAGCAGGCTCCAACTGCTGCAACAATGGTATTGAGTGGTGTGATGGTGAAGATGGGAATTTTCGCAGTATTGCGTTGGCTGGTTCCGGTATTTCCTGCTGCTACAGAGCAGTTCAGCCAGCTGATCATCATTCTCTCGATCATCGGAATGTTGTATGCATCGCTTATTGCCATCAGGCAGGATGATATCAAACGATTGATCGCTTACTCATCTATTGCACACATCGGTTTAATGAGTGCTGCGATTTTCGCACAGGAAAAAACAGGATTACAAGGTGTGATGATACAGATGTTCAATCACGGTATCAACGTAATTGGATTGTGGATCGTTGCAGATGCAATAGAAAGTAAACTTGGTACAAGAAAATTCTCTCAATTGGGAGGACTTGCACAAAAAGCTCCTGTACTTGCAATATTATTTGTAGTAATGGCATTGGCGAATGTTGCCTTACCACTTACCAATGCATTTGTTGGTGAGTTCCTCATGTTTAATGGATTGTTCAGATACAATATCTGGATGAGTGCAGTGGCAGGGATCAGTATCATACTTGCTGCTGTTTACTCTCTTAACATGATCCAGAAAATATTTTTTGGAGAAACAAATGCTTTAACCGAGCAGGCTACAGAAGCAAGATCAAATGTACAATGGATGCTGGCAATATTGGCTGTGGTGATCATTGTGTTGGGAGTTTATCCTCAACCAATGCTCAGGTTAACGGAGGATACCGTAAATACAATATTGGCAGCAGTTAAATAAGTTAGAAGAATGAATACGATCATTATATCGGCAATTTTTGGTGTGTTGATGATGTTTAGCAGCATCTCTGTTAAAAGAGTTTCTGCTTATAAATACATTGCTGCTTTCGGGTTGATCCTCTTGCTGATCATGAATATTGCAGAGACTTATGGCTTCCAGTTATTTCATGTGAATACAAGAGATATGCTGCGGTTCGATAGGTTCGGTTTATTCTTTAATTCTATCGCTATTGCAGCTACTTTGATCTATATTTTGCTTTCGGGAAGAGATGTTGAAGCGGTAGGAAAAAATACCTGCGATCTTTTTGTGCTGATCTTTTTCGTGATGTGCGGCATCGGCATCATGTCTTCTTTCAATAGCCTGCTGATGTTGTTCCTGGGCATCGAGATCATCTCCATTCCATTATACATTCTTACAGGAAGCGATAAAAAGAATTTGAAAAGTAATGAAGCTGCATTGAAATATTTCCTGATGGGATCTTTCTCAACAGGGATCATGCTTATGGGTATTGCACTTTTATTTGGTGCAACCGGTGGTTTTGCATTGGATCGTCCTGCAACCATGTTTGGTCCTTTACCTGTAAATGTTATGGAAGTTATCGGACTGGCATTTATCCTGGTAGCAATGGCTTTCAAAGTGTCTGCAGCTCCTTTTCATTTCTGGACACCCGATGTATATGATGGAGCTCCGTCAGTATTCACTTCATTCATGGCTACCATTGTAAAAGCAGCCATCTTTATCGGGTTTATAAAATTATTCGAAGCAAAAGCACCAGACCTGGGACAAGGCTGGCATATTGTTATTGCTTTAATGATCGTTGCTACATTATTCATCGGAAATATCACAGCGATCTTTCAGCAAAGCGTTAAGAGAATGCTGGCTTATTCAAGTATTGCACAGGCTGGATTTATGATGTTTGCATTGTTCAGCCAGAATGATACCAGTAAAGAAGGTATCATTCTTTATTCACTTGCGTATAGCCTTTCTACGATTGGAATATTTGCGATTCTTATCAAAATGAAAGATGTAACGTTCGAAGGATTTAACGGTCTGGCAAGAACACAACCTGTTCTGGCAGCAACAAATGCAGTGTTCCTTCTTTCTTTGGTTGGAATTCCTTTGACAGCAGGTTTCTGGGCTAAATATTATATGCTTGCTTCTGTTGTTAAAATGGAATCAGCATTATGGCTTGTTATTGTTGCGGTGATCTTTGCTGCTGTGAGTGTGTACTATTATTTCCGTGTGATACAGGCTATGTATTTTAAAGAAGGCGAAGCTGCTCTTGCTACAGAAGTGAAGCCGGGCTTTCGTTTCGGACTTATCTTATTGGCTGCAGCAATTATAGTGATCGGTGTAATGCCTAACCTGTTGTTGAACTGGTTGTATTTTTAATTGGCAAGCAGCATACCGTTATTCAACATCGTTGTGTCACTCACTTATACTGAAGTAATTCTACTCTGCTAAAACACATTGATCATTTGGTGCCTGTTGTTCCACCATTCGTGTTTATTTTCTGCCTGTAGATCATCTTTCCGTTCTGCTCAACCGAAAATAATCCACGATCTTTTACAAAGCAGTAACGAACGGTTTCTCCGTTCAACTCCTGCAATAAATACAAACAATCTTCAGTATTATTATTAATGTCCAGTTTTGCAAATTCAGCTTTATTATTGATCGTATTTGAACCTGATTTAAACGACCACTCTGCAGCTTTATCAGCCATCGGAAGTTTTAGGAACACTACATTCAAACTAGTATCTACCTGTTTTGTTGTTGCAGGTTTGCCTTTGATAGCAGGTGCAGGTTTGCTATAACTTAAACGAACGAACCGGATACCATCTGCATTAAAGCTGGCTGTGTATTTACCTGTTTTGCCAAAGTATTTCTGTAACAGTTTCACTTCTGAATCATCGAATTCATAAACGATAGCCATTTTAGCCGGCATTCTTTTTACTGAAACTTTATAACTTTTCTTACCGCCATCATCAAACAGCTCTGCTGTTTTCTTGCTTGTAAAAAATGATTGTAAAGGCTTATTTGCTGTGTCTGTTATATTCAATTCAGTAAGCCATGCAGGTGTTTCAGTGAAGTCCAGTTTGCCAAACTTTTTCTCGTATTGAGCTAACGTTAGTTTCTCCTGGAGTTTATTGCCAAGATACCTGCCTTCTATTATTTTTCCATCGTACGAAACATGTTTTCCATATCCTTCTGCAAGTCCGTTTGATTTATTGTAGAAACCGTAATGGTAATCACCATTAAGCATCCAGGCATGTCCGATAGTAAGATGAGAATTGGTGCTGTCGAAAAATCCTTCTTCGTACGATCCAAGTTCTGATAATCTTTTGCCTGCGCCATGCAATTTGTTATTAATGAAACTCCCAACAACTACAGCACCATTCGGCTGAATTAATTTTCCTTTTCCGTTGAATTTATAATTCAGAAATTCACCTTCATACAACTGACCACCTTTATTTGTGTAAGTTCCTTTGCCGGTGAACACATCAGCAGCGAAATCGCCATCATAAATATCTTCATTAGCAAACTGCATCTTTCCTTTACCTTGTTTTATGCCTTTTACAAAATCACCTGTATAAATATTTCCGTTCTTGTAAGTGAATATGCCTTTACCATTTAAATTATTGGCGGTAAAATCTCCTTCGTAAACATCTCCATTGTTGTAGACCAGTTTTCCTTTACCTGCAGACTGATCATTCTGCCAGTCACCTGTATAAACATCACCTGAGGCATACTTCATTGTTCCTTTTCCATCTCTCAGGTCTGCAATAAAATCTCCTTCATACATCTCACCATTCTCATAGGTTAATTTTCCTTTTCCATGTTTTTTTCCTGATCTGAAATTTCCTTCATAATAATACTTGCCTGCGATCTTGTATTTGCCTGTTCCATCAAATTCATGATTGCGAAACTGGCCTTCGTAGTATGAGCCATTAACCCAATCGTATCGTCCTTGCCCGTTAAATTCTCCCTGTCTGAATTCGCCTTTGTATTTGTCTCCATTCTGAAATTCGATCAGACCCTGTCCATCCCATTTCCCAGTTTTAAAATTGCCTTTATAGCGATCTCCATTGGCATAGAAAAATTCTCCGTAACCATCAGGTTCATCATTTCGGTAATTGCCTTCGTAAAATCCGCCGGATGTATAACTGATCTTTCCTCGGCCAGAGCGTTTTCCCTGTTGAAAATATCCTTCGTAATAATCACCATTTGCATATCTCAGTTTACCAAAGCCCTGGTAGTTACCTTGTGCAAAACTCCCGGTGTATCGCAATTTATCTTCTACATACACACCATCACCTTCGGCTTTGTCGTATTCCCATGTTCCATCATACCAATTGTTGCTGCTCCATTTCATGAATCCTTTTCCATGACGGGCATTGTTTTTCCATTCACCATCATAACTGCTTCCACTTCTCCATCGCATTAATCCTTTACCATTTCTTTCGTCGTTATACCAGTCACCGTTGTATTCGCTTCCATCATCATAATTCATTGTTCCCCGGCCGTTCTTCTTATTCATTTGCCAGTAGCCGGTATATTTCCATTCATTTCGTTTTACAGCAACACCATATCCGTGAAAGTTGCCATCTTTCCAGTTGCCTTCATACGTATCACCAGATCGCCATCTGAAGAAACCTTGTCCGTTAATAAGATCGTTATTCCATTCTCCGGTATAATATCTTCCATCAGCGTAATTCATTGTTCCCTTTCCATCTTTCGCACCAAACACAAAATCGCCATCATACTTGTCACCGCTTTTGTATGTCATCTTTCCTTTACCATGAGGTTCATTATCCTTCCAGTACCCTTCATAGGAATAACCATTTCCAAATTTGCCTTTACCAAAGCCATTTGCAGATCCGTTACTAAAATCTCCCTGGTATTGCACTTTACCCCATCTGTGTTGAAATGTGGTATCTGTTGCAAAAGCATTAAAATGAAAAGATAGAAGAACAAGAAAAAGGATGGGTCTCATAATGCATTTATATAATTTCAAGTTAGGTATTTTGATGGATATGTAAATCCTTTGACATCGTACTTGCAAAGCTGGTGTTTAGGTTGTAAGTTAGCTGTACCAAAACTATTATCATATGGGCTTTGTAAAAGAATTCAAAGAGTTTGCGGTCAAAGGCAATGTGATGGATCTTGCCATTGGTGTGATCATCGGTGCTGCATTTGCAAAGATTGTAGACTCACTCGTGAACGACATACTGATGCCGATCCTTGGATTGGTAGTAGGACCTGAGGGTTTCAAAAACTCCTATATCTCATTATCCAAAGAAGTGGATGCTGCAAAAATTGCAAATCCCAACTTACCGGTGGAGGAAGCAAAAAAGATCGGTAACGTATTGGCCTGGGGAAATTTTGTAACGATCTGTATTGATTTCTTCCTTCTTGCCCTCATCATTTTCTTTCTTGTAAAAGCAATGAACAGGCTTCGAAGAAACAGGCCGGTTATTACCGAGTTATAGATATTTCAATATGAAAAAGCTGCTTTTTGCAGCTTTTTTGTTGGCGATAGCACTAGTTCAACTGTATCTTTATTTGCAGAATGACCACCAGAGACACTTTCTCCCTTGCTTTCAGAACTGTAAGAAGTAATAAACTTCGTACAGGCATTACTGTTGCCATTATCGCTTTTGGTATCATGGCTTTGATCGGTATTATTACAGCCATCCAGGCAATGAATCAAAGTCTTTCTGAGAACTTTTCTACGATGGGAGCAAATGCATTCAGCATTCGTTTTCGTGAATCAAGAAATGTACAGTTTGGAAGAAGAAGTAATGTGTCGAAATCAATTAAAGGAAGAAAGGAAAAAAAAGCGAATCTGGATAAGAATATTACAAAAGACCAGGCTGAACTTTTCAAAGCTAATTTCTCTTATCCTGCTGCTGTAAGTATTTACCTGAGAGGTGGCGGTAATATGGTGTGCAAATATCAAAGTACAGAAACAAATCCTGAGATCACCGTTTGGGGTGGAGACGAGAATTACATAAATGTGAATGGTTACACTTTGCTTAATGGCAGAAACCTGAGTAATCTTGATATTCAGAGTGGAAGAAATGTTTGCATTATAGGCAGTAATGTAGCTTCAAAACTGTTTGGCAGAAATGCTGAGAAAAGCGTTGATAAAATCATACGTGTAGGAAGTATTCCTTACAGGGTGATTGGTTTGCTTAAAAGCAAAGGTTCCAGTGCATTCCTTCGTCAGGATGATGTGATCATTACCTCTTATAACAATGCCAGGCGAATGCCCAATGCATCAAGTTCATACCTTATTGGTGTGAAAGTAGATAATGTATCACAACTTGAACCTGCAGTAGGAGAAGCGACTGCTGTATTTCGTTCGGCAAGAAAACTTACGCCAATTGATGATGATAATTTTGTGATAGAAAAGAGCGACAAGTTCGCTGAAACTTTCATCAGCATGTTGGGTAGCATCCAGGGATCTGCAGGAGCTATTGGATTGATCACATTGATCGGTGCTGCAATAGGGTTGATGAACATTATGCTGGTAGCAGTGAGTGAAAGAACACGTGAAGTTGGTTTGATCAAAGCGTTGGGTGGAAAGAAAGGTAATGTAAGGCTTCAGTTTTTACTGGAAAGTATGATCATTAGTGTACTCGGTGCAGTGTTTGGAATTATCCTGGGTGTATTGGTAGGAAACCTGTTTACGATGGTGATGAAAACCGGTTTTGTAGTTCCCTGGTTATGGATAACATTAGGTATTGTGATCTGCTCTGTTGTTGGATTACTTGCTGGAATTTATCCTGCTTATAAAGCTTCAAAACTGAACCCGATCGTTGCTTTGCGGTACGAATAATATCATTGTTGAGATAAATAAAAAGTCCCGTTCAAATGAGCGGGACTTTTTATTTATTGAGTAGAAAACCCAGAGATTATTTTGCATTAGGATCCAAAGCTCTCTTGATTCTTTCCTGCAGATCCTGTAAGTGGATCTTGCTCATAGAATCAGTAGTTGTTGGAATCGCTGCGGCAACTTGTGCTCTCAACTTTGTTAACTGTGCTCTTGCAATCGCTGGAAGATCTGTACGGTTAACGTTAGTAGAAGAACCGAAAGTGATAGTGGTTCCTGTTGGTGTTGGAGGATTGAGGATAGTGTTCAATCTGTCAACATAAGCTTTCTGTACACCACGACGATACATGTCAATCGCTTTCTTCGATGTTAATTCGCTGAAAATACCAGATTGAACATCGTTCAACAATTCGATGGCGCTATAAGCTTTGTCAGCACCAAAACGCTCAACATTTGTTTGCATGCGAGCCAATCTGTCGTTACTCAACAAACTGTTCAAGCCAGCTTCCATAGCTCCACTAACAGGATCAGCAGTTTCACCTGGGTTACTTACACGATTCCAGATGTCTTTATTGATCAACCATTTTGGTGTTTCGAATACCTGTGATTGTAAGAAATTAACTGCATTCTTCTGAGTTGATTTTGGAACCGGCTCATATATCGCTCCACCTTCTTCGGCAGTTCTGAAAGTCTCATAAACACCACCAACGTTAGTGGTTACATGACCAACATAACGACGGTATTGTCCAACAAGCTGACCATACATTTCGTTCAGGCTTTCATTGATCTCGTTTGGTTCTTTTGTCCATGCCTGAAGATTGTTAAGTATATATTTCAGGTTCTTGATACCATACTCACTTGCTTTAACTGAGTTATCACTGAGGTCTTCACGTTGGCTGCGAGGGTCATTGTCGTTACCCAACTCATAAGTACCAAACCATCTTCTTGGATTTTGAGCAATAGAAGTTCTGATCAGCTGATCGCTGTTCTTCTTTAACTCATCTTCAGTATTACCTGGAATATATCCATAACCCCATTTGATCGCCCAAACATCATAATCTCCGATTCTTGGGAATAGTCCGATCTCCGTAATATTATCTTCTGGCTGAGCTACATAATTAAAACGAGCATAGTCCATGATAGAAGCTGTATGACCGTTTGCTTCAACCCATTTTTTATTTCTCAGGCTATCAACAGGAGTTCTGCTACTGCTACCCATGTTATGTAATAAACCCAGTGTGTGGCCGACTTCGTGAGAAGAAACAAAACGAATCAACTCACCCATAAGGTCATCATCGTATTTCATTTTTCTTGCTCTCGGATTTACTGCAGCAGTCTGGATCAGATACCAGTCATGCAACAACTTCATCACATTATGATACCATCCGATATGGCTTTCAAGGATCTCACCACTTCTTGGATCGTGAACATTTGGACCGTAAGCATTTTCAACATCCGATGCAAAATATCTCAACACAGAGAAACGTGCATCTTCCATGCTCATATCAGGATCATTCGGCCATTCTTTACCAACGATCGCATTCTTGAAACCTGCAGCTTCAAAAGCTTTTTGCCAGTCGTTGATACCTTTTATCAGATACGGAACCCACTGCTTTGGTGTAGCAGGATCGATGTAGTAAATGATCTGCTTTTTAGGCTCAACCAACTCACCACGCTTCCATCTTTCAACATCTTCATCTTTTGGTTCAAGTCTCCAACGTACAGCAAATGTTTCCTCATCAACCTTTTGCTGAGCATCGCTATACTTAATGAATTGATCAGGGAAGAAACCTACTCTTCTGTCCCAGTATCTTCTTGCCATCGGAGTTCTTGGCAGGATGATCATAGAAGTATTCAACTCAAATGTTACCGCACCTGCAGCGTTGGCAGCAGGTACACTTGAAGTTGGAAACAGTGAAGGGCCCGAAGAAGGCATTGCAGTGTATGTTTTTACTGTCCTGATCTCTGTATTGATCGGAAATGTATTGATGCTTTGAATATAAGATCTGTCAGAAGCAAGAGGTCCTAAGTTAAAAGATCTTTTTCCGTTCGGGCTAAGACCTACAACCTGGTTATCGCCTTTGAAGAAATCAGTTACATCGATCACTACACTTGTTGAATCTTTTCCAAGTGCAGCAATAGGAAATGCAGCAGCAATGGGATTCAGATTAGAATTCGAAACCGCTTTTGATATTTGGTGAGTAGAGTCTGCAACACTTATCAACGTGATAACTCTCATGAAGACATTATTGCTAGGTCCTCTTTCAAAAGCAAGTGTTTGCCTGTTGGTTTGTTCGCCACCATAAGTAGCACGGCCAACACCGCTGTTCGCAGGAACTCTTACAAAGCGTGTTACCGCCATGATCTCCCTGAACATTACAGAGTCAGGAATTTCGAAGTAGTATTTGTCTTCTACTTTGTGAACGGTGAATAATCCTTTTTTACTTACCGCTTTGTCTGTGATCACTTCACGATAAGGCTTTGGGCCGGTAGCAGAACGACCGGTTGTTGGTCCACCGGTTCCCGGAGTAGTTGTAGTTGGGGTTGTACCTGGTGTTGTTGGGGTAGGAGTGGTTGGCCTTTGTGCATAAGTGCTAAGGCTTGCTCCCATCACCAGTACTAGCAAAGTTTTTTTCATGTAGCGTCTAAATTTTAGTAAGTGGTGAAAGTACTAAAGCATTTGGTTAACGCTCTTCAAAAATGATTAGCGGTTGTATAAAGTCTTTTGATTTCTGAACGAGGATTTCACAGGGATGAACGATCTATTGCAGGGGAAAATTTATAATAATGATTGTCGAAATAGGAAAATACATAATTTGTGTGCCGTTTATAACCGAAAGCAGTTTGTTCATCAAATTTTTGGTGTACAATTGCGACGAATTTTTAAAAAGATCTAACTGATTTCTAAACAAAAAAATCAAACGAGTCATGGCTGAAACACGACCTACTGCTACTGCCGCAAGAAGTACTACATCCGTACAACCGAAAAAATCCAGTAATGCCATAGCCTGGATTGCTCCAATTCTTTGTCTTGTTTTGGGCTTTGTGATCTGGCGTTTTATTCTGGGAAATCCAAGCAACTTCACCAATCCAGATCCAAACGGTGGTTTTTGGCCACATCATAAAGGACCAAAAGGTGGTTTAGTGAAGATGTACGAAGGTGGTATCGTTGTACCTATTCTTATTGCCAATTTCCTTATTGTGTTAACATTCGTTATCGAAAGATTGTTGACTATCTCTAAAGCTGCTGGACGTGGCAACATTGCTGAATTTATTCGTAAAGTACAATTCAACCTTGCGAATAAAGATGTTGACAAAGCTATTGCTGAGTGCGACAGACAAAAAGGTTCTGTTGGTAACGTAATGAAAGCGGGTCTTCGCAAATACAAAGAAATGATCACTAATACTGAGCTGGCAACAGATCAGAAAGTATTAAACATTCAGAAAGAAGTAGAAGAAGCTACAGCACTGGAGTTGCCTATGCTGGAGAAAAACCTCGTATTCCTTTCTACGATCGCATCTGTAGCAACCCTGTTAGGTCTCTTGGGAACGGTATTAGGTATGATCACTTCATTCTCTGCACTTGGTGCTGGAGGAGGTGGTGGTGGTGCTGCAGAGCAACTTTCACAAGGTATCTCTGAGGCATTGTATAATACGGCATTAGGTATTGGTACATCAGCGGTAGCGATCATCATGTATAACATCTTCACTACCAGGATCGATGGTATTACTTATGGTATTGATGAATCTGGTTTCACACTTACACAAAGCTTTGCTGCTAACTACAAATAGTTAAAAGCAGGTTTCTGTTGTGGAATTCCTGAGACATAGAATCTCATTACCGAATCTAAAAATATTAATGAATGGCAAGGCCTAAGTTACCAAGGAAAAGCACGAATATCGACATGACAGCCATGTGCGATGTCGCCTTCCTGCTGCTTTCCTTTTTTATTCTTGCCACTAAGTTTAAACCTGCAGAAGCAGTTCCTATTCAAACGCCTACGTCTGTTCAAAAGGTGAAAGTGCCTGAGAAAGATGTTGTATTGGTGTCAATTGCTGCTGATGGAAAGGTTTTTCTTAGTGTGAGTGAACAGGAAAGGAGAGAAGCACTTGTAAACGAACTGAATACCCGTCGCAGTCTTGGATTATCTGCAACTGAGGTGCAGTTAGCTGCAAGTACTCCGTTTTTCGGAACACCGTTTTCTCAATTAAAAAGCTCATTAGCGATCCCTAAAGAAAAATACACCGGTATAACCTTACCAGGTATTCCAGCTAAAGACTCTACCAACAACGAGTTGTACGACTGGATGAATGCTGTAGTTACAGTATATAAGGGAGAGAAAATGAACTTAATGTTGAAGGGCGATATGAATTCGAAGTTCCCTACTTTCAAAAATGTGATCGCTGCTTTCAAGCGTACTGATCTTTTGAAATTCCAGATGATCACAAATCCTGAAGGTGTACCGGAAGATTCTGAGCTCTTTAGAGTAGGACAAAAAACGGGTCAATAATTTATTAACGAAAAAAATCTACTGATATGGCAGAAATGGATACCTCGTCGGGAGGTGGTCATAAGAAAGGCCCGGGAGTCAAGAAGAGTAAGAAGCTCTCTACCCGTGTAGATCTTACACCTATGGTGGATCTGGGATTTCTGCTCATCACGTTCTTCATTTTTACAACGACGATGAGCCAGCCCACAGCTATGAAGCTGAACCTGCCTAAGGATACTAATGACGAGAAAGAACAGAACGAAGCAAAAGAATCAGGAGCATTGACTATCCTTTTAGGAAAGGACAACCACGTTTTCTATTATGAAGGGAAACTCTCTCCTGATGGCTCAAACTTTAAGTCTGCATCTTTTTCAGGTGAAAATAACATCAGGGATGTGATCATCAACAAAAAGAAAGATGTAATGTCTCGTCACCAGCATACAAATAGCTGTGGTGAAATCTGGGCTAAGAATAATGGAGACCAGACTTCGTGTAGAGATAAAGACTTTGTAGTGGTGATCAAACCAAGTGATGAATCAACTTACAAGAACGCACTTGATATTTTAGATGAAATGGCGATCAATGTTGTAAAGCGTTACGCATTGGTGGATATTTCAGAAGGTGAAGCACAACTGGTTAAGATTTCTGACCAGAGTGCACCTCAAAAATAATTCTGCTATCGTGTGGAATTAGATCACTTTCTGAATCTTATATAAAAGCTTAGTAGTATGGAAACTAACAAAATCTTATCCGCTGATATCTTAGATATCATCTTCGAGGGAAAGAACAAAGAATATGGGGCTTATGAGCTTCGTAAGACCTATAAGAACAGGCTTATCATAGCTATTGTAGCTACTTTGCTTGTGTGCTTTGCTTTCTTGATCGCTTCATTTATTGCCAACATGCAAAAGGATGACAATTCTGAGATCATTGTTCAGGATGTTAACCTGGAAGATGTTAAGCAACAGGAAGAAAAACAAGAGCCTTTACCTCCTCCTCCACCTCCAAAGGAAGAACCACCAAAAGTGGAGATCACCAAATTCACTCCTCCTAAGATCGTAGAAGATGCGAAAGTGGAAGAGAAGAACGAGATGAAAGAGCAGGAAGTATTGGAAGATACCAAGATCGGTACAATCAACCAGGAAGGTATCAAAGACGAAGGCAAGATCGAAATGCCTGAAGTAAAAGGTACCGGCGAAGTTGCTGCTCCAAAACAAGAAGTAGAAGACTACGACAAAGAGTTCACTTCAGTACAGATCGAAGCTTCTTTCCCTGGTGGTATGCCTGCTTGGAGACGTTTTCTTGAGAGAAACCTCAACGACCGTGTGGTTGAAGAGAACGGAGGTCCTCCAGGTAAATATACTGTGATCGTTTCTTTCAGGGTAGATAAAGATGGTTCTATTACAGAAGTAAAAGCTGAGAATAATCCTGGTTACGGAACTGCTGATGAAGCAGTGAGAGTGATCAAAAAAGGGCCTAAATGGACTCCTGCTCAGCAAAACGGACGTAGTGTAATCTACCGTCAGAGACAAAGCGTCACTTTCGTTTATACCGAAGAATAATTTAAAAGTAAATACAGTAAGATCCCTCCATTATGGAGGGATTTTTTTATGCCCTTACCACAAGCCTTATTTTTGTTGAAAGTTGACAATGAACGGGAAACTGCCAGGCTGGGATGATACGATCGTAGCATTAGCTACAGCTCCGGGAATAGCTGCTATTGCAGTGATCAGGTTGAGCGGAAAGAATGCTGTAATTATCGCAAATGATCTATTCCCTTCCAAAGACCTTCAAAAACAAGCTTCTCATACGCTACACGTTGGTTTGCTCAAAAATGATAAGGAAGCATTAGATGAAGTGGTGATATCGCTATATAAGGCTCCTAAATCATATACCGGAGAAGATGTTGTGGAAGTAAGTTGCCATGGTTCTCCTTTTATCCAGGAAAAGATCATCCAAGCCTTTATTGAAAAAGGAGCCAGGCTTGCAAAACCTGGTGAGTTTACTTTAAGAGCTTTTCTCAACGGCAAAATGGATCTTACACAGGCAGAAGCTGTGGCCGATCTTATTGCCAGCAATACTGAAGCAAGTCGTAAAACTGCTTTGCAGAATATCAGGGGCGGATTTTCTCAGGAACTTTATGAACTAAGAGAACAGCTGATCAAATTCTCCGCTTTGATTGAGCTAGAACTTGATTTCTCACAGGAAGATGTTGAATTCGCAGATCGAACGCAGCTCAAACAATTGATCAAACACCTGCAAACGGTTATTGATCGTTTGCTGCATTCTTTCAAGCTGGGAAATGTGATAAAGAATGGTGTACAGGTAGCCATCATTGGAAAACCCAATGCAGGAAAATCTACTTTATTGAATGCTCTGTTAAATGAGAACAGAGCAATAGTAAGTGATATCGCCGGAACAACCCGGGATACGATTGAAGAAATATTGAACATCAAAGGAGTGTTATTTCGTTTGATCGATACAGCAGGTATCAGGCAACATACAACAGATATTATCGAAACAATTGGCGTAGAGAAGAGTTTGGAGAAGATGCATGCGGCAGATGTAGTGTTATACATGTTCGATGTAAATGAAACTTCTGATGAACAGTTGCAGCAAACGGCAGATGAACTAAATTCTGCATCAGTTGAATTTCTCTTGATCGGTAACAAAGCAGATGGCGTATCACAAGAAACATTGCAGCATCGTTATGCTCAGCACGACATCATTTTTATTTCTGCGAAAAATAATCTTGGTATTGATGAATTGAAAGATCAACTGGTAAAGAAAACGTTGAGTGGAGATATCAATGCAG
This sequence comes from Chitinophagaceae bacterium, assembly GCA_024508725.1. Taxonomy (GTDB): domain Bacteria; phylum Bacteroidota; class Bacteroidia; order Chitinophagales; family Chitinophagaceae; genus JAEZDC01. Next base: position 235,610 of record JANINS010000003.1, on the reverse strand, counting down.
AAGATACTATCGTGACCAATGCCCGTCATGTTGAAGCCTTGCAAAAATTACAGACTACATTGGTTGATGTTGCCGATGGAATTGAGCAGATGATACCCGGAGATCTGCTTGCAATCGACATTAGAAGATGCCTGCATTACTTAGGTGAGATTACTGGTGAGATCACCAACGAAGACCAGCTGGATTATATCTTCAGTAAATTCTGTATCGGAAAGTAATTTGTTCAATAAAGTTCAGAACGTTGAAGTGAGTGACACAACATCCGTTAAATAGTAGCACAACAGCTAAGTTCATAAATAAAAAAATCCCGCACTTGCTGCGGGATTTTCTATTGTGGTGTGAAGTATTATTTCACGTGCTTGTTTACGATCTTAGCAAGATCGAACATAGAGATCTGATCTTTGCCGAACAATGGTTTTAATTTACCATCAGCATTGATGTTTCTTCTGTTCTTCTTGTCTTGCAGATTGTTCTTCTTAATGTAATCCCAGATCTTCTTCACTACTTCAGTTCTAGGTACTGGCTTGCTACCAATAACCTCAGCTAAAGTTGCACTTGGTGTAAGAGGAGCCATGAATGCTGCATTAGGTTTTCTTGCAGATTTCTTCTTAGGTGCAGCCTTCTTAGCAGCGGCTTTTTTTGGAGCTGCTTTTTTAGGTGCGGCTTTTTTTGGAGCAGCTTTTTTAGCTGCCTTTTTTGGAGCAGCTTTTTTTGGTGCAGCTTTCTTGGCAGCTTTTTTTGCTGTTGCCATAACGTTTAGAATTTAATTGATTAATAAATGAACTTTAAAATTGCCCTTTCACAGGCGTTAACAGGCATCAAGATACAGAGAGAAAACATATCAGCAGCAAAAATGATAAACAAGTTATTCATACTACTGGATAGCTGGTGGATAACCTCGTTTTCTGGCATGGTGATTTATGGCTTTTAGCATGGATACTTTGTTCCCTTTAGCACCTGTTTTCCCTGAGGGATTTAGCTATTTTGAAGATTTTCTCTCTATAGAAGAGGAACAAAAATTACTGGAGATCGTTACAGCTACAGCAGTACATCCGTTCATTTTCCAGGGATATATCGCTAATAGAAAAGTCGCCAGCTTTGGTTTTGATTACAATTTTACCAATAGAAAACTGGCTAAAGGCAAGGAAATTCCTGTAGAATTTGGTTTTGTTATAGAGAAGGTTGCTGCTAAAATCTCGATGAATGCTACTGATTTTGCTGAGCTATTGGTAACAGAATATCTTCCGGGATCTGTGATCAACTGGCATAGAGATGCTCCACCTTTTGATATTATCGTTGGAATTTCCCTTATGAATGACTGCATTTTTCGCTTACGTCCCCAGGAGAAAATAAAGCAGACAAGAAAAAATGTGATCTCCTTCCCGGTGAAAAGAAGATCACTTTATATAATGCAGGGTGAAGCGAGAACAGATTGGCAACATAGCATTGCTCCTGTAAAAAACACCCGTTACTCGGTTACATTACGAACGATTTTGAAATAGATTATCGTTGATCATAGTTCACCATCCATTGAATACCGAACTTATCTTTCAACATTCCAAAGTATGCTCCCCAAAATGTTTTTCCCATAGGCATATACACCGTTCCTCCGGCAGATAATGCATTGAATTTTGCATCTGCATCTGCTTCGTTATTGGCATTGTAGGATAAATGAAAATTGTTTCCCTGCTGAACTGTTCCATTCCACTTATCCGGTGGATCAGAAGCCATGAGCAAAGAATCTCCAATGGGATATGAAACATGGATCACCTTATCAGCATATTCAGGCGATACTTTGTCTTTCTCTGGTGAATCTTTAAAACGCATCATTCCATTGAATTCTCCCCCGAAAATCGATCGATAAAATTCAAAGGCAGCTTCTGTATTTCCCGGGAAGATGATGTACGGATGTATGGTTGCCATGTTATTTCTTTTCGAGAATTGTTTTCAAATTACCGAGGGTTGTTTCCATGTCTTTGCCAAGCATGTTGTCTATGAACAGGCACATAATGTTCATAGGATAAGGAACTTTACTGCTAAAAGCCATTTTTACTTTTGTCTGGTTTTCGGCAACAGCTTCGGTGGTCATGTATGATTGAGATATTCCTTCCATAGGTTTTTCAAATCTTATCTCCATATCAATTCTTTTATTTTCATCAATCTTTTTGATCTCCTGTTCACCTTTACCTGCATCTTTATTTCCATCCCAGGCATAAATAAAACCTACTGTTGCATCCGTTCCTTTAAACTCTTTTTTCATACTGGGATCTGTCATCACCCACTTATTGTAATGGTCCTGGTTTTTTATTTGTTTGATGTAAGCAAATACTTCCGGTACTGGTTTGTTGATGGTGATCTCTCTCTCAACGTTGTAACTCTTTTTCACAAACAATGCTGTGATCAGAACAATAACAACCAAAGCAGCTATTCCCAGCAAAATTTTTTTCAGGATTTTCATAATTGTGCATTTTAGTTATAAGCGTTAGTGAATAATATTACAAGCTACTCCTTTTGAAGTAACCAACTGTATGATCTTTTCCGGTGCAATATCGGCTCCGGCAACTCTCAATACTTTATCACAGTCATGCAGATCAAAGTTGATCCTGCTGTATGGGAAATGCTGTAACAGTAACAGCCTCACCTCGTTGGCTTGTGCTTCACCTTCAACATTCGTTTTGAATATTTCGATGGTCATAACTGCATTGTAATGAGAATACAAATCTCCATCTCCGGATTTTAATGGGAAGGGTGTTAAAACGCCTTTTTCAGGTGTTGATTGCGACACCAGTAATGCCTAATTTAGTGGAGCGAACAATTCAAATAAAGCCAGATGAAACACATTTCTATTCTCGTTCCGATAGGTCATTCCAGTGTGACGAACATTGAGGGAACGCACCAGGTGTTCAATGAAGTAAACGGTATCTGCCGTTCAATGGGGAAAGATCCTTTGTTTAAGGTTCAGTTAGTGAGTATTTCCAATGAAGTAGAGCAGCGAAATGGTTTGTTTACCATCAGGCCTGATGCATTGATCAAAGACATTAAAAAAACAGACCTGATCATTGTTCCTGCAATATTTGGTGATGATGCTTTCGACAGAAACAAAGCTTTTGTTCCATGGATGATCGATCAATACAAGAATGGAACAGAGATCGCAAGCTTTTGTCTTGGTTCTTTCTTTCTGGCTTCAGCAGGTTTGCTCGATGGAAAGCAATGTGCAACCCACTGGCGATATGCCAACGAGTTCAGGGCTAAATTTCCCAATGCAAATTTGGTAGATGACAAGATCATAACTGCCGACTCAGGAATTTACACTAGTGGCGGTGCTTATTCTTATACGAATCTTGTGGTTTACTTAGTAGAGAAATATGCCGGAAGAGATGTAGCGATTCTGATATCGAAAGCTTTCATGATCGATATCGACAGGCATAGTCAATCGCCTTTCATCATTTTCGAAGGACAAAAAGCTCACGAAGATGATGCAATAAAGCAGGCACAGGATTTCATTGAAAAGAATTACCAGGAGAAGATCACCGTTGATCAACTTGCTAATATGCTTGCTGTAGGAAGAAGAAATTTCGAACGCAGATTTAAGAAAGCAACCGCAAATACAGTGGTCGAATATATTCAGCGGGTAAAAATAGAGGCAGCTAAGAAAAGCCTGGAATCGTCACGTGAGAATGTGAATGAAGTGATGTACAAGGTTGGCTACAACGATAACAAAGCTTTTCGTGCAACTTTTAAAAAGATCACGGGTATTTCACCAATGGAATACCGAACCAAATACAATAAAGAAGCCATTGCTGTTTAATGATATTCAGAGAAGCAGTTTTAGAAGATATTCCGGCAATACAGGTGGTGAGAAATTCCGTTAAAGAGAATATGCTCTCCGATCCTGCATTGGTGAGTGATAAGGATTGTGAAGAATACATGTTTGTTCGTGGCAAAGGATGGGTTTGTGAAATGCATGGAAATATTCTTGGCTTTGCGATCGCTGATCTGGAAGATGATAATATCTGGGCATTGTTCATTCATCCCGATCATGAAAAGAAAGGCATTGGTAAAAAACTTCATCAAATAATGATGGATTGGTATTTTGATCAAGAAAAGGAAAAAGTATGGTTAAGCACTGCTCCTGGTTCAAGAGCCGAAGGTTTTTATAAAGTTGCCGGCTGGAAACAAACAGGCATCACAAGATCAGGAGAAGTGAAGTTCGAAATGAGTGCTGAAGACTGGCAGCGTAACAGTTGAACATAGTTCTGAACGATGAAGTGAGTGACACAACAGGTGATGCCACATATTGTACAGCTTGTTTCATTATTTTTATTACATGATTATTCCTCCCTACCTGCAACAAGGTGATACGATTGGCGTTGTTTGTCCGGCTGGATTTATGCCGCAGGAAAAATATCAAACCTGCATAGAAGTATTGCATCAATGGGGTTTCAATGTAAAAGAAGGTAGAACACTGGGTAGCCAGTTTCATTATTTCTCCGGTACTGATGAAGACCGATTGAATGATCTGCAGCAGATGTTGGATGATGATTCAGTAAAAGCCATCTTATGTGCAAGAGGTGGTTACGGGTTAAGCCGAATGATCGACGATCTTAACTTTAAGAAATTTGCTAAGCATCCTAAGTGGATCATCGGCTTTAGCGATATCACTGTTTTGCATGCACATATTTTCGAGCATTACAAGATCGCTACGTTGCATGCACCAATGGCCGGAGCTTTTAATGATGGAGAGAGCAATAATGAATTTGTACAGTCATTGAGAAATGCATTATCAGGACGGCCATCAAGATATGCTGCTGCGTCAACTGCATTAAATTCAGTTGGTGAATGCGAAGGAAGATTGGCGGGTGGCAATCTTGCTTTGATCGCTCATCTGGTTGGCTCTTCTTCATCATACAATACAAAGAACAAGATTTTGTTTCTCGAAGATGTTGGAGAATACCTGTATAACATTGATCGTATGATGATCCAGCTGAAACGTTCGGGAATGCTGGATAAACTAGCCGGTTTGATCTTCGGTGGTTTTACAGAACTGAAAGACACCGTCATTCCATTTGGTTCAACAATTCATGAGATACTGCAACATCATGTGAAAGATTATGACTACCCGGTTTGCTATGATTTTCCGGTTAGTCATGAGAAAGAGAATTATGCGTTGAAGATAGGTGTGAAGCATCGGCTTAGTATCTCGGCAGATTCAGTGCAACTAATCCAAATTGAATAATCATGAAAACACTCTTCACCCTTGCCATTACATTCTTCGCCATCACTGCAAACAGCCAAAGTGCTCAATACAACAGAGCTTATGAAGCAAAGTATATGCAAAAGCCACCTGTGTTTGTTGCAGGAGCAGATTCACTCAAACGATTTTACTTCGCTCATTTTCCTGCCTTCGACACAGTTCTTACAAAAGCTGTAGAAAAAGGTGATACAGCAAAATACATTCGCATTTATTTCTCTTTTTATATAGATGAACAAGGCTATCCTTATGAAGCCGAGTTTGACCGTGTAGCATCTACCCGTTCTGCTGCAACTGAGAATGCAAAAACCATCAAGTATTTCTATGATATGAAAAGCATACTGCAGAAAGCCATTACGCAAATGATCAATAAAATGCCGCAATGGCGTCCGGGTTTGCAGGATGGAAGGATCGTCACCACCCACTATTCAGATTACCTGCAGTTTTGGGTTGGCTTGTCTGCTCCACAATAGTAGTTTTGCTATATGACTGTTGATTATGTAGTGGTAGGACAAGGAATTTGCGGCACTTTTCTCAGCTGGAATTTACTTAAGCAGGGCAAAACCGTTTTGGTGATCGATGAATCTAAACCTTTTACTTCTTCTAAGATTGCCAGTGGTGTGATCAATCCGGTTACAGGCAGAAGGATCGTAAGAACATGGAAGATTGAAGATATTCTTCCGTTTGCCGAATCTGCTTATCAGCAATTAGAAACAGAGTTGAATACCTCTTTGATTCGTCATTGCAATGTTGTGGATTTCCATTCAACATTGCAAATGCGTGATGCATTTGAAGAAAGAATTGCTGAAGGAGAGACTTATCTTAAACATCATGATGAAAGCAATTGGAAACCGTATCTAAACTTCATATATGGAGTAGGAGAGGTAGATCCAACATTACTCATCGATCTCAATATTCTGTTAAGTAAATGGCGGAAAAAATTGTGTGAACAAAATTGCCTGTTAGATGAACAGTTCGATAATTCAGTGCTACATGTTTTTCCGGATCATGTGACTTACCAACATATTACAGCTTCTAAGATCATTTTCTGTGATGGAGTGAATAGTTATAACAATCCTTACTTCAGTTTACTTCCTTTTGCACCCAATAAAGGCGAAGCATTGATTGTTGATATTCCTGGCCTACCAAGAACAAATATTCTCAAGCAGGGAATCAGCATTGTGCCCTGGCAGGATGATCTGTTTTGGGTGGGCTCATCTTTTCAATGGGCTTTCAACGATGACAAACCTTCTGAAGGCTTTCGCATCAAAACAGAGCAATCATTACGTTTCTGGTTAAGGCTGCCTTATAAAGTGGTTGATCACCTGGCTGCAGTTCGCCCGGCAACGATAGAAAGAAGACCTTTTGTTGGGTTGCACCCACAACAAAATTCGGTTGGAATATTTAATGGAATGGGAACGAAAGGCTGTTCACTTGCTCCATATTTTGCGCATGAGTTTGCTGATCATCTTGTAAATGGAAAATCACTCACACCTGAAGTGGATGTGCAAAGATTCAGGCGTATTTTAAGCCAGCTTCCCCAGTAAAAATTTATCATTGCGGCTTGTAAAATACTCCCATGCCACAAACTGAACCCAACTACAGCATACCGCTTAGTTATCGCCGAATGGAAAACCTGCACATTGTTTTCTGGCTATTGAAAGATATCAGTTGGTGCCTTGTATGGAAGCCGTTGGGTTTTGCAATGATCTTCCCAACACTCATTATTGCGATCGTTATTTCTATCAGAACAAGACATATGGTATCGGAGCTTTACCATAACCTGGCAATTGTTTTCTGGATATCGGCTAACTCGTACTGGATGATCGCTGAGTTCTTTCATTTCGACGAAAAGATCGTGTTTGCCAATATAGACTTTAAAGAATTATCCATCGTTCCATTCGGTATTGGTATTCTTATCCTTGCTTATTATTACATCATCTGGAAACCGAGGAATAAAGGAGCAGTTGAAACAATGTAATTTTATTGCGCCGACTTTAGATATTTATTCAGCTTTTGTTGCGTCGCATTTATTACGTCTTTAGCATGACGCTTGTACTTTTTGCTCTTTAATTATCTCTAATCCAATTCAACTTGGTTTTTCTTACAAAAAAATCCCCGATAAAAATCGGGGACGATCGATTGACTATAAATCTACCTAGTTCTTAAAGAAAGCCTTGCTTTTGATTCCGTACACAGTGGTCACCCTAAAGTAGTATGGGCCCGGTAACAAGAATGCTGTTGGTAACACCGTTATGTTATTGCCCTGCATCAGGTACTTGGTAAGGCTCCATTTCTTTTGACCATATACATCGAATATCGCCAGTTCTGCCTGTACATTGTTGTGCTGGCTCCAAACCACAGCCTGTGTTTGCGATTGGGCCGGTGTAGGATATATGCTGATGATCTTAACCGGTTCAACATTCGGTGGATTAACCATGCTATCCTGAACATTCACCGGTATATAAACTGTCTGCTCACAATTCTTAATCGTTTTTATCTTAAGTGAAACTGTGTACACACCGTTATACTGGTAATTGTGTACCGGACTGATCACATTACCTGTAAGCAATGGCGTTGCGTTACCAAAATTCCATGTGCGGCTGATAACAGTATCGTTTACCGGAACCCAACTCATCGAACTATTAAAACTGATCTGTTTTGTGCCTGTCTTAGTCCAGGTGAAATGTGGTACACATGCACTGGTGCTTTGTGTAACAACGATCACCTTGCATTCTGTTCTGGTACAACCAAGAGCTGTAGTAATGGTTAAACAAACTGTATAAGTGCCTGGCTGAGTATAATTGGTAGTAACGATCTTATTGGTTGTAGTAAGTGTGGTTCCGTTTCCAAATTGCCATTTGTAACTAATAATGCTATCTCCATTTACAGTGCCCGATGCTGTTGCATTGAACTTCACTGGTCTGTTTGGAGGTGTGGTATAAGGCAAATTCTCATAGCTGAATTGCGCATTACACAGCAGTTGATTTGGCATTGGAACAGTTACCGTTTTGCAAGTTGTATCGCTGCAATTACTTTGTGAGCGGATCACAAGGCAAACATTGTATGTTCCGGCTGAAGTGTAAGTGTGAGATGTGTTCACCAGTTTACCAGTTGTGGTTGAACCATCTCCCCATATCCAGATTCTCTCCCTGATGCTGTCGCCTGCAGCTGATGTTGCATGTGAATTAGCACTGTTGAATTGAAGTGTATACCCATTTGTTCCTGGTGTAGATTGTTGTCCTGTGAAAGCGAATACGGCTTCACAAGGTGTTTGATTTTGATAAGGAGGAACAACAATGGTTTTGCATATCGAATCATGGCAAGCACCCCAGAATGATAAACAAACATTGTACGTTCCTGGCTGAAATTGATAGGAAGCATTGGTAGTATTACTTATTGTATTGTTTCCAACCATCCAATAATATTGAGTATTGGTGCCTAGGGTTGAAGAGGTGTTGGTAAAATTCACTACTCCATTTGCACCAACCTGGTAGCTGAAATTAGCGATACAAGGTGGTGGAGGTGTGAAATTCACTGTAACAGTTTTGCATATCGTATCAGTGCAACCATTGTCTATCATTATAAGACAAACATTATAGATTCCCGGAGTAGGATATGTGATAGTAACATCCTTTTGCGATGCAGTAAATCCCGGAATACCAAAACGCCAGTAGTATTGAGCATTTGGTGAATTGCTGCCTGTTGACGCATTGGTAAACGATACCGTACCATTACTGCCCACCTGGAAATTGAAGTTTGCATTACATGTTGTGGTTAGTGGTGGAATGGTGATCGTTTTACAGATCGTATCTGCACAGTTGCTGTTCCAGATCGTCAAACATACATTGTAAGTACCCGGCTGAAACTGGTAAGAAGCATTGGTTGTAGTACTGAAGATGCCGTTTCCAAAATCCCAATGGTATTGTGTGTTCGTACCAAGGGTGGAAGATGTATTGGTAAATGTTACATTTCCGTTAGCACCTAGCTGGTAGTTGAAATTTGCATTACATGGTGGAGGTGGCGTAAAGTTTACAACCACTGTTTTGCAAATTGAATCCATACATCCGTTGGCAAACATTGCCAAACACACATTATACGTTCCAGGAGTGGTGTACGTATATACTGCATTCTGAGCAGAACCAGCCATTCCATCACCAAAATGCCAGTAATACTGCACATTTGGCCCTGCACTGGTTGTTGAAGTATTGTTGAAATAAACCGTTCCGTTTGTTGCAACCTGGTAACTAAAGTCGGCGTTACAAGTTGGTGTTGGAACAGATGTAACTGTAATAGTTTTGCAAATACTGTCAATACATCCGGTAGAAGCATAAATTCTAAGGCAAACAGTATAAGTGCCTGGCTGCTGATAAATATGATCTACATTAATATTATTTCCGCTGTTATAAGATCCATCTCCGAAACTCCATAACCGGTTGGTGATGCTTGTTCCGGGAGCTGAAGTTGAAGAACCACTAAGGAAGATAAATTTATTAGGAGCAATTAAACTGTCTTTGAACTGAGCCTGGCAAGTACCACTTGTGTTGGTTAAAGTGATCACTTTTGTTATTGAATCTTTGCAGCCATTTGCTGTTTCAATCCTGAGTTTTACAGTGAATGTTCCGGGATTCGCATAATTATGAACAAACCCTTGTGGCATACCATTCACGGTAGCCCCATCGCCTAATTCCCAATACAAAGACGTGATCTGGTTATTGTTTGTTGTATAAGACATTGAAGTATAAGCTACATAGCTTCCCTGTACATTGTAATTAAAATCTGCAACGCAGGTTTGCTGAAGATTACAACCCAGCACAAAGTTGCGTTCTACGATATTGGTAGTTGTATTTACTTGCGGATTTTCAATAAGGAGTGTTCCATTGCAATTAGAAACGCGGATCTGCACTTTTACAATGTTTCCCGAAGAGCAACTAAGCGTATCAATATAATAACCGTTGGCATTGGTGTAAACCTGGCTGTACTGATGACATCCATTAGGAGTGCTTAACGAGTCAGTTTGAATATACACCCATTGGTTTGCCGCAGCAGTGCCATTACTATAGGTTACATAACCTTTTACAATAACATCATTTGCAAGAGAAGGCAGGCAAAACATTAAAACCGTTAGCAGGGTGAAGTATAATTTTTTCATTTGCAAAGTTTTTAGCCTGCAGCAGGAAGGTTTATCCCATAGCTGTTACTGGCATTAAAAGGGTAGATGCCAGCCTTTTAGCTAATGTTGCCTGTAAGTTAAAAATTATTTCCCCGAATTACCGCTTTCTTCAAGCATACGCTGATTCTTGGCTCCCTGCAAAAATTCGGAGGCAAAAATGAATTCGTTCAGCTTTTCGTCTTTGCTGAAGATGATGTCTTTATTGGTTCCTTCCCATTGTTTATAGCCTTGGTGAAGGTAAACAATATGATCGCCGATCTCCATTACACTATTCATATCATGGGTTACTACGATCGTAGTGGTGTTATATTCTGCTGTAAGTTCTGCGATCAGTTTGTCGATAAGCAAAGATGTTTGTGGGTCAAGTCCTGAATTTGGCTCATCACAAAAAAGATATTTGGGCGTTAAAACAATAGCTCGTGCAATCGCTACCCTTTTTTTCATTCCGCCACTTAGTTCGGCAGGGAATTTTTTATTCGAGCCGGTGAGATTCACTCTTTCCAGTACCTCGTTCACCTTATTTTTTTTCTCTTTATAAGACAACTTTGTGAACATGTCGAGCGGGAAAAGAATATTCTTTTCTACTGTCATAGAATCGAAAAGAGCAGAGCCCTGGAACAGCATCCCGATTTGCTGGCGAAGTTCTTTCTTGTCGTCTTCGTTCATCTCCAGCATATTTCTTCCTTCGTAAAGAATATCTCCACGATCGGGTTTAAACAAACCCACCATACATTTAGTAAGAACGGTTTTTCCGCTACCACTTGCACCAATGATAAGATTGCACTTACCCGGCTCCATCACACAACTGATGTCGTGCAGGATCACTTTATCTCCGAAACCCTTCTTTACGTTTTTAACTTCGATCATATGCGCTCACCCACAAAGGGTAATTTAGATGCTCAATATAGATATTCTTTAGATACCAGCTTTTCAACTCCGGTTTATCGCCTGTTTACGTAGCAAGTCCGACGAAGGAGGATTCACCGAAACAATCGTTCAGCTCAATTGAGGCATGAATGATAAATGGTGAACTCAATGCTGACAACTGACGACCAATGAACTCAAAGTACAAGTGTGCGACGCAACGATGATGCCATGAAAACCGGAACCTGACCTACAAAACCTCCACCAGGTTGCTCAACAGGTCTTCAAAGTTTTCTCTTTTCCTGATCAATTGTGCTTTTCCATCTTTCACAATCACTTCGGCAGGCCTGTAACGTGAATTATAATTTGATGCCATCTCGAAACCATAAGCCCCGGCATTATGAAAAACCAACAGATCTCCTTCACGAACTTTTCGCAGTAAACGATCGTTGGCTAAATTATCTGTCTCGCAGATGTAACCTGTGATCGTATATACTTTTTCTTCGGTTTCCTGGTTTGAAATGTTTACGACATGATGGTAAGCATCGTAAAACATTGGCCGGATCAGGTGGTTCAAACCACTGTTCACGCCTGCAAAAGTCTGGGCTCCGTTGTCTTTTATCACATTTACCTGCGTAACAAGATAACCACATTCACTCACCATGTATTTTCCCGGCTCAAACCATAACTGGAACTTTCTTCCGTTGAAAACATTTGAGTCGAGAAATTTTTTCAGTTTACCTGCGATCCATGGAATATCTGTTTCTTCATCAGATATTTCGTAAGGCACTTTAAAACCACCACCCAAATCTATCACTTCAAGATCAGGAAAATGCGGCACCAGTTCACTCAATACTTTTATTCCGTGAACAAAAATATCGGCGTCTTTTATGTCGCTGCCGGTATGAATGTGAAGTGCTTTGATCCTGATATTATTTTCAGATACTATGCTGAGCAACGCATTAAGTTGTTCGATAGGAATTCCGAACTTACTTTTTTCATGCCCGGTTGAGATCTTAAGATTACCTCCGGCAAGTATATTGGGTCTTAAACGAACACCAACGGGATATGAGCTGCCGAACTTCTTCCCAAACTTTTCAAGATTCGATAAGCTGTCGATGTTGATGTGCACTCCATGGCTGGCGGCTTCTTCAATCTCTTCAAACGAAATTCCATTCGATGTATATAGAATCTTCTCTGCAGGAATGCCGGCATGGATAGCGAGTTTCACTTCGTTGATGCTGCTGCAATCGATTCCACATCCCAATGAATGAATGTATTTGAGAATATTGATATTGGTTAGTGCCTTACAGGCGAAAAAGAATTTCGCATCTATCTCAGAAAATCCTGAAGTGAGTTTCCCGTATTGTTCTTTGATCTTCTCTGCATGATACACATAAGTTGGTGTACCAAACTCCTTTGCTATTTCTGTAAGTTGTTGATGGGTTAAAGCTTGCGACATAAGATGCGAAGATAATATCTCTTTCACGCAAAGAACGCCAAGATAGCAAAGGAATAAAGCTTTGCGTCTTTGCTTACTTTGTTGCTTTGCGTGAAATTATTGAACCGTGTTATCGTCCTGGATCTCTTTTTCTCCCTCATCCTCTTCACCATACTCAGTTTTTACTTCTGCGGACTCAATTCCAATTTCATTCAGGTAACGACTAAATGCAGCCTGATAACCATGGGTGACGAACACTTTACTGGCTTCAGTAGCTTTCACGGCCTGAAGCAAGCCATTCCAATCTGAATGATCACTGATGGTGAAACCGCCATCTACATTTTTGCGACGAACATTTCCACGAACCTGCATCCATCCACTACAATAACCAATAGCATAAGGTGAGAAGCGTTTCATCCAGGTAGAGTTCTCGGCACTTGGCGGTGCAATGATCACTGCATTCTTCAATTTCTCTTTTGGTGTTTCATAGGTGATGCGTTCGAGTATTGGCAATTTCCAACCTGCATTTACCAAAGCCATGTGCATGTTGTACACAGCGCCATGAGCATAGATCACATCGGTTACTTCACTTAATGGTTGAAGTATTCTTTGGGCTTTGCCAAGGCTGTAAGCCAGGAAGATGCTGGCTTTTCCCTGTTCTTTATTCTTTAGTATCCAGTTTTTGATGTTATCGAAGATCACAGGCTGAGGCTTCCAGTTGTAGATGGGTAAACCGAAAGTAGATTCTGTAATGAAAGTATTGCACTTTACCGGTTCGAATGCACCACTTAAACCATCGTTTTCTACTTTATAATCACCACTGAACACCCATACTTCTCCATTGTATTCTAAACGGATTTGCGAAGAGCCGATCATGTGACCAGCAGGATGAAATGAAACTTTCACGCCGTTGATGTTGAGTGATTCACCCCATTCAACTGATTCATAATTGCCTTCTCCAAGCCTGGCTTGTAACAATGGTTTTGTATAATGATGGCAGAGATAAGACTTACTGCCAAACCTTGCATGATCTCCATGTGCATGTGTGATCAGGGCTTTGTCTACTGGCTTCCACGGATCAAGATAAAAGCCACCTTGTGGACAGCAAAGACCTTTAGATGAGAATTCGATCAACGGCATATGAGTTGGCTGGTTTCAAAGTTCACAAGTTCATGAGTTATGCAGAATTCAACTTGTGAACCTGTGAACTCGTAAACTGTTGAACTAGTTTATGGACTTAATCACGCCATCCATTTTCTTAACAAAATAAAGCTTCTTATTCTCCAGGTAATCTGTAGCAGTACTTTGCTTGCTTGTCCTGGTTGGTTGAACATCGTATTCGTTGACGATCTTGAAATCTTTGTCAGACAGGTTCGTGATGAACGATGCTCCATGTTTCAGGTAAAGTTTGGTGAAATGAAACATCGTTTCATAGCCTTTAAAAACCATGTCGCTTGCTCTTCCGTTGTACTTACTGCGATAAGTTGCAGCAAGCCGTGCAAGAAATTTATCGCTACGCTGATAACCGTAAGGAGTAGAATAGATCACTTCTATACCTTTTGTGTCAGGTCTTGCAAGCTCTCTCATATTATCCCAGGTAGGCATACCAACAGCAGTGCTTTCATAACTTGTTTTAATGCTGCTTAGCGTTCTTACAATATTACCTGCAAAAGTCTCGTTTAAAGTAGCGCCAATGATGATGTTCTTTTTGGTGCTGTCAAGTTGAGATATTAATTCGTGCTGATTGAAAGCATCACTCAGCTCCACGTATTTCATCTTAAGTGATAAAGAAGAATATTTTTTTGCAGCATCCCTGATCATGTCAGTGATGTATTTATCCATCGGATCACTTTTACGTCGCACCAATATCACATTGTCCAGGCTGTAATTCCGCTGAACATATTTATACACTCCTTCTACATGTGTTGGTAATGTTGGATTAATGATCACCAGGTTTGGTGTAGCAGTTACACCACCATCATTAGGATAAGTTGCAGATATCAGTGGAATATTTTTCAATGCTGCAAAATCTGCAACCTTTTTCAGTTCTTCTTTGGTGGTGAACGATCCAATGATGAATGAAGCTTCTGCGATCTCCGGCTCAACTAAAAGCAGGTTAAGCGACTTGTCTTTTGATTTTGTATCGTGGATCATCACTTCTAACTGTTGTTTTTCTTTTTGTAAAGAATCAACAGCCAGCATCACACCATTATAAAATTCTAATCCTGGTAAAATATATTTCGGAAGATTGTTGTTGCCCAACTTATAGGTTGTTCCATTAAAAGCAGAATCAAGATATAAGGGAACAAGCACAGCCACTTTCACCGGTTTTGTTTCTGGTGTTTGTGCAAAAGCATGAAATGAGAAAACAAAAAGAAATGCAATGATCAATATCTTTCCCAGGTGCATGTAAAAGTTTCTCATAGTTTGCAAATTTCGTACCCTATTCCCACTCAATTGTTGCGGGTGGCTTACTGCTGATGTCGTACACAACACGATTGATGCCTCTTACCGAATTGATGATCTCGTTACTAACATGAGCAAGGAAATCATAAGGAAGATGAGCCCAATCTGCCGTCATTCCGTCTATTGAAGTTACAGCTCTAAGGGCAACTGTGAACTCATACGTTCTTTCATCACCCATTACGCCTACACTTTTAACAGGTAATAAAATGGTTCCTGCCTGCCAAACGGTTGAATAAAGATTGTGTTCTTTCAGCGCTTTGATGTAAATATCATCGGCAGCCTGTAAAAGCTTAACTTTTTCTTCAGTGATCTCGCCAAGAATTCTGATGGCTAAGCCTGGGCCGGGAAATGGATGACGGTTGATCATATCTGCAGGAATGCCTAACTCCAATCCAACCTTTCTCACTTCATCTTTGAAAAGAAAACGAAGCGGTTCTACGAGTTGCAAATGCATCTTCTCTGGTAAACCCCCAACATTGTGATGCGATTTAATGGTTACAGATGGACCATGAACACTCACACTTTCGATCACATCAGGATAGATCGTTCCCTGCCCTAAAAATTGTGCTTCTTTGAACTTTGCCGCTTCCTGCTGAAACACATCGATGAACAGTTTGCCAATCACTTTTCTTTTCGCTTCCGGATCGGTCTTCCCTGCCAACTCACCATAGAACATTTGCTTCGCATCAATGCCACGTACATTCAGGTTGAGTTGTTTGTACGTTTCCAGCACCTGTTCAAATTCATCTTTTCTCAATACGCCATTATCAACGAAAATTCCGTGAAGCCTGTCGCCGATTGCTTTACTGATGAGTGTTGCTGCAACAGTACTGTCCACACCACCACTCAAAGCCATGATCACATGTCCGTCGCCGATCTGTTTCTTTAATTGTTCTACTGTTTCATGTACAAAAGAAGAGGGTGTCCAATCCTGTTTGCATCTGCAAATATTTACAAGGAAATTGTGAAGTATCTTTTTTCCTTCGATGGAATGATATACCTCAGGATGAAACTGCAAACCATATAATGCATTCGATGTTGTATCGGTTTTTCTGAATGCTGCCACCGGGATGCTGTTGGTATTTGCCAGCACTTCGAATCCTTCAGGCACAACAGCGATCGAATCACTATGGCTCATCCATACCTGCGAATGTGCTGTAACACCTGCAAACAGCGGATCTTCTTTGTGGTCGAGTATTGCTCTTCCGTATTCCCGCTTGTTGCTTTTGTCAACTCTTCCGCCAAATTCTTTTGCCGTTAATTGTGCACCATAACAAACACCCAATACAGGTAAGTTGCTGTTAAACGTTTTGATATCCACTACAGGTGCTTGTTCATCGTTCACACTAAAAGGCGAACCACTTAATATGATACCTTTGAGTCCTTCATAAGAAAACGGCTTATTGAAAGGGATGATCTCGCAATAAACATTTGCTTCTCTAACGGCTCTTGCGATCAACTGGGTGTACTGGCTTCCAAAATCGAGGATGAGAATCTTTTCAGACATGCGGCGAAGGTAACAAATCAGCTTTTGGCAGCTAAAAATCCCTTTGGTTTTGTATCTTTCTGCTACCAAAACACCTGATTAATGAAAAAGTTTCTTTTTGCCCTGTTCATAATTTGTGTTGCAGCCTCTTGCAGGGTGAATTACAATAAAACCGTCAAAGGGAATGGCAATATGTCTACCGAAGACAGGCCTTTTACTGATCTTTCCCGGATCAAGATCCGTGGCGGTATCAATGTTCAGGTAGAACCCGGAGCTGCTTCGCTGAAAGTAGAGGCTGATGAAAACCTGATGCGATACATTGAAACAAAAGAGGAGAATGGCTGGATCATTATCAAAACGAAAAACAATACCAATCTAAAATCCAATCATCCCATCAGGGTGTATATTTCTACTGACCAGATCAGGGATATCAATATTGCAGGCAGCGGTTATGTAAAAGGTGATGGAAAATTCAGTGGTGCCGACAGGCTGAATATTGATGTAGCAGGTTCGGGGGATGTTCAACTTACCGTAAATACACCCAATGTGAATGTTGATATTCGGGGAAGTGGTACTGTAACGTTAGCAGGAGAAACCCGTAATGCCAGTATTGATATTGCAGGATCAGGAGATTACCTTGCACAGGATCTGCTAACAGAAAATACTGACATTGATATAAAAGGTAGTGGTGATGCAAAGGTCCACGCAGATAGTAAGATCGATGCAAAAATACTTGGCAGTGGATCAGTATATTATCGTGGTAAAGCCAGTGTACACACCAATTCTGCAGGAAGTGGAAGGGTTAAGCCGATGTGATGTTTCTCTGCTCTATATTTTTTGTTGTATCTGCCAATAATGCCCAAAAGGATCTTTGATGGTTCCTTGTCGGTAGCCATATTCATAGTCCTGCGGAGCATCAATTACAGTGGCTCCTGCCTGGATCGCCTTATTAAATGCATTGTCCGCATCCGGAACAAACAATCCAACACAAACAGTAGTGGCGTTATGTATGTTGGGTGAGATCCAGTAATTTTTTGCCGTTATTTCATGTAGATGAAATATAGCTCCTTCAATAGAAAGTTCTGCAACATGAATGCTACCGTCATCATTGGAGAAACGTCTGAGTTCTGTCGCACCGAAAGCTTTCTCATAAAATGAAATGTCTTTTACACCATTGTTGATGAAAAGCTCCGGAGCAAAAAATGGCTTGGAATGAGATAGGATCATTTCTGCTATTTTGAAAGTTTCAATGTATCTAAAGTTAAACGATAATGGTTTTGGACTGAAAAATGTCCTTCCCAGAAGTTTAGTCGGTTCCGGCACTTGTTCAACATCGTTCAGCATCCTAACAGAATGTTATTCAACCTTAGTAACGTTCGGTTCAGGAAAATCCAGAACATTTGAACAGGAAAAACTTAAATCGAAACTCTCCTTGAGGGGTTGAGGGTGCTTCCTTACCTTCGCAGCGTTATGGAAATAACCGCAAAAACTGCCAAACAACTTCGCCTTACAGAAGAAGAATTCGAACTTATCAAGCAAAAACTCGGTCGCACTCCCAATTTTACTGAGCTCTGTGCCTTCAGCGGCATGTGGAGTGAGCACTGCAGTTATAAGAACTCCATTAAATGGCTCAAAACATTGCCCCGGAGCGGTGGCAAGATGCTGGTGGCTGCCGGAGAAGAAAATGCCGGTTTGATGGACATGGGTAACGGTTTTGGCGTAGTGTTCAAGATCGAAAGTCATAACCACCCCTCTGCCATTGAACCTTTCCAGGGTGCTGCTACAGGTGTCGGTGGTATCCAGAGAGATATTTTTACGATGGGTGCTCGTCCTATTGCATCGCTGAACAGCCTTCGTTTTGGTAATCTCAACGATAAGAAAACACAAAGACTCCTTGCCGGTGTAGTGAATGGTATCGGTCATTATGGAAACTGTTTTGGCGTTCCTACTGTTGGTGGGGAAGTGTATTTTGAAGACTGCTATCACACCAATCCTTTGGTGAATGCTATGAGTGTGGGCATTGTAAAGGTGGGTAAAACCATCTCTGCAACTGCAGAAGGTGTTGGAAACCCCGTATTCTTTGTAGGAAGTGCTACCGGTAAAGATGGAATTGGTGGTGCTTCTTTCGCTTCGGCAGATATTACTGCAGAAAGTGCGGAAGAATTACCTGCTGTACAGGTGGGTGATCCTTTCCAGGAAAAGAAATTACTGGAAGCTTGCCTTGAAGTGATTGAAACAGGAGCTGTTGTTGGTATGCAGGATATGGGTGCTGCGGGAATTATATGTTCTACTGCAGAAATGAGTGCAAAGGGTGGTGTAGGAATGAGGATTGACCTGGATAAAGTTCCAACCCGTCAGCACAATATGAAAGCCTGGGAATTACTGTTGAGTGAAAGCCAGGAAAGAATGCTGATCGTGGTAGAGAAAGGAAAAGAAGAAGCGGTATTGAAAGTGTTTGAGAAGTGGGATCTTTCTGCAAGTAATATTGGTGAAGTAACAGGTGATGGACTGCTGAAGTTCTATATGCATGGGGAACTGGAAGCAGAGATTCCTGCATATGAGTTAGTGTTGGGAGGAGGTGCTCCTGTTTATGAAAGAGAATACAAAGAGCCGAAGTATCTATCTCGGATTGCTGATTTTAAGATCTCGGATGTAGATGATGTTACTGATTTAAAGTCTGTAGCGGAACA
The DNA here is from genome assembly GCA_024508725.1 of Chitinophagaceae bacterium. GTDB lineage: Bacteria > Bacteroidota > Bacteroidia > Chitinophagales > Chitinophagaceae > JAEZDC01. The sequence goes on along the minus strand of JANINS010000003.1, from coordinate 216,239 downwards.
GCTTATTCAAATTCCAAATATTGCCTCTAAACGTTGGGTGTATACTCAATATGATAGCATGGTGGGTGCTGCCAATGCATCTACGAATAATCCAAGTGATGCTGCTGTGGTGTTGGCGAAAGGAACAGGAAAAGCTTTGGCAGTAACAGTAGATTGCAACAGTCGTTATGTTCATGCTGATCCTTATAAAGGTGGAATGATCGCTGTTGCAGAAGCAGCAAGAAATATTGTTTGCACAGGTGGTGAACCTTTAGGTGTTACCAACTGTCTCAACTTTGGTAACCCTTACGATCCTGAAGTGTATTACCAGTTTGTAAAAGCTGTTACTGGTATGGGTGATGCTTGTCGTAAATTCAATACACCGGTAACTGGTGGTAATGTGAGCTTTTACAATCAAAATCCGGAAGGTCCGGTTTACCCAACACCAACGATTGGGATGGTAGGGGTGATCGAGAATCTCAATAACAGGATGACGATGGATTTTAAAGAAGCCGGGGATGTGATCTTGTTGATCGGTGAACAGAAGAATTGTATAGGATCATCAGAATATTTGCATAAAGTGAAAGGAGTGGAGTTGTCTCCTGCTCCAATGTTTGACCTGGAGGAAGAATACAATTTGCAACAATCAGTTGCTTCTTTAATCTCGCACAAGCTGATCAAATCTGCACATGATATAAGCGAAGGAGGGTTAGCAATTACGCTGTTAGAAAAAGGATTCAACAGGAAATTAGGTTTTGAAGTAAATGCTAAAACAGATTTGAGGTCAGATGCTTTCTGGTTTGGTGAAGCCCAAAGCAGGGTAGTAGTAACATGTGGTAAAGACCATGTTGAAAAGATCAAAGCCACCGGTGTAGGTGTTACTCAACTCGGAACTGTAACGAATGGTGCGATAAAAGTAAATGGAGAAAGCTGGGGTAGCATTTCAGATTGGAAGAATAAGTACGATACAGCAATCGAAAAGTATTTGAATTAATGGCAGAGCAATCTTACATAGTTGTTACTGGTGCAGCAGGTTTTATCGGAAGCTGTATGGTTGGCTACCTGAATGAACAAGGGTATAGAAATATTATTATTTCAGATGCTTTTGGTGCCGAAGAGAAAAGAAAGAATTGGGAGAATAAAGGCTTTGCTCATGTTGTTGAGCGTTATAATTTGATCGATTGGCTGAAGGAGAATGATATCAAAGTTGATTGCTTTATTCATCTCGGGGCAAGAACAGATACAACAGAATTCGATTATTCCATTCATGAAGAACTCAACGTTCAATACTCGAAAGATGTATGGTATTACTGTGTACTTAAAAATGTTCCATTGATCTATGCTTCTTCTGCTGCAACTTATGGTGCAGGAGAATTGGGCTATGATGATAATCACGATGTGATTGAAAAATTGCAGCCATTAAATCCTTATGGCATCAGCAAAAATGAATTTGATAAATGGGCGCTGCAACAAACTGAACAACCTCCATTCTGGACAGGGTTGAAGTTTTTCAACGTGTACGGTCCGAATGAATACCACAAAGGCAGAATGGCAAGTGTGATCTGGCATTCTTTCAACCAGATCAAAAAAGATGGTGTAGTAAAACTCTTCAAAAGCCATAGACCAGATTTTGAAGATGGAAGACAACTCAGGGATTTCATCTATGTGAAAGATGTTGTGAAGGTGATCTTCTGGATGTTTCAGTCTATGGTCGATGGAGAATGGGTTATTGACAAGAACGGCATTTACAATCTCGGTACCGGCAAGGCAAGAACGTTTGAAGACCTGGTGAAAGCAACTTTCGCAGGATTGGATATGCAACCAAATATTCAATTCATTGATATGCCTGAAGATATCAGCGATAAGTACCAGTATTTCACTGAAGCGAATATGCAGAAGTTGAGAAATGCTGGTTATAAAGATGATTTCTATTCTTTGGAAGAAGGTGTTAATGACTATGTTGCCAACTATTTAGCAACACTTAAAATTTATTAATAGATTTCTCCTGTTTCCATGTCAAGATAGTGAATAGTAGTCGTAGGTGCAGGTCCACCACTTTGAGCCTCTGCCATTAATAATCCTGTAGCAATTGTTGGAATATTCATTGGACTGTTTAATGGATAATAAAGAGGCAAACTTGTTGCATCGAAGCGATTCGATCGTGAATTGGTATTGATTACTCCTAAATATTCAAAGCGATTCCCCTTTCGTATAAGCGGATAAAAATTTCCGTAATTATTGATCCATAACCTATATCCATCTGAATAAATCAATATTTCAGTTGGCTTGATAACTGAGTCACTATTATTCTTAAAAATGAAATCTCCTTTTTTGTAGGTCACCTTAAAATCATTTATTTCCGGTTTATTGTTCTTGAATGAATAGAAGCTCCGATAAAGTCCTTTTTGTGGAATTGAATTGGAGAATCCGGTTTTAAATCTTTCAGAATACCGGTCGACGATATCAGGCAGTGAATAGCTGTTCCTTTTAAGTATTCTCTCGCTATTCAGCCTTAACAATTTTGAAGTAATTGCTTGTAGCAGCACATCTAGTATTTCTACTTTCTTATCCACATCAATTGCAGGAACTACATAAGAACTATCGAGGCGAAAGGCTGGGTAATAATGATTGTTTATTTCGTAATAACATTCCAGTTCAGTTACCACCAAATACATATTATTATTCTCCCTGGCAACTTTCGCTATCGAATCATACATCGATATCCTTAACTTCTTTACAAAACATTGAAGCGTATAAGAAGATGAATCGAAATTGGACTGCAAAGCTGATTTCAGGTATTTTTCTAAACCTGCACTAAGTCCGCCCTTTACATTAACTCTTTTTAGCGGCTTACCTATAACACCGATGCAAGAAGTATCAAGCCGGCTTTCATGAAAATGCAGGTCTGAGAAAGGCAACTTCGTAGAAACTTGTGGAGCAGCTAGATCGTTAAGATCCCAAACAGTTGTAGAAGTGGATGTTATTCTAATGCTGTCCGTACGATAATGTTCATTTTGGGAGAAGCATACGAAAGAAAATAATTGGAAAGCAATGAATAACCAGGGTTTCATAAAGTACAAGATAAAACAGATTACTCTTAGTAACCTGTTTTATCTGTTTTTTTAATCATCTATCCTTTTCTGTAAAAACTCCACAGCTTTCTTCTTTGCATCTGCAGTTGCTTCTTTATCAAAGTTTGGATTGCTGGGATTGGCAAAACCGTGACCTGCTTCATAACGGTTAACCGTCAAATTTTTGCCTGCTTCTTTCATGTTCTTTTCAAAAGCATCTACCATTTCAGGGGATGGACTTTTGTCTTTGTTACCAAAGAAACCGATAACATCAGCATTCAATAATTTCAATCGCTCAACATTGTTTTCTGGTCTTCCGTAAAACATTACACAGGCTTTTCCCTGTTTACCTGCTGTGATGGCAGCCTGTAAACTCCATGCACCGCCAAAGCACCAACCGATCGTTGATATCTCGGCATCTGAACCAGCATAAGCAATAGCACCTTTAATAATATTGAAAAGCCGATCATTATTTACCGAACGAACCAATTTAGAAGCACTATCCGGAGTGCTTGCTACTTTTCCATCGTACATATCTAAAGCAATTACGTTTGCTTCTTTATCCAGTTCATCCCAATACCAGTCAGATTCACTTTTGATGTAATCATTCAATCCCCACCATTCCTGTATTACGAATAAATACTTGTTGCTTTTCTTTTTTGCCGGGATGAAATATCCAAAGCCATTTTTTCCATCTGGCGTTGCAAAGCTGATCATTTGTCCTTTCGGATCGGCATAAACAAATGGCAGAGGAGTGATATGCCAGCTTGTAAACTCTTTTGTCCCGGCTTCTTTCTGAAACTCAGCAAACATATTGCTCTCAAAACAGCTGATGTAACAATCCGGTGAAAGCGGAGCGGCAGGTTGTCTGAAGGTGTAGCTTAAAAGTCCGGCAGTCAGGAATGCTGCTACTGCCAGGAATACCAGTTTTTTCATGGTGAAAGTGGTTTTGTAGTGAAAATGTGCACCTTAAATTAACATTTGTAAGTTTTAAGGAGTTCAAAACTGCCGCAATTTTTTTGCCCGAAATATTCTCCTTAGGTTTGTACGACCTCTGAGAATTTCTCATTCAATTTTTTCTCCCTGGTCAAAATTTGTTGGCTGAAAATGGTAACTGAGTCTCCACTCATGTTTTGCTGTTTATGATGGGTCAGCGAACAAAGCGTTGAAGAGTGCGACGCAACGTAAGCTCAATAGTAGATTAAAAGACGGGTAAATAATTATTAGAACTGAAAACGAGAAACTGTAAACTGTTTTTATGGCGAAGTACATTTTTGTAACAGGAGGAGTAACAAGCAGTCTGGGCAAGGGAATTATTGCTGCCAGCCTTGCAAAATTGTTACAGGCAAGAGGGTTAAGGGTAACGATCCAGAAGTTTGATCCATACATTAACGTGGATCCGGGAACGTTGAATCCTTACGAACATGGTGAGTGCTTCGTTACCGAAGATGGTGCAGAGACGGATCTTGACCTGGGTCACTATGAAAGATTCCTGAACATTCATACATCGCAGGCAAATAATGTTACCACCGGGAGAATTTATCAGACAGTGATCAACAGGGAAAGAGCCGGTGATTTTTTAGGTAAGACTGTACAGGTTGTTCCACATATTACTGATGAGATCAAACGCAGGATGTTGCTGTTGGGTAAAGATGGAAAATATGATGTAGTGCTTACCGAGATTGGTGGAACGGTTGGCGACATCGAGAGTTTACCTTTTATTGAAGCTGTTCGACAGTTGCAATGGGAATTGCCTGACGAAGATGTGATGGTGGTGCATTTAACGTTGATTCCTTACCTGAAAGCAGCGAAAGAACTAAAAACAAAACCTACCCAGCACAGTGTAAAAATGCTGAGCGAAACAGGAGTGCATCCTGATGTGATCGTTTGCAGAACAGAAGAACCGCTGGGTAATGATATCAAACGTAAGATCGCTTTGTTCTGTAATGTAAAAACAGAAGCTGTGATCGAAGCGATGGATGCTTCTACTATTTATGAAGTTCCATTATTGATGTTAAGAGAGAAACTTGATCTCATCTGTTTGCAAAAACTCAATATCACCAATTACCAGGAACCGCAGTTAGATAAGTGGAAAGTGTTTCTCGACAAACTGAAATATCCTAAGAGTAAAGTAACGATCGGGTTGATCGGTAAATATGTTGAACTTCAGGATGCTTACAAATCGATACTGGAAAGTTTTGTACATGCCGGTGCGATCAATGAAGTGAAAATACAGGTAGTGAATGTGCATAGTGAATACATCACTGCAGAAAATGTTGCAGAAAAACTGGAAGGTTTAGATGGTTTGCTGGTTGCTCCCGGTTTTGGAATGAGAGGTATTGAAGGAAAGATCGTTGCCGTAAAATATGCAAGAGAAAACGGATTGCCATTCTTTGGAATTTGTTTGGGAATGCAGATGGCTGTGATAGAGTTTGCAAGAACAGTGTTGAACTTGCCACATGCTCACTCTACTGAAATGGATCAAAGCACTGAAGATGCCGTGATCAATATGATGGAAGAGCAGAAGAAGATCAAAATGATGGGAGGAACGATGAGGCTTGGTTCTTATCCTTGCATGATCAAAGAAGGAACACTGGCTCATAAGATATATGGTGATTCAGAAATATCAGAGCGTCATCGTCATCGTTATGAGTTTAATAACCAGTATTTAGAACAGTTTGAAAATGCTGGTGTGGTATTCAGCGGTAGAAACCCAGAAACGGGATTGGTGGAGATCATGGAAATTCCCAATCATCCATTCTTCATTGGTGTGCAATATCACCCTGAATTAAAGAGTACTGTTGAAAGACCTGCTCCGCTTTTTGTAAGCTTTATTGAAGCAGTGAAGAAATATAATGAACAGAAGAGCAGCATCAAATCGCCGTTATTGCAAAGCGAAATGATATAAGTTGATTGTAATATATATGAAGTCCTGTAGCGATGCAGGACTTTTCCTTTTATCAAAATCCTGAAGTTGAATTTGCCCGAATGGCTATTTTCACGAATTAAATCTTGCTACATGAGAATTTTATTAGTGGCAGTATTTGCCTGCATCCTGTCTGTTGCAAATGCACAATATAAATGGACCAAAGACGGTAGTGGTTATTACGAAACGGAAGAGAGCGGTATTGTAAAATACATTTTGCCTTCTATGGGTAAAATTGATATTGCTGATGCTTCTCAACTCACACCAAAGGGAAGTTCTGCTCCGCTTGATGTAAAAGATTTTGAATTTTCAGAAGATGGTAAGAAAGTGCTCATCTACACCAACTCGAAAAAAGTTTGGCGTTATGAAACAAGAGGTGATTATTGGGTGCTGGATCTGAATACTTATCAATTGAAAAAGCTTGGAGCAAAACTTCCTGAGTCATCTCTCATGTTTGCCAAATTTTCACCAGATGGAAATAAAGTAGCTTATGTAAGTAAGCACAATATTTATGTAGAAGATATTAAGACCAATATTGTAAAGCAGCTTACGAAAGATGGCACAGATCGTATCATTAACGGAACATTTGACTGGGCTTATGAAGAAGAGTTTGACCTGAGAGATGGATTTCGCTGGAGCCCCGACAGTAAAAGCATTGCTTACTGGCAGATCGATGCAAGAAAGATCAGGAATTTTTACCTGATTAATAATACAGATTCTATTTACAGCAAAGTGATTCCTGTTGAGTATCCTAAAGTTGGTCAGGATCCTTCATCTGCAAAAATTGGTGTGGTAAATATTACAACGGGTACAACCAAGTGGATGAAGATTCCTGGCGATCCGGTGCAGCATTACCTCACAGCAATGGAGTGGGTAGATGCAAAAGAATTGGTGATTCAACAATTGAATAGAAAACAAAACGAAAGTAAACTGATGTATGTAAATACATTAACTAGTGCTGCCAATACATTTTACTCAGAAAGCGATAAAGCATGGATCGATATTAAAAGCCGTTGGTACGATGATCCCAAAGGTTGGTTCTGGATCAATGGTGGTAAAGATTTTCTTTGGGTGAGTGAAAAAGATGGATGGAGACATATTTATCTTATTAGTAAAGACGGAAAAAAAGAAACGCTTGTAACAAAGGGGAATTACGACATCCTTACACTAAAAACTATTGACGAAAAGAATGGCTATGTCTACTTCATGGCTTCTCCAACAAATGCAACACAACAATATTTATATCGTACAAAACTGGATGGAACCGGAGACTTAGAAGCGGTATCACCATTAACACAAAAAGGAACACACAGTTACCAGGTTTCACCAACTGCGAAGTATGCTGAGCATCGTTTCTCCAATGCAAGCACGGCACCTTCGGTAGAATGGGTGTCGCTTCCAGATCATCAAACGGTGTTAAAAGGACAATCATCCAATCGTCCGGCAAGAAATAATGTAGAAATGTTCCAGGTTACAACAGAAGACGGTGTTACAATGGATGCATGGATGATCAAACCAACCAACTTCGACTCCACTAAAAAATATCCGGTTGTATTCTACGTGTATGCAGAACCTGCCACACAAACAGTGAAAGATTCTTACGGCTCACAGAATAACTTCTTATATGCCGGTGATATGGCAAAAGATGGTTACATCTATATCAGCATCGACAATCGTGGTACGCCAGCACCAAAAGGAGCTGCATGGAGAAAATCGATCTATCAAAAGATCGGGATCTTAAATGTAGATGACCAGGCGAAAGCTGCAAAGCAAATTTTGAAATGGAATTTTGTTGACACCAGTCGTGTTGCAGTTTGGGGATGGAGTGGTGGTGGTTCAACAACACTCAACTTGTTGTTCCGTTATCCCGAGATATACAAAACAGGAATTGCCATTGCACCAGTAGCATACCGCCTCAGTTACGATAATATTTACGAAGAACGCTACATGGGTTTACCGCAGGAAAATATGCAAGCTTACATTGATGCTTCTGCAATTACGCATGTAAAAGGCTTGAAGGGAAATCTGCTTGTTGTTCATGGTACAGGGGACGATAATGTTCACTATCAAAACACTGAGTTGCTCATTAACGCTTTAGTGAAAAATGCAAAGTTGTTTTCTCTGATGGCATATCCGAACAGAACACACAGCATTTCAGAAGGTGCAGGAACGTTTCAGCATCTGGCTTTGACGTATACAAATTTTCTCAGGCAGCATTGTCCTCCTGGTGGAAGATAATTGTTGAGCCAGCGTTCTGTACAAGCATGAAGCTTCGGTTGCGTCGCACTCTTGTACAATTTGTACTTTGATCATCAAACATCAACCGCTGCATGATTATTGTGCAATATAGCCTATGTATCAACTGCCGGATCTTACTCAGCCAGTTTGGTTTTTTGCAGCTACCGTTATCGTTTTTATGGTAGTAGCAGGAAGATACTTTCTTGCTGCCGGTTTGTTTTATGCTGTGTTCTATGTATGGTATCCTCAAAAATGGAAACAACGTAAGATCAACAGCAGGAATTATAACAAACATCAATTCAGGAAAGAAGTTAAGTGGAGTTGCATCACTGCTTTGATCTTTGCAGTTTCAGGAACACTTACTGCCATTCTCTGGCAGAAAGGTTATACAAAGCTTTACACCGAAGTTGCAGATTATCCTGTTTGGTGGTTGCCGGTAAGTCTTGCAATTGCTTTGGTACTTCATGAGACTTATTACTATTGGCTACACCGTTGGATGCATCATCCTAAAGTATTTAAGATCGTTCATAAGGTGCACCACGACAGCAACATCACTTCTCCATGGACCGCTTTTTCTTTTCATCCTTTAGAAGGTGTTATACAGGCTTTGTTTCTTCCGGCGTTGCTGATGGTGCTGCCCATGCATTTGTATGTGTTGGTGATTCAGCTAACTATTATGACGATAAGCAGTGTGATCAATCATTTAGACATTGAGATCTATCCCAGGAATTTCTACAAGCATTTTGTTGGTCGGTGGTTGATCGGAGCTACGCATCATTCGCTTCATCATAAACAATTCAAATACAACTACGGTTTATACTTCACCTTTTGGGACAAATGGAAGCGAACCGAAAGTCCGTTGTACCCAAAACTGTTCCAGGAAAAAACTAACGCTGAGCAGCTCAGCCCAGTAGTGTTACCAGAAGTAGAAGAGTGCGACGCAACTACAGCTCAATAGTAGCAATGGCTTCTGCCTCATACAGTTCTATTTATGTGCACAACTAATGCTGTGCAATACATCAATTTTGCTAAATTGCCTGACTTACATTATTACACTATTTAAATTAACAGCTATGATCAAGTTACAGGTGATTGGCAATCTGGGAAAGGATTGCGTAGTAAACAACGTTAACGGAAAAAATGTGATCAACTTCAGTGTTGCTCACACTGAAAGATATAAAGACTCGCAAGGGCAACAGAAAGATAAAACTACCTGGGTGGAATGTGCTTACTGGACAGAAAGAACAGGTATTGCTCCTTACCTGAAAAAAGGACAAACTGTGTATGTTGAGGGCACACCTGATGTAAGAACATATCAAACACAGGATGGGAAACAAGGTGCTTCTTTAAGTCTTCGTGTGTTGAGTGTTCAACTGGTTGGTGGAAGAAGTGACAGCGGAAATAACGGTGGTTCTTACAACAATGGTGGACAGCAATCATACAATCAGCAACCTTCTTATAATAATCAGCAGGTAGCTACTCCGGCTGCTGCTGATATTACAGAGCCTTTGGATGATTTGCCGTTTTAATAATGGAATGAAATGTTTCAATCGCCAGCCTCCGGCTGGCGATTGTATTTTCAAGCCTCTGGCTTGTTTAAAGTTTATAAAGATTGTATTTTAATGTTCTATGAGTGAACTAAGAAAGGCGAATTATGATGCCTTTATTCTTCCTGTCAACTGCAGTGGTAGGTTGGATAGATGTGTTCAGTCGTGAAGAGTACACTCATATCTTAGTTGATAGTTTACAATTCTGTCAACAGGAAAAAGGGCTCGAGATTTATGGCTATGTGATCATGACCAATCACTTTCACCTTTTAGCTACTCAATCTGATGGAAACCTGCAAAAGGTGATGCAGCATTTGAAGAGTTATACTGCCAAGCAGATCATTAAAGTCATAGAAGAAAACCCTACTGAGAGTAGGAAAGACTGGTTGTTGCACATGTTTAGATTTCACGCCCGATATAATAAAAGCTATGACCAATATCATTTTTGGCAGCAGGATAATCATCCTACTGAGTGCTTTTCTACCGAAGTTGCTTTTCAAAAGTTAGAATATATTCATTTGAATCCGGTAAGAGCAGGATATGTAGAAGAACCACATTATTGGAGGTATAGTAGTGCTAATCCTAACTCACCTATTAAAGTACTGTCTTTATAAACTTTGAAGGGCATTTATGCAGCAAGATGCTGCGAAATAATTGTCGCCAGCGAGACGCTGGCGACTGAAACAGCTTAGCACTTACTTTTGCAACCATGAGTCAGCAATTGTTTTCTTACGATCAGTTATACCAATTCTCCAAGCAAGTATTTCTCAAGATAGGTTGCAGCGAAGCTGATGCAGATACTGCAGCAAAAGTTTTGGTATCTGCTGATATTCGTGGTATAGACAGTCATGGTGTGGCAAGGTTAACAGGTTATGTAAGACTGTGGGAGGCTAAGAGAGTTAATGCTATTCCAAACATTCAAATCATTCATGAAACACCTTCGACTGCTACTCTTGATGGCGATGTCGGCCTGGGTTTAGTCGTTGCGCCAAAAGCAATGCAAATTGCCATTGATAAAGCGAAGAACGTTGGAACAGGTTGGGTGTCTGTAGGAAATAGTAACCATTTTGGGATTGCCGGCTATCATGCAATGATGGCTTTAGATCATGATATGATCGGTATTGCAATGACCAATGCCAGTGCTTTGGTTGCTCCAACTTTTTCGATTGAGAAAATGCTGGGAACAAATCCCATCGCTGTTGCTATTCCGGCGAAAGAACAACCTGCATTTGTTGCAGACTTTGCCACTACCACAGCATCTAATGGTAAACTGGAGATTCTTCAAAGAAAAAATGCAGAAGCTCCTCTAGGTTGGGTGCAGGACAAAGATGGCAATGCAACAACCAATGCCAGCGCATTAAAACAACAAGGTGCTATGTTGCCTTTGGGTGGTGACAGAGATCACGGAAGTCATAAAGGTTATGCATTAGGAAGTATCGTCGATATCTTCTCAGCAGTATTAAGTGGTGGAAGCTACGGACCATGGGCACCACCGTTTCCTGCTTATATCGCAATGCCTGAGAATATGCCGGGTAAAGGTCTTGGACATTTCTTTGGAGCGATGAGAGTGGATGCATTTCGTCCGGCTGAAGAATTTAAACAGCATATGGACAACTGGATATCACGTTTCAGAGATGCAAAACCAGCTTCAGGTCAAAATAAAGTGTTGATTCCTGGTGATCCCGAAAGAGAAATGGAAACTGAAAGAATGAACAACGGAATACCTGTTATTGATGCTGTTGTTGCTGATCTTAAAACACTGGAAGATAAATTAGGAGTTAAGCTTCTATAAAAAATGAAATCCCGCAGAAGCGGGACTTCGTACTTATCCATCTACCTAAACTAAAGACTGTCTAAAAACGATTCTATACTCTGCTTATTAGATTGTGTTGGTGTAAGATTGATATTCATGTTGGGCGTTATCGTTACTTCTTTATATCCGAAATATAAATTGCCCGCTATATAAGTGAGTGAGACAAACGTCACTACTTTTCCTACATAGATATTGGGAATAACAAACGTTTTTGTTGCAGGATCGGCATAAAGCTGTGCAACTATATCCGGTGACTTTACAACAGCGTACACATTTGTATTCGCATTCGTAAAATTTGGCGGTAATACCACAACAGCTTTTGTTCTTGGTTGTGATGAGTCAGAGAAGTAATCGCAGTTCACCCAGCCAAACCGATTTATTGGAAACTGGTATCCACTTAAATTGGTACCCGGTGTTTGCGAAAAAGCCAACGATACTGTATCCTGGCTTGGGAGCCATGTAAATTGTTGCACTGCATTAGCAGGAAATGCATTGTCTGTACCATAAAACACTTTCATGTCATACGACAAAGAGGTGTTGCTCATCTTATTAAATATTCTAACCATCACTTGCTTACCTGGTGCTAACTGAAGATATTGACCATTGTAAGAAACACGAATATTTAACGATCCTCCGGTAACTAAAAGACTGCCATAACTCATTGTCGGACGATCAGCTTTTACCATATCACCTTTTTGTTTCAGGTGCAATACTTCCACTTTTACTTTTCCTGAAGCCGGCCCACCAGTACAGAAAGATGTAGGAAATACCAGTTGAACACTGTCACCAAAATTTAAAATGCCACCATTGATACAATCAACAGAATCTACTTTAAAAGGAGGAGTGAAGATCGAATCCAGTTGCCTGACTCTTGCTGCCATCGGTACAGGATTATACCAGAGCGTATCATTTAGCTCACTATTCTTATAGGGGAAGAACTCATTCGAGTTTTCTTTAGTGCAGCTGATGACCAGCAGCCCCAATATCAGTATTCCTAAAATTCGCTTCATTTCATTGCTGATTTCTTTCTGTAGATACAATGATTGTTAACGACGCTGCCCATTAAGTTTATATCTTATCCCGAACGATAATCCTGCTGCATTAAACTTCTGTGTGTATGCTGATCCGCTGGTCATGTTTCCAAGATTATAGCGGAAATAAGGCTCAAGGAAAAAATCAAATTTGTTACTGACCGGTTTGATGATACTGAATCCTGCGTACAACCCGACACCGATATTATGCTTATAGGTAGGAGCTGTTTTAGAGTTGAGTGACACTACCGCCAGTGAATCATTGATCGTTTCACCACTGTACCATGATCTCAGGTTAAGGATCACTCCACCATTAACAGCAAACTTCAGATGCTCGTTACCAAATTCATACGATACGAGCAATGGAACATCGAAACTCCTGTAACGATTGTATGTTCTTCTTAAACTGTATCCTATCTGCTCTAATGTAGTTGTATCCCTGATCATTGTGTCGGTACCACTTGGAGTGGTAACAGTTCTGATGGTTATAACAGTAGTGATCCTTCTTTCATTCTCTGTTCTCAGGTCAAACCTTTCATTGATCTGTGAATATTGCAATCCTGCTTTCAGTAATATTCTATCGTTGATCGCTTTTGAAAATCTTATACCTGCACTGTAACCGATCTGGGTACTTTCAACACTGTCTTTTTTCTGCAGTATTGCAGTATTACTTCCCGTAACGGATTTCATTGCAAAGTCTGGAGATGCATATAGTTCAACATACAGATCATTGCGTCTCACTTTACCTGCAGTAGGACAATCAATGCCCCAAACTTTAAGTTTAGATGCATCAAGGTTAAGGCTACTGCCAAATGGTTTCTTTTTATCCATCAATGCCAATGAACCTTTGGAGAGTAGTTGTAGTTGATCATTGGTTATTATCGTATTGGTATTTCCGTTAGCTGAAGCAATACTTAATCCAGCATTATCTTTTTTACTATTAAATGAGTTTGATTTTCTGTTGAAATTAAGTTTGCTGTTTGTTGTTGAAGCAAAATCATCACCCGATGCACTTCTTTCTTTTCCTTGCTTTGAAATTGATTTAGCTATTGTTTTATTTTTATTGGATATGATAGCTGGTTCATTACTGGTATTTACTTTAACTCCAACAGTTGTATTATTGTTAGTTGCGTTTGATTCTTCTTTTTCTTGATCTTTTATTTTATCTGTTGCAGAAACTTCGTTGCCGCCGTTGTTTCCGTTTTCACTGCCATCATTCTTTGACGGAGTAGTTTCACTAACCTGTTTGTTAGATGCACCTTCATTCAGCAGGTAATAACCTGTTCCAATTCCGGCTAGTAACACAAAAAGAGCAGCCCAGATAACAATACCTCTGAACCACCAAAAACCGCCTCTTGGCTCTTTGTCTTTTTTTCGCTCGATCTTTTCCCAAAGGCCTGGCGGCACAGAACTTTGGTGATCCCTGAGCTTGTCGCTGACAAATTTGTCAAACATATTATCTGTCATACTATACAGCAATTTTCTGCAGGTTTAATATTTGGTTTTGCAGCATCTTCCTGGCTTTTACAAGCTGGCTTCTGCTGGTGCTCGGTTGTATATCAAGTAGCTTCGCTATTTCTTCGTGGCTGTAACCTTCAATAACGTTCAGGTTAAAGATGGTTCTGTAGCCATCCGGAAGCTGGCTGATCAGCTTCAACAGGTCTTCTTCACCTAAATTGGAATACGCATAGGGATCGAGGCGAGGAGTTTGGCTATTATCTTCCTTGATCTCAGAAAAGCTCAGCCTCTTTTTCTGAAGTTGCTTTAAGGCTGTATTCACAACGATCCTTCTGATCCAGCCTTCAAATGAACCCTCGAACTTGAACTGGTCTATGTAGTTGAATACCCTGATAAAAGCTTCCTGCATCATATCCTCTGCCTCCATGGCATCATGGGCATAACGCAGACAAACAGTCATCATTTTGCCGGCGAATTGCTCGAAAAGCTTACGCTGGCAGGCAGGATCCTGTTTAATACAACCTCGTATCAGTTCGTATTCGGTCAAAAGGGGACCAATTTAGGTTAGATGTAAGTATGTAGATGCCTTAACTGTCGATTTCGTTGCCTGAGAACGGTGTTTTTAGACTGATTATTATTGAATTTTCAGCAGAAAGCTTATAAGGGCGCTAATTTTTGGGGCATAGGTTCGGAACTCCGGTGTAGCTTCTCTTGCGTCGCACTCTTGTACATTCAGATCCTTGAGGAGCAGGAGTTGGTATCGCAAAGGCCGCTAAGTTTTACGCAAAGATCGCAAAGCCTATTAACTCACCTCAATTCCATACTTCTCCAGTAAACCTCCCAATCCATTAATAGAAAACTTTGCTTTTTTGATCTTGTTTCTTTCCGGATCGATGGAATAGTTATAAGCTGTTCTCAAATCTGCTTTTTCGAGATTGGTATTATCGAAGATCGCTGCAGCAAGATCACAATTGCTGAAGATAGAATTTGAAAGATCCGCTTCTGCAAGATCAGCTTCTTTCATACTGCAATTGATGAACTTTGTTTTTGCAAGTTTCAGTTTATAGAAAGAAGAAAAGTTCAACGTACAATCAGTAAAACTCACCTGTAAAAGAAACGGCTCACAATCCTGGAAATGCAAACCAAGGAGTTTACAACCTTTGAATCGCACATCTTTTAATCCTGTTTTGCTGAGCTTTACATTGCTGAGATCACAGTTCTCGAAACTGCATTCCGAAAAAGTGATCGCTGAAAGATCTGTGCCTGTAAAATTGCAGTTGATGAAGTTGCAGTTATCATAATCTGCTACTGAAAGAGAAGCAACGGTGTAATCTTGCTTCTCATAGGTCTGATCTTCAAAATACTTATTCTGCATCTACCGAAGTTAGCAGCTTGAATTTAAGTTGCTGCACAAAATTCCGAACGTACAAGTGAGTGACACAACAAACGATGCTACGAAGAACTAAAGCTGGCTAAATAAGTTTACACAGGGAAATATACATGGAACGTTGCTCCATGTCCCGGTTCGCTTTCTGCAGTAATAAATCCGTTATAGTTCTGAACGATCTTTTTTACGATCGCCAATCCAATACCGCTACCGCTGTATTCGCTTCTGCCATGTAAACGCTGGAACATTTCGAATATCTTATCAGCATATTGCGGATCGAACCCAATTCCATTATCGATAAAAGATATCTCGTGAAATTTAGATGAAGGTCCCAATCCTTTGCCGTGGATCTCGTCTCCTGCAACCATCCTGTAACGGATCTGGATGTAAGGTTGATTGTCTTCTGTTTGATATTTGATGCCGTTGTTTACAAGGTTATCGAATAACTGTTCGAACTGGAAACGCATTCCTACCATTGTTGGTAAAGGATCGATATCTATCGTGATCTTCTTCTCACTGTCTTTATAATTATTCCTGATCCTGGCAGCTACAACATTCAGATCAACCGGCTCTACATTGTTGGCATCACGGGTTGCCCGTGAATAGGTGAGGAGATCTTCGATCAGGCGATTCATCCTGTCGGCAGCAGAAATAGAACGTTCGAAGTAGTCTTTTGATTTCTCGGAAAGCTTGTCGCCTTCATGTTCAATGATCATCGCATTAAAAGTTCTGATCTTTCTCAAAGGTTCCTGCAGATCATGAGAAGCTACATAAGCAAACTGTTCCAGTTCTTTATTCTGTGCTTCTAATTGCTCAGCATTTTGTTTTTGTTTGTCTTCAGCAATTTTGCGTTCAGTAAGATCACGTGTAACTTTTGAAAAACCGATGATATCTCCATTGCTGTCGTGTAATGCTGTTAGCACTACAGAACCCCAGAATTTGGTTCCATCTTTTTTTACTCTCCAGCCTTCGTGATGGGCACTTCCGGTAGTTTTCGCAATATTTAAAAGCTTGGTGGGTAAGGTTGCCTTGTCTTCTGGCAGATAGAAAATGCTGAAGCTTTTTCCAAGTACTTCTTCCGCTTTATAGCCTTTGATATTTTCAACACCTTTATTCCAGTTCTGAATTTTTCCTTCAGTGTCTAATAAAATGATGGCGTAGTCTTCTACCTCAGCGATCATTTTATGGTAACGCTCTTCACTTCTTCTCAGCTCTTCATTTTTCAACTGAAGTTCTGCAGCAAAACGTTGCTGCTTTTCTTCTGCTGCTTTACGAGCTGTAAGATCACGTGTAACTTTTGAAAAACCGATAATATTGCCTTCATCGTTGTGCAATGCTGTAATTACTATCGAACCCCAAAAACGAGTTCCATCTTTTCTTACTCTCCAGCCTTCATGGGTGGCTTTACCATTATCACATGCTTCTTTTAAAAGTCTTTCAGGTAGTTTACTTTCCCTGTCTTCATTTGTATAAAACAGCCTAAAATTGCGGCCTACGATTTCACTGGATTTATAACCCTTAATGTTTTCAGCGCCTTTATTCCAGTTTAATATGTTGCCGCTTTTATCTAACAAGATGATGGCATAATCCTGTACTTCAGCGATCATCTTATGGTGCAGTTCTTCGCTTCGTTTTAGTTCTTCTGTTTTTTGCTGAAGCTCTTTGTACATTTTTTCCTGCTCTTCTTCAGCGATCTTACGTTCAGAAAGGTCACGTGTAACCTTTGTAAAACCTATGACCTTGCCTTCTGCATCATGCAAAGCGGTGATAACGATCAAACCCCAGAACTTGGTTCCATCTTTCTTTACTCTCCAACCTTCGTGTTCTGCTTTACCAAATTGAACAGCGGTATTGATGAGTTTCTCAGGCAAATTCTTGTTCCTGTCTTCGGGTAAATAGAATATGCGAAAGTTTTGACCGATGATCTCTGATGGTTTGTAGCCTTTTATTTTTTCAGCGCCTTTGTTCCAATCGAGCACATTTCCCTGAACATCCAGTAAAATGATGGCATAATCTTCTACTTCTTCCACCATCTTATGATAACGTTCTTCACTCTTCTTCAGCTCTTCATTTTTTTGCAACAGTTCTTCTGCTTTCGTAGGCATCTTTACTGCAAATGAGGTATAACCAATAACCTTATTATTGGAATCATAAGAAGGAATGTAGGTTGCTTCGAAATAATGATGGCCGTCGAGTATTTCTAATGTAGTTTGATAAGATACCTTTTCGCCATGCAGGGCTTTTAAAATATATTTTTCGATGCTTTTATACGCTTCTTCCCCGATGATTGTTTGTATAGGCTGACCAATGATGGATGCCTTGTCCATTTTTACAAAATCTGCAAAAGCCTGGTTAACGAAAGTGAAGTATAACTCCTTGCTAACGCATGAAACCAATGCAGGAATCGAGTTTAAAAGACTGGTATATTGAAATTCTGATAGCTCAGAATTTTTTGTTGCTGTTAAGATTTCCATTACGCCGGATTAGTATTCGTTTTCCATTTCCACTATTACAGTTAGTCAATTCTGTAGAAGATATTCCTCAAAAAAATATAACTGAAAGGGTACTATCTACGAAATTGCTGCCCATGCAGTGACTTATGACCTTGTTATCAGTTTATAAGCACTTGATGGGTGATAATTAACATGTATAAAGTTCAAAAACTATTCCGTGGGTTATATTAAACGATGTTGGATGAATCATTGTACCAGGAACTGTTCATGAATATAATCAACCACCTTTTTAAAATCGTTGGTTTGATTATATACTGCTAACTGACGATCGGCTCCTGTTCCGCTTTCTAATATTTTCTGGATATAGTTCAGAGCTGGTCTGCTGCCAAGCGGATCAACAACATCATCAACGAAATCGAGCAGTTCATAGATCAGGAGACGAGTGTTCACTTCCTGTTCTTTACCAAAATCAATCAGGCTTCCGTCGATACCATAACGACTTGCTCTCCATTTGTTTTCGTTGATGAGTGCTCTATGATAACTGATGAAGTTGAGATTTTGTGTTCTTAACTTGTATATTTTGGCGCAAACAGCCTGGAATAATGCAGCAACAGCGATGGTTTCATTAACGGTCATTGGTACATCGCATATCCTGAATTCTACTGTGTTGAAAAATGGATGAACCCTAAGATCCCACCAGATCTTTTTTGCATTATCAATGCAATTTGTTTTGATGAGCAGGTTTACATAGTTATCGTAATCTTCTATGCTATCAAAACAATCCGGGATGCCGGTTCGTGGAAACTTATCAAAGACCTTTGTTCTAAAAGATTTATAACCTGTTACCCTGCCTTCCCAAAAAGGAGAGTTACAGGTGAGTGCATAAATATGCGGAAGAAAATAACGGGCTGAGTTAGCAATATGAATGGCCATCCGTCGATCTTCCATACCAACGTGTACATGCAAACCAAAAATGAGATTACTGCGAGCTGCTTCCTGTAATTCGTTTACGATCTCGTTATAACGAACATGATCAGTGATCAGCTGGCTTTGCCAATGGCTGAATGGATGTGTACCGGAAGCACCTACCCAAAAACCAAGATCACCAGCGATCTTAGAGATGCTCTCACGTAATGTGTAAACATCTTTATAAGCCTCTTCTATGTTTTCGCAAATGTCTGTTCCTACTTCTACAACAGCCTGGTGCATTTCTGCTTTTACTTTATCACGAAGCAGTTTCTGTCCTTCGAATACGATCTTTTGTTCATGGCTGGTGAGTTCACGGCTTTGTGGATCGATCACCATGTATTCTTCTTCTATACCCAGGGTAAAATGACGATAAGATAGATGATGGCTCATGTAGCGTTGCTTGTTTTTTGGTTTGCAGTTTAGCGTTGAACTGTTGCGTTAATTTCGGAACGATGAAGTGAGTGACACAACCGGCGATGCCATGAAATACGTTAGTTGGTTAAATCAATTTCTTCTTTGCACTACCACGTTTTACAAACTCACCCCAGGTAAGATTGTCTTTACCAAACTCCTGGCTTTGTGCTCTTTCGATTGCATAGTTTGCCATGGTTTCTACTACCCACTCAAAGTTGTCGTCACCAACACTGTTTCGGTCGGCATCAGGGGCAGGATTGCAGAAATCAATTGCATAAGGCACACCATCTTTCACTGCAAGTTCAACTGTATTAAGATCGTAACCGAGATATTGATTGAGACGAAGAACAATATCTTCCATTTGCTTTAATCGTTCCTGCGAAGGATTGAAATCTGCCTGGTAACGCAAATGATGCGGATTGCGTGGCTCATAATTCATGATGCGAACATGTTTTCCGCCTACGCAATAAATGCGATAATATTCTTCGAAGATGATCTCTTCCTGCAGCAACATTACAAGCTGACCTGTTTCTGCATGTTTCTCGAAGAAGTCTTCGATGTTGTGGAGTTTGTAAACGTTCTTCCATCCACCACCGGCGAATGGTTTCATATATGCAGGAAAACCAACATAATTGAAGATGCCTTCCCAATCTAATGGATATGCAAGGTTAGAGAATGATTGATCTGAAGTATCTGTAGGAAGATCTCTTGAAGGAAGGATCACTGTTTTAGGAACAGGGCATCCGATCTTAGTAGCAAGACAGTTATTGAAGAACTTTTCATCGGCACTCCACCAGAAAGGATTATTGATCACTGCAGTGCCACACAATGCAGCATTTTTCAGGTAAGCTCTGTAGAAAGGAACATCCTGGCTGATACGATCAACGATAACTGAATATTCACTGGCTTCACCTTGCATTACTTTATCTATTCTTACAGGTTCGGCAGTAATGCCATCGATGCCTTTGCTGTTTATGCGTTCGATAAAAGCCATAGGAAAGCTGCGTTCCTGTCCGAATAAAATGCCTATTTTCTTCATATGCAGAAGTTTGATATTTAAGTCTGTTTCGGTTTCAATATAATCAAGTTCTGCTGAATTCACCTGTTTTTCTATTGATTTTGAGAGACGGTTTCCCTTATTTTCGCCTGATATGGCTAAAGAGAAATTGCCTGTACTGGAAGCTGTGTTAGTAGAACAGATCACCATCAAGTCAGACTATCTTGAAAGAGATGTAATTGTTGATGCTTACCTGCCTCGCAATATTTTATTACCTGACCAAATGAGTTTACTGCTGGTAAATGATGGCCAGGATCTGCTTAAAATGGGGTTTGATGAAATACTGGATGAGCAGTTTTCGAACAATGCAATTGATCCACTAATGGTGATCGCTATACATTGTGGCGAAGAAAGAAAATTAGAATATGGTACAGCTTACATGCAGGATTTTAAAACCCGTGGTTCGAAAGCTGGTTTGTACAATAAGTTTTTGTTTGATGAGTTGTTGCCTTTCATCAGGAAACAGTACAATGTTCCCAACTTTAAAGAGAAAGCTTTCGCAGGATTTTCACTTGGTGCATTAAGTGCTTTGGATATTGTTTGGAATCATGCCAATGAATTTACTAAAGTTGGTGTGTTCAGCGGATCGTTGTGGTGGAGAAGAAAAGCGTATGATGAAGGTTATAATGATGAGATGGATCGAATTATGCATTTACAGGTAAGAAAAGGAACAATGCATCCGTGGCTACAGTTCTTTTTTGAATGCGGAACAAATGATGAGAAAGAAGACAGGAACAATAATGGTGTGATCGATTCGATAGACGATACGTTGGATCTTATTCATGAACTGAAAGCAAAAGGTTATACCGATGAGCACATCACTTATTATGAAGTAGAAGGCGGTAAACATGATGTAAAAACCTGGGGTGAGGCTTTTCCTGAGTTTTTAAAATGGGGATGGGGAGTGAAGAGGTAAATAAGTATGTAGAGTAGATAAAGTATGTAGAGTAGATAAAGTATGTAGAGTAGATAAAGTATAAAAGGAGAATAGAGTATATAATGGTAAAATAGGGATTGAATTGCTGCAATAAAAAAACCGTCTCATTTGAGACGGTTTTTTATTGTTCTATCAGTTATGATTAGAAGTTGATTCTTAAACCTAACTGGCTGCTCCAACGTGGACTAACACTTGGAATGCTGGTCGTACTAACGTTAGCTACAGTTTGTGGCTGTGCCAATGTTGGGTTGAAACTGTAAGTTGGTGTAAGATCAGTGTTTGCATTTTTATAACCGTTGAACCTGATCAACTGGATGTTATCGTTGGTCATGAAGTATGTTCTACCCCAATCCCTGTTCAGGAAGTTTGTGAAGTTGAAGATGTCGTAAGTAACCTGGAACTGGATTCTCTTACCACCAAATTTCACATTGAAATCCTGAGCGATTCTTAAATCAAGAATATGTGTGAAAGGTAATCTGTCACCATTTCTTTCTGCAAACTCACCACGGTTTTTGCGTAAGTAAGCGTTGTTCTGGATGTAAGTTTCCAGAGCTGCAGCCTGTTGAGCCGGAGTGTAAGTAACACCTGCAACAGTGTTGTTTACAAACTGGTTATTGTTCAGGTAAGTTTGAATGTCAGCAGAAGTTGGAACATAGATCAGGTCGTTACCACCACTTGGATCATCACGAACAGGACCTGGATTATTACCACTAACTTGAGTGTACACATAGCTGAAAGGTTGTCCTGACTGTCCTGTGTAAACAAGTGATAAAGTGGTAGCCAATAAACCTTTTGCATAAGTGAACTTCTTGCTCACTGTACCAAACAATCTATGACCAGGAGAGAAATCGGAGAATGATCTGCCGATGTTATTTCTACCATTAACTGTTTCTATGAATCTCCACTGAGACAAGTTAACAGAACTTGTTTGCTCATGCACAACAATTGACTCTCCGAAACTATAGTTGAAGTTAAACCCAAAACCACGCTGGAAACGTTTGTCTAAGCTAAATGTGAACTGGTAAGAGAATCCTTTATCGCCTTTATTATTGCTCAACAATATTGCATTGTCATACGGGTTGCTAGTACCTTGAATTGGAATAACAACACTTGAAGGATAAACAGATCTTCCACCAGGCCCTTTTGAAACTCCAGTTGGCGGCAGGATGTTAATATTAGTGTAGTATATTTCGTTAACATTCTTTGTGAAGATACCCTCAACAGTTGCAGTCCAACCTTTGCCAAAACGCTTATCAATAGCCATAGTAGTTCTAATAACCTTAGGCAATTTGAACTCAGCAGAGATAAGGTTTAAACCACCTTTGCTTAAGCTAATACCTACATTGGATGCACGGTATTGTCCAAAAGGATCAGCTTTAAATCCACCCTGATTTTTGATAGAATCAAGTGCAAAAGGATTCTGAGAACTATTAGCTGTAAAACTACCCTGGTAAATACCGTTGTTGTTGTAGATACCAGCAGGCCATACCAAAGGTACACGACCTGTAAAGTATCCGATACCACCTCTGATGGTGATGTTCTCTTCAGGTATTCTGTAAGTGAAGCCAACTCTTGGTGATAAAGACACCGGCATTTTTGGTTTCAAACCAGAACGGGCACCTTGTAGATCATAATACTGAGAGAACTTAGGGATAGCTATATTATTCGTAAAATCATCCGTAGCAGGGTTAGTGATGAACCAATATTTGTCTGCTCTTAAAGCAAGGTTCAACGTAAGGTTCTCACTCGGTTTGTATTCATCATTAATAAACAAAGCCACTCTTGCGATCTTGAACTTAGCAGCTGCTGCAGTTGTTTCGTCATTCTTATTATCGATCAAAGAATAACCCACCGAATAAGCAGTTGGTTTAGCATTGTTATAGAAATCAGCTAAGCTGTTATAAGAGTAGTTACCCCAGGTGTTCTGAATGAACGCATTGTAATCGTTATTCAGTTCATTGTCTGTACCAACCGTCAGCACATGTTTACCAAGATTCCAACGTACCGCATCGAACAAGTTGAAGTTCTTTTGGGTAAGCAGGTTAATGGTAGAACTGTTATCTGGTCCGAATACAATTCTTCCTGATCCATCAGTGATCGTTACACGTGGGAAAGGATTACCTAAAGGTCCTCTGTCATCTTTTACATCAGCATAAGTCACCAACAATTTATTAGAAACATTTCTGCTCAACACACTTCTTAATTCAGCAATAAAAGTGTTTGTATTCGTTGGGAAGATGTAACCGTTATTGTAGAAGTTAATGGTGCTTGAACTGCTTGAAGTGGTATTGTACCTTTCACCTTTGTTGAACCTGTAAGTGAAGCTCAGTTTGTTGTTGGTATTGATGTTCCAGTCAAGTTTGAAGTTGATACGATCAGCATTCACTTTTTCAGGGTTATCAATATACCCTCCCGGATCATATTTATAAGTGTTGATCAGGTAAGTTCTTATTGCTTCGATCGCAGCACCTCTTGTATTACCAGTATATCTTGACGTATCAAATGTTTGCGGACGTTCAAAACGAACCATCTCAGCATTCAGGAAGTAGAACAATTTGTTTTTTACGATCGGTCCACCGATGCTCAAACCAAAAGTTCTGTCCTGGAAATCAGGCAACTTGGTAGCTGCTGATTTTGCTCCTGTTGGTGTTTTACCAGATAAAGACTGGTTCCTGTAAAGAAAATATGCAGTACCACGGATCTGGTTAGTACCAGATTTGGTGATTGCATTGATTCCACCACCGGTAAAACCGCTTAAAGAAGCATCATACGGAGAAATTGCAACCTGGATCTGGTCGATCGCATCCAGAGAGATCGGAGGAATGTTCGCTTGTCCACCATTCGTTCCCGATGCAGCCAAACCAAACACGTCGTTGTTCAAAGCCCCGTCAATGTAAAATGCATTGTAACGGTTGTTTTGACCAGCGATAGAGATCGTACCCTCAGTTCCAGACATAATTCTTGCCTGTGGTACAGCTCTTAAATAGTCTGTGATGTTTCTACCTACGGTTGGTAAAGTTGCCAGTCTCTCACTGCTGATGGTAGTTTGTGTACCACCTCTTGCAGAAGCAGAGTTTCTTGCAGCTGCAGTTACTTCAACTGCTGTAAGCTCATTTGCCTTGTCTTTAAGACTTGCGTCGAGCTTGTAGGTTTCACCAAGACTTAGATAAACGTCAGATCTTTTTTCTGTAGCAAAGTTCACAAATGAGATCTGCACTGTGTACGGACCACCAGGATTCATGTTGTTGATGTCAAACCTTCCGCCTGTACGGGTTTGGGTTTTGTACACTGTTCCTGTGGGCTCATGAGTTGCTGTTACCGTAGCGCCAACCAGTGCTTCACCAGTTGCCGTTTTGATAACTCCACTCATGCTACTTGTTGTGGTTTGTGCCAGGGCCAAAGCCGGAAGCGCCACAATCAAAAGGATTTGTAGAATTTTCCTGAGCATAATTTAGTTAGTTTTCGGGGTGCAAGTAAATAATTAAAAGCTTACAATCGCAACATAATATTAACAATCTTACCCCATCACTGCAACCGGTGCAATTCTTATGTGCAAAAGAGGTTCAGAAGTGACAAGCTAACAGGCAAATTTTCCAATGTTTATGCTGCTTTGCCGAGTTTTCAGATTTTGTTTTTCCTCCTGGTTCAACAAAAGAATTAATAAAAGCATCATATATCCTTTTTCTCTAATCGAAAGTTGTACGGCACTTCTCTTCATTACCTTTGCCGCTCAAGTTTATGTATGCTGAATTCGATTGAAAGTGCGATAGAAGATATAAAGCAGGGTAAGTTGCTTATCGTGGTAGATGACGAAAGCCGTGAAAATGAAGGTGATTTCATCATCGCAGCCCGTTTTGCCACGCCTGAAGTGATCAACTTTATGAGCAAAGAGGGCCGGGGATTGATCTGTGCTGCCATTACTGAAGAACGTTGCCAGGAGTTGCAATTGGAGCCGATGGTGGTTTCGAATACTTCTTTGCATGAAACTGCTTTTACTGTTTCGGTGGATCTGTTGGGTTATGGAACAAGTACCGGGATTTCTGCACAGGACCGGTCAAAAACGATATTGGCTTTGATAAATCCGGAGATGAAACCGCATGATTTTGGAAGGCCAGGCCACATTTTTCCGCTGAGAGCGAAATCCGGTGGTGTTTTAAGACGTGCTGGTCACACAGAAGCCACCATCGATCTTGCCCGTTTAGCAGGATTGGAACCTGCCGGAGTGTTGGTGGAGATCATGAACGAAGATGGTACGATGGCAAGATTACCTCAGCTATTGGAGATTGCGAAGAAGTTTGACTTGAAGGTGATATCTATTAAAGACCTGATCGAATATCGCCTGAAGTTTGAATGCCTGGTTGAAGAAGAAGTGAGGGTGAACATGCCTACCAAATATGGCAATTTTACTTTGGCAGCATACAAAGAAAAACTAAGCGGAGCCGAACATCTTGCATTGATAAAAGGAAGCTGGGAAAAAGATGAACCGATACTCACAAGGGTACACTCCAGCTGTTTTACAGGTGATATATTGGGAAGTTTTCGCTGCGATTGTGGTGACCAGTTGCACCATGCCATGCAAATGGTAGAAAAGGAAGGTAAAGGTGTGATCCTTTACATGAACCAGGAAGGAAGAGGAATTGGTTTGATGAACAAACTGAAAGCCTACAAACTTCAGGAGGAAGGAATGGATACCGTTGAAGCCAACCTGAAACTGGGTTTTGGAATGGATGAAAGAGATTATGGCGTAGGTGCACAAATACTGAGAAGTCTTGGTGCTACTCGTTTAAAGCTAATGAGCAACAACCCAAGAAAAAGAGCCGGATTAAAAGGATATGGAATAGAGATCGTAGATATTGTTCCGATTGAAATTGCTCCCAATCCGCATAATGAGAATTATCTGAAAACGAAAAGAGATAAGCTGGGTCATGAAATATTGATCGAGAAAGAAGGACTGTAGCTGAACTGCTGAATAGAATTGTTGCAGTACAAGTGAGTGACACAAGGAACGGGGAAGGAAGAACTGAACCCTTACTTCCTAATCTAAATCTTTACTGTAGCTGAGACTTATTCCATAACGGTTACGACGACCTAAACTGCTGCTTGTTCCAACAGTATTAATGTCTAAACTGTTTCGCTGGAACACGATCATCCGTAAAGCACCACTCTTTCCCAAAACAAATTCAATATTCCAATCGGGCAACCACTGGAAGCTGTTGTTTTGAAAAGCAGAGTTGTTGCCAAGAGAAAAGTCCAGATTCCCGCCAACGTTGATGATGATCTTACCGTTGAGTAATTTGAAAGGAACCCTGAGATCAACTGTTGAACGATCCAGTCTCGAAAGATCACCAATGGTTCTGTCAACAGGATTGCCGCTTCCCAACAAAGACGAACTGCTGTAAAATGAAGTGCTGATATCGATCTTAAATCCACGGTTGCCGGTGATCTTGTACAAAAGATCATTTACAATATTATTCACCTGGCGATTGAAGATATCCGACAAACCTTTGTAAGCGTAACTATAAATATTCTGCGTAACGTTTCTGCCTTCTCCGTAAGGTGCAAACGAGTTGAAGAGTAGCAGGTAAGTAACCTGTTTGTTCATTTCGTTCTCATCATTCTGCAACTTGTTGAGGAAAGCATTAAAGATCTCATCATTGCTGAAATCGGAAGTTGGGAAATCAAGACGGAATGTTGTTTTTGGCTCTGTGAGTTTGTTTCTCAGCGAAGCGATCACATTTACATTACCACGGTAATATTTTGCAGTTGAACCCAGGTTGATCTTTCCGAGAAGATCGTTAAGACTGATCTTTTCTGCAGTGTATTTTACATCAACATGTATCTGTGCTGCATACGGATCACCTGTCCATTCGAGGTAATTGTTTGCTCTCGGATCAATT
The DNA here is from genome assembly GCA_024508725.1 of Chitinophagaceae bacterium. Classification (GTDB taxonomy): domain Bacteria; phylum Bacteroidota; class Bacteroidia; order Chitinophagales; family Chitinophagaceae; genus JAEZDC01. The sequence goes on along the minus strand of JANINS010000003.1, from coordinate 189,062 downwards.
ACGAAAGGTTTTCTCAACAACTGCTGAAAGTTGAAATCATAACTTCCTTCTTCGATATTGTACCTGCCGTTCATGGTAACCTTATCTCTTGTGCCGGCATGAATTCTTAAACGTCCATTTCCTTTTGCTTTCAACACATCTCCTGCTAAAGGATCTAAGATCAGGTCAATGTCTGCTTTATTGGTAGCAGTAACATCAAGATCAACGGTTACATTGGTTCCTTCATCTTTTACCGGCTTAACTTCTCTTCCGGGTTGTTTAAAAACGATGTAATCAGCTTCTCCACTTTCCCGTGCATCGCTTGTTGGAATAAAGATGTGCGAAGTGTCATTCACTTCACCGGTGATGTTCATTTGAATATCATCTTCAGGTCCCCTGATGCTTACACTGGCTCTACCTACTGCTTTACCGTAAAAGTTTTCGTTGTCACTTTCACGGGTATCGAGCAACAACATTTTTGGTGTTGACAGTTCAAAGTCGAAACGCATGTTCTGGAAAGAACGTTGGTACAATATCCCTCTTGCTGTCCCTGTATTATTGTACTTATCTCTTAAAACAAACTGTCCAAGATCAATTCGATCTTCCTGGAAATCGAGATCGGCTTCATCGATCTTGTAATACACTTGTGTGTAGTTAACTTTGAAACCTGCGTTGGTAAGTTTTACCTTGCCCAGCAGGTGTGGACGTTTGATATCTCCCTTTAATTCAATTTCGCCTGTTGCATATCCATCTACATCAGAGAAAATAGAACTTAAAAAACCGCTAACATATTTTGGAATACGTGAATTATCCAAACGGATTTTGGTTGAAAGCGGTAACCCCGTTGAATCTTTTATACTGTATTTCCCTTTGACCTGGAAGTTGTAAGGTTTGTCGGGGAAAACAAGATCGTAGTTCACTTCACCGGTTCGTTTACTGTACCAGGCATTGATCATTGCCTTACCAATAGAATCGTTATTCAGATGAAAATCTTCAACATCCAGCTTTGCTGTAGCGATAAGCTGATCAAAAATATCAGTGATCACTACTTCACCGGAAACAAGACCTTCCATCTGCGGATCTTTGGTGGCAAAGTGAATGAAATCGCCCAGGTGAATTGACTTCAGATTCACTACTAATTCATCTGCTAATACGTTTCCGCCTTCGATCGGCCTTGTTGAAACCGTGATCTCCTGGAAACCTTGTGTGAACTTTACATCTTTCGCACTGATATAATGTTTTCTCAAGACCAACTGACCTTCTTTTTCCAAACTCCATTTAGCATCGTTCAAAACAAATGATGATGGTTTAAAATCGATCTGAACACCATCTTCAAATGTTGTAACGGTTGCGTTAAGATCAGCTTCATTCAGTGTATTATTTGCTTTGGTTTTAATACTTACTGATGATATGTCGTTGCTGCTTTGAATATTGATCTTGGTATTTGGGAAATACAAACTATCGCCATAGGTTACAATATCAACATCTCCATTTAAGTTAAGTGTATTCCTGTCTCCAACGCCTCTGAACTGTACTCCGGTAAACTGAGCTTTGTCATAACGGAAATAAGGTATGTTGGTAGTGATGGCAAAGCCTGAATCAGGTCTTGTTGTATTCACTCTACCAGAGATGGTTGAATTGTCGAATCCGGAAAGCCTTGGATCGAATATGCTAATGTAATCAGAGATATTTCTTGTAGTGATGCGAATTCCGAACCGCTGGTCCTGCGGAATTTTTGAAGGCGCAGCGATATAAGATGGATAGTAATTGTGCAGGTAACTTTGTATGGTGTTTGGAAGGTCAAGAATATTATACTGACCTCTTACTGTTGCATCGATCTCATTACTCTTTAAAGTGAGCAGCTTTCTGCCATCAACCAGTTCAGTAGAAAGTGAAAGTGAGTCGAAAGCAAGTCTTGTACTATCGTGTAACAAAGAAGCGTTCAGCAATTTCGCATAGCCGATAAAATTGTCGATGTTGGTTCCGGTAAAATCAAGATCGAATAAACCTGCAAGCTCATATTTATCCTGGGTAAGTTGTAAAGCCTGGAGATTGGCTTTTGCCACATCGCCCAAAACCAAAAACCTTGGCTGATCTCCATTGAAGTCGATGTTGATATTACTTGTGAAGTTCAGGTTGGGATCGTTCATTCTTACTTCACCTGCGAAAGCCCCTTTTTGAAACGTTCCGTTGGTAGAGATGTTTCGGTAAGTATAAGTACCATAGTGAAGCTCACCGATCGTTCCATCAAAACTTGTTTTGAGTGTGTTCTTATCAAAGCCAGCTCCGTTGATCCTGCCATTCATGCTTACATAGCCCAGATCTTTGATGTCGAGAAACTTTCCAAGATTAAATCGTTGTGTGTTGATGGCTCCGTTGTAAGTAGGCTGACCTTTCGAAGGAATATTCATGCTAAGATCAGTGTATGCATTACCGAGGCTTGTATTAAGATTTCCTGTGGTGCTGAACCTGCGGATCGTTCCATTAAAATTTCCCGCAAAACGGATAGAACCAAGACTTCTGAGATCAGGAGTGGTTACATTTTTAATATCGGGAACGTAAGTGGCAATGTCGTTGTAATTAGTGTTTACCGTTCCATTTGATAAGCGGAAAACGGCTGTATTGATATCAGTTACTCCGGTAACCGCAATATTTCCTGAAACAGATGAATTACCTGTTCTTACAAAAACATCATTACCCGTAAAATTGTTAACTGTACCATTGAAAGATCCGCTGCCAGCGATCTTTTTGTTCCAGTCTTTTAATTCAGGAGCAAAGTAGGCAATATCGTCAGAGTTGATATCGGCTTGTTTGAATTTTGCATTGATGATTACTTTCTCAACGAAGTCACTCATATCATCTTCAAACTCGGTGTACCTCATCCTGAAATAATCCCTGATGCGGCTTCTTGGTGTTTGCAGATCAAGATTCGCAAATTCCATTTCACTGGTGGTGAATTTAAAATCTGCTTTGAGTTTTTTTAGTTCAAAACCGCTTCTTTCTTTTGCTGAGAGATCAAGTTTACCTAAGATCGTATCACCGACGAATGCAAGATCTTTGATCTTACCATTCAACTTTGTGATCACCATATGAGCACCATCGAAATGACGGTACACACCTCTTTCGGTTTCCTTATCGTTGATGAATGTGCCATTATTGATCTCGAGGTTGGCAATTTTTAGTTTAAGGCCGATGTCAAGACTAAAAGCACCACCCGGACGTTTCGTTTTCCTGTTACCGGTATAATTGTAGATCGCAAATTCTGGTTTGTCGAGAACGAGATCATCAATATCCAGTTCACCTTTGGCAAAGTCTGCTTTCTTAGCATCCATTTGCATACTGCCAAACTTCAGCTTCATTGTTTCGCCTCTCCAGCGATCTTCCTGGGCTAGCGAAACATTTTTAAAATCCACTTTCTTCAGATCGAGTTGCAGGCTTTTTTTCTTTCCGCTGGAATAAGTTTTAGGAGATGACGGCGAGCTGAAATAATCTACAATGAACTGGTAATTCCAGATAGAATCTGTTCTGTTGGTCTTAATCACAGCATCTTCCAGGCCGATATATTTCAAGTCTGCCTGATCTCTGAAAATGAACCAGTCTGTAATACGCACTTTCATTGTTCCGGCATAAAGCAGCGTATCTTTTTTCTTATCACGTATCAGGATTCCTTCTAGATCCATACGGTTGAGTAGAGAAAAGCTCACACGTTTAATCCGAACTTCCGTATTCAGATCTTTGCTGAGTTTGGCTGTTGCACGTTTGGCGAGCCAGTTTTGTACCGGAGAAGTTTGAATAGCGATAAAAAGCAGGATGATGATACCGAGCAGAATCAGCAGAACTCTTCCTGTTATTTTTAAGAATTTTCTCAGCGGTCTCGAGTTTACGGGGGTAAATTTAGGTAAAACGCAACTATTTCAAATTCAATGCCAAACGATTTGCAAATCATTAAGAACTAGTAGCCTGTAAATGCTGAACAAAGTTCTGAAAGTACAAGAGCCACGCTAAAGACGTGATAAATGCGACGCAACAGAAGATGCCATGAAATATTGTAGCTGGTGTCACAATCTTTTGCTTCTTATTACATTTATCTAATGAAAAACGTTCTTCTTTTATTCACCATTTTTATCAGCCATATGGCGATCGCACAAATGAAAGATACCTCAAAATATGTACTGGTGATCCATGGTGGAGCAGGTACGATCCTCAAAAAGAATATGTCGCCCGAAAAAGAAGAGATGTATAAGCAAACCCTGCAGAAAGCGTTGAATGCCGGTGAGAAAATTCTCGCATCAGGCGGAATTGCTTTGGATGCAGTTGAAGCTGTTGTACGAATATTAGAAGATGATCCTTTATTCAATGCCGGGAAAGGTGCTGTGTTTACCAATGACGGAAAGAACGAACTCGATGCTGCGATCATGGATGGCAAAACACTAAAAGCCGGAGCCATTGCAGGTGTGATGCACATCAAAAACCCGATCTCTACTGCAAGAGCTGTGATGGAAAGATCGGAGCATGTGATGATGATCGGTGAAGGTGCAGAACAATTTGCAAAGCAGAATGGTGCTGAAATGGTGGATCCATCTTATTTCTTTACGCAGGAAAGATGGGATGGATTACAAAAAGCAAAGAAAGCCGATTCATTAAAGAAGAAAGCGGATACTGTTTCGAAAAAAGCGATTCGTCAGCTCGATAATCCTGATAACAAATACGGAACTGTTGGTGCTGTCGCACTTGACAAACACGGCAATCTTGCTGCAGCAACGAGTACTGGCGGTATGACCAACAAACGTTATAACAGGGTAGGAGATGCTCCGATCATTGGTGCCGGAACGTATGCAAACAATGCCACGTGTGCCATTAGCGGAACGGGTTGGGGTGAATATTTTATCAGGTTAGTGATGGCAAAAACAGTGAGCGACAGAATGGAGTACGGTAACCAGTCTCTCAATGAAGCAGCAACAGATATGATCATGAAAAAATTGCCTTCCCTGGGTGGTGATGGAGGATTGATCGGTGTTGACAAAAATGGAAATATCACCATGCCTTTTTGCACAGAAGGAATGTATCGTGGTTATGTAAAATCAACCGGTGAAACTGCTGTGAAGATCTATAAAGAGGAATGATATTTTGTTGACCAGCTGCAATGCTGCTATGAAGCTTATGTTGCGTCGCACTCTTCAGGTTTCTGAACTTTTCTAAGCAGATCAAACGCAGACATTACTACTGAATCACCCACAACAACACTTTCTTTTTACTATTTCTGACCTTATCGTCTATCAATCGCATAGCCGAATTGGACAATGCAGGGCAACCCCATCCTTCAGGTGTACCGTTGGGATAAACTTCTTCATCAGGTACTGCATCCCAGGAATGTAAAACGATCAATCGCTTTAATGCATTGCTGTTGGTAGCATCTTTCCCGTGAAGTTTATAATTCACATTGATGCCCCAACTGCTGTAACCTCTTTTCCCAATAATATATTTTCCTACTGAAGATTTATGAGATCCATCTTCATTGCTCACTGTTGCATTTTCCTTAGAATCATCTTTACCCCATGGATTATCACCACAGCCATGACTTACTAAAAAAGAGTGATCCAAAGTGTCTTTATCAAAATTCCAGACATAAAATCGCTTTAAACCGGAATGGCGTTTAAGATCAACCAGGAAGAAAAAATCCTGGTTCAGATCATTAAGATTGCAATATTTCTTTGCTTCGGCAGCTTTGCTTCGTAAACGATCGATTTCCACTTCACGAGATACTTTTTCGAGTGTTGATAGTTCGATCGTTCCTCTACTTACGAATAAAGAAGCACTTATCAGTGACAAGAAAATTATTGCCGTTAGTTTCAGTATTGCCATGGCAGATCCGTACAGTAGAATTTAAAATAAATAAAATCCTGGCTGTAAGATTCAGGAGTGAATATTTTTCACAATCCTGCAACGAAAATATTTAAGGCTTAGCTAAAGCTGATCAACTCCACATCAAAGATCAGCGTACTGTTTGGTCCGATCACAGCACCTGTTTGTCTTTCGCCATAAGCCAGATGTGGTGGTAAGAATAATCTCCATTTGCTACCTGTTGGCATTAGCTGCAGCGCTTCCGTCCAACCTTTGATCACCATATTCAACGGAAAAGTTGCCGGTTGACCACGTTGTACAGACGAATCGAAAATAGTTCCATCGATCAACGTACCGTGGTAATGACATGTTACTTTACTTGAAGCAGAAGGCTTTGGTCCATTACCTTCTGTAAGCACTTCATATTGTAAACCGCTGGCTGTTTCTGTTACGCCAGGTCTTGTTTTATTCTGCTCAAGGAAATCTTGTCCTGCTTTCAGGTTAGCTGCTGCTTTTTCTTGTTTCATTTGTGCTAGTTTATCTGCAACGCTCATAAAAGAATTTGCTGCGAAGGTATAGCAAAGCTTATACCCTGTGATGATCTGCTCTCCAGTTTTTGATTGATTGTTTGATCTCTTTGCTGCTCATATTGCCTGCTGCTGCTTTCTCTGCCAAGGCAGGGAATTCAGCATCGCTTGCAAAACGTAATGCAATGATCTGTGAAAAACGAAGATTCTGGTTTAATGATCTGCCGGTTAATTGCTGGTGTCTTAATTTTTCTTCTAAAATGATCACACGGTCCTGTGCTTTTAGCGGGAAAGCCCTGATCAGCCAGTACAATATCAGCAGTACAACAACAATTAGAAATCTGAAAATCGATTCCATGTAATTTTCTCCGTCTGATAGTTTTTCGAAGAGATCGATTAAAGCCGCAATAAGCAAAGCCACAAGTATTATAGGAGCGACAATATGGTATAAAGGCACATAGCGTGAATGATTCTTAAAATTCTGTTCCATAAGTTTTGGTTTGCAGATTAAATATACTTCTCAGGTTCAAAAGGGCATAGATTTTTCGGCTGTTGCTATAAACAACAACTTTATGAAACAACCAAATAATCAACAACGTTCTGACCAGGAGAAACAATCGTTGAATGACAGGACAGGTGATCTGCATGATTCAAAAAGAGACCAGGAAAGGCTTAAACCTGATGAAACAACCATCGATCTTCCTGATGTAAAAGATATTCCCGGTCAGGAATTTATTCACCCTCCGGCTTTAGGTGAGTTGGCAGATACAACGATCTCTTCAGCAGATGAAGAAGGTGAAGGTTTATTCAACGACGCAGACAATGATCCTTACAGTCTGAATAAAGGAGAGGCAACACAAAATGATAATTCTACACAAGGCAATCCGTAAAGAAAGAAGGGACCGTTAAGTCCCTTCTCTTTTTTACGATGTTGTTTGATTAGTCGTCATACTTTACTTTTCTTTCGCCGGTTTCCGCATCTACTTTAATCTTCTTATTACCTTTTTTGATCTTTACATCACCATCATCTTCTACTTTCTTCTTATAGTAATCGTCACCAACTTTTACCTTATAACTTCCGTCTTCATCTCTTTTATATTTGTAAGCATCATCACCGTACTTCACTTTCATGCTGCCATCATCATCTACCTTGTACTTGTATTCTACTTCTCTGCCATTCTCATCAATGTAAACGTAACCACCATCGTTTTTCCTGTGTACATATCCATTGATCACTTTACCACTGATTCCCCAAATGGTATCATGTGTTCTTGTGTCAACATACATACGAACTGGCTTTCTTGTTTCGGCATCAACCAATACTCCTGTTTCATCATCTCTTACAAGATCCAATGGTTCTCCTGTCGTAAGATCAACATACCTTGCTTTGGCATCGGAACATGCAGTCCATACTGCAGCAGCCAAAGCCGCAAATAAAAATGTTTTCAGTGCTCTCATAACCTATCTTTTTTTGGAGTTAAAAAGACAAGTACAATGCCAGCCGTGTTATGTTGAATAATAATCTTTTAAAGCATAAAAGCATTCTGGAATAAGGGTGGAAGTCGTTTTTTATCTACGACCCCATAGAGATTGAGTAAAACTTCTGTCATCACGGGAATGACCTTCTGGTGAGTTGTGTTGGCGAGAATAAAATTCCCCACCTGATGTGCTTTTCACCCCACGTAAACTCTTAGCAGGTGTATCTCTTTCATACGGATATGTTTCTTTTAAAGACGTATGTAAGTGATTTGCAATTTCCCACCTGTTCAGATTCTTCATAATGAGGGGCTTTTGTTACAAGTAATAGCTCCAAAACAATGCCCGAAGTCAGTGTTGTAACAATGCAAAAGCAAAACAGCTTTCGATTAAGAAAGCTGTTTTGAAATTTTATTTGATCGGATAATCCTGATCTTCCATTCCTGTAGATCCGGAGAAACCTAAGCGATTCCTGTTTTTATACAACAAGATTCCGCCGATCGCTAATCCAATTGCAATACCCGATAGCAGTAAAGTGTTTACTGAATAACCTTTGTAACGCACTTTGTGTTTGCTGAACTTTTTTGCTTCGTGTAAAGCTGAATTACCCAGGCTTTTCAATTTGCTTACATCAACACGATCTTTTAAATCGTAGATGCGATCTTTTAAACCGCTTACATTAATTCTTTCTAACATAGCCATTCCTTTTTTTAGTTAACTAAAATGTCAAATTCCTTTCTATGCAGCCAGCTTCTGTTCTTCAACTACTGTAGTTGTCTTTATTGCTAATCTTTGAATTCCTTCTGTTTCTGCATCCCAATAAAAAATATTGGTGAGCTCAACTTTTACAAGACAAACCTCAGGGTCTTTTACACCATTTGGAAACCACTGGGAAACCAATGGACTCCATTTGTTCCTGATCTCTTCTTCGTCACAAATAACATCACCAACTCCATGCAACTCAACATAATCATCGTTGGCAGGGTTAGCGAATACGATCTGTAATTTATTATTGGTAGAAAGATCCTTTAGCTTTCCGGAAGATTTACTTGCAAAAAACCAGCAATCTCCTTTATCATCAATCCTGATCGCTGCCATTGGCTTGTTATGCCGCTGGCCTTCACTATCTGTTGTGATGAGTATGCACACATCCAATCCTTCGATCATCTGTTTCAAAGTTGTTACTGCCGCTTTGTCTGTTTTCACTACTATCATAACTCATCGTTCTCCATTTAACACAGAAAAATACTATGCCAGCATTAGCCTATCAGGTAGTTTTCATTTGGAGTACAGGATCTGGATTATTGATCAGCCCGATTGATATGGAATGACTTATTGCCTCTGAACTATGGCTGAAATAACATGTGATCACTCCTGCAGCTTTCATTTCATCAATAGCAGGCAACACAGTTGTTTTTGTGATTTTCCTCACTTTTCTAAGATAAACGGCCAGAATTTTATTGGGGAAGTGAGAAACAATGGAAGCATAAATAGTAGGATCTTCTTGTGTATCGTCTCCTAACAAAATGAACTTTTGTTTAGGAAAAGCTTCGAGTATCCTTACGATCCTCATAAATTTTGTGGAGTGATTGTTCTGACCCGTTTTCCAGAGCTGACTAAAAAGTTTTAACTGGTTCAAGAGGTAAACACCTTGCGGCAATTCTTGTTTAATGGCAAATTCCCTGATGTAATCATATAAATTCCACTCACTGCTCGAAACAAAAAAGAATGGATTGCTTTCAGCATGTGGAACTCCTGCTCTTGAAAGCAACTGGTAATGTTTTACTACATCTTCGAACGGTTGACGGCTGTGTGCATTTTCAGTTAGGAGAACAAACAATCTTTTTCTAAGGTTGGAAGAATGCGAAATGAGAAATGTGTCGTCGATATCGGAGATGAATGCATATTGATTGGTATATGGAATGAAGATGGAACCTTTTCCTGAGGCTTTTGGATTGTTCTCTTTGTTTTTTCCAAGCAAGAGAACCTCTACTTCATGCCAGCCTGGTTGTAAAGGTGCATCGATCTTCCATTCGAAACGAAAAAAGCCATCTTTTTCACTCTGTGTATATATCCATTGATCGTTCCATTGCATTTTCAGGTGAGTTCTTCGATAAGGCCTCACCATAAACAATCGCAGCAAAGCAAAAGTGTTGGTGAGAAAGTTTTTTGAATAGTGCTTACGTGGAATTGGACTAAAATGAAAAGCATGTCCAAAAACAGTAACTGTTTTATCGTTACCAAACCCATGATACACTTTTACCACAGGTTGATCGGTGAGCCGGAATGCATGAAGGATATTTATCCGTAACCTTTCCCAAAAAGAAGGCTTTGGCTGAACGGCTATATTGGCATGATTCTGCATTGGTTGTATTGATTCAAATGCTCTATGCTGGAAAGTTTAAAATTTTTATTCGTTATTAATCCAATTTCAGGAGGTAGAAAAAAACAAAATGTTGAATCTGCCATCCATGAATATTTTAAACCATTCCCGCATCAGGTTGAGTTTTTCCTGATGGATGGCAAAAATGATGCAGCTTCATTAAACCACTGGATCAATAACTGGAAACCAGACAGGGTAATCGCTGTAGGTGGTGATGGAACTGTATCGTTAGTAGCAGAACAATTATTGGGAACAGATGTACCCATGGGAATTCTGCCTGCAGGTTCTGCCAATGGAATGGCGAAAGAGCTGGACATAACAAAGAATACAAAGGCCGCACTCGATGTTGTAGTAAATGGAGAGATCAAAAAAGCAGATATCATACGCATTAATAAAAAACATTTCTGTCTCCATTTAAGTGATATCGGTTTGAATGCACAGATCATAAAGTTTTTCGATGATAAGAATATCCGTGGATTTTTAGGTTATGGAAGAGCTTTATTAAAAACTTTATGGAACAAAGAACGTATTCATGTTTCTATCGACAGTAATGGAAAAGCCATTGAGCGAAATGCATTGATGGTTGTAATTGCAAATGCTACTAAATACGGAACCGGTGCTGTGATAAATCCAGGAGGCGATATTTATGATGGTTTATTCGAAGTGGTGGTGGTAAAAAAGCTGGCGGTTGCAGAACTGGTAAGAATGCTGCTAAAAGCAAGAAGGTTCAATGCGAAGAATGTTGAAGTGTTTCATACAAAACATGTGAGTATTGAAACAAAACACAAAGCTCATTTCCAGATCGATGGTGAGTATCTTGGCAAGATCAATCAACTGGAAGCTTGTATAGAGCCTGCACAATTAACACTTCTATTACCCAAAGAAGGTGAATAAAGAAAAAGTCGCACAAGTGTGCGACGCAACGATGTTCAATCAAAGCGATTAAGCCGACTTACCAATTATCTTGTTTTCCTGGTAAACATTTCATCTTCTCTTTTAAAGGCTTCTTCGTTTGTTCTGTCGCCTGGTGCCATAAGATTTTCAATCCAGTGAAGGAAACTGGAAACAGGTCCTTCCATTTTATTGGTTCTGTCATCAAGAACAGGATCGTCTAACAGTTTTCCCATTTCTAATTCGGCAGGTAAATACGAAAGAATATTATGTCTTTGCGAGCTGATGTAAGCCTTCACTTTTTCAGGTGTGGCATCTTTTCCAACATTTCTGTGCACTTCCTGTACCGCTTCATCCGCAATTTCTGTCATTACATTACGGCAATCATCTGCTGAATTATTCGAATATTTTGATACACGGTCGATCGCAACCTCTTCCTTATTCATAAAGATGGTTTGCAACCAATTCCTGTTGCCGTCACTTGCAATACTGGCAGCACCTTCATCTGTTTTACCAAACCTGTACAATGCAACCAGCACAGCAGAAGCAGCAGCCTGCATTCCTTCATCGGTTTTAGCAGGGTGTTTTGTTTCGCTTTGATGCGAAGTGTTCACATCAATCTTATTGATGGATGTTGTGCCTAATCTTTTTTGTATTGCTTCTACAATATTGATTGCCATAGAGAATCTTTTAATAATAGTGCGTAAAAATTATGCCAGTTGGCTGAAGGTGTAACCGGCTGTATTGCATGCATGATGCTTCTGTTGCGTCGCACTCTTGTGCTGCATAATAAGGTTCAACAAAAAGCCGGCACTAATTAAAATACCGGCTGTAAGGGTAAGGATCAAATCTCTGTTCACTTTAAATTTGTTTGCCGAAGATGATGCTGCCTTTCGTGTGCACATCATTCATACAGAACCATATTCCCACGATAAACCTCACAAGCGCTGCAAAATGAGCCAAACGAGGCAGTACCGGAACAAGGCAAACGCAAATTCTTAGTAGAACTTCGATTAAAAGATTACAGGATACACCTGTTTATTGCGTTTCGAATGCAACATACTTACTGTGTTATTGCGATCAACTGATATGTATCATTGAGTGGACTGAGTTACAACAGCATCTCACGGCACGTTAATTGTCGCTAATGCTTTAAACATTTCTATATGGATAAGCTTGAACTAAAGGGAAGATGGAATGAGCTCAAGGGTAAAGTAAAACAAGCTCATGGCGATCTTACCGATGATGATCTGAGATATGAAGAAGGTAAAGATGACGAGCTTTACGGAAGATTGCAAACCAAGCTCGGAAAAACGAGAGAGCAGGTAATAGATTGGTTGAAATCTTTGGGTTAGTCTCCATCTTCAAAGAATCAAAGCGAATTATACAGCTCGTATAATTCGCTTTCTCATTACTCAATATACTCTATATACTTTTTATACTACTTCTACTCTTAGAATCCAGCCACCATATTCCTCCGGCAACAACAACACAAATACATCCAACGGTCCACCACAACATATTAAAACCAGTATGCTCTGTTACCTGGCTTCCGAATGTAGGAGCTATGATCTGGGCTACAGACCAGGCAATTGTATAAAGAGCAGCGTAACTACCACGATTGTTTTCATTGGTTCGGGATATCCAGTAGCTGTTCATGAACGGCAGCACCAACATCTCACCAATGGTAACAATACCTACTACAAATAATGCATTAGTGAATGCAGGTGATAATATATTAGCCATGGCATATCCCAATCCTGTAAGCAAAGCTCCGATCCTGATGTAAAACAAACCACGACTTCTTTTTTCTAAGAAGTATATCAGCACCATTTCAACAAAAGCAATAAGAAGTCCGTTAAAGGCCATTAATATCCCGATCTTACTTTCTGTGATGTGCCATTCTTTTTTAAAGAAGAGGGATTGTGTAAAGAATAACTGCAGAAAACAAATGGCAAACAGCACAACCATTAAGATGAAAAATAAATACCTGCGATCGCTGTAAGGTGAACCGGTAAGTTTCTGATGAGGGATCTTATAATCGTAATTTTTCTTAACCGGCGGAAGAAGAAAAAGCATTAATCCGGCTGCGGCAATGTTGGTACAACCATCTACCCAGAATAAAACACTGTAATTAAATTCTGCCAGGAAACCACCCAAAGCTCCACCAACTGCCCAACCAAGGTTTATGGCCAAACGATTTAATGAGTAAGATCTTGTTCTGTTTTGTACTGTGCTGTAATGAGCAATCGCTGTTGAATTGGCAGGCCTGAAGCTTTCATTACAAAGACTTAAAATAAAGGTGCCTATGCAAAGTGGGATGTATGCTTTGAGATAGCCAACAATAATGAACATCATTCCCCCCGAAGCCAGTGCACCAACCTGTAATTTATAAAATCCAAATCTGTCAGTGATCTTTCCACCGAAGTAAGCACCAACGATAGAACCTGCACCAAAGCATGCCATCACCACTCCGGCTTGCGATAACTTCCAACCCAAACCATTTACGATGTAAAGGCTCATAAAGCCAACAACCATGGTGCCGCTACGATTGATCAGCATCACAACAGACAATAACCATGTTTGCCGGCTTAATCCACTATAAGCGTTCTTATATATTTTGGCTGTAGCAGCTAGCATGTATAACGAAGATAAAGTAATGCATTACCTGTATTTCGTTGCTACTACTAAGAGATGATGTAAGTTCTATTAATTAATGGAGATAAAATAATGAAGCACTCCTGCTGCACAAACCTGTATCGTAAGATTATCCAATCCGTGGCTGCTGATCGATTCAACTACTGCTGCAGCCAAACCACATATGGCGCCATATAGTAAACAGTTAGCAAAGCCGAATGGTGTGATCTGCATGAGGCATATTGTAGCAATCGTAGTACTTAATAACATTACTGCTGTAGAGCCTTCAATACTTCTTGTTGCTCGTACACCAAAAAGTGTTGGAACTGTATATTTATGTTTGCCCCACCTGGTACCAACCGGTTCACCAATAGCATCACCCCATCCTCCTACAAAATATCCAATGTAAGCAGTACCTGGAAAAAAGATATTGCTGATGATACCGCCTATAGCAGTTGCCAGTAAAGGCAGAATAATGAATTTCTTTTCATGCGGAGCATCTGTTTCCCTGGCCAGAGCTCTGAAAAACCACCATTTTTTTCCAACGATCACGGCAACCACCACCATGATAAAAACGATTCCTCCAAGTAAACTCACAGCCTGTAAGCCATAATGGTACTGAAGAATACCAGCAAGAGAAAAGATCACGAAATGAAACGTTTTGCGGGTATAAGGTGTTCTGATTCCTTTACGTTTCATCCATGCCGAAAGTAATGCAGCAAACAATGAAACTAAAAGTATAGGAAGCAATAACTGTTGCAGGATATCAGCCTCAGGTAAGAATCGTTCAATAAGTTTCTGGAACATTCGTAGCTAGATTAATGGGAGATTTATTGATGCTTTGTGAAAAGATCTTTCTAAAGCGAATATTGTCAGAGAATTTTGTAGACCAGCTGTGTACAACAAGTGGCTTAGGTAAATTCTTTATTTCTTTAACTACAGACATCATTGACTGATCACTTGCACCTTCTTTCAAAGGAATATGCCTGAACTGAACATTTGTTTTCTTAAGTTCTTTCTTTTCTTTCTCAAGCCATTTGCGGTTATCAACATTATCATCAAGCAGGCATACCACACTTTTTACTTTGCCTGCAAGAAAGAAAGAAAGGAATTCTTCATCTGTAGGGAATGGTGTCATGTAAACATCATCATCCAGTTTAAAAATATCGCCACGTTCAAAACTTTTCATGGTTTCGAATGTTCTGCTCGACGGACCGATCTCTGATTCAATACCTGAATTTCCCCCACTCACTTTTGCAATAAGATTCTTTACAACATTCACCCGATCTTTTCCAAGATAACAATGAACGTAATATTTTCCTTTGCCCGATCTTACAATGTCTTCAATGGTTTTAAGTGAAGATGAATTATCACCGATCCATGGTAACATGGGTGCTTTTACCAATTGAATATGTGCTTCTGATGTTGCTTCTTCTTCTTCTTCGATCAATGAGGGCTCAAAAGGAACCACTGCAGGATGCAGCAAAGTGATGATGCCGGTGAATCCTTCTTTCTTCAACTCTTTGATCTTGTCTTCTGTTGGGTAAGGGCCAATAGTAAACTGTTGAGATAGTTCTGAACTTTCAGATCCGCTATTTACAATATTGGGATTCATGAACAGCATCAGTGCAGCAACGGCTAAAACAAACGGAATAACAATCGAAGCTATGGTGACAGATATTCTGTCTCGTCTTAAATGCCATTGATATATTTTCCAGCTGATGATGAAAGATACAACAGCCAGAATCAGCATCAATACAACTACACCAATGCTTTCAGTAGTATTGGAAAGATCATTTTCTCTTACATAATTCACCCATGTTCTCAATGGAAAAAGCAAGATCAGCGTACCTAATGCAAAACCCATAAACAACCAGATCACCATCAGGTACATCCAGCTTTTCATGAACCATTGATACCAGGTTAGCTTTCTTTTTCGCATGCTGCAAAAATCAACTGAAGGTTTCTAAAAAGGCTTTAGAACAGCTTAAAGAAAGCAAATAATTACCTTATAATCAACTTAGAATTTGTTGATCATTTTAATAATATAAAAGCAGGAACGTCTTATCTCGTTTCTACTTCATCATCACTCCATATCTTTTGATGTTCGGCAAAATATGGAAGTGCAAATGCTCCCATTAATCCGGTGATGATCTCGATACCCATTGTTAAACCTCTTGCAGTTGCAGGCAAACGATCACCGTTCGGCAGCATGTTAGGTCCAAGTGGAATAAAAGCTACGATAGCAGTAAGTACCAATGCTAAAATAGTGTACAACCACACACCTTTTTTCAAGTGATCTTTAATAACAGCATACACAATTCCGGCTGCGATCAAAGTTGGAATGGTGAAGAAGATGATCGAATTGATGTTCACAAATTCTGCAAACTGGTAATGGGTAAACCTTCGATACAGGTAATCAAATAAAAGATTGACACCTGTTGCAAGAATGCCAACAAACAATCCACCTAAAATGCCACGGGATAAAGTGTTGTACTTGTAAATGGTTTCATGAGGATCCATAACTTAAGTTTTTAATGAATGAATAATAAAACCTAAGCCTCAGATCAAAGCCATGCTGTTAATAGAACCAATTTATGGAAGAACTACACCTGTAAGTTACGCTTTTCGAGAAAAGAAAACAGGGACAAGCGTCCCTGTTTTAATGCATTTGTATTTGTGAGTTGGGTGAACTGAAAAGACTGTTGAATTTTTGGGCAGCATTAGAGATCATCTCTGTACCTGCTTCATGTGCTCTTTCTCCTGATAATTTAACTGATCTTACCAGTTCAGCTGCTTTCCTTACTAAAAATCTTTTCCTTGGTTTTCTTTCCTCGCTGTTTCGTCTGTTGTTCATAAAATCGTCTTTATGCTTAGTAAAGGAAAAAAAACGTGCCATTCATAATTTTCATTTCATAAATCTCAGATTTCACTACGCAAAGTGCTGCTAACGAGGGCATTTATTTTTCTAACGGAACACTGTTTCCCCTGTGGCAGGTGTAGCATGTTACGAGATGTATGTTATTCTGTTTGATGCTTTTTATATACTTATCATTCATTTCGTAAGTCATTCGCATCATTGTTCTGGTAACATCTTTTAAATGATTTGCATCACTTGCATAGTTTAATTTCCGTGGATTCTGCGGATCTTTTGGTGCATGGCAAAAAGCACAATCCACATTAAGGGCTTCGGTAAATTCATCCATGATGATCGAAAGACTATCTGAGCTGATATCCTTTGGCAGAACTTTCAAGTTACGGTCGTCTTCTTTTCCGGGAGTCCATGCGATAGCGAAACTTATTAATAGCAGTAAACTGCCCAGAACACATATCTTCCTAAGGTTGAATTTCATACACGCCAAAATTGAACACGAAAGTTAATGACGAAAGGAGCATAATTTGTTTCCAATAGTGCTTACATTCGCCAAAACTTGTTTAAAGATGAAAATTTTTGTGGCAGGATTGCCATACGACATGGACGATGCTGAATTAACTGAGTTCTTCGAAAAATTTGGAACAGTTACGTCAGTAAAAGTGGCGATTGATAAAGAAACAGGTAAAAGCAAAGGCTTCGCTTTTGTAGATATGCCTATCAGGAGTGAAGGAGAAGAAGCAATTGAAGGTTTGAATGATCTTGCAATTGGTAAGAAAACCCTTGTTGTAAAAGAAGCAGAAGACAGAGGAAGTAGTGGAGGAGGATCAAGAGGTGGAGGTTATGGTGGTGGTGGAAATAGAGGTGGCGGTTACGGTGGAGGAAACAGAGGTGGAGGAGGCTACGGTGGTGGCTCAAGGGGAGGCGGTGGTTATGGAAGTGGTGGAGGATCTCGTGATGGTGGCGGAGGCTACAAACCAAGATACTAATTCAAAGCAGCTGTAAAGCTGCTTTTTTATTTTCATCTCTTTTTGGCATGGCTTTTTTATTACGATACATGTAAACGATTGAAAAATGAAAAAGCCAGGTGTAAAAAAAATAAAGCAGCTCAAAGCAGTTTTTGGAATAATTACGGCCGTGTTCAGTTTAGCTGTAGCCATTCAGCAAATGATTCATTTGAAGGAAGGCGATATGAAACAGGCTTAAAAATATTCGCCATTGTTGATGGGCTGGCGGAGATGAATTCTTTTTTACTTCGTTGGGTCAACAATGGCTTTAATCAATTGAAAAGAGATGACAGTGAGGTCATCTCTTTTTTATTTTTGCATACCCCATTTTCAATTTCCCAGAAGCCTTGTACACTTGACGAATATTTTTCATTTAATACATTGTTAGAGGAAAGGGTTCAGTAATATCTTTATGGATCAGCCGAATAGATATAAGGAAGTACAAGAGTGCGACGCAAGTAAAGCTGGGTAGTGTACGATAAGCTGGCTTCATAGAAATAACCACAGGCAACTAACTAATGCCATTCATAAAATTAATGGCCCTCTAAGCAGGATTAACATTACATTCATTGCCACAAATCAGGTGTATCGATCCCAACGGTAATTAGAAAATTTTATCGATACATCTCAGCGAAAAGAAAACAAAAAACCAAACAGATGAAACACAATTTGCTACTTGCAGTGGCTGCAGGCTGCTTTATCGGCTTAACGGCTGAAGCACAAACAGCTCCTTCACCAGGTGCAAAGCCTGGAGGAGACTCAACTAAGACTACGGCTCCTAAAAAACCAGGTGTTGCAGACAAAGTAAAGGGAACAAAAAAGCACGAAGGGTTATTTACCATTTACCAGGACACTACCAGCGGAACAACTCAGATCTTTGTAAAGAAAGCTCAGTTGGGTAAGCAATATGTTTACCAGAGCTTTTCTGAGAACGGACCAAATGCAGTTGGACTTGGAAGAGGTAGCTACCGTGATAATGCAGCTTTCTCGATCAAGAAATACTATGATCGTTTAGAGTTCCAGCGTTTGAACACAAGATTCTATTTCGATCAGAACAATCCGGTAAGCAAAGCTTCTGATGCAAATCTTCCTGAAGCTATTTTCTTAGCTGAGAAGATCATTGCTGAAGACAGTACAGGTTACCTGATCTCTGGTGATGGATTGTTCATGGGTGAAAAACTTGACCCCGTTCGTCCACAATTACCTCCGGGAATTCCTCCAGGTATGATCTTTAACCTGGGTGGTTTGAATCCAACAAAATCTCAGTATGCAGGCATCAGGTCTTATCCTAATAATACCGATGTAACTGTTGACCTGGCTTACGAAAATCCTGCACCTTTTAACCAGGGTGGTAACGACATCGCTGATGCTCGTTTCAACAGGGTTCGTATCCAACACAGCTTCCTTGAAATGCCAACAGGTAACGGTTTCAAACCAAGAATGGACGATCCTCGTGTTGGTTTCTTCACAGAAGAGATCACTGACCTTACCAGCATTAAACCTACTCCTTACCACGACTTCATCCACAGGTGGAATCTTGTTAAGAAAGATCCTAATGCAGCTTTAAGTGAGCCTGTTGAGCCGATCGTTTGGTGGATCGAGAATACAACTCCGCTGGAATATCGCCAGATCATTAAAGAAGCAGGAGAGAAGTGGAACGAAGCTTTCGAGAAAGCAGGTTTCAAAAATGCTGTTGTAATGAAGATTCAGCCTGACGATGCTACATGGCATGCAGGTGATGTAAGATATAACACCATCCGTTGGGTGTCTTCTGCATATCCTAATTACGGTGCTTACGGACCAAGTTTCGTAAATCCTGTTACAGGCCAGATATTGGGTGCTGATATCATGGTAGAATGGTACAGCGGTTCTGCTACTCCTATCTATGATGAAATTTTCAGCAATCCTGGTGGACAACTTCCTGAAATGATCGGTAACCATGCTGCTTGTAATGCAGGTATGGAGTTGAAAGCACAGTTTGTTGCCGGTATGACTGCTGTTGAAGCTGCTGGTGGTAGCGAAGCTGATGTAAAAGAAATGCATAAGCAGTTCTTGTATTACCTGATACTTCATGAAATGGGTCACACCCTTGGTTTGAACCACAACATGAAAGCAAGCCAGATGTTAAGTCCAGCTCAGTTGAACGATAAGAGCATCACCCGTACAAAAGGTTTGATCGGTTCTGTAATGGATTATCCTGCGATCAATGTTAGTCTCGACAGAAGTAAGCAAGGTGATTACTATACAACAAAACCTGGTCCTTATGATCTTTGGGCGATCGAGTTTGGTTATACACCAACGAAAGATGATGCTGAAGAAATGGCTTTCCGTAAAAGAGTTCTCAGCCGTAGCACTGAGCCTGAATTAACTTTCGGTAACGATGCTGATGATATGAGAAGTCCTGGTAAAGCAATTGATCCAAGAGTGAATATTAATGATATGAGTTCTGATGCTGTTGGTTATGCTGAAGAGCGTTTTAAACTGGTGAACAGTGTTCTTCCTAACCTGAAAGCAAAGTATTCTAAACCTGATGGCAGCTATGCAGAGTTAAGAGCCCGTTACAATATGATGCAAGGTCAGCGTGCAAATATGATCGCTGCTGTTAGCCGTTATGTTGGTGGTGTTTATGTAGACAGAAGCTTTGTTGGTCAAAACACAACTACCAAGCCTTACACTCCGGTATCACTTGCATATCAAAAGAAAGCGATCGAAGTATTGGGTAAATATGTGTTTGCTCCGAATGCATTCGATGCAGACATGCAATTGATCCCTTACCTGCAGCAACAAAGAAGAGGTTACAACTTCTTCTCCAGTACTGAAGATCCTAAGGCTACTTCAACAATGAATGCATTGGCAGCTCAGGCATTGAGCCACCTGATGCATCCAACTACTATGCAGCGTATCACTAACAGCCGTTTATATGGTAACCAGTACAGCGTTGCAGATGTGTTGAATGATCTTACCAAAACCATCTTCGATGCTGACAATGCGACTAACGTAAACGTTTATCGCCAGTATCTGCAAACACAATATGTAGAGCGTCTTGCGATGATGATCGATGAGAAATCTCCTTATGATGATGTTTCAATGGCAGCTGCTCGTGCAACTTTGAAAAAGATTAAAGCAAAACTTGCAACAGCAGTTTCTACTAACGAAGAAACAAAGGCACACAGAGCAAATATTGTGTTCCTGGTAGATAATGCAACAGCAATCAAATAATAATTGATAACTGAATATTAAAAGGCGAAGAGAGATCTTCGCCTTTTTTGTTTATACAGTTATCGGTAATGTTGCTATCCTCAGATCATATGAAAAATTGTATTGTCTGCAGTTTCTTAATATAAAAATGCAGCTCTTGGGCGAGACTGCATTTGAAATCATTTCATTACTTACAATATATTATTTCAACTTCCATGCAAAGGTGATCCCAAGGTCACCTAAGCTGATGTTGTTTAGACTGCTACCAAACGAAACACTGTTGTTCTTTTCTGTTGTTGAAGTAGTGCCAGTTTTGTTATCTGTTTTAGAATGTCCATAAGTGAGGTCGATAATATTTCCGAATTCAAGATTTAATAAAAGCCTGTCGGTAAGTTTATAACCTACACCTGGTTTAAGATAGATGCTGGCAGAATAACCTTGCGTAACGATCTCGTTATTTACAAAGGCCGATTGTGTTGCTTTTGAATGAGAATAAGTTGCTTCAATACCTTTTTCTGCAAAAAAGTAAAAGTCTTTTCCAAGTGTGAAATAATTCTGAGAAAACACACCTGCACCCAATCCATATTGCGTTAATTTCTGGGTGTTGGTACCACTGGTACTTTTATTTTCACCATATAAGGTGATCAACTTAAATCCAACAGCTTTCTTGTCTGTCTTAAATTTTGTAAAACTTGGAGAGAAGCCAATGTTGAATTGTTTTTGTTCGTTATTCACAGGATTATTCTTAGCCCAGCCTGCAGAAAATGAGCCACCAAGATATTTGTCACCTGCTGAGAATTGAGCATTAGCAACAGCGATCATAAATACTGAAAACACAATGAGGGTAAATTTCTTCATAAGAAAGTTTTTGTTTGCAGCTATAGAATGATTTTCATGTTTGTTCGCTGCAACAAAAATTCCTATTAACAAATAATTTTAAAAATCCCTGGTAATGATTTGGTCACTTCACTCCCCAAAAACCAGTTGCACATCCAAAGAAGAATGATTGTTTATGTACCTGTAATCCTGCATCGGAAAAGATCGCTGCAGCATCATCAGCATTCTTAAAAGCCGAAGTATATTTCCATAGCATTTTGTATTCTGTAGGGTCACCTAAAAAGAGTTTGCCTAGTATGGGAATGATCTTCCCAAGGTAAAATGAATAAGCAGACCTTAATAACAGATTCTTTGGTTCAGATACTTCAACAAAACTGAAATGACCGCCTTTTTTCAAAACCCTTTTTACCTCAGTTGCCAGTGAAATGATCTGTTGCTTGCTGAATGTTTTCAGACCAAATGAGCAAGTCACAATATCATATTGTTCTGAGGGTAAATCATTATTTAAAATATCGGCACATTTTATTCTAACACGTTGCTTAAACTTAAGATCGTTTGTTTTGTGTGCATGCTTAAGCATCTTTTCAGAAAAGTCGAGAGCAGTAAGTTGGCAGTTTGGGTATTTATGTTTGATGGAATTCCAGTTTTCACCCATGCCAGTCAGCAGATCGATCACCTGTATTTGAGAAACATTATTGGGAAGGCTTTGGAGTAATTGCTTTCTCCACCTGATGGAGAATCCAAAAGAAGTAATGTAATTCATTCTTTCGTACGAGGCAGACATCTTGTCGAAAAGCGTTCTTACATATTCAGGCTCGTAATATCTTTTGTCCATCAGGATAAAGATATCTTATTCAGGTCCAACACGACCTGTTATCACTTCTCCGGATCTTTTATAGTGAGCAATAATCACTCCTTTGGAAGTGGTCACATTTTCTTCAAGGGTAAAAGCTGCTGCAGGTATTTCTTCTGTAAACAATTTTTTTCCCTTACCAAGTATCAGCGGATGGATCATTAGCCAAAATTCATCTACCAGGTCATGCTTTAATAATAGTTGTATTAGTTCGCTGCTGCCCCACACTTTAATATCAGAGCCATTCGTGGATTTGAGTTTCTTTATCTCATCAATACTCTTTACGAAAACGCAATTCTCCCAGCCAGATCTATCTCTTGTATTCGAGAATACATATTTGGTTACTTCGTTGATGCCCGGCCAAAAGCTTGCATGTTTGGGCCAGTATTGCTCCCATATATCGAATGTTTTTCTACCCAGGAGCAGATCTGAAGGCTGTAATAGTTTTTGCATTACCGCTCCTGCACTGTGATCGTCATACGGAGCCATCCAGCCACCGTATTTAAATCCACCGGAAGCATCTTCTTCGGGAGCTCCGGGAGATTGAATAATGCCATCCAGCGTAACGAACGTTAACACGATGATTTTCCGCATAGCTACTTTCCTTCCAGTTAAATGTCTTTATTAAACTCTATGATCCATTCTATACCATATTTGTCTCTGAAACATCCAAAATACGAACCCCACGGACTATCACCGATCGGTGCTTCAATTGCTCCTCCTGCAGAAAGACCGTTATAAATTTTATCTGATTCTTCTTTGCTTTCAGTGTGAATAACGATCTTACTCCTGTTCTCATTTTCATTTGTCTTTCCAAGAATCTCCGGAACATCATTTCCCATCAACATCTGGCCTTTACCAATCGTTAACGAAATGTGCATGATCTTCTCAGCCTCATGGGCAGGTACCGGGAATTCAGGGCTGTTAAGTTCTTTAAAGCGAATGACCTTAGTGAAGGTTCCACCAAAAACTGATCTGTAGAAATTAAAGGCTTCTTCTGCGTTACCGTTGAAGTTGATGTGCGGATTGATGAATGCCATGGTTGTTATTTATAAGAATTATTCAGTTAAGATGCGCTCTGATCAATGGTTTGGCCAGAAGGAATTTTAGACATGTCCATGTAAAAGATCTCCCATGTATGCCCGTCAGGATCTTCAATAGTTCGTTGTTGCATAAACCCATAATCCCTCATTTCATTAGGTTCAGTTCCACCTGCTTTTACTCCACTAGCAGTAATGCGGTTTACCTCGTCAACACTGCTTACTGATAATGAAAATAGTCCTGCAATATTTGCCTTTGTGTCTGCAATGGGTTTATTGGTAAAACCCGAAAACTTTTCATGCGTTAATAGCATTACAAAAATGTGGTTACTCCAAACCATACATTTTCCTGAATCGTCGGAGAATTGCGGATTGTTTGTAAAACCCAGTGCGGTGTAAAATTGCATAGAATTTTGCAGGTCTTTCACGGCTAAGTTGATGAAGATTTGCTTTTCCATTGTAGTTAATGTATGAAATACAAAGGTCGTTACAGGCAATATACCTATCAAGTGCAGATGCGACAAATTGAAGGGTTGAATGCGAACAATTCCAGATATGTCCTACTTTGTTATTCAGAGGTATTGATCGGGCAACAGTCGCTTGTATTATTTGAATCTCCTATTTGCGATTATTTTTCAACTTGAATGATGCCCATATTTTTGCAGCACAAGAGTGCGACGCAACCGAAGATCAATTGAAAACTTATTGCTGGCTACCCAAAAAGTCCTTAAAATCGCTCAAAATCAAGCTACATCAGCGATTTCACCATCAAAAATTGCCCATAAACACATACTTTTGCTGCCCCGTATAAAACAACGGGAGTTTATCATGTCAGAAAACAATATTGAAAACGTAAACGCTGAAGCACAAGAGGCTCCGGTGGCTGCAGAAGCTACTGAGACTACAGCGACAACAAATGTACCTGTGCAGGAGCCTGTGGCTGAGACGATCGCTACAGCTCATGATGATTTTGACTGGAGCATCGACAAACGTAATGTGAGTCACTATGCTGCTGGTGAAAGAGAGCGTTACGACGCTGTGTACGACAAAACTTTCGTTCAGATCAACGATGGTGAAATCGTAAACGGTTTGGTTGTAGCCATGACCAAAACTGATGTTGTTGTTAACATCGGATTTAAGAGTGACGGACTGATCTCTGCGAACGAATTCAGAGATATGCAAGGTCTTGCTATCGGCGACACTGTTGAAGTAATGGTGGTTGAGAAAGAAGACAGGGATGGTCACTTAAACCTTAGCCGTAAATCTGCAAGGATATTCAGAGCTTGGGAAAGAATCGTTGAGGTGCATAAAACTGGTGAGGTTATCACTGGTACTGTTACCAGCAAAACAAAAGGTGGACTTATCGTTGACGTATTTGGTATGGAAACATTCTTACCAGGTTCTCAGATCGACGTTAAACCAGTTACTGATTATGATCAGTTTGTTGGTAAGACAATGGAATTTAAAGTTGTTAAGATCAACGAAGCTATCAAGAACGCTGTAGTATCTCACAAAGCACTTATCGAAAGCGATATCGAAGCTCAAAGAGCAGAGATCATGAGCAAACTCGAGAAAGGCCAGGTGTTGGAAGGTACTGTGAAGAATATCACAGACTTCGGTGCTTTCATGGATCTTGGTGGATTAGATGGTTTGTTATACATCACAGATATTTCGTGGGGCAGGATCAATCACCCTTCAGAAGTGGTGAAGATGGATCAGAAGCTTCAGGTTGTTGTATTGGATTTCGACGACGACAAGAAACGTATCAGCCTTGGTTTAAAACAATTGACTCCACACCCTTGGGATGTGTTGCCTGAAACAATCGTTGAAGGTGCTATCGTAAAAGGTAAAGTGGTGAACATTGAAGACTACGGTGCTTTCTTAGAAATTCTTCCTGGTGTTGAAGGTCTGGTTCACGTAAGTGAAATTACATGGGCTAACACTCCGATCAACGCTAAAGAATTCTTCAAGCTTGGCGACGAGCATGAAGCAAAAGTGGTAACACTGGATAAAGATGCCCGTAAGATGAGTCTTTCTATCAAGCAGATGAGCGAAGACCCATGGAGCACTATCGAAACCAAATTCCCTGAGGGAAGCAAGCACAAAGGTTTGGTGAAGAACATCACTCCGTATGGTGTGTTCATCGAGCTGGAAGCTGGTATCGGTGGTATGATCCACATTTCTGACCTTAGCTGGTTGAAGCGTTTCAATCACCCTTCTGAGTACACGAAGGTTGGTGAGCACATCGATGTGATCATTCTTTCTATCGATAAAGAGAACAGGAAGCTTCAGCTTGGACACAAGCAACTGGAAGAAGATCCTTGGAATGCATTGGAAGATACATTCGCTATCGGGTCTATCCATGAAGGAACTGTTACAAGAAGAGATGATAAAGGAGCGATCGTACAACTTCCTTACGGACTGGAAGGTTTTGCACCGGCAAGACACCTGGGTAAAGAAGATGGTAAAGTGATCGCTGCTGATGAAACGGCACAGTTCATGGTGATCGAGTTCGATCGTAACGAAAAGCGTATCGTTCTTAGCCATGCAAGAATCTGGGAGCAGGTGAAAGCAGAGGAGAAAGAAGTTGCGAAGAAAGAAGCAAGAGCAGAAGCTGATTCTACTCGTAAAGCAGTGAAGAACATTCAGAGCAAAGTTGAGAAAACAACTTTAGGCGACCTGGGTGCACTGGCTGAACTGAAAGAGAAGCTGAAAGCAGAAGAGAAAGGAAACAGTGATGCAGCTACAACTCAAGAGTAATTTCTTAAGTGACTAATAAAGCAAAGTCCCTCCATTTGGAGGGACTTTTTATTTTGGTAACGTGGATGATTACTTCTTTTTTGCTTTGATATCTTGTACAAAGTTATCCTTCACCCTCACCTGCAAGAAAGCTGCAGAGCCAAGCTTAGAAGTATCTCCGTTATCAGCATACTTAAGTGTTCTCATGAAAAAGTAATCCTGTACAATGATATTTTCATTAGCAGCCGGAAGATTCGCTGCTGAAAGTTTTTCAGTTGCAACTTTCCTGCAGGTCTCTTCAGAAGGTTTAAGCAGGTAAATCGTTACTGCAGCCATTGCTAAAGGAACAACTGTTAGAAGAAATCTTCTCATATCGTTTGAGTTTAATATGCCAATTATTTATCCTCTACCAAACCTGCTGTCCACCTGTTATCAGGATTGGCAGGAAAGGTTACAAAGAATTTGTTGGGTCGGTCTATCTTCTCTGCTTTTCCTCCATCAAAATAACCGTCTTTGAAAAACAGGTTACCATCTTTATCTTCTGTGAATGTTCCGGTGCGGGGCTTTTCAAAACCTTCGTATGTATACGTACCATCTGATGTAATAGTGAAGAAGCCTTTGGGTGAATATTCTACTGAACCATTTTTATAACTGGAAGCCGTACATCCATATTTTCCATACACCACTTTTCCTGAAGACTGTACAGTTGCAACTTGTTTTGCTTTGGCAGAATCTTGTGAATTGTCTTTTTCAGAATTTTTATTTCCGCATGACATCAATGCTGCAATAAACAGGAGGTATGAAAACTTGTACATTCTTGTTTTTTTCAAATATATAGAAGAGTAAGATTTACAAAAACAAACTTAGCGTGTAAAACTTTTAGCCCTGCACAAGATTAAAATGCAGCTCACCAAAATTCTGTAAAGAAGAAAGCTTCAGGTCTGCAGCACCCCAGCGATCATCTTTTAACTGAGCATGGTGAGGTACCACAACACATTTCATCTTAGCTGCTTTTGCTGCGATCATTCCATTGAACGAATCTTCAAAGCAGATGCATGCTGCAGGTTCAACTCCTAAAGTTTCAGCACAATTCAAATAAACCAATGGATGCGGTTTACCGTACGGAAGATCTTCGGCTGAAGCAATAGCATCAAGAAATTTTCCGATACCTGTCATCTCCACCACCAATTCTATCAATTCCATAGGCGAAGAAGATGCAAGCCCTATTTTAAATTGCTTGCGGTGAAAGAATTCGAATATATGATCTACACCAGGCATTATTCTCGCCTTTCGCTTCACCTTATCCAATACAAGCGTGATGATCCTCTTTTCCGCTCTGCTCAATTCTTCATCATCGATTTTAAAATGCCTGAACCACCACTGCACAAATTCTTTTGTACGCAACCCAGTGGTAGTGATGTATTGTTCGTGGGTAAGACTAACACCGTATAATTTAAATACTTCGTCTGCTGCTTCTGCCCAAAGCGGTTCGCTGTCGATCAGCAAACCATCCATATCAAAAATTACGGCTCTTAATTGCATATTGGCGGCAAAGATATTATGCTAAGAGGTTAAAGGAGTGAAAGAGAAGAATGAGTTTTTATGTTAAGAAGTTAAAGGAGTGAAGAGGAGAAGAGAGATGCTAAAAAAAGAGCGTTGATCCATTTCAACGCTCTTTTATCTCCTTCACCTCTTTATGCTCTTAGCTTTACTTCAATGCAAACACTACATTCACATCGAACTGCAGCTTGATCTTTTTAAAATCTACATTCATTGGAGCAGCTACATCTCCGCCAGCCATCTTTTGTTCCATCATCACTGCATTGGCTCTGTACATTGGCTGAGGATAATAACCTACTTCATTAGGTTCGTTAATAGTTATCGCTTCACCGATCTTTTCGCCAATAGCATCTGCTAAGTATATCGCTTTGTCCTTTGCAGATTTTACTGCCTGGATCTTCAATTGTTTTTTGAATTCCAGTATTTTACTATGCGACACCTTGGCAATAAAGAAGTTCTGGGTAGCTTCATCATCCATCTTATTTACCAATTCATCCATCTTAGCAGTGCTGCTTACCTTAACCCAGTAGGTGATACCTGCTTTCATATCAGGATTTTGCTTTTTATTCTTTTTATACCACCAGTAATTTCCATCCCAGCCGCTGTAACCCTGAACTGTAACATTGGTATCTGCAATACCAAGACTTTTTACACCAGCTAAAAAATTGTTCCTGATCGTTTGAATATCGACCTTGCCCGATCCTTTTTTATCGTATTCTCTTAACTCTACCTGAACGTAGATCTCATCAGGTGTAACTTCCATTTCTGCGGTACCATTTACATTGATGGTCTTAGGGTAAGGATATTTCGTGTCTTGTGCAAATGCGGTTAAACTGAGCATACTCAGTAAAGCAATAAATAGATTCTTCATAGTCTCAAAATTTGATGTATGATGTTTCGCCGGTAAAGATTACATAATCTATGCATCCGGCAATTGTTGCTTAACAATTTCTTTACATTACATTTGTCGGCACTTTACAACAACTGACTAACGATGAGCCTATTCGATAAGCTGAAACAAATTAAGCTTGTAAGAGCTGTTGTTTACTTTGTGGTAGGATTATTTACGTATCCTGGTTTTGCGATCATCAACAGGATTAAGATCGAAGGAACTGAACATATTAAAGACCTTCCCAGAAAGAATGTACTGTTCGTAAGCAATCACCAAACCTATTTTGCTGATGTGATCATGTTCCTGCATATTTTCTGTGCAGTGAAATGGAGAAAGCAAAACAAGCTTGGTATTCCATATTACCTGTTAAATCCTTTTACCAAGGTTCACTACGTTGCTGCAGAAGAAACGATGAATGGAAGTTTCATCAGCCGTTTGTTCAAACTTGCCGGAGCGTTGACTGTTAAAAGAACATGGCGATCAGAAGGAAAAGAAGTAAGGAGAGGATTGGATCCATCAGACACACGTAAGATAGAAAGAGCATTGAACAATAGCTGGGTGATCACTTTTCCGCAGGGAACAACAAAACCTTTTGCCCCGGGAAGAAAAGGAACTGCTTACATCATCAAACAAACACAACCTGTTGTGATTCCAGTCGTGATCAATGGTTTCTGGAGAGCATTTAATAAGAAAGGTTTGAAGTTTAAGAAAACAGGTTCAATACTTACAGTGAAATTCAAAGAACCTTTGGCAATCGATTATAACAGCCCTGCTGAAGTAATACTGGAACAGGTGATGGATGCCATTGAACAAAGTAAGAAGTTCATGATGAAGGGCAGGCATCATCTAATGAATGCGATTGATAAATAGCTACTCACAGTACTGAGCGATGAAGTGCTTGCGACGCAACGAAGCTGCTCAAAGATCTGAAGCTGGTATAACTTCCGTTAACACTACTTTTACAAGATCGCTACCCACAACGAAATAAAGCCACTCACATAACTTATACAGTACGCTAAATACTAGTTTGACATCTTTAGCATACTAAACCCCGATGCCTCGCTCACTGTACATATTACTGATGGCGTTTCTTCCATTTATGGTAGGAGGTCTTACATATCCTCCGATGGAAGATAAAGGTGTGTTTAGTGCAGAGCAGTTCCAGAACTTTAATCTCGGATATTCCATCAGAACCGATTCTCCCAGCTTCACAATTCCATTTACCCGTGCAGGAAACCTGATCGTTATAAAAGCGAAAGCCGATACAACAGAAGGTAACTTTATACTCGATACTGGTGCACCTGGTCTTGTATTGAACCTCACATATTTTCGTGATTATCCTACAACTACTGAAAGCAATGCAGAACAAACAGGCATCACGGGTTCATCTGCTACTGCTTTAAAAACAACTGTAAAGGAATTCAATATCGGCACTTTCAATTACGATAATATACATGCTGATATGGCTAACCTGGGTCATATCGAGAACAGCAAAAACATCAGAATTTTAGGTTTGATAGGATTGGAGTTCTTTAAAGATTGCGAGATGATCATTGATTTTGAAAATGGATTGATCCATCTGCAATACATTACTAAAAAGATGCAGGCTACTTATACAAATTCCTCCTTGAAAAATGATAGTGCTTATACTACTGTGCCAATAGATATAATGGATAACAGGATCATTACCACAACAGAAGTAAATGGTAAAAAGCTGAAGATGATCATCGATTGTGCTGCCGAAACGAATATCCTAAACAGTAAACTGCCAAACAAGGTGATGGAGTTCGTTACAATTTCTCGTCGTGTAAAGCTTACCGGCTCCGGAACCAGGCAAGTAGATGCTTTATATGGAGGTTTATCAGAAATGAAAGTGGGAACAGAATCTATTACCAACCTGCCCGTTCTTATTACCAATCTGGATAATACATGTTTCTCTTATAATGGTTGTATTGACGGCGTTTTAGGATTTGATTTCCTGTCGCTCCATAAAATAGGGTTTAACTTTGTGCAACGCAAAATGTATATATGGAAATGATGCGTAACATACCAGCTCGTTCCATCAAAGGCTTGTGCCTGTTGATATGCATTTTGCTGTCATCAATTCATGTAGAAGCCCAGCCTGTTATTAAAAAGTATTTTATCAGGGACGGCAGAATGGTCATCGAATTAAGTAAACATATCAACGAGAAAGATCTGAATGCTTTTGTTACTACGTTTGATCTCGCTGATCTTGATCTGAAGACTTTCATCAAAACAAACAAGCCAGACTCATTACAAAAAATGGGTTGGGCAGTAGAAATAAATACTAACGAACTGATGGTGTTAAGCAAACCGCTGTTCAGTTTTGATGTGCAGGCAAGTCCGTCAGACCGGATTATTTTCTCAGAGATATTCAAAGGAGGAGTGCTGCCTCTGCAAAACACTAACGTTAGGTTTGGCGTAAACAGGTTCAAGAATAAATATCCATTTAGAGTAGAAGACTCGGTTGTTGTTTTCTTCCTGAGAAAAGCACAGAATGCAAGAGATGTTCGACTTGCTGGAACATTCACTAACTGGCAAAGCGGTGCATTCCCGATGCAGAAAACAGATAGCGGATGGATCGTTGCAGTAAAACTCGGTGCAGGTAAGCACTGGTATAAGTTTATTGTTGATGGAAACTGGATCATAGATCCGGATAATGATCTTAGAGAGAATGATGGAAGAGGTAATGTGAACTCGGTGTATTATAAAACCAATAAAACATTTTCTTTCGATGATCATTCTGGTAAGTACAGGAAAGTTTATTTAGCTGCAAGCTTTAATAACTGGAAGCAAAAAGACCTGCTAATGGAAAGAATTGCCGGTGGCTGGCAGATTCCTGTTTATGTGGCTGATGGAACACATACTTACAAGTTCATCGCTGATGGAAATTGGTACGCTGATCCAAAGAACCCGAAGCAAGTTCCGGATGGAGCCGGTGGATATAATTCATTGCTTCAGCTTGGTGCAACACATACTTTCAGATTGCAGGGTTTTACAGATGCGAAAGAGGTGATTTTATCAGGTAATTTCAATGCATGGAAAGATGATGAACTCTCTATGCACAAAACTGCTACGGGATGGGAACTAACTTATGCCATTGCTCCGGGTAATTATGAATACAAGTTCATCGTTGATAAAAAATGGATAGCTGATCCTTCGAATCCATTGAAAGGAAATGATGGAAATTCCTTTCTGATCATTCATCCCAATTATACATTCAAGATCAAAGCAGCCGACGCTAAAAAAGTGAATCTTGCAGGTGACTTTAATGGATGGAATCCGAATTCTTTGCCAATGCAAAGAGATGGTGAATATTGGACATTATCAGTTTATCTAACACCAGGAAAACACAGGTACAAGTTTATTGTAGATGGTGAATGGATAAAAGATCCTGCAAATAAGTTGTGGGAACAAAATGAATATGGAACCGGCAACTCTGTAGTTTGGTTTGGACAACAAAATAATTAAGGGTTCATTGAAGTTTGATCTGGTAATGGCGGGAAATATGCCAATGAACAGCAGCAGTTATCGTTATCTTAACATTTTCCAGAAATCCTGAACGTTATATTCGAATCATGCCAAAACCTATAACACTTTTACTATTATTCATTTTTTGTTTTATAGTTATTGATTCATCAGCACAGGTGATTAAAGGAGTAGTAACTGATACTTCCGGAAAACCATTGGCATTTGCCACCATCAAGATCGGAGATACAAAACAAGGGCTGATGGCAGATCTGAATGGTAAATTCAGATTAAGAGTAACAAAAAGTTTCTCTTTTATCATCGTTAGCCATCTTGGCTACCAGCAAGAGCAGGTGAATGTTGAACATGCAGATACTTCAGTTGTATTACAAATAAAATTATTACCGGCAGACAGGAATCTGGATGATGTAGTAGTAAGTAGTTCGACCAATAAATTGAAACGGATATTAGGCGGTGCGATCAGTAACAGGAATAAGAACAATCCTGAGAAATACAACTGGTATCAATGTAAGATCTATTACAAAACAACAGTTGATATTTTAAGTCCGGATTCAATTTCTACACTAGATACTTCTGCTGAAGCTGCAGAGTGGCGGGAAAGAATGAAACAACAACACATGTTCATCACCGAAACCTACAGTAAACGAACTTGGGAAAGACCACAAAAGTTGCAGGAAGATGTGATCGCTTCACGTGTTTCCGGGTTTAAGAAAGCATGGTTCACTTCACTGGTCACAGATGTGCTTCCTTTTCATGCGTACAACGACTTTCTAACATTCAACGGCAAAGACTATCACAATCCTTTGAGCAGTGGTTATTGGCAGCGTTTCGATTTCCGCATACAGGATGAACTTCTCACGGGAACAGACACGGTATGGGTGATCAGTTATGAACCTAAAAAAGACAAAGAAAATTTAAGTGGTACGTTATACATCAGCTCTAACCAGTTTGCCATATCACATTTGATCGCTCAACATTATGACAGCTCGTTAAGAAGATTGGTAGGCATCGAACAACAATATGTTTTTGAACAGGGAAAATGGTTTCCTGATCAGCTCAATTATTTTATTAACTGGAAAGGGATTTTTGCAGGACAGGAACTTTATATGAAGGGTACTTCATCTATCGATTCTGTAACTTTTGAGAAAGAGCAGGGTTTCAAATTCGATAAAGCTCACACGGCAAGATTACAGCCGAAAGCAGATGAACGTTCAAATGCCGAATGGAAAGAGATCAGGCCTGCTTCCTTATCTGCAAAAGAAGAAAGAACGTACGAATTCATAGACAGCATTGGGAATAAACATCATTTCGATAATATTACTTTATACATGGACAGGCTTTCTGATGGTTATTTCCCTGCAGGAAAGCTTGACATTGATCTCCAAAGAATATATAGTTATAATAACTATGAGAAACACCGATTGGGATTTGGATTAAGAACAAGTAAAAAGTTTTCAGAAAAGTTTTCTGTAGGTGGCTGGTTTGGTTATGGTACCGGTGATAAAAACCTGAAGTATGGTGGTTTTGCAGAAGTATATGCTGATCGTTATCGTGAGTTCAAGTTCAGAGCGGCTTATCAAAGTGACCTGCAGGATCCAGGAAGATTGCAGATAAACGAAGAATTGGATAGAAACTTTCTGCGAAGATTTTTACTTGGCAGAGTTGATAAAATAAGATCCTATTCATTTGAAGTGTATAAAAAGTTTGGTTACCTGAGTACCGTTCTGGGAGTAAATCATGAACAGATCATACCGCAATACGATTATACATTAGATGTTTCCGGAAAAGCATGGAAGCAGTTCGAAACAAAAGAACTTACACTTGGTTTCCGCTATGCTTATGCAGAAAGAATGTCGCCAATATTTGGAAAATATCTTTCCAACGGTTCTAAGTATCCAATTATATATGGAAAAGTGAGGTTTGGTGAGGTGAATACAGATAAGAATCAATACATACATGCTGTTGCTGCGGTAAAATGGCAAAAGCATATCAACCATTTAGGTAATGAACAATTCCTGCTGATGGCCGGAGGTGTATTTAGTAAGAAGCCTTTGCCAATAAGTAAATTATTTGCCGGTAATGGATTTAGAACAGAAGATCAGTCGTTCTATGTTTTTGGTGGAATGCAAACCATGTTGCCCTACGATTATTACTCAGACCGTTTTATCAACTTTTACTGGAAGCATGATTTTGATTTCAAGTTTTATAATGCAAAACTCACTAAAGGATTAAGCAGTTCACCTACACTCAGTTTTGGCTATAATGTGCTGTATGGTTCTTTGAAAAATCCGGAAGCACATAAAAATGTAAATTTCAGAGTACCCGACAAAGGATATCATGAAGTAGGAATGATGCTGAACAGGGTAGTTCGTATGAAAGTGATGGGCATGATGTATATGAATCTGAATGGAGGATATTTTTACCATTTGGATGGTCCTTTCAATAAGCAGAACGGAAGATTTGTGTTTGGCATTTCTGCTGATCTGTAGTTGAGGAATTTAATCAGCAGTTTATTAATAAGCTGAGGAGTGTTACATAGCGTACAAGTGAGTGACACAACGAAAGATGAGTAGAATTGGCGTAGCTTGTCCCCAAATAGTCCAACAACAGCTGTATGGAGCGGTTTTTGGATTGTTATATCAGCAATCCACCGATTTCAAACAGACACACCTATGATGTTATATACAAGAACCGATATGGTTTACCAGGATTATGACTGGAATACTACTGAAGATGCTTCTAAATTAAAAAGTGACCCTGACCGGAATTTGTTCACCTCAACCGAAGGCGAAGAGGTGCTGTACATGGTGAATCATTTAATGAAAGAGACCGGGGCCACTTCTAAAGAGGATGGAGAGATGATAGAAAAACTGATCCACGACAGACTTCCTTTAGGCAAGCAAAGCCAGGTTACCGCAAAAAGATGGTTGCAGGAAAAAATGGAACTCTTAGCCAGCGAAGGCAATTAATCGCATAAGATCTTACCAGTGAAACCAGCTTCGGCTGGTTTTCTGTTTTGTGTAATCTGTAAAATTGTTGCATCAGATATACGAACAAATGCACTTATTTTCTGGCACGGGATTTCTGTTACATAGATTCAAGGGCATTTATTATTTCGACGATTTTTAAAAACGAATCTTATGCTGACGGCTTTATTCTTAATTGCAGTTTCTTTTGGATTGATTCAGGAACTTAAGTTGCCTGTTAAATTAAAAATAGTTGGGTACAGAACCAGGAAATCAAAAAGATCAGCTTTGGTTACTGTTCCAGGCAAATCAAAATAATAGTAGCGTAATTTATTACGCACAAAAACGTGATCAATAGCATTTGGTCACGTTTTTTATTTACTGGCACAGTACTCGCAGCAGCTTTTTAAAACGTATTTGTATGGATACAAAACAAGACGACCGCTTTCAAAGCACAAACGAACCAAGAGGTAGTGAAAGCAAACCCTCTTCGCCAACTTCTACAACAGCCGATAATGCCAGTGTGCAGCATAAGCCTACTGTAGAGCATGCTACGCATAAAGGCAAAGCAGATAAGATGGATGTGAACTCAACGGAAGACAGAAAACACACGCCGTAACAAACATTAATTCGTAATTATAAAACCAATAAACATGAAATCAATAGCAGGATCTTTAAAGCTTTTTTATCTGACCTTGATGCTAACATTCATCCAGGTGATGACCTATGCACAGGAATCTTCAGGTAGTGGAAGCACCAGCACTACAAAAGTGGAGATCAGTGCAGACACCGGGAACTGGTTTGCTAACAACTGGATCTGGGTTGTAGGAGTGATCGTATTCATTATTCTCTTATTTGCTTTGATCGGTGGCGGAAGTAGCAGCAGAAGAACAACTGTTGTTCGTGAAGATATGGGAACAGGCAGAGTAACAAGAACTACAACAGTAGATGATGATCTGTAACGACATTCAATAATAAATTAAGCCACGCTTTAGGCGTGGCTTTTTGTTTTCATAGTTTATTTCTTTTTGTGCCTGAGCTTTTCTACCAGGCTATCAGGAGCTGAAATCAGGTCACTCTCCAGGTAATTACTTCCTGTACCGCTGATGGCCAATGGCTCACCAGACTTAAGTTTATCTCTGTTATCTCTCTGCACTTGTTCTATTTCTTTTTTAGATGAATTGTTGTGATCATTATGACTTCTGTCGCCTATTATTTTGTCTGTATACATAATCTACGTTTTACTATTCCAAAACAAGCATTACACCATTAAAGCATTAGGAAGCTAAAGCTTTCTTAAAGGAAGATGGTTTGTTAAGAAGATGTAAGCAGCATTATTAAGATCACAAATCGAAGCAAACAATAGTAAATTGCTGCATGGCTAAACGCAGTGCAGGAATATTGGCTTATCGAATGCATCAGCAGGAACTCCAGGTGTTATTGGTACATCCAGGTGGACCTTTTTATTTGAAGAAAGATGCCGGTGTGTGGAGTATTCCGAAAGGAGAATATGATGAGCACGAAAATGCCTTAGCAATCGCACAAAAAGAATTCACTGAAGAAACGGGTAACGTTATTCAATCGAATGCATTTTTAGAATTAGGCGATGTTAAGTTGAAAAGTGGAAAGATCATCACAGCCTGGGCTGTTGAAGCCGATTTGGAAGAGTGTTTTATCAGTTCAAATAATTTCGAAATAGAATGGCCACCCAAAAGCGGAAAGATGCAATCTTTTCCTGAAGTAGATAAAGCAGAATGGTTCACTATACCAAAAGCAGAGGTAAAGATGCATCCCGCTCAAATAGATTTTCTCACGAGGTTACAAGCTTTATTGAACTAAAATCAACCGACTGTGGCGTGAAGCTTGCAGTAAATACACATCATAAATTTTCTTCAACTTATATTCGCTGCCAAATCTTAGCTTATGCCGAGTGCCAATATTTTGATCGTAGATGATGAAAGAGCGATCAGGAACGTTTTAAAAGACATCTTAACTGTAGAAGGATATAAAGTAGACGAAGCCGGTGACGGTGAAGAAGGGCTGAAAAAGATCAGTGGTAATGTTGATGTAGTGCTATGCGACATCAAAATGCCAAAGGTTGACGGCATCGAATTCCTGGAAAAAGCTACAGAGATGAACCCTGAATTGCCGATCATCATGATCAGCGGTCATGGAAATATCGATACTGCTGTAGAAGCAGTAAAGAAAGGTGCATTCGATTATATTTCTAAACCACCCGATCTCAACAGGCTTTTGATCACCATTCGCAATGCTACTGATCGCAATAAACTTTCTAAAGAGACTAAAGTGCTCAAAAAGAAAGTGAAGAAAGTGGAAGAGATGGTTGGTCAGAGTGAAGGCATTAAAAAAATCAGGGAAACGATCGATAAAGTTGCTCCTACCGATGCAAGAGTTTTGGTGACAGGCGAAAATGGTAGCGGTAAAGAATTGGTGGCAAGATGGCTGCATTATAAAAGTAACAGGGCGGAATATCCGATAGTTGAGGTGAATTGTGCTGCCATTCCAAGTGAACTGATCGAAAGTGAATTATTCGGTCATGAGAAAGGTTCTTTTACTTCAGCCATCAAACAAAGGATCGGAAAGTTTGAACAGGCAAATGGCGGAACACTTTTCTTAGACGAGATCGGCGATATGAGCCTGGATGCACAGGCAAAAGTACTCAGGGCTTTGCAGGAAGGAAAGATCACAAGGGTTGGTGGCGATAAAGAGATCGCAGTTGATGTAAGAGTAGTAGCAGCTACCAATAAAGATCTTTTGAAAGAAGTGGAAGCAAAGAATTTCCGACTGGATCTTTATCATCGTTTAGGTGTGATACTGATCCATGTGCCATCACTAAACGAAAGACGAGATGATATTCCGCTGCTGGTAGATAAATTCCTTACCGATATTGCTGATGAATATGGCCAGGCAAAAAAATCCATCGATGTCAAAGCGGTAGAAGCACTTCAGCAACACAACTGGACCGGTAACATCCGTGAATTGAGGAATGTGGTGGAAAGATTGGTGATCCTTTCAGGTAAAACCATTACTGCAGAAGATGTGAGCAGTTATGTATTGCCAAGATAAGTTTTCAGGCAAAGAGGCAAAGAAGGGATAGTCTAAATCATTGTTTTAAACTCTATTTCACGAGCTGGATCCTTTGCGTTTTATGGTCTCGATTTAAACATCCAGATTCCTTTGCGTGAAAACCTCATTAACCAAACTTTAAGGCTGAGATCCTGTAATAATTTCCCATAAATGATACTTATTGTATTGTTATCTCTTCGGGGATAGGGGTTTACCCTATTTTTGCTCACTTTAATTAACCGCTATGGGTTGGATCATTCTTATTATCTGGATCGTTGGATTTCATATTGGCTTATACGGCATGTTCAAAAAAGCCGGCGTTACTCCCTGGAAAGCACTGATACCTTTTTACAATACCTGGATCATGGTAGAAATGTGTCACATCAAAAAATGGTGGTTCTGGTTGCAGTTCATCCCGATCGCAGGACAGTTCATCACCATCTGGATCTCTATCATATGGGTAATGCACTTTGGCAAATTCGATCTCATCTCTCATACACTCACTGTTTTCTTCCCTTACGTTTATTTTCCTTATCTCGGTTTCAATAAACAAGACAAATGGAAGGGACATGAAATATTCAAGCTCTATAAGAAACCAACATCAAGAGAATGGATCGATGCTGCTGTGTTTGCAATTGTTGCAGCCACCATCATCAGAACATTCATCTTCGAAGCGTATACTATTCCAACAGGAAGTATGGAGAAGACATTATTGGTGAATGATTTTCTTTTTGTAAATAAGATGAGCTATGGTGCAAGAATTCCGAAAACACCACTCAGCTTTCCTTTCGTTCACAACACACTTCCGCTGTCTGAAACCACACCTTCTTACTTAAAGTGGATACAACTCGATTATAAACGTCTCGATGGTTTTGGAAAGGTGCAGCGTAATGATGTGGTGGTGTTCAACTTTCCTGCAGGTGATACGATCATCAATCTTCCGGGATATGGCTCTTTGCAAACATATTACCAGGAGATGCGGCAGAGTAGCAGGCAGGATGTTTGGGATCGTTTTGGTGATAATATCATTGTTCATCCTTACGATAAAACCGACAACTACATCAAACGATGTGTCGGAGTTCCGGGTGATAAACTCCAGGTGGTAAATGGTATTTTGTATATCAATGACCAGAAAAGCCCTGTGCCTGAGAATTCTCAACGTACCTATCGTGTAACAGGAGAGAAGAAGTTCATCGACTTTGATGAAGTAGAAAAATCATATGGAATAAACATTCGTGTAGATCAGAATTATCATGAGTATCGCCAACAAATGGCAGCACAATTAGCTCAGTCTGGTGTTACGGATATTATTTTAACTGAAGGTGATGCAGCAAAACTGAAAACTGTTCCAGGGATAACATCTGTAACTTCTGTTGTAGAACCTTACGATGGAATGAAATCACAATTCCTGTATTTCCCTTACGATTCCACACATGCTAAATGGACGGTAGATAATTATGGACCGATCTCTATTCCAAAGAAAGGAGTGACAGTTCAGTTGAATGCTGCAACATTGCCTTTGTATGAGAGGATCATCACTACTTATGAAGAACACAAGCTTGTTGTGAATGGAAACAGCATCATGATCGATGATAAGCCTGCAACATCTTACACATTTAAATACGATTATTACTGGATGATGGGAGATAACCGTCATAACAGCCAGGATAGCCGTTTCTGGGGGTTTGTTCCTGAAACG
The DNA here is from genome assembly GCA_024508725.1 of Chitinophagaceae bacterium. Taxonomy (GTDB): domain Bacteria; phylum Bacteroidota; class Bacteroidia; order Chitinophagales; family Chitinophagaceae; genus JAEZDC01. The sequence continues at coordinate 149,068 of JANINS010000003.1, read as the reverse complement.
CATATAGTAGGTAAAGCTTCGGTAATATGGTTCAGCTGGGATGGTGGTCCAAGATGGAACCGCATATTCAAAAGCATCAAATAGAAATAAAATATTGCTTACCTTAGACAGTCCTCACCCACGGGTGAGGATTTTTTATCTAAACATAACAGATGATTGAGAAATATAGTTTTGAATTCGAGGTGTATAACTCAGCTGATGAGTTGCAGCCAAATGATAAAAACTTATTGCAGCTGGCAAAAGATCTTGCACCAACTGCATACGCCCCTTATTCAAAGTTTCATGTTGCTGCGGCTGCGATTTTGCAAAATGGCGAGATCGTAAAAGGAACGAACCAGGAAAATGCAAGTTACCCGGTTGGCACTTGTGCCGAGAGAAGTTTATTAGGTACAGTAGGTGCTTTGTTTCCCAACGAACCTATTGTTACAATGGCGATCACTTACGACAACCTGAATGGTACCAGTGATACTCCAGCTTCACCATGTGGTATGTGCCGACAGGCTTTACGAGAATACGAAACAAGAACACATCAATCCATTCGTTTGATCTTAGCAGGAAAAGAAGGTAAAGTGTATATCATCCCAAAAGCTGGTATGTTATTGCCATTAGGTTTTACGAGTGATGACTTGAAATAGATCTTAAGTTTAAAGAATAGTGCTATAGGAGTTTTGAAAATATATAGCTAAATAAAAGAGGAAAACTAAAAAAAGAGATCATCATTAACTCTTTGGAACTATTTAGTTTTACGATGAATAATTGGAAGATCATTGTAATAAAAAATGTAAAAGCAATGATCGCAATCAGCTTAGCGGAAGAACGTTTTTTAGTTCTATTGAATAAAAATACTGCACCAATAATAATAATAACAATCCATACCAATATACTAATAAGGGTATTTATTAAAGCAGGATTGTTCATTTTTTTGAGAGTGTAAGTTGAAGTGTGCGACGCAACGAAAGTTCAATTGAAAAACTATAGTTGGCTTCAAAAAAATCTAAAACAACGTCTGCACACCATGTGCAATCTTAAATTCAAGATCCAGTAAGAATTTCTTTCGCCAAAGCCCACCAGAATAACCGATCAGGCTTTTATTCATACCAATCACACGATGACAGGGAACAATGATGGCTATTTTATTTTTTCCATTGGTAGAAGCTGCTGCTCTTATGGCTTTTGCATCGCCAATACGTTTTGCAAGGTCAAGATAGCTGATCGTTCTGCCATAATTAATGGTAGTGAGTTCATGCCATACTTTCTGCTGAAATTCTGTTCCATGCTGAAAAATGGGAACTGAGAATTTTCTTCTTTCACCGGCGAAGAATTCGATCAGTTGTTCAGTGCATTGATGGATCACATCACTCACTCCCGGCTCTCCATGAACGATCTGCTCTTTCTTATCTACAAAGCTCAGCTCAGCAATGTATTGTTCTGTAGCACCGATCTTTAATAATCCTATCGGACTTTCGTAGTATGTAAAATATAGCATGGGTTAGTATTAGTTAGCCAACAGGCTGCCCGTTCTTCACTGATCGTTCCGGCTGCAATAAAATTACATCGTTATTGTCATCATACACACCAAGCACCAGGCATTCACTAAAAAAATTTGCGATCTGCTTCTTAGGAAAGTTAACCACAGCAAGAATTTGCCTGCCGATCAAGTGCTCTTTGGTGTAATGTTTTGTGATCTGAGCACTCGATTGTTTCATGCCCAACTCACCAAAATCAATAGTCAATTGGTAAGCAGGCTTTCTTGCATTAGGAAAATCTCTAACTTCAACCACTGTTCCGCAGCGGATGTCTATTTTTGCAAAATCATCCCAGGAGATCATAAAATCTACTTTAAAAACACAAATAAAATCAAATTATGCCAACACGTTCAGCAACAGCCGTATGGAATGGCTCAGGTAAAGAAGGAAGCGGTACTGTTTCCACGCAAAGCACTGTTTTAAATAACGCACAGTATTCTTACAAAACACGTTTTGAAGATGGAGTAGGAACGAATCCTGAAGAATTGATCGCTGCTGCTCATGCAGGATGTTTTGCAATGAAGCTGAGTTTTGTTTTAGGTGCAGCAGGCTTTACCCCAACCAGTTTAAAAGTTACCTGCGGTATCACTTTAGATAATGGTAAGGTTACCGATTCTAAACTTCAGTTGATTGCTTCAGTACCAGGTATTGATCAGCAGAAATTCCAGGAGTGTGCAGAAGATGCCAAACAAAATTGCCCGATCAGCCAGTTGCTCAATGCTAACATTAGCCTGGATGCTCAGTTAGAAGGTTGATATTTTTGCTAAGAGACAAAAAGAGTAAAGGAGAGAAGGAATTTGGTTTCTTCTCTCCTTATTTTTAATCAGAATCAAATATGTTGAAGAGACAATCATTCAATAGCATCTTTAGCTTTTTTTCTCCTTTATTCTCTTAGCCCTTTACAGTTACTTTGCAGCACCATGAACATCGGCTTCGAAGCAAAACGGGCTTTCACCAACGGAACAGGTTTGGGACATTACAGCAGAACACTCATTCGTTCGCTGGCAACATATTTTCCTGAACATGATTATACCTTGTTCACACCCAAGATCACTGATCGGTTTACTGTTACTGAATTCAACAACATCAACATAGTTACGCCTCAATCTTTTCCGTCCACGATGTTTTCAGGAGCATGGAGAAGTAGTTGGGTAAAATCTGATCTTAAGAAGCTAGGCATTGATGTTTACCACGGCTTGAGTCATGAGATCCCAGTGGGAATAAAGAAAACAAGAATTCCAACTACAGTCACCATTCACGACCTGATCTTTGAACGGTATCCCGAACAATTCAATGCAATCGATGTTCGCATTTATCGATATAAGTTTCGTTATGCCTGCCAGAATGCTGATAAAGTAATCGCTATCAGCAAACAGACAAAAGAAGATATCATCAACTTTTATAAAATTCCGGAAGAGAAGATCACCATTTGTTACCAAAGCTGTAACCCGGCTTTTGCTGAAATCATTTCAGATGAAGAGAAACGAAGGATAAAAAAACTGTACAACTTACCTGATCAATTTTTGTTGTATGTAGGATCTATCATCGAAAGAAAGAACTTACTAACTATCTGCAAGGCTTTACATCAGCTAAAAGATAAACTCGATATTCCATTGATCGTTATTGGTGATGGTGGTGCTTACAAACAACAAGTACAACAATTTGTGAATGACAATGGACTTCAGCACCAGGTGAGATTCCTATCAGATGATCCAACGGTAAAAGCTTTACCAACTTACCAGTCAGCAGCTGATTTTCCGGCGATCTATCAACAGGCTTTGTGTATGATCTATCCTTCCATTTTCGAAGGATTTGGAATACCTGTCTTAGAAGCGTTATGGAGCAAAACACCTGTGATCACCAGTAATATTTCCTGTTTACCCGAAACCGGTGGTGATGCTGCTTTTTATGTTGATCCTTTCAGTTCAGCAGAGATGGGAGAAGCAATTTTGAAAGTAAGCCAGGATCATGCATTGCAGCAAATGATGATCAACAAAGGCTGGCGGCATGCACAAAACTTTACGCAACAACGATGTGCAGAATCAGTGATGAAAGTTTACAAGCGATTAAGATGAATGTTTAGTTTAATGCATGTTTAAATGGTAATCTGCCCCGATAAAAATACTTTTGCCGCAAATTGATTGCTTCTTATGAGTTTCCTTTTCAAGGAATACAATGTTTTCAGGAGAAAAATACCCCTTATTACCATCATCTGGTTTACGCTGGCTTTGGTGGCAGTTGTTTCTGAACTGTCGAGGAACTCGATCAATAATTATCTCATTTTTAAATATGTCTTCTGGCATGCCATCGATCAGCAATCATTGTATGCTATCTATCCAGAATATGTTGATACAAATCATTATGGTCCCTTATTCAGTGTGGTGATTGCTCCTTTTGCTGTTTTACCAAACTGGCTGGGATGTTCGCTTTGGGCTTTGGCAAATGCATGGATATTATTTTATGCGATCAACAGGCTGAAAATATCTCGTCGTAATAAACTCATCATTCTTGCTATTTCAGCAATAGAGATGATGACCTCCATTCACAGTGTACAGTTCAATCCTGCAACAGGTGCATGGCTTATTCTTACTTATGCTTTGGTAGAAGATGAAGAAGATTTCTGGGCAACAATGTTCATCGCTGCTGGTTTTCTCATCAAACTATACGGTATCGTCGGATTGTTATTCTTCGTTTTTTCAAAACACAAGGTGAAGTTTATTCTTTATTTTATTTTTTGGATGATTGTGTTGTTCTGCCTTCCGATGGTCTTCTCTTCTCCATCTTATATTATCGACAGCTATAAAGAATGGATACAAAGTTTGGCAGTAAAGAATGAAAAAAATACTTCGGGTTCTGTGGTGGCAACGTTCCAGGATATTTCTGTAATGGGAATGGCAAGAAGAATAAGTGGTGATCCAACGGTAAGTAGCCTGATCTTTTTAGTCCCTGCTGCAGCTTTGATATTGATCCCGTTACTGCGTTTCAAACAATATTTATCTGATAAGTTCAGACTTTCATACCTGGCGATTGTACTTATTACGGTGATCGTGTTTAGTTCATCAGCAGAATCTGCTACCTATGTTATTGCATTACCAGGAGCTTGTATCTGGTATATTTTGCATCGCAACAATTACAAAACTGCAAGTAGGGTGATGTTGATATTATTGTTCTTATTTACCATTCTTTCACCAACGGATCTTGTTCCAAGATTCTTTCGTGAGAATGTAGTAAGAGCGCATTCTTTAAAAGCTTTACCTTGTTTTCTCATATGGCTTTGGCTGATAGCAGACGTCATGTTCAAAGACTTTCTGTCGCCGGCTACTACTAAGCAACAAATATGAAACACGTAGCACTGGTTGTACCTCTTTTTAATGAAGAAGAAAATATCAAAGTCCTCATTGCTGCAATAAAAGCAGTGTTTGAGAAACTGCCGTACACTTATAATGTGATATTGGTGGATGATGGAAGTCGTGACAGATCTTTGCAGGTAGTACAGGAAATTGCTTTGCAGGATAGCACGATCAATTACATCTCATTCAGTAGAAATTTTGGTCATCAAAATGCATTGAAGGCAGGATTGGATCATGCTGATGCGGATTGTGTGATCTCACTCGATGCAGATATGCAACATCCACCTTCCATGATCCCCGAAATGCTGCAGAAATGGGAAGAGGGTTTTGATGTTGTGTACACCGTTAGAAAAAATATGGATGGACTTTCGCCAATGAAGAAACGTTCATCCAGTGCTTTCTATCAACTGCTCAACTGGCTTTCTGAAGTTGACCTGGAAGTCGGTACTCCTGATTTCAGGCTTATTGGCAGAAATGTGCTCGAAGTACTGCGAAGTTTAAATGAGTATGATCTTTTTTATCGTGGATTGGTAAAATGGGTGGGCTTCAAACAAATTGCTTTAGAGTACGAAGAAAATATGCGATTTGCCGGTAAGTCGAAATACACTTTTAAAAAAATGTTCCGGCTTGCATTGCAGGGCATCACATCATTTAGTATTCGTCCCTTATATGCAGCAGCATACCTTGGATTCTTTAGCACAATTGCGTCCTTGCTTTATTTTCCTTACGCTGCATACAGTTACTTTTTTGGTCATGTGATCAATGGCTGGACCTCAGTGATCGTTACTGTTGCCTTTTTCGGTGGATTACAACTCACTATCCTTGGCATTATTGGAATTTATCTTGGTAAATTATTCATGCAGGCAAAAGGCAGACCTTTGTATATCGTGAAAGAAACAAATCTTTATGGCAGAAAGTAAAGGTGTGGTTTTGCTCAGTTTTGATGTAGAGGAGTTTGATATGCCTTTAGAGTATGGTCAACAGGTACCTGAAGAACAGCAAATGCAAACAGGCTATAATGGTTTCAAAGTAACAATGAACATTATCGATTCACTTGCTGTTCCTGCAACACTTTTTACTACTGCGAATTTTGCTGATCACTACCAGGACGATCTTAGAAGTATCCATCCTCATCATGAAATTGCTTCTCATACTTATTATCATTCGAGCTTTAAGAATGAAGATCTGCTGTCATCAAAAAAGCGATTAGAAGAAATTTCCGGCAGAACAGTGAAAGGCTTGCGAATGCCAAGAATGAGAGCTGTTGAAATGAGTGAAGTAAAAGCTGCAGGATATAGTTACGATTCATCGATCAATCCAACATGGGTTCCCGGAAGATACAATAACCTTAAATTGCCAAGAAACATATATACACAGGAAGATATGTTACGCTTACCTGCATCGGTATCTGCAACATTCAGAATTCCGCTTTTCTGGTTGTCGTTTAAAAACTTTCCATACTCACTCTTTCTAAATGGGACAAAAGGTGCCATCAAAAAAGATGGATATGTGTGCTTGTATTTTCATCCCTGGGAATTTGTTGATCTTTCAGCATTTAAAATTCCCGGCTACACAAAACGTTTAGCAGGTAAGCCTTTGCAGGAAAGGTTATTTAGATTGATATCTGATCTTAAGAAAGATTATCAGTTCTTGACTATTGAAAATTATCTTCAGCAAAAAAATCTCATCGCTTGACAGATTTTAGTAACGATATCGAGCAATGTCTTTCTGTTCTACGTAACGGAGGAACGATCGTTTACCCCACAGATACTATCTGGGGCATTGGTTGTGATGCAACCGATGCAATAGCTGTTGAGAAAGTGATCAACATAAAAAATCGTCCGCAGAACAAAAGTTTTGTTGTGTTGGTGGCTGATGAGAATGATATCCTGAAATATACAGGCAGTCCTGACCTGGAAGTCTTCAACTATCTGGAGAAAGCCATCAAACCCACAACCGTTATCTACGAACATGCGATCGGTTTGGCTGATAATGCCATTGCAGATGATGGAAGTATTGCCATCCGTATTGTAAAGGATGAATTTTGCCGGCACCTCATCAAACGTTTTCGTAAACCTTTACTCAGTACTTCGGCTAATATAAGTGGTGAGCCTTCACCTTCGATCTTCTCAGAGGTCAGCCCGAAAATCCTTGAAAGTGTGGATTTTGTTGTGGAACATCGCCGCAAAGACAGTATTTCGGCTGCACCTTCCAGCATCATAAAATGGCATGGAAACGGGAAATTCACAATCATCAGAGCCTGATGTGGAAAGCTGTGGAGAAAAACATCCGTCTGATTTTCAATGATCTGAATGCTTGGTGATCGCTGAATGTAAAACTTTAATTGGCATGCATCCGTTCTGGAAAAGTAATTGTGCCACTATTCATCTAAAATCAGTTATATGGCAAGGGTTATTTTAGACGTTCCGTCTGAAAAAATGGGTTCTTTTATCAGAGCCATCATGCAATTGGGAATTGACAATCATTCCATCAGTTCAGAAAAAGAAAGACAGACTGCTGAGTTCACCAAACCTGAAAGAGAGAGCTTGTTTTCTGGAAAGCGTTTCAAAAACTTTACGGCAAAACTATTCGATTGGGACAGGAACAGGAACGAGTTAGAGTTTGAATAGACTGGTTTTTTGAACCCTATCTTTGCTGCAATGCAGATCAATTGTACAGATAGGGAATTGTTCATTTTCAAGAAGATAGCAAACGCTGCATGGGATCTCAATTTACCCTGTTACCTTATCGGAGGTTTTGTAAGAGATAAGATCATTGGTCGGTCTACCAAAGATGCTGACATTGTTTGCCTGGGTGATGGAATTGAATTAGCCCACAAGGTCTCTGAGCGTTTCTCCAACCCAACTGTTTCATACTTCAAGAACTTCGGTACGGCACACATCAAACTGCCTGATTTTGACGTGGAATTCGTTGGTGCCCGAAAAGAAAGTTACCAGCGACATAGTCGCAAGCCTGAAGTAGAGCCCGGCACTTTAGAAGACGATCAGAATCGCCGGGATTTCACCATCAATGCTTTAGCGATCAGCCTCAATAAAGAAGATTACGGAAGATTGATCGATCCATTCAATGGCGTAGCCGATATCGAAAAAGGTATCATTAAAACACCACTCGAACCACTGCAAACCTTCAGTGATGATCCGTTGAGGATGATGAGAGCCATTCGTTTTGCTACACAGCTCAACTTTACTATTGCTCCTGAAACTTTAGCTGCAATTGAAGCAGATGCTGATCGTATCAGGATCGTTTCCCAGGAAAGAATTACAGATGAGTTGAACAAGATCATGCTCAGCCCCAAACCTTCGATTGGCTGGGATCTGCTGTTCAAAACAAAACTGCTGCACATCATTTTTCCTCCGATGGTTGATCTGCATGGTACTGAGTTTATCGATGGGAAAGGTCATAAAGACAATTTCTACCACACATTACAGGTACTGGATAATATTTGTGAAGTAACCGGTGATCTATGGCTTAGATGGGCTGCTTTATTGCACGACATTGGTAAACCAGCAACCAAAAAATTCGAAGAAGATGGATGGACATTTCATGGTCATGAAGTAGTTGGTGCAAGGATGGTTCCCAGGATTTTCACTAAGCTCAAACTTCCGCTGAACGAAAAGATGAAGTATGTTCAAAAGCTGGTGGCTTTGCATTTGAGGCCGATCAGTCTTACTAAAGAAAATATTACCGATAGTGCCATAAGAAGGTTGTTATTCGATGCCGGAGATGATATTGAAGACCTGATGAAACTTTGCAAAGCAGATATCACCAGTAAGAACAAAATAAAAGTGAAACGATACCTGCAAAATTTTGAGCTGGTACAACAGAGACTTGAGCTGGTAGAAGAAAGTGACCGGATACGTAACTGGCAACCTCCAATCACAGGTGAGATCATCATGCAAACGTTTGGATTAACGCCAGGTAAACAGGTTGGACTGATCAAAGATGCCATTCGTGAAGCCATTCTCGATGGAGAAATCCCCAATAATTATGAAGCGGCGTATAATTTGATGGTAAGAAAAGCTGCAGAATACAACTTGCAACCGATTGTATAAGATCGTATTTTCGACGATAGTTTGGTTGTGAAGTCAGCTTTACTTCTTTGGTCATCGTTCCTTGCGTCGCACTCTTGTACTGAAGAATCGTGAATCGTCAATCGTGAGCTAAGCTTCACGACTCACCATTTACGGCTCACGTCAGCTGAACAAAGTTCCGAACGTACAAGTGAGTGACACAACGAAGATCAATTGAAAAACAAAAGCTGGCAACCCAACCGTATCTAACATTAGAAAAGTAATTGAATGGCGATACTCAAGTTCAGAGCATATTACGAAGACGATGATAGTGTTTACCGTGATATCGTGATCAAACACACCCAATCCTTTCAAGACCTTCACTATGCAATTTTGAAAGCGTTTGAGTTTGACAATAAACATAAGGCAACTTTTTACCGCAGTAACGATAACTGGCAACGTGGACGTGAGATCAGTTTAGAAAAGTACGATAAAGATTATCGTGCAGAACCGCTGATCATGGAACAAACAACCATTGGAAGTGAGATAAGAGATACGAATCAGAAGTTCATTTACGTGTACGACTTTGATAAGAACTGGACTTTCCTTGTTGAACTGATCAACGTTAGCAAAGAAGAAAATCCTAAGCTCATTTATCCTGCAACATCCAGAACAGAAGGCATTGGTCCGCAACAATACGGCACAAAAAGTTTGCTTGGAAATAAGTTCAATGAGATAGAAGAAAAGTACGACCTGAATAGCATGGAAGGTTTTGGTGAAGAAGGAGAAGAAGGCGAAACGGAAAGCGACGAGTTTGGAAGTGATTCAGGTGGTGGAGAGGAAAGCGGAGAAGATTATTAGAAATGTACGGCTCCTACGGAGCCAAAAAATCCTTTTTATATTTCTATTAAGCTATGACTCCGATGGAGTCTCGGTGATTTGAAATTATAATTAACTTTTTGAATGTTACCAGGCTCCAGAGGAGCCTTACCTTAATAGTAATAAGAATCATTTAAGTAATTTGGCTCCGTTAGGAGCCATACTTTTTATGCCAAATACCTACACTCAATTGTATGTTCAAATTGTTTTTGCTGTTAAAGGCAGAGGCAATCTTATAAATGAGCAGATTAGGGACAGGGTTGAAAAATACATTACAGGTATTATACAGAACAAAGGTTATAAGGTGTATGCTATCTACTGTATGCCAGATCATCTGCACCTTTTTGTTAGCCTAAAGCCTGATCTTGCGATTTCTGATCTTGTAAGAATTGTTAAGTCTGAGTCTACAAAATTTATTAACGAACATAATCTTATCGTTGGCAAATTTTCATGGCAGGAAGGCTTTGGAGCATTTTCTTACAGTCATAGCCATATTGATAAAGTGGTGAACTATGTAATGAATCAGCCGAATCATCATAAAACTAAATCTTTCAAAGAGGAGTATTTGATGTTGTTGAAGAAGCTCAATATTGAATACAATGAGAAATATTTATTTGACTGGATAGAATAGTATTGCTACGTATCAACCTAATTTAGTTTAAACACTAATCTAGTAAGATAATGACTTCGCTGCAACATAATATATGATTAAGAAAAAAACAATTATCATCATCGTTGGTCCTACCGCTGTAGGGAAAACAGCTTTTGCTATTGAGGCAGCCAAACTCCTGCATACGAAGATCATTTCTGCCGATTCCCGTCAATGCTATAAAGAACTCAATATTGGTGTAGCAAAACCTACAGAAGAAGAATTGCAACAGGTACAACACTATTTCATCAGCTCACATTCTGTTCAGGAAGATGTGAATGCAGTGGTGTTTGAGCAATACGCTTTAAAAGCAGCAGACGAAATATTCCAGAACAAAGATGTTGCTGTAATGGTTGGTGGAACTGGTTTGTATGTGAAAGCTTTTACCGAAGGTTTGGATGATATTCCATCAGTGGATGATGAAATAAGACAAAACATCATAACACAGTTTGAAAAAAATGGAATAGAATGGTTGCAACGGCAGGTTCAGCAAAAAGATCCTGCATTCTGGGCTTCAGCAGAACAGCAAAATCCTCAGCGATTGATGAGAGCTTTAGAAGTGATGGAATCTACCGGAGAATCAATCACTGAATTCAGAAAAGGAGAAAAGCAACAGCGACCATTTAACATCATCAAAATAGGATTGGAGCTTCCAAGACAAGAACTCTACGAAAGAATCAATCAACGTGTTGATATAATGATAACACATGGATTGATAGAAGAAGTTAAAAGCATGATTCCTTATCAACACTTCAACGCATTACAAACAGTAGGATATAAAGAACTTTTCGAATACTTCAACGGCAAGACCAGCATTGATAAAGCGATAGAAGACATCAAAAAGAACTCACGCCATTACGCCAAGCGGCAGCTCACCTGGTTTAAAAAAGATCCACAGATCATGTGGTTTTCACCTCATGAACCAGTGAAACAAGTGCTGGAAACGGTTTTTACCGATCAATAGCACCAGCTTCTTTGATAAACGGTGGAAAAAGCTCACCTTGCGGCGACGTTTCCAATAATACAATTAACAACTTGCGTCGAAATTCTTTAAACAAACATAGAAACATGAAAAGATGGTTTTTTCTGTTGCCTGCAGCTTTGCTTCTGAGCACTGGGATAATGGCACAGACCAGAAAGATCCAGTTCGAGAAGTACACTTTGCCGAATGGTTTAACTGTGATCTTGCACCAGGACAAAACAGCTCCTGTTGTGGCTGTAACAACTTTATATCACGTGGGTTCTAAAAATGAGGATACTGCAAGAACAGGGTTCGCTCACTTTTTTGAACATCTGCTTTTCGAAGGATCCGAGAACATTAAACGTGGCGAATTTGATAAGTATGTAACCAATGCAGGGGGTGCATTAAATGCAAACACTTCACAAGACAGAACTTTTTATTACGAACTGCTTCCTTCTAATCAACTAGAACTTGGCCTTTGGCTGGAAAGTGAAAGAATGATGCATGCCAAGATCGAACAGGTTGGCGTAAACACTCAGCGTGAAGTAGTGAAAGAAGAGAAGCGTCAGCGAATCGATAATCAGCCTTACGGAACGATCCTTATCGAAGTACTGAAAAGAGCTTATAAAGTGCATCCGTATCGTTGGGCTCCTATCGGAAGTATGGAACATTTGAATGCAGCGCAGTTGGATGAATTCATCAACTTCTATAAAACATTCTATGTTCCAAATAACTGTGTTTTATCGATTGCTGGTGATATTGATATTGCCAAAACAAAACAACTGATCGCAGCCTATTTTGGTCCTATCGCAAAAGGAACAAAGCCAATCAATCGTCCGGATGTTGTTGAACCACCGCTTGGTGGAGAAGTGCGTGATAATGTTGAAGACAATATCCAGCTTCCTGCTGTGATCCAGGCTTATAGGGCTCCAAAGCAAACAAGCGATGAGTACTACGCTTTCAACGTTCTTTCTACTTTATTGTCTGGTGGTGAATCATCAAGAATGAATCGCATCTTAGTAGATGAAAAAGAAATGGCAGTAGCCGCTTTTGCTATTCCTTACTTTAATGAAGATGCAGGATTGTTCATCAATTATGCACTTCCTAATATGGGCTTTACGCCGGAAGCTTTGGAAGCCTCGATGGATTCTGTGATCAACGATCTTAAAGTGAATCTTGTTTCAGAAAAAGAGTTTCAGAAAGTGCAGAACCAGATCGAATCTGAGTTCGTGAGCAGCAACGCTACTATGGCAGGTATTGCAGAAAGTCTGGCCAACTACCAGGTGTATTTCGGTGATGCGAATCTTATCAATACAGAAATAGATAAGTACAGGAAAGTAACAAGACAAGACCTGATGAATGTAGCGAAGAAATACCTGAACAAAGAGAACAGGGTTGTTCTGTACTATGTGCCTAAAGCAAAATAATTACAGCATTAAACATCGACAATCATGAAAAAAATATATATCGGTTTATTACTTCTTTCTCCGGTGCTGGCAATGGCACAGGTGAAGATCGACAGAAAAAAGGCTCCGAAGCCTGCTCCTGCACCAAAGATCCAGATTGCAGATCCTGCATCGTTTACTTTAGCCAACGGGTTAAAAGTATTCGTTGTTCAGAATACAAAATTGCCTCGTGTTTCTGCAACACTCACCATTGATAGAGAACCTTTTGTTGAAGGAGATAAGTCTGGTTTAACTTCTTTAGCAGGAAGCTTACTCACCAGGGGAACACAGGCGAAATCTAAAGCTGAGTTAGACGAAGCAATCGATTTTTTAGGTGCAAGTCTTTCAGGTTCTTCCACTTCTTTGTCTGTCTCTTCATTAAAGAAGAATTTCTCCCAGGTGATGGAGCTGATGGCAGAAGTTACTTTCAATCCTGCTTTTTCTGCTGATGAATTAGAGAAGGTTCGTAAGCAGATGCTTACAGGGTTACAACAGGCAAAAGACAATCCCAATAGCATTTCTACCAATGTAGTGAACAGGTTGGTGTATGGAAAAGATCATCCATATGGTGATATTGAAACCGAAGCAACACTGAAAGCTGTTACACTTAAAGATATCAAAGATTATTTCAACACTTACTGGAAACCTAATATTGCTTACCTGGTATTTGTAGGAGATATTACTCCTGCGGAAGCAAAATCACTAGCTGATAAATATTTTTCCAACTGGAAAAAAGGTACGGTGCCAACAAAGACTTACACTCAGCCAAAAGCTCCTGCTAAAACATATATTGCGGTGGTTGATCGTCCGGCTTCTGTGCAAAGTGTGATCAAACTGGTTACACCAATTGAGTTAAAGCCAGGATCTGCCAATGCAATTCCTAGCTCTGTTATGAATGAGCTTTTGGGAAGTAGTGCCGGACGTTTATTCGCAAACCTTCGTGAGAAATATGGATTCACTTATGGTGCTTATTCATCTACCAGAGCGGATAAAATGATTGGATTGTTCAATGCCAATGCATCAGTAAGAACAGAGAAGACAGATAGTGCTGTTGGTCAGTTCTTGTATGAATTCAACAGGTTGAGAACAGAGTCAATTCCAGCTGAAGAGGTGGCAAGGTTCAAAAATTCACTTTCAGGAGGCTTTGCAAGATCGTTGGAGCAACCTGCTACCATCGCCAACTTCGCTTTGAACATAGCGAGATATAATCTTCCGAAAGATTATTACAGGAACTATCTCACTAACCTGTCTAAAGTTACTCCGGCTGATGTACAAAGAATGGCTAACACTTATGTACAACCTGGTAATCTTCATATCATCATTGTTGGTAATGCCAAAGGAATTACCGGTTTAGAGAAGTATGGTGAAGTCAAGTATTTTGACATCTATGGAAATGAAGTTGCAAAGCCAACTGAGAAGAAAATTGATCCATCTGTAACGGTTGAGTCTGTAATACAAAAAGCCATTGATGCTGTGGGTGGAGAAAAAAAGATCCGTGCTATTAAAGATATCAGCCTGAGCGGAACTGCTTCAGTTGCAGGAAACGAATTGAACGTTACCCAAAAAGTGATCGTAGGTTCAGGTTATCTTGGTTTGATCGAAGTACAGGGAATGGTTTTGCAAAAAGAACAGTTGAGAAATGGTGAGTATTCAAAAACACAACAGGGAGCAGCTCAGCCAATTGATGAAAAGGCAAAAGAAGATCTGAATGAGAAGGCAGCTTTCTTTACTGATCTTTATATGAGAGATAAAGGTTACACCTTTACATTGAAAGGCATTGAATCTGTTGATGGAAAAGATGCTTATGTGGTAGATGTGAAATCTCCTGCAGGAAGAGTAGTTACCAACTATTACGATATTGTAAAAGGCTGGAAAGTGAAAACCTCCATGGTGAGAGAAACACCTGCAGGCAATACTACAATACAAATTTTCATCAGGGATTATGATGAGAGAAGTGATGTAAAGATCCCGGTGAAACTTGCTTATGATCTTGGAAGGTTTACACAGGAAATAAACCTGAAAGATGTAAAGGTGAATACCGGTTTAACAGCAGATGATCTGAAATAATATAATTCGTTGAAGAAAAGAAAAGCCCCGGATATTCCGGGGCTTTTCTTTTGCAAAACTGTTTATCAGAACTTGAATCCAATGGTTGCTACTACATTGCCTCTGCTTCCACCTTGTACAGCGAAAGTGTTGGCTTTGTCATTTAGCATGTAAGGAAAGTTTACATCTTTTACAAAAGTGTGGGCATAGCTCAGGTCGATAAAAAAACCTTTATTGCGATAACCCAAACCACCTGTTGCTAATATCCTGTCGGCTTTTAATTCTTTTCGCTTGTATGGACTTCCATAGTAAGCACCACCCAAACGAAGCATGAAGGTGTGTAGCTTCAGCTCTCCGCCTAAACGGAAATTGAAATTGCCTTTGTATGCATCCTTTACAGCACCGTTTACCATCTTATAATAGTCTTTCGCAGTAACATCGTTCTCATCGTTGGCAGAAAATCTTGCACCACGATAATTCACATATTCTATATCGGCACTAAGAAAAGCTCTTTGCCTTCTTGTATCAGATACTTCCCTGAACACATAACTACCACTTGCAATAGCTCTCCACGGCGTCATCAGGTTGTAGGTTCTTTCACCACGTTTTCCATCATTCAGGTTATCGCTGCTTTCTGACCTTACACCGGCATAACCTTCAGTATCTGTAGTCATCGATGCCCTGATCTTATCTTTGAAGTTCATAAACTGCGGTGTATGCACTGCCAATCCTAATCTCCATTGATCTTTCGGTTTGTAGATGAAACCAAGTTTTGCACCGATACCAATTCCGAAAGAGGTTGTTTTCTCCGTGAATTCAAAATAATTGAAGTCGTTCGTTTTGCTGTTTGTTGCATCAGACTCTCTGTAGTACAGATTGCGGGAATAGAATGAAAGAGGGATCGTGATGCTACCGCCGATGTACAGTTTGTCTTCCATATTATTGGCAAAACCTACAGCGATCTCGTGATATCCACCTCTTGTAGTTGCATCGAGCTGTTGATTTAATCCTGTAGGAATTGTTACCAGTGATTGATAGCCATTCCATACTCCCGATACAGGATCATTACTTGTATCGATAAGCCAGGTTCTGAATGCCAGTGAAGATCCGAAAATGTAATTACTGAGTGCTGCATTTGTATCAGCCCTGTCTCTTACTAATTCTTCCAGGTATTGCTCAGAAAAAGAGCTGAAGTTGTTGAAGCCTTTGTAACTAACATGATTGTTGTAGCTGGCAAGTTGATTCACTGAAATAGAAACTGCACTGCTCGTCCATTTTTCACCTTTATCTCTTGGAATTCCGAATACCCATCCTGTTGTCCCATTCTGGTAAGCATTGCGATTAATAGATGTATCTGTACCTCTGAAGCTGAACTTGTTCCTGTTGAGATTAAAGTTAGGGCTGAAGACGAACTCATTTGTTTTAAAAAGGCCCAGGCCTGCAGGGTTTACGTTTGCTGCAGTGATATCGCCACCCAGCGAACCCATTACGCCACCGGTTGCAACATACCGTGCAGTACCGTTAGGAGTAAACCAGGCTGTTCTTAATGCGTCTTCCGGTGTTTGGGAATACGCAAAGCTGAATGAAATGATGCTTAAGGTTAGGAGTAAATATTTTTGCATAAAGTAAGTGTTGGGGTAAAGGTTTAGCTGCAGACCTTGTGCTGCATTGCTGCAACACATGATCTGTAACTGATTATTTCATTTTTGCTGTAGGAATTATTAGTTGCCTCTGCCACCTCGTCCGCTGCTGCTACTACTTCCGCTGCTGTTGTAGCCACCACTCTTTCCACCTGCAGAACTGCTTGTGTTAGATGAACCACCAGAGAATGTTCTTTCCGTTCTGTCTGCTGTGCCGCCAGAACTGGTAAATACTCTTTTCAGGAATGATCCATTATTAGTATTGCCTGTTTTTACATTCGTTGGGCTGTTGGTGTTGTTGTAAGTAGTGTTCGAGTAGGCTTTAACGTTAGAGCCACTGGTATTACCCTTTATGTACTTAGGATTGTAATATCCTGCGATGTAATAAGGATTGTAAGAATAGTAAGACCAGCTCCTGGTAGGATAATAACCGTAACCTACGCTGTATCCATAATTATAACCCGGAGGGTTACAGGTACAGCTGCAATGATTGTTGTATCGGCTGTCAACCCAATAATCGTAATCATCGATCTGTGACCAGCGATAGCGGTCACGTACTTTCATTTTTAAATATTGATCGTCGGCAGTGGTGGTTTTTTCTTCCTGCTTGTCTTCTTCTTTATCCTGTGTTTTTACAACCTCTCTTGTGGGAGAATAATAAACATCATCTGGGGTTTGTCCGCTTCTGTAAACTGAAGAACAACTGGCAAGCAAAGAACCTACGAGCAAGGTGAGTAGAATTCTGTCTTTCATGACGGTTTGGTTTGTGAGGTTATTAATGCGAAGTTACTACATTTGTGACGCCTCCGGAGCGATAGCAATTTAGTAGCAAACTCTCTGCCGTACAACGTTTTAGCGCAATAAAGAGTGTTAAGGGAACGATAAGGTTTATGAATTTTATGGTCCTGGCTGTAACAATGCTATTTAACTTCCGTTGCGTCGCACTCTTGTACGGTTTATTCGTTAATCGTCAATCGTGTTTTTAAGATTCACGATTCACGAATCACATCAGCAGAGTAATATTCTGAACGTATAAGTGAGTGACACAACAGACGACGAGGATAGATTTGAAGTTGGTTATATATAAAACACATCATGGCTAAAGAAATTACATCGAGAGCACAGGATTATTCGCAGTGGTACAATGATCTTATTTTAAAAGCCGGGCTGGCAGATTACAGTGCCGTTCGTGGCTGTATGGTGATCAAGCCATATGGCTATGCACTTTGGGAAAATATGAGAGATGCACTGGATAAAATGTTCAAGGATACGGGACATGTGAATGCGTATTTTCCTTTGTTCGTGCCCAAGAGTTTGTTCGAGGCAGAAGAAAAAAACGCAGAAGGATTTGCAAAAGAATGTGCCGTGGTAACACATTATCGTTTAAAAGCAGATCCTGATAATAAAGGAAAGCTGATCGTTGATCCGGAAGCAAGACTTGAAGAAGAACTGGTGGTTCGTCCAACTTCTGAAGCGATCATCTGGAACACCTATAAAGGTTGGATACAATCTTACCGTGATCTTCCTATTTTGGTAAACCAGTGGGCTAACGTGGTTCGTTGGGAAATGAGAACACGTTTGTTTTTACGTACTGCAGAATTTCTTTGGCAGGAAGGTCACACTGCACATGCCTCAAAAGAAGAAGCGATTGCAGAAACAGAGCAAATGCTGGATGTATATGCAGATTTTGCAGAGAACTGGATGGCTTTACCTGTGGTAAAAGGCGTGAAAACACCAAACGAACGTTTCGCAGGAGCCGAGGACACATATTGTATTGAAGCGTTGATGCAGGATGGAAAAGCGTTGCAGGCTGGGACATCACATTTCCTCGGTCAAAACTTCGCCAAGGCTTTTGATGTGAAGTTCAGCGATAAGAACAACAAGCTGGATTATGTTTGGGCAACGAGCTGGGGTGTGAGTACAAGGCTGATCGGAGCTTTAGTAATGGCTCATAGTGATGACGATGGGTTGGTATTGCCTCCGAAAATTGCTCCGCTACAGGTGGTGATCGTTCCTATTTATAAAGGAGAAGAGCAGAAAGCTGCCATCGATGCAAAAGTAAATGAGCTGATGAAGCAGTTGAAAGCTGCAGGCGTTTCAGTAAAGTATGATGATAATGACGCTGCAAGACCAGGATGGAAATTTGCCGAGTATGAAATGAAAGGTGTACCTGTGAGAATTGCGATGGGAGCAAGAGACCTGGAAAATAATGTTGCCGAAGTAGCAAGAAGAGATACAAAGGAGAAGATGAGCCTGAGTATTGATGGTTTGGCAGACAATGTAGTGAAGCTGTTAGATGAGATACAGCAGAACATTTACAACAGGGCAAATGCTTTTCGCCAGGAGAATACAAGAGAAGCCAATACGTGGGATGAGTTTTTAAAACTGCTGGATGAGAAGGCCGGATTTGTTTCAGCACATTGGGATGGTACTCCTGAAACAGAAGAAAAGATCAAGGAACTAACAAAGGCAACCATTCGTTGTATTCCGCTTAACAATAAACAGGAAGAAGGTAAATGCGTTTTAACAGGAAATACATCTAAGCAACGGGTATTGTTTGCAAGAGCGTATTAATTAGAGTTGTTGAATATTTTGTTGAAAAGCTCCTTTATCAGGAGCTTTTTTATTTGCACAACACAATGTATTTTGCTAAATAAACTAAAACTGCTTTATGGAACAAAACTATCAACAGCAACCAATGTTAACTCCCCCAAAGAATTGGTTGGTAGAATCTATCCTTGTTACTTTATTCTGCTGTTTGCCTTTTGGGGTTGTTGGAATTGTTTATGCGACTCAAGTGAGCTCTAAATTTAATGCAGGAGATCAGGCTGGAGCATTGCAAGCTTCAAGAGATGCTGCGAAGTGGACTAAGATCGGCTTCTTCGTAGGACTGGCTGTATTGGTCCTTTATATCATTGCTATTTTTGCTTTCGGAGTGACAGCTTTCTGGGCAAATAAGGATGCAATGAATGATTATAGATAAGAAGATACAATTTCTAATACGTTGTGCAGCAGTGGTAGCGATATCACTGCTGTACTTCTTTATTGATGCAAGAGAAACACAGCTGTTTCCCAAATGTCCTTTTCACAGCCTGACTGGTTTATTTTGTCCGGGTTGTGGTTCTCAAAGAGCTATTTCGGCACTACTGCACTTTGATCTCATTTCGGCTATGCGTTTCAATGTTTTGCTGGTGGCTTCCTTGCCAATGATCGGTTATTCTGTATATGCTTCGATTATGAATACATTCACTACTAAAGTTGTGCAGCAGCGACTATTTCATTCCGTAACATTCATCTGGATTTTAGCAGTAGTAGTAATGCTTTTCTGGGTACTAAGAAATGTACATGTATATCCGTTTGATCTTCTTGCTCCGCACCATTAAAGCTTTGAAGCAAGATTGTTATAATCAGATAATACAGAATAAAGAAAACTCACCGGATCCTGTTTGCTGGTGATGTGTAATACTTGTTCTATCCGGTTCATAGCTTGTAATGCAAGCATCGTATTCCTTGTTTTCTGCACGTTGATCAACACCTCTTTTACCAGTTGGATATCGCTATCAGAAAGGTTTACCACTTCAGGGTAAGTAGGTACATAGGTGTTTTCTTCAGTAGGTACATACAATGTCTGCTGGATGTTGGCTCTCGGTCTTGTTTTTACCAAAGTTGTTCCTGCAATGATATCGCCAAGGCGTTGTCTTTTTTCGGTGGCGGCAACACAGATCAAACCACAAAGACTACCGGTAAGACTAAAATCAACTAACCTGAAAAGCCACCTGATCAGGTATTGTCCAAATGTGGGTTGTTCTCCATTCAGGCTGATCACTTTTATTCCCATCACTTTTTTTCCCAGGCTTTGACCGTTAAAAAGCATTTCACAAACCAGATCATAGAAGAAAGGAGGAAGAATAAAGAAAACCACCATCCACCCGTTATGCTCAAAAAAAGAATTAAACTGGCTGGTTCCTATTACGATAAAGATGATAATAAAAGCATACACTACGATCAGCAATCCGTCGAGGATCCTTCCAACGATCCTTTCTCCAAGGCTGGCAAGGTCGTATTCTACTTCAATATTCTGGGTGGTTGTAATGGATATGGTGCTCATAAATAAATCAGCTCTAAATAAAACTAGTTTTATGGAACTGCAAATGTTTTTTGCCTTTATTTTTACGGAGTAACGAAGGTTGACTGATTATGAGGGAAGCACAGTTCCTGAAACAAAACGCAGATAAATGGAAGCAATACGAAGCTGAAGTGCAGCAACGCATTTCGGCTGATGTGCTTGCAGAACGTTTTGTAGAGCTTACCGATGACCTGGCATATTCTAAAACGTTCTATCCGCAAAGCAACACAACAAAGTATTTAAACGGACTGGCTTCCCGTTTCCACCAGAAAATATATAAGAACAAGTTAGAAGACCGTAGCCGGATATGGTGGTTCTGGCAATATGAGTTGCCATTTCTCTTTAAGCGATATCATCGGCAATTTTTGTATGCCTTTCTGTTCTTCATCACATTCTGTGCGATGGGAGCTTTGTCAGCCAAATACGATGATAATTTCATCCGGTTGATACTTGGTGATGGGTATGTGAACATGACCAATGAGAACATTGAAAAGGGTGATCCGTTTGGTGTGTACAAGCATGCCGGGCAATTGGAAATGTTTCTTCAGATCGCATTTAATAATATCAGGGTATCGTTTGTTGCTTACGTTTTAGGAGCTACTACTATTGGTACGATCTGGCTATTATTAAGCAATGGTTTAATGCTAGGATCGTTCGAATACTATTTCTTTTCAAAAGGACTAGGTTTTAAAAGCATCACCGTCATATTCATTCACGGCACTTTAGAGATATGGGCAATCGTAATTGCAGGAGCTGCAGGATTGATATTAGGAACAAGCATTCTTTTCCCTGGAACATACAGCAGGTCGGCTTCTTTTTTAAGAGGTGGTAAAGACGGACTTAAGATCGTAATTGGTTTGGTACCGGTATTTCTTACCGCTGCATTTTTTGAAGGTTATGTAACAAGGCACACCGATATGCCACTTGCACTAAGCTTATCGATACTGGGAGCTTCATTGGCTTTTATCATATGGTATTTCATAATTTATCCGATACGTTTGCACAAGAGAATTGAGCAGGCACCAAAGAATACTTCAACATTTACCCGCAATAGTTTTGATATATGGCTCAACAAAAAATTTACCTCAGTAAAGTAAGAGACTTCGGAGAGAATATCGGAGATACATTCCAGTTCATCCGGCAGGAGTTTAAACCTTTATTCAAAAGTTTTGCCCTTATATCTGGTGTTTTTATTATAGGTGCTGCGATTATAAGTGGCATTTATCAAAGCCAGATGACCTCTGTATTTGACAGGGTAGAAAAGCAACCTGGTGATCTTTCGATCTTTTCTTCCATTTTTAATCTAAACTATTTTTTGATCATCATTCTTACAATGTTGGGCTTAGCAGCTATGCAGGTATGTGTTGCAGCTTATATGAAACTGTATGACAAGAATAACGAATCCCCAACATTGGAAGAAGTATGGAGTGAATTCAGGAGGCATATTGTTCCTGCAATTGTATTAGCGATCATTGCTTTGATCTTGATCGTTGTTGGAACGATGCTCTGTATTTTGCCTGGTGTTTATCTTGCCGTTGTACTTGCTCCTGCTATTACAATAATGGTAAATGAAGATGCGAGTATTGGTGGATCCATCAGCAGGTGCTTTGAACTCATCAAAGAAAATTTCTGGGTTTCACTCGCTATTTACTTCGTGTCTTACCTGATCTACAGTTTTGTAGGAGGTGCTATCGGGTTAATTGTCGGGATTTTTACTGGTGTAGGTTCTTATCTCACAACTAAAGAATTTTCTACTACAGCAGGCGTATTTACATCAGTAGCCAATGTATTTGGATATTGCTTTTACCTCGTGTTTGTGGTGTCTGTTTGTCTTAATTATTACAGTCTTATAGAGAAACTCGATGGCTTTGGAATGATGAAACGTTTGGAAAACCTGGGCACAACAAATCCAAATGATAAAATTGAGGAGCAGTATTAATGCGATACCTGCTTTTCTGCATATTAGTTTTCTTTTCGCTTAATGGCAATGGCCAGTTAGCTGCCTATGACTCATCTCATGTACAGGCAAGGGCTTTCAATGAACAGGCAATAAGTGAGTACAAGAAAGATCGACAGTTTCAGTATGATAAATTATCAGAACCCGTAACGTCTCTGTGGGACAGGTTCTGGGCCTGGTTCTGGAGAAAGATCGGGGAGTTGATGTCTAACCCAGTAGGTAATGTAACTGTCAAGATCATTTTTATTTTATTGGGAATCGCAGCCGTTGTGTACTTTATTTTAAAAATGACAGGTGACAGAACAGGCTTATTTGGTTCACGAGGAAAGAAAGGACTGGATTATGAAGTTGGCTCGGAAGACATTCACAGTATTTCTTTTGATGATGCAATAAAAGAAGCTGTCGATAAAGAGAACTATCGTCTTGCAGTAAGATTGGTGTATCTCTATTCCTTAAAACTACTCAGCGATAAAGCATTGATCGACTGGAAGCCTGGTAAAACAAATACCGCTTATGTATACGAACTAAAGCAACATGCTGCATCAGATACCTTTAATCATCTTACCACTTCGTTTGAATTTGCATGGTATGGTGGAGAAACTGTAAGTAAGGAACACTATCGTGATTTTGAAACATCATTCATTGATTTTAAAAACAAGATCAACTAGTGAAAAGTTACCGTACATTCCTCATCATATTTGGCCTACTGCTTACAGTATATATTGTAGCAGAGCTGAATCGTCCGCAACCGATCGACTGGACTGTGACGTTGAGTAAAGACGATAAAAATCCTTACGGTGCATACATTCTCTACAATCGGTTGAAAGATGTATTCCCAACTTCATCCATCATTGCTCAGCGTGAGCCAATTTATAATACACTGCACAACCAGGATATTCAACATGCTGCTTACATTGTTGTAGCGCCATTTTTTGGAGCTGCAGAAACTGATGTAAAAGAGCTTTTGAAATTTGTTCATAAAGGCAATTATGTTTTTTTATCAGCTGATAAGATCAATAAAAAGCTGATGGATACGTTAGGATTAGAAAGGCAGGATTTTGCAGAGTTGTTCAGTAAAGATTCTACTTCTTTGAATCTTGTGAATCCTGTTTTGAAAGCTGATACCAATTACCGTTTTAAGAAGTTCGCTGTTGATGAAACTTTCTCCTCACTTAATAAAGATGATTCTACAGTGATCCTTGGTGTTACTCATAACAATAAGCCCAACTTCGTAAAAGTGAACGTTGGTTCGGGAGCATTTTTTGTTCATGCTGCACCGCTTTCTTTCAGTAATTATTTTATGTTGTTCAATAACAACAACCAGTATGTTGCAAAGGCAATGTCGTATCTGCCGAAAGATGTTCAAACTATTTACTGGGATGAATATTACAAGCAAGGCAGAAGTGGTCCGGCTACACCCTTGCGTTTTTTCTTAGGTAATGAATGGTTGCGGTGGGCTTTACGCATCAGCATTGCAGGTATGATATTATTTGTTCTGGTAGAGATGAAGAGAAGGCAACGTATCATACCGGTTATTCTGCCTTTACGAAACACTACACTTGATTTTGTAAGAACGGTTGCAGCAGTTTATTTTGGACAGAAAGATAATCGCAGTATTGCCAATAATAAATTTCATTACTGGATGCAGCATGTGAGAAGCCGGTATTATGTGCAAACGAATGTGCTTGACGAAGCTTTTGTAAAGCTACTGGCAAAGAAATCCGGTGCTGAAGAGCAGCAGATACAACAGATCGTGGATATTTACGATGAAGTAAGATCATCAAGAAATATCACTGATGGAAAGCTGTTAGAGTTAAACAAACGAATTGAACAATTTTATACATCATCCAAAATATAACGAATGGAGAACAGAATTGATGTAACCCAATTGAATGAAGCTGTTGCCCGTATTAAATTCGAGATCGGGAAAGTGCTTGTTGGCCAGGAGAAGATGATCGATCTTTTGTTAGCTGCCCTGCTTGCAGAAGGTCATGTATTAATAGAAGGTGTTCCGGGTGTTGCAAAAACACTCACCGCTAAGTTGCTGGCGAAATGTATTGCTGTTCCTTTCTCCAGGATACAGTTTACACCAGACCTGATGCCGAGTGATGTTATTGGTACTTCTGTTTTCAATCCGCAAACTGCATCATTCAGCTTTAAGCAGGGTCCGGTATTCAGTAACATTGTTCTGATAGATGAGATCAATCGTTCACCAGCAAAAACTCAGGCAGCTTTATTTGAGGTGATGGAAGAAAGGCAAATAACTTATGACGGTGTAACGCATAAATTCAAAGAGCCTTTCATGGTGCTGGCTACACAAAATCCTGTTGAACACGAGGGAACATATCGTTTACCGGAAGCACAGCTTGATAGATTTCTATTTAAGATCGAAGTAAAATATCCATCTCCTGAAGAAGAAATAAAGATCCTTGAATATTCACATAAAGGTATCACTGCGCATTTTGCTGATGTTGTTACCAATGTGTTGAGTGCTGATGAGATCAACAGTTTCCGCCAGGCAGTTACTGCAGTGCATGTAGAAGATAAAGTGATGAAATACATCGCTGATCTTGTGTATGAAACAAGAAATAATAAAGCATTATTTCTTGGAGCAAGTCCAAGAGCATCAGTAGCAGTACTGAAGTCTTCCAAAGCCATTGCAGCCATGAGAGGTAGAAGTTTTGTTACACCTGATGATGTTGCTGAAGTACTTCAGCCTGTGCTGGTGCATCGCATCATACTTACACCAGAAAAAGAAATGGAAGGAAGCACTCCTGTAGAAGTGATCACTGATATTATTAAAAAGATAGAAGTTCCAAGATAGTTTTGAAAAAGTGGTGGAGTAAATATATCAGTTCTTTATACCTCAGCAATCGATGGCATGCTGCTGTAGCTGTATGTGTAGTGCTTTTTGTTTGCAGGTTTTTTTTGGAGTGGCTTGGTGTGATTCCTTATGCTGCTACAGGGATGCTTATCATTTTTGCCATTGCCGATTATTTTCTTTTATATCGTACCAATGGAGTTATTGCTATCCGTTCTCATGCAGAACGTTTAAGCAATGGTGACGATAACCCGATCCATATTCATTTTGAGAACAGGTATTCTATCCCTGTTAATTTGAACATCATTGATGAGATACCGCACCAGTTCCAAAAACGTGATGTGAATTTTCACATTAACCTGAAGGAAGGAGAGAAGAAGTTTCTTTCTTATAATCTTCGTCCGGTTAAACGTGGTGTATATGAGTTTGGATTGATACGAGTATATGCCGCAACACAGATTGGTTTATTCAAACGCAGGTACAATCTTGGTCAGCCAACGGATGTTCCTGTGTATCCTTCTTACATACAGATGAGGCGTTACCAGTTGATGGCAATCAACAATAGGTTGAGTGAGGTTGGTGTGAAGAAAGTGAGAAGCCTGGGACATACCATGGAGTTTGAACAGATCAAAGAATATGTAATTGGTGATGATTACAGAACGGTGAACTGGAAAGCCACTGCTAGAAAAGGTCAGTTGATGGTGAACAATTACACCGATGAGAAAAGCCAGCAGGTGTATTGTGTGATTGATAAAGGCAGAGTGATGAAAATGCCTTTTGAAGGACTGAGTTTACTTGACTATGCCATCAATGCTTCACTTGTTTTGAGCAATGTAGCCTTGTTGAAACAGGATAAAGCCGGCATCATCAGCTTTGCGGAGAAGATCAGTAGTTTTTTACCTGCTAACAGGAAGTTCTCGCAGATGCAATCTGTGCTTGAAGTTTTATATAACCAGAAGACCCGCTATCTCGAAAGCGATTTTGAAAGATTGTACATACTGCTTAAAAGAAGAGTAACTCAAAGAAGCCTGATTGTGCTGTTCACCAATTTTGAATCATTAAGTGGAATGAGGCGACAACTTCCTTACCTCAGGAAGATCGCAGCCGATCATTTATTAGTGACCGTTTTTTTCGAAAACACAGAACTCGATGCTTTATTGAATGAACCTGCAAAAGATATGAAGCAGGTCTATACCAAAGCGGTGGCTGAAAAATTCGCTTCAGAAAAGCAGCAGATCATAGCTGAGTTAAAGCAACATGGCATCATGTCGATTCTTACACCACCTAAAAATCTTACGGTAAATGCTTTGAATAAATATCTCGAGATAAAAGCAAGACAGTTGCTATAAAGAAGAGCGTTCACTCTCGAAGAGTGAGCCACTCTTATTATGGCAAAAATTTTTTCGCTACAATGATCATCCTTGGTGACTTTCTCACATCATACCTTCCCAATTCATAATCACCAAAAACATCTTGTACCTGCATATGGTGATAAGCCAGCATATCAGTGAAATCGCCCAATGAAAACTTCGCAACTTTCTCGGTGTATAAATGCTGTAATGCAGCACCATGATCTTCTACCTGTATCTGTTTGTAGATATGTTTTTCATCATGCCATTTACTGATGTGAAATATCGTTCCTTCCCGATCGATCTTTTCCGATTTTTTTATGTTGTCCTCAGCATAATGCACATTCAGGTAATCGATAAGTAATGTTCCATTATTTTTTAAACTTCCAGCGATCGTTCTTATTGCGTTGTTATGTTCACGATCTGTTTTGAAATAACCGAAACTTGTAAAGAGGTTGAATGCATAATCAAAATAATTGATCCAGAAAGGCAGCCTCATGTCGTGTTCAAAAAAGTGAAGGTTATCAGCCTCTGATTTTTTTGCTTCAGCAATCGATTCACTTGAAAGATCGATACCGGTAACATCAAAACCCATATCTGCCAAAGCTTTGCTGTGCCTTCCTTTGCCACAAGCAACATCCAGCATTCTGCTTTTTGGCTGTGGTTGCAGAAAGTGAATGATCTTCTTAATAAAGTTCGTGGCTTCTGTATCATCCCTGTGTTGATACAGTTGATGATAATATGGAGAGTTAAACCAGTCTTTAAACCAAGGCTTTTCAGGCATAATTAAGTGTTGCGACAAAGATATAGTTGAACAAGTACCGTCAAATTTAAGCAGCAGTAATATTCTGATTGTTTTTTATGTTTGCAGCTCTCTAAATCTTTCATGGATGGCGTTAATAAAAAGCATTTCAGGAATTCGCGGCACTATTGGTGGCAAAACAGGTGAAGCACTTACTCCGCTGGATATCGTTCGTTTTACAGCAGCATACGGCACATGGTTGTCGAAGAATGCTAAGGGGAAAAAGATAGTGATCGGCCGTGACGGACGTATCAGTGGTGAAATGGTGCAACGCATTGTTATCAGTACATTGAATGCTCTGGGTTTTGATGTGGTTGACCTTGGTTTAAGTACTACACCAACCGTTGAAATGGCTGTAAAATTTGAAAATGCAGATGGCGGTATCATATTAACGGCAAGCCATAATCCGAAAGAATGGAATGCTCTAAAACTTCTGAACAATAAAGGAGAATTCATCAGTGGAAAAGATGGCGAAGAAATCTTGCATATCGCTTCAGCTGATGAATATAATTTCTCAACTGTCGATAAGCTTGGCTCATACAGCCAAAATACGAATGCACTGGATCAGCATATCGAAGCAATATTGAATTATCCTTTGGTAGATGTTGCTGCCATAAAAAAAGCAAAGTTCAAGATAGTTGTTGATGCAATTAATAGTACCGGGGCAATCGCTGTTCCTGCTTTGTTAAAGGCATTGGGCCTGAAGGATTATGTTGTGTTGAATGAAGAAGTGAACGGAAAATTTGCACATAATCCCGAGCCATTACCACAACATCTTACTGAACTCTGCAAAGAAGTTGAGAAACAAAAAGCAGACCTGGGTATTGCTGTAGATCCTGATGTGGATCGCCTGTGTTTTGTTTGTGAAGATGGATCATTGTTTGGCGAAGAATATACACTTGTTGCTGTTGCTGATTATATCCTCAGGAACAAGAAAGGCAACACAGTGAGCAATATGTCATCTACAAGGGCTTTGAAAGATGTTACTGTTAAACATGGTGGAGAATATAGCCCTTCGGCAGTAGGCGAAGTGAATGTTGTGAACCGCATGAAAGAAGTGAATGCCGTGATCGGTGGAGAAGGAAATGGAGGAATCATTGTTCCAGATCTGCATTACGGCAGAGATGCCTTGATTGGAATCGCTTTATTCTTAACGTTCATGGCTAAAGAAAAGAAAACAGCCAAGCAAATAAGAAGCAGCTATCCTGATTACTTCATGAGCAAGAACAAAATTGAATTAGAGAATGGTTTTGATATCAATAAAATATTCAAGAGCATTCAAACAAAATACAAGAACAATCCCATCAATACAGAAGATGGTTTAAAGATCGAGTTCGATAATGATTGGGTACACTTAAGAACCAGTAATACCGAGCCGATCATTCGTATTTATGCAGAAAGTAATTTCGAAACCACTGCAGATAATATCGCAAAACGCATCATGCAAGACATCAGGGAAAGTATGCTGAAGCAATAAAATCTTGCTTAAAAAGCAATTTTCGGCATTGTTTTTTGTTTTCAATCCTTTAAATAGGTTAGATTTAATCCGTTGAGCGGACACAACAAACGAAAGGGATTGATTATGAAACGATTTTTTGCCTTCATTCTGCTAGCTTTTTGCGGTGCTTCCGCTTCGGCTCAAACTGCTACGGCAGACTTAGCTAAACCAATACTTGCTACTTCAATGGTGAGTTCGGCAGCAAAGATCCCCAACGTGGTCATCAATCCAAATCCTGTTGTACAGGGAAAAACTTTTAACCTCGAGCTTCAGAATCTTGAAAAAGGAAAATATTCCGTTTTACTCTTCGATAAGGATGGCAGGAAATATATCATCGATATTCTAAACCTGGAATCCGGTAATTCAACACAGCAGTTTGATCTTCCAAAAGAGATTGCTTCCGGAACTTACATTTTGCAGGTGGTGAGTAAATCTGCAAGATTTAGTAGAAAAATGATCATCGAGTAATCTTCTTTTTCTTCGGCAGAACTTGTATTTTGGTAAAATGCAAGCCTCTAACTGCCTCAATTGCGAAACTTCATTAATTCCTGGACAAAGATTTTGTTCATCCTGCGGTCAAAAAGCAGTGGTGCATCGACTTTCCATGCATGATGTTAGCCATGACCTGATGCATTATTTCACTCATGCAGATAAAGGAATTTTTTCTTTGTTGTGGCAACTGATATCCAGGCCTGGTTTAGTAGCAAGAGAATATGTTGAAGGGAAACGCAAAAAATATTTTTCGCCGCTGAATTTCTTCCTGATCGTTGCCGGCGTTTATGTTTTTATGGTGAACGTATTGAACAGTGATACGAAAGGTGCGTACACTTCAGAAAAACAAATGGCGCAGGTAGAACAAATAAAAGATCCGGAGAAAAAGAAACATGTTTTAGCCATTTTTGAACGACGAACAAAATCCATCACATTTTTTAATAAGTACGCAAACTTTGTTGCCATGTTTGCTACTCCTTTTATAACGATCCTTCTTTGGTTATTTTATAAAACAGATAGATATAACTATACAGAACATCTTGTAGCCAATCTATATTTTTCAGGATTTTGTGTACTCGTATTTGCTGTTGTATTTGGTCCGTTAGAAAAGATGTTTCACTTAAGTTCAGCAAATGGATTGTTGTTATTGTACTTTGTGTTTGAAGTAGGTTACCGATCCATATCTTATTACAACTTTATGAATAAGGGAACAAAAGCTTCTGCCGTAAAAGCTTTCTTCGTTTGCTTCTCGGCACTTTTAGTTTGGGTTGTTTTTTCAGGAATGATAAGTTATCTCTATATCCGCTATGGGTTTTTTGGATTGCTGAGCTGATGTAAAAAACTGACACTTCTTTTAGTGCATGTAGCAATTGTAACCCGTTTATCTAAGTCTTTCAGTGTAAAAAGGATTTTTCGTTTTCCCTGCTGATTTTTTTCAGGTGTTTTGATCCAAATCAAGATCGATGAAAAAAATCAACTTACTTCTGTTCGTGCTTTTATGTTACCTGTGCTCATCTGCCCAGGAAGTAAAAGTTACCGTATCCATACAAATAAACAATGAACAGAAGCAGTTTGTTGAAAATGCTACTGCCGAGCTAAGAAGAGCAAAAGATTCAGCACTAATAAGAACTGCGATCAGTGATAAAAATGGCGTGGCTGAATTCGATAATATAAAACCCGGAACTTATTTCGTAAAGCTCATTGCTGTAAGTTATGCAACAGCAGTATCGAACGGGATCACCGTTACAGGAGACGTAAAAGAAGTTCAGTTTCCAGCAATGATCTTAAAGCCTGCAGCAGTTGATATGAATAACGTAACAGTGACTGCAAGGAAACCTTTTATACAAAAACTTACCGACAGGATCGTAGTGAATGTTGACAACAGCATTGTAAATGCAGGTAATGCAGCAATGGATGTATTGGAACGTTCACCAGGAGTTACCGTAGATCAAAATGATGTGATCAGCCTCAGGGGTAAATCGGGAGTGATCATTATGATCGATGGCAAACCTTCTCCGATGACCGGTGCTGATCTTGCCAATTATTTACGTGGATTACCCAGTAATGCAATAGATAGAATAGAGATCATCACCAACCCATCTGCCAGGTATGATGCAGCAGGTAATTCAGGCATCATCGATATCAGGATGAAAAAAGACCAGCGTTTGGGAATGAATGGCACTGCCAACATAGGATACGGACAGGGTATTTACCCAAAAGCAAATGCAGGGCTTAACCTCAACTATCGTAACAAAGGCATAAATATTTTTGGCAATTACAGTTATGGCTACCGAATGAATCTGAATCATCTTATTCTTAACCGTAATTTTTTTAAAGACGGAGTGTTCAATGGTTCTGATGATAAAGACAACTATGCGAAGATGCCGGTGAATTTTCACAATGCCCGTTTCGGGATCGATTTCTTTCCTTCAAAGAAAACGATCATAGGGTTTGTAGTGAATAGCAGCCTTGTACATTTTGAAAGAAACAATACCAATACTTCGGTTGTGAATGATAAGTCTGGTGTTCCTTATTATACATTTAATACTCTTGCAACCAACAATGATCATAATGGTAATGCAGTAGGCAATATCAACTTCAAACATACTTTTAAACAAGGACAGGAATTGAGTGCTGATGTTGATTATGGTGTTTTCAAAACAGCCTCACTTTCCCGCAACATAACAAACTTTTATAGCATCAACGGTAACCCAAAAACTTCTGACATTCTGGATGGTGACCAGGATGGTAAACTAACATTGCAAACAGGAAAGATCGATTACACCCAGGCATTAAAAAAAGGAGGCAAGTTTGAGATCGGTGTTAAATCAAGTTATGTTACTGCTGATAATGATGCAAAGTTCTTCAACGTTTTACCAACCGAAGTGAAGGTAGATTCAACCAAAACGAACCGTTTTTATTATGATGAATACAATCATGCAGGATATGTGAGTTTTAGT
Organism: Chitinophagaceae bacterium; assembly: GCA_024508725.1. GTDB lineage: Bacteria > Bacteroidota > Bacteroidia > Chitinophagales > Chitinophagaceae > JAEZDC01. Next base: position 117,037 of record JANINS010000003.1, on the reverse strand, counting down.
AAAGAAGCAAAGAAGTTCAGTGTACAGGTTGGATTAAGAGCGGAGCAAACTAAGATTAATACACACCAGTTCCAGAAAGATCAGCGATGGGATAGCAGTTATCTTCAATTTTTTCCCAGTGCATTTTTCAATTACAAATTGAAAGAAGATCAAACCCTTGGTGTTTCTGTTAGCAGAAGAATTGACCGCCCAGGCTACTCACAATTAAATCCTTTTCTTTTCCTGATCGATGCAACAACCTATGCTACTGGAAAGCCGGAGTTGCTTCCTCAACTTACGTGGAGTTATGAGCTCAGTTATACAGTAAAGAACCTGAGTTTTAGTTTAGCGTATAGTCATACAAAAGATCCACAAACGATTGCTATTATTCCAATTTTAGAAGCTATTCCCAATTTTAAAATTGCAGCAGGAGCAGATTCAAATATCACCACACAAATTCCATTGAACCTTGAATCATCAGATTATTTCGGTTTAACGGCAACTACACCTGTTAAGATCAATAAGTGGTGGAATATGGTGAATAATGTAAACATCTTTTATAACCACTTTAATGGAAATCTTGCAAGAACACCGATCAGTAATGGATCACCTGCAGCAAATATTCGTACCAATAATAATTTTACATTTAAAAAAGGATGGAGTGCAGAATTGAGTGCCAGCTACAATTCAGCAGGAAGACAAGGATACATGTATTCGAAAGCACAATGGGGTATTGCAATTGGTGCTCAGAAAACTGTAATGCAGGGAAAAGGAACCATCAGGTTTAATGTGTCTGATATTTTCTGGACCAACCTTCCAAGAGCTACTGTTACATACGAAGGAAGATATGTTGAGAACTGGCATGCATATAGGGAAAGCCGTGTAGCCAACCTCAGCTTTACATACAGGTTTGGTAATAATAAAGTACAGGCTGCAAGAAGAAAATCTATGGCTTCTGAAGAAGAGATCAGGAGAGCCGGCGGAAACTAAAATATCAGTTTATAAATGTGAAGAGCTTCCTTTTGGAAGCTCTTTATAATTGTACACCTTTTAAAAGTTTCAAATGCGGTTCTATAATATTAATGGAATGCCTGCCTATAAAATTTTTCAGGTGTTTATGAAAATGACTGTAATCGTAGTAACCATATTTTTGATAATTGAAACTTTCAGGATTGTTCGTAAGATCTTCAACAGCTTTTCGTATCCTGATTATTTGCAACGCCTGTTTACTGCTGATACTCGTAGCCTTTTCAAAATATCGTTGCAACGTTCTTGAACTTACATTGTATTTAGCGGCAAGTTCTTCGATTGAAAGCGAAAAATCGTTGTTGGTATAACACACATCTAATATCTCTGTAACAATATCAACATACTTCAAAGAGCCTGAATGTTGTTGAATCACTTCTTTATAATATTTCGAAATGATCTCAACCCTTGTTAAAAAATTATCTGCTTTTTTTACTTCTGCAATTACCTTCCTATCGATAAGATATGCTAATGGAAAAATATATTCTTTATACTCAGAGAAGTTCACATTCTTTTCGAAGACAACAGGAGATACCTTGAACTTGATCCCGAATATTTTGTTGCCTTCAGAATGATGGCAGATCATGTTACAATGCCTTGGCAAAAAGCCATCGCTTTTTATTTCGAATCTTTCATCATCTAATTGCATCACGAATGGAGTTCCCAGGTTAATGAGATAAGTGTATCCGATGTTAGGAAACAGAGCATCAGAAAATCCATTCGGGTATTGAATATATAGATCGTCAAAATCAGTTTCCCAGAAAAAATCTATGAATCGTGAGAGTTCGTTTGAAGCTTTCTTGCGATGATATTTAAATTCAAAATGATCCCGATGGAAAAACTCTACGTGTTGCATACCCGAAATTATCTCTGCTTGTGATGCGATAAAATGTTTTAGCACCACTATACCACCACTCATCAAAAAGCTTAATCCGCTGAAAATCATTCTGTGTGGCAGTATCTTTGCTTATTGTAGATATTCAATTCAGTAGATATGAGAAATTTAATGGTTGTATGCAGTGTTGCAGTGGCTGCCTTTACAATTTATTCATGTGCCCGAAATCCTGTTACGGGTAAAAGCCAGATCGTCTTCATGTCAGAAGCCCAGGAAATTCAAATGGGGCAGGAGAGTGATCCGCAGATCATTGCTCAATATGGTTTGTATGAAGATTCTTCGCTGCAGAATTTTGTTTCTGTAAAAGGCAAGGAAATGGCAGCGATCTCACATCGCCCTAACATTACATATTATTTTCGTGTGATCGATTCTGAAATATTAAATGCCTTCGCTGTTCCGGGTGGATATGTTTATGTAACCAGGGGAATCATGGCTCACTTCAACAGCGAAGCTGATTTTGCCGGTGTGTTAGGACATGAAATAGGTCATGTTGCAGCAAGGCATTCCGTTGCACAACAAAGAAACCAGATACTGGGTCAGGTAGGTATTCTTGCAGGTGTGATCATCAATCCAGAACTGGGGAAATTTGCCAATGTAGCTTCCCAGGGTTTGGGTTTGATGTTTTTAAAATTCGGCCGGGATGATGAACGTGAAGCAGACAGGCTTGGTGTGGAATATTCTACAAAAGTGAACTATGATGCTCACCAGATGGCTGCTTTTTTTACCACTTTGCAAAGACAAGGACAGCAATCAGGTAGTTCGGAATTACCAGAATTCCTGTCAACACATCCCGATCCTGGAGACAGGAATGTAACAGTAAATCAACTTGCTACCGAATGGCAACAAAAATTAAACGTTACCAATCCACAGGTAAACAGAAATAGTTATCTGAAAAGAATTGAAGGAATTATTTATGGAGAAGATCCAAGACAAGGATTCAGGGAGAATAACGTGTTCTATCATCCCGTTTTAAAATTCCAGTTTAGCACACCAACTGATTGGTTGTACCAGAACACGCCTCAATCTGTTCAGCTTGCTCAAAAAGATGGTAAAGCTTTATTGATCTTTACACTGGGCCAGGGAAAAACTTTACAGGAAGCAGCGAATGCCGCAGTTCAACAATACAAATTACAGGTGGTGGAATCTCAAACTACTACAGTGAATGGATTGCCTGCAATGTATGTTGTAGCAGACCAGGTTAACCAGGAGCAACCTGCATCAAGTGTAAGAACGCTTAATTACTTTATCCAATTCCAGGGTAGCATCTATCATTTTATTGGTGTTACCGGTGTGAATGATTTCAGTTCTTATTTGAATACATTCAATAATGCCATACAAAGTTTCAGGCAACTTACAGATGCATCTAAGTTGAACAGGAAGCCTGAAAGAGTTCGGTTGAAAACCATTGCAGCAAATACAACCCTATCACAGGCATTTAAAGATTTCAACATTCCTCAGACAAGATTTGAAGAACTGGCAATTTTAAATGGACTAAAGTTGACCGATAATGTTACAAAGGGAACGTTGATTAAAGTTGTAGGACAATAAGCGGATTTTTTCTTTTTATTAAAGGAGACTTCGGTCTCCTTTTTTTGTGTAACAAAATCACCAAACGAATTCATCTTTTGAAAATCAGTTTATGGCATACATCTGGCTTATAGAACCAGCATACCTATGTTTCAAAAGATTTATTGTACGTTACTGTTGATCTGTGGAGTATTGGGAAGTACAATTGCACAGATCTGCCAGGGAAGTTTGGGTGATCCGATCATAAACATCACTTTCGGTGCAGGACCTAATCCAGGTCCGCAGATCACTGCTGCATCTACTAATTACACATTTGTAAATACAGACTGTCCTAAAGATGGTAATTATGCTATTCGTAACAGAACAGAAAATTGTTTTGATACCACATGGTTTACAGTGACCGATCATACTGGTGATGCCAATGGTTACTTCATGTTGGTAAATGCTTCTTATGCCCCAGGTGATTTTTATTTAGATACGGTTCGTGGACTTTGCCCTGGTACTACCTATGAATTTGCATCATGGGTGATCAATGTAAAAAAACCTGTACTGTGCTATGGTGCTACGCAGATCATCGATCCAAATATTACATTTAGAATTGAGCGAATGGATGGAACGTTGATCCAATCTTATAATACCAATAGTATTTCTGCATCTACACCTCCACAGTGGAGGCAATATGGCTTTTTCTTCACTACCCCGGCAGGCGTATCTGATGTGATTCTTCGAATGGTAAATAATGCTCCGGGTGGTTGTGGAAACGATCTTGGTTTGGATGATATCACTTTTCGCCCATGTGGACCACAGATCAACTCTTCTATTGCAGGATCTGGTTCAACTTCCGATACGCTTTGTGGTGGTGCATCCAAAACGTACACATTCACTGCACAATCATCGCCTGGTTATGTAAATCCAACCTACCAATGGCAAAAAAATACCAATGGTAACTGGACTGATATACCTGGAGCGACTTCTACAACATACACAGAAACTTTCGATTCTAATGCACTTCCTGGTGATCACTTGTTCAGAGTAAACACAGCAGAATCAGGAAATATTGGTTCAGCTAAGTGTCGTGTATCTTCACAAATACTATCGATCTATGTAACAGAAGTTCCAGAATTGAGTGTGTCGTCTAATTCACCGGTTTGTGAAAGTGGTACCATACAACTTTCCGCTATCACACCAGAATCATCAGTTAGCTGGACAGGTCCTGCAGCGTTCTCAGCCTCGGGAAGCAATGTGAACATTACGAATGCACAATCGGGTAATAGCGGAAGATATTTTGCCACAATAGCGAAGGCGAATTGTAGCTGGAAAGATTCTGTGGATGTAGTAATAGTTGGTAAACCTACTGTACAGTTGAACCATGATTCTACCACAATTTGCGAAGGCGATAGCTTGCAATTGTCTGCTTCCGGAGCAGATAGTTATGAATGGATCCCTGGTTCCGGACTTGCTGATCGAAATGCTAATCCAATATCAGTAAAACCTGGTGCTACTACAACTTTTTCAGTTGTGGGAACGAATGTCCAGGGTTGCACTGATACAGCTTATGCTTTTATACGTGTACTTCGAAAGCCAATGGCTAATGCAGGAACTGATCGCTTTATTTTAAAAGGAACAAGCACCCAACTTCAGGGTACAGCAACAGGTGATAGCATACTTTATTATTGGACTCCCAATTATTCTATCACCGGTATACAATCTTTAAATCCAACAATATCTCCTTTGGTTGATACTGCTTATGTACTGCATGTAGAAAGTACTGCCGGTTGTGGAATAGATCAGGATACAGTACGAGTTACAATCTACAAAGAGATCATTATTCCTAATGCTTTTTCACCTAATGGCGACAGTTACAATGACAGATGGGAGATTCCTGGCTTGAACAGTTATCCATTGGCAGAAGTATTTCTGTTTGATCGTTACGGAAGAGAGGTGCTTCGTACAAGAAACTACAAAGCCTGGGATGGTACCAGGAATGGTCAACCCGTTCCTGCTGCTACTTATTATTATGTGATAGACCTGAGAGATGGCTCACCCAAATTAAATGGATGGCTATACCTGACTCGTTAACCTGTAGAAAAAAATCACACTTCAACAATTCTCTCCTTACACAATTACTATGGCTTAGAAATTGTCAAATAAGCTTTTTGTCAGCTCAGATATCACTGTCGGTTAATGTTTTACGAGTAGTGGTTATTACTATAAGATGGCATTAGCTAAGAATGGATAAGATTTTGAATAGCTGATAACACTATCCTATTACAATCAATAAGCTTTCATGCAACAAAGATTTCCTATGCTGAGGTACTTGTTTTTTAGTATTGCTGCTGCAATTACTTTTTCATCTTGCGTTAACACGAAAAGAGCCACGAATTTCAACAACATTCAAAATGCTGTATTTACTGATCAGCAGATAGAGCCAACAATTCAGAAAACAGATCAGTTAAGCATCATTGTTTCAAGCCCAAATCCTGAGGCCACAGAAGTGTTTAATAAACCTAATCAGTCAGTTATTTCATCTTCAAGCGGTAATGGTGTAAGCTCAATCACTACAGGTTACCTGGTTGATGAGCAGGGAAATTTTGTTTTTCCTTTAGTAGGAAAGGTTCATGCAGAAGGATTGACCTTGAAACAATTGGCAGATACTTTAGCGTATACACTTTCCTCAAAAAAACTTTTGGTTGATCCTATCGTCAATATTCGCTTGATGAATTTTAAAGTGACTGTTCTTGGTGAAGTAAACAGGCCAACAGTGGTTTATGCTACAAACGGAAGACTCTCACTCCTCGAAGCTTTGGGTATGGCTGGAGATCTTACCATGTTTTCAGAAAGGGATAAAATTTTATTGATAAGAGTAGAAGATGGCAAAAAGATCACTCAACGACTGGATCTTACCTCTCCAAATTTCGTTTCTACCTCTCCATATTATTATTTAAAAAATAATGATGTTGTGTATGTAGAGACCAATAAATCAAAAATTGGAAGCACAACAACGATCAGGCAAACACTTCCGGCAATTTTAAGTGGATTATCATTCCTGGCAATTATCATAGACAGATTAACACGTTAAAGATGAAGAAGGTAACAAGAACAACAGGCAGTTCAACAACATTGTTAGATGATCTTAGTCACAAGTATATTCCTTATTGGCCATTGCTGGTGATGCTGGTAATTCCATGCCTGATGCTGGCCTGGGTTTACCTGAAAGTGAAAGCACCGGTATATGAGATCGCTGCAACTATAAAAGTAAAGGATGAAAAGAAAGGTGTTGATGAAGATGCAGTAACAAGTTCGATCAATACCCTGGCACCAAAGAGTATTGTTGAGAATGAGGTAGAGATCATTCATTCTAAAAAATTCGTTGATGAGGTTGTGAAAGACCTTAAGCTTTATGCTCCAATGTATCTTAAGGGGAGAGTAAAAACTTCTTCGGCTTATCTCTCTTCTCCTGTTGTGATTGAAGCAGAAGACCCGGATAATCTTACTCCGCTGAAAGAAAAAATAAAGTACTCATACGATTTCAATAAAAAAACGGTTCAGATTGGTGATAAGCAATACCCGATCAATCAATTCGTATCAACAGATTACGGCCGGTTGAAGTTTTCCCAGAATCCACGGTTTAAAAAATCAGAGAAAGGGCAACTCAGTTTTACGCTTGTAGACCCTACAAGTGTAACCGAAGGTGTTTATGCAGGTCTGGATGTTAGTTCAGTAGGCAAGCTTTCAAGTATCGTTAAGTTCAAGTATAAAGATGATGTTCCTGAAAGAGGTGAAGATGTTGTGAACGCTGTAATAAAAAAGTATAACGAATCTACAGTTGTTACGAAGACTGAAAATGCCAGGAACACAATGGCTTTTCTTGATCAAAGGATCGGAAAAGTATTAAGCGATCTCAATAGTGTGGAAGGTCGTATACAAAATTACAGATCAGCGAAAGGTGTGGTAAATCTTACCGATCAAAGCCGCTTATACCTTCAGAATGTTGCCATGAATGATCAAAAGTTGGCAGATCTGAATGTTCAGTTATCAGTATTAGACCAGGTTGAGAAATATGTAAATAGTAAAGATGCCGCTTCAGGAATTGTTCCATCAACATTAGGTGTTAATGATCCTTTGTTGGGGAAGTTATTAGAAAAATACTATGATGCTGAATTGCAATACGAGAAGATGAAGCAAACAACGGCTGAAAACAATCCGGCGTTACAATCCGTTACAAGCCAGATCAGCAGCTTACGTCCATCGATTCTTGAGAATGTTAGAAATCAGCGTGTCAATCTGCAGGCTAGCAGGAGCAATCTTAATTTAACCAACAGCAGTTATAATTCAGTTTTAGAAACCATTCCTGCTAAAGAAAGAGAGCTGATCAATGTTAGCCGTGAGCAATCAACATTGAACACTTTGTATAATTTTTTATTGCAGAAAAGAGAGCAAACAGCACTGGCTTACTCCTCATCCATTGCAGAAATTCAGGTGATCGATACTGCAAAAGCTTCAGTGATACCGGTGAGCCCAAATAAAATGTTCACGTATGGTGGTGCCATTATATTGGCTGTAATGCTTACGATCGGATATATTATTTATAGAGATATTCTTACAAACAAAGTTTTGTTTAGAAGTGATATTGAAAAGCATACGTCTTATCCTTTACTTGGAGAAATATCTTATATAAAGAAAGGAAAGCAGATGCTTTTAACTGGAAGAGATTATGCGTCAACCCAGGAAGAATTCAAGCAATTGAATACAGCAGCGGGTCTATTTAGCAAGAATTCGGAAGTAAAAACCATATTGATCACTTCAAGTGCTGATGGAGAAGGCAAGTCGTTTACCAGTGCAAACCTGGCACTAAATCTTGCTGCTGCCGGTAAATCCGTTATTCTGATAGATACCGATATGGACAACCAGCAGATGAGCAGAACTTTCAAAAGCGTTGGTGTTGCAGGTTTAACCGAGTTCTTATCGGGGGAAGTAAGAAATCCGGTAGACGTGATCAAACCTACCGGGCATAAAAATCTATCATTTATTGGAACAGGTGAGGCCGTTGCCAATTCAACTGAACTCTTCCTTGGCGATAACTGGGAGGCTCTGCTGCAATACCTGGAACAGCATTACGATCATGTAGTGATCGATAGTCCTGCGGTAAATACTTCGTCTGATCCTTATATTATATCTGATTATGCAGACCTGACATTGTATGTTGTTCGCCATCGCTTCACATCTAAATCATTTGTAAAGAAACTGGATGAAGTGAACGAATTAAAGCCGCTCAAAAATCTTGCTTTGGTATTTAATGGTATTAAATCGAGAGGATTTATTCTAAAGACAAAAGGTTTTGGCTACGGATATAAGCAAACATCTTACAATACAAAGCTGCTCTCAAAATTTCTGTTGAGAAAAAATGGGGTTTACCACAAAAGTTATAAACCAATAAAGCAGCTGTAACATAAGTCAAGTGTAAAGCATTTGTAAAAAGAAAGCTCCATATGGGGCTTTCTTTTTTTATACTGATAATATTTACTGAGTAAGAGAGCATACTTATAAATTATCAATCAATAGTATAGGTTAGAAAACTCCAAATAAATGACAACATTTTTTTCGCATCTCTGTTAATCGAATTGAAATTGGCACTTTTTTTTGAATTACTACTATTGAGCACGAGCTCGGAAATAGACAAGAACAAACGACGAATCAAAAGGTGGGAATTAAATTCAGAACAATCGAAAAAAGCTCAATCATGGAAAGAAATCTTTACGAATGGCATGTAGTCTACACTAGGCAGGGAATGGAAACGAAAGTGGCAAAAGAGTTAAGCAAAAAAAATATTGAAGCTTTTTGCCCGGTTAACAAGACAACTGGAAAATGGTGGACACTCGGAAAAAAGCATGAACAACCTTTATTTACCTCATGTGTATTTGTAAAGATCGCTGAGAAAGATGTTCAGGCTTTGAAGAAGATCAATGGAGTGGTAAACGTTCTTTATTGGTTAGGTAAGCCAGCAGTGATCAAAGAAGATGAGATCCACATGATCAAAGATTTCTTATATAACCATACAAATGTAAGTGTTGAGAAAACCGATATCCGTTCTCTGAACGTTGTGTACGGTAACACTACAAGTACTTACAAGTATGGATCAGAAATATCTGCAGAGAATTACAAACTGGATCTGCCTACAATCGGTTTTAGAGTTGTAGCGTCGAAGCCAGCTGATGTAAAAGTAGTTTCTATGCCTAAGGTTATGGAAGCTCCTGCAAGACATCAGTATTCTAATGCAGGTTAATTAAAAAGTGTTCTTTAAGGCTTGGAATTTGTTCTCGCTTTAAAGAGCACTTTTTCTTTTAATAAACCTACTACCAATTATATGCAAGCATCTTCCGGAAGTAAAGGGAAAACATTGTCCAATTTCCTTTCGCTTTCTATTTTACAGATCGGCAATTATGTACTGCCGATGATCACTTTGCCGATCATTTCAAGGATCATTGGTCCTGATAAATACGGTGCTGTAAACTATGCATTTGCTTTTGTAGGTTATTTTATCATGTTGGTGAATGCCGGTTTTGATCTGTATGGAACAAGACAGATCATCGGTTTTAAAGGAGATAAAGAAAAGATCAGTGAACTCTTCAGTAGAATAACCTTATCCAAGCTTTTCATTTGCGGAATATCTACCATTATCTTTCTCTTTTGCCTTTTCAGCATTCAGCAATTAAGGGAAGAAAAACTCTTAGCCATTTTTACTTACCTGATGTGTATTGGCTGGATCATTAATCCAAGCTGGTTATACAATGGTATGCAGGAGTCCAGGCGTTACGCTGTGTTTAGTTTCGTATCTAAATTACTTTTCTCAGTAGCGGTAGTGTTAATGGTGAGAGAGAAAAGCGATTATATCTATCATCCATTAATAACCAGCCTTGCTCATATTCTTGTAAGTGGAATTTCATTTTACTACGCTATTAAGAAATATAAGCTGAAGTTGTATTGGATCAGGTTCAGAAAAGTTCTGACAACATTGAATGAGAATAAGTCGCTTTCGTTGATATGGTGGATCACTAACCAGGCTTCTTCAACAGGAATTGTAGTTGCAGGATTTTTACTTACCAGTGCAGAAGTTGGATATTATTCTGCTGCATTAAGAATGATTATTATTATTCAGTCTATCGTATCAATGCCGCTGAACACAGTTCTTTTTCCATACATCGGTGAAGCATTTGCAAGATCCTATACCGATGGTATCGATAGAATTCACCGTTCATTCCCTTATCTCATTTTAGTTGCGATCGTGATTACTGCCGGTACAATGATCATTGCAGATCCTTTGATACATATTTTCTTTGGAGCAGCATTCGATCAGGCTTCATCGATATTGAGAATCTTAGCGGTGGCTTTGTTCTTTTCTACCGTAAATGCAGCATTGGGCCAGCAGGTGCTTTTGAATCTGAAGAAAGATACTGCCCAGATCATTTTCATTACAACAGGATTTGTATTAAACATCATCTTACTACTCGTATGTATTAGTGGGTATGGAATTACCGGAGCAGCAATTGCCTGGCCTGTAGCAGAGATGATGATTTTTATTGGCTACCTGATCTATCTTAAAAACCAGCACATCAACATATTTAATTTCAACTATTATCATCCGAAAATGGTATGGTCGAATGCTTTGAAGCTGGCAAAACCAAATCGTTTGCGAACCAAACAAGCCTGATCATGTTGTATTTTGTAAAGAAGCCACAGTGGGTAAGAAGATTTTATGGCGATTGTATTTGGGAAATAAATACATCTGAAAAGATATTATACCTCACTTTTGATGACGGTCCAAATCCCACTGAAACACCTTACGTTCTTGAACAGCTGGATAAATACAATGCGAAGGCAACATTCTTTTGTATTGGAGAAAATGTTACGAAGCATTCAAATGTGTTTAAGCAGGTAGTAGATGCAGGTCATAGTGTTGGTAATCATACTCACACACATATCGATGGTTGGAAAACCAGGAATGCCCGGTATTATAAAGACATTGCAACCGCTGCTGAATTGATCAGCAGTCCTTTGTTTCGACCACCTTTCGGTCATATTACCTGGAACCAGGTTCGGAATTTAAAGAATCAATATTCAGATTTTAAAACGGTTCTATGGAATTTACTTAGTGCAGACTTCGATACCACGATCACTCCACAAAAATGCCTGGAGAATGTGATCGATCATGCAAAACCGGGAGCAATAATATTATTTCACGATAGCGATCTGGCCTCTAAAAATATGCGATATGCATTACCTCGTGTGCTTGAACATTTTAGCAACGAAGGTTACAGATTTGAGAAGATAACGCCATAACTGGCAGCAGCTTTGCAGTTAAGCAACGGGAACTTATGTACGCATCAACTTTATACACAAACGACTACACGCTGAAGCCAGGTTATTCTTACAGCGGTAAGATCATTGGTTTTGTACTTGGAGAAGTAAACCTCTTCTTCATGCTGTTTCCATTCAGTGATTTCTGGGTAACATTTGGTAAGTGGATCGATCTTACATCGGTAACAAACATGTTTAATACTGTGTTTGCACTGATCTCGCTGGTGTATCTTTTTTTCGCTGCAAGGTTTATAAAAATAAATTGGGCTCGTACAGTTACAATGATAGCAATGGCATTGCTGTTATTGATCTCTCTTTTATGGGTTCATCCGGCTATGATCGCTGATGCAAAAAGCTCAACTATCAGAACCATATTAACGATCTTTCAAACACTCGTTATTGTAAAAATATTCTCTGAAAAGGGCGATGAATATGTATTCGACGTACTGAAAAGATTTGCGATTATCATTGGTATTTTAAGTGCTTTATCAATTGCTTTGTTTCCTACTGAATCAAGTTGGACGATCGATGATACAGGAAGAAAGCAATCTTTCTTTTCATCGCCCAATAACTTAGGGCAATTTCTTTCTTTCTTTTTTCTTTTCCTGAATTTTTATAAAAGATCATCACTCAGTTGGCCAACAGTGATCTTTCTGAATGCAGTTATTATTTACCAGGTGATGGGTTGCGATAGTAAAACTTCTCTCACAGGTGGATTGCTGTGTTTTATACTTTATTATCTACGATTCCTGATAAGACCCTTCCTTGTGTTTGTGATCTGTGCAGGAATGTATTTGCCTTATTACACCCAGCAGTTTGCCCCGGGTGAAGCCGAGAAGATCGAATTTGCAAAAAGAGACATGTCGTTTACCGGTCGAAGCGACGTTTGGCATATTATGATCGATAACCTTAACGACCAGGGAAGAAGCATTTTCGGCTTCGGTTCTGGAGGTTATTGGGGAGAGAAAACATATCATCCTAAATCAAGTATGCACGAACTTGACTGGGAACCACACCAGGGTCATAACGGATACCTTGATATGAAAGTGAATAATGGCTGGATAGGAGTGGTGCTGCTGATGATATTCCTGTTTCATTATTTCACCAACATCTTCAGGGTGATGAACAACAAGAATATTGTGATGCTGTTCATGTCGGTGATTTTCGTTATCAATAATATTACAGAAACGAGTTTCTTCAGGGGTAAACACTTCTTCTTCGTTTTATTGATGTTGTTCTTCTGGTATACTGTTTTTAAGAAGAAAAAAGATGTTGAAGAAGAAGAGGAAGAAACTCAGCCAGTTGAAGAAACTATAAGACCAAGACCAGTATTCGCATTTATAAAAAGGAAATAGATATGCAAGGAATTTCGGCAGTTGTGGCAACATACCGCAGAAAAGATGAGTTGGAGCGATTATTTGAATCCATGATCAGCAATAATATTCCAAATCTTGAAGTGATCGTTGTTGATCAAAATCAGGATGGATTATTGGATGAACTTGTGAACAGTTATAAAGCAAAGCTTGATATCCTGCATTTGAAAATGAAGGAAGCGAATCAATCCAAAGCAAGGAATTATGGTGCAGGGGTAGCTAAATATCCGATCATATGTTTTCCGGATGACGACTGCTGGTTTGACAACGATTCATTAAGTAAAGTGCAAAATTATTTTGCTCAAAATGCATCAACGGATCTGCTGGTGATCAATTGGAAGCAGAACCCGGTAGTTCATTCAACATCATTTCCCTTAACGAGAAAGGAAATATTTTCTTTTAAAGGAGTCGGCTACGTTACATATGTACAGTTTTTTAATAAAGGAGTATTTCAAAAGCTCGGTGGTTTTCTCGAAACAATTGGGATCGGGAAATATATTGGAGGTGGTGAAGATTCCGAACTTACGTTCCGAGCTGCTGACAAAGGTTTAAATATTTTTTATAATGCTGATATCGGTGTAAACCATAAATACATTCCAATCTTAACAAGAGATCTTGATACGATCAGGGCAAGACAAAGAGCCATGGGGCTGATGTATGCTGCTTATGCGATACCAAAATACCTGGTCTGGAAAGGACTAACTGCTCCATTGGTAAAGATGGCTTTCTGCATGAATCGTAAAAGAGCTAAAGAGTATTACCAGATGTTCCTTGGAAGAAAGGAAGGATATGTATATGGGTTAAAGAATAAAAATAATTACGCTGTTGCGGGATAAATAAACGTTGCTTATATGAAAAACTATCTTGTATATACCACTGTTACTACCTGGAACGAACCACCAAGAGCAAGACACCAGGTTACAAATGAGTTGAAGGAAGATGGAGTGGTGTATTTCGTAGAAAGGAATAATGTTGGCCGTCCAAGAATAGAAGTGAAAAAGGTAGAAGATAATGTGATGGTGATCACACCATATTTTCCTGTGGTATATAAGGTTAGATACAGAACACCGGGTTTAAATGAAATGTATCATAACTGGTTATTGAAAAAGATCAAACAGCTGAATGTTGATTTTGAAATAGTGATCAGCTTTGATTATACGGCACCGGCTATCAATAATTACTTCGATAACGTTGTTTTTTATTGTGCTGATGATAATGTGGGTTTTGGAAACTTCAATCCTTTCTTCATCAATAATTATCATACAAAAACGGAGAAACTCGTAGCACAGCGTGCAAAAGCATGTGTTGTTACTTCAGATTATATGGGCACTAAGATCGGTAACTACAATCCAAATACACATGTGATACCATTAGGTGCTCCATTAATAAAGTTTGAAACTTTATTCTCGTCGGAGAAGAAAAACGAGCTGCCTACATTAGGATTAGTAGGTTATATGGATAACAACATGGATATGGCCTTGCTGTATGATCTGCTCGAAACCTTTCCCATGATCTTTATTGGGCCAATAAGCGATGCCAACCGTAAGAAGCTTGATAAATATCCGAATGCTCAGTTCGTCGGACCAAAAACAGGGAGAGATCTTTACGAGTGCTTAAGCAAAGCTGATGTTTGCATCGCTCCATACGATGTAAACAAACTAAATAAAGGAGCGACACCAAACAAATTATGGTTGTACCTGGCTTTAGGCAAACCAGCTGTAATAGTGGATATGCCTAACCTGAAGAGCTGGCAATTTGATGAGAAACTTGTATACAAATGTGATCGGTCAAATTTTATTGAACGTTGCATACAGGCATATAAAGACGATAATGCTCAGCTTGCATTACGCAGAATTGAGGTAGCAAAGAATAATTCATGGAAGAACAGGGTTGAGAAGATCAAGGAAATTTATTACACATCCCGATCTGCTTCTTTGGTAGCCTGACAATTTTGTGTAAGCTATTACACACCTGCATCAATGCTTTTATATTCATCTGGCTGCATTTCAGCAGTATCGCCTTTAAATTTTATTGGTATAAAAATTAGTTATTAATACTGACTTTTTCTCCAGGATAAAATATCCGTATGAACACCAGATATAATAGTTTTTTTCAGTTTGTATTCTCCTTTGTAGATCTATGGGGAATCAACATGGTTTATATAGTAGCATTGTTTACTGTAAATAACATCAGTAATGTATTCGACAGCGCATATATCTCATTGTTCCTTGTAAGTAATTTCGCATGGCTGCTGAGTGCTTCAACCACTTCGCTGTACATTAATTCAGATTCGTACCGTACAGCGGTTGTCACCAGGAAAACGATCCAATCTTTTATCGTTTATATTTTATTGGTATCTGCGTTTATCTATTTTTATTCATTTACATATTCTCCGAAGTTTGTAGCAATGATGCTAAGCGGTTTTGCCGGTAGCCTCATTCTTAGCAGAGCACTGTATTTAATGGCCATCAAACTTATTCGTATTCATGAGAAATTTGTTAGAAAGGTGGTTATTATCGGTTATAATGATGCTGCGAAAAATCTTGTAGAGCATCATCTTTCTACCAGTAAAAATATTTCGGTAGAAGGTTTTTTTGAAGATTATGAGAATGTGCATGAGCTCTCTACTTTCCCAATCATTGGTAATCCAAAAGATTGTCTGCAGTATGCAATTGATAATAATATCTCAGAGATATATTCAACTTTGCCTGCTAAAGAATATCCGTTCTTATACGACGTAGCAGAACAGGCAGAAAATCATTTTATCCGCTTCAAGTTTGCAACAGATTTTCATACTTATGTTCATCCCAGGGCTCACCTTAATTTTAAAGATCATGTTCCGATCCTTTCATTAAGAAGAGAGCCGCTCGATGATATTGCCAATCGTATTAAGAAAAGAGCATTTGATGTTGCTTTCAGTTTATTTGTAATCATTTTTATTTTAAGCTGGCTGATACCGATCATTGCAATACTCATAAAATTAGATTCTAAAGGGCCAATTTTCTTTATACAGAACAGGCTCGGTCGAGATCTTAAACGTATACCGGTGTTCAAATTCAGAACAATGCGAACCACAGAATCTGATAGTCAATATAAACAGGCAACGAAAGACGATCCGAGGATCACACGTATCGGCAGGATTCTTCGCAAAACCAGTCTGGATGAACTCCCTCAATTCTTCAATGTTTTACTTGGAACAATGAGCATTTGCGGACCACGTCCTCATCCATTAAAAATGAACGACGATTACAAGAAGATCATTGATAAATATATGATCAGACATTTCCTTAAACCAGGAATTACCGGATGGGCTCAGATCAATGGTTATCGTGGCGAAACAAAAGAACTCAAAGATATCCAGGGCAGAATAGAACATGATATCTGGTACATGGAAAACTGGAGTTTCTGGCTGGATGTAAAAATAATTTTCCTCACAGTATATAATGTGATCAAAGGAGAAGAAAATGCCTACTAAACGTAGGCATTTTTATTTCTGGATTTTACAGGGTAAATCATCAGAACTAAAGTTTTGGCAAACTTTTTTGTTATAGAAGGCTAAGAACTTAATAGAAAGGATATGTTTAGAAATGCATTCGCAGTGATCGCTGTAGCAGCGATCACCTGTATTAGCTGTAAGAAAAAGACAGAAGTAATTGATGAGTACGCAACAACAGACACAACAGGTGTTTTAAAACAAGTTGCTGATTTTCCTGTTGGTGTTGGTGTTCGTGCAGATGTTATGGCAACCAATTCAGCGTATGCCAACCTGGTAACAACACATTTCAACAGAGTAACTTTTGAAAACGAGTTAAAGCATGCTACTGTGGTGAGTAATGAAGGTGCTTTTGATTATACAAAAGCAGATGCTGCAGTTGCCTTGGCACAAAATGCAGGTCTACGTATGTTTGGACATGCTTTGGTTGACTGGCAAAGCTCTAACAGTACTTACCTAAGATCATTAACAGCCTCAGCAGGTTCATTAGCAAATGTTATCCCCAATCCTGGTTTTGAACTAGGCTCAGGAAATAATTTTACGAATTGGGTAACACAGGTAGATCCAACTGCAACAGCTACATGGCAGGTAGAAAATGCTTCAGCTTATGAAGGGAGCAGAGCTTTAAAAGTAAATGTTGTTACGCCAGGCCAGTATCAGTACAGTGTACAAGCTTACTCTGATCTTTTTAGTTTAACACCAGGAGCGTCGTACACACTTACGTTTTACGCAAAATCCGGTGTTAATGGAGATCGTTTTAAAGCGATCATTCAAAATACTAAATACGAGGAGAAAACATTTTTCCTCACACCTTCATGGCAACAATACATCTATACTTTCACTGCTACTGAAGCAAACACCACTATCAGGTTTCACTTTCCTGCAGCGGGAACTTTTTACTTCGATAATTTAAGTTTATTGAAACCACTTTCCGGGGAAAACAATTTAGATCCGGTAAAGATTGATAATGCGATGAAACAATTCATCACAACAACCATCAATCGATACAAGAATCGGATACATGCATGGGATGTAGTTAATGAGCCGTTGGCTCCGGGAGGTGCAATAAGATCTGCAGCAGCAGGAGAAGCCGGAACCAATTTCTATTTTGCCGATGTGTTGGGTAAAAGCTATATCGCAAAAGCGTTTCAATATGCAAATACCGCAGATCCTAACGCAACATTATTCCTGAATGAAGGATTGCTTGAAACAGACGGTGCAAAAGTCGACAGCCTTGTTCGTCTTGTAAACGAATTAAAGTCCCAGGGCGTTCCAATACATGGCATCGGTGTACAAATGCATATAACAACTAAGGTTGACAGAGGTGGCATTGAAAATACACTGAGCAAATTAGCTTCAACAGGTTTGAAGATTCATATCAGTGAAATGGATGTTCGTACCAATCCATGGAATTACTTTGGGTACAAACAAAGCAATGAAGATATGATCGCTCAAAGAGATTTATATCGTTTTGTAGTAGGTGCCTACTATAGATTGGTGCCTGCAGCTCAACGATATGGAATCACTTTCTGGGATCCTTCTGATAAATATTCATGGATCATCATCAACCAGAATAAAGAAGATGCACCAACATTGTTTGATGTGAATATGCAAAAGAAACCGGCTTATTACGGTGTGATTGTAGGATTGCGAAGAAAAGATTAGCGTATAGTGTTTAAATTGTGAAAAGCTGGTTGTGGAAACCAGCTTTTTGTTTTTCATGTCATCACCTGTTGCGTCGCACACTTCAACTTCAAATCAATAAATATTAGCTCCATTAAATTTTTTTCTAACCAATTGCTGCTTCTAACCAAATCGAAATCAATAAGCGTTTTTCTACAACATAAATCATCGTATTCTTTTTAAGAGAACCTTACACGATTGGCACGGGTATAGATAGAAATCTAATGAAAGGAATTATTCTCCAGTGTGGATTTACTTAAAAAACGGGAACTTATGAAAGAGACAATCATTGTACTTGGTGGTGATGGCTACTATGGATGGCCAATTGCTTTAAAACTTGCAGTAACTCGTCCAGACACAAAAATTCTTATTGTAGATAATGAATGGCGCAGGAATACTGTTCGTAAGATCGGATCAGATAGTTTATTACCGATCGCAAGACTTCCAAAAAGAATCGCAGCATTCAAAGAAGTGTATGGTCAGGACAATCTGCAGTACCTGCAGATCGATGTCAACTCTGATGCACTTGAACAATTGATCAAAGAGGAGCAGCCACATACTATTTACCACATGGCACAACAATGTTCAGCTCCTTACTCCATGTTAGGTCTTACAGAATCTTTATATACTATCAATAACAACGAAGGCAACAACATGAGACTGTTGTGGGCTGTTCGTAAGCATGTTCCCGAAGCTCATATTATCAAAATGGGTTCTATGGGTGAATATGCAACCTCAGGTGGAATAGATATCGCTGAAGGTTATTTCTTCCCTGAGTTCAATGGCAAAAAAGCAGTTTCTCCTTTGCCTTTCCCTCGTCAGTCAGACGATGTGTATCACATCTCAAAGATCAACGACAGTAATTACCTGTCTATGGCTTGCAGAAAATGGGGATTGCGTATTACTGAAGTGATGCAATCTACATTGTTTGGTGTGTACACTAAAGAAATGCAGGATTGCCAGGATCTGTATACCCGTTTTGATTATGATGATATTTTTGGTACCGTAGTGAATCGTTTCCTTACTCAGGCAGTTTCTGGTCACCCACTAACTGTATATGGAAAAGGAAATCAAACAACTGGTATCATGCCTATGAAAGATGCGGTTGATTCACTTGAATTAATTGCGGGTGAAATACCGGCTGCGGGTGTTCATAAAGTAGTGAACCATGTAACCAGTGCAAATAATACCATCAACGAACTTGCAGAAACTGTAAAAAGCATTGCTGAGGAGTTTGGATATGGCGTTACAGTGAATCATGTGTTCGATCCTCGTAGTGAAAGTGCAGCGGTGAAGCATGATATTAAAGTGATGGCAGAACACGTTGATAAAAACCTTGCAGTAACTGCTATCAAAGATGTATTGAAAGAAACTTTTGGCATCATTGAAAAATTCCAGAGCAGGATACATCAGCATGTGTTTACACATCATATTCATGCATTCCAGGGTAAATACAAGAATGAAGAAGTTGAGGAATCAACAGATGCAGTATTGCAGGAATCATACTGGGAATCAATCAGGGAAACACAATTCAATACTGAAAGAGTTAATCTGAATCCTGGTACATTGGGTACACCATCTGTTGCAGTGAAAAATGTTCGTAAGAACAACACTGTTGTAAAAATTACCGATGGAAGTCCTTTAGGAATGTATGAATTGGGCAGAACTCATCTTTCAGAAATTAAATCACTCAGTAACGAGATATGGCCACAAACAGGATATGAAGTAGCCATAGCAAATGGCACCTCTCAAACAATCAATTTACTTGCATTTGCTTTACTACGTAAATTAAATGCAACAGGTAAAGCTCCATTTAAAGTAATTACTTCTTCTCATGAACATGTTGGCGGAATAGGAGTGTTTGAACAGCTACCAGAATTCCAGGTGTTTTATCTTACTGATGCAGAATTGAAGAGCAAACGTTTACTGAAATCAGCGATTGAAAAAATCCAACCTGATATTGCATTCATCTCCCAGGTATACTATGCTACAGGAAATGTTGCGCCACATGAATTGTTCTTTAAAACAATAAAGCAATTCCAGCCAGGTTGTAAACTCATTCTCGATGTTACACAAGCGGTAGGGTTGCATAATATTCCTTTTGGAAATGCAGATATCCTGATCGGAAGCTTACACAAGTGGATGTTTGGTCCACACGGAAGTGGCATTACATGGTTTAAACAGGATTTCCAGGATTGGCTGGGTGGTTTATTCTGGAATGGTGTAGGACTTTCTTCAGATGCATCACTTTCAAGACTTACGCTGCAAGGCGGACAAGATTTCATCATGTATGCCGAGGTTTTGGAAGCACTGCGTTTATATCATACTACAGGTAAAGATGTGATACTGAAACGTTCTGCACAACTATCAGATTTCTTTAAGAATGAACTTGCATCATTATTAAAGACTAACGGAATCGAACATCAGTTCTTAAATACTTCTGATGAAGCTCCAATGCTGGCGATTTCTTTTACAGGGTTTAATCCTTATGAGTTATATACACAGCTGAACGAACAAGGTGTGCATTGCAAGTGCATTATCAACTACAATAAGAATGGAGAGAATCTGAACATCTTACGTTTTGGTTTCCCATATTATGAAACAAAAGCTCGATTGCAGCAGGCATTACAACTGGTTCAGGAAGTACTGGAACAACAAATAAAAGTTGTGAGCATCGAACAGGTTGATCAGAATACTGAAATAATAACAGAGCAAAAACCTGTTTTGCAGGTTGCAGCTTAAAAAACTGTGCAGAGGCTGGTTGCATATCAGTCTCTGCACAGTTATTGTTACAATAGCATAATCATGAAAATTTTAGCCGTAGCTTCCGGTGGAGGCCACATTACAGAATTACTTCGTCTTCAACCGGCGTTTGAAGATCAGGAGTTGATCTACATGTCTACTCACGAGAGTTTTGCATCATCGTGTAAAGGATTTCCGTTTTATACAGTGCCTGATTTCAGTCGTTGGAATGCATTCAAAATACCAATGGTTGCATGGAAGATGTACAGGTTGTTTAAAAAAATAAAACCTGATGTTGTTGTTACAACCGGTGCAGCTCCTGGTGTGCTGGCTTTATTTATAGGCAGACTGCTGGGTTCAAAAACCATTTGGGTTGAAAGCCTCTGCCACGCAGAAAAAGTTTCTGTTAGTGGAAAGATGTGTGAGTTGTTTGCTGATCGTGTATATACTCAATGGGCACACCTTGCAACACCGAAAATTGTTTACGCAGGAAATATAATGATATGATCTTTGTTACAGTAGGCTCCCAGTTACCATTTGATAGAATGATCCAGGCAGTTGATGAAGTTGCTCCTTTATTACAGGGTAAAGAAGTAATCGCACAGGTGTTTGGAATGAAATATCAACCCAAAAATATTAAGACACTTGATTACATAGCACCAAAGGATTTCAGGAGTTATGTAGAATCGGCTGAGCTTATTATCAGTCATGCCGGAACAGGAACGATCTTATCTGTTGCACAGTTACAAAAACCAATGATCGTTTTCCCTAGATTGGGTAAGTTAAAGGAAACACGTAATAATCACCAGATCGATACATGTGTAAGACTTGAACAAATAACCAGGCTCCAGGTTGCTTATGATAAAGCACAACTAGAAGAAAAAATTAAGTTATTCCTTAAGGGGCAATTGCCTGTAATGGAAAAAGTTCCTGCACATGCTTCAGCACAGATGTTGAATTCAATCCGTGATTTTATACAACCCCAAAGGCAGGATATTATTGCAGTTCCTCAGTTATGATCATTTGCTGGCACTCGAAATACCTGTTGTAGCATCCGACCTATCTCAGGATATTGTATATTGAATTGTTGCTGTTGCATAAAATAATATTCGCAGATCACTGCAAAACATTCTACCTGGTTAGTGGTTGCATAAAGATCAATATCTGTTTCTCCTCTTGCTATTTTCTCTATTAAATCAGTCATTAGAAAGTTCCATTGAGGGATATATTTTCTGGTTAATAATATCTCGGGTACCCCATCAAAAGTTCCATCCATCTTATCAACCAGGTGTGCAAACTCATGAATGGCAGTATTTCTTGTAGAACCAGGTGAGATGAAGTTTTGCCGTAACTCCCATTTAGATAATATCATCACATTCTGCAATGCACCTGTTCCTACCATTCCTAAAACAGATCGGTTATTACCAGCCTGGTCAAAATCAACATTGAAATTTCCGGGATATACAAGCACTTCTTTCAGGTGAACATATTCCCAGTCTTTGATATAAAAAACTGGAATGATGGCTGCCGCTCCGATCAACACTCTATCCAGATCTTCAACCTCGGCATTCACACCAGTTATCTTTACTGCAGCATAAAACTTTTCTAATCGCTGATGAAAATGTTTTTGATCTTCTTCATTCAACGAAGTATAAAAATTTACATAATCTTGTAATAAGTCTTTGTAGTGATCCGGCAAATGATAAGATGCATTCTTTCTGGGTTTAAACACCACTACTATAAGAATTACAATAAACAACAGCACCACCAGTATCTGCAAAACAGTGATCATCGGCACAATTTATCTAACCTTAGAGTCAAAACAAAAAGAGCCGCTCAAAAAGCAGCTCTTATTTGTATTTATATCTATAAAGTTATTTCACTTCCTGTCCATTTATAACAATATTCTCAGCATTTTTAATGGTTACCGCTGACTTTTTAGTATTGAATACAATGTTTGAGCCTGTGATATTCCGGGCAAAATTGATCTCTGCACTTTTATCTGCAGTCAATGTTACATTGGTTAGTTTAATATCATGAACAGGCATGTAAGAAAGACCGTTGATATATAATCCCACCTTTGCTTTCCTGCAGATGATATTAGAAATATGAAAACCAGTAAACTCAGGAACTTTATCTACCGCAGTGGTAACAACATCACCTTTTTGTTTTCCCGCTGTTACATCTTCATAATATGTATCGAATGATATTGCTTCGTCCTTGATATTATCCATTACGATTGAGTCGATGTATATGTGTTCGACCTTGCCGCCTCTTCCGCTGTTACTTTTAACCCTGATGCCGATATCTGTTCCATTGAAATAACAATTGGAAACGAAAATATTCTTCATTCCGCCATCAGTATTGCTACCGATCACAAATCCGCCATGACCTGTATACACTTTACAATTTGCAATCAGAACGTTTTGAAGCAATGCCTCGCCAGCATCATTTTTGCCCCTGCTGCTTTTCATACATATTCCATCATCACCTGCACTTACCGTAGTATTAAATATCACCACATTCTTACAGGCACTGATATCAATTCCATCACCATTTTGAGCCCACGCTTCATTAAAAACATTCGCTCCACGAATAGTTAGATCAGTGCATCTACTGGGATAAAAAACAAATTTTGGGGAGTTTCGTAGCGTAATATTTTCAATCAAAATTTTTTCACAGTCAGTAAATAACACCATGTAAGGTCTCATAAAATCTCTTGCAGGCAGATAGTCTTCTGCAATAAGGTCTTTGCCTTTTGATTTTAATGTTTCTAGGTAGGCTTCACCATTCATAGCCTCATTACTAGGCCACCATATTTTTCCATCGTTACTTAATACACCTCCACTATTTACCAGCTTATCCCAAAAGCCTGGTAGAACTTTGTTTTTCTTTACAGGCCTCCAACTTTCTCCAGAACCATCAATAATTCCTTCACCTGTGATCGCAATATTTGTAGCACTGTATGCATATATTGGAGAAGCTACAGTTAATGTGCTGCTTTTTTTACCAGCCTTAATAATGGGATATTGTTTACGATCCTGTGTGAACTGAAGTAATCCATTTTTTTCAACCACAAGATTTACATTACTCAATAACTCGATTGGTCCTGTAAGCCATGTTCCTTGTGGGATGATTACTTTACCACCACCATCTTTATTACATGTTGTGATTGCTTGCTGAATAGCAGAAGTGTTCAATGTTTTTCCATCTGCTACGGCACCAAAATCTTTAATAGAATAAACCGCATTCCTGAAAGTTGGTTCTGAAACAACCGGCATTGCAAATGGTGACTTGTTGTAAAAATAGTCGAGGTTTTTTTCATTCACCTGTGCCTTGGAAACAGTAAAAAGAAATAAAGAAAAAAGGATGGCGATCAATCTTGTCATCAGAAATATCTTTTAAAAGCTAAAGCTACAGTTCGAAATGTGAGAGAATGGTTAGAATTAAGCAAACGATTGCATTGGCTTAAGGAGAATAGGGTTTTAAATGCTTTTTCTATAGTGTATCTCTCAGGTAATTACACGAGTCGTTTCAGTGTTTTTACTTATAATCCAA
The DNA here is from genome assembly GCA_024508725.1 of Chitinophagaceae bacterium. Classification (GTDB taxonomy): domain Bacteria; phylum Bacteroidota; class Bacteroidia; order Chitinophagales; family Chitinophagaceae; genus JAEZDC01. Next base: position 92,406 of record JANINS010000003.1, on the reverse strand, counting down.
TGCTTTAGCCACCCAAAAAGACATTTCACTAACCCGATTGAACTTTCATCTTTGAATACCCTTGAGTGGTGTAGTAAATTGAATGTTTCCCCTCTTCATCAATCTAAACACAATTCTATGAGAAAAATTTTATGTAGCACACTCGTTCTCGTGCTGCTCACCTTTTCTGGCTTTGCACAGAAAGAAGGTGTATGGACAGAAACAAAACGCAGCAGTTTCGAGATCACTCCCGATAAAGGAGTTGTTCGGCAGTCATTCCCCAAAGAGTTTAAATTGTTTGATCTGGATATTGCTTCATTAAGGCAGGAACTTTTTACGATCGTTGGCACAGGTAAACGAACTACACTTATCTCTCTACCCAATGCCCATGGCTCATTTGAACAATTCGAGGTGGTAGAAGCTTCAAACTTTGAAGCTGCGTTGCAGGCTCAGTTTCCCGAGATCAGGGCTTTTTCGGGTAAAGGAATAACAGATCCTTCAGCAAGTTTAAAACTGAGTATTTCTCCACAGGGAATTCAAACAATGATCTTTCGTACAGAAACAGAGAATGAGTTCATAGAACCTTACTCAAACGATCACCGTACTTATGCAGTATTTAAGTCGCAAAGTCAAAAAGGAATTCATCCATGGAACTGTACTACTCCTGAAGCTAAGTTGTCGATCGATTTAGATAAAACAGTTACAAGAAGTGGACTCGCAGCCAGATCAGGTGCGAATCTTAAGATCATGAGATTAGCGCAATCTGTTACAGCTGAATATTCAAATTATTTTGGAGCTACCAGTTCATCACAGGTGAGTTTGGTGCTTGCCGCAGTGAATAACACACTTACCCGCTGTAATGGTATTTATGAAAAGGATCTTGCATTACATCTTAATCTTGTTGCAAACACAACATCGGTTTTTTATTACAATGCTTCTACCGATCCATATTCTGCAGCATCAACCGGTGCAGGTGGTGCCTGGAATTCAGAATTACAGAATACACTCACCTCAGTTATTGGAGACGCCAACTATGACATTGGACACTTATTCGGAGCTTCAGGTGGAGGTGGTAATGCAGGTTGCATTGGTTGTATTTGTGTAAATGGACAAAAAGGTAGTGGCTATACTTCACCAGCTGATGGAATACCACAGGGAGATAACTTCGATGTAGATTATGTAGTGCATGAGATTGGTCACCAGTTAGGTGCAAACCACACTTTCTCCATGAACAATGAAGGAACCGGTGTGAATAAAGAGCCCGGCTCTGGTATTACCATCATGGGTTATGCAGGAATTACCAACCAGGATCTGGCTCCTCATTCATTTGATTTTTATCACCAGGCTTCTATTGCACAGATTCAATCGAATTTAAATAGTAAGACTTGCCCAACAACATTGAGCATTACAAATGCTACTCCTGTTGTAAGTACAGTAGCGAATTATACGATACCTAAGAGTACACCGTTTGCACTTACAGGATCAGCGACTGATGCAGATGCAGGTAATGTTTTAACCTATTGCTGGGAGCAGAATGATAATGCCTCCAATTCTCAAACAGGCAACAACAGTGTAGCAAGTGCAACGAAGTCGAGTGGACCTAACTGGATATCATTCCGGCCAACCACTTCGCCCACCAGATATTTCCCTCAGCTTTCTACTATTTTGGCTGGTGCAAATGTAACAGGGCCCTTATCAGGTGGAGATGCAGTAGCAAATACAGAAGCTTTAAGTTCTGTTGCAAGAACACTTAATTTCAGATTAACTGTAAGAGACAATGCTGTGTACAGTTCCACTACTCCTGTAAGTGTTGGTCAAACCCAGTTCACTGATATGGTAGTAACTGTGAACGGATCAGCAGGGCCTTTTGCCGTTACGGCACCCAATACAGCAGTAACGTGGGCTGGTGGCTCTTCTCAAACCGTTACCTGGAGTGTGAATAGCACGAACGTTTCTCCAATAAATTGCGCTAACGTAAAAATTTCTCTATCTACAGATGGCGGACAAACTTTTCCAACTGTTCTCTTAGCCAGCACAGCTAACGATGGAAGTGAAGTAGTAACCATTCCCAACACAGCTTCAACAACGGCACGTATTAAAGTAGAAGCAGTAGGTAATATCTTCTTTGATATTTCGAATACAAACTTTACTATCAGTGCAGGAAGTGGTTGCGCTGCTCCTTCAGGATTAACAGCTTCTTCAATTACAACTTCGTCAGCTACTGTAAGCTGGACTGCGGTAAGTGGTGCTGTTAGTTATGATGTAGATTATAAAACAAACGCTTCATCAACATGGACCAATGTTGTTAGCGGAACAACAGTTACTTCAGCAAATATTAGTGGTCTATCGTCTGCTACATTGTATGATTGGAGAGTGAGAACAAATTGTTCTGCCTCATCCAGTGCTTACACTTCAGCACAATTCACCACATCAACTCCTGCTACCTGTAACGCACCTGGTGGTCTTACATCTTCAGCCATCACAAGTAGTAGTGCTACTGTAAGCTGGACGGCAGTTAGTGGAGCGATAAGTTATGATGTAGATTATAAAACAAACGCTTCATCAACGTGGATCAATGCAGCTTCTGCAACTACTTCAACAAGCGTTAATCTATCATCACTCAGTGCATCGACTTTGTATGATTGGAGAGTGAGAACAAACTGTTCAGGCGGATCAAGCAGTTATGTTTCATCACAATTTACTACAAGTGCAATATCAGGTTGTGCTTCAGCATTCGAGCCGAATGAAACACAAGCCGCAGCAGTAGCGATTACTTCAGGAGTCATCAATTCAGCAGCGATCAGTTCATCGACTGATGTGGATTACTTTAAGATCACAACAACTGCTACCGGAAATATTTCTTATGAATTAGTAGGCCCTTCCGGTGTAGATTATGATCTATATATTTATAACAATGCAGGTACTCAGATCGGTTCCGGAACAAGTGCTACTGCAACAGAAACAGTATCACTTTCTAACCAGGCTGCAGGCACTTATTACATTAAAGTGATAGGTTATAACGGTGCCAATAGTGCAACTTGTTATACCATCAGGGCTACTGTAACTACTACAACTGGTTGTCAGAGTACTTACGATAATACTACGAATGGAACAATTTCAGGTGCAGCCACCATTCCTTTCAATACAAATATTACCGGCTTGATCAGTCCTAGTGGTGATATTGATATCTATAAGTTTGTTATCACTACAGGAGGAACCATTTCAGTAACATTGGGTACGCTCCCTGCTGATTATGATCTTAAGTTGTTGAACAGTGCAGGTACACAGGTTGCGATATCTCAAAATGGAAGTACTTCTGCTGAAACCATCAATTATACTGCAGCAGCAGGAACGTATTATGCACAGGTTTATGGGTATAACAATGCCAATAACGCAAGTTCTTGTTATACTTTGAAAGTACAGCTTGGAACAGCAACACGTAATGAGCAAATAGCAAAAGAACCGATCGTTATATTGTATCCAAACCCTGTTCGCAGTGCACTAAAAATTGATATGGGTGGTTTTTCAGAGAAAGTGAATGTTGTAGTATCGGATATGTATGGAAGGAAAACACTTCAGACCAACATTGCAGGTTCAGGTGTTATCAATACTGAAAGATTGATTGCAGGTGTGTATGTAGTTGTCATCACATCTCCTGATGGAAAAGTATTGAAACAACAAAAGATCGTAAAAGAATAGTTTTAGTTGATTAGTAACCAGAGGCTTCCAAATAGGAAGCCTCTTTTTTTATATTGATATCTAATTATCGTTAATTTGGAGTTTTACAATGCCACCAATGAGATTTTCATTTTTTTTAGTTTGTCTATCATTCAGCTTTTCGCTTCAGGCACAGGAGATATTTTTGGATACCTTCATAAGGAAAGACGGAATTTATACCCTCACTCCGTTAGCGGAAAGAGAACCCCGAACACTTTTTGCTTTTACTGGATCAAAAAAGAAAACAATAAATGAAGAAGCCTCTTTAGGTAAAGAGCTATCAGAAAAAGTAAAAACATATTTGTCGCCGTCATTCGGTAAACAGGAGCCTTACATCTATTTCAGAGTAGTTCGAGATCTTGAAGCACGTGATTCTGCAGGTTATTATCAATCATTAACTGAACTTCCAACTCCCTATCAAACATTCTTTACAGGTCTATACCATGTTGAGGCAAATAATTTTAGTGAGGCTGTAAAAAAATTCAATGATATACTTTCCAGTGGAAATAGCGATTCGCTTTTAATGAAAGAGACCAAGTTTTGGAGTGATGCAACTCAGAAATTATTAGATGATGATATCGCATATAAAAAAGTACTTACTGCCTATGCAGCATCTCAGAATCCAAAGCGTGAAAAATACGAGCAGGTGTTGAAGATGATTGAAAATATCCAATCACCTTACCTGTTGCACCGCTATCTTATTCAATACAATTATCTTTTTCGCATAAATGATTATGATTCTGCAAGCAAAGTGTACGACTCTGTTGTTTTCTATGCAGCTCCTGCAAAAATGAAGACCTCACTTACCAAAAATAGGGATGCTGTAGTGGAATTGTTGCAGGCTAAGAAGAACTTTATTAAGGTTGCTAAGAACAAATTATATCATTACGATATTGACTTTTTATACGACCATCTTGATGCCTGGGGGGCTAATAATATTACAGATCGTGAAATGTTAGACGAAGCCGGCTTCACGCTGAGTAAACGTTATAGTACTAAAACAGACAGCATTTTCACCCGATGGCTGAAAGACACCACTCTCGTAGATACCATGAGTAAGTTTGAAGTGCTTTCTTTTATCAAGACACCATTAGATAAAGGGAATCGCAGGTTCGTTATTGTTAAGATCGGATTCGACAATGAAAAAACTTACAAGGAATATGAAACTTTTCTTTCCAGGTTTAAAAGCAAACCTATACACCAGTCTATTTACTACAGCGCTGGTCCATTAAAAGAAGGCGAGGAGTATATGCTCACAAAAAATTTTATTGCAGCATTATATAAACAGAATAATGATCCTATTATAAAGTATGAGCTATCTATCTATCTGATCGAAGATGCTGAAGGAAACGTTTATGGAGTTGATACTTTGTTTTAATGCTTCAACAAGTTTAAAGAATTGTTAACGGCTGATGAACGGTTAATGTAACATATAACTGGTTACGCATCACAATAGAACATATATAGTTTTGCAGGCTTAAATCATAAACCCGCAAAACATGAAAAACATCTTAACGATGTGCTGCCTTGCTGCAGCGTTATGCTTGTCGACCCAAGCCAATGCTCAAGGCTTATTAAAAAAGCTGAAAGACAAAGCCAGTAAAAAAGCAGAAGATATCTTAGACAAGAAGACCGCTACAGTTGTAGACCAATCCACTACAAATTCAGGAACCGGAAATGAAAATTCTAATACTGTTTCCAACTCCTCTACTGGAAAACCGGTAAATAAAGGTGGTGCAGGATTAACCAACACAACTCCTCCGGATATTTCGGCACAGATGAATGAAGCAGAAACAGCTCATGCCTCCAAAAATTTCAGCGAAGCCAGGTATGCGATTCAACAGGCTTTGCAGGGAATTGAAATTCAACTTGGCCGATCGATCCTAAAAGCTCTTCCTGCTTCTGTAAACAATTTGCCTGTAGATACAACGCAGGATAAAGTTATGAGCAGTCAATGGGGATGGAGTAACTTAACTATACAACGCAGCTATCGGCAAGAAGATAAGGAACTAACCATCACTATCGGTAACAATACAGCATATTCAGGAATGGTAGAGATGTACTTTGCCAATGCTGCATATATCCAGGCAAATTCAGATAATCAGAACATTAAGCAGGTAAAAGTAAAAGGTAACAAAGCCATCATTCAATATGATGACAGAAAAGGTTATACACTCATAACACAAATAGGTCAAACCACGCTGATCGTTTGGGATTGCATCAATTTCATGAATGAACAGGATGTACTGAATGCAGCAAGCACTTTTGATATCGATGCCATCAAAAAGCAACTAGGCGAACAATAATCTCAACCACTTAAACCAATAAAATGAAAAGAGTATTTACCATATTAGCATGTGCGTTTCTATTTGGAACAGTATCAGCCCAGGATTTTCAAACCAATATCAGGAATGCAAAATCTTCATACCAGGCTGGTAAATTAGAGGATGCACATTTCGCATTACAAAAAGCAATGCAGGAACTCGATATCCAGATCGGAAGAGAAATAGTAAAACTTCTGCCTTTGAAGTTAGACACTCTGCAGGCAAACATTAACAACGATAATATTAGTGGTAACAATGGTTTTGCAGGTGCAACCATCGAACGTACTTATGAAAAATCGGGAAAGAAAGCGGAGGTAAACATTATCAGTAATTCTCCCATGATCGCTTTGTTAAATACCTATATTAACAATCCTGCTTTAATGCAAAGCATGGACGGAAGTATCAAAGTGATTAAAATACAAGGGTACAAAGCTAAACTTGAAAGAAGAGATGCAGGCGATGGTAAATTTGAGTATGCAATAGAAGTTCCCTTGGGAAGTGCTTTGATCAGCTTTAAAGTTCAAAATAGTAATGAAGCGGAGATCATCACTTTAGCGAATTCAATTCCATTACAACAGATAGCTAAGCTCATACAATAGTTTTTATTAATCTATGAATTTAAAGGATAGCTACGGCTATCCTTTTTTATCTATTCAAGTATCTTTCTTTTGATCAATCTTTCATCTGCTAATTATAATCTATCGAAGAAAATATGTATCATGCAAAAAAAATATTGATGACTATTGGTTATAAAAAAAGTGTTTGTTTGCTGGTGTTGCTTATGGTAGTATTTTCTTCATCTTTTGCACAGATAGATACTGCTTCATTAACTACACTACTACAAAAGAATAAAGAACAACTGGGTAAGCATTACGTGTTTGCATTATTGAAAGACGGTAAGACAAGCTATAAACACGAATCGGGTGATTTCAACCTGAAAACGCAGGAAAACATAGGAGCAGCTAGTCAATGGTTAACTGCAGCCCTTGTTTTGATAATGATACAGGAAGGAAAAGTTAGCTTAGACGACAAGGTGAGTACATATCTTCCGACTTTCACTAAATATGGGAAAGGTTACATCACTTTAAGGCATTGTCTCACTCATAATACTGGTCTTGATGGTTCCAAAGCATTCGAAAAAGGAAAGTTCAAAAACCTTGAAGAAGAAGTAGAACATATTGCAGTAAATAGAGAAATAAAAACGAACCCTGGCACTGAGTTTTATTACAGCAATGTAGGCTTTAAGATCGTAGCAAGAGTATTGGAAGTTGTTGCAAAAAAACCGTTCGACAGGCTTATCAAGGAAAAGCTCACAAGTCCGTTGGCAATGCGAAATACAAGCTTTGCAAATGAGAATTATGATAGAGCTCCCGATCCTGCTACAGGAGCAAGATCAACAGCATTTGACTACCTGAATTTCCTTTCCATGTTACTTAATAAAGGAAGTTTTAATGGAAAACAGGTACTTACAGAAGAATCTGTGAACATATTACTTAGCATCCAGGCTAAGATGACCGAAATAAAGAATGTTCCTAAAGAGTTACAGCAATCAGACCTGGCTTTGAGTAGCTGGATCGTTGGAAAAAATGATAAGGACGAACCCATTGTTTTCTCTGCTCCAGGCTTGAATGGAATGTATCCGGTTATAGACATTTGTCGTGGTTATGCTTTTATTATCTTCCCTAAGAATGAAGCAGATGTAAAAAGAGAGCTGGTTCAGCAGGCCAGATCGATGATAGAAGAAGCCGTTTCATGTAAATAGATTGGTTTATACATCCGGAACCATAAAGAATTTGTCCGAAAAAGACATTTAAAGCCCGGTCAGCTTGTAAAATCCATTTGTTGGCTATATTTGGGATAATCCAATTCTAATGGAAGCCGAGCCGGTTACTATGAGAGAAGCAGCGTATCAATCAGGAAATAGTGAAGCTTTATTCAAAGCTTTGATTCAAAATTCTGCTGATATTTTTTTGCTAATAAATCTTGACTTCAGGATATCTTACATCAGCGATGCTGTAACAAATATCCTGGGTTATTACCCTGATGAGTTATTGAATAGAGATCTTCTTGAGTTGATACATCCCAATGATCAACAGATAGTAAAATCATGGAAGTCAGATCTTAAAAATTCTGTTACTGTACCGATCGAAGTAAAAGCGAAAACTTCAATTGGTGATTGGATTACCCTTGAACTTTCGGGTAAGAAGTTGATGAATGATCAGTCGGCAGAAGTTCTGATCATTACCTGTAAAAATATTCAATCAAAGAAGATAGCAGACCTGGCTTTAATGCAGGCAGAGCAAAGACTCAGCTTGCTGTTGAATAATACAAAAGAATCTTTCATTATTCTTGATAGCAGGCTCAAGGTGGTGTCTTATAACAAAGCTGCACAGGAACACTCACCATTTTTCTTTAAACAGGAATTACAATCTGGGTTGTCATTTTTTGAATTGATAGATGCTGCTCAGATGGATGACTATATTTTTCTTTTAGATAAAGCCACATCTGGGATTGAACAGCATAAAGACACAACGTTCAATGATGATGAAGGGAATCTGCACATTTATTCACATGTGTTCCGATCACTTCAACTAGCTGAAGGTGAGATGGGGATATTCATCACTTCTTCTAATATCACTGAACAGAAAAAAGCAGAGAAAGCCCAGAGAGAGAGTGAGGAAAAATTCAGATCGCTTATCGAATATTCTTTCGATGCAATATTGATATTAGATGCAAACGCAGTTATTACTTATGCATCGCCATCTGTTATCAATTTAGTTGGGTATGAGCCTGAAGAACTTGTAGGTCGTAACGGTTTTGAATTTGTATACCCTGAAGATATACCACAGGTACAACAAAAACTAGGATCTATCATCAATAATGAAGATGAGACATATGCAGATTATCGTTCGATAACAAAGACCGGTGAATTAAAATGGCTTGAAGCGAAAGGCAAGAATATGTTTGAGAATTCACATATTCGGGGTGTGCTGGTGAGTTGCAGAGATATTACACAACGCAAGCAACTATTGGAAGAGCAGTATTCGTTAACAAATGAATTAACTAAGTACAATAAAGACCTGCAACAATTCTCGTTTATCACTTCTCATAACCTGAGGGCACCGGTAGCTAATCTGATGAGCTTATTGTCCTTATATAATCGTCAGAAATTAGATGATCCGTTCAATGCCGAGCTCTTAAATAAATTTGACGAGTGTACACATCAGCTTAATAGTACTTTGAATGATCTTATTAATGTTCTGGTGATCCGTGCTAATCCTAATGCTGATACAGAGTATGTTCGATTTGGAGATATTGCCGAACTTACCCGGCGAAATGTTCAGTCATTGCTGAAAGCTGCTGAAGGTGAATTACAAACAAACTTCTCAGTTGTAGAAGGAACCGAGTATAACCGTGTTCATCTTGAAAGTATCTTTCTAAATCTTATATCAAATTCTATCAAATACGCATCTCCGGATCGTAAGCTGCAGATAAGTATCAGTTCGGAGATAACGCCTGAAGGAGTAAGGTTAATGTTTACTGATAATGGATTAGGAATTGACCTCAACAGGTATGGCGATAGGTTGTTTGGTCTTTATCAAAGATTCCATGCAGGTAAACAGGGAAAAGGATTGGGTTTGTATATGATCAAATCACAAATTCTTGCTTCTGGTGGAAGTATTAAAGTTGACAGTGAACCGGGAAAGGGAACATCGTTTTATGTACACTTAAAACATAAGCGTATAGACAGCTAAGATGTTATTTTATAAATAAAGAATAACTCTCTCCATTTCTTTTTTCTTACTACTTCCTTTAAATGAAGTCCGGCATTTTCAGCAAGTGTGTGTATTCTATTTAGATCGCAATTATCTGAAACGATCATGAAATACGATTCACCCTTTGGTCGATGGCTGATCTGTAAAAAAAGATTTTTGAAATAGTTGAAGTCTTCGCCACAATACCAGGCATATTCATATTCAGTCTTAGGATCTCCTTCAAAATAAGGAGGATTAATAAGAACTATATCGAATTTTTTATTGGAGTTTACATTCGAGAAGAGATCAGAAACATAAGCAGTAATTTTTAGCTCATTCTTATCTGCATTGATCTTGGCATTTTCTACAGCTTTGCGATTTATGTCAATGGAAGTCACTTGTGCTCCTTTCTTTGCTGCAAGTAAAGAAAGCAATCCTGACCCACAGCCTAGTTCAAGAATGAGTTTATTGTTCAGATCTAAGTGATCAAGCCATTCAGCCATTATAGTTGTGCTTCTGAAGAAACCTGGATGAAAAACATCTTTTTTGATGTGCAACTTCAAACCTTGGTAAGTATATGACCTGTCTTTCTTCAGGTACCACTTTGTCCATTTAATGGCAGCAAAGGAAAATGTATCCTTAATTCCTTTTTTAAAGATCGTCAACATACTAAAAACCTTCTGTTTCAGGTTGACGATATTTCCAGAGCTTATGAAGTGTTTTGATCTCAAATGGTTTAGAGTAAAATCCCATTTTATATCTTGCTGCTGATGTGAACCGAAGAATATTTCTTTTTGTAGCGTTAAGCTTAACATCACTTACTGTAGGATAAAAACCATTCAGCACCGTTTCAAAATTTCTTATCTTATCTATCATGTAAGGTTTAAGCCAGGGCGTTAATGGATTTTTCCTCAGATCAAAATTCGTCCATTGAGGATTTAGCCAGTCTTCAAGTTTTTCAGGGAAGCGGAAACCTTGTTTCATCACTTCATTATACAAATTTGTTCCTTCTGAAGGTACCGGGCTGAATATATAAATGATGATCTCAGTTTTTGCATTCATTTCCTTTACTTCTTTAATGAAGCTGATCTCCTGGTCGATCATTCTCTCAGTTTCTCTTTCATTTTCACCAGGAGTTCCCAGTACAAATGAGTATTCAGGAATAATATCAAACTTTTTTAATCGGGCAGCAAAGGCAAGTATTTGTTGACGATTCTGCTTACCACCTTTATCCATTTTTTTTAACACTTCATCGTTTCCGCTTTCTGCTCCAAAAAAGATCATTACACAACCACTGCGTCGCAATAATGCAAGCGATTCGTCAGAATATTTATCCATTGTATCAATTCTTGCTTCACCCCACCATTGCATGTTTTCTTTTTCTATCAGTCTGGCAAATTCAACCGTACGTTTTTCTGAAACGAAGAAATTATTATCATGAAATTCTATTGCATCTGCATCAAAATTTTCTTTTAGATATTTGATGTCTTTGTAAATATTTAATGCTGATTTCCCTTTCCATTTTGCCTCATAAATTGGTACCACGGCACAGAAAGCACATTTAAACGGACATCCAACACTTGAGTGATAAGCAATGGTCCGCTTTCCTAAAAAAGTTTTGCCCAGGTATTTTGGAATAGAATAAAAATTATTCAGTTTATAATAAGGCAATCGAGGTAACGAATCCTGGTCAAGCAATTCATCTTTCGGTGTTTTGATGATCTTTCCGCTAGACAAATAAATTAAACTGTTTATTGATGAATAATCTGTTTTTTCTTCGATAGCTTCAAGTAGAGAAGGAAAAGCGAGATCACCTGGTCCGTTGATAAGAAAATCAACATAACCGGATTGCAACACAACTTTATGTTGATTCGTTGCAAAATAGCCACCCCAAATGATCTTGATCTCTGGAAAATCTGCACGAATGTTTTTGGTAAAACGAATGGCTTGTTGTAGTTGAGGTCCAGGCATTACAGTGCAACCAAAATATTTGAAAGTGCCTGTGTTAAGATAGTTCTTTAGTTTTTGGTAAGGATCAGTTTCTAAGTTGCCATCAACGATTACGTAATCAAATTTGCCTTCAATCGAGGCTGCGATTGATAAAATAGAATTCGGAATTCTATAGTTATGGTCACAGCTTTTTGGATTGAACAGCAATACTTTATTTGATATAGCAGAATTAGAAATCATTTGGCTTGTCAATTTACTCAATATTTGATTATTTGAAAATTATTAGCATCTTCAATTTTAATCTGGGATCAATAGATGAAAGTTGTAGTAGTTACATACAAGCATGTTGAAGATTATGATGATGCTGATCAATGGCTTGACCGAATTGTTAGTTTCACTGCTGTACCGGAAGCAATGGCTCAATGGTGTGATGTAACGAGTATACATAATATTAACTTCAGCGGATGTGTTAAGAAGAATGAAGTAGATTATTATTTTATAAAACAGTCCTCTCTTTTTGAGTACTTTCCTTACAAGATTAATAGACTTATACAAAAATTAGATCCCAATATTATTTTGGTTCAGGGTTTTAGTTCTCCACTGCAGATATTGTTTCTTAAAAACCTGGTAAGCAGATCAAAGATTGTAGTACAGCACCGTTCGGAAAAAGTTGGTTCAGGAATAAAAAGATCATTGCAAAAAGTAGCTGATAAATATATTTCTGCATACCTGTTCAGTTCTGTGGAAATGGCAACACCATGGCTTGAAAATGAGATCATCAGTGAGCGATCAAAAGTGTATGAATTACCTGGGTCATCAAGCATTTTTACAACTCTTGATAAATCATCTGCAAGGAACAAGCTTGGTATTTCAGGTAAAGCTTTTTTGTGGATTGGAAGATTGAATAAGAATAAAGATCCGGTTACAGTGGTAAAAGCTTTCGCTAAATATGTTGAGTCTAATAGTTCGTCCAGGCTTTACATGATCTATCAAAACTTTGATCTGCTAGACCAGGTAAAAGAAACAATTAGGTTTCTTGGACTTGCCAAAAATATTGTGTTAGTAGGAAAAGTTGCTCATGCTGAACTTGGTTTGTGGTTTAGTGCATGTGATTTTATTATTTGTTCTTCGCATTATGAAGGAAGCAATACTGCTGTTCTGGAAGCAATGTCTTGTGGATGCATCCCAATCGTAACAGATATTCCATCTTTTAAGTTGCATACAAATAATGGAAGAGTGGGTTATTCTTTTAAGGCAGGAAATGTTGACGAACTTGCAAACGTTTTAAAAGCAACAGATAAAGCAAACCTCGAAAATTATCGATCAAAAGTCTTGGATTATTTTGAACATAATCTCTCTCTTACTGTTCTTTCAAAAAAAATGTATCAGATATTCCAGGAAGTATAGAGTTGCATGATGTCTTCTGTAATTTTTTCAATTGGCATTGGAAGTACCTTCTTATAAATGTGGCTATTCATATTAAGCAGATCTGTACATTTTGTAATCATTGCTTCTCTTGTATCAACTATATGCCAATTGTCTATTTTTCGTTTCTCAGGAGAAACAAAACTTACCACCTGGCACCCTGCATACAACGCTTCAAGACAAACCATTCCATAACCTTCATAAGATGATGTATGAAGCAATATTTTTGATTGCTGCATGTTGAACAATACTTCTTTATGATCTAGTTCTCCTAAAAGCGTTACTGTATTTTCCAGCCTCTTTAATTTAATTAAATTTTCTAAGCGTTCTTTTTCTGAACCACTCCCTATTATTACAGCTTTAACCGCAGGAAATATTTGCCTGATGTTTTCTATGACCTCAATAAACAGATCAAATCGCTTTAATGTAATTAAAGAACCTACACCAATTATATCGATTGTCCGTTCTGATACCTCAGTAGGAAATTCTTCTTCATAAACTGCAGCGGGAATAATCTTAGCAGAAACAATTCCATAATTTCTTTTGAATTCTTCCTGTAATGAATCCGATAAAGCGATCAATTCATCTGCCGAAGGCCTAAAATATTTTAGTGCAGGATTTCCTTCTCTGGCGTCTTGACCTTGAAGCCAGCAGTAATGTTTGATTTTATGCCATTTGCTGTAATAATGACCAATCATTGCATGTTCATCACACCAAAAACTAAGTATGCCAAGCAACGATGTTGTCTTATGTATCAGCCTGATCTGGCGATACAGTTTGAACCATTTGAATAGCCTTGCAACTCCTTTATATTTTTTCCCATTTAATGGTCTTACTTCATTGCCAAACCAATGATAGTTTTCTTTGGATGGATAATCTAGCGCAATAATTATAATGCTAACTGAAGCATAGCATTTATTAAGTGTCTTGATAAAGGATTGTGAAAAAGGAATACAAGTGCTATCATTCTCATCTTTTGCAAAGCCAGGTATTAGTATAAGCAGCGTTGAATTTTTCTTCATTAGCTGTTGATGGATTTATAATATCGCATCCTGACTTTTGACTTCAGTGAGAATAGCTTCTCTTTAAAAGAGCTAAAGTATTTTGATTTCTCAAATAACTTGTGTGCTTTTACTTCTCTTACTACATATTGCACAGCATGATCATAATACTTTCGGGAATAAGTTCTTTTAAAATCTATTTCCCTGTCTGTTGCAGCATGCCACTCTACATTTGTTGTTTTGATCTGATCAACTTCTTTGAACAATTCAGTTCCAGCAATGGGATAAGCAACAGTTATTGTGAAGTTATCAGGTGCTGAAGTTTTTAGATGGTGAATCGTTTCTTTTATGTCTTCTTCTGTTTCACCGGGATAACCTAACATAATAAAAGTTCCGGTTTCGATACCATGCTTCGAGGCAAGCCTGATCATATCACGAACCTGTTCCACTCTTACTCTTCTATCCATCAGGTCGATCACTTTTTGCGATCCACTTTCTGCTCCGATCCAAACCCTGAAACAGCCACTTTCTTTAAGTGTTTTGATCACTTCTTCATTCAATCTGTCAGATCTTGTAATGCATTCGTATGTAATACTCAAATTCCTTTTTTTTAATGCATCGTTGAATTCACTCAACCACCGATGATGGATAGTAAACACATCATCCACAAACCAGATGCTATCAGGTGAATATTGTTGGTAGATCTGCTGTAACTCATCTGCTACTAACTCGGGTGATCTTCGTCTGTAACTGGCACCATATACTGCTCTGCTACACCATTTGCATGAGTATGGACAGCCTCTCATTGTGTTAACAGAGATCGCATTTTTTCCATGATGTTTTTTCCAGGTTTGCAGATACAGATCAAGATTCACTTTTTTCCTGTTTGGAAATGGTAACGTATTTACATCAGATATTTTTTGCCGTTCTGATGTTTGAATAAAATGATCTTCATGAATGATAGCAATTCCGGGCATCAGCAATAAGTCAGCAAAAGCTTTTCTATTGTTATAATGCTGTACAAGTTCAAGCATCGTTATCTCTCCTTCGCCAATTACAATAATATCTGCACCATACCTTAAAAATTTTTCTGCACTGGCTCTAACTTCCGGCCCACCTAAAACAATGGTAGTTTCCGGATGATTGATTTTTATATGTTTGATGATCTGCAATACATTCAACTTCGTCATTAGATTGGTGTAAATTCCAATTATTTCGGGCTTGAATTCATCTAAATATTTATAGAATGCTGTTTTGCTTGAGAAGGTCGAATCAAATACTTCATTATCGTAACCATGCTGTTCAAGGAAAGCCGAGATGTACAAGATTCCCAGCGGCACATAAGGTTTCATGATGTGTTTTTCCTTCGCATCTTCTTGTAAAAAATATCCGTGTGTCAGCAATATCTTCATTTCAATTCTAGATCTATCAGGTAATGATCTGCCAATGGAGCAAGGGATGAATATTTATTCAAACCATTTTCTAAAAAGTTTAAACCATTTAAGATTCTCTTTTTGCTTATAAAAGTTTGTTGCAAATAAGATGGAGGAATTGATATACCTATTGGTAATATTTTTTTTACCTGATAATCTTCCCCTGCTAAAAGTTGAATTGTCTTTGGATCGTAATACCAGGTATCTACCTGTTCAGTTCCTATTGAAGCTTTTATCGGAAGTTGCGATCTTCTGCGGAATGCTTTTCTAAATCTCATTCTCGAACCATAGTAAAGGGATTCCCATGCACAAAACCGAGGCATGATCACAAGGATCACTCTTCCTTTCGCATTAAGTACTGATTTAAGATCATGCAGTAATCGCTCAACGCTTTTAGGATTTAAGCAATTCAATCCTCCAAAGTTTGAAAATACAAGATCATAGGTTTGACTAAACTCTGCTGAAGAGAAATTGGACAGATCTAACTTCTGCGTTGCAATAAAACCATTAAGGCTATTCAACTGAATTTTTGATTTAGTTACTGCCAACATCTTCTCCGAAATATCCGTTGCAACAACTTTACTCCCTTGTTCGGCAAAAAAAACAGCGTCTTCACCTGTTCCGCAATTCAATTCCAAAATATTATCAGGGAAGTTGTTTGCATAAAGTTGCTTAAGATATTTCCATACCTGGTTGCGTTGAGACCTTCCAATAGAAGTATTGGTAAAGTCTGTATCGTAAGTAGTGGCACTATGGTCGAATGCAGCTTTCATCCTAAATGAAACTTCTTTAATTCACGTTGTTTCGCCAAACGTAATATTGAATAATAAAATGCTTTGCCTGCTAATAATACTTTTTTGATCTTGTATTTTTTTGGTTGTGCAAAGTAGTTTTTGATAAGACTATAACCTTGTTTTTCCCGGTACCTGCTATGAACGTAGCGTTGAAGTATCTTGTAGAATTCTTTCGGATAGGTATTGGTAAACATCATCGCTAACTCATCAGAATGTTTCCAGTTGGTTTTCTCTTTTAGTTCAGCATTTACTTTTTCGAACAACTTTGTTCCAGGTAAAGGATACGTTACCGATATGCCTATATTATCAGGCATAAGATCCATTACCATTTTTAGTGTTGAATCAATGTCTTCTTTGGTTTCTCCCGGGTAACCAAATTGTAAAAAGAAAGCTGATCTGATATTGAACTTTTTCAACAACATACGGCTCATGTATATCTGCTCTACCGTAGTGCCTTTGTCCATCGCATCTAATATTTTTTGCGAACCACTTTCAGCACCTATCCACACTTCATCACATCCTGCCAGGGCAAGATGCTTTACTGTATCTTTTTCCAACAAGAGATCTGCTCTCGATTGAATTTTGAATTTGAACTTGAGGTTTTCTTTTTGAACAGCTTCTGCAAACTCTTGTAGCCAGCCGGGTTTCAATCCAAAAATATCATCGCAAAACCAGATATGCTCTGCATCAAACGTATTTACAAGGAGCTTTAGTTCATTTATTACACTTGCAACCGATCTTGCATGATATCGATTACCGAATAATGGCTTTGCACACCAATTACATTTGAACGTACAACCTCTGCTGGAAACTACATTCAGTGAAAAAAACTTTTGCTTTTTCTTCCATAGCTTTTTATAAGCCTCAATGTTTACCATGTCCCATGCAGGAAATGGAAGTTCATCAAGATTCCTGATAACATTTCTTCTACCATTGTTGAAAATGCCTTGTTCCGTCTTATATGCCAACCCAGGCATCTGTTGTAACGATTCTTTTGCTTCCAGTTTGCCGATCAATTCAAGCAATGTCATTTCACCTTCACCAAATATTACATAGTCTGCACCATTAGCCAGGTACATTGAATAGTGATCGGTACTATCAGAACTGCAGATGATCACGGTGCAATCAAATTGCTTCCCTAAATGTGACATCCTAAATGCCGCCTCTCTCATATTGGTGAGGCACATCTTTGTCAGGTAATTAAAACCATCATCATATATTACCAGGTATTTAGGATGGTTTTGTAAGTAGGGAATGATTTGTTCAGGAGAATCAAACAGCATACTGTCAAACAAACTCACTTCATGATTATGATTCCGCAACAATGCAGCAGCATATAAAGTACCCAGCGGAGGATATGCATTCCCTGCTTTTTGTTGCTTTGGATCTAATGCTAAAAAATATGAGTGCGTAAAAAGTATCGACGGCATACAATTTAAAAGTTAAGCATAACTCCGTATCTATCTTCAAACTCCCAGATGTTCTGCTGGTGTTTTTGTAATATTCTTTTTCTATGTCCGCTAAGGTGCAGTTTAAAATCGTTTTCAGTGATCACCATATCATTATCGAAAGCGATGATCTTACCGTTACGAACTTTTCCTGCAAATCGATTTTTGTAGAATTTAAAAGCACTGGTATCTAGCCATGTAAAAAATTTGCCACTAAAGAAATGGTTAAATAAGGTTAGCCTGGACGGATAACAATTTACAAGTGTATTTTTCTTATAAAAAGGGAAATACTCTTTTATCCAATGATTCGCTTCAAGAAAACGATCATATTCAGCTTCGTTATATAAAGGGATCAATGTGATAATCTCCATAGCCGTATATACATTCCTGTCAGAGATCGAAAGGTTATTTTCAGTGATGATATAATTGGGACAGAAATATTTCCTTAATCCTAAGAGTTCGAGTGTCTCAACAATAACCGACATTAACAGCTTCGTTAACCAAAGCCTTCTCTTGTTAGCGATAATAAAATAATCAATATCGCTATGGTCATCCATATATAATTTAGATAAAGAACCCGAGATACAAATGCATTTAATGAAAGGAAACCACGAGAGAAGCCTGGCTTGTCTCGTGGCGATCCTTAGGTATTTTTCTGCTTGTTGATTTCCGGCTAAACGGTCATTAATTATTTCAGCACCATTCATCACCCACACAAAATCTCCTTTAGAACAAACAAGTTCTTCACCAATTAGTTTAGCTAATGAAGCCTGTACTTCGATCTTATTATCCGAACTCACATAGCTGAATAATTCGTCTTTGGTGATGGGATAATTGAATATTTTGAAGTAAAGCAGTACCCGTACAATCGATTGAGACACGGTTGATAATTCTGTGCTTACAATTGGTTGCTGTATCGTTGTAGCCGATAGCATTTTATAGAGTGTGCAGTTAGGTTCAAAGCTTAGCTAAAACTATTTGTTTTTCACTAACGTTGCAACTTTGTTTTATTCAAGACATATCGGTTCATTTTTTTGCTGCATTACGACTTTTGAGACTCTGGATCAATCAGGTACATAATTTGTTGGAGTATGGGTCTCACACTAAAAAAATCTACAGCTTTCAATGCCAAATCGAATCAAGAAACTGCTTGTTGCGAACAGGGGGGAAATAGCTATTCGTGTTCTTAGAGCCTGTACAGAACTGGATATTCGTACCGTAGCCATCTTTACTTATGAAGACAGGTATTCATTACATCGGTATAAAGCTGATGAAGCTTACCAGATCGGGGATGAGAGTGATCCGCTGAAACCATATCTTAATATTGAGGAAATAATACACATCGCTAAATCATGTGGAGCAGAAGCGATCCATCCGGGTTATGGTTTTCTTTCTGAAAATGCTGAATTCGCAAAAGCCTGTGCTGCGAAGGGGATCATCTTCATTGGGCCATCTCCTGAAGTGATGAAACAATTGGGCGATAAAGTGCTTGCAAAACAAAAAGCAGAATCCTGCCAGGTGCCTTTGATCCGTAGCAGTGAAAAAGATCTTACTGATGTTGCCATAGCAAGAGCTGAAGCCAATAAGATCGGTTTTCCGGTGATGTTGAAATCAGCTGCAGGTGGTGGTGGAAGAGGAATGAGGGTGATCAGGTCTGAAGATGAGCTGCAGAAAAGTTTTGACGAAGCAAAAAGAGAAGCAAAAAATGCTTTTGGAGATGATACGGTGTTTCTCGAAAAGTTCATTGAAGAGCCAAAGCATATCGAAGTGCAGATCGTAGGTGATAAACATGGTAATGTAGTTCACTTATTTGAAAGAGATTGTTCATTACAAAGACGTTTTCAGAAGATCGTAGAAGTGGCTCCGTCTGTAAATCTTCCTGAATCTGCGAAACAGCACGTGTATGATTATGCTGTTAGAATTTGTAAAGCAGTTGAGTATAATAATGTAGGAACAGTCGAATTCCTCGTAGATAAAAGTGGTAATGTTTATTTCATTGAAGTGAATCCACGAATACAGGTCGAGCATACGGTTACCGAGATGATCACTGGCATCGACATTGTAAAAACACAGATACACATTGCCGAAGGTTATTCATTGGATAGTCCGGAGATCAACATAAAGCAAGACCAGGTTCGTATCAATGGATTTGCAATTCAATGTCGTATTACTACAGAAGATCCAGAGAATAATTTCATGCCCGACTTTGGAACGGTCCTGGCTTATCGTAGTGCAGAAGGCTTTGGTATCAGGTTAGATGAAGGCAGCGTTTACAATGGAGTGAAAATATCACCGTTCTTCGATTCGTTACTGGTAAAGGTTACAGCGCATTCATCCAGTATAAAAGATGCTTCGGCAAAATTAAAAAGAGCATTACTTGAATTCAGGATACGAGGAGTAAAGACCAACATTCGCTTCCTGCTCAACATCATTAATCACCCAGAGTTCATTGCCGGTAACGCTACTGTAAATTTCCTCAATAATCATCCTGAACTTTTCACTTTTAAACCACTTAAGGATAGAGGAACCAAGATCCTGAAATACCTCGCCGAGGTTTCTGTGAATGGACACCCCGATGTAGCCAACCCGGATACAAACAAACGTTTCGAAAAACCTGTTGTTCCACATTACGACGATAATAAATCAATTCCAAATGGAACAAAACAATTGCTTGATAAGCTAGGTCCGGATGAATTTTCAAATTGGTTGAAGAGCGAAAAAAAAATCCATTATACTGATACAACTTACAGGGATGCACATCAATCGTTATTAGCAACAAGATTGCGGACGCATGATATGCTGAAAGTTGCCAGTGCTTTTGCTCAGTCTTTCCCGCAAACCTTCAGTATGGAAGTTTGGGGTGGTGCCACTTTCGATGTTTGTATGCGTTTCCTGTACGAAGATCCCTGGAAGCGTTTACAACTTTTTAGAAAAGCCATTCCGAATATTCTTTTGCAAATGCTTTTACGTGGTGCAAATGCAGTAGGATATAAAAGCTATCCTGATAATCTCGTAGAAGAGTTTGTTATCAAAAGCTGGGAAAATGGAGTTGATATCTTCCGCATATTTGATTCGCTCAACTGGATGCCGAATATGGAAAAGAGCATTGAAGCTGTCCGCAACAAAACAAAAGGTATTGCTGAAGTAGCAATATGTTATACCGGAGATATCCAGGATCCTTCACGATCAAAATACAATCTTCAATACTATAAACAATTTGCAAAAGATATTGAGAATGCCGGTGCTCACATTCTTGCTATTAAAGACATGAGCGGCTTGCTAAAACCCTGGGCAGCTTATGAACTGGTGAGCGAATTAAAGCAAACTGTGAACATTCCCATTCACCTGCATACACATGATACTTCCTCTCTGCAATCTGCCAGCTATTTAAAAGCGATAGAAGCCGGAGTTGATGTGGTGGATTGTGCTATCGGTGCTTTGTCAGGATTAACTTCTCAGCCCAATTTCAACGCTATAGTTGAAATGATGAAATTTCATGAAAGAGAGAATCCTTACAATATCGAAGAGCTGAATCGTCATTCTACTTACTGGGAAACGGTAAGAGAGTATTATTATCCTTTCGAGAGTGATCTCAAAGCCAGCAGTGCCGAGGTTTTTTATCACGAGATACCAGGTGGACAGTATTCTAACTTAAAACCACAGGCACAAAGTCTTGGTTTAGGTGATAAGATGGAAGAGATCAAGAAAGCTTACCGTGAAGTGAATGAAATGTTTGGCGATATCGTAAAAGTTACGCCAAGCTCAAAGATCGTTGGCGATATGGCGCTTTTCATGGTAAGTAATGGATTGACTAAGGACGATATTTATACCAAAGGTGATACACTTGCTTTTCCTGAATCGGTTGTTTCGTTTTTCAAAGGTGAGATTGGACAACCCGTTGGAGGGTTTGACCCCAAATTGCAGAAGATCATTCTGAAAGATGTAAAACCTTTTACGGAAAGGCCGAACGAACACCTCAAACCCATAAATTTTGATAAAGAGTTTGAGTTATTAAAGCAAAAATTTGATGAGCATGTAAAGTTTACCGACCTGCTTTCTTACCTGTTGTATCCAAAAGTGTTCGAGGAATATTATCATAAAACCCTTGCTTATGGTTCGGTGAGAAAGATACCTACTCCGCAATTCTTTTATGGATTGAAGGAAGATGAAGAAGTGATCATGGAGATCGATAAGGGCAAGAACATTCTTGTTCGATTACTAACCATCGGTGAATCTGATGAGAACGGTATCAGAAAAGTATTTATGCGGTTGAACGGACAAACCCGTATCATCGAAGTGCAGGATAGAAAGATCGAAGTGCATTCTCACGAACACAAGAAAGCAGAGAAAGGCAAAACGGAACATATTGCAGCACCATTGCAAGGGAAAATATCCCAGTTCTTTGTAAAAGAAGGTGAGAAGGTAAAAACCAATGCACCATTGTTCACTTTAGAAGCGATGAAAATGGAGAGTACGATCACTGCTTTAAAAGAAGGCATTGTAAAAGAGATCATTTTACCTGCAGGAACTTTGGTAAAAGCTGAAGACCTCGTAATGGTGGTTGAATAAGGCAAAAGAGATAAAATGAAAAAAGCTTCTCAATTGAGAAGCTTTTTTGTGCCCGGGACTGGAATCGAACCAGCACACCTTGTGGGCGGCAGATTTTGAGTCTGCTGCGTCTACCAATTCCGCCACCCGGGCTTTGAATTGGACGGCAAATATAAAGGCATCACGCCAATCCTTCCAAAATACGGTTCAGATATTTTTTCTTAAAGTAATATTCCTTCACTTGCAGCAACTCTTCTTTGAAAGTAACACCTTCCTGATAATTCTCCATAATTGCTTTAACAGGTTCATATATCTCGTTCTGAATGTTTGATACTTGTTGCTGTACACTGGCTTTTTCCTGCTCCAGGGCAGCTTCGTTCAACTCCATCATTTCCATCAAAAACTGTGGCGGAAGCTGGTATTTCTCTTCTTCTTCCAATAAACCCTTCTGTTGCAGCACATATTTAACGGTTTCATCAGGATTGCTGAAGACTTTAAATGCTTTATTTACAGCCGAAGACTTTTCCAGCACATCTGCCTGTTCATCTTCTGAGGCATTACTGTAAAAATCAGGATGGTATTTCCTGCTTAATTCATAAAACCTTTGTTTCACCACCTGCTGATCGGGTTGAAGCGAAACAGGAATATTGTATAATTCGAAATAATTCATATAATTTTTTTATACCAGCTTCAGTTTTTCAATTGATCTTCTGTTGCGTCGCAATCACTTCATCGTTCAGAACTTTATTCACCAACGAGTAACGAATGACGAGAAACGATTCTTCAGTACAAGTGAGTGACACAACGAAAGCTGATTCCTGTACATCAGCTGGTTAAATAATAACAATTATCTTGCTCCGGCAAATTTAAACAGATGCTTGTCATTGGACTTATCAGAGAAGGAAAAGTTCCTGCAGATAATCGTGTAGCGTTAACGCCGCCACAATGCAAATGGTTGCAGGAGCACGTGAATGGTGTAAAAATCATTGTACAGCCTTCAGCAACACGTTGTTTTTCAGATGCTGAATACGAACGTGCCGGTGTTGACTTAAGAGAAGACTTAAGTGAATGCAATTTGTTACTCGGCATTAAAGAAGTTCCGGTGAGCATGTTGCTCGATGGTAAGCAATACATGTTCTTCTCCCACACACGAAAAAAGCAGCCTTACAATCAAAAGCTCATGCATGCAATGGTGGAGAAAAAGATCACTTTGATCGACTATGAATCGCTGGTGCATGAGGATGGTCAGCGGATCATTGGTTTTGGTTTTTTTGCAGGCATTGTTGGTGCTCACAACGGAATGATGGCTTATGGAAACAGAACAAGATCATTTAAACTTGGGAGAGTAGGAGAGAGTAACGATTATCGCAACCTGATACATACTTATTTTGGTTTAAAGCTGCCGAATGTAAAGATCGCTGTAACAGGAAATGGCAGAGTGGCTCATGGAATTTTAGAGATCATGAACCTGATGGATGTAAGGGAAGTGGAGCCAAAAGAATTCCTGATGCAGGAATATACTTATCCTGTGTATGTTCACCTGAAAGGTTCTGATTTGTATATGCATAAAGAGCGAGGCGATTATTTTAGAGAAGAGTTCAGGGAAAAACCGGAGGAATATGTTTGCATTTTTGAGCCGTATTGTTACCAGGCTGACATATTAATGAACGGCATTTTCTGGGATGTGAATATGCCACGTTTATTCAGCATGGCAACGTTGAAAAATCCAGAGTTCAGGATAAAAACAATTGCTGATGTTACGGACGATGCACATGGTAGCGTGCCTTGCAATCTTGGTGATGGAACAATCGATGACCCGGTTTATGGGGTTGATAAAATGACCGGTGAAAAAACTGCTCCTTATATTGAAAACAGTGTTGATGTAATGGCGGTAGGTAATTTGCCGAATGAACTGCCTAAAGATGCAAGCCGTTATTTTGGTGAGCAGTTGATCAAGTATGTTCTGGAAGATGTGATGAAAGGAGGCAGTAAAACTTTGGATAGAGCTACGATTTTAAGAGATGGTAAGCTGACTGAACATTTCGAATATTTGGCTGATTATGCCTATTAATTGTCGCAGAAAACGCAGAAATATCTCCGTGTGTTCAGCAATTTCTTGGTGGGCTATAACTTCAGATAATAATCCTTCAGTAACTCTTTAAACTCATCTGAGTAATCATCATTTTTTTCTTTGATGCAGATGTCGGAGTGTTTTGCCTGCACCTTATTTCTTCCAAACAATAACATACTTCTGAAATAGGGGTGTTTGGAAGTTTGTTTTACTGATACTTCTTCTTCCAGGAAAAAGTCTTTTAATAAGGCATGATTAACAAAGTTTGCTGAACGATGATAAGGTAGCAGCACAGCAAATTTTCCGTGAGTAGAAAGGTGCTTTTGAATTACATCTAAGAGATCATCCAAACCCAACGCTGAACTGTGTAACGCCAGGTTTCGTTTTTGGTTTTCACTTTTCAGATCATTCTCATAAAATGGCGGATTTGAAATGATGAGATCATAAGTGTTGATACCAAATTCCTGTATTGGTTGATGATGAATGTGTAACCTGTCTTTCCATGGTGAGTTTCTGAAGTTTTCTTTGGATTGTTCGGCTGCAGATCTATCTATCTCAACTGAATCTATTTCTGCGGAGGTATTTTTTTGAGCAAACATCAGTGAAAGCAAACCAGTTCCAGAACCAATGTCGAGCATTCTGAATTTTGCATTGGTTCGCTGAAATCGATCGGCAACAAAGGCTCCAAATAAACATGCATCGGTGCAAACCTTCATTGCAGCTTTATCCTGCTGAACAGTAAATTGTTTGAACTGGAAAAAAGTGTTGCTCATCAGGTGCTAAGATAAGTGCAGAAATAAAAAAGCCCCTGATAATTCAGGGGCTTGTGATTCTTTATTCTGTTATTCCTTCCAATGCTAAGAGAAAAGCGTAATTCAATGCAACATCTTTTAAATAATCAAATCTGCCGGATGCACCTCCATGTCCAAACTCCATGTTTGTTTTAAGTAGTAGCAGGTTATTATCCGTTTTAGTTGCCCTGAGTTTTGCTACCCATTTAGCCGGTTCAAAATACTGCACCTGGCTGTCGTGCAAACCTGTTGTTACCAGCATATTTGGATAAGCCTTCTTCTCAATATTTTCATAAGGAGAATAACTCTTCATGTACATATAAGCATCCTTATTCTTTGGATTTCCCCATTCGTCAAATTCATTAGTTGTAAGAGGGATACTTTCATCTAACATCGTATTCACTACATCAACAAAAGGAACCTGTGCAATTACTCCATGCCATAATTCCGGAGCCATATTTACTACGGCACCCATTAAAAGTCCACCGGCACTACCACCTTGTGCATACAAATGAGCTTTGCTGGTGTAGTTCTCTTTTACGAGGAATTGAGCTGCATCAATGAAATCAGTAAATGTGTTTTTCTTTTTCATCATCTTGCCATCTTCATACCATTGACGTCCCATTTCCTGTCCACCACGAATGTGTGCAATGGCATATGCAAATCCCCTGTTGAGCAAACTCAATCTTGCGCTGTTGAAACTTGCATCCATGCTGCTGCCATATGAGCCATAAGCATAGAGTAATAATGGAGCTTTACCATCTTTCTCAAAACCTTTTTTATATACGATTGAGATCGGAATTTTTACTCCATCTCTTGCTGTTGCATATGTTCTTTCAGTTACATATTCTTTCGGATCATATCCACCGATCACTTCCTGTTGTTTCTTAAGCTGTTTTTCTTTTGTTACAAGATTGTAATCGTAAGTGCTTTGCGGTGTTGTTAATGATGTATAACCATAACGAAGATTGGTTGTGTTATACTCGGGATTTGCACCAAAATTCGCAGCATAAGCAGGTTCTCCAAAGTCAACATAATGTTCATTACCGTTAGAAAGATTGCGTACTCTTAATTTAACCAATCCATCTTTTCTTTCGCTTAAAACGATGAAGTCTTTAAATTCTTCTACTCCCTGGAGTAATACATCATTTCTGTGAGGGATTACTTCTTTCCAGTTGGCTACATCAGTTTTGTCTAACGGGCATTCCATCAACCTGAAATTCTTCGCATCAAGGTTAGTACGGATTAGGAATCTATCAGCAAGTGGTGTTACATCATACAACACATCTTTTATTCTTGGCTGAAAAGACTTGAATTGTGCCGTAGGTGTTGATGCGTCAATGAATCTCAACTCAGACGACATGGTAGCCTGTGAATAGATGAAGATGTGTTTGTTGTTCTTGCTTTTTGCTACGCCGATGTAATTGCTTTTGTCTTTTTCTTCATACACTAAAACATCTGCAGATGCATCGCTTCCCAAAGTATGGCGTTTGATCTTTTCAGAAAGAAGTGTAACGGGATTTTTAGAAGTATAGAAGATAGTTTTATTATCATTGGCAAAAACCGGATCACCTTCAGTGTTGGGAATCGCATCCTTCAATGTTTCGCCTGTTTCAAGATTCTTTACACGGATCGTGTATTGACGGCGTGAAACTTCATCAACAGCATAAGCCAATAATTTATTGTCTTCGCTGATCTCGTAACCGGTTACTGCATAATAAGGATGACCTTCTGCCATTGCATCAACATCCAACAATATCTCTTCTTTTGCCTGGAGATTTCCTTTCTTTCGGCAATATTTATAATACTGTTTGCCATCTTCAGTTCTTGTGTAATAGTAATAGCCATTCTTGAACACAGGAACACTTTCATCTTTTTCTTTGATACGGGCTTTCATTTCCTCGAACAGTTTCTCCTGGAAAGCTTTGGTGCCACTCATCATAGTATCTACATAGCTGTTCTCTGCTTTTAGATAATCAACAACTTTTGTGCTATCGGGTCCTTTGCCAAAGTAGTCGTACATCCAGTAATAGTTGTCAACCACTTTATCTCCGTGAATATCTCTTACATGAGGTTTGATCTCAGCTACCGGAGGTTTTACACCTTCCGGAAATTGATAAGGCTCTCGTTGAATACCTGATTTACATGATGCCATAGAAATGATTGTTAATGCCGCAAGCAGTCTTTTGGTCATACTGATGAAGTTTTGGATTTGAAATATACGAATGCTACCTGAATTTACCTGTTGATCTCCTTAAGCAGATTGTCTACGTCGAGCCTTTGAGTGATCATGTTGAGATTACCTTCAGCGTCGAATGTCCATTGCTCTTTGGGTTTGTCCCAATACAATTCAACACCGTTACCATCCGGATCGTCCAGGTAGATCGCTTCTGAAACGCCATGATCAGAAGCTCCGCTGAGTGGATATCTGGCTTCGAGTAATCTTTTTAATATTAGTGCAAGATCTTTTCGTGTAGGATAAAGGATCGCTGTGTGATATAAGCCACAACTGTTTGCAGGAGCAGGTCCACCATTTTTGCTATGCCATGTGTTGAGACCAATGTGATGATGATACCCTCCGGCAGAAACAAACACAGCAGAGTTGCCATAATATTGTGTTACTTCAAAACCCAGTAAATCTCTATAAAAGGAGAGGGCTTTATCAAGATCAGATACTTTGAGGTGGATGTGACCGATCCTGGTGTTCGATGGGATTTTATAGTTGTCTGGCATAAGCAAAGTTTAATTTATTGTGATGTTTTCAGCAAGATGCTGAAGAATAGCTTCACCAGCCGGAGGCTGGCGAGATTTCAAGCTGTTGTATAAAGTTCAATAAAAAAGCCATCCAAAAAAAGGACGGCTTTGCAGATATAAGTTATGCAGTACAAGTGAGTGACACAACGAAGATGCCACTTGTATTGTAGCTGGTGTAATATTATTTATCTGAACTGAACGAAGCATTCATATACTCCTTGTTCAGTCTTGCAATGTTGGCGATTGAAATTTCTTTCGGACAAACTGCTTCACAGGCCCCGGTTACGGTACATGCACCGAAACCTTCTTTATCAGCCTGCTCGATCATGTTGATCACACGGGTTCTTCTTTCTGGCTCACCCTGTGGCAATAATGCAAGATGAGAAACCTTAGCACCGATGAAGAGGTTGGCAGAACTGTTTTTACAAATAGCAACACAGGCACCACAACCAATACAAGCTGCTGCGGCAAAAGCTGAATCTGCTTTTTCTTTTTCAATAGGCAGCGAGTTACCATCAACTGCATTACCGGTGTTGACTGAAACATAACCTCCGGCAGCGATGATACGGTCGAAAGCAGAGCGATCTGTAACCAGGTCTTTGATCACTGGGAAAGCTTTGGCTCTCCAAGGCTCTACAACGATGGTGTCTCCATCTTTGAAAGCTCTCATGTGAAGCTGGCAGGTTGTAGTTGCAGCCCACGGACCATGTGGCTTACCGTTGATGTACATTGAACATGCACCGCAAATGCCTTCACGGCAGTCGTGGTCGAAAGCAATTGGTTCTTCACCATTGTGTACCAACTGCTCGTTCAATACATCGAACATCTCAAGGAACGACATCTCGGAAGAGATATCTTTCACTTTGTAAGACTTGAATCCACCTTTGTCGTCTTTATTTTTCTGTCTCCACACCTCAACAGTGAGGTTCATATTGTAATGCTCCATTCTCTGGAATTTGAATATTGTCTAATTATTTATAAGAACGTTGACTCGGCTTCACTACCTCATAATTCAAAGGCTCTTTATGAAGCTGCCAGTTATTGGTGCCTGCATATTGCCATGCAGAAACATACATGTAATTGGCATCATCTCTTAAAGCTTCACCTTCTTCTGTCTGGAATTCTTCCCTGAAGTGGCCACCACAACTTTCGTTTCTATCCAATGCATCCATGCACATTAACTCACCCAGTTCCATAAAGTCGGCAACACGGTTTGCTTTATCCAGTTCAGGATTGTATTCGGCAACAGCACCTGGAATTCTAACATCTTTCCAGAATTCTTCTCTTAACGCCCTGATCTCCTGGATGGCTTCCTGTAAACCTTTTGCATTTCTTGCCATGCCGCATTTATCCCACATGATCTTACCTAAACGTTTGTGAAAGCTTTCAACAGATTGTGATCCGTTAATGCCCATGAGTTTGTTGATACGATCACTTACTTCTTTTTCAGCAGCAACAAATGCCGGATGATCTGTAGGAATGTTGGCTGTACGAATTTCATCAGCTAAATAATCTCCGATGGTGTATGGAATAACGAAATATCCATCAGCCAAACCTTGCATCAAAGCAGAAGCACCCAAACGGTTCGCTCCATGATCAGAGAAATTGGCTTCGCCCAATGCATACAAGCCAGGGACCGTTGTCATCAAGTTATAATCTACCCAAAGTCCACCCATTGTGTAGTGAACAGCAGGATAAATTCTCATCGGTACTTCATAAGGATTTTCGCCTGTGATCTTTTCGTACATATCGAAAAGATTACCGTATTTCTCTTTCACCACTTCTTTACCAAGTCTTGTGATTGTTGCAGCATCTGCAGTATCCAAACCTTGTTTACCCAATTCGATTTTGCCGTAACGTTGTATCGCATCTGCATAATCAAGGTAAACCGCTTGTCTGGAAGAACCTACACCATAACCTGCATCACATCTTTCTTTTGCTGCTCTGGAAGCCACGTCACGGGGAACGAGGTTACCAAAAGCAGGATATCTTCTCTCTAAATAATAATCTCTTTCTTCTTCTGCTATTTCGTTGGGACGGCGAGTGTCGTTCTGCTTTTTAGGAACCCAGATACGACCATCGTTTCTTAATGACTCAGACATCAAAGTCAACTTACTCTGATGATCACCACTCACCGGAATACACGTAGGGTGAATTTGAGTCATACAAGGATTACCGAAGTAAGCTCCTTTTTTATGGGCTTTCCATGCTGCAGTTACGTTACTGCCCATGGCGTTTGTAGAGAGATAGAATACGTTTCCGTAACCACCACTGCAAAGCAATACTGCATGACCAAAATGTCTTTCCAATTTACCGCTAACAAGATCTCTTGCAATGATACCTCTTGCTTTGCCATCGATCACTACTACTTCCAACATCTCGTGGCGTGAATACATTTTTACATTACCGAGGGCCACCTGACGTTCCAAAGCCTGGTAAGCACCGATCAAAAGTTGCTGACCTGTTTGCCCTGCTGCATAGAATGTTCTTTGCACCTGTGTACCACCGAAAGAACGGTTACTGAGTAAGCCACCATATTCTCTTGCGAAAGGAACACCTTGGGCCACACATTGGTCAATGATGTTGGCACTCACTTCTGCCAAACGGTGAACGTTGGCTTCTCTTGCACGGTAGTCACCACCTTTGATGGTATCGTAGAATAAACGATAGGTAGAGTCACCATCATTCTGGTAATTCTTGGCAGCATTGATACCACCTTGTGCAGCGATTGAGTGAGCTCTTCTTGGAGAATCCTGGAAGCAGAAAGCTTTCACTTTATAACCCAGTTCACCCAAAGATGCTGCAGCAGAAGCTCCGGCAAGACCAGTTCCAATAACAATGATCTCTAGTTTTCTTTTGTTAGCAGGGTTCACCAGCTTACAGGTGCTTTTGTATTTGCTCCATTTCTGGTCTAACGGTCCGGCTGGAATTTTTGCATCTAACATAAAACAGTTTACAGTTTTTAGTTTGCAGTTGCGAACTAGTTTGTAAAGAATATTTTTATTAAGTCAGCTTTCGGTTCTTAACTCATCATTCCTTGCGTCGCACACTTGTGCAGAAGGATCAGTGATGAGCTTTTTAGTATCGCAAAGAACGCTGAGGTTTCCGCAGAGATCGCTAAGTCTTAGCGGACTTTGCGTGATCTTTGTGCTCTTTGCGTTACTTAAGTTGAATAAAGAACTAATTGTACAAGAGTGCGACGCAACGAATGTTTAATCGGAGTTACTGCACCCTGCTTCACCTTATTTCACCCAACCCAAATACATACTCACAGGCATCATGGCAAAAGCCAAAGGAACGATCACTGAAAATGCATATCCTACGGCTTTGATGGTTGAATAATACCTGCTATTGTGTACGCCAAACGTTCTGAATGCAGCTTTAAACCCATGAGCCAGGTGGTAAGCAAGGCTGATGCAACCCAGAACATACAATACAACTACGATCGGATCCTGGAAAACCAAAATCATTCTTGAGAACAGGTCGTGGTGCTCAGGATTGTAAGAAGCTTCAGGCAGATCTTGTGTAATTCTTGAAGGCACCCAGAAATGCCATATGTGCATGATCAGGAACAACAACAACAATGTTCCCAATAAACCCATGCTTCGGCTATACCATTTACTGCCGTAACCTTTGTTTACACGGTAAGCGGTACCACGACGGCTGTTATTGTATGCTGTTAAGGCGTAACCCTGTATAATATGAATGAAGAAACCAATGAAAAGTCCGATCTCCATAATGCGGATCACCACCATCGAACCCATGAAATGAGCTCCCTGGTTAAACATTTTGCCACCGTCGTCAGCCCAGATGCAGGCATTTAATCCTACGTGTACCACTAAAAAAGAGATAAGAAAAAGACCGGTCAATCCCATTACTAATTTCTGTCCTATCGTAGAAGTGAAGACTTGTTTCCAGGTCATAAAGCAAGTTTGGTTCTTTAAAAATCGGTGCAAAAATAACAATCGATTAGATGCCTTTTAGAAAAAACAATCTTTTTTGAAGAAAGTTGAGATAAATCATGTTTAGCGAACTTCAACGGCAAGCATTAAATTTGGTGCATGTTCAAACTGCTGACGATACTCTGGAACAGCTTTAAGATGGCTTTGGGTGAGCTGAAGAATAACAAACTTCGCAGTGGTTTATCATTATTGGGAGTAACGTTCGGTATCTTTTGCGTAATTGGAGTTTTGGCTACGGTGGACAGTCTTCAACAAAAAGTACAGGGTGATCTTAAGAGTTTGGGTAATAATTCGGTTTGGTTAGACAAATGGGAATATGGACAGGGTGGTGGTGGTTCATATCCGTGGTGGAAGTATATCAATCGTCCAACTCCCAAACGCAGTGAAGTTGAGATGATCAAAGAGCGATCTTCTTTGGCAGAATATGTGGCTCATTTTGTTTCGAGCAGTGCTACTTTGAACTATAAAGATTTTGACCTTAGTGGTGTTAGTGTTTACGGCATTACAGAAGATTTTAATAAGATACAAACGATTGACATTGTTGAGGGTGGCAGGTATTTATCTGAAGCCGATTTTAAAAGAGGTACAGCCGTTGCCATCATTGGTAACCAGGTGGCAGAAGACCTGATCGGGAATGCACAAACTGCAGCTGGTAAAGAAATTTCCGTTAATGGAAGGCGTGTTACCGTTGTGGGCGTGATTCAAAAACAAGGGCAGAGTTTTGTTGGCGGATTCGATTATGATAATAGTGTGATCATCGCTTACCAGTTCTATGCATCCATGTTCAATGTGAACCAGGGGTTTGGGGGCAATAACCTGATAATGATCAAAGCGAAAGATGGTATTCCTTCTTCTGCACTTGTTGAAGATCTAAGAGGAGCCATGCGGCAGATCCGTAAGTTAAGTCCTACACAGGAAGATAATTTTGCTTTGAACGATATCAATATGTTCAGTGAACAGGCCGATTCACTTTTTGGTGTGGTAAATCTTGCCGGATGGGTGATAGCCGGACTTTCTTTGATCGTAGGCGGATTTGGTGTTGCCAATATCATGTTTGTTACAGTACGTGAAAGAACCAGCCAGATCGGTTTGAAGAAAGCGATCGGTGCCAAGCGAAGCACCATTTTGATCGAGTTTTTGCTGGAGAGTGCTTTCTTATGCATTATCGGCGGCCTGGTAGGGTTATTTTTCGTACAGATACTTGCATTGGTACTATCATCTGTTTTGCCATTTCCTATTTTTATTGGAGGAAGAATATTGTTAACGGCTCTCATCATCTGTGTGATCCTCGGCGTTATCTCCGGAATTATTCCTGCATTCATTGCTGCTAAAATGAATCCTGTAAAAGCGATCAGAACTACCTAATAATAAAGAGATAAATTTTATAAGATAATGCGTTTTTTATTTGGAATGAAGGGATGATTTAACCTCGTTACATTTGTACCCGTTTTACTTATAAACTAATAACTTCCTTGGCAACTATTCTTGCAATTGAATCTTCCTGCGATGAAACATCTGCGTCGGTTTGTGTAGATGGAAAAATATTATCCAATCATATAGCCAATCAAACTGTACATGAACAATATGGTGGCGTTGTTCCGGAACTGGCCAGCAGGGCTCATATGCAGAATATTGTTCCCGTAGTAGATGTTGCATTAAAGAATGCCAACATTGATCTTTCTGTTGTAGATGCGATCGCTTTTACACAAGCACCTGGTTTGATAGGGAGTTTGTTGGTAGGAGCACAGTTTGCAAAATCACTGGCTTTATCTTTAAACAAACCATTGATCGCAGTTCATCACATGCAGGCACATGTGCTCGCCAATTTAATAGATGATCCCAAACCTGAGTTTCCCTTCCTGTGTTTAACGGTGAGTGGAGGTCATACACAAATCGTAAAAGCCAGTTCTCCCAACGAGCTTAAAGTGATTGGAGAAACCATAGATGATGCAGCTGGAGAAGCGTTTGATAAATCGGCAAAATTGCTTGGCTTGCCTTATCCTGGTGGTCCGTTGATAGATAAATATGCACAGCAAGGAAATCCAACAGCTTTTAAGTTTGCAGAACCACAAATACCTGAGCTAAACTTTTCTTTCAGTGGGTTAAAGACTTCGGTATTATATTTTTTACAGGCAAAGCAGAAGGAAGATCCGGAATTCATTAATAAACATGTGAATGATTTGTGTGCTTCCATTCAATCGACCATCATTAATATTTTAATGAAGAAGGTTAAGAAAGCTGTTCAGCAAACAGGAATAACAAATGTTTGTATTGCAGGTGGCGTTAGTGCCAATAGTGGCTTGCGTACAACATTAACAGAATGGGGCGAGAAAAATGGGTGGAAAACATTTATACCTCAATTCCAGTACTGTACTGATAATGCTGCAATGATCGCTATCACGGCTTATTATAAATACTTACAGGCAGATTTCGTTGATCTGTCTGTAAGTCCTACAGCAAGAGCTAACTGGTAATTACTTAGGAAATATCAGGCTGAATTTTGCACCTTCTCCCGGTGAACTTCTGGCAACAATATAGCCCTTGTGATTATCCATGATCTTCTTACAAATGGCCAAACCAATTCCGGATCCCTGGTAAGAGTTTCCGTCCAGTCGTTGAAAGATCCCAAATATTTTATCTGCATATTTTTGTTCGAAACCGATACCATCGTCAACCACTTCTATACAATAGTAATCTTTGGAGTTGATCTCGTATTGCTTTTGTAATTCTTTCGATAAAGCAGTGAGCTTTATTGTGATAGTTGGTTTTTTGCTTTCGTTGAATTTTAAACCATTCGTAATAAGGTTTTGAAACAACTGGTGCATTTGTCCTGGTACAGCCTTTAGCACCGGAAGTTCACCAATGTCTATAACGGCATTTTTTTCTTTGATGGTGATCTCAAGATCGTCGATGATTTTGTGTACAATATCATTTAGATCTGTATTGACAAATGGAATTTCAGTATTGGACAATCTTGAAAGCGTAAGTATATCATCTACCAGGTTTTGCATCCTGTTAGAAGAGTTGATCATCTTGTCGATGTATTTATACTCAGCATCATCTAATTTTATTTTTACTTTTTCTTTCAGGATATTTCCAAAGGCCTGAATTTTTCTCAGCGGTTCTTTCAGATCATGCGAAGCAACAGATGCAAACTGGAGAAGATCCATGTTAGATCTTTCCAATTTATGAGTGGTAACCTTTAATTCTTCATACCCCGAAGCAAGAAGATCTGCTGCTGTTTTCCTGTCAGTTATATCAGTGAAAGTAGTTACAAGCCCATCCATCATTTTTACACAAACCACATCGAACCATTTATTGAGTTTGTCGTTAAATAATTCAAACTGGCTGGTCTCATCCTTATTAACAACATCAACATATTGTTTAAAATATGCGTCGGTCATTTCAGGAAATACCTTCTTCATTCGTTTACCCAAAAGCGAACCCGGCTTCATATTCAGCATCATTTCTGCAGCCCGGTTTACACTGGTATATTCAAAATCAATGATCTCTTTTTTCTTATTCCGAATGGCTTTCTTCGCAAGAATGCCACTGGTTGAACTGTTGAGGATTGCTCCAACAATGCTGTTTAATGTTTTGAGCTGTGAAATATCAACGAAGTTCACCACTACGCCGTCAATACTTTTGTCTTGCCTGAAGAAAGGCGCAATTCTCATAAGACAGGTATTCCCATCAAACATAGTGATCTCTCTTTCTTCTCTTTGGCCGGTTTTCATCACCTGTTTGATCTTATCTACAAAATTTTCGCTATTAAAATTTGTAGACAGATCTGTGATTGATCTGCCGATATCGCTTTCAATAAGATTGACCTGCTTTTTAGCAAACGGTGTAAACTTTCTTACCTGTAGATTCCTGTCTATTAATATCTGGCCAACTTCAGAGTTGTTGAAATAGTTGTTCAGATCATCATTCAGTTCTATTAACTCTTTGATCTTCTGCTGATGTTCGGCATTAACGGTATGTAACTCTTCGTTTAACGATTGTAACTCTTCGTTGGTACTTTGTAATTCTTCGTTGGATGATATGATCTCTTCATTACTGGATTGCAGCTCTTCATTGGCAGATTCTACTTCTTCAATTACTGCCTGCAGGTTTTCTTTCGTGTCTTTTAATTCATTCTCGAGTTCTTCAACACGTTTGGCGATGAGTTCTTTCCTGCTAAGATCAACAGTTTTTGATGAGGATCTTGTTTCCTGCTCATTTTCACTGAAAATGATAAACAAAAATGGTTGCAGGTAAGTCTTCTGGTTGAGGTAAGGCTTAACAATAATATTAATACTGCGTTCTTTCTTCGGCGTGTCTACTTTGATCTTTTTTTGAACAACCTTCTCATTATCCTTGATCGACTTTCTGATGCATGTACTCAGTGCAACAGCAAGATCCGAAGGAACCAGCTTAAGTAAATTGAAATTAAAACTGCCTTCGGGAAAGCTGATGAAGTTTTTGAAAGCACCCACTGCTTGTTTAACCTCAAAATCTTTATCGATAAGAATACCGGCATACTGGTATTCATCAAGTAAAGTGTCTTTAAATATTTCGGAAAGATGTGTTAGTGCATTTTTCGCTTTAGGCGAGGGCAGGTGAAGCTGTGTTTTATCAGAAGGATTCAGGAAAGCTTCATACTCACCCGTTTTTGTTTTGCTGATACATCTGTATATTTTCCATTTCTTGTCTACATCCTTCATTACATCTTTCAGAATGCCAATATTCTCACTGTTGCCTAGAAAGAGATAACCATCTTCATTCAATGCAAAATGAAATTTCTGCAGAATACTCTTCTGCAACAAAGAGTTCATATAAATAAGCATGTTTCTGCAGGTGAGCAGATCGATCTTACTAAATGGTGGATCCTTGGTTATATCATGCTTCGCAAAAACAACTGCTTTTCTTAGTGATGCCGAAACTTTATAATTATTCCCTTCCTTGGTAAAGAATTTTTTTAGCCGTTCGGCTGAGATCCCTTTAACGGCATCCTGGTTATACACACCTTTTGAAGCTACGTCGATTGCATGCTGATCAACATCTGTCGCAAATATCTTTACACTTATATCAAATCTTTTTGCCGCTTCAATATATTCTTCAAATAGAATGGCAAGTGAATAAGCCTCTTCACCAGTGCTGGCTGCTACCACCCAAACCTTGATGGTATCGCCAGAATCTTTGCTTGAGAACAAAGAAGGTATTACCTGGCTTCGGATGACCTCAAAAGCATCCTCATCCCTGAAAAACCGTGTAACATTAATAAGGAATTCCCTGCAAAGTGCTTTAACCTCTTCGGGATGTGTGGTTAGAAAAGTATAATAATCAAAAAGAGAAGACAATCCTTTTTCCGCCATTCTTTTCGCTAAACGACGGTGTAGTGTAGGTCGTTTATAATGCGTGAAGTCGTGCTGAGTGATTCTATAGATCAGTTCGAGAATGTCGGATATGATCGCTTCTTCCTGGTTGTTCAGCTGGTTAAAAGATTTGAGTAATGGTGCTTCCTTCAAAAAATGAAGTATCTCGTCAGGCATTAATTCAGGTGCCAGTACAAGATCAGCAAAGCCTGTAGTGATAGCGCTGTTAGGCATGCCATCGAACTCAGCAGTGGCTGGGTCCTGAACGATCACACTACCACCAGCTGCTTTAATAGCGGCAATTCCTCTAGAACCATCGCTTCCTGTACCTGAAAGAATGATCCCAATGGCCTTATCTCTTTTCTCACTGGCAAGTGACTCAAAGAAAATATCAATGGTAGTGTTGGGGTGATTATTCCTCACCTTTTCTTCCAACTGTAGCTTTTCTCCCTTTAGTGTAAGGATCTTCTTAGTAGGAATAAGGTAGATACAATTGGGTTTCAATGGCATGTCTTCACCAGCCTCTACTACTTGCATAGCAGTATGCTTCGAAAGCAATTCTGCCATCAAACTTTTATAGTCTGGCGAAAGGTGTTGAATTACAACGAATGAGAAGCCTGTATCTTCCGGAACGTTATCAAAAAACTCATTGATCGCTTCCAGGCCACCGGCAGATGCACCAATAGCTACTACGTAATTTCCAGTATCTGCAGCTGCATCTGCAGAGTGTTTTGCTTTTCGAGGCATAATTATAGAATATGCAAATATGGTTACATTTACAAAATGTCTGATATATTTTATTCTTGAATGAGCAGGACCTTAAGAATAGTTTTGATTGAAGATGATGCAGATGATGTAGAATTATTACAGGATTCTCTCGACGCTCAAAATATCAAATACGAGTTGATCCATTTAAAAGATGGTAGTGCGGCCGCAGGTTATTGCGAAAAAACTGCGGTATTGCCCGATATCATTATTATGGACTTTAACCTTCCTAAAGTGCATGGAAGAGAAGTGGTGAAAATGATCCGTAGCAAAGAGAAATTTGCCAAAGTACCCATTCTTATATTGAGTACCTCATCTTCAAAAGAAGACATTTCTTTTGCTTATAAAGCAGGAGCAGATAAATATCTTATTAAACCTGCTACCATAGAAGCCATTCAGGAAACAATAAGAACCATCCTGGAACTTGTTAAGCCAAAAGTGATGTCATCGTGATACCAAACTTGGTATCGTTTATGTAGTTTCCAAACTCAAAATTTTCCCGTTTGTATTGTTAGCGGCATTGTATCAATGCTATTATATACTTACACTTTATACCTATGTGTGGTAGGTATGAAGTTGAAACGGCTAATTTCCAGTAGCTTTGCCGCCTTAAAAAATTGTTTATGAGACCATTACAAATGGTAGATCTGAAGACGCAGTATCATAAAATAAAGCCTGAAGTGGACAAGGCTGTGATTGATGTTTTAGAAAGTTCTGCATTCATTAATGGAAAACCTGTACAGGAATTCTCTGATAATCTCGCTACATATTTAGGATCTAAACATGTGATTCCTTGTGCTAATGGGACGGATGCTTTGCAAATTGCAATGATGGCTCTGGGATTACAGCCAGGCGATGAAGTGATCACTCCATCATTTACTTATATCGCAACAACAGAAGTAGTGGCTTTGTTGAGATTGAAACCGGTGTTTGTTGAAGTAGATAAGCAAACCTTCTGCATAGATCCTGAAAGTTTAAGAAAAGCGATCACCTCCAAAACAAAAGCGATCGTTCCGGTGCATTTGTATGGTCATGTGGCTCCAATGGAAGAGATCATGAAGATCGCAGCTGAACACAATTTATATGTGATAGAAGATGTAGCCCAGGCAATAGGTGCAGATTATACTTTCAGCAATGGTGTAAGCAAAAAAGCCGGAACCATTGGCACTATCGGAACTACTTCGTTCTTCCCATCAAAGAATTTAGGTTGTTATGGAGATGGCGGAGCAATCTTCACCGATGATGATGCATTGGCAGCCAGGTTAAAAATGGTAGCCAATCATGGTCAGCAGAAAAGATATTATCATGAAGTTGTGGGATGCAACTCACGATTAGACACTGTTCAGGCTGCCATTCTTAATATCAAGTTGAGACATCTTGATGAATATATCGCTGCCAGAACCAAGGCTGCAGATTTTTATGATAAAGCTTTTGCAGGTAATTCAAAGATCACTACACCTTACCGTGCATCTTATCAGAAACACGTTTTTCATCAATATACTTTGATATTGGAAGGAGTGAACAGAGACGGACTGAATGAATTTCTCGCTTCTAAAGGAATTCCTTCAATGATCTATTATCCTGTTCCTGGACATAAACAAAAAATGTTCGATTCTTTCGATCTTCAAGTGCAGGATATGGAAGTAACAGACTGGTTGACCGAAAGAGTGATATCCTTGCCAATGCATACAGAGTTGGATGAAGAGCAACAAAACTTTATTGCCTCATCTGTTTTAGAATACATCAATAAATAAAACCCGAATAAAATGAAATTAGCTGTTGTAGGAACAGGCTATGTAGGACTTGTAACCGGAACTTGTTTTGCCGAAACCGGCAACTACGTTTGTTGTATCGATATCGATCAGAGAAAAGTAGATAAACTTTCTTCAGGAGAGATCACCATTTTCGAACCTGGTCTCGAAAAGCTTTTTGCCCGTAACCTGAAAGAAGAACGACTAACCTTTACAACAAACCTGGCAGAAGGTATTAAAGATGCAGAAGTGATATTTCTTGCTTTACCTACACCTCCTGGTGAAGATGGATCTGCAGACCTCAGCTATATTTTAAAAGTTGCCGATGATCTTGGTGGATTATTGACAGGTTATAAGATCATCATCGATAAAAGCACCGTACCTGTTGGAACCGCTGATAAAGTAACCGCAGCAATTGCAAAGAAATATAAAGGTGAGTTTGATGTGGTTTCTAATCCTGAGTTCCTTAGAGAAGGAATGGCGGTGGAAGATTTTATGAAGCCAGACAGAGTGGTGATCGGTACAGAATCAGAAAAAGCAAAAACAATTCTGCTCGACTTGTATGCACCATTTGTTCGTCAGGGTAACCCGATCATCTTCATGGATGAAAAATCTGCTGAGCTTACAAAATATGCAGCTAACTCCTTCCTTGCTACCAAAATATCTTTCATGAACGAGATCGCTCAGTTATGTGAAAGGCTGGGAGCGGATGTGGATATGGTTCGTAAAGGAATGGGTACCGATGAAAGAATTGGTAAACGGTTTCTTTTCCCTGGTATTGGATATGGTGGAAGTTGTTTCCCAAAAGATGTACAGGCACTTGCAAAATCTTCTTCTGAGGTGAACTATGACTTCAAGATACTTGAGGCTGTTATGGAAGTGAATAAAAAGCAGAAACAACACCTGATCCCTAAAATCAAAGAATATTATGGTGATCTCAGCGGTAAGAAATTCGCAATGTGGGGACTTGCTTTTAAGCCCAATACAGATGACATTCGTGAAGCACCGGCTCTTGAAATGATCGATGCTTTGGTGGAAGCAGGAGCTAAGGTTTGTGCCTACGATCCTGAAGCAATGAACAATGTAAGAAACCTTATCGGCCACAAGATCAGCTATTGTGCAGATCAATATTCGGCACTGGATGATGCAGATGGTCTTATAATTGCTACGGAGTGGAACGAATTCAGAACACCTGATTTTGAAAAGATCGACAGGCTGCTGAAGAACAAAGCAATTTTCGACGGAAGAAATGTTTTCGAATCGGAACAGGTAAGAAAGAGAGGTTATCATTACGTAAGCATCGGAAGACCTTAATCGAACAATATGTCTAAGCGTGTACTTATAACTGGCGGAGCTGGTTTTCTTGGCTCACATCTTTGCGACAGATTTATCAAAGAAGGCTATCATGTGATAGCAATGGATAATCTTGTTACTGGTGACCTAAAAAACATCGAACACCTGTTTCCTAATAAGAATTTCGAATTTTATTACCACGATGTAACCAAGTTCATTCACGTACCTGGTAAGCTTGATTATATTTTACATTTTGCTTCTCCGGCAAGCCCGATAGATTATTTGAAGATCCCAATTCAAACTTTAAAAGTAGGAGCCTTGGGTACGCATAACTGTCTTGGATTGGCAAAAGAGAAAGGAGCAAGAATTCTTGTTGCTTCTACAAGTGAAGTGTATGGAGATCCGTTAGTGCATCCACAAACAGAAGAATATTGGGGTAACGTAAATCCTGTTGGTCCGAGAGGTGTGTATGATGAAGCAAAACGTTACATGGAAGCCATCACCATGGCTTATCATACTTTCCACGGAGTTGAAACAAGGATCGTAAGAATTTTCAATACCTATGGCCCAAGAATGAGACTCAATGATGGAAGAGCACTTCCTGCATTTATCGGCCAGGCATTAAGAGGTGAAGACTTAACTGTTTTTGGTGATGGAAGCCAGACTCGTTCTTTCTGCTATGTAGATGATCTGATCGAAGGCATTTACCGCTTATTGATGAGTGATTATGCAAACCCGGTGAATGTGGGTAACCCAGATGAGATATCATTGAAAGATTTTGCAGAAGAAGTATTGAAACTTACAGGCTCATCTGTAAAGATCGTTTATAAGCCTTTGCCTGCAGATGATCCTAAACAACGCAAACCAGATATCAGCAAAGCAAAGGAACTTCTTGGCTGGGAACCAAAAGTGCATCGCAGTGAAGGATTAAAAATTACTTACGATTATTTTAGTGCATTGCCCCCTGATGAACTTCATAAACAACCAAAAGAATTTAATAGCAACAAATGATCTACGATTCATTAGTAAAAAAGGAAGCAAAGATTGCCGTTATCGGCCAAGGTTATGTAGG
This sequence comes from Chitinophagaceae bacterium, assembly GCA_024508725.1. Classification (GTDB taxonomy): domain Bacteria; phylum Bacteroidota; class Bacteroidia; order Chitinophagales; family Chitinophagaceae; genus JAEZDC01. Next base: position 50,216 of record JANINS010000003.1, on the reverse strand, counting down.
ACTTCCTATTGCTTTGGCATTTGCGAAAAAAGTATCGGTTATTGGTTTTGATATCAGTAAGAAAAAGATCGAACTGCTTAAGCAAGGCATCGATCCAGGTAAAGAAATGGGGAAAGAAGAGTTTGAAGGAACGGATATCATTTTCTCAGACAATGAAGAAGACCTGAAGCAGGCAAACTTTTTCATCGTTGCTGTTCCAACTCCTGTGGATGAGCACAATGTACCAGACCTTCGTCCGGTAATAGGTGCTTCAGAATTGCTTGGCAGAGTTGTGAAGAAGGGTGATTATATTGTTTTCGAATCAACCGTTTATCCGGGTTGTACAGAGGAAGATTGTTTACCTGTGATCGAAAGGATCAGTGGATTGAAAATGGGAACGGATTTCAAGATGGGATATTCACCCGAAAGAATCAATCCAGGTGATAAGCAACACACACTAACAAACACTATTAAGATCGTTTCCGGTTCTGATGCAGAAGCACTTGAACAGGTTGCTAAGGTGTATGAAATGATCATTGAAGCCGGCGTTCACAGAGCAGCCTCAATGAAAGTAGCAGAAGCAGCAAAGGTGATCGAGAACACACAAAGAGACCTGAACATCGCTTTGATGAATGAACTTTCTATCATCTTTGATCGATTAAACATAAATACATACGATGTGCTGGAAGCTGCAGGAACAAAGTGGAACTTTCTCAAATTCCAGCCAGGTTTAGTTGGTGGTCACTGTATCGGAGTTGATCCGTATTACCTGACGTACAAAGCTGCTGAAGTAGGTTTTAACTCAAGAGTAATTCTTGCCGGTCGTTATATCAACGATAACATGCCAAACTATCTTCATAAGAAAGTATTACAGCATGTGATCAAGTTCAACGACAATGTAAAAGATTCTCGTGTATTGGTAATGGGAGCAACGTTTAAAGAAGATGTTGCAGATGTAAGAAACTCTAAAGTGGCCAATGTTGTAAACAACCTGAAAGCATACAATATTCCTGTTGATGTGATCGATCCACACGCAGATTCAGAAGAGCTGGAACATGAATATGGATTTGGCTTAGCGAAAGAAGTAGGTAAAGATTATGCTGCAGTAATTCTCGCAGTAAGTCATAGAGAATACAAAGAGTATGACGATGCTTATTTCAAATCGATCACAAAGCCAGATGCATTGATCGCTGATCTGAAAGGTATTTACAGAGGCAAGATCAGCTCACGCCATTATTTCTGTTTCTAATCAGAAAATTCGATAAAGAAAAGCCGGCATTATGATGTCGGCTTTTTGTTTTCTGTGAATCTTTCGTTGCGACGCTCCGTTCATCTGTAATTTTTCATGGCATCAATCTCAGGCAGACTTCATAACGAAACTCAATCTCTTAGTACTTTAGCAGCATTATGGATAAACAAGTGATCGTAGTTTCAGGTAAGAACGGACAGTTGGGGTGGGAGTTGCAAAGGCTTTCATCAAACTATTCCAATTACCAGTTTATTTTCTGCGACAGATCAGAGCTGGATATTACAAACCATGATCAGGTTGCTACCTTTTTTAAAGAACATCAACCAAACTTCTTCATCAATACTGCCGCATATACTGCAGTAGATAAAGCAGAGACCGACCAGGAAAATGCATACAAAGCAAATGCAGAAGCGGTAGGCAACATCGCCACACTTTGTAAACAGTTTGATGCAACGTTCATCACCTTCTCAACCGATTATGTTTTTAATGGAGATGGTACAGTACCATATAAAGAGAATGAAGCAACAGAGCCCATCAACTACTATGGTTATTCGAAAGAGGCAGGAGAGCAGCTGGCTTTAACAAATTCGGAAAAGACGATAATCATTCGTACATCCTGGGTGTACAGCACTCACGGACACAACTTCGTCAAAACCATGCTCAGGTTAATGAAAGAAAGAACGGATCTGAATGTTGTGAACGACCAGGTGGGCTCACCAACTTATGCAAAAGACCTTGCCGAAGCTGTGATGAATATTATCGAACAGGAAGCAAATAAATACGGTATCTATCATTACAGCAACGAAGGAGTGATATCCTGGTTTGATTTTGCTGCTGAGATCGCCAGGATTTCGAATGCAAAATGCAATGTTCATCCAATACCTACTGAACAATTTCCAACACCTGCTAAACGACCAAAGTATTCGGTTTTAGGAAAAGATCGTATCCAGGAAGATTATCACATTGAATTAAAGGATTGGAAGATCAGTCTTGACAGTTGTATCGCTGAACTATCAGCAAAATAAAAAAGCGGCTCATTAGAACCGCTTTTCTGTTGACCCATAAGGATTCGAACCTTAAATGACTGAACCAAAATCAGTAGTGTTACCGTTACACCATGGGTCAATCCGGTTGTCACTTTTCGGTGACGGGGTGCAAAAATAACGGCTCACCTTCTTACACCAAAATTTTTTTCTCTTTAAGCGGCTATTTTTTAATGATCCTGATCTCTACTCTGCGATTGGTTGTTCTTTCAGATTCATTTCTTTCGAATTCGATGATCGGGAATTTGTGTCCATAGCCTTTGTAGGTCATGCGTTTTCTTTCAATTCCTTTCTCCAGTAAATATTCATATACCGCTCTAGCCCTGTTGTACGAAAGAAATGGTTCACCTGTATCAATATCCAAACCGTCACCATCACCTTCCTGGCAACAAATATGACCCTGTATCTCAATTACAAGCGTAGGAACTGAATTCATTACGAATAAAAGTTCTTCCAAAGCAGCATAGGACTGTGGAATGAAAACATGTCTGCCTCCGAAGAAATTAATATTCGGTAAAATGATATTATCGCCTTCTCTTGTAGAACTATCCGTAACTTCTTTGATCAGATCTTCTTTGATGGTTTTGCGAACAGGTGTATTGTTCACTGGTTGTTTGGGCTTAACCGTATCAACCACTTTTGGTGTTTCTTTTTTGGGAGTTTCAACCTTTGGAACTTCTACTACAACTGAATTCGCAGGAGGAATTTCGTATTGCGTAATGATCACTACCCGTCTGTTAGATCTTCTTGAAACTTCATCCAGGTTGTTGATGACAGGCATGGATTCTCCAAAGCCTTGTATTATTTTGATCTTCGATTCGTCAATACCTTTTGCAATGAAATAATCCCTGACTGCAGTAGCTCTTCTAAAAGAAAGTTTGTCGTTGTAATCATTAGAACCCAGTTGATCGGTATGTCCGTAAATAATAACACTGCTTAGATTGGGTTTTGATACGATGCTTTCTAACACTGCTCTTGCTTCTGCAGTAAGTTGATAGCGATCAAAATCAAAATGCACTACACTACTATCCTGTGCGAAGCCGATTTTGCAAAGCAGAACAAAGAATAAAAAAAGTAATCGTTGCATCATGTTCATGAGTTTCAGTTTGCAATTAAACTAAGTTGCTGCTAAGAAGAGTACAAAAGCAGCAGGTTTACATCCTGAAAACTGTTAAGATTCACTGAATTGACTATGAAGTTACTGATTTTGCCTGCGGTAATTATAAGCAACAGCCGGTACATTGCTAAAGCTGATATTTCCCCCCTGGTTTTCGAGATTCCCCTGGATGAGTATAAATCCTGTAATAAGCGAGGTGTTTTGCGAAAGTTTAAAAACACCACCCTGGTTAATGGTAACAATAGATCCGACAGCAGTCGTATTTCCTGCATTACCGGTAATGTATGTTCCGCCGGTTTCGATGATCAATGATCCTTTACAACTGAACTTTTGAACTGCTGTGATGCTCGATCCGTTCTGTACATAAAAATTATCTTCTGCATTGTTGAAGTTGGCAGGGGCAGTTCCATTTCCATTTCGATCAGAATTCCATGTATTCACATCAGCCGCATTACCGCTTTTGTGGCTGTAATAATCTGTAGCAAAAGCTGGTACACTACATAAGAAGAAAACGAAACCAAGGATATTTTTCATGGAGGATATTATTCTGCCTGTAATGAACAATAGTCATTCCATTGTGAATTGTATCCGGTAGGATGCTCTTCCTCAACACGTTTGAAATCATTGGTAATTTATCCAGGTGTGGATTAACAGTTTATTGTCCTCAGGTTGAGGTACAAAAAAAGCATAAGACCGGCTTATGCTTTCAGCTTTTCAAAGGGGTTAATATATTAACGGCCGTTATTTGCTCTTACTGGGATGGGGATCAATTGCTTCTTAGGGGTTGGATTAGCTATCATGTCGTAAATCTTCTTCAAAACTTTCTTCATGGTATCTCCTTGTATTTGCATGCAATTTCATCATTATTATCATATCACACGTATTAAATATTCGATATATCCATTAAAAACATCTTTATAACGTTAAAGTGATTAACACTCTACCTTTGGCTGCATGGTGAATATGAAAATTCTTGCTTTAAGTAGTTCGAGAGTAGGCAATGGTGGATACCTGGAAACAGCGATGCCCATTATTGAAAAGTTTCTTGGCAATACTGCTTTGACCATTGCATTTATTCCTTTTGCGCTGGTGCAGCAGGATAAGTATGCATTTGTGAGTACCGTACGAACTGCATTCAGCGGTCTTCCCTATAAAATAATTGAAGTAAACCATGAAACCGGGGTTGATGTGGTTAATAATGCAGATGTGATCATGGTGAGTGGTGGTAATACTTTCAAACTTTTGCATGACCTCTATAGTGCAGGTTTACTGGAGGTAATAAAGAATAAAGTAAAAGCCGGAACGCCTTATATTGGTTGGAGTGCAGGGTCGAATATTACCGGTGCAACCATTTGTACAACGAACGATATGCCTATTATTGAACCTCGAAGTTTCAAGGCTTTGGGCTTTTTCCCGTTCCAGATCAATCCGCATTATTACAATGTGGTGGTAGAAGGTTTTAATGGAGAAACGAGAGATGATCGATTGAGAGAATTTGTTCAGCTTAACCCTGAAGTTCCGGTGGTTTGTTTACCAGAAGGAACAGCTTTATTGCTGGAAAACAATGTTTTAAAACTAATCGGACAGTCTTCCGGGGTTTTGATGAGGAATAACAATGCTGAATTAGATAAATCCGAAATCCAGGTTGGAAACAATATTTCTTACCTTATGAGCTGATGCGATCGTTCACGACGGGTGGTTGCGGAACAGCTTGACGCTTTACTATTTCAAGTATTATATAGTTATCGCCTTCTTCATCATATCCATCCCAAACAAATGCAAATTTCTCTTTAGGGATCGCGTTAAAATCGGTCAGATAGCTCAGGAGATTTTGTGTTCTCTTCCAGATCCTGCGTTGGATTCTCTTAGAATCCGATGTCGGAGCGAGGACTCTGCAATAGAGGCTTGAATCAGCTTTCAAAGTGATAGAAAGGCTGTCTAATTGAATGCTCATGTCTTTTGTCAAACTAGTTTTGTTGCCTTTGAAATGAAAGCGGAATTCCGTTGGAGCTTGACCATAAGATACCAGGAAGGTTAACGAGAAACTGAACCATAAGACTAAGGCTATCAAAGCATTTTTCTGCGAAAACATAACCAAATCTACTGTTTCCAGCAGCCCAGCGAATCAGAAAGCACAAGAGTGCGACGCAACAAAAGCTTAATTTGTGGTCAAAAGCCGGCTAAATACCATTCTCTCCTTGCTTTTTAGCCGTAGAACCTTACCTTTGCCGCCCGATCTCAGAAATGGGTTCGGATAACCAATTTTTTAAACAACAAAATCAGGGTAATGAACAATTACGAATTGATGGTGATTTTTACCCCTGTGCTTTCTGAAGAAGAGTTTAAATCTACTCAGAAAAAGTACACCGATTTCATTTCTGCAAACGGTGGAAGTATTACGCACAGCAACCCTTGGGGACTAAAATCACTGGCGTATCCTGTACAAAAGAAAACCACAGGTATTTACTGGGTTCTTGAGTACTCAGCGCCATCCAGCCTCAATGAGGGTCTTAAGATCCAAATGCTGCGTGACGAGCAGGTAATGCGTCACATGGTAACGAAACTCGACAAATACGCCGTTGAGTACAATGCTAAGAAGAGAAGTGGCGTACCTACAGGAACCGAAAAAGCGGAGGGTTAATATCATGGCAAAAGCAAATGAAATTAAGTACCTGACAGCGATCAAAGCTGAGAAGCCTAAGAAGAAATTCTGTCGTTTCAAGAAGTACGGTATCCGTTATGTTGATTACAAAGACACTGAGTTCCTGAAGAAATTCGTGAACGAGCAAGGTAAATTATTACCTCGTCGTTTAACCGGTAACTCTTTAAAGTATCAGCGTAAAGTATCTGATGCAGTTAAGAAGGCTCGCCAGATGGCATTGATGCCTTATGTAACAGATCTTTTGAAATAAAAATTCAAAAATCAAAATTCAAAAGAGTGAGGCTTGATTATAAGAAAGCTTTTATCTTTTTTGAATACAGGTCTTTTAAATTAATGGTGAATGCTTGATAGTGAACAGTCGATTTTGACTTTTGACTTTTGACTTTTACCTTAACATTTAGTCACCATTCCCTAACTCACTTTAGTGTGAAGGACAGTCTGAGGTTTTCGAAAGACTGGGCTCTTGGGAACTAAACACACAACCATGCAGGTTATATTAATTAAAGACGTAGACAATCTTGGCGGTGCTAATGAATTAGTAACTGTAAAGAGTGGTTACGCAAGAAACTACCTGATCCCTCAAAAGTTTGCTGTAGAAGCTAATCCTTCTAACATGAAGCAATTGCAGGAGCGTCAGAAAGTAGCGAAGAAGAAAGAAGATAAAATGCTTGCTGAGATCAAGAGTGTGATCAATGCATTGCAATCTTCTGCTGTTAAGTTAACTGCTAAAACAGGAACAAGCGGTAAGATCTTCGGTAGCATCACATCATTACAGATCGCAAGAGCTATTCGTGATCAGAAAGGATATGAGATCGATCGTAAAAGGATCTCTATCGTTGATGATGTGAAAGAATTAGGTACACACAAAGCTTCTATCGACTTTGGAAACGGAAACGTTACTGAGGTTGAGTTTGAAGTAGTTGCTGAGTAATATATTCGACCTTGGCAAAAGTCCCATCCAGATTGATTTTGGATGGGACTTTTTCATTTCGGTGAACCCATTATTAGAATAGATTAATATACCGTTAACGTGATAATTATTAGCTGCTGTATGGTGTGTGCTGAGTACATTTGCAGTTCCAAAATTGTATTATGCGAAAACTGACGTTGCTTGTGCCTGCCTTGCTCTTTGGAGTGATGGCTTTGGCTCAGAAAGACAAGCCTAAAGACACGACGAGGACAAAGACAGACAGTATTGCTACAGAGATCAAAGACGACATCACAGAAACGATCCCTACCATAACTGTTGATGATGATTACGATGGTGGAAGCCAAAGTGTAGCTTCTTTACTTACTGCAGGAAGAGATCCTTTTTACAATGCAGCTTCTTTTAACTTCAATGCTGTACGTTTCAGGATCAGGGGTTATGATAATGACCTTAATGCCACTTTTATGAACGGCATTGCAATGGATAATCTTGATAACGGTTTTACACCATTTGGTTTGTGGGGTGGTTTGAATGATGTGATGCGTAACCGTGATCTTTCTATTTCACTACGACCAAACACATTTGCTTTCGGTGATATCGGAAGCTCAACTTACATCGATGCAAGAGCCAGCAAACAGCGTAAACAAACACAGTTTGGTTATGCCATCAGCAACAGGAACTACAGGCATCGCTGGAACTTTTACCATGGTACCGGCGTGAGCAAAAAAGGCTGGGCTTTCGTGGTTGCCGGTAGCAGAAGATGGGCTGATGAAGGATATGTTCCAGGTACTTACTATGATGGCTGGAGCTACTTTGTTGGTATCGATAAAAAACTGGGCAGCAAACACCTGCTTTCGTTGATCGCTTTTGGTGCACCAACTGAAAATGGTCGCCAGACTGCTGCAACGCAGGAAGCAATGGATCTTGCAGGTACGAACTATTATAATCCTGCATGGGGCTACCAAAATGGTAAGAAGAGAAATGCGAATGTTGCAAAAACGCATCAACCTGTATTTATCCTTAACCACGAGTTCAGGCTGAATAACAATTCTACTTTGACCAATGCTGCAGGTTTTTCTTTTGGTGAAAGAGCCACTACTGCATTAGACTGGTATAACTCAGCAGATCCACGTCCGGATTACTATCGTTATTTACCAAGCTATGCACTTGATCCAAACCTTCAGGAATCTTTACGCAATAGCCTGATGGCGAATCCTGATCTTTTACAGATCGATTGGGCAAGATTGTACGAGTCTAACCAAACCAATACCAACCAAACAGTAGGTGGTGTAGTAGTTCCAGGCAGAAGATCTCGTTACATTATCCAGGACAGGGTTACCAATACAAATCGTTTAAACCTGAACAGCGTATACAACACCCGTTTTGGAAAGAATGTTGATTTTACTGCAGGTGCATCTTACCAGTGGCAAAAGAATAATTATTTCAACAGGGTGAACGATCTTTTGGGTGGTGATTACTATGTTGATGTAAACCAGTTCGCAGAAAGAGATTATCCAACAAATCCTAGTGCCAACCAAAACGATGTCAATAATCCTAACCGCATTTTGCATGTGGGTGATAAATACCAGTTCAATTACGACATCAATATCACCAAAGCTGCAGGATGGGCTCAAGGTGTATTCAAGTTTAATAAAGTTGACTTCTTTGCTGCTGCAGAACTTTCACAAACAAGATTCTGGAGAGTAGGTAATGTGAAAAACGGATTGTTCCCGAACAATTCTTATGGTAAAGCATCGGTTAATGAATTCACTAACTATTCTTTGAAAGGTGGTGTTACTTATAAACTGAATGGCCGTAATTACTTCTATGTTAACGGTGCTTACTTAACAAGAGCTCCATACTTTGATAACGTTTACATCGCTCCAAGAACGAGAGATTTTATCCAGGATAATACCCAGAGCGAAAAGATCCAAACAATTGAAGGTGGTTATGTATTGAATGCCCCTAAGATCAAAGCAAGAGTTACCGGTTATTATACAAGATTTGATAACCAAATGAACGTAATGACGTTCTACCATGATGATGTAAGAAACTTCGTGAACTATGCGTTGAGCAATATCGATAAAGTACATTATGGTGCTGAGATCGGTTTAGATTATAAACTTACCTCATCACTTTCTTTACAGGCTGCAGCTGCATTTGGCCGTTATTATTTCGATAGTCGTCAGAATGCGATCGTAACAGTAGATAATAACTCCAGCCAGTTAGATGTTACCCAATCAAAGCAAACCATCTACTCACAAAACTTCAGGGTGTCTGGTACACCTCAGGAAGCTTATACGATTGGTTTGGATTATCGTTCACCACAGTTCTGGTTTGTTAGCTTAACAGCCAGCTTCTTCGATCAGCAGTTTCTTGATTTTAACCCGATCAGGAGAACAGCAGGTGCGATCGAAGGTTTGGATATGAACAAAGATGCAGATGTTGCGAAGTACCACGAGATCCTTGATCAAACACAACTGGATGCTCAATACACTGTAGACTTCTTTGGTGGATGGAGCTGGAAGGTGCCAAGGAAATACAATCTTGGTAAGAACACTTTCATCGTGTTCAATGCCGGGGTGAATAACCTTTTGAACAATAAGAATATTGTAAGTGGCGGATTCGAGCAATTGCGTTTCGATTTCCAGGATAGGAACACTAACAAATTCCCTCCAAAGCTTTTCTATTCATACGGAACCAACTACTTTATCAGTGCAACTTTCCGTTTTCAATAAACCAACCAATTGATCTAAACGTATAAAAATAAAGAGATGAAAAATAGACACATTTTATCGATCATCAGTTTAGCAGTAATGATGGCTGCATTAACGGTGATGGGATGTAAAAAGAAGTATGATGAGCCTGCTACAATCGTAGACCCAGGTGTAACAGCAAACACTACTATCAAACAATTAAAAACACTTTATACTACAAATAGTGGAGATCTGAAGTTGATCACAGATGATATCATTATTAAAGGTATTGTTGTAGGAAACGACAGGACTGGTAACATCTACAAGATGATCTATATCCAGGATGCAACCGGTGGTATCGAGATTGATATTGAATCAACCGGTTTATACAACATCTTCCCTGTGGGTAGAGAGATATTTGTAAAAGTAAAAGGTCTTTACATCGCCAACTCTGCTAACATGGTTAAACTGGCTACCAGGGTGGTTGAAAATGGAACACCTACAACATCAGGTATCCCTTCAACATATATTGATACTTATATTAAAAGAGGATCTCTTAACAATCCAGTTACTCCTGCTGTTGTAACAGTGGCACAGTTAAAAGCAAGCAATGATCTGCAAAGCATGCTTGTTCAGCTAAACAATTATGAAGTTGCTGGAGGTGACCTGTCTAAAACATTTGCTGATACTTCAGTAAATAAGGCAAACACAAATATTACTTTACAAACTTGTTCTGGTGGTACTTCTAATAACATTATCATGAGAACGAGTGGATATGCAAACTTTGCAGGTGTTAAAGTGCCGCAGGGTAATGGAACGATCACTGCAATCTTCACAGTGTTCAATTCAACTCCACAGTTAGTTATTCGTGATACTGCTGACGTTCAATTCAAAGGTCCACGTTGTGGTTCTAATGTTCCTGCAGGATTAAATTACATGACCATTGCACAGATCAGAGCGTTAGGTGCTGGTGGTGTGATCCCGGCAAACACTGGTATTAAAGGAGCGATTGTTTCAAATAAAAACAATGAAGCAACATTTAACTATCGTATCCAGGATGGTAGTAATGCAGGTATACAGCTTCGTTTCCCAACTTTCAACCCTAACTATGACCTTTACGATAGCGTAAGAGTTGATGTGTCTGGTTTGACTGTCGAAGCGTTCAATGGGGATCTTCAGATAAACAACATCGTAAATACTGACAAAGTTGGAACAGGAACTCCAGCGGTTAGAAACACAACTATAGCTCAACTTAATGCCAACTTGAATGCATGGGCTTCTACTCAGGTTAAGTTAACAAACGTTACAATTACTGCCGGTACCACAAACTCAACTGGTAAGAACTATACGATCACTGAAAATGCAACAGGAGCAACCATAGTAACTTTCATCAGAAATACTTTGGGTTACACTCCACCTGCAACAGCAACTTCAATCACTGGTTACCTTTCGATCTTTAATGGGACACCTCAGTTGACTTTGAGAAGCGCTGCCGATGTTCAGTAGTTCCTCTTAAAACATAATCATGAAAATCCCGCCTCTGCGGGATTTTTTTTATGCGATAACTTCAAAGTCGATTGTAATTATAGCACGATCAGTTATTTGCTTTAATAAATGTTTAAAAGCAGCAGTTCTTCTGTTGCAGTAACTTTGAATAATGAGTATGAGAGTGAAGCTTGCAGTGATATTTGTTGTGCTTGCATTTGGTTGTAAAAGAGAAACCGTTAGTCCTGTAACTCCTGCTCTGGTTAGCCAGGCTGAATTTAATCTTGTTGCTTCCGGCGGAAATTGTTCAAATACAAATGTACAGGGTGGCTATGAAGTATCGATTCCAACAGGGATAAATGATTTTGTGATTGTACAGGTAAATGTCACTGCCCCGGGAAAATATGTTGTTAGCACCCCTGCAATAAATGGATTGAGTTTTTCTGATTCCGGAACTTTCAATAGTACTGGTGTGACTAGTATTTTTCTAAAAGCAAATGGTACACCATTATCAGGTGGAAATTTTAGTTTTGCTTTGAATGCAGGAAGTTCTGTATGCAGTTTCGAAGTATCTGTTTTTGACCCTTCTTTGAGCACCATTGCTGAGAACGATCATATGTATTTTGGCAACCCTTCAAATGCTGCAGCGATCATTGACAGTGCGAATAATTACCTGATGCGTAAGCCATATTACTCTATTAGTTATAGCAGAGATATGGGTAAACCCAATTGGGTGAGTTGGCATTTATATGCAAGCGATCTTGGTAACACGCCAAGGTTAAATGATTTTAGACCGGATTTTACTTTACCTGCAGGTTGGTACCAGGTACAGTCTAACTCATATTCCGGTAGTGGATTCGACAGAGGTCATAATATACCTTCAGCAGATAGAACAAGTAGTTTGTCTGCTAACTCGGCTACTTTCCTCATGACGAACATGATCCCTCAAGCACCAAATAACAACCAGCTTACCTGGGCTTCATTCGAAGATAGTCTAAGGAGACTAGTGAATGGAGGAAGCGAGATATACATAATCATGGGCAATTATGGTGTTGGCGGAACAGGTAGTTATGGTTATACTACCACTGTCGATAATGGAAGAGTCACGGTACCTGCCTATATCTGGAAAGTGGCTGTTGTTATGCAAAATGGCATCAATGATTCTGCAAGAGTAAATGCGAATACAAGGATCATCTCAGTATTAGTTCCGAATGACAATAATGTAAGCAGTAACTGGAAAGGCTACAGAACCAGTATTGATGTGATTGAAGCTGCAACAGGGTATGACCTGCTATCAAGAATGCCGGCTGCACTCCAGGCTTTGATAGAAGCCAAGGTGGATAATCTATAAGATTTGAGGTTTGAGATTGAAATTGAATGTTTCAGAGAAATTAATGTATAGCAACACCCTGACTGGAAATTTAATAGAATGAAACCTCGTTTTCTGGCTCCGTGTTTGTTATGCTTTCAAATAAACATTCATGGAAAACGAAAAAGATAAAAAAACGAACAGCGATGCACCTGTTCAGCCAGACCCGGAAACATTGCACACCACAGATCCACAGGATGAAATGAAGGGGCCTGTTTCTTCTTTCATGAACAGTGTAAAAGAAGGAGTAGAAAAAGAAGGAAAGAAGATCAATCCCGATCCCGATGATGCGAATAAATCCGGAGAGTAATAATCTATAGGTGAAAATTATCAAAAAGGAGATAGCATTGCTGCCTCCTTTTTTTGTTTTACTAAGCGGATTTAGAAATAAGTATCGATTGAGATTAGTTATCACCGCTTTGCCCATCAATTCTACCATCGATCTGCCAAAACAAACCACAATCCTTTATCTTGCACACTCTTATACGAGTGTATGAAACATTTACCCATTAATCCCCAACTTTTTACCGAGAACAGGAAGCGTTTCATTAAAGCAATGAAGCCAAACAGTATCGCCATCTTCAACAGTAATGATGAACTGCCCACCAATGGTGATGCCTTGCATCGTTTCTGGCAGAACAGTGACTTGTACTGGTTGTGTGGTATTGAGCAGGAGGATACGATGGTGGTTTTGTTTCCGGATAATCCCGATCCAAAATATCGTGAAGTATTGGTGTTGGTGCGTCCGCAGGAAATGAAAGAAAAATGGGATGGCAAAAGATTGAGAGCTGCCGAAGGCACATCCATTTCAGGCATACAAACCATTGTTTGGTTAGATAGCCTGGATGCATTGCTGCAAACGTGGATGCATCTTGCCGATAATATTTATCTCAATACAAACGAGAACGACAGGAGAGCGATACATCTTGTAGAAACAAGAGATTATCGTTATGCTGCAGACATCATGAAAAGATTCCCTTTGCACAACTATGAAAGAAGTGCAAAGATCATGAGAGATCTGAGGGCTATCAAAACAAAATACGAGATCGAGGTAACGCAAACCGCTATCGACATCACCGAAAAAACATTTAGAAGATTACTCGGCTTTATCAAACCCGGCGTAATGGAATATGAGATAGAAGCAGAGATCATGCATGAGTTTTTAAGAAACCGTGCAGCGAGAGAAGCTTACGGAAGTATTATTGCCAGTGGCGACAGAGCCAGGACATTGCATTATGTTTCCAACAACCAGGAATGTAAAGACGGTGAGTTGATATTGATGGATTTCGGTGCCCAGTATGGAGGATACAATGCAGATCTTACCAGGACCGTTCCGGTGAATGGTAAGTTCACCAAACGCCAGAAGCAGGTGTATAATGCATGTTTGCATTTACACAATTATGCAAAAAGCATTTTGAAACCGGGTATCAGCATCATCGATTATACTGAGAAAGTAGGAGATGAGGCAACAGCCGTGTTTCAAAAGATCGGCTTACTAACCAAAGCTGATGTAAAGAACGAAGACAAAGACAACAGGGCTTACCGCAAATATTTGTACCATGGTATTTCGCATCATTTAGGAATTGATGTGCATGATCTTGGAACAAGAGTGTATCCTGTGAAAGAAGGAATGTTGTTCACCGTTGAGCCGGGAATTTATATTGAAGAAGAACAAATGGGCATCCGGATCGAAAATAATATCTGGATAAAGAAGAGTGGCAATATTGATTTGATGAAGAATATCCCGATTGAAGCAGATGAGATTGAAGCTTTGATGCTGACAGCTAACCGTCAACAGACGACCGAAAGATCACGAAAAAAATAAGATGCCGTTCAAGTTTGAGAAACTGAAGATCTGGACCTTCGCATTGGAGTTATCAGGAGAAGTGTCAGAAATGGTAAAAAGTTTTCCTAAAGATGAATTATTTATTTTAACCAGTCAGGTTAAACGAGCTGCAGACTCAGTTGTTCTTAATATTGCTGAAGGTTCAACGTTACATACAAATGCTGAATTCCGTCGTTTTTTGATTATTGCAAATAGATCAGCACTTGAAGTGATTGCATGTTTTTATCTTGCAAAACAAAGGGGCTTCATAAATGAAAGTGTTTTTACAGAAAAGTATAACAAATATGAGAAGCTGATTGCAATGATTCAGGCTTTGATAAAATCCCTTGGAGATGATGCAACAAACAAATAATAAGGTTCAGTCGGTTAACGGTGGACTGTTGTCAGTCGTCCCCAATTTATTTACATTACTCAACTTGTTATTCGGCTGCATGGCTATTGTGGCTGTATTGCAACCTGGCTTAACGACTACTGTTGATGCCGAAACAGGATTGCAGTTAGTAGTTGTGCCGGAGAATTGGTATTGGGCTTCGGTATTTATAGGTATTGCTGCAGTGATCGATTTTTTGGATGGATTCGTTGCAAGGCTCTTGAAAGCTTCATCTGCATTAGGTGCACAGTTGGATTCTTTGGCTGATGTTGTGAGTTTTGGCGTTGCACCCGGAATGATCGTTTACCAGTTCTTACGCTGGAGTTGGGCACAGCATGAAGACGGATTAGATGTTTCGATGTTATGGTTGTTACCTGCTTTTATTATTCCATGTGCCGGTGCTTATCGTTTGGGTCGGTTCAATATCGATGCCGAACAATCATACGGCTTTAAAGGTGTCCCAATACCTGCAGCAGGATTATTGATCGCATCTTTTCCTTTGATCTACTGGTACAGTGATAATGCAACGGCGATCAAAATGTTGTCGAACGAATGGTTCTGGTATGCTGTGATCGTGATCGTCAGCTACCTGATGGTTTCCACTTTGCCAATGCTTGCATTGAAGTTTAAAAATGCTTCCGTAAAAAAACTAATGCCATTTATCATCCTTGCAATTATTGCAGTTGTTACAGGAATATTATTAGGTTGGCTGGCCGTGCCTGTTACATTTATCGCTTACGTAATTATCTCACTCGTTTATAAACAAAAGAATCATGACTTATAATGTACAGATAAAAGTGATGCCTTTAAAAGACCTGCTCGATCCACAGGGAAAAGCAGTGTTGGGTGGATTAAAAAACCTGGGCATTGATAAAGTTGCCGATGTAAGAATCGGAAAACACATCACTTTACAGGTAGATGCCGCATCAGAAGATGAAGCAAAACAATTGGCGGAAGAAGCAAGTAAAAAACTGCTTGCTAATCCTGTAATGGAGTTTTACGAAATTGAAATGGTTAACTAGAAGTAAGAAGTAAGAAGTCGGAGGTCAGATGCTTCTGTTCTTACTTCATACATCATACTTCTGACTTCATGCTCTATCTTGTTCCAACCCCGCTTGGTAATTTAAAAGATATCACACTTCGTTCGATAGAAGTGTTGCAGTCTGTTGATGTGATCTTGTGTGAGGATACACGAACTTCTTCCAGGCTGTTACAGCATTATAATATTCAAAAACCACTTACACCTTATCACCAGCACAATGAACATAAAATTGTTGATCATCTCGTACAACAATTACAGGCCGGTAAAACAATGGCTTTGATCACCGATGCCGGTACTCCCGGGATTTCTGATCCTGCATTTTTATTGGTGAGGGCTTGTATAAAAGCTGATGTGAAGGTAGAATCTTTACCAGGTGCTACCGCTTTTGTTCCTGCATTGGTGAACAGTGGCATTCCTTCTAATCGCTTTGTGTTTGAGGGATTTCTTCCTTTGAAAAAAGGCCGACAAACATTGATGAAGCAGCTTGCTGAAGAGGAAAGAACCATGATCTTCTATGAAAGCCCGGTTCGTTTGATAAAAACACTGGAAGAGTTTATTCAATACTTCGGAGCAGAAAGGCAATGCAGCGTCAGCCGTGAACTCACTAAAATGTTCGAAGAGAATAAGAGAGGTTCTTTACATGACGTTTGTGAACATTTTAAGCAAAAGTCTGTTAAAGGAGAAATAGTAATCGTAGTTGCCGGAAAGGATTAAAGCGATCCTTAACATCTTTACAGTGCACAATCATTAACATTGCAGGTCAAAGTTGAAAGAAGTACAACTGTACAAGAGTGCGACGCAACGAATGCTCAATCGTAATACAAAAGCCAGTTCCAAAATGAAAAAATATATTTCTTTTTTTCTCCTGCTTTTCATTGCAAATTTTTCATCGGCTCAGTCTGACAGGTGGCAGCAAAAAATCAAATACAACATCGATGTAAATATTGATGTGAATACCAACATGATCACCGGTAAGGAGAATATAGAGTATTGGAATAATTCTCCTGATACATTGAAAAGAGTATTCTTCCATTTGTATTGGAATGCATTTCAACCAAACAGCAGCATGGATGTTCGCAGCCAGGAGTTGGGAAAATTGGCAACCCGCCAGGACAAAAAAGGTAACCCAATTTTAGATTGGGATGCTCGTGTTAAAGACACCATCGGTAAATTAAAGCCGAACGAGATCGGTTATCAACGAGTGAAGAAGATCACGTTGAACGGAAAAGAACTCCAAACAAAAGTTCATGAGACTATACTTGAAGTGATATTAGATAAGCCGATACTTCCGAAGAGCAAATCAACTTTTGTTGTTGACTTCGAAGCCCAGGTTCCTTTGCAGATCAGGAGGGCCGGAAGGGATAATAAAGACGGTATTCGTTACAGCATGAGCCAATGGTATCCTAAGATGAGTGAGTACGATGTAAATGGATGGAACCCCAATCCTTATATCGCAAGAGAATTTTATGGTGTATGGGGTGATTACAATGTGAAGATCACCATCGATAAAAATTATATGGTAGCTGCAACAGGTGTATTGCAGAATCCGAATGCAATAGGATTTGGTTATTCAACTCCGGGGTTGAAACCTGCAAAGCCAACAGGTAATACCATTACCTGGAATTTTATTGGCAATAACATTCATGATTTTGTTTTTGCTGCCGATCCTGATTATGTGCATGAATGGAAACAAGTGAGAAAAGATCTTGTTCTGCGTATCATTTATCAACCTAAGAATGCTAAAGAAGACAGTGCCTGGAAGAATGTGTTGTGGATGGCAGAGAAAGTGCTTCCATTCATCGAGAAAAAGTTTGGTAAATATCCGTGGCCGGTATATTCTTTTATTCAAGGTGGTGATGGCGGAATGGAATACCCGATGGCTACATTAATGGAAGAAGGAAGTTTGGGAACAGCGATACACGAGTGGATGCACAGTTGGTATCAACAGTTATTTGGAACAAATGAAAGCCTCTACCCATGGATGGACGAAGGATTTGCAGAGTTTGCAGAGAACCAGGTTACAGGTTATTACCTGAAAAATTGGGCGAATCAATCACCATATATTAATGATTCTATACGAACTGCAAATAACAAAGCGCTGGCAGATGAAGCAATCGCTATTCCAAAGATCCACAGCAGTAGTTATAAGGCTTATTATGCTTTGCAGAAAAGTCCATATGAAGAACCAATGACCACACATGCCGATCATTACAATACCAATTACGCCTATTCTAATGCATCATACAGAAAAGGATCAGTGTTCTTAGGTCAGCTGGGTTATATTGTTGGTGAAAAAGTGAGAGACAGTATTATGCTGGCTTATTATGATCAATGGAAATTCAAACATCCCACGCCGGATGATTTTATCAGGGTTGCAGAAAAAGTGAGTGGAATGGAGCTTGACTGGTATAAAGAATACTGGGTAAACTCAACCAAAGCCATTGATTATACCGTGAGTAACATCAATGAAGCGAATGGAAAGTTGCAGGTGACATTGAAAAGAGTAGGCAAAATGCCAATGCCGGTTGATGTAATGCTCACTTTTAAAGATGGTTCGAAAGAGTTGCACTATATTCCATTGAACCTGATGTATGGTGCGAAAGCTGCAGAAGATGCCACGCCAAGATTTGTACATGAAGAATGGAGATGGACACATCCCGAATATATTTTTGAAACCACGAGAAGTTTGAAAGATCTGAAGAGTGTAGAGATCGATCCAACCGGAAGAATGGCAGATGTTGACAGACGAGTGTTGATCATACCTGATTAAAAGAGAATCCCGCTGAGGCGGGATTTTTATTATGAGCCCGAGGCCACCAACTCCGATTAAACTTCGTTGCGTCGCATTTATCACGTCTTTAGCGTGACTCTTGTACTGAGGTATCTATTTTCACCAACTAACTTCAGGATCGCTGCTTACGCTGCAACATAAAGAAAGTAGAAGCGATCAACACACCCACCAATGCATAGGCTGCAATTTGTTTGGCAGGCATCGGTACTGCGTCAGGAATATAGAATGTTCCTTCTTCGTTAGACAAAGCAGGTTCATTTACATATCTTCCTTTTGCTGGTTTTGAAACCTGGTCGAATTCATCTACCAACCGATGCAGATCATCTAACATGGTTGGTCCGCTCATTGGTTTACCATGGCCTGTTGCAACAACAGAAGGTTCCAGATCAGCCAGCACTTTTACTGAACGAAATGCAGCATCCCAATCAGTAGTAAAATATTTTGGTGGTCCGCTCAGTTCTCTTTTCTGCGACATCACACTCAAAACAGATTCCTGCTTCGTTGTTACAAATGCATCACCGGCAATCAACACACCATCTTCTTCACGGTATAAACTAATATGTCCCGGAGCATGTCCAGGAGTGTGGATGTATTTCCAATCCGGCAGGTTCGGGATCAAACCATTATCAGGTAAAATGTGTAAGTGATTTGTAATGTCGATCGGTTTTTTGGGATACAGGAAAGCCAGGCTTGCCATCATACCACCACCTACAGTTGAATCGGGTGGAGGGTAGCTTGATCTTCCTGTTAAATATGGTCGTTCAAGAAAATGTGCAAATACAGGAACATCCCATTCCTCAGCTAAAGATTGTACTGAACCAATATGATCAAAATGTCCATGCGTAAGAATAATGCATTGTGGCTTACTATCAGCCCCAAAGATCATAGCAGCCATTTTCTTTATTTTCTTATGACTCCATTTCAATCCTGCATCTATCAACACCCATTCTTCCGGTGCTTTTTTATTAGCGATCATGTAGATGTTCACGAAAGTGTCTTTCATTCCAAAAACCTGTGGAGCGACAGTGAATATGTCGAGGTTGGTATGCTTATCAGTTGCCTGCATAGCTGCTTTTTATGATTGAGCAGCGAAAATGTTGCCATGATGATGGTAATGCTGCATACAAGCAAAAAAGGCTGCCGAAGCAGCCTTTACACTCACTGGTACCAGCCTCCTCCAAGAGATCGATATAAGTTTGTAATGGAATTGAACTGTTGCTTTTTGGTTTCGATCAATTCAAGTTTAGATTCCAATGCATCTCTTTGCGTCATCAATATTTCCATGTAATCAGCCCTTGCAGATTTAAACAAGTCGTTCGAAATATCTATTGAACGAACAAGTGCTTGTACTTCTTTTTCTTTCAGGTTGAAACGTTGCTGTAAGTTATTGATGTTAGATAATTCCGTAGACACTTCAATATATCCGTTCAATATCGAACGTTCATAGTTATACATTGCCTGCAATTGACGGGCATTGGCTTTATTGAATTCTGCTGCTATTGCATTCTTATTGATCAACGGCCCTGCAAGATCACCAGCCAGGCTCATTAAAACAGATTCAGGAAACTTTACCAGGTATCTTGGTTGAAAAGCCTGGAAACCCAGCGAGGCAGAAATATCGAATGAAGGATAAAACTCAGCTCTTGCTACCGTAACATCGAGTTTTGCAGCAGACAGTTGCAATTCTGCCTGCCTGATATCAGGACGATTAGCGAGTAACTGAGAAGGTACTCCGGTTTTTATTTGTGCAAGAGAACTGGTCATAAAAGAATTTTTATCTCTTACAATTGGTTGAGGAAATCTTCCTGACAAAAAGTTGATCGCATTTTCTCTCAACTGTATCTCCTGCATGATCTCATATTCTCTTGCCTGTGAGTTGAGCACTTCGGCTTCAAACTTTTTCACTGCCAGTTCTGTTGCTCTTGCAGCTTCCTTCTGCACCTTCAATACTTCCAATGCCTGTTGTTGCAACTGGATGGATTGCCTTACAATATCCAGTTGATTATCCAAAGCCTGTAATTCGTAATAAGAGTTGGCGATCTCTGCAACAAGATTAGTGATCACGAACTTTCTTCCTTCAACACTTGCCAAGTATCTTGTGATTGCAGCCTTGTTGGCGGTTCGTAATTTTTTCCAGATATCTACTTCCCAATTGGCATAAACACCCAATAAATAATCCGGCAGGATCTCAGGAACTTCTTTGCCTGGTGTGATCTCAGTCGATGCATCACCGGCTCCGGGACTTGTATATCTGCCTACTTTATCAACTCCCATACCTGCTCTGTATTGTACAGATGGTAATAACATACCCTTTCTTAACCTGATCTCACTTCTTTCGATCTCGATATCCTGTAATGTGATCAACAATTCCTGGTTATGATCCAGTGCTGTATCGATAAGCGTTACAAGATTCTGATCAGTAAAAAAGCGTTTCCACGGAGTGGCAGCAATTGAGATGGTGTCTTGTGATCCATTGTACATTGCAGGCGTTTGCAGATTCGCATTTGCTTTGATTGCGTCAGGAACTTTGCATGCACCGTAACACATAGTTGCCAGTGCAATGATGAAGTATTTAAATTTAGATGCGTTCAACATTATGATCGATTTCTTCAGTTAAAGGATTTTCATCTTCGTTATCTACGATATTGTGTTTCTCAGACATTCTTGCAAACAGGTAATACAAACCCGGGATGAGTATGATGCCGCAGATCGTTCCGATTAACATACCACCTGCTGCTGCAGAGCCGATGGTTCTGTTACCAATTGCACCGGGTCCGGTTGCAAATACAAGTGGAATCAAGCCAGCGATAAATGCAAATGATGTCATTAGTATCGGGCGGAATCTCACTGCAGCACCTTCAACAGCAGCCTTGAAAACAGAACTTCCGCCACGATGTTTCTGCACTGCAAATTCCACGATCAGTACTGCATTTTTACCAAGCAAACCAATGAGCATCACCATGGCTACCTGTGCATAAATATTATTCTCTAATCCCAGTAATTTCAGGAAGAGAAAAGCACCAAAGATACCTGCAGGTAAAGAAAGGATCACTGGGAAAGGCAACACAAAACTTTCATACTGTGCTGCCAGCAACAGGTACACGAAAGCAAGACATATCAGGAAGATGTACATCGCTTCGTTACCTCTCGAAACTTCATCTTTAGAGATACCGGCCCAATCGATTCCAAATCCTCTTGGTAATTTCTTTGCTGCTTCAGCAATAGTGGCTAAAGCTGAACCACTACTATAGCCTGGTGCAGCAGATCCGCTGATCTCAGAAGCATTATACATGTTGTGTCGGGTGATCTCAGACAAGCCATATACTTTTTCGATGGTCATGAATGATGAAAAGGGAACCATCTCACCTTTATCGTTCTTCACATATAACTTCAGGATGTCTTCCGGTAATGCCCTGTATTGCGGTAAAGCCTGCACCATCACTTTGTATTGCCTGTCGAACTTGATGAAGCTTGTTTCATAATTACTGCCAACAAGTGTAGACAAAGTATTCATAGCATTATCGATCGTTACACCTTTCTGTTGTGCAATATCATTGTCGATGTGCAACATATACTGCGGAAAGCTTGCACTATAAAAAGTAAAAACTGAAGACAGGCCTTTGTTCTTGTTTAGTTCATTCACAAAATCGTGGCTAACTGTTTCCATTTTCTTGTAATCACCCGAACCTGCTTTATCCAGCAGTCGTAATTCAAAACCTCCGGCAGCGCCATATCCCGGAACGGCAGGTGGAGGAAAGAATTCGATTGTTGCTCCTTTGATATTTTTCGCTTTGTCTTCTAATTCTTCGATGATCTCTGTAACAGAATGTTTGCGTTCGTCCCAACTTTTTAAATTGATGAGACACGTACCTGAGTTGGCACCTGTACCTTCTGAAAGAATTTCAAAACCTGCTAGTGAAGAAACTGATTTGATGTCTTCGATGCCACTGGCGATTCTTTGTAATTCGGTGGATACCTGGTCTGTTCTTTCCAATGTAGAACCCGGAGGTGTTTGAATGATGGCATAGAACATTCCCTGGTCTTCATTCGGAATAAAACCGGTAGGCAAATTACCGTTGAAATACCAGATGCCAATACAAAAAGCAACGAGTGATACAAGCGTTATCAATCTTCTGTTGACGATGTAACTCAATATGTTTTTATACTTATCTGAAAGGCCATTGAACCATGTATTAAAACCGATCAGCATCCTGTTCATCCATGTTTTCTTTTTCGGTTTGCCATGTGTATTCTTCAGCATCGCAGCACAAAGAGCTGGCGTAAGGGTTAGTGCTACCACACCCGAAAGAATGATGGAGGTAGACATGGTGATCGAGAACTGACGATAAAAAATTCCAACAGGTCCAGACATAAATGCCACCGGAATAAACACAGCAGCCATTACCAGCGTTATTGCAATAATGGCACCACTGATCTCATGCATGGCCTCTTCGGTTGCAAGTGTAGGAGAAAGATTCTTTTCTTCCATTTTAGCATGCACCGCTTCTACAACAACAATTGCATTATCCACCACGATACCAATTGCCAATACCAATGCAAAAAGGGTGATGAGGTTAAGTGTAATGCCAAAATATTGCATGAACACAAATGTTCCTACCAGTGAAACAGGAACAGCGATCGCAGGAATTAAAGTGGATCGCCAATCACCAAGGAACAAGAACACCACTAAACCTACGAGCACAAAAGCTTCAACAAGTGTATGAATTACTTTTTCCATCGATGCGTCAAGGAATTTAGAAACATCGTAGCTGATCTCGTAATCCATTCCTTTGGGAAAAGAAGTAGATTTGATCTCTTCCAGTTTGGCTTTGATATTTTTGATCACCTGGCTGGCATTACTTCCGTACGATTGTTTTATCATGATCGCTGCAGAAGGTCTTCCATTCAACTTTGAATAAAGGTCGTAGTAACTGCTTCCAAATTCTATCTCTGCAACATCTTTCAACCGAAGTATCTCACCATTTGCACTTGAACGGAGAATCACATTCTCATAACCTTCTTTACTATTATATCTTCCGGGATATTTTAATACATACTCAAATGCCTGTGATCTTTTACCGGAACTTTCTCCTGTTTTACCTGGTGAAGCTTCAAGGCTTTGTTCATCCAATGCTTTCAGTACTTCGTCTGCTGATATCTTATAAGCCAGCATCCTGTCAGGCTTTAACCATATACGCATCGCATATTCACGGTTACCAAGAATATCTGCAACACCCACACCATCCACACGTTTCAGTTCAGACAATAAATTGATATCTGCATAATTGAACAAAAATTTCTCATCCAGGTTTTTATCCTTGCTGTACAGGTTCACATACATCAGCATATTACTTTCTTCACGAGTGATCTTTACACCTTCTCTTACAACGATGGGTGGAAGTTTATTGATCACCGATGCTACACGGTTCTGGATATTTACTGAGGCAAGATTCGGATCGGTTCCAAGATTGAAAACAACTTGAATAGAACAAGTACCATCATTACCTGCATCAGAAGCAATGTATTTCATACCTGGTACACCATTGATGGCTCTTTCTAATGGGATCACTACTGATTTGATCATCAGCTCACCATTAGCACCAGGATATTCTGCTGTGATGTTTACTTTGGGTGGTGAGATAGAAGGAAATTGCGTTACCGGCAACTGTGTTATAGCCAACACACCCAACAAGGTGATGATAAGCGATATCACGATGGACAGAACAGGTCTGTGTATAAATCTTTTAAACATAATTGTTGTGTAAGATTATTCTTTGATGAGTTGAAGATTGGAGATCACATTTTTTGGATCAGTATAACTGTATTGGATCCGGTCGTCATCTTTTACATTCTGCACACCTTCTAATAGTATCTTTTCATTTACATTAATGCCGCCATCTACCACATACAGATCAGGGAGTTTGCTTTTAATGCTGATGTTTCTTGATCTCACCACGTTGTTCTTGTCTACAACGAATACGTATATTTTATCCTGCAGTTCATAAGTGGCTTTTTGTGGAATGATCAAAGCATTTGAAAGGGGAACAGTCATTTGTACTTTTCCTGTTTCTCCGTGCTTTAATAAAAGATCAGGATTGGGAAACTTTGCTCTGAAGGCAATGTTGCCTGTTTCACTGTCAAATTCACTTTCTATTGTTTCAATGGTACCTGGGTAACGATGTTGCTGTCCATTGGCAAGTAATAAACGAATGCCATTTTTTTGATTCAATCCTGAATGTGTTTTGAAATCGAGATATTCACTTTCCGATACATTGAAATAAGCGTACACCTGTTTGTTATCAGATAGTGAAGTGAGAAGGGTTCCTTCATCTATCAGGCTACCCAGCTTGAATCGTAAACGGTCGATCGTTCCTTCGAAAGGAGCCCTGATCTCAGTGAATTGCAGGTGAAGCCTTGCCAATGCAACATCAGCTTTTGCCTGGTTATATTTTGCTTCCGCAATGGCGAATTCGGCTTTCGAAACAATATTCTTATCAGCAAGTGTTTTGGTATTGATCATTTCTAATTCTGCAGCTCTTGCTTCAGCTTCGGCTTTCAGGTATTCTGCCTGGTATATTTTAGGCATGATCCTGAAAAGTAATTGTCCGGCTGATACATGTTGTCCTTCGTCAACATACACATCCTGCAGGTAGCCTTTTTCCTGTGCTCTTATTTCTATATTCCGAATGGATTGAATTTGTGAAACATATTCTTTGGTAAAAGACGTATCTACTTTAATAGGATTGGTAACTGTAAACTTTCCGACTGCTTCAGTGTCTTTGTGTTTTGCAGTTTTGCATGCCGATGCAAACAACAGGATGCAACTGCTTACTAGCATTGCTATTTTATTCATATATGGTATTTGATAACGAACAGAGTGGAACAGGATAGAACTGTTCAGGTAAATAATACTAGAAGAATAGTGCTATAGAGGCACTTGATAATTACTAAATGAGTAGAATGCGATTCGACAAGTAAAGGTCAGAAGCAATGTAGGAAAACGGATCTGCTTTGGAGGGAAAAAGTTGCTTGTGAACATCTACATATCCTGTATTCAGGAGTGTTCTTAGTATTTCACCAATTGCAGATACTACTGTTTTCTTTAGGAGTTCCGATTCGTCTTCGTCATTCTCGTCTTCTGAGAAAAGAGAAAGATCACGAAGCAAATTTTCATCAGCCCTTGCTGCAACTTCGGGAGAAATAAAATGATCGGAAATGTGTGCTGAAGAAACGGATTGACACTTGACTGAACTACTCGGCACATGTGCATACGCTTTGCCAAAGACAGCAAATAGAATGATCAGGTATGTGCAGATTAGTTTCATCGTCCGGCTTCAAAAATAGAAATGCTTTTACATTGGATGTAATGATTAATAGGATTTTAACACTGGAGTAGATTTTTGGTTTTGCAGTTCGTCATAGATCTTAATACCATTTAGTGGTAACTTGGCTTGTTCATTCAACTATTTGAAATTATCGTAAACCTGAACATGAAATTATTGATCCGTTTTGCTGTATGTTGTATTTACTGTCTGCTGGCTTTTACATGTATTTCTCAGAATAATGTTTCCCGGGTCTGGATTTCGGATAATGGCGATGGAACATACAAAAACCCGGTGCTTCATGCTGATTATTCCGATCCTGATGCAATAAGAGTTGGAGATGATTATTACATGATCGCTTCGAGCTTTTCTGATGTGCCAGGTTTACCGATCCTTCATTCCAAAGATCTCGTGAACTGGACACTTATCGGTTATGCATTAAGCAGAATTCAACCTTACGATCATTATGCAAAGCCACAACATGGTAATGGTGTTTGGGCTCCTTCGATCAGGTTTCATCAAGGAGAATTTTATATCTATTATCCTGATCCTGATTTTGGGATATATGTTATCAAATCAAAAAAGATCACAGGTCCATGGAGTGAGCCGGTTTTAGTAGAAGCCGGTAAAGGATTGATCGATCCTTGTCCGCTTTGGGATGATAACGGTAAAGCGTACCTGGTACATGCACTTGCTGGTAGCAGGGCAGGAATCAAAAGTGTGATCATTGTGAAGGAAATGAATGTTGAAGGAACAAAGACAGTCAACGAAGGTTTGATCGTATACGATGGTCATGCACTTGATCCAACAATTGAAGGGCCCAAGTTTTACAAACGTAACGGCTACTATTACATTTTTGCTCCGGCCGGTGGTGTCTCTACCGGATGGCAATTGGTTTTGCGGTCTAAAAATATATATGGTCCTTATGAAAGAAAAGTTGTGTTAGACCAGGGAGCAACACCTGTTAATGGTCCACACCAGGGAGCATGGGTCACAACACAAACAGGTGAAGATTGGTTCCTGCACTTCCAGGATAAAGAAGCGTATGGCAGAGTTGTTCATTTGCAACCGATGAAGTGGATGAAAGATTGGCCTGTAATTGGAATTGATAAAGATGGTGATGGAAAAGGAGAACCAGTATTGGTCTACAAGAAGCCGATTGTTGGAAAGAATTACGATAAAGCAACTCCTCCAGACAGTGATGAGTTTAATAGCAATCGTTTAGGACTACAATGGCAATGGCATACTAATCCAAAAGCTTATTGGAGTTTTTTAAATGGTAATAGTTTGAAACTGTTTTCTTATCAACTACCCGACAGTTGTAAAAATTTATGGGATGTTCCCAATTTGTTGCTGCAAAAATTACCTGCTGAAGTTTTTACCACCACTACTAAAGTCTCTTTTAAACCAAAAATGAATGGAGAAAAATTTGGCTTTATGATCTTCGGTTTAGACTATGCTTATATTTCATTAGAGAAGAAGGCAGATAAGATATTACTCTCTTATAACACATGCAAACAAGCCGACAAAGCAAACCCTGAAGTGCAACAGGTGATAGCCAGTGATACCTTAGCCAATTATTATTTTAGGATATCGGTTGCGAAAAATGCAATATGCACTTTCAGCTATAGTATCGATAGAACAAATTTCACTAATGTTGCTGCCACATTTGCAGCAAAGCCCGGAAAATGGATAGGGGCTAAAATTGGATTCTTTTGTACCAGGACAGAAAAGACCAATGATTCCGGTTGGGCTGAGATCGACTGGATCCGAT
Source organism: Chitinophagaceae bacterium (assembly GCA_024508725.1). Taxonomy (GTDB): domain Bacteria; phylum Bacteroidota; class Bacteroidia; order Chitinophagales; family Chitinophagaceae; genus JAEZDC01. The sequence goes on along the minus strand of JANINS010000003.1, from coordinate 22,543 downwards.
TCGAATGATTTAACCGGCTGTAACATTAATGATGAGTAACTATCATCCTTATGATTTAATTTCTTAATGCAGAAGCAGAAGTTAAAATCAATAACTTTCCAACTCATCTATAAAATCTATGTCTCACAACGAAAAACTGCTTAACGACGATTGTCACAACAGTCGTCGGGGATTTTTAAAGAAATCCGTTGCGGCAACAGCTATTGCACTTGCACCAAATGTTATTGTAAAAGCTGCAGAAGATGGTCTTGACGAAAAAGCTGCAGGTTATTTTGAAAAGACGAATATTAAATTAACCATTAATGATATTGATTATTCGCTTTCCATTGAACCCAGGACTACATTACTCGATCTTTTGAGAGAGCAATTGCATTTAACAGGTAGCAAAAAAGGCTGTGATTATGGGCAATGTGGTGCCTGCACCGTTCATGTTGATGGTAAAAGAGTACTCAGTTGCCTTAGTCTTGCTGTGATGCAGGAGGGAAAACATATTACCACCATCGAAGGACTTGCAAAAGGAGATGATCTGCATCCTATGCAACAGGCTTTTATTGATCATGATGGATTTCAATGTGGCTATTGCACTCCCGGCCAGATCATGAGTGCTGTTGCATGTGTACGTGAAGGACATGCAAATTCACCGGAAGAAGTTCGTCAATATATGAGTGGGAATATCTGCAGATGTGGTGCGTATAATAATATTGTTGATGCCATTATCGAAGTAAAGCGGAAAGGAGGTACAATATGATCACATTCGATTATATACGGCCTGCAACAACAAAAGCTGCGATCGATGCATTGAAGAAAGAATCTTCAGCACAATTTATTGCCGGTGGCACTAACCTGGTAGACCTGATGAAGCATGGTATAACTGCACCACAACGATTGATCGATATCAGTCGGCTTCCCCTTAATATTATTGAACAGAAAGGAAACATGATTCGCATCGGGGCAATGGCTTTAAATAGTACGGTGGCAGAAAATGCATTGATCCAACAACAACTTCCTTTATTAAGCCAGGCATTACAGGCAGGAGCCTCTCCCCAGCTTCGCAATATGGCTACTGTTGGTGGAAACATGATGCAACGAACACGATGCGCTTATTTCTATGATACCACACTTCCCTGTAATAAACGTGAGCCTGGCAGTGGTTGCAGTGCTTTGCAAGGGTATAACCGAATGCATGCAATATTCGGAGCAAGTGATCAGTGCATTGCTGTTCATCCAAGTGATATGTGTGTTGCATTGGCGGCACTCGATGCTGTTGTGGTTATTGCTGATAGTAAAGGAGAACGACGACTTCCCTTTATCGATTTTCATCGTTTACCAGGCAATTCGCCACATGTCGATAACAATCTTGCAAAAGGAGAAATGATCGTTGGTATTGAAGTGCCTTTGAACAACTTTGTCAAACATTATCGGTATACAAAAATAAGAGACCGTCAATCGTATGCATTTGCATTAGTGAGTGTTGCTGCTGCAATTGATATTAAAGAAAATATCATTTCAGATATAAGATTAGCAATGGGAGGGGTGGGCTCACAAACCGTGGCGACTAACAAAAGCTGAAGCTCACCTCAGGGGTAAGTCTGCAACGCTTCAACATTTCGAGGATGCAGCTAGGTTAGAAATGAAAGATGCAAAAGGATATGGCCAGAATAATTTCAAACTAACGCTGGCTCCTAAAGCAATTGTCGATACACTGCAATATATCATTGCATAATATCAAAACACCACATCAATAATTAGTATGGAGAAATTTTTCTTCGAAGATGATAATAACAGGGTAACTGGTAAAGCAGTTGTAACCGGTAAAGCAAAGTATGCTGCGGAACATGAAGTGGAAGGAGTTGTATACGGAGTACTTGTTGGTAGCACTATTGCAAAAGGAAGTATAATAGCGATCGATACCAAAGCTGCGACGAAAGCACCAGGTGTGATGAAAGTGATCACCCATGAAAATTCTTATAAAGTGCCGGGGTATGATTATGGTGGCAATCCTGCAAAAGGACTAACTGGCGGAAAAGGTTTGCAGGTGTTCAATGGCAATACGATCTATTTTGCCGGCCAGCCAATTGCTTTAGTGATTGCTGATAGTTATGAAAGAGCTGTCTATGCTGCATCACTTATAAAAGCACAATACAATCAGGATGTTCATGCAACTGATTTTGCAGAGATGGGGAAATCAGTTATTGCAGTAGAGGGTCAACGTTATAAAGACAATATCCGTGGTGAAGCTGATGCTTATAAAAATGCTGCAGTTAAACTGGAAGCGGAATATATTGTGCCGAATGAAGTGCATAATCCTATGGAACTGCATGCTGTCATTGCAAAATGGGGTGCTGATGATAAGCTTACGGTATGGGAGAAAACACAAGGCGTTAAGTCAGCTCAGCGAAGTATTGCTGCAGCGTTTAAATTAAAGGAAGATGATGTTCAGGTCTTTGCTCCTTTTGTAGGTGGAGGCTTCGGCAGTGCATTAAGAACATGGCCGCATTCCATTGCAGCAGTAATAGGTGCTAAGATGGTGAAGAAGCCGCTAAAACTGGTTCTTACAAGAGAGCAGATGTTCCAGTTGGTAGGTTATCGTCCTTATACAAAACAAAGAATTGGTATTGGTGCAGATAAAGATGGAAAGTTCATCGGTATCACTCATGAAGCAGATGGCGTTACGAGTATGTATGAAGAATTTACAGAAGGAACCGTGAATGTATCCAAGATACTGTATCAATGTCAAAATGTTACTACACGATATAAATTATATCCATTAAACTTAAGTACGCCAACATGGATGAGAGGTCCTGGTGAAGCCACAGGATGTTTTGCATTGGAGTGTGCGATTGATGAGTTGAGTTATTTGTTGAACATAGATCCTTTAGAACTAAGGTTAAAGAATTATGCAGAAACAGATCCGGAAAGAAACAGGCCTTACTCCAGCAAATTTCTGAAAGAAGCTTATCAGCTTGGTGCAGATAAAATTGGATGGAAAGATCGTGATCCAAGACCAGCCAGTATGAAGCAAGGTGAATGGCAGGTAGGTTACGGAATGAGTACAGGTTTGTTCAATGCCGGAAGAGGTAATGCCAAAGCTTCTGCAAAATTATATGCTGATGGAACTTTGATCGTACAAACTGCTGTAAGCGATAGTGGCCCAGGCACACAAACCTCCATGACAATGATCGCTGCAGATATGATGGGTTTGCCAGTGAATAAGGTAACATTCGAATATGGCGACTCATCACTTCCTCCCGGACCAACACAAGGAGGTTCAACCACCACTTCAACATTGGGTTCTGCTGTGTATGGTGTTTGTTTTGCATTGCAGAATAAGATCATTGATATTCTCAAAACGGATGGCACATTCAATAAAACTGATTTAAAAGTTGAAGATGTTTCATTCACTGATGGAGGAGTGTTGCTCAAATCTGATCCTGCAAAAAAGAGAACTTATAGTGACATACTTTCTAAAGCCAAGCTCAACCAGTTGGAAGTTTCAGATGATTCGAAAGCCAGTGAGCAAATGAGAAATTATTCTGCTTATTCTTATTCAGTGCATTTTGTAAAAGTATTGGTGCATTCAAAAACAGGCGTTATTAAATTCGATAAGATCGTTGCCACTGCAGATGCAGGAAAGATCATCAGTCCAAAAACGGCCAGGAGCCAGATGATCGGTGGAGTAGTAGGAGGAATTGGAATGGCATTGATGGAAGAAGCAGTGATTGATAATCGATTTGGAAAATATATCAATAACAATTTCGCCGATTATCATGTACCGGTACAAGCTGATGTTCCGGAAATTGAAGTGGCATTCGTTAATAAACCAGATCCTATATTGAACCCAATTGGCGCAAAAGGAATGGGAGAGATCGCATTGATCGGATTCGCTGCTGCTGTATCCAATGCTGTGTATCATGCTACCGGTAAAAGGGTAAGAGATCTGCCGATAACACTTGATAAAATAATGTAGAAAAATCTATTTCGATTGTGTCTGCTGTGTTGCTTCCATCAGGAAATCAAATAAATTCATCTCTGTTGGAAGCCCCAGTTTCTTGCGTAAGCGATAACGGCTGATCTCAACTCCTCTTACTGAAATATTCATCAGTTGAGCCATCTCTTTGGTGCTTAAGTTCATTCGCAGGTAAGCACACAACTTAAGTTCGTTTGGTGTGAGGGTAGGGTATTTCGATTTGATGATCGATAAGAAATCAGTGTGAACCGTATCGAAGTGACTGGCAAATTGTTCCCACTGGTCATCGAGCCTGTCTTCTTCACTCAATGTTTTGATGATGCTCTTCAGGTCGTCATCATTGCTTTGCTTTTTCAGCTTTTGCATCTGCTCTTTCACTTTACCCAATAGCTCACCTTTCTGCACCAGGTGCATTGCGGTTGAAGCCAGTTGTGTATTCTTGTGATTGATCTCTGCTTCCAGCTTTTCATTTCTCAACTGCACCAGTTCTTTTTCTGCTTTATCCATTTCCAATTGATGCAGGTACAATAAACGTTTTTGTTCTTCTTCATGCCTGTGCTGCTGGCGAATGAATTTCTTTTTCTGGTAACGGTATAACCTATATCCGCCAAAGGCAAACATTCCAATATAAATGCAATAAGCTAACCAGCTTTGATACCATGGTGGTAATACAGTGAATGTATAACTGCTAACCGCAGATTCATTGCCCAAATTGTTACGGGCTTTTACTTTGAATGTATAAGTGCCGGCTGCAAGATTGGTGTATTCTTTTTCTGTTTTCTTAGAGAACTCCGACCATCTGCTGTCAAATCCTTCTAACTGGTAACTATACTCAATACTGGCTAATTGAGCGTAAGCCGGAGCTGCAAATTCAAATTGAAAAGAGTTCCAGTCATGACTGATCTTTGTTGCAGCTTTTTGTGCCGCTACTGCTTCATTCACTGATCTGCTGTATCCACCAAACAATAAACTATCCCTGTTGTTGATCGCATTTACGGAAGTGATAAATACCTGTAAAGGGTTTTTTATCTTCTTATACTGTTCATAGTTGATGTGATAAAAGCCTTTCTCTCCACCTATAAAAACATTGTTCTTATCAATCGGATTTACATGTTCAAAACCGGCAACGAACTTGTTGCTCAACTCAGGAAAATAAATGATCTGTGGCTGGCTGGTTGAATTGTCTACAAGGCCCAATACCTTCTCATACACAAACCAAACATTGCCTAATTGATCTTCCTTAAGATACCTGATCTGTTTGTTTCCAAACAATTTGTTGTAATAAAGAGATGGTTCAAACTTATCTTCATTCAGGTTGTATTCAAAAATGCCATTCTCCGTTGTTAGTACCAGTACATTCTTTACTTTGAAGATGAAGTTGCCGTTCTTGGATTGCACTCCTTCTTTTGGGGTGTAATATTTAATTGTAGGATCACCATTTTTTATATCGATGCGGTAAAGGCCTTTATAAGGATGGGCTACCCATATATGATTGTTATCGATCACTACAAATCGGGCAGATTCAAATTGAGCATGCACATTGGCATTGGTGAAATTGCCATTCTGGTATTTGTAAAAGTTGAGACCATAGTATGTACCAGTAACCATGAGTGATGATGGAAGCACATTATCAAATGGAAGAAAGTTCCAGAATCCGGAGCTGTTGTCGATAAGTGTTGCCGTATTATTTTCTATCATGAACCCACCTTCATGATGGCCCATCAAAAGTTTTCCGTTTACTTCAGAAAGATTCCATACTTGTCCCTTCGTATTATTTACCTGTGTAAAATTGCCTTTGATATAGCTTAAGTCAGTTTCGTTATATAAGGGAACCTTATACAAACCGTTGGATGTGCCGATATACAATTCATTGTCATGAATGTATGATGCATATCCTGAACCTTCATTCAGGTATTCGGGGTAAATGTGTTTGATGGCATTATTGTAGGCGATAAAATCAATTCCATTATCCAGGCCCAGCCACAGGTTTTTCTCCCTGTCTAAGAAAATATCCAGGATGTTATTGTTCTGAAGTCCTTCTTTCCTGGTAAAACTTCTTACCAGGTTTCCGGCTTTATCTATAATATGGCATCCTCCAAGATTTGTGGTGAGTGCAATATGCCTGTCGTTCACCATTGCCGAACCTGAAATATTCTTCGATGCCAGCTGATCTACAAAACCAGACCTGAGCTTTGTAACCTGGTTGTTACATAATATATATATACCATGCTTCAGGGTTGTGATGAAAGCCGTGTCTTTATTTACCTGGGTGATGGATGTGGCATAAGCCTCTTTCGGCATCTCGGAATTGCTGAGAAACGGAACCCACATACCGTTCTGGAACATGAGTAAACCTTTGTCAAAATCCTGTGCAACCAGTTTATCGCCCCATAACGACATAAATCGCCAGTGAATACTCTTATATACTGTTGTATGTTTATTACTGATGAGGAATATCTTGTCGCTGGTCTGAAAGAATAGCCCGTCACGATAAAAAACAATATCCCAAACGTCGGTAAACGACCTGTCCGACTCAGGCAGCAGGTTTTTAAGTGATTGAAACTGTAATTGTCCGTTTGCAGAAGGCTTAAAAAAGCCGAATTCATCCTGTCCACCGGCATATAGTTTACCATCCGGGCTAAATTCAAGGCTCCTCACAATGCTTCGGTTGGGTAAAGGATATGCTTTCCAGCTTACACCATCGAATGTGAGCACACCTTCATTGTTAGCGAAGTATAAAACTCCCTTTCTATCCTGCCTGATCTGGCGGTTCTGGGCTCCTTTAATTACCTGGATAGAGTAGTTCACGATATCCGGCAAGCCGATCGTATTTTGGGCTTGTACAACACAACAGGCAAGCATCAGCACACACAGGTACCGGATTTTTCGCATGGCAGCAAATTACGATGAGAAAGGTAGTAAAAAACGATGATGTAGTAATGACGAGCCGGAAAATACGATTTTCTCTATTGTTTTTTGAGATTGATGTAGTATTGATGTAGTACCAAATTAGGATGCTGGTAGTAATGCGAACTACTTTTACCTGCCTTCCTGCTAAAGGTGGGTCTAATCAAAAATAGCTTGCATATGAAAGTAAAAACGCTACTACTGGTGTGGTCATGCATTATGCTGTTCGGCACCACAAGCTTTGCGCAAACATTTAAGGTTACCGGTAAGGTTACCTCCAAAGCCTCAAATCAGCCTCTTGAAGCTGCCACAGTTTCGGTAAAAGGCACTTCTACTGCAACCGTTACAGACAAAAACGGTGTTTTCTCTATCAATGTTCCTAAACCCGGTTCAGTTCTGGTGATCTCTTACATGGGAATGACCAATGAAGAATTGGTTGTTAACCAGGCCGGAGACATCAATGTTTCATTAACTGATGCCTCTACGTCATTAAGTGAGGTAGTGGTGATTGGTTATGGTCAGCAGAAGAAGGCACTTGTAACAGGTGCGATTTCTTCTGTAAAGGCCGACCAACTTCAAACTGTATCCAGTACTCGACTGGAACAGGCCATCCAGGGAAGAACAGCTGGTGTTCAGATCTTACCTAACTCAGGTCAGCCAGGTGCCGGATTGAGTTTAAGAATCAGGGGTACCGGTTCAAACAGAAGTAATAATCCACTTTTTATTGTAGATGGAATAAGAGCAGGTGGTATGGAATCACTTGATCCATCAGAAATTGAATCCATTGAGATATTAAAAGATGCGGCTTCAGCTGCCATTTATGGTGCTGAAGGTGCAAATGGTGTAGTGATCATAACTACCAAAACCGGAAAAAGAGGTACTTCAGACATTACTTATAATGCACAGTTTGGTGTACAGTCTGTAAAAGATGATTTTGTTAAAATGATGAATGCTCAGCAGTATCAGCAGTACTTACAGGAAGCTGGTGTTGCAGGTGCACCTACAATGGCCGATGTAGCTAATATAGGAGAAGGCACCAACTGGATGAAAGAGGTATTGCAAACTGCACCGCAGCAACATCATTCATTAACGCTAAGTGGCGGAAACGATAAATCAACTTACCTGGTTAATGGAACCATCTTTACACAGGAAGGGATTGCAGGTGGCGATAAAGCAAAATTCAGTCGTTATACTGTTCGTTTCAACTCTGATAACAAGATCAAGCCATGGCTGAATTTTGGAAACAGACTTGTGTATTCGCATCACAGAAGAAAAGCGATATCTGAGAATGATGAATTTGGTTCTATCCTCGCAAGTGCTTTAGTAATGGATCCTACTACTCCTGTGATCTATCCTGCTGGAAGTGCTTTACCAACACACGTTCAAAATGCGATCAATGCCGGCTATCCTTTAAGAGTTGATGCAAATGGTAATCTTTATGGCATCTCTAATTACCTCAAAGGTGAATATGGTAATCCGCTGGCAAGAATTGATATGGCAAGAGGGGAGAATATTCAGAATAAGATCGTAGGTAATGTTTTTGCTGAGATAGAAGCTATTAAAAATCTGAAGTTCACATCACGTTTTGGCATTGATGCTGCATTCCAGGTAGGTCATGGCTGGACTCCGACTTTCTGGTTTTCATCAGAAAGCCAGAATACTGTTGCAAATGGTAATGACTACAGCAACACTTGGTTCACATGGCAGGTAGAAAATTTCGCCAACTACTCCAGAAGATTTGGCAATCATTATATGACTTTGTTAGCTGGTGTGTCTGCTCAAAAAACACATGAGCAGCATATGGGAGGTAGTTATTCTGGTTTATTTAAAGAAGAAGATAAGTTCTCTTATGCTGATTTTGTACCCGATGCATTAGATCGTATCGGTAGCATTGCATTCAATAGAACACTTGCTTCTTTCTATGGCCGTGTTAACTATGACTATAAAAACCGTTACCTGTTTTCTGCAACGGTAAGAAGAGATGGTTCTTCACTCTTCTCACCAGAATATCAATGGGGTACTTTCCCTTCCGTTTCTGGTGGATGGGTTTTCTCCAGTGAAGATTTCTTCAGATCCGGCTTTATGAACTATGGTAAATTAAGAGCAAGCTGGGGACAGAATGGTAGTTTGTCGAGTGTTGGCTTAGGTGAGTGGTTAAACTCTATCGGTGCAGGTTTATTATATCCTGATGGAAGTGGTGGTTTAATGGTTGGTGCAGCACCTACTAGCCTGGCTTATCCTCAATTAACTTGGGAAACGAGTGAGCAGATCGATTTCGGTTTGGATTTCGCATTCCTGAAGAACAGGTTAACGCTTACATTAGATTACTATAAGAAAACAACCAAAGATCTTTTAACAGGAGGTAACGCTCCAATGTTCGCAGGTAATACTTTAAAAACAGTAAATGCTGGTAACGTTGAAAACTCAGGACTCGAAATAGAACTTGGTTATAGAAATCAACCAACAGGCAGCAGGAGTTTAGGTTATGAGTTGTTCGTAAACTTCACAACACTAAAGAACGAAGTAACTTATCTCGATCCTAATTCACCTATATTATATGGTGCAGGTATCGGTACAGGTTGGTCTGCAACCGCAATGCAGGTGGGCAGTCCTATATGGTTCTTTAATGGTTATAAAACAGACGGTATCTTCCAATCACAGGCCGACATCAATTCTTACATCAGTAAAAATGGCTTAACCGGTTATGCACCAAAACCTGGTGATCCGATCGTTTTAGATGTTAATGGAGATAAGCAAATTTCTCCTGCTGATATGACCAATATCGGTAGTCCGCATCCTGATTTCATGTATGGTTTCCGTGCAAATCTCAATTACAGAAACTTCGATCTTACTGTATTTGTACAGGGACAATATGGTAATGAAAAATTGATGGGCTTTAATCGTACAGACCGTTCAACTGCCAACAAGCCTTATTTCTTTTATGCCAATCGTTGGACAGGTGAAGGCAGTACGAATTCATGGTTTGCTGCGAACACGTCTAATCCTTACGCTTATAATAGTGACCTGATGGTGTTTGATGGCTCATTCACAAAGATCCGCCAGATACAACTCGGATATACTTTGCCTAAGTCACTCGCAAGTAAGATCAGGTTCAAGAATGCAAGAGTATATGTTTCATTGGACGACTTCTTCACTTTCACCAAATATCCTGGTGTAGATCCTGAAGCAGGTAACAATGGTGGAAACAGTATTGGTATTGATCGTGGCGGATATCCTATTCCACGGAAAGCTGTTGCAGGATTAACGTTCACATTCTAACCAACAATCAAAACCTAAGAAGATGAAAAATCTATTTATAAAAACAACCATTATATGTTTCTCCGCTCTTACGCTAAGCAGCGGATGTAAAAAATTCCTTGAACAGGAAGTGCCGGGTGCATATCCTGAACAGGATTTCTATAAGACAGATGTTGATGCCACACAAGCTGTATATGGTGTGTACGATATGATGCAGGCCCACTACAATAATAACTGGGCAAGCATTTACATGATCAAAACATTATTGTCTGATGAAAGTAATGCAGGAGGTAATGATGCTGGTGATCAGCCAGGCTATCAAACCCTTGATAACTTCAACTTCGATGCAACAAATGATAAAGTAAGGGATGCATGGAGAATGTCTTATTTCACGATCTATCGTGCAAACAAAGTAATCAATCGTGTTGATCCTGCAACTGCATTACGTAAGCGTTTGATAGCTGAAGCAAAAGTGCTGAGAGCTTACAATTACTTTGAGCTTGTTTCACTCTGGGGTGATGTGCCTTTGGTGTTGAATGACATTCCACCTTCTTCTTATACATCAACAGGAAGATCTCCAAAGGCATCAGTGTATGCACAGATCGAAAAAGATCTGAACGAAGCCATCGCTGTATTGCCAACAAAAAATGTTTACTCAACAGCAGACAAATTCAGAGTATCGAAAGGAACAGCACAGGCACTGTTGGGCAAAGCATTATTGTATCAACAGAAGTATGCTGAAGCTGCAACACAATTTGAAGCGGTGATCACATCAAACCAATATTCATTAGCTCCTTCAGTAGGTGCTGCTTTCTCTCAGAATTTTGAATTTGGACAAGAGTCTGTATTTGAAATATCTTATACTAACCAGAGAGCTTATGATTGGGGTAATTTTCCTTGGGGTGCTGCTCCTGAAAGCAATATCCATATCCAGTTGATGGGTCCACGAGCTGACTTTTACACCAAAGCTCCTTCAGATTCTCTTATGGCAGGATGGGGTTTCATCTTACCAAAACAAAAACTCTGGGATGCATTCCAGGCTGCTGGTGATGTGAACAGGAGAAAACAAACAATTATGTCTGCAGCAGAATTAATTGCAGCCGGTGGTAACTGGAGCAATCCTGCAGCATACGATTATGAAGGTTTCTTCCAGAGAAAATATGGATCATTCAATACGCAAACCGGTGGACCGATCACTGAGTTGAATTATGGTACTAACTGGAGACACATTCGTTATGCTGATGTATTGCTGATGGCTGCGGAAGCTTTCAATAAATCTGGTAATGATCCTAAAGCAAGAGGTTATGTAAACGATGTAAGAAGCAGATCTGGTCTTGCGCCAATATCAACAAGTGGTACAGCTTTGTTTACCGACATCGTTAAAGAAAGACAATTAGAACTTGCCTTTGAAGGTGTTCGTTTTACTGATCTCGTACGTTGGGGAATGGCAACTGCAGAATTGGGAACACTTGGTTTTACTGCAAAACACAACCTGCTTCCAATTCCTGATTATGATGTAAAAACCGGTGGACTCACTCAAAATCCAGGCTATTAATCATCAAACAAAACATCTGCAATTATGAAACAAATGATAAAAGCTCGCCAGGGTGTTCTCGTAGTACTGCTGTCGGCAACCCTCTTTTCAGCCTGTAAGTACGATGTTGCTGACCTGGCTCCTAAACCAAAAGCATCTTTTACTGTAACACAGGTTGCAGGACAAGTAAATAAATATCTGCTCACCAGTACATCAACCAATACTTATCGTTACGACTGGGATAAAGCAACAGGAACTTATGCTGTGGGTAAGCAGGTAGATACAGTTTACTTTCCCGATAAAGGTTCCTATCGTGTAAGATTACTTGCCTATGGCCAAAGTGGAATGGATACAACTTCACAGGTAGTGAATGTAGCCAATGATGATCCTGCAGCATTAACGCCTTTTAAAATGCTTACAGGTAATAGTACCAAGAAATGGAAACTGGCACCTGAAGCTGGAGCTCTTTGGATCGGCCCAAGTGATTATAGTGCTACATGGTGGGCAAACAACCTTGGCGATGTTGCTACACGTTCTTGCCAGTTTGATGATGAGTGGACATTCACTAAAACAGGTAATGTAATGACTTACGATACAAAAGGGAATATCTGGGTAGATGACGAAGGTGGTAATCCTCATCCTGCCGGAATGCCTTCTATCGGTTGTCATCCTAATACTGATATACCTGCTCAGTTCCAGGCATGGACATCCAGTGGACCTTTCACGTTTGATGTGATCAATAACAATCAACTTAAAGTGATAGGAACCGGAGCTCATATGGGATTGTATAAAGCTGCGAATCCTCCTGATGCAGCAGTCTTAACACCCCAGGCAAGCATTACATATCAAATCGTATCCATTACACAAACCAGAATGGTATTGAAACTTGATTACGGTTGGGCAACATGGCAGTTCACGTTTGTAGCAATTTAATCGATGAATCAAAGTACTATGAAGATGACCAATATATTGTTATACATGATCGTGCTGATCGCATCGTCATGTTCAAAAAAATCAACTGGTGGTGGAGGAGTGTATACTGCTCAGCCACCGGTTGATAAGAACTGGCAATTCGAAACAACTCCCATGTGGAGTGATGAATTTGATGTGAACGGATTGCCAAACAATGCTAAATGGGGATATGATCTTGGTGGTGGTGGCTGGGGTAACAATGAACTTCAGAACTACACAAACGTATTAGACAACGCAAAAGTAGAGGGTGGTAACCTGGTGATCACTGCTAAAAAAGAATCGAGTGGTTCCATGAATTATTCTTCAGCAAGATTGGTATCAAAAAACAAAGGCGATTTTCTGTATGGAAGAATAGAAGCAAGAGCAAAACTGCCTGCAGGAAGAGGAACATGGCCGGCTATATGGATGTTACCTACAGACTGGGCTTATGGCAATTGGCCAAAGTCTGGCGAGATCGATATTATGGAACACGTAGGTTACGATCTGAACAAAGTACATGTTACTGTTCATACAGAAGCATACAATCACAGCATCGGCACACAAAAGGGAGCAAGCCAAACAGTTTCTACAGCAACAACAGATTTTCATAAGTATCGTGTTGACTGGACGCCGTATGCCGTTCGTGGTTATATCGATGATCAACTCATGTTCACTTTTGTAAATGAAGGAAAAGGTTACGCAGGATGGCCGTTCGATAAACGATTCCATCTCTTGCTTAACCTCGCCATTGGTGGAAATTGGGGAGGAGCACAAGGTGTTGATGATAGTGTTTTCCCTCAATCAATGCTGGTTGACTATGTAAGGGTTTATAAAATGATCGAATAGGTTTTCTCTGCATTGTATAATAGCAAGCAATCAATAAAATGGTGACGGCACTGGTTGTCCAGCCAGTGCTACACCTTTTATCTTCAAACATTCATCATGAAAAGACTGGTATGGTTAAGCTTTCTGCTGCTTCCCATTGTTGCTACAGCACAGGGATTACAAGCAAAAGGAAAGTTTATTGTTGATAAGAATGGAAGAGAAGTGATCCTTCGAGGAATTGGTTTAGGTGGCTGGATGCTGCAGGAACCTTATATGCTGCAACTCTCAGGAGTTGCAATAGCACAACATAACATCAAATCGAAAATAAAAGAACTGGCAGGCGATGAAAACACAGAGAAGTTCTACGAGGCATGGCTAAAGAATCATTGTACTAAAGCAGATATTGATTCTCTTGCCGCCTGGGGATTTAATTCTGTTCGTCTGCCAATGCATTATAATCTTTTCACTTTACCCGTTCAACAGGAACCGGTAAAAGCAAATAATACATGGCTCTCTAAAGGATTTACGCTTACTGATAGTTTATTAAGCTGGTGTAAAGCAAATAGAATGTATCTCATTCTTGATCTGCATGCAGCTCCTGGTGGCCAGGGAAATGATAACGCAATAGCGGATAGAGATACAAGCTATCCTTCATTATGGCAAAGCGAAGCCGATCAGCAAAAAACAATTGCATTGTGGCAACAGCTTGCTCATCGATATAAAGATGAAGAATGGATTGGTGCTTACGATCTCATCAACGAACCGAACTGGGGTTTCCAAAATTCAGCAGATAAAAATGGTTGTGCAGAAGAACTGAATGCACCACTTGTAGAATTGTTCAAGAGGATCACAACAGCTATTCGTGAGATCGACAAAAAGCACCTGATCATAATTGAAGGAAATTGTTGGGGTAATAACTATAAAGGTTTTTTCCCTTTGTGGGATGATAACCTCGCAATGAGTTTTCATAAATACTGGAATAGTACCGAACAAAACTCTATCCAAAACTTTATTGATTATCGTGAAAAATACAATGTGCCAATTTGGATGGGTGAATCGGGAGAGAATTCTAATTCATGGTTTACGGATGCCATTCAGTTATTAGAAAGAAATAAAATTGGCTGGGCCTGGTGGCCATTGAAAAAGATCGGGATCAATAATCCTTTGCAGGTAAAGACAAATCCAGGCTATCAGAAGATGATCGATTATTGGAAAGCTAAAGGAGATAAGCCTTCGAAAGAGGAAACTGTAGAAGCATTGATGCAACTGGCTGCTGATGTAAATATTTCAAATAACATTATTAAGTACGATGTTATCTATGCAATGCATAAGCAGGTACATGCTTCAACAACAGTACCGTACAAATCAAATTTGCTTGGAGAATCAACAGTGATCTACGCTACAGATTATGATCTTGGTAAATTAAACACTGCTTATTACGATAAAGATTCTGGTAATTACTGGGTATCTACCGGTAAAAGAACTGAATGGAACAAAGGATGGAGTTATCGCAATGATGGAGTTGATATTAAATCCTGCAATGATTCTTTGTCTAATGGATACCAGGTTAGCTGGACAGAAGATGGAGAATGGATGCAATATTCTTTGTTTTCTTCTAATGAGGGAAGCTATGATCTCCAGTTGCGATATACTGCAGCATCAACCGGGAAAATTGAATGGATATTGGCTAACCAGGTTGTTACTGTTGAACTGCCTGCATCAGAAAAATGGAGTACTTCAATTACTTCAACACTCAAATTGAATAAAGGGATTAATCAGATCAAATTGAAAATTATTAAAGGTGGAATGAATCTCAACTTCATTCTTTTAAAGACACAAACTTCCACAGGATATTCTCAATAATAGCTTATGAAAAAGATAACTGCACTGTTCGTGTTTATAGTAGCAGCGATGCTGTGTAATACATCGTTTGCACAAAAACAGGATACACTTGCAAAGATTAATGCACTCATCAAAAAAATGACAGTAGAAGAAAAAGTGAACATGATCCATGCTTCATCCTCTTTTACTTCGGGTGGTGTAAAACGTTTGAATATTCCTGAACTCACTACTTCCGATGGTCCGCATGGTGTTCGTCCTGAACATGGAAGAGACTGGCAACTAGATGGTGATAAACTTGATTCAGGAACTTATTTGCCTGTTGGTGTTTGTCTTGCAGCAACATGGAATCCTCAACTGGGTTACGCCTTTGGTTCAGTATTGGGAAGCGAAGCTAATTATCGTGGTAAAGATGTGATACTTGGTCCTGGCATCAACATTATCAGGTCCCCACTCAACGGAAGAAACTTCGAGTACCTGAGCGAAGATCCTTATCTCGTTTCGAGAATGGTTGTGGGAAACATAAAAGGAATTCAAGACCAGGGAATATCAGCATGTGTTAAACATTATGCTGGTAATAACCAGGAAAGCAAACGGTTTACGATTGATGTGAACATGAGTGAAAGAGCACTTCGGGAAATTTATCTTCCCGGATTTAAAGCTGCAATACAGGAAGCTGGAGCTAATACGATCATGGGTTCGTATAATAAGTTCAGAGGACAATGGGCTTCTCAGAATCATTACCTGTTAACACACATTCTTAGAAATGAGTGGAACTTTAAAGGAATTGTAATGAGCGATTGGGATGCTGTTCACAACACCATGCAGGCTTTATGGAACGGAATGGATCTTGAAATGGGAACCGATCTCCATATGTTGCCTAATCCTAACTATGGTAAATTCTGGATGGGTGATACCGTTATCTCTCTGGTAAAATCAGGGAAGTTTCCAGAGTATTTATTGGATGAGAAGGTGAGAAGGATATTGTATGTGATGAGCAAAACCAAAATGCTGGATGGTGGAAGAAAGAAAGGAGAATATAACACCAAATCTCACCAGCAAACTGCAGCAAAAATCGCAGAAGAAGGTATTGTTCTGTTAAAGAATCAAAGTAATATTCTTCCATTGAACAAAACTGCAGTAAAGACCATTGCTGTTATCGGTTACAATGCAGAAAGAAAACAATCAATGGGTGGTGGCAGCTCACAGGTAAAAGCGTTTTATGAAGTAACACCTTTGCAGGGCTTGCATAATTTGCTAGGCACACAGGTTAATATTATTTACGCAAAAGGATATGATATTACAAGAGGTGCTACAGCCAACGCTGATCTTATTACTGAGGCTACACAGGCTGCTGCAAAAGCTGATGCAGTAATTTTTGTTGGTGGATGGACACATGGTTATAATTATAGTGTGTGGTCAGATAATGCTTATGATGCAGAAGATATTGACAAGCCAAACATGCAAATGCCTTTTGGCCAGGATGAATTGATCAAAGCAATAGTAAAAGCAAATTCTAAAACTGTTATTGTTCTGATGGGTGGTGGTGCAATTGATATGACACAATGGATCGATCAAACACCTGCTGTGCTGCAAAGCTGGTATGCAGGAATGGAAGGTGGAAATGCACTGGCAAAAATCCTTTTTGGCGAGGTGAACCCTTCTGGTAAACTCCCAATGACTTTTCCTAAAAAGCTGGAAGATCATGGCTCACATGCTTTGGGAGAATATCCAGGTGATACTGCTCATAGTCTGTTATTAAACTATTACGATGATATATATGTGGGTTATCGTTATTATGATACATATAAAGTAGAGCCGCAATTCGCATTTGGTCATGGCTTATCGTACACCACATTCAGTTATAGCGATCTGAAGGTTAAAATGAATGGTAAAAAAGCAACCGTTACACTCACATTAAAGAATACCGGTAAGCAGGCAGGAGCTGAAGTTGTTCAGTTATATGTTTCACAACCCGGTTCAGCATTACCACGTCCTTTGAAAGAGCTGAAAGGATTTAATAAAGTTTTCTTGCAGGCTGGAGAACAAAGAACTATTACTATTCAATTAAATGAGGATGCCTTTCAATATTATAATGATGCGATGAATAAATGGGTTACCGATGGAGGTAACTATATTATTATGGTGGGAAGTTCATCAAAAGATATTCGGCTAAGTTCATCGATCAAAATGTAGCGTTACAATTTCCCATAGGTTTCGATTGAGGTTTACGAAGCAGGTGATTTCACCTGCTTTTTCTTTTTTTATTTAAAATGATGTGATGCATTAATATTTTATCACCATAAAAAGGTATTAGTATAATCTAATTTTAAAAAAGATTTGCAAAACTCAATTGAATCCTTTTCTTTGCATCGCATTCGCTTATCCTAAGAATTACCCCTGTGTGTTTTTTGATTACTTCTTGTCTGTGAAATTGACAATCGAAAACTGAATCTTCAAGAAGTTCGTGCCCGAGTTTACCGTTAACCTACCGTAAAACATTTTATTATCTAAGCAAGTACACTCATGCTCTTAAAGCATGTAGTGACGGTATAATTATTATTTATCCAAACCAAACTAACATGTCACGCCAAAATGAAATGTCGAACACAGTTGGGCTTCATCTCTTCAGAAAATTGAATTCAGCTATCCGGCTGTTTCTGTTTATGATGAGTATAATGCTAGCCAGTAGCTTGTATGCTCAGGACAAGATCAACATTGAGTCTCTTCAAAAAGACGATTCAGAAAGTGTATGGCATTTATTTAAGGAATCAAATGGCGTAAGTATCTCATATCAATATGTGAGTTGCGGTCCAGTTGAATATTTGTTGTTTAAGGTGCAGAATAATTCAGGTCAGAAGATGAAGATCTCATGGGAGTTCAAAGAATACCAGGGCAACAACATTATCGATACCAATCCTGATGATGCCAAGATCAGTCTGGAGCTAAATGCAAATAGTAGTGTTTTGAATTCGTGTGCAACAGGAAGAGATAAACTTGCGATTTTCCTTAAAGAATCTGGAGCAGTTCTCCGGATATCTTCAATTGATATTGCCAACATTACCATTACATCTGCCAACTAATCAACTAACTGTTTATGAGAAATAAATTTACCCTTTGGGTGTTATTGATCGCCGTCAATTGTTTGCTGGCAGTAACATCAATTACAGCTCAAACAATCAGCGGGTTAACTCCTGCAACTTATACAGAAGGTAGCACAGCTATGAATCTTCAGCCCGGGATGACAGTTTCGGGAGGAAGCGGTTATGGTGGTGGTTACATGTTATTTAAAATTTCCAGTGCCAATATTGGTGATCAGTTAGGTATTCGGAGCAATGCAAATCCTAATGCAGCCGGGGCTATTTCAGTATCTAACGGAGGCGTCTTCCTTGGAAACGGAACCGGGAGTTCACTTGTAGGTTCTATTGATGGAGTATTGAATGGACAGAATGGAAGAGACCTCAAGATCAACTTTACTTCAAACTTCTCCAACTCATCATTTGAATCAGGGCTAGATGGATGGACTGTAGGAACAAGTTTTGTTAACTTAGGCGTTACTCCAATTGCCGGTTTTACATCTCCCAACGATCCTACATTTCCTGCAACTTCAGGGGGTGATGATGATCCTCCTCGTGCAGGAGCAACTTTTGCTTATGAACTTAGTACTACACAAGCTACTAATGGATCAAGATCGCTTCGTTTATATAGTACAATGACAACGCTCAACGGTTGTGATGTAGTACATGGACCTTACGTTTACAGTTCACCTTTTCAGTCAAATGCAGGCGATGTTCTTTCTTTCGACTGGCGAGCTTTGGCTGGTAATGATGCCTATGATGTTTTTGGTTATATATTGAATGTGAATACAGGTGCTACGACTGTAGTTTTGAATGCTACCGGAACATCAACCGGAAATACGAATTGGGCTACAGCAAGTGTAAGTGTTCCCACTACAGGTTCTTACAGATTTGTTTTTGTTTCAGGCACCTTCGATGCTACTTGTGGATTAGCCGCAGGTGCATCTTTGTATATAGATAACGTAAGAGTGTTTGGCGATAATGTGAACGCATCTGTAATAACAGGTATTGCGCAGGCTGTAACTTACCAAAACACCTGCGGAACTACAAAAGCAACGAGAAATCTGGATATCAGCATTGTAAAAACGGATAATACGTCTACTACTGCAACAACAACATTGGCATTAAATACTTTTGCTCCTGTTGCTGCTTGTAAAACCATAACAGTTGCATTGAATGCATCGGGACAGGTAAGTATAAATGATAATGCAGTTGATAACGGATCGACAGATAATTGCACCCTTACTTATAGTTTAAGTAAGAAGAACTTTACGTGTGCTGATCTTGGAGACAATAACGTAACACTTACCGTTACTGATTCATATGGTAATAGTTCAACCTGTCAAGCCATAGTTAAAGTTATAGACAATCAGGCCCCATCTGTTACATGTCCTCCAACACAGAGTTTAAATCTTGATGCAACATGTAATGCGTTGTTACCAGACTATAGAAGTTTGTTATCTGTTTCTGATAATTGTTCTGTTACCATAACGCAATCACCTGCTCCTGGTACGATCGTTAACCAGAAAGGAGCAATGATTGTATCGTTTGTTGTAACTGATGCGGCTGGCAACCAGAACAACTGTTCTATGACAGTGGATAAAAGAGATGTAATTGCACCAGTAATTTCTTGTCCTTCAAACGCTACTTACGTCAATAATACCAATTCATGTGGTGCTGTTGTAACGTACCCTGTTCCTACTGCAACAGATAATTGTAGTGGATCAGCATTTAATTTCTTTAATGCTGGTGAACCGAATAACTCTGGTGGAGAAGATTATCTTCAATTGTATAACAGTGCAACATGGAACGACCTTCCTGAGTGGGTAAATAACAGGTTTATTGTCGAGTTTAATTCAGTAATAAATACAGTCTTTAATAATTATTTACTGATCGGAACTCTAGGTGGTCACACTTACTATATTTCTGATTTTACAAGATCATGGAATGCAGCCAGAGATGAAGCGTTGTTAATAGGAGGAGATCTTGCTTCGATCAATACTTTGGAAGAAAGCCAGTTCCTGGCACCTTATGGTGGCAACACCTGGGTTGGTGGATACCAGGACCACAATGATCCGTCATACATGGAACCAGGTAATGCTGCTCAGAATTTTGGTGGATGGAAATGGGTTGATGGAACCAAGCTTGGAGCAGGACAAATTGTAATCGAAAGAATAGCAGGACCTGCATCTGGTTCATTATTCCCTGTAGGGCCAACTACAGTAACATACAGAGCTACTGATGAATCAGGCAATTCTTCAACTTGTAGTTTCACAATAACGGTAAACGATATTCAAAGACCGGTAATTTCAACCAATGGTAATTTAACTGCAACTACAGCTAATGAAGCATGTACTGTGAATGTTACAGTATCTGCATCTGCAACAGACAACTGTAGTGTTGGATCACCTGTAGGAGTAAGAAGTGATAATCAACCACTGAATGCACCTTATCCTAAAGGGGTAACAACCATTTCATGGAGTGTAACAGATGTGAATGGAAATGCAGCATTGCAAGCTATTCAAACAGTTACAGTAACAGATAACCAACCTCCGGTTTTAATACCAGGAGGTAATCAAACTATCAATGTTGATGGTTCATGTTCTGTAATAATACCTGATGTTCGTGGAACTGCAACAGATAATTGCGGAGTAGTTACGATCCATCAAAGCCCTGCTGCAGGAACAATTGTCTCATCTTCTCACAATGCCACGATCAATGTAACAGTAACTGCTACTGATGGAGATGGTTTAACTACTGTAAGAACAGTAGTGCTTACTGCTAAAGATGTAACAGCCCCAATGCTTACACCTGCAGCGAATCAAGCAGTGAATGTTGATGGAGGATGTTCAGTTACTATTCCTGATGTAAGAGGAACTGCAACAGATAATTGCGGAGCCATAACAATCACACAAAATCCTCCTGCAGGAACAGTTGTATCTACTTCTCATAACGCAACGATCAATGTAATAGTAACTGCAAAAGATGCCGCTGGGTTAACAGATGTTAAAACGGTGGTACTAACGGCAAAAGATGTTACTGCTCCTTCAATAACATGTCCTGCACCTGTTTTTGTAAATACAGATATAAATGTTTGCGGAACAAGGGTTACATATCAATTACCAACAGCAACAGATAATTGCAGTGGTGGCCTAAATAATTCCGGATTAAAAGTATTAATAGCAGGAGCCGATGATGATCAATGGTTAGCGGATGTGAAATCTAAAATTTCAGGTACCGGTCAATTCAGTACCGTAGATGTAATCAACACCAGGAACATCACGCCAACCGTGGCACAGTTACAGCAGTACAACGTGGTCTTTGTTTATACCAATTACTCTCCAATTAACGCTACTATTTGGGGAAATAATCTTGCATCTTACATAGACGGTGGTGGAAGAGTAGTAGATGCTGTTTTTGACAATGCTTCGATTCCTATTCAGGGTTCGTATAATACAGCTGTTTACAGGGTGTTACTGCCAGCTTCTCAAACTCAGTTCAATGGCACCAGAACTTTAGGTTCCGTTTTAGTGCCTGGTCATCCCATTATGCAAGGTGTAACAAACTTTAGCGGAGGTACCAGTAGTTACCGTTCTACATCTTCATCGATGACCCCGGGTTCATATTCAATCGCTTTGTATGATAACGGACAACCGTTCATAATGGCGAAAGAAAATGTGGGTCCTGCAAACGCCAGACGAGTAAGTTTGAATTTCTTCCCACCTTCAAGTTCGGTAGTAGGAGATTTCTGGGTAAGCTCAACTCATGGTGCTAAGATTATGGCTAATGCGCTCACATGGGCAGCAGGTGGAGGTTCAGTTAACATTACTCAAACCTCAGGATTAGCATCAGGTTCTATTTTCCCTGTGGGCACAACAACAAATACTTTTGTTGCAACGGATGCAGCTGGTAATACTACATCTTGCAGCTTCACCGTAACCGTAACAGATAACCAGGTACCGGTAATTACTCATAATGGCAATAAAAATGTAAACGCAGCTTCAGGTCGTTGTGATGCGAGTGTAGTTGTATCTGCAACAGCAACAGATAATTGTGTTGTAGGTTCACCGGTAGGCGTAAGAAGTGATGCACGTCCTTTAAGCGATCCATATGCTGTAGGAACAACAACCATTACATGGAATGTAACTGATGCAAATGGTAACGCTGCTATTACACAAACACAAA
>JANINS010000002.1:123480-368516 GCA_024508725.1 Chitinophagaceae bacterium | reverse complement strand
GTGCTGATGATGCACAGCTTCCTGTTGTACTCGTTGCTGTAACCAAATACTCTACCGTGCCTGCTGTCGCATTGCTTGGGTTCGTTAATAGCTGTGCGATCGTATTACCTGATCCTGCAGCCTGTCCTGTGATACCTCCTGTTACTGCTCCGATCGTCCAGCTATAGGTACTCGGTGCTGTTGAACTCAGTGCAATATTAGTCGATGTATTATTACAGATACTCGCTGTTGATGGTACTCCCGTAATACTCGGGGTTGGATTAACAGTAACGATGATAGAATATGGTGCTGATGATGCACAGCTTCCTGTTGTACTCGTTGCTGTAACCAAATACTCTACTGTGCCCGCTGTTGCATTACTCGGATTGATCAGAGTTTGTGCGATCGTATTACCCGATCCTGCTGCCTGTCCTGTAATACCTCCTGTTACTGCTCCGATCGTCCAGCTGTAGGTACTCAGTGCTGTTGATGATAACGCTATGTTCGTTGATGTATTGTTACAGATACTCGCTGTTGATGGTACTCCTGTAATACTCGGTGTTGGATTAACGGTTACTACTATTGGATATGGAGAACCCTGACAACCTAAAGATCCGGTTGAGGCAGGTGTAACAATATATTGAATATTTCCTTGAGTAGAATTCGAAGGGTTTACCAATTGCTGGGCTATCGTATTACCTGATCCTGCCGATGCTCCGGTTATTCCTCCATTATTTGTTCCGATCGTCCACGAGAAAGTACTTGAAATATTTGCCGTTAATCCAATATTAGTTGTTGCATTACTACATATAGTCGCTGTATTACCAGAAGTTACAGATGGAGTTGGTTGAATGGTAACAGTTATATCTTCGTATGGAACAGGACTACAAGAATTTGTTGCTGTTAATCTTAATATAACAGAGCCTGCAGCTCTATCTGCAGCACTTGGAATATATGTTGCATTTAAAGTTGTTGCATTTGGACTAAAAGTTCCTGTACCTGTTGTACTCCATATACCGGTTGTTGAACTTCCGGAAACAGAACCAGATAAAAGCAAATTAAATCCTGCACATATCTGTTGATTGGTTCCTGCATCAACAATGGGATAATCAAAAAATGAAATTAAAAGGGAATCTTTTTTAGCACTACAGCCAACATTATTTGTAGAAGTGAGATAAAGCTTTACACCACCTGCTGTTTGATCCGCATTACTAGGAGTATATATCGCATTTAACGTAGTGGCATTAGGAGCGAAAGTTCCCGTTCCTGATGTTGTCCAAACACCTGTAGTAGTGCCGCCTGTTACAGATCCGGCAAGTGTTGCACTGGTTCCTTTACAGATCACCTGATTATTTCCGGCCTCAACAGTAATAACAGGTGTAATCGTAATTTGTTTTGTATCCACTGCTGCACTACATGCACCATTCGCAGCAGTGGTAAGGGTTAATGTAACAGTCCCTGCTGTAATCTCAGCTGTGGAAGGAGTGTAAATTGCAGTTGCAGTAGTATTATTAGGACTGTATGTACCTAAACCTCCAGACCAAGTAACACCACTGGAATTTGTGAAACTTCCATTTAATGGAACATTCACATTTGATGCACATATCGCAGTATCTACTCCTGCATTAACAGTAGGTCTACTATTGATCGTGATTGTTTTGACAATCGTACTATCACAGCCTATACTGTTAGTAACCTTAAGAGATACATTATAAGTCCCGGCTGTTGTATATGTATGAGAAGGGCTTACAGCGGTTGAAGTATTCCCATCACCAAAATTCCATTGATAACCTGTTATTGTTGCATTCGCCGAAACAGAAGAAGTGTTGGTAAAATTCACAGCTGTGTTTATACAAGCAGAAGCCGGAGCATTGAATGCTGCAGCTACCCATCCTACATATAGTGTTGCTGTAGATGTATCAGCACAGGTTAATCCCTTATTAGTAATTAGTGTTACAGTATAGGTTCCTACATTGGTATATGTATATGTAGGATATTGTTGAGTAGAAGTATCTGCAAGTGTTGAAGTAACACCAAAATTCCACCAGAAATTAGACGCACTGATACTACTGTTATTTGGGAAGGTGACTGTTGCAGTATTACATGATGTTAATACGCCTGAAGGAGTGATCTGAGCTTCGGCAGGAGGTTGACATGTTACCACGTTAAACTGGAAATCTCTCACCATCTCACCCAATAAAACTCCATTCCTGTACTCACTTACTTTAATACCAACTAAATATTGTCCGTTTGCAGAAGGAGTTCCACTTAATTGTCCTGAAACAGGATCTAGCGTTAAGGGTGTACCACCTAAAGGATTTGTAGCCGAGTAGCCACTTTTAAAAATAACGGGTGTAAACGTTGCTACATTATTAGAAAAAGTTGGAGCAACAGCTGTTCCTGGTGAACCTCCTGTAAATCCATTGTATGGTGTGTAAAAAGAATAAACAAGTGAATCTCCATCAGGATCTGTTGCCGAATGATCAAAAACAAAAGGCTGGTTGGCACACAAAAACAATGGTGGAAATTCAGTAAAAACCGGGTTTCCATTTGTTGCAAAATCATTTCCCGAAACGATCACATTATCAAACCTGAATATCTCTCCGTTCGAACTACCTCCATACTTTGCCCTGATCATGATCTGGATTGTACTTCCTGCAAGTCCTGTTGCTGTTGCAAGTTGGGCCGTGAAGTCGTCAGTAGCGATCCCGTTGTTGGGGAATAATGTAAAGGGGCCACCGTCTAAACTATAATAAGCTAACAATGAATCGTTGAACTCCATGTTGGAATTCTCCATCAGATCCACAGCCAGATTTACACCTGAAGTATAAGAAGAGATATTGATCAACTGTGAAGTCCATATTACCTGGGCATTATCTGCACCACTAATTTCAAACCTGTTACTCTCAACTCTTGCATAGGCAGGATTTGTAGGCCCTAACGTTCTAGTCCATGCTGTAGTGCCGGCATCTGAAGTAGTACCATTTGCTAATGTAAAACCCTCATGCCATATCATTGAAGTACCTGGAATATAAGCATAAAACGATTCGCCTATACAATTACAACCTGTATTTACGTTCGTAACAAACTGGTTTCTTGCAGAAGTTTGATAATATAGATGATATCCTCCAGCATTCTCAGGAAGATTATTTACAGTTGCTCTGTATATGTGTTCCTCCACACAAGGCAAAGGATTTGGAGCAATCGCACACGAATCTAAATCAGGGTCAAGACTTGTTACGCTGATCCTGGTCAACGTAATATCCCTGCTAGGAGTAAAAGTTAAACCGTTATAACCCACGACTGTGATGGCTGCAGTACCACCTAAGGTAACCCCGGCACAGTCTCTATATAGTTTTAATGTGATCGTGTAACTGGAACCTCCATTATGTACATACGTTAATGCTCCTCCTACTACATGCGATGCAAGAGACTCCTTTCCTACAGAAAGAAAAAAGAGAAATACAAATACTTTAAATAGCCATGAACGTAAAAGCCGGGGAGTAACTTGCTGCAATTCTTTCTTGCAGGAAACTTCCTGGCAAGCAGACACGCCTAGATTAGTTTTGGTGCAACGTAGGTTTCTCATTTCGTATTGGACAACCCCGAAAATAGAAGTCAAATTATACTTACTACCTGGATTTGTCTTTTTAGAGCATTATTAAAGCTGATTGGCAAAACAGAGCTCATCTCATAAATTAATAGATAGTGTACAGCAATATTTGCCTACAACAATCAGTAATATATAAGTGAGTGTATTTCTATCCCATCAAAAGATTTATTCCCGGCATACATGAAAAAGCAGCCTCTTGAAAGAAGCTCCTTCACACACTACATAATACCACGATGAATAAATCCGTTATTTTACCGGCAAAAGAAATCATTTTAAATGTATCATATAAAAAAAATTATTATTGTTTTTTCACTGGTACTGACATTTAATACGGGGTATGCTCAGGAATCAAATTCCAGTAATGTTCAGCTTGCTTTCGAGCATATGATGAACACTGAGATTATGGAGTTGGGGAAAACGTATAAAAGTTCTTTTGGTGAAAAACTCACACCCAGGTCTTTTAAATATTATGTTTCTGATATTGGGTTTGAAGACGATAGTGGCAAGATTCATCTTGTTGCAGCAGAATGCTTCCTCGTTAATGAAGCTGAACCTGAATCAAAACGCATCGCAGTAAACATTCCCATCGGAAAATATAAAAAGCTAACCTTTGTATTAGGTGTTGATTCTACTCGTTCAGTAAATGGTGTACAGGAAGGTGCATTAGATCCGTACCATGGCATGTTCTGGACCTGGAATACAGGATATATCGGTGCTAAGTTAGAAGGCATTTCTCCTTCTTCAAAAATGCCGCAACAATTATTTCAATATGATATTGGCGGTTTCAGAACAGGACAAAATAGCTTGCGAACCGTTTCAATTCCGCTTGACAGCAATTTTAATTTTAAAAGCGATGCGAAGACTCTCCTGCGTATCAATGTAAATGTTCAAAATTGGTTTGATGGAAAGCATAGTTTAAAAATCGCACAGCATGCATTTGTTCATACACCTGGTGAATTGGCTTTGCAATATGCAGACAACTGTGCAACAATGTTTAGTTTAGATAAACTTGTGCGTTATTAAAAAGCTGCTAACGATATTATTTATTTGCACGATTGGCCTTTGCTTTATCAAAGCAACAAACAAGTATTCTTTAAAACCAAAACCTGTTGAATTTGCAATACCGGAAGGCTGGCCTAAACCGGTTTACGACTTTTCTAAAAATCCGTTGACAGAAGAAGGAATTGCACTGGGTTTAAAATTATTTTATGACGACAGATTAAGCCGTGATGGCAATTTCTCTTGTGGAAGTTGTCACCAGCAATTTGCAGCATTTGCAACATTTAATCATCCTTTTAGTCATGGAATAAATAATGCATTTACTACACGCAATGCTCCGGGTTTATTTAATCTTGCATGGAAGCCGGCATTCATGTATGATGGCGGCATTACTCATCTAGATGCACAACCACTTGCTCCACTTACTGCTCCTAACGAAATGGGGGAAACGATTGAAAATGCACTAAAAAAAATCAAAGCCGACAGTGCTTATCGCAGCATGTTCAAAGCGGCATTTGGAGATGAAAAGATCAACACTCAACGAATGACCAAAGCATTGAGCCAGTTTATGCTTACGCTGGTAAGCAATAACAGTAAATATGATAAAGTGATGAAGGGTGAAGAAAAATTTACTCCAATGGAACAACGTGGATATGAACTGTTCAAATCAAAAAAATGCATCTCTTGTCATACAGAACCATTTTTCACAGATTTCAGTTACAGAGACATCGGCCTCTCTGCAGATTCTGTTTTGAAAGATTATGGCAGGTACAAGATCCTCAATAAATCATCCGACTCATTAAAGTTCATGGTTCCCAGCCTGAGAAACGTTTGGGTAACTGCCCCTTACGGACATGATGGTAGATTTTATTCCATTAATGATGCGATTGAACATTATCGCTCTGGTGTTATTCCTTCTCCCAATACTGATTCACTTGTAAAAAATGGAATTCAATTTACCAACGATGAGTTGTACCAGATCAGGGCTTTTCTTTTTACACTTACAGATAAGACTTTTTTAAAAGATCCACGTTTTACTTTATCTGGTTATCAGCCAAAACAAGTAGATAATCATAGCCATTAAATAAAAACTGCTCCAGGTAAACCTGAAGCAGTCGTGTCAATTACTTAATTATTTATCAGAAAGCCGTGTCAGTGTTCCATCCATAAGGCTGGTACTGTGGTTCTTCGTTATAAATCCATTTATACAATGCGTTTTTAACTGAGGTGAACCAGTTGGTCTTCTTCAAATCCCATGGTTCATAATAATCTACCTTAGAGATCTTTACTTTTACCAAAACAGATTTACTATCTGGTTTAACAGGAGACAGATCTGCTGGTAAAAAGTTCAGTTGTTCAGGATCATCTACAATGATCGCTTTTCCATATACCTGCATGCGATGCTTCTTACCTTTCTTATAGAATTGTAAATGCGCAGGAAACTCATGTTCAAAATATTCCAGTTCCTGCGAAGGACGATTTATATAAAACCAAACTTGTCCTACCTCATCAACATCTTTTATTCTTACAACACTAACGGGTAATTTTAAAACAGATGAACTGTAATTAATGAACAACGCATTCTCCAGGTCATGTATCTTTTCTTTCAGGAACTGAATGTGTTTGTCGGTTAACATACTGATGTTATTTAGTCCGGTATTGTTAATTCAAACGCAATACCATTTTGCCAAAAGCGACATTAAGTTTGACTTTTTTGCCAGCTTGAGGAAGCACCTCTACAAAATCATTTATTATCACCTTTCAACAAGCTTGGCAGGTAATTTTCTCTACTGTTTAAAAAAGGAAGGATATGTTTACGACGAACGAGAATGGGAAAAAGAAGCTCATAGAGATAATTGATGATGTAAAAACCTGCATGTTTACTACAACAGATGAACAATGCAATGTTTTTAGCCGTCCTATGTTAACGATTAAAATTGATAATGAATTGAATCTGTGGTTTTTCTCAAACGATAATTCTGAAAAGATCACTGAGTTAGCTGAGAACAAACAGGCAACACTTGTGTATTCCCATCCAGGGAAAAATACTTATATGAATATTTATGGTACTTGCACTGTTGTAAGTGACCGGGAAAAGATGAAAGATCTGTGGACACCAGCATTAAAATCGTGGTTTCAGAATGGTGTGGAAGATCCTAATCTATGTCTTGTACAGGTAAATGTTGATCAGGCTGTGTATTGGGATAATTCCTCAAACGAAATGATTCCGCTTGTAAAGGCGGAATCACATAACGCTTACCAAACAGCAGAATCAGTGGAAGGTTTTATTCCACAAGTTTCCAACTGGTAAATTATTCTACAAAACTTATTGTGAACTGCGTTCCTGCATTGATGGCAGAACGTACATCGATCTTCGCTTTATGCGATTGCAAGATATTTAATGAAGAAGCCAGTCCTAAACCAATTCCGTTTCTTTTAGTAGTGAAGTAAGGTTCAAACAACCTCGACAAATGTTCTTCAGCAATACCACATCCATTGTCTTTTATATTCAGGATGTGTTTATTATCCTTTGAATCTATCCAGATCTTTAATTCACCTGTTTTCTCTTCTACAGCTTCAACAGCGTTGATCACAAAATTGAGTAAAGCAAGTTTCAGTTTATCCTTATCAGCTCTTATTACAGTTTCACTTGTAGGAAAATCTTTTTCAAGTTTGATGTTGCGAAGTTTGATCCTGTCAATAGCCATGGAAAGAGTTTCTTCCATGATATCTTTAAGATCATAAGGCTGAAAATTAAGATCGTATGGCCTTGAAGATTCCAGCAACTCAGTGATCAGGTTGTCGATCCTTTTTGAATTGCGTTGAATGATATCAAAATAAATCTGATCATCTTCATTTCTTGGTTCGGTGAGTAATTGATCAACTGACATGTTGATATTATTCAATGGATTTCTCACCTCATGTGCAAGTGTTCTGATCAATCTACCAGTTGCCGCAAGCTTTTCAATTTGGAGATTGGCTTTCTCTGTTTTTTTGATATTGGTGATATCATGCAAAATGCCCTGCAACACAAACGTATTTCCTTTATCGGCCTGGAAACCTACGGAAAGAATACAGGTCTTTTTTTCATTATTGTGTGTGACAACTTCCAGTTCAAGATCCTTTACTTCACCATCTTTAGAAAGTTCATTTTGCAAAACTTCGCTGATGGTTGCATCACCCAGTAACTGGTAAAAGTTCATCTTCAGTAATTCATCCTTACTATACTTAAGCAACTCACACGTTGCATGATTTACATCTTTAAAAGTAAAATCAGCATCGGCTAAAAAAACCGCATCTTTAGAACGTTCAAATATGTTACGGTATTTTCTTTCATTCTCTCTTAATGCCTGCATAGAGGCACTTCTTTCGAGTGCATAGCGAATACAGCGTTCAAGCTTTTCTGTATTGAGTTCAGATTTTACCAGGTAATCGGTTGCACCGGTTTGCATCGCTTTGATATCGATGGCCTGGTTCCCTTTTCCTGTTAAGAGAATGATCGGTTCCTGGCTTTGTAATCGCATCGCTTCTTGCAAAAGATCCAAACCTGTTTTTGCACCCAAACGATAATCTACAAAATAGATGCTGTGCGTTTTATTTTTGATGTGTTCTACTGCCTGGTCGTAAGTATAACACCAGTCTAATTGGAAATTGTTTTCCGGAATATTTTTAATGAAGTCTGAAATGATCAGGAAATCATCTTTATCATCATCAATGATAAGTATCCTGGTTACGGAATTATTTATGTTCATGATTAGTATTGGTCAAAAACAGAAAGTGGCTGATCATTTCTGAACAGCCACCGGTTATTACTCGTTATTAAATTCCTGGTATTGCTGCATTTTATTATAGAGCGTTTTCCGGTCTATATCCAGCAGTTTTGCAGCTTTACTCTTATTATAATTTGCTTTTTTCAGAGCCTGTAATATCATTTCATACTCAGCATCACGGCTGGCATTTTTCAATGATGTTGGATTTGGATCTGCTTTCTCACCTCCACCGGCAAGTGCAGCTGCTGCACTTTCAGCAGAAGGTTTTTCAAATTGCAGTTTCTTAAAATTGATGATCTCAAAAGGAAGTGATCTTGCCTCGATGTATTCACCATCTGTTAATAAAGCAGCTCTTTTGATCACGTTTCTCAACTCACGAAGGTTACCATACCACACATAATTTTTGAAAGCTTCTTCAACTTCTCTGTCAAAGCCTTTAATTCCTTTTCCTAACTGGTCTGTGGTAACTTTCAGGAAATGATCAGCGTACAGCATAATATCCTGGGCTCTTTCTCTCAAAGGTGGAATATCGATACTGAACTCATTGAATCGATGGAATAGATCTTCCCTGAATTTTCCTTTTCTTGTAGCATCCCAAAGTCTTTCGTTAGATGCAACAATAATTCTTACATCTAATGGAATATCCTGCAAGCCACCTACCCTTCTCACTTTTCTCTCCTGGATAACACGTAATAAACCTACCTGTATTTCGTAAGAAAGGTTTGCGATCTCATCCAGGAATATCGTTCCACCATTAGCATTTTCAAAACTTCCGATCTTTTGTCCTACAGCACCAGTGAATGATCCTTTCTCATGACCAAACAATTCACTCATGGCGAGTTCTTTTGACAAAGCACCACAATCAATTGGAATAAACGGCTTGTCTTTTCTTCTTGAACGTTTGTGGATCTCCAGTGCCAAACCTTCTTTGCCACTTCCACTTTCACCATGTATAATTACACTGTAATCAGTTGGTGCAACCAATTCGATCTGTCTGAATATCTCTTTCATTGATTGGCTGGTACCAAACAAGTAATCAGGAGAATCCATGCTACTTACTTTTCTGCGTGGAGCACCAGCTGCAGACGGAGCCGAAGCTTCTCTTGCTTCAACAGGAGCAGATTTTTCCTGAGCAGCACTTTCCAATGCCTTACGAATGGTAACTACGATCTCATCAGGGAAAAGAGGCTTAGTGATATAATCATAAGCACCCATTTTCATTATTTCAACAGCGGTTTTAATATCACTATAAGCAGTGATCACCAATACCGGCAAATGATAATATCTTTCTTTGATCTTGGTAACTACTTCACTTCCGTCCATATCACCCAACCTGAAGTCGGTCATTACCAGGTCTGGCTGAACTGTCTCCAGCATTTCCAAAGCTTTTTTACCATTATAGGCTTCAGAGACTTCAAAACCTTGGCGACTTAAAAAACGGTTGAGCATTAAACAGGTGTCCCTATCATCATCAATAACCAGGATCTTTTGCATGTGTGGCAATTTAGATTTCTTTTAATTTATCGGTTAGCACGGAAAAACTGCAGTTATAATTCACCTGAGACTATTCCAACCTGTTGCAGTAAATACGAGTGTATTTCCTTATCAGCATATTTTATACCTAACAAACTGCTAAGCATTCTAAAAACTAATAACATGTGAACCTGTAAACCTGATATGCATTTGATATTGCCTTCTGCTTTATTATAGTATTACAGGCTTTTGCTTTTTATAACCTACTGATATTCAATTCATGTCAACGCTTACTGTTAAGATTTCTCAAACAATCAAATTTTCCACACTTTGGGAAAACTCTACTTATTTTTTGTTGAATTCTACCGTTAATTAAGCTTTGCTACCCGTAAAATTGTGGAAATTAATCAACAAATTGAGGCATTTCACTATTTACTACCACAGACATACATCCTTATCGTACAAATGGTTCAATTGGCAGAGATTTTTCTCTATATAGGATATGAGTACGAAAAAGAAAGTATTGATAATTGATGATGAAGAGGATGCATGCCTTCTTTTGAAACGGTTCTTTACCAAAAAGAACTTCGAAGTATTCTGCTCCTATACGCTGAACGATGGACTTCAACTAGTAAATAAAATTAAACCCGACATCCTTTTTTTAGACAATAACCTTCCTGATGGTTTTGGATGGGAGGCATCTTATTCCATTCTTGAACAAAATCCTGGATTGCAAATACACCTTATATCAGCATATAATAATAGTATGTTCGACTACAACAAAATGCAGCGTGAAATTAAGATCTGGCAAAAGCCCATTTCTTTTAAAAAGCTGGATAAAGAAATGTTTATGCAGGCATCTTGATGTAGTTTTACAGCCTAATCTTGCTTTCAATGGGCATATTGCGTCAAATTGCAGAATACCTCTACATCAAAAAAAGAGACCCCAACGATCAACGAACAAAATGGATGAAGTATATGCATGGAATGAATCGTCTTTCCATTCTCATGTTTTTAATTGCCCTTATTGTTATACTTGTTCGTGTTTTTTTAAAGAAGTAAATTGATTAGCCAGCTTGAGTAATTCACGTCTTTAGCGTGACTCTTCAACTGCTGTATCAAGGTTGGACGTTTTACGAGCAACAAAAGCAGTCTTTCAGTTTCAATTGTTGAACAACAGATGCTTATTTGTTAATTCGTACCATTACTACACTCCTACTGTTATCTTTGTCACACTGCGGAAATGAAAAAGATCGACTGGTATATACTCAAGACCTTTATGGTCACTTTTTTCTTCGTATTGCTGCTTTTTACTGTCATCGGTATTGTGATCGACATCAGTGAAAAGACAGATGACTTTGTAAAATCCGGTCTTTCTACTTATGAGATCATAACCAAATACTATTTTGGCTTTGTTCCAAGGATTGGTGCAATGCTTTTTCCACTCTGGGTTTTCATCGCTGCAATATTCTTTACTTCTAAAATGGCCGGAAGAAGTGAAGTGATTGCCATTTTAGCCAGCGGAACAAGCTATAACCGTTTCTTACGTCCTTATCTTTTCGGAGGATTGATATTTGCCACGATGCTCTGGTTCATGCAAAGAAGCGTTATTCCAAGAGCCAATGAGATATTTTCTGTATTCCAGGTTACTTATATCGATAATAATTCATCGTACGAGGCTGCTAAAGGTGGAACACAACCTTATGTTAACTCGGTTTACCGAAAAATAGACGCCAATACTTATGCTGGTGTAAACAGTTACGATACGATACACAAAACCGCCGGAACTTTTTTCCTGCACCGGATGAACAACAATAAACTGGTGTATAATCTCAGGGCAGAAGCCATTCGATGGGATACTGCGGGAAAACGCAACAAATGGGTGCTCACCAATGTTGTTGAACGAACATTCAATGGTAATGATGAAACCGTAAGTTTTTCTCCCGAGAAAACCATGGACCTGAACTTTAAACCATTTGATCTTCGATTGGATGAATATGCAAAAGACAAATTGCCCACTCCGGAATTAAAGCAATTCATCAAGGTAGAAGAACAAAGAGGATCGGAAGGCATTAATGCAATGAAGGTGGAGCTTTATAAAAGAGATGCGACTCCTTTTGCAGTAATAATTCTTTCGCTTATTGGTGGAATTGTAGCCAGCCGTCGTGTTCGTGGCGGAAGTGGAATGCATTTAGCGATCGGCATTACTTCAGCAGCTGCTTTCGTATTGCTCGACAGGTTCTCGACCATCTTTTCTACAAAAAGTGATTTTCCACCTTTATTAGCAGCCTGGACA
Source organism: Chitinophagaceae bacterium (assembly GCA_024508725.1). Lineage (GTDB taxonomy): Bacteria > Bacteroidota > Bacteroidia > Chitinophagales > Chitinophagaceae > JAEZDC01. Next base: position 356,386 of record JANINS010000002.1, on the reverse strand, counting down.
CCCAACATCATCTTTATGTTCGTGGCTTATTACTTCTATAAAAAAGCACCGAAATAATTTTTTCCGTCTTTCAACAACTATAACCAATACACTGTTTGTGTAATTCTTTTGTTCTCAACCTTTGTTGAGGTAACTTCGCAACGCTCTCAGAAAGTTTACAAGTTAAGTATTGTTCTGTAGCACAAGAGTGCGACGCAAGGAACGATGCTATGGAAACTAAAGCTGGTTAAATAAATATCTCATTATAAACACTTGTCATGGGTTATATTAAGGATACGTTTAAGACTAAAGCAGATGCTGCGAATGTTGAGATCAAAGAACTATTGAAAAATCACGGTAACCGTAAGATCGGTGAGGTTACACTGGCTCAGATCTACCAGGGTATGAGGGGGATTACCGGTTTGGTAACTGAAACTTCTTTGTTGGATTCCCAGGAAGGAATTCGTTTTCGTGGCTACTCAATTCCTGAATTACAGGAAAAACTTCCCAAAGCAGAAGGTGGTAATGAACCGTTGCCTGAAGGATTGTTTTACCTGATGCTTGTAGGAGAATTGCCTACACAAGAAGATGTGAACCACATCACCAGTGTTTGGCAACGCAGAAGCCATGTTCCAAGCCATGTTTTTGCAACGATCGATGCGTTGCCTTTGAACACTCACCCAATGACGATGTTCGTTACCGGTGTGATGGCTTTGCAAACAGAAAGCAATTTTGCAAGACGTTACAAAGAAGGTTTGGCAAAGAAAGACTATTGGGAAGCTGCTTTTGATGATTCAATGGACCTGATCGCAAGGCTTCCAAGAATTGCAGCTTACGTTTATCGCAGAAAGTATAAGAATAACGATCATATTCAGCCGAATGGCCTGTTAGACTGGAGCGGAAATTTAGCTCATATGATGGGTTATGACGATGAAGGATTTAAAGAGCTGATGCGTTTGTACATGACCATTCATGCCGATCATGAAGGAGGAAACGTATCTGCTCATACAACACATCTTGTTGGTTCTGCATTAAGTGATCCTTACCTGAGCTATGCTGCTGGTATGAACGGACTAGCTGGTCCGTTACACGGATTGGCAAACCAGGAAGTGATCAAATGGATATTCGAGATGCAGGAGAAGTTGGATACCAAATGTCCAACAAACGATCAGATCGCACAATATGTAAAAGATACTTTAGCCGCAGGAAAAGTTGTTCCGGGTTACGGACATGCCGTATTAAGAAAAACCGATCCTCGTTTCACTGCACAAATGGAATTTGGTAAGAAGTGGTTGAAAGATGATCAATTGGTGCAAACCGTTTGGAACATCTATGAAACGGTTCCGCCAATTCTGCAAAGCCTTGGTAAGATCAAAAACCCTTGGCCTAACGTAGATGCTCACAGTGGGGCTTTATTGGTTCACTATGGAATGGTGGAGTATGAATTCTATACCGTATTGTTTGCAGTGAGCCGTGCCTTGGGTGTATTGGCAAGTTTGTGTTGGGACAGAGCCTTAGGCTTCCCATTAGAAAGACCAAAATCTGTTACCACAGATGCAGTGAAGTTGTGGCTGGAAGATAAAGAAGTGATCTGGGGAGAATAAGATTAAGTACGAGGTAAGAAGTATGAAGTACGATTTAAGCCTGCTGAGGAATTCTCAGCAGGTTTTTTATTGCCGCACTTTAGTCATTCTTAACATCAACTCCCCTTCTCTAACTCTATATTTGCCGCCTTAATGCAAGCCCCTGTTCAGCATATCATCAACAACAATCATTTCTGGCTTTCGGCAGAGCGATGCGTTTTTTGGGAAGAAGAAAAAGCACTCATTGTTTCTGATCTTCATTTTGGGAAGACCGGTCATTTTCGAAAAAGTGGGATCGCTGTACCACAAAATATTTTCAAAGAAGACCTGCAAAGACTGGTAACTCAAATTCAATTTTATAAAGTACAACAGTTACTGGTGGTTGGCGATATGTTTCATAGTACTGCCAACAAAGAACTTGAGCTTTTTGTAAGATGGCGAAACGATCTTCCTGATCTGCAAATTCATCTTATTAAAGGCAACCATGATATTTTAAAAGCCGACTGGTATCGCTCAGCTAATATTGAAGTGCATCCCAATCAACTTTCCATTAAGGGCTTTTGCTTTGCCCATGATGTTGAGCAATCAGATTGCGAAAGTTCTGCTTCATTTTTCTTTACCGGTCACATTCATCCCGGAGTTGTGTTGAATGGGCTGGGCAGACAAAGCCTTCGCTTCCCCTGTTTTTATTTCAATCATAAGTTTGCTATTCTTCCTGCGTTCAGCAGGTTTACAGGGCTTGCGGCAATGGATGTAAAGAAAAACGATAGCGTATTTGCTATCGTTGAAAAATCGGTGATCAAAATATAATTTCTAATCTCCCTCTCTTTTGGAGAGGGAACAAGGGTGAGGTTAATTGATCTTCTTCTTTAACGTACTTACCTGCTGCTGAAGTGTATTGATCACCGTAGCCATCTGGTTCATATCCCATGTTGGCTTTGGAGTGGGTTTATGCAACACATACACTGCTTTCCACATTTCCACTACATCTTCAGAACTGATGTTGTAAGGTTCGTATTGCGGATTATCACTCACCAGCGTAAGCTTATTCTTCGCTTTATTATTCTTCACCACTCTTTTATAAACGATACCATCAGATTTACTTACAACGATATAAGCCTGGCTGTTCTTCACATCCTCAGGATCATCCACTTTCTCGCCTACAATCACAGAACCACTTGGTGTTGGTAACATACTATCACCCATGATCTCAAATGCCCTGTATTGACCAGGAGCTAACATAGGTAAAGTGAATGTGTTCAACTCATCCAGGAAATCCTGGTCAGCATAACCTGCTAAATAACCAGCGGCAGCTTTTACCGGTACCAGTTGAATTTCTGCAACCTGGGCAGCCATCTTTAACTGTCTTCTTCTCTCAAGATAATTGCTTCCTTTTGCTGCTGTAAGATCTTTCAGAAAGAACTCTTCCATTGTTAACTTAAAAATGCTGCAAATGGTTTCCGTTACTTCCAATCTTGGTTCGGCTCTTTCTTCTTCATAAGCGCCAAGTAACGACCTTTTAATGCCTAATTTGGTAGCAAATTCCTCCTGTGTCCAGCCTCTTAGCTTACGGAGGTAACGAAGATTTTTTCCTGCAAAAGACATAGGCTAATTCATTTAGCTGCAAAATACTAAACTTTTTAGTTTAACCAAATAATATTTTTTAGCGGGATTATTTGTCTGCACTTTTGTGCAATAGTTTGATACGCATGGCGAAAGCAAAAAAAGCAGCGAAAAAGACAGGAAAAACAACCAAAGAACCCGTGATTCTTATCACCAATGACGATGGTATCACGGCACCTGGTATCAGGGCTTTGGTTGAGGCGGTAAAAGATCTTGGAAAAGTAGTGGTTGTTGCTCCCGATAAACCACAAAGCGGTATGGGACATGCCATCACCATTGGCTCACCACTCAGGCTCACTCCTTCAAATATATTCGGCGATATTGAAGCTTACAGCACCAGCGGAACGCCAGTTGATTGTGTAAAACTCGCTGTTGATAAAGTATTGCATTCTAAACCTGATATCTGCCTTAGTGGTGTAAACCATGGTGCCAATCACTCGATCAATGTGATCTACTCAGGAACAATGTCTGCAGCTTTGGAAGCTTCTATCGAAAGTATTCCCAGCATTGGTTTCAGCCTGCTGGATTTTAGCATCGAAGCTGACTTTGAAGGTTCTAAAAAATATGCAAGGCTTATTGTTGAACAGATATTGAACAAGAAAGTGGATAAGCACCTTTGTCTCAACGTAAATATTCCTGCGTTGCCGGCAAATCTTATCAAAGGTTTCAAGGTTTGTCGCCAGGCTTACGCCAAATACGAAGAAGATTTTGACGAGAGATCAGATCCTCATGGAAAAAAATATTACTGGCTCACCGGAGAATTTGTAAATTTCGATAAAGGAAAAGATACAGACGTATGGGCTTTGAAAAACGGATATGTGAGTGTGGTTCCGGTTCAATTTGATCTTACTAACTATCAATTAAAACAGAAGCTTGAAAAATCGTTGGTCAGCCCGAATTCTAAAAGATAATCTCAAGCTGGGTATTGCTATCGGCTTGTTTGCTCCATTGCTGGGCATTGTAGGTTTTTATTTCTGGAGAGCCTACCCTTCAGTTGACTTTTTTGAGTATATAAAACTACTCGGAATCGAGAAACGCTATCTAACGAGTGCCGTTACGTTTTCGCTTCTTGCAAATGCGGTATTCTTTACCATCTTCATCAATTCACATAAAGACAAAACTGCCAAAGGGATTTTTATTGTAACTGTGATCTGGGCAATCTTCGCTATTATTTTAAAGTTATGGTATTAGACCAGCTTCGATTTTTCATGGCATAGTCCCTTGCGTCGCACACTTGTACATTCCTATCTTTACGCATCAATGAAGTACTACATTATAGCCGGTGAAGCAAGTGGTGATCTGCATGGCAGTAATCTCATCAAAGAATTAAAAAAGCTGGACTCAGCTGCAGATATCCGTTGCTGGGGTGGCGATCTTATGCAACAAGCCGGAGGTACATTGGTTAAACATTACCGTGAGCTTGCTTTCATGGGTTTTGTAGAAGTGCTCATGAATATTAGAACGATCTTTAAGAATCTTCGATTCTGCAAAGAAGATATACTCCAATACCAGCCAGACACACTTGTTCTTGTTGATTATCCTGGTTTCAATCTTCGTATCGCCGAATGGGCAAAGCAACAAGGTATTAAAGTGATCTTTTACATCTCACCACAGGTTTGGGCATGGAAAGAAAGCAGGGTAAAAAAGATGAAACAAACGATCGATAAAATGATCGTGATACTTCCTTTCGAAAAACATTATTTCAAAGAAAAATGGAACTGGGATGTAGCGTATGTGGGTCATCCTTTGGTGCAGGTGATAGAAAATCAAAAATCAAAAGTCAAAAGTCAAAACCTTAGCGACAAACCTATCATAGCATTATTACCAGGCAGCAGGAAGCAGGAGATATTGAAGAAACTGCCCATTATGCTGGAAGTTGCACCGAAGTTTCCCAATCATCAATTTATCGTTGCAAAAGCGCCATCGATAGAAGATGAATTCTACAATGAACTCATCAGATCTTATCCAAATGTTTCATGGGTAAGCAACAGGACATACGAGCTGCTTTCACAATCAACAGCAGCACTCGTTACAAGTGGAACAGCCACTTTGGAAACTGCTTTATTCGAAGTACCGGAGATCGTTTGTTATAAAGGAAGCAACATCAGTTACCAGATTGCTAAGAGAGTGATCAAAGTAAAATACATTTCACTGGTAAACCTGATCATGGATAAACTGGTAGTGAAGGAACTGATCCAAAACGATCTTACGGTAAATAACCTTGTTCACGAACTGAAGAATTTACTAGAGAATCCCAACAGGCAAAAACAATTGTCGGCAGATTACAAACAATTGAAAGAAGTGCTCTCATTCAATGGCAATGCATCTGAGAATGCAGCGAAGATCATATATGAGATGCTAACCAGTGCTAATGATCAGCAATAAAAAACATCCATAAACATGGATGTCAATTGGATTCCTTTTTCCACAGATATTGGATCTTACTCCTGTAATTTCTGCAGATTACGCTATTGAAACAATGATGTGAATAAAAGCAAATCCATCTCAGCTCAATCCACAATATTCCATTGCTGATTACAATCTTTGTTTCAATTGCGGAATGATGTTGTTCTTCCAGCTATAAAAATCACCTTCGAGAATATGTTTTCTTGCCTCTCCTACCAACCACAGGTAAAACGACAGGTTATGTATACTCGCTAACTGAAGTCCGAGGATTTCCTGTGCAGCAAACAAATGACGCAGGTACGCTTTGCTATAATATTGACTTGGTTCAGAAGGAAGATCTGCGTCAATTGGTGAGAAATCATCCGCCCATTTTTTGTTCTTGATATTGACCACTCCTTTCGTTGTAAACAACATTCCATTTCTTCCATTTCTGGTTGGCATCACACAATCGAACATATCAACACCTAAAGCAATTCCTTCTAAAATATTCCACGGAGTTCCAACACCCATTAAATACCTTGGCTTATCTGTTGGAAGATTATCGCAACACAACTCAGTAAACTCATACATCATCTCTTCCGGTTCACCTACACTCAAACCTCCTATCGCATTACCTGCAGCATTCTTACTACTGATGTATTCACACGAAGCGGTTCTCAGATCTTTATAAGTTCCTCCCTGTACAATTGGAAACAGGTTTTGTGTGTAACCATACTTATCAGGTGTTTTAGACAAACGATGAAAACACCTGTCGAGCCAGGTATGAGTGAGCTTCATGCTATCCATTGCATATTTATACTCACTGGGATAAGGTGGACATTCATCAAATGCCATGATGATATCAGCTCCGATGGTTCGCTGTATATCCATCACATTTTCCGGTGTGAACAAATGCCTGCTGCCATCAATATGCGATTGAAACAATACACCTTCTGCAGTGATCTTTCTATTGGCAGCCAAAGAAAAAACCTGGTAGCCACCACTGTCTGTAAGAATGGGTCTATCCCAGCCATTGAACTTATGCAAACCACCGGCTTTTTCCAGTATCTCGGTGCCGGGACGTAAATACAAATGATAGGTATTTCCTAAGATGATCTGTGCTTTTACATCATCTTTCAGTTGTTGTTTGGTAACGGCTTTTACACTGCCAACTGTTCCAACAGGCATAAAAATCGGCGTGAGAATCTCGCCATGATCGGTTGTGATCTTTCCTGCTCTTGCTTTTGAAGCCTCGTCTTTGCCCTGTAATTCAAATGTTAGTGCTGCCATTGGGTGGCAAATGTAATTGGGGAAAAGGAATATATTCAATACATTAGTTAATGAACTTGGACGACCCGATCTGGAAAAAAGTGAATGGTGGATATAAAATCCCGTATGATGCATCAATTGCTTTAAAAAAACTTGAGGGCGCTAACGAGTCACAAGTTATTGAAGAAGTTCTTGATGATCTTTGGAATGAGTTACATCATCAGGGAGATGTTGATATTGCGTCTTATCTTTCTGTCCCTCAACTTGTAAGAATTGCAAAAGAAAAAACACTTTTCAATTGGAGTTTGATCGGTTTATGTATAACTATTGAGCAAGAAAGGCATTCGAATAACCCTGCTTTACCTGAAGAACTTACAGACTACTACTTCAAAGGGATTATAGATTTGAAGAATTTTGTAATTCAACATATAAACGAAGAAATGGATGATACCACATTCCAAATGGCTTTAGCCGCTTTAGCTACGTGTACCGGCAGAATAAAGCTTGGAAGATTTATTTCAGATGCAGATGATGATGTTATTGACGAATTTCTCGAATTCTAGTCAATCGCTTGGCCAGAAGTACAAGAGTGCTATCCAACCTCAATAGCAGCACTACAGCCGGCTCAATACAACTTACCCACACCTGTTACTAAATAAGCTTTCTACAAAGGCTGACCTTTATTTTTGCCCGATGATGATCCCTGCCTTTGTTGGAGACATTGTATTCTATCTTTTTTGTGCTGCCGTGGCTGTACACCTTTTCTATTATCTTTTCTTTTTTCAACGGCTGGCTTTTTATAAACCTAAACCCAAGGTGGATACTGTTGAACATCCTGTTTCAGTGATCGTTTGTGCAAGAGATGAAGCAGGAAACCTTACCAGGAATCTTCCCGGTGTTCTGGTGCAGAATTACAGGACCACACATGAAGTGATCGTGGTGAACGACAACTCTGAAGATGAGAGCAAATACATATTAGAAGAATTTCAGAAAAGTTTTCGCAAGCTGATCGTTGTACCCCTTACTCAGGAAGCAAAACTGATCGCAGGTAAGAAATTTCCGCTGAGCATAGGCATTAAAACAGCAAAAAGCGAGATCGTTTTACTTACAGATGCTGATTGTATTCCGGCTTCAGAGAACTGGATGCACCTGATGCAGGATGGTTTCAGGGATGAAACCGAGATCGTTCTTGGCTACGGTTCCTATTTCAAGAAACCGGGACTGCTGAATAAACTTATTCGCTTCGAAACCTATCATACCGCACTTCAATATCTTTCTTATGCCTTAGCCGGAATGCCGTACATGGGTGTGGGTAGAAACCTGAGCTATAAGAAAGACCTCTTCTTCAGGAACAAAGGCTTTTCGGCTTTAAATCAGATTCCTGGTGGAGATGATGACCTGTTCATTAACAAGGTGGCCACCAAAACCAATACTGCTATTGTAATTGACCCCGAAGCTCACACCATGAGCGAACCAAAAAAGAAATGGAGTCATTGGTGGAATCAAAAGCTGCGGCATTATTCAACTGCTAAATATTACAAACCCAAATTCAAGTTCTTACTTGGCTTATATACCACTGTCCAGATACTTTTATTGCCTTTATTGGCTGCAAGTATCATCCTGTTTAAATGGTGGTGGTTGCCTTTGGTTGTTTTTGGATTCAGGGCAATCGTCCAGGGAATCATCATGTACCGCAGTATGAAAAAACTGAACGAAGCAGATCTTTTCCCTTATTATATTCTCTTTGATCTTTGGATGTTTATTTATTATGTGCTTTTCGTTCCGGTGTTGTGGAAGCAACCAAAGAAAACGTGGACGTAAAGCATATGTAGGATGTAAGATGTCTGATGTAAGAAGTAAGATGTCGGATGTAAGAAGCAGGATTTTGATATCAGCTGAGTTTTTCATAGCATCGTCTGTTGCGTCGGTAACTATATACGAGTTGGGACAAAGGTAGAAAAAGAAAAGCGGCTTTTCGCCGCTAATTGGTTGGGATGAACATAGTACTTCTCGCTGTTGATTAGTCAGGTCGTCAAAGTCTAACTACTTACCTTCTACCTGTGTAAGTAAATTCCAGCCCAAGAGTTATGATTCAGTACTGCCTATAGCTTGACCTGTAAATAGCGAATTTTGCACCATTGGCTTCTTTATTACAGGCATTGGTAAAACCTCTATTTCTCCATTTGCAAATCTCTTTAAGTCGGAATCAACTGAGTAAATCTTACTAGCATTGCGAACAATTGCTATTGCGGCTAACATACAATCAAACTTCAGCTTGTTCTTTGTGACTTTTTGCTCTTTACGATATTGGACTAACTCTGGCTCATTTAAACTTTTATAGATAAGTTCTGCACACTTAGAAGCAGCTAACTCATCAAATGGAACTATTCTAAATTTTTTTGTGAAAAACTGCATAATAGTATCCTGTTGTTCTACTGGAACATAGGATAATAGCTCAACTAATTGCGGTACAGGTAAAAGTAATTTGTAATCATTTTCTGATAGCCAGCTAATGAATGCTTTTGCAATAGGTATTTGCCCTTCTTGCCCTTCCGTTGCTTGCCCCTTGACACCCCAGATAAAAATCTGGCTATCAATCAGAACTAATTTATTACTCATCCCTGTTAGTTGATATACGAAATACCCTTGTCAAGGTGATCCCCAAACAAGGTGTTTAATTCTTTAAAAGCATCCACTAAAGTGTTTTCCTGAACTTCTATTATTCCTTCCGCCTTAAAATCTAAGATTTTAAAAGTTTTCTTGTCCCATCTTGCAATCCCCTTTAACCCTACTTCTTTGTATAGATTACTAGCCAAATGCACCGCTATATCTTTCTTTACCTCAAATGAAATTGTATAGCTATCGTTGATCTTTAATTGCACTCTTGGTGTTTCTCCGCCAGCCTTTTTTACCTCGCCGTAAATTGTTGTTTCCCCTTTGACTATACCCTCATCATTGTAACTAATATCCACCTCTGAGTTAAAGGATGCCAACCTCTCGCCATTCTTTAAAAAAACACCATCGCAAGCATGTTTTTTTGCAAAGCGTTGTATTACTCTCAAATCTTCAATAGACTCGTTCGGTAAGGAATTGAAGTTATTGTTGACAAAAGCAACTGTTAACTTGCTATATGCAGGAGCAACATATAATTGAGGCTTGTGAGCAATACACTTTAGAGCGAGGCTACTTTCCTTAATCTCATCAAAGCTGATAAATACAAAATCTTCACTTAGTTCAGGATGTTCTTCACGAACAATAGCAAGAATAGAGCGTTCAAAGCTGGCAATTAAAGTAGCCACTTCGGACGCTCGAACTTTTGAGGGCTTTATTCCATTCCCCTCAAACCTCAGCTCTATTTGTTCGTTATCCTGTTCCATTATTTTACAAATTAAGTATTTTAAAATTAACGACTTGTCAAAACCTATCTGACTTTGACGCTGCCGCCTCGTCAAAGTTAAAATTGTTTGAGAACATGGCAAAATTTAAAAATAAATTAGGTAGTTATTGGGACTAACCCTATTTTTGATCTATCAAATCAAAAGGAGATGAACTTCAAAAACCTAAAACAACTGTTCGATCACTTCAATAGTGAAGATGTTTGCCGTCAATACTTGGAGCAACAGCGTTGGAATGGAAACGTTGAGTGTGCTCATTGTGGCTGCACTAAGGTTTATAAAATTGAAGGTGGCAAACGTTACAAGTGTGCAGATAAGTTTTGTGCAAAGAAGTTCTCTGTAACTGTAGGTACTATCTATGAGAACAGCAAGATTGATTTGAGAACATGGTTTGCAGCTATCTATTTAGTTACTTCATCTAAAAAAGGTGTTAGTTCATTACAGCTTCACAGGCAATTAGGTGTTACTCAAAAAACTGCATGGTTCTTATTACATCGTATTCGTGAAATGCTCAGAGAGAAAGCACCAGCTATGCTCAGCAATATGGTAGAGGTTGACGAAACCTATATCGGCGGAAAGTATAAGAACAAACATAAGTCAGTAAGACGTGCAGCACATGAAAGCAACGCTTCACACGTAGATAATAAGACTTGTGTAGTGGCTTTGTTAGAGAGAAACAACAAAGTAAAAACACACGTTCACAATAAGGCTGGTGTTACATTGAAAGATATGGTAAAGCAACACGTAGATAGTTCTGCACGGGTGTTTACTGATTCTCTGACAGCTTATAAAGGCTTAGATAAGCATTTTGCAGATCACCAAGTAGTTAACCACTACGAGGAAGAATATGTACGTGGTGAGGTTTATACTAACTCTGTTGAAGGTTTCTTTTCAATCTTAAAGCGTGGTATTTATGGAATTTATCACCAAGTAAGCCCTAAGCATTTACAACGTTATTGCGACGAGTTTGCAGCACGTTATAATACACGTCAGATATTCGACAATGAAAGATTTGAACTGAGTATCAAGAACAGCGAAGGGCGTTTAAAATACAATGAGTTAATCGGTAAGTAACCCTTACCGATTTTTTCTACCTTTATAGCATGGCAAAGGCAGCAAAGAAGAAAGCAGCACCAAAAAAGAAACGTGCAGAAACATACGAACCGAAGCTAAAAGTAAATGGTTCGTTTGCTGATGTTATAGGTGTATCTGTAGGAAAGAAGGATACTGAATCCAAACCAAAACAGTAGCTTTACCGCCACATTTACCTTATGCAGAGAGAGCAGCGAATTAAAGAACTCCGACAGATGTTTTTAGATTTGTCAACGATCTACATTCAGGAACTTGACAATGGTACACCTAGTACAGAATTGCAGAAGACAAGGGATGTGATGGAAAAGATTTCAGATGAATTACTGAAGCTTGAAGCAGAGCGAATGAAAGAAATGAAAAGCTAATACCTCAGGAATACAGCGGCGAAAGCCGCTTTTCTTTTTCTACCTTTGTCCCAACTCGTATATAGTTACCGTTGCGTCGCACTCTTCGGCAGTTGAAGCTATATGGAACTCTCACTCGCCAGCCTCTGGCTGGTGAGAATATTTAGAAGCCTCCGGCTGCCATCTAACAATTCGTGTAATTCGTGCAATCCATATTAATTCGTGCTCCATTCGTTTTTCAAACAATTCGTGTAATTCGTGCAATTCTCCGTAATTCGTGTTCAATTTGGCAACAATGGACCTTATTCTAAAATATTTCTCCGACTTCACACCCAAACAAATAGACCAGTTCACAGCATTGGAAGCGTTGTATAAAGACTGGAACGAGAAGATCAATGTCATCTCCCGAAAAGATATTGACAGCCTTTACCTGAAACATGTATTGCATTCATTAAGTATTGCAGCGATCGTTGAATTTCAACCCGGAGCCGAAGTAATAGACATTGGTACTGGTGGTGGTTTCCCCGGAATTCCTTTAGCGATCTTTTTTCCTGATGTAAAGTTTCACCTGGTAGATAGCATTGCTAAAAAGCTTAAAGTAGTTGAAGGTGTGGCTGAAGGTGCAGGAATAACAAACATTACCACTCAACATTCGAGAGCCGAAGATATTAAGAACTGCAAGTTTGATTTTGCAGTGTCGAGAGCAGTTGCTCCTTTAAAAGATCTTTGGCGTTGGGCAAATCCGCTGGTGAAAAAAGGAACACAAGGTGAAGTAAGGAATGGCTTGATCTGCCTGAAAGGTGGCGACTTAGCGCAGGAAATATCAGACAGTGGTGTTAAGCCACGTATTGCTGCAGTGGATGAGATCTTCAAAGAAGATTTCTTCCGGGAGAAGTACATCCTTCATGTACCAAAATAAAGTCCTGGCGAATTTGGTATCTTCACTTTACATAACCCTGCGATGCAGCTGATCATCAGAATTTTTCTTTTCCTGCTTGTATTTACTTCTATCAATGCTTTCTCGCAGGATACTGCAATCGATGTTACCAACCTGCAGGGTTACTGGAAAGTGATCCGTCATTTGAAAGTGTACCAGCCTGCTTCAGATGATGAAAACATTAATAATGTTCCGCTTACTGCTTATAAAAACAATCAGCCGACTGGTGTACGAGAAAATAACTATTATCAGAGCCGCTGGTACTTATTGAAAGTAGTTTATAAAGGAGAAGATTCCTCAAAGGTGATCTACTTCTACCCCGGCAAAATGGTGAATACAAGAGTATTTTTATTCGACAGTGCTTTAAACAACTGGCAATACATTCCCGAAAGAAAAGCATTCAATGCGATCTCATTCAGCTCTAAGATCGCTTTGATCCCACTAAAACTCCAGAAAGGAAAAACAAACTATTTTTTATTTCAACCAGAACTACATTACTATAATTGGACACAGTTCAAACCCACAATCACAGACCATTCTTCTATTAACGATCTCATCTTACAGGAATTTATCCGTCCCAATTACACCAACAGCATTCTCACCATTCTTATGACGGGAATGATGTTAATGCTGTTCAGTTATTCATTTCTCAAATTCTATCTCAACAGGCGAAGTGAATATCTCTACAACAGTCTTTTCGGGCTTGCATTTGTACTCTTCTTTGCAGTGCTGTTCGTTAACAATTATTATTACCAGGCATGGTGGCATAAATCTTCAGGGTTTTTCCAGAAATGGTTGCAGATTCTGGGTTATATTTTCGAGATCATATTTATCATTCGCTTTCTCGATCTGAGAAATAAACAATACCGTCTTTTTACTTTGCTTAAAACCACCATCACCGGAATGATGGTATATTGTTGTGTACTTCCTTTTATTTCTTTCTCGGATACATTGTTTTCTTTCAATACGTTATTGTTTGATGCGGTTACGGTCCTGCTTTTACTTATCGCCCTGTATACAAGCATTGTTTTACAACGATGGAATAAACATCTCTCAAGATATGTAGCATTTGGTATGTTCTCTCTGATGGGTTTTCTAACACTGATCATTCTGCAAAACACCTTACTACGAGAGAAGCAATACCTCGTTCAGAAAATTGGTGGCTGGGCGATATTGTACCAATTGGGAATTGTTGCCAATCTTTTCTTCTTCCGTTTGGGATTAGGACAAAAAGAACGGAAAGAAGAGCTTAAAAACCTGGATGATATCGAGAAACTAAAGCTGGAGAATGAGAAGAAAGAACTGGAGAAGGTATTGGCAATAGCATCCTCCAGGGTGGATGAAAGAAATCGTATCGCAAAAGAGATACATGATGATATTGGCTCTGGCTTAACATCGATCAGGCTGTTAAGTGAGATCGCTTTGGTGAAGAAAGAAAACAAAGATGAGCTGAATAAGATATCAGCGAATGCAAACGAACTGGTGAACAACCTCAACGAGATCATCTGGTCTATCAATTCCAAGAACGACACTATTCCAAATCTTTTGGCTTATATAAGAAGCCACATGGTAGATTATCTTGAACCTTACGATATTAAACTCAGCATCAATATACCATCCAATATTCCCAACATCGAGATCAGTGGCGAGAAACGAAGAAATATTTTCATGGTGATCAAAGAGTGTTTTACCAACATTGTAAAACATGCCAATGCTTCGGCAGTAAACTTAACAGTACAGGTACGGGATCAACTTATATTTACCATTAAAGACAATGGAAAAGGATTCGAGAGTAACGATATCCTTCCTTTTAAGAATGGCATTCGCAATATGAAAGAAAGAATGGAGCATGTAGGTGGTGAACTCGACATCTGGAGTAATAACGGAACAACCATCACCATCAAAGTTCCATTTAACGGAAATAATCCTAACCTTTAAGTAGTATTTGCTCAGCTTGAAATTTTAAAGACCTTGTTCGCATTATGTCAATCAGAGTTGCAATAGTTGAAGACAATCCCGGTATCTTAAACGCTTTGGAAGAAGTATTAAAGCTGGATGATCATTACGAGTGGGCAGGTTCTTACAAAACGGCCGAATCTGCCATCAAAGAAATCCCGGCAGAACTACCGGATGTAGTTTTGATGGACATCAATCTTGGCGGACCACTCACCGGTATCGACATTGTAAAAAAGATCAAACCACTTCAGCCTTCTGTATTATACCTGATGTGTACCGTGTATGAAGATGATGATAAGATATTTGACGCCCTAAAAGCAGGTGCAAGTGGATACATCCTCAAGAAAACTCAGCCAACAAAATTATTAGAAGCGATCAAAGAACTCTACGAAGGTGGAGCACCGATGAGCAGCCAGATCGCAAGAAAAGTGGTGACTACTTTCCAGGACAAAAGAGATAAAGGCATCGAAGAACTCTCACCAAGAGAAAGAGAAATACTGGAACATCTTGCAAAAGGTTTACTTTATAAAGAGATCTCAGCAGAACTCGGCATCAGTCAGGAAACTGTTCGCAAACACGTGTATAATATTTACGAGAAACTCCACGTGAGCAATCGTGTAGAAGCGATCAATAAACTCTACGGAAGAGGATAGCACATGTTAGACATGGTAGGTCAAATACTTTGGTTTTCTGCTTTTGCTACCCCCATTCTAACAATTCCATTATGTTTTAAGCTTAAGAGTGGTAGGAAATTTCAGAAGATATTATTAGGGTTAGCCTCTGCTGTTATACTATCTTTTATATTAGGTTCGATAGCTTTAGCCATTTGCCTTAGAAATGGGATGGGACCTTCATAAAAAAGTCCTGCATTTCGCAGGACTCTCACTATCGTACCTATTACTTCGTACTTCTTACTTCTTACCTCGTACTTATTTCTTCATATACATCACTTCCTTCACCAGCTTCACCGTTTTAGGCACATCAGGAATAGCAGCCGCTGTAAGGTTTGGTGCATAGTGCATCGGAGCATCAGCACTGGTAATTCTCCTGATCGGTGCATCCAAATAATCAAAACCTTCTTTCTGAATCCTGTAAGCGATCTCTGAACTAACTGAACACATTGGCCACTGCTCTTCCACAATTACCAGCCTATTTGTTTTCTTAACGCTTTCGAGTATCGTCATCCAGTCAAGCGGACGAATCGTTCTAAGATCGATCACTTCTGCATTTACACCTTCTTTCTCCAGTTCTGCTGCAGCACCCAGTGCCACTTTCATCATTTTATTAAAAGAAACGATCGTTACATCTTTACCCTGCTTCTTCACATCAGCCTTACCCAGTTCAATGTAATATTCTTCTTCAGGCACTTCACTCTTATCGCCATACATCACCTCACTTTCCATGAACATCACAGGATCTTCTTCGTAACGGATGGCTTGTTTCAACAAACCCTTCGCATCATATCCATTCGATGGAGAGATCACTTTCAATCCTGGGATGTTGGCATAATAACTTTCGAAAGCCGTAGAGTGTTGTGCACCCAGCTGACCTGCACTTCCGTTAGGACCACGAAAAACGATTGGGCAGCCTACTTGTCCACCACTCATCGCAAGCATTTTCGATGCTGTATTCAGTATCTGGTCCATTGCCAATACAGCAAAGTTCCATGTCATGAACTCAACGATCGGTCTTAAACCATTTTGGGCAGCACCCACGCCAATCGCAGCAAAACCCAACTCGGCAATCGGTGTATCGATCACTCTTTTTGCACCGAATTCAGCCAGCATTCCCTGGCTAACTTTATAAGCACCATTGTATTCAGCCACTTCTTCACCCATAAGAAATACACGTTCATCCCTACGCATTTCTTCGCTCATCGCTTCACGAATGGCCTCTCTGAAAGCTATCTGACGCATTAAATTTCCGTTTTTAGAGGTGGCAAAAATAGCTGAATAACCCTTACAAAACGAATGAGTTTTAAGCAGAATATTTGGCTGCCAGCTATCGATTTTCATGGCATCGCCTGTTGTGTCACTCACTTGTACGTTCGGAAACGATTGCATCAGTGAGGAATGTGCTGTATATTTAAGAACCAACTGCTTATCATGCCATCGCCAAAACCATACAACAGCATCATCAAAGCCGCACTTATCGCCGGAACCTTAGACATTGCTGCTGCCATCATCACTCATTACATCCGTTTTGGTAAAGGCCCGGAAGGAATATTCCGCTATATCGCCAGGGGTGCTTTTGGAGAAGCGGCAAAAACCGGTGGAACAGAATATATCATTGCCGGTATCTTATTTCATTACCTCATTGCATTCGGCTTCACCATTTTGTTCTTTCTCGTTTACCCGAAGATCAAACGATACGTTTCAGCATACACTATCATTTCCGGATTAACCTATGGCATCATCGTCTGGTGCATTATGAACCTTGTGGTAGTGCCATCCAGTAAGATCAACCAGGCACCACTAACATTAACTTCTATTACACGTGAAATGCTTATACTCATGTGCTGTATCGGCCTGCCGATAGCTATCTTTGCCAAAAGATATTATTCCGCTACATCACATGAGACGTACCACTAAATTCATCCTGCCACTCGTTTTCTGTTGTTGCTTTGTTTATTTAATGGCTCAGAATCCCATCAACTGGACAGACAAACAATTGATGGAACCTGCAACCTTAGCAGCCACCATTCAATCTGGTAAGAATATTCCAACCATCATCAGTGTTGGACCTGCTGCCATGATTCCCGGCTCTGTTGATATTGGCAGCACCAAAGAAGCAGCACATATGCAAAAGCTGAAAGACACGCTTGCCAAACTGCCCAAGAACAATAAAATAGTGGTGTATTGTGGTTGCTGCCCATTTGAACATTGCCCTAATGTAAGACCTGCCATCGCAGCGTTAAAAGAAATGAAGTGCACTAACTACTACCTGCTGAATCTTCCGAAGAATATTAAAACAGATTGGATTGACAAAGGTTATCCGGTTGCTCAATAGTTCAAGCAAGTATTGCAGTACAAGTGTGCGACGCAAGTAAAGCTAAACCGGAGTTACTGCACCCTGCTACATATAAAAAGGGCTGAAGCCCTCAAAACAAATATTAAACAATTAATCTACGGCTTAAAAGCCGTAGATATTGAAAACCCGTAGCCAATCACAGAGATTTTATAGTCTTTCCATCCTTTTGCACAAAACCCATCCGTTTAAGAAAAGCCGCATGTCCCTTATTCGCAACAGAAGTATAGATGATCTCGTTTACGCCTGCAGCTTGCAAATACTCCTTCCTCTTTTTGAAGATATAAGTGCCCACTTTAAAGTCACGGTACTTAGGAATGGTGTAGTTGATCTTTATATAAGCCTTGCCACCGGGTTGCAATGATGCAATAAAGATGTTGGCGATGGTCATATTTCTCAAGACAAGAAAACGGACATCGTTCGCTTCATCGTTCAGTGCAAAACCCGGATAATAAGCCTGGATGTCTTTGCCATAAAACTCGAGGAACTTCTTAACGATCGTTTCATCTGCAGTAAACTCCAGCAGGTCGAAAGACTCGGTAGTTCTGTAATACTTGATCATCTGGAAAGCATTGATCAGTAATAATACACTATTGGTGAGTGTTACGGGGAATGCATCGATCAATACACCATAAACAATAAAAGCCACACAGCCGAATGAATTGATCCAGCGGAACTTCAGCTCTCCATTAACGATAAGCGAAATGGCAAGTAATACAGAGGCTACATAGCCCATCAACTCTCCTATTGACATACGATCACAATTATTCTTTTACAAACAAGGCTTTCAGTTCACTGGCATCATCGGGTTTCATTTTACCGGCAAGTATCAAACGAAGTTGCCTTCTTCTTAAAGCACCTTCATATAATTTGTGTTCTGATTCTGATTCGGGAACAGCCGCAGGAACAGGTCTTGGTTTACCATTCGGATCTAAAGCCACGAAAGTAAAATACGCTTCATTGCTCTCATAGCGATATTGATGCAATGGATCTTCACCCCATACTTTCAGGAACACTTCCATCGAAGTGTTGAAGGCTCTGGTAATCTGCGCTTCGATATGTACCACATTTCCCAGCTTGATAGGCGTTTTAAAGCTGATATTATCCACCGAAGCCGTCATCACCGGTGCATTACAGTGTTTTCCTGCAGCGATAGCGGCAGCAATATCCATCCAGTACATCAAACGTCCACCCATCAGGTTTCCAAATATATTGGTATCGTTCGGCAGTACGATCTCGTTCATGATCGTAAAGCTGGAACTTACTTTCTTAGCTTCCATCTGGTAAAATTTGCTGCAAATATAGGTGGATGCATCCCTGAAAACCGGACTTTGAATTCTGCTGGCTGTGTGACGAAGGTTAGTTTTTTAGATAACCAATTCTGCCGATATTCGCAGCCAAACATCTGTTAGTTTATCTAAAGTACGTGAGACGATGAACCTATCTTTCGACAACACCCAGAATGCTTTCGCATATAAATCGGATAAAGAACTTAAAAAAGCAAAGACACTCTTCAGCACCATGGGTTACCAGTGGTTGGTAGGTTTGGGAACAAGAGTAACGCCACTTATAGTAAGAGGAAAGTTGCCCATCATCAATACGCTCATCCGCAATACCATCTTCAAACAGTTTGTTGGCGGAGAAACCCTTGAAGAAACGAAACCCGCTGCTGAAACATTGGGCAGGTTCAACGTACAGGTGATACTGGATTATGGCGTTGAAGGAAAAGAAGGTGACGCCAACTTTGAACAGGCTTGCCAGCAGTTCATCAAGAACGTACATTATGCAGCAACACAACCCAATATTCCGTACATCAGCATCAAACTAACGGGTATGGCAAGATTTGGTTTGCTGCAAACCTTGCATGAAGCACCAAGACTGAGAAGTGGCATTCACGATAACGAACTGGAAATAGAAGAATGGAACAGGGTAAGAGAAAGAATGTACCGCATTTGTGAAGTGGCGAAAGAAGAAGGTATTGGTGTGATGATCGATGCCGAAGAAACATGGATACAAGACCCTGTAGATAAACTGGCAATGGAACTGATGCAGGAATTCAACACCGAAAAAGCAGTTGTTTACAATACAATTCAACTGTATCGACACGACAGGTTGGAGTTCCTGAAACTCTCTCACAGAATTGCAAAAGAACAGGGCTTCATTCTTGGTGAGAAACTGGTTCGTGGTGCTTACATGGAAAAAGAAAGAGCAAGAGCAACGGAGATGGGTTATCCTTCTCCTATCCAGCCTGATAAAGAAAGCACTGACAGGGATTACGATGCTGCAGTAGCTTATTGCATCGACAACATAGATGACATTGCTGTCTGCATCGGATCACATAATGAAAAAAGCAACTTATTAGGTGCTCACCTGATGCACCAGAAAGGTATTCGTCACGATCATCCGCATGTACATTTTTCGCAACTGTTTGGAATGAGCGATCACATTACTTTCAACCTTGCCAAAGAAGGTTATAATGTGAGCAAATACCTTCCTTTCGGGCCAATGAAAGATGTTATTCCCTACCTGATGAGAAGAGCACAGGAGAATAGCAGTGTTAGCGGACAAACCGGAAAGGAGTTATATCTTATAAAGAAAGAACTCGAAAGAAGAAAGTATACTAAGGCTTAAAGTGATTTCCTGTGGGATGGTTTTAAACCTCATGAGATTGCTTTGTTTCTTGCAAGGACGAAATCCTTGCGTTCTTTGCGAATGGTTCCTGCATAGATCATTACCAGCCCTTATGCAATCGAACTCAGACTTTCAACCCAAACAAATGATCTTTGCGTTAACACTGCTGGCAGTAGATTTGCGGTGCTTTCATCCTAAAAATCAGTAGTATGAAGGTTAAAGACAACCAGTTTCCCATTGCCGTTCAGGCGTACAACACAAAAGGTGGCCAGGAATTGTTCGTAGCAGAACAGGTAGTATATACACAGGCTCAGGTAGATCTTTTTACCTCTAAATATGCCGGGAACTTAATAAAGACAAGACTTCTCACCGATATTGAACTTGGCAAAGCCAAAGAGGAGCATAAGAAATTTGTAAAGAGAAGGTCGTCTGCAGGAACCATTTTGTGGATCGTATTACTGATCATTGTTGTATTGGTGGTGGTAGGATTTGCCACAGGCTGGATCCAGCAAACCTTCGGATTGAACATGTAATTTGTGGAATACTTTACCTATAGCACTAAGCAACCAGTTTTGGTTGCTTTTTTTGTTCAGCCACCTGTTGAAGATGCTGCCTATACTTTTTGGTGATCACCTCACTCATGGTAGTATTGTTGATCCGTGCTTCGAGCCAGGAAATAATATCAAAATAAGCAAACGCTCTTGTTTCAAACCTGTTCTTCTCGTACGCTTTGATCCTTGCATGCAATGCTTCTAACTCTGCTTTAAATTCTTTTCCTTTCAACTCTACTTTATTGCGTAGAAACTTAACCAACTCCTCTTCCACTACCGTTAAGTTCTTCAATTGCTGCATAAAACGATATACCGATTTGGCAAGATGCTTAACAAGATCCTGGTTACCTAACTCAACATGTGCAAACAGGTGCAGTATCCTTGCATAAGACTGGAGATCGTACCGAAGATCACTTTCATCGTTGATGATCTTCATCAAATAATCGATCGCTCCTGAATAATCACCCGTACCAAATTTCAGCGTAGCGAATTTGTAATTCAACACCAATACTCTATGACGATCTATCACAGATGAGTATTGACCAAGTTTTTCTTCCATCCCGCGTATCATCTGCACACCTTTATCAAACTCACCGGTCATAAAGTAGTGATTGATCTTAGCCTGTGCGATATATAGAAACGCCTGGATGGTGAAGTTCTCGTTCGACTGCACTCTTTCAGTTGCAGCAAATGCTTCAAACTGTTCCAGTACCTGGGCTGATTTTTCTATCTGGTGATTTACAAAATGAGAATTCACCAGGTAGTGCAATCCTTTTATAAAGTGACCCGTTTCAATCCTTTTCCTTGATGGCTCTTCATTGAACAGATCCACCCACTTCTGTGCATATTTATAATACAGGGTGAAGTTCTGCCTGATGAAATGATACCAGGTATAACTCTGGTAGAGATACAATCTTTCATAAAAACCCGTCTGCTTCCAAACATCGGCCGGAAGATTTTGTTTCATAAATTCTATCACCGTATGTTCATCCTCTTCTTTTAAAGAATGTCCATACTTGATATACCATGCATACAACTGCAGCGAGAGATTTGATAATACAGATGTGTAATGAATATGAGCACTGATCTCTAACGATTCCTTTGAAAGATCCTCAGCCCTTGTCTCAGAACTCCGGGTGATGTGTAATGATTCAATTCTTTTTTCCAAAGCGATAGCAGGCAGCAGAAAAGTAAATTTCTGGTTCACTCTTGCAGTATGTTTTGCTTTATCGATCAATGCCAATGCCTGTTTAAATAATCCTTTCTTGTAGAGGATATGGGCATAATCAATTTGCTCTGTCAGCTGAAGATCGAGGCTTTCATGCGTTTTCAATAAACGAAGGGCCGCCAGTATCTGTTTATAGAGGTAAGCTTTTAAATTAGGTAGTTGTTGTTTGGATATCTCAGGTAAACGTTTCAGTACGATCGTTTCATTATACTCTTCCAGTTTATCTATCGCATCAAAAAGATGAATGATCTTCAGATCGGCATTCGAAGAATTACGTTTAACATACAGCTTAAAATGCCGCTTCTCCGCTTTCTGCAAAGAGTGGATCAACTGGAACAATGTATCTGAAGACTTATTAGCCATCTGATGATCTTTTCTGGTTTAAGCAACTAAAGTCTCAGCCTGTACTTCGACCGGTTTAGCTGCAGGGTTCTTTTCATCAGCAATTACGTTCTGTGCAAAACATAACTGATGGCAAGCAAGCGAAGTGATCAAAAATACTAAACATCGTTGGTTTCACCGCTGCAGTATATCAACTTAACGTTAAAGATTGGCTGCGACCTTTGTTATGACGATCTGCTGACACCCGGTTAAAATATAATTTGCTTAACGTACCTGATAATTAAACATCAGTAGCTAAAACGTTTTAACTTGAATAGGATTTTCGCATTTCGTAGGAAATAAATTCTGAAAATCGGCAAATTGTACCTCCATTAACTTCTTAACGCCAAATAAATTATATATGGAAACTACAGTACCAAATGGCTCACAAGTGTATGATGTGAACAGCGAAAGCAAATGTCCATTCCATAACGGAGCTTTGAAACAAGCTGCAGGCAATGGAACAGGAAATCGCGACTGGTGGCCAAACCAATTGAAGTTGAACATTCTTCGCCAGAACTCAGCTCTTTCTAACCCAATGGAAGAAAACTTCAATTATGCAGAAGCATTTAAAAGTCTTGACCTCGCTGCTGTTAAGAAAGATATTTACGAGCTGATGACCACTTCACAGGATTGGTGGCCTGCAGACTATGGTCACTACGGTCCTTTCTTCATTCGTATGGCATGGCACAGTGCAGGAACGTATCGTATTCATGATGGTCGTGGTGGTGCCGGTGCAGGACAACAACGATTTGCACCTTTGAACAGCTGGCCGGATAATGCCAACCTGGATAAAGCCCGTTTGTTATTGTGGCCGATCAAAAGAAAGTATGGAAAGAAAATATCATGGGCAGACCTGATGATCCTTGCAGGTAACTGTGCACTGGAATCTATGGGTTTTAAAACCTTTGGCTTTGCCGGTGGACGGGAAGATGTTTGGGAACCTGAAGAAGATGTGTACTGGGGCTCTGAAAAAGAATGGTTGGGTGATGAACGTTACAGTGGTGAGCGTGAACTGGAGAATCCATTGGCTGCTGTGCAGATGGGATTGATCTATGTAAACCCGGAAGGTCCTAATGGCAATCCTGATCCTTTGGCTGCTGCGAAAGACATTCGTGATACATTCGGCAGAATGGCGATGAATGATGAAGAGACGGTAGCATTGATCGCTGGTGGACATACTTTCGGTAAAACACATGGAGCCTCTGATCCTTCGAAATATGTTGGTAAAGAGCCTGCTGCTGCAGGAATAGAAGAGCAAAGTTTAGGATGGAAGAACAGCTTTGGAAAAGGCAATGCAGAAGATACGATCACAAGTGGATTAGAAGGTGCATGGACAACAACTCCTACCAAATGGAGCAACAATTTCTTCGAGAACTTATTTGGATATGAGTGGGAATTAACCAAGAGCCCTGCTGGTGCCCAACAATGGAAACCTATTGGTGATGCCGGTGCAGGTTTGGTACCTGATGCTCATGTTGCATCGAAACGTCATGCACCAATGATGCTGACAACAGATCTTGCATTGAGAGTTGATCCTGCCTATGAAAAGATATCCAGAAGATTTTACGAGAACCCTGACCAGTTTGCAGATGCCTTTGCAAGAGCATGGTTCAAACTCACACACCGTGACATGGGACCAAAAGTTCGTTACCTCGGTGCTGAAGTTCCTGCTGAAGAATTGATATGGCAGGATCCGCTTCCTGCAGTTGATCATGAACTCATCAATGATGCTGATATCAAGCAACTGAAAGATGCGATACATATCTCAGGATTATCTGTTGCAGAACTGGTTTCTACTGCATGGGCTTCTGCTTCCACTTTCCGTGGATCGGATAAACGTGGTGGTGCCAATGGTGCAAGAATTCGTTTAGCACCTCAGAAAGACTGGGAAGTGAATAATCCTGCCCAGCTTTCAAAAGTATTGACAGCTTTAGAGAAGATACAACTGGAATTCAACAAAGCCCAGGCAGGTAATAAAAGAGTATCGCTGGCTGATGTGATTGTTCTTGCAGGATGTGCAGGCATTGAACAGGCAGCACAACGTGCAGGACACATCATCAATGTTCGTTTCACTCCTGGTCGTACTGATGCTACACAGGAACAAACAGATGTTGAATCATTCGAGGTACTTGAACCAAATGCTGATGGTTTCAGGAACTACAGTAAGAGCAAACGACACAAGATCGCTGCAGAAGAAATGCTGATCGATAAAGCTCAGTTGTTAACGCTTACTGCACCCGAGATGACGGTATTGGTTGGTGGTTTACGAGTACTCAATACCAACTACAACGGTTCTAAGCATGGCGTGTTCACTGCTTCACCCGAAGTGTTGAGCAATGATTTCTTTGTAAACCTGCTCGACTTCAGTACAAAATGGAGTGCTACTTCTGATGCACAGGACGAGTTTGTTGGAGTGGATCGTACAACAGGTGAAAAGAAATGGAGTGCTACACGTGTGGATCTGATCTTTGGTTCTAACTCTGAACTAAGAGCCATCGCTGAAGTGTATGCATGTGATGATGCAAAAGAGAAGTTCATGAAAGACTTTGTTGCAGCATGGAATAAGGTGATGAATTTAGACAGGTTTGACCTGCCTTAGGTCAACTAATGGTATTAAAAAAGACCTTGATTTTGTCAAGGTCTTTTTTTGTGCCCAGAACTGGATTCGAACCAGCACGTCCTTTCGAACACCACCACCTCAAAGTGGCTTGTCTACCAATTTCAACACCTGGGCAATTGAAGTTTGAATGTTGAGAGGTTTGATTGTTTGAGCGTTAGTGAACATTCAAACATGCAAACCCAAAAACTTTCAAGCCGTTTCTACAGCTGAATGTTGGAAGGTTTGATTGTTTGAGCATGAGTAAACATTCAAACTATCAAACCCAGAAACTTTCAAACTGAGGAGTGCAAATATAAACGATGCCTTGAAACTGAAAAATTTGTTCTGAAACTTAGCCAACGATCTCCCATCTGCCATCTTTGTCTTTGCTGTAATGCATTCCATTACTCATTACATGCACTTCTTTACCGGTTTTGGGATCAACGAAATTGCGTTGCTCATACACACGAATACCGTTGTTCTCCCTGGTGAGATGTAGTATTAAAGCATTTAATGTGGGCTGGATCTCGTGCAGCCACTGCTCATCTCCTTCTTTTACAAATGCCTGGCTCATGGTTGTATAGCAGCTAAAATTGTGCCTTGCCAAAGAGGGAAGCGAAATCCAGAGAAAAGAGTATCGCAAAGAACGCTAAGTTACTCACAAAGTTCGCTAAGATTCTTTGCTGACTCTGCGGAAAGACTTAGGGTTCTTTGCGTCCTGAAAAGCTCCACAATGTTCTGAATGTACAAGTGAGTGACACAACAGACGATGCTACAAAGTACAGAACGCCGGGTATCTTAAAATCATTCTTTTACTGAGAACGGTCATTGTTTTCCGGCGATTATCGGTCTACCTTACTACTCTAAAACCAGTTTTATGAACAACACAGCTAAAATTCTCATTGGCGTTGCTGCTGGTGCAGCTGTAGGTGCCATCCTGGGAATCTTGTTTGCTCCTGCCAAAGGAGAAGATACCCGTGAAAACATTATGAAGAAAGGAAAAGTGTTTGCAGACGAAGTATCTAAACGTTTTAAAGCAGCGAAAGAAAACTGCAAACAAACAGAAGAAGCCCTCAACTAATGTTATGCAAAACACATTCGCAAAAGCAGAAGAGTTTGCAGATCATGTAAAGGAGTATATCAACAACCGCATCGCTGCATTAAAGCTGCAAACAGCTGAGAAGACTTCCCAATTCGCCTCCAACTTTATCGCTATTGCTGTAGTAGCAGCGATCATGCTGTTGTTTGTAATATTCATCAGCATGGGAACTGCATTGTGGTTAGGTGATTGGATCGGTAATTTATGGTCAGGATTTTTTATTGTGGGAGGTGCGTGGCTTTTAATAGCATTGGTTGTTTGGTTTAGCAGGGAAAAATTTCTCCGCTTACCGATCATGAACAAAATGTTGCATGAAATGTTCAGCGATGAGGAGGATACATAACATACATGACCTGAGACAGGCTCAACAAGCAGTAGAGTTGAGAAAGCAACAACTGGAAAAAGAGTTGCAGCGTGACTGGAATGATATCAAAGATCAGTTCTTAGAAGGCAGCAACTCTTTTATCAGCTTTTTTAAAAGAGAATATGCAGGTAACCTGTTAACCAAAGGGCTTTCTTTTGGTGCAGGTTTGCTTACACGTAAACTTGGTAGCAAAATTGGTGGTAAGTTATTCAGCTGGTTAAAGTAGCTTAGCGTTTAACGATCTATGCAGGCTGTACAAACAAACACCAATACAAGACTCTATACTGCTCATAATACTGTACAACTTATACGTGGTGGCAGGCAATATTTCCGTTCGCTGGAAGAACTCATCGCAAGAGCCAATCACACATTTCACCTGCAAACATATATCTACGATGAAGACGAAACCGGGAAACAGGTAGCTGAAGCTTTAAAGAAAGCTGCACAACGTGGTGTAAAAGTTTACCTGCTGTTAGATGGTTATGCTTCACAAGGTTTATCGAAAGAATTCATTCATGATCTGAAAGCTTCGGGTGTTCTTTTCCGTTGGTTTGAACCGATACTCAAAAGCCGTCACTTTTATTTTGGAAGAAGACTGCACCATAAAGTAGCTGTTGCCGATGGTTGTTACAGCCTTGTTGGTGGTGTAAACATCAGTAATAAATATAATGATATGCCAGATCAGCCGGCATGGCTTGACTGGGCTGTATTGAGCCACGGAGAAGTATCGGCTCAACTGCACAGGATATGCGTTCGTGTATGGAACAGAAGTGACTGGAATCCGCAGAAGAAACTGATCAAAGATGTTTTACCAGAGCATGAATTACTAAAAGACAAGTGCCTGGTAAGAGTTCGTGTGAACGATTGGGTTCGAGGCAGAAACCAGATTTCCAGAACCTACCTGGAGATGCTGAGAAATGCTGATCGTTCCATCACTATTATGTCTAGTTATTTTTTACCCGGCAGAACCATCAAAAGAAATATGATGGCTGCTGTGAAAAGAGGTGTGAAGGTGAAACTGATCATTGCAGGATATTCAGATGTTGTTATAGCCAAACAAGCCGAACGTTGGATGTATGCCTGGCTGTTCAGGCATGGCATTGAAGTGTATGAATACAAGAAAAATGTACTGCATGGAAAGATCAGTACTTACGATGGCAAGTTTGTAACTGTAGGATCGTACAACCTGAATAACATCAGTGCATTTGCGAGTGTTGAGTTGAATCTTGACATCATGAATGAAGCATTTGCAGGAAAAGCAAAAGAATCATTTCAATACATAATCGATAATGATTGTGAAAAAGTGGTGAAGGATGAATTCAGTCATAAGAACCACATACTTCTCCAGTTCTGGCAATGGGTGTGCTATCAGTTGATACAGGTTTCGTTCTTCTTATTTACTTTTTACTTTAAAAGGCAGAATGATTAGTTGCCCTTGATCCGGCGGAATAATGACCTGATCGTTTCTTTGTTCCAACCGGCAAACCTTCCTCGTTGTACTGCCATTCCATTATCACGGTGACGAATAAAATAATGAAAGGCGAATTTTTCGTTAGGGTCGTGCCAGCCTACGATCTGTCCGAAACGAAGATCATTGAACACGAGTGTATCCTGCCATTTCTGAATGGTATAAAATCCCTGGGAGAATTTCTTGAGGTTGTTGATCGTAGTTGTATCTTCTCCAGAACTTGCTTCAGAAAGCAATTTGTCGTTCTTAGGAAAATATGTAAAATGAATCGTGTCTTTCGAATCAAACACCGAACGATAACCTGAATACAAACCACTGTCAGCATCAGCCACAACATACCAAAGCAAATTGTTGAAAGGTGTTGGCGTTACAAAGAATCGTTTATGTTCTACATGTTCTTTCTGCATGATCCTTTCTGCTGCAAACATTACCGACACTTTATTAAATGAACAGATCAGCAGGTAAACAGCAGGAGCCAATATTCCCAGTTTCCACCAGAACTTTCGCCTGGTTGAATCGGTTCTTTTAAAAATCAGTACTAATGTTGCGATCAATGGAATGATGGTGTACAAAGGATCAGCAACATACACGGTGTTAAATGAAAAGCGGCTATCAGAAAAAGGTTCTAACCAACCGATACCATAATTATTAAATGTATCTATGAAGAGATGGCAGAATATTTCTATCCCAAGAAAAACGATCCAATGGAGATAATCAATTCCTTTCGATCGATGCCATCGGTAACCTAACCAAGCTAATAAAGGTGTGAGCAGTACAGCAAATAAAATGGAATGGGTAAAGCCACGGTGCACCAACAGGTTCTTATCCATCGTTAACCAGAAAGAAGCAATAAAATCAAAATCGGGAATGCTGTTGGCAAAAGCTCCCCATATCATTGCTTTCTTACCGAGTTTTTTTCCGGCAATTGCTTCACCAATACAAGCTCCGAGAACAATGTGCGTTAATGAATCCATCTTAGTTATTCGCCGGCTTTTCTGTCATCATGGATTTGATCTCTTCCATTAATTCAACCTGCACTTTCTGGATATCAAAAAGTGTTCTCATTTGCTCAGCGATCAGCAAATCTAACTTCTGATGCATATTCCTGATCTCTATCTCGGCTTTTAGATTGATGAGATAATCGTTCATTGCCCGTTGCCGGTCTTTCTCTTCTTTCCTGTTCTGGCTCATCATAATAATAGGTGCCTGTATAGCAGCGAGTGTAGAGAGAATAAGGTTAAGTAAAATGAAAGGATATGGATCGAAAGGTTTGGTGAGCAGGTAAAGATTCACTGCCATCCATATCAACATGAACACTCCAAAAGAGATGATGAACTTCCAGCTTCCACCAAACTCTGCCACCTTATCGGCAACACGGCTGGTGAAAGCCGGATGTTTATCTTCAAACTCGTACAACTTGTCTGAGATGAGCTGCTCTTCTTTAACAGCCTCCACTACCAATTCGTTCAGCTTTTCGATGTGCTGATTCTCGCTTTGCAGTAGTTGTTCGAATTTATTTTCCATAATCTAAAGCTACAATTTCCTGAATCTTGCCTGGAAGAATCGCAGGTATTTTGGTTCAAACGTCATTTCCAAACCTTTGATCTTGCTTTTTCTTGCATACACCCTTGCAACAGATTCTGCTATCACATCCATATGAGCTTGTGTGTACACTCTTCTG
Source organism: Chitinophagaceae bacterium (assembly GCA_024508725.1). GTDB lineage: Bacteria > Bacteroidota > Bacteroidia > Chitinophagales > Chitinophagaceae > JAEZDC01. The sequence continues at coordinate 326,791 of JANINS010000002.1, read as the reverse complement.
GGTATCGTTAATCTTACCAGTTCCAGTTTAGGATAATAATGATCTCCTGTTTTTGCATTTCTTCCGGCTGAAACGATCCCTCTTTCCATTGCTCTGATACCAGACTCAAGATAAAGTTCTGCAGCCAAAGCCTGGGCTGTAAATTTATCCTGCGGAACATGCGGTAAGAACTTTTTCGCATCTATGAAAATTCCATGTCCACCTACCGGAAGAACGATTGGAATATCATACTTCAGTAACTGCTCACCTAAATACAACACCTGTCCTATCCTGGCCCTGATATGATCATCATGCACCGATTCTTCAATACCAATTGCCATCGCTTCCATATCTCTTCCTGCAAGTCCTCCGTAAGTATGTAACCCTTCATATACAACAACGAGATTGCTGGCTTCTTCATAAGCATCTTTATCGTTCAATGCCAAAAATCCTCCGATGTTTACCAGTGCATCTTTTTTGGCACTGAATGTTGCTCCATCTGTAAAACTGCATATTTCTTTTACGATCGATGCGATGCTTTTTCTTGCATATCCTTTCTCGTGTTGCTGAATGAAATAGGCATTCTCTGCAATTCTCGTCATATCCAGTATGATCTTAATGCCATGTTCATTCGTGAGTTTTCTCAACTCTTTCATGTTTTGCATACTCACCGGCTGACCTCCTGCCATATTCACTGTTACGGCAACACAGATATAAGGAATACGTTTCGCACCATATTTACGGATAACGGCCTGCAGTTTATCAAGATCAATATTTCCTTTGAAGGGGTTTAGATTTTCAGAATCATGCGCATCATTAACGATCACATCAACAAAAGTTCCACCGGCAAGCTCCTGGTGCAAACGTGTTGTGGTGAAATACATATTACCGGGGATGATGTCGCCTTTCTTGATCATCACCTGCGAAAGAATATTCTCTGCACCTCTGCCCTGGTGTGTTGGAACAAGATATTTGTAGCCATAATATTTTTTTACGGCTCTTTCCAGATTGTAAAAGTTCCGGCTACCGGCATACGCTTCATCACCCAACATTAAACCACTCCACTGCCTGTCGCTCATCGCTGATGTTCCACTATCGGTTAACAGATCGATATATACATCTTCAGACTTCAGCAGGAATGTATTGTACCCTGCTTCCTTCATTGCCTTTTCTCTTTGTTGCTTCGTGGTTATTTTCAAGAGCTCTACCATCTTTATTTTAAATGGTTCTGCCCACGACCGCTTCTTTATCTGTTCCATATTTAGTTTTTTGTAAAGCAACTGAGATACAAAGCTTTCAGAAATGATACAGATCATATAAATACTTGACAATAGTTTATTATTTGGATGTAAGAACTGATTGTGTATGCCATTCAAGACCATCATCGAACCCTTTAAGATCAAATCGGTTGAGCCGATACATATGAGTACAGAAGCAGAACGTTGCGAGTACATTAAAGAAGCTCATTACAACCCATTTCTTTTACATTCTTCACAAGTGATCATTGACCTGCTAACAGACAGCGGTACTTCTGCCATGAGTTCAGAACAATGGGCAGGAATGATGAGAGGTGATGAATCGTATGCAGGTGCTCAAAGCTGGGAAAGACTGGAAGCAGAGATACAGGATCTCACCGGTTATCCTTATGTATTGCCCACACACCAGGGAAGAGCTGCTGAAAGAATTTTATACAGTTACTTAGGTGGAAAAGGAAAAATATTCATCAGCAATACACATTTCGATACAACAAGAGCGAATATTGAATTCAGTGGAGCTACTGCCATTGATATTCCATGTGCTGAAGCAAGACATGCAGATTCTGCAGATCCTTTCAAAGGCAATATGGATATTGAAATGCTGAAGCAAACCATCAGCACTTATGGAGAAGAAAATATTGCGGCAGTGATATTAACTGTTACCAATAACAGCGGTGGTGGTCAACCGGTGAGTATGAAGAATGCAAAAGCTGTTGCAGCAGTTTGCCATAAACACAATCTACTGTTCATTATTGACTGTTGCAGGATAGCGGAGAACGCTTACTTCATTCACCATAAAGAACCTGGATATGACACTGTTTCGTATCGTGAGATAGCGCAGGAAATGTTTGCACTTGCTGATGGCTGCATTATGAGTGCAAAAAAAGATGCCCTGGTGAATATGGGTGGATTTCTTGCATTAAAGGATGAAGAACTGGCAACAGCCTGTACCAACCTGCTCATCATCACCGAAGGTTTTGTAACCTATGGTGGTTTATCAGGAAGAGATATGGAAGCGATTGCGATAGGTTTACGTGAAGTGTTTGATCCAGGATATCTCAACTATCGCATTAAGAGCACTGCTTATCTTGGTGAACACATTCGCAATATTGGTGTGCCTTTGCTATATCCTATCGGTGGACATGCAGTGTATGTAGATGCCGGTGCTTTGTATCCTCATATTCCTTCTGATCAATACCCCGGACAGGTTTTAGTTTGTGAGCTTTATAAAAAAGGTGGCATCAGGGCTGTTGAGATAGGATCAGTAATGTTTGGTAAATATGATAAGCATGGAAGACTGATACCAGCACCAAAAGAACTTGTACGATTGGCGATCCCGAGAAGAGTGTACACACAAAGCCATATTGATTATGTGATCGAAGTGTTTGAAGAATTACAAAAGAATAAGAACAATACACAGGGATTAAAGATCACCCGTGAGCCAAAGTTCTTAAGACATTTTACCGCTCATTTCGAACCGTATAAAACAGAGCCGGTTTTAGCTTAGTCCATTTTACTAATAAAAAAAGACATAAGGATTTTAACCCTTATGCCTCGTTAGCTTACTGTGTGTAGTGACTTTTTAAGTCACGTGTTATTCATAAGCTTTGATGTTTTATATAGAGCAGATTTTATGCCACACCAAACGGCATTAATAAAAAAGACATAAGAGTCTTGCAACTCCTATGTCTGTTAGTTCAGTGGGTAACGCTTGCTACCATAACATGAACCCTTGGCGAGTTCTATTAAGCATAATTCATGCCGTAGCATTTCACGCAAAGAAGAAAAGGAAGCAAAGCCGCTAAGTCATGTATCTGACGTTCACGGCAGATGACTTGCGACCTTTGCGTTCAACGTCTTAGATTATTCTAGTACATAAACTTGACAAAGACTACTTGAAAAATGAAGCTTCATAATATCCTTTGCGTGAAACTAAACAGCAACATTGAAATCTCTCAACGCATCGTTCAAACTTGTTTTAAGGTCGGTTGAGGCTTTACGCTGACCAATGATCAATGCACAACCCACACCGAACTCACCGGCAGGAAACTTCTTTGTATAACTACCCGGTATCACCACACTTCTTGCAGGCACACGACCTTTTAACTCTACCGGTTCGCTGCCGCTAACATCAATGATCTTGGTAGATTTTGTTAATACTACATTCGCTCCCAGCACTGCTTCTTTCTCTACGATCACACCTTCAACAACTATGCAGCGGCTACCAATAAAACAACCGTCTTCAACGATCACAGGAGAAGCCTGCAAAGGTTCCAATACACCACCAATACCTACACCACCACTCAGGTGAACACCTTTACCTATCTGTGCACAACTACCTACCGTAGCCCATGTATCTACCATTGTTCCTTCATCTACGTAAGCACCAATGTTTACATAGGAAGGCATCAGTACAACATTCTTGGCCAGGTAGGCACCATAACGAGCCACTGCATGCGGTACAGCTCTTACGCCAAGCGATGCATAATCTTTTTTGAGTAACATTTTATCATAGAACTCGAAAGGTGCAAGATCCCAGGTTTGCATTTGCTGTATGCCGAAGTACATAAGAATAGCCTGCTTTACCCATTCATTCACCTGCCAGCCAGATTCAGTGGGTGCAGCAGTTCTTAACCGTCCTTTATCCACTTCTTCTATCACAGCACGAACGGCATCAGAATATTTATTGTCTTTCAGAAGTTCACGGTTATTCCATGCTTCCAATATCAGTTGCTGTAACTCCATTGATTGTGATTTTTGCGAAAGTAGGGAGGAATTTTTGTGAAGCCAGCAGTAGTTTTTCAATGAAGCTTTACTTGCGTCGCACACTTGAGCTTTCTAGTCTGGTGAGTTTTGTATATTTATAGCTAGCTGCTGTATTGTATGGACGATTTAAACGAAATAGCAAGATTTCATTCGGCAGGTGCAATTGTTCGAGACATTTCGCCATTTGACAATTTACAATCTCACCGAAATAACTTTGAACTTACAAGTGACTTAATTAAAAAGTGGGTTGCTCCTTACTATATGGAGATTGGTTCCTATGATAATGAAGATTGCCTAACCCGAATCAAGAAAACAAAGAATGAAATAACAAAGGAAGTTGTGCTTTCATTATTAGGAGATTTCAATTGGAGAACACGATTAGTTGGAACTTATTTCGCAGCAGTAAAAGGCTACTCTGATCTTATTAACATTATTGGAACGCACCTTTTAAAAAGTGAAGTTTGTTGTGTTGGACATATTTATTCCTTGGCACTGGCTTTCTTTAATTCTAACAAGTGTATTGAATATTTGAATGTTTATTTAAACTATTACTTAACAAAGCCACATTTATATTTTGACCAAGAGTATGTAATGGGAGCAATCTTCTACTTGGATAAATTAAATGGCACGAGCAACGCTGACAGACATAGAGAGAATTGGCAAAATTTAAAAAAGATTTGGAATAGCAAAAATGAGAAAAGAACTGCAGATTTTTTCGAAGAACAAATGCCGAGACTCAGAGAGTTGAACAACTACAACAGCTAATCGAGTAGCCGGATCCGCCAGTTGTAACTAACGGAGTGCACCTCAACAAAGCATGTGGTTGTAATGCTTACCGACCTTTTAATATGGCAAAAGACAAACTCAAAAATCTTCTAGACTTTGTACCTCTTACCATTCTCACAGTTAATGCTGGTGTGCTTATCTGGACAATCTCAACAACAAATATTATTCTTCAGAGCGAACATTATATCGGTTTGACACTTCTTGTAATGACAATACTGGCATCCATCAAAACACATAAACTTCTTGTTCTTTTACTGGGTTTGATAATTCTGCTTGGCGTTTTTAAAATTGTTTCTTTTTCAGCCATAATTATGTATTATGCAATTGGAGGTTCTTTAAATGGACACTCTTCAGGCGATATAAAAATTCAACCATTATTTCTTCTATGGCTCTTCATTCACCTTTTAGTATCAGGCCGACACTATATTGGAATCTTCACTACCAAATATTGGCGAGATTTATTTGACGCTCTTATAAATAAAAAGATCGACGAAGATCAAGGCAATCAATAAGCATTGTCACAGGTGGGCTAACAAATAAAGGCCGGCCAATTTGAACGCTAACACAATAATTATTCTTCAGTACAAGTGTGCGACGCAAGGGACGATGCCAATTGCACTAGAGCTGACACCATAAATCAAAAACGGACAGCTTTCGCCGTCCGTCTCTGCAATACTATAACGCTAAATATGAAAGTTTATTTTGGTTGAATGATCTTCATTTTTGGAACAAGCGATTTCATCACAACCCAGCCAATAAGATAAGCTACTGCACAGATAGAAAAGATGATGAAATAACCGGCTTCTTTACCTACAAAACCAGCAAAACGCATTTGTGTTTCACCGGCATGCGTAAACAATATTCCCGAACCTTTATTGATGAGGAAAGAACCAATACCTCCTGCCATTCCACCAATGCCTGTTACCGTAGCGATCGCTGTTTTAGGAAACATATCGCCAACGGTTGAGAAGATATTGGCACTCCAGCTTTGGTGTGCTGCACCTGCAATACCAATAATAATCACGGGCACCCAATAACTGATATAGCCAAGTGGTTGTGCCAGCAAAGCCAGTAATGGGAAGAAAGCAAAGATGAGCATAGCTTTCATCCTGCCTTCGTACGGATTCATTTTCTTTTTATCAACGAAATAAGTAGGCAGCCATCCCCCGATAATTGAAAGCAGTGTGATGGCATACAACACAAATATTGGCAATGAACTTTGTGTTGAGTCCATTTTGTAAATGTCTTTCAGGTAGGCCGGTGTCCAGAAAAGGAAGAACCACCAAACGCCATCGGTCATGAACTTACCAAAAGCAAAAGCCCAGGTTTGCCTGTAACCGAAACACTCACCAAACGACATTTTCTTTTCAGCCGCAATGGCAGGCTCAGAAACCTGGTTGTGCATCACGATATCCTGCTGAATATATTCCAGCTCTGCTTTGTTGACTTTGGGATGAACGTGTGGTTTCTGGTACATGAATATCCAGAAGCCCATCCATATAAATCCTAATCCACCAATTACAATAAAAGCCATTTCCCAACCCCAGGCTTCTGCAATAAAAGGAATTGTTACCGGTGCAGCCAATGCACCAACTGTTGCACCTGCATTAAAGATACTTGTAGCAAGAGCCCTGTCTTTCTTGGGAAAATATTCTGCCGTTGCTTTGATGGCTGCAGGAAAGTTTCCTGCTTCCCCTACTGCCAATACAAATCTTGCAAAAATGAACAGCGATACACTGGTAGAAAGAACAAGTGCCGTATCGCCAACAGTTGCAATAGAATTCTTTGCACCTTCAAAACCCACGAACCAGTTGCCGGTTAACATTCCTGAAGTAGCAATACCGCAAAACGCATGAATACATGCACCGAGGCTCCACACACCAATAGCCCATAAGAAACCTTTCTTGGTATCCATCCAGTCTACAAATCTTCCGGCAAACAACATTGCTGCTGCATAGAAGATAGAGAACAGACCTGTAATGGAACCGTAGTCACTGTCTGTCCAGTGGAATTCAGGAACAAGATGATCTTTCCATATCCATGAAAGTACCTGCCTGTCGAGGTAATTGATCGTAACAGTGAAGAACAGTAATGCACAGATCGTCCAGCGATAATTACTTATCTTTTGTGCAACTGTTTCCTTTTTATGTTTTGGTTCTGCAATCGTTGAAACGCTCATTTCTATAGTTTGAAAGTTTTAAAGTTTGAATGTTTGAATATTACGGATGAACTGATCAACGCTCAACCATTCAAACGATCAAACATTTTATTTCCCAGCCTTAATATCTGCAATAATGCTTATCACATCTTTGGTAGCACTTGTAATAGTGTCGTAATCTTTGTTCTCTAACAGTGCTTTTGTTATGAGTTTACTGCCCATCCCCACTGCAGCAACACCTGCTTTGAACCATCCTGCTATATTGGCTTTATCCAGTTCAACACCACCGGTTGGCATGAAGATGAGATTGGGGAACAATTCTTTGATGGCACTCATAAAACCAGGGCCTAAAATATTACCGGGAAATAGTTTCACGAACTTGGCACCGAGGTTTTCAGCTTTGATGATCTCGGTTGGAGTCATACAACCCGGCACCCAAAGCATGTTATTTGCATCAGCCACTTTTACCGCTTCTTCCACCAAACCCGGAGAGATCAGGTAATCTGCACCGGCATCCACAAAAGCCTTGGCTGCATCAGCATTTTTAATTGTTCCTACACCCAGGTACATATCTTTCATCTCAGCATCGCACACCTTACGCATTGCAGCAAAATTCTGCAAGGCAGCTTCTCCCCTGTTGGTATATTCCACAGCACGAATGCCGCCACGGTATAAAGCTCTCAGCACTTCGATGCTCACTTCAGTATCCTTATAAAAATACAAAGGCAATATCCCTGCTTCGGGAATCAAACGCAATAATTCAGCTTTCTTATCCATCTTTTTGAAATGTTTAGTAGTCAGTTGCTTGATTGATGCATCGTCTTTCGTAAAAGAAGATATCACTCATCGGGTTGAAAGATACGAACCCCGCCAATAGTGAAAACTGACATTGATAAAAATTAATAGTTTTCTACGCAAACGTGTCCGTAGTTTTAGGGCGGGAAACTGATGTTTATCAGTAGTCTCTGAGACTGTGGATTTATCTTTATCCCCGTAAAAAATTAATTCTTCATACAAAAAAATAGCGACTGCTCATGTCTAAAAAAGTTGTTACGCTTGGAGAGATCATGCTAAGACTCTCTACTCCCGGATTTGAAAGATTTGTACAAGCTGATAGTTTTGATGTTACTTACGGTGGTGGTGAAGCCAATGTTGCCGTAGCGGTGTCTAATTACGGACTGAACGGAACATTCGTTACCAAAGTTCCTGATAATGCGATCGGACAATCTGCGATCAACCATATTCGTCGTTATGGTGTAGATACTCAATACATCGCCAGGGGCGGAAAAAGATTGGGAATTTATTTTCTTGAGACCGGAGCTTCGATGAGAGCATCGCAGGTGATCTACGACAGAGCCGGTGCTTCTATTGCTGATGTTGAACTGAGCGAATTTGATTTCGATAAGATATTTGAAGGTGCATCATGGTTCCATACAACCGGTATCACACCTGCATTGAGTGATAAAGCTGCAGCATTAACCGAAGCTGCATTGAAAGCTGCAAAAGCAAAAGGCATTACAACAAGTATCGACCTTAACTACCGTAAAAAATTATGGAGTAAAGAGAAAGCGAAAGAAGTAATGACTCGCCTTTGCCAGTACGTGGATGTTTGTATCGGTAACGAAGAAGATGCTGAAACCACATTAGGCTTTAAACCAGAAGGAACAGACATCACCAAAGGTGAACTGAACCTTGATGGTTATAAGAGCATCTTTCAGCAAATGAAAGAGAAGTTCGGCTTTAAATACATTGCTTCTACTTTGAGAGAAAGCCATAGCGCTTCTGATAATGGATGGAGTGCTCTGGTGTATAACGGAACAGACTTCTATCATACCCGTCAGTACGAAGTTCGTATTGTTGACCGTGTTGGTAGTGGTGATTCTTTTGCCAGCGGTTTTATTTACGGATTGGTTACAGGCTTGCCAATGAACGAAGCTGCAGAATTTGGTGTTGCTGCTTCTGCATTAAAGCACACTATCCCAGGAGATCTTAACCATGCAACACTTGAAGAAGTGAAAGGACTGATGAAAGGTGATGCTTCAGGACGTGTTCAGAGATAACTTTTTTGGAACGCAGATTTTTATGACACATAAGATTTGAACTGATCTTACAGATCATAATCATCATAAAAATCTGCGTTCTTCTTTTAAAATATTTGTCATGATAATAGACTCCATTCAAAACGCCTCAAAATATTACAGCGTACATCCGTTGTTTGAGAAAGCATTTCAATACATCAACAGCCAGGATCTTGCAAAACTTGAAGATGGCAAATTCGAAATTGATGGTGAAAATTTGAAAGCAATTGTTTCTAATAAAAACGGGATGACCGCTGAAGAATCAACTGCAAAATTCGAATGTCATAATAACTACATCGATATCCAGGTTTGCATCAATGGTAAAGAAACGATGGGTTGGAAACCAAGAGAAACCTGCACTTCGCAAAAAGGAGATTATAATCCTGAAAAAGATGTAGTATTCTACAGTGATTCTCCTGATATGTATTTCCAGTTGACCAATGGACAATTCGCTATCTTTTTTCCAAACGATGTTCATGCACCCATGATCGGGGAAGGACTAATAAAGAAACTGGTGATCAAAGTGAAGATCTGATCATCGTACCACATAGGCACATAGAAACATAGCTATGTGCCTTTTATTTTAGTTAGATTTCTGCCTGCTTTTCTAATTTCGAGATGGTCAATACATCCTGACCAGTAGCATCGCCAAACTCCTGCAACTTACCAAATGCTGCAGCCGTTGCATAGTTTAGTACATCCTGCGATTCGTTATTGTTGTATAAGCCATAGACCAGGCCTGCCATAAAACAATCACCGCTACCACTTCTGTCTACAACACCACTGCAAGTAAACTCCGGAGAAACAAACAACTTTTGATCTTTATATAAAGTAGTGTAGTAAAGAATATCACTTTGAGGTGAATCAAAACGGAAAGTATTGGCTACTGCTTTACACTTCGGAAATAATTGCATGATCTCCTTTGATGTTTTTCCGGCATGAGCAATATAAGATTGCTGCGTTCCGGTTTTGTGTACATCAGCATCAATGGAAGTTCCTATCAAAGTATTTGCACTCCAGATATTTCCCATGATCACATCACAATGTTCTGCAAGTTTAGGCATGATCGCTATCGGTTCTTTTCCATACTTCCATAATCTTGCACGATAATTAAGATCTAATGAGATGGTGATTCCTTTTCTTGATGCGGCTTCTGCTGCTTCCAAACATACATCAGCAACATTCTGATTTAATGCCGGGCTAATCGCAGAAAAGTTAAACCATGAGACATCCTGCAACACTTTATCCCAATCGATCATACCTGTCCTGATCTCTGAGAACGAAGAATGATCTCTATCGTAAATAACACTTCCTTTAAGATCAGCTCCTCTCTCCAAATAATAAACACCGATCCTTTTACCATGGAATAAAATAGAGGAAGTATAGATTCCTTTGTATTCGAGATAATGCAATACATGCCTGCTCATAAAATTATCGGGCAGTACGGTACAATATTTTACCGGGACATTCCAACCGGCAAGTGCAGTAGCAACATTGGCTTCAGCTCCACCTACATACAACAACATTGGTTGTTCTGCAACTTCACTTGCAGGCGCAGGTGAAATACGCAACAATAATTCTCCAAAACACAGAACTTTCTTTCTCATGGGTTGAAGGTATAAAAAAAGAAGCCAGTCATTAATGACCGGCTTCAGGATATGCGTTTTATAGATAATTATTTAGTTGAAACAAGAGAAGTTGAAGCAGGATGTTTTGTATTCTGTTGCCATCCAAAATAATTATTGGCATTGTTGAAACAGATATCCTGGATCACTTGCCCTATCCAATCAATATCATTTGGTAATTCACCATTCTCTACATCATTACCAAACATATTACACAGCAATCTCCTGAAATATTCATGACGTGGGAAAGACAAGAAACTTCTTGAATCAGTAAGCATTCCAACAAAACGACTCAACAATCCCATGTTTGAAAGTGCATTGATCTGTTTGGTCATTCCATCTTTCTGATCAAGGAACCACCATCCTGAACCCCATTGCACTTTACCGGCAACAGATCCATCGTTGAAGTTGCCGATCATTGTTGCAAATAATTCATTATCGGCAGGGTTTAAATTATAGATGATGGTCTTTGCTAATTTATTATCACTATCCAGCCTGTTGAGGAATTTAGCAAGTGCTCTTGCCTGTGAAAAATCACCAATAGAATCCCATCCTGTATCCGGACCAAGCTGACGCATCATCCTGCTGTTGTTATTACGAATGGCACCAAGATGATATTGTTGTACCCAACCTCTTTCCCAATCCCATTCTGCAAATGTTACCAGCATTGCAGATTTGAATTTCTTTCTCTCTTCTAAAGTGAGTTGGAAACCGGAACGGATCTTGGCAAACAAACCTATGATCTCACCCTGTGTATAATCTTCTGCATAGATCTCTTCTAATCCATGATCAGAAACAGAACAACCATTTTGCGCAAAGAAATCATGCCGCTTCTTTAGTGCTGCAATGTAATCGTTGTATGTGCTGATAGAAACATCTGCAGCTTTTTCAAGCCTCGTCAAATAATTGTTGAATGTGTTTACATCATCTACATTCATAGCAGCATCCGGACGAAAAGCAGGAAGTATCGGGATCTCAAAACCATCTGATCTTAATTGCTGATGAAATCCAAGATCATCAACAGGATCGTCTGTTGTACAAACTGTACGCACATTCATTTTACGAAGCAGGTTACGAACACTATACTCAGCAGTATTTAGCTTAGATGTACACTCTTCGTATATTTTTTTTGCTGAGTTTGCATTCAGAATATCGTTGATACCGAAATAACGTTGCAGTTCAAGATGTGTCCAATGATAAAGTGGATTACGTAAAGTATAAGGAACAGTTTGTGCCCACTTTTCAAACTTTTCGAAATCACCTGCATCGCCGGTACAATATTTTTCATCGATACCGTTCGTTCGCATTGCTCTCCACTTATAATGATCACCATAGAGCCATGCCTGCGTAATATTTTCGAACTGTTTGTCTTCAGCGATCTGGTTTGGCGGAAGATGACAGTGATAATCTATGATAGGCATATCCCTCGCAAAGGAATGATAGAGATGCTGTGCGGTTTTGGTTTCTAACAGAAAATGTTGGTCAAGGAATTGTTTCATGATCGGTTATTAAAAGTCAAGGTTATTGATCTTGCTCAGGTTTCCATCTGTCTTTGAAAACCCAGGTTGCATTAATGGTTGAAGGATCTATGTTTAATGAGCGTTGATTAATATTATTCTTATGCCATTCAAAATCATCTCCCGTTTTACGATGGCAGTTATAATAATATACTCGTCTGCCCCACTTGATGATATTACTTGTTTTAACAAGATAAATGTCTTCGTTAGCCATGTTATATGCGAAAACACAATTGATGAGATAGAATTGTGCATCCCGATGAAATCTTCCAAGCTTGAAGCCGTCGTATCCTTCGAAAGTGCAGTTCTTTAAAACGGTTTTTGAATCTTCATATTTAGAACCATCGTGCCATATCGCTGCAGGGCCAGTATGGGTGATAAACTTACAATTCTCAGCATAAGCCCATCCTCGGGGACAATAAAAGTCAACACCACCTTCCATCACACAATCTTTGAAATAGAACATTCCGTTCTCCACACTCCATGGACTAACAGTATCTCCACCGAATGCAAGAAAATGGCAGTTGATGGCTTTTAATCTTGTGCCATGCATTGTTCGCAATGCCATTTGATGACCATCCTTTCGAAGTTTCTTTTCTTTTGCAATGGTGTCTTGCGGACAGTTGATGGTTACTTCCTCTTTAAAGTCGAATCCAAAACTGTTCCTGATCGTAATATTCTTTAGGGTGATGTCATTACCATCAATGTTCATTGTAGCAACACCCCAATCATCATTATGCAAACAACGCCATTCGTCTCTTGCAATAGATTGAGTGATGATAACACCTTCCCTGCTTTCTCCTTCTAAAATAATATTGTGCTTTTCGATATAGATCTTCTCATCGTAAATGCCGCTCTTAATATAAATGATCCGTGCTTCAACAGCAGAATCACTTAGGCTATTGATGGCTGCCTGGATAGAATTAAAATCTGCTTTGCCATTTTTTGCAACGATGATCTTTCGCTGAACTCCCGCAAAAGCAGATTGAGCGATCAGCAGCAGAACAAAAAAATAATATATGCGTTTCAAACTCACTTTTTCTTTGGCACTTGTTTGATCAGCCACTGAACAAGGTCAGTTGCAGCTTTATAATTATCGAAGTCTGCAGGCAACTTACGTCCATCAACATATTCATTGTACAGCCAGGGATCACCTAACATGAACACTGTTCCCTTACCATAGTTTGCTACAGCCATCATGTTTACATTTCCATTGCGTAAAACAGTAACGGCAGGAGACTGTACTTGCAAACTGCTCAGTTCTTTGATATAAAGTTTTGTTGCAGATTTAAAAATTGAATGACCTTCAGGAACAATGATCGCACCTTGTTCAAACTGATCTTTTTCTACTCTGTTCTTGCTGTCTTCAGTAAACTGTACACCAAATTCTTTTGCAAGCTGGTTGAAGTGTTTAAACTCTGCGTTACCCACATCATTTCCCAGCAACACCAAAACGCCACCTGATCTTACCCAATTCTTTATAGCAGTAATATCTTTTTGTTCGATGAAGTTTGGCTTTGCAGTTTCTTTTTCTGTGTCAGGATCTACGATAAGATATATATCTGCTGCTTTCAAATTAGTTGCAGTAGGAGCTGATTCTAACGGAGTGGTTTTTACACCATAACTGTTGAACACATCGCCCAGCATGGTAAAACCGCTGTTCGATTTGTCTTGTAATGTATAATGCCATCTTATATCGGTTCCGGTAGCATCTTTTTTCCATTCGTTATTGAAGTAATAATCCAGCAGCAGCGTTTTTCCATTTCCTGTAGAAAGTTTAGGAACCATTTCCATTTCAACAGCAGCATTGATGAATGCACCAACACCCTTCGGATCATTCACAATAACCGGTTCGCTCATGTAGTAATCAAAACTTCCATCCCGATAAGGATTTCCACCTAAACCAGAAACAGCCACGGTACCATGAAGATCGGTTTCACCATTTTCAACTTTGATAAAATGTTTCAAAATTCCTGTATAACCTTTCTGTGCATTCTTCAGGTATGATGCAGGAAGATATCCTTTCCTTACACCTTTCGCCAAAGTGTACACCAGCATAGATGATGCAGAAGCTTCGAAATAATTTTTAGGCTCTTTAGGTTTATTGACAACATCGTACCAGAGACCTGACTTCGCATCCTGCACATTGACGATCGCTTTTGCAAAACGATTCAATATTGCAACAATAGAATCTCTTCCCGGATGTTTCGCAGGAAAATAATCCAACGCATCTACCATAGCCATGCCATACCAACCTAAGGCTCTTCCCCAAACGTTTGGAGAAAGGCCTGTTGTTTTATCGGCCCATTTCTGCTCTTTACTTTCATCCCATCCATGATATAACAACCCTGTCTTTGAATCTCTTGCATGCTTTTCCATGAGCACAAACTGCCTCGTAATATCATTGAAAGCTTCATCTTCATGAAACAACATAGCATACTCAGCATAAAAAGGCTGGCCCATGTATAATCCATCGAGCCACATTTGATTTGGGTAGATCTTTTTGTGCCAGAAACCACCTTCACTCGTTCTTGGATGATCTTTCAACTGACCTCTTAACAGATCAGCAGCTTTTTTATATTTCTCTTTTCCTGTAACCCTGTACAACAGCAGCAGCAGTTTCCCATTATTTACATGATCGATATTGAATTCATCATGCTTATAACCTTTGATGGTTCCATCGTCTTTCACATAATAATCCATGCTACGTTGTATGTAGCTAAAATATTTTCCATCTCCGGTAGCATTCCATATACCTTCAATGCCTTTCAATATTACTCCCTGGTCATATCTCCATTTTGGAGCTTTATCTCCTTCCAGCAGAAATGAATCTTTCCAGATGGTCATTGCTGTTTCTGCAAGTTGCTTACTCCAATCCTGCGAGTATGTATGAGCAGATATAAGCAGGATTGCTATCGTTAGAAATTTCTTCATATTATTTTCTTCCTTCCATTAATATATATGCAGCTCCTTCATCAGCTCCGTAGCTGAAATTGATCGCTTTCTTAGCAACGGAATGATCTGTATGTGTAATCACAATATTTTTTGATTTCTCACCGCTTACATTCAGCATCAATTCTGCATTAGTTTTAAAAACGATCCTATCCAATGATATTTTCTGACTGTTATGAATGTTCATCACCGGATCAGTATTCTGCGTTAAAAACGTGATATTCTTCAGGCTGATACCGGAACCTTCTGTCATATCCAAACCTTCTTTCGCCTGGAGCGTCATGTTTTCGAGAACGATATTCTGCACATTCATCTCAGGCAAACCACGTACGAATATTCCTTTCTCTGCACCATTACATACAACACCATTTACATAAACTTTTTTGAACACAGGTGTTTCTTCAGTCACCGGTTTTGTTTCTACTTTAGGAGGTTCTCTTTTTTCTCCAGCCAAAGCGATGGGATCTTTTGCTTCATAGTACATATCGAATAAGATCGCTTCTCCGATAATATCTTTCATTGAAACATTGTTGATATAGATATTCTCAACAACTCCACCCCGGCCTCTTGTTGTTTTAAAACGAATGCCGATGTCTGTGCCAATGAATGTACAGTTGTCTACCCATATATTCCTTGCACCACCACTCATCTCGCTGCCAACCACAAATCCTCCATGGGCCTGGTAAACAACACAATTCCGGATGATCACATTTTCTGTTGGCATGGCTCTTTCTCTTCCCCATTTGTCTCTTCCACTTTTGATGCAAATGCCATCATCTCCTACGTCGAAAGTGCTGTTCTCTACAAGTACATTCTTACAACTTTCGAGATCAATGCCATCACCATTTTGTGCATACCAGGGATTTTTTACCTGTATATTTCTCACGGTGATATCTTCTGACATTAAAGGATGTAAATTCCATGCTGGTGAATTCTGGAACGTAACACCTTCCAACAGTATTTTCTTACATCTTGTTAGTACAAGTAAATTCGGACGAAGGAAATCTTTTACTGAATCATAGAAAGCTGCAGATTTATCAGACCTGATCTCACCAGGATTCTTCATTGTAGAGCCCTTCTTTGATTTCTCAGAAGGATACCACGTTTTTTTATCATCACTCAATACACCACCTGAAGCAACGAGTTTCTTCCAGTTGCTTTCTGTGAGTTTTTCTTTTTTGACCATTCTCCATGCGTCACCATTTCCATCGATGATGCCAAAACCTGTGATCGCAATATTTGTTGCATTGGTAGCAGAGATCGGAGACTGGTTTCTCATCTGTGGCAAACCTTCCCAGTTACTGGCAATAAGTTTGAATTGGCTGAAATCATCAGTTGTTTGCAACACTGCATTCTTTTGCAAATGCAGATTCACATTACTCTTTAGTTCAATTGGACCGGTGATCCAAAAACCAGCAGGCACTAAAACAACACCACCACCTTTTTTGTTACATGCATCTATTGCACCATTGATCGCTTTGGTGTTGAGTGTAACACCGTCAGCCTTTGCACCAAACTTAATGATGTTGAAAGTATCCTTCCTGAAAACAGGTGTTGCAACCTTAACCTGGGATTTTTTTTGGGCAAAACACAAGGTTACTGATGCTACCAAAACTGCACTTAATCCTAGCTTTACAATTTTCATAATGGCTTTAAATTAGAAACGATCGGCTAACAAAAGAGTGTAGCCAACATAAAATTAATATCCAGGACTTTACCTGTAAAAACCACAACAAGTTTACCTATTAATTAACTCCTACAGGGTGCTTTCATCCTATTTCTTTGCGCAAACGTTACCGAAAACGATAACACTTTATTGAGATATTAATGCAGTATAATTATTCTTCGTACAGTTAAACGTTTCAGAGTTTAATTACCTTTTTTTCTTCATTGCTTTTAATAGCAGCTTTGATGATCTGAATTACTTTCAAACCATCTTCGGCAGCCACAGGAGGTTCTGCTGCATGCCTGATCGCTTGATAGAGTTGCTCATAATAATCCGCATAATTTCCACGTTCCGAAACAACATGCCTGCGAACGATCTCTCCTTCAATTTCTGTATGCAACAATCCTGCATCACTTTCATCTTCAGTTCCCCACTCTTCATTAGCAGGAGAAACGTGTTGCTGCAATTTTGTTTCCTGCACATCACCTCTTGCCTTTATAAAAGAACCTTTACTGCCATGTATCACAAACGAAGGGATAGGTTCTCTTGCCTGGTAAGTTGACTTTAACCTTACTCGTAAATTCGGGTAGTACAAAAGCAGGTCAAAATAATCGTCCACTTTAGAAATTGCTCGTGCAATCCGAATGTCGGCAAATACCGCTTCAGGCATTCCAAATAAATGCAAAGTCTGGTCGATCAGATGCGAACCCAGATCATACAAAGAACCGGTACCGGGGCCAGGAACTTCTTTATGCAGCTTAGGACTTAACTCATCTTTATAACGATCATAATGAAATTCTGCTTCAACGATATTACCGAGTGAGCCTTCCTGTACAATCTTTTTTACCGTTTTATAATCACTATCCCACCTACGATTGTGGTACACAGAAAGAACTTTCTTTTTACTTCTTGCCAATTCAATTAGTTCTTCTGCTTCTGCTAATTCAATTGTGAAAGGTTTCTCTACCACCACATGCTTACCGGCTCGCAATGCCTTTTTGGTAAAATCATAGTGTGTTGCATTTGGAGCATTAGATATCACCAACTCAATGTTATCATCAGCCAACATTTCTTCCAGGCTGCGGTACGTTTTTACAAATGGATATTTTTCCTGCGCAAGATTTTTTGTTCTTTCTAATACGGCATAAAAGTTAAACCCGGGATGTGTAGTAATGAATGGTGCATGAAAAACCCAGCCACTCATTCCAAACGAACATAAAGCGGTATTGATCGGTTGCATAAGATAAAGTTATGAAGCAAAGACCGGAAAATCTATTAAGCTGTGGTTGCATCGCACTCTTCAACTGCAACGATCCTTCTGAACAAGTAACTCAACGTTTTAACGGCTGCCACGGACCAAGTATATTTTCAACGGTGAATCTTTTCACCTCTTCATCTGTTAACTGCTTTGTCCATTTTACTCTTGCGTCAACATTTGCTCCGGGACCACTACTTTTATACTCTGCATATCTTGCAGTAGATTCATTTGCAGGATTTTTCCAATTATTCCAACCTTCAGCGATAATATGTGAACCAAGCCAGCAATTGATATAAGTTACACTTGCAGTAGGGCTCCACGGTCTTCCCAAAGAAACTTTATTGATATTACTATCTGCAGTGAGTTTACAATCAAAGAAAACGAAACCAAAAGGTATGATGCTATTTGTTGATGCTGCTGTTACATGAGAGTTCTTCTTACTATGGATCAAACAATTTTTGAACACTGCTGTTGCAGCACCAAAAATAAAATCAGTTGTTCCTTCAATATAGCAGTCTTCGAAATAATGCTTAACACCTGAACCGCTCAGAAACAAAACATCCTGGAAACCTACCATACGGCAGTTTTTATAAGAAGCCCTGTTACCTTCTACTCGTAAAGCAACTGCTTGTCCTGCGGTGAAGCCAGCATTGTTTTCGAATGTGATATTCTCAGCATGAAAATCATTTCCATAAACAAAAAAGGAACCACATGTCCAGGTGTTGAGTGTATCGCCATTTGGCAAACGGGTACCAGCATGATTGTTGAAAGTGAACACTACATCTTTCGGATCTTTTTCAAGACCGATCAAAGTGATTTTATTTTTCCTGGCATCAACGGTAATTACTTCCTTATATATTCCTTTTTTAACCTGGATGATCACAGGAGTATCATTACCTGATGGAATGGCATCTAAAGCTGCCTGTATAGTTTTGTAGTTTCCACTTCCATCCTGTGCAACAATGATCTTGTTCTGGCTGAAAGAAATTATCCAACCAAAACAAAATAATATCACTAATCTGAGCTGTTTCATTTTTTTGGTTTAGGTACAACTATCCTGTCTGCCAATTCTAGTTTAATATCCCTGATACTTTGCAAAACAACCTGTGCGATCAATCTTGCACCAAGTTCATTGAAGTGTGTATTGTCTTCTTTTCCATCCGGGTAATTGGGATGTTCGCCAGGCTTTAATTGCAGGAACAAAAGCTTAGAGGTTTCAGCACCAAACTTTTGATATAACTCCATGCTTTTTGCGTCAAGATCAATCAAAGGAACATTCTGCTCTTTCGCAACATCTCTAACCAAAGCTGAATATAATTCATGCGTAGGTATTTGTGTTGTGTCTTTAAACTTACGTCTTGATACAGGTGTAAGTAGCACAGGATTTCCTTTTTTAGCTCTGGTCTCTGAAATAAACTTTATAAGATTTGCTTTGTAATCTTCCGGTGAAGTATAACGATCTGTTTTTTCTTTCGATTCATCATTGTGACCAAATTGAATGAACACATAATCACCTTCCTGTATGTTTGTCGATATCGACTCCCACAACTTTTCAGAAATAAATGTTCTTGTACTCCTTCCGTTCTTTGCGATGTTCTTTACTGTAACAGAAGAGTCGAAGAAATACGCAAATGGCATTCCCCATCCCGTTTCCGGGTAAGCCTTGGTTTCTTTAACAGCCATTGTTGAATCACCTGCCAGCCAAACGGTGATCTTTTTCTTCTGGTCAGGAGAAATAAAAGCCATGCAAAAGAGCATGGCTGTTATCCAAAACGTATGGTTCTTCATATTATAACTTGATAAATTTAGAAGATGTCTTGTTAACACCATCAGAATAGATCAACATGTAGGTTCCTTTAACAAGTTCAGAAACGTCAATGGTAGACTGAATTGCTGAAGGCTGTACATGGTAAGTATTGATCCGTTTTCCATCAACAGAATAAATTTCAACAACTGCTTTGTTTATTGCTCTTGTATGAGTGAGCGTAAGTGTTTCACCGGCAGGATTTGGATATACACTGATCGCTGATGTTGGTTTTGTATTGATAACGATCACTTTTGAATAAGAGAAGCTTCCATCTTTATCAACGATCTTCAATCGGTAATAATTTGCTCCTTCGATTGGTTTTGCATCCACGAAAGAATATTTAGCTGAAGATGGTCCTGCAGCAGCTACTTTACCGATGCTTTGGTATTCTCTTCCGTTGCTACTTCTTTCTACCTGGAATTCTTTAACTCCTACTTCATTTACGGTATTCCAGTTAAGTGCTACCGAATTGCCATTGTATGAACCATCGAACGAGGTGAGAGTGATTGGCATTGTACCGAGTGAGTTAACAAGACCTCTGAAGATCACATCTTTCAACATACCATATCTGTTACCACTACTACTGCTGCAAGAAAAATAAATTCTGATAGTCAAGGTTGAATCGCCGGAAACGGTTAATCCATTCAAAGGATTGGCTGCATTTACCGCATATTTAAAATTATATGTAGCTGCGGCTGGTCCGTTGTTCTGTTGTGCTAAAGCTACACCACCTAAAGTTCCACTTGCATATGGATACACATTCGGGGTAACACCTGTAGAATCTGAATTTGGATCCTGTGATGAAGGTGCAAAGCCATGATAAGAATAAGCTATGGCGAACTTAGTTCCTGAACTGGTAGCATAAAATGCTGCATTCAGGTAAATAGAATCGATCCTTACTCTGTATCCTACATCAGCCTTAATAACGAACTGTTGATAAACAGATGGCAATAAATTTCCGCCATTACCGCCGGCACCACTACTCCATGAACCTTCAGTTGTTGGACTACTGAAGAATGCTTTACCATAAGGCGTACTAAATGCAGGCAAAGCACCGGTAGTTGAGATTGACCCAGAGTTATAAATCCTATTAGTAGTAACTGTAGAAGGGAGAACACCTGTAGGTCTGCTACCTGCACTATCCGAATTTTGTGAAGTATAAGTAAACGGGAAATGCAGAACAGATACATAAGTAACAGCCGGTGCATTTACTGTAGTACCATTGGCAGCAACATTCTTAGTCTCAGCATTTGTACTTGTATGAACAATATTTCCTGTATATGTATTTGCAGCAGGAGCGTTTAGTCTTACTGTAATGGTAGTGTTAGCTAACAACCCTGCAACTGGAGATAACACTAGTGGTGAAGCATTAGTATACCAGTTTGTTCCGCCATTGTTTGATATTTCAAACTGAGCAGGTGGTGTAATAGTTACATCACTTTGAAGATCTGTTCCTGACACAACGTATGTCTGAGTTCCGGAAGGAGAGCCAACGTTTTGATAGAACATAGAAAGTGTTCCGGAAATATTAATTGTTGGTGCACTTGATATCTGTACGGTATCAGTATAGTTGCTGGCTAATCCGGTTCTGGATGCAAGAACATAATAATAGTAAATACTTCCAGATGGCGGATTAGGATCAGTAAGTGAGAAGTTTATCAAAGTATCATTGGTAGCTGTTACCTCGTTCACTTTAGTATAAACACCGTTTCGGGTTGTAGTTGATCTGAAAAGCTCGTATTTAACCTGGTCTATCGGCCAGCTAATGTTCCAATTGAAAGTTGATGTTGTAGTACCTTTTGCCGCTTTGAAATTTGCTATAGCGATATTAGGTGAACTGCTATTACAAAACCCTGCCAGCACAGCACATGGATCCCATGTACCAAACATATTGGCATTGCTATAATTTGCTGCTTGTACAGCACTCAACTGGTTTGACCAAGGTGTACGTTGGCTAACATCTACTAAAGTGCCATTAAAGTACTGACTATTGTATTCATTGTATTGGATCAATGATGTATTAGTGCTTGCATTCCAAGTTGACCAACCTTCTGGCCTGATCTTATCACTCAATCTACTGTTGAGAACAGCAGTTTTATTTTCTGCAGATGGAGATGAGCTTCCATCATTTTGCCATGGCCTTCCGAAATAATACGTTGTAGATCCTGTATGAGCAGGGAACTTACAATCACGGAATACATAACCATAAGCCTGACCACCTGGAGTATTTGCAGCCGTTATATATGAACTACCTGATGCTGTTCTGGCCTTTGCATAAATAACGCAAGAGTCGAAGACTGCTACGGAACTTCCAAAGATGAAATCAATAATACCATCGATGTAACAATTCTTAAAATAGTGTCTTGGAGTTCCACTTCCTTTTGCATAAAGTGTATCCTGGTTACCCAAGAACCTACAGTTTTTAAAAGCTGCTCTATCGGCATTTACCAATACTGCTACAGCCTGTAATCCTTGCTGGCCAGCAGCATTAGCAGAATCATAATTGAAAGTATTCGCAAAAGTAATATTTACAGCTGTAAAATCGTTTGCATTGATAGTAAAACTGGCTGAGTTCTGTGTTCCTAACACCGTTGCAGGATCATCATAATAAACAAATACCCCGGCAACACTCTCACCTGTCAACTGTAAAAAAGGTTTGTTAGAAGGAACAGTGATCTTTTCCCTATACTTACCATTCTTGATAAAAATGGTATAAGGAACTGCACTATTGGCTGGAGCTGCATCAATAGCAGCCTGTACGGTGGCGTAGTTACCTGTTCCGTCTTTGGCAACAACAACATCGTAAGCATAAGATGCAGAAGTAATGATCAGCAATACTGCAACAAGAAGGAATCTTGACAAGCGTGTAGAATTTTTCATGAGTATGAAATCTGGATGAGCAATCGGTTTAATCACCTCTAAGCTGAGTTATTTTAGCCATTTCCAGAATGACTAGCGGGTGTTTATTTGTGCAAACGTTTGCAATAAAAAAGAGAGGCTTTTGCCTCTCTTTTAATATAAACCTTTACTATGAGCATTTACTGTACAACCACACGT
This sequence comes from Chitinophagaceae bacterium, assembly GCA_024508725.1. Lineage (GTDB taxonomy): Bacteria > Bacteroidota > Bacteroidia > Chitinophagales > Chitinophagaceae > JAEZDC01. Next base: position 303,886 of record JANINS010000002.1, on the reverse strand, counting down.
TTACTGATCTTCACATCACCACCGCTAAGCTGAAGATTATACATACCTGCTTTTACAGTAGACGGAAGTGTAAAGGATTGACTGAGAGAACCACCATCTGTTGATAATTGAGTGTTTAATACCAATTGTCCAACGTTATTGAATAGTTTAATACTATAACTTCCCTTCGTTAAACTCGAAAGCTGAATATTGAGAACTCCATCTTTAATAGGATTGGGTGCTACGGATATTTCAACCTTAGAACTACTTGTATTCACTTTTAAAACTGACGAATACATAAATTGCCCATCAGCGTCCAATACTTTAATCCGATAAAGATTAATACCAAGTAATGGATGAGCATCAAATAAATAGTACTTCTTAGAAGAATTACTATTTCCGCTAGCAGCTACTACTGCAATTTGCCTGAAATCATTTCCATTACCAGATCTTTCGATAATATACTGATGGGTATTTATCTCACGGGAAGACGACCATTCAATTTGAACGCCTGCTTCTTTAGTATAAGCATTTGCTCCCGAAAAAACAATTGGGAGAATACGTATCGTTGTTTGGTACATGCTATCAATATCAGTATCATTATTTGACTGAATAGCAATTTTAACTCTCCTGGCACTCATTTGATTGATGGTAACAAAAGTATCTGTACATGTTGGATAACCCCAAGCTGGCAAGTGTGCTGCAAATATCCAGTTAGTAGTGGTAGCCAGGGTGTCAGAAGTCCAATAAAATGTGTAACGCTTATTTGTTCTGTTTCTTTTAAAACCTATTCTATTGATGCCTGCCCAATTCGCAACAGGAGTTACAATAAAAGCAGAATCCGGTGTAGTAGCTCCCAACAATCTTATATGATCGTTATTACCTGCTGCATTAGTACAATTCTGACTTGAATTCGCATTATAAAGACCATAGCCATACCACGTAAGTCCTGCAGATGAGATATAGTACTGACCGGGAGATGCAGCTGCTGTACCAGAAGTTACAGGGAAGTTTGAAACTCCACCTCTTGTAAAACCCTCTTTCCAAAGCGTATCTTGTGCATTTGCGGATAGACTACAAAGACATATTAGAAGACTTAAAAAATGTAATTTTTTTTTCATACTGGCTGATTTATTAATGGATAAAAATATAGTCATTCCGATAGAAAATTGATGATAAGCAACAAAACCACTACTTAATTCTACGCAATCGTTTTCGCCTTTATTTGATGATGCTATTTAGATACACCTCGATATTGGTATAAAACCGGTGCAATGCTGTTTTTATTGCATCTGAAGCATCTGAAGCATTCAAACTATTTTCTTGCTCCCAATCGTCAGGTATACCGTCTTTATCAGTATCAACAGGTGCTGAACTACTTTTTAGTAAAGGCCAGGCTGTTTGAGACAAACTATAAGGTGTCCCATGTGGAAATCCACCCTGCACATCGATGATCCTTCCTGTACGGTTTTGTACATTACTGATTATTCTTTGATCAAGCGTATCCCTTCTGAACGAAGCACCTACACTTTTTAAAACAGATTCGTATGCTTCAACTGCTGTTTCTGATCTATCCAGAACAAAAGAAAAAGGTTGCGATAATTTTGCGATGGCTGCATCTTCAGCAGTTCCCTTATCCATTGTAACGCCAAGCCAGTTATTGGCGGAGATACCCTGTGATCCATCTACATAATTTCCATCTACATACCATTTACCAAATGGAATATCTTCTCTTTTAAAAGGATTGGCTATCCGAAACTTTACTGATGCTTTTGTATCCGGACCATACTTGTAATAGTTGTTTACGATATTGTATGTTCCTCCCTCACCGGCATATACATTGTTATTTCCCCAGTTATAGATCACATTATTCCTGAAATCGCAGTTCTCGATCGCTGTATGACGGATGCCATTAAATCTTGGTGTTCTGCTGTTGCAATGAGCAAACAGGTTGTGATGAAATGTTGCATGCAATCCACCCCATATTGCTCCAAAGCCATGGTTCTCGAAATCCTTATCGCCTTTTTCGAAATGATAAGAATAATTCAATGGTTCAGAGATGAGGTTCCATTGCAGTGTAACACTGTCACCTGCATACACACTAAATACTTCATCGGTGCTCCAGCTAAGACTGCAATGATCTATAATGATGTTATTGCGTTTTACACCTCCGAAAGCATCATCACTTCCTGCACCGTCAACCATTCCTTTATTCGCATATCGATCACCCATTCTAAATCGCATGTATCGAACAATGATGTTATCGCCCTTCAACGATACAGGCTGATCGGCTATACAAATTCCATCACCCGGAGCTGATTGTCCGGCGATAGTTGTATTAGAATAGATCGCAAGCGGAGTTTCCAGATGAATAGTGCCGGAAACAGCAAAAACAATAATGGCAGGTTTCTTTGTTTCCAATGCAGCTCGTAAGCTTCCTTCACCCTTATCATTAAGGTTGGTAACAATGATCACTCTGCCACCACGACCACCTGTAGTGTATTTGCCAAATCCGTCTGCACCGGGAAAAGCAATGGCACGATCATCATCAGCCTGTGCTGTTGCAGGTGCGATCTTTGAACTGCAGGAAAGCACCAAAAACATAATACTCAGCAACGCTGTACTTCTTACTAACATATTCTGCTTTTAAAAAATAAGGCTGCTCGTAAAAGCAGCCTCGATATTTAGAATAGGATATTGATTAGTATCCGGGATTTTGTATCAGATTTGCGTTGGCATTTCTTGCAGCCTGTGGTATTGGATACAATTCTGATTTACCAGGCGTAAAACCAGTAGCAAATCTTGCAAGTGCAGTGGTGTTAATTGCTGCACTTAACCAAGTAACCTTTGTGGTTCCTGAAGGTGTACTAGTAGGTGCAGTAGTATAAAAAGAATTTCTCCAAAGAGCCTTATCGTCTGCTGTAGAGTTGGTAATATAATACATTGAAATAGGTAAATTCCCAGAGATACTATAGGTAGGGTAACCGAGCATGTATGTTGGATTTACCATGGCCTGTAGGTTAGACATTCTTAAAAGGTTTGCTTTTGTTTCTGTAAATGCTGTGCCGATAAGGTTCCATCTGATTAGGTCAAATTTTCTTACGCCTTCGCCGCCCAACTCCAATGATCTTTCTCTTACAATTGCTTTAAAAAAATCTGCTTTGTTTAATCCGGCAGTCAGATCTACAGTTGGATCTGCAGTTGCTACAGGCTTTCCGTAGCCTCTTCTTCTTACCATGTTTATAGTATTATATGCAGCACTAGTTGGACCATTGATTTCATTTTCTGCTTCAGCAAACATTAATAATACATCTGAGTAGCGAAGTATCTGCCATTTTAAACTAAAGTATTGTATAGCATTTGTTGGCGCAACTACAGGATTTGATATCCAATCTCTGCGATATTTACCATCATTAATAGCAGTGATCGCCTGCCCCTGTTTAGTAATACCATCTGCAAGCACATTGTACGGAACACAGGTTACATCTCTTCTTAAATCAGTTGAATCAAACAGATAGAAATAGGTTGGAAGAACGTTAATGCTTTTATTTCCTAGGCCATTTACAGTTGGCCCATTATAATATCCAAGCTTACTATCTTCTACACCTCCACTACCTATAGCACTTGCCTGGAACATTAATTCACCATTAGGATCTGCTACTGCTCGGGCTCCTACCTGGTCTTTCCACAACGCCTTAAAACTTGCGTTTAAAGAATGCTGACCAGAATTGATAATGTCGTTACATTCATCTTTTGCTATCTGGTAGTACTTCATATAATCAGATGAGCGTTGCATAGAAGCATTCTGACGTAGCGAGTATCCCCCCCTGAACAAGGCAATTCTTGCTCTTAAACCTTTCACTGTTCCTTTAGTAATTCTTTCATCTACAGGATCACCTATAGCAGTAAGTTCATTTCTCCAAGGAACAATATCCGCTGCTGTTTTAAGATCATCCAGTATTTGATCGTACAGTACATCACGATCCGTTCTTACAGGCAAAGGAACATCTGAAGCCTGTGCATATGCTGGTTTAAAATGGGCAGGCAAATCACCCCAGTTCCTGATAGCTTCGAAATAAAACTGAGCTCGCAGTGTTAAAGCCTCGCCCAACATTCTTCTCAGTTGTTTCTTTTGCTGGTCTGTACCATTACTATACATTTCCATTTTCGGAATTTTGTCAATGCAAATGTTTGCATATTCAATACCCTGGAACATCTGGTTAAAAGGTGCATTTAACTGCAGGTTACTAGCTGTTGGTTTATACCTTGCAAGCCCTCTTCTGTCATCATCATCACTACCTGTAGGTCCCTGCATTTCATCGTTATCAACAGTATAGTAAAGACTCACACGAATACCATAACCCTGGTCGCCCATTAATCTTGAGTATACACCTGCCAGGGCTTTATAGGTGCTGTTTACATCAGCAAAAACCATATCAGGACCCAAGTCTGTAATTGGCTGCTGATCAAGAAACTTTTTACACCCTGCAGTTAATACCAACGAAAGTATTGCGCCTGCAAAAAGTACTTTATAATATCTCCTTTTCATATAGCTAAGTTGTTATAATTAGAATGTAACGTTTACGCCGAAAATAAATGTCCTGCTTTTCGGATATGCTGAGAAATCGAGGTTTGGTGTTAAACCGCTTTTTCTGACACTCACTTCCGGATCATAACCTGTGTATTTTGTTATTACTGCAAGATTATTTGCTGTTAAATAGAATCTTAGTTTACTCATATTCATTCTCACCAGTTTTTTAGGAGATAATGAATAACCAATTGTAACGTTGTTTACCCTGAGGAACGAGCCATCCTCAATTGCCCATTTGTGTGGGATGAAAGCTGCTGCACCAGTTGCACCACGACCTAATGGCATCCAGATGTTGGCGTTTGCATTAATAGCAGCAAGCTGATCTGGAGCGATGCCATATACGATACCATTGCTTACCCATTGTGCAGTCTGGCCTGTTGGCGTAACCACTCTCCATCTGCCTTCCATAACCTTTAGCAGGTTTGAGTTATTTGCCGGTGCATTGGTAAGCTCAATTTTATTAGCATTGTATATATCACCGCCTACAGAGAAGTTAAGGAATACGCTTGCATCCCACTGCTTATAAGTGAATTGCTGATTTAAGCCACCGAAGAAATCTGGTGTAGGGTCACCAATAATTGTCATATCATGATCTACATCCACAATACCATCACCATTAAGATCAGCCAGTTTTAAAGAACCCGGTTGTACTGTTCCTGCAACCTGGGCATCTGATACTATACCTGGTTTTAAGGTGTATACACCAGTTGCTGCATTGTAATTAAAGTCATTTACTGTATAAAAACCATCGGTAACAAAACCGTACATAGAACCAACAGGTGCTCCTACTTTTACAATATAATCAGGCGGATTTTGAGAGAACCAGCTTGTTTGAGGGAAATACTTCTCCTGGTTAGTACCTAAAGCAACTACTGAATTTTGATTATGAGAAACATTGAAGTTAATATTCCATGTAAAGTTATTTTTTCTGTTATTGATAACAGCTGCATTCAATTGTATCTCAAAACCTGTATTACGTGTTTTACCAACATTCTGTAACTGGCTAACATATCCATAAGTTGGAGCGATAGGCACATCCAGTAATAAATCTTTCGAGGTGTTTTTATAAAAATCCACGCTTAAATCAAAAATTTTGAAAAGTGAAACATCAAATCCTATGTTACGGCTAACTGTACTTTCCCACTTAAGGTTTTCATTAACCAGGCTTTTAGGATAATAAGCAGTAACCAACAGATTATTGATACCATAATAATAGTTACCATTATTATTAAAAGTGGTAAGGAATAGGTAATCATTAATACGGTTATTACCTACTGTACCATAACCTGCTCTTACTTTAAGGTTTGTGATGGCATCAATATTTCTCATAAATTTTTCCCTGCTAACTACCCAAGCTGCAGAGGCTGATGGGAAATAACCCCAGCGATTTTGAGAAGCAAATTTTGATGAACCATCAGCACGAACGTTTACAGAGAAATAATATTTGCTCCTGTAATCGTAACTCACTCTTGAGAAGAATGATAAACTGGTATAACGAGATTTTTGAATGGGCCTTGGATAGCTGCTGTTAAACACTTCACCCAAACCTGTGTTGGACATAGCAACTTGATGTGATGTGAAGTTTGCAAAATTCTTGAAGAGAATAGATTGCGACTCTGTTCTAAGGTCATAAGTTTCTTCACCTAACAGTACATCAAAATTGTGTTTACCCCTGAAATCTTTCAAGGAATAGGTTAATACATTGGAGTTGGTGAGTGTTTTTCTTAACACAGTATCCAGTTGCAATAATGGTTTATTGCCACCCTGTTGTTTAGAGTATGGGGCAACTGAATCGTAGAACTGGCGGTCTGTTACTTTATTGATATCATACCCAAAAGTGGATTTGAAAGTTAATCTTTTAGTGATGTTGAAAGTAAGATTGGCTGTAACGTTGAAAGCTTCTGTTGTTTTCCTGCGAAACTCAGCATTAGCCAACTGAATAGGGTTAACCAGTGATAAGCCGTTACCAACATTTGTGGGGTCAGTAAACGGATCTGTATCGTCAAGATCATAACCATTTGATAAGAAAGGTCTGTACTTAATTGTATTTCTCAGCCTGTTAAAAGAAGCTCCCTGGTCTGATGACACACCTGCACCCCATACATTCTGGTTGGTATATCTTACCCCTGCACCAAGTTTTATTTTCTTTGTGATTTTATAATCGCCTTTAGCATTGAACAAATGACGCTTATAGCTGGAGTTTAATACAATGGCTTTATCATTATTAAATGTATACCCTAATGAATAAGTATACACTTTGGTGCCCCCACTTGCTGAAAGGTTATGTGTTTGCGTAAAGCCTGTTCTACCCAATACTTCTTTTTGCCAGTTTACCTTCGATATGTTTTTGTATACCTGTAAAGTATCCCAAGTATGTCCGTAATTATCAGCAAAATTAGTTGAGTCGTTTGGCATAGCAGCGCCAGGCTGGCGTGATCTTTCTGACTGGTAAGTCACAAATTGGTATGGATCCATCACATCCAGCTCACTGGCTAAGGTTTTTACACCTACAAAACCATTATAGTTCAGGCGAAATTTACCTGGCTTACCACTTTTAGTAGTGATCACAATTACACCGTTAGCACCTCTTGCACCATAAATCGCAGTGGCAGCAGCATCTTTCAACACATCGATTGTCTGAATATCCTGCGGGGAAATAACATTCAATGCATTTTCAACCTGAACGCCATCTACCACATATAAAGGTGAGTTGTCGTTGGTGATTGACATTCCGCCTCTAACCCTTACTCTCACTTCTGCATCCGGAGAACCTTCAGAAGTGGTAGCTGTTACACCAGCCAGCCTTCCGTTCAACGCTTCTGCAGCTGAGTTGATAGGTACATCTTTCAATTCTTTTGCCCCTACAGAAGATACTGAAGCCAGCAGGTCTTTTCTTCTGACCGTTTGGTAACCGATAACCACTACATCTTCTATCTGGGCAACATTACTTTCAAGTACAACATTCACTGCTGATTTACCATCAGTAGTAATGGTTTGAGGTTTAAAGTTGGTGTAGCTGAATACCAAAGTAACCTTACCGGATGGTGCCGTAACTGTAAGAGAAAAATTTCCCTTTGAATCAGTTTGCGTACCTTTTTTAGTATCCTTAACAACAATGCTAACACCTGGCAGAGCAACTCCCGAAGAGTCGGTAACAGAGCCTTTTACCTGTACAGTTTGCGCTTCAGCGAAAGAAAATAATCCGAGAAAGAGTACAAGGAGGCAAGTAATTCTTTTCATAAACACAAGCAATTATGTGATAACGTCATTTTCGTCAAAAAAATCCACGTCCAAACTACACACATATTCAATGTAGCAGCCGTTAAACAAGCGTTTTTTTTACGCAAACGTTACCATGTTCACCCAAAAATTAAGGTTACCTGAAAGACATCGATAATACTTGAATAGCTGTTTAAAAGCTATGAAAAAACCATTTATCTAAATTTGCCTAATTTGAACGCGGAATTTGAAAATGTTTGCCACACAATGAAGTTTGAAGCTGTCACGATCAAAGACATTGCAAAAGCCTTAGGATTATCTACCTCCACTGTTTCCAGAGCATTACGGGACAGCTACGAGATCAGTCCCGAAACAAAAAAGCTGGTACTGGAATGTGCCGAAAAACTCAACTATCGTCCAAATCCGGTAGCACTGAGTTTAAAGGAACGTAAAACACGATCAATAGGGGTTGTAGTTTGCGAAATCGCCAATAGTTTCTTCTCACAGATCATCAATGGTATAGAATCCGTTGCCTACGACAGAGGATATAATGTGATCATCTCTCAAAGCCACGAATCCTACGATAGAGAGGTAGTCGATCTCCAGTTTCTTTCTTCACGTGGAGTAGATGGAGTGCTCGTTTCCGTTTCAACAGAAACTTCAGATTACGAACACATCAGCAATCTTCATTCGAAAGGTTTACCGATCGTATTGTTCGACAGGATCGCTCCCGGTATTAATACTCATACGATCATCATCGATAATTTCAAAGGTTCTTACGAAGCCACAGAACATTTGATCCATAACGGTTATAAAAAGATCGCAGCACTTTGTCCGTCTGAGTTTCTTTCTATCAGCAGTGAAAGACTGGCAGGCTATAAAGAAGCATTAGGTGCCAATGATCTTAAAGTAAATAACGATTATATCAAGCATTGTTTTTATGGCGGGATGGTATTCTCCGAAATTGAAGAGGCGATCAACCAGTTAATGACATTAAAAGATCCACCTGAAGCAATCGTTACACTTAGCGATAAACTCACTTTAGGTGCACTGAAAACTTTTAAAAGAAGAGGTTTGAAAATCCCTGACGACATTGCTCTTGTTGGATTTTCCAATGCAGATATCGCAGAGATCACAGATCCTGCGCTAACCTTTGTACGCCAGCCGGCATTTGAGATGGGAAAAGCAGCTACTGAATTATTGCTTCAATTAATAGAAAGTAAAAGACCGGTTACAGAATTTGAAAAAAGGATTTTATCTCCTGAATTTATTGTAATGGAATCCGGCAACAGCCGAAGCTGATACCTGCAAACGTTTGCACAAAAGAAGTTGAGCTTTTCGCTCTTTCCGCATGCATAATTACAGAACTTGCTTCTGTTATGAAAAAGCTTGCTTATCTTTTATTGATACTTGTTATCAATTCAATATCCGTTTCTGCCGCTACTTATTATGTTTCGTATATAACAGGTAATGATGCCAACAACGGAACTTCTCTGGCTACTCCATTTAAAACAATTACCAAAGCTGTTTCGGCTTCAGTTGCCGGAGATATTATTTATTTAAGAGGCGAAACGCATATTTACAGCACGAGAATCAATATATCTAAAAGTGGCACTTCAACCAACAGGATATCGCTGTTAGCTTACCCCGGAGATGCAACAAGACCTATCCTTAATTTTTCTTCAATGGCTGTAAACTCAAGCAACAGAGGCATCGATATGTCGGGCAATTACTGGTACTTCAAAGGTTTTGACATTTATAAAGCCGGTGATAATGGAATGCATTTGAGTGGTTCTAATAACATCATCGAATTCTGTGCTTTTTACGAGAACAACGATACAGGATTGCAGCTTGATGGTGGTGCAAGTAATAATCAAATCATCAACTGCGATTCGTATTACAATCTCGATCCTCCTGATGAAGGTGATGCAGACGGTTTCGCAGTAAAGCTTGACGTAGGCTCAGGAAATTCTTTCAGGGGATGCAGGTCATGGCAAAATGCAGATGATGGATGGGATGGATTGCTAACATCTGCCACAAATCCTTCTACTACTTACGATAGCTGCTGGACCTTCTTAAATGGATATCGAAAAGATATGACCCCAAGTTTAGGTAATGGCAATGGCTTTAAAACAGGTGGCAATAACCTGGTGCATAATGCAACGCTGAGAAATTGTCTTGCAGTTTACAATAGAAAAAAAGGATTCGATCAGAATAACAACAATGGCTCAATGATCCTTTATAACAATACAGGATATAAGAACAATCCCAATTTTGGGTTTGGCAATAATGATCCAAATCCGGGATATGTGATGTCGTTCACCAACAATGTTTCATTCCAGGGATTGAGTAATAATTCTATTCGTTCAGTTGCCACACAAACCACCAATAGCTGGCAATCTCCGTTTTCTGTTAGCACTGCAGATTTTGTAAGCCTTGATACTTCCGTTCTTCGTTCACCAAGAAATGCTGATGGTAGCTTACCTGCTATCAACTTTATGAAACTGGCACAAGGCAGTGATCTCATCGATGGCGGAACAAACGTTGGACTTGCTTTTAATGGATCGAAACCTGACCTGGGTTATGCAGAAAGCAATTATCCTTTTCCTGTTGAGTTACTATCCTTTGCTGCAACAATAAAAAATAACAACGTAGAACTATCCTGGAAAACAGCTACCGAATTCCAGAATAAGGGTTGGGATATTGAAAGATATATTCCAGGTGATATTGCCTGGCAAAAACTGGGTTTCGTGCAAGGCAAAGGCAACAGCTCATCCATTAACAATTATTCTTTTACTGATGCACGTTTAGTGGCTGCATCAAACATTCAATATCGTTTGAAACAAATAGACGAGAATGGATCATTTAAATACAGCAACATTGTTTCTGTAAAATTTATTTCCACTAAAACAGAATTGCTGAACTATCCCAACCCTGTAAAAAATACTACCACTGCGAAGTTTAATCTCACTTCTGCTGCTAACGTGAGTTTGATGCTTTTCAACAGCAATGGTCAAATGCTACAGTACATCGTGAATGCACATCTTGCTGCCGGAGAATATTCTTACCAGCTTAACACATCTGCTTTACAAACAGGCGAATATTTTTTAAAGCTGATGTTGGATGATATGATCATCAATCGTTCTATGCTTAAACTATAAACGTTGAAGTTTACATGGCATAATATTTATGGCTGTTTTACAAAAACAACATTATGCCAGACAGTAGAAATAACAGAGGTGGCAGGGATCGCCAGAGAGTTGCAGCAGGGCAATCATGGGAGGTTCGCCACGTAGCAGAAAAGTTCGGTGTGTCTTCTCAACAGGTTACCGGGGCCGTAAGAGCTGTTGGTAACAGCCGTAAAGATGTTGAAGCATATTTACGTAATAAGTCAAAATCAAGATAAGTACACGATCTGATTATGAAAGAGACGGCAGTTGCCGTCTCTTTGCTTTAGTATAAACCCTGATATTTGCCAGCCAATGAATAAGACCAAACTTTTGTTCGAAACAACGGCAGAGATCAAAGCATTTATCAAACGAAGAAAGATATTCAATGGCAAGATCGATACAACTGATGTTACACTCACTGCTTTGTTAAATGCCAAAGACGTTGAGATAGCATGTAAAGAATATCATGCAAGAGTTATCATTATGGGTAAAATATAAAGCCCCGGATCTCTCCAGGGCTTTGCTTAGTAGTAGCATATTATTTTAGTAATACCTGCTGTAATAACTTTTAAATCTGCTGGCAGCCTGGTATTCGATCTGCCTTAATACTTCACGAACAATATCTTCCTGCTTTACCTGGTTATAACCATTGCTTCTGCTGTTATTGATAAGGGCTTTATCGCTTGCACTCAAAGCTCTCTCATCACCGGTATAAGTAGCAAACTCTGTTGCAAAACGATGCTCACCCCTCACTACATCATTCCAAATGTAGTTTCCCTTCGCATCACGTGATATGATGTTCAAGTCACCTTCTGATAAATAGATTCTCTTGGTTGTAATGATCCTTGCATATACAGTAGCATACTCATTCACCACAGAATCTGGTTTATAAACAGTTTGCTTCACTACTACCCTGTTCGATACTTCCCTCGTACTTGTTTCATCATGATAACGTCCCATATCCAATCTGCCTAAACGCATCTCGATCACTTCATCAGGTTGAATATTATTGGCTCTTGCATCCCATTCACCATAGAATTTTACAAACTCATTATTGCTTTGGTAACGAAGATTTCTTACAAGATCATCCTGGAAATTTTCTACCAGTTGAGAAGTAGCATAAGAATTACCATAACCATTATTAATACCACCTCCATAATATCCACCATAGTTTCCGTTGAATGTACCGCCATTGTTAAAGCCATTATCGGTTAGTAATAGTACTTTTACAACAGCGGCATCATAAGCTTCATCCATTTTAGATTTTATCTCGCTATCGGTTTTAAAACGGTAAGCTGTTCTCAAAGCATCATAAGCCTGGCGAAAAGATGCACGGTCTCCCCTGTTCATCAGGTCAAGTCCTCTTTTAAAATAGACCTCACCGGTTTTTTCTTTATAGGTTTGAACATAGCTTGAATAATCTGTAGGATTCACCGCTTCTTTTGCTACAGGCGAATTATTGATGGCTTCATAAAGGTTTTGCAGCTTACGATACTCGTTGTATATCTTTTCAAAACGTCCATCACTGGTGCTGTTGTTTAAACTGCTGATAACAGCATTATGCTTGTCCACGGCTTCTTTATAAGCATTTCTTGCGATGGCTTTTGCTTCTGCATCATTTCCATCTTTCTGAAGTTTGCGAACGGCAAGTTCAACTGCATCTTCATAATTACCTTTCTCGAAGGCTTTCGTAGCGGTTTTGCAAGAGTATAAAAACACTGTTGCAATAATAAGTAGGGAGTAGATCTTTGTCATGGTCTGGGTATTTGATCACATCAAATTCAAATTACCATCCAAACTAATGAGAACCAGCCGTTTTACCTAAGCTTTAACAATCTCAGTTTCAGTACCTTGGCATTACTTATCTTAGTTCGATGTTTCAGCAATGGCTCAATTGGAGAACAGGCTTGGCTTTCGTGGCGATCATCATTGTATCAGGCACTATTTTTTACTCTCAATACCTGGCAAAAAAGATTGCGAAAGAAGAAAGACAAAAGGTGGAAGAATGGGTGGAAGCCAGTAATTCTTTATTAAGTCCTAACAACCAGGATACCCGGCTTCCGCTTAAGATCATCAAAGACAATGACGATATTCCCATTATCTGGACCAACGAAAAAGACAGCATCATTGATTTCATCAACTTCGATACGCTCCTGCTCAAACAAAATCCAAATTACTTACAGGAACAGCTACAGGAACTGAAAGCTACCAATCAACCAATCGTGTGGAGCGATCCTACTGATGCAAGAAAGATCAATCGATATTATTATGGCAACACCACTTTATTAAAAGAAGTAAGCTATTATCCCATTATACAATTACTCATCGTTGGGCTTTTTATTCTTATAACGCTCATTGCACTAAGAACAAGTTATCGCAGCACACAAAACCAGCTTTGGGCAGGCATGGCGAAAGAAACAGCACACCAGTTGGGAACGCCTGTTACTTCTCTCGAAGGATGGGTTGAAGTATTAAAAGACATACCGGAAGTTGAAAAGATCGTTCCCGAGATTGAAAAAGATGTGCATCGTTTACAACTGGTAACAGATCGATTTGGAAAGATCGGCAGTACGCCTAAACTCGAAGAAAAAGATATTGTTCTACAGGTACAGAACATGGTGAACTATATTAAGAAAAGAGCAGGCAGTAAGGTGATCTTCAATCTTGAAATAAAAGCAGAACAACCTTTAACGGTACTCATTTCTCCACCGTTATTCGATTGGGTAATTGAGAACCTTCTTAAAAATGCACTCGATGCAATGGATGCAACAGGAAAGATAGGCATACTCATTCTCGAGCAAACTTCAGAAGTGATCATTGATATAACCGATACCGGTAAAGGCATCAGCAAAGCCAACATGAAGAAAGTTTTCAACCCCGGTTTTACTACTAAAAAACGTGGTTGGGGATTGGGCCTCACACTCACCAAACGAATCGTTGAACAATATCACAAGGGAGACATTTTTGTAAAATGGAGTGAGTTGGGCAAAGGCACAACCTTCAGGATCATTTTAAATAAAGGCTGATTCTCAGTAACTCTCTTATTTAGTTTTTACTCAAAAGCATTTTGGTATAGCTGTTGATTTAATCTAAGAAAACAGAGATATGAAAAAATTATTGATAGCGGCAGGAATCGCTGGATTGGCTTACTACCTGAAAAATAATCCTAAAATAGTAGACGATCTTAAGTCAAAAGCTACAGATGCTTTAAATCGTGTAAAAGGAATGAACAGCAGTAACGGTACTACCGATACCACAGTTCATTAATCTGTTTACATGTTATAGAAAGTCCCGCATGGCGGGATTTTTTATTTTATAAAGTGATGTATTGTTTTAGATGATCGATCGTTTCCTGTTGTGCAAGAATGGTTTCCTTTACCACATCACTCATAGAGATGATGCCTGCAAGTTTATCTCCTGAAAAAACAGGTAAATAACGAACATTCTTATCGCTCATTAATCCCATGCAGTATTCCATTGTATCGTGCAGTGATATTTTCGGCAGATCTGTACTCATGATCTCTTCTACTTTTGTTTCGGTAGAATTTCTGCCATGCAATATCACTTTACGGCTATAATCTCTTTCAGTAACAATGCCCAGGTAATTTCCTGCACTATCTTTTACTACAACAGAGCCAATATTCTTGTCAGACATTAACTTCAATGCCTGCATAACGGTATCAGAAGGAAGAACGGCAATTGCTGAATTACCTTTCCGGGCCAGTACATCTGCAACTTTTCTCATGAGCAATCGTATTTAACTGGAAAATACGAAAGAAATATGAATGAAAAGCTGATCAGTTCTTGATTACAACGAAATTGACTCAATAATGCCTTTTAGCTTTTCTGCCGACTTCTTCAATAGCTCCTGCTCCTGCTCATTGATATTCAGGGGTAGCACTTCTCTTATACCGGTTCTGTCCACTACACAAGGCACACCAAGATAAACATCGGAAATGCCATGATAGTTTTCCAGCAGTGTTGAAACATTAAGTACGGCCGACTCGTTTCTTATGATAGCGGTGCAAATTCTGTCTAACGCAAGTGCAATTGCATAATATGTAGCACCTTTTGCTTCAATGATCTCGTAAGCAGCATCTCGTGTATGGGCAAAAATATTTTGTTTGTCGCTTTCAGAAACCTGGATATCGCTACCTGCAACATTAGCAAGGCTCCACACCGGTAATTCAGAATCGCCATGCTCACCAATGATATGAGCATGTACAGAATGTGGATCGATCTTCAGATGCTCACAAATCAGGTATCTAAATCTTGCACTGTCTAATAAAGTTCCGGAACCGATCACACGATGAGAAGGCCAGCCCGATTTTTTCCAGGTGAAATAGCTCATTACATCTACTGGGTTCGATGCAATCAGCAGGATGCCATCTTTATTATATTTCAATACTTCTGTAGTGATGCTCTCGAATATGCTCACATTTCTTTTGAGTAAATCAATACGGGTTTCTCCCGGCTTTTGGGCAGCTCCGGCAGTAATGATAACGATATTGGCTTCGGCACAATCAGGGTAATCACCTGCCCAAACTTTTGTATTACCAAGAAAAGGCATTCCATGATTCATGTCCAGTGCATCACCCAATGCTTTTGCTTTATTGGCATCGATCAATACCAGTTCATCCATCCTTCTTCGCAACAATAATGTATAAGCTGTGGTAGCACCTACTGCTCCTGTACCTATTACTACGATCCTTGTTTTTGATGATGGCATACCTTCTTTTTATCAAATCTATTAAAGGATGAAGATATTCAGTTCTTCACATGGTAGAAACTAAACAACTCATGTTTTTCACACCCATAGAATAACTTATGCTTTTAGTTTGGCAAAAAATTAGCGTAGTTTGAATATGAGATCATCACACATTTTGCGTCTTACACGTAAAAGCACAAAATGCCTGGCCTCATCAAACAAAAGCCTATGCAGGAAACCAGAGAACTGAACGCCCTGTTTACACTGATAGATGATCCCGATGAGGAGGTTTACTCATCCGTATCAGATCGTATCGTAAACTATGGCAAAGGCATCATTCCTAACCTTGAGAATCTCTGGGAAACTACCGTTAGCGAAGAAGTGCAGGAACGAATTGAATTATTAATTCACAGGCTGCATTTCACTGATCTTACCAACGATCTTAAAGAATGGCGTGATGGTGCTTACCACGATCTGCTTGTTGGCGCTTTACTGGTTTGCAAGTTTCAATATCCTGATCTGCAAACAACACCCGTTTTGCAGGAAATAGAAAAAATAAGAAGAAACGTTTGGCTTGAGCTCAACAGTTTTCTTACTCCACTGGAACAGGCTAATGTGCTATCCAGTATCGTTTACAATTATTACCATTTAAAAGGTGTAGAAGTAAATTACCAGAATCCGGATGAATTCTTCATTCATAAAGTAGTAGAAAGTAAAAAAGGTAATGCCATAGCAAATGGAATACTTTACCAGGTGTTGTGTGAGTTACTCGATATTCCGGTAAGAGTGATTAATATTCCCAAGCAGTTCATCCTTGCCTTTTTTCATAATGATTATGATCCCGTAAAACATAAAAATCCACAGCAAAAGATCCATTTCTATATCGATGTATTAAACGGAGGAATATTTACCAATAATGAAGTAGACAGCTACTTTAAACGCATTTCAGTTCACCCGGCTGCATCTTTTTTTAAGCCGCTTAGTCACAAACGCATCATCCAGATGTTGATGGAAGAGTTGGCAAAATGCTTTGAAAGTCCTTCGATCGCTTACAAAAAAGACGAATTATTACAGCTTGCCAGTCTATTAGACGACTAATCCTTCCCGGCTTATTATCAATCATTTACATGTTTCATTTCTATTCTTCATAAGGATTTCTCCTTATGAACTATAGGGAGAAATCCTTATTATCCATAGGACAAACTCCTCAAAAAAAATCAGTACTTCTCCTCTTGACTTGCCCTTTTCCCGATCCTAACATTGCATTGTAATTAATCGAAACATTACAACAGCTCATTGATAAAGGAATTTCCTTCCCCGCTCCCCTTACGGAGCAACTTCTCACTGCTGAAGTAAGTGATTCAGCCCGCTTTCTCTGTGTGAGGAGAGTCAGTTGGATTCCGGGGCAGGACGAAAGTTTTGCCCTCCTTCCTTTTACTGGTTGGTGATATTCAGTTGGTGAATATCTCATTTATAAACCCAAGCCCCGGGGGCTTCATTTGAAGCCCCTTTTAAAATCTCAATTATGAAAAAAAACAGAACACAAAAAACGATCGAGGAACATCAGGCCATCATAAACAGGCATTATAAAACGATGTTCTTTCTTTTATCACTGTGCCTTGCTTTATCAGTTGCATTTATCATCCATGCAGTATAATTAAAAATATGAAACACAGTCAATGGCAAGCTGAACCAGGCAACAGGTATCATAGGTTATGGCAACACTTATTAAAGGTTGCCATCATCATTGTAATCCTTTATGGAATCATTTTTATGTAAACACTATTATTATGAGCGCTATTCAACCGTCCCTATCCAAAACAAAGCGTCTTGTGGTAAACTCATCAAAACTTACAACCATGAGTAAACCGAAAAACATACTGTTAATAGACGATGATGAAATATTCATATTTCTAACCAGTAAACTGTTGCAAAGTATTAGCGAAGTAGGCAACATCAGTGTATCTTATTCTGCTATGGAAGCGATCAATTATCTTGAAATGATCGACCAGAAAGGCTTTCCGGATATCATACTGCTTGATCTGAACATGCCTGGTTTAAGTGGTTGGGATTTTCTCGAGTTCTATAGTATCCTGCACCCGAAATTCAAAAAACAACCTTTATTGTATGTGGTATCTAGTTCTATCGCAGCGAATGATACAGAAAGGGCTCTTAAACTACGGGGTGTGAGTGGCTACATCGCTAAACCCATCAATACTGATTCACTAAAAAAGATATTTCAAGCAGCTTAGTAAACATACCCCGTATTTCTGCTATTGTGTAAGTGAAAACAGAGTGTTAAGTTAACAACCAGATCAAGAATTAATACCTAAATTTTTCTGCTAATGAATCCCCATATAACCACTCTAAAACTACACTGCTATGAAGATCATCAACCACAGGCTGTACACAGCCGACAACAAGCCTGTTCCTTATCAACCCACACCTAATAAGGGAGGCATTTATATTCCTTTTTACTTAGTGATGCATTACACTGCTGTTACCAGGGCAGCAGGATCGGTCAGTTGGTTTCTCGATAAAAATGCAAAAGCATCTGCTCACTTACTTATCGATCGTGATGGCAGCATCATTCAGTTTGCTCCTTTTAATATCGTTACATGGCATGCAGGTGTAAGTAAATGGAATGGATTGAATGGACTAAATCAATATGCCATCGGTATTGAACTGGTAAATGGTGGAAGACTCTCCAAATCTGGTAATAACTGGATGTGCCCTGTTGATAAACGGGTTGTTCCCGATAGTGAAGTGGTGATGGCAAAACATAAAAACGAAAGCACTATCGAAGGTTGGCAGGATTATACAGCAGCACAAATGGAAATTGCCACAGAGATTGCCGCCTTACTGGTTAAAACATACAAATTAAAAGATGTTGTAGGGCATGATGATATTGCTCCATTTCGCAAATCCGATCCGGGACCGGCCTTCCCTATGTCAGGTTTTAGGTCGAAAGCTATGGGCAGGAAAGATGAAACGATAGACACCTATTTCACCAATACGGCAGTAAACATTCGTCGTGGTCCTGGAACATCATTCGAACCAATCACTGAACCACTACCCAACAATACTAAAGTTCAGATACTTAAAGGTGAAGGCAACTGGCGGTTTGTTGAAGTTACCGGAACTGTTCATGGTATTAATGACCTGGAAGGCTGGGTAAGTGCAAAATACCTGGTGAAGAAGTAGTTCATTCATTCATTTACTCTTCTTAAACATACCCCTTTTATGAAACTAACTATGCCCAACTTCAAGCAGTACAAAGAACATGAATGGTTTGGCAGATTAATCATTCTATTGTTGTTTATAGTGGCTGCTTATCTTTTAGCTCACTTAATAGAAAAAATAAATTATGATGGAGAAAGCAGTTATGAATATTCACGATTAGATGAAGGCCAGAAGAGTCATTTAAATAAACTGTACTTTGACACTGCATCGTTGAATGCCTTATATGGCAACTTACATCAAAAAGCAGATTCACCCAGATCAGTACCATGCTGCACCATAACAGATTATTCCAAATTACATAACAAAGCACTCGACTATATTGTTATCCAGCTGAATCATAAGATCTATCCACCTCAGTTCGACACCCTTCGCAAATACCTTAAAAGTTCTTCACCCATGGAAGGCTTTACACTCTTGACTGAAACAAGATTCAAATTACAATCGAACTTCTGGCTGGTTGGTCCGGCAGTATATTGGGAGATTGTTTTCTGGTCGTGGTTTGGCGTTTTGTCGAGTATCATCTTTAACCTTGCCTTGATCGGTTTAAAACGAACAACAGACCCTCAAAATCCTGCAACAGAATTTGATAGTTCAGAGATACCGCACCAGATCGCAAAAATGTTATATGCACCACTTTGCACACTCATAATTGTGTTTGGTTATAACTTTTTCCAGAACCAGAATGTAGTAGATATCGATTCAAGCAAAGGTGTGATCGTATTCGCTTTCATCGGGGGATTTTATAGCTCCAGGCTTGTTGCTTTCTTAGACAGATTAAAAGAATTGGTATTGCCATCAAGCAGTACATCTATTGTTCAGTCAAGAGTAAATACACCAACTACCACAACATCAACCACTGCTGCTGAAATTCAGAATCTGAAAGTGAAAGTGTCACTCGATCCATCAGTTACAGAAGTTGAGAAAGAGGCGATACTTAAGGCAGGAATAAAAGATGTAAAGCTTATTTTAGAAGATAAGATCACAAAGGAAAAGATCATAGCTACCAACCCATCTGGGGATAATCCCGTTGAGTTTACTATTCCGAAGATCAAAGTTGGCACTTACATCATCTCTGCCAACTGGATGAAGGAAATAGAACAGGATTTCATTTTACTAACTGCAGCTACAGAACAAGAGATCAGGAATGCAGATAAACCAATTGATGTTTTGATGAAAGTTGTAGCCGGATAATCTTGTAAATATTAAATACCTTTTCGTTGTTGCTGGTTTGCCACCAGCAACAACAGCGTTTATCATTAACCAGCCGACTAACTAATCTCAGGATAATATGAGAATAACAGCCAAACAATTTCTCCAACAATTAAAAGCAGATCTCATTGGTAAAGATTCTTATCGTGGAGTTACCCTCACTTACTCCTGGCTTGCCAATCAATTCGGGCATATTGGTTTAGGCTTCATTCCCAACATAGGATTGTATATAATTCTTGCAGCTTATACTTCTTTGTTAAATCCGATACTTTGGTCAACACTTATTATTGGAATTTTATGGACGGTTTTTGAAGCCTATAATTTTTTGGGGCCACTGTTGCTAAAGAAAAAGTCTACTGCACAAAACATTTATTCACCTGCCAAAACAAAATATGTTTTTGAGCCCGATTGGAAAAATGTTGGTTTTGATACAGCCACAGATGTAGTTTTTTTCTGGCTGGGATCCTTTATTGCAGGCACTTGTCTTTTCCTGATGCACAATGATTGTTTATCTAAACCCAACCTGAACTTCTATTTATGGATGATCGTTCTTATGCTCGTTTTGCTGCTCTATCCTTTTCAGTATTGGTATAAAACAAAAATGTATTTACAGCAGGCACAATACCCGTTTCAGTTCAGGTTAAGTATATGGGACAAACAAATAACATCAACCGACAAAGAACTCTTGTTATCCTTTTTAAGATCTGATCAGTACAAACATTTACTGGTGTATGGTGGCCTGGGAACAGGCAAAACAAGCCTTGCTACAGGCATTGCTACAGAACATTCAATAAAACATAGAACATGCAGTTATACAACAGCAATCAAACTTTATACACTGTTTGCCCAGGTTGATGATCCTCAGGATAGTCTTCTCTGGAACTGGCGTAAAGCAGATCTATTGATCATTGATGATATCAATCCAGGAGAACCGGTAAAACAAACACTGGTAAATGCATCGCAATTCCATAGCATGATGCGTTACAACAATACTTACCAGCTGAATGTAGATGCATTGCGATCAAAAAAAGTGATATGGGTGCTGGGAACAGATCATCAAACTGCAACATGGGAAAGCATGATCGAAAAAGATCTGCAGGTAGATCATAAAAATATCCTCAGCATTCATTTATCCATCTAAGGAAGAATGTGGTTCTCGTACGAGAAAGTGATGAGGTGTGTGAGGCTTTTTACATCGAAACGTTTATACAAAGGCAGTATTCTTTTCTCTATCGCCGATTGTGAAACATTGAATTCGTAAGCGATCTCTTTAAAAGAATAACCCCTTGCCACTAACGCCAAAGCCTCTTTCTCTTTTCTTGATATTGCAAAGTGTTTAAAAAGATCTTTATTCAGTTGCTCCTCAAACGCTGATTTATCCGGACCGTATGCCGCATAACGCATCACCTTACCAAATTTAATGCTGTGGTTTACCTGGTTTCTGCCAATGATCTCTACTGGCTTACCATTTTCTGCCCTGTACACTCCTACTCTCACTATTAAAGGAACAAGTGTTCCATTCTTGTGTATCTTTTTTAGTTCGATGGTGAAGCTGTACCGCTCAAGTTCTTCAGACTTATCCAGGATAAACAACAACGCTTTATCATTCAGCTCAAAAGAAAAACTCTTAAACTCGGGAGATGTAATGTCAATGATCGTTAACATCCCTATTTCATCATCCTTGTAACCGAGGATCTCTTCCCATCCATCAGCGAAGATCAGCCGATGCTCTTTAAATGAATAAATGTAAACCGCCTCCTCTGGAAAGCGTTGTAGGGTTTGTTTAAACTGCCTTGCTTGTTCGGTGTGTAGGTTAGCAGGCATATTGGTAACCATTGACTTCGTGAAATCACCAGGGTTATGCATGATTGAAAAAATTCAGCCTTAAACTACTAAAAACCTGCGACATTTCGCAGTTGCAAAGGGCTAACAGGAAAATTATTTTTGAGTACCAAACTAATAGAAAGGCTTATACCACCAGCATTACCCCAGATCTATTGCACGGAAGTACACAATAAATACAGAAAACTCCGTACCAGATAAGCTGTACAGGCAATAAGGTGTGAAGAACAGGCGATTCGATTTAAGGAATCGGATATTGATTAGATAGTACATGTAGAAAGATCAAGTGTTGTTAGTATTAGTCTACGGGTACATCATATCAAATAAATAGTTCTTTCCATCAAATAAAGAGTACAACATATCAAATAAAGAATACCCCTGATTGATCATTGATTATTCAACATATAAAAACCCAAACTATGGCACGATTAAAACGTCTATCTCTTATTTATGATGCTGCAATCACCCGTAAGGCTTCCATTGCCAGCATTAACAGCTCACTTGATCTTGGCAATGGCCTAACCCTTACAGGTTATCAGTCGGCTATTGATGATGTAAAAACAGCTCTTGATGAGTACAACAATACGCTAAGTCTTGTTGACAGTAAACTGAATGCTTTAGAAGAAAGAGAAACTATTCTAAAACATCTAAACGAAAGGATGTTGATTGCTGTAGCAGCCAAATATGGTAAAGACAGCAATGAATATGAAATGGCAGGAGGAAAGAAAAAAAGCGAAAGAAAAAAACCGGTAAAGAAGCTAAAAACTGCATAATCGCCCCTAAACCTTTCAAGACCATCAAAAGGAGTAAGCTGAAAATCCTTTATTAAAGAGTAAGCCCCGGATACCGAAAAGGGTAATGAGTAGGTCCTCAAATTTTTTATGGCAGACATTCATGTGCAACCTTCGAATGATCGGCTCATACTTGAGTTCGACTTTCAAACACCCCAGCAATTTGGCTATACAATCATCCTGTTTAATAAAGACAGAAATGAAGAAGTGTACCAACAAACCAGTCAATGGGATCAACAAACATCTTTCGACCTCGGTGAAGGTGATGATCTGATTGGATTATACCTGATCATCCACTGGACAATTATAGACCCTGCAGGTGCAGGAAATGCCTTCAGTGCTAATGCAACAATTTTTCAAAATGGGGCACCTTGCAAGGCAAGGCAGGTATGCAGAGGACAATCGAAAGATGATGCTGCATTCGTTGTTACTCTTGGAAAAATCATCATTTAAAAACCAGTTTATGAAAATAAAAATATTACTAACACTATTATCCTTCGCTTTCCTTATCACTGGACACAGCCAGGATGACAAGGACAAAATAAGTGCAGGATGGGGTACACTTAATTATGCTGTACCAGAAGCACCTGCATTTAAAATTCTGGATGTAACACCAAGCAATCTTTTACGCCCTACTTCCACAAGAAAACTGGCGTTTGCTGTAGGTAATTATTATCTGAATAATGGAGCAGCCATTCCCCAAAATTTAACTGTTGAGTTTTCACCAATGCTTTTTAATCCGAATGTGAATTTGAAGAACTACGCTGCAAATCGCTTTTGGTATACCTCGGCACTTTCAATAGGTACGAAAGTAAATGAAGATAAAAGCTATGCAGTTTCGGTTGGATTAAAGTTCAAATTAATTGATCATGCAGACCTACGAAATGATAAACTTTTAAATGCATTTATAAGTAAGATGCTGTCGCCCATAACCATCCAGTTTACCGAAGCTGTAAAACAATATGCAACAGATAATAACATGAACTTCGTAGATGTAAATGCAATAATTGCAGACACGGCATCGGCTAAGTACGAAGCAACGATGAAGGGTATTCGGGAGATCATGGACCAGCATGTTGATATATCGAAGATCTCTTCATTCAGGGAAAAGATCAAGAAAGATAACTGGAATAAAATGGTTTGGGACCTTGGATTTGCATCTATATTCAACTCTAAAGATTCTCTGATCAAAAATTTATCAGCTGCATCTAAATTAGGTGGATGGTCTACATTAGGTCTGCCGGTTTTTGGCAAGAATGGACAATTGCTTTTAGGTGTTAATAGTCAATTAAGAGACAGTGGAACCAGCAAATTAAACGTAGGCCTCTTAGGTTTGGGAACTCGTTTGTATTATGGATCTAATGATACAAAAGGTTTTTTAGAAGCCGAGTTCAATGCCCAAACTCACCAATTTCCCTACTACCGTTTATCGATAGGTATTGAAGGAACATTTCTGGATGGGTTGTGGATCAACTTTGGCTTGGGAGTAAAAAAAGAAGCAGGTAAAAAAGCTGAATTCAATCCTACCATCAATTTTCTTTTTGGAAATGGGGAAAGAAAGTAATGCTTATCGATTCTTACAGTGAGTTACTATGTTGAGTACTTACCATTTGGCTTACTATTTTTCTAATGGCTGGTATTGTTGCCAGCCATTTTTTTATTTAACATTGATCAAACGAATAAGATTGC
The DNA here is from genome assembly GCA_024508725.1 of Chitinophagaceae bacterium. Lineage (GTDB taxonomy): Bacteria > Bacteroidota > Bacteroidia > Chitinophagales > Chitinophagaceae > JAEZDC01. Next base: position 279,445 of record JANINS010000002.1, on the reverse strand, counting down.
TTCTTTTCTCGCAATGACAAAACGCAGCAGCATCCAATATCCCACTCCTAGCACAATACTTGCTCCTATATTTGTATAAATTATTATCAGTGAGAAAGATATTCCTGTTTGCAACCCTGCTTATAACGATGAGTGCCAATGCCCAAAAGTTCGGACAAAAACTATCCGGCGGTTTTAATGGTGCAGTGGGTATTCCGCAAGGCGAATTCCAGGATGTGAACGACAATGTATTGCTTGCTCTTCGGGGTCATATCATGTACAACTTCGATCGCAAAGTGCCGTTGCATATAGGGCTTGAGCTAGGATATGGATCTATGGGTTCCCGCAATGCATATTTCTATGATAATTTCTTTGACCAATACGAAGTTTCTGCTTCCAGCAATGTATTCTCTATCCAGTTCAAATTAAGACTGCAACAACCGAAGAACAAGTTGATCAATCCTTTTGCAGAAGGTTTGTTAGGCTGGAATGATTTCTTCTCAACCGTTAACGTAGAACGCCAGACTTACTATGCTTCTTACTACAACAATAACTATAGCGATGCATCAGAAGCACAATGGGCTTTTACTTATGGCGGTGCCGCCGGTGCTGATATACGTTTGCAAAGAGATGGTAAACTCTCACTCGAGATAAAAGCAGCTTACATGGTAGGCAGAAAAACGAAATACCTTACTAACCCCAGAATTACTTCAAGCGGCCAGGTGTTCTTCGATGAGCAGCAATCAGAAACCAACATGCTCATACCACAGGTGGGTGTGAAGTTTGGATTGTGAGCTGGATGATGGATGTTAGATGCTTGATGCTGGCTATACGTCATTGCGAGAAGAGCGAAGCAATATTAATAACGCTAAGGCTTTGGCAAAGTTCCGCAAAGACCTAGCGATCTCTGCGTCTTCATTGTGTCCTTTGCGATACTTCAAAATATTGGCATACATCTTTTCCTCAAATCAAAGCCTGACCAAAGTCTTTAAATTCCAGGATATGGCTAATTACCTTTTGCAGGTAAATTATGCCATATGAAATCACTAATTCTACTCCTTGTAGTAATTGCACTTGCCTGCAGCCAAAGTAAAGTCAACAACCCGGTAAAAACACATCCTGTTCCAACATACTTTGCCACGCAAAAGAATCCCTCTGCAGACACCAATAAATATAAACCCGGAGATGTTGAAGTATTTAAACTCATCAGCGGTAAAGACACGATCTATTTCACAAGAATGTATCGTCTCTACAATAATGAGATACGTTCTTACGAAACAACACTCACAGGAAGCTTTGGTTATGATGCGATGAACTACAACTGGCTGAACGATTCTACCATCACCTTTACACTGATCAACTCATCGAACCAAAACAGCCAGGACATCACGATTATGGGTAGTGGTGCTAGTACATCAGTGCGATAAAAAGCAATGCTGACTGATCAATGTTTCATGCTGGTCCTGCGAAGTTCCAGCAGGTTCAAAGCATTGGGTGTAAAACCTGTTACATTCTGCTGCACAAGATGGATCACCATATCATACCACAAAGGAATGATCGGAGCATCATTGATCACCAGTTGATCCATTTGCCTGTACAGTTCATAACGAACAGAGTCGTTTGTTTCCTGCAGAGCCTTCTCGTACATCACATCAAATGCAGGGTTCTTATACCTTGTATAGTTTGGCGGAGCAGGGTTCTTGCTATAATACATTGCCATATAATTCTCCGCATCAGGATAATCAGCAATCCAGCTACCACGAAAAAACAAAGCTTGTGACTTGGCAGTTTGTTCCAGCAATAAACTCTTTTGTATCACTTCCACCTGGACAGGTATACCGGCATTCTCTAATTCTTTCGCAACAAAACTCCCGATATCTGCATAGATAGGAATGGTGAGTAGTTTGATCGTTGGTAGTTTGCCATTAAACCCTGCCTGCTGCAACAACATTCTTGCTTTTGAAGGATCGTAAGTATATCCTTTTACCAGTTCTGTATTTCTCGATGGTAATCCACCAGGAACAAATCCCGCTTCAGCCGGTATGCCGATCGAATTCCGCATGTACATCGCCAGCTTACGTTTGTCGATGGCATAATTCATAGCCTGTCGTAAAGCTTTCACTTTGGTGGGTGAGTTCTTCAAAACCGGGCTGCTTTCATCTACCAACATGCCCAGGTATTCAGTGTTGAGGTATGGATGTTTGTTTAAGATGATCTTGCCTTTCCATTCATTTCGTAGCTCACCGGTCTTCGACAATACTTCATCTTTAAAAGAAGGATCGATATCATTTACAAAACTCAGGTCACCCTGCCTGAACTGTAAAAACTCTGTTGCTTTATTATCGAAAAAGGTCACTTTAATCGCATCTAAATATGGCAACTGTTTTCCTGCTTCATCCTTCTCCCAATAATGGTCATTTTTGTGCATCACTAAAGCCTGGCCTTCTTCCCACAGGTAAAACTTAAACGGACCGGAGCCTACAGGATGTCGCCTGAAATCTTTTCCATAGTGCTCCACGGCTTCTTTGGGAACGATACTACAATATTGCATACTCAGTATTCCCATGATGGGATGAAATGGTCTGAGTAGTTTCAGTTCAAAAGTAGAATCGTCAATGGCTCTGAATGGCTGAATACTATCTACCCTGTTATTGAATATCCATTTACCAGTACTGGCTGTTGCCGGATCGAGAATACGGGAGAGGCTATACACAACATCGTGTGCAGTAAGTTTTCTGCCTTTGTTGTTGGAAAAGCATGCATCATCATGAAAGAATACATCATTCCGCAAATGAAAAGTAAATGTTAGCCTGTCTGCACTCACATCCCAGCTTTTTGCAACTGAAGGAACAATGCTGAGGTTAGAATCAACTTCAACCAATGTATTATACAACTGGTGAATGGGCCACATCACCGATTGATTCTTTGCAAAAGCCGGATCGAGTGAAGCGATACCGGTTTGTTCGTTGTAAGTGAAGAGTTGTTTATCAGAAGAATGCTTTGAGCTACAGGAACTAAGTAAAAATTCAAAAGTCAATATGCAAAACAGGAGAACGGCATGATTCCGAACTTTTGAATTATGACTTTTTACTTTTGAATTCTTCATGCCCGAATATCCTAATTTTAAAATATGAAGTTGAAATTAATCATGCTAATCTTAATAGTTACACCACTTGTTCTGTTTGCACAGGAACGAAAATTCACCAAAGCAGATACACTGCGTGGCAGTCTGAATGAGAACAGGGATTGGTGGGATGTGTTGCGATATGATATTGAAGTGAAGCCGGATTTTGGGAGCAAAACCATTCAAGGAAAAATAATCATCAAATTCAAAATAGTTAAGCCTGAAAGACTGAAAGGATCATTTTCTAAGCTGCCAGGATTTCTGCTAATGCAAATTGACCTGCAGCAACCATTGATCATCGATAGCATTGTAGCCCATGTTGTTCAGCAATACTCTATTAGTTATGGCCTACCAGACGGAGGTACAAATGGGGAAACAAAAGAAAGAAACTATTATCAGTCTTTATCTTTCAAAAGAGATGGAGACATTGCTCTTGTAAACCTGAAAGATATCGAGGACAATTACGGGGATTCTATTATTATCTACTACCACGGCAAACCCAAAGAAGCCAAAAATGCTCCCTGGGACGGTGGGTGGATATGGAAAACAGATTCGCTTGGCAGACCATGGATGAGTGTTGCCGTACAGGGTTTGGGAGCCAGTGCATGGTATCCTTGTAAAGATTACCAGGGAGATGAACCGGATAATGGTGCTTCGCTGACGATGATCGTTCCTGATACTTTAATTGCCGTTGGAAATGGCAGACTTATATCAAAATCCCAAATTGCAAATTCCAAATCCCTTTCATACACGTGGCAAGTCAGAAATCCCATCAACAACTACAACATCGTTCCTTATATTGGCAAGTATGTGAACTGGACAGATACTTTGCATACTGATTTTGACACAGCTTATGTAGAAGAAAATGGTGGTACATCTGTTTACGTCACACCTAAAATTGTCACTTTCAATTATTGGGTGCTGGATTATAATCTTGAAAAGTCCAAACATCAATTTCAACAGGTGAAGCCGATGATGAGATGTTTCGAATATTGGTTTGGCCCTTATCCTTTTGATAGAGATGGATATAAATTAGTAGATGCTCCACACCTTGGTATGGAACATCAATCTGCTGTGGCTTATGGCAATGGATATAAGAACGGCTATCGTGGTCGTGACCTTAGCGGAACAGGCTGGGGATTGAAATGGGATTTTATCATCATCCACGAAAGCGGTCATGAATGGTTTGCGAACAACATCACCACGAAAGACATTGCCGATATGTGGGTTCATGAAGGTTTTACCAACTACAGTGAAACGCTGTATACCGAATGGCTCTTTGGTAAACAAGCAGGTGACGAATACAACTTCGGCATCAGGAAGAATATCCAGAACGATATACCTATCATCGGTAAGTATGGTGTGAACCAGGAAGGCAGTGGCGATATGTATTACAAGGCCGGCAACATGATCCACACCATTCGTAAAGTGATCAATGATGATGAAAAGTTCAGGCAGATATTACGTGGCATGAATGCAACTTTCTGGCACCAGACGGTAACAACGCAGCAGATCGAAAACTATATCATCAAACAATCAGGTATCAACTTCCAGAAAACATTTGATCAATATTTGAGAACTGTACAAATTCCACAACTGGAATTTTATAATAGTGGAGAAAAAATATTCTATCGTTGGACCAACTGCATCGAAGGTTTTGATCTGCCATTAGTCATCAACAATAAACGCTACAACATCACCACTAAGTGGAACAGTACTAAACTGCAGAATAACGACCTTCGCAACTGGAACGAAACAGATATCGTAAAACAGTATTACATCACTGCAAAGCAGGTTGCGAAACCTTAATATTGCAGCACATTCGCATCAATGGCAATTCGCAAGCAGGCAATTCTTTCCAGTATACTCGTGTACATTGGCTTTTTTATCGGAGCCATTAACACGTATTTCTTTGTAAAGAACGGTTCCTTCTCTCCTGCTGAGTATGGTCTCACCAGGATATTCTTCGACTTTGCCCAGAACTTTTATGCTTTTGGTTGTTTGGGAGTGATCCCTGTGATGTATAAGTTCTATCCTTATTACAAAGACAATCTTGATAAGAAACAAAATGATCTGCTCACGTGGACATTGGTTACTGCACTGATCGGCTTTCTGCTGCTGATCATCGCAGGATTTATTTTTGAACCGGTGATCATCAGGAAGTATTCTGAAAGATCATTGTTGTTCGTTCAATATTATCATTGGGTATTCCCATTTGCTTTCGGATTGTTGTTCTTCTCCATAGTGGAAGCCTATAGTTGGGCTTTAAAGCAAACAGTATTATCGAATTTTCTGAAAGAGACGGCATTTCGGAGCATTACACTTGTCTTCATCCTCCTATATTATTTTAAGTACATCAGCTTTGACGGGTTCATCAAGCTTTTCTCTACGATGTACTTCCTCATCTTTCTGATATTATTGGTTTATCTCATCAGGATCGGGCAATTCAACATCACTTTAAAAGTAAGTCGTGTTTCGAAGAAGTTCTGGAAGAAGATGGTTGCCATGCAATCGCTGGTGTATGGTGGTGTGATCATCCAGGTGATCGGTCAAACGATAGACACACTCATTATTGCCAGCAGGATCGGACTGGCATCAGCGGGTATCTTCAACCTGGCTCAATATGTTGCCAACCTGATACAGATACCGCAAAGAAGTATTCAATCCATTTCGATTGGTGTTGTTTCTGAGCATTGGAAGAATAAGAACTTCAGCGAGATCAATCGTATCTACAAACGATCGTCGATCAACTTATTGCTTGTTGCCGTTTTTATCTATGGTAACATTCTGCTGAATGTGAACGATATGTTTGAAGTGTTGCCGATACAGCCAGCTTTCAAAGCAGGAATTACCGTAATGATCGTTTTAGGTATCGCAAGAATTATTGATGCAGGAACAGGTATCAATGGCGTGATCATCGGCACTTCCACCTTCTGGCGGTTCGATTTTCTGAGTGGTGTTGTGATGTTGGCGATCAGAATTCCGGTGACATATCTCTTTATTGTAAAATATGGCATCGTTGGTTCTGCTTATGCCGAGATATTTGCTTACACGGTTTATAACATCATTCGATTTGAATTTCTGCGTCGCAAATTCAATATGCAACCATTCGATCAAAAAACGCTGTTCTGCATTTTGATCGCTGCAGTTGGATTCGTAGCAGCTTATTTTGTCGGAGATCTAATTACCGTAAATACCTGGCTAAGGATCATTACTCAAACAGCCATCTTCTCGGGTGTTATTGCAGCAGGAACATTCTTATTTGAACTTTCGCCAGATGTAATGCAGCTTTATTATCGCTGGGTGAAAGGTGTAAAGGAATGATTTCTGATGTTTCGCTGCGCTGCAGCTCTTGCGTTTTTATTACATTTTGTCTACTAACGTTTCGCAGCGATGCTGCTACAGGTGATTGTGCTTTTGATTATGTATTCGTTCCAATTACCTCCAGAGGAGCGTAAAGGTTAGTAGACTGGAATTACAAGAGCGAAAAAGAGCCTCATAGAGGCGAAAGAGAATTATTTTCCGCCTATTGCATTAGAATCTGCCTTCTTGATCAACCTTCCGGCACCACGATAACGATCTTTCCAATAAGTATCGTTGAGATCACTTACCGAAACACCCTGGCTGGTTGCCGCATGAACGAATTTATTGTTCATGATATAAATGCCGCAATGAGAGATCCTTCTTCCAGAAGTATAAAAGAAAACTAGATCGCCTTCCTGCAATTCTTCAGGCTCTATTCTTTGGGTGAATTCGTATTGTTCGTGAGCTGTTCTGGGAAGATCAATTCCATACACATCTTTAACAACGGCCTTGGTAAATGCTGAACAATCGATACATTCAGCCCCATTTCCACCAAGGCAATATTTCATTCCCCACCATTGATCGATCGATTTCAACATAGTAGAATTCGTCATTTTCTCAACGGTAGCATCGAAAACAATGGCATATTTAAGCTGAAGAGAGCCGGCATTTTCAATCGTGGAAGGCGCAAGTCCTTTTGTTGGCTCAACATAACTCACATTGGTTACGGTAACTTTTTGGTTATTCCCCTTCTGTGTTTTGGATGTAGAGGCGTTTGTAGAAGCTGTATTTTCAGGGGTTACTGAAATACCATCGATGAATTTTACATCGCCTTTTTGCTTCGTTTTAGGTTGTGCTTTAGGGGTGGAAACATCTTTAGAAGCAAGATTATGAATTGTCTTACAGCTTGTAAGCACACCTATAACTAATATTGATAATACAGTTCTCAGCATATCGGATAGATGCAATATAGTGCTGCTTTGCAGAAGCGGCAAGATGTGCTAAAAACTTTTTAACAAATTACAGCCTAATTTAAGGCTGTGGATAACTACGATTGCGGCTAAAAAGCCGGACTTTCGATATTTGTGCGTTGATGTTGGATGGGAACGCAGATGACACGGATTTTTAGGATTATCGATGATGATTTTTCTCTGATGTACTATTGGTACAAATGCAAAAAGGCGGGGAAATGATTCCAAAAATTCTGAAAGTACAAGTGAGCAATTTGTGTGTCGATAGCAGCAAATTGGAAACAAGAGACGATGCCATGAAAACTGAAGCTGGTATCCAACATCAAATCTCGAACTTCAAATTTTTACTTGATTCATGTGCAAATTTTCACATTTACACGTTCATACTCAATATTCTTTGCTGGATGGTGCGGCATCGATCGATAGCTTGTATAAAAAAGCAGCGAAAGATGGAATGCCTGCTTTGGCAATAACCGATCATGGAAACATGTTTGGTGTGTTTGATTTTGTGAACCAGGCCTGGAAGAATACTCGTGTGATCGGTAAAGATGAAAAAGGAAAAGATATTACCGAACCTGTAGTAAAACCGATTGTTGGTTGTGAGTTTTACGTAGTGGAGAACAGGCATTTGAGAACGTTTTCGAAAGAACAGAAAGACGAACGTTATCACCAGGTTTTACTGGCGAAAGATAAAGTTGGTTATGCGAACCTGGTAAAGCTCACTTCATTGGGATATATCGAAGGTTTGTATTCGAAGTATCCCAGAATTGATAAAGAGCTGATTGAAAAATATCATGAAGGACTAATCGCTACTACATGTTGCATCGGTGCTTATGTGCCGCAAACGATCTTGCATGATGACGAAGAGGCTGCTGAAAAAGAATTCAAATGGTGGCTGGATCTTTTTGGTGAAGACTACTACATCGAGATACAGCGGCATAATATGAAAGAGCAGGAACAGATCAATGCAACTCTCCTGAAGTTTGCAAAGAAGTACAATGTTCCTGTAATTGCAACAAACGATAGTCATTATACTGATCGTGAAGATTACAATGCCCATGACATTTTGTTATGCATCAACACCGGTGAAAAACAGGCAACACCTGGTTATGATGATGTAGTGAATGATGACCTGCATTTGAAGGATCGTCGATTCAAATTCCCTAACGATCAATTTTACTTCAAGACTTCAGACGAGATGAAGTCTTTGTTCAACGATATTCCCGAAGCGATCGATAACACCAATGCCATCGTTGATAAAGTACAGGTATTGAACCTGAAGAAAGATATTTTACTTCCTAACTTCCCTATTCCTCCTGCATTCAAAGTACATGAAGATGATACATTGAACCAGTGGGAATATTTAAAACACATCACTTACGAAGGAGCAAAAGCCCGTTATGGTGAGATTGAAGAAACAACCAGAGAACGTTTAGACTTTGAGCTCTTCACCATTAAAACGATGGGATTTGCCGGATACTTTCTCATCGTATCTGACTTCATCAAAGCAGGAAGAGACTTAGGCGTTTTCGTTGGACCGGGTCGTGGTTCTGCTGCAGGTAGTGTGGTAGCTTATTGTATTGGCATTACGAATATCGATCCGATAAAATACAATTTACTTTTCGAAAGATTTTTGAATCCGGATCGTAAGTCAATGCCCGATATCGATACGGATTTTGATGATGAAGGCCGTCAGAAGGTGATCGATTACGTGGTGCAGAAATATGGTAAGAACCAGGTAGCACAGATCATTACTTATGGTACGATGGCTGCCAAGATGAGTATCAAAGATGTGGCGAGAGCTTTGGATCTTCCATTACCGGAGAGTAATGCTTTAGCGAAAATGGTTCCTGATAAACCGGGAACAGATTTGGGAAGAGTTCTCACAGCACCGATCACATCGAAAGAAGCGAAAGAAGGACAGAAATCCTTAGAAGATAAAGAAGGATTCGGTCCGGAAGATATTGAGAACATCAAACGACTTCGTGATATCTACAATGGTGATCCAAAAGATCTCAGAACACAAGTACTGAAAGAAGCAGAACGACTGGAAGGTTCTGTTCGAAACACCGGAATACATGCTGCAGGTATCATCATCGCTCCGAAAGATTTAACTGAGTTGATCCCTGTTGCTACTGCAAAAGATTCTGATCTCTGGGTTACACAGATCGAAGGAAGCATAATTGAAGATGCCGGTGTAATTAAGATGGACTTTTTGGGTTTGAAGACCCTTTCGATTTTAAAGACTGCATTAGAACTCATCAAACAAAATCATGGAGTAGAGATCGAGATCGATAATATTCCATTGGATGATGAGAAGACATATTTACTCTATCAGAAAGGTGAAACCAACGGTACTTTCCAGTTTGAAAGCCCGGGAATGCAGAAGTATTTAAGAGAGCTAAAGCCGGATAAATTCGCTGATCTTATTGCAATGAACGCTTTGTATCGTCCGGGGCCGATGGCTTACATCCCTCAGTATGTTGCAAGAAAGCATGGCAGAGAAGAAGTAGTGTATGATATCGATGATATGAAAGAATATCTCGAAGAAACTTATGGTATCACAGTTTACCAGGAGCAGGTGATGTTGCTTTCGCAGAGTCTTGCCGGTTTTTCAAAAGGTGATGCTGACGTATTGCGTAAAGCGATGGGTAAAAAGCAGAAGTCGGTGCTGGATAAAATGAAAGCACAGTTCATTGATGGAGCTTCTGCCAAAGGACATCCTGCTGATAAACTGGAAAAGATCTGGACAGACTGGGAAGCGTTTGCTCAATACGCATTCAATAAATCTCACTCAACCTGTTATGCATTCGTTGCCTACCAAACTGCATACCTGAAAGCCCACTACCCTTCTGAGTACATGGCTGCAGTGCTAAATCATGCTGGAAGTATTGAGAAGATCACCTTCTTTATGGAAGAGTGTAAGCGAATGGGATTGAAAGTGCTTGGACCTGATATCAATGAATCAAAGAAAGGTTTTGCTGTTAATAAAAAAGGTGAGATCCGTTTTGGCTTAGGCGGTTTGAAAGGTGTTGGCGAGGCTGCTATTGAAAGTATTGTAGAAGAAAGAGCAAAAGGGCCGTATAAAACGATCTTTGATTTTATACAGAGAGTGAATCAAAGAACGGTAAATAAAAAGTCGCTCGAAAGTCTTGCATACGCCGGAGCTTTTGATTGTTTTCCTGAATTACACAGGGCACAATATTTCTTTACCATGACTGGCGATGCAAAAACAGGTTTGGAAAGAATTATCCAATTTGGAAACCAGGTACAGGCCAATAAATTAAACAGTGCTGCGAGTTTGTTTGGAGCAGATTCTTTACCTGAGATCCCAACTCCAAAATTGCCGATGTGTGAGCAATGGAGTTTAACGGAAAGACTGGATTATGAAAAAGAAGTAACGGGCATCTTCATGAGTGGTCACCCGTTAGATCACTTCAAGTTTGAGTTGAGGTATTACGGCATCATGCCTTTATCTGATTTTAATGAGGTGAAAGAATCCAACACACTCATCTCTGCAAACCTCAACAAAACATTTCGAATCGCAGGTTTGGTGATCGATGCACAACATCGAGTTACAAAAACAGGAAGAAATTTTGGTTCACTTACAATAGAAGATTTCACTGGCAAAACGGAGATGATGTTGTGGAGTGATGACTATGTAAAATTCCAGAACTATCTGGAAAAAGGAAAGAACCTTCTTGTTCATGGCAATTTCAAACAGCGTTACAATGCTGATCAATACGAATTCAAAGTAACGGGCATCTGCCTGTTGGAAACTGCCAAGCAAATGCTCACAAAAAATGTTGAGATCAAAGTTGAACCTGCTTCGCTGACCACAGAGTTTGTTCAATTCTTTGAAAAGAACATCAAAGCGAATCCTGGTAAATCATCTATCAAATTCAATTTGTACGAACCTACAGAGAACCTGGAAATTAAAATGTACACGTTAGAGAAAGGATTTACGATGAACGAAGAAATGGCTGAATTCCTGCTGGATAATCCGGATGTTGAAGTGAGTGTAGGATTAGCTGGTTAATTTTGCGAATCAATAGCACATCGATGGACCTCAGTAAGCTGAGCAATAACTACATCCGAACCATTTTCTTTGGCAATTACTTTTATGGATTGTGTGTAGTGGCTTTGTCTATTGAAGCAGGATTACAACAACTGCATCCGTTAAACAGTGCTATTTTTTACTTGCTGTTGTTCATTGCTACAGTTTTGTATTATACCAAAGCTTACATTCCTTCGAAAGCTGTGAATAGTCCTAATCCACGAACAAGGTGGTATGCAAGGAATAAACAGATCATTGTAAAAAGCCAATGGATACTTAGTACGGTCTTTATTGCATTATCGGCCATTTACCTATACCTGCATTTTGATGGAATACTGCAAATACCGATTTTAAATTGGTTACTGCTGATCATCTTTCCGTTAATTGCAATTCTTTATTATGGTATCGATCACCAGTTCTTTGGGAGGTATAGCTTAAGAACCATTGGCTGGTTAAAACCATTTCTTATTGGCATGATCTGGGCTGCTGTAGCTACTGTTTATCCGATTATTTTTAGTGGTGCAGAACACAAAACAGGTTATTATCAATTAAATCTTGTAGGCTTATTTCTCTTCATCAAGAACTTCATGTTCGTTACGGTGCTGTGCATCATGTTCGATATTAAAGATTACGCAGATGACAGTAACAGACAGATAAAGACATTTGTTGTAAATGTTGGCTTAAGAAAAACCATCTTTTACATCATCCTACCACTTTCCGCTTTAGGACTCGCCTCTTTTCTGGCTTATGCCATTGCAAGAGATTTCAGCAGCATGAAAATCTTCATGAACATTATTCCCTTTGTTTCATTGCTGCTCATTGCTTACGGTTTGCATCGAAGGCAATCCATTTTCTATTACCTCATTGCGATTGATGGACTGATGTTACTCAAAGGACTTTGCGGAAGCATTGCCATGCTTTTCTTTTAATTATTTTATTGAAACTCTCCATAATGCATAGAGCACAAGATTATCTATTGCAAGTTCTTCGGTAAGAATAACATCATGACCGGTTAAATATCCTGCCTCAATTTTAGTTGAACCGATCACGATCCATGGAATAGCGGTAAATTTTATATTGGAGATATCACCTTTTCCATCAGCGATCTCTTCTTTACTTAAACCAGACAAACCTTTATCATGATTGTGAGAATGTACGGTAGCGATTAACACATCACCGTTCTTATCTGTTGAACACAAAGCACCTCTTGCATTAAGCGGAAAACGAAAGTCAACCTCATGTTCTTTTCCAACATTAAAAACCTGCTCAAGATAAATGCGAAAACACATTTTTTCTTCTGTGATCCTTATAAAACATCCTCGTTCTCTTTTATCGGAATTTGTTAGTGATCGAAGTGTTTCTATCAACATCCGTTGCTCTGAAACATCTGAGATAATAACTTTCTTGAATCCACTGTCATCCTGGAAAGCTTTCAATTTTCTTCCTGCTGCATTCAAATCTTTTAGTGTAGAAAACTTCAACATATATAATCCCGTTTGCTCACTTGCAAGTCGGCCGATCTCATAAACGTATCCGTTCAATATTCCAAAATAAATATGTTGGTTTTTAGCTACAAGAAGTGATTCCCTCTTTTCAGCTGAACTTTTGTGCGAAACCCGATGCACTAAGGAATTTTCTAAAGAGACCTGATCCTGTGCCTGCCTGACAGAACAACTTAAGAAAATGATACTTATTAAGCAACAACAAATTTTGCTATGAAGATTAATGGCACTCAGGTTCCGGATTACCATAACATTATTTTGGATGAAGAGTGATGGTAAATTATCTGGTTGCTGAGGCTGAAAAATGCTAAAGAGTATGAGGGAAAACCTGCTGAAACATGGCAATTTTCTATTGAAGCTTTATAATCAGCCCTGCAAGTCTTAAAATCAATATCTGAACAATGTTTGAGTAAAATGGATGAGTGGCTTATAGAGATGCAATTCACTTTATCAGCAGTTTTTACGTACTCTTCTTACATTTATGTATGCATATCAGACATATTACATTGGCCGATGCAAAGGCTGTTCTGGATATCTATAAACCGTACATCGAGACCACTGCCATCACTTTTGAAACAAATGTTCCAAGTCTGGAAGATTTTACGGGAAGAATAATCGCTTATACAGATAAGTATCCCTGGCTTGTTGCTGAAGAAAATGGCAAAATAGCAGGCTATGCTTATGCATCAAAACATCGGGAAAGAGAAGCTTATCAATGGAGCGTAGAGAGTTCTGTATATGTGCACGAATCGTTTCAGCAAGCTGGTGTAGCCAGTCAATTGTACACTGAGCTTTTCACTATTTTAAAAGCATGTGGTTTTATTAATGTTTATGCCGGAATAACGTTGCCTAACCCAAAAAGTTATGCCTTTCATACCAGGATGGGTTTTACTGATGTGGGTATTTATAAGAACATTGGCTATAAGATGGGCAAATGGCATGATGTTGCCTGGCTAGCAAAGAATATAAATGATCACACAGATGATCCTTCTGCACCGAAAAAGTTCAATAAATAACAGGATGTTGAAGTGAGTGACACAACAAAAGCCAAATAGCATTCAACCGCTGGTCAAAAAAGATTCACAAAAAGGTTTTCTTTAAGCACAATTATTGCTTGCAATACTCAAATTTGTATCAATCATACGTTACCACATGAAATTAAGAGGTTTAGGAATTTTTGCAGCGTTACTTTTTACTACGATAACATATTCTCAGGATTACAGGGGCTGGCATTTAAAAGATGCTGCCACAGATACTTTGCATGGCATCAGCCTGGATAAAGCTTACGATTATCTGAAAGGGAAAAAATCAAAGCCGATCATTGTGGCCGTACTTGATTCTGGTATTGACACTTTACATGAAGATCTGAAACCAATTCTCTGGCGAAATCCGAAAGAAATTCCAGGTAATGGTAAGGATGATGATGGCAATGGATATGTAGACGATGTATATGGCTGGAACTTTCTCGGAAATAAAAATGGTGAGATGGTATCAAAAGCTTCGTCAGAAGCTGCAAGGATCTATCATAAATACAAAGACAAATACGAAGGAAAAACAATAGATGTTGCTGCTTTATCAGCAGAAGAAAAAACAGAATATCAAACCTGGAAGAAAGCTTCAGAGAAGATCACTCCGAAAGCTGATGAGCAAATGAATGCTGCATTTATTGAGATCGCTCTCAGCAGTATCAAAAAGTATGATAAAGCCATCAAAGCAGACTGGAAAAAAGATGAATATACGATTGATGAATTGCAGGAATACACACCTACTACTTCACAGGGGAAACAAGCAAGAGCAGGATATCTTGGCTATATGAGATTGCTAACATTTGAAAGCAGCAGCACCAATACCCAGATCATTAGCGATATGGAAGAGTACACTGAAAGCAAAAGAGCCGCTTTCTCTGCAAAAGAAACACCTCCGGTTGACGTAAGAAAAGTGATCGGTGATAACTATGCTGACATCAACGATAAGTACTATGGCAATAGCAATGTAATGGGTGGTGGACCTGTTCATGGAACTCACGTGAGTGGTATCATTGCTGCTGTTCGCAACAACGGTATTGGAATGGATGGCGTTGCAGATAACGTTAGATTAATGATGGTAAGAACAGTGCCTAATGGTGATGAATACGATAAGGATGTTGCATTAGCAATTCGATATGCTGTTGACAATGGAGCAAAGATCATCAACATGAGTTTTGGAAAAGATTTTTCTCCTGAGAAAAAGTGGGTGGATGATGCTATCAAATATGCAGAAGCCCATGATGTACTATTGGTTCATGCTGCAGGCAATGATGGAGAAAACCTCGAAGAAATTCCATCTTATCCCGAACCATATTATAGCAATTCAACAGCGAGAGCATCTAATTATATTACTGTAGGAGCCAGCACTGATCCAAGGTTTAAAGGAGATTGGGTAGCAGATTTTAGTAATTATGGAAACAAAACAGTGAATGTATTTGCTCCCGGCGAAAAAATATATTCTACGCTTCCTGGTGGAAACAAATATGGTAATCAACAAGGAACCAGCATGGCCGCTCCTGTGGTTTCAGGATTAGCAGCTTTGATCTGGTCTTATTTTCCTAATCTTACTGCACAACAGGTAAAAGAAGCCATTGAGAATACTGCTTCAAAAGTTGAGGTTGCTGTGAATCGTCCGGGTTCAAAAGATGATACAAAATTGAGTGAGATCTCTTCCAGTGGAGGAATCATCAATGCATACGAAGCAGTAAAATATGCCGAAGCACTCTCAAAAAAGAACAAGAAATAAGTTCTGTTATCTTTGCTGAAAAACCAGCTATGGCACGACCAAAACCAGGTGACTACGCTGCTAGTTACGAACCATATGTTTCTAAAACAGAAGGCAATACTGTGGCAGAAATCATGAGCAAATACAATGAGCAGTTGCTGAACTTCTATACTTCTTTACCTGAAGAGAAAGCCGATCATCGTTATGCTGAAGGCAAATGGACGGTAAAAGAATTGTTGCTGCACATCATAGATGCTGAACGCATTTTTAGTTACAGGGCTTTACGAATTGCGAGGAAGGATCAGACACCTTTACCTGGTTTTGACGAGAATACTTATACACCTGCTTCCAAAGCATCAGCACGAACATTTCAGTCAATAAAAGATGAGTTCACTGCTGTTAGAAAGGCAACAGACATTTTGCTGAGCACTTTCGATGATGAACAACTTTCTGAGAGAGGAACTGCAAGCAATCAATCTGTAACAGTGAATGCCATTGCATTTATCATTTACGGCCACATGATCCACCACATGCAGGTGTTGCAGGAGCGATATCTATAGTTGGCATCTATACCATCACAACTTATCTTTAGCGTGATGATGAGATTGCTGCAAATAATATATTCTGTTTATGCATTCCTGTTGTTTGTTGTTTGTGTGATTATTGCATTCCCGATCACACTCATCTGTACTTTTTTTGGTAAAGAGCATGGCGGCAACATGATGTACCGCAGCTACAGTTTTCTTTTCAGACTTTGGTATTTACTTACAGGCATCATTCATAAAGACATTTACGAATCTCCCGATAATAAACAAAAGCAATACATTTTTGTGGCGAATCACATTTCGTACATGGATATTCCGCCTGTGTTGTTAGCAATACATCAACCTGTAAGAATTCTGGGTAAATACGAGATGGTAAAGATTCCCATATTCGGCTGGATCTATCGTATCGCTGTTGTGCTGGTCGACAGAAGCAGTCCTGAAGCCAGGGCAAGAAGTGTGAGAGCACTTAAATCCGCACTCAAAAAAAATATCTCCATCTTCATTTTTCCTGAAGGAACTTTCAACGAAACCGCGGAACCTTTAAAAGATTTTTACGATGGTGCATTTCGCCTGGCAATTGAAATGCAAACTCCCATCAAACCTTTGTTGTTTGTCGACACCATAGATCGATTGCATTACAAAGGAATATTGAACCTTACTCCTGGTAAAAATCGTGTGGTCCACTTACCTGAAATACAGGTTGACGGACTTACAATGGCTGATCTGAAATCGCTAAAACAAACAGTGTACGATAGCATGGATGCAGGTCTCAGAAGATACAGGAATTATGAACCAGGAGTAAGAACCTCGATCTAGCTTTACTTGCGTCGCACTCTTCAGCTGCAATAATTCTACGCAACTTCTTTACCGCTCCATAGTTTATCTTCGTCCAGAACATGACCACTGCAGATCAAAATGAACTTTTTATTTCTCCTTCTGCCAATCGGCTCTATGCTGAAGTGATCATTCCATTGGCATTACCCAAAAACTATACATGGGAAGTTCCAGAACAGTTCCAGTCAACCGTTAAGCCCGGTGTAAGAGTAGAAGTTGTTTTGGGAAAGAATAAAAAATATTCTGGCATTGTAAAGTCGGTTTCTCCAGACAAACCTGAATCTTTTAAGCCAAAAGAAATATTGAATGTGCTTGATGCAGAACCATTGGTCTACAAAGAACAACTCCTGTTGTGGCAATGGATGGCTCACTACTATATGTGCAGTGAAGGTGAAGTAATGCAAGCCGCTGTTCCTGCGAATCTTAAACTATCCAGCGAAACAATATTGATCTGGAACGAAGCTTTTGGTGATGACTATACCAATCTTGGAGACGAAGAATACATTGTTGCAGAAGCACTCGAGTTAAAAAAAGAATTGAGGTTAAGTGAAGTACAGCAACTACTCGATGCTGCTCATGTGTATCCGGTGATCAAGAAATTGATCGAGAAAAATGTTTGCCATGTTTGGGAAAACCTCCAGGAAAAATACAAGGAGAAACAGGAAACATATATCCTGTTACATCCCAAATACAACAACGAAGATGAGTTGCAGGAGTTATTGAATAATTGGAATAAAGCACCAAAGCAAATGGAACTGCTACTCTCCTATCTGCATTTGATGAAAACAGAAGGAGAAGTTACACAAGCTGAACTGCTAAAGAAATCAAATGCAACAGCAGCACAACTGAAAGGTTTGGTTGAAAAGGGCATTCTGAAAGTTGAAAAACGTGCAACAGATCGCATCAAAGGTTTACCAAAGGACTTAAAGATCGATTTCACTTTATCCGAAGCACAGCAAACCGCATTGAACGAAGTAGAGCAAGTATTCTCTGAAAAACAGGTTTGCTTATTGCATGGTGTAACCTCAAGTGGAAAGACACAGATATACATCAAGCTGATCGAACATATTATCAGCCAGGGAAAACAGGTATTGTACATGTTGCCCGAGATCGCTTTAACAGCACAGGTGATCAGGAGACTGCAGAAACATTTTGGTGGTCACATTGCGATCTACCATTCCAAATTCAATCCAAACGAACGGGTTGAGATATGGAACAAAGTAAAAAGCGGAGAAGTGAAAGCAGTGCTTGGTGCAAGATCAAGTTTGTTTCTTCCATTCAAAGATCTTGGTCTCATCATCGTTGATGAAGAACACGACCCGTCATTCAAACAACAAGACCCTGCTCCTCGTTACAATGGAAGAGATGCAGCGATTTATTATGCATCACTTTTCAAAGCGAAAGTATTATTGGGAAGTGCTACACCGTCAATTGAAAGCTATTTCAATTGCATGCAAAACAAATATGGTCTTGTTCGTTTATCTGAACGGTACGGTCAAATTGAAATGCCGGCTATTGATCTTGTAGATGTAAGATCAGTTGCCACAAAACAGAAAGGGAAAGTTGCACTTACTCCTCAGCTTACAGAAGCCATTCAACAAAGTTTGTCAGATAAAAAGCAGGTGATACTTTTTCAAAACCGCAGAGGCTATTCTCCTTACCTGATCTGTGGTGTTTGTGGCTGGATACCTCAATGTCAGCATTGTAATGTTTCACTCACTTATCATAAAGCGAAAAACAAACTCACCTGTCATTATTGTGGCAGCATTTATCCTGTGTTACAAACCTGTGCAGCCTGTGGCAGTCATAATTTTTTCCAGAAAAATTTCGGCACAGAGAAGATCGAAGAAATGGTAGCTGAACAATTTCCGGCAGCAAGAATATCAAGAATGGATTATGACAGCATCAAAGGCAAACACGATCATGATGCATTGATCAAGTTGTTTGAACAACAGCGTATTGATATTCTTGTCGGCACACAAATGGTAGTAAAAGGTCTTGATTTTGAACATGTGGAACTTGTTGGTATTCTCGATGCAGATGGATTACTGAATTTTACTGACTTCCGTGTGAATGAAAGAGCTTACCAGTTAATGGAGCAAGTGAGTGGCAGAGCAGGAAGAAAGAATGGACAAGGTAAAGTTGTGGTGCAGGTAAGCAATAACACTCACCCGGTGCTGCAGTTTGTAAGAGAACATAACTTCGAAAAGTTGTATCATTTTGAAATGGAGAACAGGAAACAATTCTTTTATCCTCCTTATTCAAGATTGATCCAGGTCATTTTTAAACATAAAGAGCAACATGTTGCAGAAGAAGCTGCGAACATAATGCTACAGGGATTGAAAGCTAGTTTTGGTAATTATATTTCAGGACCGGCAGAGCCTTTAGTGAACAAAGTGAGGGGACAATATCTGCAGGAGTTATTGTTGAAGTTGCCGAAAGATTCTCAACTAATCGACAGGTGCAAGCAAGAAATAGAACAACAGATCGTTATCATTCAAACGAATAAAAGATACAGGCAGGTGAATATCATTCCTGATGTTGACCCGGTGTGATGAAGATGATTTTAAGGAGAATAATGAACAGAGCGTACAAGTGAGTGACACAACGAAGTTTAATAGTAGTAATGAAGCCGACTAAATGAAAATAGAAAAAAATATATTGCTCAAGCCCTATAATACTTTCGGAATTGATGTGAAAGCAAAGTCTTTTACAAATTTTGAAACAATAGAGGAACTACAGGAAGGTTTATCGTTTGAAACGAACAGGATTATTCTTGGTGGTGGGAGTAATATTTTATTTACGAAAGATTTTGATGGGCTGGTACTCAAAAACGAATTGAAAGGAATTGAAGTTGTAAAAGAAACGGATGAACATGTTTATGTGAAAGCATCTGCAGGTGAGAACTGGCATCAATTCGTAATGCATTGTGTCGAGAATAACTATGCAGGCTTAGAGAACCTGAGTTTAATTCCAGGAAATTGTGGAGCAAGCCCGATGCAGAATATTGGTGCATATGGTGTGGAGATCAAAGATGTGTTCCATGAATTAGAAGCTTTGCATATCGATGAAAGATCAGTTGAAGCTTTCTCTGCTTCGGCGTGTGAGTTTGGATATCGTGAAAGTGTTTTCAAGAGAAAATACAAGAATAAGTTTGTGATATTAAATGTGACTTACCGTTTAAATAAAATTCCTGTGTTCAACACATCGTATGGAGCGATAGAACAGGAGTTGCAAAATATGGGTGTGAAAGAACTCAGCATCCAGGCAATATCTCAGGCTGTGATCAACATTCGTTCATCAAAACTCCCTGATCCAAAACAGATCGGTAATGCAGGAAGTTTTTTTAAGAATCCTACACTCCCAAAAGCTGAATTAAAAAGATTACAGGCTATTGATCCATCAATACCATTTTATAATGTTAGTGATACACATATAAAAATTCCTGCAGGCTGGCTTATTGAAAATCTTGGTTGGAAGGGTGTAAGAAAAGGTGATGCAGGATGCCACGCAAAACAAGCATTGGTTTTGGTGAATTATGGAAATGCATCAGGCAAAGAAATATTTGATCTATCTTCTGAGATACTAGCAAGCGTAAAAGAAAAATTTGATATTGATCTTGAGAGAGAGGTTAACATCATTTAACAAATTTTGTAGCAGCGTAATCGGATATATTTAGCTCTTAAACCAAAAACCAGATCATGAAGAAAACCCTTATTCTCACTGCAATTTTATTTTGTACATCATTTATCGCTAATTCACAGACAGGAGCAAAATCTGTTTATGTAGAATTAGGTGGACCGGGCTTAGCTTCATTTAATTTTGATACCCGTTTTAGTAACAGACAAGATGGTATTGGAGGAAGAATAGGGTTCGGTGGATTTAGCATTGATGGAGAAGGTGCAGTATTTGTACCAATTGGCTTGAATTACCTGATAGGAAAAGATCAAAAAAATTATTTTGAGTTGGGAGCTGGCGTTACACCCATTTTTGAAAGCAATTCCAGTGGGAATTTTTCATCCACTTTTGGCCATGTTTTGTTTGGATACAGGCTTCAGCCGAAGGAAGGAGGTTTTACATTTAGAGCTTTCGTAAGCCCCGTATTTGGAGAGAGATTTTTTATTCCTTACTATGGAGGTGTTTCATTTGGCTACAAGTTCTGATTTTAATTTATAAGACATAAATAAGAACGGCGACCGATGGTCGCCGTTCTTATTATCGATAATCATCTTCATTAAAATCATCATCCTCTTCTTCGCTAAAATTCATCGCACCAAAATTCATCATACTGCCCACCAGGTCTTTAAATTCTATCTTTCCTTCTATTGTTCTCTTGCTGATCATTGAATAGGCTGCCAATCCATGCAATACAAATTCCATCAATAAAGTAGTCTCAGATTCATTTGCTTTTGAGTAATATTTCTTCACGAAAGCATGTAGCCCATCCACTTTATACAAAGCAGCAACTTTATCAGCATCGGTCATATCCACCATCAGGTCGAGATGGTTTCCTGCATCAAACCAACGGGTGATCGATTTATAAGGATTTTCTTCTGCTTTCTCCTGCTGAGATGCTTTGCCTGTATTCCGTTTCTTTTTACCAGCTTCCGGATTTGGAAAGTATTGAACAAACTGTGAACGGATCGATTTATCCAACAAGTTTACGGCAACCTGGTATGGACCTTCCTGTTCACCTTCATACACCAGTTCAATTTTACCGGTTATAGAAGGTATTACACCAACAAGATCACTGATCCAAACCTGTGTTTGCTTTTCACCAAACCTGATCGCTCTTCTTTCTGCACTGCTGATCGCATTTTCATAAGCAGCGATGGTGAGCCTTGCACTCACACCGCTTTTCTTGTCAACATATTCATTGCTTCTTGCTTCAAAAGCTACATTCTCCAATAACCTTTTAACCAGGTCATTCATCTGAACTTTTTGCTTTTGTTCATCCAGGATGTTTGCTTCCTGTTCGGTAATAGAAAGTGATGTTTCTATATCTTTTGGATAGTGCGTTAATATCTGACTCTGAATTCTATCTTTCAATGGAGTGACGATACTTCCACGATTGGTATAATCTTCAGGGTTTGCAGTAAACACGAACATAATATCCAAAGGCATTCGTAGTTTGAAGCCACGGATCTGTATGTCACCTTCCTCTAAAATATTAAAGAGAGCAACCTGTATTCTGGCCTGCAGATCTGGTATCTCGTTGATCACGAAAATGCTTCTGTTGCTTCTTGGAATAATACCGTAATGGATCACTCTTTCATCGGCAAAACTCAAACGCAGATTAGCAGCTTTGATGGGGTCTATATCACCGATAAGATCAGCCACACTCACATCCGGTGTAGCCAGCTTTTCTCCATAACGTTCACTTCGATGCAACCATTGAATCGGAGTTTCATCTCCATGTTCTGCAATCGCATCTTTACCAAACTTGCTTAACGGGTTAAAAGGATCATCATTTACTTCACTTCCTGCGATCACCGGAATATACTCATCCAGCAACTGTGTCATTTGCCTTGCCATTCTTGTTTTTGCCTGTCCTCGTAAACCCAGAAACAAAATATTATGTCGGCTGAGCAATGCTCTTTCTGTATCAGGAATAACCGTGTCTTCATAACCAATGATACCCGTAAAAGGGTTTTCATTTTCTTTGATCTTCTCAATCAAATTTTTCCTGATCTCATCTTTTATCGGCAGACTTTTATAACCTGACTTCCTCAATTCTCCTAAGGTCTTTATCTTTTGTATGTTCATTTTTATTTAGTCGGCTTTTGTAATTCTATTTAACTTCTGTTGCGTCGCACTCTTGTACTGCAGTACATAATGCAGCATCAATAAACCGTCTTCCTCTTTCCACTTTCAAAATCCTTGAATATAAAAGCACCCAGTTTATCTAAACTTGCAAAGAACGCTTTGCCCTGGTTCATCTCTGTAAACTCCTGCACAAATTTCTGCAGGTAAGGATCAGATGCGATCATAAAAGTGGTGATCGGTATCTTCAGCTTTTTACATTGTGCCGCAAGGTTGATGCATCTGTTCACCACTTTTCTATCCAGTCCAAAACTATTCTTGTAATACTTACCTCCAATCTTCAAACAAGTGGGTTTCCCATCAGTGATCATGAATATCTGCTTGTTGGGATTTTTTCTTCTCCGCAGAATATCCATTGCTAATTCCAAACCTGCAACCGTATTGGTATGGTAAGGACCAACCTGCAAGCATGGAAGATCTTTGATCTCAATCTGCCATGCATCATTTCCAAACACAACGATATCCAAAGTATCTTTTGGATATTTAGTGGTGATCAATTCACTCAAAGCCATTGCCACTTTCTTAGCAGGTGTAATTCTGTCTTCTCCATACAAGATCATGGAATGAGAGATATCGATCATCAACACAGTGGAGGTTTGTGTTTTAAAATCTGTTTCTCGAATCTGCAGATCATCTTCTCTCATCGTAAAACTATCGATACCATGATTGATCTGTGCATTGCGAATACTCTCTGTGAAATCGATCTGCTCCAGCATGTCTCCAAATTGGAACGGACGAGTTTCCGGATTGATCTCATCTCCCTGTCCCGGCTTGAATGTCTGGTGATTACCCTGCTTTGTTTTCTTGAGCTTACCAAAGATTTCTTCGAGGCTTCTTTTACGAATGCTCTGCTCAGATTTTGATGTAATGGAAAGATCACCATTCACAGGATTCTCATCCATATAACCATTCTGCTTCAGGTCTTCAATAAAATCACCCATTCCATATTCATCATCAGTAAATCCATATTGGCGATCCAGTTCATTCATCCACTGCAATGCTTCAGCAGCATCGCCATTGGTGTAAGTGAGCAATTGCATGAACACATCCAGCATTTGCTCGAACCTGCTTTTGCCGTTTGCATTCGGATCAAATTGTATAAACCTGTGTCCTATCATCTCTATTGCTGTGTGTAATCTAAACTACTCAAAACTTTGTTACAGTAATATTAACGGCGGCGAACAGGAAAATGTTCTCCGTTAATCGAAACAAAAAACCCGTCGTAAAGACGGGTTTTGTATAATTTATCTCTGAGAATCGCTTCGCATAGTTGGTGTCCCATCACCTCGTTGTGGTTGAGGATAGTTTGCCAATGCTTTTTCCTGCTGCTCCAGGTACGACAAGAGACTGTTGGCTCTGTCAAGTTCCTGTGCCATATTCTCGGCTTTTTGTCCTTCAAGCGATTGATAAAAAGTGATCTGTTGTTTCAGGTCTTTCTTCACATCATCACCTATCTTCTTCGCCAATTCTTTATCACCGGCAACATAAGCGGCAACCATTAGTTGGATAGAAGTCTGGTTGTGAATATTGTTGCGTGAACTCATGCCGTAAGGAATGTTTTCCTGCAACATAAGCTTATCACCTTTACGCAGCACATCTTTTGCTTTCTGGTTCTCGCCTTTTTGTGCTAGAGCCAAAGCAAGCTGAGCATGTGTTTGCCTGATATCAACTAAATGCCTTCTGTTCTCTTCATCAAAATAAACACCCGGCTTATCGGCATTACCACTCTTCCATTTATCACTCATTACAAGATCATACATCTTCTGAGTATTCAGGTTAGTTCTGTCTTGTGCGTAATTCGTGTTTTCAATCGGCACTAACCTGTGGCTCATTCCATCCTGGCGAAGGTATTTGCCAAAACCAAGTTCATTGAACTCGTTGGTGAAGTAGATCGGTCTGTTCCATCCGTTCTGTGCATTCGCAGCAATGATACCAAGAATGGCCAGATCAAATTTGTAGAGTGAATTCTTTGGTATTTCGAACTTCATCTGGTCTACAATTGCAGAATCATTTGCATTCACTGTTCCGTTAGCAATGACAGCCTGTTTATTTACAGGGATGAAAACTTTATGAGCAGAGAAAGTGTTCAATGCCACATCATCATTCTGTTCTTTCTTATTGAAGTCTTCACTACCAACATCGTTCTTCAGCATCTCATATAAATTGTAATACGCTGAATCTGGTCTGTTAGGTTGTGCTTTGAAAGGAACATATTCCCTGTTCGCACCTTCAATTTGCTGTGCAGTAAACAGCACATCAATTGGTGCACTCTGGTTTACTTTATAACGAAGTTGGTTGATGTACCACTCAGCACCCAATAAACTATAGTTGATCACTCTTACATCCGGACGAATACCTTCAACCTCTTGTGCATACCACAATGGATAGGTATCGTTATCACCAAACGAGAATAGAACAGCGTTTGGAGCACAGCTTTCAAGATAATTTCTTGCCAGGTCTCTTGCCAATTCTTTTTTGCTCCTGTCATGATCATCCCATTCCTGAGAAGCCATCAACACAGGTGCTGCTAATAAACATAACACAATACTTACGTTGGTAATAAGCTTTGGATTTTTCAATGCCATGAACATATATGGTAATCCTGCACCAACAACAGCGAAGATGATGAAGAAGCCTACTGCAAACAACGGACTGCTTCCTGCAGCAAGAGCAGCAATAAGCATAATGGCTCCGATCACTCCACCAACCATCAGGTTTTCTTTAACCAGTTTGGTATAGCGTTTAACACCTATGTCAATAAAAGCAAGTACAGCAAGACCGATCCAGATTGCAAAAGCATAGAAAGATCCTACATATGCATAATCCCTTTCTCTCGGTTGGAAACCTGCCTGGTTCAGATAAACCACGATCGCCATACCCGTAAAGAAGAACAGTAAAAAACTCACTACGAAGTCGCTGCCACGTTTCCTGTATTGATAGATCATACCGATCAATCCAAGAATAAATGGCAACATGAACATCTTGTTATTTGCCTTATTATTCTTCATGCTATCCGGCATCAGGCTCTGATCACCATACAATGCCTTATCCATAAATGGAACACCGGTGATCCAGTTACCATCACGTACATTGCCTGTGAACAATCCCTGCACATCATTCTGTTTACCAGAGAAGTTCCACATAAAATATCTCAGGTACATGAAGTATGTCTGGTAGCTCACAAAGAATTTCACATTATCAGCCATGTTCGGATCTCTTTCCCAACGTCCGTCTTTATCCTGGCCAATGCCTAAGAAATAGGCATAATAAGAAGCATGGTTCTGATCGTTACTGGCATCCCAAACTCTGGGGAAAACCATTTTATCTTTTGGCAGGTACACATAATCCCTGTCTTTTCCAATTGCAACATATTTATCGCCGATCTTCTGGTACTTGGTTCCTTTCTCTTTTTGTGCAACCGGACGAGCCGTGAAGTTTTGTCCGTATAACAATGGAAAATCACCATACTGTTCACGGCCAAGATATCCCACCAATGTTTGCGGATTGTCTACGTTGAACATGTCTACTGCAGGATCAGCATTACTGCGGATCATTGTTGTAAGGTAAGTGCTGTAACCGATCAACATAAACACGAAACACCACAAACCCAGTCTCAGGAATATCCAGCTTTTTCTTGCAGCATATCTCAATCCTATCCAGATCAGCACACCAAGCAACACAAAGAAGAAAGCAAAACCACTGAAGAAAGGAAGGCTCATCGAATTCACAAAAATCCTATCAAATGCTCCTGCGATTTTAATAGAGTACTGAATCACTCCAACCTGAACCACACCGGTAAGTACACAACCCAAAACAAAAAATATGTACATTCCACCATACTCTTCTTTTCTTTTCTTGTTCAGGCTTTCTACCAAATACAATAAACCTATTGCAGCACCGATACCAAGAATACATAAACCGGCGAGTGTAGAATCAGAGATTGAAAAACCGGCTTCAGATAATTGATTTTCGTAAGGAGCTAAAACATTCTCGTCAGACTTAGCTGCGATCACTGCACCAATTGTTGCAAGCAATCCACCACCTATCACCAACCACACAAACCATTTCCTGATCGACTTGTAATTGAAATGATGCCTTTTTCTAAAGTAGTACACCAATACTATTGCAGGAATGGTCAAAAGGTTCAATAAGTGAACACCGATAGAAAGTCCCATCATAAAGAAAATGAAAACGATCCACCTGTCGGCAGTTCTTGGTCTTGCAGGATCCAGTTCTTCTTCTTCAGCATTGTGATCCCACTTCAATATTGCCCAGAAAACAAGTGCAGTAAAGAAAGAAGACAATGCATACACCTCACCTTCAACAGCACTGTACCAGAAAGAATCAGAGAAAGTATAAGCCAAAGCACCAACAGCACCGGCACCCATCACAGCGATGATCTGCGTATTTGTAAGAATTCTTGAGCCATCTGCATTCCATCCCAACACAATTCTTCTTGCGAAGTGAGTGATCGTCCAGAAGAGGAACAGGATTGTGAAACCACTTGCAAAAGCGTTCATCACGTTCACAGCTTTCGCAGCCGTCATCGGGTCGTCACCAAAAAGAACGATGAAGAATCTTCCGAGTAAAACGAACATAGGAGCTCCCGGTGGGTGAGGAACCTGTAGTTTAAAAGCCGAACTCACAAACTCGCCGCAATCCCATAAACTACCACCGGCTTCGGCGGTAAGTATGTACACAAGGCAGGCAATAACGCAAACGATCCAACCGGTAATGTTATTAATCCGTCTAAACTGCATAAACTGTTTTGGTTTAAGTCACAAAAGTCAGGTGGCGAAACTACCCTAAAATGCCTTAAAACCCAAAATGCTTGTACAGTGGTGTGTGGATAGTGAATGTTAAAGTTTAATATGTGTTTTGTGGAGTGAGCTGTAGTACAGGATTGAGGCTTCGGTTGCGTCGCACTCTTGTGCTGGTGGAAACGCTATTGAACTTTTCGAAATCGAAAGGTCCTGTATTTAGACCATGTATCAGAAACTGATAAGTTGAGGTGCTTGTCTTTAAAAAAACCATTTATCTCATAACACCAAAAACCACTATCCTTTCTAGACTTAGCTATCATGTATCTGCCACTTTTAGCCGACGTGTCAATATTATAATGATAAAAGTTGCTATCAGGATTCATTTCCTGATCGAAGAAGTACACGTCATACACTTCGTGAACCTTTATATTTTCTGCAGTATAGTAATCATCCATTTTTCTGCCTTTAAATTCCCATCTCCAGTATCGATCTTCTACATTTATCCATTTACCTTGTAAAGAATCCAGCAGATTTCTTGCAGCTTTATAACCACTCGTTCTTTGATCGGCTTCTGTAAAGCCTACAAGAGAAACTATAATTAGCATTGCAATTAGCTTCATAAACTAAGATTTACACCAACTCAATCACCGTAATCTCTGGCAAAATCCCAACCCTTCCAGGGTAACCAATAAACCCAAATCCCCTGTTCACATATAGCTTTTGCTTTCCTTCTTCATACAATCCACCCCATTGTTTATATACCCATTGCACCGGACTCCATTTGAAATATGGATTTTCAATTCCGAATTGCATTCCATGCGTATGTCCCGAAAGCATCAGGTCAACATCAGGATATTTTGGTCTTACTTCAGCATCCCAATGACTGGGATCGTGACTCATTAGGATCTTAAACGGATATACTTCAGTTCCTGCATAAGCTTCTGCCATTTTTCCATATTTCGCAAAACCTTTAGCTCCCCAATTCTCAATTCCCAGTAATCCGATCTTCTCTCCGTTTCTTTCTAATGAAACATGTTCATTCATCAGCAATCTCCAACCCATTTGTTGTTGAATTTCTTTTAATTTACTGATGCTTGCATCCTGCAGTGGTGAATGAATTCTGTGTCCCGCTATCTTCTCTTTTTCCAAATGGGCTTCATCCCTGTCACTCCATTGGAAATAATCACCATAATCATGATTTCCCAATACACTAAATACGCCCATTGGTGCTTTCAACCTGCTGAACACATCTTTATAATCTTCCATCTCGGTATACACATCATTCACCAGGTCACCAGTAAATAAAATAAGGTCGGGATTCTCCTTCAATACCATATCTACTCCCTTAGACACTGCTTTTTTATCCTGGAAACTCCCGGAATGAATATCACTCAGCTGAACGATCTTCAATCCTTTGAAAGCCGCAGGAAGATTGGGAAACCTGAGCTTAACTCTCCTGATGTGGTAATTGTATTTGTTGCTGAAACCGAAAAGCAAAGTGCCGAATAAAGTGGTGCCTAAACCTAAAGCCATCCAACTGATAAAAGTTGACCTGGGAATACCTTGACCGTCACCCAAAAAACTTGCTCCGGTATTACTGAAAAGCTTACCCATGATCCAGATAAAACCCCGACGGATATCATCAATCAGGAGGAAAACAGTGGCTACCAGTTTGGCGAGGAAAAGTCCTACAACAATGGCAAAAACATAGTTGCGAAGGAATTTATTGGTTTGAAAAGCTGTTATAAAAGGGAAAAGTAACACCACCAAAAGTGCCAGGATGGAAATTATCCAATAAGTGGAAAAAACTGCCATCCGTGCCTTGTCGCTACTGCCCTGCATCAGGAACCTGATAGCCTGGAATATGTAAATATCTATGCCGATCATGATCAAAGCCACAATTCCAAATCCGGTAAATCGTCTCATTTTGAATACTTATGAGGTAAAGATGAAGATTTTTTAATATCCAAATGCTCGTGGAAAACTTCCGCTCTATAACAACACCAAAAGGGTAATATTGTTTCGGCAGTATGGGGCTGAAAACCTAAATTTGTCGCCCTTGTAAAAGCAAGATCAACCATGAAGTTCACTTTTTACGGACATGCCTCTTTCAGCATTGAAGTAACAGGAAAAACCCTGTTGTTCGATCCTTTTATTACGCCAAATCCGGAAGCCAAAAGCATTGATATCAATAGCCTTAAAGCTGATTATATCTTTTTGAGCCACGGACATGGAGATCACATTGCTGATGCTGTAGCAATTGCAAAAAACACAGGAGCATTGTGTGTTGGTGCAGCAGAAGTGGCAGGATGGCTGGGTAAAAATGGAGTAGAGAAAGCTCATGGAATGAATCATGGCGGCTTTATCAACTTCGATTTTGGAAGAGTGAAAGGAGTGAATGCGATCCACTCGTCTTCATTTCCTGATGGAAGTTATGCAGGCAATCCACTAGGCTTTGTATTCAATACGGCTGAAGCTGATTTTTATTATTCAGGTGATACAGCTTTAACGATGGATATGCAGTTGATTCCGATTTGGGCTAACCTGAAATTTGCAGTGTTGCCTATCGGCGGAAACTTTACAATGGATGTTGCTGATGCGATAAAAGCTGCAGAATTTGTAAAGTGCGATACGATCATTGGCGTGCATTACAATACATTTCCGCCGATCGCTATTGATACAACAGCTGCGGTAAAAGCTTTTGAAAAGGCAGGAAAGAAATTGTTGTTACCGAAGATTGGTGAGAGTGTTGAGTTGTAAGTTCCAGGTAATAAGTCGGAAGTGTGGTACTACTTAAAACCTATCACTTAAAACTTACAACCTGCTGCTCAAAGAATAGAAAGTACAAGAGTGCGACGCAACGAAAGTTGAACACAGAGATAACGTTGACTAAATAAAAATAACCCCAAACGAATGGCGAGAATTATTGGTGTGGCGAATCAGAAAGGTGGAGTAGGAAAAACCACGACTGCTATCAACCTTGCGGCAAGCTTTGCTGTGCTGGAGTTCAAGACTTTGCTGGTAGATGCTGACCCCCAGGCCAACAGTACAACAGGTGTTGGTTTTGATCTGCACAACATTACCAGCAGCCTGTACGATTGCATGGTGAACAATACTGCTGCACAGGATGTGATCCTGAAAAGTGATATTCCCAACCTTGATGTGATCCCATCGCATATTGACCTTGTGGGTGCCGAGATCGAAATGATCAATTATCCCAACAGGGAAACAGTGATGAAAAGTATTTTGGATGCAGTAAAAGATCGCTACGATTTTATCGTGATCGATTGCTCACCATCTCTTGGCTTGATCACGGTGAACTCTTTAGTTGCATCCGACAGTGTGATCGTCCCGGTACAATGCGAATTCTTTGCCTTGGAAGGTTTGGGTAAACTATTGAACACGATCAAGATCGTTCAGAGCCGTTTGAATCCTGAGTTACAGATCGAAGGAATTCTGATGACGATGTATGATGGTCGTTTGCGTTTGTGTAACCAGGTGGTGAGTGAAGTAAGAAGACATTTCGATGATATGGTATTCTCAACGATCGTACATAGAAATACAAGATTGAGTGAAGCACCAAGTGTTGGTAAGCCGGTTATTCTGTATGATGCAGATTCGAAAGGTGCGATCAATTACCTGAATCTTGCAAAAGAAGTGTTGCAAAAGAATGATATGACGAAGATGACGAATGAGGAAAGAATATTAGAGTAGTTTTTAGTTTGCGGTTTGGAGTTTCGGGTTGGAACTCTAACATTCAATAGCTAACTAAAAACTCAAAACTCAAAACTCGAAACTTAACATGAGTGCTCCTAAAGGAAATAAAGAATTACTCGGCAAAGGCATCCGTTCTTTGCTTCAGAATATAGACCAGGACCTGAAAACAACAACGGGCAATCTTAAACCAAACGTTGTTGAACAGGTTACCCATAGTGAAAGGATATCGCTTGACCAGATCGAGATAAATCCCAAAAACCCAAGAAGAGATTTTGATGAGCAGGCTTTGAATGAACTGGCAGCTTCTATTAAGTTGCATGATATTATTCAGCCACTCACCGTTTCTAAACTTCCGAACGGAAAGTTTCAACTGATCGCTGGTGAAAGAAGATTCAGGGCTTCGAAAATTGCCGGACTGAAAGATGTTCCTGCCTACATCAGGCAAGTCAACGATCAGCAATTACTTGAGCTGGCTTTACTCGAGAACTTGCAGCGTGAAGATCTGAATGCAATAGAAGTTGCCCTCAGCTATAAACGAATGATGGAAGAACTCAGCTATACGCAAGAACAGGTAGCTGAAAGAATGGGTAAAGAAAGAAGCACTGTTACCAACTACATCCGTTTACTTAAACTTCCACCGGATATTCAATTGGCTGTAAGAAACGGAAGCTTAAGTATGGGACATGCAAGAGCTTTGATCAACATTGATACAATTGACAAGCAATTGTATGTTTATAAAGAAGTAAAAGACAAAGAACTGAGTGTACGAGCCACTGAAGAGCTGGTTCGTAAACTATACAAAGCAGATAAGCCTGGTGTTAATTCTTCCGCAAAACCTTCTCTTCCACCGGCTTATAAGAAGATTGAAGATAACTTAGCCTCTCATTTTGGAACCAAAGTAAAACTGGCACATAGTAAGCAGGGAAATGGCAGCATTACCATCGAGTATTACTCATTACAGGAGTTGAACAAATTACTCGAAATGATGAATGTGACGGTTGGTTAAACAATGAAGGCAATTCGAATCCTCATATTTATTCTTTGCTGCAACTGCAGTTTATATTCCTACAGCCAGGATTCGGTTCTTCGTAAGCAAAACAAAGATTCAGCAGTTGCCATAAAGCTTGATACATCCAGGATCAAACATCATGATCCAAGAATTGCAACACGACGTTCGTTGATATTACCGGGTTGGGGACAAGCATACAACCGTGAATACTGGAAAGTTCCTGTTGTATGGGCAGCATTGGGAACTGCAGCAGGATTCTGGATATATAACAATACATGGTATAAACGAACCAGGTTTGCTTTTGAATTAGTGGCCGATACCAATACTGCAAGATATAACGAGATCCATCCAAAACTCTTCAGCACCAGAACAGGATTACCATTGGATGCCTATTCTTTACAACTATACAGGAACGAGTTTCGAAAGAACCGTGATTATTCGCTTCTATATTTTATTGTTATCTGGGGATTGAATGTTGCTGATGCCACGGTATTTGGTCACCTGAAAGAATTTGATGTAAGTGATGATCTTTCGCTTAAAGTAAAACCCGATCTCAATCCACTCAGCAGATCCGCCGGATTTTCGCTTTCACTTACAACAAAGTCACCCAACAGTAGTAAGAAGGTATTCTTCGAAGCAAGATAGTACCGTTTAGGGTTGTGAGTTTCGAGTTTCCTGTTACTTTAAACTTTCGATCAACTCAAAACCCAAAACTTTAAACTCAAAACCTACTTTTGTTATATGAAGATCGCTCTAATCGGTTACGGCAAAATGGGTAAAGCCATTGAAGAGATTGCTCTCGCAAAAGGTCATGAAGTGGTATTGCGGATCGATATGGACAATCAACAACAATTCACTGCCGAAAACCTGTCGAAAGCAGATGTTGCCATCGAATTCACCGGTCCTCATTCAGCAGTGCCTAATCTTGAAAAACTTTTCGATGCAGGTATCCCGGTAGTATGTGGTTCTACAGGCTGGCTCGAAAGCTGGAATGAAGTAAAAGCTTACTGCGAAAGTAAAAACGGTGCTTTCATTTATGCCAGTAACTTCAGCATTGGCGTAAATCTTTTCTTTGAACTAAATACATATTTAGCAAAGCTGATGAGCAGGCATGCTGATTATGAAGTTTCGATGGAAGAGATCCATCACACACAAAAGAAAGATGCCCCAAGTGGAACAGCTATCACATTAGCAGAACAGGTGTTGCAACACATCAAATCAAAATCAGGTTGGGTAAACCAGGAAACAGGTAAAGCTGAAGACCTACTTATCCTCAGTAAAAGAATTGACCCGGCTCCAGGAACTCATTCAATAAAATACCACTCAGATATCGACGATATTGAGATCATCCATACAGCTCACAGCCGTAAAGGATTTGCCGGTGGAGCCGTAGCAGCAGCAGAGTTTCTGCATGGCAAAAAAGGCATATACTCGATGAAAGATGTTTTAGGGCTTTAATTTCTGCTCCCAACCAGCTTCAGGCACAACACAATTTGTTCATTAATAAAGACGTGTGTATTAACTAAGGTCTTATTTTTGTTGATAGCTTTCGATATGAGAAAAATAGAGTTGGAAATAGTTGCTTTGTCGCATAGTATTACGCAAACTCATTCATATGCAGTGGTTTTGGGTGAGGTGAATGGCCTTCGCAGGCTGCCAATCGTCATCGGAGGATTCGAGGCCCAGGCAATTGCCGTAGCGTTGGAAAGAATGCAACCCAGCAGACCTTTGACCCACGACCTGATGAAGAATTTCATGAATGCTTTCGCTGTTGACATGCAGGAAATTGTGATCAACGATCTCCAGGAAGGCATCTTCTATTCAAAACTGGTTTGTACTACCGATAATGACACTGTTGAAATAGATAGCCGAACCAGCGATGCATTGGCTTTAGCGGTGCGTTTTGGCTGCCCCATTTATACTTACGATCATATTTTAGAAAGTGCCGGAATACTGATGGAAGACACAGCCGGTGGCAAAAAGAAAAAGAAGGGCGAGAAAGCCACGGTCGATTCCGGTGAAGGCGATATGGGAGCCATGAGTATCGAAGATCTTCAGAAAGCTCTCGACGAAGCTGTTGAAGTAGAAGATTACATTAAGGCTAGTGCGATAAAGAAAGAGATAGATAGAAGAAAGTAAACGTGCTGAGATTATTGTCCCGGCAACTATTTTCATAGCAACGTTCCTTGCGTCGCACACTTGTACTGCTGATCTTAACTGGGCAGAAAGTATCGCAAAGAACTCAAAGCAATTCGCAAAGTATCGCAAAGACCTTTGTGAACCTTGCGTAAACCTCAGCGATCTTTGCGATACAAAAAAAATCTGTGGTCGTTTTTCCAAACTGTAAGATCAATCTCGGACTAAACATCATCACCAAGCGATCAGATGGTTTCCATGATCTTGAAACGATCTTCTATCCTATTGCCATCAAAGATGTATTAGAGATCGTTCAGCAACAACAAGAAACCACAGATGTTGATTTTACCAGTTCAGGATTACAGATCGAAGGAGATATCAATAATAATCTTTGTGTAAAAGGCTATCACCTGCTAAAAAAAGATTTCCCGCATCTTCCTGCGATAAAAATGCACCTGCACAAATCCATTCCAATGGGTGCCGGACTTGGTGGAGGAAGTGCCGATGGAGCTTTTACATTGAAATTGTTAAATACAAAATTCAATCTCAACTTATCAACTGATCATCTGATCAACTATGCACTTCAACTTGGAAGTGATTGTCCATTTTTCATCCTCAATCAACCATGTTTCGCAGAAGGAAGAGGCGAAAAACTTCAGCAGATCAATCTTGATCTTTCTGCTTACCAATTCATCATCATCAATCCAGGAATTCATGTGAATACAGGCTGGGCTTTCTCTCAGATCAAGCCAATGCAACCTGCAAAGTCTGTCAGGGAAATCATCAGCCAGCCAATCGAAACATGGAAAGCTGAACTGGTGAATGATTTTGAGGAAGCTGTTTTTAAAACTCACCCGGAGATCAAATCCATTAAGGAAAATCTCTATACGCAAGGTGCTGTTTACGCCTCAATGAGTGGCAGCGGAAGTACGGTATTCGGCATTTTCCCCAAAGAGAAAAAACTTTCAAGCCTCAGCTATCCATCTTACAAAGTTTTCATGGTCTAAAAACGCCACAACTTTCAGATCTGTTGTAAATGTTGCCATGACCTTCAGGTTTTCATCGACAATTGCCACGACTTCCAGGTTTATCATCAATAATCGCCACGACCTTCAGGTTTGTCACAAATAATTGCCACGACCTTCAGGTCGTGGAATATAAAATTCTCAGATAAGCATTAGGGCTTCAGCCTTTCTCCTCTATGTTTCCGATATTCGCAGACCGTGATATCCCCCGAAACCATACAACAGATCACCAGCAGGATCGACATCATTGACGTGGTGGGCGAATTCGTAAAACTGAAACGCAGAGGTGCTAATTATTTAGGCCTTTGTCCGTTTCACAACGAAAAAACACCATCGTTCACTGTTTCTCCTGCCAAAGAAATTTACAAATGTTTTGGTTGTGGCAAAAGCGGCAATACCATCAGCTTTTTGATGGAGGTTGAAAAGTACAGCTATGTTGATTCTTTAAAATGGCTGGCTAACCGTTATGGAATTGAAGTAGAAGAAACATTCTCTTCTCCCGAAGTTCGTCAACAACAACTCACGGCAGATTCACTTTTCGCCATCAATAATTTTGCTCAGAAATTTTTTAGTGAACAACTCACCGAAACCGATCATGGTCATGTAGGACTCTCCTACCTGAAAGATGTGAGAGGTTATAGAGATGAAACTATAAAGAAGTTTCAACTTGGTTACAATCCTGAAGCAAGAGACACATTTGCCAAAGCTGCAGTTGCACACCAGTTCAATCCTGAATTACTGGTAAAGTCTGGCTTGGTGGTGAACAGGAATGAAGAGTTGGTTGATAATTATCGTGGACGTATCATCTTTCCCATTCACAATAATACAGGAAAGATCATCGGCTTTGGAGCAAGGATCATTGCAAAGAATGACAGGACTCCCAAATACATTAACACTCCGGAGAACGAGATCTACATCAAAAGCAAGATCCTGTATGGATCTTATTTTGCCCGACAAACGATCGACAAGAACGATGAATGTTTGCTGGTAGAAGGTTATACCGATGTGATCAGCTTACACCAGAATGGAATTGAAAATGTAGTTGCCAGTGGTGGAACTTCACTTACGACAGATCAGCTTCGCATCATAAAAAAATATACCAACAACTTAACCATCATTTACGATGGAGATGCAGCAGGTATTAAAGCTGCATTGCGTGGATTGGATATGGCTTTGGAAGAAAGCCTGAATGTGAAGTTGGTGTTGATACCGGATAAAGAAGATCCTGACAGTTATGTAAACAAAGTTGGACCCACTGCTTTTCAGAAGTTCATTGCTGAGAATAAAAAAGATTTCATTCTCTTCCAGCTGGAAGTAATGCTGAAAGAAGCAGGCAATGATGTAGCGAAAAAGAATGATGTAGTGAATCAAATTGCTGAGACACTCAGCAAGATCAATAAGGCAGAAGATTTTACCAAGCAGCAGGATTATATCCGTCAGTGTTCATCGATATTGAAGATCGATGAGAGTGGTTTAACAACACTCGTCAACAAATACAAAAGAGACAAGATTTCTGCCGATGAGAAAAAACTTCCTTTCGAAGAAGCGAATCATCATATTCCACAACAACAGGATACAGATGTTGCCTATGATCTTTTTCACCAGGATGAAGCACAGGAAAGAAGCGTATTACGTGTATTGTTGGAATATGGATTAAAGCAATGGGATGAGCAACACACCAATGCAGAATACATCTGGCATGAGTTGGAGAACTTCACGTTTGATAATCCTGAGCTTGAGAAACTGTATAATCTCTATTATCATCTTTACCAGCAAGGTGAAAAGCCTACTTCAAAAACTTTGTTGTACATCGAAGATCAAACCATCAGGGACCTGGTGATATCGATAACTATGTTTCCGCATGAGTTAAGTCATCGTTGGGATGATGTGATGGAGAACATGCATATTTTGGATAGAGATACCAGCAAACAGGATGTTTTTGCCAGTGTAAATTATTTCAAGCTTCGCAAGATCAAGAAGATGTTTGACCAGAACCAGAAAGACCTGGAAGCCGCAACGGATCTCAAAGAACAACTTAAGCTGATTGAAATTCACAAGCAGTTAAAACAGGTAGAGATAGAGTTGACGAAGCAGATTGGATCTGTGATAATCAAATAAAAAAGCTCCCACTTTTCAACAGGAGCATTAAAACAATATTATTAAGTCTCATTCTTTACTCTGCAAATAACCTTCAATTCCAGAAAGAATAGCTTTTGCAAATCTTTCCTGGTATTCTTTGCTTTTTAGCATTTTCAGATCAGATCTGTTAGTAAGAAATCCTGCTTCAACTAAAATCGCCGGACGTGCAGCTTTATCGATTATCCAAATACCAACCAGGCGTGTTTTTATTTGAACCTTCAGCTTAGAACTTTCACTATTCTGTGTTAATGAATTTGCAACGTAGTTTGCCAACTGGTAGGAAGTTTTGTAATGACTCACTGTATCAGTATGTGGTATATATATCTCAATACCCGATAATTTCTTGTTTATATCAGAAGCAACATGCAAAGAGACAACCAGATCAGCTTTACTCTCATTGATTCGATTTAATTTGATTGTTGGATGCTGATACACATCGTCTGTTCTTGTAAAAACAAGATTTAGTTTAGCGTTGGTATTCGTCTCTTTTACTCTATTTAGCAATTGTAAAGAAATATCAGACTCTTTAGTTCCGTCTTCCGCTTCTGCTCCACCATCATGTCCACCATGTCCTGCATCGATCATTACAGTGTAAGTTTTCTTAAGATCAATGGTGCTATTACTTTGCGTTTCTTCGTTTTTCAATTCGGTACTTTTGGTGCTTTCAATTTCTTTATTCGAAGACGTTGTTTTAGTTGGAATAATTGGTTGGTTGATCACAACAGCCGAACTTATCTCCTTTCTAAAGGCAAACAAGGCAACAACCAAAATCAAAAATGGTAAAATCAATAGCCTTCTTACATAAGGATATTTTGCAAGTGAAATATGCCTGATCATAGTTAACCTCCGTTTTATAGGTGAATGAAAAAAAGAATGCGTTACCAGATTGTTCTTAGGGAAAGCTGCAACCAATAACATTGATGCAAAGTCTGATGCATTATTATGTACAGCTTTATTATCAGCAATAAATTCATGCACCATCTTCAATTCACGCTGCACCAGCCAAAATATCGGGTTCATCCATCCTACTGCCGTGATCACAGAAGAGAAAATAATATCATAGCTATGCCATTCTTTTACATGCGTAAGTTCATGTTCCAGGATCAGCTTTCCTGAAGGAGTATTTATATCAATTGTTTTATTCCAGAAAATAAAGTGCATAAAAGAAAAAGGACTTACATCGCTTTCATTCTTTACCAATACAACATTTCCAAGATTTTCTTTACTACTCCTGTTAACCTGCCGCATTATCTTCCAAATAGAAAAGACCAGTTTCAATAAGAGTATTAAAACAATACTTGCATATAACAGTAGCAAAAATCCACTCCAATCCTGCGATTTCGTTTCAACACCTGTTACATATTCTTCAAAATGAGTATTGTTATCAGCCATTACTTCAAAAAGCTTGAAGGACTCTTTTGAATTTTGAGTAATCGAATGCACAGGCAAAGAGATCCTGAGCAATGGTATCAAGCATGAGATTACAAATATGGATAACAGATAGAACCTATTGTATTGATGAAATCGTTTATTCCTTAATGCTATAAGGTAATAAGCGTAAAGAATTCCACTAACAATAACTACCTGCAAAAAATAAAATAGTATCGACGGCATGCTTTATTTTTTTAGTTGTTGGAGTAGTAGTTCCAGGTCTTTTACATCAAGGTTCTTTTGTTTCACCATGAATGAAACGACATCTGAGAATGAGCCTTCAAAATAATTGCTCACAAGATTTTGAATGGAAGAAGATGAGTAAGAATCTTTTGAAATGAGAGGCAGGTATTTATGTACACGTCCATGCACTTCTATTTTCACAAACTGCTTTTCAACCAATATTTTTAGAATGGTTGCCACAGTGTTTGAGTGAGGTTTAGGTTCTGGTTGTTCTTCTACAATATCTTTCAAAAAAGCGCCGTCAAGTTTCCAGATCGTTTGCATGATCTGCTCTTCTGCTTTGGTCAAAGGTTTCATCAACTAAATCTTTAGTTGAACGAAACTATAACGAATTATTTAGTTTAACAACTAATTTTTTAGTTATAACCCATCCAAACACAAAAAAGCTCCTACATTTTCTGCAGGAGCATTTTCAAAATATCAATAAGTAAAATTACTTAGCCAATGGCGTAAGCTTTCCAGCCAACAGTTTTTCTGTTGCTGTTTCAGCTCTTCTTTTCCTGGTCTCGGCTCTTTTTGCAGCAGCGATCCAGCTTACATATTCTTCCTGGTGGTTGGCAGGCAAAGAAGTAAAGAAATCTTTTGCCTTGCTATGCTTTAAAAAGAATGTTTCCAATTCAGCTGGCGGTGAAACCAACGTTTTTTCAAAGTCATGACCATTACTTTCTACAGGCTTTTCAGAGAAAGAGCGGCTTTTATTGGGCAAACTTTCTGTTTGCTGAAAACGCATAGCCGTCCAAACATGATCTAGTGTAACCTGTCTAACACCTTCGTAACCGGCAGTAGAAAGTACATCCCAGTTACAATCACGGCTAAGATCGCTGACGATCTTACTGGTAGGTTTTGGGTGAGCGATCCACAACTTGCTTTCACTGTGTAAAGCCGGCAGCACATCTTTCATTATGTTGCACAACTGGTTCACATTCACTGCAAATACCAACGCAAAATCTACTTTTTTGGTCTTGAGCAAAGGTGTTACGTTCTTTGAATAAGATAGTTTGGCAAACTGTTTCTCGATTGAGGAAGGTAAACCCTGGATCAGTACGTTCTTCTCTTCCTTAAATTGTAATTTGTCGAAAATGCTTTCAGATACAGACATCCTAAAAAGAAATTTAGGTGAGATTAATGAGGGTGCAAAAGTAATCAATATAAGGGGTTTTTACAAGCAAAAAGCCCGTCAAATCCAAGTTTGACGGGCTTTTTAATGGTTTCTTGTGATACTATTAATACCAGCTTTGGTATTCCATAGGATCGTCCCTTGCGTCGCAATCACTTCATCTTCAATACTTATGGCATCATTGCTTACTTCACAGGACGATAATAATTCTTTATTGTTTCTTCCATGATAGAGTTCAGTTGGCTGATCCTCCTGTCTTCTGCAGGGTGTGTGCTAATGAATTCTGGCGGACGACTTCCATTGCTCTGAGCTTTCATTCGCTGCCATAATGCAACTGCCTCACGTGGATTATAACCTGCCAAAGCCATGTATCTTAAACCCAATTTATCGGCTTCTAGCTCCTGGTTACGGCTGTGTGGTAAAGTGTAACCAACCTGTGAACCGATACCGTATAAATTATTAAACAAAGCCTGAGTTTCCTGGCTACGATTAGATAAAGCAACACCTAAAGCCACTCCACCTAGTTGTTGAATCAATCCCTGGCTCATTCTTTCACTACCATGCTTAGCTACAGCATGTGCCACCTCATGACCCACAACTGCAGCCAAAGCAGCTTCGTTCTGCGTTATCGGAAGTATACCTGTGTATACAACGATCTTTCCGCCAGGCATACACCATGCATTCGCCTCAGGATTGTTTACCAGGTTGTATTCCCATTGGTAACCAGCTAACTCACCACCCAGGTTCTGACTGTTATAATAATTGGTAACTGCAGTAGCGATACGGCTACCTACCCTTCTCACCATCTCTGCATCTCTACTGGAATTAGCATTTACTACTTTGTTCTCGTTCAAAAACTGAACATATTCCTGTTTAGCGAGGCTTTGTAACTCTGCTTCTGATACTAGGTTTAACTGGTTACGACCAGTTATTGGATTTTGGCTACAAGCCCAGGCGATCACACATATGATCAAGGCGCCAAAAAATGATTTCCTGCCCATAATGTCATTTATTTAGAATAGCAGAAATTCAATATCTGTACCAATAGGAAGATCAGCAGTAGGAAGTAAGCAGTATGAACTAAGAAGTAAGAAATTAGAACTATGAAATACGAGGCTGGGAGATTTACCTTCCTTCAAGATTGATTTATAGATAAAATATTGAAAAGCAGTCTAATCGTTTGGATCCGGCTCTTCGTACGTTGTACTTTTCAGCTGCAGGAAGGATAAATGTACAAGAGTGCGACGCAAGAAAAGTTGCTATGAAATACCGAAGCTGGCTCAACAATTAACCGACCGTTAAACTAATTCTGCTGTTGTCTTTTTTGCCTGCGGCGATCTCTGTGTTTGAGGATAGGCACTTTACTTTCCTCCCCACGAAGAATACGGCCAATGTTCTTTTGATGTGTAAGCACCACTAAAAGAGCAACCACAATTGCAAAGAGCCTGTACAAGGTTTCTTTCTCATTAAAGATATAGAGTATAAAAACAGCGAAAGCAACACTTGCCAGGATTGAGCTTAATGAAACGAAGCGTGTTAAATATAAAACGACAAGGAAAACACCTACACAGCATGCCGCTACCACAGGTTGGATGGCGATCACCATTCCAAAAACGGTGGCTACACCTTTACCACCTCTGAAATCTGCCCAGATAGGAAAAATATGTCCGACAACGGCAGCCAAACCTAGTCCTATCATAAAATTGGTTCGCTCCCACTCGTTCTGCATATAATAAGGTAGGAGTATATAAAGAGAAGTTGCAGCTACACCTTTCAACACATCACCGATCATTACGATAGTGCCCCATTTTTTTCCAAGCACCCTGAAAGTATTGGTAGCCCCGGCATTTCCGCTACCGTAATCACGAATATCGATACCGAAAAAGTATTTACTTATCCAAACTGAAGTTGGGATAGATCCAATCAAATATGCCGCAATAATTAATACTACTTCGTTCATTGGTTGGTCAGTTGGGATGGCAAATATAGGGATGGACGGCTAAAATTCATGATAAGTTAACATGACTTTCATGAACGTTAATTAGTACATCTTATTGCAATCCAGCCGCTTCTGTTTAAAGTGTGGATATGTTTCAAGCCGCTTGTTGTAGCTAGTTTAACGATTGCAGGTTCATCTTCAAGCAGAAGTCCGCTTAAAAATAAAGTGCCTCCAGGATTTAAATTCTGTGCCAGCCAGTGGAAATTATCTTCGATTATGTGTCGATTTATGTTAGCAAGAATGATATCGAACTGCTGCATAACATTGGCAGTATCGCCTTTCATTAAAGTGATGTTACGGCAATCATTGGTTTCAAGATTCTCGGTAGCGTTTTCGATACACCAGTCGTCGTAATCAATTGCCAGCACTTCTGCTGCACCAAGTTTTTCGGCAAGGATGGCGAGAATACCGGTTCCTGTTCCAAAATCAAACACTGTTTTACCAGAGAAATCGAGAGACTGCATGTCTTTCATCATCATCCAGGTAGTGGCATGATGCCCTGTACCAAAACTCATTTTAGGTGTGATGATGATCTCGTGCTGAACATTCTCTATTGGCTGATGAAATGAGGCCCTCACTCCAACAAAATCATCTACAGTGATAGGCTCGAAATTCGATTCCCATAGTTGATTCCAGTTCTGTTCTTCGATGGTGTTGAGCTTATAAACGATCTGGTTGTTGCCAAGTATTGACTTTAGCAAACCTTCTTCGAAATCAGGTTCGTTGATATAAGCTTTGAAGAGTTCCTCTTCTTCGGCAAATCCGTAATAACCTGCCTCGGCCAGTTCTGCTATCAGAATTTCCTGTAATTCGCTGTTTCGGATGTGTATGGTTACTTCAACGTAATTCATGGGTATTGGAATGAGCAAAAAAGATGCTACAGCGTTAGTTAAATATGCTTTTGTGATCGCTCTTTAGTTGTAGAGCAGACTTTCGTAAAACACCTACAAATAATATCATACATACTATGATGCCGATAAAACAAATCATCCTGAGTTGTTTATACCATTCAGGATGTGGAACAGGTGTTATTAATGGTAATAGAAAAAATCCAATTAGCACTATACCAAGAACGATCCATTGTCTTGGATGAGGAGCCACTTTCAGCACTTTCACCTGGTCGCCTTTCAGGGTTACAGTGACAGGGTTACTCGCATACCACATAAGCTTGCATTGAATAATGTGTTCGCCTTCGGCTATATTAAACTCTTCAGAAGAACCATTCTTTATCGAGCCTGCTTTCTTATTATCGATCCATACATCAAAGCTCCTGGTACCATTGAATATGGATGAACTTCTGTTAACAATAATCTTAGCCATGCTACAAGTTAAACAATCCTTTATTGAGTTGTTGTAATGTTTGCTTCTTGGCAGAACCTGGAACAAGCAGTGAGATGTTGTGACGGCTTCCACCATAACTCACCATTCGTACAGGAATATCTTTTATCGAATCGAACAAGTGAGACAATACTTCTTTTGTTTCTGCGATCTCGTTACCAACGATAGAAACGATGGTCTGGTCTGCATCTGCTTCAACTGAACCGAAAGCTTCCAGTTCTTTTAATATCTCATTGAGGTGACTATCATTATCGATCGTAACAGAAACAGCAACTTCAGAAGTAGTGATCATATCGATCGATGTTCTGTACTTTTCAAATACTTCAAATATTTTTCTCAGGAAACCATAAGCCAATAACATCCTGCTGCTGCGAATATTGATCGCAATGATTCCATCTTTTGCAGCTACTGCTTTTACACCAACACTACCTGCAGATTCCTGGATAGTTGTGCCTGCATCTTCAGGAGCCATTGTATTCAGCAACTTCACAGGCACATTGTACATCTGTGCAGGCCATATAGATGCAGGATGCAGGATCTTTGCTCCAAAATAAGCCAGCTCGGCAGCTTCATCGAAACTGAGTTGTTCAATGGCTACCGTTTTATCAACGATACGAGGATCGTTGTTGTGCATACCGCTAATGTCTGTCCATATTTCACAAACAGATGCATTGATCGCTGCAGCAATAAGTGAAGCACTGTAATCGCTTCCGCCACGTTTAAGAT
Organism: Chitinophagaceae bacterium; assembly: GCA_024508725.1. Classification (GTDB taxonomy): domain Bacteria; phylum Bacteroidota; class Bacteroidia; order Chitinophagales; family Chitinophagaceae; genus JAEZDC01. The sequence continues at coordinate 234,913 of JANINS010000002.1, read as the reverse complement.
TATCCACTTCTCCTCTTGCATTACGACAGATGTAACCTTGGGTGACGAACAACTTCACATCTTTATGTTGATCAAGTATCTGCTTTAGTTTAAAACTGATCTCCTTTACCTGTGGTTCATCGTAAGCATCAATGCTCATGAAGTCCAGCGCAGGAAGCAGTATATGTTTCTTACCTTGTTCTGTAAGAAAAACAGAGAACAATTTTGTACTCATCAGTTCACCCTGGGCAAGTATATCTTTATTCAATGCTTCGCTCCAGGATATTTTTAAAATGATATTGAGAAATTCAAAATGTTCATCAATGATCTTATTTGCAGATATTCTTGCATCAGCTGTTTTAACCAATGCAGGAATAAAATCACGGTAATGTGCTTCAAGCTTATCAATATTATGTTTGGCTGCCTGTTTGTCAAATCCAGCCAGGTTATTACTGATCTCTACTAATGCATTTGTCGTTCCACTGAGTGCAGACAATACAACGATCTTCGCTTCATCATCTTTTTGTATCAACTCAGCCACCTGGTGCATTCGTTCCGGCTTACCTACACTGGTGCCGCCAAACTTCATAATTTTCATTGCTTGCTCAATTTGAGTTGCAAAAGTAAGGTAGCACGACATTGTTCATGATAGGTTTTCTGGTATCGTTTCCGGAAAATAATAAGCCAGGCAACCTTTTATTCAAACCCTGCATTTAACTTACAGAAGCCATGGAACTGCAGCAACTGCTTAAAGAATGTAAGAAGGGTAGCATTACAGCCCAGAAATACCTGTTTGATCAATATTCAAAACAGTTCTTCCTTTTATGCAGGCGTTACATGAAAACGGATGAGGAAGCTGAAGAAGTCTTAATGACTGGTTTTCTAAAAATATTTCGATCTATTACCAATTTCAATTTTATTAATGATGCAGCATCGATTGGGTGGATGCAGAAATTGATAGTAAATGAATGCTTGCAAGAGCTTCGTAAGAAACATAGCTTTTTAATGATAGCCGAAGATGTTGCAGAAGATATTTCATCAACAGATGATGTACTGGCAAGTATGTCGGCAAACGAGATATACAAACTCATCATGCAACTCCCGATCGGCTATAGAACAGTGTTCAATCTTTTTGTATTGGAGCAGATGACACACAAGGAAATTGCAAGGCTGTTGAATATAACAGAAGGGACAAGCAAAAGTCAACTAAGTAAAGCGAGATTAATGCTGCAACAAATGATCGAACAACAAAACCTGGTAAATGTCAATGCAACCTCAAGATAATATCACATGGCAAAAAATACAGGAATTGAAAGAAGTTCCAAGAGACATTTCTTTTGATGCTGCAAAAGTTTGGCAGAGAATGGAAGCTGAACTTCAGCCGAAAGAACATAAAAAAAATTATTTGATGTGGCTGAGTATTGCTGCGATCTTTTTATTGATACTATCTACTGTTGTTATTTATAGTAACCAGGATAAGAAACAAACAGGATCAACTGAAATTGCACAACCGAAAAAAAGGGGATACGTTTTTAATGCTGAAAAGGAACTGCAAACGAATACAACTTTAAATATTGATCAGACTACCGTTCGCTCTAAGAAAAATATTAAAGCGCCGATCATCATAAAAAATTCGACCATTATCGATTCGATTATTATTAAGCAACCTTCAACCGAACCGATACAAAATCCGGTAGTTACTATCACCCCTGAAGTTGTAATCACTCCTCAACCAGTTGCGGCACCAATAAAGAAAAAATTGAAAGTTATCCATTTGAATGACTTGTACCAACCTATACCAGAAGAGATCGCCAAAGCAGAAATAAAAAAGCAATCGAATGAAGAAGTGGCTGTCGAAACCGAGCCTGTGATCACTGCACCATCCAAACCTTTCTGGAAAGCAAAAGCACCACAAAAGATCGCTATTACCTTACAAGATAACCCATAACACATGAAGAAGCTATTGTTTATTTTCCTGTTAGCTGCAGGAACCGCTAGTGATTTGTCTGCACAGTACAATAATCCCAACTATTATTTTGACACTTATACTACTGCTGCAGAAGCATTGTTCAATAATCCTAAGCCAGGAAAAGCAAAAGTGAACTTTAATTTTTTTGGATCAGGATTCAGAATAAAACTTGAGTTGATATCCATAAAGCAAATGGAATACTTACCGAATCTGGATTCAATATTAAGTACTGCAAAATCTGCTATTATTCACTTGGCTGATTCACTGAAAGATGATGCAACTGACAGGAAAGTAGATGTATTCTTAAATAAGAAGGGAGCAATACAACTAAGGATCACCAACCATACAGATAGAGCTTCAATCTTTGCAATTCAGCAAGAAGAACTGGTAGAAATGAAAACCGAGCAAGACACACTACGGGTGAAGTTTATGGTATTCACAGGTAGGCAGAACAGCTACAAAAACCAAGTGGTTTATCGAGATACAGCACCGGCATTCATATCGGTCTTTATAAACGATCTCAGCAAATTAGAGCAGCTTTCTTCAGACATCATGCAGAGGTGCCTAAGTCTTTTGCAGAAGGATGTAACCAACGAGTTTGTAGCCAAGTCTTCTTCTCTGGCATATTATACTGCTTCATATAACCTATCAACACAAAAAAGATTTAGTCCCAGTAAACCCAAGTGGATACAATATGGCCGTTTGAGAAAAGAGCTTGTACCTAACATCTATGGCAGTTTGCAATTTGTTCGTGGTTCATTATCTCCATCTATGGCTGCCGGGTTAAGGTTCTCAATGCCACGAACTACAACAAGAACAAATCGCTTTTACCTGATGTGGGAGCCTTACTTTTTCTTTAGTAAGAATGCTCAAACGAAAACAATAACAGACAGAAATGATTTTGTAACATTTAGATTTCTCATTGTAGATGAAAAGGAAAGAAAATCAGGTGGGTTTGAGTTCATCAACAACTTCTCCCTCGGCTATCTTGTAAACAAACGTGGTGAATGGTTCGAAAAGAACACTTTTAAAGTTGGATTACCAGGAGTAAGAAGTGGATGGCTGCAACTTGAACCTGAACTTTACTTCAACAACTTTGTAAAGAACTTTAGTCCAACATTAAAACTAACGCTGCACTATGAATAGTAAGCCTAACTGTCGCTAAAAATCCGGAACGTACAAGTGAGTGACACAACCGGCGATCCCACAAAGTGCTGCAGCTTGTGCAATGAATTTCATTAAACATTTGATTACCCACATTTTAGGTATAAAATATGCAGAAAGCTCTGCATGAGTTCAACTGCAAAAGCAACTGTTTTAAACGATAAGCTGCACTGGTATAAGGATGCGATAATTTATGAGCTGCACATAAAAGCTTTTTTCGACAGCGATGGCGATGGAATTGGGGATTTTGGTGGACTGTTACAAAAGCTTGATTATTTGCAGGAGCTTGGCGTTACCGCCGTTTGGGTATTGCCATTTTATCCATCGCCGCTAAGAGATGATGGATATGATATAGCTGATTACTACACGATCAATCCTCGTTACGGAAATATTGAGCAGTTCAAACAATTTTTGGATGAAGCCCATAAGCGAAACCTGAAAGTGATCACAGAACTGGTAGTGAACCATACGAGTGATCAGCATCCCTGGTTTCAAAGAGCAAGAAGAGCACCTAAAGGTTCACCCGAAAGAGATTATTATGTTTGGAGTGATGACCCAACAAAATATAAAGATGTTCGTATCATCTTCCAGGATTTTGAAGCCAGCAACTGGACCTGGGATCCTGTGGCTGAGCAATATTACTGGCACCGTTTCTTTCATCATCAACCCGATCTTAATTATGATTCTCCACATGTACAGGAAGAGATCATTAAAATACTTGACTATTGGTGTGCCATGGGTGTTGATGGTTTCAGGCTTGATGCGATACCTTATTTATTCGAACGTGAAGGAACAAACGGTGAGAACTTACCCGAAACGCATGTCTACCTAAAAACATTAAGAAAGTATATCGACGAAAAATATCCCGGCATCTGCTTCTTAGCAGAAGCCAATATGTGGCCCGAAGATTCAGCAAGCTATTTTGGTAATGGAGATGAGTGCCACATGAACTATCACTTCCCGGTAATGCCAAGAATGTTCATGGCGTTGCAGAGAGAAGATCGTTATCCCATCACAGATATTTTCGACCAGACTCCACCAATTCCTGATAACTGCCAATGGGCAATGTTTCTTCGTAACCACGATGAGCTTACACTTGAAATGGTGACAGATGAAGAGCGTGATTACATGTATAAAGTATATGCAAAAGATCCAAAGGCAAGGATCAATTTGGGTATTCGACACAGGCTGGCCCCTTTGATGGAAAACGATCGGAGAAGAATTGAATTAATGAATTCATTGCTCTTTTCCTTACCCGGAACTCCGGTAATTTATTATGGAGATGAGATCGGTATGGGAGATAACTTTTATTTGGGTGATCGAGATGGTGTAAGAACACCGATGCAATGGTCACCAGATCGCAATGCAGGCTTCTCTTCTACCAATCCGCAAAAATTATATCTGCCGGTAATTCTTGATCCGCAATATCATTACGAATCAGTGAATGTTGAAACGCAAAGAGCCAATACATCTTCTTTGTTCTGGTTCATGAAACGCATCATTCACATGCGAAAGAAATACAAAGCCTTTAGCCGTGGTGATATGCAGTTCATTCATGTAGACAATCCAAAGATCCTTGCATTTACACGAACGTACCAGGATGAAACACTGCTCATCATTGTAAATCTTTCAAAGTATGCACAACCGGCAGAGTTGGATCTGAAAGAATTCAAAAACTATACTCCGGTTGAAACGTTTAGTAAGAATGCATTTCCTCCTATAAAAGAAAACAGTGCATATTTCTTTACGCTGGCACCACACTCCTATCAATGGTTTGTATTGGAGAAACCCGGAACAGCAATGCAAACGGATGTTAAACATCCATCAATTGAAGTGCAAAGCTGGGAAGAATTATTCAACAGTAATGTAGAATTACTGCAGAACGATATTCTACCTGAATACATTGACAGGATGGATTGGTTCACCACCAGCAACAAAAAGTTATACAGCATTTCGATAGTTAGTTATAGTGCCATTCCGGTGATTGGCAGAGATGCAGCGATATTATTGATTGAAACAACTTTTGAAAGTGGACTCCCTGAATTATACCAGCTACCACTGGTGTTTATAAGAGATGAAGAAGGAAGATCAGTTGTAGATGAACATCCTTACTCATTAATTGCAAAACTTAAAGTAGGTAATGAACAAGGTTACCTGGTGGATGCAGCTTATGCTCCCAACTTTCAGAAAAGCCTGCTACAGTTCATGAGCCAGAACAAACGCTTCATGAGCAGCGGCGAAGTTGTATTCTCTGCTACTGAAGAAGTGCAGAACATCGATCTTATTGCAAGAGTACAGGGAACGAATAAAATATACACAGCTATCACTTTCGAAGACAAATACTACCTGAAGATCTATCGTAAGATCGATAAAGGATTGCACCCGGATGTTGAACTAACAAAGTATTTATCTGATCAAGCAGAAAAACTCACCACCAAATACCATGGAAGTATAGAATGGTACCTGGGCAGTGATAAATATAATCTTGCCTTACTCGAAAAATTAGAAGAGAATCATGGTGATGGATATCACTACATGCATGATCGTGTTGCTAACTACATCGAAAGAATTCTGGCGAGAGACAGGATCGTAATATCATCTTATAAAAAAGAAGGCAGTTTTATTGAACCCGTTGCTTTTGAAAACCTGGATGAAGAAAGAAAAGAATTTTTCGGCAGCAATGCTGCTGATGTAGCAAAACAAGCCGGAATAAAACTCGCCAAAGTACACAAGGCTTTGGCAAAGAATATTGAACCTGGTTTTGCATCAGAAGAATTTTCATTGCACTACCAACGTTCACTTTTCTCATCAATGACTTCGCTGGTGAGAGAAACATTACAGCAGATCAGTACCAGGAAAAGTGCAATGCCTGAAACTGTACAAAACAGTCTGCAACAAATAGCCGACAGTCGTGAATATCTTTTGTCTGTTTTAAAGCAGATCTACAGCAAAAAGTTCGACATCGTTAAAACAAGGATCCATGGCAATATGGCCTTGCGTAATCTTTTACTCACTGGTAAAGATCTGCTGATACACAATTTTGGTGGCAAACCGGATAAACCTTTCAGTGAATGGCGATTGAAACGTTCTCCACTTCGTGATGTTGCCAGCATGCTTTACTCATTTTACTACGTTGCATACGAAGGCTTTCTTAATTCTTCTCAATTGCTCAACGATGAGCAGGAGTCGTTGATGAGTTTCGCTGATCTATGGGCTTTTTATATGAGCAGTTTCTTTTTAGAAGCCTATCAAACCGAAGCCGATGGTGCATCGTTTATTCCAGGCTCAAAAGATGATCATGCAGTAGTGCTCAGGAGCTTTATGCTGGAGAATGCATTGCATTGGTTGAACAGGGAATTGCAACACAGACCAGATAAAGCAATCATTCCGGTTAAGATAATCCAAACGTTGATCACCGATTAAAGATCAACATCAACGTTTGGTTTTATTCAAATAAAATAGCCCTGCCTGTTCAGCAGAGCTATATATCAATATTATTATTAATTGAATTAAGCTGTAGCCTTTGACGCTCTAACCAATTTGCTTTTCAGGTTGCTGGCTTTGTTCTTATGAATGATACCTCTTTTAGCCAGTTTATCAATCATTGAAATAACGTTTGGTAAAGCTTCACCGTAAGCTGCACCCTCGGTAGCTTTAAGGTCACGAACGGCATTACGTGTAGTTTTGCCATAGTAACGGTTACGATCTCTGCGTTTTGCAGCTTGTCTCACATCTTTTTTGGTAGCCTTATGATTTGCCATTATTTCCTTTTTTTCAGGACGGCAAAGGTAAGGGTCTGCAATTAAACTTGGAAATTTTCAGCAAAAAAACTGATTTGTTAAGGGATTTTTAGGGTTTAGCCAGCAAAGGAACGTTGATTTAGCTTGCGTTGCGTCGCACTCTTGTACTTTTTCATGCCTATTCAGCAAAGCCATTATTCACTTCAGGCGTTTGCTCAAATTTTATTTTCCAATGACTTTATGACCATCGACTTATTGCCTATTTCACCAATGCCTCAATTGACTTTCTGACCTATATTTGCCACCCATTAAGCAACACCGATATAATGAAGGATTTCTCATACATTACAAATTCCCATCCGTCGTTCGTTGAAAATCTTTACCGAGAATACGTTAATAATCCACAAAGCGTTGATCCTGAACTAAAAAAGTTCTTCGAAGGGTTCGATTTTGCCGTTTCTACACTCAATGGCAGTGTATCCGCAACAGCAAAACCTGCCGAAACCAAAGTACTGGCAGGAAACGTAGATCTCACCAAAGAGTTCGGTGTGTACCAGTTGATCAATGCTTATCGCAAAAAAGCTCACCTGGTAGCTAAAACAAATCCTATCCGTCCAAGAAAAGACAGGAAAGCCAACCTTGATCTGCACTTTTTTGGTTTGAGTGATACAGACCTGAACACTTCTTTCGAAGCAGGGACGTTTATCGGATTAGCCGGTGCTTCATTAAAAGATATTGTCGCGAAACTCCAAAAGATATATGCATCTTCTGTTGGTGTAGAGTATACCTATATAAATGATGCTGAAAGATGTGCCTGGCTCGAAAAAGCTGTAGAAGAAAGGCTTCCGGCTTCTGTTTCGTTAAATCAACAGAAGAGAATTCTGGAGAAGCTGAACCAGGGCGTGATCTTCGAAAAATTCCTTCATACAAAATACATTGGCCAAAAAAGATTCTCACTCGAAGGTGGCGAAACTGCAATTGCAGCTTTGGATGCCATCATTAATACTGCAGCCAATAACGATGTGCAGGAAGTGGTGATTGGTATGGCTCACCGTGGTCGTTTGAATGTATTGGCAAATGTGTTGGGTAAAACTTACGAACAAATATTCAGTGAGTTTGAAGGCAGCGCTGTTGACACAACAATGGGTAGCGGTGACGTGAAATACCACATGGGTTTTGGCTCAGAGGTAGACACTTATGATGGTAAGAGAATTCATCTGAAACTTTCTCCTAACCCTTCTCATCTTGAAGCGGTTGACCCTGTTGTTTTGGGTTTTGCAAGAGCAAAAGCAGATGTACTTTACAATAAAGATTACGATAAAGTTTTACCGATACTCATTCATGGCGATGCATCCGTTGCAGGACAAGGTGTGGTGTACGAGATCGTGCAAATGAGTTATTTGAAAGGTTATTATACAGGTGGAACCATTCATCTTGTGATCAATAACCAGATCGGTTTTACTACCGATTTTGATGATGCAAGAAGTGCAGATTATTGTACTTCTATTGCAGCAATGATCCAGGCTCCTGTTCTTCACGTAAATGGTGATGATGCCGAAGCAATGGTAAAAGCTGTTGAAATTGCAACAGAATACAGGCAGAAATTCAATTCTGATATTTTCATTGATATGTTGTGTTACCGTCGTCATGGTCATAACGAAGGTGATGATCCTAAGTACACACAACCGATGCTCTATGGATTGATCGACAAGCATCAGAATCCAAGAGAAGTGTATACACAATTCCTGATAGAGAATGGTGAATCTGATGCAAGAGAACTTGCAAAAGAAATGGAGAAGAAGTTCTGGAACGATCTGCAGGAAAGACTGGATGAGATCAAACAAAACCCGCTACCTTATAAATACCAGCAACCGGAAGAATGGTGGAGAAGTTTGAGAAAAGCAACTGCTGAAGATTTTGATCGTTCACCGGTAACAGCCATCAGTGCTGATGAGGTAAAACGTTTGTTCAACCACATCATGAAATGGCCGGAAGGTTTTCAGCCATTGAAAAAAGTGGAGAAACTGTTAAGCGATAAAGTAAAGTTGTTTGAAACAGAGAATAAAATAGACTGGGCTACCGGTGAGCTTCTTGCTTATGCATCACTACTAGCAGAAGGCAACGTAGTAAGGATGAGTGGGCAGGATGTTAAGAGAGGAACGTTTAGCCACCGTCATGCTGTGATCTATGATGAAACTACCAATAAAGGACACAATAGATTAAAAGGACTTGGCGAGAATAGCAGCAGCAAAATGCTGATCTATAATTCTCTCTTAAGTGAATATGCAGTACTTGGTTTTGAATATGGATATTCAATGGCCAATCCACATGCATTGGTGTTGTGGGAAGCACAGTTTGGAGATTTTGCCAATGGTGCACAAACGATCATTGATCAATTCATTATTGCAGGCGAACAGAAATGGAACCGCATGAATGGCGTTACCATGTTATTGCCCCATGGTTATGAAGGTCAGGGGCCTGAACATAGCAGTGCAAGAATGGAACGCTTCTTACAAATGTGTGCCGAGTTGAATATTGTAGTGGCGAACATCACAAGTTCGGCAAACCTGTTCCATGCTTTAAGAAGACAGCTTGCATGGTCATTCAGAAAACCGTTGGTAATCTTTACTCCAAAAGCAAACCTTCGTTATGCAGGAACGTACAGCCCTGTAAGCGAATTTTCTGAAGGCGGATTTAAAGAAGTGATCGATGATCCTACTGTAGAAGCTGCAAGTGGAATTACCAAAGTACTTTTCTGCAGCGGTAAGATATATTTTGAACTGGCAGAAAGAAAACAGAAAGAAGGAAAGAGCGATGTTGCCATTGTTCGTATTGAACAGTTGTATCCTTTACCTGAAAAGCAACTGAACGAGTTGTATAAGAAATACAATAAAGCAACATGGTTCTGGGTTCAGGAAGAACCTTTGAACATGGGTGCTGCTGGTTATTTGCAAATGCATTTGAAGAATATCAATTATGGAGTGATCAGCAGGCATATGAGTGCTTCAACTGCTTCGGGATATTCTAAAGTGCATGCCCAGGAGCAGAAGGAGATCATTGATACAGCGTTTGGGATATAAGTTTTTAGTTTCCGGTTTTTAGTCTTGGGTTAAGCGTCGCTAAACTGTAAACTTAAAACCGAAAACCTGTCGAATAGAATTGTTGCAGTACAAGAGTGCGACGCAACGAAGAAACAACAAAGAGGTAAAGCCGACTAACATAAAGAATTCAATATTATGATCGAGATAAAAGTTCCTACGGTTGGAGAATCAATTTCTGAGGTTACACTTTTGAAGTGGGTGAAAAAAGATGGTGAATATGTTGAGCGTGACGAAGTGATCGCTGAACTGGAAAGTGAGAAAGCCACTTTTGAAGTGAATGCAGAACAGGCTGGTGTATTAAAAACATTGGCAAACGAAGGTGATACGATCAACATTGGAAGTGTATTGGCTAACATTGATGAAACTGGTGAGAAACCGGCTGCAAGTGAAAAGAAAGAAGTGAAAAGTGAACCGGAGGTAAAACCGCAAACTCAAAACCCGAAACCAGAAACTTCATCAGCTCCTGTAACTTCTGTTCCCAACGATGTCAAAGCAACGCCTGTTGCGAGTGCAATCATTGCAGATAAAAAAGTTGATCCTACTTCGATCACTCCAAGCGGAGCCGGTGGAAAGATCATGAAACATGATGTGCTGGAGGCTTTATCAAATCCTGGTAAAAAAGCATTTGAAGGTCAGCAGTTGTTTAGCAGAAATGAGCGAAGAGAGAAGATGAGCAATCTTCGTAAAACCATCAGCAGGAGATTAGTGGAAGCTAAGAATACAACAGCAATGCTCACCACTTTTAATGAAGTGGACATGAGTGCCATCATGAATATTCGCAAGCAATACAAAGAGAGTTTCAACAAAGCTCATGGTGTGAACATTGGCTTTATGAGCTTCTTCGCTAAAGCATGTGCCATTGCTTTGAGTGAATGGCCTGCGGTAAATGCTTATTTGGATAGCGACTCAATTATCTATCATGATTATGCAGATATATCCATTGCTGTAAGTACACCAAGAGGTCTTACTGTTCCTGTTATCAGGAATGTAGAAAGCCTTAGCATGGCTGATATAGAAAAGAAAGTGATCGAACTAGCTGGTAAAGCAAGAGACAGTAAACTCACAACCGAAGATCTTCAGGGTGGAACTTTTACCATTACCAATGGTGGTGTGTTTGGAAGTTTGATGAGTACACCGATCATCAACATACCACAAAGTGCAATCCTGGGAATGCACAAGATCCAGGAAAGGCCAATGGTTGAAAATGGACAGGTAGTAGTTAAACCGATGATGTACATAGCTTTGAGCTACGACCACCGTATCATCGATGGAAGAGAAAGTGTTAGTTTCCTTGTAAGAGTAAAAGAATTACTGGAGAAGCCTGAATTACTTCTTTTTGGAAAAGATCCGGTTAAGACACTATTGGAGCTCTGATTTTCGTTATTTTTAAACTGACCAAAACTCTTTTCATGAACATCATGCGTTTGTTTATTGCATGTTGCCTATTTACATGTTTATTGTCTTCCTGCTCTAAGGAAGTTAGTTTCGATACCGGTAATGCCAGCCTTGGTTCTGGTGGATCTGGCGGTACCGGAGGTACTGGTGGTACAGGTGGCTCAGGTGGTACAGGTTCTGGCGATTTGCTGGTGAAAACAGTTTCTACTTCACCACTGGAAACGACTACCTCTCTTTTCTTTTATGATGCCAATAAGAAATTGATCGGACAATCTGTAACAGTTACTGGTCCGGCTTCATCAGGAGATTTCAGAAGACACATCACAAGAGATAATACCGGCAAGATCTCTTTTGTAATTGATAGCAGCCTGCAACCAACGGGTTCATGGGAAATGGATTCGGCCAGGTTCTATTATAATGGCAATACCTTAGCCTATGTATTAAGTGTTAATTATGATGGAAGTGGAATGAACGCTACTGACAGTATTGTATATACTTATACGGGTAATAACATTACGAAAGCAAGTTCATATTACTTAAGTGGCGGAACTTATACGCTGGATGATGAATACATATACACTTATGATGGTTCTGCTAACATTACCAACTATAAGTGGAATGCAGTTACCAGTTCAACACCACTTCAAACAGAAAGAAAATATACTTACGATGCCAAGGTTTCTCCGTTTATGTGGGGTAACGAAGTAGTGTTACTCAATTCAATTAATGGTGCAATTGATCTGCTGGAAAGTTTTGCAGGTGCTAATAACGCCACTAAAATGGAAGAAATTGATCATGCTGGTGGCGGAACTACCGATGTTTATACCAGCACATACACATACCTGACCAATAACAAGCCTAATACAGCTGCAGGCTCTGTGATATTTTCGGGAATACCTATTCCCATTACAAATACAACTACTTTCTATTATAACTAACCCTGAAAAATACTTGATATGAAACTCTTACCCATTTTATGTATCGGCGTACTTGTATTAATGATGGTCTCTTGTCAGAAAGAAATTGACTGGAGTGTAAATCCTTCAACCGGCACAGGAACAGGTGGCAGTGGAGGTGGTACTGGAGGTTCTGGTGGTGGAACCGGAAGCAGCGGAACGCTTCTGATCAAAGATGTTTCGGTAAATGGCTCTGAAACCTTGACTACAGATTATACATATGACGCACAAAGTAGATTTGAAACAGAGTCGATCTACGGTACATCCGGAGGCATGAGTTTTAAAAGTTACAGGAAACTTTTTAGAGATGCAGCTGGCAGAATTGTAATGATCAAGCAAAAAGTTGAGCAGGGAACAATGCCTTCTACCGATACCTCTATAACTATCTATCATTATCCTAATGCTACCACCAAAGAGTACGATTACTCTATAATGAATACCGGGGCATTAATGGGAATGGAAACAATCGATAGTGTTGTATATACTTACTCAGGTGGTAATATGATCAGCAATTCTCATTACATGTCAACCACAATGGGTGGGGTACAGATCATCCCTTCAAGCCTTTCTCAAAAATGGGATTATACTTTTGATGCTTCAGGTAAAGTTACCAAAGTGGTAAATTATTCCAACTTGTCTTCAACTCCCGGAGCTCCCTTAGATCTTGCAGCAACATATACTTATACTTATGGCACAGTGAGCTTCCAGGCTTTTTACACAACCAATGGGGCTCAGAATTACGCCATGGCCGGATTGCCAAGTGGTAATCCCACACAAGTGCAGTCCATGACTGTTGTCTCACCTGGTACGCCTCAGGTTGACAGAACAATAACAAACACCTACACACTTGGAGCTAACGGGCTACCTGCTACTATAAAACAAACTGAAGTTATTGTTACACCTCCGGCAACAAGAGTATATAATCATGCACTTACATATCAATAACTTTTTAAACCATAGTTTTAAAGCCGTTGATAAATCAACGGCTTTTTATTTTTGCTGAATGTCTTTCGCCCACCGATATATTGAAACTGCAGAAAAGATCATACATAAATATGATGGCATTATACCACTACAGCATTTTCTGAAACAATTCTTTGCCGCAGATAAAAAATATGGTTCGAAAGATAGAAAGGCGATCTCTCATGCATGTTATTGCTATTATAGATTAGGATCGATAAAAACTGATTCAACCAGTTCCAGGATCAGGCTTGGAATCTTTCTTTGCACAGATGAACCGGGAATATGGACAAATGTTTTTGATGAAGATTGGATAGCGGGCTGGAATAATTATTTGAATAATAGAATAAACTTTGTTTCAGATAAGATCAATATCCAGGATATATTTCCTTTATCTCACCATCTGAGCGATAAAATTGATAAGGATGCTTTCGTTCTTTCCCATCTGGTTCAACCCGATCTTCATCTCAGGATCAGGCCCGGAAACAAAAAGAAAATTGTTACAGCATTAACGCAAGCTCATATCTCTTTCACAGAACCGATCAGTAACTGTCTGGCCTTACCCAATGGAACTAAAATAGACCAGGTTCTGCAACTGAATAAAGATGTGGTGGTGCAGGATCTTTCTTCACAACGTGTACAAGCGTTTCTGGAAATGATTCCTGCAAATAAGAACTTAAAAGTGTGGGATTGTTGTGCTGCAAGCGGAGGGAAATCTATTCTTGCGTCAGATCATTTTACTTCCATTGATCTCACTGTCTCTGATGTTCGTCCTTCCATCATCCAAAACCTGAAGAAACGATTTGCCGACGCTGAAATAAAAAAATACCGGTCATTCGTCACCGATTTAGCCAACTCACCAGTCACTCTTCCACACTCACCATTTGATTTGATCATTTGCGATGCACCTTGCTCAGGATCCGGAACATGGAGCAGAACTCCAGAACAACTCTCCTACTTTAAAGAAGAAAAGATCAGCCATTATACTAACCTGCAATGCAAGATCGCATTGAATGTAATTCCATCCCTGGCAAAGAATGGATACTTACTGTACATTACCTGTTCTGTTTTTCAACAGGAGAATGAAGATGTAGTGCAATACATCCTGCAACATTCAACATTGCAACTGGTAAAAATGGAATACCTGGAAGGATACGATAAAAAAGCAGATACAATGTTCGCTGCTTTCTTTACTGCTTCAACACCTTAACAGTTTGCTTTTCTGAAGCACCAACATATTGAACAAAGTACACACCTCTGGATAGATTAAATGCATTAGAGAAACTAAACTGGTAAATGCTGTTTTGATTAACAATGGTTTCAATTTTATCTACCGTTCTGCCCATCATATCAATCAACCGCAGACTGATTTTACCACTTTCAGGAGCTTTTATCTTTACCTGCAGTTTATTATTGTTTGAAAAAAGTGTAGACATCACTTTTAAAAACCCATCAGTAAAAATTGAGAATCTTTTTTGTTCCAATATCTGGTAGGCAAGTCTCATATTAGGTAAGCCATAGCCTGTTCTATCATTTGGGTTATTATAGTTGGGGCAACTCCTGTATACAGCATCCAGTATCTGCATATTATTGAACTCGGGAAACGCCTGCCATAAACAAGCAATCAAACCTGCGATATTAGGATTGGCATACGAAGTTCCATTACTTGTTGTTGTGTTATTACCAAAACCTGCCAGCACAGTTCCCAAACCAACCGAAGCAATATTGGGTTTCATTTTACCAGGATAATCGTAACTAGTAAAGCCAGCCACGATACCTGTCTGACTTACGGCACCAACCGCACAAACACTATCCGCATCTGCAGGAAAGATGAGATACTTCCAACCATTACCTCCCTCATTGCCTGCACTGTTCATTACGATCATTCCTCTTTTTGCTGCAACAGTTGCTCCCTGTGTTACGGTTGTAGCATTCTTGTAGAACTCATTATAAGTATGATCAAATGACGGATCATCGAATGTGTTATAGCCTAAAGATGATGAGATCATATCTGCACCACAACTGTCTAAAAACTCAGCTCCCACTACCCAGTTGTGCTCCTCTATAGGGAATTCACTTGCAGCATTCTCTGTTCTGATCAACCAGTAATTTGCTTTAGGTGCTGTGCCAACCATCTTGCCCGGATAATTCGCTGCCATTGTACTCAGGCAAAACATTCCATGACTATCATCTTCATTCACACTATTATCAAAAGCCACAAAATCTCTCTCGCCAAGCACTTGTCCGTTGTTTCGAATACTATCAAAAAAAGGAATCGTTTTATAAGAACTAAATCCTGCATCCAAAACGCCAATCATCATTCCCTGTCCACTGAAACCCAGGTTATGTAAATATTCACCTTCATGTATATGCAACTGGTTGTAATTATTGCCATAAGAAAAAGCATCTGCCTGTCCTCGTTGTGCTAATGTAAATGGTGGTGCAGGTTGTACGGTTTCATCAAACCTTGGTGTGTTAACAGAGGGCCTGTAACCTACACCTTTTGCCGACTTAACAAAAGGCAATGTCAATATTTTATTGATCGTAGCCTGGTCACTGCATTGAATTAATATCTGGTTCAGCCATTTGCTTTTACTCAAAAGTGTTACCGATCCTCTGGATAAAACACTATCAATATATCTTGGAACAATGGGCAGATCAAAACTATCGACCGAAATATTGTACCTGTTTCTTCTACTGATAGCTCTGGCTGATAAATACTGTGAAGGTGTGCTGATGTTGAAAGGATTGGTTCCCTTATTAGTGAACTGAATGATGAGTTTAGGATACTGTGCCTTTACCTCAGCAAAAAATAAGAATAAGATTATTCCGAGTAGAGCCTGCTTCATCCGATCTGGTTTTCAGGCTAAAGTTACTGGTTTTGTATATGGGAGAACCGGCCGTACATTATGAATGGTGGAGAAAACATACACTACTTATAATCCCTCAAATTCAACTTAATACCATAAGTAAGATTATTCGGATCCTGGTCCCAATAACCTTGTGAAGTAGGTGTTTTCTGCCAGGTCTTATGAATAAATTCTTTATAGATCAATCCTACGCCTCTGGCATACACTTCAACTGAATAATTGGTTTGTTGGTAACTGTTCGGATCGAATGGTCCAGGTGGCGAAACCTGGTCTACCTGCAACACGGTTATGGTTGAATCGAACCTTCCTTTTCGTACGGAAAAAGGTTGATCAATGTTTCCGTAAGTGTAATCCCAGTCATCCATATACTTTACAAGGGATGAACCACTTTTTGTATCGATATAACTATTTCCCTTCCAGCTATAACCTTCTGTTACCGGTTGCTTTAAAACGATATAACGATAGTTTCTGTCATCCACATACTCTACCTGCTTTTTTGCATCATCGAAGGTGGCTACATAAGTAGCAAGGTAGGTCCATGGTTTTGTTTGTGCTGTGTCTCTCAGGTAACGGAAAATGCGAAATGATAATCTTCCCTGTGCATCATTGAACTGCGACTCTACTGAATCTTTTGCGAGATAGTAAGTAGTATTAAGTGATGCACCAAAGTTGATGGTCTTGATAGAATCCATCATATAAGTATAGGTTCTTCCCACTTTTAACGGGTAATAATCACTAAGAGCAGGATAAGAAATGACTTCCTTATCATTACAAGCTGCTGCCACTACACCCATCAAAATCAAAAAAGAAACGATCAATCGCATGGCATGAAGATAATAAATAAGAAGTAAGCGATAAGAGGTAAGTGATAAGGTGTAGGCGAACAAGAAATAATATCCGACATCTTAACTCAGACATCATACCTCTTACTTCCTATTTCTCACAATAAACTCCCTCTCTGTATAATTCCACCACCAATCACCTGGTCTTCTTCATAAAACACAGCACTTTGTCCGGGTGCAATGCTTTTTACATTCTCGTAAAAGCGAACTTTTACACCACCATCGGCTGAATAAAGATTGGAAACTGAACCCCTGTCCTTATAACGAATCTTGGTGATCGCTTCCATTCCTTCAGTAATGCCATCGTATTTCATCCAGTTGATCTTGCCCACCATCATATCATTTTGTTCAAGATCAGTTTCATCACCCAACACCACCGTATTTGTTTGTGGATCGATAGCTGTTACATAAGCCGGTTTGCCCAAAGCAATGTCCAGCCCTTTTCTTTGACCAATTGTATAAAAAGGATATCCTTTATGCTGACCCAATTTCTTCCCTGCTTTATCTACAAACCATCCACCGGCAACCTGTTCTTCAAGTCCGTCGATTTTTCTTTTCAAAAAGCCACGGTAATCATTATCCGGCACAAAACATATTTCGTAGCTCTCGCTTTTTTTCGCCAGTTCAGGATAACCCATATCATGAGCCATTTGCCTGATCTCCGTTTTACGATACTTACCCAAAGGCATGATCGTTCTGCTCAAAAGCTCCTGGTCCAATCCCCAAAGCACATAACTCTGGTCTTTGGTCTCATCCAAACCTTTTGAAATGGTATAACGACCATTGTCTGACTGCAACACATTGGCATAATGACCAGTTGCAATAAAATCGCATTCCAGTGCATTGGCTCTTTTCAGCAAAGCCCTCCACTTAATGTGGGTGTTGCACATCACACAAGGATTAGGGGTTCTGCCGGCTAAATATTCTTCAACGAAATTCTCCACTACAAAACCACCGAACTCCTCACGTATATCCAATATAAAATGCGGGAAACCATGTTGTACTGCAGCAGCTCTTGCATCATTGAACGAGTCGAGATTACAGCAACCTGTTTCTTTGGTGCTACCACCGCTACTGGCATAATCCCAGGTTTTCATGGTGATGCCCACCACTTCATAACCCTCATGATGCAGCATAAGAGCCGTAACGGTACTGTCAATACCGCCACTCATTGCTACCAGAACTTTTCCTTTACGGCTCATTGTGAATAAATTAGAAATAAGCTGGCAAAGATAACTGATAGCTACAAGCTTTAAGCTGTAAGAAGCAAGCCCGGCTTTCGGTTTAGGAAATTTTTTGGAACGGGCTGTTGATTTTCAATGGATCTGCGGTTGCGTCGCACTCTTGTACACGGGTATTTCAAATCAGCACAACATAATCCGGGTTACTTAATAAACTCCACCACGAAACGGTTCAGGTCATCTCCCTGCGATTCGTAATGTACGGTGCCAATATGCAAATGAATAATGCGGTTTACGATAGACAAGCCTAAACCAAAACCTTTCAATCCTACTGCATTTTGCCCACGGAAAAAAGGAATGAATAACCGGCTTCGTTCCTCTTCAGGTATCTGCCTGCCAGTATTCTCAACAGTAACGATAATGTTATCAGCCGTAGCTTTCAGGTAGAGGTCTACTTTTTTATTGTTCGAATAACGATACCCATTCTTTACAAGGTTAAGAAAAGCTGATTTCAGCAATGTCTCATTACCTTTTACAATAAGATATTCTTCATTATCCGGTATCTCGATAAAGTTGAGCGTGATGTAAATGTCTTTGAACAGTTTCTTAGAGGCTTCCACCGTATCGAATAACAACTCATCAATACGTATGCTTGGCCATGAACTGTGTGCAGCGATCTTCTCAAACTGTGATAGTGATAATAACGAGTTAGTAAGATCGATCAGCCCTTGCTGATCTTCTTTCAGGCTTTCCAGCACTCGTTGGTATTGTTCGGGCTGCAGCGTTTGCCGCAATGCCAGTTCTGTTTGAGAAAGCATGCTGGCCATTGGTGTTCTCAATTCATGCGATGCATGGTGTACAAAACTCTTTTGTATGTTAAAAGCTTTCTCAAGCCTGTTCAGCATTTCATTAAAGTTCCTGGCGATCTGGCTCAGTTCATCATTGCTTCTTCCTACACGAACCCTTTGGGTAAGATTGCTTTCGCTGATGCTGCTGATCTCTTCACTAAGTCTGGTTAACGGCCTGGTGATCTGTCTTGCATATACAAACGATACAAAAGCGGTAACGGCAACAGCACCAAGACAAACAAAAATGAGAATGTTCCGCAGGTTCTTTTCTTTCAGTACGCCTACCCTGTCATACGCTACTGATACGGCATAAGCATCATGACTGGGATAATACACTACTACACCTTCTTTCTTTCCTATTGTAAACCGTTCAATTTTTTCTTTTGCAGATTGCAACTGTTCAAACTCCAGGAAAAACCTGGAAGTGTCGGGAAACCGGTAAGTAACCTGTTTGCCCGAATCAATGATGAAGTCTTGTTCCTCGTATAACTGTCTGCCGGACTGTACAGAAAGTGCATGCAACACCGAATCAGAGATACGTGAATTGTAATGGAGTTGAAAAGCCTGTCTTGCCTGTTGTTCTAACCTACGATAAAAATCTTCTTTACGGTAGTCGTAATATAACAGGTAGATAGCTGCCATCGAAAATGACAGGATGATGGCAACCAGTAATGTAAACAGCAGGGCGAACCGTAGCTTCAGGTTCATGAGATCGGCGTTTCTTTTACATAATATCCAAAGCCTGGTTTAGTATGTATAAGCTTAGTGCCAAATGGTTTATCCAATTTATTTCTTAGGAAACTAATATACACTTCAATGGTGTTGGTGCCTGTATCAAAACTCAGGTCCCAAACCTTTTCCAGTATCTCCTGCTTCGATATCACCTTGCCTTTATTGCGTGAAAGCAATACCAGCAAAGCAAATTCTTTAGCAGTAAGGTTAACGATCTTGCCTTCACGGGTAACGGTCTTGTTCTCCATGTCTATTTCAAGATCACCTACTACGATCTTCTCAGCAACATCGTTACCTGATTCAGAACGTTTTATAAACACTTTGATCCTGGCGATCAGCTCATCGAAATGGAAAGGCTTTACAATATAATCGTCTGCTCCAAAGTTGAAGGCATCCATCTTATCTTGTAATTCGCCCAATGCGGTAAGCATAATGATCGGGATATTCTTGTTGATGTCTCTGAACTCTTTACAAAGGGCCAATCCATTCTTATATGGCAGGTTCACATCCAGTACAACAAGTGCATACGTATGTTGTTTGAACAGCTTTTCAGCCACTAAACCATCATATGCTACGTCTGCCTGGTATCCTTGCCGGTTAAGTTCTTCCTGGATCACCTGACCTAGCTTTGGTTCGTCTTCTGCTAATAGTATTCGTAAATTGTTTTCCATTACTTTGAGAACAGTTTCAAGCACACAAATTAATGAAAAAACTCATTCATGTTTTAAGCTTTTTTTTATGGTCTTTTAATATCGCTGCTCAACCGGGTAATACGGTTTTTGAACGGTCGAATGGAACGGAAACCGCTACTTACCAGCAGACCATAGCTTATTATCAAAACCTCGCTAAGCGGCATCACCAGATCAGCATTAAAACTTTTGGTAGCACAGATGCCCGCTATCCACTACATCTTATCCTGTATAGTGTTGATAAGAAATTCGATCCGAAACAGTGGCATAAGGATAGTAAAGTGGTGATCATGGTGAACAATGGAATTCATCCGGGTGAACCCGACGGAATAGATGCTTCCATGATGTTTGTTCGTGACCTGCTGGACGGAAAGATCAAATCACTAACGAATGTTGTGTTCGGCATCATCCCGGTGTACAATATTGGCGGAAGTTTGAACAGGAACAGTTCTACAAGAGTAAATCAAAATGGCCCTAAAGAATATGGCTTTCGGGGAAATGCACAGAACCTTGATCTGAACAGAGACTTTATCAAATCTGATTCTAAAGAAGCCAGGGCATTTGCTGAGATATTCCATTTTCTTGATCCGGATATTTTGATGGATAACCATGTAAGCGATGGAGCCGATTATCAACATACCATGACTTTACTCACAACTCAACACAATAAACTGGGTGGAGAGATCGGCAGCTTTTTGCATGATGTGTTTGAGCCTGCTTTGTACAAGAGTATGGAGCAGAAACATTGGCCGTTGACTCCTTATGTAGATTTCAACGGAGCAAATCCAGACAGTGGCTGGGCTGCTTTCTATGATCCGCCAAGATACAGTAGTGGTTACGCTGCATTATTTCAAACAATTGCATTTGTACCCGAAACTCATATGCTAAAACCTTACAAAGAAAGAGTTGCCAGCACTTATGCATTAATGCAAACCATGATGGAGCAAGCCGGTTTTTATTCCAAAGAACTGATTAGTAAGAGACAGGCTTCTATTAAAGCAGTGCAGCAGCAAAAATCATTTCCTATATCATGGAAAGTAGATTCAAGCAGGTTCGACAAGATTCGCTTCCTTGGTTATGAAGCTGCATTTAAAACAAGCGAAGTCACGGGAATGCAGCGATTGTATTACGATCACGCCAAACCTTACGACAAGCAGGTGGAATTCTATAACTACTTCCAAAGTACTTCAATGGCTGACAAACCCAAAGCTTATATCATTCCGCAAGGTTGGTGGGCAGTTATTGAATTACTAAAGCTGAATGGGGTACAAATGCAACAACTTAATAAGGACACTGTATTGGATATTATAGCCGATAAGATCATCGATTACAAAACTTCGACAAGAGCTTACGAAAAACATTATCGCCATTACGATACAAAGCTCAAGGCTGAGAAACAAACGATACGATTTCTGAAAGGTGATTACATCATCTATACTGGTCAGCGGGCTGACAGGTTTCTTATTGAAGTGCTTACGCCATCCGGTGATGACAGCTATTTCGCCTGGAACTTTTTTGATGCGGTTCTTCAGCAAAAAGAAGGTTACAGTGATTACCGCTGGGAAGATGTTGCAGCCGAATACCTGAAACAACATCCTGAATTAAAGAAACAACTGGAAGATAAAAAAGCTGCTGATCCAAAATTTGCAGCATCAGCCTCTGCACAATTGGAATTCGTTTATAAAAATTCTCCATGGTACGAAGCCGCACATCTTCGATATCCCGTGTATCGTTTACCATGACCAGATATTTAGTAATTTGAACCGGTCTATTAAGTTGATCCGATATGGCAAAAGCAAATAATAAACTCACCGCTACGCAGCAAAAAGAAATCATCACCATTCTTCAGTCCCGTTTTGAAAAGAATAAGAGCAGGCACAAGGGAATTGAATGGAGTGATGTTGAAGCCAAACTAAAATCCAGCCCGGATAAGCTCTGGTCGTTAAATGAAATGGAGATCACCGGTGGTGAACCTGATGTGACCGGTTATGATAAAACAACGAAAGAATACCTTTTTGTTGATTGTGCTGCAGAAAGTCCATCAGGCAGAAGAAGTTTATGCTACGACCGTGAAGCATGGGAAGCCAGGAAAGAACATCGGCCGGAAGGCACAGCTATAGATATGGCTGCTGAAATGGGAATTGAAATACTTGACGAAGAACAATACAGGGCATTACAGAAGTTAGGCAAGTTCGATGCGAAAACATCGAGCTGGCTAAAAACACCTGAAGCCATAAGAAAACTTGGTGGTTCGATCTTTGGCGATTTCCGATACAATACTGTTTTTATTTACCACAACGGGGCACAATCGTACTATGCTGCAAGAGGATTTCGCGGCATCGTAAGAGTATGATCTTATCATACCGCTATTTTCTCTTCCGACTCTTTTAAGTGTTGTTCTTTTTCTATTGCCTGTGGTGCAGACTTCCCCGGAATCTTAGCAGCGATCAATACACAGAGTAATACAACAGCGATGCTGATATATCCTACCCAGGGATAATGCACCAGCTTTTGATCAGGGCCTACAACGATCACCCAGCCAGCGATCAATGAAGCCATACCGGTGAACAACTGCTGAATGCAACTATTAAAGCTCATGAAACTCCCACGCTGTTCAGGTGCTACTACGTTACTGATGATAGCCTGGGCCGGAATTCCTCTGCCTGTACTCAACATGAACCATATACCCGTTACCATCAGCACGAAATAATATTTGATCGGTGGCATATTGGTGATAAGGAAGATCGGTATCAGCGAAAGCAAAGCAAAAATGGTGAACACTTTATGCTTTCCATATTTATCGGCCATCTTACCAATTACAGGTGAACTTATGAAGCTAACGATCCCTCCTACCATGTAGATCAGGTTACGCTGGTGAGCAGTGAATCCTACATTAAACTCCATAAAAGGATTAAGAAAAGGGATGATCACAAAATGACCCAGCATTAAACATCCGGAAAGTGCCAAAGCTGTTAGTTGAAGCCTGCTGGTAACAACATTGCGTAACATCTGTACGGGATTGACCCGCACTCCGCCATGCAAATGTTTGTTCATTGGTGCCATTAACTTCATTACTGCGGGAATAATGATGAAACCCAGTAATCCAATAAAGATGAATGGTGCATGCCAGCTGATGGTTTCTGCGAGATACAAAGAGAAGGGAACTCCAAAGATGGAAGCCAGTGCAAAAGCCGAGAAGATGATACCCATGGCCTGTCCACGACGTTCGTAGGGAAAAATATCAGCCACGATACTTAATACCTGTGCACCGATCAAACCACCAAAAAGACCGGCAACGATCCTGGCAAGCAATAACAATTCATACGTTGGTGCAATACCGCAGCACACTGTTCCGATGATAAAACCGGTGTATCCAAACAGCAATACTTTCTTACGATCGAACTTGTCAACAAAAAAAGCGGCACCAAAACCCGAGATCGCTGCACTGATGCTGTAAGAAGCCACCACTACACTGAATTGCTGGGCTTTGATATGGAAAAACGGCATAAGGAAATTACCCAACGGCATCATGATCATGAAGTCGAGTATATGGGTGAAGTTGATAGCCGCCAGCAGCAAAAGCAATAACCGCTCTTTCCAGGTCATATTCGATTGTTGAAGCGGCAAAGGTCGTGGTTTGGCATTCAGCATATATTATCTCTTCGTGTGATGCAAGGAACAGATGCTCATCGTTAGCGGAAGGCGAAGAAATTGAAGTTGCAAATAAAGAAATGGTTGCGAACATGAGAGAAATGGCTTCGGACATCAAAGAAACGATGCTGGTAATGTAAGAAATGGAGCCGGACATGACGGAAATTCAGGTAGACAGTAAAGAAACGATGCCGGAACTGACAGAAACGACATTGGTAAGCAGAGAAATGACTCCGGACACTAAGGAAATGGTATCTGACATTAAAGAAACGGCTCCGGACATGAGAGAAATGATCTGTGACACGAAAGAAACGGCTCCCGACATGAGAGAAATGACCTGTGACACGAAAGAAACGGCTCCGGACATGAGAGAAATGGATGCTTACATCATAATAGTAGTACTGCCTCCTGCCCAATACACAATTTCCCTAATTTACACCTGCGATGAAAAAAGCTGTTCTTCTTGTTTTCCTGGTAACCGCTACGATCATTTCCATCAGTTTCACCCGATCTTTTGAAGGTGAAGAACCGGTATTTATTCCGGCAAGTGAACAACGCAGTGGCGATTCTGCCAAAGGTTATGAGTACCTGGTGTATGGAGATTATATAAAGAGTGGAGTTCCGTATGGTTATTACATGATGCTGAACGGAAAAGACAAGGCCAATGTACTCAACAGAACAGGTAAAAATGCGAATGTGCCACCGGGCTTTACGGTTATAACCGCTTTCAATGGTGTTGAAGTCGTATCGCCCAATTGCCTGCAATGTCATGGTGAAATGTTCGATGGTAAATTCTATGTAGGATTGGGGAATACATCACTTGACTTCAGCGAACTTTCTAAGCAAGACAACTTTAAGAACAATGCAGCATTGAAGGTGATGCAAACCATTTCACCCAAACAATACGAAGCTGCTTACCCAATGATCCGTGCATTCAATACTGTTTATCCTTTGATGGAAACGGAAGTGAGAGGTGTAAACACTGCAGATCGTTTGGCAGCTTTACTGGTAGCTCACCGTGATCCTTATACATTAAAGTGGACCGATACTCCGATCTTAAAAATCCCGGACGAAGTAATTCCGACTGATGTTCCTGCATGGTGGCTGCTGAAGAAGAAAAACGCCATGTTCTATAATGGTTTTGGCAGAGGTGATTTTGCACAGTTCATGATGCTGAGTAATATTCTTACGGTAAGTGATGTATCAGAAGCAAAAGAAGTGAGCAGCAAGTTTGGTGATGTGGTTGCATACATCAAATCCATTCAACCACCAAAATATCCTTATGTTGTTGATGAAAAGCTGGCTGCATCAGGTGAAGTGCTTTTCAATAAAAATTGCAGCGGATGCCATGGAACCTATGGTGATAAAAGCAGTTATCCCAACCTATTGATACCAATATCCATCATTCAAACAGATTCTGCTTTACTCAAAGCCAATCACCAGAATCCTCAGTTCATAGACTGGTTTAATAAAAGCTGGTTTGCACAGAGAAAAAATCCGGCTCAGCTCGTACCCAGTAATGGATATGTTGCACCTCCGCTGGATGGTGTGTGGATCACTGCTCCTTACCTGCATAATGGTTCTGTTCCTACGATCGAAGCGGTGCTCAATAGTAAGGCCCGTCCAACATACTGGCAGAGGGATTTCGATCACCCGGAATATGATTATGAAAATATTGGATGGAAATTCGAAACCCTTGCTCAACCAAAGCCAAAGAAAACATACAACACTACATTGCATGGCTATGGTAATCACGGGCATAATTTTGGAGATCATCTAACCAACGAAGAGCGTAAAGCGGTGATCGAATATTTAAAAACATTATAGTATTGTGAAACCTGGCTTCTGCATTACTATTTAGCTTTACTTGCGTCGCACTCTTGTACTTTCATATCACTATTCAGCTTTTCATGTATAAACAAATAGCAATTCCCTTTTTCTTTTTATTGGTAGTGGCTTTTACATTCTTTGCCATTTACCGGATGAGGAAGCCAAAGGAACAAAGGCTATCTTCTAAAAGAAGTTTTATTTCATTATTGTTTCTCTGGTACCTGTGTGCTGTAGCCGCATTAACGATTGTACCGCTACGGGCTTCAAGAACACAAAACTTACCCAATCATATTAATCTGAAACCCGTTTTAAGAAGTTATCACAGGTTTTTTGATATAAATAATGCCGGCGATCCCGATGCCCTTCGGAATTTTTACGGCAACTTTTTCGGTAACATCATCATGTTCATTCCATTGGGCATTTTCCTGGTGTGGTTGTACAACAAAAGTTTAGGTAAAGTGATGCTGATCGGTTTCTTAGCATCTGTAGCAATCGAATCTATCCAGTACCTTAACATGTTTGCAGGCTATTATCGTTATGTAGATGTAGATGATGTGATCCTGAATACACTTGGAGCAATTATTGGTTACTGGTTCTATAAAAAGTTTCTGCATGCTCGAAAATTCACCAGGTTATAAGGTTATCGATGCCTGGCTGAAGCAGAAACAGTATTCGGCTTTCGAATTCCAGGAAGAGACCTGGCAACACATCATCAATGGCAACAGCGGATTGGTGAATGCTCCTACCGGATTTGGAAAAACCTTCTCTGTTTTCCTGGGAGCTGTGATTCAATTCATCAATGAACATCCGAAAGATTATCAAACAAAAAAGAAGAATGGCTTACGCTTGTTATGGGTAACTCCATTAAGAGCTCTTGCGAAAGATATTGGCAGAGCCATGGAAGAAGTGATCTACAAACTTGGTATGAACTGGCAGGTAGGCATCAGGAATGGTGATACCGATCTTTCAGAAAGAGCGAAGCAACGTCGCAATATGCCTGAGGTGCTGATCATCACACCCGAAAGCCTGCATTTATTGTTAGCGTTAAAAGGCAACGCAGATTATTTTAAAGCACTACGCATCATTGCTGTAGATGAATGGCACGAACTGATCGGCAGCAAAAGAGGTGTACAGGTGGAACTGGCAATATCAAGGATCGCTTCCATCTGTCAACTGTCAACTGTAAACTGTAAACTTTCCCTATGGGGCATCTCTGCTACCATCGGCAATATGGAAGAAGCAAAGGATGTTTTGCTTGCTACACTTCCGCCAAAACAAAAGAAGAAGTCGGTTATCGTTAAAGCAAAACTGCATAAGCCGATCGATGTGATCTCTGTTATACCAGAAGAGATCGAAAGATATCCCTGGGCTGGTCATTTGGGTTTGAAGCTGGCTGAAAGAGTAGTGCCTATAATCGAACAAAGCATCACCACACTCATCTTCATCAACACTCGTGGTATGAGTGAGAGATGGTACCAGACATTACTCAACATTGCTCCTGATCTTGCAGGTGCATTGGCTCTCCACCATGGCAGCATTGAACATGAATTAAGGGTTTGGGTAGAGGAAGCTTTGCATGCACAAAAACTAAAAGCAGTTGTTTGTACGGCAAGTCTTGACCTGGGTGTTGACTTCAGACCTGTTGATACAGTGATACAAGTGGGTTCTCCAAAAGGTGTTGCGAGGTTTTTACAAAGAGCCGGAAGAAGTGGACACCGGCCTGGCGAAGTGAGTAAGATATTCTTCCTGCCTACGCATTCGCTTGAGTTGGTAGAAGTGGCTGCTATCAAGCAAGCCATCAAAGAAGGAATTGTAGAGAGTAAACAGCCGATGTTCTTATGTTATGATGTGCTGATTCAATATCTCTGTACACTAGCTGTAGGTGATGGATTCGTTCCTGGAGAAGTGTTCGAAGAAGTAAAGAAAACTTATTGCTTCGCAGAACTTACAGCGGAAGAGTTTCAGCAAGCTGTTCATCATATTACGGAAGGAGGAATTGCATTGCAGCAATATGACGAATACAAAAAAGTAGAACTGATCGATGGCAGGTATAAGATAAAGAACCGAAGAATTGCAATGCGACATCGTTTGCACATTGGAACGATCGTTAGTGACCCGATGTTGAAGGTGAAACTGATGAATGGAAAATTCCTGGGCATCATTGAAGAATGGTTTATCAGCAGGTTAGAGCCTGGTGAAGTTTTCACTTTAGCCGGAAGAAATCTGGAGTTGGTGATGATCAAAGACATGGATGTGATCGTAAGAGCATCCAACTCAAAGAAGACGATCGTTCCAAGCTGGCAGGGCGGAAGAATTCCACTGTCGGCATACTTAGGAACAATGTTGCGGAAAACGTTCAATCATGCTTTATCTAAAAAAGCAAAAGAAGTTGAATTAACTGCGTTGCTGCCGTTGTTTGAATTGCAGGAGAAATTATCGCATATTCCCAAAGCAGATGAATTACTGATCGAACACATCGAGAACAAAGATGGCTATCATCTTTTTGTATATCCATTTGAAGGAAGGTTGGTGCATGAAGCCATGGCCGCATTACTGGCTTTTCGGATAAGTAAGATCACACCCATTACTTTTTCCATTGCGATGAATGATTATGGATTCGAATTGCTGAGTGATCAACCAATACCGGTAGATGATACAAATGTGTATGATTTGTTCAGCACCGATGATCTGTTGAATGACATACAGCGAAGTGTGAATTCTGTTGAAATGGCGAAGCGAAAGTTCAGGGATATCGCAGTGATCGGTGGATTGATCTTCCAGGGTTATCCCGGTGAACATAAGAAAGCAAGACATTTACAGGCTTCCGCTTCTCTGATATTCAATGTTCTTTCAGAATACGAGCCGAATAATATCTTATTGCGGCAAGCTTACCAGGAAGTATTCGATCAGCAGATGGAAGAACAACGATTAAGAGAATCACTTACAAGAATTGGCAATTCTAAGATCATCATTACTGTACCTGAAAGGCTCACTCCTTTCTGCTTCCCGATAGCAGTTGACAGTTTAAGCAGGAATAATCTTTCTTCTGAAAAACTCGAAGACCGGGTGAGAAGAATGCAAAGTCAATTAGAGAAATAATTAATTTCATCCCAAACAATTGCTATGGCGAAAGCTGCAAAAAAAGCTGCGGTGAAGAAAGCTGCTCCTAAGAAAACAGCGACAAGTGCTGTGAAGAAATCGCAGAGTAAATCAACCATTAAATATGCCGATAAATCTGAAGGTCAGCCAGACCTGGTACCTATATTTGAAACGCTGGTGAAGATGATGGAGCCTTATGCAAAAGGTTCATTGCAAAAAACAGGTGGCAAAGATGGACAGATATCACTTGTTTCAAAAAAACCGGTTGAAGTGAATGGCAGAAAGATGGATGAGATCTGGCTTACCGGTGCTTTGGTGCAAAAAGGATTTGTAGGTTTTTATTATATGCCAGTGTATGTTGCTCCGGATGAGATCAAGCCTCAACTAAAACCAGAATTGCTTAAATGCCTGAAAGGGAAATCCTGTTTTCATATAAAGAAGCTGGATGATGAATTAGCAAAGCAGATAAAAGAAGCCATTGATAAAGGCTACCAGTTCTATAAAAAGAATGGCTGGATCAGTTAAATTTATATTGTGAGAAAGTATTTCCCATCAATCATCTGGACAGCAGCCTTGCTCGTATTATTCTTCATGAATGGATCTGCAACAACATCTTTTTGCTTATCCAAACTTGCAGGCTTTGGCGAATGTTGGGGCTGTGGAATAGGACATGCGATCCATTACTGCTTACATTTCCAGTTTCAACAGTCAATACAAAGACATTGGTTGGGCATCCCTTCTACATTAGCTTTGACCTGGCTGATCATAAAACCATTTATACCAAAACATACCCCAAATGAATCAACAACAACTACTCATGCTTCCCGGCATACAAGCCGATGAGATCGCATTATTACAGGACATTATGAGAGACATGTCTGAAGCGCAGCAACAACAATTCTTCGTAATGTACAATGGCAAAAGAAAAGAACAACAAACCATGTTATTGATCTGCCTGGCAGGATTGATCGGTTTTGCCGGTATTCATAGAATGATCTCGGGTGATGTGGTGCTGGGAATATTATATTTCCTTACGGCCGGATTTTGTTTTATCGGTACCATCATCGATGCTGTAAATATCAAATCTATCACTTTTGAATACAACAGGAAAGAGGCGTTGGAAACTGCACAGATGGTAAGAATGATGATAAAATAATTAATCAGGTTAGAAAATATTGAACATGTTTGATCTTTTTAAAAAGAAGGAATCGCAGGAAAATAGATCTGCTGAACAACAACCAATCAAGGCAGAACCAAAATTCAAAGCAACAGGGCTTAAGAAAGAAGATCGGGATACAGATTTTATGTACCTGGCGATGAAACAACAAATGCTGCATGGGTTTAAAGACAAGCTCTATACAAAACGAGAGATCATACAACTTGGCCAGGTAATGAAGGTAGATGCTGAGAATGCTTTTGACTGGCAGGAACAAGTATAAAAGTTGAGCTGTGTAAAATTTTTTGCAAGTGATAGAGCCTACCAATACATTTGCAAGCTCTGGGGAATTAGCTCAGCTGGCTAGAGCGCTTGCATGGCATGCAAGAGGTCACCGGTTCGACTCCGGTATTCTCCACTTAAAGCTTACATTTATTGTGAGCTTTTTTTATGCCCTTTCATGTATACATAATTTATTCAAAACAACTTGACGAGTACTACATCGGGCAAACGGAAAACTTAGAACGTAGGTTGTTTCAACATATTAACTCCTCCTCTAAATCGACAAAAAAAGCCAATGACTGGGTAATCATGTACAAAGAGTTGTACTTAAACAGATCGGAGTCTATAAAACGAGAATCAGAGATCAAGAAAAAGAAAAGTAGAAGATATATCGAATGGCTCATCAGCTCAGCTGGCTAGAGCGTCCCGAAAGCTTTCGGGAAGGTCACCGGTTCGACTCCGGTATTCTCCACTTAAAGCGGAAAGTTTTATTTCCGCTTTCTATTTTACTACTCTCCTGCAACGCAATCGATTGAGTACAACACCATATGCTCTTTTCTGATGAATAACATCCTGTAATATGACTAACGTCAGTTTAGCAGCCATTGCTTGACTCTACTTTCACCCCGTCAAACATTTTAAGCTTTTCAACATCCCGCTAACATAAGCGAAACGGGTTTTGAAATAATAAAGTATATTCAAGGGACAAAAAACTGCTTGTCTATGGGTGCTGTTTATCTTATAGCCCTGATCGTTGCTGCTGTTGCATTCTCCGCAGGTGGAATTCTTATCGGGAAACTACTCAACAAAGGAAGCAAGAACCCACAAAAAGGTGAGCCTTACGAGTGTGGTATCGCACCAATCGTTTCTCCGTGGCACCAGTTCAATGTTGGCTATTATCTTTTCGCATTATTGTTTTTGATTTTCGATGTAGAGCTGATATTCATGTATCCCTGGGCTACTGTAGTGAAAGAGATGGGCATGGTTGCTCTCGTTGAGATAGTAATATTCATCTTCATTTTATTCCTCGGCTTTTTATATGCACACAAAAAAGGAGCACTGAAATGGATGTAAGAGAACAAATAAAGGAAAGCAATAAAGACTTTGCCGGTCAGATCATCGAAACGCCAACGGGAGGAATTATCTCAGGAACTTTTGATGATATTGTTAACTGGGCAAGATCTAATTCACTTTGGCCATTAACGTTTGCGACAAGTTGCTGCGGAATCGAAATGATGAGCACTGCCTCTGCCAAATACGATTTTTCAAGATTCGGATTTGAAGTAGCAAGAGCCACTCCACGACAGGCTGATGTGATCATTATTGCAGGAACCATCGTAAACAAAATGGCTCCGGTACTTAAAAGATTGTACGATCAGATGCCTGATCCAAAATATGTGATCGCCATGGGTGCTTGTGCAATTAGCGGAGGACCTTTCTTCTATAATACATACTCTGTTGTAAAAGGTGCAGACCATGTTATTCCGGTAGATGTGTATATACCTGGTTGTCCACCAAGACCTGAAGCATTGCTGCATTCATTGATCGCATTGCAGGAGAAAATAAAACTGGGGTGGACAAGAGCACAGATCAGAGAAAACAGTTTAGCGTCTAAAGTTTAAAGTTTCGGGTTTGGAAAAACTTCAAACTCAATACTTCAAACTCAAAACATTTATATGACCGAAGACATCAAACAGTATATCAGCGAAATTCAGCCAAATGCCACGTTCGAAGAAACAGGTGAATGGCTGAATGTGAATATTGCCGCAAATGAGTTTCACCCTTTTGCATCAATGCTGAGGAATTCAAGATTCCAATTTGATTACCTGTTTTGTTTAACCTGCGTTGATTGGAAAACACATCTCACAACTGTTTATCATCTCTCCTCTTCTCAAAACAGAGGTCTGAATATCGTTATAAAAGTGAAGCTGGACAGGAACGACCCTGAAGTGGAAACAGTTTCAGACATCTGGAGAACGGCTGAGTTTCATGAAAGAGAAGTATATGAAATGTTTGGAGTGACATTCTTGAATCATCCTGATCTGAGAACCTTGATACTTGAGGATGGATTCCAAGGTTATCCATTGAGAAAAGATTTCGAAGACCCGATCAATATGATCAAACTCTGAGAACAGAAGAAAGAATAACGAATACTGAAGTTGAAGCCCATGTACACAGAGACTCAAATACTAAAAGAAACTTCTACATCACTGCTGAATGGTGAAGGCGAGTTAGTGATCAATGTTGGTCCGCAACATCCTGCAACACATGGTGTGCTTCACCTGGTTATTACGTTGAATGGTGAGACAATCAAAAAAATAGAACCGCATCTCGGATATATCCATCGCTCCATAGAGAAAATGTGCGAAAGCCTTACTTACAGGCAATTCATTTATGTAACAAGCAGGATGGATTATCTCTCAGCTCACATCAACAATCATGCATGTGCCATGGCTGTTGAAAAAGCGATGCAGATCGAAGTTCCACAAAGAGCACAATACATAAGAGTAATATTAGATGAACTAACAAGAATCGCCTCTCATGAGTTATGGTGGGGAGCTTTGGCAATGGATGTGGGTGCCTTCACTCCTTTCTTCTACGCTTTCCGTGAAAGAGAAACCATCACCGATATTATGGAAGAAACATGTGGTGCAAGATTAACGATGAACTACATGGTACCTGGTGGTGTGATGGCTGATATTCATCCGAACTTTCAACAGAGAGTAAAAGATTTCATCAAGCTGTTTAAGAAGAATGTTGACGAATACGATGACCTTGTTACCGGCAATGTAATCTTCCAGAACAGACTGAAAAATGTTGGATATCTCTCACCTGAAGATGCGATTTCTTACGGTTGCAGCGGACCTGTTGCAAGGGGTAGCGGAGTAAAAAGCGACATTAGAAAAATTGCTCCTTACGATATATATAACCAGGTTCAGTTTGATGAAGTATTGGAAACTGCAGGTGATTCTTTTGCCCGTTATCTGGTTCGTGTGAAAGAGATGAGACAATCCATTAGCATCATCGAACAACTGATTGATAATATTCCTGAAGGTGAATTCCAGGCTAAAACAAAAGCTGTGTTGAAACCACCAAAGGGAGAATTCTATACAAGAGTTGAAACAGCCAGAGGAGAATTAGGAGTTTACATTGTGAGTGAAGGTGGGACTACTCCTTATAGAATTAAATTCCGTTCACCAGGATTCTCTAATCTTTCTGCATTGGATCATATTTCAAGAGGTAGTAAGATCGGTGACCTGATGGCAACAATGGGAACATTGGATTTAGTGATTCCGGATATTGATAGATAAGAATGGAACGCAGATGACGCTGATGATTAAGATAATTTATGATCAGTGTGAATCATAACCATCATAAAGATCAGCGTTCAACATAAAAACATGTAAGATGTTTAGTTTAAAAAGCATAACAGATTCAATACAAGTATGGCTTAGTGCAAACCTTGGTGCAACAGGTGCTTTGATTGCTCAATGTGTGATCGTGATATTACTCGCCATCGCATTGTTTGCTGTATTAGGTCTTGTATTGGTATTGATGGAAAGAAAAGTGGCGGCGAGAATGCAGGTTCGTCTTGGACCTAATAGAGTTGGCCCCTGGGGATCTATGCAAACTGCAGCAGATACTTTGAAATTGATCGTGAAAGAAGGGTTAACACCAGATGGTGCTGATAAATTTCTCTTCAACCTTGCGCCATACATTGTTATGATCGTTGCAATGTTGTTGCTGGCTCCTATTGCTTATGCAAATAACTTCCAGATCTGGGACATCAACATCGGCGTGTTATATGTAACTGCAGTTTCTTCTTTAGGCGTTATCGGAATCCTGATGGCAGGATGGGCTAGCAACAACAACTATTCTTTGCTTGGTGCAATGAGAAGTGGTGCACAGATCGTTAGCTATGAACTTTCTGCAGGTCTGGCAATACTCACTATTGTTGTACTTACAGGAAGTTTACAAATATCAGAGATCGTACAATCACAAGCCGATGGCTGGTGGATATTCAAAGGTCATATTCCAGCAATCATCGCATTCATCATTTTCATCATTGCGGTTACTGCAGAAACCAACAGGGCTCCTTTCGATCTTGCAGAAGCTGAATCAGAATTAACTGCAGGATTTCATACAGAATATTCAGGAATGAAGTTCGCTTTATTCTTCCTGGCAGAATACATCAACATATTTATCGTTTGTGCAATTGGTGCAACATTGTTTTTAGGTGGTTGGATGCCTTTGCACATTGGCAACTGGCAAGCTTTCAATCATATCATGGATTACATTCCATCATCAGTGTGGTTCTTCGGAAAAGTTTTCTTCCTGATCTTTTTGATCATGTGGTTCAGGTGGACTTTCCCAAGACTGAGAGTTGACCAGTTACTCAATTTAGAGTGGAAATACCTGTTACCTATAAGTTTATTCAACCTCTTATTAGTAACAATGATAGCGATATTAGGCTGGCATTTTTGAGTGGAGCAGAGTGTAGTGCTACTATTTAGCTTTGGTTGCGTCGCACTCTTGTACTGATAGTTCTTTATTCGACAACAAGTAACGCAAAGAGCACAAAGATTACGCAAAGTTCGCTAAGAGGCTTTGCGACCTCTGCGAACACCTTAGCGTTCTTTGCGCTACTAAACAGATCAATAAAGTTCTGAACGTACAAGTGAGTGACACAAGAAATGATGAGAAGAGAACAGAAAGCTGGCTAAATAAAATAACAACAAGCTTTAAGCAATGTTTATAAAAGATTACATATCGGATGTTTACAAGGCAGCAAAATCGTTACTGACCGGCATGAAAACAACCGGATATTATTTCACACATCCGAAAGAGATCGTTACAGAACAATATCCTGACAACAGGGATACTTTGAAAATGGCTGAACGTTTTCGTGGAGAAGTGATCATGCCACACGATGAAAACAATGAGCATGCATGTACCGGTTGTACAGCTTGCGAACTGGCTTGTCCGAATGCGACGATAAAAGTTATCACCAAGTTCGATATATCTCCTGAAGGAAAGAAGAAAAAAGCGTTGGACACATTCGTATATCATCTTGAATTGTGTACGATGTGCGGCTTGTGTGTGGAGGCTTGTCCGACAAGTGCGATAAAAATGGGAAACAATTTTGAGCACAGTGTATTCGACAGGAGCAAGTTGTTAAAGACATTGAATAACGAAGGTTCTAAAATAAGAGAAGGTGTTGAGTAGCATTTTGAATTTTGACTTTTAAATTTTGAATTATTAATGGAAGCATCTGCAATTATATTCTACGCTATCGCTGCCTTCATCCTGGGAGCAGGTGTATTGGCAGTAACCACAAGAAAAATATTCCGATCTGCAATATGGCTACTGTTTTCTCTGGTTGGAATCGCAGCAATGTATTTCTGGATGCAGGTTGAATTCATTGCTGCAGTACAGATCATTGTTTATGTAGGCGGTATCGTTGTGTTGATCATCTTCTCCATATTCTTAACCCAGAACAGCGGTAAAGAAATGCCTAAGACCAACTGGAGAAAGATACTGTTCTCAACGTTGGCTACATTGTTTGGGTTCGGGTTCAGCTACAACTTAATTAACGAATACAGTTTCACTCCTTCTACACAGGCTTTCAATGTTCCGATAAAAGAGATAGGCAGACAAATGTTAAGTCCGACAGATCATGGATATGTTCTGCCTTTTGAAGTAGTAAGTATGTTATTGTTGGCTGCGATGATCGGTTGTATCGTGATTGCAATGAAATCACCCGAACAAAAAGCTGCTGAAGCATCGGTTACTGAAACTGAAGTTCATACGACTGGCGGAACGGTAACAATTATTTCCAAACCTGAAATCGTTGAGGAGGTATAACATGGCATCAATACCACTGTCACATATATTATTTGTAAGCACAGCACTCTTCTTCATCGGCATGTACGGACTCTTTACCAGGAGAAACATGATCACCATGCTTATGAGTATTGAGCTCATCCTGAACAGCGTTAATATCAACTTCGTTGCTTTCAATAAATATCTATACCCTGAAAAACTTGACGGAATATTCTTCACCATCTTCATCATCACTATTGCTGCAGCCGAAGCGGCAGTAGCGATAGCGATCATTATCAATTTATATCGTTCGCATAAATCAATAGATGTAGAAGACGCAACTGAACTGAAATGGTGAATCATGAATGGTCAATAGTTAATTAAAAAAGTGATTATGACATACCATCAATATATCTTCCTGATACCTCTTCTGCCATTAGTTGCATTTGTTGTATTGGGATTGTTTGGAAGAAAATATTTCAAAACCTCATCCGGAGCAATTGGAACAACTGCTTTGCTGGCATCGACAGTGTTGAGTTTATATGCGGCTTATAATTATTTTTTTGTCGATGGAAAAGTAAATGGTGTTTACCAGAAAATCACCGCATTCAAATATACCTGGTTGGAGTTTGCCCCAAATGTTTCAATAGACATGGGAGCGATCATTGATCCGATATCTGTGATGATGCTCGTGGTTGTGACTTTTGTTTCATTGATGGTACACATCTTCAGCCTGGGTTATATGAAAGGTGAAGAAAGATTTGCTACGTATTATGCATTTCTTGGTTTGTTTACTTTCTCCATGTTAGGACTGGTGCTTTCAACTAATATTTTCCAGATCTATATCTTCTGGGAATTGGTTGGTGCATCTTCTTATTTACTGATCGGATATTATTTTGATAAACCTTCTGCAGTTGCTGCATCAAAGAAAGCATTCATCGTTACACGATTTGCAGACTTAGGTTTCTTAATAGGTATTTTGATCTTAGGCTTCTATGGAGGTACTTTAGATTTCGGAACACTCATAGAAAGGCTCACTTCAACTCAGTCAACCCAATTCATTGCCATTACAACAGGCTCTTTCCTCGGCATTTCAATGTTAACATGGGGATTGACTTTAATTTTCATTGGTGGTGCAGGTAAATCAGCAATGTTTCCTCTACACATCTGGTTACCGGATGCTATGGAAGGTCCAACTCCTGTTTCAGCATTGATACATGCTGCAACAATGGTGGTTGCCGGTGTGTATTTAGTAGCAAGACTCTTCCCGATCTTTTCAATGGATCCTGCTGCATTGCAAATTGTAACATGGGTGGGTGTTTCTTCAGCATTGATAGCTGCGATCATTGCATGTACACAAACAGATATCAAAAGAGTACTGGCTTATTCAACGATGAGCCAGATCGGATATATGATGTTTGCGCTGGGTGTTTCAGGAAATGGTGGTGAAGAAGGTGTAGGTTTTATGGGATCAATGTTCCATTTGTTTACACATGCTTTTTTTAAGTCACTTTTATTTCTTGGAGCTGGTGCAGTAATTCACCTGGTACACAGCAATGAAATGAAAGACATGGGTGGACTGAGAAAGCTGATGCCAATAACTCACCTGGCTTTTCTTGTGGCATGTTTAGCAATTGCAGGCATCCCTCCATTCTCAGGATTCTTTAGTAAAGAGGAAATATTATTAGCTGCATTTGAATCGAACAAAATCGTTTACGGAATTGCTTTATTCACTGCTGCATTAACAGCTTTCTATATGTTCCGTTTGTACTTCTCCATCTTCTGGAACAAACCGGCACATGTGCACAATGAACATCATGGAGAAGGAACTGTTTCAATGAAACTTCCTTTAGTGATATTAACAGCTTGTGCAGTTGGATCCGGATTTATCCCGTTCGCAAATTATGTAACAAGTGATGGTGTTCCGTTCCTGAGTGAAATGCACCTGACTTTCTCCATTGCGCCGGTTGGATTGGCTGTGGCTGCAATCCTGGTGGCAATGAGTATGTACAAAAAACAGAATGAAAGACCAACAAAAGTTGCTGCGGCATTTGGTGGCTTTTATAAAGCTGCAACAAGGAAGTTTTATATCGATGAATTGTACCTGTTCATCACTAAGAAAGTAATCTTTAATCTTATAGGCAGACCTGCTGCATGGATCGACAGAAATATTGTAGATGGATTTATGAATCTGCTTGCACTTATCACAGGTGCAATATCAGAATTCATCAAAGGAATACAATCAGGCAGAGTACAGAGCTATGCATTATACTTTTTTGGTGGTGCGATTGGCCTTGCTGCAGTATTTATTTATCTCTGGAAATAAAAACAGTTTAAAGTTTTAAGTCTGGAGTTTAGAGTTGATTGAAGAAAAGAATTCGTTTTGAGCCTAAGAAACTCAAAACTCAAAACTATAAACTATGAACTTGTCATTGCTTATCATATTACCTCTTGTTACAGCAATTATATTGTTGTTCTGCAAAGGATTAAAGCAAGTGAGAACTGTTTCCTTAATTGGTTCTGTAGCACAGTTGGTACTTTCTTTTACATTACTCAGCAATTATTGGCAGGAACGTTCGTCAGGCAATACCGCAAAGATGTTGTTTGAAAGTAACTATACCTGGTTCAAGCCTCTTAACATTAATTATCACATAGGTGTTGATGGCATTTCTATAGCAATGATCCTGCTTACAGCTTTTGTGGTAGTTGCTGGTGTATTGGTTTCGTGGACGACAGAGAAGCTGAGCAAAGAATTCTTTTTCCTGCTGATATTTTTAAGCGTAGGAGCTTATGGATTCTTCATCTCACTCGATCTGTTCACATTATTCTTCTTCCTGGAAGTTGCGGTAATACCAAAATTCTTATTGATCGGCATCTGGGGAAGTGGCAAAAAAGAATACAGTGCCATGAAACTTGCACTGATGCTCATGGCTGGTTCTGCTTTAGTGTTTGTTGGATTAGCCGGACTGTATTTCAACACTGGCACTTTCGATATCATGGCTCTATCTCAAATGCAGATTGCTGTTGATGTACAAAAGTTCTTCTTTCCTTTTGCATTCATCGGTTTCGGAATATTCACCGCTTTGTTTCCATTTCATACATGGGTTCCTGATGGTCACTCATCTGCACCAACAGCAGCATCCATGTTCCTTGCTGGCATCTCAATGAAACTTGGTGGATATGGATGTTTACGAGTGGCAACTTTCTTAATGCCTGATGCAGCTCATGCCTATTCAGGGATCATCATCCTTCTTGCAACTATAGCCATCATCTACGGTGCTTTTGCTACGATGATGCAGAAGGACCTGAAATATATCAATGCGTATTCTTCAGTTAGTCACTGTGGATTTGTATTGCTCGGCATCGGTATGCTAACAAAAACATCGATCAACGGCGCTGTATTGCAGATGGTATCACACGGATTAATGACAGCACTTTTCTTCGCTGCCATCGGAATGATCTATAGCAGAACGCATACAAGAGAAGTTGCAAAACTCGGTGGACTGTTAAAAGTAACGCCTTTCATCTCTACCGTTTTCGTAATTGCAGGTTTTGCATCGTTAGGCTTACCGGGATTAAGTGGCTTTGTTGCCGAAATGACCATCTTCATGAGTAGCTGGCAAAATCCTGATAAGATGTACAGACTCGCCACAATTCTGGCTTGTGCTTCCATTGTTGTAACTGCTGTATATATTTTAAGAGCTGCAGGTAAAACTGTGATGGGACCGATCAGTGACAGTTATGTAAAACTCACTGATGCTACCTGGAATGAGAAATTGGCTGCCGGTTTATTGATAGCAGGAATATTGGTAATTGGTATTGCTCCTTTTCTCATCAATCAGCTCATTAATCCGGGAACAGAAACAATTATGCAGCAATTAGGAAAGGTTATCATCCCTTAAACGAAAGACCATGTTGAACGCTTTATTATTGATGAAACAGGAATTGGCAGTGGTTGCCATCATATTCATATTACTTATTCTTAAACTGGGGAAAGACAGGAGCAACGTTACCTTCCTGAATATTGTAAATACATTATTACTCCTGAATGTAGTAGCAGGATTCTTCTGGAACAGTGAAGGCGTTTTGTTCAATGAAATGTTCAGAACGAATCCTTTGATGATATTAGAGAAGAACATCTTAAGTCTTGGTACGCTTATTATCTCAATGCAGTCTTACTCATGGCTCAAGACGCACAAACATGTTCCTGAGTTTTATATTTTATTGTTGTCAACTCTGCTTGGAATGTTCTTCATGATCAGTGGTGGCAACCTGCTGATGTTCTACTTAGGCCTGGAACTGTCCACCATTCCATTAGCTGCTGTGGCAAATTTTGATCTTACGAAACGCCAGTCCTCAGAAGCAGCGATGAAGTTGATCATCTCTTCAGCATTTTCTTCAGGATTATTATTATTCGGCATGTCAATGTTATACGGCACCACCGGAACATTAATATTCTCACAATTACCTGCAGCATTGAATGGAAGCGATCTTCAGATATTTGCTTTTGTATTATTAATGGCGGGCTTTGCGTTCAAGATATCTGTTGTTCCATTTCATCTATGGACTGCCGATGTATATGAAGGTGCTCCTGTTGCCGTAACATCATATCTATCGGTGATCTCCAAAGGAGCAGTGTTGTTTGTATTTGTTTCTGTTTTGTATACTGTGTTTAAACCATTAGCAGGTGCATGGTATAATATGTTATTCCTCTTATCATTGCTCACTATCATCATCGGTAATCTCTTTGCTTTAAGACAAGACAATTTCAAACGCTTCCTTGCTTTTTCATCAATAGCACAGGTTGGCTTTATATTGATCGGCATCAGCGGAAGTTCACAGTTAGGTTCAACTTCAGTGATCTATTTCGTATTAATTTACATCTTCAGCAACCTGGCTGCATTTGGAGTAGTAATCCTTGTTAGTGCTATCACTGGTAAAGAAAGCATCAGTGATTATAAAGGATTTTATAAAACAAATCCTGTTCTTGCATGGATACTCACCATTGCCTTGTTTTCTTTAGCTGGTGTTCCTCCTACAGCGGGATTCTTTGGTAAATTCTTTTTGCTGATGGCTGGTGCTGCAAAAGCAAACTGGATGCTCATTACCATCGCTGCTCTCAATATGGTGATATCCTTCTATTATTATTTGCGAGTTGTGAAAGCGATCTTTATGGACAAAAACGAACAGCCTATCGAAAGAGTTGCTATGCCACTTATGCCACGCCTTGCATTATACGTTTGTATAATCGGCATCATTGCAACGGGGCTGGTAAGTTATGTCTATGATTACATCCATTCCTTAACTGCACCTTTTTAAAAAATAACTATGGCAATTAATAAGAACCACGAATTTGAAGACCTTGATGGTGTTAAATGTGCCATTGTAGAAAAGAATGCTTCGCAGGAACGGGTAGACTTTTTGAAAGATCTGCTAGCGTTCAACAAATATAATGTGGTAGTTGTGGCAAGTCCACCACCCAAAGCTGCTCCTGCACCAAAACCTGTTGCTGTAGCAGAAGGTGAAGTTGTTCCTCAACCTGAAATTCCAACTCCACCACCGGCTCCAACTACATTCACGGTGGGAGTAACGGATGTTCGTTTCAATGCTACCAATGCTATTTTTGGCAGATCATTAAAAACAAAAGAAGGAAACATTGTAACGCTG
This sequence comes from Chitinophagaceae bacterium, assembly GCA_024508725.1. GTDB lineage: Bacteria > Bacteroidota > Bacteroidia > Chitinophagales > Chitinophagaceae > JAEZDC01. Next base: position 192,979 of record JANINS010000002.1, on the reverse strand, counting down.
GCTTATTGGCAACAAAAAGATGCAGTATCAAATGATGAGGTTCCTTATTATGCTAAGTCTTAGTAGCAGAAAGCCTGGCTAATAAATTTGCCTGTTACCTTTGCTGCACAAAATTCGGGCAGATGGCAGTAAGATCAGATAGATACAAAGAGATTATCCAGGAACTAAGTCCAAACAATGTTACACTCATAGCAGTAAGCAAAACCAAACCTGTTGAAGATATCCAGTCATTGCTTGCTTTGGATCACCTGGATTTTGGTGAGAACTATGTGCAGGAGTTGATTGACAAACAGCAGCAGATCATCGATAATATCCATTGGCATTTCATCGGTCATCTTCAAAGTAATAAAGTAAAACAGATCATCCCATTTGTGCACCTTATTCACAGTATTGATAGTCTTAAACTATTACAGGAAGTGAATAAGCAGGCACAAAAGATCAACAGGATCGTTGATTGTTTGCTCCAGGTGCATATTGCACAGGAAGAAACCAAGTTTGGATTGAATGAAACCGAACTAAACGAGATCATCAATGCATCATCCTCCCTTAAGCATGTAAGAATAAAAGGTTTAATGGGCATGGCAACTTTTACTGATAATACAGAACAGGTACGATCTGAATACAAATACCTCAAACAGCTTTACGACAAGCTGAAAGCACTGCCGCAATGCCATTCATTCGACACACTTTCTATGGGTATGAGCGGTGATTACAAGATCGCTGTTGAAGAAGGCAGCACAATGGTTCGCATTGGTAGCCTCATCTTTGGCGAAAGAAATTACATGGTTAGTTAGTAAACAGTGCTGCCAGTTATTACAGACAATTTTTTAATGCCTGATAAGTACCGAAGTTCTGGTTCCGACAATATATCTCCTGTTCAATGGCACATAACTTACATACTCCATGTTGTCAGAAGTTTTCCACGTAAGCAATTGCTCGTATTTATTCAGGTAACGTTCTACGGTATCAATCCTTACCAACTCTGCATCTTCCATGTTGGCGTAGATACCTTCTCTTGTACTGTAACATCCGGTGAATGCTGCTGATGCTGCGATTGCTGCGATAACGAATAACTTTTTCATAAGTCCCCTGTTTTTGTGATCCATTAAATGATTCTGATGGTTCTTGCAAGTGCCTTTCTTCCGTAAAAAAGCAGGGATTTTTCTTTCTACTGATATAAAACCAAAGTGCGTTCCAAAAATTTTGTGAAGATCATTCTGTGCTGAAAAAAATTAAGATTTAATAGCCCGACGAATAAAATCCTTAACTGTTGCAGGTTTTAACAGAAGAGCTTGCCACTAAATTATTTTCAGCCTCAGTTCCGAAGACAGAAAATGATAGATTAGCTCATAACGGCAAGAGCTCGTACCGCTTCAGTAGTATCTAGGGAAAACCCTTCATTCAGATATCCAAACATATGAACCTTAAAAAAGAAGTTTGCCCCGTGCGTAGCACTCAGGTTTATTTCCACTATTGATCAATAAAAGCCATCTTTCTTCTTTCTCATCATTTTCCGATATTTACTGCATGTCATTCAAGCAATTTAAGCCTCTGCATTGGTTATACAATATTCTTCATTATCGTGAACTGAAGCACAATCGTGAAGCATACAAACGATACAATGTTCACAAGCCATTATTTGCTTCTATATCAAGCAAAGATTTTCCGGATAAAGAATCACAGGCCTGGCTGGACAAAGGGAATTCAGAAGTATTGGTTCGAAACAAACCAGGCTTCAATTCTTTCGCACCTGCTGTACAACAGAAGATCAGCGAATGGAGTACAAAAGGATATATGATACTGGAGAACTTTTTCTCTCATGAGGCCTGTGACGCAGTCAATTCACAAATTGACCAGATGCTTCAAAGCAAACAGCTACAATTTGTAAATGGCAACAAACTGATGTTTGCCAATAAAAGATCTGAACTCATTCGATCTGTAGCAAATAATGATCAACTAAAAAAAATACTTGCTTTCTTACTGGATAAAGAAGTTGTCGCTTTTCAAACCATCAACTTTATTGAAGGCTCACAGCAAAGAGCTCATTCAGACAGTATTCATATGACAACTTATCCACTAGGTTATCTTATTGCTGCCTGGATCGCTTTAGAAGATGTTACACACGAGAACGGACCGTTATTTTATTATCCCGGTAGTCATAAGCTTCCTTATTTACTTAACCAGGATTTTAATAAAGGTGAAACCTTGCTCAAGCTAGGCAAGAAAAACTATACTGATTACGAAGATGTATTAGAGGATCTTGTAAAGCAGAATGGATTTACACCCCAGGAGTTTCATGCAAAAAAAGGAGACGTGCTGATCTGGCATGCCAACCTGGTGCATGGTGGTGCTCCTATCATACAGAAAGGAAGTACGAGAAAAAGCATGGTGGTGCATTATTATGCTAAAGACGTGATCAAATACCACGAGATCACAGAACGGCCATCACTGATGCAGTAGTATTACTTTTTTGTTTTAGGATAATCGAATACAAACTGGCAATATGCTTTTACACCAACATCCAGCCTGCTGTCATCAATTTTAAAATCAGGCGTGTGGTGTGGTGGAGCTTTCTTCTCATCCATTCCAATTGGCATTCCTCCTAAGTAAACAAAGAAGCCAGGCACTTTTTCCTGGAAGAAGGAAAAATCTTCTGCCCCGGTTTGCCAGTTCATGGTCTGAACATTTCCTGCACCTGCAGCCTTTTCCAAAGATGGAAGCATTTGTTGAACAAGTGTTGGATCGTTATACGTAACAAGCGTTTTATTCTCTATTGAAACTTCAGCAGTAGCACCATTCATCTCAGCAATTGTTGTAGCGATGTTTTTTACCTGTTCCAATACTTTTTTTCTTATAGAAGAGTCAAGATTCCTGATCGTTCCCAGCATTTCTGCCTCTTCGGGAATGATGTTGAACCGAACACCACTATGTATGGCTCCCACAGAAACAACAACGGGTGCTTTGGTAAGATCGCTTTCACGACTAACAATTCCCTGAAAAGCCTGGATGATCTGTGACGAAACATAAATAGGATCTACACCAAGCCAGGGTTGAGAACCATGTGAACCTTTGCCTTTCACTTTTATTTTGAACAGATCAGCAGAAGCCATGAAAGCTCCTGGCTTATATCTGATCGTTCCAACTGGTGTCGCTGAATTGATATGCATTCCAAATACCACATCTACTTTCGGTGCATTTAATACGCCTTCTTTCACCATTAATGCAGCACCACCTTCTTCACCTTCAGGAGCTCCTTCCTCTGCCGGTTGAAAAAGAAAAACAACTGTTCCTGCAATATCAGCTTTCATCTTCGACAATACTTCTGCAGCACCCATCAACATGGCAGTATGTGCATCATGTCCACAGGCATGCATCACACCTACTTTTTGTCCGTTATAATCTGCGGTAACTTTAGAAGCATAAGAAAGATCGTTCCTTTCAACTACTGGCAGTGCATCCATATCTGCACGAAGTGCAATAACAGGACCTGGCTTCGCTCCTTTTAAAATACCTACAACACCTGTTTTTGCCACACCTTCTTTTATTTCGATGCCTAAACTTTTTAAATGATCCGCAACTTTCTTTGATGTTCTGAACTCCCTGTTTGAAAGCTCAGGGTTCTGGTGAAAGTCTCTACGCCATTCCACAACTTTCGCTGCTACATCTTTTACTTTAGCTTCTAAGCCTGCCTGTTGTGCAGAAACAGTTGCAGGCAATATCAATAAGGGGAATAATAATCTTCTCATGTAAAGCGGAGGTTTTGACTTGAAAGATAGCAAAGAATTCAACTGCAATATGAAGCTGCCAGTCGTGTTATTCAATACATTTGGCTCCTTATTTTTTAGCGATGAAATTAATGAAGCTGTTTCCTTTCTTATTTGTATTGATCGTACTTCCTTTTACATCTCATGCCTGGGGCACTACCGGACATAGAGTGGTTGGAGAAGTTGCAGATGCACATTTGACGTCACAGGCAAAAAAAGCCATTAAAGCCATTCTTGGAAACGAGTCTGTAGCGATGGTAGCCAATTGGGCTGATTTTATAAAAAGTGATACAACACTGAAGGATCTTGATCCTTGGCATTATGTGAACTTACCTGATAGTTTAACTCGTGCTGATGTTCAGCATTTTCTTTCGAACGATACAGCAGTAAATGTGTACAATAAAACCATGTGGCTGATAAAAGAGTTAAAGAATAAAAAGTTACCGAAAGATAAGCAGGCTTTTTACCTGAAGTTGCTGATACATTTTATTGGTGATATTCACCAGCCGATGCATACGGCTCGAGCTACAGACAGAGGTGGCAACAGTGTGAAAGTTGGATGGTTTAATGAATCATCGAACCTCCATACTATTTGGGATACGAAGTTGATAGATATGCAGCAACTCAGTTACACTGAATATGCATCATGGATCAATCATCCTTCAATTGCAGATAAAACAAAATGGCAGAAACAACCGGTGAGCGAATGGGTTTGGGAATCGTACCAGATCAGCAGGACGATCTACCAGAAAACACCTGCCGATTCAAGACAGAGTTATCGTTACAACTATGAATGGATATCAACCGTAAATCAGCAGTTGCTGAAAGGTGGAGTAAGGCTTGCCGGAGTTTTGAATGATATCTTTAAATGATCAGTAGAGAACAGGAAGTACAAGTGAGTGACACAACGAAGCCACATCGGAGTTACGTGCCTCGAAACATTATTTTTTCTTCTTGAAATCGCCCCGCTTCCAGGCTTTGATAAACTCAGCCCATGCTGCAGGATTTAATACCTGCATTGGTGGTGTTTGCCCGGCATAATATGCTTTCTGAGCCTGTGTGCGGAATTGCTGACTAACCGCTTCCTGTCCGTCTTTAGGCAACGAACTCATCATCACCCTCAGCTTAGCCATTTCGGTATTTTGACGGGCTATTTCATACTTATCGTTGGGAACAGGCGTATTTACAAAATCTCTTTCAAATTGTTCTCTTGATGGTCTTGCTTTGATGATCGTTGCCGGAAGATAAGCTGTATCGTTCACCATTAATTGTACAACGCTGTATTGATTCTCGGTGAGATTGGATGGAATAATCGCCAGTTTGTCTTTAAAACCGATATATGAGAATTGGATCTCGTCACCCTTCATTACTACGATCGAAAAAACACCATATTCGTTGGTGAGTGTACCTCTGCCCTTTCCTACAATAGTGATAGAAGCTCCGGGCAATGCTCTTAAACTATCAGCACTCATCACTACACCGTACAACTGTATAACACTATCCTGGCTATTTGAGGCAGTAGGAGTATTTGTATTGTTCTGGGCAAAAATTCCACTTGCGAAGAAACAACACAGCAGTAAGAAGGTGTATCGTAGAATTCTATTCATGTAGATGTTGCTCAATTTACTGAAACCGCTTGTAAGCCAATCAACATATTCAAAAAATTAAGCTTTCGTGTTTCGAAACAAAGTACGGGATGCAGCATTTAACTTTGGCAGCCAAAAGTTACTTTAACAAAAACTTGCGTGATGACAGAACAGGATATTTTGAAGGCGTTAAGCAATGTGCAGGAACCTGATCTTGGTAAAGACCTGGTGACGTTGAATATGGTAAAAGACATTAAGATCAGTGGAAATGATGTGTTCTTCACGATCGTACTTACTACACCTGCATGCCCTATGAAAGACATGATGGCAACGGCTTCTGAAAATGCCATCAAATTATTGGTGAATAAAGAGGCTAAAGTGCATGTGAACTTCACTGCTAACACAACTTCTAATCGTGTAGATCAGAACCAGGTATTGAAAGGTGTTAAGAATATTATTGCCGTAGTGAGTGGAAAGGGTGGCGTTGGAAAAAGTACGGTTGCTGCCAACCTTGCTTTGGCCTTAAGAGAAGGCGGTGCCAGTGTTGGTTTGATGGATGCTGATATTTACGGACCAAGTGTTCCCATCATGTTCAACTTACGTGGCGAACGACCGTTGATGAAAGACATCAATGGTAAAGGGATGATCGTTCCGATTGAACAATATGGTATCAAAACCCTGAGTATCGGTTACCTGGTTGACGAAAAGAATGCAGTGGTGTGGCGAGGACCGATGGCAAGTTCTGCAATTCGTCAATTTGTAACTGAAGTTGATTGGGGTGAGCTGGATTACCTGGTGATCGATATGCCACCAGGAACCGGTGATATCCATTTAACATTATTACAAACAGTTCCTGTTACAGGAGTGATTGTAGTTACTACGCCACAAGATGTTGCTTTAGCTGATGCAAAAAAAGCCATTGCGATGTTTGGTCAAACACAGATCAAAGTTCCGATCATTGGTATTGTTGAAAATATGGCCTACTTCACGCCTGAAGAGCTTCCACACAACAAATATTACATTTTTGGAAAAGAAGGCGGAAAACGTTTGGCTGATGAATACGATCTGGCATTTTTAGGTCAGATACCCATAGTACAATCTATTCGTGAAGGTGGTGACAAAGGTGTGCCGGCAATGGTGGGTAATGATGATATCACCAAGAAAGCATTCAGAGAATTTGCGAGTGTAAGTGTTCGGAATATTTCTATCAGAAATGCAAACCTGCCTAAGACGCAAGTGGTAGAAGTAGCTGTGTAAAAAATAAGAAATAAGGAACGTAGAATAAGAAATAAGAAACTAAGAAAGCGAAGAGAAAGGTGTCAACTCACTAACCCAAGTGATCTATGACACCTTTTTCATTCGTAGAATATTTAGATCAATACTTATCATAAAACACTATCTCTTAGTTCAACTGAAAACAAGGAAACCTGAATAACTGTCCGTCATACACAAATAGTTCTTCGATCTCATAATCCCAGTACTTAAACAATGGCGACTTCATCAAGTATTGGTCAGCTTCTGTTTTCGTTTCTGCATTAATTGTGATCCAGATTCGCTGGCTCTCCATACTTACTGCATACATATCGATCACATCGTTGTTGATAAGATAGTTGATATAATTTCTATGCAAAGGCACAAGGCTCATGAACTCATCATCTATCTGAAACAATATCTCCACCTGAAACTTTTTCATAACATATCCTCCCTTATAACATCAATAAAACCAATGCCGTGCCGAAAGGATAAGTGGGGAATTCGCTAGACAGTCCAGCTGACAATATTGTTCACGAAGGCTGGATTATAAGGAGTTACGATACGAATGTAGTTGTCGGTGTAGCCTTCCATCATCATATTCTTATTGTTGCCCTCGAACAACACTTTTCTATTTTGCCCTTTATGCTGCTCCATAAAATACTGCGATTTCATATAACTGAGGTTTCGCAAAACTTTGTTGCGTTCATGACGAACATTTACAGGAACGACAGGCTTGATGGTTAAAGCATGTGTATTATCTCGCTCAGAATAAGTGAATACATGGAGGTAAGAAATATCAAGATCATGAAGAAAATTGAAGGTCTCTTTAAACTCAACTTCTGTTTCGCCTGGAAATCCAACGATCACATCTACGCCAGTAGAACAATGCGGCATCAGTTGTTTGATGAGTGCTACTTTCTCTGCATACAATTCTCTTTTATATCGACGTCGCATCAAACCAAGAATGGTGTTGCTTCCACTTTGTAATGGAATATGAAAATGCGGCATAAAACGTTTGCTCTTAGCAACAAACTCTATGATCTGGTTGCTTAACAGGTTGGGTTCGATAGATGAGATACGGTAACGCTCTATCCCTTCAACTTCGTCCAGTTGTTTGATGAGATCGAAAAAGCCTTCTTCGTTCTTTTTATTTCCATCAGGACCTTTACCAAAATCACCAAGGTTTACACCGGTAAGCACAACCTCCTTCACTCCTTTTGCAGCAAGATCATGAGCATGCTTTATTACATTCTCAATACTATCGCTCCTGCTTTTGCCACGAGCTTGTGGAATGGTGCAGAAAGAACAGGTATAATCACAACCATCCTGTACTTTCAGGAAAGTTCTTGTTCTGTCATTCAATGAATACGATGCATTGAAACCAGACACATCTTCAATATCGCAACTGGATATTTTGGTAGAGTCACCTTTGCTTAATTCAAGCAGGTGCTCCGCTAGATTGAATTTTTCTTTTGCACCCAAAACAAGATCAACTCCCGGTATCTCGGATATTTCTTTTGGTTTCAATTGTGCATAGCAACCGGTGATCACCACCAGGCTTTCAGGTGCTCTTCTTTGTATTCTGCGAACGATCTGCCGGCATTCTTTATCAGCATTATCAGTAACTGAACACGTATTAATCACATACACATCTGCAGTATCGTCAAACTCTTTCTTCTCAAAGCCTTCGTTCTCCATCATCCTGCTGATGGTGGAAGTCTCAGAGAAATTGAGCTTACAACCGAGTGTATGAAATGCTACTGACCGCTTTTTTTGCATGGGCGGCAAAGATAAAGAGAGTTTAGTCTTTATCGCTTTGAGTTTGAAGACGGGTATCAGCGTTAACAGTTCTTTTAGAGTGAATCATTGCTGACACTTTCATTAGCAGTATAACAATGATTAGCAGGTAATAAGGAATAAAGAATCGATCTGCGATAACGGGTTGTAGCAAAAATCTCGTCAAAACGCAAATGCCTATAGCAATGATCAGCCAGTTTGGTGGCTGATATCTTTTCAGAAATACAAGTAAGAATAGTCCCACAATAATAAAAATAGCCAGGCTGGAATGTCTTATTCCTGATGAAACTTGTGAGAGGAGAAACCTTGCATCAGTAATATTTATTTGAGTGATAGTATCGGCAGATCTCATACTGCTGATGTAGCTATCGGCATACATCCAACTAAATCCATATACACTCGCCCGGCTGCTTATATAGAAGAATGCTGCAATTATTCCACTTAGTATCAGAAAATATTTCTTCCAGGATAAATCCTGTTTTAAAGAGACTTTGTAACCGGAAAGAAAGATAAAGGCGGGAATAACATTATCGATCCGTGCAAAAATGGATACGATAAAAATGCACCCTGCAGTTCCAAATTGTTTTCGCTCAACCAGGAAAAATATTGCTGCAAACACCAGCAAAGCTGAAAACATGTCGGGTGTTGACAAACATGCCGATTCCATCATGAAAGGCATGATCATAACGATACAACTAAATATAGCAGAAACAACAGGTTTGAAATAACAGCTGATCCAATACAATAACACGATACCTGTCAATACATATGAGACAATCGAAATAAGATAGGTTGTTGTAGGTAATGAAACACCCATCTTGTAAAGAAGCCAGCATGTTCTAGTGTAGAATGGTTTTACTACATACATCGGGTAAAGCGATGAGAAAAATCGGGTATCGTGTAATGCGCTTTTACGATGAAGATTCGAAGTATCAACAAGCCACTTATACTTTTCTGCCGGAACTTCCTTTTGAGCCAGTTCGTATACCTGTTGATGTGTACTTTCTGTATTCGCTCCTTCGTAATTCAACACTATAGCCATATACGGAAGCATGTCCCAATTATATGCTGGTGCTTGAAACAACTTAAAGCTGATCAACACTAATAAAACAACGTAAAGAAAGTATGGAAATCTGGTCGATCTCATTGACAGTTATTAACTCTAATGTAGTAAAACTGAACCTGATTACTTAAATTAGAGTTATGAAAACACTGCTGATCATTGCTTCATCTTTTATTGCTTTCAATTGTGTAGCACAGGAACAACCAGACCTGCAAAAACTGGGACGACCATACAAGCTCCAGAAAAAACAACTACCAATCGATACGATCGTATTACCTAAGTACAAATTGGTAATGCCTAATGCGATGACTGTTGATTTAGGAAAAGCACAACTCGCAGGAAACAATGGGCAAGGACAGAACATTTATGTATTGCCAGTAGATAAGATGCCATGCCTCAAACCCGATTCAACCTTTAGGTCGAACATGCCCATAGCAGGAAGAGCCAATTGATGCTATCATTGTTGCAGTACAAGTGTGCGACGCAAGGGACGATGCCCGAGAACCAACTGCCGACTAAACAAAACGTTCCTTTAATCTCTCGAGCACAGTAAATACAGCCGGACAAAAAGTAGAATTTTTTAGCGTGATATTTTGCCGCTTGATCAAGACGTCTTCATCGGTGTAAGGAAATCGACTACAATCACCCGGACGAACTTCATATATACTGCAGAAATTATCAGCTCCTAAAAAAGGACATGGGGAACTTTTAACTACATAATCTCCATCTGTATCTAAGTTCAAATAGGTATCGATGAAAACTGATTCTTTAAGTCGTAAATGTTTACTGATCCGTTTGATATCAGTGGTTTTGAACCTGGGAGAATAGTTTTTGCAACAGGCAGCACAACTAAGACAGTCCAACTTCGCAAAAGCCTCATCATGCAATGCCGGTAATAACTTCAGCACCTGGTTTTTAGGTGCTTTCTGCAGCAATTGCTTGTATTGCTTCTGGTTATCCTTGGCTTTTTTCTGCCAATCGTTCTGCATGAGGCAAGTTGGGGATTTAATGTATTTTGCGGAGCAAAGATACCCCGTTACATGGAAGCCTTACGAGAGCAATGGTTAATATTGATTTCCACGCCAATTTACCTGTTCATTATTGGAGCAGAGTTGCTTCTCTCTCATTTACAGCATCGTAAAGCCTACACTTTTAAAGATACGGCAACCAACGTTTACCTGATGTTGTTAAACATGGGTGCAGATCTTCTTTTCAGGATCGTGTATCTCTCCATTCTGGGATATTTCTTCACTCATGCAGTATATAAATTCAACAATCCGATTGTTTATTGGGTGATCTTATTATTAGCAGAGGATTTTCTTTTTTACTGGCTGCATCGTTTCGACCATGAGATCAGGCTTTTCTGGGCTGTTCATGTTACCCACCATAGCTCCGAGAAAATGAATTTTACGGTTGGATTCCGTTCGTCAGTTTTTCAGCCACTGTATCGTTTCATCTATTTTATTCCGTTGGCTTATGTTGGTTTTAAACCAATGGACATTTTGTTCATGTATTCTGCAACACAGATCTGGGGTATTCTTGTTCATACAGAACTGATCAACAAAATGGGCTGGCTCGAATATATCCTTATCACGCCTTCTCACCATCGTGTTCACCATGCTTCCAATGCAAAATATCTCGATAAGAATATGGGAATGTTCCTGGTGATCTGGGATAAGATGTTTGGCACTTTTCAACCTGAATTACCGGCCGAAAAATATCAACCAATTAAATACGGTTTAACCAAGAACCTCGAGAATCCAAATGCAGGTACAATTGTTTTTCACGAGTGGATCGCCATTTTCAAAGATGTTTTTCAGAAAGACATCAGTTTAAAAGATCGCTGGAATTATTTATTCGGACCTCCCGGTTGGAGTCATGATGGAAGCCGGTTAACCAGTGAACAAATGAGGGCTGTAGAATCTGGTGAAGAAGAAGTTTTTGTATCGCAGGAAGAAGTGGAAGTTGCTCCTGTGTAAATTATGTTACCAGCTGCCAGATCACTATGAAACTTCCGTTGCGTCGCACTCTTGTACTTTCATAACTGAGTTCAGCAGATCAATACAAGAGTTGCAGCCAACCGGTGAGTACTGGTAAACCCTGCTTTACATCAATCAGATAATAATACGTTCCCATAGGAAGTTTTTTACCATTCATAGTTCCATTCCAGCTATGAAATCTTGTTGTTTTTAAAACCTGTCTTCCAAACCTGTCAAATACCTGCACTTCAGCATTATTATAACTTTCAATTCCGTCTATCACCCATGTATCATTGATGCCATCACCGTTAGGAGAAAATGCATTCGGTACACCCAGCTTTTTTAAAACATGTACCCTAATAATATCCTGTGCAGTTCCACATCCGATAAGCGATTGTGCAGTTAAAGTGTATGAAGTATCACGAAATGGATTCACATAAGGCTGCAACGATTGCAAGCCTGTGATTTGATAATCGGGTGTCCAATAGAACTGGATACTATCTCCTTTTACAGCACCTTGTAATTGAATGGAACTTCCTTCCATAATAGTTCGGTCAGGTCCTGCATTTGCTTCTGGTTGTTTAGAAACATTCACAACAACAGAAATTGCATCTGAACAGCCAAGGCTTGTTCCGGTAACGGTGTATAAAGTTGAGTCAAGTGGTTTCAACCATGCTGATGATCCTGAAACAAAAACTCCATCCGTTGGTTGCCATGTATATGCAGCAGCACCGGAAAGATTCACCAAAACAGAATCGCCTTTACAAAGATCTATGAAAGGCTTATCGATACCGATCGTTGGATTGGGATTCACTTTCACAACAACCGAATCTTTAGTTGAACAAATTCCGTTAAGGACATTCACATAATATTTTCCTGAATGAATGGACAATGCATTATTGATATCCTGCTGATTACCTGTAGCAACATAACCATTCGGACCAGTCCAGTTTACTACAGAACCGGTAGCAGAAAGACTGATCGTTTCATCTTCACACACCGGTGAATTGGCTGATGCTGCAGCAGGTGGATTGGAGGTGATACTTGCTTCTAACACAGGTGAATTGATCCTGCACAATGTTGTTCCCATATTACCCGATTCGGCAGCAGCAAGCCGGTAATAATATTTTCCTGAAGCTGCCGAAGCAGGAAAAGTTTTATGATAACTAAGCGAAGTTGCACCGGGAATATCTGTCCATGAACCATTATTGATTCGCTCCTGCCACTGCACTTCCGGGTTATTAAATCCGGAAGAAATATTTGCTGAAAAAGTATAGTTGTTCGATGTTCCTTCGCAAAAACTTACAGCATTGGTTGCAGCACCAACAATAGCACTGGTGATCTGTGGTCCACAAGGACGAAAAGTGATATCATCTAAAGCAAGATCATTACCACAGCCTCCATTAGAGTTATTAATGATTCGAATAACCACATCGGATGTAGACGCTGCTGTTGTAAAATAAAATCCTACCTGTTTCCATTGTGGCGTTGCCGCTGATGCAATTTTATTGGTGTTGAATGATTGCAGAATTGTTCCATCTGTTTTTTCAATTCTGAAAGTAAGATCAGGTTGAATACCGTTTCCACCACAAGCTGAAGGCCTTAGCATATTGATCACCCATGCTGAAAATTCATAAGTAGTATTACCGCAAAGCCCACGAATGGTTTCTACATAAAAAGGATTCGGAAACATAGATGCATTCACCAACATGAAATATCCATTCGGATCACCGGTATGATCTGTGATCGTATGCCATGTATTGCTATGACAATTAATGCTTGCATTTCTGATGGTATATTGACCATCTTGCGGACAATCATTATTCACATATTGATAACCGACCACCGAAGATGCAGGCAATGCCGGACCTGGATTTGATCCACTGCCAAAAGTGATGTTAACGATCGGATCACCCAGGCTGCCGGTGCATATCTGGGCTTTGGATGAAAACATCATTCCAAGTGTAAGTGCAAACAGGAATATCCTTTTAAACATTGTCGGTTGCTCGGCATGAAAATAAGACAAATAGTAATGGGTTGAGATGAGGAAAGTCAGCACGATAAAAATGAGTGCATCTGTTACCTTTGAGCAAACAAAATTTCTACGGCCTGGATTGATATGGAAAAGAATTGCAGCAAATGTGGCCAATCTTTCACCTGCACCAATGAAACTTCAGGTTGCTGGTGTGAGACGATACAATTAACACAACAAACACTTCAACACCTGAAAGATAGTTTTGAGAATTGTCTTTGCCTCAATTGCCTGAAACAATATGAAAAGAGTGCTGTTTTAGCTGCCGATCAAAGTTCAGAACGATGAAGTGAGTGACACAACAGGCGTTGCCATGAAGTTATTAAGCTGGTTTCCTAATCTTTCAACTCTATCCAAACCGGGCAGTGATCACTTGTTTTTTCCCAACCACGAACATGCCTGTCAACGCCTGCAGCTTTTAAACGTTTATCTACTGAAGGACTGAGCAGGAAATGATCGATTCGCAAGCCTGCATTTCTTTCATAGGCATTGCGGAAATAATCAAAGAAAGTATAGATCGTTTCTTCGGGATATAATTTCCGAATGGCATCTGTCCAACCTTGTTCGATCAATTCTTTGAATGCCTGGCGTGTTTCTGGTCTGAACAAAGCATCGTTCACCCAACGTTCAGGTTTGTACACATCTTTTTCGGTAGGCATTACGTTATAATCTCCTGTAAGTATCACGGGTTGCTTACTTGCCAACAGTTCTTTCGCATGTTGTTGCAATCGTTCAAACCAGCGAAGTTTATAATCGAACTTTGGACCAGGAGCAGGATTCCCATTTGGCAGATACAAACAACCTATAGTAACGCCATTTACTTTTGCTTCGATGTAACGGCTATGTTCATCTTCAGGATCACCCGGTAAAGCTCTGCACACTTCTTCGGGTTTATCGCCTTTAGAAAGAATGGCAACACCATTCCAGCTTTTTTGTCCATGCCAGATAGCATTATAACCAAGATTATTGATCGCTTCTTCGGGAAATTTTTCCTGCGGTGCTTTTAACTCCTGCAGGCAAACCACATCAGGTGAAGTTTCTTCGAGCCAACGAAGTAAAACAGGTAGTCTTCCGTTAACGCCATTCACATTGTATGTTGCAATTCTCATGATGATCTATTTGCGATATACCAAATATCCCCAAGGTTCTAATTCAAAATTCATTTCGTGGCTAAAATCATAATGCAGCCCGCTGAAAAGACTTTCGAATGTGCCATGAAAACTTTCGTGTTGTAATGACAGTTTTGATTTTTCGTCGGCTGAAAAATTCAGCAGCACCAGCACTTCCCTACTCTCATATTTACGAATGAATGCGATCACTTTGTCATTTGCATTCGTAGGTAACATTTCTATATCTCCATATTTTAATGCGTTCGACTGATCTCTGCCCTGCAATAATGTTTGATAAAATTCGTGTAGTGCTGGTTCATCCCTCCATTCGATCTGGTCTTTATCGAAGAACTGTAATCGTTTTGTGTTAGGCAATTCCTGTCCACTATACACCAATGGCATTGCTTTGTAAGTGCAACAAAAAACAGCCAGCATTTTTGCAGCATCTCCGTATTTGTCGTATTCGGTTCCGTTCCAGCTATTTTCATCGTGATTGCTGGTGAAGATGAGTTTATAACAATCTGCAGGCAACTCAGTTAGTCTTGACAGTTCATGTTTAAATTCGTGAAACGGGCAATGACCTCTGAAGAACTGTTCGCTTTTGTGCATCCAGCTCCAGGCATAAGTTGCATCGAACACATCATGGTATTCGTTGTTATCTGTTTCTGCCAGCCAGAATAATGGTTTAAGATGATCGCAGTTTGACCTGGCGTCTTTCCAGAAATCCAATGGTACAAGATGAGCCATATCGCAACGAAATCCATCGATATCGCATTCATTGATCCAATACTGCATGCTACGGATCATTTCCTGTCGCATCGCAACATTGTTATAGTTCAGGTCGATCACATCTGCCCAACCATTTTTATCGAAGAAATCATTCTTATCATTCTTGTGATACCAATCAGGATGTTCCGTTTTCCAGTGATGATCCCAGCCTGTGTGATTGGCTACCCAGTCGATGATCAATTTCATGCCTCGTGAATGAACATCAGTAACCAGTGCTTTAAGATCATCCAATGAACCGAACTCTGGATTAACCTGTGTATATGATGAGCAGGCATAATAGCTTCCCAAACTTCCCTGCCGTTTTTCTAAACTGATGGGAGTAATGGGCATCAACCATAATATTTCGACACCCATTTCCTGCAGTCGTGGCAGATGTTGTTGAAACGCTTTGAACGTTCCTTCTTTAGTATATTGACGGATGTTTACTTCGTAAACATTAGCACCCTTAGCCCATGAAACGGTTGGAAAAAGCTTAGCCATTAGGCTAAAATAAAACTCAATTGTATACTATACCTTAGAACCATGCAAATACAGAAGAATATTCTCGTTAGCGGCTGTGAAGGAAAACCTATAGCAACTGACCTTTTTTACATTGCTGATGGAAAGCCTAAACCCATTATAATCTATGTCCATGGCTTTAATGGCTTTAAAGATTGGGGCAATTTCGACATTATTGCAAAACAATTTGCAACAGCAGGTTTCGTATTTATCAAGTTCAATTTATCCCACAATGGCACCACTCCTGAACAGCCTGAAGATTTTGCTGATCTTGAAGCCTACGGCGAAAACAATTATACAAAAGAGTTGTTTGATTTGCAGCAGGTGATTAACTGGTGTTCGGATGGAAACAATCCTCATTCAAAACAAATGGATGCCTCAAAGCTTTACCTGGTTGGTCATAGTCGTGGTGGAGGGATTGTTTTACTCAAAGCCGCTGAAGAATCAAAAGCAAAAACTGTAACTACCTGGGCTTCGGTGAGTGAATGTAAAACACCCTGGGGCAGTTGGAACGATCAGAAGATGAAAGAATGGAAAGAAACAGGTGTGCAATATTACCTTAACAGCAGAACAAGGCAGCAGATGCCTTTATATTACCAGTTGTTTGAAGATTACCAGCAAAATGTTGATCGGCTCGATATCAAAAAAGCGATCAGCAGTTTACACATTCCTATACTGCTATGCCATGGTACAAAAGATGAAGCCGTTCCTGTTTCTAAAGCATATGAATTGAAAGAAGCCAATCCATCAGCAGAACTTTTTCTGGTAGATAGTGATCATGTGTTTGGCAGAAAACATCCTTGGACAGAAAAAGGTTTACCTGATCCTATGCAACAAGTGGTTGATAAGACCATTCGGTTCTTTCAGCAATGTTAGCCTTGCTATTTTAATGCTTCTTCCACCACCTTTCCAACACAACCACTCGGCATCTGAATATGCAATAAAGCTGCAAGCGTTGGTGCGATATCCGTCATGTAAACTTCCCGGTTGCTTTTGCCCTTCTTAATTCCCCAGCCATACCACACAAGCGGAATGTGAGCATCATAAGCATACCAAACACCATGTGATGTGCCTTTATTCCAGCCATCGTACCATTGTGGTTTGTAGTTGAATTGTATATCACCACTCAATTGCATGTTGTATCCGTTTGCCATCATCTCTTTCAATTTATTCGGCATGGGTGCAGACATTGCATCGCCCAGTTCAAAAGCATTGGCAATAAAATCATACTGCAATAAAAATTGTATCGTGGCATCTGTTACCTGCTTCCTGTTCTGATCATTCACTACAGCATCATTAAAATACACCTGGTAATTGATGATCTTACTTACTGCATTTTTCAATGAAAATGATTTTTCCAACAATGCATTTAACTGCTTTCCGATCTCGGCGTCATCAAAAGTGCCTGCAGGTATTTTTTTATCCCGCAAAAAACCAGGAACATGTGCCGCACCATGATCTGCTGTTAAAAAGATCGTGTATTCATCTTTACCAATAGCTTTATCCAGGTAAGAAATAAATGCAGCGATATCAGCATCCAGCCTCAGGTAAGTGTCTTCTATTTCGATGCTGTTAGGTCCAAATTCGTGACCAATATAATCAGTCGTAGAAACACTCAATGCAAGAAAATCTGTATTACCACTAACACCCATCTTCTCTTCTCTAACGGCATTCTTTGCCATCTCAAACAAAAGCGTTTGTGCAAATGGTGTGTACCGGAAACTATTGTACTTATCTTTTGTGATCGCAGAAGTGATATGCGGAAAAGTATTGTCTTCTCTGGGAACACCAGCTTCATATCGCATTGAATCGACAGTGCTTTGCTGATAGGTATTGATCGGGTAAAGTGTATTCCAGTTATCATTCAGATATTGATCAGGAAGTTTCTTTGCATTAAAATCTTTCACCCATTTAGGGAGATCGTTCATGTAATAAGAAGATGTAATGAAGCCACCTGTAAGATCATCAAACCAATAAGCTGCATTTGCAGCATGACCTGCAGGAAGAATGGAGCCCCTGTCTTTAAAAGCAATGCCGATCACTTTAGAACGGAAATTAGTAGCCAACCTTAACTCATCGGTGATAGTTGTCGTCCACATGTTGGCAGGAGACATTTTTCCGGCATTTGATGTTGTACCTACAGATCGAACAGAACTGTCTTCCGTACAGTATACATTTCTTCCCAGCTTTTTATTGTACCAGTAGTTTCCCATAATACCGTTTACAGCAGGAACAGAACCGGTATATACACTTGCATGACCTGCAGCTGTATAAGTTGGTGTATACGGGATCATCGTATTCTCGTTACTGAAACCATTATTCAATAATCGTTTGAAACCACCGGAACTATATCGGTCGTAATATCGATACAGATAATCCCATCGCATTTGATCTACTACTATTCCAACTACTAATTTGGGACGGGGAACTGCTGAATTTTGTTTATAAGACTGGGCACTAACATTCAATATAAATCCGGAAAGCAAAACCAATATAAAAACCCGCATGCTATGTTTTTGAGGGTTGAAGATACAAATGGTGACCTCGTTTTTCAGGTGCAATCGGTGAATTTATCGTTATCCTTATTTTTGATGTGCTAAATACAATAATGAAAACGCTACTCACATTACTGCTGCTACTATCTGTTACAATATCATTTAGCCAGGACTCATGGTTGCCTGTTGTAAACGCAGAAAAAAGATTCGCCAGTTATGCCTTAGAAACAAATACGAAACAAGCTTTCCTTAAATTTATGGATACCGGGGCTATTGTATTTAAAGATGGCGAAATACTCAAAGCAAAGCCTACCTGGGAAGCCAAAACACCCAACAAATCAAAACTCATTTGGGAGCCATCGTTTGTTATAGTCTCTACCGGTGGAGATCTTGGTATTACATCAGGTCCATGGCAGTTTAAGCCAGAAGGAAAAGACAGCGTTGTGGCTAGAGGTGAGTTTACAACTGTATGGATAAGGAAAGATACTGCATATAAATGGATCATCGATATGGGAGTAGATCATGAAGCCCAGGTGCAATCTCCCAATATTACAGGTATTGCTTTAAGTCATGTAGAAAGAACAGGTTATCCCGGTCTTCGTTATATGCTGATGGCTGAAAATAATTTCATCAACAATTACAACAATAGCGGTAAAGATGCTTACCGGGATGTTGCGGATAATGATATCCATCTTATAAATAACGGCTTCGCTCCTATTCATGGCATCTATAAAATAGACGAAGCACTCACTAATATGTCAGGCATTTTACAGTTCCAGGCTGTTGGAAGTGGTTGCAGCGAACAAGGCGATCTTGGTTATGTTTATGGTTATGTAAATGATAAAGACAAGAAAGGCAATTACTTAAGAATCTGGAGACGTATCGGCAGAAAATGGATGATCATTTTACAGACCATCACCATCTAACCTCGGTAAAAAAAAGTAACTTAGCTTTACTTCAGCAGCTAAAACACCTTTATGAGGCTCTTTTATTTTATCATTATTGTTTCCCTGGTCTCATGTTCTCCTGGCACTGTTAGTTTACCTAAACCTACTGCCAATACTCAAACATGGGTACCGATCTATGTGTCACCCGAAACAGCACGAAAGGTAACTTACACCACGCCACGACCCATTGTCAATTCCGGTAAAATATATACGATAGGCAATTACCTGCTACAGGTGGAAAAAGACAGCGGTATTCATATTATCAATTACAGCAACAGAACATCTCCACAAAAGACAGGATTTATCAGAAGCTTATACTGCTCTGAAATGTCCGTTAAAGGTCAATACCTGTATCTTAATAATCTGGATGATCTGGTGGTGTTAAACATAGCAGATATTACCAATCCTGTTGAGGTTAACAGAGTGCCTCATGCGTTTCCTGTTAATTTAAATGACTACCCTCCGGCCAGGAATACTTTTTTTGAATGTCCTGATCATTCAAAAGGAGATATAGTAGGCTGGAGACTTGAAATAAGAGATTATCCAAAATGTTATCGCTAGTATTAAACGCTTCTTATGAGAACATGCTTATCGGTGATCGTTATCTGGATCATTTGTTTGGGAGGCTGTGGTAAAGAAACCGCATCACCTGGCACAAATGTTACATCTTCAACAGGCAAAGCAGGATCGCTTGCCAGGTTTGCGATAGTAGGCGATTACTTATATGCTTTAGACAATGCTGACATAGTTTGTTATGACATTTCTCAAGGCAATAATCCTGTTTTCAAAAACAGGATCAAGGTCAATTTCGATATAGAAACTATTTACCCGTAGAACGATAAGCTCTTTATTGGCTCTCAAACTGGAATGTATGCATATTCCTTAGCGGATCCGGCGAATCCACAGCAGTTGAGCGTAGTGACACACGTTCGAAGTTGTGATCCGGTAGCGGTGCAGGGTAATTACGCATATGTTACACTCAGAAGTGGAACAGTTTGCGGAGGAAGCAATCTCATGAACGTGTACAACGTAACCAACCTTAGCGGCCCCGTTTTGGTTAAAACTATCAATATGAATTCTCCCAATGGATTGGGTATAAACAACAATGCATTGTATGTTACCAATCCTGCAGGAATTAAAATATTCAATATATCACAGCCAGATAATCCTGTAGCTGTTTTAGATATTCCTGAATCATCGGCTACTGATGTGATCCCATATTATAATACTTTGCTGGTACAACTTTCAAAAGGCACTGCCCTGTACGACATTTCTAGTCCCCTTACCCCAGCATTTTTAAGCAGAATAAATCAATGAGAGGTATACTGGCACTGATCTTTGTTTTTGTTCATCCGGTTTTTGTGTATAGCCAGGTTGGCGATACAACATCTAAACCTCCCTTCAGTTCCTGGACTTTAAGATTCAACCCGCTATCATTTGTAGAGCCTGTTGGCGGAATTCAGATGGGAGTAGAAACGAACATCGGGAAAAATGGCAAATTGTTTTTAGCTAGTGAGTATGGACTCATTTTCATCAACAATAATGGTCAGTATAATGACAATCGTAATAATGTAAATAAGAACAGCGGCAAAGTCTTAGGCTGGGAAACCAAACAGGAAATAAAGATTGCACTAAAAACAAAAAGTAACACGGCATCTTTCTTTGCAATAGAATTAAATTATCTGAATGCAGGCATTAATAACAGTGGATGGTTTGGAATGGGAAATAAAGATGCAACAGGTAGTTACCCATATTTCAAATACCAGGAATTCAGGGAAACTTCTAATCAGGTGAGTATGGCATTAAAATATGCCAATAGAACTTTTAGTGAGACCAGAAAATTCAATCTCGAAGGTTTTGCAGGTGTGGGACTTATCTATCGCAAAAACAATTATAAGAAAAGTGAAGGAGTGCTTATACAAGCTGATCTCGAACCAATATTTGATACTGACAAAAATGGGGTCAACCCTTATTTAGCTGCCGGATTACGATTCCTATTTAAGCTCAAATAATTAAAAGCCTCAAAACATTACCTTTGCGGCAAATTTTAGACCGCTGGTAGGATTGTTCAGATCCCTCCTATCGTCGGGATGACAAACATTTGTTGATTCTCAGTTAATGAATGTAACATAAGCTGAACAACATACTCCAGCTTGTCATGCCGAGGTACGAGGCATCTAAAAGTTCCTCAGTGTTCTAAAAGTACAAGTGAGTGACACAACAGACGATGCCACGAAGATTAAATGCTGGTATCGTACTCTTACATTTAAAAATTCTAATCGTATGGCGGATATTTTTGAGAAACTGGTGAAGAACTACGGTCCTATCGGACAACATCGTGAAAGAGCACATGGCTATTTTGCTTTCCCCAAGCTTGAAGGTGAGATCGGAAGCAGAATGAAGTTTCGTGGTAAGGAAATGATCGTTTGGAGCCTGAACAACTACCTGGGTTTAGCGAATCATCCTGAAGTGAGAAAGATAGATGCAGATGCTTCTGTTCAGTACGGGTTGGCTTTGCCGATGGGTGCAAGAATGATGAGTGGTAACTCAAATTATCACGAACAACTCGAAGCTGAATTGGCTGAGTTTGAACATAAGGAAGATGCGATCCTGATGAACTATGGCTACCAGGGTATCATGAGTGCTATTGATGCAATTTGTGGTCGTCATGATGTGATCGTTTACGATGCAGAAAGCCATGCATGT
Source organism: Chitinophagaceae bacterium (assembly GCA_024508725.1). GTDB lineage: Bacteria > Bacteroidota > Bacteroidia > Chitinophagales > Chitinophagaceae > JAEZDC01. Next base: position 170,960 of record JANINS010000002.1, on the reverse strand, counting down.
ATCATCGATGGTTTGCGTTTACACCCAGGTCATAGATATGTTTTCAAACATAACGACATGGAAGATTTTGAGAAGCAGATGCAAAGAGCTTCTCAGCTGATCGAAAAACAAAAGACTGGTGGTATCCTCGTTATTACAGAAGGTGTGTTTGGAATGGCTGGTGACCAGGGCCGTTTGAAAGAGATTTGTGACCTGAAGAAGAAATATGATTTCCGTTTATTGGTAGACGATGCTCACGGTTTTGGTACAATGGGCAAAACCGGTGCCGGTGCTGGTGAAGAACAAGGTTGCCAGGATGAGATCGATCTGTACTTTTCTACGTTTGCAAAATCAATGGCAAGTATCGGAGCTTTCTTGGCTGGTCCGAGAGTGATCATCGATTACATCCGTTACAATATTCGTTCGCAGATCTTCGCTAAGAGTTTACCAATGCCGATTGTATTGGGTAACCTGAAGAGATTGGAACTGTTAAAGACAAGACCTGAGCTGAAAGAAAAGCTTTGGGAGAATGCATTGAAGCTTCAGAACGGGCTTAAAGAAAGAGGCTTCGACATTGGTAAAACAGATTCTCCTGTTACGCCGGTGTATATGAAAGGTGGTGTGGAAGAAGCTACTGCGATGGTGATGGATCTGAGAGAGAACTACGGCATCTTCTGTTCGATCGTAGTTTACCCGGTAATTCCAAAAGGACATATCATTTATCGTTTAATTCCAACTGCTGCACATACAGATGAAGACATTAAACTTACGCTCAAAGCCTTCAGCGAAACAAAAGCCAAGCTGGATGCAGGTGCTTATAAGGTTGAGGCGATTCCTGATATGGCGGAGAATAAATAGTTAACTGATGACAGATAACAGTTGACAGTATTGAAAACCTTCTCAGAGATGAGGAGGTTTTTTATTTTAGAGCTTCGGTCCATCCATCTTTCATAGCAAAATATATTCCCTGAGAAAAAAGTGCTCTTAAATTGGATGGCTTAATCCAAGGATATTTACTCAGCAAATAAATCTTCCATCTTGCTCTTAGTACTTTCTTGTGAATCACATCAAAATTTTTCGAAGTAGACATTAAAGTCTCATAAATAAAATTATGAGAGTCAGTCATTGCAGCTCGACAAATCTGGTTATACTCGTCCAACTCTCGATCTGTCAAGATGAATTTTCTACCTAATCTACTCTGTATCGGTTTGTTGAAATTTGTACCAAAACTCATAGCGAGAGATAGTCCTGAATTCAGAATATCATTTCGAGTAGGTTGGGTAAAAATTTTAAACAAGATATTCATTGATAACTAAACTACTAAAAACAAGTAACAAAAAAAAGGCTCAACCTTTCAGTCGAGCCTCTCTTTATCTCTTTCACTCTTTTATCTCTTAGCTTCCCAGCTTCTTCTTCAAATTCTCATCCAGCACATCTAAAAATTCCTGCGTGTACAGGTAATCTTTTCCATGCTCAACATTTTGTTTGATTGTGATCGCAAGATCTTTCGTCATTTTACCGCTTTCAACAGTTTCAATACAAACCTGCTCCAGTGTATGACAGAAGTTGATCAACTCCTGGTTGCCATCCAATTTACCTCTGAACTCTAATCCTCTTGTCCATGCAAAGATCGAAGCGATAGGATTTGTCGAAGTTGGCTTTCCTTTCTGGTGCTCACGGTAGTGACGTGTTACTGTTCCGTGTGCAGCTTCTGCTTCCATTACTTTTCCATCAGGCGTAACCAAAGTCGATGTCATCAAACCCAATGAACCGAAGCCCTGTGCAACAGTATCACTTTGTACATCACCATCATAGTTCTTACAAGCCCACACAAAGTTTCCGTTCCACTTTAAAGCAGAAGCTACCATATCATCGATCAAACGATGCTCATAAGTAATACCTGCAGCTTCAAACTTCGCTTTGAATTCTTTTTGATAGATCTCTTCGAAAATATCTTTGAAACGTCCATCGTATTTCTTCAGGATCGTATTCTTAGTTGAGAGGTACAAAGGCCATCCTTTCTGCAAAGCCGTATTGAAACAGCTTCTTGCAAAACCGGTGATGCTCTCATCTGTATTGTACATCGTTAACGCAACACCATCGCCTTTGAAATTGTATACTTCATGTTCGATCACCTGTCCATCTTCCCCTTCAAACTTAACCGTAAGCTTTCCTTTTCCTTTGGTAACAAAATCTGTTGCACGGTATTGATCACCAAATGCATGACGACCAATACAGATCGGTGCAGTCCAGTTTGGAACCAGACGAGGAACATTCTTACAAACGATCGGTTCTCTGAAAACTGTACCGTCTAAAATGTTACGGATCGTACCATTAGGACTCTTCCACATTTGCTTCAGGTTAAACTCTTTTACACGAGCCTCGTCAGGTGTGATCGTAGCACATTTAATACCCACACCGTATTGTTTGATCGCATTCGCAGCATCAACAGTCACCTGGTCGTTGGTCTCGTCACGATATTCCATTCCCAGGTCATAATATTTTATGTCAAGATCCAGGTAAGGCAGGATCAGTTTGTCTTTAATGAACTTCCATATAATTCTCGTCATCTCATCGCCATCCAGTTCAACCACAGGATTGGCTACTTTAATTTTGGCTGCCATAAATCATGTTTTAAGTGCCTGCAAAAGTAGGGGTTTGAGGTATAGAATTATTGAGAGAGATCATTCCTGTTTACCAGAAGCCAGTGCTGCTATTTAGCTTCTCTTGCGCCTGTCCGACGTAGCTTAAGCAAAGGCGGATCGCACTCTTGTACAGTTGCACCTTACTGAGCTGGTTGAACCACGAAGACACAAAGACACCAAGTTGCCCCAAACCTTCGTGTTGCTTCGTGCCCTAGTGTCTTAGTGGTTCTAAAGTGCTTTTCATTGTCTATCGTAGAAGTGGGTCACACAACGGACGACAGCTTCTACAGTTGGTTACCAAAGCCTTTAACAAAAAAAATTAAACAGTTGTTTAATTGTATCAAACAATCGTTTAATTTTGTCGCCTCATGTCTTACAACGAGAAACAGGTACAGATCATGGAAACAGCCGAAGAACTGTTTGCCATGAATGGATTTGGCAGCACCTCTGTTCGCCAGATAGCAGACAAGGCTGGTGTAAACCTTGCAATGATCTCTTACTATTTCGGCTCCAAAGAAAAACTGATCGAAGCACTGGTAGATTACAGGATGTCGCATGTACGGCTCACCCTGGAAAACTTATTGAAAGATGATTCGCTTACGCCACTACAGAAAATGAACCTTTTGGTAACGGAATATGTAGACCGTATTGTGCAGCGACATCATTTCTACAAGATCATGGTGACCGAGCACATGCTCGACAAGAACAGCGAGATCACTGTTAAGCTGCTAAAGATGAAACAGCGAAATACCGAGGTATTGCAGCAGATCATAAGCGAAGGACAACAAAAGAAAATGTTTCGCAAAGATGTTGACATAGTGATGCTGATGAGTGTAATGGTCGGCACCTCAAACCATGCACTGGTTAACAGGGAATTTTACAGAACATACCATAAGCTGGAACATCTTTCAGAAGATGAATTCATAACGTTATTGAAACAACGGGTTACAGAAGAAATAAAGGCAATTTTTAAAGCACAACTTACTTATGAAGGTTAAAATATTAATGCTACTGGCAGTGGTATATACCACTGCCGGCTTTGCACAAACAAGAAAACTCACCCTGCAGGAGGCAATAGAACTGGCTGTAAAAAACAGTGGTCAGTTACAGGGAGCACAGGCAAAGATCGAAGAGGCTACTGCAGCTTTAAGAGAAGCCGTGGAACGAAAACTTCCTGACGTAAATGCTTCGGGTTCTTACCTGAGATTAAGTCATGCGAATGTTGATCTTAAAACCAAATCCAACAACAGCAGTGGTGGTACACAGCAACAAGGCTCACCCGAAATATCACAGGTGGTATATGGAATGCTGAATGCCAGCTTACCCATTTATGCAGGAGGAAAAATTAAGTATGGTATTGAAGCTGCACAATATTTAGAGCATGCAGCAAGATTAGATGCACAAAGCCAGCGACCGGAAATAGAATTAAATGCAATCAATGCATACATCAATTTATACAAAGCAGGTGCTGTAGTTGCTTTGGTAAAAGAGAACCTGCAAACAATGCAGCAAAGAGTGAAAGATCTTTCTAACATGGAGCAAAATGGCTTGCTGGCAAGGAACGACCTGATGAAAGCGCAATTACAGGAATCGAATATTGAACTTTCTGTATTAGATGCCGAGAACAACTGGAAACTGGCTAACGTTAGCACCAATCTGCTTCTGGGCTTACCGGAAACAACCATTCTTGAAGTGGACAGCATCAACATCACTTCTGTCACAGCTCAATTGCAAACATTAGAATCGTTTGAACAATCTGCATTACAAAACCGTAAAGAACTGGAAGCACTCATTTACAGAACCAAAGCTGCAGGTGTAGGTGTTAAATCCGCTGCTGCTGAAAAACTTCCGAGTGTTGCTCTGACAGGTGGATATGTTGCTGCCGATATTCCCGGCTTTGTGACTGTAACCAATGCAGTGAACATTGGGATTGGTGTGCAATACAGTCTCTCTTCACTCTGGAAAAATAAATCAAAAGTTGAGCAGGCTAAATCAAGGCAAAAACAATTAGAGATATCACAAAGCCTTTTAAGCGATAACATTCGTTTACAGGTAAACACAAACTACGAGAATTATATTCTCAGCCAGAAGAAGATCGATGTATATAAAAAAGCGATCGACCAGGCTGCTGAGAATTATCGCATCGTAAAGAACAAATTCGACAACTCACTTGCCACAACAACAGATGTACTCGATGCAGACGTAGCACTTTTACAGGCAAGAATCAATTACAGCAATGCAAAAGCAGATGCAGTACTGGCATATAACCAGTTACTGCAATCGGCAGGCATGTTAAGCAATACTAAATAGCAATCACACTCATAGAACATTTTATGGCAACAACAACCGAACAAACAACAGTAGTAACAGAAAAAAAGAAAAAGAGCAAGGTCTTCCTGATCGTTCTGATTCTTCTTCTGGTTTTTGGTGGATGGTTTGGCATCAGCAAATGGAACCATGCACAGCATCATGCCGAAACAGATGATGCACAGGTGGAAGCGAATATCGCTCCGATCGTTCCAAGGGTTAGCGGATATGTAAAACAGGTGCTGGTAAAAGACAATCAGCAGGTGAAGAAGGGAGATACTTTGGTAATACTCGACGATCGTGATCTTCGTATGAAACTTTCATCAGCCGAAGCTGCATTGGCAACAGCTCAAAGTAATTTGGGCGTAGCAGAAGCAACCACCACTGCAGCAAACACAAACGTGGCAACCACACGTCTTTCTGTAGAAACCATCGAAGCACAAATGAAAACAGCAGAGGTTTCTGTATGGAGAGCCAACAACGATTTTGAGCGTTACGAGAACCTGTATAAAGATCATTCCATTACCAAACAACAATACGAGCAGGCGCTTGCGGCAAAGCAAACAGCCGAACGTCAGTTGCAGGTGTTGAAAGAACAAAGAAACCAGGCAGCACAACAAACCAGAGCTGTGGCAAGTCAAAGTGCAGCTACGGGTAAGCAGGTGAATGTGGCCAATGCTGCCATTCAGCAAAGAAGGGTTGAAGTAGAAGATGCGAAACTCAATCTTTCATACACTGTGATCACAGCTCCGGAAGATGGCGTGGTGAGTAAAGTAAATGTGCAGGAAGGCCAGTTGGTACAAACGGGACAGGCATTATTCAATGTAGTGTTGAGTGATGAGCTTTGGGTGGTAGCCAACTTTAAAGAAACGCAGCTCGACAAAATGAAACAGGGACAAAAAGTTACGGTTCATGTTGATGCATTTCCTGATCATGATTTTGAAGCGGTGCTCAGTTCCTTCTCCCCTGCTACAGGTGCCAAATTTGCTTTGCTGCCTCCGGATAATGCAAGTGGAAACTTTGTAAAAGTGGTACAGCGTGTACCGGTGAAGATCGAGTTTGCAAAGAACGATCCGCTGGCTAAACAATTACGTGCAGGCATGAACGTTTGGGTGGATGTTCATCTGAATTAAAGATTAGACCAGGCCTTACAAAAACAAGTTATAAAGTCAGAAGCACTTCTTGCTTTTTGACTTTTCACTTTTGACTTTTTTATATGCAACAATCACATGACCTTGTAGAGTATGGTGCAAGAAGGGTCATCATTACCATAACCGCCATCTTTTGTGCTTTGCTTGAGATCGTTGATACTACGATCGTAAACGTTGCACTCAACGAGATGAAAGGTAACCTCGGTTCAACCATGACCGAGATCGGCTGGGTGATCACCGCTTATGCCATTGGTAATGTGATCATCGTTCCCATGACGAGCTGGCTTTCACAACAATTCGGAAGAAGAAATTATTTCGCGGCATCGATCATCATATTTACGGTATTCTCTTTTCTATGCGGTAACGCTACCAACATCTGGGAACTGGTTCTATTCAGGTTTTTACAAGGTGTTGGAGGTGGTGCTTTATTGGTGACTTCTCAAACCATTATCACAGAAAGTTATCCTCCCGAAAAAAGAGGAATGGCACAGGCAATTTATGGATTGGGTGTGATCATCGGACCAACATTAGGCCCGCCACTTGGAGGTTATATCGTTGATAATTTCTCCTGGCCGTATATTTTCTATATCAACATTCCTATCGGCGTTATTGCAACACTGCTTACGCTTCAGTTTGTAAAAAGTCCGAAATACAAAGAGAAAAGTGCAGCCAGCGATGTAGACTGGTTGGGCATTGGATTACTGGCATTGGCAGTTGGTTCTTTGCAATACATTCTTGAAAAAGGGCATGATGAAGACTGGTTTAGCAGTACTACGATAATCGTATTGGTGGTTGCAGCAGTACTTGGCATTTTCTTTTTCATCTGGAGAGAACTGATCTATGATCATCCTATTGTTGAACTTCGTGTATTGAAAAATGGTAACCTCCGGGTCGGAACGTTTCTTTCTTTCATTTTAGGATTTGGATTATACGGATCAACTTTCATCATTCCTTTATACACCCAGGCTACACTAGGCTGGACGGCTCAGCAATCAGGTGCATTAATGATACCGGCTGCATTAACAACAGCTTTCATGATGCCGATCATTGGTACACTTCTGCAGAAAGGTGTGAAACAACAATACCTCATCGGCTTTGGAATGTTGCTTTTCTTTATCTACAGTTTCTGGGGTTATAAGATACTTACACCGGATACCGGTAAAGATGCTTTCTTCTGGATGCTCATCGTTCGTGGCGTGGGTATGGGTATGTTGTTTATACCAATCACAACATTATCACTCTCTACTTTAAAGGGACAGCAGATAGGACAGGGAGCAGCCTTCACAGGAATGATGCGACAGTTAGGAGGATCGTTTGGTGTAGCTGTGATCACAACCTTTTTAGCAAGACAAAACGATGTACATAAAAGTGCATTGGTCACTCATCTCGACAGAACGGATCCTGATGTGATCAACCGTGTACACATGATGCAGCAAAACTTTATCGCTAAAGGATATTCACCCGATAACGCCTTGCAGGCTGCTTATAAAGCATTGGAAGGAATGGTAATGAAACAGGCCTCTGTGCTTTCTTACATGGATGTGTTTCTTTATTTAGGAATCATGTTCCTTGTATGTATTCCATTTGTGTTATTCGTGAAGAACAAAAAACAAAAAGGCAAAGTCGATCTTTCTGAGGCGATGCACTAATAAGAAAGGCTGCATCACTGCAGCCTTTCAACATATTCAACACGCTGATTTAAATCAATCTACCAAAGCAAGATCAAGTACCTGTGCCATCGTCTTCACATAATGGAAAGTCATTCCTTTAATGAAATTACTATCCACCTCCTGCACATCTTTTTCGTTCTGCCAGCACATGATGATCTCTCTTAATCCTGCTCTCTTAGCAGCCAGGATTTTCTCTTTTATTCCACCTACCGGTAACACCTGTCCACGAAGTGTGATCTCACCTGTCATAGCAACATAAGGCTTCACTTTTCTACCTGTGAAAGCTGATGCAAGAGATGTTAACATGGTGATACCTGCACTCGGCCCATCTTTAGGTGTTGCACCTTCAGGTACATGAACATGTACATTTCTCTTTTCGAATGATGATTGTTCTATTCCGTACTTCTTTGCATTGGCCTGTAAATAAGTGAGTGCAGTTGTTGCACTTTCCTTCATCACATTACCCAGGTTACCGGTAAGTTTCAACTCGCCTTTTCCTTCGCTCAACACCGTTTCAATAAAAAGAATATCACCACCAACATAGGTCCATGCAAGACCAACAGCCACACCAGGCATATTGGCTGTTTTATATATCTCGTTACTGTAACGTGGTGAGCCTAATATTTTTTGAAGATCAGCATTGGTAAGCGTAGGCTTGATCTTACCTTTCATGGCAAATTCTTTCGCCTCGTATCGCATTACTGAAGCAAGCTGCCTGTCAAGCTCACGAACACCGCTTTCTCTTGTATAACTTTCGATCATCTTTTGCAGTACCGCATCAGCGATCTTAAAGTTGATCTTCTTTAAACCGTGTGCTTCTTTTTGCTTGGGAACAAGATGCCTTTTAGCGATCTCTACTTTTTCTTCAACGGCATATCCACTCAGGTCGATGATCTCTAGCCTGTCTCTTAATGCAGGTTGTATCTGGCCGAGATTATTTGCAGTAGCGATGAACAAAACCTTGCTAAGATCATATTCCATCTCAAGATAATTATCATAGAAGCTGTTGTTTTGTTCAGGATCCAATACTTCCAGTAATGCAGAAGAAGGATCACCCCTGAAATCGCTTCCGATCTTATCGATCTCATCCAATATCATTACCGGATTAGATGTTTTGATCTTCCGGATGTTCTGCAAAATTCTTCCCGGCATTGCACCGATATATGTTTTACGATGACCTCGTATCTCACTTTCATCATGCAATCCACCCAAACTTACCCTCACATATTTTCGGCCGATGGCATGTGCAATACTTCTGCCCAACGATGTTTTACCAATTCCCGGAGGACCTACAAAGCAAAGTATCGGGCTCTTCATATCACCTTTCAACTTCAGCACGGCGAGATACTCAAGAATTCGGCTCTTGATCTTCTCCATTCCGTAATGATCCTGGTCTAAGATCTTCTTTGCATATTTCAGATCATAATTGTCTTCGGTATATTCCTGCCAGGGCAGATCAAGCAATAGATCACAATGATTATACACCACAGAATAATCCGGAGTGGAGGGATGCATTCTTTCCAGTTTCTCGATGCTGCTTTTGAACATCGCCTTTGCAGTATCGGGCCACTTCTTCTTCTCAGCTTTCTTCTTCATCTCGGCGATCTCACGGTCGTTCGAATCGCCACCCAGTTCATCCTTGATGCTTTTTAACTGCTGTTGTAAGAAGTATTCTCTTTGTTGTTTATCTATCTCTGTTTTTGTCTTTGCCGTAACCTTGTTCTTTAGCTCTGCAAACTGCAGGTCTTTATGCAAAAGATTAATGAGCTTCTCTGCTCTCTTTTGTACATCAGCGATCTCTAACAATTCCTGCTTCTCATTCAACTCGCTGTTCATATTACTGCTCACGAAATTGATGAGGAACGAAGGGTTCTCAATATTCTTGAGTATGATAGAAGCTTCAGTAGGAATGTTGGGAGAAAGTGAGATGATCTGCGCTGCAAGATCTTTGATGCTGCTTACCGTAGCTTCAAAATCCTGGCTTTCCGGTATCTCATCATCCGGCATCGTATTCACTCTTGCTTTGAAGTAAGGATCATCACTTACAAGATCGATCACACGAAATCTTTTCTTGCCCTGTATAATGATCGTTGTTCCGCCATCCGGCATTTTGATCAGCTTCACGATCTTGGCGATCGTTCCGATCTCGCATAGATCGGCGAAATTCGGATCTTCCAGGTTCGCATCTTTTTGTGCAAGCACGCCGATCAGCTTATCGGCTTTGTATGCATCATTCACTGCTTTGATGCTTTTATCTCTTCCAACAGTGATTGGAATTACTACCCCGGGAAATAAAACAGTGTTACGCAACGGAAGCAAAGGCATGATATCAGGTATCACGAGGTCTTTGTCTTCACCATCTTCATTTATCGGGATGATCGGGATAAAATCTGTGTCGTCTTCAGGCTTAAATAAAAATTTGTCAGTAGTCATGCTCAAGGTCAATTTGTCAGTGCCTTTCTAAAAACTAGTTTTCAGAAGGGAAAGCGTAAATGGTCAATATCGGTGCCAAAGGAAGCAAACACATCCATTACCATCCATATTGGCAGTAAATATAAAAAGTCCCGCCTAAGCGGGACATTAAATAAAAAATTTATTGAATATACCTTACAATCTCAATCCAATACCAAGTTGCAGTTGCTGGTTCTTCCATTTGTCTCGATCATCAATGTCGTTGATGTTGCTCAGGCCGATATTATACCTGCCATATACTCTCAGCATCTTCAAATTTACAGTAGCACCTGCGGCCATAGCAAAATCTCCGTTCTTAAACGCTTCTCCACCGTTTTGCAAAAGGGTCTTATCGTTATTCATTAATATGCTGAACTGCGGACCTGCATTCAATGTAACAATATTGCCAATGTTATAACGCAACAGGATTGGAATAGAAAGATAATTCAGTTTGATGTTAGTGTTCGCATTTGGATTTGCATTGTAAATAGTGTTGAAACCACTGCTGCGTGTGGCTGTTGCCTGGTTAAAATATACTTCTGGTTGAAGTCCCCATTTCTTGTTGAGATCTATTTCAAGAAAAGCACCTACGTGATAGCTCAGGTCGAACTCTTCATTAAAAGATTTACCGGTTACTTTATTCAGGTTGGCTCCAAGTTTAGCTCCAATACGTACACCTTGGGCCTGTGATGCACCTGCAAAAGCAAGTAGGAAGGCGGCAAAAAGAACTTTCTTCATAATAATGCATTTGTTTGATGCACAAAGGCAATTCCTATGCCGATGAACAACACGAAGCAGGAGACCAAAGCAAATAAAAACTTAAAACTGCCGGTTACGTTGTGAGTGGGTAATAGTGAATAGTGAATGTTGGTTTGAAAGGATAATTATATTACCTGGTATATGATCTCCGATAAGGCTTTACTTGCGTCGCATTTATCACGTCTTTTAGCGTGATTTGTACTGCAGTGTCCTTACTCATCAACTAAACAAATTTGCATATCTGCACATTTGCATATCAGCACATCACGGCTTCTCTCCCTTCAACGCATATTTTGCAATCACCGTACTCGTTAACATGAATGCTGCGCCAACCACAAACGGTGCTCCCGGGAAATACATTCCTTCTGCTTTCCTGGAAAAATGAGCAAAGATGTTTGCCATCATTATCGGGCCGATCACAGATGTGAGAGATATCACACTCGTTAATGCACCTTGCAACTCTCCCTGCTCATTCATTGGAACATGAGAGGCTACTACACTCTGTATCGCCGGGCCTGCAATACCACCCAAACAATACGGAACAATACTCAGCATCATCATCCACGTATTACCGGCAAAAGCGAAACATAACATACCGATCGTATACAGCAACAAACCAATATAGATACTCTTTACATTACCCAGCTTTGGATTCACCACTCTTGTTAACCCTGCCTGCACACCACCCACCAAAAAACCAACCACACCCAATGATATGCCGATGAGTTTCTCTGTCCAGCCAAACTTTTCGATCGTATAAAAGCCCCAGTTACTTTGTACGGCATGCGAAGCGATATAAACGAAGAATAAAGCCACTACTAATCCTGTAATGCCTCTATACTTTTTCAAATGCAGCAATGCACCTACCGGGTTGGCTCTTCTCCAGTCAAACGGTCTTCTCTTTTCTTTTGGTAAAGACTCAGGCAACACGAAGTACCCGTATAAAGTATTGAGTAAACTCAATCCTGCTGCAACAAGAAAAGGAACACGTGGACCAAATCCACCCAACAAACCGCCGATCACCGGGCCAATGATAAATCCCAATCCAAAAGCGGCACCCACCATTCCAAAGTTCTTTGTGCGGTCTTCATCTGTACTGATGTCGGCGATATAAGCTGAAGCAGTAGTGAACGAAGCTCCAAACATTCCTGCAATGATCCTTCCTACAAACAACCAACCTATCGTTGGAGCGAATGAAAGAAAAATATAATCGATACCAAATCCTAAAAGCGATAACAACAACACAGGTCTTCTGCCATATTTATCACTGAGATTTCCAAGTATAGGAGCACAAACAAATTGCATCACGGCATAAGCAAACAATAACCATCCATTCCAGCTGGAGGCTGCACTGTTATCGCCATGCGTAAGATCTTTGATGAGTGCCGGGAAAACAGGAATGATCAATCCTAATCCGGTAACATCAATTAAGAGTGTAAGAAATATAAATCCGATTGCTGCTTTTTTGGAAAACATCTTAACCTGGTTGAGCCGCAAAGATGCCGTAAAATCTGCTTTGCTGCCATACCAACAAAAACCTGAACGGAGCGTCGCAAGTAAAGCCAGATAGCATTACCTCAGCCGGCTACCACGATGTTCTTTTCTTCCAGCAAAGGCATGTTCTTATACCGCAAAATAATATTAGCGGTTACCGAAACATCTTTCTGGCAATATTCAACAATACGTTTCAGGTCGTTTTCTATGTAGTACACATCCTGCACCATGCTGCCATCCATATCTCCTTTGCTGCTGGGTACGCCAAGTACGTTGGCAAGCAGGTGTAAGCTTACATAGTTTTTATAATCGCCAAACTTCCACCACTGCATGGTATCGAACATTCTAACTTCCCATGGTTTCTTATCGTTCAACTGCAAACATCCAGGAAGCGGCAGGCTGTTAATTAACATACGGCGGCAGATATAAGGAATATCGAACTCACGGATGTTATGCCCTGCAAACATCACTTCACCACGGGTAGAACAAAATTTATCGCAGAGTTCTGTGAAAGACTTTAACAAAGCTCTTTCATCTTCGTTATAAATACTCTTAATACGTAAGCAACACTGTTTATCTTCGTTCTCGTAAAAATAGGCAGTGGATATACATACGATCTTTCCAAACTCGGCAAGTATACCTGCCCTGAGCTTATAACTTTCTTCTGGAGTGATACCCTCTGGCACGGTTTTCGAAATCTTGTCGATCCAAAGGGACTGCCACTCAGCTGAAAGCTCGTCAAAGTGTGGTGATTGGGGAACAGTTTCGATGTCTATTATCAACAGATCTGTCATTAGAAAAGGTTTAGAATTATATCATTAGATCAACTCAAAAAAAAATAACAGTTATGAGCTACAGTCAATATCCATCTTCAGCTCCGGAGCAAAAACCAACTCCTGCAAAAAGTAACAGCAGCAATAAGATCGTCGTGATCGCATTAGCCGCAGCACTCTTGTTATCAATCGGGTACATCATCTACGACAAGAGTAAATCTAAAGAACTCTATGCACAATTGCAAACGCAGTTTACGAATGTAGACAGTGCAAGAAACGAATTACAGAACGACTTCAACGAAGCCAACAAAAAAATGGACGAGTTGAATGGTCAGAACCTCGCTTTACAAGGTCAGCTGGCTGAAAAGAATGCCGAGATCGAAAAGAAAAGAACAGAGATCGCTTCTATTTTAAAGAAAAGAAATGCCACTGCATCTGAACTTTCAAGAGCTAAGCAACTGATCGCTGAACTGAATGGCCAGATCCAGGATTACGTAGCCCAGATCGAACAATTAAAGCAGGAGAATGCAACACTTACTACTGCCAACACGCAGTTAACGACAGAAAGAGATAACCTCGTTACCGAAAAAACACAGATACAGGAAACACTGGTAGCTACTGAAACAGCGAAAAAAAGTGTTGAAGACGTAGCCTCTACCCTTCATGCATCTAACATCAATATCGCAGCGATCAATTTAAAAAGCAGCGGCAAGGAAGTAAGCACTTCTACTGCTAAAAGAGCCGATCTGTTGAGAGTTGCTTTTGATATTGACGAGAACAGGATCGCACCAAGCGGAGCCAAAGAAGTATATGTAGTGGTTACTGCACCTGATGGCAATGTGATCACCAACGGTGAAACATTTACAGCAAGAGAAGAAGGCGATAAAAAATTCACCAGTAAAGTGAATGTGAACTACGAACAAGGAAAAAGAATTCCTGTAAGCTTCGACTGGAAGCAGGGAACAAAATATCAGACAGGAGATTATAAGATCGAGATCTATCACAACGGTTTCAAGATCGGTGAAGGAAGAAAGTCTCTGAAGAAAGGTGGATTGTTCAGCTAATAACACCATCGAACCTTATTGCAACTGCAGACCGTTGCAACTATGAAAAACCAATCATTCAATTAGAACAAACTCTAAACACATAAATCCCGCTTTGGCGGGATTTTTATTTCTACTACCCGATTAGTGGTTCACTCTTCAGGAGTAGCCACTTTTTATGTTCTTAGCAGTTGTGCTACTATTACGCTTCCGTTGCGTTGCATTTATCAAGCTGAAAGCATGACACTTGTACTTTCTTGAATTCTACTGAACAAGGGAACACAACATTGTGATCCGTTGAGCCGTTCTGTCGTTGTGGTTAAAATCTTTGTATTCCTTCGTGTCTTTGTGTCTTCATGGTTCAAACTATCCTACATGCCTATGTGGTAAACAGATAAACCCTAAATTGCCCTGCAATGAAAAAGATCCATCCCCTGCTCCTCACTTTTGCTTCAGGATTATTACTCTGGCTCAGCTGGCCAACTTCTCCCCTCACACCGCTGATCTTTTTGGGATTTGTGCCACTGTTCTTCGTAGCTGATGTAATCGAAAGCAGGTCGAAATTCTTTGCACATACATACTTGGCCATGTTCACATGGAACATACTCACCACCTGGTGGATCGTGAATGCATCCTGGGTAGGTGCAGCCATGGCAATTGTTGCCAACAGCTTTATCATGTGTTTACCATGGTGGGGTTATCACATCTTCAAAAAAAGATTCAGTAAACGGGCCGCATACTTTGCTTTCATCTGTTTCTGGATGCTCTTCGAATACAATCACCTCAACTGGCAACTCAGCTGGCCCTGGCTCAACCTCGGAAATGTGTTCGCTACACAAACAGATTGGGTGCAGTGGTACGAATACACCGGTGTTGGCGGTGGAACGCTTTGGGTGTTGTTGGTGAATGTGCTGATGTATGATTGGATGAGTGGTGAAGTCAAAAGGCAAAAGGGAAAAGCGAAAAAGACTGTAGGTATAGTCTCGTTAATGCTATTACCAATCATAATGTCTTTGTTACTGATATGGTCTGATAAAGTAAGTATTACGCTTGAACCGAATGGAGATGAAGCCCTCATCATTCAACCCAACATCGATCCTTACGGAAAATTTGAACAAGGTTCTGTTTCAGCACAGGTGCAGAAACATCTCCAACTCACACTAAACAACATCGATTCAAATACACGACTTGTCATCTGGCCCGAAACGGCTTTACCTGCATACATTCCCATCAACGAAATACAACTGGCAGCAGTATATCAACCGGTATTTGAATTTGTAAACAGTCATCCCAACATCACTTTACTCACCGGTATCGAAACACTAAAATGGTACGGAACAGAAAAACCCGAATCGCCTTACGCAAGAAAAAATGCAGAGGGATATTATTACGATAGCTACAATTCGGCTGTAAGCATCAAAGCAGGTCAGCCATTGCAGTTCTACATCAAAAGTAAACTCGTTCCCGGAGTAGAAACATTACCTACGTATCTCAACTTCCTCGGACCGGTGTTTGAAAAGTTTGGTGGAACAACAGGTGGCTATGCAAGAGACACTGCTTCTATTGCTTTTAAAAATGAAGGCAATCCTTTCATCACCGCTCCCATCATTTGTTATGAAAGTATCTACGGCGAATACGTAGCAAGCTATGTAAGCAAAGGTGCCAACCTACTCACCATTATGACCAATGATGGCTGGTGGGGGAATACTCCAGGTCATAAACAACACCTCAACTATGCAAGGCTCAGAGCCATTGAAACGAGAACATGGGTTGCCAGGAGTGCCAACACCGGTATCTCTGCTGTGATCGACAGTCATGGTAACATCAAAACAACAGAACCCTGGAATAAAGCTGCTGTGATCAAATACAATATCCCTGCATCAGCGAGTAAAACTTTTTACGTAAAACACGGTGATTATCTCTACCTCATCTTCAGCCTGCTGGCAGGATTATTGGTGCTTTGGAATATCGCAATTTGGTTCAGAAAAAGATTCACTATCTGATCTGTGCAGCGATAATTTCAAATATCAAATCGTAAATTTCAAATTGAAAACTTTCCAGTATTTCTCTACCAACATCTCCTATCGCATCGAAGGAGAAGGTGCACCCGTTTTGTTGATCCATGGTTTTGGAGAAGACAGCACCATCTGGAACAACCAGGTTGAATACCTCAAACATAAATACCTCGTCATCGTTCCAGACCTTCCCGGTAGCGGTAAAAGTTCTATGCTCGAAGGTTTGTCGCAGGCAGTAACATTGGGTGATTATGCTGTTTGTTTACAACACTTGTTGTTACACGAGAAGATCACAGAATGTTTTGTGTTTGGTCATAGCATGGGTGGTTACATCACTTTGGCGTTTATTGAACTCTATCCTAACCTGGTAAAAGGTTTCGGTCTCATCCATTCCACTGCTTATGCAGATTCGGAAGAAAAGAAACAACAACGCCAGAAAGGCATTGAGGTGATGGAACAATACGGTGCCGGTGCGTTTCTTAAAACAACCACGCCCAATCTTTTTGGCGCCGCATTTAAACAACAGCATCCTGAAAAAGTACAGGAGCTGGTCGATGCCGGGCAACATTTCTCTACCAAAGCATGTCAACAATATTATACGGCAATGATGAACCGGCCTGATCGTCAACTGGCTTTAAAGAACAGCAAAGTGCCGGTCTTACTCGTTGCAGGAACAGAAGATGTAGCAGCTCCGTTAAATGATGTACTGGAGCAGAGCAAGCTGCCATCTGTTTCGTATATTCATGTGCTGGATGGTGTAGGACATTTGGGAATGATAGAAGCACCGCAAAAGATCAATCACTATATCGACTCATTCGTTAGCCAGTTAGCTGGGATCAATGCTTAATGAAGAAAGGCCTGCTGATATTACTGATGTTAACCGGTTCGGTTAGCTTGTTTGCCGCTCATATAGCAGGAGGTGAATTGATATACGAACACCTTGGCAGCTCCGGAACTTCTGATCGCTATAAGATCACTATGCGGCTTTTCAGGGAATGTAGTTCCAATGGTCCACGGCTCGAAAGTGAAACCGTTTATGTGGGTGCATACAGCCAGTCTACCAATCAATTGGTGAACTCACTCATTCTTCCCATGATCGGCAGCCTGCAAACCATCCGTTTACAGGATAATATTCCATGCCTCGTGGGCAGCCCCGATGTTTGTTACCAGGTGGCTATTTATTCAGCCGAAATAGATCTTCCAAAAAGCCCTGATGGCTATACACTTGCCTGGGCAAGATGCTGTCGTGCCAATAACCTCATGAATGCGCCGGGTCAGTTGGGTGCCACGTATATTGCCAAAATACCAGGAACAAACGTACTGGGTAACGATAAAAACAGCAGCCCGCAATTCGTGGTAAAAGACACAGCCCTGGTTTGTGGCGGAAATGATTTTGTACTCGACTTCGGTGCCAGCGATAGTGATGGAGACCTCCTCACCTATGCTTTTTGCGAAGCCTACGTTGGCGGTTCTACTACCAACCAGAATGCACCACCTCCCGGTTCGCTTTCACTTTCACCGTTGCCTTATGGCACAACGTATACAGGATCTCAGCCCTTAGGTCCTACTGTTAGCATTGACCCACAAACAGGTATCATCTCAGGTATTGCACCCAAAACTCCCGGCAGGTACGTGGTTAATGTTTGTGTTACCGAATGGAGAAACGGTGTAGCCATCAACCAGCATAGAAAAGACTTTATCTTAAAAGTAGGAGACTGCGATATCATTGCAGCAAAACTCAATCCCGAATACATCAACTGCGATAGTCTCACGCAAAGCTTCCACAACGAAGCCAACAGCAGCCAGATTCGTTCTTACTTCTGGGACTTTGGGGTTGCAGGTACAGACAGTGACACTGCTAATATCCCGGAACCTAAATTCACTTATGCTGATACAGGCACGTACACCGTTACGCTCATCATCAACCGCAACGAAGAATGCAGCGATACCGCAACGGCCAAAGTGAAAATATATCCTGGCTTTAAACCAGGCTTCAGGGTAGATGGCAGTTGTTTCCAGGCGCCATTCAATTTTATCGACACAACAAAAGCTGCTTACGGAACGGTGAACAGTTGGAGATGGGAATTTGGCAACCAGGCCACCAACAACGATACTTCCCGGTTGCAGCATCCTTCTTATACCTATACCACCTCCGGTACTCGCAACATAACATTGGTGGTGGGTAGCAGCAAAGGTTGCGTGGCTACAGTGGTAACACCGGTAGATGTATTGAAGAAGCCATTGATCAACCTGGCATTTCGCGACACACTCATCTGCAGCATCGATTCGCTGCAACTTCAGGCTTCTGGCAGGGGAACTTTTAGTTGGACACCCAACTACAACATCATCGATGCAAATACCGCAACCCCTGTAGTATATCCCAAAGACTCCACCACCTATTATGTAAAGATGACTGATGGTGCCTGCAGCAACACCGACTCAGTGAAAGTGAACGTCATCAAACTATTAACGGTACAACTCGAAGCCGATACCGCTATCTGTGGTGGAGACAGCATCCTGCTGAGAGTGCACAGTCCTGCACTGGCATATAGCTGGAGCCCTGCTAACGGCTTAAGCGATCCGAATATCAAATCACCCAAAGCAGCTCCCTTATCGCAAACGCAATATATCGTTACAGCTAACCTCGGTAAATGCCAGGATAAAGACTCTATCATCATCAGGGTATCACCGTATCCAATAGCCAACGCAGGCCGGGATACTTCCTTGTGTTTTGGTGAGAAATTGCCTTTATCCGGTAACGTTACCAGTACTTCATTTGCATGGAGCCCTACCACGGCAATGCTTCATCCCAATACATTGAATCCTGTTGTAGCACCATCAAAAAGCACTACCTATATTTTAACCGCAACCGGTAGAGGCGAATGCCCCAAATCCATAGCAGATAGCATATTCGTAAAAGTGATACCTCCCGTACCTGCATTTGCTGGCAATGACACCAGCATTTCGCTGGGAGAACCGTTGGTACTAAATGCAACCGGTGGAGAGAAATATGCCTGGTCTCCCGAAACCTATTTAAGCGATCCCAACAGCGCCAGCCCCACAGCAGTATTTGGCAACAATGTAGATTCAATACTCTACAGCGTAAAAGTAACTACCGTTGATGGGTGTGTGGGGCACGATGAAATTAGAGTGGTCGTGTTCAAAACCGGCCCGCAGATATTTATTCCCGATGCATTCACACCCAACCGGGATGGCAGGAACGATAACCTTTACCCGGTATTGGTAGGCATGAAAAAACTCGACTTCTTCAGGATCTACAATCGCTATGGTCAACTTCTGTTCAATACCTCCGAGATCAACAAAGCCTGGGATGGCACATTCGGCGGAAAAGAACAGCCCAGCGGTACTTTTATCTTTATGGCACAGGCCGTGAACTACAAAGGAGAAACCGTGTTACGGAAAGGTACGGTTCTGTTGATAAGATGACATCTGAATAATGCCTAAATATTTTGTAGTTTAGTTTCAAACTAACTGAAATGAAACACGCCCCACTTTCTATTTTCTTATGCCTAATATTTTTTTGCAGTATCAGTAAATTAAAAGCACAAAGAGGCGGCGGCCCTATTACTCTTTCGCTTAGTTGCGACCCTTTAACTGTTAATAGCTGTAATCTCTTACGAAACCCTGCTTTTGTTCCTTCCTCGCAACCATCTAACAATGGCAGCACCATGATTTGGAATGCTTTCAGCGGAGATGTATCAAACTGGATAAGTGACAGAGGAACCGTTGATTTGAATCGGGTTGCGCCGCCACCGCAGAGTCTAACTAGTAACTCTGCCAGCATGATGCAGAGTGCTGAAAGTATCGTAATCCGCATTCCCCACCTTATCATAGGTCATAAATATGCTTTTTCATTTTTTAGATCCGCTTCTGATATTTATGCTACTAATTGGTATGATCCATTTAGAATGAGAGTTTTTTTGAGGGACTGTGAAAATTTCACTATTGATCCCTCGAATTATAATTTACAGGCAATTCCGTCAAATGCCCAAGAAATCTACTGCGAAACCTTACATGAATCATTTAATGGCAACTGGAAACAGGCACTAACGACCTTCACAGCAAATGATACTTATGCGATGTTGTGGGTTTTTGCAGATATTGACCCAGCTTATCCGGGTACCAGTGGAGGCTTTCTAAATTTTGCACAACCAGAATTAATAGATATCACTGATTTGACTGCCACCGCTTCACAACCAGATGCGAATTGCCAAGTCACGCTCACTGCTCAATCTGCTTGCAGTATTACAAATGCACAATTTTTATGGAAAGATCAAAATGGAACCCCCTTAGGTACCGGATCACAAATAACAATTAACTCTTCGGCAGTATCGGGAGCCGTAAGCGTTTCAATGGTTTTGCCTGGAACAAATAATGGTTACAACAACTGCGGAAATAATATTGGAGGGGAATCTTCTGTTGTTGTGGCTCCTTGTATATGCTCAACTAGACCTACCATAAGCGTATCTGCTGTACCTAATTACTTTCCTGTTACGCAGTACAGTAACGGTGATTACATTAGTTGCGGTTGTATGGATTGCAATATCCCTTTTCGATTAACAACTAATTTAGCTTCCAACTTACAGTGGTATAGAAATAACGTCCCGCTTAATAATCCACCTTTTAGTACTTCGCAGTCTATAGATATAAGTTCTGTGCCTTATTTGCAAAGAAATGAATACACAGTTAAAAACTTATTAACCGGCTGTATGTCCGCCCCAGTGTATTTGATTAGTGTCCCCGAAGCATACATTAGTTATACAACAAGCGGAATCAATCCAAAAATTTTTACTGCAACTACACATATGGATTACGGTTCAGGAACCAGTTATTCTTGGACTATTAACGCATCGCAAGCTGTTCCTCTTACGTCTTTGAATCTAAGACAAATACAATTTTATTTTCCTAATAATAATTTTCCCCCGTCATTCCAAGGAACTTATGGAACAATCAACTCAATTCTATCTGTTACAATTAACAATTCACCCTACCAATGCCTCAATGGAATTACTACTGCTAATGAATATTTGCTACAAAGACAGGCTATCGCTCTTTCTAGTCAACGTGAGACATCTAAAATGGTAATTTCAGTTAGACCAAATCCTAGCAAAGGAATGATAACAATTTCATCGGTCGCTAAAATTACCTTTATTGAGGTTTATTCTCAATTGGGAGTGAAGATTTTATCAAAGAAACTATCATCAGAAGAGACGACCCTAAATTTATCGGAATATTCGAACGGGATTTACATTATTAAAGCACATACACAGGACGGAGTGAGTATACAAAAAATAAGCCTGGTTAAATAAGTGTTCTTTCAAAAGCAGCAGAACAAATTAACAGGCGGTCTATAGTGTTGTTAGACATTACAAGTCCTATAACAGCGTTTTGTTTGTACATTCACAGCTTACACTCAAGGTGTTGCTATACCGCTGATTAAAAGATGAAAAGAGGCTTACTGTTATTTATTCTTGTTTGTTGTTGTTGTGCTACCTCGTTTGCTGCACATATTGCAGGTGGAGAAATCTACTATAGAAATTTAGGACCAGGAGCTTCTGCCAACACTTATAAATACGAGATCGTTTTAAGGATTTTCAGGGAATGTAACCCTCCACAGGGTGAACAGCAAACCGCTCCGATGCCTACATCTGTGATATTGGGAATCTTCAATAACACTTCTCCTGCAACGATCGTCAATAATAATATCAGTGTAAATAGAACCGACTTTCAAATCTTGAATCTCGGTACTCCGAATGCTTGTATAACCAATGCTCCGGAGGTTTGCTATCAACTAGGATATTTTACACTCACCATAGATCTACCAATTACTCCTGCAGGATACGTAGTAGCATTTCAAACTTGTTGCAGAACAAACAACATTGCCAATTTAGCTGGTAATGCACAAGGAGCAACCTACACAGGTGTAATTCCAGGAACAACAGCTTTGGGTAATCAAACCAACTCAAGCCCGGTTTTCAGGTTGAAAGACACGACTTTAGTTTGCCGCAACTCACCCTTCAGTTTGGACTTTGGTGCTGTAGATCCTGACACCGGAGATTCTCTCTCTTACTCTTTTTGTGCAGCTTACAATGGTGGTGATAAAACTGACAGTAGTCCTTTGCCTCCTACCAACCCTTCTTATGGCACTATAAACTATGCGCCGCCTTACAGTGGTCAGAGTCCATTAGGAGGCACTGTATCAATTGATCCAAAAACAGGTCTTATTTCCGGTACCTCTCCTAATGTACCAGGACGTTATGTGATTGCAGTGTGTGTTTCTGAGTTTAAAAATGGCGCATTAATCAATGTTCACCGTAAGGATTTTACATTAAAAATCGGTGACTGTACCCTTGCTGGTGCTGATCTTAAGCCCTCATATATTACGTGTGGTAGTTTCTCTTACAGCTTTGCAAACGAGTCTCCCGCTACTGGTATCACAGGTTATGCATGGACGTTTGGCGATCCTGCAAGTGGCGGCAATAACAACTCCATTCAAGCAACACCTACTCATACTTTTTCTGATACAGGTAAGTTTGTAGTCAAGTTAAAGGTTACCAATTCCGGTGGATGCCAGGATTCTGCTCAAACCATCATGTTGGTTTATCCTACTTTCAAAACAGATTTCACCTTCAGCGGTAATTGCTTTCAAAGTCCGTTTCAATTTACTGATGGTACCACCCATACTTATGGTACAGTGAATAAATGGTTCTGGGATTTTGGTGAAACCACCCGTACTGATGATACCTCCATTCTTAAGAATCCTTCTTATTTGTATCCTTCTGCAGGAACAAGAACCGTAACGCTGATCTCGCAGAGTGATAAGGGTTGTATTGACACAGCGACAAAACAGGTGGATGTACGTGCCAACCCGGTACTCAATCTTCCATTTAAAGACACCCTTATCTGCAGCATCGACCAGCTTCCCTTAATTGCACAGGGAACAGGAAACTTCAGCTGGACATCGGCACCCAATGATCCTTTATTCACCACACGCAACATTCCCAACCCTGTTGTTACACCAAAAGATACTACGCTCTACATCGTTACCCTCAACGATAACGGCTGTGTTAAAACAGATACCATCACCGTAAATGTGCTCGACTTTATCACGGTTGATATCGGTCCCGATACCGGCATCTGTCGAACAGACACCATCCTGATGAAAACGGTAAGCCATGCCCTCAGTTACCAATGGACTCCCGCTACCGGCCTAAGCAGCACCACTGTAAAATCGCCCCAGGTATTTCCGAATGTGACGACCACTTATTACGTTAAGGCAAACCTGGGCTTATGTCCTGCTTACGACACCATCACTATACAGGTGGCTCCCTATCCTGTTGCCAATGCAGGAAGCGATGCCATGATCTGTTATGGCGATAAGGTGCAGTTGCATGCTAACTACAACGGAACAGGTTATGCCTGGAGCCCGACCAATACATTGCAAAACCCCACATCACTCAACCCGATTGCGGGACCTCAACGAACTACTGCGTACATATTTACAGCTTTTAGTCAGGGCATTTGTCCTAAGCCAAAATCCGACACGGCCTGGGTAGTGGTAAGGCCTCAGGTAAAAGCTTTTGCCGGTAACGACACCATCGTTACTGCCCTGCAGCCACTGCAGCTCAATGCCGGCGGTGGTGTTACTTATCACTGGAGTCCTGCTTTCGGCTTAAGTGCAACAAACATCGGCAACCCGGTTGCCACACTGCCTTACACCATCGATTCTATCATCTATAAAGTAAGGGCAACAGACAGTGCCGGCTGCTATGCAGATGACGACTTAAAGGTGATCGTATTTAAAACAGGGGCCGACATATTCATCCCTACTGCCTTCACGCCTAATGGCGATGGCAACAACGAGATCGCCAGGCCGGTATTGGTAGGTATGCAGCAGCTTGTTTACTTCAGGGTGTTCAATCGCTGGGGACAAATGGTATACAGCACCAGCGAGCCTGGTAAAGGATGGGATGGCACCTTCGGTGGAAAAGATCAGCCAAGCGGCACTTATGTATTCGCTGCACAGGCTGTTGACTATACAGGCAAGCCGGTATTCAAAAAAGGAACGTTGGTATTGATCCGGTAGGTCAGGATCTTAAGGCATATGCACTGAGATAACAAGATCAACGGAAACCGGTGAACTCGTACGTTACCGCAGCGATCTGGTACTCTTTACCGTTCTTATCTTTCACCACAACATTATTGAAGCTAAAGGTCGATCCATTCTCAGATGCCACGGCAATATCGCCACGCTTTTCCTGGGGGAAATAAGCATCCTTCAGTTCAAACGACACCGATTTCCCACTCATTGCTTTCTGTACAAATAAGGCTTTCACCAAGGTATACTCAACACCATTCTCATCAGCGATCTTGATCTTACCGATCAGGAAGTCTTCATAATTCCTGGCAGTCTGGATCTTGCCGGGAGCAACACCACCTTTTGTAAAACGCAGTTGCTGGCTAAAAGCCATTAACCCGATAAAACTAAAGCCCAGTAGCAGGAATATCTTTTTCATATACTTGTTGTGAGTCGTGAAAATAACGAATTCTATTCAACCATAAACAGGGCATTGGCAAAAAGCAGCTGGCCGTTCTCCCAGAACATTCTAAACAATGGGTCATCAGCCAGGTAAACCACTGATCCCCTGCCCATTGGCTGCACACCAAATATCAGCCCGTCTTTCAGCTTTGCTTTGGTGTTCACCCCGGCAAACCCCGTCACA
Source organism: Chitinophagaceae bacterium (assembly GCA_024508725.1). Classification (GTDB taxonomy): domain Bacteria; phylum Bacteroidota; class Bacteroidia; order Chitinophagales; family Chitinophagaceae; genus JAEZDC01. The sequence goes on along the minus strand of JANINS010000002.1, from coordinate 145,929 downwards.
TAATCTTCTTTCTTGATCACGCCTACATTCCATCCGTCTTTCAAAAACTCGTACACATCGGTATCCAGCTTCAGCGTATAATAATAGTTCGGGAACCCGAATGCCAGTGGGTGCGTTTCATCCAATTGCACTTTGTATATCGCCCCGGGAATATTGTTCGCAGCCTCGTCTCTTTCCCTGTCGGCATATCTTCTCAATGCTGCATATTCATCTTTCCCTTTATCATCTTTCTTCTCTTCTTTCGCCTTAATGGTCCACTCTCCTTCACTCATCTGGTACACCGTATTGCCCATGGCAATGATCTTTCCGCCGCTGCGAACAAAGTCTTTCAGCTTATCACCTGTCTTATCATTCAGGCTACGATAATTACCACTCGGCATGATCAGCACATCATAATCACTCAGGCTGGTACGGCCCAAATCAGCAGCATTGATCAGCGATACCGGGTAATCCAGGGCCTGGTCCATAAAATGCCATACCTCTCCGGCATTTAGTGAAGACACCTCATTACCGGTGAGCATCGCTACCTTCGGTGCCTTCAGCATACGAACATTCGAAGATCCGAGATCAGGTCCTTTCTCCATAAAACCCGTTTCCAATGGTATCGCCGTTCCAGGTATCGCCTCGTTTAAACCCGGCGTATTCCATGTACCCTGGTTCGATGTACGCAACACCAGCAGGCTGCCTGCCGGGTAACTCACACCTTTATAACTGATCGGCTTTTCTGTAGCCCTCACCTTAATGCCTTTCTTCAGCATCGCTGCCAGTGCTTTGGCACTCGCTGCAGAACTGTAAGGGATAAGATATCCATACGAGCTGTTCACAGCAGGCACCGGGCTAATACGTACCTCGTCTCCCTGCACCGCCATTTTCTGGTTTGAGGCATAAGCCTGCAAACCGTAAGCATATGGTAAACTCCACGCCGTGATATCATAGGTCACCGAATCGCTCAGTTTATTGACAGGCTCCATCAACACTTTGATCAAGGCAGACTTGGGTTGGTTGGCATTGATGAAAACAGACTGCCCCAGTGTTTTGATCGCCTCTGTTTTTCCCGTAAAATAATTATAACCCGTACCATTGATCTTCTGGCTGGTAAATGCATATTCAATTCCGTTGCGTTGCAGCAACCCGATCAGTGACACTAGTTTGCTGGTATTATCAGAAGTGATCACATACGAATTATAGGTGCTGAACTTTCCCGCTTTACTGTCTGCAAAGAACTTTTTAAACTCGCTCACCACCTTTGCCGCATGTTTCGAAGTAACTTCTATCGTTGAAAGTCCCGTGGTGTAATGATGCAGTATTCTTTCTGCCAGCGTAAGCGTATCACCCGAATTAGTGGCTACGGCCAAACCGCCGGCACTATGGCCACCCTGCTCATAAGTCATACCGATCGCACCATTGTACAAAGGATACGTATCGCCATAAGATGGATAGAACAGGTCGAAATATTCTTTGGTAAAATACAGCCACGCATTCTTATCAAAATATGCCGCATTGTTCTTACCGATCGTTGTTTGAAACTCTCTTTGCCATGGCGTGATCACCTCATGAAAAGGCTCTGCTGCCGGTGCGAAATAATAAGGATTGTTATACCCCTGCTCATGAAAATCCACGTGCACATGCGGCATCCACTGGTTGTACTTCACCATACGCTGCTGCGTCTCTACCTGTGTTTGCCAGGCCCAGTCCCTGTTCAGGTCAAAATTGTAATGATTGCTCCTTCCGCCCGGCCAAGGTTCTGCATGCTCCCTGCTCTGCGGATCGGCATTGGCATTCCTGCCCGCCACAGAAGTAAACCAGTTCACATAACGGTCTCTCCCGTCGGGGTTGATGCAGGGATCGATGATCACCACCGTATTCTGCAACCACTGCTTCGCCTCGGTATTATTCGGGTCAACCAATGCATACAACGTCTTCATCGCAGCTTCTGATGATGATGGCTCATTACCATGTACATTATAGCTCAGCCATACGATGGCTTTATCACTATTAGCACTACCGTTCTGCATACCCGCTGCCTGCAGGTTGGCGTTACGGATCTTTTCCAGGTTCGCCATATTCTCAGCAGTGCTGATATAAGCTACCATCAACTCTCTCCCTTCATAAGTCTCTCCATACTTCTCCACCTTCACCATACCCGGTGCTGCTGCAGCTACCGCCCTGAAATAGTTCACGATCTTATAATGCGGCGTGTACTTATCTCCCATCTCGTATCCAAGAAATTGTTTGGGAGATGGTACCTGGGCGAAAACAGTGTGACCCAAGAGAACGAAAAGGGCCAATAGTAACTTCTTCATGTTGCTAAGATATTGAAGTAGGCGATTCATTGTGGTTAGAGAAAGTTGAACGCCATGTGCCATTGACATGGTAGCGGTTTATGATGACAGTCAGGAAGTGAAGTACACCCCGGCGAAGTTGTAAACCTACCGAGTGGGCACAGATTAGTCGGTACAAACTTGATGGTGCTGTTTCTCGGTAGTCTGAAGACTCACGCCTCTATAAGGCAATAGTCTTCCTTCACCGGCTTCAAACATCAGAAGATGATTGTTCGACCGTGCACTAGTTCTCATACGAGTATCCGGCTTATCACAAAGCTGAAAGAGACTGTGATTATTTCTTGAAGTTATACTCAAACGTTTTAATGATATTCATTTCTTCATCTCTTATGATCAGAACACGCCCCAAACCGTCGTACTCGGTGTGTTGCATTTTATTGTTATCATCGCAAGTACTGATGGCTAAACCCCTGTAGTCATAACAAACGGTTTTCATTGCTGCTCCCACAGGGTAAATCCTCACCTCGTCTACCAGGAATGATGACCCCGACCCAGGACTGGAACTACTCTGATTATTGATAGACACTTTAGTTGGCCCATCTATCCTGCATCTGTACAAAGACCATCCGGTAACTGGATTAGTATATATCCGTATAGGCGTAAAAGCATTTTGTAACTGGCTTCCACTCATCTGGTCGTTCTTATTAACGTATGGGGTAAAGGTGGAACCGTTAACTCCCTTTGCCCAGAAAGTGATCTCATACTCCATTAATGAATTCAAATTAGAGCGATCAACGGTTGTTATAGCGGGACCAAATTGGTAGGATTTGCTTCCGGTCGCCTTTTCTGAATTAACCACTTGGCTCTGGTCATAGTTCCAGTTGTCAACAGTTGAAGCCTGCTCAAACGAAGTGTAACCTATTTCATTCCGCTGTGCATTTTCTACTACAGCCAGGCTTAAACCAGCAGCATCATCATAGATCATAGCAGATTTTCTGCTCACGTCTAAAGCCGTTCCGTTAAAGGCGAGACCTTTTACTTGTGCAACATGGCCCTTTGCATCATAAAGCGTCTCCTGTGTTTGCTTATAGTAAACATTATCACGTACCACCTGGGTTGCCGAGATTGCCGTCAGCATTGACTCATTTATTAAAGTAGAGCTCCTATAGCGATACAGGCTGCTCGGCACTATATTTCCATTCGGCGCCGTTCCATACCCGGTAATTTCTCCAGACAGCATATACCTATCAGTTGGCGTTTTATACAAATAACTTTCCGTCAATACAGGTGCAGAGATATTATTAGCTTGTTTCAAAGCACTAATTTCTCCCGCAACATTGTAATCATTTGAATATTTATAGATGGTTTCTACTTTTTGACCCTTGGAGTTATAGCCCCACTTGGATTTTAGCAGGTAGTCCCCGTTGTACTCATAATTAGTGATTGTTTCTGCATAACTATTGGAGTTCGCATTGTATATCCGCTCTTTCGTTTGTATCAATTCAGATCGCCCAAAGATGGGTGTATAATAGTCAGCGGTTAGTTCATTATCGTTGATCGTGTAGGTATAATATTCACAGCGTCCGGAATTGATCTGGTTGGGTTCTACTTTACACGAAAGATTGTTATCAGACGTCAGGTTGGTCGATTGGTTCACAACAACGTTATAGTCGTTCAACACCTCTTTCTGAATGGCCCCGGCACCGTTTAAATAAGCTACTCGTTTAGGTAGCCCATATTTCCAATCGGCAAAACGCTGCTTCGTGCTGTATGGAAAGTTCAAATCCGTTATCTCAGACATGTTTGCAGGCTTTGAAAACTCATAAATAATTTTACCTTTCGATGTACCGCCCGAAGTAGATAGCGTCTCTTCGACCCTAGAATATTGAAGACCAATAGGATTCACCTCTTTGTTTGGATAAAACCCGTAGGACGTGGACACATATGTATCATCGGGATTAAATAGAACAAATAACCGTTCTATTAAACCCGAAAGCGCTATTATGACACCTTGAATAACAGGCTCCGGCACAGTACTACTCGCCACCTCCAGCGCATGAATTAGACCCTTCACTAACGTATTGACAATAGATTTAATACCAAGTTTTATCAGTGACGATTTCACGTCGGCGATCATGATTCCCTCATAATTATACCCATTCACATCATATACAACTCTAAGATTACGATTCAGTCCATACGCCGGAGATTCGTATCCCCAAGACGAAGGATTCCCTGCATCATCTACATAATAATATTGGGATACCGCAGCATCTGCAGTGGAGTTAGCCGTTTTAATAAGCTTACTTACTCTTACACCGCCTGCATTAATAATTTGATTACTGGTAGCTTGAAAAAATTGATTCTGTTCATACTCAATATTTGTTTTTGCACCCAGTGGATTGCTGATGCTCTTCATCAAGCCAAGTTTAGCACATCCCGGCGCGGGGTTTCGATAAGTGTCACTGTTCACAATAAGATCTCTGATCACTTCTTTAGTTGGAGTAGGGATATTGAGATCTACGATCGAACTTTTATTAAAATAGCCCCAATGATCTTGCGCCCAGCATTCGGTTGGCGGTACCATTTCCCTGGGATCCGAAGATTCCAATCCCACGTAATAGTCGAAAGTATACGGTGCTTCTTCAGCTAAAGTGCCGAACTTCTGGACGCCTAACAAGCAAAGTCGGGAGAAAACAGGGTCAGTATTGAAATAGTCATCATACTGCTTGATTTCCTTTTTGTGAAGGTATCCATACTTGAAAACGTACCGGGTTATTAACTTACCTTCCTTTTCTACTTTCACTTCAGTCAAAGGAGGATCCCACATGTTATCCTTTCGGACTTCCCATAAACTTTGCCCATTAAAATATTGAAATGAAACAATAGTCTGATCAGGGTATGTGATTTTACTGATTCTTTGAAGTTTTCCTCTACTTGATTGCTGCATGGCAGTTAAATTGTCTTTGCCAAGCGAGTTTATGGTTTGGTAGCTGAAACTTCTACCTGGTGTAAAAATGGTTGCCTGTGTGATGTACTGAAAATCTATTGCCCTGTTGTCGAACGGATTTTTAATTTCAGTTAAATACCATTTCTCAACAATATATTTGCCCTTACCCTGAACATTCATGTTACGGAATGAAAAATCACCATTCTCACTGCCGACAAGTTGAAAATTGGTAACCTCTGCAAGTTCTAAACATGCAAACTTGTACATAACTCCAGTTTCATCCGTAATGGTGAATTCCTTTATCGTTGTACGGATGTCCTGTGCTGTCATATTTGAATGTATCAGCTCAATTTTCAGTTTCGAATCTTCAATTGTCTTAATGGTTCCGTCTTTACCAATTACAAACGAACCAGAGCGGCCATTGAAGCTAAAGGCAAACACATCTTGTTGACGGTCGGCAAGTGCACGTCTGCTCATTTTCCACTGTTTACCCATATTACTTTTAAACCGTGGAGCGAATGCAAGCTCCTTTGGACTTCCATAAGTGCCATTAAAGAATACAGGGAAAATTGTATGCAAGTAACCATTCGGATAATAGTTATCTACATAGTTGTATGCAGCCGATGTCGCATCAGCATACAAAGCCACGTTTTGGTTATAATGGTTGACATTATTAACGGGAATTTGCGGAAATAAAGGGATCGATGATTGATCATCTGGCTCTCCATTCTGTATGCGAGTAATACTTCCTCCTGCATTCAGAAACCAACCGGTTCCAACATTAGAAGCAACGGAATTTACCTTGAGGCCATTGCCAGAGCTATAGTCGAGAGAGATAGATGCAGCAATTCCAGAAGTCGCATCAGAGTAAGAAGTTAACGGAATCGAATAGTTGAAAGTTCCGGTCTGCAATTTTGTCTGTGCAGCAACATGTATATTAAAACACCAGGTCATTGCAGATACAATACATAGCTTTTTAAACATAACACTTTTTTTCAGTCTATTTATATTCAGTTACCAGTGAATTTGCAGTCGTGTGATGTAGAAAAATCACTCCGTCAAAGTATTCATCCCATTTCGCCTTCAAGTATCGCCGACCTAAAAATGGGCTCATATAGAACTTACCGTGAGATTTACACCATTGTGCTAAGTCTATAAATTGAACCTGCTCCTTATTTTTGAACAGTTTACCTTCCAGGGAGTTTTTTTTAATTTTTGTATTCTTTTGTTCTAGTACAAGGCCTCGACTACCTGCGCCCGGTAATATCGCTACTGAATAGTACTCTCCCGCATATCGACTCGACATCCTTTGCCCGACTGGTAAAAAACCTTTAGAAACGTATTTCGTAAAATCAAATTTCCTAGCAGCGTGTAACGAGGAAATTGAAACTAGGATTCTAAGACTAGGGTCAACAACACTGTCGATTAGCCAACTGAGATTATCAAAAAGAAATTTGTCCCTTACATTATATTTGGTAATCTCTTTGAAGTCTTCATTAAAGATTTTTTCCGAATCCAATTTGGATCGCTCATATACATCAGCAAAATGTTGGAAGATACAGTGCCACATTCTTCCGTGTAAAAGGTGGTGTCTTGCATTTTCGGTATAAGAATTTCTTTCAGCTAGATTACGATAAAACAATTCAGCCTTACTGGTAAAAAACGAAATGGAATCGAGCAATTTGAGCGATAAGTATACTCCATTAGGATAGTTGGTGACGTGAAGCAACTGTTTTTCGATAAAGTTCATTTCATCCTTGGAGAAGAATCTCGAAGTATCAGCCGCCCGAAGATCGTTAAGCAAATCCCTGACATTTCTTGAGTTGCGGATGTGGTAATCAAACCCATAAAGCTGCAGGTTGGTGAACTTCTCGGCTTTAGCCAGTCGCCAAAGATTATAGCCTGCATGTGATGCAAGATATACATCTGAAAAAAACAAACTGATGTTTAATGATGTAATACTATCTAATACTCTTTCCACATAATAGTACTCGTAAATATTTCCCTCAATCAGGAATGCAATCGCCTCCTTCTCTGTAAGCAATTGCTCGACTATGTAATTTTTAACAAGATAAGGAGTTCTTTGATCATGGTACTTTTCTGCTAAAATGGTAATCCGCTTGTCTTTGATTTTTGCTAGCAAAGGTTCTGCATTCCACGAGCGGATTATTGACATTTCAGATCGCACATCTATTTGTTCCCTGTTTTGCCCCACAACAGTTTCTGTGTAAGCCGCTAATAAAAAGATATAACAAATGACTTTTAACGGCATGGCAAGTCTCCATTTTTAGGTCCCATCCGAATACCAAAAATCTTTATAAACTTTTTTCTTATTAGACGCTCCTTTTGCAAAATAAATCCAACTGTAGGCATTATTGGAGCTGTGATAGGTCCTACTACGTCTACATACGAGCGTATATATCCTTGATTTGTTCCGCAAATTGTAGTGTTATTAGTGAATTTATAAGTAATAGTACGTCCTGTACCTTCCGGAACGTTGCGGTCTGGTGTAACATGAGTTCTCGTTCTGTCGTTATTATCTCCAGGCTCAGTATGCATTTGGTAATCAAATCGAAAAACTGGCTGCCCTGAATAACGTGCATCAGGAGTAGTAGCACGATTAGGATCGCTTGAGCTTAAAAAATCCAGCGGTGAGACTACTCGTGTGCCAGCTGCCACCCACCTATCCAGATAATACGAATCAAAGATTTTCGGCAGGGAGATATTTATTTCTCCAACCCATCCCCAAATGTTAGGTGGATTTACTTCGCTCCAACGATATACGTTCAAAGGGTCATTATAACCGTTATGCCGCGGATACACAGGCGAAGTACCTCCAAAGAATCCTTTGTAAAAAGCCCTAAAATTTTGAAAGAAGGTGCCATTATTATGAAAGTCATCGGTAAAGAATCGCTCACCGGTTGCATAGCCCAGTCCTGCACCCAAAAAGGCACTTCCCATTACAATGCCTAATCGTCCCCATTTACCAATGCGCTTTTCCGATATGCCTTGATCGTCCATTCGATTATTATATCCATTGATCATAATGTTAGCAGTGATCCCAAACCCTACCGCCCCCACAATTGCCCCCCACCCGCCGGCGCACATTCCGCCGTCTTTATCTATGTTATTTACAGGATCATTTCCCATTCCTAAATATGGACTTACGAACTGGTTGTAGGGATCCGATTCCAACCACCTGCCGATCTGCGGATCGTAATTCCTTAGGAAGAAATTATTCCAGCCGGTCTCCTTTTCAAAACCGCTGAACATTCCTTGGTACCTCGATAAATTCTCCAGTTTGCCCGCAGATTTACCCCCTATGTTGGCGATCTCTAAACCATAGGGATAATAATGGTGCTCTTGTAATATTCTTCCCCGCACGTGCTGAACAACAAAATTGTCAAACCATACTGTAATGCCACTGTTATTACTCAAGTAAAAAAATGCATATCCATTAGCAGGCACTTTGATATTTATTTGCGCTATAAGGTCATCTGGATTTTGTCCCACCCTCTTTGCACCCTGGGCAACCGGATTAAAATTCTCATCAAAAAATAACCAGTTGATATAAGCGTTGGGGGTTCCACAACTCGTACAGCCATCAGGGGTGTTTATAAAACCCGTCAAACCTCCGTCTAAATTCAGTTGACTCTGGATGGCTGTAGATGAATTTTTAAGAGCCTCTGCCGAGCCCCCTGTTGAAAGTGCACTCACAAGTGAGTTAATCACCGAGGCGGCTATATTCCCACCCATATTATTAACGGGCTGGTTATAGAAGTAGGCTGCCTGTGTATGGAATACATCTCCGGCCATCACTTTAAAAAAAGTATTAGGGCCTACTCGCTGAGTCGTTGTCAATCGCGTGGCCTTTTGATTAGCGCTATTGATGATGCTCCATGCACTAGGCGGCGTTTCATCTCTGGTAGCAATTAACTCATTATTGGCCGCAGGGTTCCCCTGTGAATTAACAGCACCAAACATCCGCTCTTCATAATCCTGCTGCCGCGTATCACTCCGTTCCATCGTTGCTTTATGATACTCTGAGTGTTCCTCCTCCGTTAAAACCATCCGCGTACTCGCCTGGTTATCGCCAATGAAATAATCAAAAAAGGCCTGCTTACCATCGATCAATAAGCCTCCGTTACCACCAATAGTAAGTATAGGCGCAGGTGTAAAACCAAAACTACTCACCTGGCTCACCCGTAATCGCCCTGTTTCGTTCGTAAAGTACATGGGTACATTATCTTCTAAAAAGATATCATTCACATAGTGTTCCCATTTCACTAGGTTTGGTGTTACACTGGTGTTTGTAACCTTTCGTGCCAACCGCTCTCCACCGGCATCATACACATACTCTATAGTGCATTTGCCCTCCACCACCACTTTATATGGCCTACCAATAACGTTGTAATAAATTCCATTGTTGGCACTCTCCTTAATCACTTTGTTCTCGTCTTTCGTTAATGCCCCATCTCCATTATATGCATACTGCACGTTTAAGGCAGGTGAGTTGCTTTTAAAATCGCCTAAAGTTCCGTTTACTAAAGTATTAGGTGAATTATCGGTTATCTTAGTTAATTTGTTACTCAATTCGCTCGGATCTGTTCCATAGGTATATACCAGGTCATCTACTAAACTATTCACATTCTGCCCCGGCAATAAGCCTTTCTGTTGCAACTGTTTTATGTTACCGTTCACGTCATACTCCATCAGAGGCGAAGAAAAATCATACTTAGTATTATTCCAGCTTGCATCAGACGGTTTGTTTCGTTGCTTGTAAGATGCACTTTTCAGTTCGGTAGTGTTCTTATACTGATAATCAAACCTCCTTACTACATTGTCACCCTGGCTCTTCCATAACGTTCCAGATATGTCCCCGTTGTATGAATTGTATCCCGGAATATCATTGTTCTCATATTGATATACCTGTCCAAAATACCTGCTCCATTGTTGCTGATCACTGGTCGTAGTTACATAATCTTTATTTATCGCCTTTAGCCAACCCTGCAATGTATAAGTATAATCAAGTGTTTCTATCCCGCTCCCACCATTGTAATCAGGTGAAAGTTTGGTTTGGCTTACCCTACCAAATTCGTCATACTTATTCTCGAAAAGCTTTTTGTAACTGCTGTTACTATAGTTTTTTGATATAGCGGTCAATCTTCCAATCAAGTCGTAATCATACCTTGTGATTATAGAGAAATCCTGCAGTGATGTTCCCGGTATAGTTTCACGTTGAGAGCGGGCTAGCAATTTATTCGCAAAGTCATATTGGTCGGTGATCACATCTACTCCACCGACATAATTATCAGACAACTGTTGCAACATATGGCTGTATTCGTCGTAGTAGTTGGTGGTCAGCAGGAACTTGTCGTTTGTATAAATCTCATCATCTATCACCCTTATTGTTTGCCCTGTCAGATACCCGAAAGTTCTATCAGCCTTTTTAGGCAATAGAACATAAGGATTACTGGAGCTTGGAAAAGAAAAATTATTGCTGAATGATTTCACTCCTTGGTAGCTGTAATCATCATAATAGTTTACTGCTAAAGTAACAAGGTTCGATCCCGGAGGTAAGAAGTTCAATGACGTGATCAGCTGCTGTGTCTGTGTAGTGGGAGGTATATCGTCGATTCTGGCTACAAATGTTTCTGACGGGCTATTGACAGATTCAAAGCCCGGATTGAACACTATTTCCTTGCTTGCAAGGTATTCCGGACGTGCAGCTTCTCTGAATGAAATACTCAGTTTCTCTTGCGAACCATTGTTGGCCGCAGTATGATAAGTAAAAGTTGCAGGATAGATTGCTGCAGACCTCAGGTAAAGCTGAAGGTTAACCCTCGTGTAAGTTGCATTATGCAAAAACCCGCTCAACTGGTCGCGGTCAAAATGATCCGGAACTTTCACAAGCCATCGCTGTTTAATGGCATCTTCCGAAGTGCGGGTGAAGATGGCTCTGTCCCGTTGATCATAAACAATCTCTGTTTTACCGGCACCTGGAGTATGACTCACTACTACCCGGCTCAGTTCATCATAGAAATAAGAAAAACACAATTCATCCGCTTCAAACGCACTTACCTGCCAGTTAGCATTAACACCACTCGTCGATACTTTATGGTTCACTAGCTTAGGAGTGATAATAAATCGCAACCGCCCAAAATCGTCATACACATAATAAGTACTGATCCATCCCCCGTAACCATTCACATCTAAGCCCTGCCCCAGCTCCAGATTCTGAACTTTATTTAGGATCAACTTCCCTTCAAAATCTACATAGTCTATCATCATTTTACCGCGGTCATCAGTAGTAACATTTTTGAACAGCATGTTTGACGCATATTCACCGGTTGTTACCGGAAGATCATTCTCCAAATCGCCCATTTCCCACACTTTGATCTTTTCATTAGCGTTGTTTAGTTCATACTCGTAACTAATCCCTTTATTAGGTATAACATAATTGTCCCCCGGCATCACTTCTTTCACCATTCTGCTCAAGGGGCTGTTTTCATACACGCTTTTTCCAAACGAATTATTATCCCCGAATTTGGCCTGGTAAAAACCGACATTCTCATTCAACGCATTTTGCTTAAACTTACCTAGCGCAGTAGCGGTTGAGTAACCTAGCAGGTGTTTAACTTCTTTACCAAATCCGTCATACTCCCTTATATTCACTTCGTCCTGCCAACCAGTAGCACTAGAAGCAGTTCCTTTAGATACACTTTGCACACTTCTTCCATTTCCATCTAAATAATTAGTCACCTGAAGTTTATTGCCAATAGTAAGCGCATCGGCAGTATAATAATGATTAATACCGGGTACCAGGATAGAGCTTTCTCTTACATAACTTTGATTTTCAAAATCGATCGTCATTATAGGAGTTAAAATAACCTCGTTGCTGTTAACAACATCCGATCCGCATACGGCCGTCCGCCTAACCTTTACCGGCTCCAATAAAGGAGGTCCGTCGGTCGGAAAATTCACCCCACCAAACACGAATTGCGGGAAGCTACCTGGTGTCAACTTCTCTATGGTCCATAGATATATAACATTCGTACAAGGACCCGGTATTGCAGGTGTTCCGCTAATTACAGGTACAGTGTAATAGTAAGCTGGGGCCGATAGACTAATAGTACCAGGGTCGGTAGGAAAAATATCAACATAGCATGCGTTAGTAACAGAATTGTAACTATAGTTATCGAAATACACAATAGCCCTTACATAATATGGGGCAGTTACATTATTTATTGAATAGGTGGAACCACCGGCCTCATATGTCCAATTAGCATTATCATAAGAAATTTCCCAAAAAACCTCATCTATAGTTAAATTATCAGGAAGTTGTGTAACCGACAAATTACCTCCAGCCCCCATGTAATTGACAACCACGCTTGTACTACTTAGAGCTGGGAACCGAATGTTTACATTTACGGTCACATATGCCGATGTTGAACTGTTTTTGTACCGTACCGTTCCAGTTTGCGGCGTGGGATCCCATAGGATCTGAACTGTACTTTGATCTTGGTATAACACGGTTCCACCTACAGCTTCCCATTCATAACTAAAATACAATGGGCCAGATACAGAATAAACGGCACCGCCGCTAGGCAAAACATTTAATGGCCCATTTAACTGCTGTGCAGCTACAAAAGACGCTAAACTAATCAGCAATAGAGTTGAGGCAAATGCTTTCATGGCTATATAGAAGTTAATTCGCTTTACCCAAAATCTTTTTTTCCAGTACTTCGATTCGCTTATTCTGTTCAATGATGTACAGCGTCAACTCTTCGATCTTCCTTAATAATGCTGCTTGCGTCTCGCCAACATCTACACCATCGCTCTCTACCTCCTTTGCTGTCGCAACATTCGGCAAGTGTTTATATTTTTTTATATATTCTTCGAGTTTGGTAAGAGGCAATAAATTATACTCAGGCTCGAAAACATAATCAGGCCAGGGGTACAGCTTTACCTTAACCTTGTTAAACAGGGCAGTTCCGTTTACAGCGAGTAGATATTCACTTTGTAGCGTACTCATTACCGCTGAACTTACCTGTCCGATATATAATTTCCCATTAATGCCAGTGTTGCCCACTACATCAAGCTTCAAAGAAGCATTGGGAGTGGTAGTACCGATACCCACATTGAGATTCTCTGAGCCAACTGTGATTACTGGGCTGAAATTGTATGCATTATCCACTCGGCCTAAATGCAAATACCGGTTGGCAACACCACTCTGCTGCCAATTATTTCCAAATAATATCCCTCCTCCGAAAGCAGAACCTGCAACCAACCCGCCGGCTGCCGGGTTCGCTGTTTCTCCAATGTCATTTTTTATGAAAATCGTAGGGCGATTATTCGCATCGTACACAAAAAGATCCTTCATCAAATGTGTTTCATCCCACACATAAGCTCGTTGCCTTACATCCAACCGCCCGTTCACGTTTACCGCGTCTCTGAACTCGTTGTAGTAAGTAAGTAGCTGCTGGTATGGAACACTCCCCGGATCCTGATCGGCTATTTCCCACTTGTCGAACCATGCAGGATCTTCACCAAACCCTTGTGCAAAAGCGGTAATAGTAAAACGGATCCTACCTTTAAATCCTCGGATATATATTGCAGCGCGGTTATTCTGATCCTTCAATAAATTAACTTCCACGGGTGCAATACCACCATGAGACGAAACTCGGCCATGTAATTTGCCACCATCACCAAACCAGGATACGTTTAACCCGATCGTTGTTCCAGCTTCAATATCATAACCGTCGATCCTTACTACAGGGCTGTGTACCTGATCAAAAGGTATCTGTGTAGTGATCAATATTCCATACTGAATTCCGGAATTATTATGATACGTCATAACATAATAATCACCGGCAACAGTCGTTGAAGGTATTTGGGACTTTACCGTCAAGCATACTATTAAGCAGAATAGCAGAGAGATAGATAGTTTCATACGTAAACTTTAATATAAAAGATAAAAAGCCTAGTTGAACTGATAGCCGATCCTCACAACCAACGGCTGTGTTCTCAAGCCGTTCTGTCGATTAAAAAAATCATAGAGCAGCTGCACCTTACTGCTCTTGTTTCCGATCTTCATTTTTTTGCTTAAGCCAAGCAATGCACTTTGCTTCCAGCCGCCAGCATCATTAATCTGTTCAATCCTCGTAAAAGTTTGATAGTAATGCTGCTCATACCCCCCCGTTAGCCAGAAACTTCCTTTGATCTTATAATCAATAAAACTTCTTAAACTCACTCCCTCATGGCTGATCCTGATCTTATCGAGACCTTGCCCCCAACCCATTTTGTAGGCTGCCCCAACACCAGCCACACTTTTATCGTTTAACTTATAGCCTGCAGTTACTGCAATGTCAGATGTCACAGGCAAAAAACTATGCATCTTTTGCGTTTGAATGTTAGCGCCATATTCTATTCGTTTCAAAAATGATTTTGTCTTTTGAGTGTTCGGCTTAAACCCCTGCGGCATTTCAATATCTGCGCTGCTAACTGTATGCACATTATTTATCTTTGTTTTCAATACACTTAGCGCTGCATTTGCATTTTGTACTTGTTCTTGTACGTATTGTTGTACATCTATACCTCCACTACCAAATCGCTCGTTAACGAGTGCCTGCACCGATGCTCTCATTTGCATTCCCGTAAAGCTTGCACCGGTATTCAAATAAGATTCAGGAAGAGAAAACACCTGCGATAAAATGCTGTTTTTCTCCATAAATGTTTTGAAAGCAGCATTACTACGTAATAAAGCTATTGCGTGCTTCTCTATTTTGCTTTTGTCTGCAAGCAATGCCTTGTATTCTTTCAATTGCTCCTGATAATAGTACATCTCCTTATTGAGCCTTTTCAATTGCTTGGCCATTCCTAAGGCTCCAAATTGTTCTTGCAAGTATTGTTTTCTCTCTTTCAGTTTTATTTTGATCTCGTTGGTAACCTGTAGTCTTGAACCTAGATTCTTCACTGCGATTGTAGATCCTTCCATTAACTTCAAATTGTCTGCATCGATACCGTGCTTTTCCAAGAATCGCAAACTATTCATCAATGTATCGTATCCCGGTAAATATTCCGTTAAGTGCTTTCGTTCTACGTCTAACTTAGCCGAAAGTTGATCGTAAGCATCTGCTGAACCACCAAATAAACGTTTTGCAGCTATCGAATCTTTCTTAAAAAGTTTGTTATAAAGCTTGTTCTCAGCTGCTTGAAGTCTTGCCAGAGTCTTCCTGGTTTTTGCGGTGATCTTTTCATCCAACGATGAGGCACGCCTTTTCACCGCTTTCAGGTATTGCTGCTGCTTGCCATTACTTAATGTTGCGGTGCTATCCTCTTGTGAAAAGCCATTTAGGCTTAAGAAAAGACCAACTAGTATTACAAGCAAGTGCCGCATCCGAACGGGCTTTAAGGTTATCAATTACTCAGATTCTATCACACTTAAAGGAAATGTCCACAGGAAGGAGAATCGTGTTCACTGGCAGTCAGGCGGCGGTGTCTTTCTTGTAGCAATTCTAATCCAATCTATAAAAGATTTTCGATATTGAAAATTATTTTTAAAACCTGTTGTTTTCCCGTGCATTCAGAATGCCTAACTAATATGTACTAAATCGCAATAAACGTTAGCCGGATGAAATCAAGCCCGGGTAACCTTCTTTTCATCTCCCCGTATCGCCTTTTTCAAGACCTTTAACCTCCAACTGATTACTTGCATGAAAAAGATTTACCTGGTTTTGGCAGTGCTATGTACCGCATTTGCGTCGAAAGCGCAATTGCCTGCACCCGTTAACATGAGTGCGCAACCCAATTACACCTATACCGAAACCTTTGCCGATATCGCTAACTGGTCCTTCACCACCACGCCCTCCGCCGATGGTACACTCAACGCAGGCATTGGTGCGGGTGCATGGAAAGGTTATGCCGCCGGGGGTACCGGCACCATACCCAACGGCACACGGGTCACCGGTGCTACCAACACATTTCAAACGCCCACCAGTACCAGTTCAGGCGTGTACCGTTTTAACCAGGCGCTGGGCTTGCTGTCAACGGGTACCACAGATAATAACTCTGCCGTAGCCTTTGACCTCTTCGTTAACTTCTCCGGTCTTAATGCAGGCACACTCAGCTTCGATTGGGCTACGGTAAACAACCTCACAGGCAATCGCAGTAGTTCTCTCCGGATCTATACATCAACCGATGGCACCAACTTTACTGAACTACCTGCTGCAGCCGTACTAAACTTCACCAATAATGCCCCTACTTCGGGCCGTATCAACTTTGTATCGCTGCCAGCATCATTCAATGGTGCTGCGAATGCACAAATTCGTTTTTATTATTACAATGGCACAGGCGGCTCAACAGGCAACCGCCCCAAATTATCTATCGACAATGTTAGCGTAACAGCAGTGCCTGCTACCACCTGCTCTACGCCAACAGCACAACCTACCAATCTCACACTAAACCCCGGTTATAGCAGCATCACCGGTTTGTTCAGTGCAGCCGTGCCTGCTGCTACAGGTTACCTCGTTATTTACAGCCTCAACAACAACCTTAGTTCGCTGCCTGTTGATGGTCAGAACTACAACATAGGCGATAATGTGGGTGATGGCACCGTCATCAGCTTTGGCAATGCAACCAATTTTACGATCACCAATCTCAGCCCTTCAACACAATACTATTTCTATGTATTTGCGATGAACAATCTCTGTTCCGGCGGAACCAAATATCTTACTGCTACGCCGCTCACAGCCATCGTAACCACATTGTCCGGTAGTGCGCCTTGCAGTGCTCCGTCAAGCCAACCCGCTAACCTCGTATTAAGCAATATCACCCTCAACAGCATCAAAGGCTCGTTCACAGCATCAGCGGCCCCAAATGCAGATCATTACCTCGTAGTGCGAAGTACAAGCAGTACGTTAAGCAGTTCCCCCGTAAACGGTACTGCCTATAGTGCAGGTAGTGCCCTGGGTGGTGGCGTGGTGGTCACCAGAACACAGCAAACTACCTTCACCGCAAACAACCTCGCCTCCGGTACACAGTACTATTTCTTTGTATTCGCTGCCAACGAAGACAACTGTACTTCGGGTCCAGCCTACAACACAAACAGTCCGCTAACAGCCAATGCCACTACTACAATCGTGAGTGCATGTTCAACGCCAACGGCACAACCAACACAGCTCAACCTCAGTGCGAATACGGGTAACATCACAGGATACTTTTTACCCGCCGCCAATGTAAACGGCTACCTGGTGGTATATAGCACCTCCGCTACGCTGAGTGCCACCCCACAGAACGGAATTACTTACACTACTGGTGCCGCCATTGGAAACGGCGTCGTTTTATCCAATAGCAGTGCCACCGCTTTTATCGCAACAGGACTAACTCCTTCCACCCCGTACTACTTCTATATTTTCTCGAAGAACGATCAGTGTAGTGGCGGTCCGCTTTACATGTCTTCCTCACCACTAACAGGTAATGCAACCACAACAGGTGCAGCTACCTACAGCCATTATTTTGGCAACCTGCATGCACACTCGTCATACTCCGATGGTAATAAAGACAACGGTTCCTTCACCCCCGCAGATGACTATGCCTATGCAAAGAACTCGCAGTGCATGGACTACCTCGGTATATCCGAGCACAATCACAGGGATGCAGGTATGACCCTTGCAAACTGGCAGCCCGGCATCGCACAGGCCCAGGCCGCTACTACGTCAAACTTCCTGGCGCTATATGGTATGGAGTGGGGCGTTATCAGCAATGCTGGGCACGTATTGGTATATGGCAGCAACCAGTTGCTCGGTTGGGATGCCGGTTACTACAACCAGTTCGTTGCCAAAAGCGATTACCTCGGTACACCACCCACTACAGGTACAACAGGCTTGTTCAAGACGATCAATGACTGGCCCACTACTGCATTCGCTATGCTGGCACATCCTGATAACTCCGACTATGGCGGCATCGCCAATGCAGGTCTCAACCCTACCGCCGATAGTGCCATCGCTGGCTGTGCCATCGAAAGCGGTCCTGCTTTTTCTACCGTCACCAACTATACCGATGCACCTGCAAGGCAAGGCCACTACAACTATTACAAACGATTACTCAGCCGTGGATACCACGCAGGTCCAACAATAGATCATGATACCCACTACACCAACTTCGGCAGGATGAACTACTCCCGTGTCGCAGTGCTGTCGCCTGGTTTAACACAGGCCGATATGTTGCTCAGCCTCAAACAAAGAAGATTTTATTCCACCACCGATTGCGATACCAGAGTGGTGTTCACCCTCAACAACCAGTTAATGGGCAGCATCCTTACCGGCACTTCCGCTCCTGCAATATCTATCTGGGTCAACGATCCTACCAACGCCGCAGGCACGGCCAATGCCACCATCCGTTTAATGCAGGGCATCGCTGGTAGTGGCTTAACACCGGTAGCGATCGATTCTGCAACAGGTGGTGTATTCAACTATACTGATTTCAATCTTGCCAATAACACGCAGGCATATTACTACGCAGAAATATCTATCGGTGGCGGGTATGTGATCACCTCACCTGTATGGTACACCCGAACCAATGTGTTCCCGGTAACCTTGTTAAACTTCACAGCCAAAGCCACGAGTGATAAACAGGTGTTGCTGCAATGGCAAACGACTAACGAGATCAACAACCAGGGTTTTGAAGTGCAGCGTTCCGCAGATGGTGTTACATTCCAGCCCATAGGTAATGTTGCAGCTAACAACATAACAGGTGTAAACAACTACAGCCTGGTCGACAAACAACCACTCAATGGAATAAATTACTATCGCCTCAAAAAACTGGATAAAGACGGTAAGTACACGTATTCAAATACGGTGGCAGTAAACATGAGTAGTAACATTGCGGGTATAGCATTAACACCTAACCCTGTCAAAGATCAGCTGCACCTGCAGCTAGACGTTGCCAAAGCTGCAAAAGCGAATGTGAACATCAGCGATGTCATTGGAAGAAACCTGAAGTCAACCACCCTGCAACTTCAGCAGGGCAGCAATACAACGAATATGAATGTGACCGATCTGCCTGCAGGCACCTACTTCCTCGTCATCAGGATCGGTACCGATACACGGATAGAACGATTTATAAAACAGTAACCATTACTGTATCATGTAAAAGAGAAAGCCCTGGAAAGGGCTTTCGTTTTCTCAACTGACATAGGTGAAAATAATCTCACTACGTCGGTGTAAAAGTAATACTGTTACTTCACTGTAGATATTTATACCTCGGCAACCAAATCTCACTTCACCTTGTACAACCCATGCCTGATCGCATACCTGATCAATCCTACCGCATTGTGCTCGCCTATTTTCTGTAGCATCTGATACGAGTAACTGTCAACTGTCTTTATACTCATACACAACTTGTCGGCAATATCCTCATGCGAAAGATTGTCGCATTTCAGTTCCATGATCTCCAGTTCTCTTGTACTAAAATCAAGTGGCTTCAACTGTCGGCCTCTCTCCGCAAAAGCTTCCGCTAATCTTCTGTTCGTACGGCTGCAATACACCGGCTTTCCTTTGTAGGCAGATTCGATTACAGTAAACAATTCTTCTTTATCAGAATTCTTCATCATAAAGCCAATGGCTCCGGCCTGTATCATCTTTTGCACCTCATCTTCATCTTCAAAAACGGTCATAGCAACCACTGCAATTTCCGGGTACAGATTATTGATCACCTTGCAGGCTTCAACACCATTCAAAACCGGCATCACTACATCCACAAGCACAATGTCTGGAGTAACAGTCTTCAGCACTTCCAGTAACTCTCTCCCATTAGGCACATGCGCTATTACTTTATACCGCTTATTCCGTTCCAATGTCATGATCAGCCCGTCAAGATAAATATCCATGTCTTCGGCGATCACAATAGTAATAGGTTTCCGCATATCTCAGGTTTTATTGGTATCTCTACTAGTATTTCAGTACACCGGTCAGGCTTACTGTTTACAAACATTTTACCCTTCAACATCTCTGCCCGCAAAGCAATGTTATTTAGCCCCGTACTGTCTTGTTTCGGT
The DNA here is from genome assembly GCA_024508725.1 of Chitinophagaceae bacterium. Classification (GTDB taxonomy): domain Bacteria; phylum Bacteroidota; class Bacteroidia; order Chitinophagales; family Chitinophagaceae; genus JAEZDC01. The sequence goes on along the minus strand of JANINS010000002.1, from coordinate 125,642 downwards.
TGCTGTAAGCCAATACCGTTGTCTTTTATTTTCACTTCCAATTTCTTATTTAGCAACACTAGTTCAATATCACACCGGCCACACTTTGAATATTTCAACACATTATAACTCGCCTCCTGCACCATACGGTACATATGCATTTCCGCTTCGCTGTTCAGCATGCCATCCAGGTATCCAACGTTATAAAATCTCCAGTCTATCTCGCTCGTCACCCTAAGATCGTTGCACCATTTATCTATTGCTGCAACAACACCGTTTCGCAACAATGTCGTTGGTGCAAGTGCCAGCGAAATTTCACGAAGTCTGTCGATCACCTCGTCATTATTGCTCAACACTTTCTCAGCGAAAATCCTGTCCTTTGGTCGTACCCTTATGTTCGACAATAACATCCGCGTAATAGCCACCTTCGGGGCGATCTCGTCATGTATATCTGCCGCAAGCCGCTTCCGCTCCCCTTCCAGTGTCTTCACTTCCAGCCCGCTCATAGCCTGGTACAAACGCTGGCTATGCAAATGGTGGATGATCATATTTCTGATCAACAGGAACAGGAATAAAGCCTGTGTGGCAGAACCTACAAGTAAGAAATATAATATCTTTCTCTCTTGCTCATCCATATAGCGGCTATTAAAAAGCTAACATTACTCAGTGTATTAATCGTGATCCAGATAAAGAAGAACGCCTCGTAAAATGAATTGCTGTAATCAGGATTAAAAGCCACAAACATTTCCGTGAATGTTTTGAAACTGTAAGTCACAAAAAACACGATGCACAGTATCAGTCTACTGTTACCCCGTAAGCTCGAATGATTGGTCAGCAGGTAACTAAGCTGGTCACAACTCATAATCACGGCTACTACGGCAAAACTGATTTTAAATACCTGGTTAAATGATGCAATCGAATGAAAGATGATGTTATCTGCTATCCATATCAGCACAAGAACAATAGTCGCTATTTTGTACCAGCCTGTCTTTCGCTTGTTGGGTTCCCATTCCGCAAAAAGCCATATCACAAGTAAACATTCTGCCAGCACATACACATTATTGTTAACAGCATTACTCTGCCCTTGAAATATCACCAGCGTACTCACCACCTCGTTCAAACTGGCAGTCACTAATAAAAGTAAAAAAGGCAGGTAGGTAAACCTACGCTGCCAGTAATTCCATACCGCAATAAATGTTGCTGGGAAAATGGTATAGCTTAAAACAGTTGTGATAACATACCAGTTCATCAATCTGTGTTTAGGGGTGAGGTAGGCGGACAATAAGGCGGGCACCTTTGTCCCTCCTCTAATATCGTCCCGTCCGGATCTTCTGCAACAAGTCCGCCCTGCAACGGCAGTATGTCTGCATCATTGCTGTTTACGCCTACTAATATAGCATGAATTTTTAAATCTTCATCCATACCATAGTAGATCCTGAAGCCTGTACAACCTGTTTGTTGTAACAAGGTCTCTACAGCACTCTTACTAAACGTTTCACAGTTGGCCACAATATCACTGTTATGATACTCGGGCTTTAGTACATTGTTCCTGTTAGCCCTGAACCTGGCCGTCATTGCTACAGCTGTGTCCAATGAAATAAAATGTGTCTGACTCATACGATAAAATTTTGACAGCAATTTCATCGCACCTGCACAGCATCTCACTAGAACCATTTCTATAAAAAAACCAAACCAGTTCTATTTTTTATACCATTTTATTGCACTATAGGCGCCCTTCTTCCACCCCTTTATGCAATGCCATTAAGTTAAATCCATTCCTTCTTTTTTGGAGAGGGATTATGGGTGAGGTCACATACAATATCTCGTCACTTAATCGCATTGGTCCAATAAGCCTATACACACCCAGTTCCCATATTACCGCCACAGGCGGGAATCCCTTTGCGCCGCTTTGCGTTTCACACTCGCACACCTCCAACCACTCTCCCTCACTAAAACGCTCTTATACATCCCTTGTTCAACTATCCCCTTTGCGTTACCTCCTTTTTTAGTCACACCTCAACGGTCGGACTATAGGCCTGCCTCTTTTGGAGGGATTGTGGGAGGTCACATACAACATCTCTTAAATTAATAATATTGGTCCAATAAGCCTATACACACCCAGTTCCCGTATTACCGCCACAGGCGGGAATCCCTTTGCGCCGCTTTGCGTTTCACACTCGCAC
>JANINS010000002.1:93310-123380 GCA_024508725.1 Chitinophagaceae bacterium | reverse complement strand
ACCTCCAACCACTCTCCCTCGCTAAAACGCTCTTACACATCCCTTGTTCAACTATCCCCTTTGCGTTACCTCCTTTCTTGGTCACACCTCAACGGTCAGAATTTCCCGCTTCAGGAGACGGGGGTGTTATGCTTTCCCGCACCATCTCTCTAATACACCTGTCTCTCCCACCATAGTTTTGTGCTCATCAACACTCGTGAAAAAAGCTACAACACATAAAGCCTCATCAAAACAAACAACACAGCAATCTTTTACATCCCGCATGCAACTGGCTGCATCAATGCTCATCAATCAAAAAGATAAACTCGCAGTCATCGCTAAACAACTCGGCTACACGTCCGCTTTCAGTTTCTCCCGGGCTTTCAAAAATCATCACGGTCAGTCACCTGCACAATACAGGCGTTCATACAAACACACCTTGTCTTTCGATCAGCAGGTCCGCTGGCTCAGCAAACGGGAATTATCAAGACTAAAACACGAATGGAACCAAACCTAATTCATCATGCATGCAGCAATAACAAAATCCACAGCACCAGTTAACAGCATAGCGATAAGCTTGCTCATATTTCTGTATGTGTACACCGGCACAGAAAAGCTTCTGGCATTTCAACAGAATGCTATCGTCTTAAGTCAGCTGCCAATGATCGGTGGTTACGGCACTTTCCTCGCCGTCACCCTGCCGGTTTCCGAATTGTTACTCAGCTTTGCATTACTCATCCCGGCCACAACTCGCATTGCCTTGTTCATAAGCCTGGCACTACTGCTAACCTTCACCGGCTACCTGATCATAAGCTTATTCAATCATTATGATCTGCCCTGTACCTGTGGCGGTGTCATACAGCAACTCACCTGGAAACAACATGTCTTATTCAACACCGCTTTTATCGCCATAAATATTGTTGCCATCTATCGCCTTAGAATACATCATAAAAAATCATTGCAATCCGGGTTTATTGCCGAAACTCCCGGTTCAAAAACGTAGGCACTTAACTAAAACAGTTTATTATGAAAAAGATGTTCATTGGCTTAATTGCCATCTTAATCGCAGCGTCAACAGCTTTCGCAGTGCAGGCATCAAAACCAACAACAGCGCTCGACCCGATGTATCATTGGTTCGATCCACAAGGTAACTACCTCGGCTATTTCTCGCTGAGTTCACAACAGGCAATATGCAATGCCACTACTACCATCGAATGTAGAAATGGCTACGATGAGATCGACTTCGACCAGGAAGGCAGGGAAGTTCCGGTGGGTACGGTACAGGCACCGCTTAAAAAGCTAAACTAGTCCTTAGCAAAGTAGCCGCAGTTAGCGGCTACTTTTTTTATTCTATAACTACAACCTCTAATAACCTTTCTGCCTTTACCAGTTTAAGCCCGGCTCTGGCTAAATATTGCTTTAGCAGTTCGGTGTTTTCTATATCGTTAGGCAATACGATATCTATATCTCTTTTATAACCTGTTTCGTCTATAAGTGGTAACGACTGCCGGCTGATAAGATTTATTAACCCCCAAAAACGTAATGCACAATATTCCGTCTCCAGTTCCCCTTCAGTTTTCTCACTCTTCTTGCATTTCGATGGCTGTATGCCTTTCGTACTATCCACCTGCAAAACATAACACGGCATCATTCGCTTTTCAATTCGGCTGGTCAATCCAAACTGCCTGTCAAGATCATTTCTCATTCTGCTAAACAAACCTTCAATAGAATCCGTCCTAAGCAACAGGTCATAACAAAACACCTTATCATCATGCATACCGTTTCTTGGCCTCCACTCCGATAAAGTCGGGTGATTGTTGTATTTCATGTTAGCGATCTCATATAACATCTTGATGCCGCTGTTGATCACCTTCGCTCTTTTAATACTGTCTCTTGTATCATATCGTGCGCCAAGTGCAATGCCCTCTCTCGGTCCGCCAATAAACGAGTAAGAATACACATCTCCTGCATAACGGTCATAATCGTAACTTATCAATGGCTCCTCCGTATAAAACACACGCCAGTCGTTACTCTCTCTTTTCTCTTTCAGGTTAAGCTTACCTCCTGTAGCAAGTATCTCCAGGTTGGCTTCATTCACATCTTTGTAATCAGTAATAGCTACCACCTTTCCATCAATATCAACCCACACTTCATGTGGCACACTCATCAGCGGAAAGTATCGCTTCCACAACACGCTGTCTCCGGCAACAGTCACCAGTTTGGTCTTGCTGATAACACGATGCTCCCTGAACAACTGTTTTGTCTTTGCTACATCATTCATCGTCACCAGCAGGAACTGAACCCTCCCCGCAAACTTCGCCTGCAGCGTGTCCAGCTTCCTGAAACTGCTGATACACGTTCCGCATTCCGCACTCCAGAACTGCAACAGCAAAGGCTTCTTGTTAAAGCTCCTCAAACTCGCAGTTGTACTTGTATAGTTAATAATATTCTTAAGCTGCACATCAGGTATCCTGTCTCCTATGTTTACACGCTGTGCAACCACGCCGTAGCACAGCATTACACACGTTACCAGTATCATTATTGGTTTCATAAATCAATAGCCGGGGTTTTGAGTTAAGAAGGGGTTGGTCAGTAACTGGCTATGAGGTATCGGGTACAGTTGCATATAACTTTTCCATCCGGGTTTTGCAACGCCCAAAACTGCATCAGCGCTGTTCCATCGTTTCAGGTCAAACCACCGGTGCCCCCATTCCGCAAATAGCTCAATACGTCTTTCTTTTTCTATGGCAGTAAGCACAGCAGCTTTTGTTATCGCTGTCGTAGCCGCTAACCCGGCCCTCATTCGAATCACATCGATATCGGTTTTAGCACCCGCAATATCATTCTGTTCCACCCTTGCTTCGGCTCGTATCAGGTATTGCTCCGCAAGCCGTAACAAAGTATAATGCTCGGTAACCGTTGTACTGCTACGCACCTTATACTTATTCGGAAACGTATAAGGTATCCCCGCACTCACATTCACTTTCGTCCAGCTCGTCTTTCGCTTATCACCTGCTTCAAATGCATTCAACAATGCTGTACTTAATGAATATTGCGGCCTTGCCGTCGCAGTACCGGGTACAAAACGATTGCCTTCTATAGTATTGAATCCCGCCACCACCGGCATCAGTTGCCAAATGGCTTCACCATTATCAGCAACAAAAACATTGTCTGTATTGGCAACAAGTCCATACATACTGTTATTGATCACTGCCGTCGCCGCAGCTTCCGCCTTACTCCATTCCTGCATATACAGGTACACCCTTGCCAGTAAAGCACTCGCTGCAGCTTTTACAGGCCGCACTCTGCCTGCACTGGGGTATTTATCACTAAGCAACACTTTGGCAGCTTCTGCATCCTTCACTACCTGTTGCAACACGGCTTGCTTCGCTGTCCTTGGCATCACACTATTCTCAGCATAATTGGTCGTTAACACCAGTGGCACATCGCCAAAAACATTCGCCAGGTAAAAATGAATGAACCCTCTTACCAGTTTCATTTCTCCCGTTAGTTGTTTCCGTACACTGTCTGTAACACCGGCCGACTGTTCCAGCCCTTCAATACACGCATTGGTTTGGTACAAGATGGAGTATGCCCTCGACCACATCAGGTCGCCGATCATGCTGTTACTGGCACTCAGGCTATTGGTATAAAAACTTTTCACCTCGTCCACTGTACTGTTATATACTAGCTCGTCGCCACTCAGCCCCGTATTGATCGTAATAGCGCCATTAAAAAAATTGGCATCGGTCATCATCATATTGCTGTACACACCAAGCACTGCCGATGTTGCAGTCTGGTTATTGCTGAACACTGTTGTTGATGTGATCTTATCTATCGGCGGCTCTACCGTTACAAACTTTTTGCAACTGGTGTATAGCATCGCGATGAATGCGATCACTAATGCTGCGACCATACTGCACAGCGATCCATACCTGGATCTTGTTACTATATTTTTAGTCATAAGTTTTTAATTAAAGTGTGATGGAAATACCGCAGGCAAATGTTTTCATGGGCGGTAGTACATACAAGTTTTGTGTCTCGGGGTCTGCGCCTTCGTACTTGGTAAACGTCAGCAGGTTTTGCCCTCTCACAAACAGCATGGCTTGTTGCACATGCATACGCTCAAGCAGCTTCGCAGGCATTGCCCATGATATCGCCACTGTTTTTAATCGCACATAAGATGCATCACCATAAATACCATCCGATGCCAGCAGTCTCGAACCCGCTGCGGCAGCAGCACTTGCTGAGGACGCAGTAAATCGTTGTATCGTCGTTACATCACCAGGATGCTGCCATCGCTTTAATACGATCTCCGGCATATTGTATCGCATGCCCGGCACAGTATTGCCCGAGTACAGGCTATACAGGTAGTTACGGCCACGCTGCTTTTTAAATTCAATGAATACGTCAAGGCTAACCTGCTTGTATCGCAAATACTGGCTTACGCCGCCATATAGATCGGGGTCGGTATCTCCCGTCACCTGCAGGTCGGCAACATTGTACAACCCGTCCTTGTTCACATCCTCGAACTGCATAACACCCGTCGCCGGGTTCACACCTTCATACCTGTATCTTTTGGTGGCAGTAAGCGATGAGCCGATGATGTATGCATTAGCATAGCTCGACTGTTCAAGGTTCTTAAAACTCAGCAAGCGGTTCTTTGGTATCGTAACATTCATATCGGTACGCCATTCGAATTTTTTACTGTGAATCATATCGGCATGCACCTCTACTTCAACACCGGTATTCTCTACCACGGCATCATGGTTACGGATAATCGAGTTAAAACCTGTCTGTGTCGGCAATAAGTACTGCACAAGTTGGTTACCGCTCCTGTTACGGTACCATGCCACGCTCATCAAAAGCCTGTCATTAAAGAATCCAGTCTCTATAGCAGCCTCCAGCTTCCTGTTAACCTCCCAATGGTAGTCGGCATTGAACAGGTTCTGTGGTTGCAAAGCTGTATTGCCCTGGTATGGCATCGTAGCGCCCCAGTTATCCAGATACTTATAATCGCCTATCTGGTCATTACCACTGGTGCCGTAACTGGCTCTCAGTTTTCCATAGCTCAATGCAGGCAGCAAACCTTTAATAAAACCTTCCTTGCTAAAAAGCCAGGCCGCTCCTGCAGCACCAAAATTGCTGTATTGTCTGCCTGTGCCAAACCGGCTACTACCGTCTCTGCGTCCCGAAAAATTCACGATGTACTTATCCCGGTAACTATAGTTCACCCTTCCAAACAAAGCCTTGTACCTGTATTTACTAAAACTGTTACTCTTGCTCTGAACCACCGGTGCTGCTGTCAGTGAATACAGCAACTGGTCACTCGTATACCCTGTTGCTTTTATACTCAGCCCTTCGTTCATGTTATCCTGCAACGTGGCACCTGCTAATAATTGCAGGCGTCCGCCATACAGCTTGCTGGTATAATGCACCTGTGGCTCTGCGATCCACCCTTGGTAGCGGTTGCCTGCTATATCCAGTGTTCCCAATGGGTTGCCTGCCGGGTTCTGTGATGCTATTGGCGTAACTGATCGCTCATCCACCCGCAGCACATTATATCCCAGCGAAGTGCTCAGCACCAGGCCTGCCAACGGCCTCAGAGATACCAGCACCCTGCTGTTCATCTGTTGTGTCGTTGCAGTGTAGTCACGCAGCAAATAGCTCATAGGGTTGTTAAGTGCTACACCGCCTTCTTCCCATTTAATACTCCCATCGTCGTTATAGAATGCCGGGAAATTCGGCGGCAGGCTCAACGTAAAGCCCATATCGCCTGCAGTCAAATTATTCGCATTATAGCTGTAAGCAGTGCTGGCATTAATGCTCAGCTTTCCATTAGCACTCCGGTGTTGCACACCCAGGTTACCAGTCCCTCGTTGTACATACATCCCGCCGGGAAACACCGTTCCTTCTTTACGGTAATTACCACCCAGTATGTATTGTGTATTGCCACTGCCACCGGTCAGTGTAAAAGAGGCATCGGTGGTAACGGCGTTCTCTCCCATGAACGTCTCACCCATGTTCGTATACCTTGTCGTATCCCACAGCAGTATATCAGGTGCAGTGCTGTTGGTCATGGCCATGCCATCATTGGCAAACGCCTCTTTACGCATCGCAACATATTGCTGCGTATTCAGCATAGGCATACTTCTCGTAATGCTGTTCACAGCCCTGCTCACCTGCACCTGCAATGTTGTCTTTCCTGCTTTGCCTTTCTTGGTAGTAATAAGCACTACGCCGTTGGCTCCCCTGCTGCCATATATCGCAGTAGCATCGGCATCTTTCAGCACTTCTATACTCTCTATGTCGTTGGGTGCAATGGTGCTGAACGGGCTCAACCCGGCACCTTCACCCGTCAATACACTGGTCAATCGGTTGATGGCTTCGTTACCCGCCGCAAATGGTACACCATCCACGATAAACAAAGGCTCACTGCCCTGTGCTATAGAGTTTCGACCACGTATCTGCAGTTTTACCGTGGCACCCGGCACACCACTGCTTTGTGTTACGGTCAGCCCGGTTACCCTTCCTCCCAGTGTTTGTAGTGGATCACCTACAGCCTGTACGGCAATATCTTTTGCACTCACCTTGCCTACGCTGCCGGTATTCATTCTTCTCGTAGTCGTGCCATAGGCAATCACCATTGTTCCGTCAAGCTCGTTAGATCCCTCATGCAACACAACCTGTACCGCTGCATTGCTTACAACAACATGCGTTGCCGTATGGTAGCTTACATGCCGTATGGTCAGGGTATCGGGCACCCTGGCTATCTTAATTTCAAAGGCACCGTTATGATCGCTCATAACGATATTCCCGGTATGTGCACTGCTGATGGCCGCACCGCTTACGGCTGTGCCATTAGGTGTTTGTACAATACCCTTTATCGTTTGTTGTTGCTGCCCCATGCTCATGTATGGGCATAGCAATAGCAGCACGAGAATCTTTCTCATTTTTTACTTCTGATTGTTGTTAAAAAATTTGTTGATTGAGTTAAACTCCTGGAGTAACCTGGCTAACCAAATGCTTGACGGCAATGAAGCTTCCTTGCACTCTTCTTACACGATAAACATGTTCTGTAATTATTGAACCGCTTGCGCATTTTTTTACAAGCGATCTAAAGCTGAAGTCTCAGATGTTCCCTCCGCCAAATCAATGATCCACTTCCGAATACCTTTCACGATTCACGACTCACTATTCACTATTCACCATTCACCATTCACCTCTCACGTTTCTCCTTGCCTCCATTGTCGAATTCATTCCTCCGCTACTCTATATACCTCCCTACTCTATATACCTCCCTACTCTATATACCTTCCTACTCTATATACCTTCCTACTCCATATACCTTCCTACTCTATACACCTCCCCTTACTCTATATACCTTCCTACTCTATACACCTCCCTTACTCTATACACCTTCCTACTCTATATACCTTTCTACCTCTCTCCTCCCACCACCTTCATCATCGCCACCCCACTCTTCCGCCAGTGCTCCACCTTATGTACAGGCACATTATTTTCCTCAGCTATGGCTTCAATCGTCTTATGGTGCACATAATGCTGAAACACCGCATTGAACACCTCATCTGGTAAAGCACTCATCAGCTTCGACAATGCAGTCAGTTCTTCATCTGTAGGTACAGCATCCGTCTCGTAAACCACTTTGTATAATTCGTGTAAGCTCATTTCGTCATTATTGCAAGGCCTCGCCGAAGCCATCCCCCGGATCATTCAATTAGCAATAGCATTTCATCTGCACTCCTCCATCGATCATCCATCAACCGTCAACATCCAACCTCCAACGCTCCTTCCTCCTGTCATTTCTCAACCGTCAACCGTCATCTATCTACTCCTCCCCTCTATATACTTTTCTACTCTATAGACTCCGTCTCCTGTCAACTGTCATCTGTCATCTGTCATCTGCCAACTGTCAACTGTCCTCTCCCTCCCCTTATACCGGGTTCTTCGGCTTACACGCAAACAATATCAGGTGCTGCCATCGGAGCCACCTGTCCACCGCAGTCCGGTAGTATCTGCAACTGCTGCAGACCAAAAAAGAAGAGTTTATATGCATAACAAAATATTTCACCTTCATCGAGCAATCGTGTCATTAAAAGAATGGTGAAATATTGCCGTACAGTAAGTGGAATAACAGCCAACAACACATCTCGTGTCAGCCCCGGTAGTAACAACTTCGGCAATACAAAGTGCAGGCCCCGCCAACACATGCCTCATCCTGCACTGTAGTAGTAGTAAGTATCTAACTGTTTGTCTCATATACAGGCTTCCCAGTCCTGCAGTAAACAGTCAGACTAAACAATACGAAGCAATTTAGAACTATTTTGTATATTTAGTACACATTAATGTTTATTTTTTTACACATTAATGTTTATTCCTTTAACCCGGTGAGCACCAGCAAAAAACATATCCACCGGGGGCAACTGCTCGAGTCTGTAATGAAGGCTTCCAGGCTCAATATAAAATTTGTTGCCGAAAAAGCAGGGTATAGCAGGTCCGCATACTACAAACACAAAGAAACGAAAGACCTCGACTTCCATATCCTCGCCGCCTACGGCAAAGCCCTCAGGCACGACTTCTCCGAAGATATCCCCGACATGCCTAAATACCTGGTCGAAGAACCCGCCGAAGAATACGGCAAACAACCAACACTCAAAGACGCTCTCAAACAAAGGGATCACTGGAAAGAAAAATACTACGAACTCCTCGAGAAATACAACAGGCTCATAGAAGAGAAAGTAAAGAGATAACAAACTGTCCCCTCTTTAAAAAGCAAGCCCCGCCGTAGCGGGACTTTATGTTTACTGTAGACTGGGAACAAGAGCTAAAGTATGAAGTTCCAATAATGTAAACAAATCCGTTGACAATAATGTGACCATATTGGTTCACATTGCTCTTCGTGTCAAATGATAAAGTCAAAGCTACTTTCTTAAAGAATCTCGGTAAACGAATAGCGCATTTACGGGAACAACAAGGGCTTAATCAGGCTGAACTTGCTTTGGAGTGTGATAAAGACAGGCAAAGTATTAACCGTCTCGAAAAAGGCAACGTGAATCCTTCAGCTTTTTATCTGCTTCAAATAGCAAAAGCTCTCAAAGTAAGTTTGTCCGAACTGTTTGAAAATAAAGATTGACCTAGCAGTGATCAGTAAAGTGATTATGCGATTTTACATCTATTCAAAATTTCCAAAAAAAACAGAGCTTGAATGTTAGAAATATAATCCTCTAACAGCTTCCTTTTATATACTAAAACAAAAGATGGATGGTGTACTGGAACAAACAAAGTATTTTGAATTGTAGCCGGTTGATACTTAAAATTATTATCTAGTTCTGGTAGTCCAGCATCAAACTTTTTATAGACGAAGCTTGCAACTTGTTTGCCAAGAAGAAAAACCATCTTTGGTTTCAAATTTTCAAGTTCCCAAACAAAATTGGAAAAGCATTTTTCCATTTCCTTATTATCAGGATATCGGATTTTGTCTTGACTTAGAGGTACGCATTTAACTAGGTTTGTCTTGTAAAAGGATATTGTTTCAGAAAAAGGAGTCTCTATCTCCTGGATTAATGCACCCGTTCGTGTTGAGGGGGCCAAAGGAAGTTTTTTTTCGCCTTCAGCAAATTGAACAGCTGATAGTCCAACCCAAAAAATATTCGATTGCTTATGTTGGTCGTATATTGGATCCTGGTGTATGTAAAGCCCACACGATCTACAAATATGATTGTCGCATGCCCTTAGCTCCAAGTTGCCCGAAAATTTCACCGCCATTTAGGTTGATTGTGCGGTAAATATAATCATGAACTTGGTTAGTTTCAGCCATCGAGTAATTTCCGCTATGGAAATTGAACTGTAACCTTCCTACAAGATGCGATAAAGCTTGATTAGGCATAATCGCTTCAACTTCAACATCAGCACCCTTTTGTTTTAGCTCGTAGTAAATTTGGGTACCATGGTATGGACGATACTGAAACACACTGGTTCTGAAGTTTGCGCCATAATGTTCAGCTGCGGCTTTTAGAGTAGATGCAAGTTGAAAAGTCATCTCCATATCCTCAACAGTTTCGTCAGGGAAGCCATAGATAAAATATCCTTTCAGATTAATGCCTGCCTTTAATACTTTAGTAAGATTAGTGACGATTAGCTCTATGTTATTTGTTTTCTTGATTGAACTTAATATTTTCGGTGATCCCGATTCAATACCAATAAAAAGTTCATGGCATCCGCTTTCTTTTAATGCAGTCATTAATTGGTCATCCACTTTGTGAAAGGTCATAACATGCGCCATAGATCGCCATTGGAAATTGAATTGAGAAAATATCCTTGCAGCTTTTTCAACTGTTTCCTTTTTCTTAAGAAAAAGATCATCCAAAACCCTGATAGAATCTACCCCAGGAAACTTTTCACTGATGTCAGTCAATTCCCTAATAATTGAGATTTCCGATTTCTCCCGGATGGGATAATCACCATTTAGTGATCTGGCTGCAGCACAAAAAGTGCAATTATAAATGCAACCTCTGCTTGTCACAATATTTCCTTCTAAAAAGCCCAGAGGATGTCTAACTGGTTCATTCAGAAAAAAACTTCTATCCAGCTCAATGTCAGAAATATCTTTTAGTAGGTATTTGGAGCTATTGCCGACATTAAATACTCTTCGGTTATCTACAGCAATCAAAGGTTCTTGTTCAATAACATTATTTACAAGGTCAAGTGTAATAAGCTCTCCATCACCTGTTACAATATCGATATGGTTACTAGTTTTCCATTCAATGATTTTTTTATGTAATTCTTTTGTTGATAGTCCTCCAATAATGATGTGAGCCTTATAACTAATTGACTCTATCATTTCCTTCACTAGTTCATAATTAGTAGTGAAGATGTTTACTGCAATGCATTCAGGTTGTTCTTGGTTAATAAGGGCAACTAACTCCGATAACGGAATTTTTCGATCGACAGCATCAATAAGCGAAACATTAATCCCATTATTTTTTAAATGAGTGGCAATATAACCTAACCCTATAGGGGGGAGTGAGTCTTCATCGTAAAGAAGATTCTTTTCTCGAAACAATGGGGAATTAATGATTAACACTTTCATGGCTCATGTCTTATCTTATCAATGAGTTTATCAATTTCTTTTTTTGGTGCTCTCATATTTATATCTGAATAAACCTGCAATTTTCCCAATGCCACTTCTTTTGTTATTAGTCCCCCAATAAATAGTTGTTCAATAATCCAAAGTACTCCCCTTACCGTAAGATTCTTGTTTGTTGAAATCTTTCTAAGCAATCCATCAGAGCTAAATATTATTGCTTCTTTTCTCAATGCTATTTCTAAAACTGAGCTATCCGCAGTGCTGAGTCCAGGGTACTGTTCTGCTATTTCGAGCATCCTTTGGTAGTCTCCACTATTATCGACTTGTAACAAGCCATTATCTACATAAGCAGAAATAGCCTTCAGTTGATCCTCATCCAATATTTCCCCAATAACTTGCGGCGTTGTTATGGCTGTAACTGCTAATGAAAAAAATGATCCGAGCAGATCAAGATCTACTAAGTCAAATATGATGCAGGCATCTTTAATTACTATTTCTTTGTTATCTGACACCTCCAAAGCCTTTTCTTATTTCATTAATGCTAGTATTCCAAAGCGCAGCAGCCTTACTAAGACTTATTACCTCTTCAGCAAGTGCACGATTAATTAACTGGTCAAATAGCTTGGATTTTTCTTCGCCTTTGTAGGATCCTGGCTCAATTTTACCACCGTAAGTTTTGCTCATGTATATTACCCATCGTTGGTAGTAGCTGTCAGTAATGACTTCAATCTCTCTTAGTCTGTGTACGATAGCTCGTAATGATACACCAAAATATTCCTTAATACTAATCAGTTCGTTTATATAGATGTAATTCCTTTTTCGCCCGCCAATCATTTTCATCAACATGATAGTTGGCATCAAGAAACAACTTGAAAAGAAATGACACCATTCTTCGACTTCTTTCGAAGTTTTGCTGGAATCTATTTCTAATAAGAGGTGTGCTAACTCATGAACAATAGTAAACCTGATTCGTTCAATTGGCTTATTTCTGGCATTAACTACTACAACCGGTATTTGAGTAGAAGTATAAACAGCCAAACCATCAAAATCATCAACATCGTCGATTAACAAAACCTTGATGCCCTTAAGTTCAAGCATTTCAATAATGTTGGGTATTGAGTCAGTTCCCAAATCCCATTCTTCTCGTAACTTATTTGATGCAGCTTCTACATCTTTTTTTATGTTCAGACTATATCCCTTCAATGGGTTCTGAAATTTGCTATCAACGGCTAGAAGATTTTCAATCTCCAGGTATCGTTCAACATAATCTCTTACTTTCTCCACTATCGCTTCCTCGGTCTTTTTGGGGAGACTAGCTTTTTTACGAAATAAAATCTCTCCTAATTGTACCTGATTTTTCTTTAAGAAATAATCAGTTTTCACTTTAAGTGCATTTGCGATAGCTACTAAAACATCGCTGGAAGGATTCATAACACCCATCTCATACTTGCTAAGTGCTTGTTTTGATACTTTATTTTCTAAAGCATCAGCAAGTTCTTGTAATGACATGGCTGCCATTTTTCTGGCAAGCTTCAATCTGGTTCCAAATAAAGTTTCACTGTGTGCCATAACCTCGTTGATGTTGTTGACAAATTTATACGAAATTATTTAATTGTCAACCAAATATTACTAAATTTTTTATCATACATCTTAGAAACTTGGTGACATTCAATATACATTCTTCCCGCAATGTCACTTTCCTTGCCCGCAGATTCTCCTCCCCTGGCGTTGTGCTTAGCAGGGACATTGCAGCATCAGGGTACTGCAGCCTGGTAATCTTTACCCTTGTTTCGCTCTCTCCATATATGCGCATAACAAGAACAGGAAACTCTACTTGCTCTTCAATGGAAGCAAGCAGTTACGTATATTTATGTGTTACCTGCAATAATGAAACAACTTTCGTTAATAGTGCCCATAGGGTAAAGTCATTGGCTCCTCCGGTGATATTATTGGCAATTATGAACGTAACGAGGTAAAGCCGTCTATTGAAGTGGCAGCTAAGATCGCTGATGCCCTGGAAGTATCTCTTGATTACTTAGTAGGCAAGACTTCTGTTGAACTGGATAATAAAACACTGAAGCGGTTGCAGGATATTCAAAAACTCAACGAACAGGATAAAGCTACTGTCCTGGAGATGGTAGATGCTTTTCTGAGAGACAGAAAAACTAAAAGGCATTATGCAGAATAATAAAAGCCCCGTGAAGAGGCTTTGTTGTTATTATTTTACTTGTAATTAGTTCGACTGACGCAGACTCTGGGGATAGCTAGTCATCTTGTCTACTATTAGCAGGGAAAGCCTTAATCTTTATTAGCCGTATTGCTTTGTGCATATATTCAAAACGTAATCTGCTGCCATTTATAACTTGTACTTCGTAAAAATTTCGTCTGCAAACAAAAGGTTCGTAGTCTTCAAAAGAGGAATAGTCAATAATAACAGGTATAACATAAAATTTACGAAATTCATAGCAATGGCTTGTATCTATGCATTCAAAGCTTTTTGCTTTTATCTTTAATTGACTTCTATTTTCAATAAAATCAACTCTCATTCCATTTTTAAAACCAATATTTACATTAGTATCTTCAAGTAATTTGGTATTAAAATCCTTTACCGGATAGAAAAAATCATGAAAACCTAATGGCCGCCTGTGAGTGCCATTATAATCATATAAATAATTATAGTCCGATAAAAATAAAAAACCTCTTTGTTGTTTTTTAAAAACTGTATCAGTCTGTGAAAAACAACTTGTAGAAATGACTACAAGTAAAGACAGCATTACTAATTTTTTCATTTGTTTATTTTTTTTTCGCAGCCCTAGGTTGCCAACCAGTTGGTATATTACTTGCGGCAGTTGACGATGCAGAAGTAGCATCAATGTAAGTTGTAACATTAATAGAATTTTTTTGCGCTTGTATTAAATTATTCCTTCCTCGCAATGTGTTCTCTCCTGGCTTTATGTTTGCGGGGACATTGCCGAACCAAGGTACAGTACAAACAAATTACTGGCAAAGACTCGTACACGTTAGTTTATAAGTTCGCATTTCACGGTTACACACGCATCAAATTTTTACCTGCCCTAGAATAAACTCATACTCGGGCAAGTTTGCAACCTGGCCTGCTTCCTTTTGCTCGTGAACATTCAGTACAATTGATCGCTAGCGACTAGTCATTGTAATCTAACCAAGAACTTAGGAAGGGGTGTTTGTCAGCTGTCTCAAGTGTGCAGATTTCTTTTAGCGATTTTACTACATAAAACAATCTTTCCACCTCTGATGTTGTTTTAAAATTAACGTCGTGAAGTAATAGCACTAAATGCCCTCTTACAATGGTTTTACCTGTGAGCAGCCTCCTTTCCCCGCAATGTCTCCTCTCCTGTCTTTGTGCTTAGCAGGGACATTGCGGCGTCAGGGTACTACAGCCTGGTTGCCTTCCCTTGTAAGTGTTCAGCTCCTTGTTCTGTCAATTTGATTTTGTGAATTTCTTTTTCCTATTAATACTCTTCCTTGTACTTCTTGTAATACTCAGTACCTGAATTGGGTTTGCTATGTCCTCTAAACTACTTCCCAACAGTAAAAGATTATCTATCGCTTTTCGTTGCCGTCGTTAACAAAATTTGAGTATCTTTTATTTTTAATTATTCGTTTAAAATTTTTCATGCAGTGAACTATAGTCAGTTTAAGTCGGGCAATTGGGTACTTTATCTTGATGAAAAAAACTACTGCACGATCAATTAGTTATCACCACAGCTTACACTAAATGGAGCATTACGCAACTATTCTACTACAACCGATCGCATTGAAGGAATAAAGATCACAGAGGATTTATTACAGGTTTTTGGTTTCGAAGTTGACTACCCAAACTTCAAAAGAAAGTGTAATAGCGAGATCACTGTTTCAATAATTTTTTCATCAACAGGGAGGCATCATTTATTCAAAAATGACGATGTATTCTGTAGAGTTGAATTTATCCATCAGGTCCAGAACGCCTATCTTGACATAACAGGTGAACTGCTGTACGGCAACCCTTATGCGTACAAGAAACACATTGTTAGCAAACACCTTTTTCCAGCAACATCCCCTCATGCTCAGTAGCGAAATGCTGCTCAGGCTCTCCTGTTATCACAAAGAGTTCAGGTTTATAGGTAAGCTGCAATATCTATATCTTCTTTTTGAGAACTCTTTCAGGTAGTAATAATTCAACTCGTCCGCTGTTTGTCGGAGATCTTTGCTGTGGTGAACTTTCAGGTAAATATTCCTGGTACACTCTTAGGTCATCGAAAGCTATTGATTGCATATTCTCAACAAAAAAACCGGTAGCATTTCCAAACTCCTCCATATTCAAAACCTTGTTTACATAGCTTCCATTTAAATATAAATAACAGTCACTTCCTTTTTTCTCGATTTTCAATGTATTTACCGACGCACCTTTTCGCATCATATCTGTTTCTGTCCATGCGATCACGTCCTCAAACCTGCCGCTCTTATACCTCAATAATTTGTAAAACTTATCCGCAACAGCAAAAGCATAAAAATCACCTGCAGCAGATTTAGAAAAGATAATGCCATATCCGTAGTTAAGTACTCCCTCTATATGTTTGGTAGTCGCAGAGATAACATAATCCCTGCCCGTAGATAATGGTACGGCTACGGTAGTGTAATGAAATGCTTCGTTTTGACTTCGCATAAATAAGCTCCCGTCAGCTATTGAACTGCTTAACGTTTGGTTATTATCCAATGGCCAATTGTGGAAGTTCGAAGTAAAGAAGTCGGTAAAAATGCTGTTTATAGGCGAAGATCCTGTCCGTTTAGAAGGAAGCACATAGCCCATGCCATCACACTTATTGCATTGCACTTTTTGAGAAATTGTCTTATACCCTCTGCAGACAGTACAGCTAACACTGCCTGTCTGGTAGCATCGGCTACAGCTTAGGTAACCGGTAGCATAACAGTATGTGCAGCTATATGTTCCGGTGGCGTAGCAGCGGGTGCAGCTATATGTCCCGGTTGCATAGCATCGGGTACACGAGTTTCTTCCCGTGCCATAGCAGGCTGCACATTGTTGCAGCCCCCTTGCAGTCAAAATGGTTCCGAATCCTTTACAAGACCTGCAACCCAGGTATCCCTTACCACTGCATTGTTCGCAAACAAATTTGCCGTTACCTCCGCAATCTTTGCACGTAAATTTGGTGGCTCCGTTACATTCTCTGCATACAAATTTTCTGTTGCCGTTGCACTCCGGGCACGTAAGTTTTCCTGTGGCGTTACAGGTGCTGCAATTCTTGTCTTTATAATGGTAACCATCCCCATGGCAAATGTCGCATGTCTTTGCCTTGTTGTCTTCCTCAGACGATATCGGTAAAAGTAGAGAAGCTGCGATGTATCCGAAAGCTTCTCTGCCAAGCTGCACCTCGTACCACCCGCCAATTTCTCTTAGCACCAGCACCACCTGGTCTTTCTCAAGAAAAGAAGCTCCCTCCAATTTATATACATCGTAATGCGTTCCCGGGCCGGTTCTCACCCTGGCTGCATTTCGTACACGGTACAAACTTGAGTTAGCAGGAAGCGGGATACTTTTATTGATGTCAAGCAGATCGATTCTGCTATTACGCCCCACACGGCCAAAGTATCTTCTTACTCCATCTTCATACACAAATAAGCGAGGACTAGACAGAGCGCCGGATTCAATGCGTACCCTCGCCAAACGACTCAAAAATGCTGCTTCATCTACTACTACGAGTTCAGTACCGGCAACAGCAAGTCCGTATCGTGGCAACATTGCACCCCTCACCACAAGTGCCTCAACTTCGGCAGCCTCCAAACCAGCTACAAGTAACCTTGCTGCGCAGCTTTGCAAACAGATCCAGGCGGCGATCAACATAATTGTTCTCATAAATTCACTTGAATGATAAAAGAACATAGGATAAAAGATGTGTTGAACTCGGTTTCCTAGGAGTAGATTTTGGAGAAATTCAGGTATAAAGAACTAATCTACAAAATTCCACCAATAACCCAAAAACCGTCTGACTGATTGTATAACTAATTTTCATATATGCAGTATGTTTTACTGTCGATGAATGGGCGATATCTGCTACAGTCAACAGGTTCTCTGTTCGCTCTGACTACCGAAAAGGATGTATTGCATTAATGCCAGGGCAAGTACAGCGGTGAAGCTACAAACCATCATTTCCTTCTGCGCCCACCTTAGGGATCGAAAGGAATTTCATCAATAAAGTCCTTTCTTATTCGAGAGTTACAAAGTCAAGCCTAAATACTTTTTAAAAACTGAAATAATTGCAAGATTCCACCCATGTCTTATACCGTCGTAATAATCTTTGATCCTCCCTTCAACGTTTACCCTGTTGTGCATACCACCCAACTGCATCTTGCCGGTTTTAATCCAGTCCTTATCTGTGGCATCCTCAATTTCTGATTTATGTACATTATAGAAGCTCACATTTGAAGGATTCGTAGGAGCAGGAACAAAATATCGGGGATAAAATCCCCTTAATACTCCTGCTAAAGGAATATTTTGTACAATTGACCAATACCCTTCCTTTACACCGAATACATCCACTTGAGCAACAAACAGAATGTCAGATTTAATTATATCACTGTAATCGTGTCTTTCAATAATTGATCGACAATCATATATTGCGTAACTACCATCTTCAAGTATGCGGGCATAGGTATGCACCCCCTTGCTAAAAGGTATCTTGACCAAATCACCTGGCGTTGTCTCAGTTCTATTTTCCATCGGTTAAATTTAGTAAGTTACCCCAAAGGGCTGAAGAGGTCCAAAAGTCAAATTCGACGCTGTCCAATAAGCAGGGGCAAAAGGATTGTACTTTCAAACTGGGTTGATGGAATTTCCAACGCCTTGGTTCGTGACCCTCACGAACCACTTTCTTTTACCCTCCAGCCTCTCCCGGTTTACGCATTGCAAATAAGGAACTTCACTTACGCTTCAGTCACCCTATCGTATATTTATGGTGATTCCGCATGGAATGACACAACCTGCCAGTACATACAAAATAGAGAGAACATGCAACGAATGCGGCCATGCTGAAGCGGTTTTTGTTACAAAACGGGAGGGGGCTTTTGAGTTGTGTGATGTTGATACACTACTTGGCACGGAATGCAAAAACTGCGCTGCAACAACTTTTACAACAGCATATCAACGACCTGACCTGGATTTCGAGTTGATGAAAGAATGGGCAACAAACGAAGACTTGTATTTGATGCAACAGGATGAAGATCTCATATTAGCCGATGAGCTGTATTTAGATCTGATTTTGCAGATACTTGATACCGTTTCAATTCAAGGCTATAAAAGAAACATATTGATGGCTGCACTTTGTGTCATTGTCTATGACAATACAAATAAAAGCAAGGCTCAAAAAAACGAGCAATTAAAGCAGAGAGTTATCGCAGAGCTCAACAAAAGACAAGATAAGTTGAAATTGGCAGACAACTGGATTATGGACTACATCAAAAATGTTGTATATCCTCAACTTGCCCTTGGCAAACAAAAGCCAGTATAACACTTTTGCTAATAGTCTGACACGGGCCCTCGACAGTATTTCTTTTACTCGGTGAACTTTGCAAGTTGCCGCTTCTAATTCAACCTTACAACCTCTAATCAATCGGCGGTAACCCTTTTAATTTGTGCACCCCTTCCGTTCATTAATCACTGCTAAAAGTTCTGTCACCTCAGCCAGCCACGCATCCCTACCGGATTCGAACACAACAAACCCTGATCTGAACACTTGGTAACGACCTCCGTTTACTCAACTTTGCCACGTTTAAAACTTAGAAATATGAGCACGCAAAAAGTATGGTTCATCACGGGAGCATCAAAAGGGATGGGCCTCGAAGTAGCAAAAGCTGCATTGGCAAACGGCCATAAAGTGATCGCCACATCCCGCAGCCTGGAAGAACAATTGGAAAGTATCGGCGAAGCCTCAGAAAACCTCTTTCCGCTCAAAGCCGACATCACTAATGAAGCCGAGGTACATTCAGCCATCAGCAAAGGAATCGAGGCTTTTGGTCGTATAGATGTAATACTCAATAATGCAGGATACTATTTAGTAGGGAGTGTTGAAGAAATAAGCGATGAAGAATTCCGCAGAACAATAAATGTAAACCTGTTCGGCATGGCCAATGTTATCCGCCAGGCCCTACCTTATCTGCGTAAGCAAAGTGCAGGGCATATCATCAACACCGCATCGTTAATGGGGTATATCGGCTCTGCCAATACCGGTAGTTACAACGCTTCGAAATTTGCGGTGATCGGCCTCTCCGAAGCCTTGGCACAGGAAGTAAAACCCTTTGGGATCAAAGTAACGGTAGTTGCTCCCGGCATGTTCCGCACAAGCTTTCTCAGCAGTGCCGCTTTGGCGGTGGCTAAAAATAAAATTCCGGAATATGGCCTGGACCAGCACATGAAAATGCTGCAATCCTTCGATGGCCGGCAACCGGGAGATCCAAAGAAGCTGGCACAAACGCTGGTCCATATCAGTAACCTGGCAGAGCCTCCCCTGCACCTGCCCCTGGGAACAGACAGTTACGAGGCCATCATCGAACAACGAAAAAAAGAAGCCACGGAACTGGAGCAATGGAAATACCTGAGCGTGTCAACAGATTTTTGACGAATATGTAATTTGCATACATGTCAAAAAGTGGATCACCGCACATCATCCAATCCATATCCGAACTGCACCAATTGTTTGCACTCTCTCCGCCCAGGCACCCACTGATCAGCGTGATAAACTTCGAACAGTTGAGCTTCGAACATAGCGATGTATGGAAACATTTCGCCAACGATTTTTTCTGTATCACGCTTAAGAACGGCACGAACGGAAAATTAAAGTACGGCCAGCAGGATTACGCTTTTAAGCAAGGCTCCATCACCTTCACCAAACCCCGGCAGGTATTTTCAGTAAAGGAAACAAATCATGATCCGGTCACCGGGTATATGCTGTTATTTCACGCCGAACTGCTTCGTTCTTACCCGCTGGCACAATCGATAAATACCTACGGCTTTTTTTCCTATTCCATTGCCGAGGCACTGTATCTTTCTGAGGAGGAAGAACTGGTCATTTCATCTTTGTTGAGGGAAATACAAAACGAATTAGAAAAGAAAGTCGACAACTACACACTCAACATCATCGTGTCCCATATCGATTTATTGGTAAACTATGCCGATCGCTTTTACAACAGGCAATTTCATGCAAGCAAAACCGTAAACAACGATCTGCTGGTGCAATTAGAAGAGATCCTCAACCATCACTTCAATACACAAAACCCCGTCACTAAAGAACTCCTTACCGTGCATTCGATAGCCAGCCGGTTGAATCTATCACCAGATTATTTAAGCGACCTGCTACGGCACACTACAGGGCAGAATGCCCGGCAATACATTCAATATCACCTAATCGAGAAAGCAAAAGAATTATTGTCCACGACAGGTCTGGGTATCAGCGAAATCTCGTACCGTCTTGGTTTTGAATATTCGCAATCATTCAGTAAGCTTTTTAAAAAGAATACAGGCAAAACACCATTGGAATATCGCCAATCGTTTACATAAACCCAGTGTTAATCCGTGCAATCCGTGGCATACCTCGTCCTTCAATTATATCTTTCGAATAAAAGAAAAGTCACCCATCGCTGGATGACTTCCTTTTTCAAACCAAAGCCAATCTGCAGAAGGCATAAGGTCAGTTAACATTCATTAAATAAAATGTATGCCAACCGTCGGGTTGCATAAAAGAAAGACGGCAGCCTGGGAGGCTGCCGTCTCGTTGTCGGTGTGGGAACTTAATAGAAAGCCGTTCTGTAGTAGTAATCCCCTTCAAATCATCTTACTCCTGTCTACGCTTCCCTCACCAACATTTGTATCTTCTGTTTCATCTATTCTTCTGCTGATAATGATTTAAAAACTGTGCCAATCTGTATATCTATTATTCCATAAGTTTAAATGCAGCTACTATAATTCAAGAGTATCATTTGACTATTCTCCGAAAAATAGTGTATCTCTCAATTCAATATCTTCTCCGAAAACATGGATTTTTGCGATGCACACGTAAAAAGTTGAGTCAACATGAATTATTTTGACATTCGCAGGAGTTCTGGCAAGAATTGATTCATCTCCGGTGAGCGGTGAGTCGCTGAAGCGATTAATAAACATATCAAATTCGCAATCGCTTTTCCAAACAATCTTGTTTTTCAAAGGAACATCGTCTTTGTTTTGAGTACTTTCCAATTGTAAACTGTCCTGGCGAAAAACGTCTATTCTCTCCCTGGACTTCTTTGTAAAATAGTAGAATGTTCCATTCCGCAGGTCCTTGCAATTTTTCGCATCGTTATAGCAGAACGATGAAAAGGCTAAGATAGAAACCGCAAGTAGGTAATGACGCTTCGCTTTCTTCATTCGTAAAATTTTCAAAAGTCGGCAACGGCGAATTGCCAGGTTATTTAATGGCTTAATCTGAAAGCATTTTAAACTTCAGTCAAGTCAGGCTTTCTACCAGTTCTTTCCCTGCGACCCT
The DNA here is from genome assembly GCA_024508725.1 of Chitinophagaceae bacterium. Taxonomy (GTDB): domain Bacteria; phylum Bacteroidota; class Bacteroidia; order Chitinophagales; family Chitinophagaceae; genus JAEZDC01. The sequence continues at coordinate 101,750 of JANINS010000002.1, read as the reverse complement.
TGGCTGTATAATACCCATCAAACATTGTCGCACCATTCCTACTCGCAAAACGTTCCATCCCACTCTTCATACATGTGCTGCGCTTTCGGGTTGCTGATCTCCTGGAAATCTTTGGGTACACTGTAAGCTTCCATCTCCCCTGCAGGATGCTGGTACTTTGCGATCGCATCTATTCTTTCACGGCTTAAGCCATCCTGTATCCACTCTTCTGCCAGTTCTTTCGTAAGGATAACAGGCATTCGCTTTTTAGAGTTATGGATCTTCGCCATCAGTTCATTTGCTTTCGTGGTAACAATGGCAAAGGTGGGTGTCACTTCTTCTCTCACCTCACCTGTTTCCGCATCTGCTTCGGTGTGCTTCCACGGGTTCCATATACCCGCCATCATGATAAAGGGGTAAGCATTGTTGGCGAGACGTATATGGTGTGGGTATTTAACTGCTGTCTTCAACCGTTCGCCTCTTTTACCTATCGGGAAGTAATGATGCCACTCGTAAAAGCCATCTACGAATATCACGCAACGCCTGTTCGCTGCGGCATCTTTATACATCGGCTTGTCAAACATCTCTTCACCGATTGCATTCAATGTAATAATGCCCGGCTTAAACTTGCCGTTCTCGTCTTTATAGCCATTCCACATCTTCGCAGCATCTTCCATATTCTTTACCCAGTTTGGCAAAAAGCCCCACATCATCGGTGCAAGGTGTCGCTTACCATCTTTACGCCCCGTTAGCATCACCGGGTGCATCTGGTGGTTAAAGCCATTGATGTATGCAGCGGAGCCGAAGTTCAGGTCTAACTGCGGATCCACCACCAGGTCAGGAAAGATATCGGCAATGCTCTGCAGTTTTACTTCAAAAGAAATATGGTAACACATAATTACAGGCCTTCTATTTCCCGCAATGTAACTCTTATTGTTTCTCTGCCGTATTTCAGCACGAGGAATAATTCACCAAACGTTACTTCCAATGTTGTCTGCAACGTTTTACTGCCGCCGATACGCCAGTTCGTTTTGTGTTGCACGTAGTGCCTTATCTTGCCGGCAAACATTCTGTCAACGGCTGCTTTGATCGCCTTTACATCTGTCACGGTGTTGCTGTACATGCTATAGCGGTCATCTTTTACCATGGCCACGATCTTATCCCTGTGTTTTTCCAGTTCCAGGTCTATGATCGCTGCATACTTATCTTCACGCATGGCGTTATAGTGTATCTGTGCAAGTCCTTTGTCGTTGTAATTGCTGAATAATAGTGAAACCGTTTCGGGCTTTTGCAACAGGTCGTTATCCCGGCTAAAGCTTTGCGACACGAGGTACCGGTGCCCGATCTTCCTGAACTGTGCAATAAATCGTTCCTCGAATTTGATAAATGGGTTAAACATGCTAGATCTTGATCACTACCACTTCGTTGATATTGGTAGTATATTTTTTACTCAGTTTCTCCGCCCTCAATTTATACCGCCGCTCAAATCGTTGCACCGCCATCCGTACCTTATCGGTGCCCATCAGTTGGTTGATCTTGTCTACTGCCGCAGCTACCTGCTTTGCCTTACTCCTTTGCTTAGAGTCAAACAAGTTGCTTTGAATATTCTTTGCCGCAATGATATCTAAAACAACCACACCGCACTTCATATAAAGATAACCGGGTTTGTAAATGATGTCCAACCCTTTCAATGCATAGCCAATGATCTCGCCGGTGAGGTTGGTAGCAGTATCGAATTGCACAACGATAGACCTGCTGTATTGCTGGTGATGTGGTTTGTGTGGATTGGTAGTAATAAATACTTCGATGGCCTGCGCAACTGAAAGTTGTTGGCGAAGCTTGGCTGCACAGTTAGCGGCGTAATTACTCAACGCCTCTTTAATGATAGTAATGTCTCCGGTGAACTGCCCGAAAGACCTGCTGTTGCAGATATTTTTTTTAGCAGGTATTGATTCCTCCCATGCAATGCTGGGTATGCCGTTCAACTCGTTTAATAACCGCAGCCCTACTACGCTCATTTGTTTCCTGGCCCATTCGGCAGGCAGCGATGCAACGTCTTTAGCATTATGGAAGCCATGTTTCTTTAACAGCAAACTGTATTGCCTTCCAATGCCCCAGATGTCTTCGGTTTTGGTATAGGCCAGCATCTCGTTGGTCAACCTTCCCGGTGCTGCATAGAACACCCCGCCACCTGTATGATTTTTTTTCGCATAACGATTGGCCATCTTCGCCAGCGTTTTGGTAGCTGCAATGCCTACCGTTACGGGTATGCCAATGCATTGCATAATGGTGCAGCGGATGCGTACTCCCAGTTCGGGTAATGGCTCGTAACCAAGGCTGGAAAGATCGAGAAAGGCTTCATCGATAGAGTAAATTTCAATAGCAGGCGCAAAGGTGGCAAGTGTTCGCATCACCCGGTCGCTCATATCGCCATAGAGTGTGTAGTTACTGCTATATACCTGCACATTGTGTTGCCTGAACAGTGTTTCGCACATATAGGCCGGCGTACCCATCACAATACCTGCAGCTTTCGCTTCTTCACTCCTGGCGATCACACAACCATCGTTATTACTCAGCACTACCACGGGCAGGTTTTTTAACCGGGGATCGAACAGGCGTTCGCAGCTTACATAAAAATTATTGCAGTCTACTAAAGCATACATGTCGCCTCCGCAGGATTGATGATGATCGATACCACTACCCCCCACAACTCGAACTGCATTCCTTCCGTGATCTCTATATCCCGGTACTGCCTGTTGGCAGGCACCAGCCAGCAACGGTTGGCATTTTGCTTAAGGTACCGCACGGTGAACTCACCGTTCAGCACAGCAACAACGATATCACCGTTTTTTGCCGTGATGCTGCGATCTACCACCAGCACCGATCGGGCAGGTATAAAAGCATCCTTCATAGCGTTACCCTCGCTACGAAATATGAAAGTGGATAAAGGATGCTTTATCAAAATCGAATTAAGGTCTATCCGCTCTTCTAGGTAATCGGTGGAAGGTGAAGGAAATCCCATGTACTAACCCATTTATAAATCCAAACAATTGCATTAAATACTTACAGGCATTTACGTTCAATCAGGTCGCCGATGGCCCTTGATATATCCGTAGCACCGTGCCGGATATCATACCATATTCCCTCGTCGTTGATATTCAGTTCTACCGGTTTCACATCGTTGATCAATGCACAATAATGCAATAGCCCCTTTCGGTCTCTCACGATGTTCACCGCCACCTTGAATTTAGATTCATTCAGTTTGATGCAATCTTCGAATAGTATGTATGCTGCTCGCTTGTCCATATAATCAAGTTTTATATTAACCCTGTTTTGCAATAATGCGTTCGCTACGAAGTCAAGCGATCCATCTTCGGCAAAGTCTAGGTCACCAAACAGTTCATGCATAAAGGCTACCGAAAATTTGCCCATACCACATCCATATACTTCAGTCCACATTGTTTGAGAATAATCTAGCTGTTGAGCCATTGTCACAATCTATTTATTAACTAAAATTATTAGTAAAATAAATACCAAAATGTTTAGCGAATGAAAATATTTGTACACCCTGAATGTATCGGTAGCCCTTACAGCTAATAATCAACCGGTTAAATATTGTTAAGCCGGTAGTAAGAGCGCAGGTACGCAGGAAAACGGACTACGAATTCAACGAATGGCACACCGTACACCATTTCAGCAACTTCGTCCGAATCAAAAAATAAGTGTTTGCCGAAAATGTCCGGCTTTAGTGCAGGATCTAGTAAGGGTATGTGCTTAGGCACGAGGTAATAACGGGCCGATGCGTTACAGCCTTCGCAATAAAATGCGTTAAAACCAAAAGACTGTAACACTTCGATCAACGAGGGGGTTAACGGAGCTTGGTGCATAAAACAAACCTAATGATTTCAGTGGCCGTAGGATGTTAATGTAATCACAGGTATTGCAATGATGGCGAAGGCTACACTGTGTATCGGTAACTCTTTGAAAACGGAGTTCATCGCACAGGGCTTTTCCCAATGCCCGGAATAAGGCGACTGTTTTTCTGCAAAAAAATCGCAGGCTCAACAACCTGCGATTACTGAAGATTGCGTTAAGCAAGGCTTTCTCCTATCAACAGGTGTGTGCTCAGCACGATCCTGTTCCAGAGATTGATGGTAACTACTGCCATTATAATATCTGCAATTTGTGTTTCGTTAAAAAACTGCAAGGCGTTGGTGTAGGTTTCATCTGATAATCCTTGCTGGTGGATTAATGTTACCTCGTCGGTAATAGCCAATACCACTTTCTCTTCCGCCGTAAAAATATCCCCGGCTTCCCTCCACGCAGTCAATAAAAAAATACGTTGTTGGGTCTCACCGTTTTTGATGGCATCTTGTGTGTGGATGTTGATACAAAAGGCACAACCGTTGATTTGTGAAGCCCGGATCTTGATCAACTCTTTGGTGGTCCGCGAAATGCCACATTGTGAAAGATAGCTTTCTAAACCGATCATCGCTTTGAGTGCATTGGGAGCTACTGCTTTAATGTTGAATCGTTTTTGCATTGTATTACTCTTTTAAAATGTTTCAATGCAAAACTCGAAAACGACAAAGCGTTCGAACTTAAACTGGTTTAAGAAATACGCTTCTTACGGATTTCACTTAAATATTCGGGTGTAAAGCCAAGGTAAGAAGCGATCAGGTATTGCGGTACACGCTGCACAAATTCAGGGTGGTTTTTAATCGCCTGGAAATAAAATGCTTCTTTAGAAAGGGACGAAAGAAATTTAAAACGCAATTGTGCAGCTGCAAAAGCCCGCTGGTAAACAAAACGGAAATAGCGTTCCATTACGGGGAAACGCTTTAACAGCTTTTGCTGGTTGTCTTGGGTAATATACAGTACCGTGGACTTCTCTACGGCCTGGATATAGAACTCTGTAGGAGCTTTGCGTTCGAAAGCCATGTTGTCGGTCATCCACCACGTCTCTATAGCAAACTCCGTGGTTTCTTCAACGCCTTTTTCGTTCATGTAAAACTTGCGTAACAAGCCCTTTAATACAAAATAATGATACCTGCATATCTGCCCTTCTTCTAACAGGTTTTCTTTCTTATTTACATCTTTGATTTCAAAGAATTTTTGTATTTCTTCGAATTCATCATCAGACACTTCTGTGAATTTGCCTATATGTAGTTTAAATGTATCCAACATTTTTCTTAGCGAGCGTGGGTTATTACATCGGCATCGTTTCACGCTCCACTTTCATACTACTGTCTACTGTAAAATAAAGATAGTTAGTTCAACTCATACTCATCATCCCTTTCCGTCGCAACGGGGTCTGGCGTGTACAACTATAGATTTATTGTAAGTGTAACTGCCGACCCCGTTGTTTTAACAACTTTAGATTGGCGGATATAGACAGAACAGTATGCATTATGTCTTATACTGAAATAGGTTGACAGTTCCCTATTCTTGCAGCATAGCTACTGCATTATTACGGCGTCATTAAGACATCATTTCGGTGTCACTACAGCATCATTCCCCCGATATTACCCAATCATTACTGCACACAGCTTTACCAAATCCTCCCGAATCTTACCAAACCTGCCCGGATCTGCCCAAATCGGTAAAACCTGGTAAAACACATCCCAAATCAGCCCGAACGTTACCAAACCAGTAACCCGCGTTTTCTCATAATTACATCTTGCACTTGTATTTCGGTAGCACTGCTACAACCGTGGGGCCTCACATACAGCATGCACATACAGGCGTCGGTATGTCGCCTGCTGTCAGCAGTAAAACCGGTTCATCAAAAACGAAAACAAAAACAAAATGGCAAGACAAAAAGGGTTGATACGCCTCCAGGGTACAATTGGCGATATCAACTATTATCGCTCTAAAGATGGCTATATGGCAAGGGAGAACAACCGCCCCAACGCCCAGCGCATAGCCACCGATCCACGCTTTCAACGTATGCGTGAGAACATGGAAGAATTCAAACGTGCCGGTAAGGCAGGTAAAGTACTCCGCATTGCAGTAAAGTCGTTGCTCACCACTGTAAAAGACAGCAGGGTGGCAGCAAGGCTCACCGCAGCAATGATGAAGGTCATCAAAGCCGACGCTACCAGCACAAGAGGTCAGCGTAATGTGATCGATGGAGAAGCTGAACTGTTAAGAGGTTTCGACTTCAATGCCAACGCCAGTATGGAAGGTACACTCACTGCACCGTTCACTGCAACCATCAACAGGGTTACTGGTGAGCTCACTGCAACAGTGCCCTCTTTCCGTCCCGACGAGTTCCTGAAATCTCCAACGGGTGCCACGCATTTCAAGATCGTCAGCCTGGGTGCAGAGATAGATTTCACCAACGAAACCTTCGTAGAAGATCACAACGAGTCGGCAATGTTCCCTTGCAACGAAACACCTACAACAGCGGTGTCGCATGTTAATCAGGTGCCGGCCAACTCAACACATCCGTTGTTTTTGCTCATGGGCTTCCAGTTTTATCAGTTGGTAGCAGGCAAATACTATCCGCTAAAAGCAGGTGCTTACAATGCACTCAAGCTGGTAGAAGTAAGCGGTGTATAAACAAGCCAACTCCAAACTAAAAACTGGAAACTAAAAACACGAAACTCGCATGGTACTGCTCTTACAACGTACCTACTATGTCAACGGCGTAAACGGTGAGCTCTACATCAATGGAGATCTGGTCTGTCACACGATCGAACTCCCCTGGCTAGATAACAAGCCAAATTGCTCCTGCATACCCGAAGGCACGTACGTACTGCAAAAAAGATGGAGTCCTAAGTATTTGTGGCATCTCATGGTAACAGGTGTGAAAGGCAGAAGCCTCATTCTCTTTCACCCCGCCAACGATGCACGCAAACAACTGCGTGGCTGCATCGCACCGGTAACACAGCTAACCGGTCAGGGCAAAGGCGATTATAGCAAACTCGCATTTGCCAAATTAACAGCGATCGTTTTTCCGGTCATCAGCAAACAAACCGTCTTGTTGATCATTACCGGCAGATCAATCGCAAACTAAAGCTCTTCCCATCACCTGCGGTTTAAACAATGGTACCGCCGCAGGTGATTTTTTAATCACACTTCAAACAGGTTGCAAATGACAATCAAACAAAGGATCAAACAACCTACGCCAAAGTTCTTTAAAAAAGTAAGGAACATAGGCATCAGCATCGCAGCAATTGGTGGCGCAATACTCACCGCACCCGTCAGCCTGCCTGCTGCAATTGTAACGGTAGCAGGTTATCTCACGGTAGCAGGTACGGTAGCAAGTGCCGTTAGCCAGGCAGTAACAGAGCCTGCCAATCACAATAAGGAGGAATAAACTTCAACAGCCCTGTGCCTTGCACAGGGCTTTAAAAACACAAGCAATGCCTTTTATTCTAAAACCATACACACTCGCACAGTTAGCGAAATTGTACAATGTCTCACCCAAAGTAATGCGTCGCTGGCTGCAGTCCATGCAGCCCCAATTAGGTGAACGCAGGGGTGGATATTATACCATGAATCAGGTATTGCACATCATCCAAAAGCTCGGTGTTCCTGGGATGTGTCAGGCAGATGCGCTGGAGAACGAATAAAGTGGGGAGGTAATCCCAATCGTTTGAAGATGATCTTAACCTGTCGCACGGTATAGTACCTGCCGCATTGATATCCTATCTCCTCTTCAAAGGGTTGTAACCACTTTTTAAAAGTTTTGATACCGATACCGTAAAGGTCTGCCAGTTCTTGTTTCGAGTATGGCTTTAAAAGCACCATCTCTTCGGGGGTGGGTTTACTCATAGCGATGGAGGTTTAACTACTAAACTACTCAGCACCCTTTGATACATTAATGCGAACAGGTTCTATAAATTTCCAGTACTGGTTCTATTGTTTTTTAAATTTTTTCACCAGGCATCACTGTTAATGCTATTTATTTTTTGTTTACGATAACAATGTCATCCTCTTTGCTTACAAACCTCCCTCTATAATGCAACCGTTTCGAGTTAATTAAATAAAGCAAAATGTCTCTATCAGTATCCACGTAAGAGGTGCAAAAGGTGCATCCATATTCTACTCACACATTATCATCCGCAAACCGGATGATCTCTTTGCGGCCCTTTGCCTCGCTCACACACCATCAACCATTTCCCCCTTACTCAAATCACATTCACTCAATCATCGCTCAATCCATGCTCTTTGCGTAACAAAAACATCGCCGATGCATCCATATTCTGCTCACACTTATCATCTGCAAAGCAGATGATCTCTTTGCGGCCTTTGCGTTCACGCTCACACACCCTCAACCAGTTCCCCCTTACTCAAATCACATTCACTCAATCATCGCTCATTCCATGCTCTTTGCGTAACAAAAAACAGCGTCCGTGCATCCATATTCTGCTCACACATTATCATCCGCAAAGCGGGTGATCTCTTTGCGGCCTTTGCGTTCACGCTCACACACCCTCAACCAGTTCCCCCT
>JANINS010000002.1:0-93210 GCA_024508725.1 Chitinophagaceae bacterium | reverse complement strand
AAAAACAGCGTCCGTGCATCCATATTCTGCTCACACATTATCATCCGCAAAGCGGATGATCTCTTTGCGTCCTTTGCGTTCACGCTCACACACCCTCAACCTTCCTCTTCTTCTAAAAAAGCTCTCCCACCTTCATCGCCTAACCAATTTCCTTTGCGTTACATAGAATAAGCAGCATCGTCGGGGATACGCAGCCCGCGGCTGTGGAGCGGATCATATCTCTCCCTACAAACCTCCCACCTATTAATGCAACCGCTTCGGTTAATTAAATAATGCAAAATGTATCTACCAGTATCCACGTAAGATGCCTTCTTTTCTTACGGTGACTGCGTAGCAGGCAGTAAAAAAATGCACCGCATATTTTTTTAAAGGAAGAAAAGCAGCATCGTCGGGGATACGCAGCCCCGCGGCTGTGGAGCGGACTATCCTGTAAAATAAAACTACATTCAATCATACAAAACGTAGCAAGTAAGCAATTAACCTTCTGATCCACAACCCCAATATTATTAGCAACTTTATTGCTAATAATATTAGTAATATTGTGCCGGATGGGTGTACAGCAGGCAAACATATTAGCCGGGCTGCGTAAAGATATTTTGCTGATGCAGGGCTTTAAACCTGCTGAGCATTATGCAGCGAACAGTGGAGGTCTTTCACTGATCGCAGACGCATTTCCCAATGGTGCATTTCCCACGGCAGCTATTCACGAGTTGTTATATAAGGGATACGAAAGTGCAGCCGCAACCATTGGTTTTACAAGCTGCATATTGTCACACCTCGTAGCCAATGCAGGCATAGCCGTTTTTATAACCAGTGATGATATCATCTTTCCGCAGGCACTTGCTTTCTATGGGCTCAATGCATCTAACATACTATTCGTTAAGCTGGCAAACGAAAAGCATCGCCTCGCTGCGATGGAGGAAGTGCTCAAATGCAATGGCATTACTGCAGTGGTGGGCGAAATAAAAGAGTTGAGTTTTACAGACAGTCGCAGGTTTCAACTGGCGGCAGAACAGCATGGCGTTACCGGTTTTCTACTCCGCCAAAACGCAAAGAACATGGCTACCGCTTCTGTCAGCCGGTGGAAGGTACAGCCTGCACCAACGATAGATCATACTGGTTTACCGGGACTATCCTACCCTGCCTGGAACATAGAACTGTTAAGAATAAGAAATGGAAAACCCGGTAGTTGGAACATGCAATGGAAAGATGGAAAGCTGCAGCATGTTACTGGGCCTGCTGTAGTACTTGAACACCGTATCAGGAAAATTGTATAGTGATGAAACGATTTGTGAGTATATGGTTCCCTTACCTGTTAACCGATTGGTATGCGTTACACGATCCCTCAGTTAGAGACACACCCTTTGTGCTAAAGGCAAACATCCGTAACAGGGTTACGATAACAGCAGCCAGTTTGGCCGCTGTGCAAAAAGGTATTTACACAGGTATGGCTTTGGCAGATGCAAGAGCGATATTTCCTGCATTGCAGGCATTCGATCAGAGATCCGGTGTTGCAGAAAAGCTGTTGAAGAAGATCGCCGCATGGTGCATTCGCTTTTCACCGGTCGCATCGGCAGATGGTACAGATGGGATCATCATAGATGCCACAGGCTGCAGTCATTTATGGGGCAACGATCGTTTGTATGTCACAGATATCGTAAACAAACTCAAAGCAAAAGGCTACCATGCAAAAGCAGCGATGGCTGATACCATTGGTGCTGCCTGGGCAATGGCAAGATTCAGGAACAAGAGCTGTATTATACATGCAGGCAAACACAACGATGCCATTGCTTATTTACCGGTAGAATCACTTCGGCTGGAAAGCGATACGGTACAACGGCTGCATAAGTTGGGATTACACCGGGTAGCAGATATCATCAACATGCCTGCACGAACCTTAAGTCGCCGCTTCGGGAAACATATCGTGCAACGGTTGAAACAAGCAGCCGGAACAATAGAAGAATACATCGAACCCGTAGTACCGGTACCGCAATACCATGAACGGTTAACATGCCTCGATCCCATTGTTCGCATCGAAGGGATAGAGATCGCCGTGCAGCAATTACTCGAACGTGTTTGTAATCGCCTGGTAAAAGAAGGCAAAGGCATCAGGCAGCTCTTGTTGAAATGTTGGATAGTAGATGGTAAAGAACAAACAGTAAGCATCGGCACCAGTGCAGCCACTACCAGTATCAAACACTTAATGGGTTTGTTTACATTAAAGATATCGACCATAATGCCCGGACTGGGTATTGAGTTATTTATGCTGGAAGCCACAGTTGTAGAAGATGCACAGCCAAAACAGGAAGTGATATGGAAAACAACGGCAGTCTTATCCGATGTAAATATTACAGAACTGGTAGACAGGTTGCAAAGCAGGTTCGGAAACATTGCTGTTAAACGTTACCTCCCTGCACAACATCACCTGCCCGAACGCTCTGTTAAGATCACTAGCAGTTTACAGGAGAAACCGGAGATTGACTGGTACACAAATACACTTAGACCCATCATTTTATTACCCCAACCGGTACAGGTAGAAGTAACCGCTCCCATTCCCGATTACCCGCCAATGATGTTTCGTTACAATGGCAGTTTGCATAAAGTAATAAAGGCCGATGGTCCCGAACGCATAGAACAGGAATGGTGGATCCGTGATGGCAGGCACAGGGATTATTATGCAGTAGAAGATGAAACAGGTGCCAGGTATTGGTTGTTCAGGAGCGGGCATTACGATGCAGAGAAAACCTACCGTTGGTTCGTTCACGGCTTATTCGCATGATGGCTAAAGATGAGGTGTTAAACAAGTAAGTATGAACTATGCAGAATTACAGTTAACAACCAATTTCACTTTCCTCGAAGGTGCATCACATCCTGAAGAACTGGTAGAGCAGGCTTTTGCTTACGGCTACGCTTGTATAGCCATAACAGATCGTAACAGTGTGGCAGGCATTGTAAGAGCACATGCTGCCACCAGGAACAAACCCGGTTTCAGGATCATACCGGCCTGCCGTTTAGACCTTGTTGATGGCGTAAGCCTGCTGGCATACCCGGTAAATGTTCAACAATGGTCTGCACTCACCAACCTGTTAACGCTTGGCAATCGTCGTGCAGAAAAAGGAGAATGCCACCTGTATAAACAGGATGTATATGCCGCAGCAAAAGGAATGAAGTTGATCGCACTGCCACCGGATAAACTCAATGCATCCTTTGCGTTCGATGATTCATTTATCAATACACTTACAGAATACAAAAACGTTTTTGCCAAAGATCTGTACATCGCTGCTACACGCAGGTACAACGGGCAGGATCAGAAACTGCTCTACCGTATCGCAGAACTATCTCAACAATTGGATATTCCACTGGTCGCCACCAACGATGTGCATTATCACGATCCGGCAAGAAGACAGTTGCAGGATATACTCACCTGTACAAGAGAAAAATGTACGATCTACAATGCAGGCTTTAAACTATACGCCAATGCAGAGCGATACCTGAAAACACAGGATGAAATGATACGCCTGTTCAGGCAGTACCCCGATGCCATCACTGCAACATTAGAGATTGCACAGGCATGTACATTTTCGTTAAATGAATTAAAGTACCAGTATCCTGAAGAGATCACCACCGAAGGAAGAACACCGCAGGAAGAACTTAGTTATTTAGCATGGAAAGGAGCAAAAGAGATATTCGGAGAACCGTTACCTGCCAAAACTAAAAATGCCATCGCCTATGAATTAAAGTTCATAGAAGAAATGAACTATGCGTCTTACTTTCTTACAGTGTATGATATTGTTCGCTTTGCAAGAAGTAAGAATATACTATGCCAGGGAAGAGGATCTGCAGCCAATTCTACTGTTTGTTTTTGTTTGGGCATTACTTCAGTAAATCCAGAAAAGTTCGACCTCTTGTTCGAACGTTTCCTATCCGCTGCAAGAAATGAACCGCCTGATATAGATGTGGATTTTGAACATGAACGAAGAGAAGAAGTGATGCAGTACATCTATGAAAAATATGGTCGTGATCGTGCTGCCATTGTTGCCACCGTAACACAGGTGCACCAGAAAGGTGCTATAAGAGATGTAGGCAAAGCAATGGGATTAAGCAACGATACCATCACTCGCCTCAGTGCTTCTATCTGGGAATTTACCGATGAGTGGTTCGAAGGTAAAAGGCTGAGCGAACAAGGCTTTGATCCGAACGACAGGCACCTGCAAAAAGTGCTTTCATTAACAAGACAGTACATGGGTTTTCCACGACAACTGGGGCAACATACCGGTGGCTTTGTAATAACCAAACATAAGTTATCAGACCTATGCCCTATTCACAATGCCCGGATGGTAAACAGAACATGCATCGAATGGAATAAAGATGATATTGATGCATTAGGATTTATGAAGATCGATGTGCTGGCCTTAGGCATGCTCACCTACATTCGAAAAGCTTTTGAATTATGCAAAGAACATTATGGGCTTCAACTAACATTGGCAAACATACCGCAGGATGATGCAAATGTTTACGAGATGACCTCCAATGCCGATACCATCGGTGTGTTCCAGATTGAAAGCCGTGCACAACAAACCATGCTGCCACGGTTAAGACCAAAAAATTTTTATGACCTGGTGATAGAGGTTGCCATTGTACGACCTGGACCAATACAGGGAGACATGGTACATCCATACTTAAGAAGACGCAATGGTGAGGAACAGGTAGAATATCCTTCACCTGAGTTGGAAGAGATATTAAAAAGAACATTGGGTGTTCCCTTATTCCAGGAACAGGCAATGAAGATCGCAATTGTTGCAGCAGGCTTTAGTGCCACCGAGGCAGACGAGTTAAGAAGAAGCATGGCCACGTTCAAACTGCAGGGGCTCGTTACCAAATTCCATGACAAGCTCATCAACGGTATGCTGGCAAATGGTTACTCGCTTGAGTATGCAGAAAAAGTATTTAAACAACTGGAAGGGTTTGGCAGTTATGGTTTTCCCGAAAGTCACGCAGCCAGTTTTGCTTTACTGGTATATGTAAGCAGTTGGATCAAGTGTTATTACCCCGATGTATTTGCCTGTGCATTACTCAATAGTATGCCCATGGGTTTTTACCAGCCCGCACAGATCGTTATAGATGCACGCAAGCATGGCGTGATCGTAAAACCTGTTGACATCAATTATTCTTACTGGGATAATACACTCGAAGAACTTGACGGTAAGTACAGGGTGCTTCGTTTGGGCTTCAGGCAGGTTCATGGTATCAGGAAACAAGACATAGACTTGTTGATTCAACATCGCCTTCAAGCATATACATCCACACACCAGTTGAAAATTATTGGGATGCGGGATGCTACGCTGGTATCGCTTGCAGTGGCAGATACTTTCCGGTCAATCGGCTTAGACAGGAGAGAAGCTTTATGGCAGGTGTCTACTAATGATACACCCCTGCTCATATTTGCAGGTTCACCACCTACAGAACAGGAGCATGAAAAAGTAAAACTCACAAAGCTCTCTGTAGGTGAAGAGGTGGTAGAGGATTATGCATCTACTGCCTTATCGCTGAAAGAGCATCCGGTAGCCTTGGTGCGTGAAAGATTAAACGAATACAATATAGTTTCTTCTAAAGACCTGAAAGACGTTAGAAACGGCGATATCGTAAGAGTGGCAGGTTTGGTACTGGTGCGTCAACGTCCCGGAACAGCGGGAGGTATCTGCTTCATGACAATAGAAGATGAATTCGGTTTTTCAAACCTCGTGATCTTTCAAAGTTTATTCGATCATTTCAGGAAAGAGATACTACAATCAAAACTGATTCTTGTAGAAGGTGAAGTGCAAAAAGAAGCATCGGTGATACATGTGATCGTTAGAACCTGTTTTGATTTTTCTAAACTACTCCGCAAATTAACGCCCACTGCAACAGCAACACCCCAGGTGCTTACGCTTGCCTTCCCCGATGAAACCAGCATCCCCGCTGCACAAAACAAAAGAAGCCAGGTAAGGGAAAGAACAGGAGAAGAAGAAGTGATACCCGCAGCAAGAAACTTCAGGTAACAATATTTCTGTTCACATTCAGTCGGCCATACTCCTCATCCACCATACTCCTACCTATATACGCTTCATTGTATAAACTATTACTTTACACACTCTTCACTCTATTTACATATTTACCCTTCTACAATCTTAATACTACTGTTCACATTCACTCGACCCATACTACTCATTCACCGTACCCCTCTACTCTATACACTCTTCACTTTATTAACTATTACTTTACACACTCCACTCTATATACTTATTTACGCTTCTGCACTTACCTCTTAGCTCTTACCTCTTATTTCTTACTTCCTACCCTTATCTCCTACTCTACAAACTTCCCGCTCTACATACCTTTTTACTTTTCAACTTCTACATACTTTTTCTACTTCACATCTTCTCCCGTATCAACTCCCTCACTCCTCCAAACCATTCATCTCGCAACACACTCAACACGATCGAATCCCTTCTTCCCGTTTCGCCCTTAGGCTTGGGCATATTGCTTCTTAAAATACCATCCACCTTGCAACCGATCGCCTGCATCGCAGCGATACTTCGCTTATTATCGTTATCCGCTCTTAGTTCAACTCTTTCCACACCCAGTTCCTCAAATGCGAACTGGAACAGCAAAAATTTACAATGCCTGTTCAGCCCTGTTCCCTGGAATGCCTTTCCATACCAGGTATAGCCCAGTTGCAGCGTTTGATAATCAGGCTGTATATCGTAGAAACGGGTACTGCCTGCATATTGTTGGGTTTTCTTGTCAAAAACAATAAATGGGTATTCCTTTTGTGATGCTCTGCCGTTTAAAGCAATGTTGATGTACTTGTCTAACTCCGCTAATCCTGCAGCACCCTGTAATGAGTACTTCCATAAGTCCGGCTCATTCACAGAAAAATCTTGCAGGTTTATGCAGTCTTCTGCACGTAACGGACGGAGTAAAACCCTTTCATCTTCCAGCACATATTCTTTGTTGAAGTGGAACGTCATACACAGGTAATAACATGGTGAGTAACAATCAAAAATTGGTAAAATAGCTGATATTAGCAGACCTAAAAATGATAAACGTATAAAACTATGTGTGGAATCGTTGGATATACAGGACCAAGACAGGCTTACCCGGTAGTGGTAAAAGGATTAAAACGTTTGGAATACCGTGGTTACGATAGCGCCGGGGTGGCTTTGGTCAACGGCGACCTGAAAGTGTTCAAGAAAAAAGGTAAGGTGGCCGATCTCGAAGAGAACAATGTAGGCAAAGACCTTAACGGCCACATCGGTATCGGCCATACACGCTGGGCCACACACGGAGAACCCAGCGATCGCAATGCCCATCCCCACCAGTCGCAAAGTGGTGAGCTCGCCATGATCCACAACGGCATCATCGAGAACTACGCACAGATCAAGCAGGAACTGCTATCCAAAGGATACACGTTTAAAAGCGATACCGACACCGAAGTGCTGCTCAACTTTATCGACGATATCAAAAAGAACAACAACTGCTCGGTAGAAGAAGCTTTACGAATTGCACTGAAGCGTGTGGTAGGTGCTTATTGTATCCTGCTCATCTCTAAAGATGATCCCGAAACCATCATTGCGGCACGCAAAGGTAGCCCGTTGGTGATCGGTATCGGTAAAGGAGAACACTTCCTGGCTTCCGATGCGTCACCTATTATCGAGTACACCAAAGAAGTGGTGTACGTGAACGATTACGAGATCGCCATCGTTCGTCCCGACGAGCTCATCCTAAAGAACCTCGGTAACGAAAAACAAACGCCTTACATCACCAAGCTCGATATGGAACTCGCCAAAATAGAAAAAGGCGGTTACGAGCATTTCATGCTCAAAGAGATCCACGAGCAACCCGAAACCATCCACGATTGTTTAAGAGGAAGATTGCAGGTAGAAACAGGTGAGATAAAAATGGGCGGCATCCAGAACCACATCGATGCATTGGTAAATGCCGATCGTATTTTGATGGTGGCTTGCGGTACAAGCTGGCATGCCGGCTTAATAGCAGAATATGTTTTCGAAGAACTATGCCGCATACCGGTAGAAGTGGAATATGCATCCGAATTCCGTTACAGGAATCCCGTAGTAAAAAAAGGAGACGTGATCATCGCCATTTCACAAAGTGGTGAAACAGCCGATACCCTGGTGGCACTCGAAAAAGCAAAAGAACAGGGTGCATTCATTTTTGGAGTGGTGAATGTTGTAGGTAGCAGCATAGCCAGGATCAGCCATGCAGGAGCATACACACATGCCGGTCCTGAAATAGGTGTGGCCAGTACCAAAGCTTTCACCGGCCAGTTAGCCGTACTCATGATGATGGCTTTGAAAATTGGTTATGCAAAAGGTACCATCAGTAAAGAACGCTACCTGCACCTCATGAACGAACTCGATGCAGTGCCCGATAAAGTGAAACAGATACTGGCCGATACTTCTAACATAGAACGCATCGCCAACAAATACAAAGATGCTACCGATGCCTTGTTCCTGGGAAGAGGGTACAACTTCCCCGTGGCACTCGAAGGTGCATTAAAACTAAAAGAGATCTCTTACATACATGCCGAAGGTTATCCTGCCGCAGAAATGAAACACGGCCCCATCGCTTTGGTAGATGAGAACTTGCCGGTCGTGTTTGTGGCTACCAAAGATTCGTATTACGAGAAGATCATCTCCAACGTGCAGGAGATCAAGGCAAGAAAAGGAAGAGTGGTGGCAGTGGCTTCAGAAGGAGATAATGTGATCACTACTATGAGTGAAGACGTGATGTTTGTGCCTGAGTGCGACGAAGTGATCGCTCCTTTATTAAGCACCATTCCGTTACAGTTACTCAGCTATTATGTAGGTGTAGCCAAAGGATACAATGTAGACATGCCAAGAAACCTGGCGAAGTCGGTAACGGTAGAGTAGGAAGTGAAAAGAGAATAGTGAAAGGTGAAAAGAAAAGCTGTTTAAATTTTAGCTATTAAAATTCATCCGGGTAAATCCGGATAGCTACTAAAGGCAACAGTTCAAAAATCAATGAACATTCTGGAGTCTTGACTATTCACCATTCACCATTCACGATTCACTATTGACCATTCACTATTCACCATTCACCATTCACGGTCATAATATTTGCTATGGAGGGAAACATCATTAAGAAAAGTGAGCTGAGGAGCCTGGGTTATGGCTTCGTCGCACAGGAATATTTACAGGACGGTGAAGACGAATACTACCTGCGGAACATGCAGAACCGCAATGGTGTGGTGCACCGCAAGCTCACTGCCTACGAAATAGAAGTGCTGGTACGTAACCGCAACACCAGCGACGACTGGAACCAGATCCTCGTATCCGATGCATTCAATCCCGAGCTGGTGAAGAACTGTAAGTTCTATGGCCTGGTGCGTATCGGTAAATTAGAGCCTTATTACCTCGAGTTCAGCGATCTCAAAGTACCGGTAGGTTTATACAACTCTACCATTATCAGTTCCGATTTTGGCGACAATGTTTGCATCGACAACGTCAACTATTTATCACATTATATTTTGGGTGATGAGGTGATCATCGTAAATGTGAACGAGCTCACCACCACCAGCCACGCCAAGTTCGGCAACGGCATCATCAAAGACGGGGAAGATGAAGCGATAAGAATTTGGATGGAGGTCTGCAATGAGAATGGCGGCAGGAGCATCATCCCTTTCAATGGCATGTTGCCGGGTGATGCTTATCTCTGGAGTAAGTACAGGGATGATGAGCAGTTGATGGAGAAGTTCAAAGAATTCACCGAAGCCCGTTTCAATCGCAAGAGAGGTTACTATGGAAAAGTGGGCGATAGAACGGTGATCAAGAATACCGCTATCGTAAAAGATGTTTGGATCGGCAGCGATGCCTATATCAAAGGAGCCAACAAGCTCAAGAATCTCACGATCAACTCCGGTAAAGAAGGTAAAACACAGATCGGTGAGGGTTGCGAATTGGTAAATGGTATCATAAACGATGGCTGCCGTGCTTTCTATGGAGTGAAGGCTGTGCGTTTCATCATGGCTTCGCATTCGCAGTTAAAGTATGGCGCAAGATTGATCAATTCTTACCTCGGCAACAACTCTACCATCTCTTGTTGCGAAGTATTGAACTCACTCATTTTCCCTGCACACGAACAACACCACAACAACTCTTTCCTGTGTGCGGCACTCGTAATGGGGCAAAGCAATATCGCTGCAGGAGCAACCATCGGTTCCAACCACAACTCTCGTAGTCCCGATGGTGAGATCGTGGCAGGAAGAGGTTTCTGGCCGGGCCTCTGCGTAAGCCTCAAACACAATTCAAAATTTGCCAGCTTCACCATTTTAGCGAAAGGAGATTACCCGGCAGAGCTGGATATACCGGTTCCTTTTTCTTTGGTGAGCAACGACGTTACACACGACCAGTTGATCGTAATGCCGGGTTATTGGTTCATGTACAACATGTATGCACTGGCCCGCAATAGCTGGAAGTATGTAGACCGTGATAAGAGAGAAGAGAAGATCCAGCACATCGAGTACGATTTCCTGGCGCCTGATACGGTGAACGAGATATTCAACAGTCTCCGTTTGTTCGAAAAGCAAACGGCAAAAGCCTACCTCAAACAAAATGATCCGAATAAAAAATACGCAGACGAAGAATTGTATGCAATAGGAAAACAATTGCTCAAGAGCCAGAAAGACGTGGTGAACAAACTCGAGATATGTGCCGAAGACTTTGAATGTTCCAAACGTAAAGTATTACTCGTTAAAGTGCCGCAGGCCTATCATCTGTTCGAAGAATTGATCATCTACTATGGCATCAACGAGTTGATGGATGTGATAGAACAACAAAACATCGCTTCGGCGAATGACCTGCAGCAGATATTCGCTCCAGTAGATAAAAGAAATAACTGGCAGAACATTGGCGGGCAACTGTTACCATCCACTGCTGTTACAGAGCTGAAGACTAAAGTGAAAGATGGAAGCATCACCTCCTGGGATGGATTGCACCAATACTACATCAACGAAGGAGCAGAATACCTGCAACAAAAACAACAGCATGCGCTGGCTTCTTTAATAGAGCTAACGGGTATCGATATAAATACTGTTTCAGTACAAACACTCAATAGTTGGTTCACCATTGCAGCATCGGTAAAAGAATGGATGGCAAAAGGCATTTATGAAGCAAGAGCGAAAGATTACCAGAGCAAGTTCCGCAAGCTGGTGTACGATACGAACGAAGAGATGAATAAAGTATTGGGCAAGCTCGAAGACAACAGCTTCATCAAACAAACCAATAAAGAACTCGATCTGTACAGGCAACGTGTAGAAACGATCAGGAAGAAACTAAAATAAAAAAGATCCCACCGCTTGGTGGGATCTTTTTTATCGGCAAGCTGTAAAGATTAATGTCCGGTACCGCTCTTGTTTGTTGTGTCGCCTGTGCCTGTACCATTGTGCATCGAAGTGTCCATGCTGGTACCTGTTCCATTATTCATGGTAGATGTGTCCATGGTAGAACCGTTGTTCATAGTAGAACTATCGGCATTCTTGTTCTCATCATTTCCACTGTTACATGCAGTCATGATTCCGGCAACAGCAAAGATCGCTAGTAATTTTTTCATTCGTTTTGTGTTTAGTTAAGTGAGTGCAGCAAAGATAGACGCACCACTCACATATGCAAAAAACGAAGCATACGTATGCTTTATTTTTTTCTGAAGAAGATCCTTACCGGTACACCTTTGAAATCGAAATGCTTCCGCAGTTGGTTTTCGAGGTAATTCTTGTAAGGCATTTTAATATCGTCAGGAAAGTTAGTGAAGAAAGCAAACGACGGTACATGCGTAGGCAATTGCGTAACGAACTTGATCTTGATCGAATGGCCCCTCACTACAGGTGCATGATACGATTCAATGGCTTTCAGCATCACATCATTCAGCTCAGAAGTTGGGATACGCTTTTTCTTATTCTCGTACACTTCCAAAGCCAGCTCTATCGCTTTAAATATTCTCGTCTTTTCTTTTACTGATATAAACAATACCGGTACATCATTAAAAGGTGCGATCTTTTCTTTCAGTCGCTTTTCATAATCACGTGCAGTGTTCGTTTCCTTTTCAACAAGATCCCACTTGTTCACCAATACCACGAGTCCTTTTCCTTTTCTGGCTGCCAGGCTAAAGATGTTTACATCCTGTGCAGTGATGCCTTGTGCAGCATCGAGTACAAGTAAACAAACATCCGCTTCATCCATTGCTTTCACGGCACGGATAACAGAATAGAACTCTACATCGTCTTTCTCTTTATTCTTCTTTCGTAAACCTGCGGTATCAATTAAGATGAACTCTTTTTGGAAAAGGTTATAGTGTGTATGAATGGTATCTCTCGTAGTTCCGGCGATATCACTTACAATGGTACGCTCCTGCCCTACCAATGCATTCAGCAAAGAAGATTTGCCAACGTTCGGCTGGCCAATGATTGCAAACTTGGGTAATGCATTCTCTTCTATCGTTTCTTCAGAATCTTTGTCAGATATCAAGGCAGTGATAGCATCCAGCAGGTCTCCTGTACCGCTACCGCTGATGCTGCTGATGAAGAAAACATGCTCAAAGCCCAGTGAATAAAACTCAGCAGCTTCCAGCATTCTCTCGTGGTTGTCTACTTTGTTCACCACCAAAAAAACCGGTTTGGTAGAACGTCTTAAAAGATCAGCCATCGCTTCATCAAGATCAGCGATACCGATCACCACATCCGTCATAAATATCACCGCATCGGCTTCATCTATCGCAATACGAACCTGCTTACGGATCTCTGTTTCAAAAACATCTTCGGTATCGGGAACAAATCCACCCGTATCAATCACGTTGAAGTTCTTTCCATTCCAGTCGGCAACACCGTATTGCCTGTCTCTCGTTACACCGGGCATATCTTCAACGATCGCTTTGCGTTGTTCCAGCAAACGATTAAAGAAGGTACTCTTACCTACATTCGGTCTTCCAACTATTGCTACTGTAAATCCCATGATAACTTTTATTTACCGAGCTGTAAAGCTACTATGATACTTTCGTTGTGTCACTCACTTCTACGTTCTGAACTATATTCAGCAATTTCTCGTTTCTTGTTACTCAATAAGCCCGTTTCTCGTTTTCAAAACTTAACGTGCTGCTCCAATAGCAGGCTCTTGATAACGAGAAACGAAAACGAGCAACGAGATACCAGAAACGTACTTCTAATGATACCCATACTCTTTCAAATGCGTTTCATTATCTCTCCACTTCGGTCGCACCTTTACAAAAAGTTCTAAGAATACTTTCGCTCCTAAGAATTTTTCTATTTCCGTTCTTGCCAGTGTGCCGATCTCTCGTATCATCTTTCCTTTTTCACCAATAATGATCGCCTTTTGTGTTTCTCTTTGAACAATGATATCGGCCTGTATCTTGATCAGCGTTTGTTTCTCTTTAAATTCATTCACCAGTACGGCTGTATGATACGGTATCTCATCTTCAAACAACTGGTACACCTTTTCCCGGATGATCTCCGATACAAAGAATTTGGTAGGCAGGTCACTCAGGTCGTCTTCATTATAGAACGGATCACCTTCAGGCATCAGTTCAATGATCGATGCCAGCAGTTTGTCTAAATGATGTTGCTGTAATGCCGATATTTTCACCAGCTTTTTAGCATAAGGTTTGCCGGCAAAAAAAGCTTCCGCCGCAGCGATCTTTCCATTGCCTGCCTCATCGATCTTATTCAACACCAGTAACGATGGAACTTTCAATCGCAATTGCTGGAATATGGCATCCACTTCTTCCAGGTTTTCATTCGCATCAACGATCAGCAAAGCAACATCCGCATCTTCCAAAGCACCTTTTACATTGCTCATCATTTTCTCGTGCAGCTTGTATTTTGTTTCTCCGATGATGCCCGGTGTGTCTGAAAAAATGATCTGGTATTCTCCCGGCTTGGTTAAAAACCCTTTGATGCGATGCCGGGTAGTTTGCACTTTCGGAGAAACGATCGCTAATTTTTCACCCAGCAACGCATTCAGCAAAGTGCTTTTGCCTGCATTGGGTTTACCGAATATGTTTACAAAGCCAGCTTTCATTCAGTTGACAGTTGATGGTTGACAGTTGACAGTCAGCCGAGTAATAAACAAAGCGTACAGTGAGCAATTTACGTGACGAAGCAGTAAATTGGAAACAATGAAGTATCATAGCAGCACTGACGCTGTGCAAAAGTATCTAAACAAAAAATCCCGCCAGATGCGGGATTTCTAGTTTTAGTTGCGAAGGCTGGGATCGAACCACGTCCGCCTTTCGGCGGATATGAGCCCAACTCGCTACCGCTTAATAACATTGGACCATATCCAATCTCTCCCGCTGGCAGTTTTTAATTGCTTTTCACGTTTAAGAGCTTCAGTTTTCGTTTCAAATTCTTCGGTATGAACCAATGTCCATGGACGAAATTTCATAGTCCATCCTTTGGTTCCAAGTTCGTTATGAGACAAAAGCCTGGACTTTATATCACTCGTAAAGCCCACATAGATTTTATCCCACTTCTCTGAATGTAAAACGTAAACTATGTACATATAAAAAATCCCGCTCTTGTTGCGGGATTTCTAGTTTTAGTTGCGAAGGCTGGGATCGAACCAGCGACCTTCGGGTTATGAGCCCGACGAGCTACCGCTGCTCTACTTCGCGATATCCAAAACGATCTAAAAACATTCAAGTCATAAGCTTTATCCCGTTTCCGGAACTGTTCTTTCGAATTGTTTGGGCAGCAAAAGTAGCGTTGCGATACTTACGAGCCAAAATAATTTTTGTTAAGCTTTCTTTTTAATGCTGGATGCACCACTGCTGTCACTTCTTTTTACCACTGCATCACCTTTATACTTGATAGAGCTGGCACCGCTAGCCTGTGCATCAAGCTCTTTATTTACAGTTACCTGGAGATCTCCTGCACCCGACACTTCTGCTTTACAATAATTCACGGTGAAATCATAGCCCTTAAAATCGGAAGCACCACTCATTTCAATTTTTGCCTGGTCTGCTTTGCCACTGATCTTGATATCAGAGGCTCCACTTCCCTGCACCTGGATATTATCCACTTCTACATTCCCTTCAAAATCGCTGGCACCGGATAAATGCAGTTTTAAATTATCAGTTTTTAGTGTGCCTGATACTTTTACATCGCTGGCACCGGAAGCTTCCAGCCTGTTGATGTCTTTAATGGTTACATACGCTTTCATTTTCTGATCGCCCATGCCCCAATTCTTCCAGCCATTGCCATCAAATGAAATATAAAGTACGCCCTCTTTTACTTCGGTTTTGATCCTGTCACGAACCTTTGTGTCTTTCGCACTCACTGCTACCGCTTCCGAAGAACCTTGAGATATATAAAGATCGATCGCACTGGAAACACTCACACCTTTAAACCCCGACACATTCCGCACTTCAGCATTGGCATCATGGATGGTGGTCTGGGCAAATCCTGAAAGACCAACAATAAGGGCAAAAGCAAGCATAAACTTCTTCATAACTGCAGATTTAGTGACCGTTAAACGAATTACATCGTAAAAGGTTACAGCTATTACAATTCTTTTTACTTTTGCAGCATTCCTCGGGGTGCTTCCTGATCTTAGATCGGAGGCTGAGATGATACCCGTAGAACCTGAACAGGGTAATTCCTGCGTAAGGGAAGGCACATTCCTCCTCCTTTTTAGCAATTTTCCCTGTTCCCATTTTTAACCGAATCAAACAAAAGTTATGAGACAGTTTTTGGGAACAATCCTGGCTTTATGCCTGGCCTATGCAGCAAACGCACAATTTTCAATCAAAGGAAAGATCACATCCAAACAGATTCCGGTCGAAGGTGCTATCATAGTACTCAGATCCGGAAATGCAGAACTCACCAGCCAGCTTTCTACTGCAGATGGATCTTTCGTGATCAGCAACATCAAAAAACAAGGTTCGTACGAACTACAGGTAAAGCATGTGGGATATCAATCAAAAAGCATTACAGTAAATGTATCTTCCAGTCAAACCGTAGTGGATATTGAACTCACCGAATCAGCACTCTTTTTAGAACCCCTCGAGATAAAAGCCACAAGAGCCGGAGAAAGATCACCTTTTGCCAAGCAAACACTTTCAAAAGAAGAACTGGCAAAAAATAACCTGGTTCAGGATATTCCTTTCCTGCTGAACCAAACACCTTCTGTGGTAGTAAATTCAGATGCAGGTAACGGTGTTGGCTATACTGGAATAAGGATAAGAGGAAGTGATGCTTCACGCATCAATGTAACATTGAACGGCATTCCTTACAATGATGCAGAAAGCCAGGGAACTTTCTTTGTTGACCTTCCCGATTTTGCTTCATCACTCAACTCGGTACAGATACAGAGAGGTGTAGGCACTTCATCGAATGGTGCCGGTGCTTTTGGAGCCACCATCAACCTCAGCACAAATGAATTCCAGGAAAAACCTTATGCTGAAGTAAACAACAGCTTTGGATCATTCAATACATGGAAGCATACGATCAAGGCAGGAACAGGTTTGATCAATGATCATTTTACGGTAGATGCAAGGCTGAGTAAAGTGTCAAGCGATGGTTATGTAGACAGGGCTTTCAGTGATCTTAAATCAGCTTACATTTCAGGAGCATATATTTCAAAACGTTCTACGCTTCGCTTGAACATCTTCACCGGAACGGAAAGAACCTACCAGTCATGGAATGGAATTGATTCGGCTATGCTGGCAACCAACAGAACCTACAATCCTTCAGGTACAGAAAAGCCCGGCACACCGTACGATAATCAAACAGACAATTACCAGCAAGACCATTACCAGTTGTTCTATAATCTAAAACTCAACAACCATTGGTCGTTCAGCACCGCTGCATTTTTAGTGAATGGCGAGGGTTATTACGAACAGTACAGGAGCCAGAATAAATTCAGCAGTTATGGTTTACCCAATGCAACGATCGGAACAACGGTGCTTACCAGAACAGATCTTGTACGACAGCTTTGGTTAGACAATTCTTTCTATGGCCAGATCGCATCGGCTCAATACAAAAAACCGGGAACAGAGCTCACCATTGGTGGCGGTTGGAACACCTACGATGGATGGCATTTTGGAAGAGTGATCTGGGCTGAGATCGGTATACCTAAAGACTATGAATGGTATCGTTTACCAGTGATGAAGAAAGATGCGAATGTGTATGTGAAGTGGCAACAAAAGATCGCATCTGCTCTTGAATTCTTTGCCGATGCACAATTCAGGCATGTAGATTATTATAGTGGCGGCTTCAGGGATAATCCGAAGCTGAGTATAGACAGGAAGTTTGATTTCTTCAATCCGAAAGCAGGACTGAGCTATTCGAAAAAAGAATGGCAGGCGTACATCAGTTATGCACTCGGACAAAAAGAACCGAACAGGGATGATTTTGAAGCCGGTGCAACCAATCAGCCAAACGCTGAGAAGCTGCACGACTTTGAAGCTGGCATCGAAAGAAAAGTAGCAGGATTTTCATTCGGTGCGAACCTCTATTACATGATCTATAAAGACCAGTTAGTGCTCACCGGTAAGATAAGTGATGTAGGTGCTTATACAAGAGTGAATGTGCCGAACAGTTATCGCAGGGGAATTGAATTGCAGGCAGCAAAGAGATTTAGCAACTGGTTGAATGTTGGTGGAAACATTGCCTTCAGCCAGAATAAGATCAAAGCATTTTCAGAATTTATAGATGATTATGACAATGGTGGTCAGATTGAAGTGAAGCACTCCGATAAAAACATTGCTTTCTCTCCTGCTGTGGTTGGTGGATTAACAGTTGATATTACACCGGCGAAATTTGCATCGTTAAGTTTAATGAGCAAATATGTGAGCAGGCAATATCTAGACAATACAGAGAACATATCAAGAAGCCTGGAACCTTATTTTGTCCAGGATGCAAGAGTAAGTTTTACCATCCCGAATAAAGTGTTCAGCAATGTAAATGTTATTGCACAGGTGAACAATGTGTTCAACAAAATGTATGAGCCGAATGGTTATACATTTAGTTATCGTTACCTCAATCAACTCACAACAGAGAACTATTATTTCCCGATGGCAGGAACGAATTATATGCTGGCGTTGAATGTTCGGTTGTAAGTGTGTCTCGCAGAAATATAGAGAGTGGTTCACTCTTCAGGAGTGAGCCACTCTTGAAGGTTTAAGATATCTCACAGAAGATAACTAGTTCTACCATAAAAAAAGATGCTGTATTGATACAGCATCTTTTTTTTCTTTCGTGTATTCAGCGATTTCAGCGAGAGAAAACTATTTTTTCTTCTTCGGATGCACAAACTTCAGTTCGCTGATGATGTGTTGTGCTCCTGCAAATTTGTCGATGATAAAAGCTACATAACGAATATCCACCATGATGTTTCTGCAGATATCGGCATCGTAATAAATATCACTCATCGTTCCTTCCCAAACCCTGTCGAAATTCAATCCGATAAGATTGCCATAAGCATCCAAAGCAGGGCTTCCTGAATTTCCTCCCGTGGTATGATTCGTTGCGATAAAACAAACAGGTTGTTTACCGTTCACTCCATACCTTCCAAAATCTTTTTTGTTGTACAGGTCGATCAGTTTGGCAGGCACATCAAACTCATAATCACCCGGAACATATTTTTCCATCACACCATCGAGATAAGTGTGCATACCATAGTTCACTCCATCTCTCGGACGATAACTTTTTGCGTTTCCATAAGTAACACGCAAAGTGCTGTTCGCATCAGGATAGAAAGCTTTCTCTTTAAATACTTCCATCTGAGCAGCCATGTATGTTCTTAATAAACTGTTTACCCTGGCCTGTACTTCGTTTAGTTTGCTTCCAGCTACCGTGGTATAATTAGTTTGTAAAGCCGTATACAACAAGTAAGCAGGATCGTTCTTTAAAGTTCTTACAGAAGACTCAACATCTGCAACCAGGAGTTGTGAGAACATTACCGAATCGATCAATACACTTTTAGCATACAACTGGTCGATAAGTAAAGTATAATCACCATTCACCTGTTTTATTTGATCCTGTAATGTTGCAGGAATATTCTCCGGCTTTTGATCCTGCATATACTTCTGCAATAGTGCAGCAAACAATCTTTTATCTACGTTGGTGTTGAGTTCACGAAAAATATCAGGTAATGTATCCCTTACTTTTTCTGCAGTGGATGTATAACCGTTTGCACCATTCTGCTGATAAGCATTGATCAGCTTTGCTGCCTGTTTTGCTAAAGTAACCAGTTCCAGTCTTGCCAATACTTCAGTATGATAATCTCTTGCATAACCGATCGGTTCAAGTTGAGCATATGCTGCCTGCAGTTGTGCTAACAGGTCACCATACTTTGCTTTCCATTCAGCATTTGCATTTACTCTTTTCTGGAACTCGGCTTCGTATTGTTGCTTTTTACGCACCACATCTTTACTTTTCAAACCCAATATCTCACCCTGCCATTTCTTATATGCATTTTCAATACTTGCATACTTGGCTGCATACTGAATTTTGATCTGCTCATCTTTTCTCATGTACTCGTTCAGGATACCCAAAGCCGTTCTGCGAATACCGATCTTGGCAGGATTGTTCACATTCATGATCTGTGATACTGCATAAGAAGGAAGATATTCATACGTTCTGCCGGGAAAGCCAAACACCATGGTAAAATCGTTCTCTGCCACACCATCCAATGAAATATTGAGTGAACGTTTGGGAACGTAAGGAACATTATCAGGTGAATATGCTGCAGGCTTATTGTCTTTTCCGGCATAGATGCGGAAGATGGAGAAATCGCCTGTATGTCTTGGCCACATCCAGTTATCGGTATCCTTTCCAAAGTTGCCAATGGCAGAAGGTGGAACACCCACCAGTCTTACATCTTTATATACCTCTGTAACAAACATGTAATACTTGTTGCCTTCGAAAAACGGGCGAATAACTAAGTCCTGGTAAGTTTCTTTCCTAGCAGTTTTCCTTAGTGCTGCAATGTTTGCGTCAATCTTTGACTGGCGGTCTTTCTCTGTTGCATTTGCAGGAATACCATTCAACACTTCAGTGGTTACATCATCAATGCGAACGATGAATGTTGCAGTTAGTCCGGGATTCGCTAATTCTTCTCCATTTGTTTTTGCCCAGAATCCATCACGGATGTAATTGTGTTGAAGCGATGAGTGATTCTGCACATAATCGAAACCGCAGTGGTGGTTAGTGAGAATTAGTCCTTTATCAGAGATCACTTCAGCAGTGCAGAACCCACCGAAGCTCACGATTGCATCTTTCAAACTGCTTTTGTTGATGCTGTAGATATCCTCAGCATTGATCTTCATTCCCTGCTGCTTCATCTTCTTTTCATTCAACGATTGCAGTAACTGCGGCAGCCACATACCTTCATCTGCCAATACAATATTCGCTGATGCCAATAGCACCAACAGCAGGATCGATCGTAACAATGTCCTCATCTTCTTATTGCTTTATGTTTTAGAAATTATTTACCCGGCGTTCTCATCCAAACTTTACTGCCCCAGGTGATCGTGTTTTTGTTGGGTGAATAGGTGCCGTAATTATTATTCTCTAAAGAATAAATACCATTCGTGGTATAGAAATATCCGTTCAGTTTTTGTGAACCATTATCCATCACTAGTTTGGTTTGCTTCTGCATGATGGTGATCTGCTTGTTCGCATCTCCATCTTCGTACCATACGCCAGCAATATTTGGATAGCGAAAAGTTCCTTTGATCCATTTGCGATCAGCCCACGATAACGTTGAGCCATCAGCAGATAAAATTGCATTCGCATTCCAGTCTTTTGCAAATACTTCGTACGAACTTTTAAAATGCCCGGCAGATGTTTGATTGCCGGAAAGGAAAACAAGACTTTCTTTATTTTGAACAATGTAGCAGGCCGTCATGGAATCACCATTCTGAAACCATGTTCCTGCGATATCAGGCATTTTTTCTTTGATGTTCTTTGCAGTTTTAGGAGATGAACATGCTGCAAGAACCGCTACGATCAATATAATGCCTGTAAATATTCTCATTGCTGCGGATATTTTTCTTTCCATTCGGTAACACCACCTACCATGTTGGCGGTATTGGTAAATCCAAGATGCTCAAGTATGAGACAAGCCATGGCACTGCGTTGACCGCTTCTGCAATAACAGATCACTTCTTCGTTCTTCAGGTGTTCAATCTCTTCGATATCCATTTCCTGCAAACGACGAAGCCTGTAATGCGTTCCGCCGATGTGAAACTCATTTCTTTCATGATCTTCCCTAACATCCAAAAGATTCAGGTTCTCACCTTCATCCATTCTTTTCTTTAGTTCTTCAACGTATATACTTCGCATGACATGTATTATTCGTTATCCGGAGGTGTGGTTGGTGGAGTTGCACCAGCTGTATCATTTGCCACAGGTTTATTCACCGTAACATACAGATCGAGTAATTGCCCCGGCCTGATCTTATTCATTGTTCGCTGACCAGGTGTTGCTTCTGAATATTGAGGTGGATTTGTTTTGTAAACATATGCATCTCCATTACCAGCAAGATCCGGTGGTATCACTGCTCCGATATTGATATTAAGCGATTGCAGGTAAGACCTTGCTTCATTCAACGTCATCCCAGTAAGGTTCGGCACATTCATTTCAGCTGTTCCTACACCACTGCCCAAAACAAAATCAATGGTGCTGCCCATAGGCACTTTAGTATTGGGAGTGATAGCTTTTCCCTGGTACAACTGTTCAAGAACAGAGTTTTTTGCAATATCCGGTTTGTAAGAAGTATCGCCCAGTTTCAATCCAAGGCTATTCAACATCATCTCGGCACTTCTGAAAGAGAAACCGATCATACTAGGAACCGTAGTCAATGGTGGTACGGCCCTGTTGATAGTAAGATAAACGGTTCTATTAGATTTAACTACCGCTTCAGGGTCTGGAGACTGTCGCATCACCGATAACCTGGCAGCCGTATCAACATAAATAGAATCCTGTATCTCTACTTCAAATCCCTTTGCTTCGAGTATCTGGGTGGCAGCATCTACATTCTGACCAACAACCGAAGGTACTTTCTCGTACTTATCATGTTTGGTGAGCCAGCCCATGATGGCAAAAAAGAACAATACAATCAGCAGCACCAATACGATCACTGCTAATATGTTTACCCAGAGAGGCTTAGACGTAATGAATTTAAACACCCTGCAAATTTAAGGTTACAATGATAAGCATCTATTGCCAGCATTCTTCGACCACAGCTGTATAAAAATCTTTTAAAGTCCAGCCCATGGCTTTTACCTGTTGTGGAATGATGCTGGCTTCACTCTGGCCGGGAACAGTATTCACCTCTAACATATACGGCTCAGCGGCTTGTTCATTGTAGATGAAGTCGATACGAACCACACCCCTGCAATTCAATAATTCATATATTTTCTGTGCAGCCATCCTCACCTTAACAGCAATGGATTCATCTACCTGTGCAGGAGTTACTTCTTCACTCATGCCAAGATATTTCGCTTCGTAGTCAAAGAAATCTTTTTTGCTGATCACTTCTGTTATGGGCAGGGTGATGATCTGTCCTTTGCTTTTAAAAACGCCGATGGTGAACTCCCTGCCTGCAATGAATTCTTCTACCAGTACCTGGTTATCTTCATTAAACGCTTTGGCAACAGCCGCATCCAGTTCATCTGCTTTGGCAACTTTACTCATGCCGATACTGCTTCCGCCATTATTGGGCTTTACAAAAACAGGTAACTGGAGTTGAGTGAGAATGGATGAGGCGGCAACCGGTGTGTGCTTAAACAGGTGCAATGATTTCGCAACCTTCACTCCCCCAAAAGCAGCAACAGCTACTGTATATCTTTTATTGAAGGTCAAAGCAGATGTAGCAGCATCACAACTGGTGTAAGGGATGTTCAGCATATCGAAATAGCCTTGCAGTTTTCCATCTTCACCCGGTGTGCCATGAATGCAAAGCAGCACTGCGTCAAAGGTTACATTATGACCATTGGCCAGCACAGAAAAATCTTCTTTATTCACTACTGAACGCTGACCATCTTCAGCCTCGTAAAACCAGCCTGCAGGGTTGATATCGATCTTACATACTTCAAACTTTTCCCTGTCGAGGTTATTCCCAACTGTTATAGCACTTTTATAGCTGATCTCTGCTTCTCCGCTAAATCCTCCTGTAACTAAAGCAATGCGTTTCTTCATTCGTTTGCGACTTGAGAGGCAAAGAAAATGATTTTTGGGGAGTCGGCTGCAGGATAGCTATTTAGCTGCAGTTGCGGCGCACACTTGTACTTAGAGAATGCTATATTAACCTACCAATTTAAAGTATTGGAATAGATTGCACATTACACGGCAATTGTAGCTTTTTAAGGAACTCTATCGTCTTCTTCTCTGACCAGATAATACCTTTACTATTACAGATTATGAAACTAAGCATTTTAGTTCCATCTTCAAGTTGTCCTACCAATCCCAGGAAATTACCTTGTGAAACAATATCTCCTTTCTTCACAAAAGCGGTCTTTAGGTTTGCATAAGTGAAAATTAAACCCGTACTATCTTTTAAAATTATAGCCCATTCAGTACCTAGATCCAATACTCTCAAAACTTGTGCTGAGCAAACTGAAAAAACTGAGTCAGAAGCTTCTGTAATTTCGACACCATCTATTACTCTTTTCAGGCAGTGACCGGGATAGTATTGTATTTCGTATATCTTTCCATATTTAATAGGCAAAGAATTAATTTCAAGCAACAGTGTTTCTTCTTTCTGACCGAGAACAGGTGAAGCAATCAAAAGAGAAATACAAATAATAACACTTCTCATGTGTTCGAATATACCAACAAAAAAGGTGAAGAAACCTACAGAGCTTCTTCACCTTTAAATTTTTGGCGGGAAATATCACCCGTCGTAAAAGTTTGTTGCAAGCAACAAAGAGTACCATAAAGCTAATTCGGGATTGTGGCTTTTGCAAGCTTTTTACCCGAAAAAGTTCTGCACATTTTAGATATGCATCTTGTCTTTCTTCGCCAGCAGTTCATCTACGGTTTCACGGTACATTTCATCAGGCACACAGCAGTCTACCGGGCAAACGGCAGCACACTGAGGTTCTTCATGAAAACCCTGGCATTCTGTACACTTGTTGGGAGTAATATAGTAAGTGTCAGTAGCCACAGGCGCCAAACGGTCGTTGGCATCTACTACTGTACCATCCATTAATGTGTAAGATCCTTTTACGGTTGTTCCGTCTGCCATTGCCCACTCTACACCACCTTCATAGATCGCATTATTAGGACACTCAGGTTCGCAAGCTCCGCAGTTGATACACTCTTCTGTTATTTTGATCGCCATAACAAAAATTAGTTTTTTGGTTGAGGATATATTTGCATTTCAAAAATAACGGTTCGCAAATGAAACGCCCATAAAATTTTACTTCAGAGAGAATGATTGCTGGCGTTCCATCCTAACCTACCGTAAAATAAAATTGAACGGATGAATTTACAAGACCGACTTGTGTTGCTGACAAAGCTGGGAGATTATCTAAAACAAAATACTGACGAATATCAGGCTGTAAAAGAAAGAGCAAACCGTGAGAATCCATGGTTCATTCCTGAATTTATTGAGCTTGCATCGAACAATATCGCTACGCAATTCCTGGAAGAAGAGAAATTGAAAACGTGGATCAATTCTTACCAGATACCTGCAGAACAACCGAAGCCAAAAACGATCGGACTGGTTATGGCGGGAAATATTCCGCTGGTAGGATTTCATGATATGCTGTGTGTATTTGTAAGTGGCCATAATTGTTTGATCAAACCATCATCAAAAGATGAAGTACTGATCAGGCATCTTGTAAACAAGCTTACCGAATGGAACAGTGAAGTGGCGAATTACATCTCGTTTGCCGACCAGCTGAAAGGCTGCGATGCTTATATTGCTACAGGAAGCAATAACACAGGAAGATATTTTGAACTATACTTCGGCAAGTATCCCAACATCATCCGTTATAACAGAACTTCTGTAGCAGTGTTGGATGGAACCGAAACGGAGCAGGAACTTGAACTGCTTGCAGACGACATTAACCTTTACTTTGGTTTGGGCTGCAGAAATGTTACTAAGCTGGTGGTACCAAAAGAATATGATTTTGTTCCCTTGCTGAATGCCTTAAAGAAATATGAGCACTACATGGATCATCATAAGTACAAGCATAACTACGATTATCATCTTGCCTTGCTGATAATGGGCAATAAGTTTTACATGACCAATGGTGCTTCCATTCTAGCAGAGAACACGTCACCCTTTACACCGGTAAGCCAGGTGAATTATGAATTTTATGAAAACAAAGATGTTGCGGTGGATGGATTGAAAAACAGCAAAGATGTTCAGGCAATTGTTGGGCATGGTTACGTACCAATTGGAAAAGCACAGCAACCTGCATTGAGCGATTATGCTGATGGAGTGGATACGATGCAGTTCTTATTGGGCTTGTAATTTCACGCAAAGGGGCAAAGATTTTTCGCACAGAGGAGATGAGTTTGAGAGAAAAACTTCACGCAAAGAGTCAAAGGGAGCAAAGGGGCAAAGATTTTCGCACAGAGGAAAGGAGGGTTGAGAGAAGAAGTTCACGCAAAACGCAAAGACACAAAGATTTTTTGCACAGAGGAATGGAGCAAGAAAGGATCTTAATGAGAAAGTGAGGACTTTAAGAGTTCATTTGTAAGCTCAATACCTTTCCGAACGTTGAAGTGAGTGACACAACAAGTGTTGAATGATGTTCTTCAGCCGACCTCATAACAGTTTAACCTCTTTTAACATTACCGTAAAAATTGCAGTGTATAAATTTGGTTGACGCAAATACGACAGGTTTCGCTGACGTTTAAACAGTCAGGAAGTCTGTTAGCGGCCGAGGCATGTAATTTGACAGTTTACGTTCACAACAAAAATTTTACCCTACATGAATTTTAAAAACATTTTAGCCGTAGTTGCCATCAGTGCTTCTACAGCCGTTGCAAGTGTTTGGGGTTACAGCAAGATCCAGGAAAACAGGTATGCCGGAGTACAACAGGAAGGAAAACTACCTGTGAACTATGCCGGTTTTTTCGACAATAAGAATGCTGCATCCCCTGTAGTTGATTTTACGCCTGCAGCTACCGCAGCAACTCCTGCTGTAGTGCATATAAAAACAGTGACGAAGGCAAAGCAGATGTCGAACAATGCACAAAAGCAAAGAAATCCTTTCAGCGATCTTTTTGGTGATGACATGTTCGATGATTTCTTTGGTGGACCAAGGGTGTATTCTGTTCCTGAGCAAAAAGCAAGCGGTAGCGGTGTGATCTATACTGAAGATGGATACATCATCACCAATAACCACGTTGTTGCAGGTGCTGATGAGATAAATGTTACACTAAAGAACCGTAAAACATACAAGGCTACAGTTATTGGAGCAGATCCGAGCAGTGACCTTGCTGTGATCAAGATCGATGCAAAGAATCTTCCTTACGTTGTTTGGGGAAATAGCGATGATGTGAAATTGGGTCAGTGGGTATTAGCCATCGGTTATCCTTTGAATCTTGATGTTACCGTAACAGCAGGTATTGTAAGTGCTAAGGCAAGAGCGATCGGCATCAACGAAAGACAAAGCCAGACTCCTATTGAATCTTTCATTCAAACGGATGCTGCAGTTAACCAGGGTAATAGTGGTGGAGCGTTGATCAATACAGATGGCCAGTTGATCGGTATTAACTCAGCTATTGCTTCGCCTACAGGATATTACTCAGGTTACTCTTATGCAATACCGGTGAACATCGTGAAGAAAGTGGTGGGTGATATTGTGAAGTACGGAACCGTACAAAGAGCTTATATTGGTATCTCTTACCCAAGAGAAACATTAACTGATGAACAAAGAGCCAAACTCAACATCAAAGATGACGAAGGTGTGTACGTAACGGATGTTTCTGATGATGGTGCAGCAAAATCTGCCGGAATCAAAACCGGTGATATCATTACAAAAGTAAACGGCGTTCAGGTTAGCAGCGGACCGGAAATGGTTGAGCAGGTAGCTCGTTATAAGCCAGGTGATAAGATCACTGTTACTTATTTACGTAATGGAAAAGAGAGCACAGCCAATCTTACATTGAAGAACAAAGCCGGCAACTTCGAGATCGTAAAAGCTGAGACAGCAATGGATAAGTTGGGTGGAGAACTGGCAACAGTAGATGCTGCTACAGCTAAGAAAAATAATCTCGACGGTGGCGTAAGTGTTAGGAAGAAAGGAACAAGCGGTGCTTTGGCAAGTTCAAGAATCCAGGATGGCTTTATCATTACATCGGTAAACGGTAAGGCAGTAAAAACCATGGAAGATCTTGCTGCAGCATTGGCTAATGTAAAAGGCACGGCTTTCTTCGAAGGAATTTATCCAGGTTTTCCTGATGAGACTTACAGGTACCCGGTAGCTATTACAGCAGACTAGTTTAAGAATGATATACAATAAAAAAATCCCGTCGTAATGGCGGGATTTTTTTATTGTATGATATAGATCAACTGGAAAAATGTTGGTATCGTGCCCTTAAAAACATGAATATCCCATAGCATATCAATCCCAATGCTACAAGGCCTAATAATAAACTGCCATGCCATCCATCCTGAAGCCAGTCGAAAGCTTTATCACTTCCTCCTACATAACCTGCATTGGCATTTACGGCAGATTTTATAAAAAGCCATCCGATCACTATCCAAACAATTCCTCTTGCACTATAACCTGCCACTCCTGCAGTAGTGATCCAGGGTGCAGCATCTTTGTGCAACGCTGATCGTACATATTTTTTATACTTACCTGAGAAAGCTCTGTACAACTGGAAAATACCTACAGCAATAATGCACCCTGCAACAATGCCCACAAGCCATTGCCCATAAGGCATCGACAACAGTTTTGAAATATAATCCTGCTTCGCACTGCCATTGCTTCGTTCCCCTGAAAGTTCTTTAAATGCATACCAGGCAACAGCAGCATATAACAAACCGCTATACAGATAAGTAAATCTCTTAACCAGGCCGTTTTTATCCGTTCCTTTTCGCTCAGTATCGGCGAAGGCTTGTATTAATCTCCAGATGGTAAAGCATATCAATCCCACTGCAATCGTTATGAGTAATACATTGCCCAAAGGAAGTTGATGGATTGAGCCAAACAATCCTTTTTGACCAGCATCTTTTGGTGTTTTTCCCTGGATATGCAATGCGGCAAAAACGGCAAGCAATCCACTTAAACAATATACAACACCTTTTGCTGATAGGCCTATTCTTCCGGCAACGGCATACCATTTCTTTGTTTTCCGAGGTAAGCTTACAGACATAATGCATTTGTGAAGCAACAATTCTACCAAAAGACATTATATGTAATTGATTCATATCAACTACATAAAGTTGAAATCCATTTCCATCTATTTGTTAATTTTTACAAGGGGTAGTAACTAATCACAGGTGGTAGCGTTATTAGAACGATTACATTTATGTTCGCAACCTTAAAGCTACCGCATGAGATTTTCCTGCTCACTCCTAATCGTCCTTATCGGACTAACGGCACATGCCCAAAGCCCTTCATCTCCTAAAAGTTTACCAGCCAAACGAACTACAGCAACGATCAAGATAGACGGAATATTAAATGATACTGCCTGGAAAACGGCACCCGCAGCTTTGGGTTATACTGAGTTTCGCCCTACTCCTTTTAAACCGGAAGCCAATGAATTGCGTACGGAAGTATACATGCTGTACAGTGATGAGGGTATTTACTTAGCAGGCTATTGCCACGAAAGAACAAAAGACAGCATTGCTGCCGAAGTGAACGGCCGTGACGGTTTTGGCAACAACGATTTTGTGGGTTTTATTTTCGATACTTATAAAGACAAGATCAATGGCTTTGAATATTTCGTTACTCCCCGTGGTGAACAGATGGATGCGAAGATGACAAACAACGGTGAAGACTTTTCATGGAATGCCGTATGGAAAAGTGCAGCTCAGATTCACAACGATGGATGGACATTTGAAATCTTTCTTCCGTTCTCAGCCATTCGTTTTAGTAAGTCCAATATCCAGGATTGGGGTTTGAACATTACCCGCAGAAGGCAGAAAACAAGTCAGCAACTGGCCTGGAATCCCATCAACCCTAACGTTAATGGCTTTCTAACACAGGAAGGATATTGGACCGGATTAGAGAACATAAAACCACCATTGCGTTTGCAGTTTTCACCTTACTTGTCTTATTACATCAATCATTATCCTGCTAACCAGCCCGGCTTGAGTAACTGGACATCTTCGGTTAATGGTGGTATGGATCTTAAATATGGAATCAACCAGGCAATAACGCTTGACATGACGTTGATACCGGATTTTGGCCAGGTACAAAGTGATAATCGTGTATTGAATCTTTCGCCTTTCGAAGTTCGGTATAACGAGAACAGGCCTTTTTTCACAGAAGGATTGGAGCTGTTTAACAAAGGAAATTTTTTCTACTCCCGTCGTGTAGGTGGATCACCTTTACATTTTGGTCTTCCTTACAGCCAATTGGCAACAAATGAAACGGTGGTAAAGAATCCAACAGAAACAAAATTGATCAATGCAACAAAAGTTTCGGGAAGATTAAAAGGTGGCCTTGGTATTGGCTTTTTTAATGCAGTAGCAAATTCGCAGTTTGCAACGATAGCAGATGATAAAGGCAATGAAAGAACGATCGAAACAAGCCCGTTAACCAATTACAACATTATTGTACTCGATCAAACATTGAAACACAACTCAAGTATCAGTTTCGTAAATACGAGTGTATGGCGTAGTGGTCATGATTATGATGCAACCGTTACTGCGGGTCTTTTTGATCTTTATGATAAGAAGAATACCTGGAACCTGGGTGGAAAAGTTGCTGTAAGTAATCTCACTAATTACATGCCTGATGGAAGTTCATTAACCGGTTACAGTCACAGTGCATATTTTGGTAAAGCAAGTGGCCGTTTTCGTTTTAATTATAACCAGGAGTTGGCAGATGATAAATTCAACAGTAACGACCTGGGCTTTTTTACCAACAATAACTACTTCAATCATTCGATATGGGCCGGATACAATTGGCTGAAACCAACTACATGGTATAACAGGATCAATCTAAATTTTAATCTGTTCTATTCACAGATGTTTAAACCGCTTCGATACCAGAATGCAAACATCAACATGAATGTAAATGGACAATTAAAGAATCTTTGGTATCCTGGTTTTGGAATAGGCTTCGAACCAAAAACAAAAAATTATTATGAACCGAGAATTCCCGGCAGAGTGTTTAATGGCTGGGGTGACTGGTATGCTAACTTCTGGCTGGAAAGTAATGGTGCAAAAAAGTATAGCGGGTACATCGAGTTTTTGTATGTAGATAGAGACATGTTCAAATCAAAGCGATACATGTTGTATTTCCAGCACAACTTCCGTTTTAGCCAGAAGATGTCGCTATCGCACAACATATCATTAGAGCCTCAAACCAATAATGTGGGCTTTGCAACGATCGATGCTGCAACAAACGATATCATTTTTTCGAAAAGAGATATTGCAACGATAGAGAACTCACTTAACCTGAAATATAGTTTCAGCCCCATGATGGTTTTTACTACACGTGTTCGTCATTACTGGAGCCGTGTTAACCTGAAAGAATTATTTACACTGCAACAGAATGGAGACCTGAAGCAAAACACCACATTCACAAATGCTTCAGCACCCAATTACAATGATTTCATTTTCGAAGCACAATTCAACTGGCAGTTTGCACCGGGAAGTTTTATTAACCTGATGTATAAGAACAATACTAATTTGTTTGAAGCCATTCCTTATGGTACAAAAAGTGGAGACAGTTACTTCAGGAATTTTGGAAGAACACTCGAATCACCCCAGAACAATAATTTCTCTATCCGTATCATTTATTTTCTGGACTATTTAGAGCTGGAGAAGAAGCTAAGAAAGAACAAAAAATAGAAAAGAAGCGTTGCAATGGCAGCGCTTCTTTATTGAAGATGTTTATCGTTACGCAGTGGAATTTACGAAAATGTGATTCTCACCTTTCAGCAATAAGTTCGCTTTTTCTCCATTCAAAAAAGAAGATACTGCCTTTGCTTTCCTGTGATTCTACCCAGATCTTTCCACCCTGTTCTTCGATCAGCATTTTAAGTAAATTCAATCCTACACCGGTACTACCGTCCACTCCTGTTCTATTATTGCCTACTTCAAACAATTTAAAGATCCGTCGTGTATCTTCTGATCGTAAACCGGGGCCATTATCTGCCACATAAAAAACATAAAAATCGGTTTCTTCTTTTACGCCAACTTCAATAACAATAGCATCTTTGTCATTATACTTGATGGCGTTGCCAATAAGATTTTGAAAAACCTGCTGAAGTTTTGCCTTATTGGTTTTAAGTGTTGGCATCTCATCTTTGATCGTAAGATTTAAATTCCGTTGCTGGCCTAACGTAAAGCCGATCTGTTGCACCAACTCTTCTGTATTTACCTCTTCTTCCTTTTGCTGGTTCAGGTTATGCCTTGAATATTCAAGTATCGAGTTGATCATATCAGAAAGCTGGAGGCTCACCTGTGCAGCAATATCAAGCTGCATTACTACTTCGCTATTGTCTTGCAACGATTCATTCTTTGCACACATATCCAGCAACATGATGAGCGAAGCCAATGGCGTTTTCAGGTCATGAGAAACTACATAAGTAAAACGTTCAAGTTGCTTGTTTACTTTCTGTAGATCATCTGCTGTTTTCTTTAATTTTTGCTGATACCAATACAATTGCTCAAATACCTTGACTTTCGCTCTGGTAAGATTAATGTCAAGTGGCTTATGCAGGTAATCAACTGCTCCTTCACTAAACCCTTTCATCACATACTGTTCTTCTTTAGAGATTGCAGTAACGAATATGATCGAGATATCTTTTGTTTTTGGATTGAGCTTTAACAACCTTGCTACTTCAAATCCATCCATTTCAGGCATCTGAACATCGAGCAGTATCAGGCCTACATCATATTTAAGCACTTGCTTTAAGGCGTCGTTACCAGAAGTTGCTTTTAAAAACCGCCTGTTTTCACTTGCTAGCATTTCTTCCAGTGAAATAAGATTCTCCTGCCTGTCATCTACCAATAAGATTGTAAATAGCTGATCCAAAATCATGCATTATTTGTTGAAACGTTCGCAATATATTGAACTAATTCATCCGGGCTGTAAACAATTACCTCGCTGCATTTTTCTATTGCAAAGCGGACCATTGCCGGGTATTCTGCTGTAGCCGGATCCTGCACCAAAACTTTACCTTTATGTTGAAGGATATATTCCACTCCATTAGTGCCATCTTTATTAGCCCCGCTAAGCAAAATGCCTAATGTTTTACTTCCATATACATTGGCAATACTTTCGAATGTAACATCAATAGATGGCCGACTAAAATGCACCTGCTCTGAATAATCAAGGCTGAAGCATTTTTCCTGTTCAACCAGTAAATGATAATTCTGTGGAGCTAAATAAATATGACCCGGCAATACCGGTTCTTTATCTTCCGGCTCTGTTACTTTTATCTTCCTGCTTTTGGATTGGAATATCCTCGTCATTTCGCTGTTTACATTTCGTTGCCTGTGAAGTACAATAATAACAGGCACATTAAGTGAAGGTGATAGTCCATCAAGAATAGCTGAAACAACAGGAATACTTCCTGCAGAGCCACCTATTACAATGATATCATGTTTCGTTACAGGCATCATTGTTTCTTTCTGAATATTTTATTCTTCAGATCCACCGGCTCAAACTTATTCCGCACTTCAGTAAATAACAATGATTCTTTTATGCCGAGTGCCAGGTATCCCAGAGAAGATAAACTCTCTTCGAATAATGATATCACCCGGTTTTGTAATTCTTTCTCAAAATAAATCAGCACATTACGGCAACATATCAATTGAAACTCGTTGAACATGCCATCTGTTACAAGATTGTGCTGTGCAAATACAATATTATCACGCAATTCTTTTCGTATCAGTGCACCATTATATCTCGCTGTATAATAGTCGGCAAAATCCCGGTTGCCGCCGCTTTGCTGGTAATTGAAAGTATAATCTTTCATCTGCTGCAAAGGCATTATTCCCTTTTTTGCTTTTTCCAGATTTGCAGGATTGATATCAGTAGCATAAATCTTTGTACGTTCGAGTAAGCCAGCTTCATGCAATAAGATCGCCATCGAAAAAACTTCTTCCCCAGTAGAACATCCGGCATGCCATATTTTAATGATGGGATATGTAGCCAAACGTTGAATCACTTTCTCACGTACTGCTTTATAAAAACCAGGATCCCTGAACATCTCTGTAACATTCACGGTAACGGTTTGCAAGAACCAGTCGAAATGTTTTCTATCGTTGGTGAGGTAAAAGCGAAGATCATATGCCGTTTTCATTTTTGCATCGTCCATCACTTTCTGAAATCGTCGCAATAATGATGCTTTGGAATACCCGGTAAAATCATAACCATATACCTGCTTTATCAATGAAAGCAGGTCATTCAGTTCCTGTTCTGTTATTTCAGATTTTCGATGTGGCATATTATTGAGCTACCCATACCCGCATTAATGAAAATAGTTTTGGCAGGTTGACCGGTTTAGTAATATAATCGGAAGCTCCTGCCTCCAATATCTTTTCTTTGTCTTCACTCATTGCTTTAGCGGTTAAAGCGATTATCGGCAATTTAACCAGTCCCATTTTTTTCCTGATATGTTTGATCGCTTCGTAACCATCCATATCCGGCATCATAATGTCCATCAACACCAGGTTAACATCTTTGTGCTCCTTCAAAACAGCAATCGCTTCATTACCGTCACTCGCCGTAACCACATTTACCTGCTGCATTTCCAGCGCTGCATTAAGAGAGAATACATTCCGCATATCATCATCTACTAATAAAACTTTTTTTCCTGCAAGTTCGGTTCCCGATGATTCTGCTGTTTTCAACTGAGGCAAACCAGTATTATCTTCTACTTTATATAAAAACAATTCCAGTTCTTCCATCAATCTTTCATTAGACGAAGATGATGTTCTGATCACGACATCAGATAGCTTTTTTAGCTCCATTTCAAGAGATGTTGAAATATCCTTATCAACACAAATGATCAATGGTACTGCAGATGCAGCAGCCGCTTTTTTTAGTGCCTTGATATTCTTCAATTCGTGCTCAACATCTTTACCCATATCAACTACAATGCAATCACAGTTAACCGTAGTGCATTTTTGCTGAGCTTCTTCCATTGTTGCTGCATGTTCCAGTTCTACTTCACGGTTTCTTTGTTTTACCAGTTGCTGCATTGCCTTGATCAAAGATTGATCAGTGCTGCACACCAATACTTTTCGCAATTGAGCCTGCAGTATCTCCTGTATCTTTTCGAAAGCTTTATTCAGATCGGATTCTGATACAGGTTTCTCCAGCCAGGCCACTGCCTTGTCATCCAATGCGGCAATATCTTTCGCACCTGAAATAATATGGACAGGGATATGTGCCGTTTCTTTTCTTGCTTTAAGATGCTCCAACACAGTAGCACCATCCATTCCTGGCAAGCCCATATCAAGAATGATGGCTGAAGGAAGATAGCGGCTTGCACAATTCAATCCTTCATCTCCTGCAAGCGCAACAATCGTTTTATATCCTTTCGAATGAGAAAAATCACGAAGTATGGAAGCAAAGTTCTGATCATCTTCGATGATGAGCATTGATCTGTCGCCTGACTGAATGTTATCTCTATCATCTGCAACAAATGACTGAGGGCTTACAGATTGAATAATAGAAGCAGGTTGATGATCCTGTTTAACCTGCCTGTTCTGTACTGATCTTGTGTTCAACGGTAGCATCAATGTGAATTCACTTCCTTTACCGGTTTCACTTATTAATTCAATCTTTCCGCCTAGTAAGTGCATCAATTCACGACTTATGGATAAACCAAGTCCTGTACCGCCATATCTTCTGCTGGTAGATCCATCAGCTTGCTGAAATGCCTGAAATATGAGTTGTTGTTTCTCTGGTGGAATTCCAATACCAGAATCTTTTACCGAGATCGCAATAAGATTGCTGCTTTTATCTTTCAACGTAAAGTTCAGTGACACATTACCATTCTCAGGTGTAAACTTAAATGCGTTTGATAAAAGATTTTTTATTACCTGTTCCAGTCTTTGTTTGTCAGTAAGTAATACAAAGGGTAGTTCCGGATCGATATGAGTAGAAAAATGTACCTTCTTTTGCTGTGCCATTGCTTTGAAAGTGAAACGCATATCTTCTTCTATACTTTTCAGCTGTACTTCATCGAAGTTTATCTCCACTTTACCGGCTTCTATCTTAGAAAGATCGAGTATGTCATTGATCAGTTCAAGCAGGTCGTTTCCTGATTTATAAATAATCCCTGCATATTCCGCTTGCTTTT
This sequence comes from Chitinophagaceae bacterium, assembly GCA_024508725.1. GTDB lineage: Bacteria > Bacteroidota > Bacteroidia > Chitinophagales > Chitinophagaceae > JAEZDC01. The sequence goes on along the minus strand of JANINS010000002.1, from coordinate 57,713 downwards.
GAGTGAGGTTATGTGAGGTATTATCATTTAAAAGTTTCGCCAGTATGAGAATGCTATTCAAAGGTGTACGCAATTCATGCGACATATTTGCAAGGAACTCTGATTTGAACTTACTGGTTAGCTCCAGTTCTTTCGCTTTAGCATCCAAAGCTTTTAACGCACTTTCTACTGCTTCATGTTTTTCTTCGAGTTCTGCATTGATCTGTCTTAACTCTTCTTCCTGCACTTTTAATTCTTCTTCACTAGCCTGTAATTCTTCAGATTGTTTAGTAAGTTCTTCATTTGTTTGTCTTAGTTCTTCCTGCTGAGCTTCGAGTATTTCTTTCTGTTCCTGCACCTCTTCAAGCAGCAGCTTTGTTTCAGCTTCTGCCTGGGCAGAGTTGATGCTTATGGCAATATTGTTACTCATTAACCGAAACAACGCAAGTTCATTTTCTGAAAACTTCTGCCATGATAAAATCTCCACTACACCTTTCAGTTCATCCTGCATCCATAGCGGAACAAATACTGCATTGGCAGAGTTGGCATTCACACCTGCTGCCGCAATTTGTATATAACCAGATGGAATATTTTCGACGACAGAGATATCTTTATTGGTGGCAGCTTTTCCGACGAGACTTTCACCTGGTTTCATTTTTCTGAGGGCAGGATCATTAATCCCTAAGGTTGCCTGTAGTTCAAGCGTTGAATTTTTGTGATCAAAAATATACATTGCTGCAGCCAGATGACCGGTGTAGTTAAGTATAGCTTCCAGTATTGAGCTGCAAAGATTCTTCAGGTCTTTCGCTCCCTGGAGGCTATCATTCATGTTTGATGCACCATTCAATATCCAGTTCTTGGAATCACTTTCGATGTTTAGTTGAACAACTTTGTCGTAGTTCTCTTTTACCAGGGCTTCTGCTTTTTTCCTTGTTCTAAACTCAGCCAGGATAAACCTTAGTAGCACTACGACGATGAATAAAGTCACTATCGTTCCGATGATCAATACCCATTCGGCCCATTCTGTACTTTGATCACTTTTCTTGTTACGTTCTGCCAGCAATTCGTCCTGCCGTGCAAAGAATTTTTTCATTGCTGCACGAAAGCCATCCATTTTTTCTTTTTCGATGGTGGTGTTTTGCAATGCATCGCTTGACTGAACGATACCATCATCTAACGATCGCCAGAATGTAAGAGCTTCATTGACTTTTTGATCAATCAGGTCAAGGTTCCTTTTATTTTCAGGGTCAATTACGAGTGATCGTAACTGGTGTTGAGCTGCAGGTAGTTTAACTAAAGCATTCTTATATGGCTGGAGAAAAGACTCATGCTTGGTAGCTCGATAGCCCCTTCTTCCGGTTTCCATGTCAACCATCAAACCTGATAGTTCATTGGCTGCTGATTGAACTTTATAAGTAAAAGTGACCCAGCCTGCCTGGTCTTTTTGTCGTTTGAAAGAAAGGTATGAAGAAATACCTACAGCCATAACAAGCACCAATGCAGCAGTAAATCCTGTAACGATTTGCAGATTAACCTTAGACCTCATAAATATTTGGCAATGATGAGACAGGGAAAATATGGATTTATCAGTTTAGTTGATGATTCTGTATATACATTCCGTTATGGAGCAGATGTATATTCAACTATTTTCGTTCTATGGCATTATTAGAAGTAGTGGAGGTAAGTAGAGCAGAAGGAACATCTGTAGTTGTTCACCCGATAAGTTTTGCATTAGAGCCGGGAAGCAAAGTAGCGATCATGGGAGCTACAGGATCGGGTAAGAGCAGTTTACTAAAATTGATTGCGGGATTATTACAACCCACACAAGGATCGATATACTTTAATGGAGAAAAAGTTTTAGGTCCTGATGAGCAGTTGCTTCCAGGCCATTCGTGGATCGCTTATCTGTCGCAGCATTTTGAATTAAGAAATAATTATCATGTGTATGAGCTTCTGGAAATGGCATCGAAGATTGAAAAGGAAGAAGCTGAAATAATCTTTCGTATTTGTGATATCGATCACTTGCTTAAGAGAAGAAGTAACCAGCTATCGGGTGGAGAACGTCAACGCATATCATTGGCAGCAGCACTTATCAGGAAACCAGGATTATTATTGTTGGATGAGCCTTTCTCCAATGCCGATATGCTGCACAAAGAGGTGTTAAAAAATATTCTAGAGCAGGTAAACACGCAACTAAAAACAGCAATCATCATGGTTAGCCATGATCCATTAGATATATTGCCATGGGCTGAACAATTACTTGTATTGAAAGAAGGAAGGTTGATACAAACCGGGACACCGGATGAAATATATTATGATCCTAAAAACGAATATGTCGCAAGTCTTACCGGGCATTACAACATCCTTACTCCTACTGAATTAAGATCATTAGGCCTTAGCCCCACTTCTGAAACTGCTACAAAAATTATCAGACCTCAAGAGTTGACGCTTAATACAAATGGTGAAGGAGTAGCGGCCACCATAACAAAAAAAAATTTCCTGGGTTCCTGTTTCCTGATCATTGCTGTTGCAGAAGGTCATGAAATAAAAGTGATCACGACGATGAAACAATGGGAAAAAGGTGAACAAGTTTTCATTTCATTTTGTGAGCATTAAAACGCTTCCTCATCTTTTTTTGATTGTAGGCTATTATTTTTTGGTGGTTAAACGCTCAACCTATTATTTTGCACCCGGAGAGATGGCAGAGCGGTCGAATGCGGCGGTCTTGAAAACCGTTGACTGTAACAGGTCCGGGGGTTCGAATCCCTCTCTCTCCGCTTAGACCTCAATGCTCATGTCAGTTAAGTTTGATATGAGCATTTTAATTTTTTCCTCTTTCATTGATTTCTTCCTACCAGGATTTTTATAGCGTCTTACATGTTTTGTTTCATCTGTTGTTCATCAAACAAAATCGTCATCAGCAATTTGAAAGCATAATCAAGGATAAAACGTAGTAATCGCCTTTGTAATTCAAAACAAATTAAGTAGCTGCTTTATACAAAAAGATGAATTAAAAAACATTTCCTTTTTTATAAACTATTGTATATTAGCTCTGCATTTACCCCGAACAGTATTTTTAATATACATACCAGTTCCTCGTCCGGATTGATGTTATAAAGATCATATCTGGAGTGTCAACCGAAAAGCTGCAAGGATTTATCCATTGTAAGAGGAACATCACCACCTAATATTTAATATCCAATAAAGTGATTTGATGACCAAAAAAGATGCTGTTGGCATAGATCAACAGTATCTCTCGTCATTACATCCCACATTTCATTCTTAAACCAAAACTATACAAATGAAAAAAACGATCTTATTCTTTACAGCAGTACTCATTACTGGTGGTGTACTGCTCATCCGTTGTGCATCACCCATTGTTGCAGGAGATATAGTGGTGATACCGCAAAGCTTTCCCAAACAGGATGTAACAGGTATTACATTTCCCACCGATTCTAATACCATTAACAGCTGGATCAATGATCCCAAATTCCCTACCCGTTACGATTCAGCAAGTATTTACAAACATGCCTGGGGAATCTGGGCTGGCCTTACCGCACCTACAGACCAGAATGATGGTTCCGGTGGTAAAATGTTAGTATATGAAACATGGATGGGTTTGAATGAAGTAAGGGATTATATACTCAACAATGAAGGTTGCAGCACCGGTGAAGGAAAAAGAAGAGGACGTGCCATGCTTACTCGTCCACGGCAATTTGAACATGCTGGAATACTGGCAAGTTCAATAAACAAAACGCCTAAGCTCAAGACAGATACTGCAGAAGCAAATGGTCTTTGGGTAACGGTTTCGTATAGTCCTGACCAGGCATGCCATGCCATCAATAATAAATTATTTAAACAATCGGTAATCAACAGCTATTACAATCCCGATAAGATAGGCAATATCCCTTCATTTCCTAATACCTCGATCTCCATCAAACCTACTTACCTGGAGTTTCCGGCCAATGCAAGGATATTACAAATGCCTGTGTGGTTAAATCCACCCAATCCTCCTGATTCATTGAATGTTTTTCAACCCAATCAATTCCCATTATGTGTGTACGTTGATGTTGAGAATAAACAGGCAGTTGGTAAGAAACTGATCCCTGTAACAACGGGTTGCAAGAACAAGGATTCAATTACCAAAGCCACATGCAATCTTAATGACTTTATCAACTTTACCATCGATTCCACCATGGCTGCATTCATGAACCAACAAGATGGCATTCAAGGAATCCAGGCCACGAAAGGAAACAGGGTATTACTTGTGGCGATGCATGTTACAACTAAAGAAACAAGTAACTGGACATGGCAAAGCTATTACTGGACACCTACACCTGAAACACCAGGAGCACCTAGCTCTACCTTAGCAGCTACATTAATACCACCTCATGTAAAAGGTGCTGCAAGACATTATGCAGTGAATGCTGCCTATGTAATGACAACTCCTAATAACAGCAGTGCGAAAGATGCGGGAAGTATGTTTGGATACAATCCATATTTAGAAGGAGGTTTCGGGCCTACAACTTTTAACCTGCCGAACGTAAACAATCCGCAATTTAAATTTGGTATGCAAACAAACTGCATGAGCTGTCATGCATTGGCAACACCGCCAAGTGGCGATACATCTACTACAGGTTATAACACAGATCAATTTGTAAACCTGAATGATTCTAAATTCTTTAAGGGGCAGGTGAAACTTGATTTTGCCTGGTCGATACAAACAGGTTTGATCACTGACACCATACCTTATTGGCGTAAGAAATAAAATAATGTCTTATAATCACAAAACGGTTCACCTTAGTAGTGAACCGTTTTGTTTTACAGCAATTCGAAAAGATCCTTTTTACACTTCTAACTATTACGTCAATCCTTGTTGCTGAAAACATTACCTTAGTTCCACAAGAACGGTAATTACCCGTACTTCGTATTATACTCCCAATGCAAACTAAACTGCTTATCATCATACCCTGCTATAATGAAGAAGTTACTATTGCCGGTTTATTGAATGAGTTATTTGCAGTTGAGTTTACCCTAAATTTTAAAGTTGTTGTCGCCGTTGTAAACGATTGTTCAAAAGATCACACAAAAAAAGTTGTGCAGCAATTCAAGGATGTAGTGCTACTTGATCTTCCGATGAATCTTGGTATCGGTGGAGCCATGCAAACGGGTTATCGCTATGCACATAATAACAGGTTTGATCTTGCCATTCAAATGGATGGCGACGGACAACATCCTCCCACAGAGATCAATAAGCTGCTGCAACATTGGCACACTGTTAAAACCAATATTGTAATCGGCTCCAGGTTCATTTCAAAGCAAGGTTATCAATCATCAATTCTCAGAAGAGGAGGGATTAATTATTTAAAATGGATAAACAGATTGTTTACAGGAAAAATGATCCATGATTGCACCTCGGGTTTTCGTTTGTTTGATCGTAAGGCAATAACAGCTGCAGTTCGTTATTATCCTGACGAATATCCCGAACCGGAGTCATTGGTAAGTTTTTCAAAAGCTGGTCTTACAATATCAGAAGTTGCGGTATGTATGAAAAAAAGGCAAGGCGGACAATCATCCATTCGCTATTCCTCACAATTATATTACATTGTTAAGGTAACTATAGCGATGTTCTATTCATTCATAAGAAAACAGTAACCATGGCACGCATACAGATCATTGTTATTATTGTAAACTTTCTTTTTCTTGTATTTATTTCCCGGCTGATCATAAAAGGAAAGCTCAGGGAAGAATATGCAATTGTTTGGATCGTTTTCACGATACTCCTGATCATTTTTTCATTCTGGCGAGATGGGCTTGATGTGCTGGCTAAAGAGTTCGGCGTGTACGATCCACCAAACCTGGTATTTACCGGTTTTATTTTTCTTATTCTTATCTACCTGCTACACTTATCAGTCGTAAATTCAAAACTTCAGAAAAGTATTACTAAACTCGTACAGGAAATTGCTCTACTTAAACAAGAGAAACAAGACTCAGAAAAGAATGCAGAATGAATTAGAGCACGAGGCTGTCGTTTTTGCCAGGTATCTGGGGGCAAAAGAGATTTCACCAAGCTTACAACTTCGCTATTATAAAGCTGTTGAAACACTGCCGTTGAAACTTAATGCAAAAGAAACTGCGTTATTAAAACGCATCACTCGGTTTTCTTTCTTGTTGCCTTTTATAGATGGAGGATTGGCGTTGATCAATACCAAACATGGTATACGCAAACGCTTATTGGTAATGTTTGCATTGATGGAAACAGATACAATGTATGCAGATATGTTTCTAACAAAGGATGTTCAGCCATTTGCTATAATAGGTTTTTTTTACAAAGGAGGCGTTGCTATGCTGAAAGGATTAGCGGGAGCCTGCCTGTTGAAATGTTTAAGATGGAGTTAGCAGATTATATTATAATAGGTTCGGGCTGCACAGGTGCAATGGCTGCAGAAACACTTTGCGGAAACGGAAGATCAGTGCTGATGATCGATGCAGGCATTGAAGGCGAAATATCAACAAAGCACAACGACGATTTTATATCGAAAAGATTGCATGATGAACATCAGTCAGAGTTCTTTCTAGGCGATGCGTTTGAAGCATTAAGAGAACCTGTACATCCTAATATACCACAGCAAACTCCGCAGCGTGCATTTATGAATGCACAAACCGATAGATTTCTTTCAATTCAATCTAACAATTTTTTTCCTGTTGAATCACTTGCATTTGGTGGATTAGGTAATGGATGGGGATTGGGCAGCTATACTTTTTCAGATAATGAGTTGAGGAAATGCAATTTGCCGGTTGATGAGATGAACAATGCTTATAAAACTGTTGCAGAAAGGATAGGAATATCCGGTAGTGTAGACGATGATGCCAGTGCTTATTGTCATAACAATCTATTTCCGATACAACCTCCTATCCGATTAAATCCAGCAGCAGAAAGTTTATACTATAAGTATAAAAAGAAACAAAAACAATTCACGCAAAAAGGAATAGCAATCGGCAGACCTTCATTGGCACTTTTGACTAAAGATATCGACGGCAGAAAAGCTTACGGGTATAACGATACTGATTTTTATACTAATGAGGGCAACAGTGCTTATCGACCTTATATTACTATACATAAACTAATTAATCAAGGAATACTTGATTACAAAAAGGGGTGGCTTATACTGTCTTTTAAAGAGGAGGACAATGTTGTTTCCATTCAATGCCTGAGCATCCATTCTCAAGAAATAAAACATTTTCACGCCAGGAAATTAATACTCTGCTCAGGCACTTTGGGTACATCGAGGATCGTTATGCGATCTTTAGCCGGTTTTGATCAATTGCCGGTGATCTGTAATGCATATACTTATATGCCCATGATTTACCTGCCATTTGTTGGTAAACAGCATACAGGTAAATTCAGCAGCCTGGCTCAGTTAGCCATGTTTTATGATCCGGATAATGATCATAGTAACGTAGCCATGGCATCTGTTTACAACTACCGTTCATTACTCAACTTTAGAATAATGAAGCAAATGCCTTTGAATCATGCTGACGGCAGGAAGTTCTTGCAATTGATGATCCCATCATTATTCATCGCAGGCATCTTTCATCCTGCAACATACTTGCAGGGCAATACTATTCAACTAAAGCAATCGTCATCCGTAACCGGCGACACACTGTTCACTAATTATACATACATCGATAAGGAAGAAGCGATGATAAGCCACACTGAAAAGGTGTATTCCAGCGCTTTCAGAAAATTAAGTTGCCTGGTGCTGAAAAAGATGCGAACGATAACAGGAGGCAGTATACATTATGCCGGAACATTACCATTCAGTGATACGGAAAAACCTTTCCATATATCTCGTAATGGAAAACTATATGGTACCAGCAATGTTTATGTAGCAGATGGTTGTGGCTTTACTTATCTACCGGGCAAAGGGCTTACACTTTCTTTGATGGCCTATGCACATATGACGGCAAGTAAATTATTAAGAAATGAGTAAGACCATTGCTATAACGGGAGCAAATGGATTTATCGGCACTGAAATGGTGAAGGCTTTTAGCATAAAAGGATATAGTGTAAAGGCACTTGTTCATCATCAACCGAAAGAAAAAATAAAAGGTGTTGAATACGTAAATTATTCTATTGAACATTTTCCCTCATCCGAAATGTTTACGAATGTTGACGTTTTGATTCATCTTGCTTTTGAGTTCAGGAAAAAGACAATCGACGGGGAAGATGTAAACATCAGGGCGACAAAGTTTATTAAAGAACTGAACTTGCCGAAGTATGTGCTTATGTCAAGCTTTGCTGCATCAGAACCTGTTACTCTTTCTTATTATGGAAAGTGTAAAAAAGATCTCGAACATTTTTTTCGAGAAGACCTTATAATAAGACCGGGGCTCGTGTTAGGTAATGGTGGACTATTCGGAAGAATGAAACATCAGCTGCAAAGAAGCAGGTTCATTCCTTTATTGAAAGACGGAAAACAGGTGATACAAAGCATCTTTATAAACGATCTCGTAAACACTAGTATTTGGCTAATCGAGAATAATGCTGTGGGGGTTTACGAACTTGCTCACCCTGAAAAAATAGTTTATAAAGATCTGCTTGAGCACATGGCAATGCAGTTAAAAATGCCGGTGACTTTTATTCCTGTACCACTATTGTTGATGAAAGGTTTGGTTACTGCATTACAATTATTCCCTAATCCGCCATTCAACTATGACAACCTGATCGGCCTGATGGCGTCAAAGTATGTAGACACCTCGAATGAATACAAACAAATGGGAAGCACCTGGCTTTCACCGGTTGACACACTTAAAAAATTAACCTAAAGAAGCAAGGTCTTTAGCTACAATAATATCATTGATGATCAGGTAATCAATATCTGCATTAACGAATGAATTGACAGCATTTTCAGGTGTGCAAACGATGGGTTCTCCCTTAACATTAAATGAAGTGTTGATCAACACAGGATAACCACTTAACTGCTCAAAGGTTTTGAGTAATTTTCGCATTGGCGGATTCTCTTTTTCATTCACCGTTTGAATTCTCACCGTACCATCTACGTGTGTCAATGATGGTAGCCTGGTTTTATATTCATCCCGAACATTATATACCAGCAGCATGTAAGGATTAGGGTAATCATGGTCAAAATATTTACCGCAATCTTCCTCTGTAACGATGGCTGCAAATGGTCTGAATCCTTCTCTGAATTTTACCCTCCTGTTCAATATGTTTTTCATCTCCGGGTTCATAGCGTTTGCAAGAATACTCCTGTTGCCTAATGCCCTTGGACCAAATTCCATTCTTCCCTGAAACCATGCAATGATCTTATTACTCATCAACTGTTGTGCAGTAAAATCGTATGCAGCATTTCCCGCTACCTTATAGGGCAGCCCTGCAGACTCGATTGCTTTTATGCAAGCTTCGTTATCATAACAAGGACCAAGAAATGCAGTTTTCATTACATGCCTTTTCCTGTTAAGCACCTGATGGTCCAGTAACAGTGCTGCACCAATAGCAGTTCCGGAATCGCCTGCCGCCGGTTGAATGAAGATATCTTTGAATAAACCAGACTTGGCAATAATACCATTTGTAACACTGTTCAATGCAACACCGCCAGCCATGCATAAATTGTTACTCCCTGTGAGTTTCTTAAGATGTATTACCATATGCATCACTACATCTTCCACGATACGCTGAGCCGCTGCTGCTACATTTAATTCATGATGCGACCAATCTGCACCACTATATTTAGATGGTCCAAAGAGATCCGTAAACTTTGGGCTTACACCCGACTTCCTGGTGTAATGGTATGAGAAGTAGCGCATGTCAAATTCAAAGGTGCCGTCATTCTTCAAGCGAAATAGTCTTTTCATTTCGTGATACTGTTTCGCATCAGGATCACCATAAGATGCTAAGCCCATTAGTTTTCCGGGACCTTCAATCAATTTAAATCCGAGGTGAACAGATATTGCCTGGTAAAAAGCACCTAACGAATAAGGTGTATTAACCGTTTGCAGCTTTTTGATGTTGTTTCCTTTGCCATAGCCCAACAAAGTGGTTGCCCACTCTCCTGCACCATCAATCGTTAATATCGCAGCATCTTCAAACGGCGATGGATAAAATGCACTTGCAGCATGACACAAATGATGTTCTAAAAAATGAAACTTGAATTTTGAATGTTTAGCATTATAGATCTGTCTTAGTTTTTTGGGCAGCTTGTACATGTCGAACAAATAATTCAACATACCCAGGTTTTCTTCTACTTCAAAATGCCTTTGTTCCCGTAATAAGGTTGGTACTTTATCCCAGAACTTCAGAAGGTAAACAGGTATCTTACTAAAAGAAATAGATGGCTTCCAGAAAAAAGCAACATGATCCACATCATCAATAGAAATATTTCCATGTTCCAGGCAACTTGCAATTGCTGATGTTGGAAAACCACCTGCATGTTTCTTTCGATTAAGTCGCTCCTCTTCTACTGCATATACTACCTCATCGTCTATCATCAACGCAGCAGCAGAATCATGCCCGAAACTGTTAAATCCAAGTATTGTCATATTACTTATTTTTTGCAGAGAGGGCAACGGCAAGATTACCTTTCAGCAATTCATTATTGGGGTTGATCTTAAGACCCTTCTCTGCAGCTTCTATAGCTTTATCCCATTGTAGTAACTTATTATAAGCGGCACAAATATTATTATATGCCAGGTCATAGTCTGGCTTCATCAATAGGGCACTATTTGCTGAAGCAATGCACTCCTGGTACTGTAAGTTATTATAATATGCCAGGCTAAGATCAAGGTATTTTTCAGCTGTGGCTGACTGTTGAATGCTTTCAAGCAATACTTTGATCTTATCGTTAGATGTACTGCCTGATGCAGTAACCATAGCTTTAGCCTGATCAGATAATGCAAGCATTTTCACATGATGCGGACTTATTGCTAATCCTTGCTGCAAAATATTTACAGCCTCGGAAAATCTCCCCTGGTCTACCAGGAATTGACCATAGAAAGCATAGCAATCAGGAACAAGTTTCTCAAGTTCCAAAGCTTTTTTAAAGTTGATCTCTGCATTAGTATGATCACCTAACTGGCTTTTCGCTATCCCGATATTGATGTAGCCATAAGCATAGGAAGGATTGAGTGAAATAGTTTTTTCGTAACACCGCAATGCACCTGTGTAATCGCCTCCTGACATTAAAGTATTTCCATAATTCATCCAGACTCTTCCGCTTGCAGGAGATTTAACTGTAGCATCTTTCCATAAAGATTCTTCTGTTGCCCAGACTTTATTTCTGTTGTAAGTGCCATATGTATGTAACACGATCACCAAAAGAGAGATAAAGATCATTGCCCATTTCCCCACTCCTACCTGGAGTTTAGGCGAAAATTGAATCAAATTCCTAAGCAAACAGGCTAAGGATATAAAGAGCCCGATGTAAGGAAAGAAGGTACGATGATCATTCAATACTTCTGCAAAAGGGATAATACTTGAACTGGGTGCCAATGCAAGAAAGAACCACAATATTCCGAATGAAACAGGTCTCGTTTTTTGAAGTGCTGATGTTCGCACCGCAATGATTAACAATAATGCCAGGAAAAGAATACCGGCGAACATTTCATCAGTATGATAGTTGGCTATAGGTTTCCAGTCTGTATCTACAGCAAGGTTTAGCGGCAGAATAAAATTCATTACATAATGAAATATAACAAACGGCTGGGTAAGCAGGTAATCGAGTGAATTGGTGCCACCACCTTGCCAATGAACAGGTGTAAATATTCTTGACAGCACAAAAACAAGAATGGATAATATCAGTGGTATAAGCACCTGCTTCAATGAACGAAAAGCTTTCCTGGAAATAAATTTGTTCACGGATAACTGCTGTTCAAATAGCAGCTTGTATACCAATAGTAATGGTACAAACATCAGCGAAGGTTCTTTCACAAAAAATCCAATGAGTGATGGCAGAAAGTATAGATGCCACCTTCTCGTTCGTGGCAAATACAAATACATAATAAATGAGAGAACGATCATTAAGGTAGAAAAGGAATCGGATCGGGCAATGATATAATTAATGGTCTCGGCATTAGCAGTATGCACTAAAAAAAAGGCAGTGAACAAGAGTGATACAATATCGTTGAACCTGCTGGTAAGACTTATTGTAAGTAAGTGAGAGAACAGCAAAAAGCATAGAAATCCTAAGACGAGGTAACTAATAAAAATAGAAACATGGAACATGAAAGGTGTTGGATCTTTTTCTCCTGACAAGTAGAAATCCAATGTATTTAATGTAGTTAAGCCTGGGCGGTAAGCCTGGTTAAACGGAAGTGTGCTTGTGGTAGTAGCGTCTTTAAAAAAAAGAGGAATATTCTTTAAACTCCGTATTGAAGAATTGTCCTTGATGGTATGAAAGTCGTCGAAGTGAAAGGCATTATCAAAGTGATTGGAATAAGCAACGAAAGCCAAAATACAGATGAATAGTAGATAAAGCGTTTTGGTTTTAAAGCTCATGCATCTTTTTTGGGGTGTAATAATGCACCAAAGTAAAGCGTTGTGCTTTTTTTACCAAGATTAGCTATTAAATCAGCTTGTTTGAAGAAGTTCTGGTATATGGCCAATAGCACCCAGACTTGCTTTTTTGACGGACTTATATTTTTTAAGCTGCCAATTAAGTTATTAATCCGTATAATTGTATATAGATAGTTGATACCCAAACCAAACTAACGTAATGCAGCATATTCTTCTCACTAGAACAATTGCGGTACTATTCGTTCTTATTTATTTTTCTGCTAGAAGTACAGCACAAGGTGTTACTATAACCACAGGTGCCAACCTGGTAATTAATGGAAATGCGAATCTTGTTATCAATGATGGAGGATTAAACAATTCAGGCGTTTTTACTTCTGGTACCGGTACAGTAACATTTTCCGGAACAGCTTCATCGCTTATCACTACTCTGGGCGGTACTTCCTCGTTAAACTTTTATAATCTTTCTATCAATAAATCTTCTGGCAGTGCAAAACTTACAAGGAATATTTCTGTAAGTAATAATGTTTTACTGCAAATGGGTAGCCTCGATCTTTCAACTTTTGATCTTGATCTTGGAAGTACAGGAAATATATCTGGTGAAAGTGCGTCTGCATTTATCACCGGACTATCGGGTGGTTCAGTGTTAAAAACAGTAAACCTCAATGCTCCTAATGCGGTTAACGTTGGTAATATGGGTATTGAAATTACCAGTGCGGCTAACCTTGGCTTAACAACGATTAAGAGAGGACATATGCAGCAGGTAAGTTCGAGTGGATACGGCATTTACCGCTATTATGATATCATTCCTGCTAATAATACCTCTCTCAATGCAACAGTAAAGTTCAACTACCGTGATCAGGAACTTGGTTCGATCAATGAAAACGAATTGAAGTTGTGGTCATCTGCTAATAATGGTAGCACGTGGAATTTGTTAGGAGCCGATGCTCTGGATGCCTCAGCGAATTTTGTTTTAAAAAATGGTATAGGCCAATTAAACCGGTTAACGCTTGCAAGTTCTGTTAACAATCCGCTGCCGGTAAACCTTGTTTCTTTTACCGGGCAGATAGCTGGAAACAATATTATACTTAACTGGTCTACAAGTTTGGAATTGAACAATAGTCATTTTGAAGTGGAAAAGTCTGTTGACGGAAGGAATTTCTCTGTTTTTGCCACTGTGCGATCATCAGGCAATGCATTAGGTGGAAACTATCAATCTACCGATGCAAATGCATTTGGAAGTGGAAACGCAGTTTACTATAGAATTAAACAAGTGGATGTTGATGGAAAGCACACCTACACTAAGGTGATTTATTTTACTAAAGGAACGATTACCAACAGCTTTATCGGTGTATATCCTAATCCTTCTAATGGACCATTGCAATTACGATTTATTTCTAATGGTGCAGTAAAAGCAACCATACTTCAGATATTGGATGTTTCCGGAAAAACAGTGGCATCAGCAAGATTGAATGTACAGGCAGGTTTGAATGATATTCCGTTTGATGTAAGCGGCTTGTCTCAGGGTACATATATGATAAAGCTTTCCGGCTTTGATTTTAAAACCATAACAATTATTAAAAGATAATTCAGATTTCAACTAATAACCAAAACACATGAGCATTAAAAAACTGCTGTTGATTTTTGGACTGCTCTGGTCAGGAATGACATTCTCACAAAATGTGGGAATCAATACTGATGGATCCGCACCTGATAACAGTGCCTTACTCGATGTAAAAGGCACAACAAAAGGTGTGCTGGTACCCAGGATGACCGCTGCTCAAAGATCAGCCATAACAAGCCCTGCCACCGGTTTGCTGGTTTACCAGACCGACGGAACCGATGGTTTTTACTTTAATAAAGGAACACCTGGTTCTCCTAATTGGCAGTTCCTTGGAGCCTTAGGTCCGGCAGGAGCCAATGGATCTAATTCTCTTATAAAAACTTCTCCTGCTTCTGTAGCGAATTGCCCTAACGGCGGTACAAAGATTGAAGCCGGAACTGATGCCAATAATAATAATGTATTAGATGCAGGCGAGATAAACGTTACCATTACTGTTTACATATGTAATGGAGCACCCGGACCTACAGGTCCTACTGGTGCTCAAGGTCCAACAGGAACTACTGGTGCAACTGGTGTTCAAGGTCCAACAGGTGCCACTGGTGCTGTGGGAGCTAACGGAGCAACGGGTGCTCAAGGTCCAACAGGTGCTACGGGTGCTCAAGGTCCAACAGGTGCCACTGGTGCTGTTGGAGCTAATGGAGCTACTGGTGCTCAAGGTCCAACAGGTGCTACAGGTGCTGTGGGAGCTAATGGTGCCACAGGTGCTCAAGGTCCAACAGGTGCCACTGGTGCTGTTGGAGCTAACGGTGCAACAGGTGCTACGGGTGCTCAAGGTCCAACAGGTGCCACAGGTGCTGTTGGAGCTAACGGTGCAACAGGTGCTACGGGTGCTCAAGGTCCAACCGGTGCTACTGGTGCTGTTGGAGCTAACGGTGCCACAGGTGCTACGGGTGCTCAAGGTCCAACAGGTGCTACGGGTGCTAACGGAGCAGCAGGTGCTCAAGGTCCAACAGGTGCTACTGGTGCTGTTGGAGCTAACGGTGCAACAGGTGCTCAAGGTCCAACAGGTGCTGTTGGAGCTACTGGTGCTACAGGTCCTACCGGATCTAATGGAGCGAATGGTGTTACCGGTCCAACTGGAGCAACGGGTGCTCAAGGTCCGACAGGAGCCACTGGTGCTGTGGGAGCTAACGGAGCAACAGGTGCTCAAGGTCCAACTGGAGCAACAGGTGCTGTTGGAGCTAACGGTGCCACAGGTGCTACTGGTCCTACCGGATCTAATGGAGCGAATGGTGCTACAGGTCCAACTGGAGCAACAGGTGCTGTTGGAGCTAACGGTGCCACAGGTGCTACCGGTCCTACCGGATCTAATGGAGCAAATGGTGCTACCGGTCCAACTGGAGCAACAGGTGCTACCGGACCAGCAGGTGCCACAGGCCCAACTGGTGCAACGGGTCCAACAGGTGCATCAGGAATTGTAACAGTATTGATGGCTACTAATGGATCTGCACAATCAATCCCTATCAGTACAACTGCCGATATAAGTTTTAGTGCTAATCAATCTGTAACAAGTGGATACGGTACTTTCAATGGTGTAACTTATACTGCCAGTGCAACGGGTGCAGGTACTTACCTGGTTACCATAAGTGTTGCTAGTACTACAGTTGCCCCGGTAGCATTAACACTTATCGTAAACGGTAGTAATTATGCGGTGGCACCAGGAATAGGAACTAGCACCGGAAGCGCTAACGGAAGATCAACTATCTCACAGATAGTTCAGTTGAATAACAGCGGAACGATTAAAGTAACTGGTATTAACACAAATGCCGCTAATGCTGTTACAACCAGTACTGATGGCACAACACGTTTTTCCATCGTTAAACTCAATTAAGAATTCATATTAATAATAAAGAAAATGCCCCTCGGTAAAGGGGCATTTTCTTTGGAAATATAGCCTGAAACAGTATCGAAAATATATAAGCGTATTATCATAATTAAAAAAAGTCTCCCGGAGGAGACTTTTGAAATCATAGTAATCAGGTATTAATTTCTACTTGGAAATAATCCTTCAACACATATAATATAGTTCATGGAAAGATATGGTTGAATAATAGAAAAGGGCTGGCTTCCACCATTAGCATTAACTGTAACTGTTCCGCCGGAAGCTCCACCGCCACCGGTATTAAGAGTAATATCAGGTGTGGCTGAATTGTACAGGTTAATGGTTACCCCACCATCAGGGTCTTTTGCGGTAGCCAAAGTTGGATTTGTGGCTGAAGGTGTTGGTGCAGCACCATCACTGCTCGATGCTTTAACTGCACTACCGCCACCACTAGGCGTAAACGTAGCGGCATGATTGTGCATTGGCATTTGGTTTACTGTTAACGTAACATTCTCTACACCACCTACCTGCCCTAAATTATAAGTGCTTAAAGGAGAACCTCCGGTATTCGTGGTGCCAATAGGAACCCTGCCTCTGAGGTCGGGCAGTCCAAAGGTGTTTGTCCCGTTACCGCCATAAACGGTTCCTAAAAGTGAGAACAAAGCAGTATTGGATGCAATACTTAATATCTGACCGGCACAGAATTGCCAGCCTCTTGGGGCATAATTGCCTGCGAAGATCTTTACGATCCCTAAATACTCGTCCATTTTGTTGGGGGTTTTAAGTGAAAAAATGGTGTTGTCAGGTTGCAATTAGTTCATTGAAGATTGATTCAATAGACAAAAAAGCAGCTCTATTAAAAATATGGAAATTATTATGAATAAGAAACTAATACATAATAAATTAATTTATTGATCAGATTTACCCAAAGCAGATCCCGGCTGTGAATCCCATTTTAAAGAGTTTTGATCCTGATAAAAAACCCTCATTCATACACACAACATTTAGCTTTAAAAATTTATTATCGATGCATGATATAATAGGCCCGTAAAGCTCATCAGAATGAATGATCTCACCTGGAACGGTTGTACCAGGAGCATTGTTTACATTAATAAGGGCAACTTCCACGATATTAATTTGCCTGTTCTTTATCATAGTTATTGCACCATTATATCGGGGATTACATGCATTCACAAGAGCTTGTATTTCTCCTGAGGTCTGTTTGTTCCAGTTAATCCGAAGGCATTCATGAGTGGGTTTCTGTTTGTAAAAAATATCCATACTCTCTTGTATCTGCCCCAGCGTTTTACCATTTTTGATTAGGTCAATGAACTTAGGAAAGGTTTCAGCAATCAGCCAAGACATATTCTGCGCTACCATCCCATACGTATCGTCTGGAGACAACGGTAAATGTTCCTGGCAAATCAACGGACCGCTGTCGACGTCGTCATTCATAAGGTGTACTGAAAAAGTGATGTATGACTCCCTGTTTTTTATTTGCCAGAAGATAGGATCAGCCCCTCTATACTTCGGTAACGCTCCTGGATGAAAATTATAACATCCCTTAGGCATAGCACTAAACACATCGGCCGGAATTTTCCATGGGAATGTAATCACTATCACAACATCTGCTTTGGATTTATTTGCAGCGCTAATGAAATCCTCTGCAAGAGTTTCTTTACTACAAGTATGAAAAACATCAGCATCAAAACCAGCTTGTTTGAAAGATTGCGATAATCTTATTGCATGTTTTTGCGGAAAAACTATGCCAGCTAATAATCCTGCAGATCGAAGCTTCAAAGCAGACGGAATAGCC
Source organism: Chitinophagaceae bacterium (assembly GCA_024508725.1). Classification (GTDB taxonomy): domain Bacteria; phylum Bacteroidota; class Bacteroidia; order Chitinophagales; family Chitinophagaceae; genus JAEZDC01. The sequence goes on along the minus strand of JANINS010000002.1, from coordinate 39,943 downwards.
ATCACATCTGAACTGCATAATAATAGCACCTTCATCATACACATAAATAGGGATTATTCCAGCCGATCAATGTACTTCTCTCCATTGCATCCAATTGTTTGATAGGAAAAGTTGGAACTTCCCCTATTGATTCAGATGTAAACGTGGCTGATCCGGCAACAATATCATTTTTAAATATCGTTAAGTTACCTTCTGGATTTGCAGAATGTTCAAGAAAAAAGGCACCTCCGGATTTCTGCAACCTTTCATCGCTACTGAAGTCAATCTGCAAATCTGTTCCTTTACTTAACCCGCTACAAATAACATCCGCAGTTTGTTGACCTAAGTGATAGAAGCAATCCTTGGCTTTTAAAGATGGATGTATGATCGATGGTGATGTTGTATAAATATTAATATCACCGTTCACCGGCATAAACGGGTCTAATAAAAACGGAAGCCCCAGCAGTCGAGTTCTTTTATGCCAACCACGTGCAATAAACTCGTTGATAAAGATCGTTGTCTCTGCACCACAGAAGGTGGCAAAAACAAAATCCGGTTGGTACTGTTCCAGATAAGGAAAGATGACACTAAGGTCTGATAATTCACCAGGCACATGCACAGGTGCTATTGAAAAACTCCATTCACAATCTGCATCCGCAGCTTTCATTCCTTCATAGAACATATGTGAAAAACTGTAACCAGCATCATATACTGAACTTACATACATTCCTTTTTTGCCGAATGTTCTAACTCCCCAATAGCCTAAAGTCCATGCATGCTGCCAGAACCCGAAAGAGCTGGTAAGTGTAAACGCATTGAGTTGGTAAGGATCAGGAATATTTTCTCCGAGATTGTTTATGATAAAAGGCTTGCGTTGTTTTTGAAAAAGTGATGAGAAATTTTCTGCCAGCTTATTGGATAGAATACCTGTTACGATATCTACATCATCATAGTTAAATAGTTTATTAATGCTGTTTTGTGTTTGACTTACGCTGCCTTGTCCGATGAATTCTTTGCTGATCTCAATAGTGGTATCAGGACTTTTTATTGACAAAACTTCCTTCAATCCTTTTTCAAATTGCTTACCCATAGGAATGATAGACGAAGTAGGCAATAGTAATCCTAAATTCAATGTTTTCATTTTATAGCATTAGCAGGTAGATGTCCCTTGATTGTCTTTATCTCAGTTTTAAATACTTCCAGTTTCTTATATAATTCAAAAGCTTCCTGTAAATATTTATTGCTTTTAATTGATGAAAAAGCCTCCTGGCTGAATAACTTCATAGGATCTTTAGCATCATATTTTAAACGATCTTCGAATAATATTGCTTGCCGCTCATCTAGTTCACTGCCGATGAATGACATCATTTTTAAGGCAACATTTCCAATTCCTTTATTGTAGTTAAACGAATAAGCTAACGGATCTTTTTCCAGAATAAAAAGCATCTGCATGTAATACTGTTTCAATACTGCAGCCATATAATTTTCGTGTCCATCTGCAATTGACGGAAGTGTTTCCAGTTCAAAAATTTCCTTCTCTATCAAACCAGGCACCGCATGCAACCCTTTCCGTCTCATTTGAGAATGTATCACTTCATCAGGCCTCCTATATAACAATATAAAAGGAATGTCAGGATATAAATTCCTCCATTGCTCATAAAAGAAAAGATGCCAACTGTCAGTTTTAATAAAAAGATGCTTTTCGTTTCCGGTTCTTCTTTGCCCGTAAAACTGAACGGCATAGGGTAAAGCGTTAGAACAATCTTGATTAGTCCCTTTATACTTTGATCTTAGCAAGTCATCAAAAAAAGGAATCTCTGCCAACATAATATTTGTTGCATCCAATCCAAGTAACTGGGATAGCAAAGTAGAGCCACACCGGGACACATGAAAAATGATAGCCGATGGTTTTATTGAATCTAATTCTCTAGCTCCTTGTTCCAGCACATCTGTTGAGCTAACGCTTATATAACGTCTTCTGTTCTCAGGTAATCGTTTGATCTTACCGATGGTCTCGTCAAAAAAAGGATCGGTAAAAGAAATCGCACCTGCATGTAGCCAGCTTACAAGGCTATCCTGCTGCAGTTTTATTGGCAAGTAGTTAAACAGTAATGAGGGTTGGTTCATAAAAAGCATATGGAAGATAGTAAAAACGTATTAACTGCATCTTATTTACTTAACTATAAGTAAACTTGTTCTACAATTCCCAAAATGATCAAATACTTACAACTCCCATTTTTATTTGACGTGCAGAAGTTGCAACAGGAAACAAATTTGCTGCTCTCAAAAAAATGGTCATTGCATTATAATACACTTGAGTATAAAGGTGATTGGTCTGCACTACCGCTTCGTTCTGTAAATGGTGATGCAAACAACATCCTCGCACTTGATGCAAACAATCATTTTGAAGATACACATTGGATGAATGAAGTGCCGTACATCAAAGAAATTCTCGATCAGCTACAATGCCCTAAACTGACTGTAAGGCTTTTAAATCTTAAAAGCGGTGCAGAAGTTCATGCCCACAGTGATAAAGATCTTTATTATGAACAAGGAGAAGTAAGATTGCATATTCCCATTTTCACGAATGAGTTAGTTGAATTTTACCTTGAAGAAGAAAGAATGTGTATGGGTGAAGGTGAATGCTGGTACCTGAATCTTGCAATGATGCACAGGCTGCATAATAAAAGCAATACAGACAGAATACATCTTGTAATCGACTGCTGTGTCAACGACTGGGTTATAGACCTGTTTAACAGTTCTTCGATAACTATAAAAAAAGAAGTACCCGATTTTCCTGATAAACAGAATGATCCCATCTCCCAATCGAATATTATTCAGGAACTACGCAAAATGAACACCAATACCTCCATGGAACTTGCAGATTCACTGGAGAAAGAATTACAAGAAATTCAATCGGGTAAAAAGAATTAAGGATCAACTTTTCATTTCAGTCGAGATGAACCTGAGCCTACTGATTCGAATACAATTCATTTATTGATACCGAACACTAAATATTGCTACCTAACAGGCTGTAATCTCTTTGTAAAAACTCCGGCAGCACTAATAACCTGTGCAACACAATTCCTCATATCAGTGGGTAGATCAAACTTATTTGTTCCTGAATTGACTTTGTAAGTTGCCAGGAGTTGGCCTGCATCATTGAATATTTTCAGGATTGCATTTGGGTGTATGGAAGAGACTATGATCATTCTATCCTGGATGTAGATATTGAAAGATTCCTCATTTGAAATCTGTATGATATTAGAATATATTTTTTCTCCAGATCTTAATTTCACTAATAATCGAAAGAATTTATAAGATGGATCTACTGCATTTATTCTCCTGCTGTAAATATTTCCTGAAGGTTGTTCTGTAACCAACTGTATGAAATCCCTGTTGGCTGAACCTTCTATCTCAAAGATCACAACATCGCTCAGCTCAGAAATCTGCCATGTAAAAACTACTGATTGATCTTTTCTTTCGGCCGTCCATTGAATGATCTGAACAGGAAGCACAGGAGTACAATTCAAAACACTAACATTCGTTAAACCTGATGCACTACCATATACCGTGTTATTGTTGCAAACTGAATTATTATATGCTGTTCCATTAGCATTACTCGTTTGTACCTTAATGCCATAACCCGGACCGTTCACATTGAGTGTGTTGTTTCTAAAAATATTATAGTTACCATATCCACCAGGTTGCTGAATATGCGTTTGAAATCCATCAAGGATGGAATTATTACCAATATTGTCTTCGATAATATAATTGTTGCCTTTCACATCGATCCATGAATCACCTCCATTCATTCCCTGCAAACCCGTTCCATTAAACTGATTGCCTTTGATCAATCCACCCTTTGTTCCTTCTTTGATGTCTATATTTTCAGCCGTGATAAAATTTCCGAAACTGTTATTCAGTATCTGGTTATAGTTCGAAGTATCAGGATCGCAATTTGTATATGTGCACCAGTTACTATAAGCTGAGCCGATATAAATTCCTTCACCGTAACGATAATCATTCAAACCGGTTGAGTCGATATAGCAATTTTTTACAACAGAGTAGCTCGTGTGTGTTCTGAGGTGCACACCATCCTGACCTAACTTTTTTGCCTGGATACTATCGACTGTTATGTATTTACAGTTATCTAGCACCACTCCATTCTTGCTATTCGTAACAGTAAAGCCTTTGATGATCCAATATTTGTTTCCTTTTAATGAGAAAGCATAGCCCGAAGAAAGATTGTTCGTGCTGAGTACTACATTTCTGCTACCGATAACCGTAATTGGATTTGCAATCGTACCATCAATACCCGCATTTGCATAAAAACCACCTGGGCGTTCATAATAACCATCTTGTATAATGATTACATTTCCGGGTTGTGCATTATTTAAAGCAGTCTGCAATTGCGAAGCAGAATTCACATAAATGTTTTGTGCGAATCCTTGTAAACCCATCACAAGCAGGAAATATAATATGCAGGTTTTTATCTTAACCATGATGGACCAACTTCTTTTGCCGAAAGAAAACTATATCTACGCTTGCCAATCTTTGATTGAATAGATGGATCAACCCAATCAGCGCCGGCATTCATGTTCTTATCTATCTCCTGCCTTATCTCTACCGATTCGATCACATTTCCTTTATGATCTTTTATATGATCAAATGCATCTCTTTTACCTGAAGGATATTTTTCAAAACCATTCTTAGGAGCCGACAAACATTTCCCTAAAACAATATTGCCTGTTACAGACACATTCGAAGCTTCTGATAATTCTTCATACACTTCGCTGCCAGTGCAATTTTCATCTAACATAATATTGCTAATGATCGATACGGTATCAGGTGGAATCGTCATTCCTTCTCTTTTACTTCTTGCACCCAAGCGAATATTTGGTGTTACATTATTTGCAAATACATTTTGTGCCACCACAGCTCTTCTCACCTGGAAATACCCATTAAGCGGAGTATTCTCCAATCCATTAACAATCGTAAGCGGAGCCCTGAATTGCTCTGATGAACCTTTTCGCTGAGATCCTTTTAAATTATAGAAGTAGTTATTTGTAACGAGGTGACCTTCTCCTATGATCCTTACACCATAGCTTTTTATCTTCTCTCCTCCATCAAACACATTACCATCAACCCAACAATCATTTCCATGACGCAAGGTTAATCCGCCATCGTTGTTGTAGAAAGTATTGTGGAAATAAGAATTGTGACAAGATTTGTTAGAGATGATCTCTATCTCACCATCACAGTTTTCAAAACGATTAAATGCAACTACGCAATGAGCATTCGTGAAAGATGTTTTACTGTCGCCGATACGAATACTCTCTAAACCATTATCTGCATTTGGTCCATTGATACGGTTCAGGAAATAATTATCACTGATCGTATGATGAGCAGCCACGCCATTTTTTAACCACACTGTAAGTGTTGCACCAAGATTGCGTTTGTTCTTAAGCAAACACCGATCTACTGTATTGTATTCACCATACAGGCTCACCCATTTGTTATCGATAGTAAAATCCGTGTTGTTATAATCGATGATCGCACAATCACGTAAAACAGAATATGAAGCCTTGATTTCGATAACAGACTTTGTACCCAGGTCCTTACCACCATTCTGCCAGAGAAAACCTTCAACAATAATATTGGCGCCGGATATAGTTAATGTTGAATTACCCTCAAAGGAAACTTTTCCAGGCATTTCGGCAATAAATATTACCGGATGATCCTTTGTTCCATTATTATTTTGAAAGTTGATCACAGCATCTTTATAAATTCCGGTTTTCATGATCACTTTATCACCGGCCAAAGCCTCTGAACAAAGCTTGTTGGCTTCAGCAACAGAAGTAGCAATAATATCTTTTGCCTGTGTAGCATAGAAACCTAAACAACAAATAAAAAACAAAGTGAGTCGCATGATCAATTTGTTGAGACCAGCTGCATAACTGCTTTCAGCTTTACTTGCGTCGCATTTATCACGTCTTCAGCGTGACTCTTGTACTGCAGATGGTTTGCTGAGCAATGTTTCAGAACGTACAAGTGAGTGACACAACGGAAGCCGACAATAGCCATGCAGCCGGTCAATATAATTTATGAAAAGAATAAACCACCGTTAATATCAATGTTGGCTCCATTGATAAAACTTGATTCATCAGAAGCCAGGTAAGCAACAAGATCAGCCACCTCATCAGCTTTACCTTCTCTTTTTAGCGGTGTTGCATTGGCAACATTCGCTCTTACTTCGGGCTTGCTGAATGTATCGTGAAAACTTGTTGCGATCATTCCCGGTGCAACCGAATTTACACGAATACCTTTGGGCCCGAGTTCTTTTGCTAAAGAACGGGTAAACGTCATCACAGCACCTTTGGAAGTTGCATAAGCACTTGCACCTGGTCCGCCACCATCACGACCTGCGATAGACGAGAAATTAATAATGGAAGCGCCGTTTTGCATTAGCGGCGTTACCGCTTTTGCCAGGAGAAATACAGATTTCAAATTCAGGTTCATTACGAAATCGAAGAATTCTTCATCCATTTCCTGCAATGTTTTCCTTGCCACCAATCCACCGGCAACATTCACAAGGATATGCACCTGCTCACCAAAAGCTTTCTTTGCTTCGTTTACAATATTCGTAACATCAGCAGCATTCGTAACATCACCTTTTACGATGATCGCCTCACCACCTACTGCTTTGATCGACTGCAATGTTGCATTCGCTTCTTCCTCACCATTTTTATAATTTACTACCACCTTAGCACCTTCTTTCGCAAGTTTTACAGACACAGATCTGCCGATATCTCTTCCACCACCTGTAACGATCGCAACTTTTCCTTTTAAACGCATATAGTTTTGTATTTAGAGTTTTAATTATTGTTTGATGTGTTCGATTTTTCCGGAGAATAAGAATACAGATGCAATACTTAGCGGAATAAGTAAACCACCCATTACAAAAAATAATACCCAATTACCACCTGTGGTGATATAAGGCACCAGCAACATTGTTATGATCACGCCTAGTACCGCTGAAGCTCCACCCAAACCTGCCAATGAGCCAACTGTTTTACCCGAATGAAAATCTCCGGGAAGTGTTTGAATATTTACGATGGTAAACTGGAATCCACCAAGAATAAATGCCATGATGATAACAGCCATTGTAGGAGTGGTGGCATAAGCAGCCAGTATCATTGCAGGTAATGTTATCAATGCTCCTACCACGATCGCTGTTTTTCTTGCGGCATTCACCGATCTTCCTTTCTTCATCAGGAAACCTGAAAACCATCCACCAATGATGGCTCCTATCGCAGCACCAACATAGGGAACCCATGCAGAGAATGCCACTTGCTTAATGTCTAGTTTAAACACTTCGCTTAAATAAATGGGGAGCCAGGTAACAAACATCCACCAGATAGGATCCAGGAAAAAACGACCGAGAATTACCGCATAACTTTTTTTATTGGAAAGCAGTTCTCCCCAGCTTAATCCTCTTTCTGTTGTTCCTGCTTGTTGTTTATGCTGGCCAGCGAGAATGAGTTCTTTTTCTTTATCAGTGATCCATGGATGTTCTTTTGGTGTTGCTTTATTGATGATGAGCCATGGAATGATCCACACCAATCCTAATGAACCTACGATAAGAAATGTTGTTTTCCATCCATAAGAGATATACAACATTGATATGATGATGGGAGCCAGTATAGATCCAATTGATCCACCGGCACCAAACAAACCTTGTGCAAGTGCTCTTTGCCTTGCAGGAAACCATTCGGCATTTGATTTTACCGCTCCAGGCCATGGACCTGCTTCGCCCAAGCCCAACAATACACGGAAAAAGCTGAGAGAAGCAACGCCTCGTGCAAACGAAGTACACATATCAGCGATTCCCCAGATGATCACCGACATTACAAAACCTTTTCTTGTACCGATACGATCATAGATTTTACCTGATACTAACTGGCTGATTCCATAAGCAATCATAAAAAACATCGTGATGTACGACAATATTTTTTTAGACTGTGTTGCCAGTTCTGCAGGAGATGCATTGCCATCTACCAAACCTAATTCAATAGCGATACCACCACGTTTGGTGTACTCTAATTGATCAGTGCTGAGTAATTTGATCTCATTGCTTTTTACAGTGAACTTCGATTGATCTTTCTCGTACAAAGTATAGGTACTATCAGCTTTATTGAACATTGCAAAAGGAAGCTGATGCTCCTGCTGAATGGCTTCGGTTATGGTGTACTGATGCTTAGTATTGGCCATCCACATATAAGTGAGTGTGCCTCTATCTAAATAATTGATAATAGTGATGAGCACCACCAGAAATAAAACAATCCACCTAAGTCCTTTGATCTTCATCGACTAACAATTAGGGTTTGAGAGATGATATGTTATAATTAGCCAGGCTAAATGAATGCTGAACGTTTGTGCTGCCCAATGAACTGAAAGTACAAGAGTGCGACGCAACGTTCGATGCTATGAAAAACTGTAGCCGGTTACCTAAACAATATCGTACGTCTTTATTCATCAAATAATTCCAAGGTCTTTTAACCAGTCTGCAATGGCTTTATTGATCTCTGAATTTTTTTCTTTCGGAAATTTTCCATGCTGACCTCCAGGAACTGTTATCATGGTATTTTTTACACCAAACTTGTCAAGCTTCTCCTTTAATGCAACAGAATGTTCGTAAGGAACTATTGGATCTGCATCACCATGAACAATGAAAACCGGAGGCGAATTTTTGTTTACATAATAAATAGGAGAAACAGATTGAGCGAATTTATCATCGTTGGCTTTATCGCCGAGCCATTGCGCAGCACTTCTACTTGTTTTGTATGGACCCTTGTTCCACCAGCTTACATCGGCAATTCCATATTTATCTACGATCGCTGCTACACGAACATTTACTTCGGGTTTACAATTACCATCGAAACGATGATCGTTGCCAAGCAGTCCGGCCATTAACGCAAGATGTCCACCTGCACTGCCACCCATGACTACGATCTTGCTTGTATCGATGTTCAATTCTTTTGCATTCCTGATAAGATAGATCAATGCACAACGAACATCTTCTACTGCAGCCGGAGCAGTTGCCTGTCCGCTAAGACGATACTCAACATTCGCAACAGCATAATTCATTTTGAAAAATGTGTTGAATCCGGTTTGAGATTCTTTAACGCCTTTGTTCCATCCACCACCATGAATGTTGATCACAACAGGAGTAGGTTTCTCTTTTTTTGGTGGCATGTAGATATCCATTCTGCCTTCCCAATCTTTTACCTTGGCATACACTACATCGATCTGGCGGGTAAAACCTTCAGGTGTTTCTACAGGTTTGTACGTAGTATCTTCCTGAGCCTGGACCTGCAGGCCCAGAAAGATGACAAACAATAAGAGCAGGTTTTTCATGGTAATTAATTTATGATTTGAATTTTATGAGAGATAATATTTGCTGACGATTGAAATATCTGTATCGTGTATAATCCGGAAGAGAAACCTAATACAGGTATTTGCAATGATGCTCCCGTAATATTCTGAATTTTCTTAACAACAGATCCTGTTGCATTGATGAGCCTGATCTCTGCAAGAAAGACAGGTTTATCAAAATTTACCGTAATAAAATTGTTGGCAGGATTAGGATAAACGCTGAAAGAAAAGACCGAAGAAACATCAATCTGCTTTACTGCGGAATAAGCGAATTTTCCATTCTTATCGATCATCTTCAGGCGATAGAAATTCAGACCGGCAGCGGGCTTGTCGTGAACAGCTTGATAGTTTGTTGCATGAATGCCGGCAACAATTGCAATACGCTGATAATCTCTTGCATTGGTGCTCCACTCAACTTCGTATGCAGCAAAATCTACTTCGTCAGTAACACGCCAATTTAAAACCACGCTGTTCTCTTTATACTTAGCGGTGAAATCAAGCAGTTTCACCGGCAAGGCAGTATAATAATAACTGTAAGAAAGATCAGCGGCATAAGGTCCTACATGATTTTCATTCAAAGCACTTAATGCAACAGTGCTGTTGCCAGTGTATTCGTGAGCACCAATATCCTTAATGCCAACTCTTGTTTTCTTTTCAAAATCCTGCGTAACATAATTATAGGTGCCTGTTGCTGTATTGATTGCAGGACTGGAACCTTGAAGTCGCATCACTTCGTAAGCCTTTGTTGCAGTACATGCTGAACCCTGGTCGGTACATGGTAATTGAACAAGTTTGGGATCAACATTCATAACCTGTGCATTTGTTGCAGAAATACCAATTGACGATGTACCTGTTGGATAAAAGATATTGTTTGAAAAACTTACACCTGCTAAAGATGCCGCACTGTATGATTTTACAATTGGTGTTGTATTGTTTACAACAATATTATTCTCCAACACACAATTAACCGGAGGTTTAGGATAGTTGCCATTATTATCGAACCCGATCTCGATGTTTGATTTATTATTCACCAGCGTATTGAAAGCAACTAGGATATTCTCTGGAAGATTATGTTCTGTTGTACTGGTTGTTGAATTGGTTACATCACCATTTGTGATGGTAATAGCTGCATCCCATTTTTCTCCCGTTAAACCGTGGAAATAATTATTTATGATCTTATGATCTTTTCCATAAACTCTTATTCCACCACAACCGATCGTTCCTCCATTAAATACGGCTGTTTTTCCTTCACCAAAGAAATAATTTCCTTCTACTGTTGTTCTAAAGCTTTGACGAATACACAAGGTGCCTAAAGAACGTTGGAAAGTGTTGTAACGAATAATATTGTCGTTTGATTTAACTGAAACAACTTCCGGATCACCATCACAATCCTGGAAGAGGTTATATTCAACGATTGTAAAACCGCTGCTTCTTGCCAATGTACTAACGCCTATCCTGATACTTTCTTTCTCATTGGTGGCACGTGGCCCATTATTTCTAAAAAGATTGTGATCGATCGTATCATGTTGTGTTTGCGTATCGATATTTCCATCAAGGCGTATAAAATTTCCAGCTTGTGTTTTGCCATCGAAGATGTTATGATCTATTCTATTGTATCCTGATCTTAATGGATCAGTACTTGCATACGTATCTCCAATGTACACCCAGGTACAGGATGCATTCTCTGTATAATTGAAAATGTTTTGAGTGATCCGCATCCTGGTGCAGTTTTCCATCTTTATTCCTGTACCGATATTGGCACTCTGGAAAACAAATCCTTTGATGGTTACATAGTTCATGTTACGAAGCACCAAAGCAGTTGCACCGTTTAATACCACTTGTCCCTGGTTCTTGGCCATGATCACAATTGGCCTTGATGAACATCCTGATCTTGTAACAGTAAGACTGCTTAGATTATAACTACCATCGTTCACTTCAACAGTATCGCCCGGATTCATTACGGCTAAAGCGTTCTTAAATTCAGCGACAGATGAAACAAGTCGTTTAACAGCAGGTGTTGCATTAGGAATAACATCTGCTCCTATCGTCATATTTCCCTGAACAACGAATGATTTCGATGACTGTGTTCCTGAAAGATCGCCTGTCCAGTTATTAAACTGGTAGCAGGCTTCGTAAGTAATTGTAGCTGTAACCGAAGTTTCTTTATAATACACATTTCCAGCTGATGAAGGACTTAATGTAATTACTCCATTAGCGGGTTGATTTACTGTAATAGTATAAGTTGGAGGTGGGTTAACAGGATCTATCGTAACATTTGCACTAAAAGACATGTTGCCACTTACTGTAAATGTATTTACCAGACTCGTTCCCGAAAGGTCACCAGTCCATCCACTATTCGTATATCCCTGGGGCAAAGTCAATGTGGCTGTTACTGACTGTCCTAAAGTATAAGGACCAGTTGCAGGATTTAATGTGATCGTTCCGATGGAAGGTTGTGTAACAGTGATCGTTCTTGTGTTAGAAGAAGTTCCAAATGATACATCTGAGATGGCCGTTGTTCCTATGTAAATATCATCAACAGTTACTTCAGAAGTTGCCACATCGCTATCGGTTACATGATTGAACCGAAGCGAATGAAACTCTTTGGTTGTTGCTACACGTGTGCCACTGCCTGTTGGTGTATAGGTTTCCCTGAAGTTGAGATCAGTTCCATATACCGTTCCATTAACAGCAACTTTATATTTCTCTGCAGAAAAATCAACCTTAACAGAGATTCTTACCCATTGACCTGACACCCAGCTACCAACAACACTCGATGAACTTGATGATCCGTTAAAAGCTCTAATTTGTCCGGAAGTAGTGAGTTCAATTACAAATACTCTTTTTGAACTTCCTCCATACAGATCATAACCATTAATCGCAAAATTCTTTGTGGCTACTGTTACAGGATTCACCCACATATCAGCATACACATCTCCTGTAATGCCCGGCACCGTTCCGCTATATGGAACATGATCCACTCTTAATGCTGTAGCAGTTGCCGCCAGCTTTAAAGACTGGCTACCGGTTTTTGCTGAGGTATTGATAATTGTTCCTGCTCCGGTTGTAACGGTCCATAAATTTTGCGTATGTATATTACCTGCATTATATCCCTGAGCAGTTTCAAAAGAAGTTTGAATCGCAGTTTGTGATCGTACAGAAATAACGATCAGCATACAAAACAATAAGCAGGTAATATTTCTCATTATTATGATTTATTTTTTGAGGAAGTCTTCACGGTGTGGAGAGAAAACATCTATCAACATTCCTTCTTCAATGCAAACACAACCATGTACAACATGAGGCGGAACATAATAGCCATCACCTTTACGAATGATCTTTTTTTCTTCACCGATCGTCATTTCAAATACACCACTATCTACATATGTTACCTGTGAGTGATAATGTGAATGCAGTTGACCAACACCACCTTTCTCAAACTTAGCTTTCACCAGCATGATCTGATCGTCATAACCATATATCTGACGTGTAATTCCATTTCCTACATCTTCCCATGCTGTTTCATTCTCAAACTGAAATTCTTTACTTTGCATTTCTGATTATTTTATAGTGATGAACTGTTGTGTATTGTTATAGTTGATGGTCACCGTATATAACTTATTATTATAACTGAACGTTACTACTGAAATATCATCAGAATCCGTAACCAGTTTCAGTTCTTTAACTACCGGCATAAAACCAGTTGTAAATTCTGCGATCGGATTATTTGCACCATGCGGTTCAATAATATTTACGAACGTATGGTTGGCAGATTTTGGCTGAGACAAAATGAACGCTTTTTCATTACGCAGATTCATCTGCGGATCTGAAGCACCCAGTAATACAAACTGTACTTGTGTAGAAGAATCGGCAAGGAAAGTTGTGGTGTAGAATTTTTTATTATTCAATACTGTTATCTGTCCATTATTGCCTTTGAGTTTTCCTGTAGCAGTTAACCACAGGTGCTGGTAACCATCTTTTGTACCCAATGTATTCAGTTGTGTATTATTACTCCTGATCGTAAAAGGAGTGTTGGTTATATGACCCTGGTACCAGAAAGGAAGATCGTATTGGTGTTCTTTTGCACTCTTCACTTTAAACACATCGATCAATAAAGGACTCTCAGCTTTTTCAGGTTTAAATAAAACCACTGTCCTGATCATTTCTACTCCTTCATAAGCATTCACTTCTTTTGCAGAACTCACCTGGAAGTTTTGGTTGGCATCGAAATACAACAATTCCGGATGAAACTTTTCTGCATCTTCCCATTCTGCTCCAAACTGTGTTTTTTTATCGACCACCATTGTATTATGTGCAACGGTTTGCTTTGCCCAGCTTTCATTCTCTTTAGTATAACCTCCACCGGTTTTCGTTTCTACATTTAAAAATCGGGCAGCGCCATAATCACTTAATACTTCGGAATTATTATCATAAAACAATATGTTCAATTTGTCGAAATGGCCATGACCCATTCCCTGTGTCCCTGCTTTCAACACTGCCAGTGTTTGATTTTTATTAGGCCCGTTTCTTAAAATTCCAAGACCTCCGCTTTTTCCATCAGCACCATCACTGATCCACATTGGTTTGTAAACAAAAGGTTTTGTTTTTCCTGCGGCAATTGCTTTAGCAACTTTCAATCCTGCATCAGAAATGATCACCTTGCCTTGTTGTTGAGCAATATCAAGAAAATCATCAGATGCATTCATTTCGCCATAGGCAATATCAACAGCATATACCAACTCTTCACTTTCGTAGGTCTTATCTTTTAGAGCATCGTTAACAGGAAAAAAAACTTTATTCGTATAAGTGCATTGCAATGCAGTTTGAACAGCTTTCTTTAACAGACCATTCCTGTAATCATAAATTTTTAATTCCGGTTGATGTTGCTGAATGGCTCTTGCAAATAGTATAAAAGGGTGAATTGCATACCTGAGATAATACGGACCTTCTGCATAATATCCATCCGGAGAGAACAGGTCGTCTATCTGTTTTAAGAAACCAGTCTTTCCGGTTTTATCCGATCCTTTTAAAGCCATCTCTACCCAATCTTTTCTTCCAAGTACATAACCCGTCATTCCAACAGCTGCAGTACTCCATGTTGCATGATTATGGATCAGGTTGAATATCTTACCATTTACTTCAGTAAGTTCTTTTACAACTGAAGCAAACAGGTTTTCTTCTATTTTCTTTCTGTCTGCAGGATTTACGTAATCATAAATACAATCATAACCTTGTATAGTATACACCAGCCAAACGCAGTCGTTCAGGTTTTGCCAGAACATTTTACCACCTGGCTCCTGCTTTCTTTTTGGATGGCGAGGCCATGTATTATACACATCAGCATATTTCAGCAACATGTTCTTTAAATGCTCTGCATATCTTTTATCTTTCGTTACCTGGTAAGCAACACCACAAGCTACTGCCTGCTTATAATTTTCTTTATGTTGTTCGTGAGTGATTCCTCCTCCTCCATCTGCAGGTGTGGGAACGTTGATTGGAGAAGCAATTGCTTTATCTGCTTGTTTCTTTAACTCATTGTAAGAAGTTTGCAGTAACGGGTATTTATTGATACCGGCACGTACCTGTTCAATATTTTTCTTTGTTAACATGATCGAAGGATGTTGCTGAGCCTTCGATACCGTGTTGATCACCAATAAAGCAAACGCTATTATATATTTCATTCTCTTCATCACAGATTCGCTCCTAAATATTTTGCTTTTGAACTTTTGTTAGAGAGTGACGACCCGGCTTTCAGATTGAAGTTGTAATTACGAACATCCTTGAATGTTGGTTGCAGGTTGTACACATGTTTTCCTAAAACCTTATTGTAAAAAGATCCAACTCGTCCAGACTTATAAAAATTGCAATAGTCTACTTTAAGATCATCCCAGCTCATCTCTTCAAACCATATCACTCTTCCGCCAGCTCCACTTTGATTGAATATTGAGTTTGTTATTGAAGCAGTTTGAACACCTATCAGCTTGATCACACAACCTTGTTCCCTGTTATCAACTTCGCTGAATGTGGACTGATCGATCATTACAGTTGGGCCGGTAGTACTTTCATCATTACCACCTCTGTAAACATTGATAGCAGTACTTAGCAAATTTGCAAACACGCAATTCTCCACTTTCAAAACTTCTACATTATAAATGCCTTTATCATCTTTCTCAGCTGAAAAATCGATCGCTGTTCCGGAATTATTTCTAAAGATGGTGTTCATCACAAGCACTTCATCTGCATAAGTGCTTTTAGTTCCTTTAATGCAACTAAATCCACCTTCGCCAAAGTTGAAAAACTCGCAATTATTCACTCGTAAAGAATAGTGATCATTCATGCCTTTTGTTGTTGTACTGATGCCCGACTGAACATCGCCATAACTTTCAAAAGCACTATTAAATTTTATATTATTTACATTTAAACGACCTCCGTTTTGAATGATAAAAAATGCAGGAAGACTTTTTTCAGAAGCATTTACAAATTCCGCTTTCTTTCCTTCAGCAACAACGAAAGTGATGTCTTTATCTATAATGATGGGTTGAGCGATACGATAAAGCCCGGGTTGCAATTCGATCATACCTTCACTATTGAACTTTGCAATGGTGCTTTGAATATCTTTTACCTGGTCTGGAGAAATTTTATACGTGGTTCCAGGTGTTTCGCTTTTACCAGGCATTACAAACCATGATGCACCAGCTTTGTCAGAATCGATCCAGTCGAGAGTAGAAATATCTGCACCTGAATTTTTATCGATCGGTATGCGGAAAGATTGCGAACGGAAACTTTTCTCAAAAAATTTCACTGAAGTGATCTTTGAAAAACCGGCTTCCGCTTTAGCAGCTCCTGAAAATACATTCGCTGAAAATTTGATACCGCCATTCTTATTGGCATCTTCGAATAAAGGAGATTTAGCTGAATAGATATAGTTATGATGAAAGCCCACATTTTCCGGAGCCAATGTTCGCTCTGCATCTTTACCGGCACCAAAAACAATGCTTTTATTGTTAACAAAAGTATTGTGATGTATTTCTGCATCTGTTACCTGGTAATACCTGTTTAACGCCGAGTTTGGCACTCCGTTCAACACACTGAATGCAGCTCTGAATCTTTCTCCGGCAAGATCAAGAAAAAGATTGTTGTATACTTTATGACCCGGATTGATCACTCTTACTCCACCTGTATACGGCTTGTTGTTACCAATGAAAATATTTCCTTCAACAACATTTTTACTCCCATGTCTTAACACCAATCCACCTTCACACTCATAAAAAGTATTACGGCTGATTGTATTCTCGCCTGACTTAATAGAAATGATCTCTACTTCTCCATTACATTTTTCGAAGAGGTTGTGATGGATCTGTGTTTTAGAAGATGTGAGTGAATAACGTGATACTCCTACCCTTATCGTTTCTCCTCCATTCGAACCCAATCTTGAATGGCCGTTAAAATAGTTGCTATCGATCGAATGAAAATTATTCTGGCTTCTCTCATCATCCAGGTTAACGATCAATGTTGTTCCGCCATTAAGTTTATCACCGATGGTGCAATGATCCAGCCTGTTATTCTTTCCCCAGAAAACGATCCAGCTATCTGTATTGAATCTTTCAGGCCTGCTGTAATTATCAATCGAACATTGTGTAACACGACAATGATTTGCAAGTGATTCATTGTTCTTCCTGAATTCGATCACAGGAGTTTGTGCGGCATAACCATTCGTAAATCTCAACCCATTTACTTCAAGATACTCTCCCGATAATTTCAAATATGAATTACCTGTGAGCAGCACTTCGCCTGGTGTTTCAGCAATTACTACAACAGGTTTCCCAGCCTCTCCTTTAGCGGTAAGTGTAAGCTGGGTGTTTTTGTATTCACCTTCAGGAATACGAATCGTATCACCGGGTTTTGCTTTACGAACCATCTCCGGCAGATCATTTATTTTAAACTGAGCTTTCGCAAGAGTAAAAAGCATTGAGAAAAATAAACACGCAAACAATCTTCTTTTCAGCATAGCGCAACAGCAATTATCTCTTTATTGTGAGAGTGATTTTGCAAAATCCATTACACCTTTCAGGTGAGTTTTCATTACCCCGGTAGCAGCTTCACAGTTTCGTTCCTTAATGTATTGGAACAAAAGTTTGTGTTCACCGATGGCTTTATCAGTAGCAATGTCACAAACTTTGAAAATGGAATAGTTGGAAAGAATGTCGGGTATGATGATCAGCAGTAAAGATTTCAAAACTTTATTCTTGCTCAATTCTGCAATGGTGAGATGAAACATGAAATCTTCTTCAACTGCTTTTACGCCATGCTCAACCTTTGATAAATAATTTGTGAGCGAATTTTCCAGTTTTATGATATCAGCAGGTGTGTGCCGGTCACAAGCCAGAGCAACAGATTGCAGTTCTAATACTTCCCGGGTTTCTACCAGAGAAAGAAAAGAATAAACATCGATCTGCAGTACATCTGATATCAGCGATTCCAGAGCAGTGATTCCAATACTGGCTACGAATGTTCCGCTTTGGGGTTTGGTTTTTACAATTCCGTAAAACTCGAGTTTGCGAATGGCATCTCTCACATGTGTTCTGCCCACTCCAAATTTTTCTGAAAGTTTTCGTTCGGGTGGTAGTTTATCACCTGGCTGAAGTTGGCCGGTAGACAGGAGCTCTTTGATCTGCCGGATGATCACATCCATTGGCTTTTCGGTTACAACCTCCCGTAGATTTTGCAAGACTTTTTCCATATAGCAGCTGCTTTAGTGGCAGTAATCGTGACCTAAAGTTAACAAACATAAAATTGGTTGACCAAAAAATAATTTCTAAGAAAAAAACTAATCTACTCATTAATAATTGATTTTCAATTGTATAAGAAGCAAAAAAAACGTCGTGAAAGATATTTTTTTTAAAAAATGCAATTGGTCAACCAAAATGTCAATACTTTTAGGGAGACAAAATTGACTTTTTAAAACTTGCCATTATGAAACTTATGAGAAGAGTGCTGCTTGGCACTTTCTTGCTGATGGTTATCAATTCAGCATTCGCTCAGGACCGTCAGGTCAAAGGTAAAATCACCGATTCTACAGGTGCTCCCATGGTGGGAGTTTCAGTTATCTCAGACAAAAAAAGATCTGCTACTTCTGATGTAGAGGGAAACTACACTTTATCGGTTGGTAAAGATGCCTCTTCACTCATCTTCAGTTATGTGGGTTATTCAACGATCACTGTTTCGATCGGAAGCAAATCTGTGATCGATGTGGTGATGTATCAAAGCAGGAGCACACTGGATGATGTGGTAGTGATCGGTTATGGTACGCAAAAAAAATCTCACCTAACGGGTGCTGTTTCCAAGTATAGCAACGACAGGCTTGATGAAACGCCGTTTACAAGATTAGACCAGGCATTGCAAGGTAAAATTGCCGGTGTAAATATTCAGAACCTTACTTCAGAAGCCGGTGCTGCTCCAAGGATAAGAGTAAGAGGTTTGAGTTCGATCAATGCAAGTGCAGATCCGCTGGTAGTAGTGGATGGTCATATCGTTCCCGATGGACTTGCTTTTGTAAACATGTCGGATGTAGCATCAATCGAAGTTTTAAAAGATGCCGCTTCTGCTGCCATCTATGGTAGCCGTGGTGCGAATGGTGTGATCATCGTAACAACGAAGAGTGGAAAATCAGACAAAACAAAATATGCACTGAAAATATCTACGGGTATTCGCCAGGCATACGAAACACAGGATATGATGACCGTGTCTGAATATGTTACACTATTATTTAATGAAGCTGCACAAAGAGCAAACGATCCTACGGTTCCTGCAAATCAAAAGAACAGGGTTACCGCACAAGAAAGAGCTCAATATATTTTAGAGAATACACTCATGAAAGGTATTCCAACAGACTGGCAAAAAGAAGGTCTTCGTGATTATGCTAACCTGGTGAACGTTCAGGCCAATGTTTCCGGCGGAACAAAATCTGTAAGATATTTTCTTTCCGGTGCCTACAATAAAGAAGAAGGCATCATGTACCACAGTGATTATCAAAAAGCCAGTGTAAGAGGTAAATTAGAAACTGAACTTGGAAAGAAAGTTAAATTCAGCCTGAATATAAACCCTACTTATGCTAAAAGGGAAAGACCTGCAGTAGGTTATATTGACTTCGTTCGTTTCCCATCATACTTACCTGCAACACATAACGACAGCACTGCTGCATTTGTAAACCAGGTAGCTCAGTGGTCTAATGTAAGACCGGGAGATTGGGTTCAGGTAGGTCACTTCAATGGACGTGTTTACAGTGGATATATGCCAGATGGATCATACTACACTGCTACTGCTGCAACAGATCCTTTCAGCTCCAGTAACAACACTCCTAAATCAGTAATGGAAACAAGGCATATTTTCCAGGATGAATATCGCTTGTTAACCAGCACCGATCTAACGATCAACTTTGCGAAAGGTCTCGACTTTAAATCATTAGCGAGTGCCTATGTTGCTTACACTACTACAAGCGATTTTGCAGAAACAAATAATAACAGGCAGGGAGATATCAACAAAGGAGTATTTACCAGCAGAATGTATATCGATCTTTTATCTGAAAATACACTGAACTATAATAAGACCTTCGGTAACCATGCACTTACAGCTCTCGCAGGTTTTACTGTTCAAAAAATAAGAGACAATTATACAAGGCTGGAAGGACAAGGTTTCCCTACAGATAATATCAGAACATTAAATAACGCTTCGCTGATTGCACAGGCCACTGCTAATTCGAGTTATACTTTGTCGGAGCCTGAAGGCATGATATCATACCTTTCACGTGTTACTTACGCTTATAAAGATAGGTACCTGTTTTCTGCAAGTTTGAGAGCTGATGGAAGTTCAAAGTTTGCTCCTGGACATAAGTGGGGATATTTTCCTTCAGCATCTCTGGGTTGGATCGTTACCAAAGAAGATTTCATGAAGAATATCGATTGGTTAACCTCGTGGAAACTTCGTGCCAGCTATGGTGCAACAGGTAACAACAGAATTCCTAACTGGATATGGCTAGATCTGTTGTATAATACTTCTCCATATTCATTTGGCTCAGGTACAGGAACATCATCACCTGGCTTTGGATTGAGTGCACAAAACACGGCCAACAGAGATGTAACATGGGAACGTACTTTCCAGTTCAACTATGGAACAGACATCTCTTTATTCAGAAATGCCATTTCATTATCCGTTGAATATTATAATTCAAAAACCGATAAACTTTTATTACTGTCTGCAGTACCCGGCATTACCGGTTCTCCTTTAGGCTGGGTTAATATAGGTAAAGTGCAGAACAAGGGTATCGAGGTGGAAGTTACCAGTACCAATATCAGGAACAAAAATTTCAAATGGACAACTACTGCAAATTTTGCAGCGAACAAGAATACACTGATCGATTTTGGTGGAGAGAAATTCCGTTTAAATACTGGCGAAAGAAATGAAGTGTACATCAACGAAGTAGGTTATTCTTCTATTCGCTTCTGGGGTTATAAAACAGATGGTGTTTGGTTATCGCAAGCCGATGCTGATGCAGCAAGAGCAAAAGACCAGGGAACATCGAATGCTGCTGTACTTTATACGGCAGGAGGTTTAAAGCTGGTAGATATTAACCAGGATGGCAAGATCGATATCAACGATCGTACTGATATCGGCAATCCTTTTCCAAAATTCACATGGGGTTTGAACAACGGCTTTAGCTATAAAGCATTTGATCTTAGCATCCTGTTCCAGGGTGTGCAGGATGTAGATGTATTTAATGGAGATGGATTTTATAATGAATCAAGAAAATACAACCGCAAGTATAACAATGGTAACCGCTGGGTAAGTGCAGCAAATCCGGGAGATGGAAAAACTCCATATTTCACCAATGGATTTGATCAGTTACTTACTGATTACTATGTTGAAGATGGTTCTTACTTTGCATTGCGTGAAGTAGTGTTGGGATACAGATTACCCGACAAAGTTTCTAAGACATTGAAGCTTTCTTCTCTTCGTTTATACGCCTCTGCTCAAAACCTGTATGTGCATTTTGCAAATGGATACAGAGGTATCAATCCTGAAGCAAGATCAACAAGCGGCAACTACGCTTCACCTTTTATCGACGGATACCAGAGAGGAAGTTTCCCACTACAAACCACAGTGCTCATCGGCTTAGATGTTAATTTCTAATCCCTTTAAATGGAATCAAAAATGAAAAAAGCTTTTATATATATCGCATTTGCTTCGGGATTAATACTCTCAGGATGTAAGAAGGTAATCGATCTGTATCCTGAATCATATATTAACACGGGGACATTCTATTCCAATGTAAGCGAAGTAAAGTCGGGGCTTACTGCATGTTACAATGGACTGCAGGCTCCAATGAATTCTGAATGGATGTTGACCGAACTCAGGTCAGACAATACCAAACAAGGTGTACCCAACAGTTCAACTGCTCCCAACCGTGAGCTGAATGAGTTGGATATGTTCTATCTCAATTCAACACATCCGCAGGTATACAATTACTGGCAGGCTGTTTACTTCAACATCAGGAATACGAATATCGTATTGCAGAAATTAGGTGTTGTTTACGACAGAACTACAGGTACTACCAGTTTCTCTTCGATCGCTATTCCGATAAGTGATGCTGATCGTAAACAATTAGCAGGTGAAGCTTTGATCATCAGGGCTCACCATTACTTTAACCTGGCAAGATTATTCGGCGGTGTTTTCCTGATAGACAAACCGATATCCCCGGAAGAAGCAAAAGACATCAACAGGTCTTCTGTTGCTGATATCTACAAATTTGTACAAGCCGATCTTCAATTTGCAGCAGCATCGATGAATACATTAAAGTATAACCAGATCCCAACTGCTGATTTGGGAAGAGTAACCGGTTGGACGGCGAAAGCTTTGCTTGGAAAAGTTTACCTCACCTTAAATAAAAAAGCAGAAGCGATCACTGTACTTACTGATGTTAAAAACAATAGTGGTTATGCTTTGGTTACAGCACCTGGTTCTGCAGGCAGTGCATATGCAAATGTGTTTGCAGCATCGAATGAGGTGAATTCAGAAATTCTTTTTACGGTGCGATATAAAGCAGGTGGTTTGGGCTTGGGTTCACCGTTTGCCAACAGGTTTGGGCCATTGAACAGTGGTACTGCAATTATTCCTGGCGATGGACAAGGTTACAACACTCCTACTGCAGACCTGGACTCAGTAATGAAAACAGGAGATGTTCGCAAAGGCATCAATGCTGCACGTTATGTAGTAGGTGCAAATACCAAACAATATCCAAGAAAGTATTTCCCAAATCCGAATCCAACGGTTAATCCGCAAACAATGACTTCACAGGATAGTGAGTCTGACTGGCCGATTCTTCGTTATGCTGATGTGTTGCTGATGCTTGCAGAAGCACAGGGAAATTCTTCAACAAGTATTGATCTTATCAACCAGGTTCGTACAAGAAGTGGTGCACCTTCGATCAATGCAGCTGGAATCACCAGTGTGAAGCTGTTTGAAGATACACTGTCGAATGAAAGAAGAATTGAATTAGCGTACGAGAATCACAGGTGGTTCGATCTTGTGAGATATGGAACAACATTGACATCGATTAATGCTGTAGATGCCATCAGAGCACATTTTGCAAAAGAGTACCAGGTACATTACAGAGATTATGCTGCACCTACTCCAACACTTGCAGAATTACAGGGATACATCACTACAGACAAATTATTGTTACCTATCCCTCAAAGAGAGATCGACACCAATACCAAAATAGTTATAACACAAAATCCCGGATATTAAATATTTAACGAGCACCACTCATGGTAGTGGTGCTCATTCACTTTTAAAAAAAGACCATATGAAGAAATTGATCTTTACACTTATTGCCCTGGTGGCTGTTCAACTTGGCTTTTCCCAAACTACGTATTATTGGGTTGGAGGAGCTGGTCCTGCCAGTTTTACCGGCAGTTCAAACTGGAACACACAACTTGACGGTTCCGGCAGTTCAAGAAGCACTTCACAAGCAACAGACATTCTTATTTTTGATGGAACAAACATCGGAGGTTCTACACCAACTACTGGAGCTGTTGTAGCAACTGTTACTGCGACAAGTATGGGTAGACTGATACTTCAGAATGGAGCTGATGTAGCTCTTACCAGAACAAGTTCCGGCACTTCTACAGTAACCATTGGAGATGACCCTAGCGGACATGACTTCGTAGTTTTTTCAGGTTGTATATTTCGTTTAAAAGGAACAACAGGTAATGTAGCTATTGTGCTTGCGAACGATGCTGCCAATAATAATACTCCTCCCGCTACAACATCTGCAACAGCAATGATCTATGGTGATATTATTATTGAAGAGGCTACTTCAGGTAATACTGCTCAGAACCGCTTTATTTCAAGAATGAAAGGCGCTTTTGTTTTTGCATCAGGTTCTTCCATAAAGGTGCTTGCAGCCTCTCAATATTATCCTTTCGGCTCCACTGGTTCTTCAACAACTCCTGCAGCGGAGGGTGTTATCTTCGAATCTGGATCATCCTATTACTACGAAGGAGGACTGAGCCCATTTGGATCAAACTCAACAAGTTTTCTTGTGAAGTTTAATCCAGGTAGCAAATTTTATTTCCGTGCAACGCCTGCAGCAAACATGTTTGGCGGCAGATCTTATGCTGATGTGATTGTTGAGAATAATGCTACCGTTACTTCAAACGGAAGTTTACAAAGAATTGACAACCTTCAAATCGAAAGTGGCGCAACTTTCATAACGAATACTTCGGGAGTTACTCCTATTCATGGCAACATCATTGTGAACGGAACTTTTAAGGTTCCTGATACTGATCCTAACAGAGGCAATAAGATAGTAATTGCAGGATCAGGTACACAAACGCTTAGCGGAACAGGCACCGTGATCTTAGCAGATCTTATTACAAGTGATGCGTCAACTTTAACACTACAAAAAAATATTACGATTGATAGTATCAACAGAGTCATCGGTAGATTAAATGCAACCGGTTACACGATCAGCGGATCTGCCACTACCTCTTCTAAAGCACCCGCATCAGTGAATATCACAGGTAATTTAAACGTTGATTCTTTCCTTGTAAAAAACATTTCTGATCTTACAGGTATTGAGATTGGTATGAGTGTTAGCGGTTCAGGAATTCCTGCAAATACGGTTGTAGTAAATTTATCTTCAACAAATAATACGATCACTCTTTCCAAAGCAGTTACCGGTGCTGTTACTTATGCAAGTGCTTCACAGGCATTAACAGTATTTAACGGACAGGGTGTGCTTCCGGTAAGATTTATTTCTTTTACTGCGGGCCTGGATCGTTCTTCTGCTGTACAACTGAAATGGGAAATTGCAGGTGAGGAAAAAATCACAAACTACCTTGTTGAAAGATCGCTCAATGCAAGAGAATTTACTTCTATCGGAAAGGTAAACGCTTCCAATCAAAAAACGTATAGCTATACCGACAATACGCCTGTTAGCGGACCTGCTTACTATCGCATTAAAGCGATTGATGCAGATGGAAAAGTTATCTACACAAATGCAGTTAAAGTTTCTTCGGGCAAACTTGCTCAACTCGAAATATATCCTAATCCTGTAAAAGGAAATACGATCAACTTAAGCTTTACACCTGCAACCGAGGGTTTATATACACTTATATTAGTGAATAGTGCCGGCCAGCAGATCATGAACAGATCGCTTGGACAATTGCAGAACAATTTCAATTCATCGATTGTACTTCCATCAAATGTTCAACCTGGGCTTTACACTTTGATCATCAGAAGTGCCGAAGCTCAATTGAAGCAAACAGTGTTGATCCAATAATCTATACATTCAATCATAATTAAGGGCAGCTTCGGGCTGCCCTTTTTCATTTACCGATTTATTTCTTGATTAAAGATGATTTACAAGAGATACATAATATCATTCATAAAAAAGAGCCGCATTGCTGCAGCTCCTTTATGGTCTTTCATATGAATAAGCTTAAGGCTTGTCCCACCAAACCCTTCCTGAAAGATCATCCTGTCCGCCAAACTGTGTTTGCACAGCCTGTTTATAGTTAGTAGTATTATTGAATGATTCTTCTGTTGGATAACCTTGTCTTCTTGGCACTGCTTTACCACCAGGACTCACCATATCATTTGGAAAACCGGTTCTCCTCCATTCGGCCCATGCTTCATAACCATGCATAAACAAATGAATGTAACGCTGCTCTGCAATTTGTTTTAAAGCAGTTGCAGGATCATATGCAACATTTGGATGAGCCATCATTGTAGCCAATCCTGTAATGTTATTATTATTCCACTGACGAACGGATTGTTCTATTGCAAGATCATAATTGGTTTTCGCAGCTGCATCTCCACCTGTTATCCATCCTAATTTTGCTGCTTCAGCCTTGGCAAATAAAGATTGTGCATACGTTACGAGATGTATTTGAGCATCCTGCTTCCAGATAGATGTTCCCATCAGTGAAAAATTATCCTTATTGATGGCTGCAGTATTTCCAAAAGTGAGTCCTGCATAATCATTCGTATTTTTTGATTTGTCGCCATATGTCGCAAGCCTAGGATCGGATGTTGGTTTCATTCTATCCACCAGTGTTTTTGATAAAGCCCACCATGACCTGTTCAATCCAAACACCTGTCCATACCAATAATTTTGATTGGAAGCATCGGGTAAATGTTTGAATACAAGATTATCCGCATTTGATGTCATCACTCCTGCTGCAATGGCTTTATTAAACTCTGTATTGCCTTTAGAAGGATCGATTTTAGAAAGCCGTAAAGCCATCAGCATCCGAATGGTATTGGCCAGCTTTTTCCATTTGGTCATATCACCTGCATAAACAATATCATTCGATATGTTACCGGTAACGATCATATTACTTGCATCTTCCAGTGCTTTGAAAAGGCTGTCGTAGATCACTTGTTGCTTATCATATTTTGGTGCGAAGTTTCCTTTTCCTTTTAATGCATCTGTATACGGTACATCTCCCCATCGATCTGTTATATGCCAGAAGAAATATGATTTAAGGATCTTAGCAACAGCGATCTGGTTGGCTACCGGACCTTCATTACCATCATACTTACCGGAAGTAAGTACAGTTTCTAAATTCATTAAAGGACCAGCATACAGATCATAAAATCCAAAGTTCACCTGGTTATACAAAGAGAGATTTGGATATTCTGTTTCTGCAAGATATTGTGCATAATATTCACCTTGTGGTGAACTGCTCAACCCGGGAAGATACAATTCTGCATTTGCGATCAACTGAGTATTACTTGCTGTGCTGGGAAGATTGGGATTTACATTGATGTCGTCCTGGAACTTTGTGCAGCTCACCAGCAACAACATCGATATAGTAATTATTGATAAACGTTTCATTGTTACAGTTTAGAAGTTA
The DNA here is from genome assembly GCA_024508725.1 of Chitinophagaceae bacterium. Taxonomy (GTDB): domain Bacteria; phylum Bacteroidota; class Bacteroidia; order Chitinophagales; family Chitinophagaceae; genus JAEZDC01. The sequence continues at coordinate 13,106 of JANINS010000002.1, read as the reverse complement.
ATGTTGAGGTTAACGCCAAATGAGCGAACAGTATTCAATCCGCCTGTCTCTAACCAACTAATGGAATTACTACCTGCAGATAGTTCTGAAGGATCTAAACCTTTTGGTGCTTTCTGCCAGATCATTGCCGGATTACGTGCAATGAAAGCGAGGTTCATAGATTTAAATGGAAGTTTTGACATGATCTTATTTCCAAAGCTGTAGCCAAGCCTTACTTCTCTTAGTTTGATATATGAAGCATTGTATAACCACTCTTCATATACATGTGTTCCCAAGGTTGTTCTGTAATACGTTCTGGCATCTACATAAGCTGTTACCACTTGTTTGGTGGATGCTAATACACCGGTAACTTTTACACCACCTCCACTTGCAGGATCATCTCTTACATTCTTACCCCTGTCGTTCATTGCTGCAGTTTCTTCAGCCATGCCGGTTTTTACAGCCATCATTTTAGACCAGCTGAAAAACTTGCCGCCAAACTGGTAATCCATCATCACACCAAGATCGAAATTTTTGTATTTGAAATTGTTTCTTAAACCACCGGTATAATCAGGTACAACAGAGCCAAAGTCATAATCGGCATTGGTATATAAAGGCATGTTGTTCGCTCCCAACAATATCATACCTGTTGCAGCATCTCTCTGGTAGGCTTTACCTATTAAGCTGCCGAAGGGTTTTCCTACGTATGAATTGAGATACGCTGAAACACCAGAATACGTGTTCACATCTAATGCATACACATTTGTTCCGGGATATAATTCTTTAACCATACCCTGGTTACGTGCAATATTCAATGCAATATTCCAGACGAGGTTCCTGCTTTGTATTGGTGTTCCTGTGAGGCTTATTTCAAAACCTTTGTTTTGGATATGACCTGCATTGATCACGGTAGATGTTACACCACTTGTTCCTGAAACATCCAGGTTCAATATCTGGTTCTTATTGTTCTGAACATAGTATGTGAAATCAATTCCTAACCGGTTTTTGAAAAATCTGAGATCGAGGCCAGCTTCAAATGAATTGGCAAATGAAGGTTCGATATCAGGGTTGTTAAGTCTGTCAGGAACAAACAGTGTATTCGTTGTACCATACACGCCGCCAACTCCAAATACCTGCGAAGTTTGATATGGACTAAGGTCTGATCCAGCTTTCGCATAACTCAAACGCACTTTACCAAAAGACAACGCTTTCCAGTCTAACATTTCGCTAAATACAAAGCTTCCTGAAAGAGAAGGATACCAGTAAGAGTTGTTTTTCACAGGTAATGTTGAGGAATTATCATTTCTCAACGTTGCATCTAAGAAATATGTATCCTTATAACCGAATGAAGCCATTGCATACAAACTTTTGATCTGTTTTGTAAGCAGGTAATTCGAAACGGTTGGCCTGTCTATAGAAGCAGCGATGTTATAAAATCCCGGGCTTGATAAACCTCCTTTGGTAGCCATGTATAATTCATTATAACGACGTGAATAGAGGTTACCACCTCCTGTAATATTCAGGCTAACGTCCTGCCAGGTCTTGTTATATTCTGCAAGCAGTTCGTAGTTCATTTCACGATTCTCGTATTTGCCTGTTGCATAAGCCGGCACATATCTTCCACCAAAAGCTTCCCTGTCTTCTATGTTCTGGGTGAACATATCACCTCTTGCAAAACCACTTACTTTAAATGACCGTGTGAACATGTATGTTAACCCTACATCACCAAAGAAACGACTGCGATTGTCATTGTTCAGGTTCTCGTAAGCTTCGAAATATGGATTGTTCCAATACAAGGCTTTGTAACTGTTCATTACGCCTGCTGCAGTTGGCCTGTTGAGGTTCCATTGTTTGAAAGTTCCATCGGCATATTTGTAGTCTTTCAAACGATTGATATCAATGTTTCGCTGGAACCACTGAACGAGGTAACGTGAACCTCCATCATAACCTTGTGATGGACGCTGCCCTTTGTTATACGCAACATTTATGTTAGATGTAAACACCAGTTTGCTGGTAAGATCGAATGAAGCACTTAATCCAAGATTGTTTCTACGTAACCAGGTGTTGGGTTCTACACCTTTGATACGGGTATCGTTAAAGCTGATTCGGAAATTATGATTGGTACTACCACCCGTTAAGGTGATACCATTATTTAACGTAGAACCTGTTTCAAAAAAGTCTTTTACATTATCGGGCTGAGGAACAAAAGGTGTGAGCTTTCCATATTCAGCATCCTGCGGATAGAAACTAAAAACAGATCTTGCGAGTGTACCATCCATTTTAGGTCCCCAGCTTTCATCAACAGACATATCAACATACTTATCGCCATTGGCCAGGGTTCTCCAGGTTTGACTGGAGCCACCACCATATACATCCTGCAATGGAATAAAGTTGCCCACACGTTCAATAGAATAAGCACTGTTCAATTGAACATTTAAGTTCTTTCCTCTCCTGTTTCCTTTTTTTGTAGTGATCATGATCACACCGTACTGACCACGAATACCGTATAAAGCAGAAGCTGCAGGACCTTTTAGTACGTTGATGGTTTCAATGTCTTCCGGGTTGACGTCCTGCCCCAGGTTACCAAAATCACCACCATTTCTTCCGGCGAAATTTGCATTGGAGATCGGTGTTCCATCAACTACGATCAAAGGTTCACCAGAACCGTTGATGGAGTTCACACCACGTATTTTGATCTTCTGCGTTCCTCCCATGCTGGCACCTGAAGCACCAACTACCTGTACACCGGCTATTTTTCCTGCAAGTGATCCCAGTACATTCTGTTCTTTGGTCATTGTGAGATTTTCACCTTTCACTGCCTGTGTTGCATAGCCCAGCGATCTTTCTTTACGGCTGATGCCCAAAGCTGTTACAACCACTCCTTCCAAGTCTCCTTTATCGTTATCCAGTTTTACGTTAAGGGTTGTTGCATCACCTACAGCAACTTCTTTGGTAGCATAGCCAACAAAAGAGAATACCAACACGCTTTTGTCGGTAGTGAGCTTGATAGAAAATTTCCCGTTTACATCGGCAACAACGGCATTGGTTGTTCCTTTTTCTGAAACGGTAACATTTTCGAGTGCGGTGTTTTGTGCTGAGCTGATCGTACCGGTGACGATCCTTCCTTTCTGTGCGAAGAGCAGTGCCGGGCATAGCAGGAAGCAACCCAGCAAGAGTAGCAATCGTTTCATGTGCAATAGTTTTAGTCGTTAGAAAGTCAATATATGAACAAAAACGCAGATATGAGAATTAAAATCGCAACATCCTGCGGCTTTATGCTTGATAATGTTGCAACGATGATATTAACTACCTTAGTAAAAACTCCTCGGTTGAAACTGTTATCTGTAGTCATACTCGGTATTGCATTTATAGGTTGTTCTGCTTCCAAACAATTCAATAACCGTTTAAACAATCCAGTATCAGGCATACTTGCAAGTATCGATTCTATTTATGCTCCCGACAAACGAACAGCGGTGTTCAATGTTACAGTGGACGGAGCAGTATTGAAAGGTGAAACAACTTCCATTACTGCAAAAGCTGAATTACTACGGCAATTAAAACTATCGGGAATAGCTTTTATCGATAGCATTGTTGTTTTGCCTTCGGCGGATATGCAAACAAAATCTGCATTGATGAATGTATCGGTGGCAAACATCAGGGTGCAGCCCGATCATAAAGCCGAACTCTCCACACAGGCAACAATGGGTACACCTTTATACTTATTAAAGAAACAAAGAGGCTGGTACCTGGTACAAACGCCGGATAAATACATTGGATGGATAGATGCCGGTGCGATACATGTGATGAATAAAGACGATCGTATGAAATGGACACTTGCACAACATGTATTGTTCACATCAGCTTATGGTATTGCGTATGCTGATACCAATGCAACACAACCCATATCTGACATGGTGTACGGTAATATTATGGTGCAAGGTCGCAGCACTGCTAATGGTTTTTTGCAGGTCATTTTTCCTGATGGAAGAGCGGCTTATGTTCACAGCAGCGATTGCATGAATTATATCGACTGGCAACTCAGCAGAAATCCTACAACAGAAAATATCGTTGCATCAGCCAGGCAGTTATTGGGCATTCCTTATCTCTGGGGTGGCACATCATTTAAAGGAGTGGATTGCAGTGGCTTTACCAAGACCGCTTATTTTATGAATGGACTGGTATTGCCAAGAGATGCATCGCAACAGGTTGCACTGGGCACAGAAATAGACACAACCAACAACTGGCAAAACCTGCAACCGGGTGACCTCCTATTCTTTGGTGCAAAAGCAACAGATAAAAGACCGGAACGAGTGGTGCATGTAGGTATGTGGCTTGGTAATAAAGAATTCATCCATGCTTCAGGACTGGTACAGATCGGCAGCCTGGATCCTTCATCACCTAACTACGATGCAAATGAACACCGGCGTTTCTTAAAAGTAAAACGCATTTCACCTGCTGCTGCATTGTACGACCTGAGAACTTATTTTCTTTACTAATTCAATTATCAACTTCGGTTAAAGCGGGACGTTTATCTGCAGGATCTCTTTTTTCGTAAGGCATCCTGAAAGCAGAAAGATTTGGCGTGTACTTTCTGTGTCTTGCTAATTCATGTTGATAGATCGTTTGCCCTAATTGATAAAAGAAGGGATACCCGATCGTATTGTAATCATAACGTCCATCATTAATGACGCCATCGCTGTTAACGTAGATGGTAGTCGTTAGCATAAATTCGATGTTGTTTGCAAGATCAGCTACATAACTTACATCAGTCATAAAACCATAGCTCCAGCCAACTTTATTAAATACTCTCACACTTTTTGGCATCGCCCTGTTGCTTCCACGGAAGAAGAACTTTACATAACTGTCGTAGAACCTGCCGGTATCGTATTTGGGATAAGATGTTTCGGAAGGATATTGTGACAGGTACTGATAAAGGAAACGGTAATCATCCGGTGAAAGATCAAATCTTTGCTTCCGCGATACAGATGAAGGAAACATGATAGCCTGTAATAATTGTTGCAAAGACAATAGTGACATTGCATTGTGACCGGTAAAGTCGAAAGGAGCATTGACCAGGCTATCATTCCTGTTATAATGGGCACGACCCAATAGAATCTTTCTCGTTGGTATCGAATCGGGATTGAACGCTGCAGGCTGATCATATAATAACGTACCATTATCATCAACGAAACGCACAGCATTGGTGTAGCGGTTTTGCCAGGGTGAAAGTCCCATGAACTGCCTAAGTATTTGCATCTCGTTAAACCCTTTTTTGTGTAATGATCGATTGATCTCTTGCTGACCTACGAACTGGTACATACGATTATACGGATCGTTCTCACTTATCAGCAAAGCTCGTTTAATGAGATGCGCAACAGATATCTTACCTGTTGCCGAAGTGCTGTCGTGATATAAAGCTGTTTGCCATTGCTTACTGCTGTCAAACATTACACTTGTGTACTTATTGATGCCATGATTCTTTAAACGATTGAGCTTTTCCAGCGCTAATGCAGCCAAAGGAAGCTTAACTACAGAAGCCGGGTTAAAATATATTTCGGGCTGGTAATTGAAATAGTAATTTGTAAAGTGTGGCGTATTGTGCTTATCACGCTCTATTCTTGTATAGATGATCTGTAACCTGAAACTATCAGGATTGTGCAGTACCATCCGGAAGATACTATCAGCATTCTTTTGCAGCATGTTCACCAACGTTGCATCAGTACGAGGCTGGCTGCTTGCAAGTTGAAAAAAGCAACATGCAACCAGTAATACGATCAAACGAAAATGCGGGTGTGAGCACATCATACAAAGCTTATGTATGATAAATGTATTTAAACATATTCTTATATTTCAGTTATGAAATCACTCAACACCATCCTACTGCTTGTTGTATGCGTGGCAACATGCTTCATCACACATGCACAAAACGCCAAACCTTATTTCTATGATGCGGCCTTCTCGCCCACTACTAACGAAATCGTTTTTGTTTCTGGTGGTGATATCTGGACAACCAGTTCAAACGGCGGTGAAGCCAGGTTACTTGTATCGCATCCTGCCATGGAAACAAGACCAATCTATTCTCCCGATGGCAAATGGCTCGCCTTCAATTCAACCAGATCGGGCAATGGCGATATCTACCTGATGGAAATATCCACCGGCAAACTCACTCGTATTACTTACGACGATGCGAATGATGAACTCAACAATTGGTCAGCTGATGGCAAGTATATATACTTCACTTCTTCGGGTAAAGATATTGCCGGCATGCGAGACATTTACAGAGTAAAGGCAACAGGTGGTACACCCATGCTGGTAAGCGATAACCGCTACACTGCAGAATTCTTTGCTGCACCGGCTCCGGATAATAAAACGCTGGCGCTTGCAGCAAGAGGTGTAGGTGCTGCACAATGGTGGAGAAACGGCAGAAGCCATCTCGACGAATCAGAGATCTGGCTGCTTGATGAACCAACGAAGAAATACACCCAACTTACGCAACGTGGTGCAAAACAACTCTGGCCCATGTGGAGTGCCGATGGAAAAACATTGTATTATGTATCTGACCGTAATGGTGAAGACAATATCTGGGTGCATCCGGTAAACGGAACAGCTAAACAGCTAACGGGTTTTAAAAACGGAAGGGTATTGTTTCCTTCTATTTCTAAAGATGGAAAACACATGCTGTTTGAACGTGACTTCGGCATCTGGAAAATGGATCTTGCTACCACTGAAGCAAAGCCTCTCAACATTACGTTAAGAGGTGTTGCTGCATCGAATACCACAGAACTGTTACGCCTCAACAGCGGCTTCTCAGATCTTGCCGTAGCTCCCGATGGAAAGAAGGTTGCTTTTATTGCACAGGGTGAACTTTTTGTTGCAGGTACTAAAGACGGTGGCGATGCAACAAGGGTTACCAATACCGTTAGCATGGAAGCCTACCCTGTATGGACAAAGAACAGCAACAGTGTTATCTATGTTTCGCAACGTAACGACAGGGTGAATATTTATCAATATGATTTTATTACTGCCAAAGAAACGCAGCTCACTTCTGCCAAGGCAGATGATGGTGCACTCAAGCTTTCTCCCGATGGAAAGAAACTCGCTTTCGTTCGCAATGGAAAAGAACTGATGGTATTGGATCTCGCTACCAAAAAAGAAACCTCGTTAGCGAAAGCATCACTCAGTTTTGTTCCTACCAACAGTGGTGGAGATTATAACTGGTCGCCTGATGGCAAACACATTGCTTATGCCGCATTTGGCGATAAAGCTTTACGCAATGTGTACATTGTTCCTGCTACAGGTGGTGAATCAAAGCCCATCTCGTTTCTCGGTAATACTTTTGGTGGCGATGTAGTTTGGGGCAGCAATGGCAACTCCATCCTCTTCGTTACACAGCAACGTACCGAAAACGGACAGGTGGCAAGAGTAGATCTGCAGCCTCGTTTGCCTCGTTTTCGTGAAGACCAGTTTCGTGATCTCTTCTCCGATCCTTCTACACCTAAACCAAAAACAGATTCTGCCGTAGATTCTTTAACTGCTACCACTTCTCCTTACAAAGGCATTATCTATGAAGGTATCCGTGACAGGCTTTCATTACTGCCATTGGGTATGGATGTACAGGGTATCGACATCAGTAAAGATGGCAATACACTCATTGTGGTTGCCGATAATGCCGGGCAAACAAATATCTATTCTTATTCGCTGGATGAACTATCTAAAGAAGCAGCGGTAATGAAACAGCTTACTTCCACTCCTGGATTTAAATCTTTCGTTCAATTAAGCGACGATGGTAAAGAAGTATATTTTATAGAGAACGGAAGGATCAACAGTATCAACATCGATAATAAACAACCGAAAAGCATTACCGTAACTGCGGAGATGGCGATAGATTTCAACGAACGTAAAATGGAAGTATTCAACCAGGCCTGGGAAATGGAATACAAAGGTTTTTATGATGATCAATTTCATGGTGCCGACTGGAATGCGGTAAAAGCTACCTATGCACCATATATCGCAGGGTCGCAAACACCTGATGAGATGAGAAGAATATTATCGCTGATGGTAGGTGAACTTAATGCCAGCCATACCGGTGTTGCATCGAACACCAATCCTGTGTTGAACATAGGTAAACTGGGATTGCGTTTCGATAGGAAGATGTTTGAAGATCATGGTGTTTTAGCAGTGACTGAAGTGATCGCATCGGGACCTGCAGACCTCACAGGTAAAATATCCGTGGGTGATCATATCATTGCCGTGGATGGTATACCGGTAAATGCAGGTACTAACCTTGATGCATTACTCGAGAACAAAGTGAACAGGCGTGTAATGCTTCGACTGCATCATGCCAAAGTACAATCGAAGCAACCGGTTAGCGAAAGCAATGAAGGGAATACAGAGATCATTGCCATCAAGCCGATGAGTACGAACACCGAGAAAGGATTGCTGTACAAACAATGGGTACAGCAGAACCGTGACTATGTATCAAAGATCAGCAATGGCAGGTTGGGATATGTACACATGTTCGACATGGGACAAGGCTCTCTCGACCAGCTTCATCTTGACATCGATGCACAGAACCAAAGCAAAGACGGAGTGGTGGTAGATGTACGGAATAACAATGGTGGATTCGTGAATGCTTATGCCATCGATGTGCTGAGCCGCAAAGGATACCTGAATATGCAGGTAAGAGGATTGGAAACTGCTCCGGGCAGAGTGCAACTGGGACAAAGAGCTTTGGATGCACCTACGATTCTTGTTACCAATCAACACTCATTAAGCGATGCCGAAGATTTCACTGAAGGTTACCGTGCATTAGGCTTAGGTAAGGTAGTAGGTGAGCCTACTGCCGGATGGATCATCTTCACTTCCAATGTTACATTGTTTGATGGAACGATCGTAAGACTGCCTTTCATCAAGATCACCGACCATGAAGGAAAGAATATGGAGTTAGCGCCAAGACCAGTTGATGTGCCGGTGAGTAATGCTTTGGGTGCTACTAACGATGCACAACTGGATACTGCGGTGAAGGAGTTGTTGAAACAGGTGGATGCGAATAAGAAAAAATAACAGTTACTCTATCATTATACATTGGCTCATGTTCACTTGAACAATCTTTTATCCGGCATGTGATCGATTGTATAAAAAAGAAGCCCGGTCTTTCGAACCGGGCTCTTTGCTTTTTGATCTTATTTCATTTTCCGCTGGGCTTTCGCTTTCTTCTGTGCTGCACTTTTCTTTTGGGTAGGTTTATTCTTCCTTGGCTCAGCTTTCTTTTTTGACATGGTATAAAATTTATGTTAGTGAATTATTTACCGGTGATTCCAGCGTATTTTCTCATCTTCATTTAAGAGACAATCGTGATCTTTAAGGCCGTAAAGATAGGTTTAAAATCACAGCGGCATGGACTGTTCCAAAACAGCACAGCATGGTATTGCAAAAAAGCCGTTACAGCAGCGGCATAAACATTTGTTCGCTGCTCACTGATTCCACTTATTCATAAACGTCTCATCTTTGCACCAAAACCAGGCAACAACTTATGCTCCTCACCCTTAAAAAAGAACTGGAGGTTCGATGTAATATCGACCAGGCATTTACCTTTTTTTGCAACCCGGCCAACGATCACCTGTGGAGAAAAGAGATCAACAAAACAATTGTTGAAGGAGCACTACAGGTAGGTACACTTGTCTACGAATATTCAAATCTCTCAAAAAAACAACCGGATAATCTTAGACAACTCCGTTGTACCGAATGGGTGAAGAACAACCATGCAATATATGAATCAGTTCCCGGTGCTGATTTCTATCTTAAGAGCCAACGTAAAGTAGCATTAATAAAGCCCGGCATCACCAGGCTGGAATATGAGCTGGAATTCGATACAGCGATCGTAAAGTTTGCTTTAGGATTTTCGTTACCCCAATTTATCATTTCCGTGAAAGCCCGAAGTGATATGAAAAAATACATGCAGCAGTTGAAGTTGATCCTGGAAAACGCATCTATCGAAGCTTAAAGCTATTAGGGTTGTTCATTACAGTTTTCATAGTTAATCATTATCACTTCATATACATATAACAAAAGAGCTGCCGAAAGGCAGCTCTTTAATATTTAGCTATAACAGTTGCAATTATCTTGCTACAACAACTCTCAGTGTTTTCACACCGCTTTCGCTAAGTACTCTCACATGGTATACTCCTGCAGCATGTTTGGTAACATCCAGCTGAATGTTTTCTGTTACAGAAGTAACGGTTACAGATTGTTGTAAAACCAGTTTGCCATAATTATCAACTACCTGTATCTCTACCTTGCCTTTGCTATAGTTCTGCAATTGCAACTCGAATACTCCTGTAGTTGGATTAGGGAAAGCTTTTGCAGCCATCTCGTTTCTTGTTACAACCGGAGCAGGAACTTCTTCAGTTGCTGTACCTCTTGCAACATATCCACTAATACAGTTAAAGCCGTTCCAGGTTACATTTTTACCTTCACTCTTAACTTCTTCAGCAATGAAGATACCATTCATGTAACATTGATTCTGGTTACCACCGGTTACTTTTATATCACCATTTGGTACATAAACATTAGCTGTAACAGTTGTACGATTACCCATTACCATGAATTTTTCTTCATCACATTTTGAGTCTCCAAGGTAGAATGTAACTCTCATATTCTCCGGATTGATCTGGCAATTATCATCCACTTTCACTTGTTTGCTAACCCTTACATTGGTGTTGTTTGCAAATCGTACGATCGTGTAACTGTTTGATGGCCCTTTGCTAACGATCAATTCTTCCATATTAACCTCGGCAGCATTAAAAGTAACTTTAGCTCCCTCAGCTATTGTGATCTTACGGAACGCAGTACCATTGAGTGTTACTGTTGCCCCTTTATTAATCGTTAATGTACGATAGTTGCTGTTGAGTGTTACTGTTGCATTCTGAGCAACTGTATAATCGCTGCTGCCAAAATTGCCGGTATAGTATTGCATTGGTGGCAGGTTAACGATGGCTGGTCCATATATTTTGTTTGGAATATTTACAGGATTTTGCACATCAATATCTGCTGCTTTTACGAATGCCCCGGGCCCTGCTACAGAACTGTTCTTTTTAAAGTCTGCACTACCTGCATAGCTCATTACACCCACACTTCCGGTTTGTACATTATTATTTTCAGCTAATCTAACCTTTTTGATACCGACGATTGTATATCGGTAAAGTTGATTTTGATGCTGATAATTGTACGTTTCTTCAGCACTATTACAACCATTGGCATCTGTTGCTTTAACACTATATACGCCTTGTGCACTGTTGCTATTAAGTGTGATCGATGATTCGGTGCTTATCAAAGATCCGTTGTAACTCCATTGGTAAGCTGCACCGGTTGACCCAATGCCCGCTGTTAGCGTAAGCTGGCTGCAGAATGCATCGGATGAAGCATCACTAATGCTTACTACAGGTGCTGCAGTTATTATTACATTGCTTGTGCAGGTGCTTACATTTCCATTCGCATCTCTAACGGTCCATTTGATTGTTGTAACTCCTGGCTTAAATGTTCCGCTTGCATCAGCACCGTTGCCGGTTCTAACAGTAGCACCGCTTGTAACATAACTCACAGTAACCAATCCTGAGTTGTCTGATGCTGTAACCGCAGGTATGCTATAGTTGCCCGTTACTGTTTGACAGAACTGTTGTGCTGCAGGACAGGTAACTACCGGTGGTACATTATCTGTTGTATTTACTGCAGTACCACAGTTATTGTTATTCCACGTTACGTTATCACCACTTTCAACTTCTTCGGCTATGAACAAACCTGTCATATAAGTAGTAGCACAGTTACTATTGCTATTGCTATTGCCGTTTCCACCTCCGAAAAGGCTATGTATAATGTTGCCTAGTCCGTTGTGGTTACCAGAGCATCCATATCCATGGCCGCAGTTGCTTTGTACCATGATCTTTCCGTTTGGCACATACACATTAGCAATGATCTTAGCACCGTTTCCTTTTACAGCAAACTTCTCTTCATCGCAATTCGTATCACCCAGGTACATGGTTACTTTATTTGCTTCTGCATTTATGATGCTGCCATCTTCTACCTTAACCTGCTTGGTAACCCTTACAGATGTATTGTTAGCAAAACTAACCTTCGCAAGCGCACCATTACCATTACCCTTTCCAACATATATTGTTTCAAAATTCAAAGTAGTTGAAGTAAAGTTCACCGTTGCTCCTTCTTCTACAGTGAGTGTTCTGAATGTTGTACCACTTAAACTTACATTGGCGCCTTTCTTAATATAAAGGTCTTTGTAGTTGCTGCTAAGTGTGGTGGTTACATTATTATTAACTGTGTAATTATTGGTTGGCCATGAACCACTGTAAAACTGCATCGCAGGTAATGTAACTGTAGCCGGCGATGTGATCTGTACAGGAATATTTACCGGGCTTTGTACATTAATGTCAGATGCTTTTACAAATGCACCGGCTGATGCTACTGAACTGTTCCTTCCAAAATCTGCATCGCCGTTTGCTGCAATAACACCTACACTTCCTGTTTGTACATTATTGGTTTGTCCTAATCTTACATCTTTTAATCCTATGATGGTGTAATTACCTATGGTATTCTCTTTATTATAATTATACGTAGCTGCAACAGGACTCTTACAACCATTGCCGTCTGTAGTATAGAGAGAATATACACCACTTGCAGATACATTACCAAGGTTCATCACCTGTGAAGAAGCGATTTGTGCTCCTCCAAACATCCACTGGTAAGTGAATGGTCCGCTTAGTGTTGAACTTCCTGTAAGCGTTACACCATTACAGAAGGTATTGGCATCAGTTGAAGCAATGCTCGCTACAGGTAACGGATTAATAACAATGGTAGTACTGCATGTACTGCTGTTACCACTGAAGTCAGCCACCGTCCATGTAATTACGCTGGTTCCCACATTAAAGCTGCCACTTGCATCTGCACCGGCACCTGACCTTATTGTAGCCCCGCTGATAACATAGCTTACAGACTTCACTCCACAATTATCGCTGTACTCAAGAACCAGAGTTTGGTTATTGCCTTGCAGATCGTTGCACTGTGTTACACTTGCAGGGCAGGTGATCACAGGTTTGGTTACATCCTGTACAGTGATC
>JANINS010000001.1 GCA_024508725.1 Chitinophagaceae bacterium | reverse complement strand
TGCAGCGTGCAGTACAAACACCAGGCAAGAACATCTTCGCACTGCGAGCATCGTCTTTACACCATCAACCACTTCCTCAACAAATACATGTTACACATAGGGAGGCGTTGGCTTGTCCGAAGCCGCGGAGCGTTGCTGTCGGACTTGATCTTTTGTTTCTTTTGGATCAAGCCAAAAGAAAAATTAAAACACTTGATGCAATCAACTTAAAATGCGAAGCATTCGCTAACACCTTAAAAAGCGAATGATGCAGTGAGGCAGCTTTTCTATCTTTTGGATAAAGCAAAGAAGATTTCGTAATGAAAGGAAAATATCTATGTACGCATGTATCAGATCCCTCCTGCGTCGGGATGACAAGCAGAAGAATAATTCCTTGCTGAATTACTTACTATCAGTGGATGGGATTTGTTTCAGCTGAGATTTGTACAAACGCTTGTCCGCAATAGCAGGACAGTCAGTTTCTTCCGCCTTCGCTTTGCTTCATCGACAAACGCAATGAGGTGTACCTCATGTTCCCTAAAGCTTCTAAAATTCAGTAGTTGAAGAATAAAAAAATAGCTGCGATCAGCAGCTATTTTTGCGGAGACTAAGGGATTCGAATGCCGACGAGAATGTCGGCACTGAGACAAGCATAGCTTCGTCTCAGACCTTAATATTCATATTGCGGAGACTAAGGGATTCGAACCCTTGATACAGTTTCCCGTATACACACTTTCCAGGCGTGCTCCTTCAACCACTCGGACAAGTCTCCAATAAAAGACGGCAAATGTAAGCGTTTTTAACTCCGGCAGATGGTGGAGTTACCAGTTATTCATGTGCTCCTCCACAATTCTTTCAGGCTCCTGAGCATTGTGTTCTTTCCAGTGCGGATCGTACCTGAGAAACCAGCTCAGCCACAACGACCGGGAGAGTCGCATAAATATCGGTTGGAGAACGATCAGCAGCACCGCATTGATACCAAGCCAGTAAAAAATGCGGTTATCATACAACGATACACCAATAAATATCCACCATATAGCCAGGGAAATTCCGGAGAATAAAACAGTTAATGCATAACTCACATAACTGGTTCCATAGTAAAAACCTACCTCCAGTTCAGTGCGTTGTTTGCAAACCGGGCAACGCTCATGCATCGTCATATAATTCCTGAGGTCGTACGGGTTTTGCGTAATGAAAAGATCTCCTTTTCTGCAACGTGGACACTTGTTCCGCAACACTGTAGATAAATAGCCTATCACCACATACAATTTAGGCTACAAAGTTACCGCTTATGCGGTGTGCTGCCTGATAATATTCTCTAAAACATTTGCCTGCACTACACCACTTTGCCGCCAAACCATTTTGCCTTTATGGAAAAGGATCAGGGTAGGAACACCCTGTATCTGGAATGCATCAGCCACTGCAGGATTCTTATCTACATCAAGCTTTAGGATCCGCACATTATCCTGCATTTTATCTCTAAGCTGGTGGAGTATAGGTGTCATCATCTTGCATGGTCCGCACCATTCCGCAAAAAAATCAACCAGTACAGGTGTATTGCCATTGATCAGGTCTTTGAAGCTTTCTTTACTGCCCGTTTCCATAACAGTTTTTTTTCTTAAGCATCAATTTGCGTTCCGTATGCTAAAAGCGACAATAAGACAGGAGAGATTTGTTAACAGGAGCTTGTGCTGCTATTTGGGTTTAGTTGCGTCGCACTCTTGTACATTCTGTTCTTTACGCAGCAGTGCCGGATTCTAAAACGGTTTCCATTTTCATACTTCTCGATCCTTTGATGAGTATATAAGTATTGGTGAACTGCTGGTGTTGATACCAATGCCTGGCTTCTATAGAAGAAGACAAGTAAATAAACGGATGTTGCACTTTTTCATAATCGCCACCTACCAACACTACCGCTTTCCATTCGTACTGTTTGATAAGATCAATGATGGCCTGGTGCTCTGCGATACTTTCATCACCCAGTTCCATCATAGCACCCAGCATCAACACTTTATTGCTGGCTTTGATCTTCGCAAAATTCTCTATCGCAGCTTTCATACTGCTGGGGTTGGCATTGTAAGCATCGAGGATCACCTGGTTGCTTTCTTTTTCGATCATCTGCGACCTGCTGTTAGATGGCACATAGCCTTCAATCGCTGTTTTGATCTTTTCATCGGGTACGTTGAAGTATTTACCAATGGCTACGGCACATAGTACATTGGGCAAATTATATTCACCTACCAAATGTGTGTTCAGTTGTTCCAGAGACGTTCCTTTGGTGAGCCTGATATCCAGGAAAGGTTCACTGGTGATCACTTCACCGGTTAACTGTCCTTCCTGTGTTCCGTATTTGAAAACAGCACTGATGCCATTGCTCATGCTTTGCAGGTAATCATAGTCCGAAAAAATGAAAGCTGCACCATTGTTGGCTCTCAGGTAATCGAACAGTTCTCCTTTGCCTTTTCGTACTCCTTCCACACCACCAAAACCTTCGAGGTGGGCTTTACCGCAATTGGTGATGATGCCATGGGTGGGCATCACGTATTCGCAATAAGAAGCGATTTCTTTCTGGTGATTGGCGCCCATCTCTATCACCGCCATCTCTGCGTCTTTCTTAACATTGAGTAATGTGATGGGAATACCTATATGGTTATTCAGGTTGCCTTGGGTGGTATAGGTTGTATAATGAGAAGCCAACACTGTACTCACCAGTTCTTTAGTGGTTGTTTTACCATTACTTCCCGTGATCGCAATAAAAGGGATGTTGAACTGCTGGCGATGATATTTTGCCAGTTGTTGCAAAGCGGTAAGCACATCTTCTACTAGTAATAAACGATCATTGGAAGGATCTACCGGTTCATCGATCACAGCATAGGCAGCACCTGCTTTTAAAGCCTGTAAGGCAAACTGGTTACCATTGAAGTTGGGTCCTTTTAAAGCGAAGAAAAGATCACCTTCCCTGAGTTTACGGGTATCTGTTTGAACAGAAGGATGGTGCAGGTATAACTGGTAAAGATGTTCGATGTTCATGATACGAATGTAGTAACACGAATGTAAAACACGAATTATTCGAATTACACGAATTGTAAAACACGAATAAAACTAATTACACGAATTGCACGAATAAATGAACATGAAGAAGATTAATTGCACGAATTACACGAATAAATGAACACGAATAAAACTAATTACACGAATTACACGAATTGTAGAACACGAATAAAACTAATTACACGAATTGTAGAACACGAATTATTCGAATTACACTAATTACACGAATTGAGATGACTGCAGAAATTATTGCGACAAACTTTTTCCCTTTGCTCTCTTTGCCTCTTTGCGTGAAATCCTTTGCTAAAGCTTCTGCAGATGCAATGAAAAAAGCCATCTAATTTCTCAGATGGCCTTTTCGCTGTATTTACCTTTTCCTTATCTCTTTTGTCTTCTGGCTGGGAAGAAGTTACCTGTCTTCCTGCCTTTACCTTCCGAAGCACCGAAGTGCGTCATTGCACAACGGAAACCGATGGTGCTGCTGGCTGCATCTTCTTCCAGGAATCTTCTTGTTCCGGCACTCATCCAGTATGGCATATCCATCCAGCTACCACCTTTTACTACTCTCGATTTATCAGAAACCAATGTAGTGATGCCGTATTGATAAACATATTTAACTGCAGTTGAAGTATCACCATCAAGGTAGTTTACTGCATAGCTGCGTTGGTAGTTTCTACGGTTTCTAAGGTCTTTATCATCTTCACGAACCATGGATATACGTCCAAGGCTGTCTCTTCTATCACCTTCAGCTTTTGTTGGGTCAACTTTAGAGAAGATGTTACCACGGTAAGGGTTCAGATCATCTTCATCAAAGTTGGTCATTGGCCTGTAAACATCCGCTACCCACTCACTCACGTTACCGCTCATGTTATAAACACCAAAAGCGTTAGGAATGAAAGAAGTAACCGGTGCTGTATAAGCTGCACGGTCGTTCAAACCACCGGCAACACCCATATAGTCACCATTTCCACGCTTGAAGTTTCCGAGGAAAGCACCCTGCCATGTACCACGACGAGTACCACGGAGGTTGTCATATCCATCATTCTTCCATGCGTAAATATTTTGATTGGCGATCACCTCTTCACCACGCTTTTTCTCGCTTCTGCGAGGCTGTGGGTTCTCAGCGATCTGTCCTAAAGCTGCATATTCCCACTCCGCTTCTGTAGGAAGACGATAATCTGGTAAAAGGATACCATCCTCAAAACGAACGGTATTTCTTGGTTTACCCTGGGCATCTTTTAAAGGGTTCTTCTTTGGTTTACCCGGAACACCCTGGTACTCACCCATCAGGTAAGACTTGGTGTTGAAGTTTTCCTGGCCGCCGCCACCCATTTCAGTCTTAACAACGGTTTTATTCTGGTAACCTCTTTTAATCAGTTCCATCTGGTTAACACGATCACCTCTCCAAACGCAGAAGTCGTGAGCTTGTCTCCAGGTTACACCCACCACAGGATAGTAGTTGAACGATGGGTGACGGAAATAATATTCAACATAAGGCTCATTGTAAGCCAGTTCGCTTCTCCAAACCAGGGTATCAGGTTTGGCAGCTTCAACCACATTGGTCATATCTGCCTGTCCAAATACGTTATCAACCCAGTACAGGTATTCACGGTAGTGAACGTTTGCCACTTCGGTTTTATCGATCAGGAAAGAGTTGACAGTAACACGACGGGGAACGTTATTCCAGTCTCCCATTACATCTTCCTGCTTGGCACCCATAGGAAAGGTACCGCCCTGAACGAAAACCAATCCGGGACCGGTTTTAAGATCAGAAGCTTTGGCAACGAAGAATCCGCCCTGGTTTTTGTCGTTGTAGTTCCAACCTGTTGCAGATGATTTCTCAGCCTTTTTCTTGAACAAGCCACATGAAGAAAATGTAGCTGCCGCAGCACATAAAAGAGTGAAGTTTCTTAAACCACTAAGCATTGTCATTAGACAGATTTTGATTCGTAATTAACGAAGCCGGGTAATGAATATTGTTTTAAGGATGTTAAGACTGCGAATATAAAGATTTCTCTAAACCAAATATGGCTCACCTGAACGTCCCCTGTTAGCGAAAATATAATTTAAGGTTGACTTTTGACAGCTTTATATGCAATCGTTTGCAAATACATTGATTTAGCCGATCAAAATCGTTCAACTTCAGTCAAAATCAAGGTATGGAAACAGCGAAATTTTAAATAAAGGTGTCTATATTTCCGTATCATTGCAGCCGATGATGGCAACAGCGGCCATTTTCAACTCTAGAATTCGTAACCAAAAGTACCGGATGACTGATCTCTACTCCATTTAAGTTTGAAAGGTAGTTTTACCTGCCGATCTCAATTGAAAATTACAAAACACTCATTTAGATGACACGAACAACGCTGAGAACTGCTGTATTGTTATTATTATGCTCGGTTGTAAACAGAACAATAGCTCAGACCGCTGAAAGAATCAATGTAGTTACGACTGCTGTTCCTTTTTTAAGAATTTCTCCCGATGCAAGAGCCGGTGGTATGGGTGATGTGGGAATTGCCACAGCTCCTGATGCGAATGCTGCTTTCTGGAACCTGGCCAAAACACCTTTCGCTCAAAGTAAAACTGCTGTTTCGGTTACTTATACACCATGGTTGAGAGACCTGGGATTGAACGATGTTTACCTGGCATCGTTGGCAGGCTATTACCAGCTTGACGAGCAGCAGGCACTTTCGCTTTCTACAAGATATTTTAGCCTGGGTAATATCCAGTTCACAGATTTTGCTGGAAATGATCTCGGATCTTTCCGCCCAAGAGAATTTTCAATTGATTTTGGTTATAGCCGTAAGCTTACTGATAAACTGGGTTTAGGCGTTGCGTTGCGTTATATCAACTCCAACTTAGCCGGTGGTCAATCTACCAACGGTGTTACGTACAAAGCAGGAAATGCTGTAGCAGGTGATGTTTCGCTGTATCACAGCAATGTTTCTGAAGCTTCTGGTGGATTTGCCTGGGGTGTTGCACTTTCTAACCTGGGTTCCAAGATCGCTTATACCAATGATGTAAATAACAAAGATTATATCCCGGCTAACTTAGGTTTGGGTGTGGCTTATACCAAAGTGTTTGACGAAACCAGTAAAATGACATTTGCGGTTGATATCAATAAACTACTGGTTCCAACACCACCGGTTCCTACAGATCCTACCAATACCCAGCAGGATTCCATCAACCTGGTAAATTACAGGAGCTATGGTGTGATGCAGAGCTGGTTCAAATCTTTCTCTGACGGTGGCAACGAATTCAAAGAACTGATGTTTGGCGTTGGTGCTGAATATTCTTACAACGACCAGTTCATGGCAAGAGCGGGGTATTTTTATGAAGATAAAACCAAGGGGAACCGTAAGTACTTTACGCTTGGTGTAGGGGTTAAATACAATGTTTTCGGATTGAATTTCTCTTACCTGATCCCTTCAGGAAATGGAGTGAACAGGAATCCATTGTCGAACACATTACGCTTCAGCCTGTTATTCGATCTGGATAAAGAGAACACGGGTACGAAGTAATCTACACAACTAATAATTTAAAAGCGAAGGGTTTACCTTCGCTTTTTGCGTTAAAACCGGGCTTATGTCGTACAGAATCGGACAGGGAGTAGATTTTCACCAGTTAGTAGAAGGTCGTGACCTTTGGCTGGGTGGAGTGAAAGTGCCGCACGTAAAAGGTGCATTGGGCCATAGTGATGCCGATGTATTACTCCATGCCATTTGTGATGCCATGCTGGGTGCTTTGGCTTTGGGTGATATCGGAACACATTTTCCGGACACATCATCCGAGTTCAAGAACATCGACAGTAAGATATTACTTAAAAGAAGTCTGGAATTGATCAGTGCAAAAGGATATAAAGTAGTGAACGTTGATGCTACATTATGCCTGGAGAAACCAAAGATTAAACCGTATGTTGATGAGATGAGAAAAGTGATCGCTGGCATACTGGCTTTTGATGTTTCGGATATTTCGATCAAGGCTACCACTACAGAAACGATGGGTTTTGTAGGTAGAGAAGAAGGTGTGATGGCTTATGCTTCGGCTTTGTTGCAGAAGGTTCAATAAGGTGCCTGGCACTTTGAAACTGTCTGACACCTGAAAGCAGATTCCTCCTGCGTCGGAATGACAAACAGCGGGCATGTTTTGAGCTGATATAATCTTCGGCTGATCTGTTTCCTTTAGCTTGTCATACCGGGGAACGAGGTATCTGTTTGAAAACTGGTAGTTGAAGTGAGTGACACAAGAGACGATGCCATGGAAAACTGAAGCCGGCTAAAAAGAAAATTCTTTTAACATATAGATGGATAACTAAAAGGGTGATGCCATCGTAAAAAAAAATAAGCTTTGTTCAATGGCTGTTTTACAGGTAAGAATTGTTAATCAATCAACAAATCCATTGCCTTCGTATGCAACTTCCGGTTCATCGGGTGTGGATTTACGGGCAAACCTGCATCAGTCAGTTGTATTGAAGCCTTTGGAAAGAGCTTTGATACCAACGGGATTGTTTATTGAACTGCCCGAAGGTTTTGAAGCACAGGTTCGTCCGAGAAGCGGACTGGCTTTGAAGCATGGACTAACCTGTTTGAATTCTCCCGGAACGGTTGATGCCGATTACCGTGGTGAACTGAAGGTGATCATCATTAATCTTTCCAATGAAGAACAGCACATCAACCATGGTGATCGTATTGCCCAGATGGTGATACAAAAAGTGGAGCAGGTGGAATGGTTGTTGGTGCAGGATCTGGCAGAAACAGAAAGAGGAGCAGGTGGATTTGGACACACAGGAAAACAGTAGAATGATAAAACACAGTTACATATTGGCTTTGGTATTTATGGCAGCAGTGGCTTGCCGTCCTACCAAGAAAGTACAGAAAATAGAAGAAGCGATCTCGAAGAAAGACACTACCGAAACAGTGGTGATGACCAAAGTGCCGGATATTGATTCTGCAAAAGTGCTGGCAGGTATTGTGGAGAAAGTGAATACCAAACGTATCAACTTCAATACATTTTCTGCCAAGGTAAAGATCGATTATGAGTCGCAGGAAAACAAAGACGGCGGAACGGCTCATATTCGTTTGCAGAAAGATAAAATGCTTTGGATATCTCTCACAGGTGCATTGGGTGTGGAAGGATTCAGGCTGCTCATCACTCCTGATAGTGTTACGTTGATGAACAAACTGAATAAAACAGTTCAGTATCGTACGATCGCTTACCTGCAGGAGTTAACTGATATTCCTTTCGACTTCTCTACTTTACAGGACATGATCGTAGGCAATCCCATTTTTGCGGATAAGAAAGTTGTTTCGTATAGAGAAACAGGAGACCAGTTATTGGTATTTATCGTAGGTGATATTTACAAACACCTGCTAACGCTGAATAACAAAGATTACACTTTGGTGCATAGCAAACTGGATGATGTGGATGTTACAAGGAACAGAACATGTGATATCACTTATTCGGATTATGAAACAGGTGCAGGATTTCCTTTCGCAACAAAAAGAGAGATATCGGTTTCAGAGAAAGGAAAACTGGTGTTGTCGATGGACTTTAAACAGTATGCCTTTAACCCGGCATTAACGTTTCCGTTTAATGTTCCTAAAAATTATAAAATAAAGTAATTACTGCTTGGTAAAAGCGTTATGGTTTTGAATCTTCATCGTTAACCCGGAAAAATCGCAATGATGCTGAAAAAAAATCTCTTACTACTGGCTTTTGCAATCACCTCGTTCATCGCTTCGGCACAGCCGACGAAAGAAGACCTGCAAAAGCAGCAACAGCAGCTTCAGAAAGAGATAGCTGACCTTAACAGGTCGCTGTCTAGTATTAAATCGAATACAAAAGCTTCATTGGCACAGTTGACTGCTGTTAAGCGAAAGATCGCTGCAAGGGAAGAGATGATGAACAACATCAGCAAAGACCTGCGAAGACTGGATGATGAGATCTATGCGATCAACCTCGATATCTATCGTTATAGCAAAGAGCTGGACACACTGAAAAAGCAATATGCACAGAGCCTTGTATTTGCTTATAAGAACAGGAGCAATTACGATTACCTGAACTTTATTTTTTCTGCCAGCAGTTTCAATGATGCGATCAAAAGAATTCAGTACCTGAAAAGTTATCGTAAGCAAAGAGAAACACAGCTCAATACTATATTGAAAACACAACAGGTGTTGGGTCAGAAAAGACAAACTTTTCAAAGCAGTATACAGGAAAAGAACCTGGCTTTAAAAGAACAGAGTAAGACTTTGCAGGACCTAGAAAATGACAGGAAGGAGAAGGACAAAGTTGTTTCAAATCTTAAGAGCCAGGAGAAGGATATCGCAGGTGAGATCAGGAAGAAAGATAAAGAGAGAAGAGAATTGGCCGGTGCAATTAATACGATCATTAAAAGAGAATTGGCTGCTCAACGTAAAAAGGAAGAAGAAGAAAGAAAAAGATTAGCAGCAGCGGCGACAACGAATAATAAACCGGCACCAACTACAGGAACAACTACTCCTGCTACTTCTTCAGGACCTGCAACAACCGGTGTTACCACTGGAACACGTTCAGGGACGGTTGAAAAGTTTGAGTCTGCTTCAGCAGTACAATCGTTGGAGTTTGAGAAAAATCGTGGAAGACTTCCATGGCCAGTTGATGCTGGCAGCATTGCACTTGGCTTTGGCACTTACGAAATCCCGGGCTCTAAACTTAAGGGTGTAAGTGATGGAATTGATATTGCACTTCCTGTTGGTTCTTCTGTAAAATGTGTAGCCGATGGCGAAGTTTCTTCGGTGTTTGATCTTGGTGGAGAACAAGCTGTTCTTGTAAGACATGGAAGATATTTTACAACATATAGTCACCTTGGTTCAGTGAATGTTTCCAAAGGACAGAAAGTATATTCAGGAACTGTGATAGGCAGAGCTGCGGCAAGTGAAGATGGAAATGGATTGGTAACATTTATGGTTACAAACGAAAAAGGATCGAACATGGATCCTGAAAAGTGGCTGAAACGGAGATAAGATTATTATCATAGATAAAAAGAAAGGACGCTGATCAGCGTCCTTTCTTTATTTATGCACAAGGCTCTAACCGGCAGAACCTGCTATAAAGTTTTTCATATTGCGGAACGATGTTCTGTATGTCGAATTTCTGGGCATGATCAAAAGCCTGTTGTTTCATTTTTGCAAGCAATTCCTCATTGCTTAGCATGCCAATCGCAAACTCACTCATGCTGGCAACATCTCCTACCTTAGCGGTATATCCGGTTACACCATGAATGTTGATCTCGATCAAACCACCGGCATCGGTACTGATCACCGGAACACTGGCTGCCATCGCTTCCAATGCACTCAAACCAAAACTTTCATATTCTGAAGGCAATAAGAATACATCACTTATTGCAAGGATCTCTTCCATTTGTTCCTGCTTGCCCACAAACCGGATATCATCGAACACGCCGTATTGTTTACCCAGTTCTTCTGCAATGGGTCTTTCAGGTCCATCACCTACCATTAATAATTTCGCAGGCATTTCTGATCGTACAGAAGCAAACACTTTCACCACATCCGGGATACGTTTCACCTTTCTAAAGTTGGAAGCATGCATCAGCACTTTTTCTCCGTTGGGAGCGATCACTTTCCTGAAAGCATCGATGGCTTTTTTATTGAAACGATTAACATCAACAAAGTTGTAGATCACTTCAATATCTTTCGTGATCTCGAATGAATGATAGGTTTCTTCTCTCAGGTTTTTGGAAACTGCTGTAATGGCATCGCTTTCATTGATAGAGAAAGTAACAACAGGCTCATAGGTCTTATCCCTTCCCACCAACGTAATATCTGTTCCGTGAAGTGTAGTGATCACCGGAACATTTCTACCGGTCTTTTTAAATACGATCTGCTTTGCCATATAAGCTGCAGAAGCATGCGGTATCGCATAATGCACATGCAACAGGTCAAGGTCGTGATTCAATATCACATCAACCATTGTACTTGCCAATGCTACTTCGTATGGAGGATAATCGAATAACGGGTAAGTGGGAACCCTCACTTCATGATAATAAATATTTGCACTGAACACGTTCAATCTTACCGGTTGCTGGTAGGTAATAAAATGTACGCTATGACCTTTATCTGCCAGTGCTTTTCCCAATTCTGTAGCCAAAACACCACTGCCACCAAACGTTGGATAGCAAACAATACCTATTCTCATGGTTTATTTTTTATCGCTCACCGATCAACCGATACCAGTCAACCGATTGCAAGTAACACATTTTATTTTTATTTGTTCATCAGCCTGTCTAAACCTCATCATTCGTTAACTTAGTCGGCATGAGAAAACTTGCTTTACTTCTTTTCTTCTTCTGGTCGGTTTCAGCGTCAGCTCAAAACTTTACAGAAGATTCCCTGTTCATAAAACGTATCTCTAACAATATCCTTTCATCAGACGAAGCATATAATAATCTCTGGTACTTGTGTAAGAAGATCGGGGCGAGGCTTTCTGGCTCTCCGCAAATGGTGAAAGCCGAGAAATGGGGACTTGAAACATTTAAAAAGTATGGTGCTAATGCATGGTTGCAAGAATGTATGGTGCCACATTGGGTTCGTGGTGGTAGAGATACTGCAACAGCAACATATACCATCAATGGAAAAAAGCAAACACTTCCATTGCATGTGCTGGCTTTGGGAAATTCCATGGGGACCGGAGCTAAAGGTGTAAGAGCAGAAGTGATTACAGTAAAATCATATGAAGATCTGGAAGCGAAGAAAGATCAGTTGAAGGGTAAGATCGTTTTTTATGATGTTCCCTTCGATGATACATTGATAAATCCTTTCGAAGCTTACGGAAAATATGCAGGCTATAGAGGAACCGGGGCCAGTCGTGCTGCAAAATATGGAGCGGTGGCAGTAATGGTAAGATCGATGAGCAACTCAACTGACAACTATCCACACACAGGCTCTTTGCGTTACCTGGATTCTATTCCAAAAATTCCTGCTGTTGCAATTGGTTTGAGGGATGTAAAGAAGTTAAGCGATTTGATGAGTAGCGGCACTTCGGTTTCAGCTTTCATCCAGACCAATGGAAAATTTTTTCCTGATACGATCGGTCATAATGTAATTGCCGAATTGAAAGGATCGGAATTTCCTGATCAATACATCACGATTGGTGGTCACCTGGATAGCTGGGATCCTGCAGAAGGTGCTCATGATGATGGTGCAGGTTGTGTACACACCATCGAAGTATTCAGGGCTTTGAAAGAACTCGGTTACCAACCAAAACACAGTATTCGTTTTGTACTGTTTGCCAATGAAGAAAATGGTTTAAGAGGCGGAACCAAATATGCTGAAGAAGCTAAGGCAAAAGGTGAGAAACACATCTTCGCTCTGGAAAGTGATGAAGGCGGATTTACTCCGAGAGGTTTTGGATTGAGTGTGAACGATACTGCATGGAACAAAATTCAGCAATGGAAAACCTTGTTTGAATCATACCATGTGTACGAATGGAAAAGAGGCGGTGGCGGTGCCGATATCGGTCCGCTGGCAAGAAATTTAAATACACCTGTTGCAGGTTTTATTCCGGATGCACAGCGCTACTTCGACTATCATCATGCAGCGAACGATGTATTTGAAGCAGTGAACATTCGTGAGTTAAAACTCGGAGCGATCAATATTGCAGCACTCATCTACATGATCGATAAATACGGATTGCAATAGTTTGGAACAACAATAATGTAGTTGCTTCTCAATAAGGCAGAGCTTTGAATTGGTATCCCTGCTGTGCAAAATATGCCAGCACTTTGGGTAGTGCGTATTGCAAACGTTCCAGTGCTTTTGCACTGTCGTGAAAAACAAGGATCGATCCCGGCTCTGCATTCACTACTATGTTTTCATAACATTTTTCACCGGTGATGTTAGTATCCCAGTCACCAGCCAGCACACTCCACATGATGATTGAAAAGTGTTGATCGTTGTTGGCTGATCGTTGTTGGATATCACCTGTAAGCACCTTTGCCTGGAATCTTCTGATTCTGCCGTAAGGCGGACGAAACATTTTTGAATCGATGAGTGTTGCTGCTTGTGCGATATCATCAATGTATTGCTGGTCTTTTACTTTCCATCCGTTGAGATGATTATAAGTATGGTTTCCAACTTTATGTTCCTGGTCGAGTATGGCTTTGTAGATATCAGCATGATCGGCTACGTTTCTTCCGATACAAAAGAACGTGGCTTTTGCGTTATAGATCTTCAGTTGATCTAAAACAAAAGGTGTGGCAATTGGATGTGGACCGTCATCAAAAGTGAGGTACAATATTTTTTCTCCTTTTTCTACCGGAACTTCCCAAATAAGATTGGGATACATCCATCTGAGCCAACGTGGCGATCGTATAAAATACATGAAGTAAAATTAATCACCGTACGCCACAATGTGAATGATCTTTCCCTGGTACATGTACACCCTTCCACGGTTTCGCAGAAAGTCGCTGCGGGTTTTATTGTCAGACAGAATAGGCGTCATGAATTTCACCACTTCTTCTTTTTTTACCTCCGGCGGATCGCCAACAACGATCGCAGTAGCAGAATAACTCCTGAGTGTGTTCTCAAAAGCTTCCATAGCCATTTCTTTGGTTGAATAAAGATCTGTTCCAATGATCTGGTTACCGGTAATTGCAATGAAGCCTGCAAAACTGCTGTCTGTGTTAGCGAGTTTGTCTTTAAAGAATTTTACATACAGCGAATCCTCATCCAGAAATTTCTTTTGATTGTGTACTTCCCTGTAAGCAGAGGTAGGTGAATTTTTGCCGCTGAGTTTTAGTTCATTGTCTACAGCTTCCCAGATCAGGTGTTGTTTCCGGTTGATGTCTGTAGCTTTTCTTACCGCCATATCTGCAGAACGATAATAGGCAAAAGGTTTTGCACGTCTGTCCCACCTGTTTTTTTCAACACAGTACACATTCACATAATAACGTTGTTTATCCGGTGGAATGATCATGGTTTGACCAACAATTCGATCTTGTTTGCCACCAACGATGATCTCGCCAGACTGGATAATGATGGCTTCTTTCGACATGTTTCGCATTTCCAGCACCCTTACATCAGCATTGCCTGAGCCTTTGAGTTCATTTACCTTCAGCTTCTTTTCTCTCAATGCTTTTTGCATGGAGCTGAGGTTGTCAAAAGGAAGATAACCTTTGGTGCCACCATCACCTACAAAACGAACGGGGATCAACTGAAGATTGCCGAATGTCCATGCCTCGGCAGAATCGTACATGACCTTTACAGCCGGGAAACCCGATTGTGATTGTTGTGAGAAGAGACTTATGCTATATAGTAAAAAGGCAAGCACAAATCCTGGTCTGAAAAGTCTGAAGTACAATGTGGCTGCGAATTAGTTACTTAAAGATATGCTGTAGAAGTGTGCGACGCAACGATGATGCCATGAAAATCTGCGGCTGGTGTCATGGAAATGAAAACTTATAACAGTTTTTAACAGAAGTGGCTACCGTTATCTTTGCAGCATGAACAAAAAAGTAAGGGTTCGTTTTGCTCCCTCACCAACGGGTGGATTGCATTTGGGAGGCGTTAGAACGGTTTTGTACAACTATCTTTTTGCAAAGAAACATGGTGGTGATTTTATTCTTCGTATCGAAGACACCGATCAGAACAGGTATGTAGCAAGTGCTGAACAATATATTTTCGATTGTTTACAGTGGTGTGGACTGGAGCCTGATGAAAGTGCCATACATGGTGGACCTTTTGCACCTTACCGGCAAAGCGAACGCAAAGCCATTTACCAGCAATATGCTGAGCAATTGGTAAAAGCGGGACAGGCATATTATGCATTTGATACGCCGGAAGAGTTGGAAGACATGCGTCAGCAATTTAAAACGCATGATAATCCTACACCGCAATACAATTACGAGATAAGAGAGCGGATGAAGAATTCGTTGACGTTGAGTGAAGAGGAAGTTCAGCGGTTGCTGAGTGCCGGATCTTCTTATGTGGTAAGAATAAAAATGCCGGTGAATGAAGAGATCAGGTTTACTGATATGATCAGGGGTGAAGTTGCGTTTCATTCTGCTTTGGTGGACGATAAAGTATTGCTGAAAGCAGATGGAATGCCTACTTATCACTTAGCTGTGGTGGTGGATGATCACCTGATGCAGATCTCTCATGCTTTTCGTGGTGAAGAATGGCTGCCAAGTGCTCCTGTACATATCTTGTTATGGAAATATTTATTTGGATTAGAGAACATGCCGCAATGGGCTCATCTTCCTTTGATCTTAAAGCCGGATGGAAATGGTAAGCTGAGTAAAAGAGATGGTGATCGTTTGGGTTTTCCTGTTTTTGCAATGGATTGGACCGATCCTAAAACAGCTGAGAAAGCAACAGGATTTAGAGAAAGAGGTTTTTTGCCTGAGGCTTTTGTGAACATGCTGGCCATGCTGGGCTGGAATGATGGAACAGACCAGGAGATATTTGGTAAAGAAGAGTTGATCGAAAGATTTTCTTTAGAACGAGTGCATAAATCAGGTGCTAAGTTCGATTATGAAAAAGCGAAATGGTTCAATCATGAATGGATAAAGAAGACCAGCGTTTCCCGTTTCTCGTCTCTCGTTGTTAAAGATTTTGAGAGCCGTGGATTAAATGTAGCTAACGATCAGCGTCTTGAAAAAATATTAGAGCTGGTGAAAGACAGGTGTACATTGCTTACAGATTTTTATGACCAGTCGAAATTCTTTTTTGTTGCTCCGGAGTCAGTTGATGTAGATTCTATCAAAGGCAAGTGGAACGATGATAAAACAACTTTCTTTAAAGAGTGGATCGCTGGGTGGAATAATGTTGAATGGAATGCTGCGGCTTTGGAAGCCTCTTTTAAAGAACTCGCAGTAACAAAGAACATCAAAGTAGGAGAGTTGATGTTACCGCTGCGGATTATGTTGGTAGGTGGAAAATTTGGTCCGGGTGTATTTAATATTTCAGAGTTGATAGGTAAAGAAGAAACAGAAAACCGGTTAAAAACTGCAATACAATTTTTGTAAAGAAAAACATGGCAAAGCCAACGAAGAAAAATGATGTGGGAATACCCAAATTGTTACGTTATCTTTTAATCGCTGCAGTTATATTTTGGGTGTTAAGTATCCCTTTCCGTAAATACGTCCCGCCAAATCCATTCCATTGGCCTGTTCATTAATTTATTTTGATTTTATAATTGCTCTTTGTGGATTCTTTGTAATAAAATCTTCCCAGCCTTTGAACCCTTTGTTGAGTTGTGCAACAGGTGAAGATATCTGGTAATAATGGCAAAGTGCTACAGCCAAAGCATCGGTAGCATCGAAATATTTAGGCTGGTCTTTGATCTTTAATATTGTTTGCAGCATTTTCCATATCTGCTCTTTATCTGCATTACCGTTTCCGGTGATCGATTGTTTTACTTTCTTGGGAGGATATTCCGTTACCACCAACTGAGCCTGCATGGCTGCAGCGATCGCCACGCCTTGTGCCCTTCCCAACTTCAACATACTTTGAACGTTCTTGCCAAAGAAAGGTGCTTCAATAGCGAAACAAGTTGGGCTGTATTCGGCTATAACTGATGAAACTTTGGTATGTATCTGTTCCAGCCTGGAATATATATTCTTAGTAGATGCAAGTTTGAGTACATCCATTGTTTGCAGAACAGGTATTCCCTTGCTCACCTTCAACACTGCATAACCCATGATGGTTGTACCAGGGTCAATTCCCAATATCACTTCACCTTCTTGCATAGTGTGAAAGTAAGATGTTTGCCAACACAACCTAAGTCATGTGTATAAACACCGTTCTTAACCTATTTTTGCCGCAAATAAACGTTCTGAATAAACGAGTTAAGATATTCCTGAATTACATCCTGGGTCCTGTTCTTTTTATATGGGTTTCGTTTTCGCTGTACAGGGAAATTCAACAGCAAAAAGATCTCAATCAATCCTGGGAAATGATCAAAGCTTCGTTAACAGGTCCCAACCAGTTTAAGATCGTTGTTGTTGTACTGCTGATGTTTGTGAACTGGGGTGTTGAAGCAAGAAAGTGGCAGGTATTGGTAAGATCGATTGAGAGAATATCATTGCTGAAAGCTTTTAAAGCGGTGTTTACTGGTCAGTCACTTGCTGTGAACACACCCAATCGTATTGGAGAATATGTTGGAAGAGTAGTATATCTTGATGAGGGGCATCGGTTAAAAGGAATTGCTTTAACAATCGTGGGAAGTTTGAGCCAAACGATCATTACGTTACTGGCAGGTGTGGTGGGTATGTTTATGATGAAGAATGATATCAAAGAATCCATCAGGCATATCCTAAGTAAGATCGGTTTTCTCGAAACACTTCCCAAGACCACTATCATTGCATATGATATTATTCTTTATGGTGTAATATTCATGGTAGTGATCCTTTTGATCATTTACTTTGAATTATCCTGGTTAACAAAACTTTTAGAACGCTTACCGTTTGTGCACCGGTATAGTTACCTGATAGAAAAACTGGAGGAGCTGCGTTGGGTAGAATTAACACGAATTTTGTCACTTTCTATCACACGTTACGTAGTATTTGTAGTCCAATTTATATTATTGCTACAGGTTTTTGAAGTAGAGATACCATTTTGGGAATCGGCAGGATTGATCAGTGTGTTTTTTCTTGTGTTAGCCGTTGTTCCTACAATATCTTCCATAGAATTAAGTCTGAGGGGATTGGCAGCAGTAGAACTCTTTGGAATTCTGAGCAGTAATAAATTGGGTATCATTGCTACAGCAGGAGGTATATGGTTCATCAACCTGATCATTCCTGCACTGGTTGGAAGCTTGTTTATTTTTGGAATAAAACTCTTTAAGCGATAAACGTGAAAAAAATTATTACACTATTACTCTTATTCAGTGCAGTAACCCTGAAAGCCGGTGATGACTTTTGCGGCATCAGGAACACCAGTTTTCAAAGTGGAGAGAACATCACCTTCACCGTTTTTTACA
Organism: Chitinophagaceae bacterium; assembly: GCA_024508725.1. Taxonomy (GTDB): domain Bacteria; phylum Bacteroidota; class Bacteroidia; order Chitinophagales; family Chitinophagaceae; genus JAEZDC01. The sequence goes on along the minus strand of JANINS010000001.1, from coordinate 473,700 downwards.
GTGTGGTGGGTTTATATGTAAATGCAGGAACAGCAACTTTCTCCACTACACAGGAGCGGTTAAATAATAAACCCGTATATCATATTGTTGGTGAAGGTAAATCCAACTCGAGTTACGACTGGATTTTCAAGGTGAGAGATAAGTATGAGACTTATATCGATACCACCAACCTGCAGCCATTAAAGTTTGTACGTAATGTTGATGAAGGTGGGTACAAAAAATATGAGAACATCACCTTTAACCAGCAAACAAATACAGCTATTACCACTGAAGGTGTTTACAAAGTTCCCAATTGTATACAGGATGTACTCAGCTCTATTTATTACGCAAGAAATATCGACTTCAATAAGTACAAAGAGAACGACAAGATACCTTTTGACATGTTCCTCGATAACGAAGTATATCACTTATATCTCCGTTATTTAGGCAAGGAAACCGTGAAGACCAAATACGGTAAGTTTAAAGCGATCAAGTTTAAACCTTTGCTGGTAAAAGGAACGATATTCGAAGGTGGTGAAAAGATGACCGTTTGGGTGTCAGACGATGCGAATCATATTCCGCTGAGAATAGAAAGCCCGATCAGCGTTGGTAGCGTAAAGGTTGATATGATGCAGTATCGTGGACTCCGTCATCCGCTTACATCTCTTGTTAGCTGGAAGTAGTTTTTGGGTAGTCATCGTTCAATGCTGCTATGTAGCTTTAGTTGCGTCGCACACTTATACTGATGGATCGCTAAGCAACATCTTCACCCGTAGAAGCGATATACAATTTGAACCAGTCTTCTCTTGAAAGATCAACATTCACTGCTTCACGGGCTTGTTGTAACCGTTCGATTTTCGTAGTGCCCAGCACAGGAATAATTCCTGAAGGATGTTTTAGCAGGTAAGCAATAAAAACCTGGTTCACACCCGTATTGTATTTTTCAGCGAGGGCTGTTGCCGTAGCGATAATACTTCTATATCTGGGATGGCTGTCGTCATTCATAATGCCACCACCCAAAGGTGCCCATGCCATTGGTTTTATTCCATGCAATAAACAATGATCCAAAACTCCGTTGGTAAAAGGAAAATGGTTGAGTATGGATATCTCTAACTGGTTGTAATCAATTTGTATATACTTTCTCAACAGGTCTGTATGATGCGGCAAAAAATTAGACACACCAAACTGCAACACTTTTCCCTGTCTTTTTAAATGATCTACTGCATCTGCAACCTCTATAGGGTTCATAAGAGGATCAGGACGATGGATCAGCAATACATCAACATAATCAGTTCCCAAAGCCCTGAGTGAATATTCTACTGATGCAATGATGTGATCCCGAGAAGTATTATACGATTTAATGAGATACTCCTGCCTTGGATTGGTGGTGAGCTGAATCCCGCATTTCGTAATGAGTTGTACCTGGCTCCTGATCGAGGATCGTTGCTTTAGCACTTCTCCAAATTCTGCTTCTGTGCTATAGTCTCCATAGATATCAGCATGATCGAATGAGGTGATACCATTCTCTAAACAATCGTCTATTATTTTGCGATAATCTTCAGTGGCAAAATTGGCTCCCCATTTACCCCATCTCATACAGCCTGCAACAGGTACAGATAAGTTAGTCATGGCTTAAAATTAAAAAAGTCCCGCAAAACATTGCGAGACTTCCATTTCTTAGTGCTGAAGCAGAAATTAGTAACGGTTGTATCCACCACCGCCACCACCTTCGCCACGGTTGCGATTGTAGCCACCACCACCGCCACCACGGTTGTAGCCACCACCTCCACCACCACCGAAGCTTTTCTTCTTGAATCCACCACCACCACCTTGTCCTTCAGGACGTGGAGCAGACTCATTCACAACCAGCTTACGGCCTTGTACGTCAGTTTCGTTCAATGCGGCGATAGCTGTTCTTGCAGCTTCGTCATCGCTCATTTCAACAAAACCAAAGCCTTTGCTACGATTGTTGTTGAATTTGTCGGTAACGATCTTTGCAGATGCAACTTCTCCGTAAGGAGCAAACATGTTGTACAGGTCATCACTGGTCATGCCCCAGTTCAGGTTTCCTACGTAAATGTTCATGTCTTTAAAAAAATTAAGTGAATAATAAACCAATGACAAAAACAGAACAGCCAAAAAACCCATTTACGAGGAACGCTTATGAGAAATGGAAGAACTGTAACATTGGACTTACCGAAGATAACAAATAAATCTGGCGGCAAAATTTATTTTTTAAGAGGTGTTTCGGCTGTAAATCAGTCTGGTAAGCTGTTTTGGCACAAGTAGACCGTTTTAAAGAACGGGCTTGTTTAAACATACGCTTCTAACGGTAATTTAACCGATTAAACAGTTGAAGTACAATGTACCCAACGTAAGTTTGCAACCGAAATAATCCCCGATGAGAAAGATTTTGCTTGCTGCATTGTTTTTAGTTCCTTTTTTAGGTTTTGGTCAGAAGAGTGTTAGAGTTTCGATCATTGGTTTTTATAACCTGGAGAACTTCTACGATACGATCAATAATCCCATTGTAGACGACGAAGAATTTTTGCCGGGTGGCGCTAAGAACTACAATAGTGCTATATACTGGGACAAGGTAGGTAAGCTTGCCAGCGTTATCGCACAAATGGGAACCGATGTAAGTGCTGACGGACCTGCGATACTGGGTGTTTCTGAAATAGAGAATGATACTGTATTGAATGACCTGGTGAATCATCCTTTGCTGAAGAAGAGAGGATATAAATACGTTCACTACGATTCTAAAGATGCAAGAGGAGTTGATGTGGGTCTTCTTTATAATCCCAAATATTTCAAGGTAGAAGCTTCTGATAAATTGTTTGTTCAGTTACCGGGTGGAAGTAAAGATGCTTATTTCACCAGGGATATTCTTTGGGTGAAAGGCCAGTTGGATGGGGAAACCATTCATGTGTATGTGAATCACTGGCCATCGAGAAGAGGTGGTGAAGAAAGAAGTGCACCGGCAAGAGCTGCAGCAGCAACGGTTGCAAAAAATCATATGGACTCTATTGCTAAAGCAGACGGATACCAGAAAGTGGTGATCATGGGTGATTTGAATGATGATCCTGTTAGTCCAAGTGTAACTGAGGTGTTGAAAGCAAAAGGCAAAGCAAGAGATGTACGTGAAGGTGGTTTGTTCAATCCATGGGTTGAGTTGTATAAGAATGGAATCGGCACACTGGCTTACCAGGATAACTGGAATTTATTCGACCAGATCATGATCTCTTATCCGTGGTTGAATAAAGACCAGACCGGATGGTATTTTTCAAAGCAATTCATCTTTAATAAAGAGTTCATGATGGAGAACTCCGGTCGCTATAAAGGTTATCCTATGAGAACGTGGGATGGAAACACTTATCGTGGTGGTTATAGTGATCACTTTCCTACTTACCTGGTGATGTATAAAGTGGTGGGGAAATAAGTTCAGGATAGTTTCATGAGTATAAGAGTGCGATCCGCCTTCACTCAAGCTTCGTCGGACAGGCGCAAGAAAAGATCAACCGGAGACAAGGTGCCGGCTAACTAATATCCGTACTTGTCTTTCCAGCGATCTTTTAAAAAGCGGCGTAATTCATTTTCTCTTGCATTGTTTCCCGGATCGTAGAACTTAGTTCCTATTATTTTTTCGGGCAGATATTCCTGCTCAAGAAAATTGCCTTCTCCCTGGTGAGAATATTTATAGTCTTTACCATAGTTGAGGTCTTTCATGAGTTTGGTTGGTGCATTGCGAATGTGCAATGGCACAGGGAGATCTCCATGTTTATTGACTGCTGCGATCGCTTCACCAATTGCCATATAGCTGGCATTGCTTTTTGCTGAGGAAGCAAGGTAAGTAGCACATTGAGAAAGAATGATGCGAGACTCGGGATAACCGATCTTGTTCACCGCATCGAAAGTTGCATTGGCAAGTAACAGTGCATTTGGATTGGCATTGCCCACATCTTCACTTGCAAATATTACCATGCGACGAGCAATGAACTTTACATCTTCACCACCTTCGATCATTCTCGCCAGCCAATACACAGCACCATTGGGATCACTGCCTCTCATGCTTTTGATAAATGCCGAGATGATATCATAATGTTGCTCACCCTGTTTATCGTAGAGCGCAATTCTTTTTTGGGCAACATTCATCACATAATCATTAGTGATCACCACTTCTTTCTTGTTGGTAGCAGTGATCACAAGTTCTAACAGGTTCAACAATTTTCTTGCATCGCCTCCGCTGATGTTGATGAGTGCTGACGTTTCTTTAAGATCGATCTTATATTGCTGAAGCAGTTCATCTTTTTCAATTGCCTGTCGAAGAAGTTTGGTTAATGCATTTTCATCCAAAGCTTTCAATACATATACCTGGCTACGGCTGAGTAAAGCCGAGTTTACTTCGAAAGATGGATTTTCAGTTGTAGCACCGATGAGTGTGATGGTTCCTTTTTCTACCGCACCAAGCAATGCATCTTGCTGGCCTTTATTAAAACGATGGATCTCATCGATAAAAAGTATTGCACTGCTTTGTTGTTTTGCCTGTTCAATAACCTCTCTTACATCTTTTACGCCACTGCTGATCGCACTAAGTTGAAAATATGGGACGTTTAATGTATGCGCAATAATATTGGCAATCGTTGTCTTTCCTGTTCCCGGAGGTCCCCAAAGGATCATTGAAGGAATGTTGCCATTTTCGATAGCCGTTCTTAAGATACTGCCTTTGCCGGTGAGGTGTTCCTGTCCAACCAATTCATCCAAACTTGTTGGCCGCATTCGTTCTGCAAGTGGTGCTGACATGGAGGCAAGTTAAACCGATTTGCAACTATTCTGAACTGTTGTTTCGCTGGTTGGTGAAGAAGTGATCGTATCTTTTTACAAGTCTTAATGTTATGATGATGTGGATCAAAAGAAGAATGCTGAAAGGCAGAAAGAAATACACAATGATTTTTAAAAATTGTAACACTTGGGCTTTTACAATAGGGATGAAAGAAGATTCCTGCATTTTTTTGAACATTTCAGCTTGTATGGAAGAATTGGTTAATGCTGTAATGGCCATTAAGCCCGCTAAAAACATTACAACGGAAAGAATAATACATACATAAGCATTCACCTTAATGAAATCTTTAAGAGAAGGCTTGCTGGGTTGCTGCAGTTTGATGCTTCTGTTGTAAAAATAGTTGGCAGTAAAAGCATATAGCGGAATACACGCAGTAATGAATGAAAATAATAACAACAGTGGATTAGTGAGTGAAGCAAAGATCGACAGTAAAACATTCACACCTATGTATGCAGCTAATGGAAGAACGATCATGTTGATGATCCTGTAAAAACGATGTTGCTTCATAATTAAAATATGTACCAGGGAAAATTTCCTTCTGCTATATTCCTGATCTTTTGATCAATTTCTGCCTGAGGACGTTTAGTTACCAATGCTTCGGCAACAGCTCTTAAAGATTTCCTTGAATAAAGACCTGTTGTAAATGATAATCCTTTACCAACAACATTTTCAAAATACCAGAGCCGTTGGCTTGATTTACCTGTATGCCTGATCTTAAAATAAGAGCGTGTAACCTCGTTCCAGCCTATCGTTCGCTGGCGAAAAGGTGTTTTATGCGTGATGCCGTCATTATCGATCATCACATAACTTTTCGCATGAAAGAAAAACATGCCAAGCGGAATAAGTGAGATCAAAGAAAAGACAAGCATTAACTGCTTATCGTCTCCGTTTGTATTCATCATCACGTAGATCAATACACCCAAAGGCAATAAGCCGATAAGCATAAAACCACTTCTGGGTTTGAGATATGTAGTTTGGATGGGGATCATTCTATTCGTTATCTCTGAATTTTTTTCTTGGGTTTCTTTTGTAATGAAAGATGCTTACAACTACAATTCGATGTTCATCTTCATCGATAAACTAGATTATTGCAAAAGGATAGCGCTTCAAACCGATCTCATAAAAATGCTGATAAGTATTTCTGAATTGATGAGGATTGATCGCAACCCTGTCTAAAGCTTCTTTTACAGCGTGTACGAAGTGGTTTGCAGCCTGTAGACTTCTTTCTTCATACCAGATAAGAGAGTGGAGATATTCTACGGAAGCTTTCTTTCGAAAAGAAATACTGTAAGTCATTATTACTTTTTCAAAACTTCCTTTATGAGTGCATCCATTTCAGCATTGCTGATCACCTGTTTATTGGTTTGGTAATCTGCATATTCTTCGTTCAGAATATTCTTAAACTCATCGGTATATTCTGTTTGCTGTAATAATTGGTAAACACTTTCCAGCATTTCTTCATCACTGCTTTCAACAAGTTGATGAATTTTGTCTTTTAAAGCAGAACCTCCCATCGCTTCATTTATTTCTATGAAGTTACTAAATCCCTCATTTTAAATCCAGCTTTATCTGCAACTCTTCAAACTGCTTATCATCAATCGCTGCAGGAGCATCTAACATCACATCTCTTCCTGAATTATTCTTTGGAAATGCAATAAAGTCACGAATACTTTCACTGCCGCCAAGAATAGAACAAAGCCTGTCGAAACCGAATGCAATTCCACCATGTGGAGGAGCACCATATTCAAAAGCACCTAAAAGGAAACCGAACTTGTGTTTCTGCTCTTCTTCATCCATACCCAAAGCTGCAAACATTTTTTCCTGCAATTCTCTTTGGTAAATCCTGATCGATCCTCCTCCGATCTCATTTCCATTCAACACCATATCATAAGCATTGGCTTTGATGTTGGCGTAAGGATGTTTCAGGTACTCAGCTGCATTTTCGATCACCGGATTATTGCTGATCATTGTTTCAATCTGCTCTGGTTTTGGAGAAGTAAACGGATGATGCCTTGCCACCCAGCGATTGCCTTCTTCATCATATTCGAACAAAGGGAAATCCAACACCCATAACAACTTGAACTCATCTTTCTTCCTCAACCCAAGTCTTTCAGCCATTTCCATTCTTAATTCACTCGCTGCTTTTCTCGTTCTTTCTTCAGCACCGGCAACAATTAAAATAAGATCTCCTGGTTTTGCATTCGCATATTCAGCAATGGCTTTCAGCTTTTCTTCGCCATAAAATTTATCAACGCTGCTTTTATAAGTTCCATCAGAATTGCATTTGATGAACACCAATCCTTTCATGCCGATCTGTGGACGTTTCACCCATTCTGTCAACTCATCAGTCTGCTTTCTTGAATATTCAGCTGCACCAGGAATAGCAACAGCGATCACTGTTTCGGCTTCATCAAACACTTTAAAATCAACTCCACCAATCAATTGCTCTTTACTTTCTTTCGAAGGAAATGTATGAGCCGGGAACTTCAGGTTTGCCAGCTTCATATCAAAACGAATGTCTGGCTTATCATTACCATATTGCCACATGGCTTCTTCCCAGGTCATTCGTTCAACCTTATCGGTGTAATCAATACCTTTTACATCTTTGAAGATCGATTTCACCATTCCCTCAAACATGTTCAGGATATCTTCCTGCTCAACAAACGCCATCTCACAGTCGATCTGTGTAAACTCTGGCTGACGGTCAGCTCTCAGATCCTCGTCTCTAAAGCATTTTACGATCTGGTAGTAACGATCATATCCACTCACCATCAGCAATTGCTTAAAGGTTTGTGGCGATTGCGGCAAAGCATAAAACTGTCCCGGGTTCATTCTCGACGGAACAACAAAGTCTCTTGCACCTTCAGGAGTGGATTTAATCAGGAAAGGCGTTTCAATATCCATGAAGCCCTGTTCATGCAAATAATTCCTGGCTGCACGGTTCACAGCATAACGCAGCTCCAGGTTTTTCTTCACGGCATTTCTGCGTAAGTCAAGAAAACGATATTTCATTCTAAGATCGTCACCACCATCTGTATCATCTTGTATAGTGAATGGAGGTGTAACGGATTTATTCAATACTTTAAAAGAGGAGATCAGTATTTCAATATCGCCTGTTGGAATATTCGGATTTTTATTGCTACGCTCATTCACTTTACCCGTAGCCTGCAACACAAACTCACGGCCCAGCGGATTTTCATCCAGCAAAGCATTCAATTCTTCTCCAAATAATAACTGGGTAATGCCGTAACGATCTCTCAGGTCAACGAAAGTAATGGCGCCAAATTTTCTAACGGTTTGCACCCATCCGGCAAGTGTCACTTCTTCATTTACATTGGCAATTCTTAATTCGCCACAGGTTTTGGTTCTGAACATGATAATTTTTTTATGGGGCAAGCTTTCGCAATAATGGCATCGTCCCTTGTGTCACTCACTTCAACTGAAGTTTTTCAAGAGATGCCTCGTTCCCCGGCATGACAAGCTGAGGGAAACAATTCAGCTGAAAAAACACATCAGCTCAAAACCGTTGCTCATGTTTGTCATTCCGACGCAGGAGGAATCTGCACAGGGGCAGCAAAGATAATCGTTCGCACTCGCTGTTGAAAATTGAAAGGTTACTTCAGCATTTCATTATATATGTTGAAGTTCTCTTCATCGAAACATACAAAAACAACTTTGTCGAGCTTTTCTCCAATCATAGGAAAATCCAGCACTGCATCGAGGGCAATTTCTGCTGCTCTTTCTTTGGGAAATCGATAAATTCCGGTACTAATGTTTGGGAAAGCGATCGTTTTTATTCCGTGTTCAATGGCCAGCTTTAATGAATTGATATAAGCATTGGCGAGCAGTTCGTCTTCTTTCGGATTTCCGTTCCAAACTGGCCCAACCGTATGGATCACATATTTCGCCGGTAAATTTCCACCTGAAGTGATCACTGCTTCACCGGTTTTGCATTTGCCCTGCCTGGCAACGATTGCACGGCATTCTTCCAGGATATTTGGTCCACCGGCTCTGTGAATTGCGCCATCAACACCTCCACCACCTAATAATGAGGAGTTTGCAGCATTTACAATGGCATCTGCTTCAACTTTTGTGATGTCGCCCCGGATCAGTTGTACGGTCATAGGAACTTTTTATTAATACTCAAACATTTCCTGCAGCAGGTCAGAAACAAGAATATTGGTGGCAGTATCTATATGCCCAAGTTTTTTTATTAGCCTTTTCTTGTCAACCGTTCTTATTTGGTCTAAAGCAATTTCACCCTTTATCTTTTGAAAAATGCAGGCAACTCTTGTGGGATAATTTCTAATGGTTGATGTCATTGGAGCTGCAATAACCGTATCAAGATATTTATTGATAGCTTCCGGGGAAACGATTAGGCAAGGTCTGCTCTTTTTTATTTCGCTTCCTACTGTAGGGTCAAGGTTAATAAGCCAGACTTCGAATCTTTTAACTACCATGTCCATTCATCTTTATCAAAGTCATTTGACAAATTACTCCATAGGTTTTCTTGTTGTTTTCCTTTAAGTACCTTCTTAAATTGCTGTTCCCAGCCTTCCCTGGTTTTACGTTTTTGCTTTTCTGGCTTTACAAGCAGCCCATTATCACTGACCTCTAAAATCACCTCTTCTTCCAGTCGGGCTTGCTGCAAAATGGCTTTAGGTATTCTTATTCCTTTGGAGTTTCCAATATTAATAACCTTGGTTTTCATATTCTAAAGTTATTACATTGTAATTACAATTAGCGTTAATCTTTTCTATTCATCAATGTTCAGAACGGTGAAGTGAGTGACACAACAGGTGATGCCATGAAATACAGGCATTGACATCAAAAAACGGCTGTTTCTCCAGCTCATTTCCCCTAATTTTAGCTCGGTCATTTTCATTGTTTTTTGGTCTCGCTGAACCTACATCAAAATGATGTAGGTTTGCCGCCAAATTTCAAACTACGCTTATGTCAGTTCTGGTTAATAAGAATTCCAAGATCATTGTTCAGGGTTTTACAGGTACGGAGGGTACTTTTCATGCTACGCAAATGATCGAATATGGTACTAATGTGGTTGGAGGTGTAACTCCTGGAAAAGGTGGTGGCACTCATCTCGATAAGCCCATCTTTAATACTGTTGCTGAAGCGGTAAAACAAACCGGTGCTGATGTTTCTATCATCTTCGTTCCGCCTGCTTTTGCTGCAGATGCGATCATGGAAGCTGCCGAAGCAGGAATTGCACTGGTGGTTTGTATCACTGAAGGAATTCCGGTGCAGGATATGGTGAAAGTGAAAAATTATCTTCTTGGAAAGAACACAAGGCTCATTGGGCCAAACTGTCCGGGAGTGATCACTGCTGAAGAAGCGAAAGTTGGTATCATGCCAGGCTTCATCTTTAAAAAAGGAAAGATCGGTATCGTTTCTAAAAGCGGTACATTAACATATGAAGCTGCAGACCAGGTTGTTAAAGCCGGAATGGGAATTTCTACAGCGATTGGAATTGGTGGTGACCCGATCATTGGAACAACTACCAAAGAAGCGGTTGAATTATTTATGAATGATCCTGAAACGGAAGGCATTGTAATGATCGGCGAGATCGGTGGTGGAATGGAAGCTGAAGCTGCAAAATGGATCAAAGAAAATTCAAAGAAGCCGGTAGTTGGCTTTATTGCCGGACAAACGGCTCCTCCAGGTCGTAGAATGGGTCATGCCGGAGCGATCATTGGTGGTGCCGATGATACTGCAGCTGCGAAAATGAAGATCATGGAAGAGTGCGGAATTAAAGTGGTGGCAAGCCCTGCTGATATTGGAAAAACAATGGCGGAAGCCCTAAAGAAATAAGGAATAAGAAATATAAAATGAAAAATAACAAAGGCTGTTCAGATGAACAGCCTTTTTCTTTTAATCGTCAGTATCGAAATTGACTCGTTTTAAGTTGAGATTGCTTACAGGGGCTACGATCAACGGGAATTTTTCGATCGTTACGGTACTTGGATCGAGTCCAAAACCTCTTTCTTCACTCAAGCTGATGTCTTTTAACCAGAAATAGAATTTCATGATGATCCTTTCGAAGAAAGGAAGATCATTATCCTGGCTCAGGTATTTTTCCATCACCACAAACTGGAAATCTCCTGCCACGTTATTTTTTTCCTGGCTTTCGTACCGGCTGATGATGTTCACTTCTTTATTGGCAACAAGATCCTGCACCACTTTTCTGAACATCAGGTTGATGCGATGCTCTACTCTGAATCCTAACCTGAATTCTACACGGATGATATCATTTGGAATGATGTGATCCACCACATATTCCTGCGTATATGGGTCGTCCAATACATCTACATGCACAAACCAATAAATATCGGCTCTTTTCGGTTTTTTACTGAGGATGGAGTGAATGATCTTATGTTCGATCTCTTTAGGATTGTTTGCACTGGTCATATACACCAGGTGCGTTGCATATTTGGGAACAGTTTTATCGTTACTCAGTTCCTGTATCTGCGGAATGTAATGTTCAAGCCGAACAAATTCAACATACCTGTTTTTGATCTTACGGCTTCTGAACCATACATACATGATCATGAACATCACGCCACCAACAATGAATGTGGCAAAACCACCGTGAGGGAATTTCTCGATGTTAGCGATAAGAAAACCTAATTCCACCACCATATACAGTACGAGGAAAAGATAGATCCAGATGGCTTTGATCCTCCGGCTCACCATAAAGTTGGCAAAAAGAATTGTGGTCATGATCATGGTAACAATGATGGCTAAACCATAGGCAGCTTCCATATTTGATGATTCCCTGAAATACAGTACCACACCCACACATCCCAGGAACATCAAAAGATTTATAGAAGGAATGAATATCTGCCCTTTCTCTTCACTTGGATAATTGACTTTAAGTTTTGGCCAGAGGTTCAGGCGTAAAGCTTCAGCGATCAATGTAAAAGATCCTGCGATCATTGCCTGGCTGGCGATAATTGCTGCAGTAGTGGCAATCACCACTCCGGCAAGAATGAACCACTCCGGCATCAGGTCATAAAAAGCATTAATGGCGAGTCTTTCTTTTGTTGCCGCATCTATCGTTAACCCGGCTCTGTGCGAAAGCAGGTAAGCTCCTTGTCCGAAATAGTTTAATAACAAACAGGTTTTTACGAATATCCAGGAAGAACGAATGTTGCCTCTGCCGCAGTGTCCAAGATCAGAATACAAAGCCTCTGCCCCGGTGGTACAAAGAAATACAGCTCCCAACAGCCAAAATCCTTCGGGATAATTGATAAGAAAGTTAATGGCGTAATAAGGATTCAGTGCTTTGAAAATGGAAAAATCATCTGATAAGTGAACAATTCCCAATATGGCCAGCATCGAGAACCAGATGAACATGATCGGTCCAAAAAACTTACCGATGGAAGCCGTTCCAAACTGCTGCACTAAAAAGAAGATGCTCAGGATACTCAGTACAATGATCACGATGGTCTGTGTACTCATATCGTGTAAAGCAGGCAGTTCTTTTAAACCTTCAATGGCAGAAGTGATGGAGATCGGTGGAGTAATAATCCCATCAGCCAAAAGCGAAGCTCCTCCTATCATTGCAGGGATCACCAGCCATTTTTTTCTTCTTCTAACCAATGCATACAGAGAGAAAGTACCACCTTCTCCTTTGTTGTCGGCTCTTAAAACCAGCCACACATATTTCATGGTGGTTTGCAGCGTTAACGTCCAGATGATACAGGATAAACTCCCAATGATCAGCTCTGGTGTAACTTCCCTGTTCTTTATAATTGCGTTAAAAACGTAGAGTGGAGAGGTTCCGATATCGCCATAAATAATTCCGAGTGCTACCAATAGTCCGGCAGCTGTGACCTTGTCTAGATGCTTGCCCACAAAGTATAGTTGTGTTATTCTTTAACAAATGTAAACCGAAAAAGGTCGAACCATCCAAAACAATTTCACAGAACCTTATGCAGCTTTTTCAATATTTTACAGTCTGCCATAGTTACATAAGCTTAAATTTGAATGTTTAATCCGAATGCTGATGCCAGTTCAATTTAGACAGATATTCTTAGCTGTACTTCTATTGATTTCATTTGATATTAGTGCTCAAAAGATCACTTACTCTAACCCGGATGATGAAGACAGTCGTCAGCTTTCAGCTTACGAGATCATTGGGAAAATCGGTGGAAACATCATGATCTATAAAAACTACAGGGATGATCATTATGTTACCCTCTACGATCAGCAGATGAAAATGATATCTAAAGAGAAACTGCCGAATATTCCAGATCGTCTCATCAACTCAGACTTTATCAACTATCCTGATTTTGCTTATATGATCTACCAGTACCAGAAAAAAAGTACGGTGTACTGCGTAGCACAAAAAATCGATGCACAGGGTAAAGCTGTTGGTGATCCGGTTGAAATGGATACCACCCACATAAATTTCTGGGCAAGCAACAGGGTGTACAACATGATCAACAGCGATGATAAAAACAAGATCGCTGTGTTTAAACTGAATACGAAGAGTGAGAAGATTCATTACCTCACCACCTGTGTTTTCGACAAGGATTTAAAGCTCATCAACAAGCACAGGATGTCGATTCCCATGCCCAACAGGTATGATTACCTTACAGAATTTGCAATAGATAATGCAGGTGATATTGCCTTTCTAAGAGCAAGCAGTGCTTCCCAGGGAGAAGACGAGATCAATAAAGCACAATTGCTGTATAAGCCTTTAAATGTAGAAGGGTTGAGCGAATTTGATCTGGAGTTGAAAGACATTTACCTGGATGATCTTAAGATCAGGTCAGATAATACGAATGGTCGTTTTTTGATCACTTCCTTTTACAGCAAAACAAGAAGAGGTAACCTGGAAGGTATGTTCTCATATTTATGGGATAAGCAAACAAAGATCGGAGTTACAAACAGCCGAATTCCTTTTGCTGACGATTTTAGATCAGAAGCTAAAGGAACCAACAGCGGAACCAAATCTGCTTTCAATGATTATTTTCTACGGAATATCGTAATGCGTCAGGATGGTGGCTACATCATCACCGCAGAATCTATTTACACAACAACACGTGGCGGAAGCCCGTTGAACAGGTACGATTACATTTATGGTTCTCCTTATGCCGGAGGTTATACTCCTATTGGCACCAATCCATATTTATATCCCTGGTATAGAACAAGAAGTTTTGGTCAGCAAACAAGATATTATGCCGATAATATCGTAGTGCTTTCTTTTAACGATAAAGGAGTAATGGAGTGGAGCAATGTGATCCGCAAAAGCCAGTACGATGACGGCAGTGACAACTTTCTTGGTTATAACATGAGCAACACCGGTTCTGAACTACACTTTTTATTCAACCAGCAGGAGAAGCGAACATTGATGTTGTCTGATCAGAGTATTGAACCTTCAGGACAAATAACCAGGAGACCCACTTTGCGTAACCTGGATAAAGGCTTCGATTTTATGCCCCGCTATGGAAAGCAGATCGGTGCCAAAACAATTATTTTTCCTTGCCAATACAGAAACTACATTTGCTTTGCAAAAGTAGAACTCTAATTAGTGGTTGTATTATTCAGGGAAAGATCTCCTGTAAGCATCGTTTGGATATTGCTCATCGCCTTTGGCTTGCATGCTCATTCATTTTACGAGCAGCCTGTTGTGCTGTCTACTGCTAAAGACGGATTGATCTCTTATTTTTTCAGGCTTTTCTTAACCGATATTAAAGGACTGCCGGTTTTCCTGCTGTACATGTTATTGCTGATGGTGCAGGCATTGCGTTTCAACTACGTAATGAACGATCTGCGTATGTTTCAACATGCCAACTTCCTTACAGCAATGTCATATGTAATGTTTGCTTCGCTGTTACCGCAATGGCATACAGTTTCACCGGCTTTGGTGGCAAATATTTTCATCATCTGGATATACAGCCTTATTCTTAAACTGTATAATAATAAGAATCCACGTTCCTTGCTATATAATATTGGGTTGATCACAGGATTGGCCATCGTTTGTTATCATCCATTGATATTGATGCTGGTGATCGTTTTTTTTGCCGTAATCGTTATCCGTCCGTTCAACCTTACAGAGATATTTGTATTGCTGATGGGTTTTCTTACACCGGTCTATTTTCTTGGTGCTTACCTGTATATGACCGATCAGTTCGACGATCTTATCCGTTATTTACCAAGCTGGCATTTCCGTTGGCCGGTGATGCAGAAAGATTACCGTCTGCTCATTACGCTTATTCTTTTCATCGTCAGCTTTTTAGCCGGAATAATTGTATGGGAACGAAATAATCGCAGGATGCTGATCCAGTCCAGGAAAAACTGGGGCGTTTTACTATTGGTTTTCGTGTTGTTCCTGCCGGTTCCGTTGGTGCATTACGAGCAAAGTCTTAATACCATGATGCTTTGGATCGCACCACTGGCAGCTTTCGTAGCCAATGCATTTCTCTATCCCAGAAAAACACTTTTCCCGTTGATCCTGTTTTGGTTAACGATCGCAGTTTCGGTTTATAACAATTGGTTCGGATAGAATTTTTTCTTCCACCAATAGTGGGAAATTACACTTAATCTTAACGTGTGAGCACCTAACTTTGAGGGCTCTCAAACATCTATAAATCACCAACATGAAGTTTGGCGTTGTTGTTTTCCCCGGATCTAATTGCGATAGAGATATGCTTGATGCAATTCAGTACGACCTGAATAAAGAGGTAGTTACCTTATGGCATAAGGACAAGGATATAAGTATGTTATCAACAAACGACTGTATCGTTTTACCGGGTGGATTTTCTTATGGAGATTATTTAAGATGTGGAGCGATAGCAAGATTCAGCCCCATGATGCAAAGCGTTATCGACTTTGCTAATAAAGGTGGTAAAGTATTAGGTGTTTGTAACGGATTCCAGATTCTTTGTGAAAGCCACTTATTACCTGGTGTTTTGTTACAAAATGCGAATCAGCAGTTCATCTGTAAGAATGTAAATATCACTGCTGATGGGAAAGACGTTTTAAAGATTCCAATTGCTCATGGTGAAGGAAGATTTTATGCGGATGATGCTTTATTGGATGAGCTGGAAGCAAATAACCAGGTGATATTTCGTTATTGCAGTGAGCAGGGATTTACAGACCAGTTCTGTAATCCTAACGGAGCCTGCAGAAATATAGCAGGCATAAAAAATAAAGCAGGTAATGTGTTTGGAATGATGCCACATCCTGAAAGAGCCACATCCGGAGCATTAGGAAATCTTGACGGCCGCAAAGTTTTTGAATTACTTGGATTGAATTAAGTAAGGAACATCGCTGGAGATCGTTTACAAGCGATGGTTGTGTACGAGATAAAATGAAAAACATGAAAAAGATCCTCTCTTTAATCTTGTTGTTGATAGCTGGTAGTTTTTTAGCCATGGCTGATGTGAAAGACCCTGTGAGTTGGAGTTTTACTGCAAAGAAAAAATCCGATAAAAGCTATGATGTGGTGATCACGGCTACTGTTACCAGCCCTTGGCATATTTATTCAATGACCTCACCCAAAGGTGCCGGACAACCTACACAGATCAACTTCAAAAAAAATCCTTTGATCAGTTTGGTTGGAGCAGTAAAGGAAAATGGAAAATTACAATCTGAATACAGCAAAGATTTCGATGCTACGGTAAAATATTATTCCAATAAAGTTGAGTTTGTTCAAAATGTAAAAGTGAAAGGCACCGCTAAAACAAATATCAGCGGCACGATCGAGTACATGGTTTGTAACGATGAACGTTGCCTGCCACCTGCCACTAAAACATTCGATATCAAATTACCTTAAGCTCAGTAATGAAGCGGATCGTAGCCTTACTAACTCTTCTTGTTTTATCTTCTGTTGTTTTTGCCCAGGATGTTACGGTTAACTGGACTTTCAGTTCTAAAAAACTGGATAGTGTAAAGTATGAAATAACAGCTTCGGGCAATATTCCTCAAGGCTGGTATCTTTTCTTTAAAGATTCTGCACAAGGATTGGATCCTGCTGTTTTCAATCTCGATTACGAGAAGTTGGAGAAGCAAGAGGCTGTTGTTTATAACGGCACGGCTCAACAAGTAAATGATCAGAATTTTGGTAAGCAAACTGTTTATAGTGGTACAATCGAACTGAAGCAGATCGTATATTTTACAGGAGCCATTCTTCCATCTGTTTCCGGTTCGCTGGATTATTCTTTGGGAAAAGGAGAACAGTTTCTTAGTAACAATGCGCCATTCGTTTTACAATTCGAAGGTGCTACTGTTAAGACAAAGAACGACATTTTAATTTCTTCCATCGATCTTGCTCATCCATTAGCACCATGTGGTGATGCTACCATTCAAAACGAAAGTTTGTGGATGATCTTTTTTCTTGGATTCATTGGCGGTTTGATCGGTTTATTAACGCCTTGCGTTTTTCCAATGATCCCTGTAACAGTTTCTTTCTTCACCAAACGATCCGGCAGTCGTGGTAAAGGGTTGAAGAATGCTGTACTCTATGGTTTTTTTATTTTCCTTATCTATATTCTGGCAAGCGTTCCGTTTCATTTATTCGGTGTTCAACCGGAGATACTCAATAATATCTCTACCAATGCACCATTAAATGTTTTCTTCTTCGCCATTTTCATTTTGTTCGCTATTTCTTTCTTTGGATATTTTGAGATCACCTTACCAGGGGGGTTAGCCAACAAAGCCGATTCAAAAGCGAATCTTGGAAGTTTAGGAGGAATTTTTTTCATGGCACTTACACTGGTGATCGTTTCATTCAGTTGTACAGGTGTAATCCTGGGAACTTTATTGGTTGGATCCTTAACACAAGGTCCTTGGCCGGTAACGGTCGGCTTTGCCGGATTTGGATTGGCACTGGCATTACCGTTTGCATTGTTTGCGATCTTTCCGCAATGGCTGGCAAAGTTGCCTAAGTCGGGTGGATGGTTAGATACCGTAAAAAAGTTTCTTGCATTTCTTGAGTTAGGATTGGCTTTGAAGTTTCTTTCCAATGCAGATCTTGTAATGCACTGGGGAATTTTAAAAAGAGAAGTTTTCATCGGTATCTGGATACTGATCAGCATTGGATTGGCTTTGTTTCTTTTTGGTTATTTACGTTTACCACATGATGACAGAAGCCAAAAGCCCGGCCTGGTGAGAAAGTTGATCGGATGTTTTGCCATTTTATTTACGCTGTATCTGATTCCCGGACTAACTAAAACCAAATACGCCAACCTGAAATGGCTGAGTGGTTTTCCTCCACCATTGTCTTATAGTATATATGGAAAAGAGAATGTGAACAACAAAGGACTTCATCCGAATGTGCTGAATGATTATGCCGCAGCTTTGGATAGTGCAAGAAAACAGAACAAACCAATCCTGATAGATTTCACTGGTTGGGCTTGTGTGAACTGCAGAAAAATGGAAGAAAATGTTTGGACTGTTCCAGAGGTGCATGATTACATAAAAGAGAACTTCATCCTGGTTTCTTTATATGTTGATGACAGAGAAAACCTTTCGGTAGATCAACGAATACCGGCTTATAAAACAAAAGATGGAGCTACTAAGAACATCAAGACAATTGGCGATAAATGGTCAACATTCCAGGCAGAGAATTTTAACCAGGTAACTCAACCTTTATACGTGGTTGTGGATACGAAAGAAAGATTGGTCACACATCCTGTTGGCTATACACCAGATTGGAAAGAATACCTTGAGTGGTTAAAGTGTGGCAGAGAAACTTTCAATAAGGAGAAATGATACTGTTATCCCGGTTTATTATTGAGGTACCAATAAACTCCACCCATTAGCAATCCACCACCAACTAAATTTCCCAGCGTAACCGGGATAAGATTATGCATTACGCCATTAAAAGAAATGGCTTCGGGGTGATCTATTACCAATGCTATGGCAAACGTGCACATGTTGGCAATACTGTGTTCATATCCTGAAATAAAGAAGCAAAACACAAACAACACCATCATGAATAGTTTGGCTGCATCACTCTTCACAGACATTGGAAGAAAAAATGCCAAACATATCAGCCAGTTACAAAGTATGGCTCTAAAGAATAATTCAAGTGTGGGGGCATTCATTTTCTGATCTACAACACTCAGTAAAAAGCTGTTTACATGGCTGTCTCTGAACAACCCGGTGCCTAGTATCAGGAAAGCGAATACAACAGCTCCAATGATGTTTCCTACATAGCTTGTTAACCATATTTTTATTACCTGCATCCAGCCGATCTTCTTCTCCAATGCTGTATAAGTGAAATAAAAAGTATTGCCTGTAAAAAGATCACCGCCACCGTATGCAATTAAAATAATGGCAGCACCAAATGTGAATGCTGCTGCAGGATAAGTAAGTGGCGAATGTATATTATAAAAGAAGCTTCCTGTTTTAAAAGCAACGATAACACCGAATCCGATGAACATACTTGCTAAAGCAGCTCTGGTAAGATACCTTGTCTTACTGCTTTGATAGGTTGTTAATTTCTTTTGTGCAAGTTCCAGCACATGTTGTAATGGTTGCGATTCCATGAGTACAAAAAAAGTGAATGCTGCGGATTGTTGACCAAATAAAGATCATGACTTTTTTGACTGTTCTTTGAATGGTACGAAAATGGTTCAGTTATTCTAAACGATAGCGTATGAATGTTAACATACAGTCACTTGGTTTTAAAGCGGGAGAAGAACTGGAAGCTTACATCAACAAAAAACTGGGTAAATTAACTCCCAACGATCATATTGTAGCGGCGAATGTGATATTGTTTTTAGGTCCTGACAAGGCAACAAGAGAGCATTTTTGCGAGATACGTTTAGAGGTTCCTGGAAACGATCCTTTTGTAAAAGAAGGTGCAGCTGATTTTTACCAGGCAGCCGATTCATGCATCAATAAACTACAAGGGATTTTAAGAAAACAAAAAGAAAAGCAGTTAGATGCATGGCAGGGGAAAGATGTATAGAAGTACCAGATACGAAGTAAGAAGTACAAAAATATTGTGGTGCAGTGCTGAGTAACGAATCATCAGTACAAGTGTGCGACGCAAGTAAAGCTAAATAGTAGCAATACGGCTCAGTACACGAAAAAGAAAATCCTCTTCAAACGAAGAGGATTTTTAATTTATAATTTGGTTGTCATTCTTAACGGCCTACACGGCAAAGCAATCGGGTTGTGTGGCTGAGAAGAATGACAAAATCGTAGGTCAATAATCAGGATAACAAAATTACAGGGCAATTTGTTTTTCCATCATCATTTTTCTCAGGTTGATCAAACCATAACGCATTCTGCCAAGTGCTGTATTGATACTGCAGTCAGTGATCTTGGCAATGTCTTTAAAGCTCATGTCAGCGAAATGGCGAAGTACGATCACTTCTCTTTGTTCTTCAGGAAGCATATCGAGCATTGCCCTGATTCGAGTGTGACTTTGACCCTGCATGATATTTCTATCTGCAGCGTCTTCATATACATTGATCACTTCAAAGATGTCCCTGTTGTCACTGGTTTTAATGGCAGGAGCTCTTTTTACTTTGCGGAAATAATCAACACACAGGTTATGAGCAATACGTAAAGCCCATGGAAGGAATTTGCCTTCTTCTGTGTAGCGATTGTTGCGAAGCGTGTCGATCACCTTGATAAAAACATCCTGGAAAAGATCTTCAGCAAGGTATTTGTCTTTTACAAGGAAGAAAATGGAAGAATAGATCTTGTCTTTGTAACGGTTGATCAATTCTTCTAAAGCAGTTGAATCTCCATCCTGGAAAGCTCTGATGAGCTGGATGTCAGTCAGTGGGTTCAATGTCTTCATAGCAATGGTTTTTCTGGGTCAAGAAAATTAGGATATTTGATTAGTATTGGTTTTCCCTTCAAGGTTAAACAGTTCACAAAATTCCAATTTATGGACTGCTTCATCCCTTGTTGGGAGTTCTAAATTAAGCAGCTGTTCAGAACTTGCAACACTTTTATGGTTGACTCAGTGAAATTTAATCTGAAACAGCACAATACTGAAATAAGGGTGTGTTAGAATAGTACAATCAACATTTAGATGCTTAGTAAATCTACGAAACGTAAGAAGGTTAGTGAGGTAAACGAACAGGATTCTATTCTTGTAAAAGGTGCAAGGGTGCACAATTTGAAGAATGTTACGGTTGAGTTTCCCCGGAATAAATTTATTGTTGTGACCGGTGTGAGTGGTAGCGGAAAATCTTCGCTTACCATTGATACATTATTTGCTGAAGGTCAGAGAAGATATGCAGAAAGTTTGAGTGCATATGTTCGTCAGTTCATGGCGAGAATGGTAAAGCCGGATGTGGATTATATAAAAGGCCTTTGTCCTGCGATCGCAATTGAACAGAAGGTGATTACCAGAACTCCACGAAGCACTGTTGGAAGCATGACGGAGATCTATGATTACCTGCGACTTTTATATGCACGAATTGGGAGAACCCTTTCGCCTGTTAGCGGACAGGAGGTTAAGAAAGATGATGTAGCCGATGTGGTGAAAGCAGTACAGGAACTGAAGGAAGGTGCAAAGGTGATGATCATCGTTCCTTTCAAGCAACATGCGAACAGAGATGTAAAGGAAGAGCTGAATATTTTAATGCAGAAAGGTTTTTCGAGAATTTATGTTGACCAGAAACCTGTGCGAATTGAAGATTTGCTGGAATTGGATGAGAAGGAGTTGGCAAAGCAGATCAAAAATCAAAAGTCAAAAGTCAAAAAAGAACAAGGAACGTTTTACGTTTTAGTGGACAGGATCGTTGTGAAAGAATTTGATGAAGATGATATTCATCGTTTATCTGATTCTATTGGAACTGCTTTTTACGAAGGCGAAGGCGAAATGTTTTTGGAGATCGACGGAAAGCAGCTTCGTCATTTCAGTAATAAGTTTGAACTGGATGGAATGCAGTTCGAAGAACCTGTTCCAAATCTTTTTTCTTTCAATAATCCATTTGGTGCTTGTCCAACCTGCGAAGGTTTTAGTCTGGTACTGGGAATCGATGCCGATCTCGTTATTCCCGACAAGCGTTTAAGTGTGTACGAAAGTGCAGTGGCTCCGTGGAAAGGAGAAAAACTTGGCTGGTGGAGAGAGCAGTTTGTAAAAGCGTCGAAAAAAACGGGTTTCCCTATTCATACTGCTATCGCTGATCTTACTGAAGAACAGTATAAACTTTTATGGCACGGCAGTACCGACGTATATGGAATTGATGATTTCTTTAAAGAGGTTGCTCAGAATTTGTATAAGGTACAGTATCGTGTACTGCAAAGCCGATACAGAGGAAAAACGTTATGTCCAGACTGTATGGGTTATCGTTTAAGGAAAGAAGCATTGTATGTGAAAATTCATAGCAGGCATATTGGTGAGTTGTGTGAGATGCAGGTAAGAGATCTGAAAGCCTGGTTTGATGGATTGCAGTTCTCGGCTAACGATTACCAGATCGGTAAGAGATTATTGATGGAGATACACCAGCGTCTCCAAACGTTGATCGATGTGGGTTTAGGATATCTTACTTTAAATCGCCTGGCAAATAGTTTAAGTGGAGGTGAGAGCCAGAGAATCCAGTTAACGAGAAGTCTTGGTAGCAACTTAACTGATTCACTGTATATATTGGATGAACCTTCGATTGGACTACATTCAAGAGATACAGAACGATTGATATCTGTTCTAAAATCACTTCGTGACCTGGGTAATACCGTTGTTGTTGTGGAGCATGATGAAATGATGATGCGTGAAGCTGATCATATCATCGATATGGGTCCGCTGGCTGCGCACTTAGGAGGTGAAGTGATCGCTGCAGGGAATTATGATGAGATCGTTTCAAATGAAAAAAGTCTTACAAGGAAATACCTCAATGGCGAATACACGATCGCTCCGCCAAAATCTGTTCGCAAATGGAACAGGAGCATAAAAGTAGAAGGAGCGAGACAAAATAATCTGAAGAATATCACCGTTGAGTTTCCATTGAATTTGCTTTGTGTAGTGAGTGGTGTAAGCGGAAGTGGTAAAACAACTTTAGTAAAGCAGATACTATATCCGGCATTGAAAAAGTTGAAAGGGGAATTTGGAGAGAAAGTTGGCTTTCATAAAGCAATTGATGGCGACATTGATTACATCTCCCAGATCGAGCTTGTAGATCAAAATCCAATTGGTAAATCATCAAGAAGCAATCCTGTTACTTACATCAAAGCCTATGATGAGATACGTGATGTTTTCTCCAAACAACCGTTGGCGAAAATGAGAGGCTTTCAACCCAAACATTTTTCTTTCAATGTTGATGGCGGAAGATGTGATGCTTGTAAAGGTGAAGGTGAACAGGTGGTAGAAATGCAGTTTTTGGCTGATGTGCATTTGACCTGTGAAGTATGCAATGGAAAGCGATTTAAAGAAGAAGTTCTGGAAGTTCAGTATAAAGGCAAAAGCATTTATGATATTCTCGAGATGAGTGTTGATGAAGCTATCGGATTTTTCAAAGATGAGAAAGCACTGAGCAAAGCGATTCAACCTTTGCAGGATGTAGGTTTGGGTTATATCAAGCTGGGTCAGTCTTCAGATACTTTATCAGGAGGTGAAGCCCAGCGTGTAAAACTTGCAAGCTTTCTTGGTAAAGGAAAAGGTGCCGGTCATATTCTTTTCATCTTTGATGAACCCACCACAGGCTTGCATTTTCATGATATTAAAAAATTACTTGCTTCTTTTAATGCCCTGATCGAACAAGGTCATTCATTGATTGTGATCGAACATAATACAGATGTAATTAAAAGTGCAGATTGGGTGATTGATCTTGGTCCGGAAGCTGGTGATGCCGGTGGAAACCTGGTGTATGCCGGAGAACCAAAGAACCTGAAGAAAGTGAAAGAAAGCCATACTGCCAGGTTCCTGTAATCTTTTATCAAATTTTAAATCTATTATTAACTCCGGGTATTTGCAATGCCTGGAGTTTTTTTCATCTTTGCCGGGCGGATTTTCTGAACAACTTACCGAAATGCAAAAAGCCCCCAGCATCCGACTTACGATGATCATCATATGCACATGCGTTGTTGCTTTTAGCAGTGCATTTGCGATGACTGCATTATTTAATTCGGATGAGCCAAAGCCTGTTGTTGTTGAAGAAAAAATGACCTTCAAAAAAATGATCGCTCTTAAGACTTTAGAAGAGTATGATCGATGGCATACCAATGGTTTAACGATAAGGGAAAAAGATACGGCTGTAAGGTCGATCCTTAAAGCTTACTGGAAACTCGGCGGCATTGATGTAAAAGATTACCAGTTAGAGAATGGTTCATGGCAATACAATCATCCCTGGAGTGCAGTGTTTATTTCGTGGGTGATGAAGCAGGCTGGTGCAGGTGATAGATTTCCTTATTCGATCCTGCATTCTAAGTATATAGTGTGGGCAAGAAACAATGTGAAAAAAGAACAGCAACCTTTATATGCAGCTTATGATGTTACAGACAGCTTAAGTGCATGGCCAGAACCGGGTGATCTTATCTGTATGAACAGGAAAAGGAACCGCTTTAACATGAATACCATCGATCCTTCCTGTATATCACACTGCGATATTGTGGTTGAAGTGAATAAAGAACAGGGTTACATTATTTCTGTCGGTGGTAATGTTGGACAAACCGTTAACAAACGAATGATCTGGCTCGATCAAAATGGATTTGTTGATACTACTAGAAATTACAAAGTGTTAGATGCTGAAGAAAAAGATCCCGAAGGATCTCAGAAAGAAATATTCGGCATCATTCGGGTGAATCGTGAATACTAGTTACGCTTCTGCTATCGTAAAAAAATCTTTCGGGCGAATTCCTTTCTCAGTCATTTGCAGATTACAACATTCATTCTTTGGATCGTGTTCAAAGAATAATACATAATCATTTTCCACCGCTTCTTTTAAAAACGACTTCTTCTCATTCAATGTCGTTAATGGAAACATATCATAAGCCATCACATATGGAATGGGAATATGGGCAGCAGCCGGCAAAAGATCAGCCATGAACACAATGGTTTTTCCGTTGTAGTTGATCTGTGGTAACATCATGGCATCGGTATGTCCGTTTACATAACGAACATTGATGTTGTTGAATAGTTGTGTTCTATCTTCAGTTGATACAAATTTCAGTTGTCCGCTTTCCTGTATTGGCAGAATATTTTCTTTTAAGAATGAAGCTTTCTCCCTGTCGTTTGGTTCTGTTGCCCATTTCCAATGTCGCTCATTACTCCAGTAAGTAGCATTTTTGAATGCAGGAATTAATTTATCACCTTGTCTTGTGATGCTTCCGCCACAATGATCGAAGTGAAGGTGTGTAAGGATCACGTCAGTAATATCATCTTTTGAAAAACCATGTTTTGCTAAAGATTTATCCAGCGTATCATCTCCGTTCAAATAATAATGGCTGAAGAATTTTGCATCCTGTTTATCGCCGATGCCATTATCGATCAATATCAGTTTGTCTCCATCTTCTATCAGTAAACAACGCATTGCCCAGTTGCATAGATTGTTTTCATCAGCCGGGTTTAATTTGTTCCAGATTGATTTGGGAACAACACCAAACATAGCACCACCATCTAACTTGAAATTTCCTGTATTGATCGAATAAAGTTTCATGATAAATGAGCGTCTTTTTTCTGTTGCTGCAAGGTAAGGTATAGTGTTACAAGTCCAATAAAGAAGAAAACAACTAAAGCAATGATAGAATTTCTCATGTCGCCCGTTAGCTGTTGTATAAATCCAAAGCTGAACATGCCGATAACTATTGCTACTTTTTCTGTTACATCATAAAAACTGAAGAACGAAGCAGTGTCTTTTGTTTCGGGCATTGATTTAGAATAAGTAGATCTGCTTAAAGATTGTATGCCGCCCATTACTAAACCAACTACAGCAGCTAATATATAAAACTGCATTTCTGTTCTGATAAAATAAGCTGCAATACAGATACCTATCCATATCAGCACAACAAATATCAATACCTGGAAATTGCCAAACTTGTCAGATAATTTTGCCATTATATACGCTCCGGCAATGGCAACGATTTGAATGATGAGGATGCAAGCGATCAGTTTACTTGTTTCAAGATGCATCACCTGGCTGCCAAATAAAGTTGCGGCCAGCATCACCGTTTGTACTCCCATACTGTAAAAGAAAAAGGATATAAGAAACTTTTTCAGAACAGGTAAATGTTTTGCATGATTCCACACTTTTTTCAACTCATGAAATCCATTGGTGAATATGTTGTGCGATTTATCACTACCCAATGGTCTATTTTTAGGTAATCGTGCAAAGGTGATCTGTGCAAATCCCATCCACCAGATACCTACCAATAAAAAAGATAAACGTGGAGCAAAACTGTCATCAGTAATACCAAAAAGTTCAGGTTTTAGTACAAATAAAAAGCAGATCACCTGCAAGATCACACTGCCAATGTAACCATAAGCAAATCCTTTTGCACTAACCTTGTCCTGATCTTTTTCTTCAGCGATCTCGGGTAAATAAGAATTGTAAAATACCAGGCTGCCACAATAACCAATTGCAGCGAGTATGCAACAAATTATGCCAAGAGGTAAAGTAGTTTTCGAAAACCAGTATAAAGTGCAGCAGGCTATAGATCCAAGATAACAGAAGAATTGCATAAACCTTTTCTTATTGCCTTTATAATCTGCAATAGAAGAGAGTATGGGTGAAATAAGTGCAATTACGAGGTAAGCAAAAGCTATCGCATAATTATATAAAGAAGCACTTTCAAACTCATTGCCCAGGAATAAAACCTTATGGCTGATAACATCGCCATTATCATTTTTTAGTGATGTGATCGCATCATAATATGCCGGAAATATAGTGGAAGTAATCACCAGGTTGTATGCACTGTTAGCCCAGTCGTACATAGCCCAGCCATTGATCACTTTTTTAGAAGCAGTTTGCATTGGTTTGGTTTGGCTAAAGATAAAATAAAAAAGACGCTACCACCAGTAGCGTCTTGAATAACTTATTGTTTTGTTTATTGATTCGTTCCTGTTGAATCATGCTCAACCTGCTTAGTTGTATCTACAGTATCTTCGAGTGAATAAGGAGGTATATCTTTAAATCCTTTCATGTATGCATCAGCAAGTATCACCTTCACCGGTTTGTTAGCAAATACTTCTGAACTGATGGCAGCACCTAATATCTGGAAAAGAAACTCAGAGTTACCCTGTTGTTCAACCTTTGCTTTATCAACTACAAACTTTACATCGAACGTGTCTTTATTCTTGGTGAGCTGCACTGATTTTTCGCTCAGGCTGTCGAAGTAACTATTTTTCAGTAGAAAATTCCCCAAACGCTGTGCATCATCTTTTGAAGCACCATCCTTATAATACACTTCGCTTTTGTCATTGATCTTTATCTTATCTCCGTAAGAATTACAGGCTGTGATCAACAATGCTGCAAAACAAAAAAGAGCGACAAACTTTTTCATATATAGGTAGTTTATACAAGTTTAAACATATTACTGCAAATAGCCATTATATATCAGAATCAAAAGTATAATGCCAACGATGATCCTGTACCATCCGAACATCCTGAAACCATGTTTTTGCAGATAGCTGATGAAAAACTTTATTGCCAGCATTGCAACAACAAAAGCTACAACGTTACCAATAATAAGCACAGTAAGATTGTCTTTATTCATCAGCATGTCAGGCGTTTCTTTATATGCTTTGAGTAATTTATAACCCGTTGCTGCAGCCATTGTAGGAATGGCAAGAAAAAATGAAAACTCAGCAGCAAAATTTCTCGTTAGCTTTTGTTGCATTCCACCAATAATGGAAGATGCACTTCTGCTAACACCCGGTATCATGGCAAGACATTGCCAGCATCCTACCAAAAAAGCTCTGCCAAAACCAAGTTCTTTTTCATTGTCTATCGTATGCGTTTTAAAAACTTTATCGATGAATAAGAGTATCACACCACCCACCAATAAAGCAATGGCAACCGTCAACGGACTTTCCAGCAGTTCATCTATTTTATCAGAAAAAAGAAATCCCAACGCCAGGGCTGGTATAACTGCTACGATGAGTTTTAAATAAAACATCCAGCGGTTGAGTGGAAAGAACCTTTTCCAATACAATATCACTACAGAAAGGATCGCTCCGAGTTGTATCGCAACTTCAAACAATTTCGTGAACTCTTCTTTGTGTATACCCAGTAAAGAACTGGTAATGATCATATGACCGGTAGAAGATATCGGCAAAAACTCTGTTATCCCTTCAACTATTGCAATTATAATAGCTTCAACTATGCTCATGAAAATCTTTTAGAAGTTTAAAGAAACAAAAAATCCCGCCATGCGGCAGGATTCTCAACAAGGTATATTCCAATTATGCTTTTACAGCAGGCTTTTTAAAAATAGCATAGATCTCGATCACAAAACCCAGCAGTATCAAGATCGGAGCAACGGTGATCCTTGTTGTGCTATACACCACATTCTTATCGAACACATTCGGATTCTCATTCTTTCCACCACTCATTACAAACATCCCGATCGCTATTACCACAGCACCGATCACCATCCACATATAATTATCTTTCCCAAAAAGCGGGGATATCTCTTTTACAACAACTTTTTTAGTTTCAGCCATCACAGTTAATTAAGGTTCGCAAGATAAGGAAAAGTGAATAGTCAATAGGCAATGGTCAAAAGTGAAAGCATCGTTAGAAAAATGCAGCCTCTATTCACTATTGCCCATTCACAATTCACCTTAATACAGGTCGTCCAGCTTCATTTTCAGGTACTTCATCACACTTCTATGAGTGCTGAAAAGAGATATGGCAACTCCAACGAGTATCATTCCGCCGAATAAAGTGATCAACATACCCGTATTATGTAACGTTGAAAGCTGGGTAAACTGGCTTTCGCTCCATTTGATCAGGGCAAAAAGCAATAAAATAGCGATGGCAGCACTGATCAACCCATTTAAAATAGCCCTCAGGTCCATTGGTTTTACAATAAACCACCTGGTAGCACCTACCATTTGCATGGTCTTGATAAGGAAACGGTTACTGAACATAGCCAGCCTGATGGTATTATCGATACTAAATATCACGATAGCACAAAGAATGATCGCAACCACCAAAAACACGACGCCCAGGTTCGAAGCTCTTTCATTCAGGTTGTTTACCAGTTGTTTTGGATAATTCAGTTCAGTGATCTGGTCAGGATAACGACCCAAAATGGTGCTCTGGATCTTTGCCAGGCTGTCAGTATTTACGTAACTGCTTTTGGCGTAGAAATCAATACTCTCAGGCAGTGGATTATCTTCCAGAACCGTAGCCCAATCTTCTTTATTCTCTTTATTCCAGATCTGCTTGGCAGTTTCTTTATTAATGTACTGCACATCTTTGGCAAACGGCTGGCTTGAAATAAACTGCTGTATCTGCCCGATCGTGTCTTTATTAGCCGTTCTCAGGTAAGCACTCAGCCTGATGTCTTCTTTAAACATATTGGCCGCCTGGTTAAAGTTCATGAACATCCAACCCATAACACCCATAATAAGCAGTACCAGTGCAACCCCAACAATGCTGTAAATGTAATTGGGCTTGCTGCGTTTGAGTGAGCCTTTCGCCTGTTTTTCCATGCCGTAGATTTAATGGTTTTCGCTTGTTGCAAATGTAGGGCTTTACCGCCCTAAACGTTACATTTGCAGCACTCTAACGATTGTTTACCAACGGTAATTATGCTTACTGCTTCCGGGCAGGGTTAAAATTTTGTTAGGAGAGATTTATTTAGCCGGCAACAGTGCATAATTCATCTTCCGTTGTGTCACTCACTTGTACGTTCTGAACATTGACCAGCAATGTTTCTCGTTTCTGGTTACTCGTTATTACGTTTCTCGTTTTGATGATACTAATTTAAAATTACTCTAACGAGAAACGAGAGTCGAGAAACGATGTTTTGTACAAGAGTGCGACGCAAGGAACGATGAGTAAACGATCACAAGCTGGTCTCCAAAGATCAGAAATCATAAATAAGATATCAGCAATAGAATGGAATACAACTTCAGGGATATTGAAAAGAAATGGCAACAGCATTGGAAAGAAACAAATGCGTACAAGGTTTCGAACGATTCTTCAAAACCTAAGTTTTATGTGTTGGATATGTTTCCTTATCCCAGTGGTGCAGGTTTGCACGTAGGTCACCCGTTAGGATATATTGCTTCAGACATTTATGCCCGTTTTAAACGACTGAAGGGCTACAATGTTTTACATCCGATGGGCTTCGATGCTTTTGGTTTGCCGGCTGAACAATATGCGATTGAACATGGTATTCATCCGGCCGTTTCAACAGCAGCGAATATTGCCAACTTTAAAAAGCAGCTCGACAATATTGGTTTTTGTTACGACTGGGATCGTGAAGTAAATACTTCCGAGCCTCGTTATTACAAGTGGACACAATGGATATTCCTGCAGTTATTCAAAAGTTTTTTTAACCGAAACACTAATAAAGCAGAATCAATTGAACATCTTGTTGCGGCATTTGAGAAGGAAGGAAATATAAACCACCCGGTTCCCGATTCAAGATTTGAGCTTCGGAACGAAAGATTTGAAGTGTTGCATGGAAAGTTTTCTGCTGAGCAGTGGAATTCTTTCGATGAAAAAACAAAGCAGGATATTCTGATGGAATATCGCCTGGCTTATTGTGGCTATGGTGAAGTGAACTGGTGTGAGGCCTTAGGTACTGTATTAGCAAACGACGAAGTGGTGAATGGTGTAAGTGAAAGAGGTGGACATCCTGTGGTGAAGAAAAAACTTCGCCAATGGTATTTGCGGATCACAGAATATGCAGATCGTTTATTAGACGGACTGAATACTGTTGATTTCAGCGATGCGATGAAGGAAATGCAAAGCAACTGGATTGGAAAGAGTAGTGGTGCTGAGATTGATTTTGAAGTTAAAACTGACCTCACCCCTAGCCCCTCTCCAAAGGAGAGGGGAACTGCAGGAGCAATTCCAGGCTATATAACCAATACTCCCGACCAGTGGAAACATTTATCAGCCTTTGCAAAAGAGAATCGAAAAAATTCTACTGAAGCTGAAAATATTATTTGGCAGGAATTAAGAAATAGAAAAATTGAAAATTATAAATTCAGGAGACAGCATCCTATTGCAGGATACATCCCTGATTTTGTTTGTTTAGAAAAAAGATTGATCATAGAAGTTGATGGTGAATATCACGATGCAGGTGAACAAAAGAAATTTGATGTTGCTCGTGAACAATGGTTGAATGAGCATCAATATACAATGCTACGATTCAGGAATGATGAGGTACTGCACAACAGCTCATTAGTGATCGAACGAATAAAATCTGAACTGAAGCTGAAAGAAGCTTCTTCCTCTCCCTCTCCTTTGGAGAGGGAGTTGGAGGGTGAGGTCAATCTAAGAGTTTACACAACTCGCCCCGATACCATCTTCGGTGTTGACTTCATGGTGATTGCTCCTGAGCATGAATTGACTGAGCAAATAACAACTGTTGAACAAAAGCAGGCAGTAGAAGATTACATTACCTATGTAAAAAGTCGCAGCGAAAGAGAGAGAATGGCTGAGAAAAAGATAAGCGGTGTGTTTACTGGTTCTTATGCCATCAATCCATTCAATGGAAAACAAATTCCTATATGGATCTCTGAATATGTGTTGGCAGGTTATGGAACAGGAGCCATAATGGCTGTGCCTTGTGGTGATGAAAGAGATCACAAGTTTGCAAAGCATTTTAATATTCCGATCACCAACATTATTGGTGATGCATACAATGGAGAAGAAGCCAATCCAACCAAAGATGCAAAGCTCAGTAACAGCGATTTCTTAGATGGAATGGTGATGAGAGATGCTATCGAGGTAGTAATTGGTAAGTTGGAGGAATTAGGAATTGGAGAAAGGAAAGTGAATTATAAAATGAGGGATGCTGCATTCTCACGCCAACGTTATTGGGGTGAACCGTTTCCAATTCAATGGAAGAATGGAATTGCAAAACCTTTAGATGAATCTGAGTTGCCATTGGAATTACCAAAGGTTGATTCTTATTCTCCGGGTCCTGAAGGTGAAGGTCCGTTAGCGAATATTCCAGAATGGGTAGCAAGAGAACTCGAGACCAACACAATGCCTGGTTATGCAGGAAGCAGTTGGTATTTCTTACGATACATGGATCCGCATAACGATGAAACTTTCTGCGACAGGAAAGCTTCTGATTACTGGAACCAGGTTGATCTTTACATTGGTGGAACCGAACATGCTGTTGGACATTTATTGTACAGCAGGATGTGGACGAAGTGTTTGTATGATCTGGGATTGATTGGTTATGACGAGCCTTATAAAAGATTGGTGAACCAGGGAATGATTCAGGGCAGTTCGAGATTCGTTCATAGAATCATGTGGTCTATAATCTCATCGGAAAATTATGAGGGTAAAAAACTTCCAACAATTTTTGTATCTAGGAAATATTATGAAGCGGTTGAAAATAACATAAAGCCCTTGGCTGATGAATTAAGAGCGTTACTTGACTCCAGAATAAAAGCCATTTATCCGGACAGATCAGATATAGGAGTTTATAATATAAACTTTTCAACTTTACACGTAGACGTCAATTTGGTAGATGGATACGAGTTAGACATCATCGAATTTAAGAAGTGGAGAAATGCTTACGAGCACGCTGAGTTTATCTTAGAAGACGGCAGCATTTACGATACACGGTCAGAAAGCAAATACATCTGTACTTCCGAAGTTGAAAAGATGTCCAAGTCTAAATTTAACACGGTTAACCCAGATGATCTTGTAAACAAATACGGAGCAGACACTTTCCGTATGTACGAAATGTTCCTTGGTCCGGTTGAGCAAAGCAAGCCCTGGGATACCAAAGGAATTGAAGGTGTACATCGTTTCCTTAGAAAACTTTGGCGTTTGTTCTTCGATGAGCAAAAAGGAAAAGTATGGAACGTAGAAAAAGCAACTGCCGAAGAACTGAAAATCTTACACAAGACCATCAAAAAGATCGAAGAAGATACAGAACGTTTCTCTTTTAATACTGCTGTGGCAGCATTCATGGTTTGTGTGAATGAATTGGGTGATCTGAAGTGCCACAAGAAAGAAGTGTTGGAGAATGTGGTTGTATTACTTACTCCGTACGCTCCCCATATTGCAGAAGAACTTTGGAGTGCTTTGGGTAATACAGGTTCTGTTTTAGATGCAACTTATCCGAAGTTTGAAGAGAAATATGTTGTTGAATCAACCAAAGAATATCCTGTTTCGATCAATGGTAAATTAAGAACAACCATCGTAATGCCTTTGGATGCTGAACAGTCAGAAATAGAGAAGACGGTTTTGGCAAATGAGGTTATACAGAAATGGATAGAAGGTAAGCCGCTGAAGAAATTCATTTTTGTAAAAGGAAAAATGGTGAACGTTGTAGTATAATCTATGAACTCGCTTTTTCAGTCAGAACGATTGCTTTTTCGACAATTCACTGTAGATGATGCAGACTTGCTTTATCAACTCAACAGCGATCCTGAAGTAACAAAGTATGTTCATGAGCCACCAACAACAAAAGAAAATGCTCCTGGGATTTTAAAGAATATCATTCTACCGCAATACGAATTGAAGCTGGGAAGATGGGCTGTGCATTTGAAATATACGCATGAATTTATTGGCTGGGCCGGACTTAAATATTTATCCGACAGAGATGAGGTAGATCTTGGTTATCGTTTTATAAAACATTACTGGGGAAATGGATTTGCTACAGAAGCTGCAAGTACTTGTATCAGTTACGGGTTTGCACATCTCGATCTAAACAGGATCGTAGCCAAAGCTCATGTGCACAACACTGCTTCTTTAAAAGTGATACAGAAGTGTGGAATGAAGTTCATTAAAGAAGATATTGTTGATGCAACACCGGTGAAGATCTTCGAAATACTTCGGTGAGTGGTTCACTCTTAACGAGTGAGCCACTCTTTGTAAGTTTCTGTAAATTTATGAATGCCCATTCCTGCAAGATATTCGGCAGCTTTTGAGCCCAACGCTTTCTATCATATAATATGCAAAGCGTTGCCTAATCAGCAATTATTTATCTCTGATGGGAATAAAAAATATTTCCTGGAAAGATATCGCTTCTACTTGAATGACTATCTCGATACCTATTGCTATAATTTGTTGAATAATCATTGTCATTTTCTCGTTAAGGTGAAAGCGGAAGAAGAGATAAGGTCTGCATTGAATGTTTTCAAAGCGGAGCAATTATCTGGCATTCAACGAAAGTTTATTGCTGCTGAAGTTTCTCTTAATGCACTGATCGAACGGCAATTCAATAGTTTTTTTGTTTCTTATACAAGATCATTCAATCTTCAGAATCGTTCAAAAGGACATCTTTTCGATAGTCCCTTCAGAAGAATACTTGTGAAAGATGAGATACATCTTAGTCAGCTTGTAGTGTACATACATGCTAATGCAGTAAAGCATAAGGTGATAAGTAAATTGGATGAGTATCCGTGGTCATCATATTCAAGCTTAATAAGCGAAAGACCTACTTTGATAAAAAGAGAGGAAGTTTTCAAGTTATTTGAGAATAAACAACGCTTTATTTCAACTCACTTGATGCAGACAGAATACTATTATAAATTTGATGATTAAAAGAGTGGCTCACTCCTGTAGAGTGAACCACTCGTAAAACGATATGAAAGATCCTTTAATAGATCCGAAAGACATTGTTCATGTGCTGAAGAAAAATCAATCATCTTTTGCACCGGTTGTTCCTTTCAATGGCGGGAAAGATAAGTTAGTGCTGATGGATTTTACTTCAACTAATGCAACATTAACCACTGATATATTCGACGATACAGATGCTTTTTCAGAATATGTTGAAGATATTTTAGAAGAAGCCGGAGCCACTTACGGCATTGGTGGTTATGGTGAATTGAGAACAGTGTATAGCAGAAGCAAACTTTTCGATTCTGCTGATGTATACGAAGAGCCAAGAAGACTGCACCTGGGAATAGATATCTGGGGCAAAGCAGGAACTCCTGTGTTTGCACCTTTCGGTGGAATGATACATAGCTTCAAGTTCAATGATAATTATGGGGACTATGGAGCAACGCTGATCGTTTCGCATCAACTGGATGGATTTTCATTTTATACATTGTACGGTCATCTTGCTTTGGCAGATATTGAAAAAGCAACAGAAGGTCAATATGTGAATAGGGGACAGCAGATCGCTTCGTTTGGTTTGCCAGCCGAGAATGGACACTGGCCACCACACCTTCACTTCCAGATCATTCTTGATATGGGTTGCAAAGAAGGTGATTATCCTGGTGTTTGCAAATACAGTGAAAGAGAAAAATACCTGGCTAATTCTCCTGATGCTGACATCATATTACAGATGATGCAATTCGTTAACACGAAATAGACGAATTACACGAATTGAACGAATTCACCGTGAAGAATTACAATAACTATTTAAAAGTTGAGCTTGGCAATGCAGTTGAAGAGTGCGACGCAACGAAAGTTTAATCGGAGTGTTAAAGCTGGCTTCATAATATCATCACTAGTTTCGTTTATTCAAATCACTATTTTTGAAAGCATGAAAAGAGCATTGTTATTTTCATTGATGATAGGTGTTGCAGTTTCTGCTAACGCTCAACAAACAAAAACGCCACCTAAAGTAACTGCGAAACCTGCTCAACCGGTGTTGAAGAATGCACTCGATTCATTTAGCTATGCAGTTGGGATGAGTGTGGTTTTACAATACAAAGAATTTGGTGTGAAAGATTTGAATGCTGCTGCTGTAATGAAAGCGGTAAATGATGTGCTGAAAAATCAGCAGCTTGCATTTACACCTGACCAGGCAAATTATGTATTGAATAATTACATCAATATGTTGATGGCTGAACAGGCTGCTGAGAATAAAAAGGCAGGCAACGCATTTCTTGATGCTAATAAGTTAAAGCCCGCCATCACAACACTACCAAGTGGATTGCAGTACCAGGTGATTAGGCAAGGAACAGGAGTTGTGCCTAAAGAAACTGATACGGTAACTGTTCACTATACAGGAACATTGATCAATGGAACTGTGTTCGACAGTTCAGTTGAACGTGGTATGCCAACCAAGTTTACAGTGGGTGGTGTAATCTCTGGTTGGACAGAAGCCTTAATGTTAATGCCTGTTGGTAGCAGGTGGAGATTGTTTGTTCCGGCTGAATTGGCTTACAATAATTACTCACCTCCAGGTTCTAATATTCCACCGGGTTCTACTTTGATATTTGATATTGAGTTGTTGAGTGTAGGAGGAAATTGATCAGGGAAATTTCTTGAATACAGTTAATCGTAAAACTAATTCAAGAACGATGAGGCAAATTCCGATCATTAACGGCAGGTGATATTTATCTGTGAACTTATTATATGTTTTGATCTCCACTTTTGATTTTTCTAATTTATCAATGCTGTCATACACACCCTGCAAATTTTCTTTGGTAGTTGCATGAAAGTACTGTCCGCCAGTTTCTGAAGCAATTGTTTTCAGTAAACCTTCGTTGTACTCAAGTTTCTTTTTCTGCATTACCGTACCCATAGCTGTTTCAACAGGAACTTCTATCTCATCTTCAGAACCGATACCGATGGTGTACACTTTTACATTGTACAGCTTCGCCATTTCTTTTGCAATGTCTGGCGGAATGGTTCCACCCTGGTCAACACCATCAGTAAGTAAGATCACCACTTTACTTTTTGATTGGCTGATGCGAAGCCTGTCAACACTTGTTGCCAATCCTGATCCGATAGATGTTCCATCCTCCTGCAGGTAACCACTTTCAATATTGGTGATCTGGCTTTTCACAGTGTTGTGATCTGTAGTAACAGGGCAAAGCGTAAAACTTTGCTTGCTGAAGATGACAACGCCAACCCTGTCGCCTTTACGGTTGTTTAAAAAATCCAAAGCCACCTGCTTCGATGCTTCAAGCCTGTTGGGTAACATGTCTTTTTCTGTCATGCTACCGCTGATGTCGAAGCAAAGCACTATATCAATTCCTTCACCATTGATCTCATCTTCCGTATATTTTTCCTGGGGTCTTGCCAATGCTATTATAATGAAGACCAATCCTGCACAACGTAATAAAAATGGAAGATGCCTCAGGTTGGTTCTCCAGCTTTTGGTGTGTTGCAGAAAATGTGTTGTGGTAACCCGCATTGCTGCTGAAGCGTTTCTATTATTGTTCCAGTACCACCAAATAATGAATGGAATAAGTAGTAACAAACCAAGCACCCATGGGTAAGCAAATTCTATATTGAAATAGTCTTTCAGCATCAGGTATTGGATTTTGATTGTTGAAAGACTGATGTAACCAATGACTTCAGCATAGGAAATGCAGATGTGATCTCTTCAGCAGGTGGAGTGTACTTTGCAAATTTCACTGCATCGGCTAAACGCAGAAATTGAAAGAAACTATTTTCTATTTCCGTGTTGGGTAGCTTGCCTTTTTGGTTTGCCATATATTCACCTGTAGTGAGATGAGCAGTGTTTGCTCCTTTTGCTTTGTCGATGAATGAACGAATGACATCCGATGAACTGCTGAATATATGAATGACGTTTAGTTGAGATGATAAATCTTTCGTTTCAAGACTGGATAATTGTTGTAATGTTTTATTATACAATTGTTGGAGCGTTGAGGCTTCGATTGGCTTGTGTTCGATTGCTGCTTTTCGGTTATTCATGAACCAGAGTATCGCAAACAGAGAAACCAGTGCAATTAAAATAATAGAACCAATGATCCACCAGTTATTTTCCGGATCGATCTCTAATATGTCTTTGATATCGTGGTAATCTTCCATATCAGAAACATCTACCGGCAAAACACTGATGGTAACAGGATTTGAGCTGAGTGTTCGTTTGTCGGTAAGCATCATGGTAAATGCAGGAAGCTGCCAAACACCGGAATCGAATGAAGTAATTGTGAGTGTATGTTCGAAGCTGGAGCTGTTGAGGTATTCAATGCTGTCTGCCAGGATTTCGAGGTGATTGATCGTATCCGGAAAACGAAAATCTTCCTGAACCTGTGCTTGCGTTACACCTTCTACTTTGATCTTGATAAGTGCCTGCTCACCCAACAAGATTTTTTCTTTGCTTACCAGTGTTGACACTTTCTGAGAAGAGGCACAGAAAGTAATTAATAAAAAGCCAATGAGCATCATCGCTATTGACCATTCACGATTCACAATTAACTTTCTTCCCCTCATGCTCTCCTGATAAAGAATTGTTGAAGTGCTTTTACATAATCCTGTCCGGTAGCTAATTGCATCAGGTCGGCTCCTGCATTGCGGAAAGTTTGTTTCGCATCGAAAAGTATTCTTTCAAATTGTTGATTGTAACTGTGACGTGTTAATGCATCACCTGTATCCAGCCACACGAGTTCTCCTGTTTCGGGGTCTTGTAGTTGGATCAATCCGCCACCGGGAAATTCGGGAAGTTTTGCATCTTTTTCATCATACACTTGAATTCCCACCACATCATGACGTTTGGCTGCCACTCTTAGAGCTTCATGGTAGCCTGCATCAGCAAAATCACTCAGGATAAAAACGATGCTTTTATGTTTTGATATTTTATTCAAAAACTGCAATGCTTTTACAAGATCGGTTTGTTTGTTCTTTGGTTGGAATGAGATCATCTCTCTTATCGAGTACAAAACATGATCTCTTCCCTTTGCCAATGGAATGTATTTTTCTACCTGGTTGGTGAAGAAGATCAATCCTGTTTTATCATTGTTGGTTAAAGCTGAGAAAGCCAGCACAGCACATACTTCGATGATCAGTTCTCTTTTACTCTGCTCATTTGTGCCGAAAAGATTGCTTGCACTGGAGTCAATCAAAAAGAAAACGGAAAGCTCTCTTTCTTCTTCAAAAACTTTACTGTATGAGTTGCCCATTCGTGCAGAAACATTCCAGTCGATAAAACGAATGTCATCTCCATGAGTATATTCACGAACTTCTTTGAACGACATCCCTTTTCCTTTGAAAGCAGAATGGTATTCACCGGTAAAAAGATTGTTCGTGAGCTTTTTACTCTTGATCTCCAGTGTTCTGACTTTTTTTAAAATATCAGTTACTGAAAGGGAAGGTACAATATCGTTCTTCTGTTTCTTCACTACGGAACCTGAACCACTTTAAGTATATCGTCTACTATGTTTTCAGTATTAATATTTTCTGCTTCGGCTTCATAAGTCAACCCAATTCTATGTCTCAACACATCTTTGGCAATTGCTTTTACATCATCAGGAATAACAAAACCTCTCTTCTCCATAAAAGCATGAGCTTTCGCTGCCAGAGCCAGGTTAATGCTGGCTCTTGGAGAACCACCGTAGCTGATGAGATTCTTCATCTTGCCTAATCCATACTCCAGCGGTGAACGAGTAGCAAATACAATGTCAATGATATATTGCTCCACTTTTTCATCCATGTACACCTGCTTCACTAATGTTCTTCCATTGATGATCTCTGAAGTACTCACCACCTGATTTATCTGTGGTAATTCTAACCCTTGTACCTGCTGACGAATGATCATCTGCTCATCAGCTCTTGAAGGATAACCAACGATCACCTTCAACATAAAACGATCCACTTGTGCTTCCGGTAGAGGATATGTTCCCTCCTGTTCTAATGGATTCTGTGTTGCCAGAACAAGAAAAGGTTCATCCAGTTTATACGTTTGTTCACCAATCGTTACTTGTCGTTCCTGCATCGCTTCGAGTAAAGCACTCTGCACTTTTGCCGGAGCTCGGTTGATCTCATCAGCCAGAATAAAATTCGCAAATACAGGTCCTTTACGAACCACAAATTCACCACGTTGCTGATTGTATATCATGGTTCCAACCACATCGGCAGGCAATAGATCAGGCGTAAACTGTATCCGGCTGAATTTTGCATGAACAGCCTGTGCAAGACTTTTAATGGTAAGCGTTTTGGCCAAACCAGGAACACCTTCTAACAATACATGACCATTACTTAATAAACCGATCATCAATCGATCAACCATGTACTGCTGACCAACCACCAGTTTAGAAAGTTCGTTCTTTATCTTATCTACAAACGTAGCGGCATAGCTGATCTTTTCGTTAAGCTGCCGTATATCCTCTGCAGTTTGCATGCAATAGTTTTAAATGAAGTTACAGTAACAAGCTTTTGCAAGTGTAAGTCAAAAGCTTTTAAGATTTTGCGAAAGCTTGGCAAGAATAGTGCCTTATGCTTTTGAAGTGCTGCGTATTAGAAGATTTTTATGGAGTCGACTCCGGAATATCTATTGAGCTTCCGTTGCGTCGCACACTTGTGCTGAAGATTTAGAATTGAGCTTCTTTAATTTTTACACCAGGGGGCACAGTAAATTCATCGGGTTTCAAAATGTAATTCTCATCAATTGAAATTGCATATTCTGTGATTTTTTTTGAATCAGCTTCCGTTTCTTTTTTTAGAACTATTCCTTTCCATTTCCATATTTTCATAATCGGACCGAACTCCCACACCTCACATTTTCTTCCTAAAAAAATATCCTCTCCAACAAATTTTTCTGGAGACTTGAAGAAAGAAGTGTCTATTTCTATAGTTAACCTAGGCCTTTTTGAACCAACCATAGAGTCTAGGTTTATTGAATACACAAAGTCTTTTGTTTGCATTATAAAAATATTGATTATTTCTGCTTTAGTGAGCCGAAATCCTGGCGGCAAGATGGCGTTCATAGAAGTATCAATCACTTGCCTTCCAACTACTTTTTCTACTCTACCAGAATCTGTAAATACCAATGTCTTTGTTCCTTGAGCAAATCCAAGATCAAACACATACTCAATTTTTGCGGATTTAAGCTGGTAAGGAGCTTGAGCACTTGCATTATATGTAAGAAGAATTAGAACAATTAAGGGTTGAAGAAGGGTATGCAATTTCATATGTAAAAATATGGATTTGTAATCCGCTACAGAAATACCGATTAAAGAGTGACGCTTAATACTTTTTAGGTTGTTGTTTTACATGTCTAAATAAAAGTATTCTGATCTTATGCCTTTTTGAAATGATTTTATATGCAATTCGAAATCGCTTTATTTCAAAAGCTCTGTAATTTCCTCTATTGTTAAGTTTCCATTTATCAGGTGGATAGAAACGAGGATTAGAGATAGTCTTTTGTAAACTTTTATCAATATTCTTTACTACTGATTCGGCTCCTTGTAAAGAAAACTCACTTATGTACTCTACTGCTTTGAAGAAAGATCTTCTTGCAGAAGTTGACCACTCTATGCTATAGCCCTTTTCTTTTTGTTGCCTAGCCATTCCTGTACGTCATTAAGAACTTCTGTGTGAGAGTATGCGGCTTCAGATTCTGCTACTTCTAAAGCTTTGTTATATTCTTCAATCGTGTAACCTGTTTCTCTTTTGCATGCTGCTTCTGCCATTGTTTCTACCAATTGAAAGACGGCTTGTTGCTCTTCAGCAGAAAGCTGGTTAAATAGCTTGGTCAGCTCATCAGTATTTTGTTTAGCCTTTTTCATTGCAATAAAGTTAGGCTTTTTGTTGGAGCTATCCTGCTCCCAAAAGTTCAGAACGTACAAGTGAGTGACACAACCGGCGATGCCATTCTTGTTGAAGCTTGTTCCCTAATATTTTCTCTAATGATGCGCATCAGCCACGACCAAAGCTCATTCTTTATCTTTGCTGCCTATGGCAAAGTTTGCACACGACGAGATCGTTCCGGATAAAGCATCAGATCTGCAAAAAAAAGAACAAGTAGCCGAAATGTTCAACGACATTTCTAGTAAGTACGACTTCATGAACCGCTTCTTAAGTGTGGGAACAGATGTTGGCTGGAGAAAAAAAGCCATTGCCGAACTGAAAAGCATCAATCCTCAAAACATGCTGGATGTTGCCACAGGAACAGGTGACATGGCAATTTTAACATATAATATTTTACAGCCATCCCGTATCACCGGAATCGACATCTCGACCGGTATGCTGGAAGTGGGCAGGAAAAAAATTGAAGAGAAAGGGTTGAGTGCTCACATAGAACTGTTAACTGGCGACAGCGAAACAATAATCTTTGGTGATAATACGTTTGACGCCATCACAGTTGCATTCGGTGTACGCAACTTTCAAAACCTGGAAAAGGGATTGAAGGAAATGCTGAGGGTGCTGAAACCAGGAGGAAAGTTGGTGGTACTGGAATTTTCAAGACCAAAGAACTTTGTGTTTAAAGGTGTGTACAACCTTTACATGAACTTTATTGCTCCTTCCTTTGGCAAAATGTTTGCGAAAAACAAGAAAGCTTACCGATATTTGAACGATTCGGTACAGGCATTTCCCGAAAGACAACAATTCACTAACATACTTAAATCCGCAGGGTATAGAGACACTTACTACAAAACGCTTAGCTTAGGAATATGTTCAATTTACTGCGGAAGCAAATAGGTATCTCGGCGGCATTTTTACTGGTTTACATTTCATCTTCGGCTCAATATGTAGAGCTGAATCGTCCAAACCATGACGAATGGCCATATTATTTTGGTATGACGCTGGCATACACGCATTCTTATTTGCATCCCAATGGTCGTCATCCATATTTCCTGCAGAACGATAGCGTTTTAACTGCAGAACCAGGTAGCAGTGGTGGTATTGCTTTAGGATTATTGGGAACTTTACGTCTCAGTAACAGGTTCGAAGCAAGGTTCAATCCCAACCTTGTGATCGGTGGTTCACGATTTTTCAGGTACACCGTTACATATCCTGACCAGGCAGGTCAATACACCGTTGATAAAACGTTACCTACAACAATCGTAAGTTTTCCTTTCCAGGTAAAGTTTAATTCAGACCGCATCAACAATTTTCGTGTGTACATGATGGCAGGATTGAAATATGATATTGACCTTGCCAGTACATCCAAAGCAAGAAATGCAGAAGACCTGGTGAAGTTGAAAGGATCAGATTATGGTGTGGAAGCTGCGATAGGATTCAATTTTTACATGCCATTCGTTACGATCTCACCCGAGATAAAATTCAGTACAGGACTTTCAAATATTCATTCAAGAGACCCGAATCTCAAGTACTCTGCAATATTTGATAAGCTGCAAACACGAATGATCTCTTTCTCGTTGCATCTGGAAGATTAATAAAAAACTAATCAGGCGAATTACACTAATTGCACGAATTTTTTCTTGGAGTCAGCGTCTTGTTCTTTGGTGATCGTCCCTTGCGTCGCACACTTGTACTGTCAGAACATTATTCAACAGTGAATCGAATATAATTCCTGCAATTCGACTTAGCTGCACTTTTTATTTATCTCAATCAGTGAAACTTAGCGTCTTAAAAAAAGAGTGGCTCACTCTGTTAGAGTGAACCACTCAATTCGTGTAATTCGTGCAATTAGAATCATTCGTGTTTAAAAGTCATATTCTCTTCTGCTCATGTTCCACCTTATACCAATACTTCCAAAGCTGGTATTGTTTTTACCGGTAAACACAGTTTCATAATCTCGCTTTGTAAATGACGCATCGATGAAAAGGTTTTGTCTTAGCTCAAAAGAAGCAAGGAAGTTCATATAAACACAGGTTGCCCTGTCACCATCTACTGTTCTAACTCTAACATCACTCAGTCTGTTATTGAATCCATTAAAGATGTTGCTTCCCATATTGTACATAGCAAAATCCAAACCCTGGAAATATCCGATAACTTTTGCCTGCAGGTATAATTTATTGATCGGTTGGTAACGTATAATTCCAATATACTCCTGGAAATTGGCTCCTAAAGGATGCGCCAACGGTTGATTGTAATGAGCGTAATTGGTGAGTGTATCATTTGCCGCATAAGTATAAGGTCGAACCCTGTTCGATTCAAATTGCAGGTCAAGATTTCTTACGCCAAATGCATCAATATATTTCATTCCAAGCTGATAACCGAAACGATTGTCCCAGGTTTTATCGCCAAGATCATTCACTTTAAGTTTATCGATCATCAGCTGACCATAAAATTGAAAGCGGTGTAGAATGTTTGCTTTAACATCGAAGCCTAAATAACTCCTGTCTTTTATGCTACTTTTACCTGGAAACTGTAAGTACATCACAGGATTGAATAATCCAACGGTGAGCCTGTCTTTTCCCATCATTGTTCCTTCGAATAAACCAAGGTTCAGCCATTTCGTTGCAGCATAGTTAAGATAGTGAGCCCTGTAATATTTCCTGGGAAGTACGTCCATTGATGTAGCAATATGAAAAGGAAACATTTCGGCGAAGATGTTCTGGTAATGAAATCTTTTAAAATGTGAATTGATCTTAAAGAACATGTAGTTATTAGAAAAGTCGCTCAGGAATAAACTGCGGTAACCATTTCCGATGAAGTTCTTGTCGTATGCAACTTGCATATCCATCCATTTGGCTACTTTCCATGAAACAGAAGAACGAATGTCGAAGTAGTCAAACCCTTTGTTTGTCTTGAAAGGTTTATAATAACCAACTCCGGGTACTGCATTGTATTTGTTCACCCAACTGGTTGCATAGGAGGTTGGTCTTTCCTGGTTTTCGGTGAAATAGAAACTAAAGCCGATCTTATTTTGAATCACTCCCCTGGCATGTAAACCACGACTATTTAGAAAGATGTTTTCGTTGTTGTTTTTCTCTCTGAATTGCTGGTACTGAATGATTGGATTAAAGACGAGGTAATAATCAGGATGCTTTAACTCAAAAGCATTCGCTTTTGTTTTGTAGAAATGTTTAAGAACAGGTTTTTTACTTTGGTATTCGGGCTTTAATGTACTCCATTCAGAATTTGCCATCAAGAAGCTGCTGATGTTATAGTTATCAACTGCATTTAGCCTGAAATGTTTTGGCAATGAAATGTTGGGAATGTTACTGGTAGAATCAATATTCTCAACATCAATTACTGCGTATCTTCTATTATATGGTTTAATAGAAGAGAACTTCAGGTAAGAAGGGCTAAATCGAATATCCAACCTGTTCAATAACCCTTCTTCTTTTCCACCTTGTATCAAATAGCTTGATTGTGCTGATAATAAAGCCGGCACAAACATCACCAGGCCAATCAATATCTTTTTAGAAAACATACATCTGTATTTAAAAATCA
The DNA here is from genome assembly GCA_024508725.1 of Chitinophagaceae bacterium. Taxonomy (GTDB): domain Bacteria; phylum Bacteroidota; class Bacteroidia; order Chitinophagales; family Chitinophagaceae; genus JAEZDC01. Next base: position 428,799 of record JANINS010000001.1, on the reverse strand, counting down.
AATTCCCTTCTTGAAATATTCCATCTGAGTCCTACAGAAGCCAGTATAGTATTCTGTTCTCCCGTAAGGTTTGTTTTAAAATTTCTGTTGATGAAAGCCAGATCAAACAACATATTTCTCATTATCCTTGTTGTTACCACAAATGACGTGTATAAGCATGTTGCTTTATCGCCACTGCCAACTTCCCAACCATAATTTCTTGGCTTGTTTAAGTAATTCGTAAGAATGTTGTTGCCAGTGGTAAAGCCAAGAGAGTCTAAACCTTGTTTATAATAAACGGCTTTAAGCTCTACATTGATTCTTTTGATTGGTTGAAACCTGATTATCCCGATAAACTCATGAAAGTTTGCACCTAAAGGATGAGCCAAAGGTTGATTGTAATGCGTATAATTGGAAACAGAATCGAAGTGAGTGTATGTAAACGGTCTTACCCTGTTTGTTTCAACCTGGAGATCCAGGTTTTTGATTCCAAGTACATCAATATATTTTGCACCAACTTGATAGCCATATTTATTGGCCCACCATCCACTTCTTGCTTTGATCTCACTCAACTTAAACTCGTCTAAAAGAACTTGTCCGTATAACTGCACTTTCCCTGCAAGATTTGCTTTCACATTCATTCCAAACAATGCATTATCCGGACTGCCACTCTGTTGCTCCATGGCTCTTAAAAATGTGATCGGTAATACATAGTTCAGGTCAAAGCCGTTTCTTCTGCCAAGTACAACTGCATCGAAGAAAGAAATGTTCAACCATTTGGTGGCATCAATTCCCAATGTGTTAATGCGTAAGTATTTTTTATCTGATGCTTTGGTGACAATTCCATCCTGCGGTTTCAACTGCATGTACAAGCTTTGGAAATTAAGTTTCCAGATGCGTGTATTTATTTTGAAGAAAGCGGTACTGTTGCTAAAATCACTCAGGAATAAACTACGATATCCATTACCAAGAAAATTGCGATCATATCCAATTTGCAGATCAATATATTTGGTAACTGATGTTTGTAACGATCCCCTGATATCTGCATATAAAACTTTACCATCAGCTTTGTTTTTGAAATTACCACCACCAGGAATTGTTTGATACCTGCTAAACCAATTGCTCATGTAATTGGGAAGTCTCTCTTCGTTCACTGTTGCATAAAGGTTGTATCCGATCTTTTTATGTGCACCTCGTACGTCCAAACCAATCGTTCCGATAAAAGGTGTTCGATCAGCGTTTTTTTCTTTCCAAACATTTGCACTGACAATTGGATTGATCACGAGAAATCCATGTTTCCTTTTGGTTCTTAATATGTCGATCCCAAAACTTGGATATAAAGAACTAGTCTGATTATTCGCTTCAGGATCATTCATGAAATCGGCAATAAGTGCTTTGTCAATTTTCGAGAGAGATTTTGTTGAAGTGGAATCTTTTAAAATAGAATCGATCGACGCAAAAGCTTTGCTTCTCGTAAAAGGCCTGTTGAATGATTGATTCAATAAAGGAAACCTTGTTTTGATCTCAAGCCGGTCTAACAATCGATATTCTTCTGAGCCTGTTCTCAAATAAGAAGATTGCCCGGCAACTGAAAGTGGAACGATCGCCAGAACCAATCTGAAAAGAAGTTTAATTTGCATATCTGCCATACTAAATTGATATCCTGATGCGAGATTATCTGGTCAAAAATACTTGTATAGTAAATGAAGGTGCAAAAATTTACGGAGACGTTCTCATAAAAGATGGACGAATCGATAAAATAGCTCCGGCAATACAAACCTCATCCAATATTATTGAGATCGATGGAAGCAACCAGTTCCTGTTGCCGGGTGTGATCGATGACCAGGTACATTTCAGGGAACCGGGATTAACACATAAAGCGAGTATTTACACCGAAGCCAAAGCTGCAGTGGCAGGAGGGGTAACCTCTTTTATGGAGATGCCGAATACCGTTCCGCCTGCTTTTACGCATGAATTACTTGAACAGAAATATGAAATAGCAAGAAATACTTCTCTTGCCAACTACTCATTTTACATGGGCACTTCGAATGATAATATTGAAGAAGTGCTTAAGATCAACGAAAGAAAGAATGATATCTGTGGGTTAAAGATTTTCATGGGCTCTTCTACCGGGAATTTGTTGGTAGATAATCCGCTTATGTTGGATAAGGTTTTTGGTGGAGTGGATGTATTGATCGCTACGCATTGTGAAGATGAGGAGATCATCAGGCGAAACCTGGCAATGCTGAAAGATAAAAAAGGAACACTTTCTCCTGCAGATCATCCGGTAATAAGAGATGAAGAAGCTTGTTTTGAATCTTCATTCCGGGCTATCCAGTTTGCAAAAAAATATGGAGGTCGATTACATATTCTGCATATCACTACAGAAAAAGAACTGCAGCTATTCACCAACATGGTTCCATTAAAAGATAAAAAAATTACTGCTGAAGTTTGTGTGCATCATCTCCATTTTACCAGTAATGATTACAAAGATTACGGTAACCTGATCAAATGCAATCCTGCGATCAAAGCACCACATAATCGTGAAGCTTTGTGGAGGGCTTTATTGGATGACAGGTTAGATGTGATCGCTACAGACCATGCACCACATACCTGGGAAGAAAAGAACGAACCGTATGAAAAAGCTCATGCAGGTTTGCCGTTGGTTCAACATCCATTGCTTTTGATGTTGCATTATGTAAAAGAGGGAAGGATCACCATTGAGAAAGTAGTTGAAAAGATGAGCCATGCAGTTGCTGAATGTTTCCAGGTTGCTGATCGTGGTTATATAAGAGAGGGCTATTTCGCTGATCTTGTATTGGTGGATATGAATCGAGCAACAACCGTTACCAAAGAAAATATCCTGTATAAGTGTGGCTGGAGTCCCCTGGAGCATTTTACTTTTCCAGCAACCATAACACATACGTTTGTAAATGGTAACTTGGTTTATGGAAAGAATGGCTTTGATGAATCTCACAAAGGACAACGACTAAAATTCAACCGCAGTTAATGTTAGCAGACAAAACCACGCTGAACGATCTTTCGATATTCCATCATGAAGAAGAGCTTTCGGTATTCCATCACCTGAACTTCACGAGAACGCTTGGAGGAAAAGATTGGTTGCGACAAATGTTGAGCAGGCCAATGGGAGATATCAGGTCGATCAATGGAGTTCAAACCATTATCAAAGACTTATTGCCTTTTTTGCATAACTGGCCAGAGACGATCACGAATGGAACGATGATGGTGATCGAAAAATTTTACGAAACGCCTGTTGCCGATATGAATGTGAGCAATAAGGCCAATGTGTTTTTCTATAAAGTTTTTTATTCTGCTGATTTTGCATTGGCGAGATTTTCTGTTCAGCATTTTGTAAGTTTTGTAAAAGGCATGCAAGAGATCGTTGATCTGTTGAAAGACAGCCAGAGTAATCAACTGCAGGTTTGGAAAGATCGGATAACAATGTTGTTGAATAAACCTGTTCTCCAGGAGATGTTGCAGCATGATAGATCAACGAAACTTACAGCAGCAGAGATACTTAAATTCGGTGCTTTTTTGAGAAGAAGTTTTAAAAGCGAAGTTTTTGAATTGATTGATATCTATAGCAGGATAGATGCATATTACAGTATGGCTGTGGCTTGTGATAAATACAAACTTGTTTTTCCTGAGCTGATTGATTCTGCAGAGCCTTTTATCGAGGCGAAACAACTTTTTCATCCATTATTGCCAACGCCTGTATCGTATGATGTGGAGATGAGCCGGCAAACAAATTTTCTCTTTCTTACCGGGGCCAATATGGCTGGAAAAAGTACTTATATCAAAGCTGTGGGTGTTGCTGTTTACCTGGCACATGTAGGAATGGGAGTTCCGGCTGGAAATATGCAGCTGAGTTTGTTCAATGGATTATTGAGTAACATACAAGTGATCGATAATATTATCAAAGGAGAAAGCTACTTCTTTAATGAGGTGCAGCGGATTCGCAGTACGATTGAACGAATAAGTGATGGAAAAAAATGGCTGATAGTGATCGACGAACTTTTCAAAGGTACCAATGTTCAGGATGCAATGAAGTGCAGTACAACAGTGATCGAAGGATTACGGAAGATGAATAATGCACTGTTTATTCTGTCTACACATTTATACGAGATCGGAGAATCGCTGAAGCAATATCCCAACATTCAGTTCAGATATTTTGAAACCAGTGTTGCGGATGACCAACTCGTATTTTCTTACCAGTTGAAAGAAGGGATTAGTAATGATAGATTGGGTTATTTGATATTGAAGAAAGAGGGAGTTGTGGATCTGCTGCAGAAGTTGTCATTTTAAAAAGGGAAAAAATGAGAAGAAGTTTTATAAACCTGACCTCTTCTCATTTTCGTTTTAGAGCAGTTTGTCAAAGATTACTACCGGAAATTTTTGCTCAGTCTTTAATCAACATTTAACCCGGCGGAGCTTTAGTCTCTCATTCCAAAAAATATTGAAATAGTTTAAGATGTCTTTTTTGTCACCTTGAAACTCGATAAGTTCGCTAAGTAATTCGATTGGAGCAATTTGTAGTTTAAAATTTGTCTCATAATGAGAGGGAATTGAGGTTTTTATTTTTACTAACTTCCAGTTAGGGTTTGAATCTAACTCTGGGCTTAGTGAATATTTAATGTTCTTGTACTGGACTTTTGCATATATCAATTCTGTTGAAATATTCAAACTACTGTCTGATAGCTGGAGCACCAATTTTCTTTGATTTCCTTTAGCGGAATTTTCTAAAGTATCTATTTTCTTTTTATCAAATACCTTATAAAAAGCTAAGCTGTTTTTCCAAAATGGTTGGTTATTGATAAAACTATCTTTTTTGATCCACCTTTTTTCTACTTGTTCACTTGGGTCGTATAAATAAGCCAAAGAATCATCCTCTTCGAAAAAAAAATATTTAAAACGTTTCAAAGAACTTGGTTTATTTAAATCTGGAAAGAAATCGTATGCCAGCATATAACAATGAGTACTGCCATATTTAAAAATGTATGTTGAATCATAAATGTAATCTTTGAGATTTCCGTTTTTATCTAATATTGGAAAGTTTTCTATCAATACAACAGTGTATAAACATTCTCTTTCTTCCTGCGAGTAAGAAAAAGTAATTGTTGAGACGATCATGGTTAATAAAGCGAAAACTTTAATCTTCATTTGTCATTTATTTTGTGCATAGAAATCAGCAATACCAGATCCATTTTTAGGTGCAAATTTTATAATACCCCCAGAGCATGGGAATGTAAGATTAGCATTCCAAGTTAAACTGGCAGACGCTTTACGTGGTTCGGACTTGTTTATGGCAGTAGATACATTTACAGTCATATCTAAACTCAAGCAAGGAGTAACTCCCCCATCAGATAAAACATATCCATTATATTCTAAAGACTCCCAACGCCAGTCATGAAAATCTAAACTGTACTGTGGCCGAGATGCCACTCCTTTAAAAAAAGCGGTATACTCAACCCAATAGTTCATTGGTAAGCCGAGTCTAACAAACGGCCATGAAGGTGTTCTTGGCTCATGAACTCTTGGTCCAACTATAGTACTTGTACCATCGCTTGCATAATAAACAGTTGACATATTTAACGCAGTAAAATCATTCATTAATTTATCAGCCTCTTGTTCAGTTAAATTACAAGCATCGGTTAACCCACCTCCACCACTACCACCAGTTCCTCCAGCTCCATCATAACATGTCGTACTTACATAAATTTCTGCAACTATTTCACCGGTTTGCTCGTTGAAAATAACCCAATACCAATCTATACACAACTGTCCCGGTTCACCAACACCAGGTCTTGCCGAAGTCTGATTTTTCTTTTTTGACAATACCTTACAAGAATAGGTATTATCTAAGTTATCTGTAAAGGAAAGATCATTCACGAATTTTTTATTGATTAAGTCCTTATTAAAGTCAATTTGTTTTGGACTCTTGATAAGATACTGTTTATTGTTTTTTTTATTTTCCAAAAGATATAAAAATCTACCGTTCAATTCGCCATTGGCTTCAGAAAATGTGGTAGTAAAGTTTTTTGGATCTTTTGTCTCATAAACAAGCTTGAATACTTCTGGCTTTGGCAGCTCAGTTATCTCTTGTGAAGAGCTTAAATCATTTGCACTTGTTTTAGTTTTTAATTGTTGTTCATCTTTGGAAGAGATTTGCTGCTTTTCACAGGAAATGAAAACACATGCAAGAAATAATACTAATAATAATGTCTTTTTCATAAGTTAGCTAGGTTTTAAGTTTGAAAATATATCGGAGAGATTGGAATCAAACTTAATAACCCCAAATGCCTTTTGCAATAAGTAAATTTACTTAGATCAAAATGCCTTATTTGCCTGCATCTTTTACTTATCAGTTATAAACATAAAATGCTGTATTTTGTATCCAGAAATTGAAGCTTCGCTGCTGCTCAACGTTCCGTCTGTACAAGAGTGCGACGCAAGGAACGATGCCATGTAACACTTCAGCTCACCTCCAAAACCCTGTCCTGATGCTTGTTAAAACCTTCGGATCTGCTGTTTACGGTGTGGAAGCCATCACCATTACTGTTGAAGTGAATGTGAGTGCCGGACAGAAGTACACGATCGTTGGTCTTCCTGATAATGCTGTGAAAGAAAGTCTTGACCGATTGGAAAGTGCTTTAAAGTCGAACGATTATTACATGCCTCGCATCAAGATCACGGTGAACCTTGCTCCGGCTGATATTCGTAAAACAGGCTCTGCATTTGATCTTCCGATCGCTATTGGTGTGTTGGGTGCAAGTGAGCAGATCGAAGAGCCGGAACGATTGAAAGATTATGTAATAATGGGTGAGTTGAGCCTTGATGGAACAGTGAAGCCGATCAAAGGTGCTTTGCCGATTGCTATCCAGGCAAGAAAAGAAGGTTTCAAAGGATTGATCGTTCCGAAAGAAAATGAACGTGAAGCCGGCATGGTCAATAATCTTGCTGTGTATGGCGTAACGCATCTGAATGATGTAGTGAATTTCTTTAAAGATGAATCTTCACTGAAACCTGTTGAGGTGAATACGAGAGATGAGTTTTTTCATTCACAATATGAATTTGAATTTGATTTCAATGATGTGAAAGGGCAGGAGAATATCAAACGGGCTTTGGAAATTGCTGCAGCAGGTGGACATAATGCGATATTGATTGGTCCGCCAGGTGCCGGAAAGACAATGTTGGCGAAACGATTGCCAACGATACTTCCGCCTTTAAGTTTGATGGAAGCTTTGGAAACAACCAAGATCCATTCTGTTGCAGGTAAGCTACCAGAGAATTCTACTTTAGTAAGTAAACGACCTTTCAGAAGTCCACATCATACGATCAGTGATGTTGCATTGGTTGGTGGTGGAGGTGTACCTCAGCCTGGCGAAATTTCTCTGGCGCATAATGGTGTGTTGTTCTTAGATGAATTGCCGGAATTTAAAAGAACTGTGTTGGAGGTGATGCGTCAACCAATGGAAGAAAGACGGGTAACGATCTCGAGAGCAAAAGTTGCACTTGACTTTCCTGCCAACTTTATGTTGATCGCTTCGATGAATCCATGTCCATGTGGGTTCTACAATCATCCTGACAGAGAATGTACCTGTCCACCAGGTGCAGTGCAGAAATATCTGAACAAAGTTTCAGGTCCTTTATTGGATAGAATTGACTTGCATGTTGAAGTTACTCCGGTAGCTTTCTCAGAGTTGAGTAATACCAATAGTAAAGGAGAACAATCGGCTTCGATTCGTGATCGTGTTATCAAAGCAAGAGAGATACAGGCTGAAAGGTATAAAGGAATAGATGGTGTTTATTCTAATGCACAGATGAGCAGCAAGATGCTGAGAGAGATTTGTGTGATAAGCACGGCAGGAGAGAACCTGTTGAAAAGAGCGATGGAGAAACTGAATTTATCTGCAAGAGCTTACGACAGGATATTAAAAGTAAGCCGCACCATTGCTGATCTTGCCGGAACAGAAGACATACGAACAGAACATTTAGCCGAAGCAATACAGTACAGGAGTTTGGATAGAGAGGGTTGGGCTGGGTAAACAATTTAAAATAGATAAGAGACGATTAAATATATAGCATGTTAGAGCCCATAAATACACAGGTTAGCTTAGCAAGCCGGAAAAGAAGAATAGCTGCATTTCTTATTGACCATTTTGTAATGACTTTTTTAATAGTGCTACTGGTATTTGCTTCTTTAGGAACTTCCTTTTTTGATCAACCTGATGCTTTTGACGTAGCTAAAGTGTTGCCCGTAATGTTGGTTGGATTTCTCCTCTATTTTGCAAAGGACTCAATTAAAGGAATAAGCTTAGGTAAATGGATCATGGGTATTGCAGTTAGAGATTCGGCTGATGTAAATAATGTTCCATCATTTGGCAGGCTATTACTAAGAAATTTATTTATCATAGTATGGCCTGTAGAATTTATTGTACTTGCCATGAGCCCGGAAAAAAAGAGACTGGGAGATAAAGTGGCTAATACTATTGTACTTAGTAATCTTGATAAGCCTAAAAAGCTGCCGAGAATACTTGCATTTTTTGCTGTCGTAGTCGCTTTCGGATGTTTTTTTATTTTTTTTATAGGATTTGTGATGAAGAATTCAGGGGCATATAAAGTTGCAGTGGCAGGAATTGAGAGAAACCAGGAAATCAAAGATGAAACCGGTGGAATTAAAGGTTATGGTTTTATACCTACAGGAAATGTTAGTATGGTGAATGGAAAAGGCAGTGCCTCATTACAGATAAAAGTTTTAGGAAATACACAAGATGTGGAGGTGAATGTTTATTTAGAAACCGATGAAGAAGGAAACTGGAAAATCATCGAACTTCAAAAGTAGTTACAAAGTTCTAAGATCGTGTTCCTAAGTAAAAGATCCTTCTACAAGTGTGCGACGCAAGGAACGATCCACACAGTTTCTGCAGCCCACTTCCAAATAATTATCTTCGCTCCAGATGAAAGCCGTTATTTATAAATCGACCGGTAGCTGGTACATGGCAAAAGCAGAGAATGGCAAAACCTACAATGCCAGGATCAAAGGTGTGTTCAAGATCGATGAGATCACGTCCAGCAATCCTTTGTCGGTTGGTGATGAAGTGGAACTGGAAGAAGAATCAGAAGTAGGAACGGCTATCATTAACGAGATATATGAGAGAAGGAATTATGTGGTTCGTTCTTCGCCACATCAAAAATCCAAGATACATATTGTTGCTTCCAATCTCGACCAGAGTATTTTATTCGCTACGCTGAAAGAGCCAAGAACTTCACAAGGGTTCATCGATCGTTTTCTCGTTACCTGCGAGGCTTTTCACATTCCTGCGATGATCATTTTCAATAAGGCTGATATCTATCGTGCTAAAGAAATGGAAAAGTTCGAAGACCTGAAGAACATGTACGAACAGGTGGGATACAAAGTATTTCTCACCAGTGTTACCAATCACCAGGGATTAGACGAGGTGAAAGAACTGCTGAAAGGGAAGATCACTTTAGTTAGCGGTCATAGTGGTGTAGGAAAGTCGAGTTTAATGAATGCTGTTTTCCCTGAATTGAATTTGCGAACACAAAATGTGAGTGGATGGAGTGGCAAAGGACAGCATACCACCACATTTGCCGAGATGTTCGATCTGCCGCAACAATATGGTGGTGGAAAGATCATTGATACACCTGGTGTAAAAGAATTCGGGATTGTAGATATTTCGAAACAGGAGCTCTCACACTATTTTCCCGAAATGCGAAACAGGTTGAACGATTGCCAGTTCAATAACTGCTTACACATCAACGAACCTGGATGTGCTATTAAAGATGCTGTAGCTAAGGGAGACATTTCTGAAGAGCGTTACATCAGCTACTACAACATCCTCGAAAGTATCAACGACAAGAATTATTAATCCTTAATTACTAATTCTTAATTATTAAAACACTTTGTTGTGCAGGAAGTTAGCCAGTTCAAACAATACCCTGTTGGCTTTGCCTTCTTTTGTAACGATGCTCACACCATTATAAATATTGTGTTGCAGCGTTAAAGGATAGCCACGATATTTGAAATGCCAGTCAACAGTGGCGGAATCATCTTCTTTACCAATGAATTTTACTTTCAGCTCTTTCGCCATAACGTTGGCAATGCTGTAGAATTTTTTCAATCCGCAATTGTCGTCGATCACTGCTTCCAGTGTGCCTAACGGTGTTTGTAGTTGATAGCCCATAACGCCTCCCTTTATTAAAATTGTAATTATTGTCCGGTCTGTGGTAGTACTATGATGCTTTACTTGCGCCTGTCCGAAGTAGCTTCAGCGAAGGCGGATCGCACACTTGTACTTTTAGATCGTTATTCAGCTTTTGCCAGCTACACAACAAACCTCACCCCGAAAAAGCTCGGTTGAACTTTTCGCCTCAGCTAAAACCCAGTCTTGTACTTGTTGGAAGTTGCTCAGTTCCCCACTAAAACTTCTGCATCTTGTACTTCTTACCCTTCTTCAAATCCTTTGCCGCTTTTGGATCGCCGCTAAGAATTCTTTCAGCACCTACGTTAGCACCATTACTGGGACAGCCTTTTTTATTGGAGCGGAATAAACTGCAAGAGGTTAAAAGGAAACTTGCTGTCACTGCTAATAATAAAGTGCGTTTCATGTGAGATGTGTTACAGCAGCAAATTAACCAAAATTCTTACCATCTAAGCCCGTTCCAGGCAAAAGATTCAATTGTAAGACATATTACATAAAAGAGATGCTGCACTTTTGTTCATTAATTTAATGTAAATACCACTTTGTAGTAGCTCCATCTTAATTGCCTCCATATTCATGTGGAGACATAACAAATCATTTCGCTTCATTCAAATTCCCAAACCAGGAAGCGTATTTGATGTAGTTATTGGCAATTCTTTCCACTTCACCCTTCAACAATTCTTTGGAAATATCTTTTACTTTTTTGGCAGGAACTCCGGCATAGATACTTCCTTCTTCCACAACTGTACCTTCAAGCACCACAGATCCTGCGGCAATAATGGAATTACTGTGGATCTCACACCTGTCCATCACGATAGCTCCCATACCTATAAGAACATTATCGTGAACAGTGCATCCATGTACGATGGCATTATGACCTATGGAAACATTATTCCCAATATTCGTAGGATTCTTTTCATAAGTACAATGGATCACAGCTCCATCCTGCACATTCACCTTATCGCCCAGCTTAATATAGTTCACATCACCACGAACAACTGAATTGAACCAGAAGCTGCAATCGTTACCGGCAACAACATCACCAACGATCGTTGCATTGGGAGCGATGAAAGTGTTCTTTCCAAACTGGGGAGCTTTCCCGTTTACAGGAGCAATGATCGACATAGAATTCGTTGTTAATTGTTCGATGAATCGTTTACCGGGCAAAAGTAGTTGCTTATCATTCATCCGAAAGCTGTCTTCGGTCAACTTTTCCGCATCTTTGTCATCTGTCAACTGTCATCTTAAATGGACAATCGCAAACTTTTCTTTCGTCATATTGCTCAAACTTCACCTGCTCCTATCGGTTTGGAGATGGTGAAAGCCGAAGGTTGTTATATATATGGTGTTGATGGAAAGAAATACCTCGACCTAATCTCAGGTTTCAGCGTTGCCAATATCGGTCATAGTCATCCAAAAGTGGTAGAAGCCGTTCAAAAACAAGCTGCCGACTACATGCACCTGATCGTTTACGGTGAATTCATCGAACAACCACAGGTTCAATATGCAAAACTGCTTAGCGATCATCTTCCTTCATCTCTCAACTGTGTTTATTTCACCAATAGCGGTGCTGAAGCTGTAGAAGGTGCAATGAAACTGGCAAAAAGGGTTACCGGTCGTTCAAAGATCATCGCATTTAATAAAAGCTACCATGGAAGTACACAGGGAGCTTTGAGTGTGATGGGAGGTGAGGAATTCAGGAATGCATTTCGTCCGTTATTGCCAGAGGTTTACCATTTTGATTATGGAAGTGAAGAAGCTATCGAAGCAATTGATGAAACCACAGCTTGTGTGATCATGGAAGTGGTGCAGGCAGAAGCTGGTATCATCAAACCCCCAAAAGATTGGCTTCAGAAACTGGCTGATCGTTGTAAAGAGAACTGTACTTTATTAATATTTGATGAGATACAATCAGGCTTTGGCAGAACAGGAAGTCTCTGGGCTTTTGAACAGTTCGGTATCATCCCCGATATATTATTATTAGGTAAAGCTTTGGGTGGAGGAATGCCGCTTGGTGCTTTTATCGCCAATCAAAAACTGATGAATACGCTTACTTATGATCCGGTTCTGGGTCATATCACCACATTCGGTGGTCATCCTGTTTCCTGTGCTGCAGGAAAAGCTGCGATGGAAGTTCTGTTGCAGGCGAGTTACATTATCTCAGCGAAAGAGAAAGAATCCATCCTCCAAACCATCTCACATCCTTTAATTCAACAAACCCGCAGTGCCGGACTTTGGATGGCTGTTGAATTTAAAGACTTCGATACCTGCAAAGCAGTGGCTCATGCCTGTATTCAATCCGGAATCATTACAGACTGGTTCCTTTTTGCTTCCAATTGTATTCGTATTGCTCCACCTTTGAGCATAACAACGGAAGAACTTTCTGGTTTTGTTCATCGGTTCCATAAGATTCTCGATTCACTTCAGCACAATTGATGTTGAACTCGTTCCTCAAATCTTTTTGCTGATCTTTTCCAGGATATATAAAGGCTGGTTTAGTGCTGTTTAGTATGCTGATTCTGAACTGGTACAAAGCTTGTATTACATGAGGCGAATCATTCCACAATAAAATCTATTTTATGACCGACAATCAAAGATTCTTGTCCGGACTTGCTCTTGGTGCGGCTGCAGGTGCTGCTATCGCTATCTTATTACAAAGCGATAAAGGCAAAGAAATGCTTGACAATATCAAGGATTTCGCATCAAACGCCGGCGACAAAGTAAAAGACGGACTAAGCGGTTTAACCGATGAAGTGAATGAACTCTGGAGTAAAGGAAAGAACAAAACTGAGGAATGGAATCAAACCACTCAAAATGCACTTTAACGAAACAGAGACCGGGGCCACGGTAAATGGTCAGCCCACAGAAGAGAAGAAAGAAAACTTCTTTGTTGAAACAAAGAAGCTGCTGGAAGGTTACGTGAAAGACAGGATCCTTCTTGTAAAGCTTGAAGCATCTAAGACCGCTGCAAATGCAACTGCAGGAGCAGTGAACGGCGTTTTATTAGCGGTGTTCGGTTTATTTGCTTTGATCTTTTTAAGTATTACACTCGGATTTGTTTTTAGTGAACTTACCGGCAGCTTTATTTGGGGCTTTGCAATTGTAACTGCGATCTATGTGGCTTTGATCGTAACGATCATTCTTGCAAGAAAATGGGTTACAAAAAAAGTTGCCAATGCTGTGATCGCTGCTATTTATTCAAAAAAGAAAGATTTAAACGATGACGCCAGCCACGCAGCAAAAAATTGAGCTGATGCAGATAAGAACAGTTAACGATCTCAATGCAGAGATAGCAAGAGTGAAAGCCAGGACTATCATGCAGCAGGAAGTTCTCAAATTGAAATTAAAAGAACTGCCGAAAGAAGTTGCGAAAGCCGCAGCTGTTGCGATCATTCCTGGATTTCTTGCTGCAAGAATAAGCCGGAAAGGTTTTGGTGTAGCTTCCGGACTTTTTGGCTGGCTGTTCAGGAAAGGCGAAAAAAAATCTGAAGCCAAAGAAAAAATGCTGAAGCATGCAAAACAGGTAGGAATATTCACAGGGTTAGGATTTATGTTTAATCAATTAAGGAAAAAGTTTTTGTCATGAGAGGATTGTTGTACCTGATCGCTGTGATCTTAGTGATTGGTTGGTTCTTTGGTTTTTTTATTGGATCGTTCAGTGGGTTGATCCATATTTTATTGGTGCTGGCAATTATTTCACTCTTACTCGGACTGATCCGGGGAAGGGGTTAATCATAATTCATAAGTCAGATCGGCGAAAGCCGATTTTGCATATCTAAATACGAGTGAGAGCTGCAAGAAAGATAGTACGAGTTTTCGGATGGATATTGGTGAGCCTGTTAGGGCTTTTCCTGCTTTTATATTTATTGATACAAGTCCCGGCAGTGCAGGATTTTGCCAGGGCTAAAGTGGTTGTTTACCTCAAGAACAAGTTAAAGACCGATGTTAAGATCGGTAAGTTGTCTATCACTTTTCCAAAGAGAATTGTGTTAGAAGATGTGTATTTCGCCGATCAGAAAGGTGATACACTCATCGCCGGCGAAAAACTAAGGGTCGATATCGCTTTGCTTGAGTTGCTCAGCAATAAAGTACAAGTAAATTATATTGAGCTTGATGGTATCCGTGCAAACATCTATCGCAAATATCCGGATACAACCTTCAATTATGAATACATTTTAAAAGCTTTTGCAACTCCGGCAAGCACTACTCCGGCAGATTCAACCGCTGCAATGGAGTTGAGCTTAGATAAGGTTGTATTGAACAGGGTAGTCACTACTTTTCATGATGATGAGATCGGAAGCGATATGTACATCAACATCGGAAGTTTTAGTTCTGATGTTGACAAGATTGACCCGGAAAAACTTATCTATTCCATTCCTGTGATCAATTTGCAGAACACGGCTATTCGTATGAAGCAGTATAAACCGTTGGCCACACCAAGACCAATGGCTGTAGTGGAAGCACAGAATGCACCTCCAAAGTTTGATCTCAGTTTTAAAACGATCAACTTAGGAAATGTAACCTTCAATTACGATAATGAGGTTTCTGCGATCAATGCAGATCTTAATTTAGGTCATCTGGTAGCTGATGCAAGATCAGTGAATCTCGATTCGATGTATGTTGATCTGAGTGAGCTTCAACTAACGAATACAACGACTAAAATAGTTTTTGGCAGATCACAACAAGCCGAGATCGCCGTAAAAGAAGTTGGGAAAGATCTCGAAGCACAGGCCAACAACCCATGGCGTATCAGGGTGTCCAATGTGGCACTTGAAAATAATACTGTTCAGTATGACGACAATAATCAACCTCGGCAATCTTTTGGGTGGGATTATGCTCACATGAACATACAGGATCTCGGACTGAATGCGAAGGAAGTTGTTTTCTCTCCTGCAACGATCAAAGCTTCTATCCAAAGCGGAACACTTCGTGAACTTAAAAGCGGAACTGTTCTTAAACAACTGGAAACGGATTTCACCTACGATGATAAACATATCGCTGCTGAAAACCTTGTAATCGTTACTGATAGAACCTCTCTGAAAAGACGTGTGCTGTTGCAGTTTGAATCAATTGCTGCAATGGCAGCAAGGCCAGGTGATCTTTATCTTGAAGCAGATGTTGATCAGTCAACTGTAGCGGTACGAGACATTTTAACTTTTGCTCCTGCACTTCGCCAGGTTCCTCCGTTCCAAGGAAATGAAGGGGAGATATTTAATATTGACGGTATCGTAAGAGGATATATCAAAGACCTCAGCATTCCTCAGCTCAATGTTTCCAGCTTTAGAAATACTTCTCTATCCATGTCTGGAAGGATCAAAGGTTTGCCAAGTACAAATGCTTTTTACGATCTCACGATCAACAACCTGAGAACTACAAAATCAGATCTCTTAACTTTCTTACCAAAAGGAGCTATCCCAAATACTATTAGAGTTCCTGAAAGTATTGCAGCAAGAGGAAACTTCAGAGGAACACCAACCAATTACAATACTCATCTGATTGCTCAAACGAATAAGGGCAATGTTGATTTAATTGCAACAATGAATGGTGACAGGTATAAGATGAAAGCTTCAGGTCAAAGCCTTGATCTTGGATATATCCTCATGCAACCAGATCTTGGCAGAGCAACATTTCATGCAGATATTTCCGGAGTTGGATTCGATATCAATAAATCACCGATCGATATTGATGCATATGTATCAGCAGCAACTTATAATGGCTACACCTACCATAATGTAAAATTCAATGGCAATCTCAGGAATGGAATATTAACAGGAAAGGGTGATGTAAAAGATACTAATGCAGATCTTGACTTTGCCGTTACTTCTGATCTTAAACTGGCGAATCCATCACTCGATCTTAAGATGTCTGTAGATAGTTTGAATCTTTATGCACTCGGATTCAGCACTGTTCCGTTCAAACTGCATGGCGACATCAATATTAATATGCCATCACTCAATATGGCATCGTTGAATGGGAATGCAACCATCACGAATGTTGTATTTGTACGAAACGGGCAACGTTATACAATCGATTCGATCACTTTAGCAGCAACGCCAACATCTATTTCGTTACGTTCTGAAGTTGGAATTGCTGATCTGAAAGGGACATATAATATTACCGAGATAGCTACTGCCTTACAGAATATCATCAACAGGTATTATACTTTACCGGGTTATAAACCACAGCCACTCACATCGCAACAGGATTGGGAACTTACTGCTACCATATTCCCATCGCCTGTTTTGTTTGCCTTCATGCCCGATATGAAAGGCTCAGACAGCATTGGGCTAAGGGCTTCATTAAATACTGCAGCAAACGATCTTCGGTTAGAAGCAAGAACCAGAAAATTGAATTTTGCAGGCCAGGCAATCGATAGTCTCACTTTCACTGCAGCCACTGCAGGAGATAGATTGGGGTATTCTGCTACAGCCAGGGCAGCAGGTTCAAAAGCTTTTAGCGTTTACAGAACTTCTGTTACAGGAGATTTAATGAATGATCTGCTGAGTATTAGATTGGATGTAAAAGACAGAGCAGATAAAAGTCGTTACCAGGTTTCTGGTGTTGCAGCCAGTATCCCTAATGGTTTTCGTTTTAGCTTAAACCAGGATAGTTTGATGTTTGATTATGATCCATGGGCTGTAGGTGCAGGAAATTATATCCAGTCGACCACAGCAGGATTAGTGGTAAACAATTTCACCATCACTAAAGGCAATCAAATGTTGAGTGCCAATAGCAGGTCACAAACACCTAATGCACCGATAGATCTTAAGTTCTCAAATTTCGAGATCAGCACTATCACAAGAATTGCCGACCAGGAGCAACTGTTGATGGGAGGAACGATCAATGGAACAGCAGTCGTAAGTAATTTCAATACCAATCCGGAATTCACTTCCGATCTGCAGATTGCCAACTTCAGCTACAAAGGAGATACGCTGGGTACTGTTTCAGCAAAAGTGAACAATCAAACAGCCAATACACTCGCTGCTGATGTTACGTTGCTTGGTTCAAAGAATGATGTTCGTTTGAACGGAACATATATCATCTCTTCTCAGTCGCTCGATATGAATTTGGACATGCGAAAGTTTGATCTGAGTTCTGTAAAACCATTTTTGTCAGAGCAATTAAGAGATATTGGAGGCAGGATCAGTGGAACAATGGATGTAAAAGGAAAGATCACAGCTCCTGGTCTTAATGGAAGCATTCGCTTTGACAGTGCATTTGTTGCTCCTGTTCTTTTAGGTGAAAGATTTACCCTGCCAAACCAGGAGTTAAAAGTTACGCCACAGGGAATAAGACTCGATCATTTTGTAATAAAAGATTCGGCAGGTGGAGAAGCAGTGATCGATGGTTCTATCGCTACCTACGATTTCACTGATTTCGAATATGATTTTTATTTAACAGCAGACAACTTCCGTGTGATGAACACGAAGCGTACTGCTAACTCTGAATATTTTGGAAAGCTGAATATCGATATAGATCTGGCTGTGTATGGCAATATGAAATCACCAACACTTGAAGGGAATCTTCGTGTGAATGAAGGAACGGATCTGAGTGTGGTGTTGCCTGGAAGCAATCCTGAAGTTGTTTCAAGAGAAGGCGTAGTGCAGTTTGTTGATATGGACAATCCAACCGACAGCATCTTTGTTAATCGATATAACGTTTTAGACTCAATTGTAAATAAATTAGATGTTGGTGGATTGGATCTTGCTGCAACGATTGAAACGGATACGGCGGCTCAATTCAATCTTATTGTAAACGATCTTACTGGTGATGTACTCTCGATGAGAGGCAGAGCCGATCTTGCAGCAGGCATTGATCGAAGTGGTAAGATTAGTCTTACAGGTAACTTCGAATTGAACAGTGGATTCTATGAATTATCATTTGAATTCATCAGGAGAAGATTCGAAATTCAAAGAGGAAGTTCAGTAACATGGACCGGAGATCCTACACAGGCTGTGGTTGATGTTACCGCAATATATGTTGCCAATACTTCACCCATCAATTTGGTTGCTCCTCAACTTGAAACCACTACTACAGAGTTGAATCGTTTTAAACAACGTTTGCCATTCAATGTAATGTTGTATTTGAATGGACAAATATTAGAACCGGTCATCAGCTTTGATGTTCAATTACCTTCCAACTATGCTGCGGCATGGAAAGAAGTGGATGAAAAGTTGGTCCAGATAAGAAGAGATAATGCAGAACTCACCAAGCAGGTATTTGCATTATTATTATTGGGAAGGTTTGTGCAGGAAAATCCTTT
This sequence comes from Chitinophagaceae bacterium, assembly GCA_024508725.1. Classification (GTDB taxonomy): domain Bacteria; phylum Bacteroidota; class Bacteroidia; order Chitinophagales; family Chitinophagaceae; genus JAEZDC01. Next base: position 410,313 of record JANINS010000001.1, on the reverse strand, counting down.
CCAGGATGCCGGTGCTGGTGTAACAGTTTCAAGACTGGCAAGAGAAAGTGTTAGCCGTGTAATAACCGAACAACTTAACCAATGGGCAAGTTCTTTATTGCCTGGCTTTGGATTGAACTTCGGTGTTGTTTCAATGGAAGATTATACAACAGGTGAATTGAGAAACAGAACTGACCTTACCGTTTCTGTTACACGACAATTATTTAACGACAGGATAAGGATCACCATCGGTAGTAATTTCGAACTCGAAGGTCCTGCGAATAGCAATAATAATCCTGGTGAGCCGGCTACTGGTTTTGCAAGTGATGTTGCAATAGATTATCTGGTGAGTAAAGATGGTAAATATATTCTAAGGGCTTACAGGAGAAATGCGTATGAAGTGCTGGTAGAAGGCCAGGCTGTTGAAACAGGTTTGCGTTTCATCCTTACGATGGATTATGATCGTTTCAGAGAATTGTTCCGGCGTAAGAAAGTAGATCCTGCTGCACCACCAAGAAGAAAATCAACCAATACAAGCGAACAGGTTCCAAACCCTGTTGATGAAAATAAAGGATGAGATCGAGTATCTATATATTAATTGTTGTTTCGTGTTTAGCCGGATGTAGTCCAAAACTTCCGCCAGGCGAAAATCTTTATGTTGGTTCCACCGTCAAGATCGAAGGTGATACAAAAGGTGCGAAAGAAAGAAAAGCATTAAAAAGCCAGTTGACTGGTTTGATAAGACCTCGTCCCAACTCAAAATTCCTTGGAATACGTTTTAAACTGTGGGCAAACCGAATTCCGTTCATTGGTAAAAGAATAGGAGAGCCTCCTGTACTTGCAAGTACGGTGAACTTCGATAAGAATACCCAGGTGTTACAAAACAGGTTACAGAATAAAGGCTATTTCCAGTCAATCGTAACATTTGATACTGTTACGAAGAGAAGAAAAACAAGTGTAACATTTACAGCTAAGGTTGGACCTCAGTACACGATAGATTCTATTTCATTCCCTGTTGATTCCAGTGCCATAAGTAAAGCCATTGCAGCAACATCAAACCGAACTTTATTAAAGAAAGATGATCCGTATGATCTCGATATAATCAAAGCTGAAAGAGCAAGGATAGACGGCAGGTTGAAGAACCAGGGATATTATTATTTCAGTTCAGATTACATCATCGTTAATGTTGATTCTACTATCGGCGGCAATAAAGTAAACATGATGGTTCGGCTAAAACCGGAAACACCGGGAGATGCCAGGAACGTTTACCACATTAATGATATCATAGTTCACGCCGATTATAATCTCGCTACAGATACCAGCACAAAAAAACCTGACTCGGCTGTATTCAGAGGATATTATATCATCGATCCAAATAAGAAATTCAAACCAATTATGTTCGACAGAACGTTGGTGATCGATACAGGTGATATTTATAGCAGGAGAGATCACAATCTTTCCCTTAACAGGTTGATAAGCCTTGGGGTTTACAAATTTGTAAAGGTTCAGTTTGAAGAAGTGCAAACCGATACTGCCAGATTGTTGAATGCATATTATTATCTTACTCCTTTCCCTAAAAAGTCTATCAGGGCTGAGATCGGTGGTCTTACAAGATCCAGTAACTCTACCGGTTCAGAATTTACTGTAAGCTGGAGAAACAGGAATACTCTAAGAGCTGCTGAGCTATTAACGGTAAGTGCTTTTGTTGGAGTAGAAAGACAGGTTTCAGGAAATCAGCCTGCGGTTTCAACGAATCGTCTTGGAGCAAATATCGATTTCACTGTTCCAAGGATCACCATTCCAATTCGATTCAATACAAACAGTGAGTATGTTCCTCAGACAAAAATGAACCTGGGTTACGAACTGTATAACAGGAGCGATCAGTATACGCTCAATTCTTTCCGGTTGAATATAGGATATGTATTTAAAGAGCATCTTCGTAATGAACATCAACTAAATGTTATTGCGATCAACTATGTATATCCGCAAAATATTACTGATAAATTCCAGGCAGAATTAAATAGGAATCCAACCCTGCAAAGAAGTATTGAAAGGCAGTTCATCATCGGCTCGAACTATAATTACAATTACAACTCACAGGTTCGTCCGAATGTGAGAACACATAACTTATACTTTAATGGCAATATCGATCTCTCTGGTAATTTACTTGGCTTAATAGCTAAGAGAGATGATCAGGGTAATCGATATCTTTTAAATGGTGTTCCGTTTGCACAGTTCATACGAGTTGAGCCAGAGTTGAGACATTACTTACGTTTCAATAATAGTAAAACGAATATGCTGGCAAGCCGTATGATCGTAGGTGTTGGATATACTTATGGCAACAGCTATTCTATGCCATTCTCCCGTGCATTCTTTGTTGGCGGAACGAACAGTGTAAGAGCTTTCAGGGCAAGATCGCTTGGTCCTGGTACTTATTATGGTGGAAATGCAGATACAGCAAGAAGATTTTTACCTGACCAACCAGGAGATATTAAACTGGAGTTGAATACAGAACTGCGTTTCAATCTTACTTCAATATTCAATGGTGCTTTCTTTATCGATGCAGGAAATATCTGGACGGTGAGAGAAGATCCTTTGCGACCAGGAAGCAAATTCAATGGTAAATTCCTAAGCCAGTTAGCAGTGGGTGCCGGTTTTGGATTGAGGGTCGATCTTCAGTTAGTAATATTAAGAGGTGATCTTGCTTTTCCACTTCGCAAACCATGGGAACAAAATCAGCAGGTAAATTTCAAAGGCATCAGGGATGATATGATCTTTAATCTTGCGATTGGATATCCATTCTGATCTTGATAATGCAATTATTTATTGATCGATCAACTCGTCAATTGTCTTTGAGTAGCATTTCCCTTCTCAGGAGTAATACCTTACTAAAGAAGTGATTGCATCAACTCAAAAAATAATCAATACTCAAATAAGTACCGGAATAAAAATAGAGGCTGTAGATCATACAGCCTCTATTCATTTATTATAACGATCTCAGTTTAGTTCTTTACAAACCTCTGAATACCTGTTTCGTTTCCTGATGAACTCACCACTTTAATAATATAAGTTCCGTTGGTGAGTGATCTTACATCTAATTGTTGAAGGTTATCACCGATGATTAATTGAGTATTCACCTGCGAAATAGCTTTCCCACTCAGATCAGTGATGATCACTGTAGCTCTCTCAGCTTTCGATGAAGTGATGATAAGATTGAGTTCAGCCTTAGAAGGATTGGGATACACACTACTTATCCTGAAGCCTGCAATTTTTGATTTTAGTAATACTACATCAGAGTAATTGATCTTTCCATCTTTATCTGATTGCTTTAATCTGTAATAATTATTACCGGAAAGCGGTTTAGCATCAGTGAAGTTATAATTGATCAATGTGCTGCTGTTACCATTCTCGGCTTTGGTTGCTACCTGTCCAATAGAGCTGAACGATTTGCTATCGGCACTTCTTTCTATTTCAAAGCCTTTGTTATTCGATTCGGAAACGGTTTGCCAGCTAAGCAGGTTTAAGTTTCCTTCTGTACGACCTGTGAATTGCGTATAACTAACAGGCAATGCAGTGCCACTTACTGCTATGGTAAAATTGTCTCCCGAATTTGGACCTCCGGTCCAATCGTACACTCTTATATAATAGGTTTGTCCTGCTGTTAATCCAGTTAATGTAGCAGTTTCTGTTGCACCTTCTCCTGTTGCGTCAGCGCAATTTTGTACAACACTTAAACTGCCGCATGTTCCTGAAAATACTTGTATCACAGCATCAAAAGTAGAAGCACCTGTAACGGTGATGGTAGCATTGCCATTCTGTACAGCGGTTATTTTGAACCACACATCATCATCAGGAGTTCCATAATCGCTGTTCGGTCCTGTACAAGAGATCACACCTTGCGAAGCGGTTGCATTTATCGTTGTTGCATTGATAGCGCCTCCATAAGCAGATAAAGTGATAGCTCCGGAGCATTCATTATTAGAAGGAACCGGAGGAACTCCTCTGGTTGTAAAAGTTGTCGCATTGGCTTCACATCCTACAGCATCTCCGGCAGCATTCACCGGTTTGATATACCAGGTATAAGTTGTATTGGGACTCAAGTTTTGTAAAGCGATACTGGTATTGGTTGTTGATGTTACATAGTCTCCATTAAGGAAAATATCATATTGTGTAGCAGAAGATGATGCATTCCAGGAAAAATTTACTGCTGGTAAGTATGCAACGTTGGTAGCACCATTTGCTGGTGTTATATTATTAGTACAACCTGGTTTGGAAGATGGTGCAGCCATTACACATATGGTGAATGTTGGTGTAGATGGTGCAGTAGTTTTGAAATCATATACCCTTATAAAATATTGCTGACCGATGACTAACGAATTGTAAACAGATTCTTCCATTATACCTTGGGATCTTGCATCTACACAGGTATCAACCAAAACAAGACTGCCACAATTTCCGGCGTATAAAGCGAATACTGCATCGAAGTCTGAGCTTCCGGCAACTCTTACAGCATGTGAAGTAGCAGTTGCAGTAAAACGGTACCACACATCATCACTGGCATTACCTGTACATTCTGCCGGAGCACCACTTGATGCTATAGCACCGGCAACTGTTCCGGAAACAGGAAATGAACACGATGTAGTAGCTGAAGGTGTTAACTGAATGGCTCCGGCACAGTTGTCATTGGCAGGTTGAGCCAATAGAACAGAAGCACATAACAAAGTTGTGACTAGCAGGTAAAGTTTTTTCATAGATTAAGCATTGTGTAAATAAAAAAGCCCCTACAACAAGGGGCTTTTAATGATGCAAAAATGATTCCTGTTTAAATTGACTTCCTGATTTTAGTGCTTTACGAATCTTTGAACCGCCTCAACACCAGACTCAGCAATTACTTTTACCAGGTAAGTTCCATTGGCGAGACCTTGTACTTTTATCGCCTGGTTGTTTTCACCTATGGCTAATTGTACTGGAGTTTGTGAGATCACTTTACCTGTTAAATCAGATACAACGATAGTGGCTCTTCCTGCATTAGTAGAAGTAATGATCATCTTAACTTCTGATCTTGCAGGATTCGGATACAGGTTAGCAATTTTGAAATCTGTTATTTTATTCTTCAGTACAACAACATCAGAATAAATGAACTTACCATCCTTATCAACCTGCTTTAACCTGTAATAGTTTGTACCGGAAAGTCGTTTTTCATCTGTGAATGAATATGAAAGCTGGGTATTGCTGTTACCACTCTCAGATTTAGAAGCAATAAATGCGATCTTGCTGAATGATTTTCCATCTGCACTTCTTTCTAGTTCAAAACCTTTATTATTGGTTTCTGATGAAGTTGACCAGTTAAGAATATTATTTGATCCCTCAATGCGGCCGGTAAAACTGTTAAACGAAACAGATAAAGTACCTCCAGATAACTGCACATCATCAACATACAAGCTAGCCTGGTCTGCTATTGATAAAACATGGAAACCTATGAAATAATTTCCATTGGATGGTACAGTAATAGTTGCTGTTCCAGTTGAATAAGGATCTGTACTTGCAGAATTGATATTCGTATTTGAAAAGATCGCAGCTGAGGTCATACCTGAAGCAAAAGGACTCGTTCCATATTTAACTTCCAGTTGTTCAATCAAAGCAGGACCATCCGATCCTTTGTATTTGAAATTGAGATTGTATGATTGGCCGGTGGCTAATGAAAAAGGTCCGATAAAAAACCAGTCATCTGCAGCTATGGTTGGGGTAATGCTGTTTTTGGTGTATCGGATATTGCCTGTAGGGATAGATGCACCATCTCCGGCATCGGTGTACCAGGTTGTTCCATCATTATTGGCATCATCTACTCTGATACAAACAGGAACAGCAGGAGGAGTTCCGTTGTTGAATGTTTCATAATAAACAACAGATGAAGGTGCACAGGTAGTATAGAAAGCTGCAGAAACCCATGGTGAATAATTACCACTGCAATTTCCTCTTACATGCAGATAGTAAAGTGTTGCTGCCTGCAGTGAAGATTCAGCACCTGATGTAGTTGCGATCGGTGTTCCGGAAGCTGGTGGTGTGGAAGAAGTCGTTAATGCATATTCGTAATCCGTGGCACCACTAACAGTGTTCCATTGAAATCCCAGGCTGTTGTGTGTAGCTGCATTCAATTTCAAACCTGTAGGCAAACCACAGCTTAAAGGTGTAAAGCGAAATATCTGTCCGGTTGCAGGTCTTACAGAAATATTATTGGTGGCAACAGAATTACTGGCACCAGAACCAGACGCATCAGCCACACTAATGAAATCACCGGCAGCGGTTCCTGTTATTCCAATAGAAGCACTCCCATTATTCACATTCGTTGATTCCTGTTGATATATAAACTCTATTATGTTAGTGGTTTCATAGAGTTTGAGCTGAACGGAGATCACCGGACCTGCGGCACCCGAATTCCATTTTGTATTTTTCCATTCAATTGTAAAAACACGGTTTGGAGCAGATCCTGAGGTGGTATAAGAGATGTATGTTGCATTGGCAAAAGCCAGGTCTGCCCATAATGGAGCTAATACAGGCCTGGTTAAAGTAGGGCCATAAGGGCCGTCCTCCAGGTCGTCTGCAAGATATGTTTCATTAGCTGGATCTACTACAGGACTGAAAGTACTGAAACTTGCAAATCCGTTTGTGTTAATGCTGATGGTGGTGTAATTCGTGCCATCATAATTAAATGTAAACCCAATGGGGATGCTGTTAGCATAACCTTCGTCTGTGGTCGTATAGCCTGAAATTGATTGAGCTGCAGTTAGCGTTGGAGTCGTTCCTCCGGTAAGTGGTGTATAGGTACCGGCAGCAGCGGAAAATGAGTAGTTTAATTGAGCTTTACTTAATAAAACGCATAGCAAGCCCAGCATTAGTAGGTAAGGTTTTTTCATAAGTTAGATATTGGTTAGGAACACAATATAAAAAAAGTCCCCAATATGGGGACTTTTTTTACGAACTGGATATAAAATCCTAGTTTTTTATGAACTGAGCTGTTTTGGTTTCCCCGGCTTCAGTCATTATTCTAATATGATATATTCCTGAAGATAAAGCTGATACATTAAGGCTCATATTATTATCACCAGCTACTAGGTTCAAGTTATTCTGCTGAAGAACTTTTCCTGCGATGTCAACGATAACATAAGATCCTTTTGTGATTTTTTCTGCGTTTATAGACACGTTCAACTCATTTTTAACCGGATTAGGATAAATAGCAGAAACAACGATAGACGGTACTTTGTCTCCTTTTAATACTACAGTCGACGAGTAGCTAATCTTACCATCATTGTCTATTTGCTTTAATCTATAATAGTTTGTGCCTGCAAAAGGTTTTATATCGGAATATTGATAATTAAGAGCGTTACTGCTATTGCCTCTGTCTCCTTTCGATTTAATGAATCCAATTGAACTAAAATTCTTTCCATCGATACTCCTTTCGATTTCAAATCCTTTATTATTAAATTCACTAACTGTGGACCAGGTTAACTGATTTGTCGTTCCTTCTGTACGACCAGAAAAATTTGTTAGCTCCACAGGAAAAGGTCCGCTTGATTTGCCGAACACTTGAGTATAGAACTGAGCAGGTGGAGTACCGCCAAACCATGTTGCATAACGCTTAACTGTAGAATCAGCATTATACATCCACATCACATCGTCATTCGATCCTCCTGATGCCAATCTCCATCCATTATCTGAACTTGCATTGCTAAACCCTACACCAACAAAGAAAGTGAAGAAATTAGTGTATACATTACCAGTGTCAGCTTTGAGTCTAAACAAAGTATTTACAGAATCACCAAAAGAAACTATTTGTGTTACAGCAGAAGCACCATTGGCAGGCAAGTTTACGGTTCCTAACAACACCGGCGGAATTTTCATAAGGTTGTTATAGAGTGTTGCGGTATCATCAAATGGAGTATAATAAACAGATACATCAACAGCAGGAGCATTAGCCAGCCTTCTAATACCTACTTTGAGTTTTGTAATACTAACAGAGTCTCTTCCAGCCACCGAAGATGACGGAATGAGAATATCATCAAAAACAACCTTGGGGTTATTGGATTGTGTTAACCCTGGATTAAAACGCACTGTACCCTCAATAGCTGCAGAATACAACTGCTGTGAAAAAGAGTTTGAAATTCCAAAAAACATCAAAAGGGAAAAAAGTAAAAGTTTTCTCATAATCTTTGGTTTGATGCCACAATATATGAAAAGTCCCCGTATTTCGGGGACTTTTCCACAAGCGGTTTATTTTGATTTATTTTTTTATGAACTGTGACGTTTTTAATTCGCCAGATGCACTAATTAACCGGACGAAATAGGCTCCGGGTGGCATTTCTGATATTCCTATTGTAAAATTATTTTCACCGCTTACGAAGTTCAAAGATAAATGGCGGGCTACTTTTCCGTTTGCATCCAATATTGTAATGGTTGCTTTTTCGGCTGTAATAGTACTTACAGATACTGTTAGCTCATCTTTTGCCGGGTTAGGATAAAGTGCAGAAATGCTGAAGATCTTTTCACCTTTCAGGATCACCACTCCCGAATAGTTTGATCTTCCATCATTATCCACTTGTTTTAACCTATAATAATTGGTTCCGGCAATTGGGTTTTCATCCGTAAATCCATAACTAAGTCCCGTTGTGCTGTTACCCTTGTCAGCTTTGGTAACGATGAAACCGATAGAGCTAAAGTTCTTTCCATCGGCACTGCGTTCTAATTCAAAACCTTTGTTATTGCTTTCACTTGATGTTGTCCATGAAAGCCTGTTCCTGCCATTTTCTTTTACGCCAGAGAAATTAGCGATCTGTACAGGTAATGAGATACTTGCTTCGTCGGCACCTATATATGGGTTAGAAGAGCTGCGGTTTTGATTGTCAAAATCAGTTGTAATTCCGGTAACAGGAATACCTCTTAGGTTCACATCACCAACCGAAGCACCAGTTAAGTGCAGATCACCATTTGCCGGATCAACAAAATTCACTGGTGTTCTTAATGAATTTGCTTCTTGACCACTGTTGGTTTTATAAGTTGCCAGGTCATTATCTGCATTATTCCATGTAGCCGTTGTTGCAGGGTCTACACTAAACAATACATTGTAATTAGAGGTCCAGGTTCCTGTACCAAATGAACCGATTGCATAATTTTTACCTGTGCCACCAGATCTGAAATTATAGAAGATATTATTTTTTAGATCTACTGTTGTAGTAATGGCACTTGTCATGGCTTCATTACCTCTGTAAAATGCTACAGAATTACGTGTACCTGCAATACCCGTCAGGTAAACCGAGTTAAAATGAATGTTTAATGGTGCAGTTGAAGATACTCCATGAAATATTCCAAAGATGTTTGTGTTTGTAGTTGGACCAGCACCAACGGATATAAAATTGTTACGTACTATGCTGGTTGTGATCACTCCTCTTACGTTAATACCAAAAATTACCGGTATTTGGGTAGTGCCTGGAGCTGTATTGGAAAGCCCGTAAACTTTGTTTTTTTCAATAATATACGAACTGTTATTGACAATAATTCCTGCAACTGAATTGAAAATATCTGCAGTTGTGGTAGCCCCCAGATTATAGATCACATTTCCTGATACATTTTGTACATCCCCATTTGCAACGTTAGCTGCTCCTGTAATCTGGATTCCTGAAACAGTTGGTGCCGCATAACTATTCAGGTTGCCTCCTACATAGATATCCCTTATAATATTATTGCTTAGGGTTGACTTGGGCTGTAATGGAGCAGTTGAACCTAAACCATTGGAGGTAACAACTCCAATACTACGCATATAGGTTGCTGCCGCAGGCCCGGTAGTAATAGTAAAACTATTGATCTGGTTACCGGATGCTAAAAAAGTAGGATTTGATATTGTTGTTGTAGTAGTAAGGCTTGGGTTTGATGAAGCCTCCAGCCTAAGCCCATAGAACTGAAACTCTGCGTTCACCAAACTGCTAGCAGTAACATTCGAGATAATATTATTGTTTAATGTAAACGAAGGCGTTACTGTTGTGCCTGCCTGTGTCACTCTTCCTATCATATACATTGCTTGAAAAGAAATGTATCCACCAGAAGTGTTATTTATAAAATTAATATCCGCAACCTGGTTATTATTAAAAGTACTTGAACCATTATAACCACCAATGTATCCAAAGAATCCCGCATTAGTTGGAGAAGTTGTTGCGGAGCTTGTAAGCGTAATATTTCTTACAATATTACCATCCACCAGGTTTCCGGTTCCGCCAGTTTGAATTGAAAATCCGATAAAACTAGCATAAGCGGTTCCCGAGGACGATAGTTGAAGGTTTCCTATTGTATTTGATGCTCCAGCTGCGCTCCCACCAAAATAGTTTCCAGAAATAACATGTTTATCTATAGTGTAAGTAGGAGCGATAAGTGCTCCGAAGAATGTAGAGTTAATAGCTACAGTTCTTGGTATTGTCTGATAAAAGCTATTGCCGGTAATTGTCCAGTCTGTATTTCCCGCAGCAAGATAAAGACCGTAAAAATTTGCAGTATTAGTTGATGGAGTTGGAACAAATGTAGCATTGAAATAATCCCGGATCCAGCAATTTGTTACGGTGTTTCCGCTATTTTGTTGATATGCTGTTGCTGTTGTTCCGGATGAAAAGATTCCTAACATGGCAGAAGCCGTTGCATCAATATCATTATTTAAAAGAGTATTGTTATCGTTTCCTCTTGCCAAACCAGTACTGAAAAATACAACACCGGTAGTTAGTGCTACACCTGCACCCCTGATCGTTGTATTTTTTACAGTGTTTGATACGGCGTCATTGATGAATTTAATTGTAGATGCGGTTGCAGCGGTACTGGTATTACTGATCGTTAATGTTGCACCGCCTGGTGCTAATGCAATTCCATCTATTGTTACATTATCAGCTCCATTCAAATTAACTAACGGACCTGCAACTGCACCCGTTATTGTAACAGGAGTTCCCGCAGCAGGTTGAATTGAAATAGAAGTATAGTTTGATGCAGTGGTATTGCCTGAGCTATCCAATGAAGCACTGGCTGTTTCTAATGTGTTACCAGTGAGAGTTATCGATATCACTCCTTGGTGTGTTCCATTATTAATAGCGATAAAAGCATTGGCAAGCGTTGTATATGTTCCGCTTGCCGTACCTGCAGTTGCAGATACAGATACCTGGGCTTTAGCAGCAACAAACCCAAGCAGACATAAGAAGATACCAGCACTTCTGAGTAGAGTTCTTTTCATAAATAAATAATTAGTGATTAAGCATTGAGAATATCAATGCCACTGCTGCTACAACTACTGTACCGTGAGCATATAACCAACAAAATTTAGAAAGGTCCGACTATTATTACATCTATATTCTTTCAGATAAACTTGCCTGTTCTTGTTTCATAATCAAGCAGGTAGATTGACTCCTATTCGAACTTGTTTAAAAATAATATCAAGTATTATTTTGACTTCGATAGGGTTTTATAGTTTCCTGTTCCATAATTCTTCCTGAAGGAGCAATTATTGTCATTCTCCAACTGTTTTTTGTAGATTTATTTGCATACGCACTATTTCCGAGGATTAAAACTGCGATCTTGTATCGTACTATTAATTACCACTCTCCCTAATCCTTCGTACCGGAACCAATGAAGGTTAAAAATCCAACTTGTTCATTAACCCTCAACCCTTACCTTTGCCGCCAAAATCAGGGTTTTGCCCGGGTTTTCACACGTAAAAACTCCTTAATTATCTAACGTATATGGCTACAACAGGTAAGATCAAACAGATCATTGGTGCAGTAGTGGATGTGCAGTTCGAGGGATCTCTCCCCGAAATATATAACTCATTAGAGATCAGTCGCCCTAATGGTGATAAGCTGGTACTTGAAGTACAGCAACACCTTGGCGAAGACAGCGTTCGTACCATCGCTATGGACGGTACCGAAGGTCTGGTTCGTGGTATGGCAGTGGTTGATACAGGTAAAGCGATCGCAATGCCTACAGGTGAGGGAATCAATGGTCGTTTATTCAACGTTACCGGTGATGCCATCGACGGTCTTCCACAGGTAAGCAAAGCAAATGGTCGTCCTATTCACAATAAACCACCATTGTTCGAGAATCTGAGTACAGCTACTGAGGTACTTTTCACAGGTATCAAGGTAATTGACCTGATCGAACCTTATGCAAAAGGTGGTAAGATCGGTCTTTTCGGTGGTGCAGGTGTAGGTAAAACCGTATTGATCCAGGAGTTGATCAACAATATCGCTAAAGGTTATGGTGGTCTTTCTGTATTTGCCGGTGTGGGTGAGAGAACAAGAGAAGGAAACGATCTGCTAAGAGAAATGATCGAAGCTGGTATCATGAAATATGGTGACAACTTCAAACATTCTATGGAAGAAGGTGGATGGGATCTGAGTAAGGTTGATATGGAAGGCCTGAAAGATTCTAAAGCAACATTCGTATTCGGTCAGATGAACGAGCCTCCTGGAGCTAGAGCAAGGGTGGCATTGTCTGGATTGACTATCGCAGAATATTTCCGTGACGGTGACGGACAAGGTAAAGGAAAAGATATCCTTTTCTTCGTAGATAACATCTTCCGTTTCACACAGGCTGGTTCTGAGGTATCGGCACTTTTGGGTCGTATGCCTTCAGCGGTAGGTTACCAGCCAACGCTTGCTACAGAGATGGGTTTGATGCAAGAGCGTATTACTTCTACTAAGAACGGTTCTATCACATCTGTACAGGCTGTTTATGTACCTGCAGATGACTTGACTGACCCGGCTCCGGCAACAACTTTCGCTCACTTGGATGCGACAACCGTATTGTCTCGTAAGATCGCTGACTTAGGTATCTATCCTGCTGTGGATCCATTGGATTCTACTTCAAGGATCTTGACTCCTGCTATCGTTGGTGATGCTCACTACGATACTGCTAACAGGGTTAAATTAATCCTTCAGCGTTATAAGGAACTACAAGATATCATCGCCATCCTTGGTATGGATGAATTGAGTGAAGAAGATAAGCAAACAGTAGCAAGAGCAAGAAAGGTACAGCGTTTCCTTTCTCAGCCTTTCCACGTTGCTGAGCAGTTCACTGGTTTAAAAGGTGTATTCGTAGATATCAACGATACAATCCGTGGCTTCAACGCTATCATGGATGGTGAAGTAGATGAGTATCCTGAAGCAGCCTTCAACCTTGTAGGTACTTTGGAAGATGCTATTGAGAAAGGTAAGAAAATGTTGGAGCAAGCGAAAGGATAATGTGCTAATATGCAAATGTGCCAATCTGCCAATAAGGTATTTTGCACATCTGCACATCTGCAAATTTGCAAATCGAATTTATGACATTAGAAATATTAACTCCGGAACGTAAGCTTTATAGCGGTGAAGTGTATGGTGTGCAATTGCCAGGCATTTCAGGTTTGTTCGAAGTGTTAGACAGGCATGCTGCTATGGTAAGTGCGTTGGGCAAAGGCAACATGAAGATCCTGATGGATAATAAGAATAACACAGAAAGCTATTCTATCCAGGGTGGATTTGTAGAAGTGCTGAACAACAAAGTAACTGTGCTGGTAGAAGGTGCGAAAGAAGCGTAATCGTTCTTTTTAGAAATTGAAGGGCCCTCATTCGTGAGGGCTTTTTTGTTTTTGTTCAATACCTCTTTTAAGTTTCAGGTCGAGGCTATAATAACGCCACAGTAATGACAAACCAAGTATTAAAGGAAGAAAACCATGGTTATTCATAATTGTGTATACGCCAAAGCAGCTAACGACAATACCAAAGAACAAAAACCATGATCTCATATCATAAGGTTTAGGCTTAAAAGCTTCCTTTATGTCTTCTTCGGTAAATCCTTCTTCTTGTAGTTCAAGCTTCATCTCACCTTCCGGAACACCATTTTGGAGTAAACTTTTTATTTCTTTGATCTTCTTCTCCGTGATCATAGCCTAATAAAGTTATGGTTGTACAAGTGTGCGACGCAACGGAAGATTCATTCATGTACAAAAGCTGGTTCCATAATAAAAAATCCAACTTAGAACGTCTTCGTGCCTTTGTGTCTTCGGGGTTCAATTATTCAATTCAACTGTGGATCGATCGGATAATTCGTCATTTGCGAATACTCACCACCAAGATCTTTTAATGCATCTTTCCAGATCATATCTGCCTGTTTATGAAAGATCAGTTGCTTTGTTCCCTCACGGGTGATCCAGCTTTTTTCTTTCAGTTCATTTTCTAACTGGCCTTCACCCCAGCCACTGTAACCAATATAAAACCGAATATCGCTGTTCTTTAATGTGCCGTTCTTAATGAGTTGCACCACTTCTTCAAAATCGCCGCCCCAGTAAATTCCATCTACTACTTCAAAGCCACCTTCCAGCAGGTCTGGTCTTTTGTGTAGAAAATGAACCGTATCAACCTGAACAGGACCACCATAAAAAAGTGGAATGTTCGTGCCTTCAAGGTCAGAGATCAATTCGCCAACCACTTGTTCATACGGACGATTAAGCACAAATCCAAAGCTGCCTTCCGGCTGATGTTCGCACAAAAGAATAACCGTTCTCATGAAGTTTGGATCTTTGAGAAATGGGTCAGAAATAAGCAAAAGTCCGGGAGCAAGATCAACCATACGACGCCAAATTAAAACATTTCACTAATTGAAAGTAAAGAATCGTGCCGTTAAAAAGATGATAAACAGGCACTTGATTTTTTTGATGCAGAGTGCTACAACTATATTTGCTTCTGCACTTCGATAGCTTAGGAATTAAACCAACCGGATGAAAAGAATTTTCCCTGTAATTGTTGTATTGATAACGCTCAGCCTCTTGGGTATTATTGCATTGCAGGTATCATGGTTTAAAAATTTATTAGTTGTGCAGGAAGAGAAGCTACTGTTTAAAATAGAACAGGCAGGCAGAATGGTGGCTTCTGATCTTAGCCGCTATGCAAATGCTTCCACTGCTAAAAAACATTTTGATGATCCCATTCCACCTACCCCAGATCATATAACACTTTCAAAACTTTATACTGCGTCAGAAGTTCGGGATAAATTCAGCAGGGCTTTCGAATCACAGGGATTGAAAAAAGTTGATTTTGAATTTGCACTTGTTGCAAATGGTGTTGCAGAGCTTCAGTCACCAGGTTTTTATGAACGTTATCTTAATGTAGACACAGTAAACAATCGTTATCGGGGATTTCCCATTCTAACCGGTGCTGATATTGATGCAGCAATGATACCAACCGAAACTGTAGAGTTGGTAGTGCTGGATTTTAGAAAGGAGTTATACCAGTCACTTACCTGGATGATCGTTGGCTCTATCATTTTTACATTGATCATTCTTGCTGCTTTCTATCTTACCGTCAGAACATTGCTGGCTCAGAAAAAACTGAGTGAGATCAAAAGCGATTTCATCAACAACATGACGCATGAATTCAAAACACCGCTTGCAACAATATCACTTGCAGTAGATGCTTTGAGAAATGAAAAAGTGCAGCAGGACAAAGAGAAGATGCAATACTTCAGCGGTATCATCAAAGAAGAGAATAAAAGAATGAACAAGCATGTGGAGACGATACTCCAGGCTGCTTTGATGGACAAACAAGAGCTGAAACTAAACTTTAAACAATTGCATGCTCATGAGATCATCAGCAGGGTAGTTGATAATTTCAGATTGCAGTTAGAAGATAAACAAGGGAGAATTGAACTTACATTGAATGCCAAGGAAGATCTTGTGAATGCAGATGAAGTGCACTTCACCAATCTTGTTTCGAATCTCATCGATAATGCAATCAAATATTCGAAAGACAATCTTCATATAAGGGTCTATACGCATTGTACCCACAAGCATTTTATTTTCAGAGTAGAAGACAATGGTATAGGGATGAGCAAAGAATCAGTAAAACGAATCTTCGAGAAGTTCTACAGAGCTCATACAGGAAACATTCACAACGTAAAGGGTTTTGGCTTAGGAATGAGTTATGTGAAGACTGTTGTTGATGCTCACAAAGGAAGAATAAGAGTGGACAGTACTTTAGGTAAAGGCAGTGTGTTCACCGTAGAAGTACCCATCATGCACAAAAAATGATCAGCTTTTCCAAATCAGGCTGCCGTCTCCGTAACTCAAAAACCTGAAATCATGTTGCATGGCATGGTTGTAAATGCTTCTCCAACTTTTACCAACTACAGCAGCTACAAGTAACAATAGAGTAGATTGAGGTTGGTGAAAATTCGTAACCAATCCCTTCGCAACTTTTAATTCATAACCTGGTGCAATGATGATCTGTGTTTTGGTGATGAGGCGTTGCATGGCATTTTCTTTCATCCAATCTGCTAATGCCTGTAGCGATTCTTTTGGAGAAAGGTTAACTTCGATTTCATAAGGATCCCATTGTTGAACAGCTACTTCCTCATTCCTTATTTCCCAATTCTTATTTCTTATTTTCACCCCTATCCAATACAAACTCTCAATCGTTCTGAGCGAAGTTGTTCCAACTGCTACAACAGGGTTGTCAAGATTATTGATGAGTTGTTCGATAAAGGTCAGCTCCACATCAATAAATTCAGCATGCATTTCATGGTCTTCCATTTTGTCGACTTTCACGGGTTTAAAAGTTCCTGCCCCTACGTGAAGCGTAACAAATGAAGAAGTGATGTTCTTCGCTTTTAGTTTTTCAAATAACCGATTGGTAAAATGCAATCCTCCTGTTGGTGCTGCAACCGAGCCTTCTTCTTTTGCATAAACGGTTTGATATCTTTCTTTATCTGCTTCCTCAGCATCTCTGTGTAAATATGGTGGTAGCGGAATGGCTCCTGCTTTGTGCAGCACTTCAGCAAAGCTGAGATCAGGCTTATTCCATTTTAATTCAATAGTGAAAGTCTCGGGAGATCTTTCAATAATGGTTGCTTCGAGTGTAACGTCATCCACCAGCTTTTGTAAAATCATTCCATGCTTCCATTTGCCGGCACCTCCAACCATACATTTCCACCAGACTTTTTCTTTGGTGAGCATGGCTGATGTGATATCAGGATATTGTTCATGTGGCTCCAGGCAAAACACTTCAATCACTCCACCAGTTGGCTTTTGAAAAAGCAACCTGGCTGCTACCACCTTGGTGTTATTGAAAACAAGAAAAGATTTTTCGGGAAGATGATGATCAAGATTGATGTATGTATCTTCTGCAATATTCCCGTTCTTATAAACCAGTAATTTACTCTGATCTCTTTCTGCTAAAGGATACTTTGCAATTCTATCATTGGGCAGCTCGTAAGTATAATCAAGAATGGAAATATCTTTTGGATGCATATGTCTGCAAATATATTCACGTTAAATGCTGTCAACCAGCTTGTAAACTTCTCCAATCGATGTAAAAAGTAAGGCTTCGTTCGAAAATTTTGGATTTATAACAATAGGGCAATCATCTTCAACAGTTAAAAACAAGTTCCAATATGTTGTAAGTTCCAGCCATTTAGTTTCTAAAACGAGTGACTGAGATATCAAGAAGTAAACTGTATCCTGCTTGTGCCACTCAACTAACGCTTCGAGCAAGCAACAGATGTGGAGGAAGTCTGATTCATTGTAACTAGTTATCCATTCGATTCTATTTTCAATTTTAGCTCTGACAAGCCAATGGTCATCTTCAAGTTTGAAGTAGGAAGCTGCATTACTTTGAACTTGTCTTTGCCATACCATTTTTGCTTGTTCCTCGTCAAGTAAATATGTATATTCTATATCAGCGTTCAAAAAAAAATCTAAATAAGCTGATTTCTTGATTTCAGATTTATTTTCCATAGTCTCCAATCTTCAAAAGCGGCGTTAAAGATTAACCTGTCATTAGTTCTATCGAAAGGTGAAATTTTGCTTCATTCACATGATTTTGAGGGTAGTAAACAGCTTATCCACAGCAATCCACATCACTATCCAGATTTTGCTATAGCAATTGTCCCCAAAATCAAGCTCAGACTGCATTTAACCCCATTTTTCGTAGGTGGAAAACTTTAGAAGCTGTTAAACAGTATCTGAAGTGGGAAAAAGTGTTATTTTGTGTCAATAATTGTAATTCCTTGGCTGAAACCATCATTTTTTACGGTGAATATGAAGCAACGGTCGACTCTAAAGGTCGTTTTCTCGTTCCTGGCGGACTGAGAAAGCAGATGCCTGAAGGTGACAATCGTTTCATGATCAATCGTGGATTTGAAGGCTGCCTCAACATTTACCCAATCAAAAACTGGGAAGTAGTTGTGGCGGAGGTTATCAGCAAAAGCGATTACGACCCTAAAAATAGGCTTTTCAAACGCCAGTTTTTAGCCGGAGCAACCATTGTGGAAATTGATAGTGCAGGAAGAATACTTATCCCACCCAGTTTGAAAGAACACGCTGGCCTGGGTAAAGATGTAATGCTTGCTTCGATAGGAAACAGAATTGAACTATGGGATGCAGGTAAGTATAAAAAGCTCTTTGAAGCATCTTCTGCGGAAGAATTCAGCAAACTGGCTGAAGAAGTAATGACAGGTAAAAGTGAGGACGGAAAGAGTAATTAGGTATTTGTAATTGGTGAACTATGAAAGAAGAAAAACCAAATTCCAAATCCCAAAATTCTAATTCCTCAACTAACTACCACATTCCGGTTTTATACAACGAATCATTGGAAGCGTTGAACATAAAGCCAGATGGTATTTACGTTGATTGCACGTTTGGTGGTGGTGGACACAGTAAAGGCATATTGCAACAGTTAAATGCAAATGGAAAGCTCATTGCATTTGATCAGGATGCAGATGCTCAACGAAATCTGCCAAACGATGAAAGGATTGTTTTTGTACCACAAAACTTTCGTCACCTGCAACGCTTTCTTCGGTTGCACAATGTTTTGCCTGTTGATGGTGTGCTGGCAGATCTTGGAGTGAGCTCTCATCAATTCGATGAAGGTGAGCGTGGCTTCTCAATAAGATTCGATGGTCCGCTCGATATGAGAATGGATCAGCGCCAGCCTAAAACAGCAAGAGATATTTTGCTTTCATACAC
This sequence comes from Chitinophagaceae bacterium, assembly GCA_024508725.1. GTDB lineage: Bacteria > Bacteroidota > Bacteroidia > Chitinophagales > Chitinophagaceae > JAEZDC01. The sequence continues at coordinate 391,316 of JANINS010000001.1, read as the reverse complement.
TGAACAACAATTGCACAAATTGTTCGAACAGTATGGAGAGGTGAGCAACTCTAAAACATTGGCAAAGCACATTGTTCAAAATAGAAACAATGCTGCATTGCAAACCATCGATTCGCTGAAAGCTTTACTGCAACCTGTAGTAAAAGGAAACCCCAATAAGTATTTAGCACAAGTGTTCCAGGCTTTGAGGATAGAAGTAAATGACGAGATGGGAGCACTGAAAGAAATGCTACAACAGTTACCAGAGGTGTTGAGTTCAGGAGGCAGAGCAGCGATCATTACATTCCACTCAATTGAAGACAGGTTGGTAAAGAACTTTTTCAAGAACGAAAGTTTTGAAGAAGCTGTTGATGAGAATCCATTTGTTACAACCGTTAAGCAGAAAAAGCTGAAGGTGATAACAAAGAAACCCATCGAAGCATCAGCAGAAGAAGTGAAACGAAACCCAAGAAGCAGAAGTGCGAAGCTGAGAATAGCAGAAAGATTATGAACCAGGGGATAGTGCTACTATGTAGCTTCCGTTGCGTCGCACTCTTGTACTGATAGTTCTTTATTCAGCAGAATGAACCACGAAGTCACTAAGACACTAAGAAGCACCAAGCCTTTGCGACACTTTGTGCCTTTGTGTCTTAGTGGTTCAAAAGAAAAGATGAATAATGTTCTGAACGCACAAGTGAGTGACATAGCAGACGATGAGTAAACAATAAAAAGCTGGCTAAATAATATAAATGGACCAACAGCAAGACATACAACAAAAGAACGATTGGAAAAAGATGCTAGGCTATCGATGGATACCGAACAACATTCCATTCTTCCTTTTTCTCGCTGTGTTAGCAGTGTTGTATATCGCTAATGGTCATATGGCGGATAAAACAATTAGAAAGATCAGCGATACGGAGAAAGAGATAAAAAAACTTCAGTTCGAATATAAAACAGCAAAGAGTGAAGTAATGGCAAGTAGTCGTGAACCTGAAATTGTGAAAGCTGCTACGCCACTTGGGTTGAAGATAGATACTGTTCCGCCAATGCGGATCAAAGTTGAGAAGTAATGGATGTAAAAAAAGACATATTGTGGAGAGTGTACCTGTGCTTCATTGCAATGGTGCTCATCTGTGCTGTGATCTTTGGAAAAGCATTTTACATCCAGCAGGTACAGGGACAACATTGGAGAAGCCTGGGCGATACACTTCACCTGAGATGGGAAGAAGTAGAGGCAGAAAGAGGAACAATTTTTAGTGAAGACGGACAAATGTTGAGTACGAGTATTCCGCAGTTCGATATCTACATCGATTTCGCTGCAGACGGGCTGAGAGAAAAAAGTGGAAAGCGGTTCAGGGAGAATATTGATTCGTTGAGTTTGGGTTTGGCGGCGTTGTTCAAAGACAAAAGTGCAGATGAATATAAACGCCTTTTAAACAAGGGATACAAAGAGAAGAGTCGTTATTTCTCTTTGAAGAAAAAAATAAGCTACAGGGAATATCAGAAGATGTTGAAACTCCCTTTAGTAAGAGAAGGAAGAAACAAGAGTGGATTTATAGCCGATGTAAAAAGCATCAGGTTAAATCCTTACCAGATGTTGGCTTACAGAACGATCGGGTTGGATAGAGAAAATGCTCAGAAGATTGGATTGGAACAAACATATGATGCGGTTTTAAGAGGAACAACAGGAAAAAGAATGGTGAGATTTATTGCAGGTGGTGTGGCAATACCGGTTGATGAGGATGATGCCAATGCAATAGATCCGCAAAACGGAAAAGATATCATTACAACACTCGACATGCATATGCAGGAGATCACAGAAAATGCACTGATGAAGATGATGGTGGGCAATGAAGCCGTGCATGGCTGTGCAATTGTGATGGAAGTAAAAACAGGCAAGATCAAAGCAATTGCAAATCTTGGCAGAAGACCAGATGGCAGCTACTTCGAAGATTTCAATTATGCATTAACGCCAACAGAACCTGGATCAACATTTAAACTGGCAACGTTGATCGCAGCATTGGAAGATAAAAAAGTGAACCTGAATAATACGGTGAATATTGAAGGTGGCTCATGGCAATATGCAGGCAGAACAGTGTGGGATAGTGAACAACATGGGCTTTACCAGGTAACGGTTAAAAAGGCTTTTGAAGAAAGCTCCAATGTTGGAATGGCGAAGTTGGTGGTGAATGGATATGGCAATACGCCAAGTCAGTTCATCAATCATTTAAAAAAATTAAAGCTCGACGAAACTACAGGGGTTGATCTTGTTGGTGAAAGAAAACCTGTGATCTATAAGCCTGGCTCAAAATATTGGAGTGCAACAACATTGCCATGGATGTCTTTCGGATATAACCTGATGGTCACGCCAATGCACACAGCAATGTTATACAATGCTGTAGCGAATAATGGTAAGATGTTGAAGCCTTACCTGGTGAACACAGTAGTAGAGAAAGGAAAAGTAGTGAAGCAAATAGAACCTGTTGTTGTAAATGAGAAGATCTGCAGCGAGGAAACTTTAAAACAATTGAATGAATGCTTAAGAGGCGTTTGTACTGAAGGAACCGCTACATCATTGTTTAAAAAAGCACCTTATACGGTAGCAGGTAAAACAGGAACAGCACTTGTAGCTGATGGTAACAGGGGTTATGCTGATAAAATCTACCAATCATCTTTTGCTGGTTTTTTCCCGGCAGAAAATCCGCAGTATACCATTGTGGTTGTAGTAAAAAACAAACCACATGCTGCAAAATTTTATGGAGCAGCAGTTGCAGGTCCTGTGTTTAAAGAAATATCTGACAGGTTATATACTTTATATGTAAAGCAGAATGATACTTATTACACTGCTACTTCACAAAAAGATACGGGCTGGTTTCAATATGCAGGAAATACAAATGAAGTGAAGCAGGTGTTTAGCAAACTAAAAATGAATTATGCAACTCCTGCAAAAGAAACCGATGTGGTGAGTGTTATTAGTCAGAACGGTAAAGCAGCATTGTACAACATCAATGTTACGCAAAAGCAGATGCCTTCATTGAAAGGTTTAGCATTGAAAGATGCAGTAGCTATTTGCGAGAACATTGGTCTGAAAGTAGCAGTGAACGGAAGAGGCAAAGTGATCAACCAGTCTGTACAAGCTGGAAGTTCAATTGCTAAAGGGCAGATGATCACAATCGAGTTTAAATAATTGCTGAAGCAGAAGTGTTAGTTCTAAAATATAATTAATAAATGGAAGCCTGACCTCCCTCTCCTTTGGAGAGGGAACGAGGGTGAGGTCTTATGGCAAGATTACAAGACATATTATACAAAGTTCGTCTTCATGCAATAGAAGGTAATACTGATATTGATGTAAAGGATATCCAGATAGATTCAAGAAAAGTTTCTGCCGGATCTGTATTTGTTGCTATTAGAGGATTGCAGGCTGATGGTCATCATTTCATCAACAAAGCAATTGAGCTTGGCGCAATCGCAGTGGTGTATGATACGTATCCTGATGATCGGAAAGACGGCATTACTTATCTACAGGTTGATAATACGAATGAAGCAGTTTCTTACATGGCTCATAATTTTTACGGAGAGCCATCAACAAAGCTGAAACTGGTTGGAGTAACAGGAACGAATGGCAAAACAACAATCGCTACTTTACTGTACAAGTTATTTACTCAGCTTGGATATAAAAGTGGATTGATCAGTACAGTGCAAAATCATATTGGAACAGAGATCATTCCTTCAACTCATACAACACCTGATGCTGTAAGCCTGAATGAATTACTCAAGAGAATGGTTGATGAAGGATGTGAGTATGCTTTTATGGAAGTGAGTTCTCATGCCATTCATCAGCATAGAACAACGGCTTTGCAATTTACTGGTGCACTATTCAGCAACATCACCCATGATCACCTTGATTATCACAAAACATTTGATGAATACATCAGGGTGAAGAAGACTTTATTTGATACACTTCCTTCATCTGCTTTTGCAATTTCTAATGCTGATGATAAAAGAGGAAATGTGATGCTGCAGAATACCCCTGCAAAAAAATATTTCTATAGCCTGAAAACGATTGCAGACTTCAAAGGAAAGATCCTCGATAATGCTCTCACAGGTTTACAGATGATCGTTAATGATAAAGAAGTTCATTTCCGGTTGATCGGTGAGTTCAATGCCTACAACTTATTAGCTGTGTATGGTGCCGCAACTTGCTTAGGCAAGGAAAGAGATGAAGTGCTTACGGCTTTGAGTTTGATAACCGGTGCTGAAGGAAGATTCGATTACATCATAAGTAGTAAAGGCATTGTTGGGATAGTTGATTATGCTCACACTCCTGATGCATTGGAAAATGTTTTAGCTACGATCAAGAAACTGAGAAAAGGACATGAACAGGTGATAACAGTTGTTGGTTGTGGTGGTGATAGAGATAAGACCAAACGTCCTATCATGGCTCAGGCTGCATGTGATTTAAGTGATAAGGCAATTTTTACCAGCGATAATCCAAGAACAGAAGATCCACAGCAGATATTAAGAGATATGGAAGAAGGATTGAGCAGTGCTGCAAAACGCAAACATATCACTATCAGCGACAGACGAGAAGCAATTAAAACTGCTGTGAGCCTGGCGAATGAAGAAGATATCATTCTTGTAGCTGGCAAAGGACATGAAAAATACCAGGACATCAACGGGGTGAAGAATCACTTTGATGATAAAGAAGTTTTAAAAGAAATGTTTGAACTGTTGAATAAATAATGTTGAATAGATGAATCAACGATTGAATATGATCAAACTAAACATTCACTATTCACCATTCACCATTCATTAATATGCTATACCACTTTTTTATATGGCTTAGAGAAGAGTTCAATGTAACCGGAACCGGAGTGTTCCAGTTCCTCACCTTCCGTGCTGCAATGGCAATTGTACTGTCGTTGTTGATAGCCACAATTTTTGGTAAGCGTATCATCAGCTTTCTGCAAAAGAAACAGATCGGCGAAAGTGTAAGAGAATTGGGATTGGCAGGTGAAGCCACTAAGAAAGGAACACCTACAATGGGTGGATTGATCATCTTACTTGCCATCATCATTCCTACATTGTTGTTTGCAGATCTTACAAAAGTCTACATCCGTTTGATGTTGCTTTCAACGATCTGGCTGGGCATTATTGGTTTTCTTGACGACTATTTTAAAATAAAAGCAAGAAAAACAGCACAGGAGAAAGGAGAAAAGTACAAGAAGAAAGATAGTGACGGATTAGCGGGCATTTCAAAAATTATCGGGCAGGTTGGATTGGGAATTATCATCGGACTAACGCTTTACTTCAACAGTAATGTAGTCGTTGAAAGAGAATACACCGGTACACAAACTTCAACAGTGGATGGTAAAGTAATTAAGGTGAGAAAGATCGATGGTCAGGAAAGAAAATTCGTCGAAGCAAAAACACCGATCACAACGATTCCATTTGTAAAAGGACATGAGTTCAATTACAGCAGGTTGATCACCTGGATCAGTCCACAAGCCGAGAAATATACATGGATCGTTTATGTACTTGTTGTCACATTCATAATTACAGCGGTATCAAATGGTGCAAACATTACTGATGGACTTGATGGACTTGCAGGAGGTGTTAGTGCCATCATCGGTGCTGCGTTGGGAATTTTCGTGTATGCAAGTGGTAACTATCTGTTAGCAGATTACCTGAACATCATGTACATCCCCAATCTTGGTGAGCTCACCATTTTCGTTGCGGCATTCATTGGTGGATGTATCGGTTTTCTCTGGTACAATGCATACCCGGCTCAGGTTTTTATGGGTGATACCGGTTCTCTTGCATTGGGTGGAATCATCGCTTCTCTTGCGATCATTGTTCGTAAAGAATTATTGATTCCCATTTTCTGTGGTGTGTTTCTCGTAGAGAATCTGAGTGTGATGATGCAGGTAGCATATTTCAAATACACCAAGAAGAAGTATGGTGAAGGCAGAAGAATATTCTTAATGAGTCCGCTGCATCATCATTACCAAAAGAAAGGATATCACGAAAGTAAGATCGCAGTAAGGTTCTGGATCGTAACGGTATTGTTGGTAGTGCTTTCAATAGTGACTTTGAAAATTAGGTAGCAGAGTGTAGAATATGAATTGAACTGTTGTTGCGTCGCACTCTTGTACTTTCTGTTCATTGCTCAGCAACCGAACAGTAATTCAAGAATGAACTGAAGATTGGTTGATGAATAACGTTCCGAACGTACAAGTGAGTGACACAACAAACAACGAGTAGAGGAGTGAAAGCTGGTAAAATAAATAAGTAAAGTGAAAGTGAAAGGTGCGATTTCAACCTTTTGACTTTTGACTTTTAACTTTTGACTTATATGAATCATCGGTTAGTAATACTGGGAGCTGGAGAAAGTGGCATCGGTGCTGCCATACTTGGCAAACAAAAAGGCTATGATGTTTTTGTAAGTGATGGCGGACCGATAAAAGAAAAATACAAGAAAGAGCTCTTTGATAACGAAATAGAATTTGAAGAAGGCACACATACAGAAGAAAAAATTCTGAATGCAGATGAGGTGATGAAGAGTCCTGGTATTCCTGAGAAGAATGAAATGGTGAAAAAGATCAGGGCAAAAGGAATTCAGGTGATCAGCGAGTTTGAGCTGGCTTATCGTTTCAAAGGTGATAGCAAAATTGTTGGTATCACCGGAAGCAATGGCAAGAGCACATGCACATCACTCATCTATCACATCTGCAAGAAAGCAGGACTTGATGTTGCATTGGTAGGAAACATCGGCTATTCAATTGCAAAACAAATGGCTGAAGATCCGAAACAACTGTATGTGGCTGAGATCAGTTCTTTTCAACTCGATGATATAAAAACATTCAGACCGGATATAGCAGTACTGCTGAATATAACAGAAGATCATTTAGACAGGTACGAGTACAAGTTTGAGAATTATATCAACAGCAAGTTTAAGATCATCGAGAATCAAACGAGCGACGATTACTTCATCTACAATTTAGATGATGAAGTGATCACAAATAAACTGGAGAATTTGAAACCAAATACTAACCCATTACCATTTTCTATGAAGCAGGAAACAAAGAAAGGCGGATACATTAAAGGCGATCAGATGATGTTGCGAATCCAGGAAGAAAGAGTGAGCATGAGCATTTACGATTTCGCATTGAAAGGAAAACACAACAATTACAACACTATGGCAGCAGGAATCGCAGCAGCCACACTCGGCATCCGCAAAGAGAAGATCCGTGAAGCAGTGAAAGATTTCCAAAGCCTGGAACATAGAATGGAACCTGTGGCAACCGTTCGTGGCGTTGAGTTCATCAACGACAGCAAAGCAACCAATGTAAATAGTACATGGTATGCATTGGAAAGTATGAGTAAGCCCACGATCCTGGTTTTGGGTGGTACAGATAAAGGAAACGATTATACATTGATCGAAGATCTTGTAAAAGAGAAAGTAAAAGCGATCGTATGTATGGGTTTAGATAATAAAAAGATCATTGCTGCTTTCAAGGATAAAGTTCCTGTGATCGTTGAAACAGACAATGCAAAAGATGCGGTAGAGAATTCGTTCAGGCTGGCTGCAAAAGGTGATGTGGTTTTATTAAGTCCGGCTTGTGCAAGCTTCGATCTGTTTAAAAATTATGAAGACAGGGGAACACAATTTAAAGACGCTGTAAAAGAATTATAGAACCACGATTCTTATGATTTTAAAAGATTAGAAAAGACATATAGGTGATTGGTAATTACAATAGTTCAAAAAATAAATAGAAGCTCGACCTCCCTCTCCTTTGGAGAGGGAATGAGGGTGAGGTCAAATGGCTGAACAACTAAACATACGAGACATATCATTCGCCTCGCTGAATAAGCAGCAGCTGCTGCGTAATACACGAGGTGATAAATATATCTGGGGTATTGTAATACTGCTGGCACTCACTTCATTGCTGGTCGTGTACAGTGCTACTGGTTCGTTGGCGTATAAAATGTACAAAGGCAATACTGAAGTGTACTTATTCAAGCAACTCTCCTTTATTGTAATAGGGTTCCTGGTGATCTACTTCCTGCACCGGATCAACTATACTTTATATTCAAGAGTTGCAACTGTTTTGTTTCTTATCTCCATTCCATTATTACTATATACATGGTTATTCGGAGCTGAGATCAACGAAGGAAGCCGTTGGATCAAATTGCCGGTGATCAATCTCACGATGCAAACTTCCGATCTTGCCAAACTTGCTTTGTTCATGTACATCTCTAAGATGTTGAGCAAAAAGCAAGAGGTGATCAAAGATTTCAAGAAAGGATTTCTGCCCATCATCACTCCTGTGATCGTTATCTGTGGATTGATCGCTCCTGCCAATCTTTCAACTGCATTGCTCACTGGTGCAACATCACTCATGCTCATGTTCATCGGCAGAGTGAGTATGAAACATATTACACTAGCAATAATTGTAGCACTCATTCCTGTTGCCATGTTAGTGAGTGTTGCAGTGATGACGTACAACAAAGAAGAAGGAAAAAGTACGATCACTAAAGCCGTTGCTGCAGGAAGAATTCCAACATGGATCAAACGTGTACAGGATTTTATGTATGCAAAAGATGAAACAGTTCCTTACCAGGTGCAGCAGGCAAAAATTGCGATTGCTAATGGTGGACTCTTCATGGGAAAAGGTCCGGGTAACAGCACACAAAGAAATTTTTTGCCTCACCCTTATTCAGATTTTATCTATGCCATTATCATAGAAGAATATGGATTGGCAGGTGGTGCATTCATCATATTTATATACCTGCTGTTCTTGTTCAGGTGTATCAACATCTTTAAACGATGTCCGTATGCATTTGGTGCTTTCCTGGCACTAGGACTCAGTTTTACATTGGCGATACAAGCAATAGCAAACATGGCAGTGAATGTAAATCTCACACCGGTAACAGGTGTAACACTACCGTTGATCAGTATGGGTGGAACGTCCTTCCTTTTCACCTGTGCAGCCATCGGTATTATATTAAGTGTAGCAAGAAATGTAGAGCAATTGGAAGGAAAAGAACCTGTGCCGCAACCAGTGGTAAATAATAGTGAAGCCAGCTGAGGTATTACTATTAAACATCCGTTGCGTCGCACACTTGTACTGAATTAACATAACTGAACATAGCTCCGTAGGAGTGAATATATAATGAACAAAAGGATCATCATAGCAGGAGGAGGAACAGGAGGTCACATCTTCCCGGCAATTGCTATTGCAAATGCAATCAAACAATTGCAACCTGATGCTGATATTCTTTTTGTTGGCGCCAAAGGCAAAATGGAGATGGAGAAAGTGCCACAGGCTGGTTACAAGATCGAAGGATTGGATATAGCAGGTTTCAACAGAAGTTCTTTGATAAAAAATATTGGTTTGCCATTTAAGCTGATCAAAAGTTTTTTCCAGGTAAGAAATATCATCAAAAATTTCAATCCTGATGCAGTGATCGGTGTGGGTGGGTATTCTTCTTTCCCTGTTTTGAGAGTAGCCCAGGCGAAAGGAATTCCCACATTCATACACGAAAGCAATTCGTTTGCCGGCAAGAGCAATATTATCCTGGGAAGAAAAGCGATGAAGGTTTTTACTGTAGGTGATGGGATGGAAAAGTTTTTTCCGGCAGAAAAGATAATGGTTACTGGGAATCCGGTAAGAAAGTCAATTGCATCATCCAATATTTTAAAAAGTGATGCAATAAAATCTTTCGGACTTGATGAGCATAAGAAAACCATTCTTGCTGTAGGTGGAAGTCTTGGTGCAAGAAGCATTAATGAAGCCATTGCAACACATATTGAAGAATTCGAAAGAAATAATCTTCAGTTGATATGGCAAACAGGTAAAACCACTGCTGCAGAGTATATAGCAAAAGGGAAAGACCGGTCAAACATCTGGGTGAGTGATTTTATCACCGATATGGAGAAAGCTTATGCAGCAGCAGATATAGTGATCAGCAGGGCAGGAGCAATGGCAGTTGCAGAATTGTGTGTTGCAAAGAAACCGGTTGTGTTTGTTCCGTTTCCACATGCTGCAGAAGATCACCAGACTGTTAATGCGCAACACCTGGTAAGTAAACAGGCTGCCTTATTGATAAAGGATAATGAAGCGAAAGAAAAATTGATCGCAACAGTAATGGCTTTGGCAATTAACGAACAATTGCAAACAGAACTAAAAATAAATATCTCTTCATTGGCAGTTACGAATGCCGATGAAGTAATCGCAAAAGAAATATTGAAACACTTGGCGTGAAAACGTTAGATAAAATAAAGAACATCTATTTCATTGGTATCGGTGGCATCGGTATGAGTGCACTTGCCCGTTACTTTCATTCGAAAGGAGTAATGGTGAGTGGCTACGATAGAACAAGAACTGATCTCACCATTGAATTAGAGTTAGCGGGTATCACCATTCATTATAAAGAAGACCTGAACCTGATTGCTAAAGAAGCAGATGTAGTTGTGTACACCCCTGCTGTGCCTTTAGGTCATAAAGAGTTGACTTATTACAGGGCTAACAGTTACAACGTCGTAAAGCGAAGTGATGTGTTGCAATGGATTACTGAAGGATCAACGAATGTATGTGTTGGTGGAACTCATGGTAAAACCACCACTACAACAATGATCGGTCACATACTTCGTCACAGTGGTTTTGGTTGCAATGCTTTCCTTGGTGGCATTGCAGCTAACTATAACACCAACTTCTGGAGTAGTGACAATAATGTTTGCGTTGTAGAAGCAGATGAATATGATAGAAGCTTTTTGAAATTAAGCCCGGATGTAGCTGTGATCACAGCGATGGATCCTGATCATCTCGATATCTACGGAACAGCAGAAGAAGTAGAGAATGCATTTGTTCAGTTTGCGAATAGGGTGAAGCCTGGTGGTTGTATCATTTCAAAACATGGATTAAAGAGAACAAAAGATTTGAAAGCTGCACATCATTATACATACAGCTTTGATGATTCAAATGCAGATGTGTATGCAGCGAATCTGAAAGTAGTCAAAGGTTCATATCACTTCAACGTAGTTGCAAAAGATTGGAAGATAGAAGATGTAGTGCTGAACATGGGTGGATTACACAATATTGAAAATGCTGTTGCTGCAATCGCTGTCGCAAAGTATCTGAAGATTGAAAATGAAAAGATCAGAGTTGCTGTAGAAGATTTTAAAGGAGTAAAGAGAAGGTTCGAATATGTAGTAAAGAATGATGCACATGTTTTGATAGACGATTATGCTCATCATCCAAAAGAATTAGAGGCATTGATCAAAGGTGTGAGAAGTATTTATAGTGATAAGCTAACAGTGATCTTTCAACCACATCTATACAGCAGGACAAGCGATCTGGCTGATGGATTTGCCGAAAGCCTTGACCTGGCAGATGAAGTGATTTTATTACCCATATATCCTGCAAGAGAATTGCAAATGGAAGGTGTAGAAAGTGAGATGATCTTAGAAAGAATGAAACTGACAAATAAGAAAGTGTTGAGCAAAGAAGATATGCAACAATGGGTAAAAGATAATAAACCAAAGTTGTTGGTGATGGCTGGAGCAGGAGATATTGATGTGCTGGTTGAACCTGTGAGTAAGTTGATAGGTTGAGTAGTTGATAAGCTTAATTGATCAACATTTTGAATTTTGATTTCATGTGGAAGCAACGAATCATACAAGCAATCTGGATACTGGTTGGAGCCGGTACAATTGTATTATTGGTTGCTGCGATGCAGAAGAAATCTGATAAATTCTGCAGCGATGTGCAGATAGAAATTACAGGTGCTACGGAACATGTATTTGTAGATGAGAAAGACATAAAAGAAATATTGAAAGGCAAAGGAAGTTTTACAGGTGTTTCAATGACGAGAGTTGACTTGAGAAACATTGAAGAAGAACTCGAGAAAGATGCCTGGATAAAAAATGCCGAGTTGTTCTTTGATAATAAACAGGTGCTGCAGGTGAAAATAACCGAGAGAGAACCGGTAGCAAGAATCTTTACTGTTATGGGTAATTCATTTTACCTGGATAGTAGCGGAAAGATCTTGCCACTAAGCGAAAAGCTCACTGCAAGGGTTCCTGTTTTTACCGGCTTCCCATTTGGGAAAAAATTATCAGCACCCGATAGTGCATTGCTGAAAGATGTGATCGGCTTGAGTAATTATATCTATACCGATAGTTTCTGGAATGCACAGATCGCTCAAATTGATATCGTGAATGGGAATGAATTTGACATGGTGCCGGTGATCGGCAATCACATCATCAGGTTTGGTGATGTAAGTGATAAGGAAAAGAAATTCAAAAAGCTGTTCAGCTTTTATAAGAATGTGAGTACGAGAGTAGGATTTGATAAATATGAAACGATCAACCTGAAGTACGATGGACAGATCGTTGCAACAAAGAGAGGTGCTATTGTTCCGATAGCTGATTCTGCAAGTGCGATTCAACAATTGCAGACATCATTGGAAGCAATGCAAGCAATGACAAGAGACACAGTTCAAACAAGATCAAATGTTGTTCAATCGGGTAATAATAACAGAACCGCTCAACAGCAAAGACAGCCGAGAGCAGTGATGAGAAGGAATTAGTTGAACCACCGAGACACAACGACATAATGGATCACAACGTTGTGAATCGTCAGTAACGTTCACTGGTTGTGGTTCAAAGATGAACAGAATTCAGAACGATGAAGTGAGTGACACAACAGACGATGCTATGAAAAACAGAAAGCTGGTATTATAAAAAATGAAATCAAGGTGAAAAGTGGACAGTATTGTGTAGTTGATTTTGACTTTTGAATTTTCACTTTTGACTTTAAAAACGTAACAACTAAAACACAGATATCTATGAACACAAGTACAGCAAACAATGAAAATGCTGTAGCAATGCGTGAAGCGCCAATTATAGTTGGCCTTGACATTGGAACAACCAAGATTGCTGCTATCGCCGGAAGAAAAAATGAGTATGGCAAACTGGAGATCCTTGGATTTGGAAGAGCAAATTCAAACGGTGTTCAGCATGGACAAGTGCTGAATATTGACCAAACGATCAAAGCCATCCATGAAGCAATGAACAACTGCATTCAGAGTAATCCTGACCTGGAAATTTCTGAAGTATATGTTGGTATTGCCGGTCATCACATCAAGAGTTTGCAAACTCGTGGTGATATGGTACGTCAAGATCCTGACAATGAAATTCAGCGTTGGGAAGTGGAACAGTTGATCGAGAATCAGCGTAAAACATTTATTCCTGCCGGGGACCAGATCATTGATGTGATACCTCAGGAGTTTCATGTAGATAATTTCCAGAACATCAAAGATCCTGTTGGATACAATGGTGTAAAGGTTGGTGCCAACTTCCACATCATTACCGGGGATCGTAATGCGATAAGAAACATCAATCGCTCTGTTGAAAGAAGCGGATTGAATACAAAAGATCTTGTATTGCAGCCTTTGGCTTCTGCATCTGCTGTAATGAGTGAAATGGATATGGAAGCAGGTGTTGGCATCCTTGATATTGGTGGTGGTACATCTGATCTTGCTGTGTTTTACGAAGGCATTTTGAAACATACGGCGGTAATTCCTTTTGGTGGTGAGAACATCACAAACGACATTAAAATGGGATTAGGAGTGTTGAAGCAACAGGCTGAAGCGATGAAAAAACAATTCGGTTCTGCTTTGGCTGATGAAACAAAATCAAATGCTTTTATCACGATTCCTGGTTTGAGAGGGATGCCTGCAAAAGAAATTAGTGTAAAGAATCTTGCGAATATTATCCAGGCAAGAATGAGTGAGATCCTCGACTTCGTTTCTTATCATTTGAAACAAGTTGGATTGGATCAGAGAGCATTGAACGGTGGTGTGATACTTACAGGTGGTGGTGCTCAATTGAAACATCTCATTCAGTTAACGGAATATGTTACCGGATTGAATGCAAGAATTGGCTACCCGAACGAACATCTTGCAGTAAACCATATCGAAGATCTGAAGAACCCGATGTATTCAACTTGTATCGGTCTTATTCTAAAAGGTTACAGCGATTACGAACACAAACGGAAAGAGTTTTTAAACAAGTTCAGAAAAGTTGAAGTGCCGGAAAGCCTGAAGACAACAGCTGTTGTTCCTCCGCCAACCGAAGTTGCAAAAGAAGAAGTTGTGAACATGAAAGGAAGAAAGAATATGAACGGCTTCTGGGATAAGTTCAAGAATAACTTAATTGAATTGTTCAAAGAAGAAGAGGATAAGAAAATTTAAACTACTGTCGACCGTTGACAGTCGACGGTAGACCGAAAAATAAATCAGGACCAAATCACTTACTAACCACAAATTCAAATTCCGAACTATGATACACTTTGATCTGCCAAAACAAAAATCTTCCATCATCAAAGTTCTTGGTGTTGGTGGAGGTGGTAGCAATGCTGTCAATCACATGTACTCCCAGGATATTGAGGGAGTTGATTTCATCATTTGCAACACCGATTCTAAAGCATTAGAACAAAGTAAGATCCCTAATAAAATTCAGTTAGGACCACACCTTACCCAGGGATTGGGTGCAGGTGCAAATCCTGAAGTTGGTAAAATGGCGACTGAAGAGTCGTTGGATGAGATAAAACGTATTCTTGAAGTAAACACTAAAATGGCATTTGTTTGTGCCGGAATGGGTGGAGGTACAGGTACAGGTGGTGCTCCTATCATTGCAAAAATTTGCCGTGACTTAGGAATATTAACTGTAGGTATTGTTACAACTCCATTTGGTTTCGAAGGACCACGCAGAATGAAACAAGCCGAAGAAGGTATCAAAGAATTGAAGCCTTATGTAGATACGCTGCTTGTTATCAGCAACGACAAATTAAGAATGCAGTATGGCAATCTTAAAATGAAAGAAGCTTTCAATAAAGCTGATGATGTATTGGCAACTGCAGCAAAATGTATCACCGATATTATCAACAGTAAAGGTCATATCATTGTTGACTTTGCTGATGTATGCACAGTGATGAAGAATGGTGGTGTTGCAATTCTCGGTTCTGCAGAAGCAGAAGGAGAAGACAGGGCACAGAAAGCAATTGAAGAAGCATTGAATTCTCCATTGCTGAATGATAACGATATCCGTGGTGCAAAATGGTTGTTGTTGAACATCAACTCACCTGAAGGCGACATGGAATGTACCATGGATGAAGTGGAAGTGATCAGTACCTACCTTAGAATGCAGGCTGGTGAAGCAACTGATGTGATCATGGGTATGGGTTACGACAATGCTCTTGGTAACAACATCAGCATTACTTTGATCGCTACAGGTTTCGAACACAAAGATCCGTTTGCAGATAAATTTAACATTCCTGCTGTACAGGTTAAGTCTGAACCAAAACCAGAAAAGATCGTTATGACTTTGGGTTTGGAAGGTGAAGAGAAAAAAATGTATCAGCAGCAGGCTTTGCCTTTGGAAGATAAAGATCCATTTGCACCGAAGATGTCAGATGATAGTTTGCAGATTGCGACTGCAAATGAAGAACTGCAACCATCATGGATGGAAGACAGGCAATCGCTTGAGTTGATGGAGTTACATATTCCAGAGGCAAATCAGACATCAGATATCAGACATCAGATTTCAGACGAGCCTATCATCCATTTTGAACTCACTCCTGAAATTACAGGGCCAGTTCAGGAAATTGAGAAGCCGATCATTAATGATGTTCCTGCAGAACTCAATTTTAAATTGACCGAACAATCTCAAAGTTTCAATAGCCAACGAGCAACGAGCAACGAGCAACCAGAAACGAGAAATACGTTCTTAGCTAAGCCATCCAATATTTATGCACAGATTCCTGATCAGAAGCCTGTCGTAAATCACTATGAACAACCAAAACCGGTTGAACAAAAGCCTTTAGAGGCAACTCCTGCTGCCAAGCCCATCGAAGAAGAACCGGAATTCGAGATGAAGCTGGTAGAAAAGGAGGAAGATCCACAAGCGGCGGACAAAGCAAGGTTACAAACTCGTATGGAACAACAGCCCTCAATTCCTGCAGAGGATCTGGCGCCGCTAGACGATGCAGAAGACCAAAAAAGAAGAGCTGCCGAAAGAATTCAAAAGTTGAGAAACTTGTCTTTCAACATGAATTCAGCAGATCCAAACAACGAGTTTGATTCGGTACCTGCTTATGTTCGCCGCAACATGGAATTGTTTGGCAACACGCTAACTTCTGTAGAGAATTTTTACAGTAAGTACACGGTGAATAAAGATGATAACTCAAACCAGGCAAACATTTCTTCCATCAACACTTTCTTAGATGGAAAGAAGCCTGATTAATCTCTGTTTATAGAAAAACCCAACGGGTGTTTTTAGTTGTGCTCCCCTGATTTGTTCAGGGGAGTTTTTTTAACCACCATAGTTTTAGCGAAGGCGCATTTCCAACTTTCTCATTCCTTATTCTACATTTCTTATTTCTTATTCTATTGGCTTCACCTGCATTACTACTATGAAGCTTCCGTTGCGTCGCACTCTTGTACTTTCTGCTTCCCTTCACCGTGTCTGGAAGAGTTTACAACTTTCAAAGTGCTTTTTTCTTTGTGTTTCTTTGTGCCTTCGTGTCTTCGTGGTTCAATCGTTGTGCTTCGTTGCGTCGTCGTGGTAAAAAAATAAAATCCCGGCTAAGAACTTAACCGGGATCAATGTTTTGGTTTGTGCAGTATTCAATTTTCTCTTACATAGCAGCTAACTGAACCTTCTGCGTTAACTCCATCACGTTTTCACGGAAGATAGAATCAGTGTCCATCAGGTCCTTCACAGTCTGGCAACTGTGGATTACAGTAGTATGGTCACGGCCCCCAAAGTGCTCACCGATCGTTTTAAGAGAATTCTTTGTAAAAGCTTTTGCGAGATACATAGTGATCTGTCTTGCCTGTACAATTTCTCTTTTACGGGTTTTCTGGAGCAGCTTATCGTAAGACACATCAAAGTATTCACACACCATCTTTTGAATAGCATCGATAGTGATCTCTTTGCTGCTGGTCTTAACAAAGTTGCGAAGTACTTTTTTAGCTAACTCAAGATCAATGTCTTTCTTGTTCAAAGAAGACTGAGCCAGCAATGATATTAAAGCACCTTCTAATTCTCTGATGTTTGTGTTAATGTTATATGCCACATACTTCACAACTTCTTTCGGCATATCCAAACCATCGTTCTTCATCTTACGCTCAAGAATCTCGATTCTTGTTTCGTAATCAGGAACCTGCAGGTCTGCACTCAATCCCCAACGGAAACGGCTTAACAGTCTTTCCTGCATACCGTCAAGATCCTTTGGTGATTTATCTGATGTAAGTACTAATTGTTTTCCGCTTTGGTGTAAGTGATTGAAGATCGCAAAGAATGCATCCTGCGATTTCTCAGCTCTTGCGAAGAACTGAACATCATCAATGATCAATACATCAATCAATTGATAGAAGTGAATGAAATCATTGATCGCATTATTCCTGCTATGATCCTGGAACTGGTTAATGAACTTCTCACTGCTCACATATAAAACGATCTTGTTAGGATGTAAACGCTTTACTTCATTTCCAATTCCCTGTGCAAGGTGAGTTTTACCCAAACCTACACCACCATATAATACCAATGGATTGAAAGAGTTGGCTCCCGGTTTCTCAGCAACAGTTTTACCTGCTCTGCGAGCCACACGATTACAATCTCCTTCAATAAAAGATTCGAATGTATAAATAGGATTGAGCTGCGGATCGATCTGCATCTTCTTCAATCCTGGGATAACGAATGGATTTTTTACAGGATTATTGATCACTAATGGAAAATCCATTTCATTATTAGAATAGATCTTCAGGTTACCGGCAGGCACATCCATAGATCCGTTACGACCATTGCTGCCACTATCAACCATGATGCGGTATTCTAATCTTGCATCTTTTCCTAATTCTCTCTTTAAAGTTTTTGCAAGAAGATTTACATAATGCTCTTCGAGATACTCGTAAAAGAATTGGCTGGGTACCTGGATCAGTAATACATTACCCTTTAACTCAACCGGCTGAATAGGCTCGAACCACGTCTTGAAATGTTGCCACTCCACAATGTCTTTGATGATCTTCAAACAATTGCTCCAGACGGATTCAGCGTTCTTAGCCATAAAAAAGTTAACGTATTTATATTAAGTTAAGAGTTGTATCCAATTCGATTTTTGTATCACTTTTTCCTATGAAAATGGGTGGTATGAAAAAAGTAACACGGGGATGCGAATATGGATAAATTATGTTGAAAAAAAAATTTTTTAATCACTTGTTTTTTTGCCAATAACAACAGTATGGCTCTGCGCCAAATTTTTCTTTCCCGATCGGTTGAAAACATAATCCAATCTTCCCAAATGTAGACCCATCCAACCCACCTGGTTTACGATCACATCGTTGTTTTTTCTATTGCGATACTTCCTCGGCTGCGTAAATAATTTATGTGTATGTGCACCGATTATAAGGTCGATGTCATAACTTTCTTTCGCAAGAATTTCATCACTGATCTTATCGTCTTCATACTTATCTCCCAAATGAGAAAGGCATATTACCAGATCGCACTTGTGTTGAGATTTTAACGCTTCTGCCACAAGATTGCTGCTAACGATCGGATCCTGGTAAACTGTCTTTCCGTAAAGGTTTTCTGCAACGTTCCCTTTCAGTTGAATGCCTATTCCGGTAACACCTATTTTCAAATTTCCCTTTTGAAAAATTTTGTAGGGAAGCGACTTTCCTTCCATTGAAGTGCCTCTAAAATCATAATTACAGATTAAAATTGGGAAGCTTGCATGTTGCAATTGAGTAGCAAGGTTATCCACACCGGCATCGAAATCATGGTTGCCAATTGTAGCTGCATCATACCCTAACAAGCTCATTGCTTTGATCTCTGCTTCGCCTTTGAACACATTGAAATAAGGTGTTCCCTGGAAAATATCTCCGGCATCTAACAACAATACATTCGAAACTTCCGATCTGATCTTTTTAATGATCTCGGATCTTGCTGCAATACCACCTAAACCAGCATTTCTGCTGCCATCATTTGGAAACGGATCCAAACGGCTATGCGTATCGTTTGTATGAAGTATGGTTAATGTTTCTGCAGGATCATCAGCCGCATTCACTTTTAATAATGAAGACGATAAAATTGCTGCAGAAGCGAGGCTAGCTTGTTGTATAAACTTTCTTCTATTGATCAGCATTCACCACCCTCCTTTCTATTGCTGCCGTTACAGGCTTGCCTTGTTTGGTGAATTGCTCAATGTATTCTGTTATTGCATCCCTGAAAAGATAACCTACACTCACCTGGGGAATATCTTTCAATAACGTTTGATTGTCAGAGCCACCCCTGATCACATAATCTGTATTCGCAACAATATATGTTGCGGCTTCATCAAGTAGCTGACCATTTATATATATACTATCTGCCTTTCTGTCTTTTACCTGGAATTTTGCACCACTTACACTCCAATTACCTTTATTCGCAGCATAGTCAAGGAACTTTTTTAAAACATTGCCTTTCACTTCCTGCAGAATTACCAGGTTGTCATAAGGCATCAGGTCAAAAACATTTTGTAAAGTGATCTCGCCTTTAGGTATATAGGCTCTTGATCCACCATAGTTCACCAATGCAACATCTATCTTTTTACCAAACTTCTTTTCACCCATTGTTTTCATTGCATCTGCAAGAAAATTTCCTAGCGGGCATTCAGGTTGCTTCTGGTATAATGTAACCGTTGCAAAGCCGATCACTTTCGACATGGCTTTCTGCATACTGTCACGATAAGGCTTAAGAAAATTTAATACGGCAGAGTCGCTTGTTTCCTGCTTTGTAACCTGCCGGTAGCTGTATTGCACTTCTGCCGGATAATACTTCTGTGCATTTGCATTGAGTTGGCAAACAACAACTGAGATCGATATGGCAACTTGCAGATACTTGTTCATTGTGACTAGCGTAAGGTTAAAGTACAAACTTTTGCATTGCCGAAACAATGATTTTAGGATATAGGAACAGATTTTAATCTTAGGTTTGCCGCTTATAAATCCCTATTAAAATGTCTTACGAGCTAACAGGTAAGCTGGTTGCCAAATTTGATATTGTTCAACGTACAGAAACTTTTAAAACAAGAGAGTTTGTTTTAGAGAAAAGCGAAGACATTGGTGGCAGAACAATAACCAATTACGTGAAGTTTCAATGTGTGCAGGATAAAACAGCAATGCCTGATCGTTTTGCGATTGGTGAAGAAGTAAAAGTTTTGTTCAATATAAAGGGAACCAAGTGGACGAAAGACGGTAAAGACAATTATATCACCAACCTTGATGCCTGGAGAATGGAAACAGTTAAGTTGGGAGGCACTGTTATAGATGATTCACCTTCTTTTTCTGCTGATGCAACTCCTGGTGATAATGTAGATGATCTGCCGTTCTAGATACTTGATGCTTGATGCTGGTGTTGAAATGCAGAACAGTCGCATAAGGTTCAATAAGAGAAGTAAAAGCTGAAGAGTGCGACGCAAGTAAAGTTTAATAGTATTGCAACAGCTGGCTAAACAAGCATCTAACATCCAGCATCCAATTCACTAGCAAAGTTTTTTAGGATAAACACCTAACAACATGCAACAAAAAATATCACTCAAATTATTGCCTTCAGAAGCTGCCGATGAAGCAACGATCAAGCAATATCTTGCTAAGCATTCCGGTGTAAAAACGTCTGCCATTACCGGTTTCACCATTTTGAAGAAGTCGATTGATGCAAGAAGTAAGCAACCCTGGATCAATCTTACTGTGCAGGCTTTTATAAACGAGCCGTTTTATTCGAGAGAGATCAATTCAGTTTCATTCAAGGAAGTTTCTAACGCAGGAAAAAGTGTGATCATTATTGGTGCTGGTCCTGCAGGATTATTTGCTGCACTGAAATTTTTAGAACAGGGAATTAAGCCGATCGTTCTTGAACGAGGAAAAGATGTAAGAGCAAGAAGACGTGACCTTGCACAGTTGAATAAAGACGGTATTGTAAACACGGATAGTAATTATTGCTTTGGCGAAGGTGGTGCAGGAACGTATAGTGATGGTAAATTGTATACCCGAAGCAATAAGAGAGGTAGTATTGATCGCATTTTAAATTTATTTGTACAGTTTGGAGCTGAGGAGAAAATATTGTACGAAGCACATCCTCATATTGGCACCAATAAATTGCCGCAGATCATTACGGCTATGCGGCAACAAATTATTGATGCAGGAGGAGAATTCCTGTTTGAAAAGAAAGTGGTTGATCTTGTTTTGAAAGATCAGCAGATCGTAGCTGTTAAAACTGCTGATGGCAATACTTTGAAAGCCGATGCTTTTGTTTTGGCAACAGGTCACTCCGCAAGAGATATATTCAGATTATTACATCAGCAAAATATTCTTATTGAAGCAAAACCTTTCGCTTTAGGCGTTAGAGTTGAACATCCGCAAGCATTAATCGATTCAATACAATATCATTGTCCGATTAGAGGTGAATTTTTACCACCGGCTTCTTACAGTTTAGTTGAACAGGTAGACAAGAAAGGCGTTTTTAGTTTTTGCATGTGTCCTGGTGGAATTATCGCACCTGCATCCACAGAAAATGATGGATTGGTGGTGAATGGATGGAGCCCCAGCAAGCGAAACAATCCTTATGCAAACAGTGGAATGGTGGTGAGTGTTGAATTGAAAGATGCTTTTGATTTCCTGAATTCAACATTCAAAATTCAAAATTCAAAAGTAGAGGAGAATGATCCATTGTTACTGATGAACTTTCAAAATGAAATAGAGAAAGCTGCTTTTATTGCCGGAGGTGGAAAGCAGGTTGCTCCGGCTCAACGATTGGTAGATTTTTGTACTGGTAAGATATCATCTTCACTGCCGGATTGTAGTTATTTACCCGGAATCAATTCAGCCAATATGAAGAATGTACTTCCCGGGTTTATTCATAAAAGCCTGCAGGAAGGATTCAAAGCTTTTGGGAAAAAAATGCGTGGCTATTACACCAATGATGCAGTGGTGGTTGCTACAGAAAGCCGAACATCTTCTCCTGTTAGAATTCCCCGCAATGAGATCAGTCTTCAACATCCACAAATATCAAATCTTTATCCCTGTGGTGAAGGTGCAGGTTATGCCGGCGGAATTGTGAGTGCTGCCATGGATGGAGAGAAAGTTGCTACGTCTATTTGCGAAGTTTTACAGCGATCTGAACGTTAGAATTATTGTGCAACTGTAATATTTTCCACCGTTTTTGTACCTACAAAACAGCCTTTCGTCAAAAATAATATGCTTTGACCAAAGGTGAATTACATTTGAACACAAATCACCCTGCTCATGAGTACAATCCTCGAACTGCAGCATCTGAAGAAATACTATGCTACGCAAAAAGCAGTTGACGACATCAGCTTTTCGATCAATACAGGAAGCATTTTTGGTTTACTTGGCCCGAATGGAGCCGGTAAAACCACTTTGCTGAGAATGATCACCGGTATTTTTTATCCTGATAGCGGACAGATATTATTTGATGGAAAAAAATTCGATCCTTTAAATGATGTACAGCAGATCGGCTATATGCCGGAAGAAAGAGGACTGTACAAGAAGATGAAGATCGGTGAGCAGGCCGTGTACTTAGCACAGTTAAAAGGCTTAGAAAAGAATGAAGCTATTGAAAAGATAAAATTCTGGTTCACCAAACTGGAAATGCAAAGCTGGTGGAATAAGAAGGTAGAAGATCTGAGTAAGGGAATGCAGCAAAAACTACAGTTTGTTACTACAGTGTTGCATGAACCAAAATTGATCATCTTAGATGAACCTTTCAGTGGGTTAGATCCTTTAAATGCAAACCTGATCAAAGATGAGATATACAGGTTAGCAAAGAATGGCAGCACCGTGATCTTCTCTACTCATAGGATGGAACAGGTAGAAGAGATATGTGATCATATAGTATTGGTGAACCTTGGTAAGAAGATATTGGATGGAACAGTTGATGACATAAAACAAACGCATAAGCAAAATCTTTTCAGCATCAGGTTTGAACAGGAAATACTACCTGAACATCTTGCCACTTATTTGTTTGATGTAAAAAAATCCAAAGGAAAAGAACTTATTATTCAGAAGCATGCTGAGTTTAATAATAATGAGATACTGCAGTATTTCCTTGGTAAAGGACTGATGATTCATTCCTTTAATGAAATTCTCCCAAGCCTGAACGAGATATTCATTCGCCTGGTAGAAAATACAAATGCTACAGCAAGAGCATTTCAACCGGTAGCTTAATTCAATACTTCCAAACTACGCATATGAATAAGACATTACTCATCATAAAAAGAGAATACCTCAGCAGGGTAAAAAAGAAAACGTTCATTCTTTCTACGATTTTAACACCTTTATTCTTCGTTGCACTGATCTCCGGTGTTACTTACATTTCTGTGCAGGATGTTGACCAGGAGAAGATCGCTGTGGTAGATCAAACCGGTTTTTTCAAAGGCAACTTAGAAAATACAAAAGCACTTACGTTTGAATTTCCAAATGGAGTTGATACAGCGAATTACGACGATAAAGGATATTCAGCGATACTCTTCACTCCAAAAGATTCTGCCCGTAATTACCAGCTATTCTCTAAAAAGCAATTCGGGTTGATCGCAGCTTCACAGATAGAAGACCAGATCAACAAAGCAGTTGAAAACAATCTTTTAAAAGATAAATACAATATCAGCTCCAAAGCAATTGACTCAATTCGCAAACAAGCAGGTGAAGCCAAAGTGGAGAATTTTTATGGAGAAAGAGCAGAAGTAAAAAAAGGAAACAGCGGATTGGCTTATGGAGTAGGATACGGTGCAGGATTTCTTATCTACATCACTTTATTCATCTACGGTACAATGGTTATGCGTGGTGTGATGGAAGAAAAAGTAAGCCGTATTGCTGAAGTGATGGTTTCTTCAGTAAAACCTTTCCAACTGATGCTGGGTAAGATCATTGGTATTGGTGCAGTTGGCATTACGCAGTTTTTGATCTGGATCATACTCATCATCGGACTTTTCTCTGCAGCATCTGCATTTCTTTCACCCGAAACAATGCAGCAAGCCAGTGAAGCATCACAGCAAATGAATGGTCAAAATGCAATGGCTGCAAAAGCTGCTGCAGGATTCAATCTATCAGAAACACTTAGTGGCGTTAACTGGTTCCTGATCATTGGTTGTTTCTTATTCTACTTCTTGTTTGGCTATCTTTTCTATGCTGCATTATTTGCTGCTGTAGGAAGTGCAGTGAACGAAGATCCGCAGGATGCTCAAAGCCTGATGCTGCCTATCACAATGCCGATCATTATTGCTATTATGATCATGATTAAAGCTGTAACAAGCCCGGCAAGTCCTATGGCAACCTGGGCCAGCATGATCCCATTCTTCTCACCCATTGTAATGATGGCGAGAATACCGTTCGGTGTTCCGGGAACTGTTTCTTATGTGGAACTGATCACCAGCATGCTATTACTCGTGGGAGGTTTCCTGCTCACTACATGGATCAGTGCAAAAATCTATAGAACAGGTATCCTGATGTACGGTAAAAAAGCGAGTTGGAAAGAAATGTGGAAATGGGCTTTTAGAAAAGCGTAAATCAGATGCAGGAAGTAAGAGGTAAGACAGTTCCTGGGTTCTTACCTCTTATCTCTTACCTCTTATCTCTTACGTCTTACTTCTTACCGCCAGAACACTCAATATTGAAATTCTCACGGATATGTCTTTCCAAACATTGAGCTCTTAAGTCTGAGAAAGGATGTGTTCTGAAAAAATCTTCCAGTCGATTGTATTGGTTTTCCATCTTAGCCATCTCTTTCCAGAATGTTACGGCAGAACAGATGTCCTGGTTAAGGCTGTTGGTAAGATCTGTTCCAAAATAATCGGCTTCAAGCTCGTTGCGTTGATTGAAAGATCCAGTCAACAATTTTGTAACCTGTAAAGCTGTTTCAGCATTGTCACCAAATATCTTATCGGCAACCATCATTTCGTGTATCACTTTTTTAATGTGTCCCAATTCTGAGTGGCCGATCTCGTGGCCGATAATAGAATAGAGTAACGGTGTTTTACCACCACATTTTTTATACATGCCAGTAGTTACATATATCCTTCCTCCAAACGTGAAGGCATTGATCATGCTGTCTTTTATTGCATAGATCATGTATTTTATCTTGCTTGGATCTTCTACCTGTTGCAACAATTCATCCATTGTTGTTTTTAGATCATTGTTGATGGCAGCATCATCCAACAGCTCAAAAGTTTTGTTTTCAATCACGTCTTTATGAAAGGCTTCTCCGTACTGATTCTGCAGATCATCGGTAATGCTTTTCTCATCTACCGTAAGATCACGAAATATTTTCCCTGCTTTATCCAGCGTTTTATTGGTAGCACTTCCACCCAAAGCACTGTCGAGGCAGGAAAAAGAATAATTCACCTTTCTTTTCTTTTTGTCAACTGTATCGCAACTAAAAAATAATGCACCAACCAGGATGAAAAACAGAGTTATACGCATAAAACGAAAGTTACAAAGCTTCTGCCATGTCTTCTTATTACAGCATTTAGTTTTTTATAGAAGCAGAAACCTACATTTGCAGAAATCGTTTTTATGGCAGAGCAACAACAACAGCAAAATCAGCTTAACATAGAGATCAGTGAAGAAGTGGCAGAAGGTTCTTATGCAAACCTTGCTATTATAACACATAGCCACGCTGAGTTTGTGATGGATTTTGTGAATGTAATGCCAGGCACTCCAAAAAGTCGTGTAAAAAGCCGCATCATATTTACACCAATGCATGCCAAGCGTTTCATGAGGGCTTTGCAGGAAAATATTGAACGCTACGAAGATGCCAACGGACCGATCAAGGATCTTGAGCAGATCGAAATCCCTTTGACATTTGGCGGACCAACTGCACAGGCATAGTTTTTATTAGCAAGCTGCAGAACATCTATTAAACTTCTGTTGTGTCACTCACTTGTACTGTAACAAGCGTGGCATCAGTTCTTAAACTCCTGGGTGATCATTAAACCTCTCAGGCCTCCATCCATTACACCAATACCAACTCGACCGTAAGATTTGTGCAATATGTTGGCTCTGTGGCCTGGTGAGTTCATCAAACCCGTGTGGCAGATCTTCAATGTTGGTCCGAGAGCAAGATTTTCTCCGGTGATCAGGAAACGTATGCCTGCTGCACGAACTCTATCGGCTGGTGCAACACCATCAGGAGAAACATGAGCAAAATATCCTTTCGCAAACATATCAGTTGAATGAGCTCTTGCAACGGTGGTTAATGCTGTATCAGCTTCTAATGCCGGTAAACCTTCTTTGGCTCTTTCTTCATTTACCAATTCTAACATTCGTGCTTCGAGATCGGGTCGTGGTTTGGGGTTGCTAACAGTGAAATTCAGTTGTACTGTTTCGTTTGACTCGATGGTCATCTTTGTCATTGACTTTCTCACAGCTTCATCAAATACAGGAGAAAGTTTTTCATCCAACCACGCTACCTGGTTACCAAATTCTGTTGCTACTTTACTGTCTCTTGCAGATGCAGATAATCCATCAGATAATGGTAACACTAACAATAAAGCAGAAATGATCACAGCGTAGATCATTCCATTCACCGTACCTGGAAGAATGCCTAATGCTTTATTCGCAGTGGTATGATGTGCATCACGATGTGCATGTTTAAGTATAGTCGTAACAATTATTGAGAAGATGATCCTTGTAATGATGAGCGTGATAAGAAAAGCAAGCGGCATTGTCCATACACCCAAAGCAGGAATGATCATCTGGAGAAATCTTGCCAGGTACTTATACAACCAGAATGCAGCGGCCATGCTACCGATCCAGCTTAAAAGTTCAAGTGAACCTAAAATAAAACCTCTTTTATAACCGCTCCAGGCTGCAAGAAGGATAACGATAATCAGCAGAATGTCAATCCAATTCATGGCGGTACCTATGCAAATAACGTGCAGTGTTGAATAATGTTTTTTAAGTACAAGAGTGCGACGCAAGCAAAGCTAAATAGCATTACTGCTGCTTGTTTCCAAATCATTTGCTTTGCGGAAAACATTCCCGAAATGTTTGAGAAGAGAATTCTAATTCTGATGTTTACCAGCCTTTAGAGAAACAGCATATAATTTGTTGCAGAGTTGGTTTAAAATAAAACATCAAGTTTATGGCAGACTATAACCGTGATCGTTGGGAAGACAGAACCGGCTGGCAGCAAAGCCGTGATGCAAGAAATCAATACGACAATAACAGGGATGATTACAGCAGCAACTATGGCTATAATCAAACCGGTTCGAGGTATGGTGGAGAAGATTACAGAAGTGATCGTCCGTACAGGAATGAATATGATAGCAATTCGCTATATCGCAGAAATGAAAGAAGAGATGATTACTCCAATTTAGATAGAAACAGAGACAGGTCAAGCAATATGGGCAGCGGATATGATCCGTATAATTATGGTCAAACCGTTGGCAGCTTTAACCAGGGTAAAGAAGGAAGCTATAGCCAACGATTCGATTACGACGATTATCAAAACAGAACGACTCCTGGTTACGATAGTGATTACAATAGGAGCTATGGAAGAAGTGGCAGCTCAACAGGCAATCAACCTTACAGGGATCGTTATGAAAAAAGAGGTGATGTGTTTGATAGGAGTGAACATCATTCACATGACAAACATCGAGCACAAGGTAATAGAGATTGGTGGGACAGAGCCACAGATGAAGTAGCATCATGGTTTGGTGATGATGATGCAGAAAGAAGAAGAGATCAGGACAAAAGAATGGGTCCACACAGAGGTAAAGGGCCTAAAGGTTATTCTCGTTCTGATGATCGTATAAGAGATGATGTGAACGATCGTTTGAGTGACGATTCATTTATTGATGCATCTGAGATCGATATTACGGTTGAAAATGCTGAAGTGGTTCTTACAGGAACAGTTGACAGTAAAGAAGAAAAACGCAGGGCAGAAGATATTGCCGAAAGGATCTCAGGCGTGAAGAATGTTGAGAATCGTTTAAAGGTGAAGAATCGTGACAGGAACGACGGTGCTACGATTTACAGAGACAATAGGTACTAAGGTGAGATAAATAAAAAGTCCCGATTCGTTCGGGACTTTTTTTATTGTTGTTCGTCGTTGTCTTTGTTTTCGTCAGACTCATTGTCTTCATCATCTTCTTCCTCTTCCGGACTGATCTCGTCTTCATCCGGCTTTTCCACTACCAGCATACCTTCTTCATTGATGGTTAATGCCGGATCTTCACTAACTGTTTCTTCGATCGGTTCTGCAGGTTCTTCCATGTGCGGTTCTGCAAATTCATCTGCAGAATCGCCATGAAGAAATTCTGTTGTTTCTGATTCTGAATGACGGATAACTGTAGGTTCTACGAGTTGTTCAGCAAATACTTCTTTGATCTTTGGAAGATCATCTGCAGAGTTGATTCCAAAGTAGTCCATGAAGGTTTTAGA
Organism: Chitinophagaceae bacterium; assembly: GCA_024508725.1. Lineage (GTDB taxonomy): Bacteria > Bacteroidota > Bacteroidia > Chitinophagales > Chitinophagaceae > JAEZDC01. The sequence continues at coordinate 362,834 of JANINS010000001.1, read as the reverse complement.
AGTAGCATATACCAATGGATGTCCAGGAAGTTTTTCGTTTCTGCCGGAAATAACGATCAGTTCTTTTTCAAGCAGTTTCTGAACACTGTAATCACTATTCACACCACGAATGGCTTCTATTTCCCCTTTAGTTATCGGTTGTTTGTAAGCAATGATGGCAAGCGTTTCCAATGCAGCAGTGGAGAGACGTTTCAGGAACTTCTCACCATTCAGTTGAGCAATGGTCTTATGAAAATCTTTCTTGGTAAGGAATTGCCATCCACCACCACTTTCTCTTACTTCGAATGGATAGAATTCAGAATCATATTTCTCACGAATACCTTCCATAGCACTTTCAACCTGGTCAAGCGTGATTCGCTCTTCCATAAAACCAAAAGCATTGTTGATGAGTTCCACTATTTCTAATGGAGTTAAGGGCTTCTCGCTGGCGAAAATAAGAGCCTCTATGTGGGGTATGATTTCTGAAAGTTCCATGGAATTAATTTGCAAATGTGCTATTGTGCAAATATGCAAATGTTGGATGTATTATTGGCACATCTACACATCTGCAAATTTGCAAATTACCCTTGTAATGCTGCAGCACCACTCACAATCTCTGTCAACTCTGTTGTAATGGCAGCTTGCCTTGCACGGTTATAAGATATCTTAAGAGTCTTCAGCAACTCATTAGCATTTTCGCTGGCCTTATCCATTGCTGTCATCCTTGCTCCGTGTTCACTGGCATTGGCATCCAGAACGGCTTTGTATAATTGTGTATTCAGGATCTTCGGCATCAGCTCAGCGATCAGCTGGTCTTTTGCAGGCTCATAAATAAAATCAGCCTTTTTGGCACCTGCCTGTTTCTGAACTTTCGGAATTGGCAGAAATTGTTCTACCACGAAAGCTTGTGTTGCTGCATTTTTAAATTGGCTGTACACCAGTTCAACTCTGTCGAATTCTTTATTCTCGTAAGCTTTAACTGCAGCCTGCGCAGCAGCCTGAACGTTTTCGAAAGTAAGATTAAGGAAAATGTCTTTGTAACTAGCATCAGTGCTGTAGCCGGCTCTTTGCATGGCTTCATAACCTTTTTTACCGATGCTCCAGATAGTGATATTCTTTTTTGCATGCTGCGCTGAATAATTATCAGCTACAGCCTGTTTTGCAGCTTTAACGATGTTCGCATTGTAAGCTCCGGCTAATCCACGATCACTGGTGATAACGATCAACAGAACTTTCTCCACCGGTCTTTCTGCAGCAAGAGCAATGTTGGTATCGCCTTCAGAATTGCTGACGATATTGCTGAGCATCTCCTGCAGTTTCTGAGCATAAGGACGCATTTGTGTAATGGCATCCTGGGCTCTTCTTAACTTGGCAGCACTCACCATTTTCATGGCTTTAGTGATCTGCTGGGTACTCTGAACACTCTTGATCCGGTTACGAACTTCTTTTAATTGACCAGCCATAGTAAAAGTTTACGAGTTCACTAGTTTCCGAGTTCACCAGTTTGTTCAGAGCCAACTTGTGAACTCAGGAACTTTGAAACTTGTGAACTCTACTGAAATCGGCGGCAAAAGTAGCAGAAACAGGCTGAAATTCCACGTTTGGGCCAAGATTCTTTAAGATACCGGCTTTTGTATTTCATGGTATCGCCTGTTGCGTCGCAAGCACTTCATCGTTTGGTAATTCTGTGGAGCTAAAACCGCTTTAGTAATTGATTCCCAATATCGGTTTATGCTTCAGAAGAATTGCTTTTTCCTTCCCTGATCGTTTCCTCCGCTTCCTTCTCAGTGTCTGCATCAGGTTTCACCTCTTTTTGCTCGTATTGGGCCTCGGGTTCATATTTCAGGTGAATAAACATGGGAAAATGATCGCTTCCTACATTTCCAACTCTTTCGATCTTCACCAGTTTAAAGTGGTTGCTGTGAAAAATATGATCCAGCGGCCAACGGAAAACGGGAACATCAGCATGGTAGGTATTAAAAAAACCTCTGCCTTTCCTGGGATCAAGATAGCCTGTTACCTGTTGAAATAGTTTCGTGTTTTCCGACCACGCTACATCGTTGAAATCACCGGCTACGATCACACCACCTTCCTCTTTTCTTGCCTCTTTACCTACCATAATGATCTCTGCATCCCTGTCTTTACTGTCTTTGCTTTCGTTAGGAACCGGAGGCCTGGGATGTACAATAAACAAAGTGATCCATTCTCCCGATTGAAGCTGAACATTGGCTCGTATAGATGGGATATCAGATTCTACCAGGTATCGCACTTCTACTTTTTCTAAAATCAACCTTGAATAAAGGTGCATTCCATATAAATTTTCCAGCGGAACCGGTTGCCGATACGGATAATTTTCCTCCAATGGTTTCAAACGATTCTGCCACTCAGTATTTGTTTCTGTTGTTATAATGATATCCGGATCGTAACGTTTGATCCTTTCCAGCACTTTTTCGTAGTTCTTATTTGTTTGTAATACGTTACAGATAAAAAGACTAACAGTGTTGCCATCATTACCCGAAATATCAGCTTGTAGTACCTGCTTTTTCCCGAAAGGTGTGTATGGAGCTGCTTTATAAGCCTGGACAATTATTACCAGAGAAAGAATCACGGCAAATGCAACATAGATCCATGAAGTGGTGCAGTAAAATATAAGATACCATCCCAATGCCAGCACAGCAATGAAGAAGGTTTGCAGCCTGGGATAGTCAAATATTTGAACGTACCATCGTTTGGACGGAATCAAAGGAATTAAAGTAGCTGCTACGGCAATCAGTGTTAGCAATCCGAAAATGATCAGCCCCATAGTGTTTGTGAAATGATTTATTATTAAGCATAATTAACAGCGATCTGAACTGTTGCTTTGTTCCTTTCAAAACTCGAACCAGCATTTCCTTCCTTTTCAACGAGATAGATGAAACTGTGGATGCCTAAAACCGCTGAGCCCTGCATATTCAAATTAATTACCTTTGGCAGCTTCAAAAACGCCTGTCATTTTGGCTAAACCGGCCGGATAGCAGGATTTTTGACAAACACAAAGTTCATTTTCCGGCGATATACAGCAGTACAAGTGTGCGACGCAAGGAACGATGCCATAACTACTGTAGCTGGTCTCATAATTATTACATTCTTATATGTTAGGTTTTTTAGGAAAATTATTCGGTGGCAGTAAGTCTGAAAAAGATGTAAAGCAAATCCAGCCGATCGTAGAAAAGATCAATCAGTTCTTCCAGCAATATCAATCGTTGACCAATGATGAACTTCGTGGCAAAACACAGGAGTTCAGGCAGAGGATCAAAGATCATTTGAAAGATATTGATGCAGAGATCGAAGCGAGAAAACAGGCTGCAGAAGCATTGGATGTTGCCGATATACAAGGTAGAGATGCTGTTTACCAGGAAGTGGATAAGCTGAAAAAAGATCGTGATGAAAAGATAGAAGAGATCTTAAAAGAGATACATCCTGAAGCTTTTGCTGTGGTTAAAGAAACGGCAAGAAGATTCAGCACCAATACAGAACTCGCTGCTACAGCAACCGAGCTGGATAAAGACCTGGCTGTAAAGAAAGATTATGTAAGAATAGAAGGAGATAAATCGATATTTAAAAATACATGGACCGCAGCCGGCGGAACGGTTACCTGGAACATGGTGCATTACGATGTGCAGTTGATTGGTGGTAGCGTTCTGCATAGCGGAAAAATTGCTGAAATGGCAACGGGTGAAGGTAAAACACTTGTTTCCACTTTACCTGCTTACTTAAATGCATTGGCAGGTGAGGGTGTTCACATTGTAACGGTGAATGATTACCTGGCTCGTCGTGACTCTGAGTGGAATGGAACCATTTTCGAATGGCTGGGATTGAGAGTAGATTGTATAGATAAACATCAGCCTAATTCAGAAGAAAGAAGAAAAGCTTATTTAGCTGATATCACTTACGGAACCAACAATGAATTTGGTTTCGATTACCTGAGAGACAACATGGTGCATTCACCGGAAGAAATGGTGCAGCGTAAGCATCATTTTGCAATGGTGGATGAGGTGGATTCTGTTTTGATCGATGATGCAAGAACACCGTTGATCATTTCTGGTCCGATTGGAAGAGATACCAGTACACAACAATTCTTTGATCTGAAACCTAGAATAGAAAGATTGGTAGAAGCTCAGAAAAAAGCGGTGAACCAATTCTTACTTGAAGCGAAAAAGAAAATATCAGAAGGTAATGATGATCCGAAAGATGGTGGATTGGCATTGTTCAGAGCCCACAGAGGTTTGCCAAAGAACAGTGCTACGATCAAGTTTTTGAGTGAGCCTGGTATGAGGGTAAAACTCCAGAAAGCGGAGAACCACTACCTGGCAGACCAGCAAAGAGAAATGCATAAAGCAGATGCTGAATTGTATTTCTATATCGATGAAAAAAATAACTCAGTTGAACTTACAGATAAAGGTATCCAGATGATCACAAGGGGTGGAGAAGATCCTAACTTCTTCATTTTACCAGATATCAGTATCTCTTTAAATGCGGTTGATACAGATGCATCACTTTCTCCTGAAGAAAAATTGCAACGCAAAGAGGCCATCATCAACGAATATTCGGTTAAAGCAGATCGTATTCACACCATTCAACAATTATTGAAAGCTTACACTTTATTTGATAAAGATGTTGAGTATGTGGTGATGGACGATTCTATCAAGATCGTTGATGAACAAACCGGTCGTATTCTTGAAGGTCGTCGTTACAGCGATGGATTGCACCAGGCAATTGAAGCGAAAGAAAATGTGAAGATCGAAGCGGCAACTCAAACTTATGCAACGGTTACACTGCAGAACTATTTCAGGATGTATCATAAACTAGCTGGTATGACCGGTACTGCAGAAACAGAGGCTGCAGAGTTATGGAGCATCTATAAATTGGATGTTGTTACCATTCCTACAAACGTTCAGGCGATCAGGAAAGACGAACAGGATCTTGTTTACAAAACAAAAAGAGAAAAGTATAAAGCTGTAATCGATGAAATAGAAAAGCAGCGTAATGCAGGAAGACCGATCCTTGTTGGTACAACATCAGTAGAAATAAGTGAGCTGATCAGTAGAATGCTGCGTCAAAAGCAAATACCGCATAATGTACTTAATGCGAAACAGCATCAGCGTGAGGCACAAGTTGTTGCTGAAGCAGGTTTTGCAGGTGCTGTTACGATTGCTACTAACATGGCTGGTCGTGGTACCGATATTAAATTAGGACCGGGAGTAAAAGAAGCTGGTGGTTTGGCGATCCTGGGTACAGAGAGACACGAATCCCGTCGTGTTGACAGGCAGTTGAGAGGTCGTGCCGGTCGTCAGGGTGATCCAGGCTCATCTCAATTTTTCGTTTCGCTGGAAGATGACCTGATGAGAATGTTCGGTTCTGAAAGAATTGCGAAAGTGATGGACTTTGCCGGTTATAAAGAAGGTGAAGTGATCCAGCATAGTATGATCACCAAATCTATTGAAAGAGCTCAGCGTAAAGTAGAAGAGAACAACTTTGGTATTCGTAAACGTTTGCTTGAGTACGATGATGTAATGAACAAGCAACGTACGGTGATCTATGCAAGAAGAAATCATGCTTTATTCGGAGAAAGACTGGCGTTGGATCTTGACTCAGCTTTCTTTGATGTTGCCGAAGCAATTGTAAGTGCTACTAAAGAACAGAACGATTACGAAGCATTCAAGTTCGATGCGATCATGAACTTTGGAATTGAGACTGGTATTACAGAAGAAGAATTTTCGAAAGCGAATGCACAATTGCTTGCAGAAAAGTTATACGTTGAAGCATCAGAGAATTATCAGAGAAGAAAGAAAGAAATTGGGGCTCAAGCCGTACCTGTGTTTAAGAACATAAGGCTTACACAGGGAAATCATATCGAGAATGTGATCGTTCCTTTCACTGATGGAAAGAGAGGATTGCAATCATTGGCGAGCCTTGATAAAACCCTCGAAACAGAAGGTGTTGAACTGATCAATTCCCTGGAGCGTTCAGTTACTTTGGGTTTGATCGATGACGCATGGAAAGAACACCTGAGAGCAATGGACGATCTGAAGCAAAGTGTGCAGACAGCTACTTATGAGCAGAAAGATCCGTTGGTGATCTATAAAGTGGAAGCCTTTAATTTGTTCAGCCAGATGAATGGTGAAGTAAACAAGAACATTGTTTCTTTCTTATGCCATGCAAATATTGCGGTGGAACAGGAAGCCCCGGTGAGAGAAGGAAAACAGGAAAAAACTGATCTGAGCAAGCTAAGAGCGAATAAAGAAGAAATTGATAATGCCGGACAGGATTATGCAGCCAATGAGAATGACTACTATGATCCATCTCCTGTAAAACAGGAACCGATCAGGGTTGAACCCAAAATTGGTAGAAACGATCCTTGTCCTTGTGGAAGTGGTAAGAAGTTCAAGAATTGCCACGGCAGAGAAGCTTAATCGTTATTTTTTATTATAAAATTCAATGAGAGCCACTATTTCAGTGGCTCTTTTGCTTGGAAAAATTGTTACTTTGATGTTCATTTCTAACGATATGAATGTGATGAGTTCAAATACATTGCCCGACTTTAGAATTTCTCCACGAATAGACCAGGTTGGGATAGAAGAAAGAGCCAAAAAATTTACTACCAGGAGTATAAAAAAGGAAACGAAAGTTGAAGGACTAAAGATGGTCCTCAACATGATCGACCTTACTACTTTGGAAGGAAAAGATTCTGAAGGCAAGGTGAAGCAGATGTGCTACAAAGCAAGACACCTGCATGATGCTTATCCCGGTTTGCCAACAGTGGCTGCGGTTTGTGTGTACCCATCAATGGTGAAACTGGCAAAGCAAAGTGTTGGTGATAGTGGTGTAAAAGTGGCTTCTGTTTCTACTGCTTTTCCAAGTGGACAAGCACCTATGAGTGTGAAGATAGATGATACAAGGTTTGCAGTGGAGAGTGGTGCTGATGAGATTGACATGGTGATCTCAAGAGGAAAGTTTTTAGCTGGTGAATACAATTTTGTGTTTGACGAGATCGCTGCGATTAAAGAAGCTTGTGGTGAGGCAAGATTGAAAGTGATCTTAGAAACAGGTGAGTTGGTTACTTATGATAAAGTGCGAAGAGCCAGCGATATTGCTATGTATGCCGGTGCTGATTTTATCAAAACTTCTACAGGTAAAATACAACCTGCTGCAACAATGCCGGTAACATTGGTAATGCTGGAAGCGATAAAAGATTTCTATTACAAGACAGGAAAGATGATAGGAATGAAACCTGCAGGTGGCATTTCAAAATCTAAACTGGCTTTGCATTATTTAGTGATGCTAAATGAAACGCTTGGTGCAGACTGGATGAACAATCAATGGTTCCGTTTTGGAGCAAGCAGTTTGGCGAATGATGTATTGATGCAATTGGTGAAAGAGAGAAGTGGGGTTTATCAAAGTGCAGATTATTTTTCTGTTGATTGATAAGTATCGCAAAGTACACAAAGAAGACGCTAAGTTCGCTAAGATGCTTTGCGTTCTTTGCGGGAAACTCAGCGTTCTTTGCGATACTAAAAAGTTCAATGAAGAACAAAAAGTACAAGAGTGCGACGCAACGGAAGCTAAATAGACATTCTGTTGCCGGGTTCATAAAAAATAACTTATGAGTAAATCAAATAAAGAAGTTCCTAAGTTGAAGCTGAACCAGGGTTGGAATTATGCTCCGGCTCCTGAAAGTGCAAGTCATGTGAAGTTGAAAGATAAATATGACCTGTTTATCGGTGGACAATTTGTAAAACCAACTTCAGGAAAATATTTTGATACGATCAATCCTGCTAACGAAGAGAAGATTGCAAAAGTAGCAGAAGCGAATACAGCAGATGTTGACAAAGCTGTGAAAGCTGCAAGAACCGCTTACGATAAAGTTTGGAAGAAAATGCCGCCGAAAGAACGTGGTAAATACATTTATCGTATTGCAAGATTGATACAGGAAAGGGCAAGAGAGTTTGCTGTGATAGAATCGATGGATGGTGGTAAGCCGATCAAAGAAGCAAGAGATGTTGATGTGCCTTTGGTGGCAAATCATTTCTTTTATTATGCTGGCTGGGCTGATAAGTTGCAGTATGCATTTCCAAATAGAATTCCGCAGCCATTGGGTGTTGCAGGACAAATTATTCCATGGAATTTTCCTTTGCTGATGGCAGCCTGGAAAATTGCTCCGGCTTTGGCTTGTGGTAATACAGTTGTATTGAAGCCTGCTGAAACAACTCCGTTAACAGCATTGAAACTTGCAGAGTTGATTCAGGAAAGTGGATTGCCAGAAGGTGTAGTAAATATCATTACGGGTTTTGGTGAAACAGGTGCTGCAATTGTGAATCACCCCGGCATTGATAAGATTGCTTTCACCGGTTCAACTGATGTTGGTAAGATCATTCAGAAAGCGGTTGCCGGAACGAATAAAAAAGTAACACTTGAGTTGGGTGGTAAAGCAGCCAACATAATTTTTGATGATGCACCGATCGACCAGGCTGTTGAAGGAATCATCAACGGAATTTATTTTAACCAGGGACATGTTTGCTGTGCAGGCTCTCGTTTGTTTGTACAGGAAAGTGTGTATGAAGAAGTGATTCAGAAATTGAAAGATAGAATTGAAACACTCATTGTTGGTGATCCAATGGATAAGAATACAGACATTGGTGCCATCAATTCTCGTCAGCAACTAGATAACATCAACAAGTATTTAAAGATCGGTGCTGATGAAGGTGCAGAGATGTATCAAAGCTCTTGCAATTTGCCTGGTAAAGGATTTTTCTGCAAGCCAACCATCTTCACGAATGTTGCACAGAGTAGCAGGATTGCACAGGAAGAAATTTTTGGTCCGGTGTTAACGGTGCAAACTTTCAGAACAGATGATGAAGTGATCGAGAAAGCCAACAACACTCCGTTTGGTTTGAGTGCAGGTGTGTGGACAGATAAAGGTTCAAAAATATTTAACCTTACCACGAAGATGAGAGCTGGTGTAGTTTGGGCTAACACATATAATAAGTTCGATCCAACTGCTCCGTTTGGTGGTTATAAAGAAAGTGGCTTTGGTAGAGAAGGTGGATTGCATGGATTATCGGCATATTTAAAAGTATAAAAGCGGAACGCAGATCATCATGATGGTTATGATATATCATGATAAATCTGCCTTAATCATAATAATCAGCGTTCAAATTGTATTTATGGCAACTTCAACAATAAAAAAGAAAACAGCGGCTAAAGCTCCAAAGGTAGAAGAAGTGCAAAGTAATGGAGCACAGGCTCAACGTTTGGAAGTTTTAAAAACCTACAAGCTATATATCGGTGGTCAGTTTCCAAGAACTGAATCAGGCAGGTATTATGTTGCTACCAATAGAAAAGGAGAGCAGCTTGCCAATGTTTGTACTAGCTCCAGAAAAGATTTTCGTGATGCGGTAATTGCTGCAAGAGGAGCTCAAAAAGGTTGGGCTGCAAAAGCTGCGAACAATCGTGGACAGATTTTATATCGCATTGCTGAAATGCTGGAAGGTAGAAGATCTCAGTTTGTTGATGAGCTGATGAAGCAGGATAGCACCAAAGCACAGGCGGAAACGGAAGTAAATCTTTCCATCGACAAATTAATTTATTACGCTGGCTGGTGTGACAAGTACCAGCAATTATTTTCATCGGTAAATCCTGTTGCATCTTCTCATTTCAATTTTTCTGTTCCTGAGCCAACTGGTGTTATCGCAGCTATCGCTCCGCAAAATAATTCGTTGTTGGGTTTGGTTTCGGTCATTGCTCCTGCAATTACCGGTGGCAATACGATCATCGTTCTTGCTTCTGAAAGTAAACCACTTTGCGCTATCACATTTGCAGAGGTGATCAACTCATCTGATGTTCCGGGTGGTGTGGTGAATATTCTTACAGGAAAGCCATCAGAACTTGCAACGCAATTTGCTGCTCACATGGATGTAAATGCAGTTGTGTTCTGCGAAAATGACGAGCTCATACAAAAAGATATCCAGGAAAAAGCATCACTTAATGTAAAAAGAGTACTGTTATATAACGATGTTGACTGGTTCTCTGATAAAGGTGAAAGCCCATATTTTATATTAGATACGCAAGAGATCAAAACAACCTGGCATCCAATTGAAAATATTGGTAGCGGTGGTGGTAAGTACTAGTTAACAATACGTTTAAACCTATTGCAATAACTTCATTCAAAATCCTGCTATGTATAAGATCCTTGTAGCAATATCTTTCTTCTTTACTTATGCTGTTGCATCTGCACAAGACAGTATTGTAGTTAAGAAAGATCCACGTGTGGATGTGCTTACTGCCAAGCAGGCTGCGATCAATAAGCGAACGGCAGGCATGACGAGTAATGGACAGTACAAAGGATTTCGGGTACAGGTTATTAGCACATCTGACAGAACAAAAGCACTAAACCTTAAAGCGGAGCTTCTTACCAAATATCCTGATGAGAAAACCTATACCGTTTTTCAATCGCCATATTTCCGTATTCGCATCGGTAATTTCCTGAAAAAGGAAGATGCTGAAGCTTTTAGAAAAGTATTATCAAAAGCTTATCCCCAGGGTGTGTATGTGGTTCCTGATGTGATTGAATACACGCCGCCTGCTGATGATGAAGAAATTATAGAGTAACTTTCCGCCATGCTCAAGGAAAGGATCAAAGAACTTGCACAACAATATTCTCCTGAATTTATTGATGTTCGTCGTCACCTGCATGCTCATCCTGAGCTGAGTTACCAGGAGTTTGAAACAAGCAAGTTTGTTCAGTCAAAACTATCTGGTTGGAATATCTCTTTTGAAGTGATGGCAAGCACGGGTATTGTTGCATTGATCAAAGGAAAAAACCCGGAGAGTCGTTGTATTGCTTTACGAGGTGATATGGATGCACTTCCCATCAACGAACAAAATACTGTTGAGTATAAATCTCTGAACGAAGGTGTGATGCATGCATGTGGTCATGATGTACATACCACATGCTTACTGGGTGCTGCAAAAATTCTGAATGAATTGAAAGAGGAGTTCGAAGGAACCATTAAACTCATCTTTCAACCCGGAGAAGAAAAAAATCCCGGTGGTGCGAGTTTGATGATCAAAGATGGAGTGCTTACGAATCCAAAACCACAAGGCATTATTGGTTTGCATGTAAATCCATCTTTAGAAGTGGGTAAGCTTAGCTTCAGGAAAGGAAGAGTGATGGCAAGTGCCGATGAGATATACATTACCATTAAAGGAAAAGGTGGACATGCTGCAGCTCCGCATCTTACACAAGACACTATTTTGATCGCATCACAATTGATCGTGAGTTTGCAGCAGATCATTTCGAGAAATAATAGTCCAATCTCACCTTCAGTATTATCGATCTGTTCTTTCCAGGGTGGACATACCACCAATGTTATCCCGAGCGAAGTGAAGCTGATGGGTACTTTCAGAGCCATGGATGAAGTTTGGAGAAGAAAAGCGCATCAACTCATTACCAAACATGCCACCGAACTGGTACATGCGTTGGGTGCTGAAATTGATCTGCATATCGATGTTGGTTATCCATGTGTTGATAATGACGACATTCTTACTGAAACATCATGGAAGCTGGCAGAAGATTTTATGGGTAAACAAAATGTTGAAGAAACAGAGATAAGAATGGGTGCAGAAGATTTTGGTTACTATACTCAGTTGATCCCAGGTTGTTTTTACAGACTTGGTGTTAGGAATGAACAAAAAGGTATCATTCACAATGTACACACGCCTTTATTTAATATTGATGAAAAAGCCATCGAGATCGGAATGGGAATGATGGCCTGGTTGGGTGCTTCGGTAAAGTTTTAGTTAGTGAAATGATTGTACACCTGTTTGTATCGGTATCCGCTGTAATGATATTCTCCTTCATATGATCTTACGCTTCCATCAGGATAATATTCAAATTCTGCCGTGTAAACTTTAGCTCCATTATAATAAGCGTACGAGATCGTTTTCTCCAGCTGATTCCTGCTATTATACTGCATCTTTTCGATCAATCTTTTATAACCACCAAACACTTCATAAATGCGAACTGTTCTGCCGTGCTTTGAATCAGAATATTCATACATGTTATCAAATATTTGCCTGATGCCACTTGTTTGAGTTGCCCTTTCAGGAAGATGTTGATCGTTGTACTGGTAAATGGTAGTTTGATACACCTTTCCAGAACTATCATATTGTTCGAATTTTACAAGTTGCCTGTATTGATTGTAGTAGGAAACCCTGGCATCTGTTATTTTACCACTTGAGTCCACTTCTTTAGATCGAACTATTGAATCGAGTGAATAATCTGCAGTGTATTCAGATAACATAACTCCTTTGACGTAGGTGCTTCTCCTGATCATTCGTGAAAGGGAATCGTAGGTAAATTGTAAAACCAGGCTGTCACGTTTTTCTCTTTTTATTACGGTTCGTTCCGTTAATCCTTTGTCGTTATAATAAAACGAGACGAAGCTGTTGGTGTCTTTAGATTTTAGCTTAACAGAATAACTTTCCGTTCTTGTATAGTGACGGCTTTTGACCACAATAGGTGATACCGGACTAAGATTAAATGACAAACTATCGAGAAATATAAAACGGGGAGCCTGTGCTTTGATCATTGTAACAGCTAAAAACCAGATACAAATAAGGATAGTTTGTTTCATATTAGCAATAAAGCTAAAATTATACTTTGGTCAATTATCATCCAACAGTTGAAGAGTGCGACGCAACGAAAGATTCATAGTACCCCTATAGCTCATTTGCCCAGTAAAAATCCACAATATGCAAGATTTTACTATATTTTCAGCCAGATAGCCAGCTATTTTACCTTTAATCACGAATCGGCAAGATGTTAACATGCTGGCGGGTCTATCTTTATTGCACATGAAAAACAGAGTAAAAGGTTATTGGTGGTGCCAGGTTGTTGGCTGGAGTGCTTATGTGTTGGTATACATCTTTTTTTATGTAACCATCAGCTCAAGACGCTACGATTTTTTCTACGACGTACTTTTCCTTGACGCATTACTAGGCTTTGCTTTTACGCACCTGATGCGATACCTGTACAAGGTCACCAATTTGTTATCGCTTTTCATCAGGTACCAGATATTATTCGTGGTTGCGGCTACTTTATTTTTTGCTTTCGCCTGGGCTTTTACAACGGTTTTTCTAGAGAGCTCTCTTGGATGGGAAATGGAACAGATGCAGCAATATTCACTGATGAATAAAACCATTAGAACATCGCTTGGCTTTTTCCTGATTCTTGCTATCTGGAACCTGATCTATTTCTCTTATCATTTTGTATTGAAAAGCAGGCAGGAGCAGTTAGACAGAATGCGATTGCAGGGAATGGTAAAAGAGCTGGAGTTGAAAACGATCAAAGCTCATATTAATCCCCATTTTATTTTCAATGCATTGAACAGCATCAGGGCTTTGGTGGATGAAAATCCTGGAAGAGCCAGAACTGCGATCACAGAACTGAGTAATATTTTAAGAAGTAGCATGCAGGCAGAGAAAGCCGAAACTACTCCGCTTGAGAAAGAACTGAATATTGTAAAAGATTACCTGGCTTTGGAACATATTCGTTTCGAAGACAGGCTACAGGTTGAATACGAGATCGATGAAGACACATTAGATCTTCCTGTTCCGCCAATGATGTTGCAAACACTTGTTGAAAATGCCATTAAGCACGGCATCAGTAAACAAAAGGATGGAGGTTCGATCAGGATCATATCCGATTTCAGGAATGATAAACATGAATTGATCGTACAGAATACCGGTAAATTAAATGGCAATACAAATCCTGATGGATTTGGACTTGCCAGTACACGAAACAGACTGAAATTATTATACGGCTCGAAAGCAAGTTTCCAGATAAGCGATAAGAATGGTAGTTTGGTAGAAGCCAAAGTGCTGATGCCGGTAGAACACTCTTTGAAAACTATATAAACTAACTGAATATGCCGATCAAAACCCTCATTATCGATGATGAACGTTTAGCTAGGAACGAACTCAGAAAGTTATTGTCAGAATTTCCTGACATTGAAGTAGTGGATGAAGCTACTAATGTAGATGAAGGTGTTGAGAAGATAGAAACACTTAATCCTGATCTTGTTTTCCTCGACATTCAAATGCCGGGTAAAACAGGCTTTGATCTTTTGCAGGAAGTAGAGAAAGCACCTCGTGTGATCTTTACAACTGCTTACGATGAATACGCATTGAAAGCTTTCGAAGTAAATGCATTTGATTATTTGTTGAAGCCGGTTGAACCTAAAAGACTGAGTGATGCAATACAAAAGCTAAGCTATGAGATCAGCAGGGAAAGAGAAGGTGAAGGTGGTGCATTCAACAGAGGTCCGCTAACTGAACATGACCAGGTGTTTGTAAAAGATGGAGAAAGATGCTGGTTTGTTAAGCTGAACGAGATCCGTTTGTTTGAAAGTGTGGGCAATTATGCGAAAGTATTTTTCAGTACCAACAAACCTTTGATCTTAAAATCACTCAATGCATTGGAAGAACGATTAGACGATAGAATGTTCTTTCGTGCTAACAGAAAACATATCATCAATCTTAGATGGATCGAAAAGATCGAACCTTATTTCAACGGTGGTTTACTTGTAGAATTGAAAGGTGGTGAGAAAATCGAAGTAAGTAGAAGACAAACCGTGAAGTTCAAAGAAATGATGAGCTTATAATTCTCTTTTAAAAGTAATTTTTTCGAGGTTGTGAATACAACCTCTTTTTTTATAAACCAGTCTAATAATGAAGAAGTTTTTTATTGCAGCAATTGCTGTAGCAAGTTTTGCATGTCATCGTCCAGTTAATAAAGTTCCTGCTTCTGCAGAAGATGTGATCACCGTAGCTGAGGTACAAAGAATAGAAAGAGTGCTTTCAGCAGATGATATGCAGGGAAGGAAAGCAGGAACGCCATCTATTGAAAAAGCTGCAGCTTTTATTGAACAGGAGTTTGCAGCAACGGGCTTGGACAACTTCCAGGGCTTATCCACTTATCGACAGGAATTTAGTTTGATGCAGCCAAAGCATATTTCAACTTCCGCAACGATCAATGGTAAAGAGGCTGATAAGAATAATATTGTGGTGATCACTCAACACCCGGATTTGACTGTTACAGAACATTCAGGATACGAAAAAGGATATATCAGATCAACAGATCAATTAGGTGCTGCTGCAAGAAAGTTCCAAAGTTCAGGTAAGAACATGATTGTTGTGGTAGATACTGCACATAGAAAAAATTTCAGCAGACTTGCAGGGTTCAGACGACCATCCGAAGCAACTTCATCTTCACTGATCTTTGTTTTAAGCGACCAGGATGTTAATAGTTTTTCCATCAATTCAAGGCATTCTGTTACCACTATTAATTATGCAAATGTTGTAGGCGTTATTCCAGGCAAAAGCAGGAAAGATGAATATGTGATCTTCTCAGGGCATTATGATCATCTTGGAATAGGAAAGCCAACTCCCGAAGGAGATTCGATCTATAACGGTGCAAACGACGATGCCGCAGGAACTACTGCAGTAATGATGCTGGCCAAATATTTTAAACAGCTTAACAACAATCAGCGAACACTCATCTTCGTTGCGTTTACTGCAGAAGAATCGGGTGGTTTTGGCTCAACTTACTTTTCAAAGCAGATCAATGCCGATAAAGTAATGGCCATGTTTAACCTGGAAATGATCGGAACAGAAAGCAAATGGGGAAAGAATTCAGCTTACATTACAGGCTTTGATAAAACAGATATGGGAACAATTCTGCAAAAAAACCTTGAAGGAAGTTCTTTCACTTTTCATCCTGATCCTTATACTGAGGAAGATCTTTTTTATCGGTCAGATAATGCAACGCTTGCAAGATTGGGTGTTCCTGCTCACACCATCTCTACTGCTAAAATGGATGATGAAAAATATTACCATAAACCTGGTGACGAGATAGAAACATTAGATATGCAGAATATGACAGCTATCATCAAAGCAATTGCACTTAGTTCCAAAGGCATTGTTTCAGGTGTGCAAACACCTACACGTGTAAAGAATTAAGTACGCTGAAGTGCAACTTAGCTTTTACAAAAAGAAAAAAAGAGGCAGTATTAAACTGCCCCACACCTGCAATGGTTTTCTGCCGAAGCCATTTTCAGGTAGTTAATATATAGGTTTGAAAAATTGTGCCAAACGTCTTTTAATGATTACCAATTAGTAGTAAGCGGCTATAGATTTTTGTTTTTACAAGTGTAGATTCCTTACAGCTTTCAATTGTTTGTTAATAGTAATTACTTGTTTGATCTGATAACTTTGCTTCATGCGAATGAAAAACTTTGTTCTGTGTATATGTCTGATCTTATCTATTGCGGGATTTGCCCAGCCTGATAATGGAATTGATAAAGATTTGCAAAGCCTGGCAAAAGAATCAGATCCTATAAGGGCGGTTAGTATCATGAAACGTATTGTTCAGAAATACCGATTGAATACAGTAAAGGATGCTGAAACTTTCGATATGATGAACGGAACGGTTGCAATAGCTTATGTAATGCACAAAGACTATCGTCACTTTGATCAGTATATAGATTCTATCAGGAACAAGTTCAATCAAACATCGTTTCTTAACATGGCAGCTTCAAAATTATTAGAAGCTAATATCGATAATTCGAAAGCACTTGAACTGGCCAGGAAAACGATTGATGTTTACCTGGATTATAAAGATGATCCATCTGCTAAGCCAGCATCTTTCAGCAATGAAGACTGGAAAAGGTTTATGGATTTTGCTCAATATCCCTATTACGACACCTATGCTCATGCTTTATTTTCTGTAAAGAAATATCCGGAAGCAATGATTTACCAGGAAAAAGCTTTTGATGCAAGTCCTGAAGAAGGGTTGCCTTCATCAGTAGAAAGATATGCGAAACTGCTGCAACTAAACGGCAACAAAGAAGCAGCAAAACAACTTCTTACTAAAGTTGCGGCTTTGGGTAAGCTTAACAAATCAATGATCGATCAGTTAAAGAAGATATACATTGATGAGCATGGCAATGCTGATTCTTTTGACGACTATTTATATGATCTGCAGGTAAATGCCAGGGCCGAACTCAAGAGAATACTTAAGAAGAAGATATTGAATGAGACTGCTCCTGCTTTTACGTTAAAAAATATCAACGGACAAAACGTTAATTTATCCGATTATAAAGGTAAGATCGTTGTGCTTGATCTTTGGGCTACCTGGTGTAAACCTTGTATTGCATCTTTCCCTGCCATGCAGAAAATGAAAGATAAATATACAGAAGTGGTTTTCCTTTTTATTGCAGTGAAAGAAAGCGGTGAAGATGCTTTGGAAAGAGTAAAGAAATTCATTCAAAAGAATAAATACAATTTTACTGTTTTGATGGATGAGCCTGTAAAACCCAAATCCTCTCAGTATAAAATTACTTCATCGTATAAACCTGAAGGAATTCCTGCGAAGTACATCATAGATAAGAATGGAATTCTTCGTTTCAGGTCAGGAGGCTTTGATACCGATTCCCAGTTGATCAACGAACTGGAAGCAATGCTGGCTATCGTAGATGAATTATAAAAAGTACCTACTGTTAGTAATTCAACAGTTTGCTTATTCTTTCGATCACCTTATCCGTTGTTGGTAACATGGCAGCTTCCAAAGCAAGGTTAATCGGCACTGCAGGTAAATTCAATGCACCCATCACTTCAACTCTTGTATCTAAAAAGTGATAACAGTTGTTGGTGATGCGTAAAGCCAAAGCTTCGGAGAAAGAATTGTTCTGTTGTTCTTCAGTAAGCACCATCACACGTCCATGCTTCTTTCCACTTTCGAATATTAATTCCTCATCCAATGGGTATAATGTTCTAAGATCAATGATCTCTACCTGGCCAGGAAAATCTTGTGCTGCAGCTTTTGCCCAATACACACCCATTCCATAAGTAACTATGCAACAGGATTCGCCATTCTTTATCTTATCAGCATCGGCATGTAAAACAATATTTCCCTTGCCAAGTGGAAGAATATAATCTCTTGGTGGTTCAATTGTTTTTGCATCTTCAGTACCCGGAACTTTACTCCAGTACAATCCTTTATGTTCCAGCATTACCACAGGATTAGGATCGTGATAAGCAGCTTTCATCAGTCCCTTCATATCTGCTGCATTCGAAGGATACACAACCTTGATTCCTTTGATCGTGAGCAAAGTGCTTTCAATACTTCCGCTGTGATAAGGTCCACCACCACCGTAAGCACCAATCGGTACTCGAAGCACCATGCTGATTGGAAACTTTCCATTGCTCAGGTAACACGATTTACTGATCTCTGTTACCAGTTGATTTAACCCTGGATATATATAATCTGCAAACTGAACTTCTACGATCGGTTTCATACCTAAGGCAGAAAGACCGATAGTCGAACCGATAATATAAGCTTCCTGTATTGCAGTATTAAATACACGATGATCTCCAAATTTCTCTGCAAGCGTGGCAGCTTCTCTGAACACACCACCCAATCTTCTTCCAACATCTTGTCCATAGAGAATGGCTTCACGATGATCCTGCATGATCTCTTCTACAGCATGCAATGCAGCATCAACCATTATAGTTTTTTCGCCACCTTTAGGAAAACGAATTCCTTTTTCTTCTTTCACAGGGGTAGGAACAAAAACATGGTCTGCTACAGATGATGGATCAGGATCAGGTGCAGCCTGTGCTTTTGCAAAAGCATCTGCAACTTCTGTTGCTACAGATGATTCAATAGCTTGCAACTCATCTTCACTTATACCAGAGTTGAGCAGTACAGTTTTTAGTTTTGGATAAGGATCATCCATACCATGTTTCTCAAGATCTTCTTTCGAACGATAGAACTCTTTTCTTACACCACTTGTATGATGACCAAGTAAAGGAACTGTTGCATGAACAAGGATGGGTTTTCTTTCTCTTCTTACATAATCCATAACCTCAGCCATGGTGATGTAGCTCTGAGGAAAATCGCTTCCATCGCACTGCACTCTTGCTAAACCTTTAAAGCCGGCAGCATATTCATAAGCATTCATTGCCCTGGCTTCATCCACACTAACACTAATGCCCCATTGATTATCCTGAACCAAATAAATAATCGGCAACTGTTTCAAAACAGCAAACTGGAAAGCCTCACTTACTTCACCTTCAGTAATACTATTATCTCCAAAAGAACAAACCACTACCGGAGCTTCTCCGTTTTCACCTTTAAATAATTGATCGGGATTGTATTTTTCTAAATATTGAATCGCTTGTGCTAAGCCCGTTGTTGGTATTCCCTGCATTCCGGTAGCACTACTCTGGTGAATAATGCCTGGTCTTTTTCCATCTTTATTGGAAGGATGGCAATAATAGGAACGGCCACCTGAAAATGGATCATCTTTTTTTGCCAGCAACTGCAGCATCAACTCATAAGGCGTAAATCCCGATGAAAGCATGATGCTATCATCTCGATAGTAAGGACTCACCCAATCATAATGCTTCAATTGTAAACCTGTAGCAATTTGTATTGCTTCATGTCCTCTTGAAGTTGAGTGAACATATTTGCATATCTGTCTATTAGCATCGTAGGTTTCAGCCATTGCTTTGGCAGTAGCCATCAGCCGGTAGGCTTTGAGTAAAATATCCGTATTCAACATGGCTTGCAAATATCTGTTGCTTACCGTGAGATTGAAAACTTTTGTGAGGATAATCTTACTTCTTATTGCGTGTTTCTATTTGATCTCCAGGTCAAACATTTTTTCACTTTCGAGGTATCCTTCTAAATAATCTCCGACAACACATTCACCCACACCTGCCGGTGTTCCGGTATAAATAAGATCGCCAATGTTTAAAGAGAAGTATTGCGAGATATTTTCAACGATCTTATCAAAAGTGAAGATCATGTCAGCTGAATTTCCATGTTGCACAATATCTCCGTTATTAGCGAGTGAAAATTTTATCGGATGCTTTAGCATGTCAGGAGTGATATCTCTCCACCTCCCAATCACTGCAGAATTATCCCAGGATTTGGCTTTCTCCCAGGGCAAACCTTTCTTTTTTAAATCGGCCTGAACGTCCCTGGCTGTAAAATCAATGCCTACTGTTATGGCATTATAATATTTCGATGCATGTTTTTGCTGGATGTATTTACCGTTCTTGGAAATACGAAGCACCAGCTCAGCTTCATAATGCAACTCATTCGAAAATTCAGGATAGTAAAAAGGAGTGTGCGGTTGCAGCAAAGCAGATTTTGGTTTCATAAAAATCACCGGCTCTTCCGGCACCGCATTGCCCAATTCTTTGGCATGGTCAGCATAGTTTCGGCCTACACAAAAGATCTTCATGTGCGTGGGGTTTTAGAGATAGTTCCTCGCTGATCCAGCTATAGAAAGGTTCAAAAACCTTGGTGTTTTTGCCGGAGGCTGAGGGCTATTTAGCTAATATAATAAAGGTTTAGCAGAAATGCTAAGGATTGAATTCCAATTTATTCACCTCGTTCATGGTTCGTTCAATTCCAGCAAATGCAAAGCTTTCTATCACTTCAACACATTTTTCAATTTTCTTCCAAACGAGATCTTTTTCTTCAGGTAACCATTTACCCAATACGAAATCTGCCTGCATGCCTTTTGGATAGTTGTTACCTATACCAAACCGGAGTTTAGGATACTTATCTGTTGCAAGTACAGCCTGGATATCTTTCAAGCCATTATGACCTGCATCACTGCCAGATGCCCTTACTCTTATCCTGTTTAGCGGTAAAGCAATATCGTCTACGATGGTAAAGGTGTTTTCGAGCAGCACTTTTTCTTTATCCATCCAGTATTTAAACGCTTTTCCACTCAGGTTCATGTAGGTGGTTGGCTTTATGCAGATAAATGTTCTGCCCTTTACTTTCACTTCAGCAACTTCAGCCAGCCTGTCTGTTCTAAAACTGCCATTGTGCTTTAAAACAAATGCATTCACCACGTCAAAACCAATGTTATGTCGTGTAAACTGGTATTCGCTACCTGGGTTTCCCAATCCTATGATAAGATATTTATTCATTTGAGTTGGCGGCAAAAATAATGTGGCAGCAATAAAACAGAAGAGAAAGTTATTGAAACAAAAAAGTCCGTCGGTTGCCGGACTTTTGTTGTTTCATAGGTTATTGGATCGTAAGGATTGGATTTAATGATGGCAAAGCTATATGTCTCCAATACATTATTTCATGATATTAGTCACATAAAAAAGCCCCGGTAAACCGAGGCTTTTATAAAGAATGTAAGATGATAAATTACTTCTTTGGTGCTGCAGCTGCTGCAGACTCTTCCTGTTTCAACTGACGTGTCATTACTACAGAAGCGATAGGAATACGTGGAGAGTTCATGATCTCCATGTTATCGGCTTTCACATCTTCAACACGAATATTGCCATTCAGTTCCAGGTTAGTGATATCAAGTTCAATATTCTCTTTCAAGTCTTTTGGTAATGCTTTTACTTTTAAAGATTTGATCTTAGTTACCAGTTTACCACCGGCTTTTACACCTGCAGCTGTACCAGTAAATTTGATTGGTAAAGTAGCTACTACTTTTTTGTTTTCTACCAGCTCAAGCAGATCTACGTGGATCAAAGCATCAGATACTTTGTCGAACTGAAGATCTTTTAAAATGCAACGATAAGTTTTACCGTCTACAGTAACTTCTGCTACCTGGAACTCCGGAGTATATACCAATGGCTTGAACGCTTTTGCTGGAGCAGAAAAGTTCACTTCTTTTTCACCACCGTAAATTACACCAGGCACCAGTTCCTGAGAGCGAAGTTGACGGGTGGCTTTTTTTCCGTTTTCGGTCCTCAGTTGTCCTTCGATTGTAATTGATTTCATTATATGATTGTTTAAAAATTGACTAACCTTTAGTTCTTATCTCATCGTCTGTTGTGTCACTCACTTGTACGTTCTGAGCTTTGAGCAACTTTTCCGTTTCTTGTTTCTGGTTTCTCGTTTTTGTTTCTCGTTGGGTTGCTGCAATGCACAGAACTTCACAAATGATAAGCAACGAGAAACGGACTAACAAGAAACGAGAAACGTTCGTACTATCTTCTATCTTTCAGCTGCGAGTGAATGAAGAGGCTTGTGATGCTCTTATTCTCATATGCATTCCTGATAGCGATAGCAAACAGATCGGCTACAGAGAGGGCTTTGATCTTTTTGGATTCTTTTTTTAGCGGGATGGTATCGCAAACCACTAATTCTTCCAAAACACTATTCTCTATGTTCTCATAAGCTTTTCCGCTGAGAACAGGGTGAGTACAAAGTGCCCTTACCGTTCTTGCTCCTTTATCCTTTAGCAAACCTGCAGATTTAGCAAGTGTGCCACCGGTGTCGCAAATGTCATCTATAAGAACTACGTCCCTGTCGGCTACGTCTCCAATCACTACCATGCTGGCGATCTCGTTTGCCCGTTTTCTGTGTTTATCACAGATCACCATTTCAGCATTGAAATAACTTGCCACTTCACGTACACGATTGGTACTTCCCACGTCAGGGGCGGCAAAGGTAAGGTTCTGCAACTTAAGTTGCTCTATATAAGGTATAAAAATAGCTGAAGAATCGAGGTGGTCTACCGGGATATCGAAGAAAGCCTGGATCTGGGGAGCATGAAGATCCATTGTGATAACCCTATGAGCACCAGCTGCTTCTAAAAGATTTGCAATAAGTTTTGAGCCAATTGCTACCCTGGGTTTGTCTTTCCTGTCCTGGCGGGCAAATCCATAATACGGAATTACGGCTACCACCCTGTGAGCCGAAGCTCTTTTGGCAGCATCGATCATTAACAGCAGTTCCATCAGGTTATCGGTAGGGGCGAAAGTGCTTTGCACCAAGAAAACATAATCGCCACGAATACTTTCCAGGAAAACAGGCTGAAATTCACCATCGCTGAACTTCTGGATATTCACTTTTCCGAGCCTGGTGCCATAGCGTTTGGCAATTTTCTCAGCTAAAGCTTCGGAACCTGTACCTGAGAATATCTTGACTGAAGGATTCATACTCATGTAGCTGCAATTGCGGCGAAGGTAAAGCAGTGATTTGAATGCTGAAAAGGATTATTGTAAACGTGGAAATACTGTGTATCTTTTATTTCTTAAAACCCAGACCAAAATGACTGCAATCAAAAACTGGAACCAGGACGACCGTCCGAGGGAAAAAATGATGCTGAAAGGCGTGGAAAGCCTCAGTAATTCAGAACTGCTGGCAATTCTCATTAATAATGGCACCAGAGATAAAAGTGCGGTAGATGTTTGTAAAGAACTGATGGGCTCGGTAGGAAATGATCTGCAGAAGCTGGGTAAAATGAGTGTGAAAGAGATCATGCAGTTAAAGACAAAAGGGATTGGAGAAGCGAAAGCCATCACCATTGCAGCAGCTCTTGAACTTGGCATCAGGAGGAGTGTCGAAGAATCGAAAAAATTTATTGTTACCCATAGCAGTGATGTGGCGAATTACCTAAGGGCAAAGCTTCAGTATAAGAACCATGAAGTATTTGTAGCAGTTTATCTTAATCGATCAAACAAGATCCAGCACCATGAAGTGATCAGTACCGGTGGAATTACAGGAACTGTTGCAGATCCGAGGATCATTTTAAAAAAAGCATTGGAGCATGATGCCACAGCTATTATTCTTTGCCATAATCATCCCAGCGGAAGCTTAAAACCAAGCCGGGCAGATGAAGAGTTAACTTATAAGATCAAAGAAGCTGCACGATATTTTGACATAAGCATACTCGATCACATCATTGTTAGCGAAGAAGGCTATTACAGCTTTGCTGATGAAGGATTACTTTAACTGATGCGGATCAGGATGAATTGTGATAAGGATTAGAATTCCCTAATGTTTGCATATCTACTTTCATCTGGCACAGCTATTGAATTTACAGATGTGTGGAGGGAGTTATGGAAAATATTTCGATCAAACAAGAACGTGTTTTATTTTACCTGGTTACGATCTTACTATTCTTAACCGTATTGTTCTTCGATTAAGTAACGTAATTGATCAATTCTTAACAGGCATGAGGCAGGCAATTTGTATCTTAACTGCCCGATGGCTGAATACAATCTGCGTTTAAAGAAGTTTCTCAACAGTCAATACGTTTACACCGGAGTTAGAATTACCGCAGGTGTACTGATACCTGCTATGGTATTGTATCACTATGATCTTTTAGCGGTAATGATGGGAGTTCCGCTTGGAGCCTTATTTATTGCATTACCCGATAATCCCGGACCACCACATCATCGCATCAATGGAATGATCGCAGGTATCCTGATTAATTTCTGTGTATTGGTTATCGCAGGGTACAGCCACAGTTCCCATCTTCTGATCGGAATAGAAATATTCATATTCACTTTTTTCTTTTCCATGTTTGGTGTGTATGGAGCAAGGGCAGATTCAATTGGCCTGATCGCATTGGTTGCTTTTGTGGTATCGTATGGTTCGGGAACTTTTGGTAAACATCCACCCATAGAAACAGCAGTGTATTTTGCTGCCGGTGGTGCCTGGTATTCGCTGCTGAGCATTACATTCTCGGGAATACAACCGTACAAACCAGTTCAACAGTTATTGGGTGAGTACCTGATCGAGATCGGAACTTATCTTGACGAACGAGCAAAGTTTTACGATAAGATCACTAATGTAAATAAACATCTCAGAGACTTATATCCGAGGCAGGTGGTGATCCAAAAACACCAGAACGACCTGCGTGAAATACTGTTTAAAACAAGATTGTTTGTAAAAGAATCAACCAATAAAGGAAGAAGGCTGGTGATGATCTTCCTGGAAAGTACTGACCTGCTGGAAAGGATCATTACAGCGCAACAAAACTATTCTGAACTGCACAGGGATTTTGACGATACCGATATTCTTGATCATTTTAAGCAAAACATTCAATTGCTGGCCAGGCAACTCGAACTTACCGGCACTGCAATACAAGGTGGCGGAAGTTTTATTAATGATACAATTATTGATCAGTCACTCGAACAAAGCCGGAAAGCATTTTTTGATCTGCGGGAAGCGAAATTGAATTCGGCTAATATGGAATCTTTCATCAGGTTACGGCATATTTTGTATAGTCTGACTGATCTGAGTGAAAGGATCAAACGTGTACAAGGTTATACTGCACCTGATAAAAAAATAAAAGAGCGTGTTGACGAACAATATCTCCAGGCATTTGTTTCCCGACAGGATTTTAGTTTCAGGAAATTCACCGATAATTTATCGCTTAAATCCGGTCAGTTCAGGCATGCCATCAGGTTGACTGTTGCAATGCTGGCCGGTTATATTTTATCGTTATTACTACCGTTGGGACATTCTTACTGGATATTACTTTCCATCGCTACCATTTTAAAGCCGGCATTCAGTGCCAGTAGAAAAAGAAATATTCAAAGAGTTGCAGGAACATTGATAGGAGTAGGGATCGGATTTCTTACACTGCATCTTTCAACAAGTAACACTCCCATTTTTGTGGTCATGTTAATCGGCATGTTGATCGCTTACACAACATTGCGGATGAATTATTTGATAAGTACCGCTGCCATTACCTTATACGTTGTATTGAGTTTTCATTTCTTCTATGCAGCTTCACTTAACGGGTTGTTATTCGACAGGGTGATCGATACGATTGCTGGTGCATTGATATGCCTGGCTGCTGCTTACTTTATCTTACCAAAGTGGGAACATGAACAGATCAATGAACAATTAAAGAAAGCTGCAGAAGATAATGACCGTTATTTTAAAGCAGTAGCACAATACATGAAAACCAAGGAGCCTGAAAACATTCTTGAATACAAACTTGCCCGGAAAGCAGCGTTTATTTCTCTGGCTAATATTGCAGATGGCTTACAGCGAATGTTAGATGAACCCAAAAGCAGGCAAAGACAATTGCAGCAGGTTCACCAGTTGGTTGCTTCAAGCCACATGCTCACTTCTTATATTGCTTCGCTAGCTGCTTATGCCGTACAACATAATGGCAAATATGATGTTGCTGATTTGAAGCCTATGTTGCAATATATTTCGAGACAATTTGATCTGTTGAAGGAACTGCATCAGAATCCAGGTGTAATGATCAGGAAGCAGGATCCTTTTCCTATTAGTAAAAAGATCCAGCAACTTTTGCAGCAAAGAAAATCAGAGCTGGAAAGTGGATTGAGCAGGGATGCTTCAACCATACGATATACGATCTCTCTTATGAAAGCCTTGACCGATCAATTGCAATTGATCAATTCTGTTTTGGAAGAAGAGATAAGGATATTGATGAAGATGAATGCAACTGTAGAAGCTACTGCTTAACCAACTTCATCCTGTATTGTGCTACATAGGCTTGCAGTTCAGCAATTAATTCAGAAAAGCGAGTGTAAGTATAAACCGGCTTTAATATTCCATTTCGTACATGGAATGCAATTGAATCTCCGAATTGTTTGATTAATTCATCATCATCAAACACAAACCAGTAATACTGATCATCACCCTCGGTATTATTGATAATATGTCCTGAATATTTTTTGTCTTGAAAAGTAAAGAACAGCGTATCCATAGTGTTGCAGATAATGACGCAACATCGAATAGTGCTTACAAACAATTCAGGAGTTTACTTTTCTTTAGGTTTTAATGCTTCTTGTTAAAGGATTTTTCTATCTGTGTTTATTACTTCTTTGGATATTTTTCTTCCAGCTCTTTCATCAGTTTTGAATAATTATCGGGATCAATTTTCTTAAGAATATAATCGAGCTTTTCTTCCTGCCTTTCATTTCCTTCTTTCGAATCCGGGGATCCTACAAACCATAAGAATGAAAGGCCTGCAACCTGCCAGATCAACTGGAGAAATTCTGATTGCCAGTTCTCCATCGTATCTCTCATCATCTCAGTAATATAATCAGAGACTTCGATCGGTTGGCCGTGAGCAATTTGTTCATTTTTGAATGCTTCAAATCCAAAATACCAATGCAGTGTTAGCGATACAAGAAATAAAAAAAGCGTTACCCATAAATATCCTTTCTTCTTAAGTATGCTATGATTTGCTTTGGTGCTTTTCATGGTTTCTTTTCAAAAGAAATCTTCTGAAACCATGCCAAGCGACTGAGATTTTTAGATAGAGTATAATGAAAAAGCTCCCGAAGGAGCTTTAGTAAAACTGCAATGCTTTATATGCTTAAAGGTATATTGAGCTTGATCGAAAAGTTTCTTCCCATGTTAAAAACACCTTGCCTTCCTGTAATAGCGTTTACATCTGTGTACTTTAACCTGCTTAGATGATTTTGATAGGCTTTGTTAGTTAAATTATTTCCCGAAAGATAGATGCTGAACAGTGTTTTACCTTTTCTAACAACATTGCCATTTATACCTGCATTTAATAATGTGTAAGAAGGTGTTTGTGTTTCAGTATCGTACGCTTCAAAAGCATTTTTCTGGGCAAATGTGTGGTCTAGTTCAATATATGCTACTAAGTTGCTGATCGATTTTCCTTTTGAAAGTAACTCGGCTCTTAGTTCATTGATCCATCTTGCAGCCGGAATAAATGGAATGTTGGAGTTCCCTTCAATTGCATGATTGAAACGACCTCTTACATACGAAAAAGTACTTTCCCAATGCAACCAATCTACCGGGTGAGGATGTATATCCAGTTTTAATTCTGCACCATAGAGTTTTGCATTTTGTTGTGAAAATCCAAATGCAGGGATAAGGTTACCATCGGATAAGACTAGTGAATCACCACCGTTTACAGATTCCAGTTTTTTATAGAAGATAAAGTTGTTGATGCTGTTATAAAATACACTTGTGCTTAATAGCAGGTGATCCGAATTCCACTCTGCAGCAATATCGCCCTGGTAAGATATTTCTGATCTTAGATTTTGATCTCCATATTCATACCTGTTGGTTCCTTCATGTGCTCCATTCGATGCAAGTTCTGGAATGCTGGGAGCCCTGAATCCTCTTGCAAAATTTGCCTTTAAGGTTAGATATTTTGAAGCTGCATAACTTAAGCCGGCACTACCAGATACATTCGAAAAATTCTTATTAAAACCTGGGAACTTCTGTATTCCATTTTCTATAAAATTCTTTGAGTTAAGAGAACGATCATCGAAACGCAACCCTCCACTAACCGTTATTTTCTTAATTGTTTTTTGCGTGTAAATAAAGCTTCCAATATCAAACAAAGAATATTCAGGTATTAAAACTTCTTCACCCCTGTTTTGATTTTGTTGCTGCATGCCGTTCACACCAATAGTCAAGGTCCAACCTTTTTTGTCTGCAAAATGATACGCTGTATTGTAGTTGAAAGTGGTTAGTAAAAATTGCAGGCTTTTTTCAGATGGGTCATCAAAGTTTCCAAATTCGGTTCGCTTATTCTGCTGCCAGCCAAGGTTAAGTGTTATTCTTCCTTTACCTGCTTTAAAACTGTTCTCAGAGATCGCTTTAAAATGCTGAATATGCTGGTAAGGAATATAGGGATCGATACTGTTGAAGTCAGATGAACCAGGTGTTACATCAATACCTCCTGGAAGATGCTTGATAAAATTTCCTGTAATGTCTCTTTCTCCCTCGATGATACCGGCTTCCTGGTTGAAATTACTGATCAGTAAATGCGAGAATCCCCACGAACTGTTGATGCCAAGGTAGCCTCCAAAGTTCTTTTCATTGAACTTGGAGTTATACACCCTTCCATCGTATTTATTTTTATAATCAGCTGCAGCTTTATAATCTCCCCATAAATTCCAGCTAAATGCGTTTTTATTTCCACCAAGATTTCCAAAAAAACTGCGTTGTCGGTTATTGGTTTGATAGCTCGTTAAAATATTTCCTTTGATTGTATTATTGGCAGGTGGTACAGTTGTGATGATATTGATCACACCAGCGATAGCATCACTCCCATAGATGAGTGAAGCAGGGCCTTTTACGATCTCAACTCTGCTCACACTGTTTTCATCTATTTCAATTCCATGTTCATCACCCCATTGTTGTCCTTCCTGCCTGATGCCATCATTAATTACAACAAGCCTGTTATAACCCAATCCACGGATAACAGGTTTTGAAATCGCAGGTCCTGTGCTGATCTGGCTAATACCTGGCTGACGTGAGAGTGCATCAATAATGTTTGTTGATGGAGTAGCAAGTAATTCTGCTTTGTTTACTCTTGTAACAACAATGGGTGCTTTTTTGATCGATGTAGCACTTGCGACAGCAGTAACGGTAACCGCTTCGTTTTCTATAATAGAAGCAGTTAGCGAATAATTTTTTGTTGCTGATCCATTGATGTCAATATGTTCTACGATGGTGCTGTAACCAACATACGATATTTCTATAGCGGTATGCCCATTAGGAACATTTTTGAAAATATAATTTCCGGTTGAGTCTGTGATAGTAGAAAGCCGCATATCAACAAGCACTATAGTAGCACCTGGTAGTGCCGAATTGGATTTTGCATCTGTGATCTTTCCGGTAAGTTGATTTTTTTGCTGAGCGAAAGATGTAATAGCGATAAACGATAGTATTGATAAGAATACAATTCTTTTCATGTGATTGAATTAAGCGATGAACAATAAGGTAGATTGTTGAGCAGATCAACTCAACGGTGGCCCCCGATTGTCTTTGCTTAACCATTCAGATGAACAATAAGTTGAAACTGGTACTAACTGAAAATCAGGAAATATAATTTCCTTCAGTTCGGTTGCAGTTTCAACCTGGTCAACGTAAGGAAGGTTAACCACCAGGTCATTAACATGACAATTAATGCTGGCTGTTTTAATACAAGGTGCGTCATGCGAAATATGAGCACAGGAATTATCAATATCCTTATGATCTGCAAAAAGTGTATGGATAAAAGCTTTAGGCGTTGTACTTAACGTAAGTACAAACAACAGCATTAAGGCTGTAAGCTTTTGTATGTTGTTGTATACCTTCAAAAGAATATTACAACGCAAAAGTATAACTTTTGAAACAATGTTGCAATATTGTTTCCCGCCTTATGAAAGTTCAGCAAGGAATTGTTCAACAGTTTTCACCATCGTTTGAAAACGATCAGGTTTGGTTCGAACGCTTACTCCAAAGTCTGAGAAAAAGGCAGCATCAGCCGGATTGGTAGAAGTAGTAAAAACAATGACTGGAATTGTAGAAAGTGTTTCCGATGCTTTTATTTTTTTCAGCGTTTCTTTTCCGCCCATGCCGGGCATATTTATGTCGAGTAGTATTAGGTTTGGACGGGTTTCCTCTTTTGACAGCATCCGCAAAGCTTCTTCTCCGGAAGTTGCATTCAATACCAGGCAGGACTTATCAACTTCTTTGATCACATCATTGATCAACTCACGATCGTCATCGTCGTCATCTACGCATAGAACAGTTCTTTGTTTAGTGTGGATTGTGGTCTGCATCATGTAAAACTAAACAAACATCACAAAGCAACACGCATCATTTGTAGATTAAGCTCTACATTTTGAATTTTTGTGATTTCGAATAAACGAGGGTTGATAGAAATATATTTGTAACCAGATGTAAAACAATGCTAATGCTTAATATTCAAACGATTGGATAAGTTTTTGATATTAAGTAGCAAGAAATCGTACGAATGAACCCCATAGTTGATGAACCATTGCTAAAGAAGCATGATCCTTTTTCAGACAGATTCGAATACCTGGAACAACTGATCGAAGGTCAGGCCAGAATTCTTGAAATGATCTCAACAGGTGAAGAGTTGAAAGTTATTTTGAACGAGATCATTCAATGGGCTGAAAGAGAAAGCAAAGACGGTTTACTAGCATCAATACTTCTTACAAATTATAACGGAGAAAGGTTATTGCATGGTGCTGCACCCTCATTACCGGAAGACTATAACAATGCGATACATGGTGTTGCTATTGGTCCGGCAGTAGGCTCTTGTGGTACCGCCGCTTACACTAAAAAGCAGGTAATTGTAGAAGATATCACTACAGATCCGCTTTGGACGAATTTCAGATCATTGGCAGAAACTTATGGATTAAGGGCTTGCTGGTCTACACCACTCATGGCTAAAGAAGGAAATGTACTGGGCACTTTTGCCATGTATTACAAACAACCTAAGAAACCTTCACTTCACGATCTTCAGATCATCAAACTATTATCATACACAACGGTAATTGCCATTGAGTGGACCAGAACGGCTGAAGAAAAAAAGCTGATGGCCGAGAAAGAAAAGCAAGACAGCCATAAGATAAAATTGCAGTGGCAAGACTTTTATAACATGCTGATGAATGCACCGGCAATGGTAGCAGTTTTGAGAGGTCCGGATCATGTATTTGAATTAGCAAATCCTATGTACATGAAGGCTGTGGGAACACAGCGTTTGGTATTGGGTAAAACATTAAAAGAAGCATTGCCGGAAGTGGTGGAGCAAGGGTTTCTTACCATTCTTGACCAGGTATATCAAACAGGCGTGCCTTTTTATGGAGATGAAGTGTTAATTAAGCTGGATAAAAAAGGAACAGGCGAGTTGGATACTACTTATTTTAATTTTACATATCAACCAATCAAAAGTGAAAGTGGAAATATCGAAGGCATTTTTGTACATGCGGTTGATATTACTGAAGTGTCGCTTGCAAAGAGAAGAGCAGAGGAGAGTGAGCGTCGTTTCAGAAGTTTCGTATTGAATGCACCTACACCAATCGGTATTTATGTAGGAAGAGAAATGAGAATTCAAACTGCAAATGAAGCAGTACTCAAGGCTTGGGAAAAAGATAAATCTGTTATTGGAAAAACGTTTAGAGAAGCTTTACCAGAATTAGAAGGTCAACCTTTTCATGATATCCTGGATAACGTATTTACAACAGGGATACCTTTTGAAGCGGAAGAAGAAAAAGTGTACCTGATGAGGGATGGAAAACTCTCTACTACCTACTGGAATTTCAATTATACTCCTTTAAAAAATGAACAAGGTGAGATCTATGGTGTAATGAATACAGCAACAGAGGTAACAGAACTGGTAAACGCTAAAAAAGAATTGATGCAGGCCCAGGAATCGTTAAAATCTGCACTGGAGATTGGAGGATTGGGAACCTGGAGTATGGATCTTTCTAATAACAGGGTTGCCTACGATCAACCAGTAAGAAATTGGTTTGGTTTGCCTGATGAAAGCACGACTCTCGATGAAGTGATAAATCGTATGCCTGCAAGTGATCGTGAAAGAGTATCAAAACGAATTCAGGAAGCGATCGATACACAAGGTATTTACGAAGCAGAATATAAAGTGATCAATCCACATAGCGGAAGAGAGAGAATTTTATATGCAAAAGGTGCGGTTGTTACAGATGAAAATGGAAATGCAATCTTTCTAAATGGTATAAATCGTGATATCACACTGCAGCGTGAAACGGAAAAAGAACTTACCCGGAAAGTAGAACTAAGAACATTGGAACTGCAGAAAGCCAATGCAGAGCTGAATAACCTGAATGAAAATTTAAAGCAGTTTGTATACGTTGCCAGTCATGATCTGCAGGAGCCTTTGCGTAAGATCAATTTATTCTCGGATCTGATACAGGAAAAAACTGAAACACTCGATGAAGTGCAGCGAAACTACCTTGGCAAAATCACCAAGGCAGCAAGACGAATGGCTGCTTTGATCAAAGATCTGCTTGACTTTTCACGAACTGAATCTAAAGAACAGGTTTTATCATCAACTGATCTGAACCAACTGGTGCATAATGTGATCGAAGATTACGAGGTGCTAATTCAGCAGAAGAAAGCAACAGTGAACGTTGATACACTGCCTGTAATTGAAGCTATTCCACTTCAGATGAATCAACTGTTTTACAATCTTATTGGTAATGCTTTGAAGTTTTCTAAGCCAGATGTACAGCCGGTGATAGATATCCAATGCAGAAAACTGTCTGCAGCTGAAGTCTTGAAACACGATAAACTATCGGCTGACCATAATTATTTACAGATCACTGTGGCAGATAATGGGATAGGGTTTGATCAAAAATTTTCGGATCAGATTTTTGTCATCTTCCAAAGACTGCATGGAAAGAATGAATATGAGGGTACAGGCATTGGTTTGGCTTTATGCAAGAAGATTGCAGAGAACCATAAAGGTATAGTGTATGGTGAAGGCAAAGAAGGTAATGGAGCTCAGTTTCATGTAATTCTTCCTTATAAGTAAAAATTTGTTTAGTTAATGGCATGCTTTCTGACATGAAGATGCTTTAAGCGATTCTCATGAGTAAAGAGCTATATCTGCAAAAGCTGCGTACCGAATACATTCAGATTGGTGAAAGTTATCTTGAAGCAGTAAAACATGGTAAAACAAGATCTGAACTCAGAGAAATTACCTGGTCTATAAAGTCTGTACTTACAGAGATCAAAGCAGTGGAACAAGATCTAAGAAGAAGAGTGGCTTAACTCTTACCAAACCAGCCTTTGATCTTTTCCGAGATCCCTGATTTCTTTTTCTCATCTTCACCTATAAGATAGCCTACAGGTTGTAATGCTGCCACATGATCGCAAATGATCTTACCTATTCCTAATAATGGAATTGCCAGCACCATTCCCGGTATTCCCCAAAGTATTTCTCCTGCAACAAGACTGATGATCGTAAATAATGGATTGATGTTTACCTGTGAACCTACAACAAGTGGTTCTAATAAATAAGTTTGTATGAACTGTACGATTGCATAAGTAATGAGGATACCGATCACTAGGTTAAAATCTCCTCCCTGTGCTAGTGACATTGCTACAGTAAGTGCTGTGCCGGTAAGATTTCCAACAAAAGGAACGATCTCTAATATGCCACAGATAATGGCGAAAAGAATGGCGTTTTTTACACCGATGATTGAAAACCCGATACCATACATTACCCATAGGCAAACGATCATCAATGTTAAGCCACCAAGATATTGCTGAACCATCACCTGCATTTTTTCCATCGAATCTGTGGCTTTGGATTGCTGGTTCTTTGGAGTAACTTTTAATACGAATGATTTTACCCTGTTTCTGAAATACATCATCAGGAATATATATACCAGCACCAGGATCGTATCAGTTAATAAACTTCCAAACCCTTTAATAAAACCTGTGATCGTTGAACCAAGCTTGCCAGAAGAAGAAGCTTGTTGTTCTTTAATAAGTTGTTGCTGTTTTTGTGCAGAGAAGCCTAAGTTCTCAGCAATGAATTGTCTTAGTTGCTGATACTTCTCTGTTAGTTGCTGCTCTATCTGATCACTGTTGCTTAATACTTCAGATATCTGCCAACTAATAAAAAATATCACCAGGCCGAAAAAGCTAACAAGCACTAATATTGAGAGTACGATCGATATTGCTTTATTTACGCCTTTACGTTGCAGCCATTTTGAGATCGGTAATAACAACATCGATAATGTTGCTGCAAATACCAATGGAACCAAAAACGATTTTGCATATACCAGGATCACCACCAGCAAAACAAGAATGCTGAGAATAGAAAGTGTTTTAAACAGTTTTGGATAAGGCATAACAACCAGCCATAACTATCGTACCAAACTGCTGCTTTAATACTTAGTCGGTTTCCTTTTGTTCCTGTTGTGTTTGTGCAGTAAGCTGATCTTTATCTGCCGAAGATGTATTTCCTCTTTCAACATGTTTCCTGGCTGCAGTTAATGCTGCAACAGGAGATTCAAACAACCTGGTATTTCCATCTTCATCAAGAATTCTTTCGCCATCCCTGTTATTTCCTGCAGGTTCGTTTCTGTAGTATGTTGCAGTAAAATATTCTGTAGGGATGATGTTTGGATTTTCTCTTTCTACAGGTTGTGGATCAACTTTTATCCAAACTTCTTTGCCATTCACTGATTGTTTCTCTATCATACTTCATAAATATGCAAACTTGAGACCACCAGGCTTTGATAAAATGAAAAAGTCCCGCTTGCCGGGACTTTTTCATTTATACACTCACATTAAAAATTATCCTTTCACTTTTTCTTTGGTTTGTTTCGACATTTCCAGGTGATGGCGAAGCTTTGGTAATGCCTCATTTGCCAATGCTTTGATCTCAGGATCATTTGCATTGTTCGCAGCATTCTCAAATTTCCTGATAGTGTCTTCATGGTCCTGCACCATCATGTTTGCATATTCCTTATCAAACTCGGCTCCTGTTTTCTTGTTGTTGCGGATCATGTCTTTGTCTTCACTACGCAAACTGTCTGGCAGTTGAATGTTTTTCTTGGCCGCCAAAGCCTTTACCTTTTCATTCATAGCAGTATGATCATTGACCATCATGCTGGCAAGGTTTTTTACGTCTGCAGACTGACCTTTTTGTTTAGCAACATTGCCGGCTTCTACTTCTTTCATGCCGCCATAAGCTGCATCAGAAAGAAATGCTGCGTCTGCATTATCTGCATTGTTGTTATTGGTTTGGCCCGTTCCAACAGAATCAACATTTCCCGGATCAGGATTATCAGTTGATTTGCTTCCCCTGTCATGTTCACCACCGCAGGAATAAATGAATATCGTTACGATAGTGGCGAAAAGAAAAAATTGAACTTTTTTCATGAATAGAATTTTTGCTGAATAGAAATTAATCTTCCTCTTCTTCAGATTCTTCATTCTCAAATTCCGCTAATGCTTCCTCATTGATGTGGCCTTCAGCGATCTGAGTAAGCAAAGCATCTGTTTCTTTCTCTTCATCCAAGGTTTCCTGTAACAGGTCTGCAGCTTCTGTATGGCCCATAGCTCTTGCTAATGTTACAAGACTACCATAAGCTGCGATTTCATAGTGTTCAGCTTTTTGTGCATTAACGATCAATGCACAATCTCTTGTGTAAGTATCATCTTCTGTTTCTTCGATGGTCTCAGCAGACTCTTCAAGCAAGCCTTGCATTGCAGGACATTTTTTTGCCTGTGCTTTTTTGCCCATCATTTCAAATATCTGCTCAAGACGTTGAACCTGGTTTCCGGTAACTACTCTATGATCTTCAAAGGCAGCTCTAAGATCTTCAGATGTAGTATTCTTTGCCATCTTTTGTAAGCCTTTCATCAAAGCTTTTTCTGCCCAGTAAATATCTTTTAATGCATCCATGAAGAATTCGTGAAGCATTGATCCCGGCATTACCTCTTTAGAAGCTCCACCACGATTTCTGGATGTAGGTGAAGCATTCCTTGAGCTATTGCTACGAGTGTTTGATCTTGAAGTTGCGCCAGACTTAGAAGCAGATGATCTTGAAGAACCATTACTTCTTGAACCTGAATTGCTGCGGGAAGTTGATTTTGATGAACCTGATTTAGAAGATGAACTGCTCTTCTTTGTTGCTGTTCTAGGCATTTTATTTTGTTTTTTAGATGAGTTATTCAAATGGCTTGATTTTTTGCGAAAACATTATGCCAATGTGTGGAATGCCATCCCGTCATTGGAAGTTGCAGAGTTTGTTTTCTATTGCTAAATTTTCGTGTGGAATGAAATGCACATGCAAAGCATTCGTTGTGGGAATTATATTTTGCAGTGCATCGCTTCGTATTTTTTTAAATGCCGAGGTTTTTCAAACATTTTAAAATGTCTACTCCTTTTCCGCGTACTCCTTTAAAAATGTCACCGATTTTTTCTACTCTTTTGGGAAGTGTATGAATATCGAATTGCGAAGGATGCAGCCCACTTTTTATTTCTTTCCAATCCAGCGGAGCAGAAGCAGTAGCACCAACTTTTGGTCGAAGGCTGTAAGCACATGCTAAAGTTTGTCCCTGGCGATTTTGTAAGAAATCGAGATACATTTTTTTGTCTGACCTTTTCTTAAGTGAACGTTCAAGTGTAGTGTTGTCAGGCATCATATCCTGCACTTGCATTACAATGATCTTACAGAAGTCTCTCACCTGTTCGTAAGAATATTGAGCACCCATCGGAACATAAATATGTAAACCGGTAGAACCTGAAGTTTTACAGAATGCTTTCGCTCCGGCTTTGTCTAATACTTCTTTTGTTGCAAGTGCCGCATCGATCACTTCTTCGAAAGTGTTTTTATCAGAAGGATCAAGATCGATCACCATGTAATCGGGAAATTCCAAAGAGCCAAGCCTTGAATTCCATGGATTGATCTCAATGCACCCAAGATTATTGAGGTATAGCAAGGTGAGTTTATCGTTACAGATAATGTAATCGATATCCTTCTCCGCTGATTCAGAATAAAGCTTTACCGATTTTACCCAATCAGGAGCTTGTCCACCTGCATCTTTCTGGTAAAAGCCTTTATTTGTGATCCCGTTCGGGGTTCTGTTCAAAGATTCCGGACGATCTTTCAGGTAAGGCAGAATGTATTTATGCATGGCGTTGTAATAATTGATCACATCACCTTTGGTGTAACCATGCTCTGGAAAATAGATCTTATTTTGATTGGTGAGCTTGAGTTCATTACCGCTCAACTTTATAATTTTTGTTCCGGTATCTTCTTCATCGTTACTTTTCTTCTTAGATACTTTAGATATTTCATTTACTTTCTTCTTTGCTGAAGATTTCTTTGCAGTTTTCTTCACTGCCTTTGGAGCATCTGCTGTTGTTGTTTTCACTTCAGTTGCTTTTTTATCTACTCTTATACCCTGGAAAACAGGATGACGAAAGATGCCGTCCCTTGTAATTTCGGTAAATTTTATGTTAGCTACAAGTACAGGTTCAACCCAGGTAACCGGCATGTTGGTTTTGATCTTTTCACTGAAAGGCGATTTGTTGGTGATCAGTTTTTTCAATTGAGCAGATACTTGTTTCAGCGTAGCATCGTCGAAACCGGTTCCTGTATGACCGGCATACTTCAGTTTTTTTCCATCATACCTGCCTAATACCAGCGCACCAAAATGTTTTCTTCCACCCCGGGGTTCTGTAAACCCTGCGATCACTACTTCTTCGGTATTATGATGTTTGATCTTGAGCCAATCATTTGTTCGTTTTCCAATATGATATATACTTTCTTTTCGCTTGGCGATCATGCCTTCCATATTCCTGGAAACGATCTGTTCAAAGAACGCTTTGCCTTCATTTTCTACATGATCACAAAAACGAATAACATCACTCTTGGGTAAAACCTTTTGCAATAATTCTTTCCTTTCGATCAATGAAAGCCCGGTTACATCTTTTCCTTTATAACTAAGTATGTCAAACACATAATAGATGATAGGCAGATGCATGTTCTCTGAATAGAGTTGCAGTTTCTGAAAATCAGGCTTGCCTTCTTCATTAAAAACAACCACTTCTCCATCAAGGATCATTTTTTCTTTGATGGTTTGCAGTTCTTCATACACCGAAGGATAACTGTTAGCGAAAGACAATCCATTCCTTGAGTAAAATTTTACATCACCCTTATTGACTTCTGCAACAGCCCTGTATCCATCCCACTTCAGTTCAAAAATCCAGTCTTCATCATTAAAAGGCTTATCTCCCAGTTTTGCAAACATGGGTGTGATGAAGTTGGTCAGCTTTTTTTCAGGAGTTATTTTTCCGAAGGACTTTTTTTTTACCGGAGTAGATCTTACCTGTGCAGGTTCTGTTTCAACTACTTTACGTTTCGAAGTTTTCTTTGCTGCTTTGGCTGCAACCGCTGCAGTAACTTTTGATTTAGGATCAGTTAGTTTTTCTGCATCGAAAGCTTTGCTAACTGAATACTCATCTTTATGTTTGATTAATAACCATGAATTATCATCGCTGTTCTTGATCTTCACTAATGCAAATTCTCCTTTGAGTTTTTTTCCATGAAGAATAAACTTTAATGAACCTTTATGCAGATCGGAGAGTAGCTTTTTTTCTCCTGTTTTCCTGTTATCATCTTCTATATGTTCGTAAGTGCCTTCGTCCCATATCTCTACAACACCGGCTCCATAATTTCCTTCTGGTATCACCCCTTCAAAAGTTCTGTAGCTGAAAGGATGATCTTCAACCATCATCGCCAAACGTTTATCTTTTGGATTAAGTGATGGCCCTTTTGGAACAGCCCAGCTCTTCAGCACACCCTCCATCTCCAATCGAAAATCATAATGCAATCTTGTTGCTGCATGACGTTGTATCACAAATTTCAGAGCCCCTTTGCCAGATTGTTCCTTTCCTTCCGGCTCGGCTGTTTCAGTAAAGTTTCGTTTCTGCTTATACCTGGTTAAACTCATTTAGTTTTCAGTTTTTAGTTTTCAGTTTTTAGCTCACAGTAGCAGCAGCTAACTAGAAACTAAAAACTAGAAACTCTTAAGAAGCTTTTTTACGCTTCATGCTGATGCTTTCTTTCAGCTGAGCAACAATATCGTCTGACTGGCTGTGCACCACTTTCATCTTTGTTGGAGTGAGTTTCTTGCCTTTCGCTTTTGCTTCGATCACTTTCATTAACTCATCGGTATAAGTATCACGATATTCATCGATCTTAAAATCGTCAGACAATTGTTTGATCAGTTCTTCAGCCATTTTGATCTCAGCAGGCTTGAGTTTTACATCTTTTCCTGCCGGAAGATTGAGGTCGTTGTAATCCCTGATCTCCTGGGCAAAGCGAATTTTATTCAGCACCACTACATTTTCGTATGGTTTAATAATTCCTAATAATTGCTTGCTTCTTAAAACAAAAGTTCCTAAACCCACCATCCCGGTTTTCTTTAAAGCTTCTCTCAATAAAGCATAAGCTTTTTCTCCTGCTTTCTGTGGCTCGAGATAATATGGAGAATCGTAGTACATACTGTTCACCTCTTCTTCTTTCACAAACTGAGCTATCTCCAGGATCTTCGATTTTTCGGGGCTGGCTTTCTTAAAATCATCATCACCCAGTATCACATACTTTCCCTCGTAATCATATGCTTTCACGATATTCTCCCACTGAACTTCTTTGCCGGTGCTTTCATTCACACGTTTGAACCTGATTTTCGAATGATCTTTCTTATCAAGCATATCAAGATCAAGGCTGCTGCTTTCTGTAGCACTATATAATTTCACCGGTATGTTTACCAGGCCAAAACCGATCGCTCCTGTCCATATAGCTCTCATATATTTTGTTTTAAGCTGCCTCTTTCTGAAGAAGGGTGAGTACAATCTCTTCACATGCCGTTATCTCGTCACCTTCAGCGGCTTTATTCTCTAAATCTTTCAAATACCTTTCCAGTTTATTGTTCTCGTAACTGTTGAGTACGGTAGGATGGATGTAATGCTTCTTGCATACCGTTCTCGTATTACCAAGCGATTCGGCTACTGAATCGATTGCAGACACTATGTTCTTCTTCATCTCTTTCTGGTTGCTAAATATGCCTGCATCTTTAAGCGACATTAAACATTGCACCGTGCCTGTCCATGTTCTGAAATCTTTACTGGTAAAATCACCGCACGAAATTTCTTTGATATAATCATTCACTTCGCCCGAATCAATTGAATGAGCAGCACCATCTGAATCATAATATTGAAACAATTCTTTACCAGGAATATCCCGGCATTGCTTTACAATGTTTGCCAGCTTCTTGCTCTTCATTGAGATGTCGTGGTACACACCTTTTTTTCCTTTGAAAGAAAACTTGATCGTGCCACCTTCAATCTTCACATGCTTATCTTTCATCGTACTTAAACCAAAAGAACCGTACAGTTTTTCATAAAATGAGTTGCCGATTCGAATACTTGTTTTATCCATGATGCTCACGATTGCTGCCAATACTTTTTCTTTGGGCAGACCTTGTTTGGAAAGATCTTTTTGCAATCGTTCACGAATCTTCGGAAGGCATTTTCCAAACTCCAGCAAACGATAAAACTTTGTTTCATTTCTAAGTGCATTCCATAAAGGATGATATCTGTATTGCTTTCTTCCTCTTGCATCGATGCCGGTAACTTGTATATGACCATTCTCTTGTTTGCAGATCCATACATTTTCCCATGCCGGTGGAATAACAAGTTTTTTGATACGATCTAATGTTTCCGCATCCGAAATTTTCTTTCCATCTAAACGATATTCAAACTTGTCGCCTTTTTTTATCCGTTCAATTCCTTCATCACTATCACTCACATACTTCAGCTTCACGGCTTTTGCACTCGCAACATTATCATTCAGAAGCTCAGGTATCTTTTTCGAAGGGATCTTTATCGCCGTATCTGCATGTATTATTTTCATTTAACCAACTTTAATTCTTTACTCATCGTCTGTTGTGTCACTCACTTCAACGTTCTGTTTTTAAATGAGCTTTTGAAGTATCGCAAAGGACGCTGAGTTATTTCGCAGAGATCGCAAAGACTCTTAGCGAACTTTGCGTTTTCTTTGTGTTCTTTGCGTTACTTCTTTTTATCCATTTACTATCTCTCCTCCATTCGGATGTAACACTTGTCCGGTTATATAACTTGAATCATCACTTGCCAGGAAAAGAAAACATGGAGCCACTTCATTTGGTTCTCCGGCTCTTTTCATCGGTACATCACTTCCAAACTCAGCAACTTTCTTCTTATCAAATGTTGAAGCAATGAGTGGAGTCCATATCGGACCTGGAGCAACACCATTCACCCTGATTCCTTTCTCTGTCAGGCTTTGTGCAAGACTTCTTGTAAAAGCAACGATCGCTCCTTTTGTTGAAGCATAATCGATCAGGTGTCCGCTGCCACGGTATGCCGTAACAGAAGTAGTGTTTACAATGGCAGCTCCTTTCTTCAAATACTGCATTGCATACTTTGTTACCCAGAAATAAGAGAAGAAATTAGATTGAAATGTCTTTAGTAACTGGTCAGTTGTAATGTCTTCGATCGATTCCTGTTCCCAGTGCAGCGCAGCATTATTTATAAGAATGTCGATCTTGCCTAACTTTTTTGCTGCATTCGCAACTAACTTTTTACAATTGTTTTCTTTACCCAGATCACCCGGAAACAAAAAACATTTTCTGCCATAGCTTTCTACTTCAGCTTTTGTTTCTGCTGCATCTTCCTGTTCATTCAGGTAAGCGATGGCTACATCAGCCCCTTCTTTTGCAAAAAGTATCGCCACGGCTTTTCCAATACCACTATCGCCACCTGTGATCAAAGCACATTTACCTGCAAGTTTACCATGCTCATCAGGTTTTGGTTTCGATTCAGG
Organism: Chitinophagaceae bacterium; assembly: GCA_024508725.1. GTDB lineage: Bacteria > Bacteroidota > Bacteroidia > Chitinophagales > Chitinophagaceae > JAEZDC01. The sequence continues at coordinate 320,840 of JANINS010000001.1, read as the reverse complement.
TTTCGGAGTCATCTTAACCTCCTTACCAGGCCTTGATTGTGATTGTTGTTTACGAAGCGGCTTTTTCTCACCTCCTTTTTGCATACCGAACTGTTTCTGGTAAATAAGAAAACATCATACCAGCACAAAATCAACGGATTGAGGTGTGGCTTACTCAGATAACAATCCCTTCACTAAGCTTTTCCATTGTGGCTTATTCATTCCGGCAATTGCAGATGTGCCAACTACGGCATTGCGAACTTTATCCAGCAAGTTTTCAGCTTTAAGGTTTGGCTTCTCATTTCTTCCCTGTACAGCGGCTGTTACAATATTCCCATTCCTTGTTATTGAGAACGTACTGCTTGCCTCTTCTGAGAAAAAATGGGCAACATCTTCCTTAGAGTTTTGCGGATTAGAAACAGGACGAACCCTTATGGCAATGATCTCACAATCTGCTTCGGCATTATCTTCTATTGCCTCAATTTGTACCCAATCGTTGCCTTTGCCAGTGATTGTTCCAGGTCCCGGGATGTCGATCTTGAAATGATCTCCCAGTTTAGCAGGCCGGTTTACTTCTTTTCCCTGTTCATCAGTAAGTTGAAAAACCGCACTTGCCATTCCACTTATCTGGTGCCATTGATTCACATTCAATAAACGGGCTTTCCCCAATTGGAAAAGCTTTTGGGCAGATCTAACATCCTCCTTTTGTACAGAGAATTCATTATCAGAACTGGCACCTGAATGATTATCGGGAACAATAGCCGGAGCTTTCATTTGGTTTTTTAGGATAACGCCGAAGTTTTATGCCAAGGAGATGGGAATGCTATAAAAAACGAGAGCCTTCTGTAGAAACAGAAGGCCTCTAACGATTGCTTGCCATATGAAAGAGTTCGAAATATCTTTTTTGTGAGATGAACCGCCCTGGTGGCTATCGATCATCTTTGTAACACAAATATAGAATGGCTAAAGAGCGGTTACAAGGCAAGTTTCTTCAAATTCTACCATGCCCGAGTCGTTAAGAAATCGTTTAAACCCTTGCTGGCATTGCATTTACGTGGAATTAGTTTACGGCACTCAAGCATTTTTTCATGATAAAAATCATTTAAGCAATCGTTTGCGGATTATCGTTTTATTTGTTTTTCATAACTTCAAAGCATGGGACTTTACTTTTTTCTTCGATATGGCATTGCAGTATTCGCTTTTCTTGCCTGGATACTTTACCAGAAACAATACAAGCAAAAGTCCTGGCGTGAACTAAAACCCGATGCTATTGCCATAGCTTGCTTCATCGCTGTCTGGGTTGGAATATCGTATTGGGTGATGTCTTAAGCCTTCCTGTCAGATTACTTACATTTGCTGCCCGTCATTGCTGAATAAAGTTCATTTGTATAAGTGTGCGACGCAAGGGACGATGAGTTGAGAACCAAAAGTTTAGGGCCCAAAAATGAATTCTCTAAAACGATATTTGATTACAGCGGCTTTGCCTTATGCTAACGGACTGAAACATATTGGTCATTTGGCTGGTGCGTATTTGCCTGCAGATATATATGTACGTTACCTGAAGTCTCAGAAAAGAGATGTTGTGTTTGTGTGTGGAAGTGATGAGCATGGAACGGCAATTCCCATCCAGGCAATGAAGGAAGGCACAACGGCACAGGCGATCATTGATAAGTATCATCCCATCATTGAACAGAACTTTAAAGATCTTTCCATCGAGTTTGATATCTATCACAGAACGTCTGCACCAATACATCATGAAACGGCACAGGAATTTTTCACTGCTTTAAATAATGACGGTGAACTGGAAGTGAAGGAAAGTGAGCAGTATTACGATGAAGAAACGAAAACTTTTTTGGCTGACAGATTTATAAAAGGCACCTGTCCGAATTGTGGTTTTGATAGTGCTTATGGAGATCAGTGTGAGAAATGTGGTAAGAGTTTGAGTCCGGATGAGTTGATCAATCCCGTTTCTACTTTAAGTGGACAAAAGCCAGTGAAGAAAGCTACAAAGCACTGGTATCTGCCATTGAATAAACATGAAGAATGGTTGCGGGAATGGATATTGAAAGAACACAAAGATGATTGGAGAGCCAATGTGGTTGGTCAATGTAAAAGCTGGATCGATGGTGGCTTGCAACCAAGAGCTGTAACGAGAGACCTGGACTGGGGTATCAAAGTTCCTGTTGCAGATGCAGAAGGTAAAGTGTTGTATGTATGGTTTGATGCACCCATCGGTTATGTGAGTGCAACGAAACAATGGGCAATTGATAATGATAAAGACTGGAAGCCATATTGGTATGATAAAGACACCAGCTTAGTTCATTTTATTGGAAAGGATAACATCGTTTTTCATGCGATCATATTTCCTATCATGCTGAAGCTGCATGGAAATATTGTTCCATCGAATGTGCCTTCGAATGAGTTCATGAACCTGGAAGGCGATAAGATGAGTACAAGCCGTGGATGGAGCATCGAAATGGATGATTACATCAATGACTGGATCAAAAAAGAAAATGGCGGCGTTCAGTTTGCTGATGCTTTGCGATATTATTTAACGCAGATCGCTCCTGAAACAAAAGACAGTGAGTTTACATGGAAAGGTTTCCAGGATGCAGTGAACAGTGAGTTGGTTTCCATCTTTGGAAATTTCGTGAACAGAACATGGGTGTTGATGCATAAGCTCACCAATGGAAAAGTTTCCAAGTTGCATGACGAATTACTGGATGAAGCAGATAAGAAACTGATCGATGATATTCAAAAGTCAAAAGTAAAAATTGAAGATCTGCTTGAAGGATACAATTTTAGAGAAGCTTTATTCGAAGTGATCGATCTTTCGAGGAAAGGCAATAAATACATGCAGGAAAAGCAGCCATGGATCGTAGCTAAACAGTTAACCGAAAATCCGGAGACTCAAAAACAGATCGATAATTGCCTGCACCTGTGTTTGCAGTTAACGGCTAACCTGGCAATACTCATCAATCCATTTCTTCCAAATACTGCGAAGAAGATGTTGTACATGATGAAGGTGGTAGACAAGATGCTTGATTGGGAAAATGCAGGAAAGATCAAATTGCTGAGTGTAGGTTACAGTTTGCGAGAACCACAACTGCTTTTTAGAAAAGTAGAGGATGCAGAGATTGCGGAACAATTGGAGAAATTAAAAGTCAAAAGTCAAAAGCCAAAAGTGGAAACAACGAATACAGCAACAGTGGCAAATCAGCCAGCAAATCTTAAATCAGAGATCGTTTATGATGATTTCGCTAAGATGGATTTCAGAGTAGGAACGATCACTTCAGCAGAAAAAGTAGAGAAGGCCGATAAGTTGTTGAAGTTGCAGGTAGACCTTGGATTTGAGCATAGAACGATCGTTTCTGGAATTGCCATGCATTTCAAACCTGAAGAGATCGTTGGTAAGCAGGTTACAGTTGTTGCCAACCTTGCTCCGAGAAAAATGAGAGGTATCGAAAGCCAGGGAATGATATTAATGGCTGAAGACAAATCGGGCAAGCTTCATTTCATCAATCCGGAAGGAAAGATCGATGAAGGTTCTGCCGTTAGCTAACATCATTCAAAAACTTAATAAAAAGCTGCTTGATTTACAGGCAGCTTTTTTATTATCTTCGAAAATAGTTGCATAACTAACTATTTGCTATGAAACGTACAATCAAAAAAGTTGCTGTTCTGGGTAGTGGAGTAATGGGTAGCCGTATTGCCTGTCATTTTGCTGGTATCGGAGTTCAGGTGTTGTTGTTGGATATCGTTCCGAAAGATGTTGCTGCAGATGCAAAACCTGCAGAGAAAAATAAAATTGTGAACGATGCACTACAGGCTGCTTTAAAAAGCAATCCTTCTCCTGTTTATACAAAAGATGTAGTGAAACGGATCACTACAGGCAATTTTGATGATAACATGAAAGACATTGCTTCGTGTGACTGGATCATCGAGGTAGTGATCGAAAGATTAGACATCAAACAACAGGTATATGAGAAAGTAGAACAGTTCCGCAAACCGGGAACACTTATTACATCGAATACTTCCGGCATTCCTATTCACTTGTTATCGCAGGGAAGAAGTGAAGATTTTAAAAGAAATTTTTGCGGAACACACTTCTTTAATCCACCAAGATATTTGCGTTTATTGGAGATCATTCCAACGCCTGATACCGATCCTGCCGTTACCGATTTCCTGATGCATTATGGCGATCTTTTTCTTGGAAAAACAACTGTTCTCGCAAAAGATACGCCTGCATTTATTGCTAACAGAATTGGTGTCTTCAGCATCATGAGCATCTTCCACATCATGGAGAAGATGGGCTTAACGATCGATGAAGTTGATCTGCTCACAGGACCAATTGCTGGTCGTCCTAAATCTGCCACATTCAGAACAGCAGATGTGGTGGGTATCGATACTTTGGTGAAAGTGGCAAAAGGTGTTGGTGAGAATTGTCCGGCTGATGAAGCAAAAGATATTTTCAATATTCCTTCATGGCTCGAAAAAGTTGTTACGAATAATTGGTTGGGCGACAAGTCAGGACAAGGCTTCTTTAAAAAAATAAAATTGCCTGTTGTTGAAGGAAGCCCGGAAGAAAGAAAGTCTGATAAAGAAATTCATGTACTTGATCTGAACACTTTGGAATATGCACCTCGCATCAAACCAAAGTTTGCAACGATAGAAGCTGCAAAACCTGTTGAAGACCTAAAGCAGCGTTTGAAAATATTGGCTGCAGGCCAGGATAAAGCCGGGGAATTTTACAGGACATTTCATAACAGCCTCTTCTCTTATATCTCATTCAGAATTCCTGAGATCAGTGATGAATTGTATCGTGTAGATGATGCCATGAAAGCCGGTTTTGGATGGGAGATCGGTCCTTTTGAAAGCTGGGATGTGATCGGTGTTGCTAAAACTGTTGAAGCAATGAAAGCTGGCGGAGTAAAAGTGGCTCCATGGGTAGAAGAAATGCTGGCTGCCGGAAATCAAAACTTTTATAAAGTAGAGAATGGAAAGCGTTTGTACTATGATGTAGCAACGAAATCGTACAAAGAAATTCCTGGTGCAGAATCATTCCTCATACTTAGCAATCATTCTGATAAGACGATCTGGAAGAATAGTGCATGTCGTTTATATGATATTGGTGATGGTGTTGCTGCATTAGAATGGAGCACTAAAATGAACAGCATTGGTGGTGAAGTATTGGAAGGAATCCAGAAATCAATATCAATAGCTGAAGAAAAATTCAAAGGGTTGGTGATTGCTAATGATGGGGCGAACTTCTCAGCGGGAGCGAATGTTGGAATGATCTTCATGTTTGCAATAGAACAGGAATATGATGAGCTTGACATGGCCATCCGAATGTTCCAAAATACGATGATGAGAGCCAGGTATTCTTCTGTTCCTGTTGTGGTGGCTCCTCATGGACTAACCTTAGGTGGTGCTTGTGAATTGAGCTTACATGCCGATAAAGTTTGTGCTGCTGCAGAAACATATATTGGATTGGTTGAGTTAGGTGTTGGATTGATTCCTGGTGGTGGTGGAACAAAAGAATTTGCATTACGAGCTGCTGATGAAATGCACGAAGACGAACCTGAAACCATTACACTTAAAAACCGCTTCTTAACGATTGCTACTGCAAAAGTAGCCACCTCTGGATTTGAGGCATACGATATTGGCGTGTTGAGAAAAGGTTTAGACGAAGTAGTGATCAATCAATCCAGAAGAATTGCTGAAGCAAAGAAATCTGTAATTGAATTATACGACCAGGGTTATGTAACACCTGTTCAGCGTAAAGATGTAAAAGTGCTGGGTCGCAATGCACTCGGAACTTTATATGCTGGCATCAATGGCATGTGGAGAGCTGGCTATGCAACAGATCATGATGTTACAGTAGCAAAGAAACTGGCGTATGTAATGTGTGGTGGAGACCTGAGTGAATACTCTCTGGTATCAGAACAATACTTATTGGATCTTGAAAGAGAAGCTTTCTTATCATTATGTGGAGAAAGAAAATCTTTGGAGCGTATCCAGGCTGTATTGAAGACTGGTAAACCGGTGCGGAATTAAGTTGCCCATCATAGCACAGAACGTACAAGTGAGTGACACAACAGGCGATGCTATTTGCAATATCGCTGGCTACCACTAATATTTCATACCACTAATCAGCCAGTTCGTCAATAAAACTTCAGGGTTGAAGACAAAAATTTCTATTTTCACTTTAACCAAACAGATCAACTGTGAATACTGTGCTCTCTTTGAAAGGTATCTCCAAACGTTATGGAAGAATACAAGCCCTGAACAATGTTTCGTTCGATGTTCCGCCAGGTTGTGTATTCGGTATACTCGGACCAAACGGTAGCGGGAAAACAACTTTACTCGGCATTATCCTCGACATTCTTAAGCCAACTGCAGGAAGTTTCGAATTGATGGGGCAACCGCCATCTGCCGATGTTAGAAAAGGCATTGGAACCTTGCTTGAGACGCCCAACTTCTTTCATTACCTGTCAGGTGAAAGAAATCTTCGCATCAATGCATCGATCAAAGGCAAAGGCTATGGAGATATCGATGCAGTATTGGAAAAAGTAAACCTGCACCAGCGAAAGAAAAGCAAGTTCAGCACTTATTCTTTGGGAATGAAACAAAGACTGGCGATCGCTGCTGCATTGCTCGGCAATCCCGATGTGTTGATCTTCGACGAGCCTACCAATGGATTAGATCCCGTTGGTATTGCAGAGATCCGTGAGCTGATCAAAAAACTGGCAAGCGAAGGTAAGACCATCATTATGGCCAGCCACCTGTTAGATGAAGTGGAAAAGGTGTGTACGCATGTTGCCATTTTAAAGAAAGGAGAATTACTTGCTGCAGGGCATGTAGATGAAGTATTGGTGAATGAGGATATTGTTGAAGTGTCTGCATCAGATCTTAACAGGTTAGAGCAGCTGCTAAAAAACATGAACGGTTTTTCCGGTATTCAAAGACATGATAATAATGTACAACTCTTTTATCCTATGGGTACAGCAAAGCTGGATGAGGTGAATCAATACTGTTTCAATAACGGTGTTGTGCTAAATCATCTCCAGTTAAAAAAGAAGAGCCTCGAATCTAAATTCTTTGAACTAACCGGAAAAGTGAGTGATCGTTAGGTAACCAACACCGGTGCAAGCATAAAGCTTTGCTTGCGACGCTCCGTTCATCTTTTGTACTACTATTAAACAAGAAAGAAATGTTACACTTAATAAAACTGGAATGGCTTAAAGTAAAGAACTATCGCACATTCTGGATCATCTTTATACTATATCTTATTGGTATTATCGGAGCCAATTACATTACGCATGAAATACAAGGAATGATCTGGGGTGCAGAAGCTAAAAAGAATCCAAGCAGTGCTATGCTGAAGTTCATTTTAGGAAATCCACCTTATTCCTTTCCGCAGGTTTGGCAAATGGTAGCACAAACTTCAAGCTACTTACTTATTATTCCAGGACTGCTAACTGTAATACTTTTTACAAATGAGTATAGCTATAAAACACATCGGCAGAATTTAATTGATGGCTTAACCCGATATGAGTTTATCTCTTCTAAAATATTAACTGTTATTATCATTTCCCTTATTTCAACTTTACTTGTTGGGGTAACAGCATTGGCATTTGGTTATACTGGAGATAAGCCTTTAAGTTTTGAAAGATTACTTTTTATTGGATACTCCTTTATCCAGTCTTTAAACTATTGTTTTTTTGCTTTGCTGATAAGTGTTCTTTTTAGAAGAAGCGGAATTTCAATAGGTGTGTATTTTATTTATGTGGTGATATTGGAGTTTGTTTTATTCTTTGTGTTCAAACGTTACGTGTACAATACAGGCTATTTTCTTCCTGTAGAAAGTGCCGATGGTTTGATTAGTGCCCCATTGTTTGAAAGAGGACAAAAAGAGTTTTTTCCTAAGCCTGAGGTGAAATACATTCTTATGACTTGTATTGGATATATAGCTTTATATCTTTTGATCATATATCGAAAGTTTAAAACCGACGATCTATAAACAAAGAGCTGTCGTTTGACAGCTCTTTTTATTTCAATGCGGCATCAATTGTTGGATAGAGATAAGTAAACCCTTCTGCTTTTATCTTTTCATTACTCACCGTTGCACTTTTCAATACTTCTACGCTCATTTCTCCGAGAGCAAGCTTCAGTGCAAATGCAGGAACATGAACAGGTATATAGAATTTTCCCCTAAGGTTTTGTGCCAGTTGTAAAGTGAGTTCTTTATTGGTAACAGGATGTGGTGCTACTGCATTGTACACTCCTCTCATTTGCTCATGTTCTATGGCAAACATGAACATGCGGCAGAGATCTTCTACATGTATCCAGCTGATCACTTGAGAACCTTTGCTTAGTATTGCTGCGGTGCCAAATCTTATGGGCTTCATGAACTCTTTCAACGCACCACCTTTTTCTGACAGCACAATCCCGATCCTGAATTTCACGAGTCTTTTGCCAAGGCTCTCTACGGGTGAAATACTCTCTTCCCACAACCTGCAGGTCTCACCAAGAAAGTGAGTGTCTGCTTTTTCATCTTCCCTAAAACCCCGTCTTTTGCTTTCTGCAGTATCTGGTCCATACCATCCAATAGCAGAAGCACTCACAACAGTTTTCACCTGGTTGGGAACATCATTCAAAGCTTTTACAATAAGCGCAGCACTTTTGGTTCGGCTATCAACGATTTCTTGTTTACGTTCTGCTGTCCAGCGTTTGTCTGCTACTCCTGCCCCGGCAAGATGTACGATATGGTCTGCTTTGCTGATGGCTTCAGCATCAATAATTCCTTTCTCTACATCCCAAACAGCATAACTTATATTAGGGATAGAGCTTTGTCTTGCTTTACGGGTAAGAACGATCACATCATAACCCTTGTTAAGCAGTTCATCCGTAAATTGTGTACCCACCAAACCGGTTCCACCGGTGATTAATACTGTAGCCATGGGTTAAACTTACAAAGAAGTGAGTGTAAACTACTTTGATGTTGGAAACTCCTCTAGAGTGGAATAGCGACTAATCCGGATTTGTCCGGATTTAGCGTAACCACAATGTATAAAATTACCGAAGTGATTCAAGGATGATGAAACTATAGACCTCTGTAGCCACCACCAGCGGTCATATTATCAAGTTGCTTTTGCAGCACAACGATCCGCTCCCTGATCTTTTTTAATTCGGCCTGGTCTTTACCACCTGTAATGGCAAGCACATACTTGTCTTGCTCTTCCTTCAATTGGTTTCTGACTTGCTGTGTATCGCCTTGTAATGATTCGTCGTCGTTCATCTGTCGTGTTCAAAAATTATTCGGCAACGACTAATTCTTCTGAAACGACTAACGTTTCTTCTGCAACTGAAGTACATCTCAGGCTAAGCTCACATTTTGGATTCAGATCCAATGTATACGACCTGTTCGAAAGTATGGCTACAGTAGCTGCATCCTGCTGTAAAACAAACAGCAGATCCTGGGCTACAGGAGAAGTGATCTTGTTCTGAAGTTTTGCGTTGGTTAGTTCAACCGTAAAACGAAATCCGGCTTTTTTGCCTCCCCCGGCTTTATCGAAATCTGTGCGGTTCAACTCAAGCATTTGAGGTGCAGCAACAGCTCTTTTCAGCATAATACGAATAACAGGGAGGAACTTAGACCAGGTTTGTGTGTACATGACGGTTGTATTAGTAAGGCGGTAAAGGTCGACTAATAAGCCCGGTATATCTAATTTATTGCGGAAAGATGCCGCTAATGTTTTGTTAGATGTGAACGTCTCGTATAAAAAGCAATAGCTGCGGAGGTGATATAAGAAGAAGCAAAAATCCCGCTATACAAGCGGGATCTATCAACTTATGCTGTAAAACAGCCACTTAATTAACGGGTGAATTACTTGTTTCAGGCGTTGGATTTGCCGTACGGCTTAAATAAGTACTGCGTACCGCTTTTCCTCCCTTACTCGATACAAGTTTGTGACGTTCTTTGTCCATTGATGCAAAACCTCTTCTTGACTTACCTGATTTTTTTGCAACATCTGGTTGGCTGTTGGTCAAATTCTCGATCATAGATTAAAGATTTAATGTTAGCGTATAAAGCATATGTTCGAAAAGAACATGCCTGCAAACCAAGGTGTTGAAGCGTAATTATTCACATCCCAAAAAGCATATGTAGAAGCATAAAAGAATAAGCAATGTGCATAACTTTAACTTCTGACAGAAGCTTTAGAATTCGTCTTATACCAGATTATTGTCGTTGAATTGTAAAAGATAATTGGTTAAACAAGCATACTAGCCTAAACACATCCGTTTTTAGTACCTTAAACAGCCATGTTTCGCACACGAGAGATGCAGAACCTTAACTCAAAACGCCTGCTATTATTAGAAAATGCTTTACAGCTCTGCGATATGGGCTGCTGGCAGTGGGATGCAATATCCGAACGTTTCTTTTTTACGGATAACCTTTTCTCCATTTTCGACCTGCCTGTTTCAACTGACCGAACCGTGGGGATCGAAGAGGTGAATAATGTGGTGCATCCATCAGATATCGCTGCTGTGAACAAAAAATGGGACGAATTACGACAAGGCGAAAAGGTTGATTTTTATTTTAAGATACTGACCACCTCGGACGAGATTCGCCATCTTCATTTTCTTGGCGATACATTTGAGCAGCCAGATGGGGAGAGAATTGCACAAGGTTGCTGCAAAGATGTTACCTCAGAGAAACAAGCCATTAATGTTCTTAGGGATTATGCCGATGAACTCGACCTGCAATTAAAGACCTATCAAAAAGCAGAACAGGCAGCAAGAACGGCTACATGGAAGATCGACCTGAATGCACACACTGCTTTCTATTCAGACAACTATTATCGTTTACACGGAATTGCCCCCCAAAGCCTTTCGGCACACCTCAACACATTTACCGGTTTTATTCATCCGGAAGATAAAGAAGCAGTGATATTCGCCTCTGATGCAGCTTATCGCAACAAACTGCCATTACATATAGAATACAGGATCGTACGGCAGGATGGTGAACTAAGACATCTAAGGATAATAAGTGAAGTAACAAGAGGATTAACCGGTGAAGAATATCTTACCGGCATTACCCAGGATGTTACAGAGCAGAAACAACTCGAGATCCGGTTAAAGAACAGCAACGAAACACTCGATATTCAAAACAAACATTTCAGGCATACAGAACAGATCGCATCCTTTGGTACGTGGCAGGTAAACCTTGAAACAAGAGAAACTTATTACTCTGACAATCTTTATCGGCTCTATGGAATAAAACCCCACTCAATAGATGTAGGGTTGGAGGCCTTTATCCCTTTTACATATGGTGAAGAACAGCCTAAGATCAAAGAAGCGATACGCAAAGCTTTTGATGAACGGGTGCTTCCTGATCTCAACTTCAGGATTGTACGGCAGGATGGAAAGCTCAGGTATATTCACCAAACTGCCAGGATATTGAACAATGCCGATGGTGAACAGGTGATGATCGGTGTGATGCAGGATGTTACTGAACAGCAGTTGATGGCTGCGCAACTTGAAAAGCTAAACAAGGAACTCAGTATACAAAATGAAACATTTACCCAGGCAGAACAAACTGCCAGTATCGGTACCTGGCGATGGAACCTGGATACGAACGACATTTTCTATTCCGACAATATCTACCGTATTTATGGGCTGAAACCTCAATCTGTAAGACCGGGATATGAATCTTTCCATAAATACTTTCATCCCGATGACCTGCAAATGCTGAAGCAGGTGCCAACGTTGATGCAGCAAACGGGTGTTTCGCATAATGTTGAGTATCGCATATACCGGGCTGACGGAGAACTGAGATATATACGGGGAAGAAATAAACTATACATGGATGCTGCCGGTGAACGTATTATGATCGGCACAACAGAGGATGTAACGGATGAAGTATTATTGAAACAGAGGATAGATGAGCAACTACGTTTTATTAAGTTGCTCACCAACAATCTTGTTGACCAGATATTAGTTACCAATACTTCTAACACCATTGTAGAATTTAATAAAGCTGCAGAAAAAGTACAGGGCGTTAGCAGGGAATCTGTAATAGGTAAGAATTTCTTTGAAGCATTTCCGCAGTCGAAAGTTCCGCAGATAATAGACAATTTGAAAAGGGCTTTAAGAGGTGAAATGATCAAAGAAAGCTACATCACCTCGCCATTGAACAAAGGTTATATTGAACGCTATCATATACCTGTTAAAGATGAGAATAACCAGGTGGTAGGTGTACTTACTTTGGTGAGAGATGTTACAGAGGAGTTTATTTTAAGAACCCAGTTAGAGAACAGGCTGAACTTTATTGAGAGCCTGGTAGACGGAGGACTTACAAGGATCATCGCTTTGGATAAAGACCTCAATTACACATTATGGAATAAACGGTGCGAACAACAGTATGGTATAAAGCAGGAACAGGTTATTGGGAAAAATATTTTAGAGTTTTACCCTTCGTTAAAGAAAGAAAATTTTTACGATGATCTGCGAACATGCCTTAATGGAGACGTGGTTTATATCGCACCAAAAGAAACGGAAAGAGAAGGTTATCATGAGGCACATCTTATTCCTTTAAAAAATACGAAAGGTGAAGTAACGGGTGTGCTGTGGTTGATACACGACTTAACTGAAAGAAGAGAAGCCGAAAAACGAATAGAAGAGAGCCAGAAATTATTGCAACAAACAGCCCAGGCTTCTCCTGATGCGATTACGATATACAACCTGGAAAAACAGGAACCCTTTTACGTGAATAACAGGTTGGCTGAATGGATCGATATTCCTGTAGAACGTCTGGTAAGTATGAAGGTAGAAGGTAGGTTGCTGCTTATCCATCCTGAAGACAGGAAAGCTTTGCTGGGTTTCAACGAATCTATGTTGCTTGCTTGTGATGAAGAGGTGAAGACGATCGAATACCGCATTTTAAACAGGCACAAAAGATATTTATGGATACGCAACAGGTGCAAGGTTTTTCAGCGGGATAAGAAGGGAAAAGTAACGCACATCATCAGCGTATTACAGGATATCACTCAGAACAAACTAATAGAACAGCAACTGCACGATGAGCATCGGCGACTGAAAGAAGCTCAGGCCATTGGGCATATCGGCAGCTTTGAATGGAATGCAATTGCAGATATCATTTACTGGAGTGATGAAATGTACCGGATTCATGGCTTAGTACCGGAGAACGAAGCACCAATCACTATGGAAAAGGTGATGTGTTTTATCCATCCCGATGATCTTGAATTTACAGCAAGAGAATACGCCAAATGCAGGAGTGAAGCCCGCAATATTAGCATTACGCACCGCATCATAAGAGCAGATGGCGAGGTTCGTTTTTTAGAAAGGCATATACAGTCTTTTGCTGATGATAATGGAAAGGTTCTATCCCTAAGCGGTACGGTACAGGATATAACAGAAAGGCAACAAACCCAGGCTAAAATAAAGGCTAGCCAGGAACTGCTGCAGGCTACTATGAACAGTTCGTTAGCGATGATACAGGTTTTTGAAGCAGTACGAAATGACAGGGGAGACATCGTTGATTTCAAATGGATATTAAATAACCAGGCTGCCGAAAATGTGTTTGGAGATGTGATTGGTAAAAGTCTTTTGCAAAATAATCCCGGTGTAATAAAGGAAGGTATTTTCGACACATTTAAAAAAGTGACAGAAACAGGAATACCTGATACGAGTGAGCGGCATTATGTACATGAACAATTCAATGGATGGTTCTCTCAATCTGTAGTGAAACTAAATGATGGTGTTGCCACCACTACACTCGATATTACGCAGCGAAAAGAAGCCGAGCAAAAAATACTGGAACTAAAACATGGCGTCTCGCAAAATGTGTAGTGAGAGAATAAGTAAGTTGAAACTAAATTATAAAACCAATAGGATAAGAAAGTATCGAATATTACTCCTCGTAATTATTCATCAATTGAGCTGCTTTTCAATTCGTCATTTGCCAGCTGCTCTACTGCAGCAACAGATTTAAATATAGCAGTATACAATTCGTAACGATGTGCAGTAAATATATGGTCAACCAGGAGTGCTCCGTTTTGTGAATGCATAACGATCTCTTCGCCAAATTCCTTTATTAATGCTTCATCCATCAGGGTGATATAAATATATACAGGATTGTCTCTCTTACAGATCGTATACGCTGCACAATATTGTTTTCCCCTAAAATTGAAATTGATGCTTGTTTCCATAACACTGGCTGGATTGTATCAAAGTGTCACCAGTGTTGCTAAAGCTGAAAACAGGTTGAGATTGTGATGTAGAACGTAAAGCTATGCTATATTATCGGTGTGAACTATTAAATTAAATGCTCAGTTAATTACTAAAATGGCATCGACTTTAAAAGTGGAAAGGATGTTGGTGGCTCTTTTCATTATTACAACCTTCTCCATTATATCTATAATGCCATCGATGCATACATATCACCGCTGGTGTAACATTCACAAGTTGTTAAGCAACGCTATATCTCAATTTTGCATCACAACCCAAAAATGTGCTGCATGTCCCTTAAACCCCTTATCCTGGCATTATTGCTTTTGCCGTGTTACGTTATCGTAGCACAACCTCCTGTCATCTCACCGCAATGGAAGAAAAGTTTTGGAGGAACTGATTTTGAATCTGCACAAAAAATACGTGCTACTGCAGATGGAGGATACATCGTTGCAGGAATCACTTTCTCTACCGATGGAAACATCACTACGAATAAGGGCATTTGCGATGCATGGCTGGTAAAGCTCAATGCAAATGGAAACATGGTATGGCAACGTACGTATGGTGGCAGCAACGACGATGGTGCTTACGATGTACAACAAACTACTGATGGCGGATATATTATCGCCGGTTATACAAAAAGCAATGATGGTGATGTAAATGCCTTTCGGGGAGCAACGGATTGCTGGATCATTAAAACTGATGCCAACGGAAATATTCAATGGCAAAGGTCAATGGGTGGAACAGAAATGGAAGTAGCAACGGCTATCAGGCAAACACACGATGGCGGCTATGCTTTCACAGGGTATACTTTCTCTGGTAATGGTGATGTTACACAACATCGTGATAACACCAATCACCAGGATTACTGGCTCGTAAAACTCGATGCGGCAGGTAATAAAGTTTGGGATAAATGTTATGGTGGTCCTGATCATGATTTTCCAAACGATCTTACTGTTACTGCAGATGGAGGTTTTGCCGTTACTGGTTATACTTTGCAAAACGGGTTAGACGTAACAGGTCATACAGGCAAAAGAGATATCTGGGTAATTCGTACCAGCAATACAGGAACACTCTTATGGCAGCGAACTGTTGGCGGAACGGAGTACGATGTATCGCATTCCATTGCAACAACTACTAATGGCTTCATCATTGCCGGGCAAACATCTTCATCTAATGGAGACATACCACAAAACAAAGGACAGGTAGATGCTTTTCTGTTGCAACTTGCAAATGATGGAACGGTTCAGTGGGTAACAACTTACGGTGGATCATCTCTTGATGTTTTCAGGCAGGTGGTCGTTACAACAGATGGATATCTGGCCATCGGCTCTGCAGAATCGAACGACCATGATGTGCAGGGAGCCAAAGGATCGTCAGACTTCTGGCTGGTAAAAACAACGTTTAACGGTAACATAGAATGGACAAAGAATTTTGGTGGCTCTTCTATTGATGATGCGGTAACCATTTCTTTGAGAGGAGAGGAAATTGCATTTGCCGGAACTTCTTTTTCTATCGATGATGATGTGCTCGATGGTATTGGTGGTGGTGACTGGTGGATAGGTACAGCAAAAATTCAAAAGGTATTACCGGTGATCATCACACAACCTGCCGATACACTCAGCTTGTGCAAAGGCGGTACGGCAAGCTTTACCATCGTTGCAAATAATACTACATCTTACCAATGGCAAACAAAGAGCAATGGCATATGGACAAACATTAATGATGGAGTGGATTATTCCGGTACTGCCACCAATACACTGCAGGTGCTAAATGTGGGCAATGATGCTATGCTTTTCCGTTGTGTAGTATCGAATATGAACGGTTCAATAGAAAGTTCTGTTGGTATGTTAACCGTGAACACAGTACCTGTTATCACCACAAAGCAATTACTCATTAATACATGCACGAACACGAATATTATCCTTACCGCTGATGTTATTTCAACAATACCTGCCAGCTATCAATGGCAGTCATCAATCAATAACGTTTCGTGGCAAAATATAACTCCTGCCAAGAATGTTTCGCTGCAACTGATCACAGCCAATATAGAAGAGATAAAATGGTATCGCCTCACTGTTTCGAATGTTTGCGGTTCGTCTACAGGTAATAGCATCAAATTGATCACGGTGAATTGTAATATTCCTACAGCGTTTACTCCTAACGGAGACAATGTGAACGATACCTGGAAGATCAGTATGCCATCATTATTCAAAGTACAGTTGTTCGACCGGTATGGTGCCACTGTTTACAATGGCCGGCATAATAGCTCATTTGCATGGAACGGAACGATCAATGGTAAACCTTTGCCTGTGGGTGTGTATTATTACCTCGTGAATGCAGAAGGGTATAAGCCGTTTGCTGGTTCGGTGAGTTTGTTGCGATAGTGCATTTACTTCTCCACTAAACTCAGCCATTCCTTTATGGTTTTCTTTAGTTGCTGTTCTTTCTGCTTTACATCCTCGAGGTTGGTAAAGGAGATCATTCGCCTGCCGTCGGAATAATTTCCTTCCAACAGCACTGTGTTCTTTTGTATGGTCATCCCGGTAGGCAGCACACACATGATCTTATTATTGCGAAGGTGCATCACCAGTATATCCCGCTTGTATTCTTTCGCATCAAACGCTTTCATACTGCCTGAATAATAAAAAGCAGGTGAATTCCATTTGATATGTTCTGCGATCTCGCTATCTACAGATAAGATAACCTGTCTTATGTATTCTACAACAGGTTGAATCTCGCTGGAGAGTTTGGCAATGTGTTGGGTAACCTGTTCGGTAGGGGTTGGTTTTGTTTTGGTCATGTAATCGTATAAATTATGATTCTCTATCGTGTTTGATTTTCTTTTCCCGCTAACGCTTCTTTAATCGTGGCTTTGATAAATAAATATGGTTTTTCCCTTGGATAATGTTTATACGATTCTGGTGTAATTGTAAATTCCATCAGGATCTCGCCATTCTCGTATCTTTTTTCGCCTGTTCGGCAATAACCAGGAGTAATAAATGCTCCATCCTTAGTATCGGCTACAGCATAAGTAAATTTGTAAGACCACGGCACATGATAGGCTGAAGAAACTTCGCCTTGTTTCAGGTTCTTTAATACGATCTCTCCGCTGGCTGTCCACACCTTGAGATTAGTAAATTCTTTATCAGTAGAATTTTTGAATCTGACAGACAAACAGTTTTGCTCATTAAATGAAGTTAATGTTGCAAATATCAAAATGCATATCGCCCCAACTCTTTTCATAACTGCAATTTATTTGTCTAAATTAAGATCACGGATACAACAAATACTTTTTCCGCATCACCTTATACTCGCTCAAACCCGGTTCCCAACTGGCTCGTATCTCCGCTTCGCTCTTGCCTTCCATGATCTGTTGCCTGAATTGGCCTGATCCGGTAAGCACTTCTATCGAATTCATCTGCCTGCTCAGCTTCGTATCGAAGAACTTCTCTTTGTATGGTGATGCTTTATACAACTCCATTATCCATTCCAGGTTCACCTGTTTTTTACGGCGAAGAATATTCACATCGTAATTGCGCAGATCAAGTCCGTAACAAACTTCGTTCATGAACAAAGGTGTTTCTGCCATTCCTTTAATGCCAACAGGAATGTAGGAGAAAGAATATTTTCCTTTCAACTCCGGGCTGCCGATAACAGTAAAAGGAAAGTAAGTACCTCGTCCATGATTCAGATAAGTGCCCTCGAACAAACAGGTGGAAGGGTACAACATGATCGCCTGTTGCGTATTCAGGTTAGGCGAAGGACTCACAGGCAATACATAAGTCATATCATGATCGTAGTTGGCCACCTTAACGATCTTTAGCTTGCATTGCACTTTATTAGTAAGCCATCCCTCACCATTAGCCATCAATGCAAACTCTGCTACTGTTAACCCGTGAGACATCGGTATGGGAAACATGCCGATACCCGATTTGTATTTCATGTCCAGTATCGGTCCGTCTATCAGGTATCCGTTGGGATTTGGTCTGTCAAGTATCAGCAGTTCTTTATCGTATTCATGGCAGGCTTCCATCAATCGGCTCAGTGCATTGATGTTGGTATAGAAACGGCAACCCACATCCTGCAGGTCGTACACAACAATGTCAACATCTGCAAGATCATCTTTCGATGGTTTATTTTTTCTGCCATACAACGATATAACCGGTATGCCTGTAGCGCTATCTCTTTCATCTGCTACATGTGCACCGGCACTGGCATTGCCACGAAAGCCATGTTCAGGTCCAAACACTTTCACGATGTTGATGCCCAGCGATTGCAGGCTGTCAACAAGATGTCGCTTACCAATAATCGTTGTTTGATTGGCAAGTAATGCCACTCTTTTATTAGCGAGATAAGGCAGGTACTCGTTGGTTTGTTCTGCACCGGTAATAATACGATTTGCAGTAGCATCAATAGAATTTGATGCCGGTCGGTGACAGGCACTATGCATCAACACAAGTAAGAGGAGTGAGGAGATCAGCTTCATCACTCAATTTACAGAGTTATACTTAAAGTGATATAAATGGTCGTTTGTGTTCTTTCAAGACCCTGGTGTTCACCACGGAATTTCGCCTGTTGCTGTGCCCATGTCTTCTGAGAAAAATCTGCCGCTTGGTCCATCCTTATCGATCAAAGCATATTTTACAATTCGTTTGCCTGCATCTTCAACAGAACCTCGTCCGAGATGATGATTGAAATCGGTTTTCGTCGAACCCGGGCTAACAGCATTTACTTTAAAAGCTGTATCCCGTAATTCATATGCTAAAACAATGGTGTACATGTTCAAAGCTGACTTGGAAGATTGGTATACCGCACCTTTAAATTTGTAGTGAACAAATGTGGGATCACTGTGTAAGTTGAGTGATCCCTGGCTGGAACTCACCATAACAATGCGTGGCGCTGGTGAGTTTCGCAACAGGTCTAAAAATGCCTGTGTTACCCTGATAACGCCGAATACGTTCACCTCGTACACTTCTTTAAACACCTCTACACTTGTGTCTGTTGCCGTATGCATCAAAGGCGTATCACCGTTAAATTGTATGCCGTTGATGCCCGCATTATTGATAAGCACATCCAGCACATCTGTTTTGTTACCTATTTCAATTCGTGCTGCATCTACCGATTGCTGATCTGTTACATCCAATACTATCGCCGCTACGTTTTCAATCCCTTCGGCTCTCAGTTTTTCAACGGCTGCCACACCATTCTTTAAATCACGGCTACCCATGTAAACGTAATACCCTTGTTGTGCAAGTTGCTTTGCTACTTCTAATCCAATGCCTTTGTTGGCTCCTGTGATCAATGCTGTTTTCATTTTGTTTCTTTTTTAAACGATAGAGCAAAACTCACATGTTTAAAAATGAAACCACTTGCCTTTTGGCAAAAAGCAAATGCTTAACGAATGTTGCTTCTGACCTGCTAATGTGGAAGAGGTAATACCCAGGTAAGAAGCGATATACGATAAAGGCACACGGTTTACCAGCGAAGGGAACTTTTGAATAAAGTCAAGATAACGTTTCGTAGCATCCTGCGAAACCAGTTCGCTTGTCCTGGCTATTTTTTCGCCGTGGTATTTGGAAATAATTTTTTGAAGAATATGATCCCAGCCTATAATGGTGGCAGCGATCTCTTTCCAGTCTTGCTTTGTAAAGACGATCATCTTGCAATCGGTGACGGCCGATATATATTCAGAAGGGGTGTAAACTTCATCAATGGTATTGCCCGATAAGATCAGGTGGTTCTCATCAATAAAATAACGGGTGATCTCTTCGCCTTTGTTGTTGTAATAATACACACGAAGAACACCATCCGTAAGAAAACCGATCTGCTTCACTGTTCTTCCTGCTTCCCAATAATAATCATCTTTATGCAGATCAATTACTGTTGCCTTGCTGTTAACAAGATCGATCTGCTGTTGGTTCAGGTTGCCAAACTGTAAAATATAATCAGTGAATGCTTTCATTATAGCAAGTTAACCAATGAATATTTTTAAGCATTTGCCTTTTGGCAAAAAGAAAGAACAACTTTTCTCGTAAGATGTAGTGCACTTTGTGCTGTTAACTGGAATCAATTAAAAGATTGCCTGAATGCTAAAGGGGATAGTTTCGCTTTTGTTTTGAATAACTTACTAAACGACTGTGGATGTTCAAATCCCAATTTATAAGCGACTTCTGCAACGGTTAGATCGGTGGTTGATAATAATTCCTTCGCCTTTTCAATCAGCTTATGATGTATGTGTTGTTGTGCATTTTCACCTGTAAGAGAACGAAGCATATCGCTTAAATAACTTGGTGAAAGGTTTAAGTTCTCTGCCAGGTATTGCACGGTAGGCAAACCTTGTTCTAACGATTGCTCGTTGTTAAAATAATTGTCAAGCAAATCTTCCAGCTTGTTCAGCAACTCATTATTCACAGCTTTTCGTGTAATGAATTGTCGTTTGTAAAAACGATGGCTATAGCTCAGCAGTAATTCAATTTGAGCGATCACGATATCCTGGCTAAGATCATCTATCCTGCTGTTCAGTTCTTCCCTGATTATTTGGAATATAGAAATGATGGTCGATTTCTCCTGCTCCGATAAATGCAGTGCCTCATTGGTTGAATAAGAGAAGAACCCGTATTGTTTTATTGTTTTGGCAAGAGAATACGACAGTAAAAAATCAGGATGGATAAATAAGATATACCCCGACTTTTCTGAATCATCAGGGCTTTGAAAAGGTTGGTTCGGTGCAGTAAACACCAAACCGCCCTCTCCGAAATCGTAGTAATGTTGTCCATATTTCATTACGCCACATAAGTTCATCTTATAAGCGATCTTGTAAAAATTAAGTACCAGTGAATCAGGAAGCGTTCCGGGAATTACCTTCACATCTTCCAGTTTTACAAGGCTAACCAACGGATGAACAGGTTTGTCTAATCCTAAAACCTGGTGCAATTGCGTTAACGATTCGATCTTTAAAAGATGGTTGTTGTTCATTTGAGAGATGATTTCAATTTACATCATTTCACACTGTTCACTCCGTTAGTTGAATATTGGGTAAGGTAAAAACTTTATTTAGTTTCAATACTGCCTTTTGCATCCGGGCTCGTTTTCAGCTCCTGTTGTAAGTCTTCCCAACTTGTATCATGAGTATCGAATGCACTACGCAAATACGCTATGATGCACAGGTTTACGAACGTTACACGGTCAGGGTTTTCGTCAGTAGTTTCCAATGCATCGTAGCCCGAAATGCCACCGAAAATGTGCTCTGCATCAAATACGGTTAGTAAACTTTTGGGTGAAGGGCTATCGTAATAAGCATCGGCACGCCAGTTGTCAACATCAGAGAAATTAGGGTTCTTGTCTTTGTCGCCGTTCACCACCAGTGCAGGCAATGTCATGGTTGAAAAATCTGTTCCGCTTAAAGGATTGCCATAAAGTGTTTTTCCTTTTTCATTCATCCCTTCCGCACCACCCGGTAAGCCGATCATCACCCTTGCTTTCAATCTTGGTTCAGGAAAGCTAACTTTTTCGCCAGTCACCTGGTCTGTTACTTCCATACCGGCAAGCATGGCTACCGTGTGTCCACCCAACGAATGTCCCACAGCAGCAATATTGCTGGTGTTCACTCGTCCCGCTAAACCCGGAACAGTAGTAATGATACGCTCTAGATTGTCCAGGATAAACTGGATGTCTTTCGGGCGGGATTTCCAGAATGTCATGCCTTCGGCACCAATAGGCAATGCAAGTGTTTTGGAATTGAGATGCGTTGGTTGAATAACCACAAAGCCTTGCGAAGCCAGGAAATCGGCAATTGGTCCATATCCATGAAGCGACGACAAGAAGTTGGAGCGACCATGTCCATGTGAAAGGATAACGATCGGCAGGTTATCGCCTGAAGCCGGTGCCGATACCTTCATGGCAATATCTACTGGCCGGCCTTCCATTGCAAGCGTAACAGGATAGTATGAAAAAACTGGCTTTTTGTCTGCTACTGTTAAAACAGACTGTTTGGTGTTGGTGTTAGATTGTGTCATTGTCTGATGTTTTAATTTGAAAGTCAAAACTCAGAAAGATGCACATGGTAGATATAACCGAAATGAGGGAGTTAGTAGCCAAAATGAGGAAGTAGGAAAAATTGTTGAAGATTGCTGCTACTTGCTAGTTGATGAGTATACATTGCATCAATTGATATTTTTATTGTCCCGCCTTTTTATCCAGAAACTTTTCAATCATCGGAACCACGAGATCTTTTTCTGTAAACGCTGGTGTGATGGTGGTGATCTCTCCAATATATTGTCCATGTCCACCGGGAATGACGGCTAATTCAGAATTCGCAATCTGCCGGTGCAGTTCAATAGCATGTTCCGGTGTAATCACGTCTTTATCGCCAATGATGATCAACGTAGGTGCTTTGATCATTTTTATTTGCTCATCGGGTATGTCTTTGAAATGCAACATTCTTTGTACATCTCTGTCGTGCATCACCTGTAAACCGTTCGTGTCTGCTGCAACTTTTTTATAGCCAGCTTTTAACTCTTCGGGCATATTGTCAAGAGACGCATTTTGCATGAATCCCCAAAACCAATCCGGAACACCATTGCGTTTGGCAAGAGGAGAGGCCAAGATCATTTTATCAACTAATGCGGGATGCCGGATAGCAATCTGTAAAGTCGTGGTACCACCATTACTGAATCCTAAAAAATCTGCTTTGTCAATGTGCAGGTTTTTCAAAAGGGCAGCAACATCATCGGCATCTTGTTCAAAGGTCAGCGCTTGATTTCTGTCGTTGGTGCGTCCGTGTGCCTGCAGTTCAACAGCGATCACCTGCCTGTTCCTGGCAAGCAGCGGAATGATCTTTTCGAAATTCGTTTCGATGGTGGAACCACCACCATGTATCAAAACGATCGGCTTACCTTTTCCATAGATCTCGTAATACATCTGTAATCCATTCACCTCCGAATAGCCTTTTGTAAAATGAACATCGCTGTTCGTAGTTGCTTTCATATCCATATCCGTGTTCTTCGTTTTGTTGTGGCACGAGGTCAGTAATAGAGTTACCACCAGGCAAATGATCTGCTGTTTCATTTCTTACTACTTTCTTTCCGGCTGTTGCGGTTGGTAATAAAAGATCGCTACACCCGAGTCCAGCAATTTGGTCTTTGCTAATTTCAACATGATCCGGTGTTGTATCTCGTCAAACAATCGCAACCCTTTCCCTTCGATGATCGGGTGAATACTAATTTGAAACTCGTCGATAAGTCCGCTGTTCAACAATTGAATGATCAGGCTCCGGCTTCCGATCAAAATATCCTTTCCCGGTTGTTGTTTCAATTCCTTCACCTTTTCGTCAAGTGGGCTGTCAGAAACTGCTGCACTATCCCAGCCTGTGTTGTGTATCGTGTTCGAAAAAACAAGCTTGGGAATCGTGTCAATCGATTTGGCAAACCCGTCCATCGACTTATTACCCGATGGATTGTCCAATAGTGTTTGCCAGTACTGCATCAGTTGATAGGTGGTGCGTCCATATAAAATAATCCCTGCACTGTCAATAAGCTCAGCATAATGTTGATGCAGTGCTTTATCGGCAATCCCCGTGGTATGGTCGCAAACACCGTCTAGCGTCATATTGAATGCTGCAATTACCTTTCTCATCGTATCAGGATATCGTTTTAGTCTTGCAGTAAAACTACAAAGCAACCAAGACTTTGATGGTGTGGTTTACGACTTTATAGGGGGCAATTGCGTCGTTGTTATCGTAATGCTATTTTCCATCCACAATCTATGCTTAATAAATGCTCATATATAAAGCGAGGCGAAGCATCGAATCGATAGAATGTAGGTCGGTATGTACATCCTACATAGAAGCCTTTGCCGAATTGATAAGAAGAAGAAAATACCAGGCCTGACGCATGGATTGTATTTTTTACCGGGGTTATGGTTGGTGGTGGTGGGTTAAACCGGTCATAATATTTAAAATCCCACGAGTTGACGGCAAACGATAATCCATAACCTACAGACAAACGGTTTATTATATGGTTGTTAGAGATGGTGATGTAATTGTGTAAGCTTCCACTTCATATTCTGAAAAGTTGAGCCTTGCAAGTCCGCATACATCTCTCTTATGTGCTCAATTTCTATATCTCCAGTAGGAAGTTTGACAAAAGTGTTGCTCATTCGTATTGCTGCAATTCGTAAATAAGGTGATTTTTCATCTCATCAGCAGCTACCACAACTCCTTTCAAGTTGATATCTGGAAAACCTGCCATTTTATAACCACCCTCTTCCAAAGTATCGAGCCAATCAACAAAATCATGAACATTCATGCTTTCGATAGTATAGCCTTTCCAATCATCGAATAACATTAGTTCTGCAAATTCTTTTTCAGGCCAAACGGGAATAGCGATTTGTTCTTCCTTGTTACCCAACGTAACATAATTACCATTTTCGTGAATAAGCCACACTTCTTCAAAGTCAGCGACTTTACGGATGAAATAACCGTATCTGTCCTGTGGAGAAAGATTGAGAATATTTTTCTGTTTATCTGGATGCATGGTTGTATTGGTTGCGGCTAACGTCTATCAGCTTGGCGTTCGGTGGGATATTTTATAGTGTCCAGCCGATAACGAAAGCCGATTAAAGAACTAAAGTAAAAATTTATGATGAAGCATAATAGAATTACGGTCTGATTGAACTTATGATGATAGCGATTTGCAGATAAGAATTTGTTCGTCTAGCCCCACTGACGCCAAACTGCTGTTACCTGCATGCCTTTTCCTGCATTAATCATTTTCAAAGAAGTTCTCCCAATACCAAATCTCTGCTTCTGGATTTTGCTGCTCAATTTTTCTCAAAGCTTCTTGTCGTTCTTTGTCAGTAATTGGGTTTATTTCAAGGTCTACTGGATAAGTTCTGTCTTTAGAAACATTGTTGAGAATAGAAATAATGTTTGCGAACTTGTCTAAGCTATCTGCAATTATAAACGGTTCCCAAGTACCCTCACCATGTGCGGCACTGAGCACACTCAAATTTGGAGAGCTTACATCCACAATAATTGGATCTCCGAGTTGGTCTGCTGCAATAACCAACCATTGTTCTTGCCAATCTCCGTCGTCACCGTTTATTAGTGAATTACCATTCGAGTCAATACTGTAACCAATTTGCTCTTGGTCTAGATTGTCAGGCTGAATAAAGTTGATCTCGTTATAGCCAAGTGAGACATTAGTGATGTCTGAAAGGAAATTTCTGATTTTGTCAAGAATGGTCATCAATGTCTTGCTTGAAATTAAGTGCAGCTTCATTAGGGTTGCAGGTAACGTCGAGGGCTTTAAGCAGGTGGGGAATTATTGTTTGTCCGGCCTGGATATGAAGCCCAATAAAATTAATATGTTGAAGTTAACAAAGTTTGATGAGTAGAATTCCGTCACGCCGGGATGATGCACAATAGCGATTTGCAGCCGATTGACCTTATTTCTGCCCCACTTGATTAAAACCCATTGTTGCCTGCTGTGCTTCTCAGTTACACTGTGATTGTCCTGCCTTTGATTGCACTGCTTTTGAAAATTTGTTATAGCAGTTTGTGTCCGCCAAATATAAGAATGAACTTTTTGCTATTACACTTTTAAAATTCTTGTCTACCGTTTTGTTCTTTGTCGAAATATGCAGATTACCGTATTGACAAATGTTTGCTACAAATTTTTGTTCTGGGTCTATAAAGTGCACATAAGGCAAAATACCATTTGTCCGTACCAGCCAAACTAAGTTTTTGATAAAGGTTGGGATTTCTGTAATGTTAACTTGTAAAGCTCCATTAAATCGTTTACTGATTTTATTATCAACTAGATATTTTAATGCTTCCTGAAAGGTTTCATAAGTGTTAAGTCTCCGAAGCCAAGCTATATTTTCGTCGGCAAGAAAAATAAAATTGTCAAACCCGAATTTATTTGCAAAAGAAACTAACTCTGTGCCGAGTAGCTTAATATGTGCTTTGTAAGATTTTGAAGGAAGTGTCAAAATATAATTTGCAAAAACTTTCGGGTAGTCAAAAATATCTTCGTCCTCTTTTGAATTATATTGTCGCAAAGGAAAAGTAGGGAATTTATCAATAGCTTCTTGTCTGTCAATTTTGATTAGCATACGATTTTGAATAGCATAGCAGGCAACGTTCAGGGCTTTGCGAAGTGTGGGACAATAGCGTTTCGTCTGCCTGGCTTACTGAAGTTGATGGTTGTTTTATTGTTCAAGTTATAGATTTCTGTTCAATAGCGTTCGGTCAGCTGGCGCAAAAGCCAAATGGAAAAACTACAGTTGAAGAAAAAGTTCCGTCAGCCCGCATTTTGCCAAACCCCTTGTTATGTGCTGGCTTTCTTTGTCACCCAAAAGCTGTAGCCAAATAGTTTTAAAAATATTGGGCTAATGAATATTTCAGCAATTAAAGCAGGAACCAAAAATGGTCCGAATTGAATGTCGATTAGTGTCCAATAAAACCAAATCAAAAGAGTTGTAGTAATTGTCAACAGTCTCGTCACAACTACAAGGACAAACTGTTTGAACTTTAATCTTGTGTCAGTCTTAATGCTAACAAATAGTTGATAGGTTAATCCAAGTAAGTATGTTATGGAACCAAGATAAAGTGCAAACAGAGGATTTCGCTGAACGTAAAATGCTGTTCCATTAAAAAATTCCGTTTTCAAGGTTATGCAACTTTTTATAAGCGTCACGTAAATTGTCAAATGACCATTCTGTCTTTTCTGCTAATTGAAATGGGTTCAAAGCGTGATGTCTTTGACTATGAACAACAAATTTTTTGTCATTTACCTTTTGAATAAAAGGAAATTCGTAAACAGCCTTTCCTGTCTCCCAAATGTAGGCGCCACTTGGATAAAAGCTGTCAATCTGTAACTGTTGTTCTATTTGGGTGATTGTGTCCATAAGCCTTGCACATAACGTAGAGAAGCTTTGTGAAGTAGCGGAATTTGAAAAACAGCTGCTTAACTTACTTCCTGCCGTTGATTATTGTTTTGCTGCTTAAATGTAGTTCGTCCGCCGCTATTTTACAAAGCTTGTGTTATGTGCCGTCTTCTTTGTCTCCTCTCGCTAAATGCGCTTTATTTCGTCAGCAGAATTGCTATGAGAATCACAGGCAGGATAAACATCGTCAAGGCAGTTGCAGCCCATAGCTTTCTCTTATTTAGAGATTTTTGCTCAAACCTTTCAAGAACTTCGTCAATTTTCTCCTTGTTATAGTGTCTATATACGACGAAAAGCCAAATAAAAAACACTGGCAAAAAGTAGAATTTGTTTGGTAGCATTCCGAAGAGGTCAAATCCAGTAAGTTTTCGAAGTAAAATCAGAAATAAGAATGTTAAAAGTATTTGACACATCGTCAAAACACACACTGCGCTAAACTTCGGCGCTTCTGTCTTGAATTTTGAATAATACTTATAGGTTGATGCAAAAATGTTATCGAACACGGTCTTTAATGAATGATTTTACTGTAAATGTTTTCGCTTATTCCTCTTTGGATATCGGTCACTTCCGATGGCACATAACGTTAAGGGCTTTGCGTTCGGCACGACGGACAGCGTTCCGTCGTGCTGGGAACTGAAGCTGAATAAAGATAGAAAAGAAACAAACAACTACAACAGACCAATAGCGTTCGGTCAAGCTGATTACTGAAGCCACATTGAAAAACCGAACGATGACCAGCTTGACCACGTCAGCCGTGCTGACGCAAAACCCCTTGTTACATGTACACTTTATTGAAACAGTAGTACACTGTCCACCACAACCACTTTGGCTTGCACAATAGCGAATGGTCAGCCGTGAACAGGAGTTGATTGAAAAACGAAAGATGAATTTTATTACAACTGATCAACATCGTTGTGTCGAGCCAGGAACTGAAGATGCACAAACAACAAAGCGATGAATAACCGTGAAGATGAAAAGAAATTTGAAGCTGATGCGTTTTGTCGCTGAGAAAAGATCTGCAGCAAAAGCGATTTGTCAAAAGTTACATGTAACGAGCAGGGCTTTATGCAGGTTGGGAATTAGTATTCCGTCCGCCGATAACCGCTGCTGATTGAAAATATAAAGATGAATTTAAGAACTAATGTTGAAAGTTGTTTGTCCAGCCCGAACCACAGCCTGGATTTGCAATTGGTTGATGTTTGCTGGTCATGCCCAACTTGCATAAAACCCAATGTTAGCGGTTGTTTTTAGTCCGATAAAATTTTGCTCCTTCAGGCAACTTGTCAGAACCTATATAAAACAAGGTGTCATTACTTAACCTTAATTGAATTTTATTTAAATAAACCCGAACAGTGTCATTTGGTCCAGACAAAACCGGCGGCGGAACATCTTTAAATCCTGTAAATACAATTTCAACTTCTCCTTTTTTCAATTTGCGTTTTGTTTTCCTTTGGTCTGAAACTTCTGTTGATTTGATTGTCTCGGTCTGTTCTTTTTGTTTAAAGCTGTCAAAACTTGTAAGTAAGATTGTACCATTATTATTTGTCCATTGCCCTTGTGAAAATTTTTGTCCATAGCAGCCTTGGTCGTGAAATTTAAAAGTACCATTGTCTTGCAGTGTCAACTCAGAAGAATACCAAATGCTGTTGATATATTTCCATTCTCCTGTCAACGTATTTTCAGGTTGTGTCTTAGCAGATGGTGATACAATCTGTGTCTTACTATTACTGTCTTGTTTAGTATTACACTGTGTAAGAAAAAGCAGTGTCAAAGATGCTGATATGAGATTGCAAAGTGTCACCATAAAATAACCGCTAACGTTAAGGGCTTTGCGTTCGGCACGACGGACAGCGTTCCGTCGTGCTGGGAACTGAAGCTGAATAAAGATAGAAAAGAAACAAACAACTACAACAGACCAATAGCGTTCGGTCAAGCTGATTACTGAAGCCACATTGAAAAACCGAACGATGACCAGCTTGACCACGTCAGCCGTGCTGACGCAAAACCCCTTGTTACATGTACGCTTTACTGAATTAGTAGTACTGTGTCCACAACAACAACTTTGGCTTGCACCATAGCGAATGGTCAGCCCTGAACAGGAGTTGATTGAAAAACGAAAGATGAATTTTATTACAACTGCTCAACAGCGTTGTGTCGGGCCAGGAACTGAAGCTGCACAAACAACAAAGCGATGAATGACTGTGTATGATGAAAAGAAATATGAAGCTGATGCGTTTTGTCGCTGAGAAAAGATCTGAAGCAAAAGCGTTTTGTCAAAAGTTACATGTAACGTTCAGGGCTTTGCGAAGGTTGGGCAATAGAATTCCCTCTGCCTGGACTTGGCCGTAACTTTTCATTTAATACGGCCAATGTACAAAAGTTCAATAGAATTACCCAAAGCCCAAAACATATTCTTCAGCCCAACTTTTGCAAAGCCCATGTTACATGCAGCCTTGCTGGGCTTGAGCAAGCCAACAACTTTCTCGTCGAATAAATCGTGCTATTTTAAATATTCAATTATCGCCGTCAACTCTCCTTCCGTGTATTCAAAGTTGTGACTGTTTGCCATATTTCCCCAAACTTTTTTCAGCTTCATGGCGATTGTATCTTTTGCAGAAGTTAGCGAGTCTTGCTTGGTCAAGTACAGCTTTAGATAGTCTTTCCCTACTCTGCCAACTACGCCTTCCAAATAATTATGCAGTCTGTCTTTTGTAACATGGCAAACATTACAGTCTCTTATGAATAGAGCTTTCCCCTGATAAAAAATAGCCGAGTCAACTGGCAATTCTTTGTAAATAGTGTCTGAACCTGTATCTGAATTAATATCAGGTTGATTTCCATTCCTTGAACTGTCACTTACACAACCATTGATGTATACGATGGCAACACAAAGAATAAAAACTCCTGATGGGTAAAAAGAAAGAATGCGTCGGCCTAATAGCTGTAGCAAAGGTTTCATTGCAATTATGTTTTATCCATTTGTGGAACAGTTTAAAGTCCTGCAAGACTTGAAGACTGACTGCGCAAAAAAGGTTGCATGTAACGGTCTACGTATTGACGATGGTGGGACATTTGAAAAACGTCTGCTTAACATTTGTACAAATGCCTGATAGAAGTACAAATGTTGAGTTTACAACTGTCAGCCCCACTATTGCCAATACGATGTTAGCGGTTCGGTTTTCTTTATTCGTAATTCGCATTGTCCCAAATTAAAAGTCCACCAATGTTGTCAATATTTAGTTTTTCGTCTTGATTAATTTTTTCAAGTCGTTGCTCAAATTTGTCAAGTTCGGTTTTTACAATTTTAATTGCTTTTCTTAGCGAAGGAATGTCAAAATGAACTATGTTTTCACTTGGTGTCGGAGCAAAGTGTTCGTCAAATTCGCCTACCGTAAAGTCAAATGTTACTTTGTCTCCGTGAATTTTCACTAACGGTTCAGGGTGTCCTGCGTAAAAGCCCCTTTCCTTGCCGTTCGCTATGTTTTCCCAATATTTAAGGTCTGCAAGGTCGCCACAACATTGCGGAAAATATTTATCTTGTCCGTCAATGCGAAACACATAGCCACCAAAAAACGCACTTGCTTGTTCTCTTTCGTATTTTCCGTCTCTCAGTTCTTGTGTATGGTCAATTACAATTTTCGCCAGGTTGTTGTCCGTTATATCAGTCAGTCTGTAAAATGAAGAACCAGCTAAATATGGTTTGAACTCGTCTTTAAAACCTGCTTTTTTATAACTGTCGGAGTTGAATTTGTCCCATAATTCGGGATAATCCCAATAAGGATATTTGTCAGGTCCCGTTATGTCTTGATTATGGTATCCAATTTCAATTACAGGTATTAATTCTACTGTCATTTTATCTTTGTGGTGTCGTCTTTTAAACTGACCGCTAACGTTTCGGGGCTTTGCGTTCGTGTGGGCATTCATCGAACGTCAGCCCTGGATAAAGATATACAGCCAAATTAAAAAACTTCAGTTTAGCCCTTGTTCATCAGCCCACATGACGCAAAACCCATGTTACTTGCAGTGCGGTCACACAAAGGAGGCTTGCCTTGTCAGTTGATGCTCTTCTAATCCCAAATCAGCAACGAAAAGGTCTTTGACTTTTTGTACGACCTCGTTTTTATTAACTGTCATTGATACTCGTCTTGATTTCAAATAATGTTCTCTTGAAAGTTTGTCCGCAAACTGTCCGACAGTTAGCAAATCAAGTTCGCTTCCAAACTTATTTGCAACTTCCATTGCAATTATTGATATGGCCAAGCCCACAAGTCCTGCTTGCCAAAAAAAGAAGAGTCCAAGAAGCGATGCTATGAATATAATTGCAAGTGTCCCCGTGATTGAATGTTTCGGTCTTAAAACTTTAGTCTTGAAGCCTAAGTGTCCGTCAATGTTTATAAAAGATTGTCGACGAATATTTTTTGGAAACAGCTTTTGCAAGTCTGTGTCCGGAGTTATACCGGTTTTGTCAATTAGTAAAGTGTCAGCAATAACATTACGTAACTTGTAAAATGCTTGTTGGGTCGTACAATCATTTGAATTCTCGCCCTGAACCTTGCTTGTAATTATGTCGCACAGTTCACCAAATGTCTTTGTGTCCTTAAGTTCTTTGTCGCCAAACTTAAAGTCAAAAGATTTCTCAACTTTTACCAAAACATCAGAGATGTCTTCTGGGTCAATATTGCAAAGTTCGTATGTGTCGAGGTCTGTCATAGCATTGCAATTAACGTTAAAGCATTTGCGATGGCATTTCAATAGCGAACTGTCAGCCTGGTACAAATGCTGAATTGAAAAACTGGTTTTGAAGTTAAGAACTAATGACCAACGGCGTAATGTCTGCCGAAACTAAAGCCGAGAAATGATTTGCAGCCGATTGTGTAATGTCAGCCATGCTATTGCAAATGCAATGTTAGGCACAGTACATTTCAGTCCGCAAGTTCAACCACTGTTTCCAATTTATCCAGCAAATATTTTTCAAACTTAATGACGTCACCTTTTTTGTTATAGTAAAACTTGAACCCATCCTTTAGATTTGTCGTGTTGAAAATACGCTCAACTTGCCCTGCCGAATTATAGCTCACCGTATAACTGAAAGGAAGGTTTGAACAAACAAAACAGCCAGAGTAAGTATAGTTAATTACCCGTCCCAGACTGTCATAAGTGTAAGTATTTTCCCAATTCTGCTGATAGTCTTTTTTGCCTTTAGGGTCTCGCCAAACTGAAATCTTTTTGTTCTTGTGTTGTTGGTCTGTGAATTTTTCTGGCAAATAGTACGGGGAGAAGAAGTGTCGCTTGAAAAAATAAATGTCGATTTGCTGGTCTGCCACTTTTATTGTGTCGGCTGTTTGTCGGTAGAAGTTGCCGTTGATATACTCTGTCTTTTTAAAGATTTTTGATGTTTCCGTCTGCGCAGAGGAAGCTAAAGAGAAAACAGTCAATATTGCAATTAGGAGTGGTCGCATTGTATTGTGCCTAACGTTTCACGGCTTTGCGATGTGGGGGCACTCCGTGTTCCGTCAGTTTAAATTTATTACTAAAGTTTAATAGTAGTACAATCGTTCAGCACTTATTCATCAGCCACCATATTGCAAAACCGATGTTATGCGACGTGTCAGTCTTTGATTGGTTTCCATTTTCCTTTCTTAAAGTACATATTATTATACTTTGGGGAATTGAAAACCAAATAAAAACTCCAAGCTCCTCTATAGGTTGTAGGATTGCTTGTCAAAACGTGATGTGTCGGTTGCTCCATGTTTACAATAAGTCTCTCGGAAATATATGCTGGCGTTGTTGTAATACTTCCTCTATAGGTCTTAAGAACTTTGTCTTTGTTAGTAACGTAAAAAAATATGGAGTCGTTCTCACGAATCTCAAACCGAAAGTGGTTGTATTGCCAATTTGACTGCTTGCCTGGAAAATATTCTCTATTTATTATGTAGCTGCCGTAGTAATCGTCCTTTTTCAAATCTTTTTTGTCTGTCAATGCATGAATAACCAAAGACAGAACAACTAATCCAACAACCCCAAGCCACGTATAGCCAAGCCACTTGCCATACGTTTTTTTTCCTGTAACAAGGCTGATAACTATAAGAATTACGGTGACTGGAACTAAGATGAAGACAAAAAATAGATTAAAGCCAAATCCCATTCTTCCGAGTTATAAGGTTGGTAGTGTCGAATGTCGCATAACGTTAAGGTATTGCCGAAGACGGGATATTTTATAACGTCCAGCCTGGTAACTAAAGTTAAATAGAATTACCAAAGTTCAATCACCAAAAAATGACCGAGCGAAGCCGGTCACCCTGGAACTAAAGTTGATAAGCGAACCAAATGTTCATGTTTATTACTTCAGCCCCGCTTTTGGCAATACACATGTTGTGCGAATTTTCTAATACATACAGTCAATCTTATTGTATCCCTTTATTATTTTTAAACAAAGCTTATATTCTGGATTAACTTCTTTGTCTCTTAATACAAGACTGTCAAGTAACATATTAGTCCGACGATCTTCATCAGTAAGTGGTGTGTCATAGCTTTCGGTGTCTGTCGCCCTATAACAAGTTTTTGAAATAACATTATTGGAGTGGTCATATTGAATGACTTGTCGATAAGGCATTAGTCCCGTTGGACAGGCATAAGAAATTGAATACACCAACTTGTTATTTCTGTATTGTTCTGCATAGATTGTTGCACAGCCGCAATTAGCATGTGTCATTTTATAGATGGTAAAATAATCGGATTTAGTAACTGAGCTTTTATATAACTCTACTTTCTTATTTGGATTATAGAGTTTATTTGCAATGGGATAGCAGCCAGAGCAAAGAAGTGTTATTAATATTATGGCGAATTGTCTTAAAGTCATTTAAAGAAGTGAGGGTTGTCAATTTCGCACAACGTTCAGGTATTGCCGAAGGCGGGATATTTTATAACGTCCAGCCTGCAACTAAAGTTAAATAGAATTACTACAGTTCAATCACCCAAAATGACCGAGCGAAGCCGGTCACCCTGAAACTGATGCTGATTAGCGAAACAACTGATCATGTTTATTACTTCAGCCCCGCTTTTGGCAATATTTTGTTACCTGCTGTTTGTCAGCCGTTGCAATGAAAGCTATTATATAAATCACCAGATTTTGTCCAGCGTTCTTTAGACTTTTGATAAAGCATCAGCTTAACCGTTGAATAGAAAAATTTTTTCCATTTAGGATGGATACCAATTTCAATTACATATATAGCAAGTGAATTACCGTTATTTAGAAATATGGGTTTAGAAAAACTCACAACTTTAATAGACTTACCATCGTGTTGAAGCTGTGATAAGCAAGAGCTGTCAATGTAATTGTCGAGGCTGTATTTACTATCCCAAGAAACAATTTTACTATTCTCTAGCAAAGTAACATCCGTCCAAATATTTCTCTTGCTTGTGCGTAGTCCTTGCAGAATCTTGTCTTTGTCATGCCTGGATAATGCAATTTTTATAGACTTTGGTTGTTTATGTAACCACGTTTCTTTTTCTTTCAGAGTCTCTTCGATTTGAAGAATTAATAAGCTGTCGATTCTGTCACTGATATAGAATGTGCCACAAGTCTGTGTATTTTGAAGCACTTCTTTAATTATTGCGGTGTCAGCAGGAGTGATTTGTCCAAAAGAAGGATTGGTCAAATAAAGAAGTGTCAATATGAGGAGGCAGCGTGTCATTAAGAATAGCAGGTAACGTCAAAGCATTTGCGATGGCATGGCAATAGCGAATTGTCAGCCTGGTACAAATGTTTAATTGAAAAACTGATATTGAAGTTAAGAACTAATGTTCATCAGCGTAATGTCTGCCGAAACAAAAGCTGATGATGATTTACAGCCGAAGTTTATTTCGTCAGCCATGCTATTGCAAATGCATTGTTGCCTGCAGACATTTACTGCCGTCTTTTTTTAAAAACAAAATAATTGTCAGATTTTGGCTTATGCAATTTTAAATATAGTCCGGAACTGTCATTTACTTCACTTGCTATAAAATAATTGGGTTTGTCGAAATTGAATCCGAATTGACAGTCGTCTGTCCAACATGACCGCCATTTGCCGCTTGAGGGAAATTCTTTTTCATTGAATTCTGTCAGACTATATGTAAAGTCTAATTTTAAAAACAGCTTTGCACTTTTTAGCTTGCACTGTGTCCTAAATGAACCTTCAATTGCAGTAAAGTCATATTCTCCAAAGTAATCTTTATCGTCAGCATGAATCTGCCGGTAAGGAGCAATAAACACTAACCAGAAAAATGCCGCTGTCAAAGTAATAGGAATGGCAGAAAGCATTATGCCTAAAACGTTCTTCCAGCTGAAGCTAGTGATTGTTTTCCAGCTGAAATAAACTAGACTAACGATTGAGAGAATGATTATTATGATGAAGACGTATTCCAACGATTTTTTTAAAAATTACGATATCATTAAGGCGGCGCTTCAGGTTTTACTGTTTGCAGGTAACGTTCAGGGCTTTGCGTTCGGCACGACGGACAGCGTTCCGTCGTGCCGGGAACTGAAGCTGAATAAAGATAGAAAAGAAACAAACAACTACAACAGACCAATAGCGTTCGGTCAAGCTGATTACTGAAGCCACATTGAAAAACCGAACGATGACCAGCTTGACCACGTCAGCCGTGCTGACGCAAAACCCCTTGTTACATGTACACTTTATTGAAACAGTAGTACACTGTCCACCACAACCACTTTGGCTTGCACAATAGCGAATGGTCAGCCGTGAACAGGAGTTGATTGAAAAACGAAAGATGAATTTTATTACAACTGATCAACATCGTTGTGTCGAGCCAGGAACTGAAGATGCACAAACAACAAAGCGATGAATAACCGTGAAGATGAAAAGAAATTTGAAGCTGATGCGTTTTGTCGCTGAGAAAAGATCTGAAGTAAAAGCGTTTTGTCAAAAGTTACATGTAACGTAAAAGCATTTGTGTTTGTGGCGGAGTTTCAAAACCGTCAGCTTGGTGCAAATGCTGATTAAAAATGCTAAAGTTCATTGTTAATTCTGTTGCTCAATTTATAACGTCGAGCTGATAACTACTGATGATAGATAACTGAAGTTGAAGTGGCGTTATCTTTCCGCCGACATAACACAAATGCATTGTTGCACGAAGTTTTATTCGAGTAAACGTTGAAAGTAGTTTAATGCGTTTTGTCTCCAATCTTTATTTTTCTTATTTAATATTTGGTCAAATACTTTTTCTTTTGTCGCTTTAAAAAGTTCCCAAAATGAATAAGGATTTATATATAAGCAGCCACTTTCTTCGTCAATAGTAATCGCCTGACTTGTTTCTTCTGTCAGAAAAACACCTCTCGATTGATAACCATGATTAAAAGTATTTCTTTGGTATTTATGTATTACGTCAGAATATTTTTTAATAGATTTTTTGTCGTCTTTGCCATGTAACAATTCGAAAGATTTATAAAATTCTTTTGAAGGTTTGTATGATAAGTTTTTGTCCATTAGTTGATAGACAGGCGTTACAATTATTTTAGATTGCTCATAATCGTTTTCGTCTTTTATTTTGTCTATGTCATTAATAATGTGTCCAAGTGTTTCTATGGAAAGTAAAGTGAGTACTGTCAATGGAAATGGGCTGTAAACTTTTCGAATACCACCTTCATTAGTCAAACTTAGTTGGTCTATTTGCCCAACTAACAATGTGTCAATGCGACCTTTGAGAATGACTAGCTTCCTTTGTTCGTCAGTTATTTGTCGAACCTCTCCGTATTTGATTCCTCCTCCTTCTGGTTTTTCACCAAAGTATGTAATGTCCGGTACTGGCATAAAAATTTCGTGCAACGAGCAGGGCTTTATGCAGGTTGGGAAATGTTATTCGTCCGCCCACAACCGCTGCTGATTGAAAGTATAAAGTTGAATTTAAGAACTAAAGTTGAAAGTTGTTTGTCCAGCCCGAACCACAGCCCGCATTTGCAATTGGCTGATGTTTGCTGGTCAAGCCCACCTTGCATAAAACCCAATGTTGCACGCCGTAATTAGCGTTCTTTGAGGTATGCAATTAATTGATTTACGTCTTCCTTTGAATAGTCAGTTAACTGAATGCATTCCATATCTTCAAACTCTTTTTTTCTTGTCAAATAGGAACTGTCTGTCTGCAAATGTTGTCTGTCCTTAAAAAATGTATAAAGCCAATTGGTAGTTCGTGAATTTAAAAGTTCTGATGTCAATGCTGGCCCAGTCAAATTTTTGTTTTTAGAATGACAAGCGGTGCAAGTTGCTTGGTAAATTGTAGTTCCGGAACCTAACGGATATTCTTTAAACTTTGCAAAAGTCAAAACCCCGTTGTTTGTTGTGTCGCTTGTTTGAAACACTACCGATTTGAAAATGTCTAAGATTAACTCTTTGTTTGTCCCTGAAGCTGCTAATACAAACTTTGTATCTCCGTCAGCGTTATTAATAAACATTTCAATTGAGCCATCACTATCTTTTTTTGGAATTTTAATTGCTGCAATTTTCCCATTGATTGTGTCCTGGGCAAAAAGATAATTTTTGTTGTCGCCTTGAAATCCTGAAACGTAAGAGCCAAAATAAAACCATAAACTATCCTTTCCATTTGTCAAACCGCCAATGTAAGCGTCAATTCCTTGTTCTTTAAATTTTCGCCAGTCCGTTGGTGCTTTGAGCTTAAAATCTCCAAAGTAAAGTGTCTGCCAGTTAGAAGTTTTTGTCTTACAGGAGACTGTCAAAACTGCGATGATTGTTATTAAACGTAGGTTCATTTATTATGGCGTGCAACGTTCAGGGCTTTGCGTTCGGCACGACGGACAGCGTTCCGTCGTGCCGGGAACTGAAGCTGAATAAAGATAGAAAAGAAACAAACAACTACAACAGACCAATAGCGTTCGGTCAAGCTGATTACTGAAGCCACATTGAAAAACCGAACGATGACCAGCTTGACCACGTCAGCCGTGCTGACGCAAAACCCCTTGTTACATGTACACTTTATTGAAACAGTAGTACACTGTCCACCACAACCACTTTGGCTTGCACAATAGCGAATGGTCAGCCGTGAACAGGAGTTGATTGAAAAACGAAAGATGAATTTTATTACAACTGATCAACATCGTTGTGTCGAGCCAGGAACTGAAGATGCACAAACAACAAAGCGATGAATAACCGTGAAGATGAAAAGAAATTTGAAGCTGATGCGTTTTGTCGCTGAGAAAAGATCTGAAGTAAAAGCGTTTTGTCAAAAGTTACATGTAACGGCCACAGCTTTGCGTTCGGCAGGGCATTTGGAAAACGTCCAGCCCGGAACTGCAGCCGACCGAAGTTACAGAAGTAGAGAATATATTCCGTTGCTCATCTGTGTTCGGTCTGCCGGATATGTAGCTGATAGCAGCACTAAGATGAGGATTTATTCGTCGCCCCCTGCTGACGCAAAACTGAATGTTGGTTGCTGTTTTTCGTTCAGCGATATTATTGTAACTCTATTCTCACACTGTCAAACCTCAATGTATTTGGTGGCACATTGAATTTTATTTGTCTGTCAGTAAAAGAAAGTTGTGGGTCAAAGTTGAAACCTTTCATGTCGTCTTGAAATGGCGTGAAGTGTCCACCAGTTTCACTTTGAAATAAATGTCCTGCAATAAAATCGTAGTCTTTGTTTGAAGTCCCAACGGGTCTGCCAATCCATTTTTCATTTAAGTTGATGTTGAAAAATTTCAGCATTCCTAAAGTGTCGTAGTCTGTTAGGCTTAATAAATAGTTGTTTGCTATTTCGCTGCTGCCCCAATACTTGTCAACGTGAAAAACTTTGATGTCGTTATTGATTTGTCCGTCGGTATAAACTGTCGCTTGAATTGGTTTGCCGATGCGTCTTGCAGAACCTGATAGCCATTTCAAAATGATTGGATGATTAATTGAGGTCAGTCCGACTGCAACTGCAAAAATTAAAAGCAGTCCAACTACGATTTTTAAAAGTTTACGGAGTGTCATTTAAAATAGCAACCAACGTTGAAGCATTGGCGATGGGGCGGTATTCTGTGCTCCGTCTGCCGGGTGCTGCTGCTGATTAAAGATACAAAAGATCATTTTTTATTCTATTGCTCGGCGTTATTCGTCTGACAGATCTAAAGCCGAATAGCAAACAAAAAGTTGAGAATGTATTCGTCGCCCCGCCATATTGCCAATGCAATGTTAGCGGTTCGTTGCTTTGACCGTCAATCAGAAATCTTTTCAAGTAACTGTATTCTTGGAATTCCGGTCTCATTAAAAAGCTCTCCGTAAAATGTATACTCCATTCTATATAATACAATCACATGAAAACTTATTAGATTGTAAACTTTGTCGTACCATTTCTTGAAAGTCGCTTCAATTGGTCTCGGAAGTTTAGGGTCTTGAACGTAAGGATTTTCAGCATGGATAACACTACTGCAAAGTTGGTATAATTCTAAAAAGTCGTCTTTGGATAGATAGTCGGTGTTTAGAATAGGGTTAATAAACTTTCCTCTTTCGTCTTCGTCGATTTTTGCAGGGATAGGGTAGAAGTTTTCATTTAACTCTTCTATTTCC
Source organism: Chitinophagaceae bacterium (assembly GCA_024508725.1). Lineage (GTDB taxonomy): Bacteria > Bacteroidota > Bacteroidia > Chitinophagales > Chitinophagaceae > JAEZDC01. The sequence goes on along the minus strand of JANINS010000001.1, from coordinate 281,097 downwards.
TTCAAAATTTTCTTTGCATTCCATTGAGATGCAAAACGGTTTTGAATTTTTGCATATTCTTCAACATGAGCAATTAGCGATAGCATTGCAATCTGTTCAATTAGCTTTCTAAATTGCAAGCAGACAAACTCGACATCAAGACCGACAGTACCAGTTGTCATAGTTAGTTTAATAAACCTGTCGATAATGTTTAGCCTATTCTTTATGCCATACAACTGCACGAAGTATCTGTCTAAATGAAAATCTGTTGCTTCTTTTTTTGTCACTTGAATAATTGAAGTGCTTGTTTGCAATGACCGCTAACGTTGAAGCATTTGTGATGGCATGGCAATAGCGAACTGTCAGCCTGGAACAAATGCTTAATTGAAAAATGTTGAAGTTAAGAACTAATGACCAACAGCGTAATGTCTGCCGAAAACATAGCTGAAAAATGTTTTGCCGCCGATTGCCAACGTCCAGCCATGCTATTGCAAATGCACTGTTACCTGCAGCCGTGGTCATTATGAATGTAATTGTCTAAATCGAAATTTTGATTGTTTGCAGCGAGTCAATAAGCTCTGAACCTCCATAGTCAGAAACGCTTTCTTTTCCGTTGCTGTCCCACGTTTTCCATTGTCCCACCTTTTCATTGTTAAAGCGTATCCCTTCTTCTTGCTTATGTTCGCCACAACCCCACCACGTCGAAAGTCCATATGCGTTTTTATTGACGAAGATGCCTTCAAAAGCAACTTTTCCGCTGGGACAGATTTCTCTTCGAAGTTCAAACTTCCCGTCAGACGAATAGTGGGTTTCTACTACCTGTTCACCTGTCTCTCTATACCACTTCTCAATCGTCGGCATACCTCGATTAAAATATTTTACTTTATGAGGCTTGCCATCATCGTAGTTTTCTGTATGTGTGCTGTCGGCAGCCTTATTTGATTGTTCGAGTATAGCTTGCTTTGTTTCCTTGTACCATGTGTCCGGATCGAATTTATGTGACGTGTCTTTGCATGATGTGAGAAAAATAGTGGCTACTGTCAGAATTGTCAGTAAGAATTTAATGCTCATTGTTGTGTTAGTTCGATTTGAGTTTTGGGTCGCGGCAGGTTGCAGGTAACGTTCAGGTATTGCCGAAGACGGGATATTTTATAACGTCCAGCCTGGCAACTAAAGTTAAAAAGAATTACCACAGCTCAATTACCCAAAAATGACCGAGCGAAGCCGGTCACCCTGAAGCTAAAGCTGATAAGCGAAACAACTGCTTATGTTTACTACTTCAGCCCCGCTTTTGGCAATATTTTGTTAGCAGCCGTTTTTGTCAGAATTCAATGTCATGTAGTTTACAGTAAAACTGCGGATCGCAACCTGTCATGATACAACCTGCGTATTTAACTTTCATGTCCTTCTTGTCTTTAATAAATGTGTCACCTTTCTTTGTTACAAGTCCATATACAATTCGAATAATACTGTCCTTATGATTTTGTGGGCAAGTCGAAACATAGTTCTTAGGGTGCTCAAATAGACATGGTCCGTCAATATTGATATTAATAGAAAGTCGTTCGTTGGTCACATTTATGCTGTCAATAACTTTTGGTGCTTGCCCTTGTCCGTAAACTTGTATTTTATATTTCCCTACTGGCACTTTAGTATATGTCACCATTTGAAGTCCCATGTTTATGGAAGTATTTGAAATTGCACCAGTGTCAGCTAATAGTTGAAGTGTTGCTGGAACATAAGGAATGGAAATTTTGATAACGCTGTCCCCACCTTGCTGTTTCTGTCCAACTGAAAAGTTACAAATGAATAAAAATGATATTCCGAGTAGTGTCTTCATTAAATGGCTGCTAACGTTAAAGCATTGGCGATGTGGCGGTATTCTGTGTTACGTCTGCCTGTTACCAATGCTGATTAAAGAACTAATGTAAAAATTTTATTCAGATGCTCAATAGTATTCAGTCTGACCGGACAGGTGATGATTAGCGATTTATTGCTGATGCCATGTTTGTCGCCCCGCCATATGCGCCAATGCTCTGTTAGCTGCTTTTGCGTTCCATATGTTGGTCTAAATAAGAAAGGACAACCTCAACATAACCCTGAAAGTCTTTGTAAAGGTTTGCGACAAATACTCCTCCATCTATTAGTTCCGTTTTTTTCGGAAGCTGACTATCACGTTGAACAATAAGTCTATTTTGTGCATCCAATAATTTATGCTCTTCTTTTACCTCACTGGAGTTGTCAAATACAATTGATGTATGTTGGGCGCCGCCGATAACTGGTACTTCATCTTCCCAAAGAGAAACATACTTCAGAGGCTTCTTGCTTATCCCAATTTTAGAAATGGTTACAGCTGATGCTGAATTGTTCTTAAAATTCTCATATGATGAGGCAACGGATAATGCTATGTAGTGAGTAGCTGCATCCCTGCGTTCTGTCAATGCCTCTGCCCAAGAATTTAGGGCTTTAGTTACAGTTTCCTGAATATTTTTGAACTCCTCATGTCTCAATAATAACGTTGAAAGTTTTGAATGGCTGTGAAAATCAGGCGACCCCTTGATAAAAGAAGCAATTACACGAGTTAATGCAGCAAGAGAACAGGAAATTGAATACAGAAGCATTTCAAATTCATTTTCAAGTCTCGTGTCCCTTAAACTAAAAGACATTCTTGTTATTCTACTTTCATCGATTTTGTCACCTTTAAACCTCTTACCTGCAGTCTCATCGAAGCGTTTTAAATGTTCTTCGCTTAATTCCGTCCAACAGTTCATGCGGTGTTTTACACCTTGAAGTTTTCGATTAAGGTTCGAAACACGTGAAAGATATTCTTCTAAACTTACATGAATGCAGTTAGGTGTTTCTCCGCCACGAGGAATTAACCTATCTAATAGTTTCTCAATCTCTTTATTCATCGGAATGTCTCATTGCAATTGCAGCTAACGGTTCGGGTATTTGCGAAGGCAGGGAATTCATTGATTGTCCAGCCCGGTACAAATGCCCATTTGAAAATATGTTGTTGAAGTTAAGAACTGAAGCTGAATATTGAACGTCCAGCCTGAACCGCTGCTGATGCTTGCACACAGCTGATGTTACATTGTCCAGCCCTGCTTTTGCAAATACTTTTGTTGCCAGCAGTTATTTCTTGTCAGTAAGAATATTCTTTTCTAAAAATTCTGTCATTCTCTCGTTTACGTTTGCCATTTCCTTTAACTGTCACCTTGAAAATTTTGTTTTCTATGCAGTTGCCAAAACTGTCATAAGTATATTCTTCTTCAAAGATTGTTTCAGTTCCGTTTAAGCTTCGTCTTGTCCAGTTTGTTAAGTCACCATTTGAATTATAAATTTCATTGGCTGCTGCAAATTTACTTGCTTGTGTGAAGCTGATTTTTACAGTGTCACTGGATAAAACTCTACCGTCATTAGATACTACAGATGTCACGACTTTGTTTTTGTCGTATAAATATGTGGCAGTTTCTTTACCAAAGGAATTTCCATTTCCGTCAAATAGTGATAACTCAATTGGATGTCCTTTTTCATTGCAAACCAGATTTGTTTGGCGAATGATGTTTCCATTTGCGTCTTTGTCGGTTGTGCCAGTTAAAAAGAAGTTTGTGTCATAAGTATAAAATGCGGTTTCTTTCGAATAGCCAAACTGTGTCCACCTTTCAAAAATTCTCATCAATTTAATTCTGTGAATTGTGTCGTTAGTATAAGTTAGTCTTGCTTTTAAAGTGCCGTTGTCATCATACCGTTCTTCTGTTAAAAGCATTCCAGCGTCGTCAAAGGTCTTAACGTTCTTGTCTACCTGTTTGCCACTTGAATTAAAGAAAGTATTTGTCTCTACAATTTTTTTTGGTTTTTGGGTTTTGTAGTCTCGTTCAGCATTCAGCTGTAAAGCAGAATAAATGTTTTGAGACCTAACAAGTCCACTCAAAAGGGTCAAAATAAATAGGATTGTCAATTTACGCATGGTCGATATAATTGCTGGCAACAATAAATATACGCAATAAATTTAACCAAAAGGTATTGATCAACAACATCTTCTTATTGCGTAATTTTAAGTAGAATATATTATCTACCCAAAAAAACGCAACTACCATTCTAACTTATCCAGGGGGCTTTCAATTTTAGCTAGGTTCTTTTTGCTCACGTGTGTATAACGCATCGTAGTCATTACACTATTATGACCCAAAAGTTCTTGTATATACCTCAGATCGGTGCCGGATTCTAATAAATGGGTTGCATAACTATGCCTCATCATATGAGTACTGCCTGTCTTGTTTATGCCTGCTTTATGCTTTGCCTGCTTCAATATTTCCTGCACACTCCTGGTACTATAGGCACCACCATCAGCTCCTTCAAATAAATATTCTTTCGGTTTGTGTACTTTATAATACTCCCTCAAAACTTCCAGGAGCTTTTTAGATAAGGGTACCATCCTGTCTTTCTTGCCTTTGGCTCCATGCAGGTGCATCATCATTCTTTTGCTGTCTATATCTACAGTTTTAAGGTTCACTATTTCACTAACCCTGAGTCCTGCCGAATATCCCGTCATTAAAATGGCTCTGTGTTTTAAGTTTTTTACATGCTTAATTATATTGATAACCTCTTCTTCTGCTAAAACCGACGGCAACTTCAGTGGCTTTTTAGGACGGGGCAGATCATAGAAGGCTTTCTCCTTTTTAAGTACCTGTTCAAAATAGAATTTAATAGCATTTACGGCAGTATGCACCTGTGTTTCCGAACAGCCTCTTTTCTCCAGCATCCACAGCAGGTAACTCATAACATGTTCCTTTTGCAGGTCATCGATGTTCCTGTTACCTAATAATCGAAGTAAATGATGAAGTTCATTGGAATAATTCCTGATCGTATTACTGCTGTAACCCTTTAGCACCAGCATATTTTTGTATGCTTCCAGTGCCTTTGTATTCACTGTATTCAGCGGGTGGGCTATGATCATTTTCGAGGTACTGCTTCTAAGCGGTTTGCCTGGTTGTACAGGCAAAGCATTACGCTGGCTGAGATAGTTTCTTAAGGCTTCAGTATTAAGCGTGGCGATTCCTTGAGTGGCAGAGACCAGCATCAGGTAATGTGCTTTTGTACAGGGTATGTACCAGCATTTGTTCGTACTGCTCCATTTCGCAAGAAAGATTTTTTTAATGGCGTTGTTTACTGTTGAATCATGTGTAAAGCGTAATGCGATCACTTCCTGCTTGCGATGAAACATGGGCTGTAGTGTAATCACGGGCATTCACTAATTTACATAATTTGATCACGTTGTAGCAAATTCATTTGCCAATTACTTATTCGAAACAAGTAGTTGCCGCACATCAACATCCAAAGCAGTGGCAATCGCAAACAACGTCTCAATCGATGGCTGCTGATCATTTGTACACCATCGCGATACAGTTTGTGGTGCCACTCCTAACAACTCAGCTAATTTGTTATTAGTTACTTTTTTCTCTGCAAGAACTGCTTTGATACGATTGTAATCCATAGCTATTATCAAATATAATAGCATACAAAAACCTCATTTCTCTACAAAATAAACCTAATACGACTATAATTAGTCGTTTTTAATTTCTTATTTAATTTTATTCATTACTTTTATATTGTATTTGAATAAATTATTCACCTAATACGACTTAAATAAGATTTATGCAAAACTTCCTCCTCCGCCACTGCCGTGAGCAATCCCGCTTCACCGAAAAACAGGTAGCTGTAAAAGCCGGGCTCACCATCAAACGGTACCAGGCACTGGAAGCCTGCGATGCACTAATGACAGACACAGAATCCAAAGTACTCGGCAAGCTTTTCAATATTCAACCGCATTACCTCTGGCAATCTTCCGCCCAGTTAGACCAATTGCAGAATGCATTCGAACTATTGCATCTGCAGAAAGAAAGGATCAACAACTTAACCATCGGCATATAACACCCTGTACATCCATAAACACTACACCATGGCCACATCCAAAACCATTCAAAGAACCCTCAGCCCTGTATTCAGCGAAGTAGTATTAAATTACTTTAGCACCCACCATGCAGCAAAGCTCAGCCGCAATCTGCGATGTATGCTATTAGACTGCCTCGCTTACGAGCTCAGAGTAGGCGTTCCGCTCTACCTCGATGAGTTCCTCTGGCAACTCAACGATCTCTTCGAACTCTTAGATGTCGCCCAACAAGAAACAGCACACTGGCATCCACCAGAGAAGAAAGAGGGGAGTAAAGAATAAGAGTGGCTCACTCTTAAAGAGTGAACCACTCCACCACTCTCCCCAATATCACACTGCAGCATTCGGTAAAATATACAATCGAATTAATAACGCTGAAGTCTCAGGTGTTACTTCAGTTAAATCAAGGCGCTGTGAACACCGTTTTCTATGCACATTGAACAACTAAGGATAAGGGTAACCCACTCTTCAAAGCATCATGCTCTTTGTGTTTATGAAGTGTACACTAGCGATATACAGCCGAAGTCACAGTAGCACCACAGCCACATCACGGCGCAGTGAACGCCGGTGCTTATATGCTGATGAATTGCACAACTCAGGATAAGGGGTAACCCCCTCTTCAAAATATTACGCTCGATGTGTTTATGAAGTGTACACTAGCGATTCACAGCCGAAGTCACAGTAGCACCACAGCCACATCACGGCGTGATCCAACGAAAGTGGCGTAAGATCTTTCGTTGGGGTCTTTCTTTGGTTCTTTCTTGGACAAGCAAGAAATGCGAAGCATTCACCGATACCAACAAGATAATAAAAGACACAGAGGTAAAGAACGTATAAAAAAGCTGCGCAGCAGCCTACAACTCAAACAAAAAACAAACACCATGATATTAAACATCCACAACTTCAACGGCCAAAGCCTCGTCACCCACCAGCAACTCTACAGCCCCGAGCTCATCCACGTGTTCAAACAATTCTTCTATGCAGCAGAGCTCCGCAACGAACAACTTAAAGACCTTGTGAACAAACTGCAGTCACCCAACTATGTTGTAGATAAGAAAAGCATGCTCGAATCGCTCACCCTTGCATACCAGGAAACGGAGATAGAGATCGAACTGGTGAGAAAGCTCATGCCCTAAACAAAGCCCTATGTACACCTTCAACGAAACCGAATGGATCAGGCTGGTCTTCCTGCTGGCAGATACCCAGCAGTGGGTGGATGATCTCTGTGCCAAGGCTTTTCTGCAGTTACAGATCAGCAACAAAAAGCAGCTCTTCAAAAGAGACTACTATCTCACGGCTACAGCCCTGGCACATATCCTGGAAAGGCATTACTACAGGATCAACCGCCATCCCCAAACGGGTAAGTTCCATATTCCTGTAACGGAGATACTCGAACACATTCGTTCTGCTTACATAATAGCACCTGCACCCATGAATGGCAGTTGCAATTACCGCCGTGTATGGGATACAGGTAACGTGATCGGCTTTGATAACATTGGTAACCCTGCAAGCTGCATCATCGTTATTACAGATAACAGCGGTAAAATTGTAACTGCCTTTCCTTCACCGGCAACGTCATAAAATCCTTTGTTTAAAACTGGAGATAGGGTAGTCATAGGGATCTTACAGGGATATTATAGGGATGTTACAGGGTTTGTTAAACGACTCAAGTCCGGGCTTGCTTCGTATCTGGATAGGTTCTGGCTTTACCCTGCTTCGCTATACAATCGAAGGATGACCGAACCAGACCCGAACAAAACCCGAAGCAAACAGCAGTATGTTGTACTGGGAAAACTTTACAGAATATCTCGCACATAGTCTGACCGTCCCGGTCTGACTATGAGGTCGGGGCAATGCCATTAAGTTAGAACCCTCCCTCTCTTTTGGAGAGGGATTAAGGGTAAGTTCATACATACAAAACATCCTAACATAGATTGCGCCTTTGTGTCAGGAATTGTTCCGCCAGGAACCACTTTGCGTCCTCTGCGTTTAAGCGCTTACAACTTCCACCGCTTTCCCTTAAACCAATCACACGCACACCTCCATCACCTGATACCTATCCTTTGCGTTAATTTGTCCGGGTAGCGACTTAACACCGAAAGCGTACCGAGAGCGTAACGACTTGCTGGGCAAAGCGATGCTCAAATTACTACGTATCTGCTTTCCTGCCACGCAGGTCGATTTATCAACAGGAAAATGCCTGGGAGAATTGTCCGGGTTCTTCAGTCTCGCATTAACAAGTACTTTTTTCAACAAAGCCGTACCTGCAGCCCCATGATCCCTTACAGGTGTAAGGGCTGCAATGATCTCCGCTGTTGCCATGCCTGCCTCCACCATCTTTCTGGCCCTCCTGATCATAGAATATCGTACATCCCTGCCTTTTTCTTTCGCAGGGAGCTTTGCATACACCAGGCTCACGATCTTGTTGGTACGGCCAAATATTTCGGCAAGTGCCATCGTTCGCTTAAACGCAGGGTCTTTCTTTACCCGCTTACCGGTAAGCGAACTTTTTTCACGGGCATAATGTTGCCCGTTCATTTCATAGAAAGTGATGTCATCATAAGTACCCGTGATCTTGTACTCACCCGATTGCTTAGCCATAACAAACGTTTACAGCTAAAGTAAACCTGTACACCATCACAAAAAACAGTACCGGTTCTATTGTTTATTTGGGATGATTGTAGTATTCCTGCACTATTAGGCATTGATCCCGGCACTATCACAGCACCATCACCCATAGATCAGTCCACCATTGGCCGTAGTTAAAGCGTAAATGCAATAATTCAATGTGCTGCAACGTGATCAAACTATGTTGATATGTATGTATTCCCGTTGCGACATAGGTCTTATTTCACCCCTTCGGGATGAGAGTTAATTTCCTTAACACCCCCTTTAACTTAAATTACGTACATTTGCTATGTTATAGATATTTTCATTGTAACTGACTAGAAGTTCTACTCCACTAAGTTCATCAAGTCATACAGATGAACCATCCACAACCGATCTTTCATATCATTTGTAAGGTTGTAATTAGATCAGACAATTATTAGAGTATTTTGAATTTTGAACAATTGAACGTGGCTGCACCGATCTTAAAAGCGTTGCAATCACAGGGTTATACACAACCCACACCCATACAGGAAAAAGCCATTCCTGTGGTATTAAGCGGCAGAGACATCTTAGGCTGTGCACAAACAGGAACCGGTAAAACAGCGGCTTTTGCCATTCCTATGTTGCAGTTGCTTAGCGAACGCACACAAAACAACAAACCAGGCATCAAAGCCCTGGTACTTACACCAACAAGAGAGCTGGCAATACAGATACACGAGAGCTTTACCGAATATGGTAAGAACCTGTCACTCAAACACACTGTTGTATTTGGTGGTGTACCACAGCATCGGCAGGTAACGGCTTTAAAAAGAGGTGTAGATATTCTTATCGCCACACCTGGAAGATTATTGGACCTGATATCGCAACGTTATGTTTCATTAGACCAGATAGAAATATTTGTACTCGATGAAGCAGATCGTATGCTGGATATGGGATTCATCACCGATGTAAAAAAAGTGGTGGCCAAACTTCCTGAAAGAAAACAAACGCTTTTCTTCTCGGCAACCATGCCCACAGAGATCCAGCGACTGGCGCAAATGCTTTTACACAATGCAGTGAAGGTAGAAGTCACACCTGTTTCTTCTACTGCAGAAAAGATCGACCAGTCTTTGTACTTCGTAGACAAACAAAACAAAGTGTCTTTGTTATTGCACGTACTTAAAACAGGCAATATCGAAAATGCACTGGTGTTTACGCAAACCAAGCATGGTGCAGATAAGTTGTGCAAGCATTTGATGCGGGATAATATTATGGCGCAGGCCATACACGGCAACAAATCGCAGAACGCCAGGCAAACAGCATTGGACAACTTTAAGAAAAAAAATATCAGGGTATTGGTGGCTACAGATATTGCTGCCAGGGGAATTGATATCGATAAGCTCACGCATGTGATCAACTACGACATTCCAAATATCCCTGAAACCTATGTGCATCGTATCGGTAGAACAGGAAGAGCCGGTGAAGAAGGAAAAGCGATCTCTTTCTGCTCGATGGAAGAGAAAATGTACATGAGAGATATCCAGAAGATCACCAACCAAACCGTTCCCGTGGTAAACGATCATCCGTTTGTGATGGACAATCCCGGGTTGGCTTTACCGCCACGGCCTGCAATGCCACATACCGCATTGAGAACAGGCGGCAGAAGAGGAAGAACATTTATGCAACGATAAAATAAAATTGATCAGTTAATACATATGGCAAAATCAAAAGCAACATTTAGTAAAAGAGATAAAGAAAAAAAGAAACTTGAAAAGCGCCAGGAGAAAGCAGAGAAGCGTGAAGAAAGAAAAGCAAATTCTCAGAAAGGTGCTTCTTTAGAAGATATGATGGTGTACATTGATGAAGACGGAAACTTTACATCAACACCACCGGATCCTAAAAAGAAAAAAGAGATCAATGCTCACGAGATTGAACTCGATATTACCAAACGCCAGGCTGCAGCTGAAGAAGATGCAAGAAGAAACGGCGTGGTAACCATGTTCAATCACGACAAAGGTTATGGCTTTTTGCGTGACCTTGATACGCAGAAGTCAGTATTCGTTCATATCAACTCAATACATGGCGAGTTGAAAGAAGGCGATAAGGTTAGCTTCGATCTGCAACGTACTCTTAAAGGAGACAGTGCGGCTAACGTAATGAAAAAATCATAAATAATGCGGCAGCAAAAGATTTTAGACCATCCTGATCTTCAGATAGAACTGATCACGAATGCAAAAGGAAAAGACGTATTCACGGGGAAGAGCAGGAAGTATGAGCCTTTTGAAGCTGCTGCCGATAGTGCAATAGAATGTTTCTTCTCTTTTGATATCCAGTTGGCAGAACAAAAAATTATAGCAGCATTAATGCGTTAGCATTAATGTTTAATCCCGGAGATATTTACCTGTGCCAGGTATATCTCCGGGATATTGCTTATCTGGAAAGCTGTGAGTGTAACCATCTCCATAAAGTCTGTCTGGTAGGTCACTTCAACATAAAATTCATCTACCTGGTACAACACAAACCTGGTTGTTCCGGCATCATATTTCCCTACAGGTAAACCTTTATCCCACAGGCAATCTGCCTGTTCATTTTCGCTCAGGTTTTTAAAGTTATTGTAGGTCATTTTGAATGGTTCGATCAATTACTTTATTGCAGCTTCTTTACATTGTAAGCTTCAGGTCCTTTTCTTCCTTCCCGTACATCAAATGCAACCTTATCGTTCTTCTCTACAGGTTGCGATAAATTGTTTGCATGTACGAAATACTCTTTGCTTGAGTTGTCTTGCGAAATGAAACCAAATCCCTTGGCTTCATTAAAGAACTTTACAGTTCCGGTATTCTGGTCAGTCATAATGTTGTATTAGTAGTTAACATGTTGCAGCCTTGCAATTCCATAAGTCCCGAAAGCAAATAGAGATATCGAATTTACTTTATTGAAAATTGAAGCTGATCTTGATTCCATGATAACATCGTTAGTCAAGATGTAATCAGTGTGCTAATGCTGAGAACAGGTTGAGATGAATGGTGAAGATAACACTTTATCGTTCGCAGCAGGATTAAATGAAATAGTAACATTCATTATCCAATGCTTCAACTCAAATAAACTCCACAGCTGGCATATACCTTGAGGCGATTGATAGCAAATAACCCATTATGGCAAAGTACAGTAAGAAAACACAGGAGCATGTAGGAGATACCATGCACCGGATGAAAAAAGGAACACTAAAAAGTGGAAGTGGTAAAAAAGTAAAAGATCAGAAGCAGGCAGTTGCGATCGCATTGTCAGAAAGCAGGGAGAAAGGCTATAAAGCTCCTGCAAAAAAATCAGCTAAAAAGTCTGCAGCAAAAAAATCCACTGCAAAGAAATCAGCTGCGAAAAAATCATCAGCTAAAAAATCAGCACCAAAAAAATCTGCTGCAAAGAAAAGTGCTAAAAAATCATCTTCATCATCAAGAACAAGAAGCAGTTCGGCAAAGAAAACAACCAGGAAACGTAGCACAGCGAAAAAAACCAGTTCTGCATCCCGGTCTAAAGCAGCAAAAAAAGGAGCTAAGAAAAGAGCATCCCGTAAGAAATAAAGAACATTCGATCTGTAAGGTTTTCATTTTCAGCGATCAGCTGATAGAAGTTGGTGAACAGGAAATTCACATGCCTGTTTTTTGAGATTGGTGAAGTAAATGCTGGCACCGTGTGAAAAAACAGGCTTTTATTGCTTTATAATGATGTTGTATTTTGTTTCTCCATACCTGTTACCATGAGAGAAACAACACCAACTCCTGAGGATCATCATATCGATCTCATCATCCGGCTGAACGAAATGGAAAAAGAATATCGCCTGGCACTTATCAATGGCAAAGTCTTTAGCGAGTTAAAGAAATTAAGAGAACAGATCCGGGCTTTGCAAAACGAGTTAAAAACAGGCGAAAGTAATTAAGCGTTTTTTTTAATTTATAGGAAATAAGCTTAACTCCTGGCCTACGATTCTGGCACAGTGTTTTGGATTTATATATAAAGCATTTTTCCGGTAGGGGTGCCTTTATAACAAGCCTGAGAGTAAACCCTCACAACCTGATCTGGATAATACCAGCGAAGGGAATACGGAAAAAAATAAGCTTCGAAGTGTTAACCTCGAAGCTTATTTCATTTTAGATAGATGGCTACAGTTATAAATGAATTGCCGTGTTCAGCAGTTTCACTTTTACAAAAGCATACTTCATCCCGTTTAACTGGTAAGTGATCATCTGGCGAAGCGGGTGTAAAACAGATGGATCGTTCAACACATCCCTGTAAGCTTTTAAGATGATACGCTCACTTCCATAGCAGGCTTTTAAAATGTCGTCTTCTTTTTCAACCTTAGTACTGATCTGGTTCCAGATATACTTGTCTTTGGTTCTGTCGGATATCGGCTTTATACCAAGACTCATGATCTGATTTGCAAGCTCGTTAATGTACTGGCCACACTCTAACGCCAGGCTGCCAACTGCTCTTTGAAAATTCCTGTCAGATGATTGGGAAGCGATCTTTTCATAGCCTCTTTTGCTTTCGTGCATTACATCCAAAAGTGAATTCAATTTCTCAGCTACGTAGCGTTGCCTGATGCTTTGGCCAGGGGATATTGTAGTTTGCATATTCAATCGTTTAGGGTGTAACAGATGCAATTAACATACCACCTGATAATGAATGTGTTTATTATACATACTCATTACATATCAACATTACAAATGCATTACAAAAGAAACTGCAAACATGTAGTCATGTGAATACTGATGATATGTTGATGTTATCAATTACTACCAACAGTAATAATTTATAAACTGCTGACAGCTGACGTTTTAAAAAATTGAATGGTTGAGAAGATTCAGATCTTATGCTTCCAACGATTGCATGTATAATAGCAAACATTTCTGCAACCCCGCAACTCCATGCAAAACCAGGCATTGGAACTTTTTGAGTGAAATAACCTCTTAAGCTGAAATTAAGGTGAATAGAATAATCGAAATGTCGTTCATTAAGTGACCTTGTGTAGAAACTTGTAGAGGCAGTTCTACATTACTCAGCCACCAATGTGGATTTGGTTAAAACACGTTCAATAGCTGCATTAAGAATATCCCAGCGAAGTGGCTTACTTACAAAATCATCCACTCCCTTTTCAAATGCTTCTTCCTGGCTTTCTTTATCATCGTAAGCGGTGATCATAATGATCTTAGCATCAGGACAGTTCTCTTTGATGTACGGGATAAAATTCAACCCTAAACCGTCGGTAAGATGGTTGTCTAAGAATACAACAGAAGGTGTATAATGAGCCAGGGCCATCTTGGCCTGGTGGATATCGAAAGCGGATTGTGTTTGAAAATTCTTTTTTTTCAACAGGTTGCTCAACAAAAAGCATATATCAACTTCGTCGTCTATAATCAGAATTTTCTGGGCATCGGCAGAATGCATTATGTTGGAATTTGGTGATTAAACAACAATTTACCCGCCAATATTTCGGCACAAGTGCCTGATATATATATCAACGGCATTTTTTAAGGTTTATTTTCAGGGAACGGTTTTTGTACCAGCTTTAGCCTTAACCACGGCTTTGCATTAAAACCTATGCTGTTATGAAAAGGATACTCATCATCGAAGATGATACAGACTTGTGTTCTCTTTTGGTAAACCTGCTTAATAAAGAGGGGTATACTACAGATTTCGCTCATTCTGGCTCTAAAGGCTTAAAAAAATTCCGGGAAAATAGTTTTGACCTCGTTATGTGTGATTATCGGCTTGGCGATACCGAAGGTTCAAAAGTACTCCAGGAGATTAAGAAAGTGAACGAAAATACCAGGGTGATCATTTTTACCGGGTATGATGATATTAAAACAGCGGTAAATGTAATGAGGTTGGGAGCCTGTGATTTTCTTTTGAAACCACTGAAACCGGAAGATGTACTTCGGGTGATACAGAAGGCATTCGAAGATAACACTGCTGCTACATCAACAACCTATGCTTTTACTTCAAGCAGGTCTTCAGCTCCTGTTTACCTGAGAGGAGTTGGAGATTCAACCAGGGAAATGTACCGGCAAATAGAATTGGTGGCACCTACTGACTATAGCATTGTGCTGTACGGCGAAAGCGGAACAGGTAAAGAAGTGATCGCAAGAACCATTCATGAGCTCAGCAATAGAAAAGACAAACCATTTGTAGCAGTAGATTGCGGTACGCTATCAAAAGAACTTGCTTCCAGCGAACTGTTTGGATATGTGAAAGGTTCTTTTACAGGCGCTGCAACCGATAAAGAAGGAAATTTTGAGATCGCTAACGGCGGAACCTTATTTCTTGATGAAGTGGCCAACCTGTCGTACGAGATCCAGGCTACTTTATTAAGAGCCATACAGGAAAAAAAGATCAGGAGGGTAGGAGGCGATAAAGAGATACCAACTGATGTAAGGATCATTGTTGCTTCAAACGAAAACCTGCAAACCTGTTATCTCAATGGAAAGTTTCGTGAAGATCTTTATCACAGGTTCAATGAATTCTCGATCATTATTCCTACGTTACGTGAAAGGAAAGATGACCTGCCAGTGTTTGCCAATCATTTTCTGCAACAATGCAATGCAGAACTGGGGAAGAATATCACAGGCTTTGATAAAGAAGTGATGGATATTTTTCTTCAATACGAATGGCCGGGAAATTTACGTGAAATGCGAAATGTTATTCGCAAAGCTGCATTGTTATGTACCGGCACCTCGATCAATCAAAAATCAATTCCTGCTGAGCTTTCAAGATCTTCTGCAAGGTTAAGCATGAACGTGGAGGTGAAACAACCAAAAAATGATCTGAAAGGTACGTTACGCTCAGCTGCATTCATGGCAGAATATGAGATCATATTAAGTGCTTTGCAGAAAGTGAACTTCAACAAATCAAAAGCTGCAGAACTTTTAAACATCGATCGCAAAACACTTTACAACAAACTGAAACATTACGAATTGATGCACTGAACCTCAGGCACACGTTTTGAATCAGCTATATAAAATCTGGTGTATGGATAGCACTCAAAAAATGACCACATTATCTGAGGTGATGGAGATCCTCAGGGTAAATAAAAAAGACAACGAATTTAAAATGACACCTGACGGTTTTACTGCAGGTAAGGGAAAATACTATCAACCCGAAGATCTGAAGGTGGTTAAAACCTACCGCTTCGAAGGTGATTCCAGTCCTTCTGAGATGGCTGCTTTGTACGTTATTGAAGCAAACGACGGCTTAGTAGGCTATAGCATTGATGCATATGGAGCTTACAGTAATCATGAGGATGATGGGTATGATGATTTCCTTAGACAAATACCTGTTGAAGGAGCCGAAGGAAGAGAAAGTTAGTTGTGAGATGAATTAGGATAAAATGAAAAGCCCTCAAATCGAGGGCTTTTTCTATGCTATTTATTTAAGCTTATAAATTGAATTCTGCTTTGAGTTGTTCACTCACCTGCCTGATCACTAAGTCTGCTTTTTCTACCATTGCAGGTGTAATATCGAGGTTCTTTTGTTCTTTGCCATTTTTTTCAATAGCACGAATGTCATCTTTAAGCGATGCGATATTCATTGTATCTATTGTTGACTTAAGCTTATGAGCCAGTTTACCCATCTGCTCCCATTTTTTCTGCTCACAGGCTTCTGTCATTTCTTTGGCAGTGGGTGGAACGGTATCGATGAAAATCTTGGCAAGGTTCATAATGAATTCCTGGTTACCTCTAGCCAGTTCATTTACCATAGTAAGATCATATAATTTCTCTGCTGCGTTTGAAGGTTGACTCATCTCTGTTTGGTTTTGTTGGATGGTATCTTGCCGGCTTTCAATAACCGCTTTGATCGTTTCGTACAATGCAGCTTCTGAAAAGGGCTTTGTGAGGTAGCCATTCATTCCTGCTGCGATGTAATTTTCTTCTTCCCCTTTCAGTGCATTAGCAGTTAATGCAATGATAGGAATATTTCGTTTAGTATCTGATAAAGTCCTGATCTGCCTGGTTGCTTCGTATCCATTCATTTCCGGCATCTGGATATCCATTAATACCAGGTCGAAATGTTCTTGTTGTAACTGGTTCAATACATCCACACCATTACTTACAAAAGTGGCTTTGAAACCTAACTGTTGCAACATGCCGGTGGTAAGTACCTGGTTGATCTCGTTGTCTTCAGCAACCAGAATATTCAACTCCCCAAGGGTATTGGTCAAGGGCTCTTTCTGTATTGAAGTAGCTGCTTCAATTTCAGTTTTTTTATAAGGGATCGTAAAGGTAAAAGTGCTTCCTTTTTTGGGTTGGCTGTCTACGATAATCGTTCCACCCTGCAGTTCAACAAGATTCTTGGTAATAGCTAGACCAAGACCGGTTCCGCCATACATACGTGTGGTCTCCGGATAAGCCTGGGTAAATGGATTGAATATCTTTTCGAGATTGTTCGGATCGATCCCGATACCTGTATCTGATACAGAGAACTGAAGCGTTACCTCATTGGAAGTTTCTCTCTGCTTTTCAACACCAATAGTGATATGTCCTTTCGAAGTAAACTTAACCGCATTGCTGATAAGATTGTTCAGCACCTGGTTAAATCTTGTCGGGTCACCCGATATCGTTAACTCATTGCCCACTTTATTTTCAAATCTTATATCAACACCTTTATTCTTTGCTGTGATCTCGAACAGCTTGATGATGGTGTTTGTTTTAGAGATGATATCAAAAGGAATATTTTCTAACTGTATCTGCCCGGTACCCACTTTTTCCAGGTCAAGAATATCGTTGATGATCGTCAGCAGATCATGCGCTGATTCCTGGACAATGTTCAGATAACTTTTTTGCTCATCATTAAGTGTGGTCTTTTGCAGGAAAGAGGTGATACCAATGATGCCATTCATCGGGGTTCTGATCTCATGGCTCATATTAGCAAGGAATCTCTCTTTGTTTCTTGCTGTTTCTTCAGTGAGCTGTTTGGCAATCTTTAATTCCTTTTCTGCTTTCACCCTTTCTGTAACATCCTGTGCAAAAGCAATGATGTAAGCTTCACTGTCTGGCGATCCTTCTACACGGTAATTCTGGTAGAGTAAATAGATCTTTGATCCATTCTTATGCACTACTTTGAAAACACCTTTAACCTTATTGTTCTCTTTGATGGCATTGAGGTAAATATCATCAAAAGCAAGCCTGTCTTGCTCCTGTAAAAATTCTTTGATGTTCTTTCCAACGATCTCGTCAAGTGAATAACCCATTACTTCCAGCAGCGAAGGATTCGCTGAAAGGAAATTGCCTTTCATATCGTGTGTACAGATAATGGCCTGGCTGTAATCGAACAGGTCACGATAACGTTTTTCACTTAGCTGTATCTTCTCTTCGATCTTTTTTCTTTCAGTGATGTTAACACTGTAGCCAATGATCCAGACAAGATTGTTGTTGGCATCGTAAATAGGGCTGAGCTTACGAAGATGGTATTCTGTTTCTCCCTGTTTATTAATGATCTTTTCTTCCCACTCTTTTTGCTTTCCCGTCTCTATGATCTTGTTAAATACATCCCGCCTGTTCTGTGCAAACGAAATGTCTTTGCTCCTTTTTTCACAGTAATCAAAATCATCTTTACCGATCAGCCATTGACGTATCTCAGGATCTCCCAATCCAACAGGATTAATGTAGAGGTATTTATGATCGGAAGAAAAAACAGCAATATCTGATGGAATACTGTTTAATACATCTTCATAGAACTTGCGTTGTTGTTTCAGTAACCGCTCAGCTGTGATCTTTTCCGTTTCATCTTTGAATTGCCAGAGATAGCCAGCGATCTTTCCGTTTTGTTGAATGGGAGTGAAATCAGTGACCAATATTCTTCCACTTTGCAGTTCAATTTCTTTACCAGTGATCTTGTTTGATTGTTGGGCAATGGAAGTGATCTTCTTTAAAGCCTCTGTATCATTGCCGGTAAAATTCTTCCAAGTATTTGTAGTTGAAGTACCCTGCAGTGATTCTGCCGCAACATTCAAATGAAAAACCTCGCAAAATGCTGTATTGGCAAATTGAATAACCCTTTGCTCATCTTCTAATAATATTGCTCCACGCAGATTTGCAACCAACAGCAAAAGCCATTCGTTTTGTGTTTGTGTGGAAGTATTAGAGATATCTGGTTGTAAGGAGGTGTTCATAGCCATTACTCGCAGGCAATATTGGCGATGAAGGTACAAAATCCAAAACGAACGCTATTTAATATTAGTTTAAAACTGAATACCCGTACTGCTTGTTTATGTATAATTCTTTGTTCTGTATCATCCGGTATATCGTCGATTTCCCTACGTCGAGTTGCCGTGCAACCTTCATTACATCGTAGTTGTTTTTATCAAGATAATACTGAATCAGTTTTATATTAAATTCTTTAAGCGTGGCTTCTTTCAATACAAAGTTCTCGATCACATTCGATGATAAAATATTCAGATGTTCAGGTAATATCTCTTCGCCTTCTGCCATTACACAAGCCAGTTCTATGATCGATTTAAGTTCTCTTACATTTCCCGGAAACCCATGGTGCAGCAGCTTTTTGCTTGCTTCTGCCGACAGCTGTTTTTTCCCAAAGTTGTTTTCCCTGCAAAACTCTTCCATAAAATGTCTTGCGATCAACAAAACATCATTCTCTCTTTCACGAAGTGGCGGCAAGTGAATAGGCAATCCAAGCAATCGATAATACAGGTCTTCCCTGAAGTTTCCTTTTTTCACTTCTTCTGACAGATTTTTATGCGTAGCGACAACGATGCGTACATCGATCTTTATTATTTCATTGCTCCCAACCCTCGTTACTTCTTTTTCCTGCAATACACGAAGCAATTTTGCCTGCATACTCATATCCATCTCGCCAATTTCGTCCAGGAACAATGTTCCTTTATTGGCTTCTTCAAACTTACCAATACGCCTGGCTATAGAACCTGTGAACGAACCTTTTTCATGACCGAAAAGCTCACTTTCCAACAGGTCTTTTGGAATGGCGGCAACATTTACTGCAACAAAAGGTTTGTTCTTTCTTGGTGAATTATAATGAATGGATTTTGCCACCAATTCTTTACCTGTTCCCGTTTCGCCGGTAATAGAAACGGTGATATTAGCTGTAGCCGCTTTCTCCATCAGGCTAAAAACCTTTTTCAGGTTAAAGCTGTTGCCAATGATCACATTACTAAAATCATATTTTCTGGCTACCTCTTCTTTCAGATCTTCCAGTTCTTTTCTCAGTTCATGATTTTCTCTCAGGTGCTGCAGTGCATTCCATAATCTTTCTTTCGTATCTGCATCTTTAACAATGTAATCGTATGCACCTTTTTTTAGCAGGTCGATCGCAATCTTCACATCTTCCTGTCCTGAAACGATAATGGTTTTTGTATCGGGAGAAAGTTCTTTGATCTCTTTCAATACGGCATCTCCATTCATATCGGGCAGCGAATAATCCAGCGAAACCACATCTGGTTTCTGATGTAGTGTGGCAAGAAAACTTTTGGCATCATGAAATTTGCTGACCTGGTAATCCGGGTTAAGTGAAAGATGGTATTCCAGCATTGAGCAATACAGCAGGTCATCTTCTACGATAAATATCCTTAGCGGGTAAAGATTCTTCATTAGATATTGGTTATTGCTAAAACGAACATCTGCCTCAAAAATTATGTTGTAACACATCAAAATGGGAGATTTTCCAGAAAATGGAAGAAGATCAACGGCTTTTGAAGGTTTTTGCATCTGACGGCAATTGTTTTACTTTGTTACAATGGAAGTCACAGACCAATTGATCGATCATCTTGCGAAACTGTCTAAACTCTCGTTCAATGCAGAGGAGAAGCAGGAGTTAAAGTCTGATCTCCAGAAAATGATCTCTTTTGTTGAAAAGTTGCAGGAGTTGGATACTACAGGTATCGAGCCGCTCACACACATGGGGTATTCTGATAATGCTTTGCGTGATGATGTGGTGAAAGGAATGGTGAGCAGGGAAGAAGCAATGTTGAATGCCCCGGTAAAAGATGATCAGTTTTTTAAAGTACCTAAAGTGATCAACCCCCAATAATATGAGTCCCGTAATTCATTTAGAAGCCATCAGGAAAACGTATTTCATGGGAACCCATTCCCTCGATGTATTAAAAGGAATCGACCTCGATATTCACAGGAACGAATATGTAGCACTCATGGGTCCATCAGGTAGTGGAAAGAGTACGTTGATGAATATTCTGGGTTGCCTGGATACGCCAACTTCGGGAAAATATGTACTGAACAACAGGGATGTGAGTAAGATGACCGATGATGAATTGGCTGAAGTAAGAAATAAAGAGATCGGCTTCGTGTTTCAGCAATTCAATTTGCTGCCACGACTTACAGCAGCAGAGAATGTTGCTTTGCCTCTGGTGTATGCCGGCGTGAATAAAAAGATACGGATGGAAAAAGCCAATGAAGCTTTGGCTAAAGTGGGATTGGCAGACAGGGCTCATCATAAATCGAACGAGATGAGTGGTGGACAGATACAACGTGTAGCGATCGCCAGAGCCATTGTAAACAACCCATCTATTTTGCTGGCTGATGAACCTACCGGGAACCTCGATACCAAAACCTCTATCGAAGTGATGGAAATATTCGGTCAGATACAGGCTGCAGGTAATACAGTGATCCTTGTAACACACGAAGAAGATATCGCAGCTTATGCAAAACGTGTGGTGCGGTTAAGAGATGGATTGATTGAAACCGATATTGTAAAACAGGCTTCAGGCGTTGCCGGCTGATCTTACCTCATACTTCTTACCTCTTATATCTATTTCTATGGCCATTAAGATATATACCAAAACCGGTGATGCCGGCAAAACTTCACTTATCGGTGGAACGAAAGTGCCCAAGAGCAATATTCGCATTGATAGCTATGGTACGGTAGATGAGTTGAACTCGTTTATTGGAATGGTGAGAGACCAGATCGGTGATTCCAATTCGAAAGATGTATTGAAAGAGATACAGGACAGGTTATTCACCATCGGATCATCTTTGGCCTGCGATCCTGAGAAAGAACCATTGATGAAGATCCCTGATCTGAAAGAAGAAGATGTAAGTTTTCTCGAAAGAGAGATCGATAAGATGAATGAAACACTTCCTCCGATGAAGAATTTCATTTTACCGGGTGGACATCTTGCTGTTTCAACGGCTCATGTAGCAAGATGTATTTGTCGCCGTGCCGAAAGAATTTGTGTTGCCATGCACGAGAACGAAGAATTCGTTGATCTGCTTGTTTTAAAATACCTGAACCGGCTGAGTGATTATCTCTTTGTTTTAGCGAGATTTATTGGTCATTTATTGAATGCAGAAGAAATAGCGTGGAAGCCGAGAATCAATAAGCCAATGTGATGATAAGCAGATAAGCCAACTAATTTCCGTTCATATTGGCATATTAACTAATCTGCATATCAATATCCATCTTCCCATCTTTCATATGCAATTCCCTGTCACTCATAGCAGCCAGTTCTTCGTTATGGGTAACGATCAGGAAAGTTTGCTGCATTTCATCTCTCAATCTTACAAATAGTTCGTGCAGTTCTTTCGCATTCTTACTGTCGAGATTACCGGTTGGCTCATCGGCAAAAACGATCTGCGGTTTATTGATCAAAGCCCTGGCAACAGCTACTCTTTGCTGCTCACCACCACTAAGAGCAGTTGGTTTGTTTTCTAATCGGTGACCAAGACCCAAAAGTTTCAGCAATTGTTCAGCTTCAGCTTCTACTTCTTTCTTTTTTCTTCCTGCGATCCAGCCAGGTATGCAAACATTCTCCAAAGCGGTGAACTCCGGTAACAGATGGTGGAATTGAAATACAAAACCGATGTGTTTATTGCGGAAAGCAGCAAGTTTCTTGCCTCTCAGGTTGTGCAAAGGCTGGTCATTTAAAAAGATCTTACCACTATCCGGGCTGTCTAAAGTGCCCAGGATATGCAATAAAGTGCTTTTCCCGGCTCCTGAAGAGCCAACAATACTCACAATCTCGCCCTTTTTTATCTCTACATCGACACCTTTTAATACATGAAGCTGACCGTAACGCTTGTGAATATTTTCCGCTTTAAGCATGCAGCAATTTTGAAATGATAATAATCTGGAATACAAACCTATTCTTTTTCTGCTGAGGGCGAGCTTTTTAAACATTTATTCACAGCGGCTGGGAAACAAGGATTTGGCTATGTCGTTGTAAAAATTACATTTGCGAAAAATTAGGGGTACGGCAGGTTATTTGTTTTGCTGTATTCATAGCAATAAAACACAAAAAAGGCAGCATATGTTCTGGACATTGGAATTAGCGAGTTACCTGGAAGAAGCACCTTGGCCTGCAACAAAAGACGAGTTGATCGATTATTCGATTCGTAGTGGTGCACCTTTGGAAGTGGTAGAAAACCTCCAGGAACTTGATGACGAAGGCGAAGTGTACGAGAGCATCGAAGACATCTGGCCCGATTATCCAAGCCAGGAAGATTTCATGTTCAACGAAGACGAATATTAATTAGCGAAGCTGATCGATATTAAAAAAGCCGTTCTGAGAAGAGCGGTTTTTTTATGCACCAACTTTTGCTTTTATGGCATCGCCGGTTGTGTCACTCACTTGTACGTTCGGAACTTTGTTGAGCTATTGCCAGTAAGATTGATTGATCCTGCACAGATAATTAATCAGGTTTATCATCCATGCTCTTTGATAAGTTGCAGGTTCAGCTATATCGAATATTCTGTTTTCTTCTTCTAGTAATATCCACCATGAACTGGTGTCTCTCTGTAGTCTGAATTTTTCTTTTGTGTATAACCAGTCGTGTTTAACTTCTGACCATCCATCTTTTTTTAGTAGTTCTATAAAAGATAGTTCCATAACTAGCTCACAAATGTCATCTTAAAATACATCAACACACAACCAAGAAAAAATACAATAGCATTGGCTACGATCACCGGTCCGCTTTTAATTCTTACACCATACCACAGCCAAACCAATGTACTGGTGATCACAATACAGATCATCCATATACTAAGGTCTCCTACACTTTTTGTCTTCCAACTTTGATAAACCTGCGGTACGAATGTTACACAGGTAAGAAACGAACCTAAATAGCCAATAAGATTGGTGAGATTGGATGGTTTGGAGGAGGATGTGCTCATATGTGAAAAGTGAAAGGTGAAAAGTTAAACCGGAACGCTGATTTTTATGATGGTTAGGATCTATCATGACCGATCATAATCATCTGCGTTATCTGCGTTCTTTATAGCTGAATAGCGATTAACAAGTGCAAGAGTGCGATCCGCCTTC
Organism: Chitinophagaceae bacterium; assembly: GCA_024508725.1. Lineage (GTDB taxonomy): Bacteria > Bacteroidota > Bacteroidia > Chitinophagales > Chitinophagaceae > JAEZDC01. The sequence goes on along the minus strand of JANINS010000001.1, from coordinate 257,281 downwards.
GCTTAAGCTACGTCGGACAGGCGCAACAGAAGCTTAATAGTAGCACTAGCCTCTGGTCAATTAGCATATCAGCACATTGGCAAATCAGCACATTATTTTTCCATCTGCTCGATCACCTCAGTCGTAACGCCGGTAAAGCTGAAACCTCCATCATGGAAAAGATTCTGCATCGTCACCATTTTTGTAAGATCACTGAACAGCGTTACGCAATAATTAGCACAATCTTCTGCACTGGCATTGCCCAATGGACTCATCTTTTCGGCATAGTTGATAAAGCCATCGAACCCCTTTACACCACTTCCTGCAGTAGTTCTTGTTGGTGATTGCGAAACAGTGTTGATACGAACCTTACTTTTCTTGGCCCAATGATAACCGAAGCTTCTTGTTACACTTTCGAGTAAAGCTTTGGCATCGGCCATTTCGTTATAGTCAGGGAAAACTCTTTGCGCAGCGATATATGTTAAGGCAACAACACTTCCCCATTCATTCAGAGCATCCATATCCCATGCAGTTCTGAGAACACGGTGCAAACTCATGGCAGAGATGTCGAGTGTTTTTTGGTTAAAGCCATAATCCATCTCAGTATAGTGCTTACCCTTTCTAACATTCAGGCTCATTCCGATCGAGTGCAGAATGAAATCGATCTTACCACCAAAGTGTTCCTGTGATTTTTCGAAAAGATTTTTCAGATCATCCATGTTCGTAACGTCGGCAGGAATAACAGGAGCACCTGTAGTTTCAGAAAGTTTATTGATCTCGCCCATGCGTAAAGCAATCGGAGCATTCGTCAACACGAGTTGCGCACCTTCAGCATGACATTTTTCAGCAATCTTCCATGCGATCGACTGATCGTTCAATGCACCAAAGATGATCCCTTTTTTCCCTTGCAGTAAGTTGTGAGCCATAGAATGAAATTGAGGGAGTAAAAATAAAGGTTTCAACTTTAATGAGTGAACAGGAATTTGAAATAGATGATCATGGTGATGAAATGCATGATCAATGCTGTTCCTAACACTGCGGCAAAATAGAGCAGCAGACTTTTGGTTGTTCTTTCTGCCTGTATTCTTTTCCTGATCTTATAATGAACGAGCATTACGGGAACACCCACAGCCAGTAGGTAGATCAACATGAACAACTGCCAATGTGGTACACCCTGCATGATGTTAGTATTATAATCTGTGTAATCCCAGCCTGAAAGAGTTCAGTCTGGCAGGCGTGGCTGGTTTAATTCATCATTTCTCTTGCATTTTCCAAAGCTGCCGCTGTAGGTTTTTCTCCGCTTAGCATTTTGGCAATGGCAGTAATGCGTTCGTCTTCATCCAGCAAACGAATATTCGTTTTGATCGCTTCGCCTTTGATCTCTTTATACACGAAGAAATGAGCATTCGCTTTTCCGGCAATTTGTGGTTGATGCGTAATGCAGATGATCTGTCTTTTTTTAGCCAGGTCTTTCATGATGATGCCCACCTGTTTTGCAGCTTCACCCGAGATGCCTGTGTCTATTTCATCAAAGATCATCGTAGGAAGATCGATGTGTTGTGCTACCAGCGATTTGATGCAAAGCATCAGCCTGCTCAACTCTCCACCACTCGCTACTTTCCTGATTGGTTCAAAGCGATTGCTTTTGTTGGCATCAAATAAAAACTCAACCTGGTCTTTTCCAAATTCATGCAGATCGGTTTGTTTTATCTCAACTTTCAACCTTGCATTCGGCATTCCAACCTGGTGCAATAATGTATTTACATTTTCTTCCAGCGGTTTGGTTTGTTTGATCCTGGCTTTCGATATTTTTTCAGCAATGGTTTCGACTTTTTTCAATAGCTCTGATACCTGTTTTTCTTTTGCTGATATTGCTTCGTCGATATTGAGCACAGCCTGGAGCTTTTGTTCCAGCTCAGTTTGAATGTTGAGGAGTTCATTCGTAGTTGTTACGCCGTGTTTTTTCAGCAGTTTATAACCGGCTGCCAGTTTATCGTTGATGAGGTTGATCCGTTGTTCATCAAAATGTACAGCATCATTGATCTGTTCTGTTTCTTCGGCGATATCAGCCAATTCGATCTGCGTACTTTGTAATCGCTGAATGATGGAAGAAAGATTTGGATGATGCTCCGAGTAAGTTTGTAACTGGTGAACCAATTGCTTCAAAAGCTGTGTTACCGGTTGTTCGCTTTCCTTCAACTCGAATGAAACTCTTGATAATGCTGATTTGATCTCTTCGGCATTACTCAGCAATTTCAATTCATGATCAAGCTCTTCCAGTTCATTTTCTTTCAGGCTTAGTTCATTCAGTTCATCAAACAAAAACTGGTTGTAATCCAGTTCTTTATTGAAGCTGGCTTTCTGTTGTTCCAGTTCGTTGAGTTCTTTCTTTGCAGCTCTCCAATTATTAAAGATCGAACGATATTCGGTTAATGCATCTTTGTTTCCTGCTAATGCATCCAACACTTCTCGCTGGAAATCTGAATCACCCAATTCAAGCGTATCAAATTGTTGATGCAGATCAACCAACAGAGATGCAAGTTGTTTTAATTGTTGCAGCGTAGCCGGTGTATCGTTGATGAAGCTTCTTGTTTTACCGTTTGTTGCAATCTCTCTTCTTAATACAAGTTCGGCTTCATTGTCAAGATCATTTTCGTGCAGAAATTGTTTCACTGTATCTTTTGTATCAATACTGAATACGCCTTCAACGATGCATTTCTTGTCTTTGTTCAATAGCACATTTGTATCAGCTCTTTCACCCAATATCAGGTTCAAAGCACCCATTAAGATACTTTTTCCGGCCCCGGTTTCTCCGGTAATGATATTCAGGCTGGGCGAGAACTTAATTTGAATCTCGTCGATGATTGCGTAATTCTGTATGATGAGTTTCTTGAGCATAGGTAACTGTGCCAATGTGCAGATTTGCAAATGTGCAAACAAATCTACCTGTAAACTTCATTATTTGCACATTTGCATCATTGGCAAATTTGCACATTAATTATTCTCCTTTGCACCGCTGAATCCCGGCTTTTGCTCTCTGATCGATAGAGTCTTTATACTCATGATCATCCATATCCAAACATTTTTGATAGTAAGCAATTGCCTGTGATTTTTTTCCTTGTCGTTCATAGATCTGTGCCGCCTGTAAAGCAGCTCTTGCGGCGTAATACTCCGTTCGTTCTTTACCTAATTCAATGGTTTGGTTATAATATTGAATGGCTTCAGTGTCTTTATGCAGATCATCGTAGATCCTGCCGTATCTGTATAATAACTCAAGTTGTTCTTCTGTTTTGTTGAAACTTTCCTTCGTATAACCTTTTAATACAGCAAGGGCTTGTGTATGATATCCTCCATCACTTAACAATCTTGCTTTTAGCAAAACCACATTCGGATATATTCCTGCTTTCGCATCTTTCTGTGCTTTCTTATCCGGCTCTGCATCAGTTGAACCTTTTTCCAATACTTTTTTTCTGGCGATCTCTGCAGCTTGCTTATTGCCTTGCAAATAATAACACCAGCTCAGTTTCAGGTAAGCATCTTTAATAAAAGTCTTGCCTTTGAACTGGCCAACAAACCGTTCAAGATATACCGCAGCATCCTTCAGATCCAGCTTGTTCATTTGCACCATTGCCATCTGGTAATCGAAGGCATTGGTTTGTAAATATTCCGCTGAGCGATTCATGTTCAGCAATATTCTTTCTGCATAATCACTCATCTTATTATGGATTCCAAGATTGGCTGCCATATAAGAAAATAGATGATTGTTCACTACATCCAGTTTCTTTCGTTGTATGAATTCGAATACGCCATCTTTATCATTCTCGATATAAAACTTGAGGTAGCAGTTGAGAAAAGCCGCTTCATTAAAAAACAACCGTGCCCATGGATCGGAGCTCTCGGTAAAATTGTTTATTAACTTCATGCCTGTTTTTACCGAACCTTTCATTCCAAAAAGATTCGCCACCCATTTATATCCTGAAGGAATGGTTCCAACAATAGCTTGCATGGGTCCGTATAAGAGATCATTTGGTGCGAAAGTGGGAAAGTCTTTCTTGTTACTCTTTATATAGTTGTAACCTCTTTTAAAATCCCATCCGGCATTCCATTTCTCGCCAAACTTCATTTGAACACCGGCTTTTAACAGGTAAGCCATCGACAAATAATATTGATGAAACGGAGAACTCTCCGGACCTTCTTTCAGTTTGTCAATTCTTGCAGAAACATTCTTCTTATAACGCTTGTATTGAACAGGATCTTCATTAAAGAACAGCGTATAAAAATCAACGTAGTTTTCTAATGCTAACGGAATAAGGTTGTTGGGATTTTGCTGTTTGGCTTTGTTGATCAATGCCTGGCCATTTGCCAGCTTCAATTTCGTGATCTCCATATAAGCCTGCTGACAAGTGGAATTAAACTCATACACATACTCCGCTTTTGCAATAAAAGCAAAGCAGCCAAACAATATGATCAAGCTAATTCTTTTCATGTCATTTCCCCTTTAGGGGTAAGGGGTGCTAAAAATAAGAAAGGGTAGTCATTGACTACCCTTTCAACTTATATTTCTCCTTCAACACAAGGACGATTACTTTACTTCAACACTGTCAACCAAATCACGATCAACCAAAATTCTACCACAGTTCTCACACACCATTACTTTCTTATGCTGGCGAATTTCGCTCTGCTTCTGAGGCGGAATTGAATTAAAACAACCACCACAGGCATCTCTTTCAACAGGAACTACCGCCAAACCATTTCTGTAGCTCTTCCTGATCCTGTCGTAGCTATACAACAACCTCTCGTCAATATGACCACGGGCATCTTCAGATACTTTAGCGAAATGTTTCTCTTCTTTTTCAGTATCAGCGATGATCTTTTCTAATTCATCTTTCTTGTGTGTTAACACACCTTCTTTAGAAGCGATCTGCTTTTTAGCATTGTCGAGTGATCTTACTTTATCAGCAAGTTCTTCGTTCGCATCTTTAATGTGCTTCTCAGCCAGTTTGATCTCGAGTTGCTGCATCTCAACTTCTTTATTGATCGCTTCAAACTCACGGTTGTTCTTCACATTGTCACTCTGCTTCTCGTATTTCTTGATCAAAGCTTCAGAGTCTTTCATCAGCGTTTTTTTACTTTCGATGAACTCTGTGATACCGTTGATCTCTTCCTCGATCCTCGTTCTTCTTGCATGTAAGCCCTGGATCTCGTCTTCAAGATCACTCACTTCCATCGGAAGTTCACCTTTCAGAATCTGAAATTCATCCAGTTTGCTGTCTATTTTTTGTAGCTTAACAAGGCTTGCAAGTTTTTCCTCTACAGAGAAGTCTTTAACTGCCATATTCAAATTTGATATTTGCGATTTGAAATCTGAGATGATGATACCAGCTTCTAACACTCCGGTGTTACTTCGTTGTGTCACTCACTTGTACTTCCTTTTCACTTTTCACCTTTAATGTCTATCCAACGAAATACTTTACCGGGTTGGTATTCACCTCAGTTTTAAGGACGGCAAAAGTAGGGAATTTCTGCTGTAAAACATCCGTTAAAAGGTCTGTCGTAAACTGCTCACTTTCAAAGTGCCCGATATCGGCAATCACCATTTTATCCTCTGCATCAAAGAATTCGTGGTATTTCACATCTGCCGTAATGTAAAAATCAGCCCCTGCAGCCACTGCTTTTTTGATCAGGAAACTACCTGCTCCACCACATATGGCAACTTTTTTTACTGTTTTACCTGTTAAAGGTGTGTGACGTATCACTTTCAGGTCAAAACTGGTTTTCAACATATGCAGAAAGCCTGTTTCTTCCAGGTTTTCAGGTAATTCGCCGATCACTCCACTACCCACTTCTTTAAAATAGTTGCCCAAAGGGATAATGTCGTACGCCACTTCTTCATATGGGTGAGCCTCGATCATAGCCGAAATGATCCGCATTTGCATGTAAGCCGGAAAAATGATCTCCATTTTGATCTCCTCTTCCTCATGCCTTTTCCCGATCTCACCAACATAAGGATCAGTTCCTTCCCCGGCTTTGAAAGTTCCTTTCCCTGGCAAATTGAAGCTACACTCGCTGTAATTGCCAATTTGTCCACCTCCGGCTTTAAAAATAGCATTGCGAACTTCTTCAGCTTTGGCTTCAGGAACAAAAACATAGAGTTTTCTCAGGTTATTTTCTTTTGGAAGAAGCACTTCCATGTTCTTTAAGCCGAGCTTTTCGGCAATTTTCCCGTTTACTCCGGTTGAAATGTTATCAAGGTTGGTGTGGATGGCATAAATAGCAATGTCGTTCTTTATGGCTGAGATCACGGCTCTTTCTACATAGTTCTTGCCGTTGATCTTCTTGAGTCCACCAAAGATGATCGGGTGGTGGGCAACAACCAGGTTGCAGTTCTTTTGAATGGCTTCGTTAATAACAGCTTCTGTTGCATCTAAAGTGCAAAGAATTCCCACACAATCCCAGTTTGCGTTGCCTGTAAGTAATCCTGCATTATCATAGCTTTCCTGGTAACTGGGTGGAGCCAATTCTTCTAACACATCAATAACTTCCCTGATCTTCATGCAGCTAAGATAATCTGGTTAAGATGGGCTGCAAATAAAAAGTCTCGCTAACAGCGAGACTCAAATCCTTCTTTTTTGCACAGGTTATTTTGGCTTTTCAATAGGGCGAAGGATTAAAAGGGGTTTACGGTCTTTCGGTTGGAATTGGATTTAAAAAACGGTTCGTTTTCAATGATGTAAACCTACTTTAACATTTTAATGCAGGGAAGAGCAAAACTGCCCTTTTTTCAATCTTCACAATGCTGAAGTCCTGGAATAAAATTATCGGGAGCTTACTTGGTAATTTTACGAATTGGGTAAGTTATATGCCTGCGGATGGTATTTAATAGCTCTCATAAACCAATAGATCGGGAAACCGATCATTCCTGCAAAAACAAATACAAGTACCCATACGATTCTTTCATTGTCAGGCAGGCTTTTATTATGGATCACATGAATAATGAAAAGGATCAGCGCAGCCAGGGTAATTACAGCCATGAAAATACCTGTTATCATAATGGCCCAAAGTGCTGGAATGGAAACCTGTTTAAACCACCTTTATAATTTTCTAATTCCTGGAAAGCATTAACGAACATAAATATGAATGATATCATGTATACACAAAACAGATCAAGGGAAGAAATTATAATAATAAAAAAGGGCTTGTCTACCTCAACAAGCCCGGTTTTCTCGCTAACCTGGGCCTTTATAGCTTCTCCCAGGATAGTTGGATTTTTTTGTGCAGCTAAGATTAGTCGCAACAAGGCGAAATCGATTTTTCTATTGGATATTGGGCGATAAAAGTAGCATATCACACTTTGCTGGCAAGAGCAAAACTGCCCTATTTTACGTCTTCAGTATCTTGCAATATCATCGGGAAATCATCAGTTGCTCCATCGTATATTTCCTAAAGAAAATAACAAAATAACATTAGCATAATTACGTTTTATATTTGCCGAATAACCTTGTGCTATGCCCGATAAGATTAAAGTGATAATAGCAGATGACCATGCACTTTTTAGAACCGGAGTTAAAACATCTCTTTCTTTTTATAAGGATATCGAGATAATGGGTGAAGCTGAGAATGGAATGCAGTTGCTGAACCTGGTGAAATTTTTAAAGCCGGATATTATTTTGCTGGATATTCAAATGCCCATCATGGATGGCATTGCTACATTGCCAGAGGTGAAAAAGATATTACCTGATGTTCGTATTATCATGTTAACGATGAACGATGATGTGAGTATGATCAGCAGGCTGATGGAAATCGGTGCCAATAGTTATCTTACCAAGAACTCAGATTCAGAAACCATTTACCAGGCTATTAAAACATGTTACGAGAACGAGTTCTTCTTTAATGAATACACCAATAAAGCAATGCTGGCTGGTTTGAGAAATAAGAAGCATGATATGCCTGCATATTCAGAAGAAGCAGATCTGAGTGAAAAGGAAAAAAATGTGCTGAAGCTGATGTGTGAAGAGAAGAGTACAAAAGAAATTGCAGACCTGGTTGAGATCAGCCCAAGAACGGTAGAAGCCATTCGTGACAGGTTAAAGATCAAAACAGGTGCAAAAACAACTGCAGGATTGATATTGTATGCAGTGAAGCATGGAATAGTGGAAGGATAATAACAGCGAGAAAATTTGAATCCTGCTTCGGCAGGATTTTTTATTGATATTTAGCAGGTGAACAAGATCATCTTCAATGGGAAATTTGTGGATGAAGGAACGCCAATCGTTTCTTCAGCATCACGTGGATTACGTTATGGCGATGGTTGTTTTGAAACAATGAAGATGATTAATGGGAAACTGATCTTAAAAGAACTGCATTTTGAAAGATTATTTTCTTCTCTTGAAACACTTCAATTTAAGATTCCGAAGCATTTCTCCGCTGATGAGTTTGAAAAGCAAATAATCGAGGTGGCTACGAAAAATGGTCATCAGCAACTTGGAAGAATTCGAATAACAATTTTTGGAAGTGATGGCGGTTTGTTTGATCCGGAAAGTCAGATCCCGAATTATATTATTGAAACCTTTGAAATTTCCACAACAATAGGAACGTTCAATGACAATGGATTGGTGATCGATATATTTAAAGACGCCAGGAAGGCTGCTGATAATTTCTCTCACATAAAGAGTAATAGTTTTTTGCCCTATGTTCAGGCTACAAACTGGGCAAAACGAAATCAATTAAATGATGCAATTGTATTGAATGCATACGACCGGGTAGCTGATACAACCATTGCAAACCTTTTCATTGTTTCAGACGGCATCATTAAAACGCCTGCTTTAAACGAAGGTTGTATATCAGGCGTAATGAGAAAATACTTGCTGCAACATTGTAGAAAGGAAGGGCTTCCAATTGAAGAAACACAGATCACGGTTGATGATGTTGAAAATGCAAACGAAGTTTTTCTAACCAATGCAATACGTGGAATCAAATGGGTGAAGCAGGTTGGTGTTGCCGGTTACAGTTATAATACATCGGCTTTGTTGTACAATAAATTTATAAAGCCGCTCTTTCAATAAACATTAGAGAGGTTTTTGTTGTTACTCTGATAATGAAACCGGTAGTGAATATCATGTGGTTCAGGCGTGACCTGAGATTGGAAGACAATGCTGCTTTATATTATGCGTTAAAAAGTAATAATCCTGTTATCCCGGTTTTTATATTCGATAAAAACATACTGGATGACCTGGAAGATAAAAAAGACCGTCGTGTAGAATTCATCTATAATGCACTTGCTGAGATGCAGCAGCAATTGCTCAGCATCGGTTCTTCTCTTGAAGTGTATTACGGATTCCCAAAAGATATTTTTAAAAAACTACTCGATAAATACAGCATTGAAGCTGTGTTCACCAACCACGATTATGAACAATATGCGATTGATCGGGATAATGAAATGGCTGAACTACTGCTGAGCCACGGTACTGTATTTAACACTTATAAAGACCAGGTGATCTTTGATAAGGATGAGGTGATGAAAGATGATGGTAAGCCCTACATGGTGTTTACGCCTTACAGCAAAAGATGGAAAGCAACATTGAATGTTTTTTATTTAAAGGAGTATCCAACAGAAAAGTATTTCAACAACCTGTATCGGCAAAACGCTAAAGCCATTCCATCATTGGAATCGATGGATTTTGAAGCTGTAGGAGAACTCTTCCCTTCTAAAAATGTTAGAACTGAATTGATAAAAACATATCATAAGAATCGGGATTATCCAGGTATTGCAGGAACAAGCAGGCTAAGTGTTCACCTGAGATTTGGAACGATCAGCATTCGCCAGTTAGTAAAACGAGCAAAAGAATTGAATGAAGTGTATTTAAATGAATTGATCTGGCGTGAATTCTACCATATGATCCTTTGGAATGTACCACATGTGAGAAAAGGGTATGCCTGTAAACCGGAATACGATAACATAGAATGGAGAAATAATGAAAAGGAGTTTGATGCATGGTGCAATGGAATGACGGGTTATCCAATTGTTGATGCCGGCATGAGAGAGTTAAATGAAACCGGTTTCATGCACAATCGTGTAAGGATGATCACTGCTTCATTTTTGTGTAAACATTTGTTGATCGACTGGCGTTGGGGCGAAACATACTTTGCAAAAAAACTCCTGGATTATGATTATGCAGCAAACAACGGTGGTTGGCAATGGACAGCCGGAAGCGGATGTGATGCAGCTCCATATTTCAGGATATTCAATCCAAGAACACAAACAGAAAAGTTTGATAGCGATCTGAAGTATATAAGAAAATGGGTGCCTGAACTGGATTCTTTCGACTATCCAAAGCCGATTGTTGAACATGAGCTTGCAAGAGAAAGATGTTTGCAGGCTTATAAAAAAGCATTAAACAAATAAATAAATTTTGGCTGGTTTCATTTTATGTTCTTAATTGCACTTGTGAATTACAGAAATCAAAATAACAATTGGTGGTGGCATTCAAACTCCGGTCGGGGCTTGTAATGATATTGCCAGTATTGAACAATATTAAGCCTCGATAGTATCGGGGCTTTTTTATTGCTCATAATTGTTCCTTCAGCACAAGTGTGCGACGCAAGGGACGATGAATAGAAAAACTGAAGTTGACTCAATGAAAAAAATAGCACTTACAACAACATATAAAAAGCTGTTAAGCGATATTCATACACCGGTTGGTATTTACCTGAGGTTGCGTGATCGTTTCAGGGATACGATCTTATTAGAGAGCACCGATTATCATGCTGCCGATAATAGTTTTTCTTTTATTGGCATCAATGCGATTGGTGGTATTGAGATCACGAATTACCAATCGATCGAATTCAAATTTCCCGGGAGAAAACCAGAAAAACAAAAGATCAGTAATGTTGAGGATGTACCGGAAACGACCTGGAATTTTATGGATCACTTTGATGTACAACCTTGCGATAATAAAATCGCAAACATTGCACAAGGACTTTTTGGATACACAACTTACGATGCAGTGCAATTCTTTGAGTCGGTAGAATTAAACTCAAAAACGTCTCAACCTGAAATTCCATTGATGCGTTACAGGTTATATCAATACGTGATAGCCATCAATCATTTTAAAGATGAAATGTTCATCTGCGAAAATCATGTTGCCGGTGTAGAAAGTGAGCTCACTGCTGTTGAATCTTTGATCAGGAGTAAGGATGTTCCCACTTTTCCTTTTGAACTAAAAGGAGAAGAGCAACAAAATATGAGTGATGAAGACTATAAGCAGATCGTACAAAAAGGAATAGAAAGTTGCTTGAGGGGTGATGTTTTCCAGATCGTATTAAGCAGGAGATTTTACCAGCGATTTATTGGTGATGAGTTTAATGTGTACAGGGCTCTGAGAAGTGTAAATCCATCACCTTATCTTTTTTATTTTGATTATGGTGATTATCGCCTGATGGGTTCAAGCCCGGAATCGCAGCTCATCATTAAAGATGGGAAAGCTGTTGTTCATCCGATAGCAGGAACAGTGCGAAGAACAGGTGATGAAGCAGAAGATAAAAATCTCTCCGAACAATTGTTGGCTGATGCTAAAGAAAATGCAGAACATGTAATGCTGGTAGATCTTGCAAGAAATGATCTTAGCAGGATGTGTGAAGATGTAAAAGTGAGTTACTATCGCCAGGTACATTATTATTCGCATGTGATCCATTTAGTAAGTGAAGTTGTTGGTAAATTAAAAGCGGGAACAAACTCACTGTCTTTGTTGGCTGCAACTTTTCCTGCAGGAACATTAAGCGGCGCACCAAAGTATAAAGCCATACAACTGATCGATCTTTACGAGCCCACGCCAAGAAGTTATTATGGAGGATGTATCGGATTTTTGGGTTTTGACGGAAGCTGCAATCATGCAATAATGATCAGAACATTTTTGAGCAAACAGAACACTTTGCATTACCAGGCAGGAGCCGGTGTTGTTGCAAACTCGCAACCGGCGAATGAACTAACAGAAGTTAACAACAAGCTTGGTGCACTAAAACAAGCCATTCAATTAGCAGAAACCATTTAAGATGAAAATCCTGATTTTCGATAACTACGATTCTTTTACTTACAATCTTGTGCATTTGGTTGAAGCCATCACGCATTCAAAAGTGGATGTGTACAGGAATGATGAGATTGCTTTGGAAAAAGTGAAAGACTACGATAAGATCATTCTTTCACCTGGTCCGGGCATTCCTTCAGAGGCAGGATTGCTTTTGCCATTGATAAAAGAATATGCGGCAACAAAATCTATTTTGGGAGTGTGTTTGGGTCACCAGGCAATTGGTGAAGCCTTTGGCGGAAAGCTGATCAACCTTGCATCCGTCTTTCACGGTATTTCAACTAGCTGTACCGTTTCAAATGAAGCTCCCATTTTTAAATATCTGCCACCCAATATTAAAGTTGGTCGTTACCATAGTTGGGTGATCAGCGAAGAAAATTTTCCTGGTGAACTTGAGATCACTGCAAGAGATGAGAACAACTATATCATGGCTTTGCAACACAAAAATCTGGAAGTAACGGGAGTTCAGTTTCATCCTGAAAGTGTACTTACTCCGGATGGAAAAACGATCTTAGAAAACTGGTTGAAGAGATAATATGAAGAAGATACTGCAGATATTATTTGAACATAAGTCACTTAGCTATAAGGAGGCGAAAGAAGCTTTGCTGGATATCGGTAAAGGTCTTTGCAATGAGCATGAGATTACAGCTTTCATGACGGTATACCTGATGAGAAGCATCACCATTGATGAACTAAAAGGTTTCAGAGATGCTTTGATCGAACTGTGTGTAATGGTTGATCTGGAAGGAAATAAAGTGATCGATATTGTTGGAACAGGTGGAGATGGAAAGAACACTTTCAATATTTCTACGCTGTCATGTTTTGTTGTTGCAGGTGCCGGACATAAAGTGGCAAAACACGGTAATTATGGAGCAACATCTATCAGTGGTGCTTCGAATGTGATGGAACAACTTGGATATAAATTCAAGAACAGCAGTGATCAATTGAAAAAGGAGATCGACGAATCAAACATATGTTTCCTCCATGCACCATTCTTTCATCCGGCTTTGAAAGTGGTTGCACCGATCAGAAAGAATATTGGTATCAGAACATTCTTTAACATGCTTGGTCCAATGGTGAATCCGGCTTCACCTGCTTACCAGGTAGTGGGTGTGTACAATCTTGAGATGGCTCGCATATATAATTACCTATTGCAACAATCAAATACAAAGTTCACCATTGTACATGGTTTGGATGGATACGATGAGATATCGCTTACAGCCGATACTAAAGTGATCAATAACCAGGGAGAATTTATCAAAACACCTGAACAGCTTGGCAAAAGAACAGTTGAGGCTGCAGACATCTATGGAGGCAGTTCAGTTGAAGAAGCATCAAAGATCTTTAGTAAGATTCTAAAAGGAGAGGGTAGCTGGGCTCAGAATGCTGTAGTATTTGCCAATGCAGCAGTAGCCCTGGAACAAACCGGTGCTTATAAGAATTATGATGATGCATTCAATGCTGCAATAGAAAGCCTTGAAAGTGGTAAAGCCTATCAATCATTTCAAAAACTGATCAGTTTGCAATGAGAGACATTTTAGCGGAGATTGTAGCACATAAAAAGTCAGAGGTAAGAAGTAAGAAGGCAGAAGTTTCTGCTGATGAATTAGAGCGTTCTTCTTTATTCAGCAGAAGGTGTTTTTCACTGAGAGATTCTCTCCTTGATAGCTTCAAGACAGGAATCATTGCTGAATTCAAACGAAAGTCTCCATCGAAGGGAATCATTAACGACAAAGTCTCAGTTGAAGATGTTACTGCTTCTTATGCCCAACACGGTGCTTCCGGACTTTCAGTATTAACTGATGAAAATTATTTCGGTGGAAGAATCGAAGATTTGGTTAATGCAAGGCAAAATCAAATTCCAATACTTAGAAAAGATTTTATCGTTGATGAATACCAGATACTCGAAGCAAAAAGCATTGGAGCAGATGTGATCTTGTTGATCGCAGCTTGTTTATCTCCTGCTGAGGTAAAGAAATTTGCTTCAATAGCAAATAGACTAGGATTAGAAGTTCTCCTGGAGATTCATAACGAAACTGAGCTTGAGCATATATGTGATGAAGTTGATCTTGTAGGTGTTAACAACAGAAATTTGAAAACCTTCGAGGTGAGCATTCAAACTTCACTCGACCTCATCTATAAAATTCCAACAGAAAAGATTGCAATCTCCGAAAGTGGTATCTCAGGTGTTGAAACAATCGTTACCTTGAAGGCTGCTGGATTCAAAGGTTTTCTCATCGGCGAAAATTTTATGAAGCAACCAGATCCAACGATTGCCTTTGCTGAATTTGTAAACGACTTAAAAGCAAGGCTATGAGAATTAAAGTATGCGGCATTACCAGTATCGATCAAATGCACCAGTTAGGTGATATGGGTGTTCAGTTTGCCGGAATGATCTTCTACCATCCTTCTCCACGGTTTGTTTTGAAACATGCTCTTAAAGCAGCAGATGTGAAGGCTGAAAAAATAAAACCTTATAAGATCGGTGTATTCGTTAATTCAAAATATGATGAGGTGATGAATACCGTTGATGCATTTGGATTAGACATGGTGCAACTGCATGGAGATGAAACACCTTACCACTGTGAAAGAATATCAAACTACATCCAGGTGATCAAAGCTTTTCGTTTCGCTGATGGTGATCATGTTGAATGGATGACGAAAGATTATTACAACTGCTGCGATATGTTCATGTTTGATACTGGCGTTACAGAAAAAAAAGATGCAACACAGTATGGCGGTACAGGAAGAAAGTTCAATTGGAATCGATTAAAAGGTTTAGTAGTAAACAAACCTTTCTTTTTAAGCGGAGGTATTGAACCAGGCGATGCCCAAAATGTAAAAGCATTTATGCGAGATAAAGTGGCGAAAGATCTTTTTGCAGTTGACATTAACAGCCGATTTGAAACTTCACCCGGTGTAAAAGATATGCAGCTGGTAAAAAAGTTCATCGATGAACTCAACAGTTGAGATATATCCGAAGTTGAATTTATAAAGTGTAAAAGTTCATAAGATAATTAAAAGCTCGGCTTCCCTCTCATTATGGAGAGGGACCGAGGGAGAGGTCAGAGATGCCGGAAACAACATCATACAAAACACCAAACGAGCATGGTTACTACGGAAATTTCGGTGGTGCATACATTCCTGAAATGTTGCATCGCAACGTAGAAGAGCTTCGAACCTGTTACCTCGAAATAATCAGCGAATCTTCTTTTCAAAAAGATTTTCGTGCGTTACTCAGGAATTATGTTGGCAGGCCAACACCATTATACTTTGCTGAAAGATTAAGCAAGCAACACAACACGAAAGTTTATCTGAAGAGAGAAGATCTTTGTCATACCGGTGCTCATAAGATCAATAACACTATCGGGCAAATTCTGCTTGCCCAACGTTTAGGTAAGAAAAGAATCATTGCAGAAACAGGTGCTGGTCAACATGGAGTTGCCACTGCAACAGTTTGTGCGTTGAAAGGTGTTGAGTGCATTGTGTACATGGGTGAAAAAGACATCGAACGACAAGCACCCAATGTAGCAAGAATGAAAATGCTGGGAGCAAAAGTGATTCCTGCAACCAGTGGAAGCAAGACTTTAAAAGATGCAACCAACGAAGCAATAAGAGATTGGATCAATAATTCAAACGATACACATTACATTATTGGAAGTGTCGTTGGTCCGCATCCGTATCCAGATATGGTGGCTCGTTTTCAAAGTGTGATCAGTGAAGAAATTCGTTGGCAGTTAAAAGAAGAAACAAACAACGAATTGCCCACTTATGTAATTGCATGTGTTGGTGGAGGAAGTAATGCAGCAGGTGCGTTTTATCATTTCTTAGATGATCTGCAGGTAAACTTGGTTGCTGTTGAAGCTGCTGGTCATGGTATTGAAAGTGGAATGAGTGCTGCAACAACTGCTCTCGGCAAACCTGGAATTTTGCACGGAAGTAAAAGCCTGCTCATGCAAACAAATGATGGACAGGTTACAGAGCCACATAGCATTTCTGCCGGACTTGATTATCCCGGCATTGGCCCGTTGCATGCACATTTGTTCAGCACTGGGCGATGCAATTTTCTCAATGCCACAGACGATGAGGCTTTACAGTCTTCGTTCAATGTTGCGAAACTCGAAGGCATTATTCCTGCTTTGGAAACAGGTCATGCCTTCGCTGCCTTGCACAAACTTGATCTAAAAAATACAGATACAGTGGTGGTGTGTTTAAGTGGCAGAGGTGATAAAGATCTCGCTACATATATGAAAGTGATGGATGTGTGAACTTTGCTGAAGTGCTACTATTCAGCATCGTTGTGTAACTCACTTCAACGTTCTGAACTTTACTGAGCAACCAAACCACAACGACTCAGTGAAACAACCAGTCACAACGTTGTGACTCGTCAGTGACGTCAGCGTCGTTGTGGTTCAATAAAAGTATTTCCGTTATGAGCCGATTGAAAGAACTTTTCCAAAAAAAGAACAGCAACATATTAAATGTGTACTGCACTGCCGGTTTTCCGCAGTTGAATGATACATTAACTATGATGAAAGCTTTGCAACAAAATGGGGCAGACATCATCGAACTTGGAATTCCTTACAGCGATCCTTTAGCTGATGGTCCGGTAATTCAGAAGAGCAGTGCCCAGGCTCTTGCAAATGGAATGAGCATTTCTGTTTTATTCGAGCAACTCAAAGATTTACGTTCCAACTCCCTTTCAGGGGTTGGGAATATTCCAGTGATATTAATGGGCTATATGAATCCTGTTCTTCAATATGGATTTGAAAAGTTCTGCTCTGATGCTGCTTCTGTTGGTGTTGATGGATTGATACTTCCTGATCTTCCTGAATACGAGTTTGAAACTGAGTATGAAGTAATCATCAAAAAGTATTGTTTGGATTTCATCTTCCTGGTTACTCCTGAAACTTCTGAAGAAAGAGTTAAAAAGCTTGACAGTCTAAGCTCAGGTTTTTTATATGCCGTTAGTTCATCTTCAGTAACAGGTTCGTGCAAAGATTTTTCAGCAGTAGAATCTTACTTGGAACGATTGAAAAGTTATCATCTCAAAAATCCGGTTTTAGTGGGCTTTGGTATCTCAGATAAACAAAGCTTTGATGCAGTTTGCAAACATGCCAATGGAGGTATTATTGGTTCTGCTTATATAAAATCACTGGAAAACGGTAGTGATGTTGAAGCTTCAACCCAAAACTTCCTTCAGCAGATCAAAGGTTTATAGCTGCCCATATTCCATATTTATGTAATTCGGTAATTTGCTGCATCTTTAAATCCGTACACAAATTACCTGTATATGAAACGCATTCTCCTGCTTATGCTGGTTTTGCTGAGTTTGTCAACTGTTGCTCAGCGAAAAATCGGATTGATCGTCGCCATTGGAAAATACCCTGAAGGTGGTGCATGGCGAAATCTCAGTTCTATTAATGATATCAAATACATCAAATCTGCACTTATTCAGAATGGATTTTCTGAAAAGGAGATTGATACACTGATCAACGAAAAGGCGACAAAATTTGGTATCCTTAAAGCATTGGACGATCTGATAACAAAAGCCAAACCCGGTGATATTGTTGTGTTTCATTTTTCGGGTCATGGCCAGCAGATATTTGATGACAATGGCGATGAGACCGATGGTTTTGATGAAGCACTGATTCCTTATGATGCCGGTGCTTATTACGATCCTGTAAGTTATAAAGGAGAAAAGCACCTTCGTGATGATGAATTAGGTGCTAAACTCAATGCAATTAGAACAAAGATCGGTGTAAGAGGAAGTCTTGTAGTGATCATTGATGCTTGTCACTCAGGTACGGCACACAGAGGTGTTGATGAAAAGAATAAGAAGCAGGAGACGATGGTAGCACGTGGTTCTAAAGATGCATTTACCATTCCTGGTTTCAAACCAAACATCAAAATAAATTTTGCTTCAGCAGGTGAAAGTGAGGAATCTTTTATTGGTGGTGGAGTTGGTAACATGATTGTTTTTAGTGCTTCAAGCCCGGTACAGGTAAATTTTGAAACCCGTGATGCCCAGAACATGGGAGTTGGTTCTCTCTCTTATGCATTTGCAAGAGCCATGACAGATCTGAAGCCCGGAAGCAGTTATGCGGTTTTGTTTGAAAAGATCAGAGCTCAGATACAGGCTAAGTTTCCTCAGCAAATTCCAATGGCAGAAGGCAATCTTAACCAGGAAGTGTTTGGCGGAAATTTCATTGCACCTGAAACTTATATCGCATTGCAAAAATGGATCAACGATACAACTTTCTCTATCAATGCAGGTTTTCTCAGCAATATTAATCGTGGCTCTAAATTCAAGATATATGCATTGAACGACAGAGAAGAAAAAATGCCACTTGCAGAAGGTTATATCAGCCTTGCCGGTAGTTTTCAAAGTATTGGCGTAGTTAGTAAGTCTATCCAGAAAGGGGAAGCTTATAAAGTGAAGTTGGATGAAGAGAACTATGGTGATTTTAATGCAGCATTATTATTCAGAACTGCTGATGATAAAGCAAAACAATCTTCACAGGTTATTAGCCAGTTGAAGAACTTCATTAAACCTTATCAATATTTATCGATCTCTGATAATCCTGATTTTATTGTAGATGTAAAGCAGGTAAATAATGGTGGGTTATCAGTAGAGTTGATAGACAGGCAGGATAGTACACGCTGGAGTGCATTGGTTAAGAAGAATGATACATTGTCTGGCGATGCGATGAAGCAAATGCTGGATGATCTGAAAAAAGCAATGCGTATCAGCTACCTGAGAAACATGGCTGATGGAGGTTCTATTGCAAATAACATGATCGTGGAGATCATTCCTTCTGTAAAGATGGAGATGGGAGCAGATCTTTCATTGAGACCTAAAGACATGTTCAGCATTAAGATCACAAATAAGAATAGCTATGATGTATTCTTTACTTTAATTGATCTGATGCCAGACAACCAGGTAAAGGTGCTGGTACCTTATGAAGGTAAAATGCCTGAAGATTTTGCGATATCAGCCGGTGCTGAGTTTTTGATCGAAGATGTGGAAGTGGATGAAGGAACACCAGCAGGACGTGAGTTTATGAAATTTATCTTCACTAAATCTGCTATCGATCTCAGGCCGGTGCTTTCAAGATCATCAACAAGAAGTGCTGGTGCTGCCCACAGCAGTGGATTAGACAATGTGCTGGATGATATGTTCAAAGATTCTAACGATGCATCTTCTACACGATCTGTGATACGTAGTGTTAAGATAGATGAAGTTGGTGTGGTTACAAGATCGTTCAACATCAAAAAATAAGATTGGTTCAGAGTAAGCTGGTTTCAAAAAAGAAAGGCGAAGTGTTGAACTTCGCCTTTCTTTTTTATATGAAGAAACCATTATCGGTTCTTTTCAAAATCATCTGCTGTTGGTAATATATCAGCATATGAACGGAGCTTACTTCTTTTACGACTATAAACAAAGTAAACAACCAGTCCTACGATCATCCAGATACCTGCAAACTGCAATGTTCTTGAATCGATCGCTACGATCATACCGGTACATATAACTACACCTAAAATAGATACCAATTTATACGCAGGAGTTTTAAATGGTCTTTCCATGTTCGGTGCTTTTTTACGCATGATCCAAACACCTGCACTCACCAATACAAAAGCGAATAAAGTACCGAAGCTGGTAAGATCTCCTGCCACGTGTCCTGGAACGAAGGCTGCAAACAATCCAACAAAAACAAATAATATCCAGTTTGCTTTATACGGCGTTTTGTATTTAGGATGAATCGCTCCGAAAGCTTTTGGTAGCAAACCATCATTACTCATGGTAAAGAAGATACGGCTTTGTCCCATCAACATCACCAATATTACAGACGAGAAACCAGCAAGAATAGCAACAGTTACACCTGTAGCCAACCATTCATATCCTTTCATGTAATTAGATATTGCATAAGCAACAGAAGCTTCACGACCTCTTTCAGGATCAACAAAATCTGTCCATGGAGCAACACCGGTTAACACATGTCCGAAAAGAATATAGAGTATCGTACAAACAACCAGCGATCCCAGAATCCCGATCGGCATATCTCTTTTAGGATTCTTTGCTTCCTGTGCTGCCGTTGAAACGGCATCAAAACCAATGAAGGCAAAGAACACGATCGCTGCACCACCTAAAATACCTCCCCATCCATGTTTGAAGAATCCATCATAACTGGTCAGCACTTTTCCGGCATTATCAGTGATGGCTTTTGTGCCCTCAGGAATTAAATATGGCGTATGATTCTCAGGTTTGATGAACTGCCATCCGATAGCAATAAATAATATTACGATTGCCACTTTTACGAAAACGATGATCGCATTCACCGCAGCACTTTCCTGTGTTCCTCTGATCAATAGTAATGTAAGAACCAACAGAATTGCCAATGCAGGAGCATTCATGATGCCGGAATGTGTGATATTGTTTGTGTCGGTAAAACTTTCAAACGGCGAGTGGCACCATTCATATGGAATAGCCCCTCCTAAAAGCTTATTTAAATATTCACTCCAGGCAATAGATACGGTGGCTGCTCCCAATGCATATTCCATGATCAAAGCCCAGCCAATCACCCAGGCAATCAACTCACCCATCGTTACGTAAGAATATGCATAAGCACTTCCTGCGATCGGGATCATCGAAGCAAATTCGGCATAGCATAATCCTGCAAAAGCACAACCTATCGCAGCAATAATAAATGATAAGGTTACACCAGGACCTGCAGCTTGTCCGGCAGCAGCAGCTGTTCTAACGAACAATCCGGCTCCGATAATAGCTCCGATACCTAAAGCAACAAGATTGCCGGCACCCAATGTGCGTTTTAGTCCTTTCTCATTGTCGGCAGCTTGTGCCAGCAACTGATCAAGTGGTTTTCGAACAAATAGACTCATATCCAGTTTTTATGTTTGGTTAGTTAGTGACTTTTTTACGTGATACTGCAAGATAGTAAATCGGGATTCCCGCCAATGTTATCAGCAAACCCGGCCAGGTAAATTTGGGTTTGTAGATGATGAGTAAAATACAAAACGCCAATCCCATCAATATATAAAGTATAGGTAGAACAGGGTAGCCGAAAGCCTTATAAGGTCTTTCTGCATCCGGTCTTTTCTTTCTGAGGATGAAAACGCCTGCAATAGTTAGCATGTAAAATCCTACAACAACGAATGAGATCATATCTAACAGATCACCATATTTTCCACTGATCGCCCAAAGGCAACAAACAATTGCCTGTATCCATAATGCAACAGCAGGAACACTGTTCTTGTTTAATTGAGCAGTGCTTTTGAAGAACAGCCTGTCTTTTGCCATAGTGTAGTAAACCCTTGCACCGGCTAAGATCAAACCGTTATTGCAACCGAAAGTGGAAACCATAATTAAGGCTGCAATAATGCCTGCACCTACAGCACCTCCGAAAATTTCCTGAGAGGCTGCGGTTGCAACACGATCTCTCGGTGCTGTAGCAATAGCATCCATCGGTAACACATAAGTGTACATAAGGTTGGCAGTAACATAGATCAGTGTAACGATCAACGTTCCTAAAAATAAACTCAGCCCGATATTTCTTTTAGGATTTTTGATCTCTCCTGCAATGAAGGTTACATTATTCCATGCATCGCTGCTGAATACAGAACCTACCATTGATGCAGCAATCGCTCCAAGTGCAGCAACACCTACTACATTTGCAGCAGATACACCTGTTCCGTTTTCATTGGGAACAAGACTTTTCATTGTCCAGCCATCAGTCCAGTTTGCTGACCAACTACTTCCATCAGCCATCATAAAACCAAAAACGATCAAACCAAATAATGCCGAAAGCTTGGCGATAGTGAATGTTGTTTGAATGATCTTCCCTTCTTTCACACCCCGGGTGTTGATATAAGTAAGAAGCAAGATCAATGCAATGGATAACAGATGGGCATATTGAATACTGAACAAGCCAGCATTTAAAATAATGTTTGGATGATCGGGATATTTTGCAGCATCGATCAGGTCGAAGACAGGAAAGAAATGCCCGGTAAATTTTGAGAAAGCCACTGCGACTGCAGCGATCGTTCCGGTTTGTATCACTGCAAAAAAACTCCAGCCATATAAAAATCCGATCAAAGGATTGTAAGCTTCTTTTAAATACACATATTGTCCTCCTGCTTTCGGGAACATGCCACTCAACTCTCCATAACTAAGTGCTGCAGTCAAAGTCATAAATCCTGTGATCAGCCAGACCATGATCAGCCAACCAGGGCTGCCTACATTCCTGGCGATATCTGCACTAACAATAAAAATTCCGGAACCGATCATTGAGCCAGCCACGATCATGGTAGCATCGAGTAATCCTAAAGATTGCTTGAAGGAGGTCTGTTGGTCTGTCATGCAAGTTGGTTGTGCGAAGCTGGATTAAACAGCTTGAAAAATACACTTTTCTGTCAAAGCATGACAAAAAGTTTTACCACCGGAAATGTGTATTGCATTGGTTCTTGCTGATAAAACTTTGTGTAAGATTGATTTTTAACCGATTTTCGGCAATCATTCAGCTATATGAAAGGGAACAGGTTAACGTTGTATATCATTCTGGCAATGGTGTTGGGTATTGGGGTAGGATATTTAGTTAATCAGTTTGGAGGTGGGCAGGAGATTACATATACTCCTTCCAAAGACTTTATTGGTTTAGATTCTCTTGTTGTTCGATCAGGAAATATGCAGAAAACTGAAAGAGTTTATGTAGTTAAAGATTCTGCGATACTGCGAAAAGCTAAAGATTCAGCTGGATATAATCTTGTACTAAAGAATTCAGCTACAGAAATTAAAACTCAAATAGGTGAAAATACAATAAACGAGATTTCAGTTTCACCTAAAAGTGGGTCTGCTTCGATCACATCCATAAAATCGTTTTCTGATATAGTCAAACTCCTCAGCACCATCTTTATTCGCCTGGTACAGATGATTATCGCTCCACTCGTATTCACCACACTAGTAGTTGGAATCGCAAAGCTGGGTGATCTGAAAACTGTGGGAAGAGTTGGCGGGAAAGCGATCCTCTGGTTTGTAACAGCTTCTCTAGTTTCTCTTTTATTAGGAATGGTATTAGTGAATTTCTTTCAGCCCGGACAATATATCAGCAATTCTTTGCAGGACACTGAGGGACTGAAAGACCTTACCACCAAAACAACTTCATTCTCGTTACAAAATTTCGTAGAGCATGTAGTTCCAAAAAGTTTTGTGGAAGCAATGGCAACTAATGAGATACTTCAACTGGTAGTATTCTCCATTTTCTTCGGTGTCGCAGCTGCATCGATCGGTGAGTACGCAAAGCCTGTTATCAAAGCTTTGGAAGTAGCATCTCACATCATTTTAAAAATGGTGAATTATGTAATGAACTTTGCTCCACTCGGTGTTTTCGGAGCGATCGCAGCCGTCGTAGCATCAAAAGGCTTGAGCATTTTTGAATTTTATATCCGCTATTTCTCATACTTCCTCATTGGTATTGGATTATTGTGGGTAATACTTTTAACGGTAGGAACAATCATCCTGAAAGGAAGAATAAAAGAATTACTCAGGAGGATAGGCAGTCCCTTACTCATCGCTTTCAGCACTACATCCAGCGAAGCGGTGTTTCCAAAACTCACAGAAGAACTGGAACGTTTCGGTTGTAAAGACAAGATCGTCGCTTTTGTATTGCCTTTGGGGTATTCATTTAACCTTGATGGCAGCATGATGTACATGACCTTTGCCAGTCTTGCTATAGCACAGGCTTACGGTATTCATCTCGATATTTCTACACAGTTAACCATGCTGTTGGTATTGATGTTAACGAGTAAAGGCATCGCTGGTGTTCCAAGAGCTTCGCTTGTTGTGGTGCTTGCTACCTGTGCCATGTTCAATATTCCACCAATCGGCGTTGCGCTGATATTACCGATAGACCATTTCTGTGATATGTTCAGAACAGCTACGAATGTTGTGGGTAATGCATTAGCAACTTCTGTAGTAAGCAAATGGGAAGGCGAACTTGGAGAATAACATTCTGTTCTGTTTTCCAGAACCTGTGAACCAATATATTTGCCCGAATTTTGATGTGAATAGTAGCCAGGCTAAGAAAAATGATGTCATGAAAAAAACGCTCTGTGTATTTTTTTGTTTTTTGATCGGGACAATATTCAGCAATGCTCAAAAGCATACCATCATTTTCGAAAATCAATACGAAGAAGCACTTAAGGAAACAAATCTCACCATTAATGGCACCGCTTACACTACAGATGCCAATGGAACGATATCCTTAGATTTAACAGGTATTGATACGATAAACGTTACAAGTGACAATCACAAGCCAACCAAAATAGCGGTAAAGGATATCTCTCCCAAAAATAAAGTGACGGTAAAAAGAGATTTTACCTGGAAAGATCTGATCAATCCCATGTTCTATGTGATCAATGGTGGATTGTGGCTAATTCTCTTTATCATCTTTGCTGAAACAGGATTATTTGCAGGCTTTTTCTTGCCGGGAGATTCTCTTCTTTTCGTAGCAGGGATTTATAGTAACGAGTTGGTGAATACCGTTGTGCTCATAGATAACGATTATATCAATCTCATCATACTCATCTTTGCAATTTCTTTCGCTGGTATCATCGGTAATACTGTGGGATATTGGTTCGGAAAAAAAGTAGGGCCCAGAATGTACACATGGAAAGACAGGATGTTATTCAAACAAAAATACCTGTACCAGGCTCATGAATTCTATGAAAAGCATGGCGGTGTTGCCATCATTGGTGCAAGATTTTTACCGATGGTGAGAACATTTGCTCCGATCATTGCCGGTATCGTAGGAATGGACAAAAAGAAATTCGCTTACTACAATATTGTGGGTAGCTTTTTATGGGTTGGCAGTTTGATACTTGCCGGTCATTTTCTGCAGAAGTGGATGTTTGACTGGTTTGGATTCGACCTCAAATCCAAGCTTGAATACATTATCATTGTAATTGTATTGGTGACTACAGCTCCTGTGTTATATAAAATGTTCTTCAGTAAAAAGAAATCACCTACGCTTGAAGTGGGTAAAGATGTGATAGAAGAGCAGATCGACAAGATCGAAGATGCGATCGAAGATAAGTTTGATCGCAAAGACGATTAAACTGTTTTGCTTATTATTGTAGCAAACACACTTCCTGCTTATGAATCAAAAGCAATACGGCATCTTCTCATTGCCGGTAATTGTTGGTGCTTTGGGTTTTTTTGTTGATGTATATGACCTTCTCCTTTTTAGTGTTACCCGTAAGCAGATATTAAAAGAATTCGGGCTTTCCGCAGATGAAGTAGTTACCACGGGAGAGAACCTTATCAGTATTCAGATGATTGGCTTATTGATCGGTGGAATCATCTGGGGCATCATGGGTGATAAGAAGGGAAGAAAAAGCGTACTCTTCGGTTCTATTATTCTGTATTCTCTTGCAACGATTGTTAATGGAATGGTTACCGATGTAACCACTTTTGGTATTCTTCGTTTCATTGCCGGAATTGGTCTTGCAGGAGAATTGGGTGCAAGTGTTACTCTCACAAGCGAAATACTTCCCAAAGAAAAAAGAGGGCTTGCCGCAACAGTTATTGCATGTGCAGGTGTGATGGGAATGATCACTGCTTATTTTGTAAATGATTGGTTTGCCGACTGGCGTTTGTGTTATTATATCGGTGGCGGAATGGGTTTGGCTTTACTCTTTCTTCGTGTAGGTGTTTTAGAAAGTTCTATGTACGACCAGGTGAAACATAGTGATGTTCGAAAAGGTGATTTCCTGATGTTCTTCAATAATAAAGATCGCTTTGCAAGATATCTTAAAGGAATACTGATCGGCTTACCTGTTTGGTATGTGATCGGTATTCTGATGACCTTCTCTGATAAGTTTGCTGAAGAACTGGGTATCGGAAAGATCGATCCGGGTAAAGCAGTGATGTGGCAATACGTTGGTTTGGCGTTTGGCGATTTCGCTGCCGGAACAATCAGCAACATCATTAAGAGCAGGAAGAAAACATTGTTCATCTTCTATGCTATTGTAAGTGTTTTTATCGCTGTATTTTTTTTATATAAGGGAACAGAAGATGGCTTTTACTGGATATGCACTGCTGTTGGTTTCGGCTCAGGAATATCGGTGCTGTACATCACGATGAGTGCAGAACAATTCGGAACAAATATGAGAGCCACTGCAGCGATCTCTATTCCAAATTTTGTAAGAGGATTCTTGCCGTTGATCATTCTTCTTTTTAAAGGATTACGTTCCATTGATGGCCTTGACTATGTTACTGCAGGATGGATCACCGGTTTGATCGTTATGATCGTAGCCTTTATAGCGGTGATCTACACCAAAGAAACATTTGGTAAAGACCTCAACTTTGTTGAAAGATAATTCGCAGCATTTCAATCAAATTCCTGTAATTCGTATAATTCGGAATTTTCGTGTCTTAACCATTGCTTGACTATTATGAACCAAAAGCAGTACGGAATCCTTTCTATTCCTGTAATTGTAGGTGCACTTGGCTATTTCGTTGACATCTATGATCTTCTTCTCTTCACAATAGTTAGAGAACCAAGCCTTGCCGGTGTTGGTATTTTACTAACTGACAAGAAAGCCGTGCTGGAGGCCAGTACAACCATTATCGACAGGCAAATGATCGGCTTGCTTATTGGCGGAATTATGTGGGGCATCATGGGTGATAAGAAAGGAAGATTAAGTGTGCTGTTTGGATCAATACTCATCTATTCTGTTGCCAATTTCATTACCGGTTATGTGAATACGGTTGATCAATATGCCTGGGCAAGATTCGCTGCAGGAATTGGTTTGGCTGGTGAGCTTGGTGCAGGTATTACCCTGGTGAGTGAACTGTTACCAAAGAATAAAAGAGGTATCGGAACTTCTCTTGTTGCTGGTATTGGATTATTCGGTGCAGTAGGTGCTTATTTTGTTTATGAAGCTACGCAGGACTGGAGGCTTTGTTATAAGATCGGTGGTGGCTTGGGTGTTGGGCTTTTGTTGCTTCGCATCAGCGTTGCAGAGAGTGGTATGTTCAAAGAAGTGAAACATCAAAAGGTGGCGAAAGGAAATATACTGATGTTCTTCACCAATGCACAACGTTTCAGGAAATATATGCTGGCAATTCTGATCGGTTTACCAACATGGTATGTGATCGGTATATTGGTGAACTACAGTAATCGATTCGCCAACGAATTGTACGGACCAAACGGAATCATCTCCGGTCGTTCCATCATGTTTGCTTATGCTGCTATTGCTATCGGCGATATCCTGATTGGTTTTGTGAGCCAGTATTTTCAAAGCCGTAAAAAAGCTTTGTATCTCTATTACGGATTATGCATCATCGCAATTGCATTGTTCTTTTCTCCTTTTAATACCAGCGATACAAGGATGTATGTCATTTGTGCTTTGCTGGGTTTCAGCACAGGTTTCTGGGCCATTTTTGTAACGATGGGTGCAGAGCAATTTGGCACTAACTTAAGAGCTACAGCAGCTACAACAATACCCAATATGGTAAGAGGTGCTTTGCCATTAATGAACCTGATATTCCTGAATCTTTTTCAACAAAACTGGGGATGGGGATTGATCCAAAGCGGCATCATTACAGGGGTGATCGTAATGTTAGTGACTTTGATCGCTGCTTTCTTTACAGAAGAAACCTTCCACAAAGATCTGAACTACCTTGAGCTTGAAGAAGCAATGCCTTAAAGTTTGGAGTTTTTAGTTTTGGGTTTGAAGTTGGCTCATCAGTTCAATTCGTGTAATTCGTGTAATTCGCCGTAATTCGTGTTATGAAGTTCCTGGTCATTCGTTTTTCCTCTATCGGCGATATTGTACTCACTACACCGGTAATGCGTTGCCTGAAGCAACAGGTTCCGGATGCTGAAGTACATTTTCTAACAAAGCAAGGTTTTAAATCTATCGTTGAGCACAATCCTTACATTGATAAAGTGATGCTGCTGGAACATAATTTCGAAACGATGATCCATGAACTGAAGCAGGAGAACTACGATTACATCATCGATCTTCATCATAACCTCAGAACGTTACGCATCAAGAAGGCACTGAAAGTAAAAAGCTATTCTTTCAACAAGCTCAATTTTCATAAGTGGTTGCGAACAGCATTGCGAATAAACATCTTACCTAAGATGCATATTGTTGATCGTTATTTGGCTACTGTAAAAAGCTTTGGTGTTCGAAATGATGGCCAGAGACTGGATTATTTTATTCCAGCAAAAGATGAAGTGAAAAGTGCTGACATTCCCACTTCTCACCAGTTCGGATACATTGGTGTGGTGATCGGTGCTGCTCATAATACCAAGAAACTTCCACTGCATAAACTCAAAGAACTTTGCAGCAAGATCAATCATCCGATCATTTTATTAGGTGGGCCAGAAGACAGAGCTGCTGGTGATGAGGTCGCATCTGTAGATGATATTAAAATATATAATGCCTGTGGCAAGTTCAACCTAAACGAAAGTGCCGACCTTGTTCGAAAAGCAAAAGTGATCATCAGTCATGATACAGGATTGATGCATATCGCTTCAGCATTTAAAAAGCCGATCATTTCTGTTTGGGGTAATACGGTTCCCTCTTTCGGAATGACGCCTTATTATGGAGATTATCAAAGCAAAGAATCGCGTTTTGAAATAGAGAAACTCTGGTGCCGTCCATGCAGTAAGATTGGTTACAAGAAATGTCCACTCGGTCATTTTAAATGTATGGAAAAGCAGGATATAGAGCGAATGGCGAGAGTGGCTTTGAATAGTATTGAGATGACGAAAGGTTGATCTAAATCTAATATGAGAATCACTCTTACAATATTATTATGCCTGGTTTATGCAAATCTTTTTTCGCAGACAGATGACCTCCCATTTCACATCTATCTTGTTGAACCAAAGGCGAAGTGTATCTCAGCAAAACAATTATCAAGCGTTATAAAGTTGAGAATCACAGATACCACCATGACTATCACAGAATTTCTGTGTAGCTATTTCAGCACAAAGGATACATTACTGCTAGAAAATAAATGTGCAGAATTTCAAGCGAAATTCTTACAGCGTTTCAAAGCTGCAAAAGACGGTGATCGGATTTACATAACCGGAGTAAAAGTGATTCTGCAGGATGGCAAGTATACAAGAATGCTTGCTGAACAAATTGAATTAAAAGTTGGTTGTATAAAACAAGCTGAATGATGTTTTATTGATGCAGGAATTACTTCAGCACAAGAGTGCGACGCAAGGGACGATGCTATGAAAAACCTCAGCTCGTCCCCAAATATAATTCGCTCCAATTCGTGTAAAATAAAAAGTGGCTCACTCTTCGAGAGTGAACCACTTCAATTCGTGTAATTCGTGAAATAAGTTACAATTCGTGTTATAAAGTCTTCAACACATCGTTCATGCTTCTCACAGCATCTGCACTCTTATTAAATAATTCCTGCTCTTCAGCATTCAGTTTATAATCAACGATCGACTCCCAGCCATTCTTTCCGATCACCACCGGAACACCTAAGCAAATATCTTTTTGTCCGTACTCACCTTCCAGGTAAACGCAGCAAGGGAAGAGTTTTTTCTCGTCTCTAACGATCGCTTCTACCAAAGCAGCTCCGGCAGCACCTGGTGCATACCATGCAGAAGTACCGAGGAGCTTGGTAAGTGTAGCACCACCTACCATTGTATCTGCAACGATTTGTTTTTGTTTGTCAGCATCCAGTAAAGCAGCAATAGGATTGCTGTTCCATGTTGCATAACGGATCAGCGGGATCATTGTTGTATCACCATGACCACCAATAACGGTCGCATTCAGGTCAGAAGGATCGCAACTCAAATGCTGGCTGATCTGGTATTTAAAACGTGAGCTATCCAGGATACCACCCATACCGATCACACGATTCTTTGGCAATCCGCTGCTCTTCAAAGCCAGGTAAGTCATTGTGTCCATAGGGTTAGAGATGACAATGATGATGGCGTTAGGAGAATGCTGAAGAATATTTTCAGTTACATGTTTTACAATATTCGCATTGGTGCCGATCAATTCTTCTCTTGTCATTCCGGGTTTACGTGGAATACCAGAAGTGATAACCACCACATCACTACCTGCAGTTTTGCTGTAGTCGTTGGTGCTGCCGGTAATTCTTGTGCTAAAGCCAAGCAGAGCAGCAGTCTGCATCATGTCTTGTGCTTTACCTTCAGCAAGTCCTTCTTTAATGTCTAACAGAACCAGGTCAGTACACAGTTCCTTTCTTGCGATGTTATCGGCACAGGTAGCACCAACAGCTCCGGCACCTACTACAGTAACTTTCATCTTGAGTTATTTATGTTTAAAATCAATTTATTTCGTCGCAAAAGTACAGGCTGAAGGGCAAAGAATTAGATGATTTTTGTTAGGCAGAAGCTGGAAACTCCTGTTAGTCTTTAGTGCAGCCTGTACCGCAAAGCTGCGGTATCGCACTCTTGTACTGCATGACGGTTATTCAACATTCGAGAACTTAAACTTGATTCGATCAACGAACAACAATCAACGGGAAAGAGCTTTCTCCAGCTCCTCCACACTCATCCCATGTTCAAAAGCTTTTACCAGCTTTCCTTTTTTATCATACACAGCAGAAAATGGAGTTGTTTTCACGTCATAAAAAACCGGAAGAAAATATTTACCATCTCTGCCCAGTTTAATATTATTGAATTTGTCCAGGCCATACACTTCGCCAAACTCTTTGATCTTTTCCATCTCAGCATAAGCTGCCATTATAAAAAACACTTTTTTAAACTTGTCCATGTTCTTTGATAATCCAGTGGCTTCAGCCTGGCAATGCCCACATTCAGGATTGAAATAGATGATCACTACCGGAGTCTTTTTGGGTAGATCCTTTTTACTGAAGTCAGCACTATCGGTAAGTTGAATCGTGAAAGATGGAATAAAAGGAACCTGCTTGTAGGGTGGCAGAGCATCTTTCTGAGCTTTTGCACAAACAAATCCAACAATTGCAACCAACAATAGAACAACTCTTTTCATGGCTCCAAGTTACATACTGTGCCTGATGATTTTTGTTAACTAGGGAATAATATGATCAGCGATTTCCGGATCTTTTCTGATCTGCTCTAAATGATCATCCTTGAAGCTGTAAACGGTGGTAATATCGTGGTTGATCTCAATGATATGTTCCAACCCGTTCTGTTGCAGAATGGAATGCCTTTGTTCTTGTGGGAGGTTCATGGTCAACCGGGGAGAAATGTCTTTCTTAAACTGGTATATCGACAGGTAATAGACTGTATTTTCAAGTATCTTCTCCAGCATGGCAAGATCGATCCTGGCATCGAAGGTCATATCACTCACCAAAATATCATTCAATACAATACCGTTTTTCAGCCTGACCGATGTTTGCCACCATTCCATAACATAATTGGGATTAAAACGGTAAAGAAGGATATGCTCACAGCTTTTGTCGACGAACTTGTGCCAAATTAATTTATTGTCAACGCCTTGTACGGTAATATTTTTCATTTGATAAATAACCCTAAGATATTATTATCGCTGGTAAGTTAGCAGAGTAATACGCATTTGCCTGCAAAACGCAAATCCTCTACATTTGCCGCCTCTAAACATATTTTATGGCAACTACTTCAGATATCAGTCGTGGCATGATCCTTAAGCTGGACAATAGCTTGTACAGCGTAGTGGAATTTGGTGAAAACAAAACAGCCCGTGCTGCGGCAAAGGTTTGGGCTAAGCTGAAAGGCGTAGATAATAACCGCAGTATTGAAAAAACATGGAACAGTGGAGAAACGATCTTCCCTGTTCGTGTAGAGAAAAAAGCTTTCCAGTATTTATATAAAGACGAAAGTGGTTACAACCTGATGAACAACGAAACGTTCGAGCAGATCGTTTTGGGTGAAGACATGATCGATGCTCCCCAGTTCCTGAAAGATGGTGCTGAAGTATTTGTTTTCATCAATACTGAAACAGAGCAACCGATCGGTGCTGAATTACCTGAAAAGATCAACCTGCTGATCACTTATTGTGAGCCGGGTGTTCGTGGTGATACTGCAACAAGAGCATTAAAAGCTGCTACTGTTGAAACAGGAGCTACGGTGAATGTTCCTTTGTTTGTAAATGAAGGTGAAGTGATCAAGATCAATACAAAGACTGGTGATTATGTTGAGCGAGTGAAAGAGTAAACACGAATTGAATCAAATAACACGAATTACAAGAATAGAGGCTGATCAAGTCAGCCTCTATCTTTTTATATACATCTCCGAAGTTGATCGTTCATTCACGATTCACTATTCACGATAAGGCTGCAATTCACCCATTCAGGATCGAAAGATGCATTGTATTTTTTATAAAAATTGATAGCAGGCTCATTCCATTCCAGTACTTGCCATGATATCGCTTTCCAGCCTTTTTCTTTTGCTTCTTCAATCAGGCAATTAAAGAGAAGTTTCCCGATCCCTTTACCTCGCCAGCTCTCTGTTACGAGAATATCTTCTAAGTACATTCGAGCACCTTTCCAGGTAGAATAACGAATGTAATAAAGTGCAAAGCCGATGATTTTTCCATCCACTTCTGCTGCAAAAGCCCACCATACAGGATTCTCACCAAACCCTGTTTCTTCGAAATGTTCAGGTGTAACAGTCACTTCGTTAGGTGCTTTCTCATAAACAGCAAGCTCTCTAACTAACTCTAATAACTGCAGACAGTCTTTACGTTCCGCTCTTCGTATAGTAATATTGTTCATAATAAATTTTGTTTCGCACAGAGAAGCAGGGCTACAATATTCTTGTGTTTTCTCATTGGCTCTGTGCGATCATTATTTTAATGCCTGTTCCAGGTCGTTGAGGATATCTTCTATATTCTCGATACCCACACTCATTCGTATCAGTCCATCAGTAATGCCGTAGGATTCTCTTTCTTCTTTCTTTACACCAAAATGTGTCATTGAAGCGGGATGAGAGATCAACGTATCAACGGTTCCAAGTGATACTGCTCTTACACACATCTGCAGTTTATCAATGAATGTTTTTCCTGCATCTAATCCACCTTTTAATTCAAAGCTCATTACAGCACCGGGGTGTTTCATTTGCTTTTGTGCAACAGCTTTGTCAGGATGAGAATCCAGGCCAGGGTAATTCACATGAGCTATAGCTGAATGCTGTTCTAAAAACTTAGCAACAGCTTCAGCATTGCTGCAATGCCTTTCCATTCTCACCTCTAAAGTTTTCATTCCAATGCCTAATAAGAAGGCATCGAATGGATTACTGTTTCCACCAAGTAAAGCATGCCATTTCCATGCTTTTGTTTTCATAAAATTGAGGTCTTTTCCAAGCAACACGCCACCAATGGCTGTTCCATGACCATTCAGGAATTTTGTAGTGGAATGAAAAACGAAATCAACTCCATACCTGAATGGTTGTTGAAGGTAGCAGGTTGCAAAAGTATTGTCAACTGAAACGATCAGATTCTTCTGCTTCGCTATTTTGGTTATCTCCTCAATATCTACACAACTGATGGTAGGGTTTGCAGGTGTTTCCATATGCACCATCTTGATGGCAGGATCATTCTTTATAGCTTCTTCAACTTTGTTCAGATCCCTCATATCCACTATCACCGGCTCTACACCACAAGCTGCTAAAACTTTATGCAACAACTCGTGTGTTCCACCATATAATGAATAATGCGAAAGCACTTTATCACCTGCCTTCAGGTTGCTCATGAACATGGTGGTCATTGCAGCTTGTCCACTTGCATGCAATAAAGCTTTTAACTGAAGCTGGTTCCCATTTTCATCTTTCAATCCAAAAGCTTCCAGTGCAGCGATCGTTTCTTCAGCAACTTTAAAAGTGGGATTTCCCCAACGGCTATAGATATTTCCTTTGTCTTCTCCCATAAACCTTTCCATTCCCTGTTGTGCAGTATCAAAAGTGAAAGTAGAGGTAGCATAAATAGGAGTGAGATGAGCATACTCCGGAAAAACTTTCGGTGTTGTATGCATGGCAACAGAGCTGATACCGGTAAGTGTGAATTTATTTTCCATAATCAATTCGTCTAATTCGTTTCAATTCATGTAATTCGTGTTTCACAATTCGTGAAATTCGTGTAATTAGTATAATTCGTGTCTTCAATTTCGTGTTTCCAAAAATAAACAACATGAAGGAGCTATTGGTTTCGTATGCTTCATATAATTACTGGGCAAACAATGAACTTACCAAAAAGGTTCTAAGCATTTCCCCGGAAAAGCAGGAGGCTGAAGTAAAGAGCAGTTTCAATTCATTAAATGCTACCATCATTCATATGTGGGATGCTGAAGGCATTTGGTGGCAACGAATGAAACTACAGGAAAATGTGGTCATTCCCAGCCTTACATTCCATCCTACAACATTGGAAGCGGTGA
This sequence comes from Chitinophagaceae bacterium, assembly GCA_024508725.1. Taxonomy (GTDB): domain Bacteria; phylum Bacteroidota; class Bacteroidia; order Chitinophagales; family Chitinophagaceae; genus JAEZDC01. The sequence goes on along the minus strand of JANINS010000001.1, from coordinate 222,814 downwards.
ATGGATTACTTCAACAAAGTAGCGATTGGATGGATTGGGTGAAACAGGCTTCAGCGATTCAGTTGGAGCATGTTTTTTCGTATCGCAACAGCAAAAAAGAACTGTTCAAGCAGCCGGTTTGGGAAGTGTTGGTGCATATGTTCAATCATGGAACTTTTCATCGGGGACAGTTGGTTACGATACTTCGTCAGTTAGGTGAAGAGAAACTGCCAATGACCGACTATATCCACTACACCAGGATGAAGAAATAATTGTCATCCTGTCAGGATTTTTCTATTGGTATTTTATTTGATTTTTGCGGTCCGGCTGAAGTCTTTCATGGCATCGTCGGTTGTGTCACTCACTTGTACGTTCAGAAGGTTACTGATCTTTTTCAGTAACGCAAAGAACGCTAAGTATTTCGCAAAGGTTCGCAAAGCATCTTAGCGAACTTTGTGATTCCTTTGTGCACTTTGCGATACTTCTTGTTCAGTAATGAAAAGAAAGTACAAGAGTGCGACGCAACGGAAGTTCAATAGTAGCAAAGGAGCCGACCTCCATAAAAAATATATTATGCAAAAAGGACAGATAAGAGTACAGACCGAGAACATTTTCCCGATCATCAAGAAATTCCTCTACAGCGAACACGAGATATTTCTTCGTGAGCTTGTGAGTAATGCTGTAGATGCGACGCAGAAATTAAAAACATTGTCATCAATTGGTGAAGCGAAAGGAGACCTTGGTGAACTGAGAATTGATGTAGCGATCGATGAAAAAGAAAAGACCTTAACCATTACAGATCGTGGTATTGGTATGACAGCTGAAGAGGTTGATAAATACATTAACCAGGTGGCTTTTAGTGGTGCAGAAGAGTTTTTGGATAAGTATAAAGATGCCAACATCATTGGTCATTTTGGTCTGGGCTTTTACAGTGCTTTTATGGTGAGTGACAGAGTGGAGATCTACACTAAGAGCTTTAAAGATGAAAGTGGTGTGTACTGGAGCTGCGATGGAAGCCCTGAATTTGAATTATATAATGTTGATTACAGCCAGAGAGGCACAAAGATCGTTCTGCACATTAACGAAGAAAGCAAGGAGTTTTTAGAAGCAGACAGGATACGTTCTATCCTCACAAGATTCTGTAAGTTCTTACCCGTTGCCATTTATTTCGAAGACAAGCAGATCAACAATACCAATCCTATCTGGACAAGAAAACCTTCTGAACTTACAACAGAAGATTACCAGAGTTTTTATAAGGAGTTATATCCATTTGGAGAAACACCTTTGTTCTGGATCCATCTGAATGTTGATTATCCTTTCAACTTAACGGGAGTATTGTATTTCCCTAAGATCAAGCAGAGTTACGAGATACAAAAAGACAAAATTCAGCTCTACAGCAACCAGGTTTTTGTAACAGATGAAGTGAAGGATATTGTTCCGGAGTTTTTGATGTTGCTGCATGGTGTGATAGACAGTCCGGATATTCCATTGAACGTTAGCAGAAGTTATTTGCAGGGTGATCCGAATGTGAAAAAGATCAACAATCACATCACTAAGAAAGTGGCAGATAAGCTGGAAGAGATCTTCAACAAAGAAAGAAGTGAATTCGAGCAGAAGTGGGAGAGCCTTGGCTTGTTTGTGAAGTATGGAATGATGACGGACGACAAGTTCCTGGAGAAAGCCAACAAGTTTTTGGTGATGGAAGATGCTGCCGGAGGAAAATTCTATACTTATGATGAGTACAGAACGGAAACCGAAGCAACGCAGAAAAACAAAGATGGTAAGTTGGTGATCTTATACACTACTGATCCTGTTCAGCAACATAGCTACATTAAAGCGGCACAGGATAAAGGATATAAAGTGGTGAAGATGGAAACGCTTGTTGATTCAGCTTTCATTAACCAGATGGAAATGAAGTGGGAGAATGTTCACTTCACAAGAGTAGATTCAGATATTGCTGATAACTTAATTGATAAGCAGGAAAGCAATGAAAGTGTACTTAGTAAAGAGGAAGAAGAGAAGCTGAAGGAAATGTTTGGTATGCAAATACCGGAGTTGCATGTTACGGTTGAAGTAAAAGGTTTAAGTCCTGAAACTGCACCTGTAGTTGCTACACGACCTGAGTTTATGCGAAGAATGAAAGACATGGCATCTATGGGTGGTGGAATGAGTTTTTATGGAGCAATGCCTGATGAAGTAACATTAACAGTAAACGGGAATCATCCCATCTACCAGAATCTTTTGAAGGAAAGTAATAAGGATACACAGGAAAAGCAGGTAAAAAACTTAGCTGACCTTGCGTTGCTTTCACAAGGTTTGTTAAAAGGAAATAGCCTTACAGAGTTTATCAGTAGAAGTGTTGAGTTGATGCAGGGAGAGAAGAAGAGTTCGATAATAGTAGAAGCTTAGATGTTGAGCCGGAGGCTCAGGAATATTTGTCGTCCTGCTGAAGAAGCGGGACGACTTTTTTTATACGCTCAATCTTAAATCAATCACCTTTAATTGAAGTGTTTTAGAATCTTGCCATTCGTTCATGTCTAACGTGAAAACCACATCCAACGGATGATTCATTTGCAGCAGGTGAAACTTAGTAGCTAAACCAAATCCAATACCCGTAAATGTGATACCATTTTGTTTTAGTACGAACCGTATGTGCTGATCTTTCACAATTTTAGAGAACCCTGCTTCCTTCACATTTCTTGCTACAAACACCGGACGAAGATTCTCCGGTCCGAAAGGTTCCATCTGGCAGATGATATTGTAGAAAGATTCTTTCAGTTCAGTAAAGTCTATTTCAGCATCAATAACGATCTCAGGAATGAGTAATTCCGGTTGAATGATACGGCTAACTACTTCTTCAAACTTATTACTGAAGGCTTCTACATTTTCAGGAAGTAAAGTCATCCCAGCGGCAGCGAAATGTCCACCATACCCTAATAAATGATCACGACATTCATGAATGGCTTCATACAAATTAAAGCCGGCAACACTTCTGGCAGAGCCGGCAACTACATCACCGCTTTTGGTCAATACAACCGTAGGTCGGTAATAGCTTTCTATCAGCCTTGAGGCAACAATACCTACAACGCCTTTGTGCCAATGTTCCTGGAAAACCACAGTGGTTTTTCTGCTTGCCAAGCCATCATTTCGTAATAATGAAAGTGCTTCTTCGGTGATGTTTGTATCAGCTTCACGGCGATCGGTATTATCGCTGTGTAACATCTCTGCAAACTCCAGTGCCTTAGCCGGATCCTTCTCAATAAAAAGCTGTACCGCTTTCCTGGCATCATCCATTCTTCCTGCAGCGTTCACTCGTGGAGCGATTACAAATACCAGGCTGTTGATGTGCATCTCTTTCTGCACAGCAGCCAGTTGCATTAATGCTTTTATTCCGGCACAAGGGGATTCGTTCACCTGTTTCAAACCATAATAGGCAAGTACACGATTCTCACCGGTCATCGGAACAATGTCTGCAGCAATAGCAGTGGCTACAAGGTCAAGATATTTCAGGTAAGCGCTATCTGGCAAACCAAGTTTTTCTGTAAGCGCCATCATCAACTTAAAACCAACACCACATCCACACAATTCTTTATAAGGATAATTGCAATCAGGTTGTTTTGCATTTAGAATAGCAACTGCTTTCGGGAGTTCCTTATCAGGTAAATGGTGATCACAAACAATGAAGTCGATGCCAAGTTCTTTGGCATAAGCGATCAACTCAATTGATTTAATTCCGCAGTCGAGAGAAACAATTAGTTCAAACCCGTTTTCCTTAGCAAAGTCAATCCCTGGTTTAGAGATACCATAACCTTCTTTATACCTATGCGGAATGTAAAAATCAACTGCATCGTACTGGGCTTTTAGAAATTGATACATGGAAGCAACCGATGTAGTTCCATCCACATCATAATCACCAAATACCAGTATCTTTTCTTTACGTTGGAATGCCTGTAGAATTCGTTCAACAGCAAGTTCCATATCTTTCATTAACCAGGGACTATGAAGATCTGAAAGCTGGGGGCGATAGAATGTTTTGGCTTCCTCAAAAGTTTGAATGCCTCTCTGCACAAGAATTTTACTGATCGTTGGGCTGATCTTGAGAGCCTGTTGTAAAGCTGAAACATGTTCAGGGTTAGCAGATAATATCTTCCAGCGTTTCTCCATTAGTACTTTCTATCGGTGGTATATCGAACGAGTTCTTCCAGTGCCTCTCTTACTTCAGATTGAGGGAATTCATGTAAGATACTTAAAGCTTCGTCTCTAAAAGCAAACATTTTCTTTTCAGCGTAAGCAATACCGCCGAAATCTGTTACTGCATCAATAACAAACTTCACCTTATCTTTTTGCGTATTCTCATTTTTTACGATGTAAATGATCTTTTTTCTTAAAGATGCATCGCAGTTATTCAATGTATAAATGAGTGGGAGGGTGAGTTTCTTTTCTTTAATATCGTTTCCGGTAGGTTTACCGATGGCTGCAGAACCGTAATCGAAAAGATCATCTTTTAATTGGAAAGCCATGCCCACCTTTTCACCAAATAATTTCATCTTCCCCACCGAAACTTCATCTGTAAAGGTGGTAAAAGCTCCTGCAGAGCAGGCAGAAGCAAGTAAAGAAGCGGTTTTTCCCCTGATGATCTCGTAGTATATATCTTCTCTCAGGTTCAGGTTCCTGGCCTTTTCCATTTGCAGCAATTCACCTTCACTCATTAACCGAACTGCTTCAGACATGATTTGTAACACCCTGAAATCACCATTATCGAGCGATAACAATAAACCTTTTGAAAGAAGATAATCCCCAACAAGCACTGCTATTTTATTCTTCCACAATGCATTTATGGAAAAAAATCCCCGTCTTTCCAATGAATCATCCACTACATCATCATGTACAAGCGTTGCGGTATGTAATAATTCTACAAGGGATGCTGCTCTGTATGTTTTTTCATTGATTTGCCCACCCAGCTTAGCACTTAGAAGAACAAACATGGGCCTTAATTGCTTGCCTTTGCGTTTTACAATGTACTGCATGATTCGATCCAGCAGTGAGGCACGGCTTTTGACAGCTTCCTTAAAATATTGTTCGAATAGGACAATTTCTTGAGCAATAACCCGTTTTGCAAGATTCATGTGAGTAAGAAAGTTGCAAGATAGTGTTTACCCACACTAAAAACATTATGCAACATATTAGCAGTGGTTATTGTCTTTAAGCAGTTCTTTGTTTATGCAGAAATAAATTTTAAAAATTTGGTATTTAAACCCCAAGGGCTATTTTTGCATAATCAAGTGGTAATTAGAGATATACAATTTTAATAATATAAATCTCACCTATGGCAAGCAAAAAGTACGCATTGATAGTAGGCTTCTTATGCCTAATACAGTCAAGCTTTGCACAAAACAATAGCGCTACCTACAATTGGAGCGACTCTTCGAAGATTCCTAGTAAAAGAATGGCTCAGCATAATGAGTTCATGAACAACCAGTACCCTTATCCTGCTAAACCAAGGGATATGTGGGAACTGGGTTTGCAGTTAGGTTATGCATTCTGGAAAGGCGATATGCCTTCTAAATTTGGTTATGGTGGCGGTATCTCTTTGAGAAAGTCTTTGGGTCACGTATTTTCAATCCGTGGTCAGTATAACGGTACTTTCAATAAGGGTTATGATTACAGACCAAGAAACCCATTGACTCAGGTAACTAATGTGGGTGCCGGAACCGGAAGTTTTAACCCTTGGGCTGTTTATGCTGCTCCTGGTAATATACCTAATCAGGCTAATAATGGAGGTGGCGTATTTACTAACTATCGTAGTAGAATGCATCAAGGATCTTTGGATCTGATTGCGTCTTTAAACACAATTAGCCACTATCGTGGTAATCCAAAATCAAACATATATGTGTTTGTTGGATATACTGCCGCAGCTAATGATGTTGATGTTGACGCAAGAAATGCTTCTGGTGGTGTTTACGACTTCAGCAAGATCAATTGGATCGATCAGGAAAGAAAAGATATAAGAGATCAGTTGAAAAATTTAACTGATGGCGATTATGAAACCAATGGACCTGTTAATTATGGTAATAAAACTATTGGCAGAATCAAAGGAAACTATATCCTGGTTCATGGTGTAAGTGCAGGTGCTGGAATTGCTCGTAAGATCAGCCCTAGATTTAACCTGGGAGTTGAACAGCGTTTCTCTTATTTCTTTGATGACAACATGGACGGGTTGGCTTATGGATCTGGCAAAGATCTTCATAGCTTCACTACCGTTAGATTGAACTTTAATCTCGGAAGTTCTGCTAAGAGAGTTGAACCATTGTGGTGGTTGAATCCAAACAACTTTATCTACAATGAGTTGAACAGACCAACTCACATGCAATTGCCTAAGCCAATTTTGCCAGATGCTGATAATGATGGTGTAACAGATCAGTTTGATCTTGAGCCAAACACTCCGGCTGGTTGTCCAGTTGATTCACATGGTGTAAGCCGTGATACAGATGGCGACGGTGTACCTGATTGCCGTGATAAAGAATTGCTGACTCAGCAATCTTGCTTCCCTGTAAATGCTGATGGTGTTGGTAATTGCCCAGAACCTCCTTGCTGTACTGAACTTCGTAAGAGAATCGATAGCCTCGGTACTGGTACAGTTGGAAATTGCGGAATCAGCTCATTACCAAGTGTACAATTCCGTTCAGGTTCTATCGCTCTAAGCAATGATGCTAAGTCTGTACTTGCTACTGCAGCATCTCAGGTTCGTGCTAATCCAGGTTGCCGTGTAAGGGTAGTAGGTTATGGTGCGGCTGATAAGAGAGCACAACAATTGAGCTGGGACAGAGTAAATGCTGTTATCCGTTACATGGTTGAGCAACAAGGTCTTTCTGAAGACAGATTCATCTTCTCTTACGGTTCTGAAGGTGGTGATGTAAATACAGTTGATCTTCAGCCAACTACTGAAGAAGGTGGTAACACAGTACCTGCTCCGCATCCAAATCTTAAGAAGAAATAATTCATTCTTCTAATATTTAGAAAGCCTCCTCAACAGGAGGCTTTCTTGTTTTATATATTCCTTAACTGCCGTCAGCTTCAGCTAATTAAATGAACTTCATATTTTGGCGTGCAAAACCTTAACTTTGCCCACTTTATGAAAAGAACCTGGTTTTTTTTACTGGCTTTTTCACTGCTTTTTGTGGCCTGCTCAAACAAATTCGGTAAGGTTCTCAAGAGTAAGGATAATGAGTATAAATACAAAATGGCTGAGCAGTATTATGCAAAAGGCAAATACAATTATGCTCAACAGCTTTTTGAAGAAGTTTTCCCTTACCTAAAAGGGACCAACCGATTTGAAGACATGTACTTCAAATATGCTTATACAGCTTACTACCAGGAAGATTTCATGAATGCAGAGAATCTCTTTAAATCATTCGTTGAAACTTTTCCTAACAGTACAAAGGCCGATGAAGCTGAGTACATGAGGGCATATTCTTTTTATAAGCAATCACCGAAGGTAGAGTTGGATCAAACCAACACGCAAAAAGCGATATCGTTGATGCAGATATATATCAATCAACATCCTAACTCACCAAGAGTTAAAGAAGCTTCCAGGATCATTGATGAAGGAAGGGCTAAGCTGGAGGATAAAGAGTTCAGAGCTGCGCAACTCTATTATAATCTGGGTTATTACCGTGCTGCTGCAGTAGCTTACACCAGCCTCATGGAAAATTATCCTGATTCTGAAAAAGCAGATGAGTATAAGATGAACATCATCAAAGCTTATTACAAGTTTGCTGAAATGAGCGTACAGGAAAAACAAATAGAACGCTATGAAAAGGTGCTTGAAGAAGTAACTGATTTCACAGACCGTTTTCCCGAAAGTAAATTTGTTGCCGAGGCAAACAATTATAAAACACTATCTTCAAATAATATTAAAAGCATAAAAGATGAGCAAGCTAAGAAGGCAAATCAGCTCTAATACCAGCAGCGTTGTTGAAACAAAGAGCCTTGTTGCGATCAAGCAACCTACAGGTAATTTGTACAGATCAATTGCTGTAATTGCTAAAAGAGCTAACCAGATCAATATCGCTCTTCGTGAAGAACTGCACAATAAACTGGAAGAATTTGCCAGCCATACAGACAGTCTCGAAGAAATACATGAGAATAAAGAGCAGATCGAAATATCAAGAGCTTACGAAAAAATGCCTAACCCTGCTATCCTGGCAACGCAGGAATTCATGGAAGAAAAAGTATACTACAGAGATAACGATGAAGATCTTTTCAGATAATTTGATATTCTCAATTTGATTTGCAAACGACAGCTATGGCTGTCGTTTGTTATTTTTACACTCCATGCTGAAAGGAAAAAAAATATTGATCGGTGTAACTGCAAGCATTGCGGCTTATAAGATCATTTTGCTTGTTCGTTTACTCGTAAAGGGTGGTGCAGAAGTGAAAATTGTAATGACCCCTTCAGCCAAAGAATTTGTTTCTCCCCTTACGCTTTCTACACTTTCAAAAAATAATGTTCTCTATAATATCGCTGATGAAGATACATGGGCAAATCATGTGATGCTGGGAAGATGGGCAGATGTTATGTTGATTGCACCTTGCAGTGCCAACACATTGGCGAAAATGGCAAAAGGTATCTGTGATAATCTGTTACTCGCTGTTTATTTGTCAGCTACCTGTCCTGTTGTAGTTTCTCCTGCGATGGATGAAGATATGTGGCATCATCCTGCTACAAAGAGAAATATTGAGTCAATTAAATCTTATGGAAACGTTGTTATTCCTGCTGAACATGGCGAACTGGCCAGTGGATTGATTGGCGAAGGAAGAATGCCTGAACCACAAATGATACTCAACTTTTTACAGGAAAATTATTTCAGAGGATCAGAGTTGACAGGTAAAAAAGCAGTTGTTACTGCAGGACCAACTTACGAACCAATAGATCCTGTTCGGTTTGTTGGCAATCATTCATCCGGTAAAATGGGTGTAGCCATTGCAGAAGAACTTTTTGCAAAAGGAGCTGATGTAACATTAGTATTAGGGCCAGGTTCAGTAAAGCCAGCATTCAATATCAATATAATTCATGTAAGTACCGCAGATAATATGTTTAATGCCGTATCGTCAGTTTTTATTGAAGCTGATATTGCTGTGCTGAGTGCTGCAGTGGCAGATTATAAACCTGCAGATATTGCACCTCAAAAGATCAAAAAAATGGATGAAAAGTTTGTACTGGAGATGGTGAAAACAACTGACATTCTAAAATCAATCGGTAATGCAAAAAAGCCTCATCAAATAGTTGTTGGTTTCGCACTGGAAACTACAAATGAACGTGAGTTCGCTATTGGGAAGTTAAAAGCAAAAAATGCTGATATCATTGTCTTAAATTCACTCAACGATTCTGCTGCAGGTTTTGGAGTGGATACCAATAAGGTTACCATTTTTACTAAAGAAGGAGAAGAACTCAATTTCCCTGTAAAAACAAAACAAGAGGTTGCATCAGATATTGTAAACCTGATCATAAAAAAACTCGATAAATGAAACGCCTGATCTTTTTAATTGCTGTTATTGTTACTGTGCAATGCGCCCATGCACAGGAATTGCAGGCAAAAGTTACCGTGAATGCACAGCGAGTGTACAATACCGTCGATAAAAAGATTTTCAACACCCTGCAATCACAGCTCAATAATCTTTTGAATAACCGTAAGTGGACAGGTGATGCTTACCAGGCAAACGAAAAGATTGAATGTAATTTCCTTTTGAATATTGATAAGGTTGTAGAAACGAATGTTTACCAGGCATCGCTAACGATTCAGGCTGCACGTCCTGTATATAATTCTACTTATCAAACAGCTCTCATTAATTACATGGATAATGATGTAACATTTCGTTACGTTGAATTTCAGCCGGTAGAATTTAATGAAAACAGAGTACAGGGTACTGATCCTTTAGCATCAAACCTTACCGCTGTTCTTGCGTATTATGTAAATATGATACTTGGTTTGGATTATGATTCTTTTTCGCCCAAAGGTGGAGATGTGTATTTTCAAAAAGCATTGAACATTGTAAATAATGCTCCGGAGAACAGAAGCATTACAGGATGGAAAGCTTTCGACGGACTTCGTAATCGTTATTGGCTGGCCGAGAACATGATGAATACCCGCTATAATGTTGTACACGATGTTATGTATACCTATTACCGCCAGGGTTTAGATAATATGTACGACAATGAAACCGATGCAAGAAGAGCTATTCTTAATGCTCTGCGTCAGTTGAAGAACTTTAACGATCAGAACCAGAATACGATGATCATGCAATTCTTCATGCAGGGAAAATCGCTTGAGCTGATACGCATTTTTAAGAAAGCACCACAGGTTGAAAAACAGGAAGCAGCAACCATCTTATCTGCTATTGATGTGAGTAATGCCGGGAAATACAAAGAAGAATTGAAATGAAGTACCTGATCGGTGTTTTTACTATTTTTATTTTTTCCTGCTCTGAAAAAAACACGATACCTCAAGACGTTCTTAAGCCTGAGATCATGCAGAAGGTTACGTGGGACATGTTACAGGCAGACGAATTAGCAACTCAGAATAAAAATGCTGATAGCACTATCTCCTTGATTAATGAATCTTTCCGTTTGTATGAACAGGTTTTTGCTGTGCATAAAACCACACGTGATCAATACTATAAAAGTTACAGGTACTACCAGCAACATCCTTCGTTGTACAAGAGTATGATGGATGGTGTTAGAAAAATTGGCGAGCAAAAGAAAAAGGCTACTACCATCACTTCGCCAAAGTAAAAGTTTTGTCTGCTCAAAGAATTGCTGCAGCTGAAGTGTCATGCTTCAGCTTGATCAAAGTAAAACGGAAGATGAATTAACTTCTGAAAGCTGGCTAACAAAAGTTCCACTTACATCTTACATTTGTCGCAAACTTGGCCATATGAATAAAGTTGTTGCGAATGCTGACGAAGCAATAAGAGACATTACTCATGGTGCTACTATAATGTTGGGTGGATTCGGACTTTGTGGTATCCCGGAAAATTCTATTAATGCTTTGGTGGCAAAAGGCGTAAAAGATCTTACCTGCATTTCGAATAATGCCGGTGTTGATGATTTTGGCCTGGGATTATTACTGCATACACGCCAGATCAAAAAAATGATGAGCAGTTATGTTGGCGAGAATGCTGAGTTTGAAAGACAACTATTGTCAGGAGAGCTTGAAGTAGATCTGATACCCCAGGGAACGTTGGCAACAAGAATCCAGATGGCGGGAATGGGTATTCCGGCATTTTATACACCTGCTGGTTATGGAACCGAGATCGCAGAAGGAAAAGAAGTAAAAGAATTCAATGGTAAGATGCACCTGATGGAATATGCACTTCATGCAGATTTCTCAATTGTAAAAGCATGGAAGGCTGACAGGATGGGTAATCTTGTTTTCAGAAAAACAACGAGAAATTTTTCTACTTCAATGGCAAAGGCTGGCAACATTACTATTGCAGAAGTAGAACATCTTGTCGAGCCTGGAGAATTGGATCCTGATGAAATTCATGTAGCCGGTGTATATGTTCACAGAGTGTTCCAGGGAAGCAATTATCAAAAGAGAATTGAAAGAAAAACTGTTCGTCTTCAAAACTGATCTATGTTCCTTACTGCAGATGCTTTGGTGATAAGGTATGGTATAGATGAAGCGATTGCAAAATTCTATACAGATCGGGAACCACCGAAGAATAATCTTTATTGGAAAGGAAAGGAATTATACTTACGTCCGCAACCCGGTTATATTTTCCTGCCTTTGATCACTGATCTTTTTTTTAAAGCAGGAGTTAGCAAAGCTGAGTTGTTAAGCAACAGGTTTGTTGAAACATTAGAGAACATCGGTCATTACTCTGCAGAACAAGAGTTTAACATCATTAATACCAGCGAGGCAATTTCTAAATGCGAAGACCTGGTTTCATTTTACGATGCAGGCTTTGTAAATGATCTCAGGCATTACTTTTCCGGGAAGCAGAATTATATTTCAGATCTTTCAACACCTTTCAAAGCATTGCATCGGGGTGATCTTTTTCTGTATTCATTAGCAGTACTCCAAGTTGATGTAAACAAAAGAACTGAACTGATCAGGATATGGTTTTCACTGATATCTACTTTGCTTTTACTGGATGATGCAGAAGATGTGGAATCAGACAAAAAAGCAAATGATGAAAATGCATTTTTAGAAAGTGGTGCAGATAAAACAGGATTCGAAAGAATAAAGTCGCTGTTATCCGCTAACCTCGATCATCTTGCAATACTTAATAAATCACTTGCTAATGCACTGCATAAAAAATTTGTGGCGGTTGCAGATAAGCCTTTTATCAAAGAATATTTAAACGCATAGTTTATGGCACTGGATAAATTTGGAATAGCAAAGCGTATCGCTAAAGAATTAAAAGATGGAATGTATGTGAATCTTGGCATTGGAATTCCAACCCTGGTTTCAAATTATATTCCTGAGGGAATGACAGTGATATTGCAGAGTGAAAACGGAATCCTGGGAATGGGACCTTATCCTGTTGAAGAAGATATTGATGCAGACCTCATCAATGCCGGTAAAGAAACAGTAACTGTTATTCCTGGTGGAGCTTTCTTTGATAGTGCAGAAAGTTTTGGAATGATACGGGCTGGTAAGATCGATCTTACTGTACTTGGCGCAATGGAAGTAAGTGAACAGGGCGATATTGCTAACTGGAAGATTCCGGGCAAGATGGTGAAGGGAATGGGTGGTGCAATGGATCTTGTAGCCAGTGCAAGAAATATTATCGTAGCAATGCAACACACCAATCCTAAAGGAGAAAGCAAGTTGCTGCCTCAATGCAGTTTACCGTTAACCGGTGTAAGATGCGTAAAAAAAGTGGTGACAGATCTTGCTGTTCTTGATGTTACTGCAGATGGGTTTGTGTTACTCGAAAGAGCTCCTGGTGTTACAGTAGAAGAGATACAACAAAAAACGTCCGGTAAGTTAATCATACCTGCAGAAGTGCCTGAGATGGTTTTGTAAGTCAGCTGTAGTACATGAATGAAATTTCTGTTGCGTCGCACTCTTGTACTGTTACAATTCTATTCAGCAGATCAATCAACAAGATTATTTTTCACCGCAAAGAATACCAATCCTGCGGTGTTCTTAACGCCAAATCGTTCCATCAGTCTTTCTTTAATACTTTCAACTGTACGTGGGCTGATCTCCATTTTCTGACCGATCTCCTGGCTGGTAAATTCCATGCATATATAACGCAATACATCTTTCTCTTTATCAGTAACAGGGAAATCGTTGTTGAGCGAAGGAATTGTTTTGGTTTTGTTGTGGGCTCTTTTTAAAAGTATACGATTAACAAAGTTGTTGAGGTAGTATCCTTTTGTAACAACATCGGTTATCGCTTTTTTTATTTCAGAAGGATCAGTACTTTTTAAAAGATAACCGTTTGCACCATTCTCCATTAAGTGTGTAACAAACCTGTCGTCTTCGTGCATGGTTAGAACAATCACTGCAATGTTAGGATAGTGTTTGTTCATGAATTTTGTAGCCTCGATACCATCCTTTACAGGCATCCTCAGATCCATTAATACAACATCAGGTTTTGCTTCATCTAATTGGTTGAGTAAATCTTCGCCATTATCTGCTTCTAAAACAAAGCGGATGTTGCTATAATGCCGGAGCGACAGGATAACGCCTTTTCTGAAAATTTTATGATCATCAGCGATTGCAACTTTTATCTCCATACCGGTTCAAAATTAATGAAAGCAATAAAGGAAAAAGGTATGGATTATTTTTCGTCATCATCCTTAGGCACTTCAATGCTCACCTTGAAGAATGATTGCGATGGATCTTGTTCAAATAAAATGTCTCCCTGGATCACTTTCAGCCTGCTCTTGATATTTTTCAAACCCAATCCGACATTACTCTTATTCAACTTGTCAAAATCTTCCTGCGTTAATCCTCTGCCGTCATGGTGAAGACGAATGATCATCTCATCTTCATTATTGTGTTGAGTTAAATGAATGAATGAGGCATTACTGTGCTTGAGAACATTATTGGTTAGTTCCTGAACAATGCGGTATACGATCAGTTCTTTCTCTGGTTTCAAACGAGTACGGTAATCATAGAAGCGGGAATTTGAGTTCAATGAACCGGATCCGTTTATCTTTTGAAAGAAATCAGTAATGGCCGATTCCAATCCAAAGTTCTTTAATGTTGGAGGCATTAAACTGTGCGAAATATTTCGGATCAGTTGTATCGTTTCATCAATGATCTGTTTCGCATTATAGATAGACTGCAGTTGCTGTGCTTTTTCCTGGTTTACCAAATTTTCCGTTAGATATAAACGTGCTGTTGCCAATAGCGGCCCTGCATCATCATGCAAGTCGGCGGCAATTCTTTGTCTTTCTTCTTCCTGTAGTTTGATAGATGCTTTCAACAACAGTTTTTGTTGCTCGGCTTCCATTTCCTGCATCTTCAGCTGGTAGCGTATTACTTTTCTTTGATGGAATATGATGAAAAGTATTAGCGCAATCGTAAGCACCAACATTCCCAGCGTTCCAAAGAACAATAGGAATGAAACATTCGATGAATTTGTTTGCAGCAATTGCATTACCTATCGATTTTTTTAGGTGACAGTTTTTTTGATCTGATTAAAAAGGCTACCGCAAACAGCACATTCTCCACAATATAAAAGAACGAATTGATGATAAAGAAATTCTCTTTCTCACTTTGCTCCAGTGTATTACCGTAAAGAAAAAGGAAAAAAGTCCCCGCTTTGTAAATAAGAATGGCAGATATTATCCAAAACACCGGCGAAGCATATACAAAAGGATTATCCGGACGCTTCAGTTGTTGGTAAAAGAATACCAGTGCAAAAAATATTATCAGAATAGTGATGCTTCCATTATATACACTACTATAAGTATAGAGATTTCCAACGAAAATATTCCGTGCTATCCAGATCAGGGAAGCAAGGAATATGGCGATTAATGTGATCCTGCTCCACCATTTACTCTGATGCTTGAAGTTTAGATAAAAGATCAGGAATGTTAAGATCAGCTCTGCAAGAAGCGAAATATTTAAAATATTCAGTGTAGAAAAGGCTTCGAAATGTGCAGGTGATATATTTTGTGAGGCTGTTTCAACTTCGATGGTGGCCTGCCCCTTTCGGGTGTGTTCCGGCATTATTTTCTTGATGGTGCCATAAAAACTATCGGTCCTTATAAAAACGCCTTCATAAAGAGAGCCAGATGAAATGTTGAGCAAAATAGTTTTGCTATCGTTTGAATCGTTCTTAGCTGAAATAATATCTCCTGCAGCAATTGGTTGCTTACTTTCAACCGAACTCAACAGGTCGAAAGAGAAGTTACTGATGATCAGTAATAAACAAACCCATTTCAACCTTTCTTTCCAATTGTGTTTGAATATTAGAAAGGCTAAAATGGGTATTATACAACAGTATAAAGAAATGTCTGCAATTAAGTAGGGGCTGATAGTTTTGGATTTGTTCCAAAATTAAGCATTCTGGCTACACAACCCTCTATCTATTACCACCAGCTTCCAGACTCTTCTTCGGTAGCTTCCAGATCTTCGTTAACGCCACAGTAAGGAGGGCAGATCTTTGCACCACCTGCAACAATAGCTTTTCTTGTTGTGTCAAGATGCAGGATGTTATTACCGTTTTTGTCAGCTCCAACGAAAATTGGCTTTCTGATGCCTAATTCGTCAACTCCGTTGAATACTCTGAGACCAATGCAACCAGGCTGAGACAAAATTCCTTCGATGATCTCTCTTCCCATAAATGCAGCAGTTGCTTCATCAGGGTGTTGATCGAAGTGTCTTTTGACCATTTTTGCACCAGATTCATAGCCAATGTCTTTACCTACTTTAGTGGTGTATGATCTTTGTTGTTCGATCACTTTACCTGAAACTACAACTAGTTCTTTATCCATTTTGATTAGCAGTTAATGGTTATACAATAGGATTATGTGATCTTAAAAATGCGGCAGAACATTTTTTTCCACAATAGGTTCCTTATCCGTTCTTATTTTCCTAACTTGGCGGAAATCTTTGAGTGACAAGGGTTTTAAGGTATTGGGGTGTTTTTGCAACAAATGAAGATTTCGTATTAGTACTATGAAAATACCGTAATTTTACGGTCCCTAAGATAGTAAATTTATCATTTTGTGATTTTCTAAAATGAAAAATTTACCAGGGAGTAATACTAATAGAAAGAATAATAATCCATAATTCTAAGCGTAATTGACTACAAAAACGTGAAAACCAAAACGATCCATGACAACGGAAAGGACCATTCGTGTAGCCTTGGCAGATGATCATAAAATTTTTAGGGATGGTATTAAGATGGCCCTGAAAGACAGAGATTATATCAAGATACTTTGGGAAGCTGAGGATGGTAAGGATATGATGCACAAATTAAAGATCAAACTTCCTGATGTGCTGTTAATGGATATCCGGATGCCGGAGATTGACGGTGTAAATGCAATAAAACTTATTCGAAAGGAATACGAAGATCTGAAAATCATCATTTTAAGCATGTACGATGATAAAGAGATCATCACTAAAATGATGGAAATGGGCTCGAATGCTTTTCTTACCAAGACCTCAGATCCAGACGAAATATACCAGGCGATCCTCTCAGTAATGAACGAGGATTTTTATTTTAACGACCTTGTGAACACGGCCGTTCTATTAAAGCTTCAGCATAAAAAGACTGTAAGGAAATTTTATCCCAACCCGGTCAAGTTCAGCGATAAAGAGATAAGAATTTTGAAACTGATCAGTGAAGACAAGACAACCGACGAGATATCGAAAGAAGTTTTTCTCAGCCCAAGAACGGTTGAGACCATCCGGCAAAATATGAAGTCAAAAGTAGGTGTGAAAACAATTGCCGGATTGGTGATGTATGCTATGCGAAATAAACTACTTGAGGCTTAAATAATTCTATACGAATCCTGCTGGAAAGTGGGATTTTTTATTTTGAGTCCGATTTATGCTAAGAAATTTCTTTCTGCTCAACATGAAAACGGAACTGTGAACTGAGCGTAGCAAGCAGTGATGCCACGAAGAACTAAAGCTGATCAAATAAATTATGTCTTCAAATAACCTGTACGATCAATATTGCGAAAAAATGAGGCGTATTGCTGATGTAAAATATGCATCAGCTGTACTTCAGTGGGACCAGGAAACTTATTTACCACAAAAAGGAGCAGCAGCCAGAAGCCGACAACTGGCAACATTAAATGAGCTTGCACACCAGCTAACAACTGACGCAGATCTTGGAAAGTTGTTGCAAGCATTACAGGATAAAGAAGATTTGAATTTTAAGCAAAGACGTAATGTTGAATTGACCTTCGAAGAGTATCGCAAGCAACAAAAATTCTCTTCTGATTTCGTTAGAAAAATGTCTGAAGCGATCTCTGCAGCATTTTACTCATGGATAGAAGCCCGTAAGCAAAATGATTTTAAGATTTACGAACCAGCATTAACCATGTTGTTAGATTTAAAAAGAGAAGAAGCAAAATTATTGGGTTATAACGATCATCCTTATGATGCATTACTGAATGATTATGAAAAAGGATCTACTGTAAAGATGATCGATGCAGTGTTTGAAAAAATCCTTTCACCGTTAAAAGAGCTGATGACTGAAGTGATGGCAAGATCACAGGGCGACAAAAGCTTTCTGCACAGGCATTATCCTCAAAAAAAGCAATGGGATTGGGGTATGTACCTGGTGAAACAATTGGGTTTTGATCTTGAGGCCGGAAGACAAGATATTTCTGAACATCCTTTTACAACGAATTTCAGCGCAAAAGATGTGAGGATCACAACCAGGATAGATGAAGATGATTTTGCTAATATGACCTGGAGTTGCATTCATGAAACTGGTCATGCATTATATGAACAAGGTTTGCCAGACGAAGAGTATGGTTTACCATCAGGTGAGTTTGCTTCGTTAAGTATACATGAATCGCAATCAAGATTATGGGAGAATTGCGTTGGCAGAAGCAGGCTCTTCTGGAATCATTATTTACCTGTTTTAAAAAACTATTTCCCGGATCAGTTAAGTGATGTGAATGTAGATCAGTTCGTTGGAGCTATCAACAAGGTAGAGCCATCGCTGATCAGAACTGAAGCAGATGAATTGAGTTATCATTTTCATGTGTATATCAGGTATACTTTAGAAAAGCAATTGATTGAAGGCACAGTGGAAGTAAAAGACATACCTTCTGTATGGAATCAATTGTATAAGCAATACCTTGGTGTTGATGTTCCTGATGATAAAAGAGGTTGTTTGCAGGATGTGCACTGGAGTCATGGAAGCTTTGGGTATTTTCCTACTTACAGCCTGGGTAGTTTTTATGCAGCGCAGTTCTGGCAAAAAGCGAAGGAAGATATTAATGGGCTGGAAGATCAGATATCATCTGGTAATACAGCAGCGTTATTGGAGTGGCTAAGAAACAATATACATATCCACGGAAAACGCTATACCAGCGAAGAATTGTGTAAAAAGGTTACCGGTAAAGGGTTAGATAGCGATCTTTTTATTCAATATTTGCGAAGTAAATTATTGGCCTAATTCATTTAATATGAGAACCAGACATTTCCTAGTGCTATTCATGTTATTATTTGTAACAACAGCTCCATCATGTAAAAAAGCCGTAGAAGAACAATATGAGGATATCGTAAAGAAACTCATGACAGACGGCTCCTGGATAGTTACTAAGTTTACGGAAAATGGAATTGATATCACATCTTCTTTTAATGCATGGGTATGCAAATTCTATGATAACAATACAATGACTGCAACTCAGTCAACCACTATTCATAGTGGCGTGTGGCAATCGAATATAAATTCTCAGAGTTTTACTGCTCAGTTTTCTGCTTCAGTAGGAGATCCTTTGCAAAAGATAAATGGTACCTGGAGTGTCAAAACAACCTCAGCAACGAAAGGTGGATTTGAACAAACTAAAAATGGAGTACCCTATACCATGGAGCTTACAAAATATTAAGTATCATTTCTAAACACTTAAAAAGCGTCTCATTTGCGGCGCTTTTTTTATTTGCAATTGGTTTATTGGACGGATCATCTTGGTATAGCCTTTGCCTTAGTACGACAGGAACTTTCTTTTTACTGCCGTTGATCTTTAGAATGGTGGTATTCTTTGGTGGGAATTTAAACGTAGCTAATTGTGAAAAATACCAGGCTGTCAGGTAGTAAGCCATATGCTTATGTATTGTGTATTTCTATGCTGTTAATCATGCTTTGTTATGATGTAGCAGCCCAGGCTCCTGTCGCAAACTTTTCAGCCAACAATACATCCGGTTGTTCTCCATTGATCGTTCAGTTTAATGATCAATCAACTGGTTCTCCTACTTCATGGCATTGGGATCTGGGAAATGGTAGTACTTCCACGGTTCAGAATCCAACAACAACTTATACAACTCCCGGAACTTATACCGTTACATTAACCGCTACAAATTCGAGTGGTTCAAATGCAGTAACAAAAACAGCTTTCATAACGGTATTCGATGCTCCTTCAGCAAAGTTTACTTCAACAGATACTGCAGGATGTACGCCCCACACTGTTACATTCACAGATCAATCAACAACACCTGGCGGAACAATTAGTCAATGGGAATGGAATTTTGGTGATGGCGGAACAAGTAACCAGCAAAATCCAACCCATGTGTACAATACTTCGGGAACATTCAATGTGTTTTTGAAAGTAACAAGCAGTAATGGATGTACTCAAACTGTTTTTAAACAACAGAACATTAGAGTAGGTGCAGGTGCAGTTGCTGATTTTATTGCAAATGTTCCAAACACCTGCCAGGTTCCGGTAAAGGTTACGTTTACTAATACGAGCCAAATTAATGGAACAGTAACTTATGCCTGGGATTTTGGTGATGGTGGCACTTCCACTGCAACCAATCCATCTCACAACTATACCGCAATTGGAACGTACACGGTAAAATTATCTGTACAAAGTGCAGATGGATGTACCAGCACAAAACAAAAAACATTCAACTTATCATCTAAAGAAGTAACATTTACTGGTCCTGCATCAGTTTGTGTTGGATCGGCAGCAACATTTACCCAAACATCTTCTCCAACTCCTATTTCGCAAACATGGAATATGGGAGATGGCACTACTTATTCAACGCCAAGTGTTACACATACATTTAATGGAATAGGAACATACACTGTTACATTAACCAACGAATTTCCCGGAGGTTGTATCTCAACTAAAACACAACAGGTTGATGTTACAGGTGGTCCGGCTATCGACTTTAATGCTGATACAACAAAAGCATGTAAACCACCTTTCGCCGTTAACTTCCAGGCTGTTGGTGCAGCAAGTGGTTTTAATTGGGATTTTGGTGATGGAGCAACTTCTACTCAGCAAAATCCATCGCATACGTATCAAACAACAGGAACATTTACTGTTACACTTTCTGCTGCGAGTGCAACAGGATGTGTTTCAACAATAACAAAATCAGATTTCATTGTTATACAGTCACCTACTCTGTCAATTACCAATCTTCCAATCAATAACGCTTGTACACCTTATTCGTTTGCTCCGGAAGCAACTATTACAGCTGCTGATGGAATTGCTTCTTATCTGTGGGATTTTGGAAACGGATCAACATCTACGGATCCGGAGGCTGGATTTACATATCGTGTTCCCGGAATCTATACGATCAAATTGAAGATCGTTACGAAAGGAGGTTGCGTTGATTCGGTGGTTTACCAGGATGCGATAAAAGTTACGCAGGGCGATAGCATCAACTTCACAGCGAATCCCGTAACTCCATGTGTAGATAAACCAGTTCAGTTTACACCTTTTACTGTAAATACCCCAGTGTCTTATACATGGTATTTTGGAGATGGAGACAGCTCAAATGTGATCAACGCTACACATGCATACAGTAGTTCTGATAAATATAATGTTGCATTGCTTGTAAAGTATGCAACCTGTATGTCTCGTTTGATGAAGGAAGAATATATAGATGTTCGACCTCCTGAAGCAAAATTCTCTGCAGTAAGAGATTGTGATAATAAATTGTTGATCAAGTTTACCAACCAGTCAAAAGGTACAGGAAACTACTTATGGAATTTTGGAGACGGCTTAACTTCTACCGCTGAAAATCCATCGCATCTGTATGCTGCAGATGGAGTTTACACTGTATCATTAACGGTTGATAATGGTACATGCAGCCATACATTCACTGATTCATTAGAAGTTTCAACAGCAGATATTGATTTTACTATTAGCAAAAACATTGTATGTAAAGCTGAGAATTTTACTTTCAAAGCGTTAGTGCCAAACACTGTCGCAGCTACTACTTTTCAATGGTCAATATCAAATTATAATCAGCTTAACTCATCAACTGATTCTCTTAATACTGCTATTTACCGTTCGGGTGTTTACGATGTTTCTTTAACAGTTGTTTCAGCACAAGGATGTAGTGAAACAGTAAGTAAATCTGCAATGGTAACGGTATACGGACCTACGGCAGCATTTGATTCAGATAAGATCGGAGGATGTCTTAATACAACGATCAATTTTAGAGATAGTTCTACAAATGATGGAACACATCAGATTGTCCAATGGTCTTGGGAGTTTGGTGATAATACAGTATCTACTTCACAAAACCCCAGTCATACTTATCCAAATCTTGGTAAGTACAATGTAGTATTGTATGTTACGGATAGCTACGGATGTGTGGATGGTATTACCAAAGCAAATTTTGTGAACATCACTAATGGAAAAGCAATGTTTGCAGCAGATGATAGCCTCAGTTGCCGTGGAAGTAACGTGATATTCAGGGATACATCTGCCGGAACAATTTCTTTTTGGGAATGGGATTTTGGTGATGGACAAAATCTTAACGGTGTTCAAAGCCCTGCACATACTTATGCAGATTCAGGTGTGTACACAGTTAAGTTAAAGATCATTGAAAACTCAGGATGTGCCGATTCGATCACTAAAACAAATTATGTAAGAATTGCTGATCCAAAAGCAAAGTTTTCTGTGAGCGATACTTTCAGTACCTGTCCTCCGCTTACCGTTAATTTTTATGATCAGAGTTATTACGTTAAGAAATGGTCATGGGACTTTGATGATGGTGGTACATCACCTATTGCAAACCCAGTGAACCTGTATAACATTCCTAAAAATTACCGGGTGAAACTTACGGTAACAAGTCCTGGTGGTTGTACAGATTCCGCATTTACCAATATCAGGATATTAGGCCCATACGGAACATTTGATTATTCACCTCTGATCGGGTGTACACCTTTCCCCGTAAACTACAATGTAACATCAGCCACAGCGATAAAATATTTATGGGATTTTTCTGATGGAATTGTTGATAGTACAACATCTTCAACTGCATCTCACACTTATTTGTCGGGTGGAAGATTTGTTCCTAAAGTGATCCTTACGGATGCTGAAGGCTGTAGCGTTCCTGTTATTGGTAAAGACACTATATACATCGAGAAAACAAACATTGATTTCTCTGCTTCAACAGTTTCATTGTGTGATAGTGGTTCTGTAGTGTTTACAAATAATAGCATCATCGATGCTCCTACAAGTAAGTTTCAATGGAGTTTTGGCGATGGAAGTTCCGATACTTCTAAAACTCCAACCCATCAATACACCACTCCAGGATGGTTCGATGTAAAAGTTACTGCTACAACTCCGTTGGGTTGTGTTGATACGCTTACTAAAACAGCTTACATACGAGTGAATAATTCTCCGGTAGCATCGATCATTTCAGAAGATTCACTTTGTATGCCTGCTACTTTTAATTTCTCATCACAATTACGACCAGATACATCAGGAATAAAAACATGGAGCTGGACTTTTGGCAATGGACAAACTTCATCTGTTCAAAATCCTCCTGCCCAGGTGTTTCCAAATGATGGAAGTTTTACCAACACTTTGTATGTTGAAGACAACCAGGGTTGCTCCACTACAGTAAGTAAAACTGTTGTCGTACATCCTTTACCTCCATTGCAGGTAAGTTCAGATGCAACAATATGTAGGGGAGATTCTGTTGCGATCTTAGCTAATGGAGCAAACACTTATACATGGACGAATGTAGCCAACGATCTTAGCTGTACCAATTGTGCCGATCCTATAGCAAATCCAGCACTAGATAAATGGTTTTATGTTGAAGGCAGATCTCAGTATGGTTGTATGGCTAACGATTCTGTTTATGTTAGAGTGATTCAACCTTACAAAGTTTCAGTTACGCCTATCAGCGATTCAATTTGTGTAGGTCAGGGAATTACATTGAAAGCTTCAGGAGCACCATTGTATAGTTGGTCACCTACTACTGGATTGAGTTCAACATCCATTGCCAATCCTTTTGCATCTCCACAGGCTTCAACAACATATACGGTTACCGGTTATGATAGTTTAGGTTGTTTCAGAGACACCGCAATCGTTACTTTGAAAGTGAATGATATACCTACGGTGAATGCTGGTCCGGATATCATTCTAAGTGCAGGAAGTACAGCCAATATTCAGGCTGTTGCATCTCCTGATGTAACTTCTTTCATGTGGTCACCTCCAACAGGCTTAAGCGATACAAGAACATTGAATCCAACAGTTACCGGTGGAAGCGATATTACTTACACCATCAGAGTAAGTAATATCGCAGGCTGTACAGCACAAGACCAGGTGAAAGTTCTGGTTACATGCACAGAAGCAAACATTTTTGTTCCAAATACATTTTCTCCAAATGGAGATGGCATGAATGATGTATTCTACATACGTGGTAAGGGAATTTTCGCAATCAAGTCTCTAAAAATATTCAACCGTTGGGGCGAACTCATCTTCGATAAAAAAGATTTTACGCCTAACGATCCGAACCAGGGATGGAACGGTATGTACAAAGGTGTTTTCGCATCAACAGATACATATGTTTATCAATTGGAGGTGATGTGTAATAATAGTCAGTCGTTGCGATATAATGGAACGATAAGTTTAATTCGGTAGGCGATGAAAAATAGAAAGGAAAAAACAACCGGAAGGAAAAGATCAACAGCTGGAAAAAAGATAATTGCAGGTTTGATCAGTATTCTTGCAACATTTTCAGTTACTGCGCAAGACATTCATTTTTCGCAATTCTTCGAAGCGCCATTGTTAAGAAACCCGTCTTTAGCAGGAATATTCACCGGTGATCTTCGTGTACAGGGAGTGTACAGAAGCCAATGGGGAAGTGTTACTGTTCCATATAGAACCGGGTCTTTTGATCTTGAGTACAAACAACCTATTGGTCGGGGTGATGATTTTATTACTACAGGGATTCAACTTTTATACGATCGAGCTGGCACAGCCAATTTCACCACCACTAATGTGCTGCCTGCATTGAATTATCATAAATCTTTGAATGCTGATAAGAACAGATACCTCTCTATGGGTTTTATGGCAGGATGGGTTCAGAAAAGAATTGACATCAGCAAGGTTACCACCAATAATCAATACGATGGTAACGGGTATAATCCAATGATGGCAACAGGAGAGCCTTTCATCAACAGCAAGCTTTCTTATTTCGATGCAAGTGTGGGTATGAGTTATAACTCAGCGATCAGGGATAAAGAAGCTGATAACTATTTTATCGGTCTTGCTTATCATCATTTCAACAGGCCTAAAAATTCTTTTTATAAGAATCCTGATATCGAACTCAATCCTAAATGGGTAGGTTCAGTAGGAGTGAAGCTCAGCATCAATGATCTTTCATTCTTCACAGTCCAGGGAGATTATAGCAAACAAGGAGCTTATACTGAGAGTGTAATGGGGGCTTTGTATTCTTACAAGATCGGACCTGATTATGATGATCCTGATTACATCTTTAATGTAGGTGGATTTCT
This sequence comes from Chitinophagaceae bacterium, assembly GCA_024508725.1. GTDB lineage: Bacteria > Bacteroidota > Bacteroidia > Chitinophagales > Chitinophagaceae > JAEZDC01. The sequence goes on along the minus strand of JANINS010000001.1, from coordinate 197,914 downwards.
AAGGTTGAAAGATGCTTTTATCCCTGTAGTGAAATTAGATATGCGTTCGTTATCTGTAGGCTTGAGTTATGATGTGAATGTATCACAACTACGCACTGCCAGTCAAGGACGTGGCGGTTTCGAGCTTTCCATTTCATACAGAAGTTTCTTCGATAGGGATAATTCTACAAAGAATGCAATCCGTTGTCCTAAGTTCTAATAAAAAAGCTCCTGTGATGGTCACAGGAGCATGCAAGTCTTAAGCTGGTTTATAGCTCATTCAATATCTAACCGTAGAACTTTATAAAGTATTACTGCAATAACGGCACCTGTTATTGAGCCTACAAGATAAACCCAAAGTGAGTTCCAATCCAACTTTTCAAAAACTGCAAGTCCGAGCGCTACAGCAGGATTAAATGCACCACCTGATATCGGTCCAACAATATACGCCATTGCTACTACAACAGATCCAATTGCCAGGCCGTAATAATCATTGTTTGCTGATCTGGCTGATGTAGCAACACACAATATCACAAAAACCAATGCAAACGTTCCTATTCCTTCAGCCGTGATGGCAGCTACCGGTTCGGTAACAGAAACAAGACTTGTTTGATAGTTGAAAACTTTTGCAGCTACGATCGCTCCAATAACACCAGCCATCAACTGGATCACCCAATACCCGATCATATCTATCAGTCTTATTTTTTTCCGAAGAAAAATGGCAAGAGAAACTGCCGGATTGTAATGAGCACCTGAAAAAGATTTTCCTGCATAGATCATTGCAGTCAATACCAATCCAACAAATAAAGGAGCAAAACTTTGTAGTTCCTGTTGCGATCTCACCGCTGCACAAACAGCCAGAACAAGGAAGAATGTGCCGATGAACTCGATCACGTATTTTCTCATGGGTGAACGGGAAGTTTGATTAAAGATAAAAGCAGGATACTTTCTCCATAATAAACACAAGCATAACTTTTCCACACAAGCCTTTAACTTGCATCCACTAATAAAAAAAGTATGTCATTAAAAATAGGTGATACAGCTCCGGCATTTAATCTCTGCGATACGAACAGGCAATTTGTTTCGTTGGCTGATCAAAAAGGCAAAAATGTATTACTGCTCTTCTTTCCGTTGGCCTTTACCAGCACCTGCACAGCAGAGTTATGCAGTGTAAGAGATAACCTGGGTTTTTACAATAATGTAAACGCAGAAGTGTTTGGAATATCTGTTGACAGCAATGCGGTCCTGGCAAAATTCAAAGAAGAACAAAAGTTGAATTTCACCTTGTTAAGCGACTTTAATAAAGAAGCTTCCACGGCTTACGGTATTCTTTATGAAAATTTTAGCTGGATGAAAGGTGTGAGTAAGAGGTCTGCTTTCGTCATAGATAAGGAAGGTGTGATACGTTATGCTGAGGTATTGGAAAATGCAGGTGAAGTGCCTGATTTTGAAGCCGTCAACAAAACATTACAGAGCCTCAGCTAGTTAGTGCTGCCGTACATCCCATCTTTTGGTATAAAATTTTGTATGTTAATGCTAAAATGTTAGTTTTATCGAGGATATGAAAAAGATCTACACATTACTCTTACTGGTCAGCCTCGCTTTCTGTGCTTTTGCACAGCAGCGTCCCGCTACACCTGAGCAGGTGAAGGTTCGTTTCTATCCAAATCCGGCATCTACGGTGATCAATTTTGAATTCACCAAGTCTAATCCTGAAGCAACATACACATTACAGGTCTTCAATTTCATTGGAAAGAAAGTTTCAGAGATCGTTGTCAGCAACAATAAGACAACCGTTAATCTGGACAATTATTTCCGGGGTGTTTATATTTTCCAGTTAAGAGATAAAACCGGAAGGATCGTAGAATCCGGTAAGTTCCAGGTAGTGAAGTAATCCCTATTCAAGTTTGATTTTTACGATATTCTTTTAAATAGAATTCCAGTTATTATTCTTTAGCTTATCCTATATAGATTTCTTAGCTTTAGTTTCTACAAACTAACGCATGAAACCAGCTTTACTTTCTTTACTTCTCCTTGTTTTTTTCTTTTCTTCTAAATCACAAGACACTACTTATAGAGGAACTGAGTTTTGGGTAGGCTATGGACATCATCAATTCATGTCTCCTTCTAGCAATAATGCACAGAATATGACATTGTACCTGGCAACCAGTACCCAACCAGCTACAGTAACAATAACAATCGATAGTAGTGGCAACGCTAGTATTCCTGCAACCTGGTGGAAAAGAACATATAACATTCCTGCTAATACAGTGATCGATATTGAAGTTACTGCTGCAAACTCATTTTCAACAAGTGCTGGAAGTGTAGGGCCCATTCCCAAAGGAGTAAGTGGTGGTTATGATGCCAGGTTATATACAGATCCACCCCCTGTAGGTCAAGGTTTAGCAGGTTTGTATAGGAGAAAAGCCATTCATATTGAGTCTGATGTTCCTGTTGCTGCATATTCGCACATCTATGGCAGCGCATCTTCTGGTGCAACAATGTTGATACCTGTTGATGCCTGGGGCGGATTATATACTTCGGCTAACAGTAATCAAAACTATTCGCCTGATTGTTATTCATGGATGTACATTATTGCTAAGTACGATAATACTGTAGTTGAGATTACACCTTCCGTTAAAACCTTGAATCAAAACTACACCGGATTACAAGCTGGAGTAGCAAAAACCATCACTTTACATAAAGGATGGATCTACCAGGTAATGGGAGCAAACCTGGGCTCAGATGCAAATGGCGTAGGCGGAACAAGTGCACAAGCTTATGACCTAACAGGAACAGTAGTAAGATCTGTACAGAGCCCTACCGGGTATATTCATCCAATCGCTGTTTTCTCAGGCAGTAGCCGTACGTCTAATCCATTGACATGCGGTCCCAGTGGTGGCGATAATGATATGCAACAACATTTTCCACGCCAGGCTATGGGTAAAATATATCTTACTGCACCTTTTGCAGGCAGTACTATTGCATCAAGTACCAGTACCGCCATGTTTAAAGTGGTGGTGAATGATCCCGCCACAGTAGTTTCCAGAAATGGTGTGGTGTTAACAGGTTTAATCAATAACAGCTATTATACTTTCGAAAGCAATACGCCTGATCTTATAGAAGCAGATCAACCGATACTTGTAGCACAGTTTATGTCTGGTGGTAATTGCTTAGCAGCAGCTGGATTGGGCGATCCGGAGATGATCTATTTAAACCCGTTAAGCCAGGGAATCAATAGTGCTAATTTTTTCAGAACAAATAAAGAGACGATCAATACCCAGTATGTAAATGTTATTCTTCCTACGACAGGTTTGGCCACATTAACCATAGATGGGTCATCTACATTCGATCATACATATACTCACCCACAAATGGCTGGATATTCTGTCGTGGTTAAAAGATGGAATCCTGCATCAAAAGCACAGTCAGTAGTGGTGAGCACTGTTCCTTTTGTTGGTATCACTTACGGACTTGGATCTGTAGAAAGCTATGGTTATACATTAGGAACAAAATTAAATGCAGTAGCTGCCAGGGACGCATCACAATTGCCTCCGGGATTTACGGGTGCAGTTTTTCTACCCCTCAACCTCACCAACTTTTCTGTATTTAAAAAAGATAACGATGTTTTACTTAGGTGGAGTACTACTAATGAAATAAATGTTGATCGTTTTGAAGTTGAACGTTCTTTGAACGGAACAGACTTTACAAAATTTGCTTCAGTTTCAGCAAAGCAATTACCAAATGCGGATTATAATGCTACTGATGTTAACACACTTCTCGTTAATGCAGCCAGCAAGTTGATCTACTATCGTTTAAAAATGCTCGATAAAGATGGGAGTTTCAAATATTCAGGAATTGTTACGGTTAAACCTGGAGCTAATTACATTACAGAAATTAAAGTAGCTCCAAATCCATTTACAGACAAACTCCAGCTTCAGGTACAAACAGAAGCAAGTAGCACATTGAAGGTAAGTATCAGGGATGCATCTGGCAGAACGTTTCATATACAAACAACCAATGTAGCAAAAGGCAGTTCGGTGATTGAAATTGCATCTTTGGAAAAGCTTCAGAAAGGCATTTACATTGTAGAAGTTGAATTGAATGGAAACAGGCAATACGTTAAGGTGGTGAAGTAAAGGGTTCACTGGCTTTAGTACTTCGTGGCATCGTCTGTGGTGTCACTCACTTGTACGTTCGGAAATCTATTCACCAGTTTCTCGTTTCTTGTTCCTCGTATTTCGTTTCTCGTGTAGAGCTTTAGTGTTTATTAGTCTTTATAAAATTCAAGAGCCAAAGAGAAACGCCAAACCAGAAACGAGAAACTGTCTTTATCTATCCGTCACTTCTACAATCAAAAACTTAAGGTAGTTTGTATTTTCCATTCCCCACACAATCGGATGATCGCTGCTCTGCGTTTGAAATACCACTTGCCTTAACTTCTTTCTCGCATCTTTTGCGGCCATTTCAATGATCTCTAAAAACAACTCTGGTTGAACAAGATTTGTACAACTTGAAGTAACCAGGAAGCCACCATTTTTTATCAACCGCATTCCACGAAGGTTGATCTCTTTATAACCGGTGATCGCTTTCTGAATGTTTTCCCTGCTCTTGGTAAACGCCGGAGGGTCTAACATCACCACATCATACTTTCTCCCTTCCTTTACCCAAACCTTTAACACATCAAATGCATTCATCGCTTCAAACTTCACGATGTTTTGCAAACCATTCAGTTCCGCATTTTTATTGGCTTGTGCAACGGCATTTTCAGAAATATCCAATCCCAAAACCGACTTTGCTCCATAATGAGCCGCATGAATTTCAAATGTTCCGGTGTAAGTAAAAGCACCAAGTACATCAGCATCTTTTACAATGTGCTGAATGGCTCTCCGGTTATCCTGCTGATCTAAGAAATAGCCTGTTTTTTGTCCGTTTTCAATATCAACATGAAACTTTAATCCATTTTCATTAATGATGATCCTGGTATCAAAAGGCTCAGATAAAAAGCCTTTTTCCTGGGTTAAGCCTTCAAGTTCTCTTACAGGTACGTCGTTTCTTTCATAAATGCCTTTTGGAGAGAATATCTGGTTCAATGCTTTTACGATAGCAGGCTTCCAAACCTCGATACCATAAGCCAGGCTTTGTAACACAAAATAATCGTTGAACTTGTCAATGATCAAGGCCGGCATTTGGTCAGCCTCACCAAATATCAGTCGGCAATTTTCTGTGTAACCAAGTTTTTGCCTGTATTGCCATGCTTCTAGTATTCTATTGTAAAAGAATTGTTCATTAATCTCTTCTTTTTTCCTGGTAAGAAGCCTAACCAGTATCTGCGATTTGGGATTGATATATCCTCTGCCGCAAAATTTTTCATCTGCATAATAAACATCAACTATATCACCTGCATTTACAGGTCCATCAACTATATTAACCTCGTTGGCAAATATCCAGGGATGTCCATTAGCAATACGAGGAGCAATTTTTCTTTTCAGTGTAACCTTAGTCATAAGGTGCAAATGTAGTTTTTAGCTGCTGATGACTCTAGAACTGCCACTTTTTCCCTTTTCTTTGCTTGGCAGTAATTTTGACGCCTTTATCCGCTAACTATATTGGTATGAACGAGAAAGACAAAAACCTTGAGACTGAGAACAATCCGACAGAAACAGCTGAAATGAACGGCAATCCTGGCTTGAATACTGACGAAAATGCAGCCGGCACCACTCATCTGAATGAGCCGGTTCAGGAAGAGAATGAAACTGAGAAACTGCAGGCTGAATTGCAGGAGCAAAAGGATAAATACATCCGTTTGATGGCCGAGTTCGACAATTTTCGTCGCAGAACAGCGAAAGAAAGGTTGGAATTGATCCAGACTGCCGGAAAAGATGTGATCGTTTCGCTTTTAGATGTGCTGGACGATTGCGACAGAGCTGAAAAGCAAATTCAAGGCAGTGAAGATGTAAACCAGATCAAAGAAGGCGTTACACTCGTTTTTGGAAAGATGAGATCGGCTTTGCAATCGAAAGGTGTAAAGGAAATGAAGAGTGTGCACGAGGAGTTTGATGTAGAGAAGCATGAAGCAATTACAGAGATACCGGCACCAACAGAAGAACTAAAAGGCAAAGTGATCGATGAGGTGCAGAAAGGTTATTATTTGAACGATAAGATCATCAGGTTTGCGAAAGTGGTTGTAGGGAAATAAGTTTCTCGTTTCAGGTTTGGCGTTTCTCGTTGTTGAAGTTGATAAGGACTGATGAAAACGAAAGCTCTAAACGAGAAACGTAACAACGAGGAACTAGTAACGAGAAACTTCTCCAAACAGAAGCTGCTGAATAAAGTTTAGAAAGTACAAGAGTGCGACGCAACGAAAGTTGATCAAAGAACAGAAACTTGACACCCCAATAAATAAAAACTATAGTTAAGGCTATGGTGAAGGAAGCGAAAATGGCAAAAAGAGATTATTACGAAGTATTAGGAGTTGGGAAATCGGCATCGGCTGATGAGATAAAAAAGTCGTACCGTAAGGTGGCTATGCAGTATCACCCTGACCGTAACCCCGGCGATAAAGAAGCCGAGGAAAAATTCAAGGAAGCTGCAGAAGCTTATGAAGTGCTGAGCGATACCGATAAAAGAGCAAAGTACGATCGTTACGGTCACCAGGCTTTTTCTCCTGGAATGGGTGGCAGCGGTGGTTTTGGTGGTGGTGCAGGAATGAACATGGAAGATATCTTCAGCCAGTTCGGAGATATTTTCGGTGATGATGTATTCGGTAGTTTCTTTGGTGGCGGTGGTGGAAGAAGTCGTGGTGGCGGAAGACCAACAGGAACTCGTGGAAGCAATCTTCGCATTCGTTTAAAACTTACTTACGAAGAGATCGCTAAAGGTGTAACGAAAACGATCAAGGTTAAGAAATACGTTCCTTGTACTACGTGTAATGGTAGTGGTGCGAAAGATAAAAACAGTGTGCAAACGTGTAGCACATGCGGTGGTAGCGGGCAAGTGAGAAGAGTTACCAATACTTTCCTTGGCCAAATGCAAACAGTAACCACTTGTCCAACATGTAATGGAGAAGGCTCTACTGTTACGGCAAAATGTACAGCATGTAAAGGTGAGGGTAGAGTGTATGGTGAAGAAATGGTGACCATTAATGTTCCGGCTGGTGTTCAGGAAGGAATGCAGCTGAGCATGCAGGGTAAAGGAAATGCAGGTGAAAGAGGTGGTGCCAATGGTGATCTCATTATCTTAATTGAAGAAGAGGCTCATAAAGAACTGCAGCGTGATGGATTGAACGTTGCTTTTGATTTACACATCTCTTTCCCTGATGCGGCATTTGGAACTTCGGTTGAAGTGCCAACGATCGATGGAAGAGCGAAGATCAAAATTCCTGCAGGTACACAAAGCGGAAAAATATTCAGGCTGAAAGGAAAAGGTTTTCCTGAAGTGAATGGATATGGAAGAGGTGACCAGTTGATACATGTGAATGTGTGGACTCCTCAAAACCTGAACAGCGAAGAAAAAGCGATGCTGGAGAAATTGAGTAAGAGTGAAAACTTCAAACCAAATCCAGACAAGAATAATAAAAGTTTCTTCGACAGAGTTAAGGAAGCTTTTAGTTAACCAGCTTAAGTATTTCAATAGATCTTTCGTTGCGTCGCACGCTTGTACAGCAGGATGCGACGCATCTTTTTTTATGCCTTATACTTACCTTTAGATTGAATGAACCCCTTTCTCGAAAAAGTATTTAAAGAACAGGCTTTGCGTAGTGCACAGCAAACAGGACAGCTTAGTGCTTATCGTGCAGCTAAGCAGTTACGCAATTTCAGAACAAGTGTTATTCGTACAGTAAAAGATTTTATGCTGATCGCACTTGGCGTTTTGTCTGCAGGTATCGGCATCAAAGGTTTCATTCTCCCCAATGGTTTTATTGATGGTGGCTGCACCGGTATCTCAATGTTGATCCGGTCACAAACAGGATTTCCGCTTTCGATTGTATTGGTGATCGTCAACATTCCATTTATCCTGCTGGGACTTCGTACACTGGGAAAAAAATTCTTTTTCAGAGCGATCATTGCAATCGTTGGACTATCCATTTGTGTTGCATTGCTGCCACCTATCCATGTAACTAACGATAAGTTACTGGTTTCAGTATTTGGTGGTTTTTTACTTGGACTTGGGATTGGATTGGCTGTAAGAGGTGGTGCTGTATTAGATGGAACAGAAGTGATGGCCATTCACTTTAGCAGGAAATCCAGTTTAACGATAGGAGATGTGATACTTGTCTTCAACATCATCATCTTCACAGTTGCTGCTTATTTACTTGGCATTGAAGTGGCTTTGTATTCCATTCTTATTTACCTGTCAGCATCTAAAACAGTTGACTTTGTTATTGAAGGGATTGAAGAATACACCGGCGTTACGATCATCTCTGTACATAATGAAGCGATCGTGGATATGATCATGAATAAACTGGGTAGGGGTCTAACGATTTATAAAGGCGATAAGGGATTTGGTAAAGGTGGTGTACGAAGAGATGACATGAATATCATTTTTACCGTTATAACACGATTAGAAATTTCAACCCTGCAGGCAGAGATCGAAAAGATAGATCCCAATGCTTTTGTTGTAATGGGCAGTGTAAAAGATACAAGAGGTGGAATGATCAAAAAAAGACCACTGCATTAATTATTCGTGCAGCTGGTATATCTCACGAATGTTTCTTCCCAATCCATCGTAATCCAATCCATAACCAAGAACGAATTTATTGGGAATAGAAAAGCAAGTATAGTCTATAGGGAAGTGAAACTTAGTTGCTTCAGGTTTGTGCAGTAATACAGCAATTTTTAAAGAAGCCGGTTGCTGGTTTTGAAGTTGCGGTAAGAACTCATGCAAGGTTTTACCGGTGTCGATGATGTCTTCCAGGATTACAATGTGCCTCCCTTTAATATCAGTATCGAGCCCGATCGCTGTAACCACATGACCGGTTGATTTTGTTCCTTTATAAGAAGCCAGTTTAATGAAACATATTTCAGCTTCGATCTCCAGTTGTTTGAAAAGATCGGAAGCAAAAATGAAAGAGCCATTCAATATAGCTATAAATAAAGGACGCTTGTCTTTATAGTCTGCAGATATCTGCTGAGCCAGGTCTTTTATCTTGTTTTGAATAGTAGCTTCTGCAATGAAAGGAACAAACTCCTTATCATGAACTTTGATCAGCGACATAAGCAGTTCTGCGTTAGTTTGAAGCCACTAATTTAGGGGTAACAGGCGAATTTGCTTTCAGGTAAATCTTTTCTCCCTGTTGTGGCTGTTTTCCTTTGGGAATTCTGTTGTAGGATAACAAGGCTTCTAGTTGTATTCCTTCTTTTTGAGCAATGATCTCTAACGTTTCATTTTTCTCAACAACGTGAATGTCTTTGCTGCCTTTTTTTGGCTTCTTTGCTAAGAAGATCAGTTGATCATAACCAAGTATATCCGTACTCTCATCCATTTCGTTGAACTCAAGTAATCTTTTATAAGAAACACCAAACTCATTGGCCAGAGCCAGTAATGAAGTGCCTTCTTTGGCAAGAATAACTTTTGTAGCATTGATGGTGAAAGGCCCACCAGGATATTCCGTTACATTGTAAACTGCTGTTTTAACGATTGCTTTTGTTGCAATTGTTTGTTCAGTATCATTTGCTTTTTTCGGTTCTTCAACAACAACTGCAGGCGTAGCAATTTCTTCTACTTTACTCACCTGTTGATCTGATTTTGAGGCAATTTCAAAAGTAGTAGCAGTAGAAGAAGCTGCTTTCTCTTCATTGGAGTAAGCAAAAAGATCACCTTCCTGTTGTTTGCTTCTTTGTAAAGCAACTAAAGTGTGTTCCTGTAAATTGTAACGTTGAATAAGACTGATAAGCTGCTGTGCATAAGTTGAACTTGTTGCATAACCTGCTTTCTTTAAACCTTTGGCCCAGCCTTCATAATCAGTTGGATCGAGTTTAAAGAGAAATGTATAGTAAGGCCTGTTCTTTAAAAAATCAGAATGATCTGCATAAGATTCTTCTACAGAATTATATACCCTGAAACATTCACCTTTTTCATCATCATCATGATAAGTTTTTGCACCGGTCCACTCTGTTTTACATTTTATGCCAAAGTGATTATTTGATCGTTGTGCCAAGTCGCTTTCTCCACTTTGCGATTCCAGTATTCCCTGTGCCAATGTTATAGAAGCAGGAACTCCTGAACGGATCATTTCCTTTATAGCAACTTCTTTGTACTTGTTGATGTACGCTGCAACTTTAGATTCGTTCTGGCAAAATGAAGTAAGTGCCAGTAAGCAACACAAAACGGCAGGAACAAATTTTTTCAACAGCATTAATTTCTTTTTTTGATGAGCATCAATCCATCTCTCACTGTCAACATCACCTGCTCTGTTCTTGAATCGTTAGCCACATGATCATTAAAGGCATGTATGGCTATAGCATTCTTCCCTGATATTTTTTCTTCTAAAACCTGTCCGTGAAAAAGCACATTATCTGCTATGATCACACCACGCTCACTTAACACAGGAAGTACCATCTCATAGTAATTGATATAATTCGTTTTATCGGCATCTATGAAAACTAAATCCCATGTATAACCTAATGTTGGAATTATATCTAAGGCATTCCCCTGGTGCAAAAATATTCTATCGGCTGAATCTGACATCTTAAAATTCGCCTTAGCGGTCTCTACATCGGCTTCTCTTAATTCAATGGTATGTAATGCTCCACCTGGTTGTAATCCTTTACTTAAACATAATGCGCTGTAACCTGTAAAAGTTCCGATCTCAAGAATATATTTTGGATAAAGCATGGTACTGATCATACTCAACAGTTGACCCTGCAACTGGCTGCTAAGCATATGAGCATGAGGGTGATCTGCCAGCGTTTGCTGATGGATCGTTTCCAGGTGCTGGTCTAATGGAGTGGTAAATCTCTCAGCATATTTTTCTGCCAGTTCATTTACCAGTTGCAATGCTTTGTGTTTTTGCAGGTGATGAAATTAAAAGCAATCCGATATAGGTTAAAAGTCCATTAATGATCAGCAGTTCTAGTCCTACCTCATAATTACCGAATATATCTTTCTGGAATCTGTCGATCACATAACAAAGTAGTGGAGCAATGATGCAAATGATCGGAACTAAATTGTCTTTTACTGTTCTTTTGCTCAATATCCCGAATGAAAACAGTCCAAGTAAAGGTCCATAGGTGTAAGCAGCCACTTTCAATATCACACCGATCATACTGGAATTATCGATCCAGTGGAAAAGCATTACAAAGAGTAAAAAAATAAATGCGAAAATGAGGTGTATCCTTTGCCTGATCTTTTTCTGTTTGCCATCATTCCAATCTTCTCTTCTTTTCAATCCAAGAATATCAATACAGAAAGAAGAGGTTAATGCAGTGATCGCTCCATCAGCACTTGGGAATAATGCCGAGATCAAGGCAATGATGAAGATGATCGATATCATTGGTGGCATGTGCTTTAATGCAACTTCTGGGAAGAGTTTGTCTCCTGTTACTGCAAGATTTTCTTGTCCTGCAAACAGGTGTAACAAACCTCCGAGAAATAAGAAAAGCAATATCACGCCAAGCATGATAATACCTAGGGTAACTACATTTTTCTGTGAATCTTTCAACGTTTTTACAGAAATATTCTTCTGCATCATTTCCTGGTCCATACCGGTCATCGTGATCGTGATAAAAGCTCCGGCAAGTATTTGTTTTAAGAAGAAATATTTACTGTTGATATCGCCAAAGAATATTTTACTGTAACCTTTTTCGTTCATGGCTGTAAGGCTTTCACCAAATCCCATGTTCATCTGGTTGAGGATGTATACAACGCAGATCACCAATCCTGCTAACATACAAGTTGTTTGAAGCGTATCAGTATAAACAATGGTTTTTACACCTCCTTCATAAGTATACATCAATATCATTGCAAGAATGATAAGTGTGGTAGCCCAGAAAGGAATTCCAAAACTATCAAGAATGGCAGCCTGGAGGATATTCACTACAAGGTATAATCTTGCTGTAGCGCCTAAAGTTCTTGACAGAATAAAGAATGATGCTCCTGTTTTGTACGATTTAAAACCAAGCCTGCTGCTGAGGTAATTATAAATGGATGTAAGATTTAGCCGGTAATACAATGGCAGTAGCACAAAAGCGATAACAAGATAACCGATCAGGTAACCAATGGTGATCTGGAAGTAAGCAAACGATTCTTTACCAACAGCACCAGGCACACTCACAAACGTTACGCCGCTAAGGCTTGTACCGATCATCCCAAATGCAACAAGCATCCAGTTGCTTTTTCTGTTGCCAATAAAAAATGAATCGTTATTAGAGTTTCGACTGGTAAACCATGCTACGATCAAAAGCAAAACGAAATAACCAATAACAAAGCTGAACAAAAGTGTTGGCGACATAAGCAAATCTTAGATGGCGTAAAGTAAGTAAATATTAAGCTAATATTGTTTTATAAAGAGTTGTAATGGATTTGAAAAGTATGGCGGTTTTCTGTGGTTCAAGAGCAGGTGCAAATAAATTATATAGCGAGCATGCTGCCGAACTCGGAAGATTAATGGCGATCAACAATATTTCATTGGTGTATGGTGGTGGTAGTAAAGGCTTGATGGGTGCTGTGGCAGATGCTGTGATGGAGAATGGAGGCAAAGTGATTGGTGTTATTCCTGAAGTATTGGTGAAATGGGAAGCACAGCATCATGGAATAACCGAACTACATGTGGTAGAAGATATGCATGCAAGAAAAAAGATGTTGTACGAGTTATGCGATGCCGCTATTGTTTTACCAGGCGGTAACGGAACTTTGGATGAGATGTTCGAAATGCTCACCTGGAATACATTACAGATACACAATAAAAAAATATTCATCCTGAATACAACAGGTTTTTACGATCACCTGATGCAGCACATCATTAAAATGATGGAAGAAGAATTTCTTTATGAAGACTGGCAGGAGCGGATACTAGTTGTATCAGAGCCCCGAGAAATATTTAAATAAAAACATGCTCGTGATCTTTGGCTGAAGTAACAGCTAACAATGTTCTTACTGCACTTTTACCATCGGCATTAAGATCAATCGAATAATTATTTACATACAGATCGATGTGTTGCTTCATTACAGATTCTTCCATCTCCTGCGAATGTTGCTTTACGTAATCTGTTATCAATGGATAATTACTCAATGCGTATTCAACACTTTTACTGATCAGTTGATCTATGTTTTTCGCCACATCAATAGTCAGCGATCTTTTAATCACAATGCCACCTAAAGGGATCGGAACACCGGTTTTCTTCTCCCAGAAATCACCAAGATCCATCAGCTTTACCAAACCTCTTTGCTGGTAGGTGAACCTGTTCTCATGGATGATCACGCCTGCATCAACATCTTCATTTAATACCGCATCTTCCACCTGGTGAAAGATCATAAATTTTTTATTTGTCGCTCCAGGGAAAGCCTGGCTGAACAGTAAATTAGCAGTTGTATTCTCTCCCGGAATAGCGATTGATAATTTTGGAACTTCTGTAAGATCGATCTGCTTTTTTGCAATGAGTAAAGGACCAACTCCTTTGCCCAAAGCGCCACCACTATTCAGTAAAACATACTCTTGTAAGATCAGCGGCAGCGTTCCATAACTGATCTTTGATATGTCTAATTTTCCCTGCTTTGCCCATTCATTAAGTGTTTGCACATCTTCGAGAACGACATCAAATTCAAAACCTTCTGTATCTATTTTGTTATTGACCAATGCGTCGAAAATAAATGTATCGTTTGGGCAGGGACTAAATCCTAAAGTAAACTTCATATCAACTTAGCTTGTACAGTTTTTCAAGATATTTCAGAATCGTCTGGTTCAGGTTGTCGATAGCAGCCTTTATTTCCCATTTGCTTTTATCTCTTTCGCCTATATAATTAGATATTGCCCTGATCTGGATAAAAGGGATATTGAAATTTCTGCATACATAGTGCAACGCTGCACCTTCCATTCCTTCGATCACCGGTTCATACTTTTTTAAAAGCTGTTGTTTGTGATCTTCATTTGTGGTGATCTGGTTGATGGTTACAGATGCAACCTCAGGAAGCTTTAAAAGATTATATTCTTTTAACCACTGATTGGGAAGTTTTCTTTTCTCATAGGGAGGATAGCTGGATTTTTCCAGTTTCATATCAAAGATGTCTTTCCATTTTCCCTCTTCTTTAACACCAACATCTCCCAGGTTTTCTTCGCTAATACAGATCACTTTACCCAAAGGCATTTTATCATCAAAACAGCCCGCAATTCCAACTTGTATGATGAGGTCAGGCTTCTCTTCAAAAACAAGCTTGGTTAGCGAAACTGCACTAGCCAACATTCCTACACCGCTCTGGTGAAAACTCACTTTCATCCGTTTGCTTTCACTTGTATAAAGCGGATCAATTTGCAGGTAAGCCGGCATCCATTCATCAACTGTGGCAGCGGTAACTATTATTCGCATTGGGCGGTAAAGGTCGTAGGTAAAATGCATTTCCGCAACACGAAAAGGCTATTCTTTTTAGAACCTTACCTTTGCTCAAATTCATTGAATAAGGATGGTGTATCTTACCAGATTGGAGCATTTTAATGCTGCACATAAATTATATAATCCAAATTGGAGCAGGGAAAAGAATGATGAAGTATTTGGAATGTGTGCCAACGATAACTGGCATGGACACAATTTTGACCTGTATGTTACAGTAAAAGGAGAACCTGACCAGGATACTGGTTTTTTGATGGATGTAAAGAAACTGAGCAGGCTGATAAAAGATCATGTGATTGAAAAAGTTGACCATAAGAACCTGAACATGGATGTTGATTTTTTAAAAGGGAAAATGTGCAGTACAGAAAACCTGGCGATCGGCATATGGAACGAGCTGCAACCACATTTACCTGCTAATGTTCAATTACATTGCGTGAAGTTGTACGAAACACCAAGAATTTATGTTGAATACTTTGGATGATGAGTAAACGTGTAGCAGTTTATAGAAAGGAACATTTTAATGCAGCACACAGGTTGAATGTGCCTGATTGGGATGATGCAACCAATACAAAAGTGTTTGGTAAGTGCAATCTGCCCAATTATCATGGTCATAATTATGAGTTGGAGGTGAAAGTAGTTGGTGAACCAGACGAAAGAACAGGTTATGTAATGGACATGAAATTGCTTTCAGATCTGATTAAAAAAGAAGTATTGCAACGCTTCGATCATAAAAACCTGAACCTTGATACAAAAGAGTTTAAAGATCTGAACCCAACAGCTGAAAATATTGTTGTGGTGATATATGATCTGTTGCGACCTCTTATTGAAAGCAGGTTTGATCTGCAGATCAGGTTATACGAAACGCCGAGGAATTTTGTAGAGTATCCTGTTGACTAGTGTTCAGAAACCTGAAGTGTGCGATGCAACAGAAGCTGAATTGAAAGATAATGCTGACTAAATAAATAACTTTTATGTCTTATAAGAAAGTTGAAGAGTATTGTGATGATGCTTTAGAGGGAATGGCAAAGGCTACCAAAGAAATGCTTGAGCTGATTGGTGAAGATGTTGAAAGAGAAGGTTTGCAAAAAACACCAGAACGTGTGGCCAAAGCAATGCAATACATGACGCATGGCTATAAAATGGATGCTGTAGCTATTTTAAATTCAGCAAAGTTCAAAGAAGAAGTGAGTGAAATGGTGATCGTAAAAGATATTGAACTTTACTCTATGTGTGAGCACCACATGCTGCCATTCTTTGGCAAAGCACATATTGCATATATTCCTAATGGACATATTGTAGGCTTAAGTAAACTGGCAAGGATCGTTGATGTATATGCAAGAAGATTGCAGGTGCAGGAAAGAATGACCACGCAAATTCTTGAAGCAATTAAAGAATCTTTGAATCCGCAAGGCGTAGCTGTTGTAATAGAAGCCAAACATCTTTGTATGATGATGCGTGGTGTTTCCAAACAAAACTCTGTAACTACCACCTCGGCTTTCGACGGAGAATTTCTAAATAATCATATTACAAGAAATGAATTTCTGAAGCTGATCTCGGCTAAGCTCAACTAAAATATGTTAGAGACTTGTACTACGAGTTCAATTTCTTACTTTAGTAAGTAATTATCAAACCCCTTATGGAAATATCCCCGAATCTGGCAACGGCTTGCATGAACAATTACGTTAGCATTATGAAAGCAGGCATCCTGAAACCTATTTTATTCTCGTTTACTGAGTCAGTATCCTTTTCAACACCAGCGTTTGCTGCATGGCTAGAAAGTAATAATTACCTTGAGAGATCCACTGAGTTAAAAGTGTCACTCGGAATATATACACCAGAAGTTGCAAAAGAAATTGGCAAGCCGGAATATGAAGGCAGATTAACCACATTCGTTTGGCCTGTTGTTGATGGAGAGCCTCAGCCTCCTTTTAATATGGGTGAAATGCAACCGTAAATGAATGTAGCGTATTACCAATATTTTCAATATGCTTGTATGGTTTTAGCTATTGTTTTTTACCGATCGCTAAAGCTAAGATCATTGCAATTATTATTGCCGTTAATGATACTTGTTTGTGTGGTTGAAACAGCGGCACACCATAAAGAGTATTTTGGAATGGCTACCAATTATGAAATATATAAATGTTATATCGTTGGGGCGGCCATTTTTTACTACATAATGTTTGCAAAGCTTTTAAGAATGAATAAGCGGATACGAATCCTGTATTGGTGTATTGCTGTAGCAACAATGGTGTTCGTATTCATAGATTTTTTATGGATATCGAGAGGTAATTCATCTACCTATACTACTACTCTTACATTTCTTCAGCAATTCATACTCTCCTGTTTATTGATTGCTCAATTGACTATGGATGATACACAACCAGTTAAATTGTCAGCAGATCCACAATTCTGGTTTGCAGCAGGCCTGATGATTTTCGCTGCATGTACTACTGTGTTATTTGGATTACATTCTTACATCAGAGACAACCATTTGACTTTATTTGGACGTCCACTTTACCGGGCATTAGGGCCTGTTATAAATGTTGTTCTATATCTTTTTTATAGTATCTCAATTCTTCTATGCTCCAGGTACAAACAAATGCAGCCATCATCATAGCAGTTATCTTGATGCTGGTAATTCTATCAGTCTTTGTGCTGGTATTAATACTATATTTCAACAATAAAAGATTGGCGAGTATCAGGGAAAAAGAATTGTTGAAAATAGAATACAACCAGGCAATCCTTTCGGCTCAACTCGAAGTTCAGGAGCAAATGATGCGGCAGATCAGCCAGGAGATACACGATAATGTAGGTCAGATACTTTCTCTTGTAAATCTTAATCTGAAAACATTAAAACCAGGTGAAACTGAGAAACTGGAAACCACCACTACTTTAGTTAATAAAGCAATAACTGATTTACGTACGTTAAGTAAAAGTCTTAATCCCGAAGCAATTGCAAAAACAGGATTGATACAGCTTGTAAAGAACGATCTTGAACAAATAGAAAAAACCGGGCAATTCACTACGAGTTTTGAACTCAAAGGAGAGCCGGTGGTGCCGGTTTCAAAACTCACCATTCTTTACCGGATGATCCAGGAAGTACTAAATAACGTTATCAAACATTCCGGGGCAGATAAGATCACAGTTGAAATGGAAACGGGAATGATCTCAATTGAAGATAATGGCAAAGGATTTAATCCTTCTGCGGAACAAAATGGATTGGGTTTGATAAATCTTCAACAACGTGCAAAACTCATCAATGCAGAAGTGAAAATTGACTCTGTCAGCACTAAAGGAACAATTGTTATATTTATCCTGAATAATACCTGATGAGATCTGTTGCATTAGTTGATGATCATGTGCTTCTTAGGCAAGGGCTTGCCGGTCTTGTAAAAACTTTTCCCGGATTTACCGTCTGTTTTGAAGCAGATAACGGTAAGCAATTCGTTCAAAAACTTCAGGAAAGCAATGAACTTCCCACTGCTGTCCTGGTGGATATTCATATGCCTGTAATGGATGGTTTTGCAACAGCGGCATGGTTAAAGAAGAATCATCCCGATATAAAAGTTCTTGCACTTAGTATGAGTGACGAAGAAGATATCATCATCAAAATGCTGCAGTCCGGGGCTCATGGTTATATTTTAAAAAATTCTACTCCTGAAGAATTGCAACAAGCACTTGAATCAATCATAACGAAAGGATTTTATATGAATGATCTGCTTAGTTTGAATCTTTTGAATGTTGTTGCAAAGAAAAAGGCATCTAATACAACAGATACTTCTGATCTGAATAAGCGTGAAATTGAGTTCCTGGAATGGTGTGCTACCGATCTTTCTTTTGTTGAGATAGCCGACAAGATGAATTTAAGTGTGAAGACACTGGATTTCTATAAAAGAAGCATCGAAAAGAAAACAGGTGCCAGTGGAAGAGTATCGATGGTGAAATTTGCGATCAAATCAGGTATTGTTCAACCTTAATTTGCATTGGTGAACTGGATACTTTTTTTACTTTACCTCGTTTTATTTTCATGGCTGCTTACAAAGATCGGCTTAATTAAACGATCTGGTTTACCGAAGTGGATGCTATGTTGCCTTTTTACTTTGAAGGTGTTTGCCGGAATTGCTTATTTCCAGTTCTATTCACTTCCAGCAAACAAACCAACCAGCGATACCTGGAAGTTTTACAACCGTAGCATCGAAGAAACTGACAAACTTTTACATCATCCTGCTCTATTCGCTAAAAGCTTGTTTACTTCTAAGTATGAGACAACCGGTGGATTATTCAGCGATCAGCAGTCGTATTGGAATGATGTTAAAGATGATATAATGGTTAAGATGATGGCTGTGTTCAACCTCTTCACCAACAAACATTATTATTCAAATATTATATTCTTCAACTTTCTTTTCTTTTTTGGATTGATCGCTTTTTACAGATTGATGCGATCATTCTTTCCCGAAAAAAACTATCTCTTGCTGGCTTCTGTTTTTCTTATCCCTTCTTTTCTTTTTTGGTGTAGCGGCATTCATAAAGATGGGTTGATTTTTTCCTTATTAGGTATGATCTTTTTTTGTTTTCACCAGCTTTTACAACGGAAGAACCTTGTCAGAAATTTATTGTTCATCATTCTAAGCTTTGCTTTCATCTTCCTGTTAAGGAGTTATATTGTTCTGGCGCTCTTTCCTTGTTTGATTATTGGAATGCTGATGCATCTGTTTCCAAATCGCAGATATCTTGTTGTAACACTCAGTTTAACAATTGGAGTGATACTAATTTTTACATTGAAGTATGTTCATCCAAAACTGGACATTCCTGCTTACATCGTCGAAAAACAATCCCAGTTTAAACAATTGCAGGGTGGATCAGCAATCAATACGCCAGATCTTCAGCCAGGCATTCAAAGCTTTATTGCAACTCTTCCATCTGCATTAGATGTTGCATTTGTTCGGCCGCATATCAACGAAAATGGTATCAGCTCAAAAATTGCGGCAATTGAAATATTATTTGTGTGGATGATATTATTTTACTGCCTTATCCGGGGTAGAAAAATTTCTATCCCTCCCATTATTATAACGTGTTGGATATTTTCTTTTATAGTCTTGATTATTATTGGCTACACAGTTAATTTCTCCGGCGCTGTTGTTCGTTACCGAAGCCTGGTATTACCATTTTTGCTTGCCCCGGCAGTAGGATTTTGGTTATCTCAAAAACAAATTATAAAAAAAATTATGTGAGATATTTCTCCTCAATAGCTGCTTAATTTCATTAATCAATAAAATAAATTAAGCTTTTTTGCACATAGATCTATCAAAAATTTGATTGATTCACGAAAAAATCTTGTTTTTGTGTTCTAATCAAAAAATATGTCATTAAGAGTTCAAGCTATCAGTAAGCTAACTTCAGATAAACCGGTAACTGTTGCCGGCTCAGCTAAGATCACCGGCATTTTTGGTGAAAACGTTTTTACACTCAAGATTGCCCGGGAATTTTTAAGTGATGAGGCGTATAAAAGTCTTACAGGCAGTATCAGAGGTGGTAAAAAAATTGACAGAACAGTTGCCAATCAAATTGCTAATGGCATCAGGGCCTGGGCAGAAAGCAAAGGCGTTACGCACTACACACACTGGTTTCAGCCATTAACAGGTACAACTGCCGAAAAGCATGATTCTTTTTTCACAATAAAAGGAGATGGAACAGCCATCGAAGAATTTGATGGTGCTGCACTTATTCAGCAAGAACCCGATGCATCTTCTTTTCCCAGCGGTGGACTAAGAGCTACTTTCGAAGCTCGTGGTTATACTGCATGGGATCCTTCTTCTCCTGCTTTCATCATGGAGATCGGTAATGGGAAAACACTTTGTATTCCTACCATCTTTGTTTCTTATACAGGTGAGTCGCTCGATTATAAAGCGCCTTTATTAAAAGCTTTGGAAGCCATTGGTAAAGCTGCAGTTGATGTTTGCAATTACTTTGATAAGAATGTTGCCAAGGTTACACCTACTCTAGGTTGGGAGCAGGAATATTTTGTGATCGATGAATCGCTGGCGAATGCACGACCTGATCTGGTTCAATGCGGAAGAACTGTGTTTGGTGCTTCACCTGCAAAAGGCCAGCAATTAGAAGATCATTATTTCGGCTCTATTCCTGAAAGAACTTATGCCTTCATGCGTGATTTTGAGGCAGAGGCATACAAACTTGGTATTCCACTTCGTACTCGTCATAATGAAGTAGCACCTGCACAATTTGAATGTGCTCCCATCTTCGAAGAAGTAAACATTGCAGTGGATCATAACACTTTGTTGATGGATGTGATGAGCCGTGTGGCAAAGAGACACAGGCTGGTAGTGCTTCTTCATGAAAAACCATTTGCAGGTATCAATGGAAGCGGTAAGCACAACAACTGGAGTTTGGCTACCGATACCGGTGTGAACTTATTGGCTCCTGGTAAAACACCAAAGACCAATCTGATGTTCTTAACGTTCTTCGTAAACACGATCAAAGCAGTGCATGACTATGCTGATGTGTTAAGAGCTGCCATCGCTTCTGCACCTAACGATCACAGGCTTGGTGCGAATGAAGCTCCTCCGGCAATAATTTCTGTTTTCGTTGGTCAATATCTTGCCAAAGTTTTGTCTGATATTGAAACCAGGGTAGGCGATAAGTTTGATGAGCAGGATGAAGCAATATTGAAGCTTGATCTGCACCGCAGCATTCCAGAGTTGATGCTGGATAATACAGACAGAAACAGAACTTCTCCTTTTGCTTTCACCGGAAATAAATTCGAGTTCAGAGCTGTAGGTTCATCAGCTAACTGTGCCAATGCAATGACAGTTTTGAACACGATCATGGCTGAAACACTTAAGAATTTTAAAACAGAAGTGGATGGCCTGATTGATAAAGGAGATAAAAAAGAAGTTGCGATCATTCATGTAATACAGAAATATATTGTTGATAGTAAAGCTGTATTGTTTGAAGGTGATGGTTATAGTGATGACTGGCATAAAGAAGCTGAAAAAAGAGGATTGCCTAACCTGAAAACAACTCCTGTTGCCTTGGATGCAATGGTTACAGATAAAGCCAAGCGTCTTTTCGAAAGCAATAATATTTATACGCATGTTGAGCTTGAAGCAAGACATGAAATTGAACTGGAGAAATATATCAAGAAGGTTCAGATAGAAGCAAGAGTGATGGGTGATCTTGCATTGAATCATATTCTGCCTGCTGCTATAAAATACCAGAATCAACTTATCTGTAACATCAAAGGATTAAAAGATATTGGTATCGACGAACCATTATACAGAAGCCAGGTTTCTATTCTGAGAGAGTTGAGTGAGCATATTCAATCCGTTCATGAGCAGGTTCATGAAATGGTGGAAGCAAGAAAAAAAGCAAACAATATTTCTGATACACGTAATAAAGCAATTGCATATTGTGATGAAGTAAAAGGAAAATATTTCGATGAGATCAGGTATCATGTAGACAAACTCGAACACCTTGTGAACGATGATGACTGGACTTTACCTAAGTATAGAGAATTACTCTTTTTGCGATAGTATTTTACAACAATCGTTAGTCATAGCCGCTTTTTCCAAAGCGGCTTTTTTGTTAACAAGGTTTTTGTAAACCCATAAAGCGGCTGTACATCTATTTTATAAACAATAAAATCCTACAACTATGAAAAAGATGTTTACACTGCTTGCAGTTGCAATGTTTTTAACTGCATCCTCTTTTGCTCAATGGGGAAATGGTCGTAACAACGACAACAACAGGAACAATGGCAACAACGGTTATGGAAACAATCGTTATGGTAATAATGACCAGTACCGCATCTTCAATTTCAGAACAGAAGATGATCTGTTAAGAGACATGAATCTAAACCGCCAGCAGGAAAGAAAAGTTACACGTATCAACCAGCAATTTCAGCAGGCTATTAATCGTATTCAATACGACCGGTATATGTCTGCTCAGCAAAAAAGATGGCAGATAGAAAGACTCGAGCAACAACGGAGAAGAGATATTCAAAACCTCCTGAACAGTTATCAAAGAGACAGGTACAATGCATGGTGTACACGTTACGATAATTCCCGCAATACTTATGGTAACAATTATCCATCTAGTAACGGTAATGGAAGATGGTAGATTGGGTTTAGTTACGAAGAGGCAGCAGGGTTTTTATCCTGCTCTTCTTTTTAACCGTTACAGATTAGCTTTCACCGAATTGCTATCATATTTTAAATCTATTTAAACCACAAGCAATTCATTTAGTCTGACCTTCATCTAAAACCATAACAATGAAAAAGATACTGTTCATCTTATTTGCTGCTTTAACATTTGCAACTATCTCAAATGCACAAGGCGGTAGAAGAGGTGGAATGAACCCACAGGAAATGATTCAGCAGTTAAAAGATTCACTGAACCTTTCTGATGTGCAGGTGGATTCTGTGAAAGCCATCTTCAAAGAATTTCTTTCTAAACAAATGGAGCTCAGACAAAACCAGGATCAAAGCAGGGAAGACAGGTTTGCAAAGATGAAGGAACTGAACGATGCCAGAAATGCAAGATTAAAAGCAGTTTTTACTGACGAGCAATACAAGAAGTTCCAAGAAATGGAAGAACGCCGTCGTGAACAAATGCGAGGCGGAAGAGAAAGAGGCAGAAAATAATTAAGTTATAATAACACAGATTAAAGCCATCGGTTACTGATGGCTTTTTTGTTGCCATTTATCGTTTCGCTAACGAAAACTGGATAGATTTTTCGTCTAAAGAGAGTACTAAATCCACGGAGACTTTCCTATGAAATTTCTAAGACTTTTACCCGCTTTACTTTTATTACTCACTTCAACGGCGAAAGCGCAGTTTGATACAACGTGGAATGTAGTATCCGGAGATTCCTCGCAAAAAATCATTGTTTCGAACTTCGCTTCTGTTTCTGAAGCAAGAAGTGTGATCAACGAGATCATTGCTGTGATGAACCTTAAAGTGAACTTTGAAGTAAGGGAAGCCAATGTTCCTAATGCAGGTGCTGTGGTTTTTAATAACAAACGGTACATTTTATACAATCCCAATTTTATTAAACAGATAGACAGGGCTGCAAGAACAGATTGGGCTTCGATCAGTATCCTTGCTCATGAAATTGGTCATCATGTACTGGGGCATACTTTTAAATCTGGTGGAAACTCTTACCAGCAGGAATTAGAGGCTGATCAATTTTCAGGAATGGCTTTAAAGAAAATGGGTGCCACATTAGAAGAAGCACAGGTTGCAATGAATTTAGTGGCAAGCGACAGAGCTTCTGCTACACACCCGGCAAGAACCAACAGGCTGGATGCAATTGCAAAGGGTTGGAATGCTGTAGCTGCTCCGATGAATAATGATGTAGCAGCTAAAACATCCACTCAAACTCAACCGGCAAATACAACAGCGGTCGCTGAACGAACGGCTGTTGCTACATCTTCTATTGATAGAATGAATACAAGAGAATCTGCCATTGCCGACAAGTATATTTTAGTAGATGTTAAATTCTCGATAGATAAGAATAATGAGTATTTCATTACCGTTCAGAATAATGTTGTTCGGTGGGATGGAATTAAGTTGACGGTTGTTGGTAAGCTGGGTAAAATGAAAAATGCGGATTATCCTTTCTATATCTATGATACATCAAAGAATTACTACCTGATATCAAATGAAGGTTACCTGGTAACAAAAAGTGGAAGCAAAGTTGGTTACCTAACGATGCATACAGCTTCTGCTACCGCTGGACGATGATATATACTTACTACTGTAGCGAAAGAAAAAGGTCCGTGGATATTCGGACCTTTTTGCATATAGTTATCAAAGTACAAGAGTGCGACGCAACAGAAGCTTAACCGGAGTCGCAGGTTTCTGCTACCAACACTTATTTCATCCTAAACGTTTCAAGAAACTTAGTTGTGAAATTTCCTTTCCTGAAATCTTCGTTCTGCATAAGCTGAAGATGGAAAGGAATGGTTGTCTTGATTCCTTCGATCACATACTCACTCAAAGCCCTGTACATGGTATCAATAGCTTCTTCCCTGGTTTGAGCTACAGTGATGAGTTTACCTATCATGGAATCATAATACGGCGGAATAACATAACCAGTATAAACATGGCTGTCTACACGAACACCATGCCCACCAGGTGTATGCAAAGTGGTAATTCTTCCTGGTGACGGACGGAAGTCGTTGTATGGATCTTCAGCATTGATTCTACACTCGATCGCACACATCTGTGGCTCGTAGTTTCTGCCGCTGATCTTTTCGCCCATAGCGATCTTGATCTGTTCTTTAATAAGATCGAAGTTGATTACTTCTTCGGTAACACAATGTTCTACCTGGATACGGGTGTTCATTTCCATGAAGTAGAAATTGCGATGCTTATCAACGAGGAATTCAACTGTTCCAACACTTTCATAATTGATAGCAGATGCAGCTTTAATAGCAGCTTCACCCATTGCTTGTCTTAGTTCCGGCGTCATGAAAGGTGAAGGTGATTCTTCTACCAACTTCTGGTGACGACGTTGGATTGAACAATCTCTTTCTGAGAGATGGCAAACCTGGCCGTATTGGTCACCAGCCACCTGGATTTCGATATGTCGAGGTTCTTCAACGAACTTCTCCATGTAAATGCCATCGTTCTTAAATGCTGCTCCGGCCTCTGCTTTGGCAGTGTTGTAAGCTCTTTCCAATTCGCTTTCTTCCCATACCACTCTCATTCCTTTACCACCACCACCTGCAGTGGCTTTAAGGATCACAGGATAACCAACTTTATTCTTTGCCAGGTCTTTCGCTTCTTCAAGGCTTGCTAATAATCCACCACTACCAGGAACAACAGGAACTCCTGCAGCGATCATTGTTTCTTTTGCAGTGATCTTGTCACCCATCTTGCTGATCATCTCTGGAGTGGGCCCGATGAATTTGATTCCATGATCGGCACAGATCTGTGAGAACTTGGCATTCTCAGCTAAGAATCCATATCCTGGATGAATACCATCGGCATTGGTGATCTCGGCTGCAGCCATTATATGAGGGATGTTCAAATAAGAATCAGCACCTGCAGGTTTACCAATACATACTGCTTCATCAGCGAAGCGAACATGCAGGCTGTCTTTATCAGCAGTGGAGTAAACTGCAACAGTTTTAATACCCATCTCACGACAGGTTCTTATCACACGAAGTGCAATCTCTCCACGATTAGCAATCAATATCTTTTTTAACATGTAGTCAATTTAGAATTCAACAATTGGTCAATTCGACAATCCGGCAATTGGCTCATCAGCTAATTGGCAAATCGGCTAATTGTTATGCAGGTTCTACGAGGAACAAAGGTTGATCATACTCAACCGGGCTGGCATCATCTACCAACACCTTAACGATCCTTCCGCTTACTTCACTTTCGATCTCGTTGAACAATTTCATGGCTTCAATTATACAAACTACTTTACCCGGAGCAACATCGTCTCCTATTTCAACAAATGAAGGTTTGTCTGGAGATGCCTTACGATAGAAAGTGCCGATCATCGGGCTTTTGATAGTGATTAAATTACCTGCCGGAGCTGCTGCAGCTTTTGGAGCTTCGCCACCAGCTTGAGGTGCAGCAGGAGCAGCCTGCGGTGCAGCCATTGGTTGTGGAGCGTACATCGGCTGAGGGGCAGACACAAAATTCTGAACCGCTTCCTCTTTTTGTTTGATGGTTATTTTAAAATCTTTCTCTTCAATGCTTAACTCTCCAATATTGCTTTTGTTTACAATTTTGATCAATTCCTGGATTTGTTTAAAGTCCATGATTGGCAGTTTTTGGTGAAAAATGGGTCAATTTTCCGTGAAATGGCGGGCAAAATAGTCGATTTTGACTACAAACCACTTAAAAACGCATAAATCTGGAAAAATAAAAACCGCAGAAAATCTGCGGTTCAATCGTTTGCGGAGTACCAACTTTAGTATTTCATGGCATCGGCTGTTGCGTCGCAAGCACTTCATCGTTCCGGTTTCATGGCACTGGTGGAACGCTGATGACGCAGATTATTATGATTATCATAATCGTAATAATCATAATAATCTACGTTTCTCTTATCAACTCACTCCACCCACCTCTGCTTCTTTATGTATCTTCTGCACCAGGCCCTGTAACACTTTTCCTGGTCCAACTTCTGTGAATTGAGTTGCTCCATCAGCTACCATAGCCTGTACACTTTGCGTCCATCTTACAGCACCGGTAAGCTGATCAACTAAATTCTTTTTGATCTCCACAGGATCCGTCACAGCCCTGGCAACCACATTCTGGTAAACCGGGCAGGATGGTATATTAAATATGGTAGAATCTATCGCTGCAGCCAGTTCTTCTTTTGCAGGAGCCATTAATGGTGAGTGAAAAGCTCCGCCAACAGGCAATACCAAAGCTCTTTTAGCCCCGGCAGCTTTCATTCTTTCACAAGCGATCTCAATTCCTTTTATCGATCCGCTGATCACCAACTGGCCGGGACAATTATAATTTGCTGCAACAACTATTTCACCCGTTTCATCCTGAACCTGTTTACATATTTCTTCTACTTTCTCATCAGCCAAAGCCAAAACTGCGGCCATGGTAGACGGATTGATCTCACAGGCTTTCTGCATTGCCTGTGCTCTTATGCTCACCAGTTTTAATGCATCTTCAAAACTCAACGCACCATTTGCAACTAACGCAGAGAATTCACCCAAAGAATGGCCAGCCACCATATCAGGCTTTGCACCTTCGATTGTTTTATAAGCGATAACCGAATGCAGGAAAACAGCAGGCTGTGTAACTTTTGTTTGCTTTAGCTCATCATCTGTTCCGCTGAACATGATCTCACTGATGCGGAAACCAAGTATATCATTGGCTTGTTCGAACAATTCTTTCGCCTGGGTATTGCTATCATACAGCGTTTTTCCCATACCGCTGAACTGAGAACCCTGACCCGGAAATATATAAGCATGTTTCATTCTCGTACCAATTAAGGCAGCGAAAGTAAAGAATCACTTAAAAACTCTAATAATAATAGCCATCATTTCCAATAGCAACGGTAAATCCTATCGAAACACTATAGAAATGGTCTTTCTTGCTATGTGCCACTTTACTAAATCCATCAAGGTAATCTGTGAACATAAACCTGTACGAACCTTCAGAAACAATAGATAATGAATTATTCAGCGAGTATTTAAAACCAATACCAACAGGAATATTTAAGGCAGCTTTCGGTGTATTGGTAGCAATGTCTTGCTGCAATCCCGGCAATACCCATTTCTCCCGGTTTGTATAGTAGGTAGTATTAAAGTTTGCAAAATCTCTTTCAACTTTAATGAACGATGCGCCGACTCCAACAAAAACAAATGGGCGAAAGCTGATTTCTTCAGAATAATTATCCCTGATATTTAATAATGCTTTTACAGATACATCAAACACATTCGTTTTAAAACTCAGGTTTCGATTATTTTTCCAGGCTTCACTACCAAACTCCATATCCGAAGCTTCGAGCTGAAAATAATCTGCATTGGCTTTAAGTGTTATGTGAGATGACAGATCTTTTGCGATAAATACACCAAATCCTGGTTTCGGCTTTTTAAGTGTTCCCAAAGCTGATTTAGTAAGATCTCCCTGGTAAAAATATCCACCGGCCTGAACGCCAATTTCAAGGTCGGAATACTGTGCTTTTGCTGACGAAGAGGCAATAAACATTGTGCTGGCTACAATGGCCAGTAAGTAAATTTTTTTCATTGAGGTACGAATTGCTTGCTGGTGCAAAAGTATTTTACATAGAAGGCCGTTCGTGGTATAAATCCATCAAACTATTGCAATACAACAGCACATTAAACTTTGTTGAGATATCTACCGGATCTTTTTAAATCGATTGTAGATATAAGTCCAGATGGTTGGATGATGTCTCAGTACACTTTGTCCGGAAGCTTTTTTTGTAGTGAGTCTGTTTTCAAAATGATCTTTAACAGCTCTTAATAAAAGTTCGATGCCTTTTGCAAGTTGTAAATAAGGATACGTATGAAAATTATCGCCGGGTGCAGGTTGAATATTATCTTGTAAAATGATTTCTCCTGTATCTATTCCTTCATCAACAAAGTGAACAGTTACGCCGCAGTTGATTGGATCGCTTTCTGCCAAAGCCCAGTAAGCACCATGAACACCACGATATTTTGGCGTGATGCCGGCATGTATGTTCATGATCTTACAGGAAACATTTTGCAATAGTTTTGATGAAAGGATCCTGGTTCCATGAATGATCATTAAATCGGGATTGAGTTGTTGAAGAAGTGATATCGTTTCTTCACTATTGATCGATTCAACTTTAATGATCTTGTTGGCAGGAATGGAAGATGTGTTGAGTTGATTTTCGCTAAGGATCTGTTGAACCCTGTTTGATGATGCAATTCTCAATACCGGCTCAGCTATTAATTTAAAAAGCACCTGCCCGGCAACGGTTACAATACCTTTTTTTTTGGCTCTTCTTCTAAGATTGTTAATTGAAGGGATTTTTTGTTCCTGTATTATTTTATATACCCCAAATGCTTCTTCAATTTTATGATAGAGTATGTTGGTAGTATCAGCTTCAGTAGCCAGCAAAATAATTTTCTTAGATTCCATTGCTGATGATTTCGTTGGCCAATGATCTCATAGTGCAGCTTTCAAATTCATATTGCTGGTGCAATGTTCGGTAATGCTGAAGTATCTTCTCAAGAAATGAAAAATTTTCATGCTGGTTGATGCTAAAATTATGAGGATGCCACCAGAGGTGATAACAAAGTTGATTCTTTGCAGCATAACTCATTGCTGATGTAATTCGCTTCAGCCGTAAAGCATCAAACATCTTCAGCTTAGGGGAATACGGTCGTAAAAACCTGCTTGCAGGAATATTGACCGGCAGTTTTGGTTCGATGGATCTTGCATCAAAACAATGATGCCCTGAAATGTTCGTATAAGAATCGAGTAATCGAAGAGATCGTCTAATCGCACTTTCATCTGCATCATTTCTTGCAGCATACAACCAGGAATCTTCATTGCCACGAATAGAAGTTATGCCGGCATCTTTACAAACCTTGAGGTATTCATTATTGAATTGATTTCTCGGGAAAACCAATGAAGAAAGTTCAATTCCAAATTTGTTGGCAGCATCTTTTGCTGCCTGGAGGTCTGTTTTAAAATCCTGAACCGTTTGTCCTTTTTCTAAACAGTAATAATGTGAAAAAGTATGGCTGGCTATTTCGTGTTGAGGATATTGCTGAATTAATTTGATCAACTGCGGTGCATAATGATAAACATCTTCTTTATATGAATTTCCAATATTATTGATGTGATCGTATGGTGAAAGACTGCTGTTTTGATAATTTGGTTTTTGTTGTGGTAAATGGTTCCGCATTTCATCTTTTGTCTCGAAAAAGAGCAGACCAACTGTTGCAAAAGTTGCATTCACATCATACCTGGCAAAAATCTCCAGCAATCGTGGAATTGCCTGGTGAACACCTTTGATGTTATCGCCATATTGTGCCAGCGAAAGTTTGTCTCTTACGCCCCAATACAGTTCAAAGTCGAGGGATATGATGAATTTTCCATTATTCATTACCCGATAAAGTAAAGACAAATAAAAAAGCAGTCCGTAGACTGCTCAATAAAGTTCTGAATGTTGAAGACTGCCTTCGCTGCCTGTTGTACAATACAGCTTCTGTAGCCGAAGAGTGCGACGCAACGAAGCTTAATAGTAGCATTTCAGCTTAGTACATAAAATTATTTAGTATCGTAAGCCCATTTGATCCAGGTTGCACCCCAGGTAAATCCACCACCAAATGCAGCAAGCACAATGTTATCGCCTTTTTTTAGTTGCTTTTCCCAATCCCAAAGGCATAAAGGCAATGTTGCAGCGGTAGTATTTCCATAACGCTGAATATTCACCATTACTTTCTCCTTCGGTAATCCCATCCTGTTTGCGGTAGCATCAATAATTCTAAGATTGGCCTGGTGAGGAACCAGCCATGAAATATCATCAGCACTTAAATTATTTCTTTCTAGCAATTCGGCACTCACATCTGCCATTCCCTTTACAGCGAATTTGAAAACAGCCTGTCCTTCCTGGTAAACGAAATGTTCTTTGGCTGTAACCGTTTCAATTGTTGCCGGACTTACAGAACCACCGGATTTCATGTGTAAATATTGTCTGCCGCTGCCATCACTGCGTAAAATGCTGTCGAGTACACCGGTTCCATCGGTAGTTGGTTCAAGCAAAACAGCACCAGCACCATCTCCGAAAATGATGCAGGTAGCCCTATCGGTGTAATCGATAATGGCACTCATTTTATCGGCACCCACTACCACTACTTTTTTGTACCGGCCACTTTCAATAAAACTGGCACCTGTGGTAAGAGCATATAAAAATCCGCTGCAGGCAGCATTGATGTCGAAACTCCAGGCATTGCCGGCGCCAATTTTATCTGCAATGACGTTGGCTGTAGCCGGGAAAGTCATATCGGGAGTAACTGTAGCACAGATTAAACAATCAATTTCGCTGGCATCTATGCCTCTTTTTCTTAATAAGTCCTGCACAGCCGGAGCACCAAGATCACTCGTTCCTTTTCCTTTTTCCTTTAAGATGCGTCTTTCTTCAATTCCTGTCCTGGTTCTGATCCACTCGTCGTTCGTATCTACCATTTTTTCCAGGTCGAAATTGGTGAGTTTGGTTTCGGGAACATATCCTCCTACTGCTGTAATCGCTGCCGTGATCTTGCTCATATATATAGTATACAATTCGGCCGCAAATATCCGAAAACATAATTAAGGGTTGAAAAATTGAGGTGAACTAATCCCTAATAATAATTTAAGCGGCAATTTTCTGGCTGAAAACGATATTTTTGACCGACTACTATGATAGCTTTTGTAAGAGGCGATTTTGCCATGAAGACCCCTGCCCAGGTTGTTGTTGATGTGAATGGAGTTGGTTACGATCTCCATATCAGCCTGAATACGTATTCGGCGATAAGCGATAAGGAAAAGGGACAGCTTTACACTTATTTACATATTACCGAAAATGCTCAGACCATGTATGGTTTTGCTGAGCTGAAGGAAAAAGAACTGTTCCTGATGCTGATAAGTGTTTCGGGAGTTGGTGCAGCAACGGCAAGAATGATGTTGTCTGGAATGAAGCCGGAAGAAATAAACCGGGCTATCATTCAAGGCAACGCTAAGCAGCTCGAGAGCATCAAAGGAATAGGAAGAAAAACAGCAGAAAGGCTTATTTTAGAGCTCCGGGAAAAAGTGAGTAAGCAAAGTGAGGATTTCACTAATTTAACCGCTGGTCACAATACCAATGAAAACGATGCTTTACATGCATTAATTTCCTTGGGTATTGCCCGAAATACTGCAGAACAGGCTATTAAAAAAGTGATGGCTTCTAATGCAGACATGCTACATGTTGAGGAGCTGATAAAACAAGCACTCAAAAACATTTAATCTATCGAAGAGATATCTACTTAATCAAGGTTCTAACTCTTTTGACCAGGACATACATGCGAAATCGAATTTTCTGGCTGGCTGCGCTATTGCTGTCGGCTACTTCTGTTTTTGCGCAGAAGCCTCAACCCAAAAATGACACTACACTACGTTATCCTATTAAAGATAGACGTGGTGACAGGTTTACTTGGCAAAATCGCAATCCTTTCGACCTGAGAGATACAGCTTTCATCAGGCAAACCATCGAATACGATCCTGTTACCCGGCAATATTATATTGTTGAAAAGATCGGTAACCAGGTGTATCGTCGTCCAACTTATCTAACTTTCGAGGAGTTCTATAAGATTCGTGCTCAACAACAGGAGGCAGAATATTTTAGAAAAAGAGCCAATGCTTTGACAGCTTTGAACAGGAAAGTTGAACGACCTAAGTTCAAGCTTTTCAATAACCTGTTCAATAGAATCATGGGAGCCGATTCTACAGGTAAGGTGAAGATCGATATTCGTCCGCAAGGTAATGTAGATATCATGGCAGGTTACCAGGGACAGAATATCAAAAATCCAACACTTCCTGAAAGAGCAAGAAGAAATGGCGGGTTCGATTTTGATATGAACGCCAACCTGAATGTGATCGCTAACATAGGAGAGAAGCTTAAACTTCCGATTAATTATAACACTCTTGCCAACTTTGATTTTGAGAATCAGCTAAAGCTTGATTATAAAGGTTTGGATGATGAGATCATTAAATCAATTGAAGCAGGAAACATCAACTGGCAATCTAAAGGCACACTTATCCCAAGTACACAAGGTTTATTTGGTTTAAAAACACAGCTCCAATTTGGGAAATTATTCGTTACAACTGCTTTGGCCAATCAGAAGTCAACCAGACAATCTATGGCATTGCAGGGTGGTGCTGCCACAACACAGTTTCAAAAAAGACTGGATGATTATGAAGAGAACAGGCATTTCCTGTTAGCCGGTCATTTTCGTGATAACTACAACAATGCAATGAGCCAGTTGCCACGTGTGAACAGCCAGGTACAGATCATGAGAATGGAAGTTTGGGTAACCAACAGAACCGGAGCAACCACCGATGCAAGAGACATCGTTGGTCTTTCTGATCTTGGCGAATCTGGTGCACCGGGCAGCAGGGTTAGACCAGATAATAGTCTTACACCTGTTTATTCTACCATTGCAAATAATCCATCTTTCAGACAACCATCACAGGCAACTTCATTATTGCTTGGTTTAGGTTTAAGACAGGTAACTGATTTCGAAAAAACATTCGCAAGAAAACTAAATCCAAACGAATATTATTTCAATCCACAGGTAGGCTGGATCTCTTTGAATCAGCAACTACAACCTGATGAAGTACTCGCTGTTGCTTATCAATATACCTACAATGGTAAAGTGTTCCAGGTAGGAGAGTTTTCACAGGATCTTGGTTTGGATAGCACCAATGGTGTGCAGAAAGTACTTTACCTGAAATTATTGAAAGCAACATCTCAACGTATTCCTTCTTTGTTATGGGATCTGATGATGAAGAATGTGTATTCATTAGACGTTGCTTCTATCCAGCCAACCGATTTCAAGTTAAACCTGATGTACGAAGAGCCAAGCAAAGGCTTGAAACGTTACCTGCCTCAAAGTGATCCTGCTTACGAAGGTGTTCCTTTGCTGCGAATCGTTAACCTCGATCGTTTAAATAACAGGTTAGATCCTCAGCCGGATGGTGTGTTCGATTATGTAGAAGGATTTACGGTACTCTCTCAGCAAGGCAAGATCATCTTTCCTGTGTTGGAACCTTTGGGTGCGGATCTGCAGAGAATCGCAATGCAATCGCTGCCGCAAAATGTTAGAGATAGCTTCTCTTATCCCGAGTTATACGATACCATCAAAGCGATAGCGCAAACATATGCCAATAAGAACAGGTTTCTTTTCCAGGGTCAAGTGAAAGGTTCCGGTGGTTCTGAGATTTATCTTGGAGCATTCAACGTACCGCAAGGATCGGTAAGTGTAACTGCAGGTGGACAGATACTCACAGAAAATGTTGATTATACTGTTGATTACAATCTTGGTTCTGTTAAGATCATCAACCAGGCAATTCTTAACTCTGGTGTACCGGTGAATGTTCAGTTTGAAAACAACGCAGGATTTGGAATTCAGCAACGCAACTTTTTAGGATTACGATTGGATTATCTCGCCAGTAAAAAACTTTCTATTGGTGGATCGATGGTAAGGCTTAGTGAACGACCGTTCTTCACCAAGATGAACTATGGTGAAGATCCGATCCGCAATACCATGTACGGAGTTGACTTCTCTTATCGTTCACCATGGCCGGGTTTAACAAGAATGCTGGATAAACTTCCTTTCTATAGTACCACCGCATCATCCAATGTAACGGCTTATGGAGAGGCGGCTTATTTAAAACCGGGGCATGCACCTCAAATTGGTAAAGGTGGTGAAGGTTTGATCTATCTCGACGATTTTGAAGGTAGCCGTAACAATATTGATCTTCGTTTTCCATGGGTAGCATGGACACTGGCTTCTACTCCGGCAGCTTTTCCTGAAGCATCAAGATTCAATGATACTACATATGGTATCAATCGTGCAAAGCTTGCCTGGTATAATATTGAACCGATATTACAAGACAGAACAAGTAATGATAATCCGTTAAGAAGAAATACAAATGAGTTAAGTGATCCACGAGTTCGTTTGGTAAATACTACTGAGCTTTTCAAGAACAGAACACCAAACCTGGGACAAAGCCAGACGGTAACCTTTGATATGGCTTATTATCCTGCAGAAAGAGGTCCTTACAACTTTGAAACAGATCCATCTGTAATAAACGCTGAGGGAAAATATTTTTCACCGCTTCAAAGAAGAAGAAAGTGGGGTGGTATCATGAGAAGTCTTGATCAAACCGATTTCGAAACAGGTAATATCGAATTCATTGAATTCTGGGTACAGGATCCGTTTATTAAAAATGCTAATCCGCTGGCCAGTGGTAAGTTGATGATCAATTTAGGTAATGTAAGTGAAGATGTTTTAAAAGATGGTCGACGTTTTTATGAGAATGGATTGCCAACACCACAGATACCTGCACAGATCGATAGCTCTTCATGGGGTTACCAGCCGATCAATCCAATACAGATCACACAAGCCTTCAGTAATGATCCTGGTGATCGTCCGTTCCAGGATGTTGGTTTTGATGGAATGACTGATGGAGCCGAGATAAGAAGACACAGCGATTATCTTACAAAGCTTGCTACTACATTTGGTACTAACTCAGCAGTATATCGCCAGGCAGCAGCAGATCCATCTAATGATAATTATATCTGGTATCGGGATGAGGTATTTAATAATAGTAATGTCGGCATCCTCGGCAGATATAAAAATTATAACAATCCGCAAGGCAACTCACCTGTGGCAAGTACAAGTTCCCAGTTCTCTTCAGCAGCAACGTTGTATCCCGATAATGAAGATCTGAACAGGGATAATACACTTAATGAGAATGAAGAATATTATGAATACGAGATCCCGTTGAGCCAGAACATGCCGATCAGTAACTACATTGTAGATAAAAGAAATGTATCAGTAAATTATGCTAATGGAACAAGCGGATCAGAAATATGGTACCAGTTCCGAGTTCCTGTAAAAGGTTATACAAGACGTATAGGCAGTATTCCAGATTTTAAGTCTATCCGTTTTATGCGTATGTACTTAACCGATTTTGAAGATTCTGTGGTGATGCGTTTTGCTTCGCTTGACCTGGTTCGTAATCAATGGAGAACATTTAATTATGCATTGGATACCGTAGGAAGATATACTCCTGCTTCAACAACTCCTTTATTGGTATCTGCCGTAAACATTGAAGAGAACAGCGGAAAGAATCCGGTTAACTATGTAATTCCTTGTGGCATTGAAAGGGTTCAATATCTAAGTAACAATAACGTTAACCTGTTACAGAATGAACAGGCAATGAGCCTTCAGGTTCGTGGCATTTCTCCACGTGATGCTAAAGCAGTATTTAAAACTTTGAATCTTGATCTGCGTCAATACGGACAGTTATCAATGTTTGTTCATGCGGAATCTATTCCCGGCTTTGCAAATCTTGATAACGATCAACTGTATGCAGTCATTCGTATCGGGCAGGATTTCCTGAGTAACTATTACGAGATCAGGTATCCACTTAAGGTAACGAAGCCTGGTACTTATAATTCTTCGAGTTGTGATTCTGTATGGCCAGTAGCGAATAACCTTGATTTTGATATACAGGAACTCATCAATCTTAAGACAAGAAGAAATGGAAGTTTGTTCTCTGTTACACAGCCTTACCGTGAAAAGATCGGCAACAAAACTTTCACCGTCTTTGGTAATCCAAATCTTGGTGAAGTAAGAGGTTTGTTGTTCGGAATTGAAAATGCACATTCGGATCCTGTGTCAGGTGAAGTGTGGATCAATGAACTTCGCTTATCAAGACTAGATGAAACTGGTGGATATGCAGCGCTTGGCAGAGTAGATGTTCAGTTGGCTGATCTTGGTACACTCACCGTTTCGGGTAACACATATACCAAAGGTTTTGGAACGCTTGAACAACGAGTGAATGAAAGGGCGAGAGATAATATGTACCAGTTTGATGTGGCTGCCAACATCGATGCAGGTAAATTGTTGCCAAAAGAAGCAAGACTTTCCATCCCGGTATATGCAAGTATCAACAGAACGGTTCGTACACCTGAATACGATCCGTATGATCTTGATATCAAACTAAAGGATAAGATGAATGCTTATTCAGGTAAGAGAGATTCTATCCGTGATGCAGCGATCGATCAAACTACGATCAAAACACTCAACTTTACCAATGTTCGCATTCAGCCGAAAGGCACACCGAAATTGTGGAGCATCAGTAATCTTGATGTGAGTTATTCATATACCAAGTTCGAACAAACAAATCCGCTCATACTTAAAAATGATGTGATCAAACACAGAGGCGGATTAGGTTACACTTATAATTCTACTCCAAAATATATTGAACCATTAAAGAAGATCAGGAGCAAAACACCATGGTTGTCTTTGGTTCGTGACATCAACTTCAATCTTAATCCATCATTACTCAGCTTCAGAGCTGATGTGAATCGCCAGTTTGGCGAGTTTGTTCCACGTATCGTTTCTGATGGAAAGATCGACAGGGTTGATACTACTTACGACAAGTATTTTACTTTCGATCGCTTCTATAATCTTCGTTGGGATCTTACACGTTCGCTCAACATCGATTTCTCAGCCATTAATAATGCAAGAGTGGATGAACCTTATGGAAGATTGAATACAAAAGAGAAGAAAGATACCGTTCGCACCAACTTCTGGAATGGGGGAAGAAATACTTTGTACAATCAAAAAGCAACGGCTGCATACACATTACCACTTGGTAAACTTCCATTGACTGACTGGATCACGGCTCGATACACTTATGGTACTTCTTATAGCTGGATCGGGGCCAGTCGTTTGGCAATTGATCTGGGTAATACTTTAGAGAATACCCAGGAAAATGCCATCAATGGTGAATTTGATTTCACCAGGTTGTACCAGAAATCAAGATGGCTCAGGGCTTTGGATATGCCTGCTCAGCCAAAGCAAAAAGAAACAAAAGACCCCAATGGTAAAAAGAAGATAGATCTGAAAAAGCAGGATGGTATCCCTGATGTTCCTAGTCGTGCTGAAGTGATCAAAGGCAAAACAGGTAATGCGAAGAAAGAGGTACTGGCAAAATGGAGAGAGCAGAAGAGAGCTGCAAAAATTGCAAAGAACAATCAGCCTGTTGAAGTTAGTGGCATTATGAGAGTTACAGGCAAGGTTCTAACCATGGTTAAAAGAGCCTCAGTAAATTATTCTGAGAACTACTATAGCCGTATTCCCGGTTACATGGATAGCACAAAGTTTCTTGGACAGAACTGGAAAACAATGGCACCGGGTCTTGATTATGTATTCGGTAAACAACCTGATACAGCATGGCTTAACAAGCAAGCTGCAAAAGGATTGATCACCAGGAGCAAAGACTTTAACTTCCTGTACCAGCAAAGGTTTGAGCAAAAACTTACTATAACGGCACAAATAGAACCGATCAGTGAATTAATGATCGATCTGAACGTGGAGAAGAGCTTTAATAAGAACTACTCAGAATTGTATAAGGATACATTTAGTACATCAACTCCAGGCAGACTTTCGCATAATAATCCCCTTTCTGCCGGAGGTTTCAACGTAAGTTATATCGCTTTCAAAACATTGTTCGAGAAGTTCAAGCCAAATGAAGTTTCTGAAACTTTCAACAAGTTCCAGGAATACAGGCAGATCATTTCACAACGTGTTGCAGAACAAAACCCGTATTGGAAACAATCGGGAAGTCCGGTAAGCAGTGATGGCTATGCTGCAGGGTATGGTCGTTATTCACAGGATGTATTGATCCCTGCTTTCATTGCGGCATACACTGGAAAGAGTCCACATGATGTTGCATTGTTAAAGCAAAACAATCCGAACATCAAGTCTAATCCATTCCGCAGTATAATGCCTAAGCCTAACTGGAAGCTGACATATACGGGATTAACAAAGATCCCGGCTCTGGCAAAAACATTCAGCACTATCAGCATCACTCATGGTTATACCGGTAATCTTAGTATGAACCAGTTTACCAGTGCTTTGTTGTTCCAGGATCCTTTCTATTATGCAGCACCTGGTTTCATCGATCCGATCAGTGGTAACTATGTTCCTTACTTCCTTGTACCGAATATTACGATACAGGAGCAATTTGCACCATTGATTGGTGTGGATGTTACTACTACAAGCCAGATGAATATAAGAGGAGAGTATCGTAAGAGCCGACAACTGAGTTTGAGTTTGATCGATTACCAGTTGAGTGAATTAAACTCAACAGAATGGACATTTGGCTTTAGCTATAGAACAAAGAACATCACACTACCGTTCAAATTGCCGTTCATGAAAGACAAAAAGCTGGAGAACGATCTCAATTTCCGTCTTGATCTTTCAATGAGAGATGATGCACAAAGCAACAGTCGTCTTGACCAGGCCAATGCATACAGTACAGGCGGGCAAAAAGTGATCACTATTCAGCCTTCTATCGATTATGTACTCAATAACAGGCTTAACCTGAAATTGTTCTTCGATCAGAGAAGGGTAACACCATACGTTTCTACTTCTGCACCGATCGTTAATACAAGAGCAGGATTACAGTTGAGAATTGCATTGGCACAGTAACTATAAATTGGATTCAAACAAAAAGAGGCAAGATTGTTTGCCTCTTTTTTGTTTTAGTTCATGTAGATAATAAAGCAGTTATTTGTTAGATAGATTTATGATGGTATCACCTTGTAAAGAAGGCTTCAACATCAGCCAATAAAAAAGAGGCAAATCACTTTGCCCCTTTAAAGTTCCCAGAAAAAAAGATTGATTATTTAATAGCTGTGTAGCTAACATTATCGAAGTAAATATTACCATCGCTAGAAGACTGCCAGTAAGTTTCAGCACCTCCACGGAAAGTTTCAAAACATACATGCTTGATCATCCTGTTAATATCGTTTGTTGTCCAACGGATAGCCTGGTCTAACAAGGTAACACCATTGATCACCAATTGAACACGACCATCAGTATTGCTACCTGTATTTGCTTTCGCATACATCTTCACATTATACCAAACACCTTTTTGTATGCTACCACCACCTGCAGGGAAAGCCTTACCAAAGTCATTACCGTATGTACCCGGCTGATCTTTGTAATAAACATAAGGCTTAAGAATTACCGGGCTTGTAGATGTATTCTTGTACCACATTAAACGAAGGCTTCCTCCGTTGCCATCCCAACCTGGAACACCACCAGTGTATCCATTACCGATCAGGAACCCGAAACCAACCTTACCGCCCCAGCTAAAGTCGAAGTTCTGATCGAACATCATATCAAAGTTCAATTGATATTCGCTTGCATCCGGAACGTCGATCCTTGAGATATTACCGCCATCACCACCAAGTAAATTGGCTTTCATTACAGTCTTTAATTTACCACCAGTGATAATGCTGCGAGATTGATCTCCCCAAAAGCTTACATTGTTGAAGTCCTGGTTGGCTAAAGTATATCCATAAGCACCATCAGCACGGTTATCAAAGTTTACCGTCTTTGTATAAAGAGGTGCAGTAGTAGTGCTAGTACTTGGTGTAGTTGAGGTTGTTGTTTTCGTTGTAGTACCTGCTGATAATTCTGTGTAGATAGAAGATGATTTTGCTTTATCTACAGATTTGGTACAGCTAACCATAAATCCGGTTGTTAAAAGAAAGCATGCAATTGGGGCAAGCTTTTTTGCCTGGTGTTTCAGCATAGGAATAAGTTTTAAGTAGGATAGATTTTGTTGTCTTGCCTCAGCAAATTAGTGAGAAACTTCTACATTTTGTTCTACACTTTGCGGAGGATTTTCTCAATTGGCAAGTCTTATGCCAAGGGTATATGATGAAACTTATATACACATTATAATTAAGCAGCTGTATTAAGTATTCTTTTATTTTTTTGCTATATAAGCAAGTGTAGTTAGCATATACATAGTTGTAGTGTCAGTTGTATGTAATACAGCAGCAGATATTAAAGAACTAAATCATCGTTATGGGAGCTGTTTCTTAACAAAATTTTTTTAGCATGCATCATCAATATTCATTGCGAATTCTATGGCATAAAGAATATTTTCCCTGAAATAAAATGTTAACCGGTTGCTGTTGTCCCGATCATATAGCAAAACAGATGATGCATTTTTTCCGATCTCTTTTTCTGGCTGAATTGTTAAAAACATTCCGTCCAGTTTTTTGATCACTTCAAATTTATTGTCGCCTGTTTTGATACCACTCTTTGTAATTACATTGTTGCTCTCACTATAAATACTGTTAAGTTCAGTGATCAGTTTTTTTGTTTGATAATGCAAGTGCTGGTAGAAAACCAATCTTAAGGTAGCCGATCTGTAAGTAGTATAAATAGTATCGTATGAGAACTCACCATCTTCTCTTATTGCAGGCAGTTTTATTTTTTGTCCTAGCAGGCTGTTTACACTATCTAACGATGAACCTAGTTTCAGGTTTCCAAATCTGGCTGTAGTAACCGTTATCTGTGCATTAAGTTTTGCAGATACGATCAATAGAATAATGATCGTAAACGATCTTATCATATTCATAGATTGTGTTATGTTAGTTTTTGGCTACTGCATTCTAGGTATGCCTGCTTATTTTGAACAATTTACTGCTTAATAAGTTATTCTTTACCCTATGTCACTCCCTTATTTTTGTGGCAGACAACAACGATAAAATTTATTTCAAAATAGGTGTTTTTCATAGGTTAGCAACGGCCGACTCTTTCCAGAGACGGCTTTTTGTTTTATACATCTAGCCTTC
Source organism: Chitinophagaceae bacterium (assembly GCA_024508725.1). Classification (GTDB taxonomy): domain Bacteria; phylum Bacteroidota; class Bacteroidia; order Chitinophagales; family Chitinophagaceae; genus JAEZDC01. Next base: position 156,481 of record JANINS010000001.1, on the reverse strand, counting down.
TTTATGCAGGTAAAAGCTGTTTGCCTGTGCAGTACAAGTCATTACCAGGTCATTGATACAAACATGTGCAGGAAGATTAGCACAGTAATAAATTGTATCGGCAACATCATCAGCATATAGCGGTGTATAACCACTATATACCGTTTTAGCTTTTTCTTCATCACCTTTAAATCGTACAACAGAAAATTCAGTGTCTGCAGCACCGGGGTTAATACAGGTTACTTTAATATGGTAAGGTAGCAGATCTATTCTCATCGACTGGCTTAGTGCATTTACGGCATGTTTGCTGGCACAATAGGCATTACCATTGGCATACACTTCTTTCGCCGCAGTAGAACCAATGTTGAAAATGTGTCCTTGCTTTCGAGCTGTCATTATCGGCAACACTGCTTTGGTAACGTAATACATTCCTTTCACATTCGTGTCTATCATCGTATCCCAATCTTGCAAACTTGCAGTATCAAAACTGTCTCTGCCTAAAGCAAGTCCTGCATTATTCACCAGTATGTCTATATTCTTCCATTCATCCGGAAGATTGGTGAGTTGGTTGAACACTTCATCTTTTTGCTGAACATCAAACACAAGCGATAAAACCCTTGCTTCATATTTATTCCTGAGTTCATCCGCTATCTCGTGTAAACGATCTGCTCTTCTGCCGGTGATGATGCAGTTCCATTTTTCTGATGCAAATTTTTCTGCAATGGCTTTTCCAAATCCTGACGTTGCCCCTGTTATTAGGATGATCTTATTCATGTATTGCAATTAGTGCTGCAATTTACTCAGCACAAGGCACAAAAAAAGGAGCTTAATGCTCCTTCTGTTCTATTCGCTTAATTCGTTAGTAACGTATCAGTAATCTTGTCTTTTGATTTTTATTCACCCATTTAGGTCCTTTCTTAACCGCTTCTACGATTTCTTTTGTTCTTCCTTCATCTGCATCAGTAGAAGTAACGATTTTAATATCTCTTGGTTTACCATTCGTATCAACGAAGAACTCTATTTCTGTACTGTTATCAGAATCATATTCAGTGGAGTCGAGTTTACGGCCTAAAGCTTTCGCAACATAATCCTGGAAAGAATCCCAGCCATTGGCAGGTTTGTTCGATGCAGAATCTGTTACCCGCATTTTCTTAGAACCCAAGCCTACTATAGCCACTGTTTTTTCAAACTCTTCATCAGGCTTCATTGTTATAGTCCCGATATTAATGCTGTTATTGGTGTTTGCCCTTAACTGCACAGTTGTATTGGCGTAATAACCCGAAGTGATGGTTGCATTCACTACACTGTCTTCTGCAACTACAACAAAGTTTCCCTGCCTGTCTGTAGTAAATGCTCTTTTCTGGTTGTCAACTTTGAACCTGGTATTTGCAAGAGGTGTATTACTAGGTGTAACGATCGTTCCCCTTATCTCGTTAGCCCGTAAATTACTGTTGGCCTCCATTCTTTTACCTACATCTGTTGGGTCAGCATCTTTTGCAGGTGCAGCCGGACGAACTTCTTCAAGCTTAGCGTTGCTGTTATTTTTCTTTTCTGATCTTACTGCTATTTCATCTTTTATCGCTTCTTCCTTCAAATCGTCAGCTCTTAGGGCAGCAGTACTTTGTTTTTGCTCAGCTGATTTTTTTGCATCGGCTTCCGACCAATTAGAAGATGTTGTGTTTTCACTCTTTGCAGATTCTTTTGTTGCAGGAGAAGCAAAACTGCTCGAATCAGAAATATTACTGCTTTGCGGAACTTCGGTAGGTTTTGTTTCTGTAGGTTCAACCTTCGCAATGGTTCCTGGATTTGTACCGGTATCGATCTTATCCTTATCCAAAATTTTGTAGGTGATCAATCCTGCTCCGGCAATAACAATTACCATAGCAGCCACTCTCCACATAGCAAAGCCACGTTTGGGCATGCTCACCACAACAGCTTGTTCTTTCTTTTCTTCTTTTTGCTGAACACGATCGCTGATGTTATTCAAATGTTCATCAGCAACATGCATATCAGCTTCCATATAACCTTCCAATGCATCCGATAAGAAAGGGTCTTCCATGCTGGCTTTTTCAAAAGCATGCATTTCATCCCTGCTCATCAGGCCTTGCCTGTAGCGTTTAATGTCTTCAAAGCTGTACGATATGGACTTCCTGTTTTCCATGTTAACTTTCCATGCAAATTTTTAAGTTTCTGCGTCCATTTTGAATAAGGCTACGTACTCTGTTCCAATCCAGACCGGTTTGCTCTACGATCTCGTTGTAACACTTGTTTTCTAAATAAAACAGCTTGATGCTTAGTTTCTGGTCTTCACTCAGACCCTCGATACAGTTCTCCAGGCTGTTCAATTTCTCCTCTTTATCCTGCAACGCATTATCCAGATGAGAAAAGTCTCCCGATTGCATAAACTCCGGCTGAAATTCTGTGGTAGGCATCTTTTTCTGCTTACGCAGATCCATTAAACAATGATTCTTAGCCAGTACGTACACCCAGCTTTTAAAATTCTCTACCTCGTGATTATGCAGTTTTTTAACAAGTTCTTCGTAGATATTCATTACAGCATCCTGAGCGGCATCCTGGTCTTTCAGGTACTTCACACATACACCATAAAGAAGATCATGGTAACGCATGAAGAGTTCAGCCAGCACTTCCTGCTGGCGATGCAGCTTATAGGCTGCCAGTAGCTCCTCGTCCGATCTTTGTGCAGTTGATATTTTGCGTACAGCTTCCAAAGCAGGGCTCAAGATAGGGAAAATACAATTATGTGGCAGAGGATGGTGCTACTATGAAGCTGTGGTTGCGTCGCACTCTTCGGCTGAAGTAGTTGCCTGTACTTTTCCTAAGCGAAGTTGCAAACTACACCGGAGGGAGATTCTGCTCAACAAATCTCAGAACGTACAAGTGTGTGACACAAGGGACGATGATAGTAGCACTTCAGCTAAGTGCATAGCACTATTTACCCCAACGATAAGTAGAGATATCCAATCCGGCTAGATCCAAAGCCCTGTCAACAACAGTGGCAGCAGTTTCTTCTATGGTTTGTGGTCGGCTGTAAAAAGAGGGAGTACACGGACAAATAATTCCACCAGCAAGTGTTACCGTTTCCATATTCTTTATGTGGATGAGGTTATACGGCGTTTCCCTTACCATCAATATCAGCTTTCTTCTTTCTTTTAATACAACATCTGCAGCTCTTGTAACAAGATCATCGCTTACACCGTTAGCAATTCTGCCTAATGTACCCATACTACATGGAGCAACGATCATGATATTGTACCTGGCACTACCGGAAGCGAAAGGAGCGGAGAAATCATTCTTCTCCCAGAATTGGAAAGGATAGTTGTTGTAGTCTTGATTCTGGAGTTCGGTAGCCCAAACTTCTTTGGCATTCTTACTCATCACCACACCAACAGCTTCCCATTGGTCTTTTGTTGCCATGAGTTTATCCATGATCAGCTTCGGATATATCGATCCACTTGCTCCTGTGATTGCTAAAACGATCCTGTTTCCCATGTTTACTGCTAAATGTCAAAAATACCTTAAATAGAACTTTGCCAGACAACGTTTTGGAACTGTTTTTGTTCTTACGATTATAGTTTTGATGTTAATAGCTTAAAAGCTCGGTTTGATGGAAGCCGGGCTTTTTCTTTTTATTTCACGCAAAGAGGCAAAGGAAGCAAATTGGTAAAGCCCTTAGCGTTCTTGCGATTGTGCTTTCACATAATCAGGTTTATGAACTTATAACAACTACTTATCAAACTTCACTTTGCGTGAAAACAAAAAAAGCCTCTTTTCAGAGGCTCTCTTTACTATGGTCTATCGACTATGTTTTAATTCTCATCTTTATACATCAGGTCATAATATTCATGGGCCATCCGGTTACTATCAAACTGGAAACGCACATCTCTCATTCCATTTTTCATGATCTGTCTCCAGGTATCGTAGTTGTCGTAATACATCGGGATAACCTGGTTGTTTAAGATGTCGTATATCTTTTCAAGGTCATAAGCATCCTGCTCATGAACGGTCATGTTTGCATAATCTGCTTTTGGTACAACGAAACCATTGTTACCATGGTTGATGAATTCCGGAATCCATCCATCATCGGTAGAAAAGTTCACAGCTCCATTCATCGCTGCTGTCATACCACTGGTTCCTGATGCTTCTCTTGGTACACGTGGATTGTTGAGCCAGATATCAGCAGCCTGCTTTAATCTCTTACTCAATCCAAGCTCATAACCGATCAACACCGCTACATTCTTGTACTTCTTACTCAAGTGAACAAGACTGTTGAATTGAGATATCGCAGGATAATCAACCGGGTAAGGTTTACCAGCCCAAATAATTTGCACCGGACGATCAATACTATTCAACATCGCTTCGAACTTTGCAATATCCTGTGCTAAGAAATCAGCTCTCTTGTAGCCTGCAAAACGTCTTGCCCAAACAATGGTAAGTACGTTCGGATCGAATAGTTTACCTGTTTGATCTGCTACAATATCAAAAGCCCTTCTCTTTAAATATTTCTTCCTGTCATCGAAAGCCCAGTCATTACCTTCTTCTGAAAAGCGATAAAGCTGTTTATCTGCCCAGTATCGCCAGTTTTGTGCATTGGTAACATGTTTAATCGGTGCAATGCCTTCATATTTCTTCCACATTTCTCTACTCACTTCTCCATGCAAACGGGAAACGCCGTTGCTTAATCTTGCAAATCGCAATGCAGCCAATGAATGGTTGAACTGATCATCGGTGATACCAGTGAGCCTTCTCACTTCATCTATTGGTAAACCGCAGAAATAACTCATCTTCTGGCAGAGATAGATATCATGTTTTTCGTTACCGGCTTCTTCAGGTGTATGTGTAGTGAATACCAGATGTTCTTTTACTTTCTCAACACTCTTGAACTTGTTCAACAGGTAAAACGCAGCCGAAACACCATGTGCTTCGTTCAGGTGATATACATCGGGGTTGAATCCTATTTCGTCCAGCATCTTTGCTCCACCCACACCCAACAGAATAAACTGGGCCACTTTGGTAGCAACATTTGCATCGTATAAGTGATGTGTGATGGTTTGAGAAACATAATCGTTCTCAGGAAGATCAGTACTCAATAAAAACAACGGAGCACTTTTGAATGTTTCAGGGTTTAGATAAAACACCTTTACCCAAACCGGGTGCTCATGTATAGATATCTGGAATTTGATACCTGTATCTTCCAGGAAAGATGTGTTCTTTTCCATGAAAGTAACCTGCAGCGTCTGGTCCTGGTTCCTGGCCTGGTCATAATAACCATACTTCCAAAGGATACCAATACCGATCAGGTTTTGCCTGAGTTCATATGCACTTCTCAGGTGAGAACCTGCTAAAAATCCCAAACCACCGCTGTATATTTTCAGTGGCTGGTGAACAGCAAATTCCATTGAGAAATAGGCAACCTTCTTAGAGTACTCGTCAGCCAGTTGAAACGGAACATTGTAGTGTCTGAAATTCATATCTCGTTCTTCTTAAAGCCATGCAAGTTATGGCTATTTGGTTTATTATGTATTTTTTACACATTAATTGGGGATAAGTAAAGATGTGATCCTTTACCCAATTTTAATGCACAGTTTTTTGGTTACAGGCAACAGAATAAGAATGAGGCTTCTGTTGCGTCGCATTACTTTCATCTGCAATAACGCTGGGGAGCTTTTTTATCAACTTATTTCTTCTTTGTTTTTGGTTTGGATTCTTTCTTTCTTGTATAACTATCATCGAAGAAGCATTTGATGTCTCTGTGATTGCCGCAGCTTCCTTCTTCTTTCATGCGGATCTGGTTGCCGCTAAAAGTAAAATTGATCACACAAGGATCACCGTTCGCTGTGTACTGAGCTGTTTTCTCGTCTTTCATCGTCATCTCACCTTTCAGTTCACCTACACAATTGCCGTTATTCTTTTCAAAGTGAACAAAGAAGCGATAAACGTTTGCACTTCTGCCGTCACGTATAGAGATAAAGTTCTTCTTGTCTTTGATATAATCGCCGCTTATTGGGTTCTTGCTTCCAAAAGTATCTATCGGATTGATGATCGAGTCCTGCCTTTGCGTATTCTCATTACCATCATTTACCACAACCATAAAGCCGGCATCTTTATTATAAGCATAACCGGTACGAGTGTAGAGCAACTGGTTTTCTTTGGTGATCTTTTCTCTCGAAATAGAGAATGTAGGTTCTTTATTGATGCTTACTGAATGTGTGTAATCATCATTGTTATCATTGCTCAAAAGCTGCCTGGCTCCAAGGAACTTGCTGTCTTTATTCAGAACGAATACAGCGAGTGCTATCTTTTTATTCTCTGATGATTTTACCAACAGGTAAGTTTCTTCATCTCGTTCGATCTTCGCCACAGGCTTCAGACTTATTTTCTTGCCGTTAGCAATTACACCATTCAGTGCTGAATCTGGAATGAATTGCGTAAGTACTGCCCGACTGATCGTAGTTGTATCACCAATTCTTTGAAGACTAGTATCGTAGATCGTTGTTGGGAGTTTAATGTCAGGAAATGCTGAAACAAAATCTTTTGCTTCTACAGGAGCATCTCCCGAGAGAGAAGTTTTCTTATCACCGCAAGCAATAAAAACAATCATCAAGGAAATGCCCATCCATCTAACCATAGAGAAATTTTGGTAAAAATAACCGGAATGACTGCTTAGGTGTTCGAAAATTGGCAATAATTTTTAGATTTGTCTAAATTTTATTTTAAGCAGGCATGAATTTTTCGATCACCGAAGAGAATTATATCAAAGCAATTTACCATTTGCAACAAGCGGATGGTAATGTAACCACGAATGAACTTGCAGCTGAGTTGAATACTAAAGCAGCGTCTGTTACAGATATGCTTAAAAAGCTCAAAGCAAAAAAGCTGGTGAATTATGAGAAATACCAGGGCTTCAGGTTGAGCAGCGAGGGAAAGAAGATTGCATTAGGTGTGATAAGAAAGCACCGGCTGTGGGAATATTTTCTCGTAGAGAAATTACAATTTGGCTGGGATGAAGTGCATGAAGTTGCTGAAGAACTGGAGCACATCAGCAGTAAAAAACTAATTGACAAGCTGGATGCATTTCTGGATTATCCAAAGTTTGATCCGCATGGAGATCCAATTCCAGACAGCAATGGAAAAATGGCAGCACAAAAGCAGATCAATCTCATCGATCTGCCATTGAACGAAGCAGCCGAGATCGTTTCAGTGGGAAGCCAGTCAACAGAGCTGCTCGAATTATTAAAGCATAAACACCTTGGAATAGGAACAACGATCGAAATAAAAAAGCGGTTTGCTTTTGATCACTCAATGGAAGTAAAGATCAAAGGGCAATCGGCATTTATTATAAGCCAACAGTTGGCACAGGCATTATTTGTACGTCCGCTATGATGAATAAAGTTGCTACAGTACAAGTGAGTGACACAACAGGAGTTGAACAGTAAAACAAAAGCTCGTAAAAAAATGAAGCAATATCATTATTCAGATGCATCATTAAGTGAAGTGCATGAATCGGTAGATACTACGAAGCCCAGAAAAGGACTCAAGCGATTTCTTGCATATATCGGTCCGGCTTATCTAGTGAGTGTAGGTTATATGGATCCCGGAAATTGGGCAACAGATCTTCAGGGTGGTGCTAAGTTTGGCTATAAACTTATCTGGGTGTTGCTGATGAGTAACCTGATGGCTTTATTACTGCAAAGCCTTAGTGCCAGGTTGGGAATTGTAAGAAGGAGAGATCTTGCACAGGCAAACAGGGAAACATATCCACCACTCGTAAATTTCTGCTTGTACATTCTTGCCGAACTGGCGATCGCTGCCACCGATCTTGCAGAGGTATTGGGTATGGCAATCGGAATTCATTTATTGTTTCCTGACATTCCGATCTTATGGGGTGTGATCATTACTGTGCTTGATACGTTTTTGCTTTTGTGGCTGCAGAAATTTGGTATCAGGAAGATCGAAGCTTTCATCATCATGCTGGTGTTAACCATCGCAGGATGTTTTTTGATTGAGATCATCTTAGCAAAACCTGCAATGGCTGAAGTGGCAAAAGGTTTTGTTCCCACAGCATTAAACAATGAAGCTTTATACATTGCAGTAGGTATCATCGGTGCAACGGTGATGCCACATAACTTATACCTGCATTCGGCTCTTGTTCAAACAAGAAAAATAAAACCCGATAGAGAAGGTATAAAGAAAGCACTTCGTTTCAACACTATTGACAGCACCATTGCTTTGAACATGGCATTCCTGGTGAACTCGGCTATTCTTGTGCTTGCCGGAACAGTGTTTTATAATACAGGAGTGGAAGTTGCAAAAATTGAAGATGCGCATACATTGTTAAGTCCGATGTTGGGAACAACGCTGGCTCCTTTGTTATTCGCTATTGCATTGATCGCAGCAGGACAAAGCTCAACAGTTACCGGAACATTGGCAGGACAGATCGTGATGGAAGGATATCTTAAACTAAGATTGAATCCATGGTTAAGAAGATTGATCACACGTTTGCTGGCAGTTATTCCTGCAGTAATTGTAATATCTCTTTTTGGAGATGAAAAGGTGGATGACCTGCTGGTGTTTAGCCAGGTGATACTGAGTATGCAACTGGGTTTTGCCATTATTCCATTGATACATTTTGTGAGCGATAAAAAAGAGATGGGAGAGTTCACCATTTCAACAATAACCAAGATCGCTGCATGGCTTGTTGCATTGGTGCTGGTAACATTAAACGTAAAATTGGTAGCCGAAGAATCGATGAGTGTTTTTGAAACTGAAGGAATGATCGGCTGGAAGATAACAATCGTCATTGCATGGCTGGCATTTGCCTGGTTATTTTTGACGATGACCTTTCTTCCTTTCCTGAAAAAGCAGGCTAAAGTGCATGATGCTAAAATGCACAGTGCCGATAAACCGCTTACAAATCTTACGGTAACATCATTGAGAAAGATCGCTGTTGCACTGGACTTTTCTGCAGGTGATGAAAAGCTGATCGCACAGGCTTTGCAACAAGGAAAAAAAGATGCGAATTATATTCTAGTGCACATTGTTGAAAGTGCTGCCGCAAAATATTCAGGTGAAAGCACAGATGATTATGAAACACGACGGGATAAAGAAAGGTTAGCATCTTATGCTGAACAGTTGAAAGCTTTAGGATATAATGTTGAGCACCAGGTTGGCTTTAAGAACAGGGTAAAAGAGATCATTCGTATTGTTCGGGAATCCAAAGCAGAAATGCTGGTGATGGGTGCTCACCGACATGCAGGTTTAAAAGATTACATCTTCGGACAAACAATCGAAGCTGTTCGGCATGAATTGGATATTCCGGTACTGATCGTGAATCTCTAATGTTCCTGTTTAGTGAGCAGGTCTTTTTTGATCCTGAGCCAGAACTTGTCGAAGCTGTCGCCACTTTCTTTCCAGGCTTTTAATTCCTGCTCTACTTTTTGTTTACGATGTTCCTGGGTGATATTGAAAAAGCTCCTGATAAGTTCTTCGTCCTGTTCAAAAGCAAGCTGGTTGTATAGTTCTTTCAACTGGAGTTCTTTCGAATGATTGTTATTGGCAATCTCACCTTCCAGTTGTTGACGTAACCTTACTTTTTCATCGTACACTCCTGCAGGAAGAAGGCTCTTAGCGATCACAGGCATTAGCTCGATCAAAAGCAAGATCACAACAAGCAGGTAATATCGATATTGTAAAGCGGCATTGCTTTTAATGAGATTGTTGAGTGCTTCTATTCTTGTGAGAAAGCCATCGTTGAGTAATTCAGTGAAAGCTTTTTCTTCTTGTTGAATAGAAGTTTCAATTGCGTTAATAGAACTATCTACTGATCGTATCTGTGGTTGAATTTGTGTGTTGAGCTGTTGATATTCCTGGTCCAGCTTTTCATATTCTTTCTTTTTTGCTGCTGCAACAGCGGCAACGCCAACTTTTCCTGTTCCACCTGTACCATCTGTTTCTGCAATGAAACTGCTTCTTGCTGCTGAAACTTCATTGTACTTTGTGGTAAGTTGTTGTTGAAGATTCTGCTTTCTTACTTCAAGTTCTTTTTTCTGTGCAGCATAAAGTGTGTCTTGCTGTTTTCTTTTGTCTCGCTTCCGTTGTTCATTGTCTAACGAGATCTGTTGTTTTACCTCTTTATTGAATAAATACAAAAGCGCAGGTTGAGCCATGAACAAACCAATGGTCATGGCAAGTAATCCACGAAATACAAAAGGCCAGAATCTGTTTTTGTTGTACTTATCAATTCCTTTGATCAGGGCTCTGTCAATTCCGAGAATAATGCCCCCCATGAAAATTCCAAGTATTGCTGCAAGGAAAATATTGCTTACAACAGTTGTAAAAAAATACGTCCAGGCAAGTGTGGCAAAAAGCCAGGTGCCCATCACGGTTAAGCCAATGATCGAATAACGGTTTCTGTCAACGGTACAGTCTTTCAATAATTGTTCTTCTGCCGTTGCAAGCCACCAGAGTAATCTTGTAAATACTGAAGGGACATAATTCTCCCTTTGAGAAAATGAGCCAACACTTTCCTGCATAATAAATTTTTTAAATACAACTGGTGGTAGAAGTTGAGATATTGGTTGAAGTGAGAGTTTAGTAAAGAAACGAACAAAGCTGAAAATCTGGTACAGCAGCAAGGGCTTTTATATTTGGTTTAACCAAAAAGTTGCTGTACTTGTTGCAGATGAACGAAATGCGACGCAACAGAAGCCAGATCGGAGACCTGGAACCCTGTATTCAAACACATTTGCCTATCTCGGTGTGTTACATACCTTTGCCGCCTAATTTTCAAGGCAAAAAATGAAGACAGATAAGAATACGGTCATTGGTATTGTGTTGCTTTTTGCACTGTTCATCCTTTATTTCTGGTACAATAACCAGCAGGGCATAAAAGCCAGGGCTGAAGAAGCAGAAAAGAAACGTGTTGCAGATTCGATTGCAGTTGCCAATAAACCTCCGGTTGATACAGTAAAATTTGTGCAGGATTCATTGAGAAACGATACTGCAAGTAAAATAGCAGCAGCAGGATCTTTTCAATCTGCTGCCGTTGGTACAGAACAGGTTCAGGTGGTAGAGAATGAACTGATAAAAGCAACTTTTACCAATAAAGGCGGTATTTTAAAGCAGGTTGAACTAAAACAATATAAATCTCGTGATAGCAGCAATGTTGTTTTAGGTGGCAGTAAAAAAGATGAACTGGGTTATACTATTAATACAGATAACCGTTCTATCAGCACCTCTAATTTGTACTTTACGCCTTCTGGTATCACAAAAAATGCGGATGGCAGTCAAACCATTTCTTACGCTATTACTTCAACTGATGGAAGAAGTATAAAGCACAGTTTTGTTATTAAGCCTGGAAATTATCTTGTTGACTGGAATGTTGAAATGACAGGTGCTGATCGTTTGCTTTCTCAAAGCACCATGAACCTGCAATGGAACACGGAAGTGAAGCAACACCAGCGTGATATAGTGTATGAAAGAGGTCAGTCGAATCTTTGCTACATGGAAGAAGGCAGTTATGACTTCCAGAGGGCAGGAGAAGGTGTAAATCATGACCTGGAAAAAGTTGACTGGCTGAGTTATAAGCAACAGTTCTTTAATACTACGATCGTTCCTAAACAGAAGTTCGAATCGGCTAAAGTACAAATGACGAAGCAGCCAGATTCAAGTCATATCTTATTGGATGCAGCTTCTACTTTAAGAGTTAAACTTCCTGCAGCAGCAAGTACAAGTGCTGCGTTTCAGTTGTACTATGGTCCGAACGATTATAAGATTTTGAAGAGCTATGATAACGGAATGATGAACATTGTTGATCTTGGATCGGGAATGTTTTCATTCGTGAAGTACATCAACAGGTATATCATCATGCCTGTATTCAACTTCTTTGCTAGTTTTATTACCAATTTTGGTTGGGTGATCGCTTTGCTAACATTATTCATCAGGTTGATCACATCTCCACTTACGTATAAAAGTTATTTAAGTGGTGCGAAGATGAAAGTGCTTCGCCCTGAACTGGATGAGTTGAAGAAAAAGCATGGAAGCGATCAGCAGGCTTTTGCTATGGACCAGATGAAGTTGTTCAGAGAAGCTGGTGTTAGTCCGTTAGGTGGATGTTTACCTGCTTTATTACAGATCCCGATATTCTTTTCACTGTATAGTTTCTTTAATGCAAACCTCTCATTACGAGGAGAGAGTTTTCTTTGGGCAAAAGATTTATCTCAATATGATGTGATTGCAACTTTGCCTTTCAGTATTCCTGCTTATGGCGATCATATCAGCTTGTTTACCCTGACTGCTGTAATCACAAGTTTCCTGATCTCTATTTACAACCTCAGCATGACGCCAACCCAGGATAATCCGGTGTTGAAGTACATGCCTTACATTTTCCCTTTTATTCTTTTGTTCATCTTTAATAAGCTTCCATCGGCCTTGACATGGTATTATACTGTTTCTAATATTATCACGTTAGGCTTACAGTTCGTGATCCAGAAGTATATTATCGATCATGATAAGATCCTTGCACAGATAGAAGAAAAACGTAAAGCACCGAAAAAGAAAAGTAAGTGGGCCGAACGTTACGAGCAGATGATGGAACAGCAAAAACAGCTGCAACAAAAGGGTCAAAACAAAAAGTAATGTTAACCGGTAATAAGTTTAAGAAAGTCTCGCAATGTTGCGGGACTTTTTTTATGTATTATTGGCATGAAATTGTATTTACAATCAATAGAATATGAAATACCTCTTCGGCATTTTACTCCTGTTTAGCGTAGCTGTGCAGGCTCAGACAAAACCCAAAGTTGTAACGGAATGTACAGTTGATTTCGCCGTTGCCTTTGGTGAAGGTGCTGCAACGAATGCACAACAGGCATCAATGGTGCTGTATGTAAAAGGACAGCAAAGCCGACTCGATTTTATTAGTCCTTCTTATACACAGATCAAATACCATAATTCGAAAGATAATTCAGCAGTGATATTACAGGATCTTGGTGCAACCAAGGTTCGAAGGGATCTGGATAGTGCCAAATGGAGCAAGCTGAATGCAAAATATGAAGACCTTGCGATCACTTATTCAGATGAATCAAAAACCATCTTAGGTTATGAGTGTAAGAAAGCAACGATCACGTTAAAGGATGGATCAACCTATTCTCTGTTCTATGCTCCTGCAATTGTTCCTTCCACAAAGGATTATGAATTCCAGTTTAAAACAATTCCAGGCTTTGTATTGGAATATGAAACTGTTGCAGATGGTTCAACACAGAAAGTGAAATACACAGCTACTAAAATAAACCTGAGCCCTGTGGCACAATCAAAGTTTGACTTGCCAAAAAGTGGCTATAGAGTTCTTTGAGAAAGATAATAATTAACGAATAGCAGGAGCTGTAGGCGTTTTAAATAAAGGCGCCTTTACCTTGTACTTATAAGGATAAACATAAGTAGTATTACCACTCTGGTAACGAATCACAGAATTCACCTGCAAAGTATTGCCGCTCTTTTTCACATTAAGAAACTGTGAACCTTTGAACTGGTGATTACTAGTAGACGGAGTTAATGTGAAAGACTTCGATTTATTCATATTCTTTAAAGTAAAGGTTGAGCGATTGCTCTTTTCTGTGATGCCTGTACCAAAAGAAATATGACCCACTAAAACCAGCAGGAACGCAGCGATAAATTTGTGGTATGTGAAGCCTTTTTTCATTCGAGAATACAAAGATAGGGATTTTGAAACATTTAACAACCCTCTCTTCATATTAATAAGACGTTAACACAACAAAAAAGTTACAGGAAAATTGGAAGAAATTTTTTAATCCCTTACATTCAATAAACCAATCGGATATGAGGTCAGACTATAACGAGGACGAACGGGAAGATATAAATGAGCTTTTAAAGCAATATGATAACCTTAAAACCGGCAGAAATCACTCCTTTTTAGAAGAAGATTCATTTGAAGATATCATCAATTATTTTGATGATCACGACGATCTTACCCAGGCTTTAGAAGCTGTAGACATTGGTTTAGAACATTTTCCATATTCGTCCCAGCTCAGAATTAAAAAAGCTGATCTTCTTTTAGCCACACGAAAATACCAGGAAGCCTTAGACCAGCTTGAATCTGCATCTTTATTCGATAACAGCAATATCGATCTGTACATCTTAAAAACCGATGCATACTTAGCACTTGACCAACAGGAAAGGGCAGTAGAGATACTAAAAGAAGCTTTGCAACTCTTTGAGGGAGAAGAGAAAATTGATCTTTTATTCGAGTTGGCTGATGTTTATGATGATTATGAAGAGTTCGATAAGGTATTCGAATGCCTGGCACTTATATTAAGACAAGATCCGAACAATGAAGAAGCATTATATAAAATATGTTTCTGGACAGATTTCACGGGCCGAAATGAGGAAAGCATCAAACTCCACCAGAAGATCATCAATAATTTCCCATATAATGAACTGGCATGGTTCAATTTAGCTGCTGCTTACCAGGGACTTAAGTTATATGAAAAGGCAATTGATGCTTATCAGTACGCCATAGCAATAGACGAGAAATTCGATTATGCCTATAGAAACATGGGTGATGCTTACCTGCGATTGAGAAAATACAAGGAAGCAATCGAATCACTGGAAAAAGTATTGGAACTTTCTCGTCCCGAAGATGTGATCTATGAAGCTATCGGCCATTGTTATCACCGAATGGGAAACTATGCACAGGCAAGATTCCATTATAAAAAAGCTGTGCATCTCAATGCTGAAGACAGCAAACTCCACTATAAAATCGCTGTAACCTACATGCTTGAAGAGCAATGGGGTAATGCCATCAAGAACCTGGAAAATGCAATGAAGATTCACCGTAATGTGCCGGATTATAGTTTGGCAATGGGTGAATGTTTAATGAATCTTGAACGTTTTAAAGATGCAATCCAGTATTTCAGTGCTGTTGTGCGGTTGAAGCCAAAGAATATGACCGGCTGGGAGGCATTGATCCGTTGTTTGTATAAAGGCGAATACTTCGAAGAAGCAGCTGAGCAATGTGAAGCTGCCATGAAGATCACCGAGAAAAAATCAATCTTCATTTTTTATTACACTGCAGCTTTGTTTGCACTCGGCAGAACAAAAGAAGCCCTGCTTCAACTCGAAAAAGGAATGGAGAAAGCGCCAAAACTACTCAAGAAATTAGTTGAGCTCAATCCATCGATCCTGCAAAATAACCAGGTAGTAGATCTCATTGCGAGGTATAAGAAGGGAAGAAAGATATAGTTATACCAGCTTCCGTTCCTTGTGGCTTCGTCTGTTGCGTCGCAAGCACTTCATCGTTCCGCCATATAGCATCATTGTACGTTTTCATGAACAGCCTTCTTGCCAAAAACTAACAGTTGTTTATTGCTGACCTTCATCATTCCCGAAAGTGAAAGCTTTATTTTACTTTTGCCCGCAATCAAAACACACCGATGAATTTTAATCTCTCACAAATACCCGAAAGACATCCAAAACCAAGAAAGTCTGGAATCACCATGGTAATGGATAAAGGACTAAGTGTTACAGAAGCTCAGAACTTTCTAAGTGTTGCTCATCCGCATGTAGATGTTATAAAGCTTGGGTTTGGAACATCTTTCGTTACTCCAAATCTTCGAGAGAAAATAGAAGTATATAAATCTTACGATCTCCCGGTATATTTTGGCGGAACGTTGTTCGAGGCTTTCCTTATTCGCAACCAGTTCGAAGATTACATTGCTGTTTGTAAAGATTATGGAATCGACTTCATGGAAGTGAGTGATGGTTCTATCACTATACCGCATGCCGAGAAATGTGGCTACATCGAGAAGCTGACCAAATATGGAACTGTATTGAGCGAAGTAGGTAGTAAAGATGCAGCTCACATTATTCCTCCCTATAAATGGATCGAACTAATGAGAGCTGAGTTAGAAGCCGGAAGCTCTTATGTAATTGCAGAAGCAAGAGAAGCAGGTAACGTTGGTATTTACAGAGGTACAGGAGAAGTAAGAGAAGGTCTTGTACAGGAAATATTAACGCAGATACCGGAAGAAAAGATCATTTGGGAAGCTCCGCAAAAAGCTCAACAGTTATATTTCCTGGAACTCATTGGCTGTAATGTAAACCTGGGCAATATTGCACCAACTGAAGTTATTCCACTGGAAGCGATGCGAGTTGGTTTGAGAGGTGATACTTTTCACCTATATTTAAACAAAGAAGCCAATGCATGAGAGAATATGGGCTGATTGGCTTTCCCTTAACCCATTCGTTTTCTAAGCTGTATTTCGAAGAGAAGTTTAGCAGAGAAGGGCTAACGGATTGCACATTTCACAATTTTCCTTTAAAGAATATTGAAGATGTAAAACAGGTGATCGTTGATCATCCAGGTTTACAAGGTTTTGCCGTTACCATTCCTTACAAAAAAAAGATCATTCGTTTTTTAGATGAAGGCACCGATGCTGTGAAGCAAATGGTAGCATGCAACTGTGTGAAGATTGAAAACGGAAAACTGAAAGGTTTCAATACTGATGTGATCGGTTTCGAAAGATCATTTTTGAAATTGAAACAGCCACATCATCGAAAAGCTTTGATACTCGGAACCGGTGGTGCCGCTGATGCAGTAGCTTATGTTTTCAGAAAGCTGGAGATCGATTATCTTTTTGTTTCAAGAAGTAAAGAGTTAAGACCGTTTACTATTTCTTACAAAGCCCTGGCAGAATCGCTGTTCTACGATCATACGATCATCGTTAATTGCACACCGGTAGGTACTTATCCTAACAATGATGAATATCCGTTGATTCCTTATCAATATATCACACCTGAGCATTATCTCTACGACCTGGTATATAATCCAGCTAACACCGGATTTTTAAAGAAGGGAGCAGAACAAGGTGCCACTGTTTGCAACGGGTATGAAATGTTGTGTTTGCAGGCTGAAGAGAACTGGAAAATATGGAATGATCTTGCATGAATCTGTCAGGTTAATCATTGAACCATTCATGCAGGAACGTAAATGTATCTGAAGCTCCCTGTATAACTGCAGCACTATCATTTTGGTTTGCCAGGATAGAAAATATTTGAAGAAAATTTCTCCAGTTAGCGGCAGTCTCTTTTCCATACACAGCGAAATAACTTGTTGCAGGAATGATCTGCTCTCCAAGTTTTTCCACGAGGTGTTTTCTAATAACAAGTCCTCCTAAAGTAGAGCCTTCCAGTACATACAAACCGCCTAACATAGATGCTTTGTTGGGATAGAGTTGATGTATTTCATTCTCTGTAACAATAGATGAGGTTTCAGTGCCTCTTAATGATGTAATATCATTTAACAGCAGCTCTTGTTTATAAGATGGAACAATCTCAGGAAAAGAAGACCTGATTTGAGGTAATATGTATTTTTCAAAGCCAACAACAAAGCCATATAACTTTTGAAGGTAAGCCTTGTAATCTTCAATGGCTACATCATTGCTAAGTAATTGTTTCGAAAGCCGGCTTGATTCTAGCGCTTTATGTTGATGAGCTGTTTCTGTTCGTAATTGATCGATAAAATCCATTAATCAATAGGTAATGTGATGATAAATTCTGCGCCTTTATTTTCTTCAGCATGTGCAGTAAGCGTTCCTCCATGATTCTCGATGATCTTTCTTGCAACAGCCAATCCTAAACCGGCACCTTCATAATCTGTATGATACTTTCTGAACATGTTAAAGATATAATCAGCATATTCAGGATTGAATCCAATGCCTGTATCTTTTACAATGATCCTGTATTGATCATTTTCACGACGATCAGCGATAGTACGTTCTGAATAAATTTCTACTCTTACACCCTCTTTAGAAAATTTAAGTGCATTATTCAGTAAACTATTGAATACTTGCCGCATCTGGTCTGGCACTGCCTGAACACGAGGAAGATCACTTACTATGATACTTGCTTTTTTCTCAGCAATACTTAATTCAAGATCTTTTTGTACTTCAGAAATTAATGCATTAAGATCAACTGGGATCTTCTCCATTTTTTGAGACAATCTCGAGTAATGCAGCAAACTTTCTATCAGCGATGAAATTCGTTTGGCTGCCACTAATAATCTGTCGAGTTGGCTTCCGGCATCCGGATCTTTCATTGCATCTTTCAGCATGTTTCCATATACCTGTATTTTTCGTACAGGTTCGTTCAGGTCGTGGCTGGTAACATACAATACCTGCATCAGTTCATTGTAAGTGCTTTCAAGTTTTGAGTTGGACAGATGCAGCTCTTCTGTTCTTTTAAAAACTTCTTGTTCCAATCCTGCAGTAAGTTTTAATAAAGTAAGTTCTACCAGTGCAATTCTTAATCGTTCTGCAATGTCAAGTTCTTCATTACTCCAAGGTTCTGAAGTATAGCGAACTGTTTCCTGCCATATCGCAAAAGAATTACGGGGATGATATTTTGTTGAGTTGGGCTCGAATGTTACCACCTGGTTTGGATTTCCTCCCCATGAAACATTTTGTATCACCTCATTTCTGAAAGCAAGAATATAGTTGCCTTCATAAGGTTGTACCGCCATCGCTAACAAACCACTGGCAACCCCTTGAAATTCCTTTGCAGGAGTATAATGTAGTGGCAGATCTTTCCATTGCATTGTTTTTATTGACTGTTGTTGCAGCCATTCCCGCAATTCGATTAATTGTTCAGCTGATGGCGTTTCTCCAAATAAAGATATTTCCCAGTTATTGCAAATGGCAATTCCATCTGCATTCAACAACATCAGCAGCTGATCTTTAACAAGGTTGAGTGATGAATTAATATCTGTTGACTGATTTATCTGCGACAGCACATCATCGTATTGATTCGTTAATCGTAATTGTTTGGCTGCCGAATATTTGTATAACAGCGAAGCGATCTTTGAAGAAATGATGTTCGATAAAAATTCAAACAATGAACATTCCTGGAAAGAAAGATATTTCGCTGTTCTATGATGGCAGGCGATCAAACCCCACAACGTTTCTTTATGAATGATGCGGGTTGACATAGAAGCTACCACATTCATATTCTTCAGGTACTCGAGGTGTACACTTACAACACTCCTGAATTTGCAATCAGAAAGATCAGTAGGGGCATTCGTCAATGGATTTAACGCAGGTACTAATGGAACGGCTTTATATTCTCTGTTTGGAATAAGGCGGTAAGGATTTTTAAGATACAGGTCTCGTGCCTGCTTTGGGATATCAGATGAAGGGAAACGTAAACCAAGATAAGTATCCATACCAGGTTCCATTTCTTCAGCTATCACTGTCCCGATCCATTGCTCGTCGAAAGAGTAGATCATCACCTTATCGAAACCTGAAAGTTGTTTGATGTGTTTTGCTGCAACACTTGCCACTTCTGTTACAGATGTACAACTGTTAACAGCCGACATTATATTTTGAACCTGTTGAAAGAAATGATTGAAGCTGCTTTGTGTTGATGACGTATAAGCAGGTATCTCAATTTCTATCAGCAGGCAATTATTCTTTTCATGAACAACAGAAAATAATTTTTGATTCTCCTTTTCTTTTAAAACAAGTTCAGCAGGAGTTGAGAAATCATAACTGCCCTTGTTCTTTTTCAATCTTTCTATTGTAAAAACATCAAATAGCTGGTAGATAGAATTGTTAAGAATATGATCGCTGCCCTGGTTAAAAAGCTCGTTTATATTAGAACTCACCTGTACAATTGTCCAGTTTTCCTCTTCAACTACCAATAAAACTCCCTGTGGCTGAATAAGATTTGTTTGGTGAAGCGGAATTTTGCCACAAAAAGTGGCATCCATGTCCTGGTGTTTTTGATTCATTGAATGTTGTGCTAAAAATGATTAGGAGGAAATAAAGATAGCTACCTTCACAATATGCAGACGAAGAATATCTATATTATTGAAGACGATAACGACGATTTCATTTTCATTAATGAGGCAATGAAGAGTATTGCTCCTGAAGTTTCTTTTCAACGATTTGCGAGTGCAGAAAAATTATTCGACTGCATTGTTTTTGAAGAAGCACGACCTGCTTTGTTCATTATTGATTATAATCTTCCGCTTCAAAATGGGTTACAGGTACTCAACCGTTTAAACAGCATGGAAAACTTCAAGAATGTTCCGAAAGTATTCTATTCTAACAGCAATTTTTCACAGCATAAACTCAATGCATTGAATGACGGTGCAGCAGCTTATTTTACCAAGAGTGGAGACATGGATGGCATCAGGCAGGATGTGTTAGAAATGCTATTGTTCAGCAATCCCGGTGTTTTATAACATTACATCAGTTTCTCTTTCGCTTTTTCCGGTACTGATACAACTTTCTTCGCTGCATAATCATAACAAAGCATCCCGGTTTTTACTTTACCTGCAACGGTGTTTCCAGAAGGGTTTATGATCTCCATTTTATAATAAAGATCAAAGCCAATACGGGTAAAGTTGGTAGCCGCTACTGATATTTTTACTTCATCTTTAAAATTAAGTTCTGTTTTAAATTCAATGGCTGCATCTGCCATTATCAATCCAACTCCTTCAAAAGTTAATTCACCATATCCATGATGATTTAAGAACTGCTGCCGGGCTTCATGTACAAGCGATAGAAAACTATCATTGCCTACATGTCCACCATAATTCAGATCAGTTATTCTTATTGATATAATAGTAGAGAAATGAAACTGATCGGGAAGTTCTATTTTAACTCTGTTCATCTGTTTTGATTATGCCTGCTGTAATAAAAACCCGATGAGTTGATCAGTTGCTTTTCGGCGATGACTGAATACATTCTTTTCTTCCATCGACATTTGTGCGAATGTCTTGTTACTTCCGTCAGGAATAAAAACAGGATCATAACCGAAACCTTTCTGACCATATTGTTCTGTGGTGATCTGCCCTTCACAAACACCTTCAAATAAGTGCATATTATTGTTCCATATCAGGCAGATCACTGTTCTAAACCTTGCTTTTTTATTTGTATGAGATGCAAGATTTTCGAGCAACTTATCAATGTTCGCCTGGAAGTTTTTGTCCTCTCCTGCATATCGTGCACTCTTTACTCCCGGTTCTCCATTCAAAGCATCTACTTCAAGACCTGTGTCTTCGCTAAACACATTTTCACTGGTGAGTCTATGAAGGGTTTTTGCTTTTTCTATTGCATTATCCGTTACGTTATCATGTGGTTCTGGTATATCGATGTTAATACCAGCCTCTTTCATGGTAATAATATTGAACTTCCCGGCTGTAACGGCACGTATCTCATCAACTTTATGCTGATTGTTTGTCGCAAAAATTATTGTTATCATATGCCGAACAATGATTTAAGACAAACCCATAATTTACTTTTCTCAAGCTTTGCTTCGTTAGAAACACCTTTCATTTTATCAAGGCCTGCAACCTGTAAATAATTACAGTTATTAAAAGCCTGCACTTTATAATCAGGAATACTGAAAGGAAGATCAACCTCGTTTGTTGTTACGCCAAACAATAACACTGTTTTTGGCAATAAATTTTTCCTTAGGATCTGGTCGTTTACATCCTGTGTTTTAGTGTTCACTATAGAAACATCAGCAAGATTTAGCTTGCATGCACCAAGAATAGCCGAAAGAATATTCAATAATTCATCCTGAAGGTGAATGGCCTGGTCGTCTTTTACAACAATGCAGATATTCTTTCCATTGTCACCCAAATATGCAAGCGGTTCGTTAGCTGCTTTTCGTGCAATGATCAATGGTTCATCCTTTATGAAAGGTGGGTTACTTTCTTCTGAAATTATAGGCTTCTTTTCTGGTTTAATCTTAATAGCTACGTCATTATCAACCAGTACAAGGCTGTTTTTATATAGATCTGCAAGCAGAAAATCAGGAAGGTTTTTATCAGCTAAACTCATAGGAATGTAAATATTAACAAGCGTTAGCTTTCGGCTTGATTTTTTTCACGTTATTTGCAACAAATATATACGTTATGGTTGCTGCTATGGACATAAATATCACGAGGGTAGAGAGAAGCAAACTGAACGAGATGAGTCTTGAAAACATTCCGTTCGGCCGATATTATACAGACCACATGCTGGAGGCAGATTATGAGAATGGTGAGTGGAAAAATATAGAGATCAAACCGTATCAGCCGTTATTGCTTGAGCCATCTACGGCTGCATTGCATTACGGACAAGCCATTTTCGAAGGTATCAAGGCTTATAAAGATACTGATGGAAATGCCTTCATCTTCCGTCCTCAGGATAATTACAAGCGATTCAATATTTCTGCTGAAAGAATGCAGATGCCACAGGTGCCTGAAGAAATATTTATGGAAGGCATGAGAATGTTGATCGATCTTGATAAGAACTGGATACCTCAGAATGCTGATCACTCGCTTTATATCAGGCCATTCATGTTCTCATCTGATCCAGTGATCGGTGTAAAGCCTTCTGATTCTTACAAATTCATGATCTTACTTAGTCCTGCAGGTCCATACTATAATGCTCCTATCAGGATATATGTGGAAGAAAAATATGTAAGAGCGGCTCCTGGTGGTGTGGGTTATGCAAAAGCTGCCGGTAATTATGGAGCCAGCATGTATGCAACTGCAGAAGCTAAAAAACTTGGATACGACCAGGTTTTATGGACCGATGCGATCGAACATAAATATGTTCAGGAAATTGGTACCATGAACGTGTTCTTTATTATTGGCGACACGGCTGTAACTCCATCGTTAGATGAAGGAACTATTTTAGGAGGGGTTACCAGGGATAGTGCAATGACTATTCTGAAAGAAATGGGCTTTAAAGTAGAGGAGAGAAGAATAAGTGTTGATGATCTGATCGATGCCCACAAAGCAGGATTGCTTTTCGAAGTATTTGGAACAGGAACGGCAGCTACGATTACACAGATCAAAGAATTGCGTTATAAAGATTATGTGATGACTTTTGATGTGGAGAATTCTAAAACTGCTCCTCAGCTCAAAAAAATCCTTACCGAGATCAGGGAAGGAAAGAGGGAAGACAAATATGGTTGGATGTATAAGATCTAACTGTTTGGATCAATATTGTAAAAGCCTCACATTTGTGGGGCTTTTTTATTTGGATGGTGGATTATTTATGTTAAAAACCGGCTTAAACCAGAGATTTCCACATCTTCTGCCGGAATCCTTCTGTTCTTTTTTGGAATTTTATATTCCTACCATTACCTTTGCCGTCCCAAAAAATGGGATAAATCAAAAAGGTTAGAGAATGCCTACAATACAGCAGCTGGTAAGAAAAGGCCGCGAAATCATCAGAGCGAAAAGCAAATCAAGAGCATTAGATGCTTGTCCTCAACGTCGTGGAGTATGTACAAGGGTTTATACCACTACCCCTAAAAAGCCAAACTCGGCTTTACGTAAGGTGGCTAAAGTGCGTTTGACCAACAAGATTGAGGTTATTGCTTATATCCCTGGTGAAGGTCACAACTTACAGGAGCACTCAATCGTATTGATCCGTGGTGGAAGGGTTAAAGATTTACCGGGTGTACGTTATCACATTGTTCGTGGTTCTTTGGATACTGCAGGTGTGAAAGACCGTAAGAAAAGCCGTTCTAAATACGGAACTAAGAAAGAAAAAGCTAAGAAATAATATTTCAAATACTTCCTGGCTGAGTAAAGTTTTAATACTTGAAGAAGTTCAGCCATTGAATTAAAAATTAAATTATGCGTAAAGCACAAGCCAAGAAATTACCTTTAGCTCCTGATGGTCGTTTTAACGACAAAATGGTTACCCGTTTCATCAATAACCTGATGTGGGACGGAAAGAAAAGTACTGCGATCAATATTTTTTATGATGCAGTTGACAAAGTGAGCAAGATGACCAATGAAGATGGTTATGAAATTTGGAAAAGAGCCATTGCTAACGTTACACCTGCTGTAGAGGTTAGAAGCCGCAGAATTGGTGGAGCTACTTTCCAGATTCCTTCAGAGGTTCGTCCTGACAGAAAAATTTCATTAAGCATGAAATGGTTGATCCGTTACAGCCGTGAAAGAAACGGAAAAACAATGGCCGATAAGCTTGCAAACGAGATCGTGGCAGCAAGTAAAGGTGAAGGTGCTGCTTTCAAAAAGAAGGAAGATACTCACCGTATGGCAGAAGCGAACAAAGCATTCTCACACTTTAAAGTGTAAAAGCATACAGTTTTTTAAAAAAGCCGCTGATTCAGCGGCTTTTTTTATTCCACAAAGTGCTCACCAAAGGCATATATCCTTAAAAGTGTTGATATATTTTTTAATATCTGAAGTGTTAAAATATACATACTTTTAAAGCCCTTAACGGAATTCCTGATTATCACATTATTGCCTTGCTTACCCTAACGGCGGTTTTCTCCTGAAAATCAAGCATAAAGGCTTTATGACTAATTGGGAAGATGTTAACCTGCTAAAAAATATTCAATTCCAGGGAATCATGAGAAATTTTCTACTACTATTTGCAGTTGCTGTACTTGGTTTGTCAAAAACTGCTCTTTCTCAAACAGACATTAATATCGGCACAGGAACAGCCGGAAACGCAAATACCTATCCATGTCCATTACAAGACTGGTATGAGGGTAGTCGTGCACAATACTTATTTCGGGCTTCAGAATTAAATGCTGCGGGTATGGCAGCTGGTAACATTAATGCTATCAGGTTTAATGTTACTAATCTAAATGGCTATTCCGGTGATATACAACAGATGGAGGTTAAGATTGGTAGTACTGCTACTGCCAGCTTAAGTACTTTATCTACGGTATGGGAAACTACTGTGACCAAATTTGGCCCTGTTGATTATGTTGTTACTGCAGGCATCAATACGATAACTTTTTCTTCTCCTTTCTTTTGGAATGGTACAGATAATATTGTGATAGAGATCTGTAATGGGTTACCATCAAATACTGGTGATGGTATTATACATTATACCGCCAATCCTACTATTCCCTGGACAACTGGTTTGGCGTTTAACGGGTCACATACGATTGCAGTTGATAATGGCGGTAATTTATGTGGTAGTACAGTTGCAGGAGCAGCAATTACCAATACTCCGACAAATCGTCCTAACATAACATTTAACTGGACTCCCGCTACTGCTTGTGCAGGTATGCCAAACCCGGGAACACCAAACGTTACTCCTTCTACAGTTTGTTTGGGAGATCCCATTAGTTTAAACTCAACAGGTGTAACGGTTGCTTCAGGTTTACAGTATGAGTGGGAAGTATCTACAACTCCTGGTGGTGGTGCTCCGTGGAACCCTGTTGCAGGCGCAACTTCTATTGCTTCTACAACAACACAAACACAAACTTCATGGTACCGTTTAAAAGTAACATGTACTAATACAAATGATGTTGCTTATACAACAGCTGTTCAGGTTACCAGCCCTCCAATTCTGGGCGGTAATTATATCATCGATAAAAATGCAACGGGAAGTGTGTTATTTATAAACGGTGGTAATACTTTCAGAAGCTTTAATGAAGCTTATAATGCCATCAAGTGTGGTATCAACAATTTTGTAGTGTTTGATGTTACACCAGGTTCTGGTCCTTACAACGAACAATTGATCATGACGAGTGTTAAGGGGGCTACAGCTACCAATACTGTAACCTTTAACGGCCATGGAGAGATTATTACTTACACTGCCGGAACGGCAAATGAAAGAGCTGTGATCAAGTTGATCGGAACCAATCATATCCGTTTCGATGGTTTGGTGATCAATGCAAATGGAGGTACATATGGTTACGGTGTTCAGTTACTGAATAACTCTGACTCTAATATCGTAAGAAACTGTACCATCAATCTTTCATTAACTGATAATACAACTAACTACGCTGGTATCGTTATCAATGGTACTGCTGCAGGACCTGTTGCAACAGGAACGGTCGTTTGTGATTACAACCAGTTCCTGAACAATACGATCAATGGAGGATATTACGGTATTACTTTAGTTGCAACCTTTAGTGGTGGTGCAAATGGTAGCAACAAGTTCTATGGTAATACTATCCGTGATTTCTATGCTGCCGGTATGTATTTCGCCGGTAACTATAATACAATAATCGATAGCAACTTTATCAGCAGACCTACGAGGAATGCTTCATTTACGGATGTAAATGGAATTTTGTTTACAACAGAAAAAAATACAAACTCTCAGGTTACCAGAAACAGAATATTTGATCCATTTGGAGGAGCTCCGGCGTCAACAAGCAACTTCTATGGAATCAACTTCAATAACTCAGATGGTTCTGTAGGTGCTGAAAATACTGTAGCAAATAATATTGTTGCAAGAATAAATGGTAATGGACCGGTGCATGGTATCAGCAACACAGGTTCCGATTATGTATATTACCTGCACAATACCATTTCTCTTGATGAAACGCTTTCAACCGCTACCGGTGTAACAAGAGGTTTCAGCCAGCAGACCGCTGCAGCCGGAATTATCTTTTATAATAACCTGATCACAGTTAAAAGAGGTGGTACCGGTGCTAAGCATGCTATTTATCTTGGATCAGGATTATTGCAAGGACAAGATTTTAATAACTATTTTGTAAACGCCGTTGGCGGAACAAGTAATATTGGTTTCTACCAGTCAGATCGTGCTACATTGGCAAACTGGCAGGCAGCTACTTCACAGGAAGCAGCTTCACTTTCTGTAGATCCGGTATATACAAATATTTCTGATATACAAACAGGATATACTCCGGTAAGTTCTGCAATGAACGACAAAGGAACTTATCTTGGATTGCCTGCTACGGATATTGATATATTCAACAATGCAAGAAACCAGACTACTCCTGACATAGGTGCTATTGAATATATTCCACCTCCATGTACTGTTCCTGCTGTGAATGGTACTGCATCTGTTACACCATCACCAATCTGTCCTAATAACCCTGTACAGCTTAAATTAAATATCGGATTATTCGGAGCTGCTCAAACCTTCCAGTGGCAGTCTTCTACAACCGGAGCTCCGGGTACATTTACAACGAATGTAAGCAGCCCAATGATTACTACCGATACTACAATCATGGCTCCCATTACTTCTATGTACTACCGTGTAGCAGCAACCTGTGGAGGTTCTACAACTTACAGCAACATTGTACAGTTAGTAGTAAATCCTGCTTTACCTGGCGGAACATATACAATCAATAAAACGGTAGCAACTAACTGGGTGTGGCCTAACAATTTCGGAAACTTCAACTCTTTTGCTGCGGCTAAAACTGCAATGATGAGTTGCGGTATTACCGGAGCGGTTATATTTAATGTTGAAGCCGGTACAGGACCTTACAACGAAAGATTAGTATTGGATAGTATTCCAGGATCAAGTGCAATTAATACTATCACATTTAATGGTAATGGTAATACAATTGCAGCTTCAAGTAATCTTACAGCTGAGAGAGCAACGATAAAATTGAATGGTGCTGATTATGTTACTTTCAATAATCTTACTATTAATTCGGTAGGTTCTACTTATGGTTATGCAGTTCATTTACTGAATAATGCAGACTCTAACAGGTTTGCAGGATGTACTATGCTTTCTTCGGTTGCCTCTAACTTCAGCGCAAACTACGCTGGTGTAGTAATTAACTCAGAAGCTGGTCCATCTAACCTTCGCAATCAGGGATCTTCAAAATGCGATGGCAACGTATTCGAGAATAATACTATCCAGGGAGGTACTTATGGAGTTGTAATTGCTGGTAGTGCTGCTGAGCCAATCAACGACAATAAATTCATTGGAAACACCATCAGGGAATTTTTGGCAGCAGGTATATACAGTGGAGGTACCGCAAATACAATTCTTGAAGGAAATAACATTACCCGTTTAACCAGAACGGTTCTTGGTAATCCTGTTTCAGGCATCTATTTAGCAGATGGACCTAATAACAAGATGGTTATTACAAGAAACAGGATCAATAAAATATTCAATGCATCACAGGCAAATGGCTCCCAGTTCTCTGGTATTTACAGTGATAATGTTACCCAGTCTGCGGGTAACGAGGTTATTGCAAGCAACAATGCGATCTATGATGTACAAGGTTCAGGTATTCAGTATGCGATATACAATGTAAGCTCAGGCGGTATTTATTATTATCATAATACTATTTCACTCGATAATACAGCCAGTTCTACAGCATCTACCAGAGGGTTCTATCAAACTGGTTCTGCCGCCAATATTCAATTCAAGAACAATATCATCACCATTAAACGTGGAGGAACAGCTGCAGCTGCAACCAAATATGGAATATATCTCGAAACGCCTGCAAGCAACGTTGCTTCTGATTACAACGATTTCTTTGTAGCCGGTGCAGGTGCTAATAATCATGTAGGATATTTCAATGGCAACCAAACTACCTTGGCAGCATGGAAAACTGCATCTGGTAAAGATGCTAACTCATTCAATCTTGATCCGATCTATACAAATATTGCTACCGGTGACCTGATGCCTCAATTATCACCGTTGGATAACCAGGGTACTCCGTTGGGTGTTACTGTTGATATTGTTAATGCAACAAGAAATGCAACAACTCCGGATATTGGTGCATGGGAATTTGCTCCGGCAGTTTGTACTCAGCCTCCAACAGCAGGTACTGCTTCGGTTACACCAAATTCGGGAGTATGTCTGGATGCTGCTATCGTTTTAAATGTTACGGGACATTCACCTTTGGGTTCAATTACTTTCCAATGGCAAACATCACCAACTGGCGCTGCTGGTTCATGGACCAACATCGGGCCATTACAATACATGCCACAGTTAAATACAACCACTACAACTAGTACCTATTTCAGAGCAGAGGTTGGTTGTAATGGTGTATATGATTATACAGCTCCGGTACAGGTAACTTTAAATAATATCCTGCTTGCCGGTACTTATGATATTGGTGCAGGACCAACAACATATGTTCCAGGAACAGGTATGACTTCAGGAAACTTTGCTACATGGCAGGAAGCAGTAAATGCAATGCTGTGCGGTATTGGTGGAACCATTGTATTTAATGTTGCTCCGGGGGTATATAATGAAAGGATCAGTATTCCTAACATTCCAGGAACGAGTGCATCAAGTACGGTAACATTCCAGAGTGCAAATGGCAATCCTGCTTCGGCCGAACTTACATTTAGCGCAGATGCCGGAAACAATTATACATTAAGATTGATTGATGCGAAGTATTTCCGATTCAGAAAACTCAGCTTTAGCGGAACGAATGTAAATGCAGGTAGAGTGATCGAGTTAGCGAATAATGCCTCTAATGATAGTATCGTAGAGTGTGTGATCAAAGCTCCTGTAACCAGTAACGTTGCCAATACAACTGCAGGTATTTATGTTTCTGCTATAAAAGGAACAAACCTTATCATCAAAGGAAACACTATTACAAATGGTGCAAATGGTATCTACTTCGCAGGAACTTCTACAACCACGCTTGCATTACCTGGACATTTAATTGATAGCAACTATGTTTCAGGTGCTTATTCTCATGGCATCAGTGTACAATACACTAACCGTTTAAGGCTTACAAAAAACAATGTTACCATCAATGGAACTATTGCAGCAGGAAGTGCAGGTATCTATGTGAATTATGCCGATACTGCTTTCAGAATCCTGGGTAATACAGTAAATATCAGTAACAATACTGCATCAGGGTTTGGTATGCAAATTCAGAACGCTCATTCATTGATGAGGGATTCAGGTATCGTTGCAAGTAACTCAATATATGCACTCACGGGCAACACCAATTCTCTGAATGGATTAACTATTACATCATCCAAAGGATTGAATGTGGTGAATAATGTTATTGGTATTAACTCAGCCGGGCCTACTGCATATGGTTTGCAATGCGACAATAATCTTGATAGCATTAACTTCTACAATAACTCTTCTAATGTAACTGCTGCATCAGTTAACGGCTTTGCCGGATACTTTAACCAATCAGGTGCGGGTTACTTTAGAATATACAACAACATATTCTCTAATAGTGGTGGTTCAGGAAAGGCTTTGTTTGTAAGCAATCCTGCAAACTTCAAAGGAGATTATAACATGTTGTATTCAAACGGTCCAACACTTGTGCAAACAAGTACCGGTTCTACAACATTGTTCCCAACATTGAAGTCATGGTATACAGCATGGCCTATAGACAGATGGTCGATCAGTTATCCTCCTGCTTTTGTAAGCAGTACAGACTTACGTCCGGATCTTGCTAATCCTGATGTTTGGGCAATGCATGGAAGAGGTTTGCAACTCATTGGTAACAGTTATGATTTCAATGGGAATGTTAGACCTCAAACTTTGACAACAGGTGTACCTGACCTTGGAGCTTATGAATTCTTCCCAACGGCACAGCCAACTGTATTGTCTGCGATTCCTGCTACACCAGCACCAAACACAACGCAAACATTCTATTATGGTACTGATACAGTAATGAAAATTACCTGGAAAGCTGTAGCTCCACCTAGCATAGAAACAAGACGTTTCTCCGGAGTTGTGCCATCAGATTTAGGCGTTCGTCCTGATACGATGTATTTCTATACGAAAGTTGATATTCCTGGTGGCGGTGCTTATGATTATGATATGCAATTGTCATACATCGATCCTTGGCAGGGTTCTATCCCTCAACAACGCCAGATAGGATTGGGCAGAACTACACCAGGCAACTCATGGGTTGTTGGATTCACAAGTAAAGTGAATACAGCTACAAAAGTTATCAGTCAGGCAAGCATCAACTTCCTGGATAGATTCACAGGTTTGATCAACCCTTATGCACCGCCTGTTACTGCTGATAAGGATAGTTCTAACAGAGGTAAGCGATTCTGGGTGGCTTATGCTATTAACCAACTTAGTGGAGGACAGGATATGTATCTCTACCTGAGTGCACAGGAAGCTACCAATGTTCGCGTTAAGATATATGGTACAGGTTACGATGTAATTTACCCGGTACCGGCAAATACAGTGGTGGTAGTTCCGGCTCTTCCAAAAGCTGGTGCAAACAATGCATTCCTTAATGCAGCAGGTCTTTTCGACCAGGGTATAGAGATTACCAGTGAAGCACCAATTGTTGCCTATGCACACTGTACAGGTTCGGCATCGTCTGGTGCGGTAATGTTATTACCTGTTGGTGTTTGGGGATACGATTACAAAACACTTTGTATCACCCAGGATTATGGTGCAGGCTCTTATTCGTACTTCTATGTGATAGCCGATAGCAATAACACCAAGATAGAAGTAACACCAAGTGTTGCTGTACAAAATCCAGGGTTTACAGCAGGTTCAACTACAACCGTTACTTTAAATAAAGGCCAGGTCTTACAAATTGTGGCTAGTTCTCAAACAACAGAGCTTACCGGAAGTACGGTAAGATCAATTGCCAACAGTAATGGTAAATGTTACCCAATAGCAGTGTTTAGTGGAAGTAGCCGTACAGCAATTGATGTTGGATGTGGAAGCGGTGGTGATTTCATTATGCAGCAAAACTTCCCGTCAACGGCCTGGGGCAAGAAATATTTAACAGCACCAACCTCACGTAGTGATGCAGCTAATACTTTTGAAACAAATGTGTATAGGGTAGCTGTTAAAGATCCTGCTACCATTGTTAAACGTAACGGTGTAGTGCTTTCTCCATTAATTAATGGTCACTATTATCAGTTTAACAGTAATACACCGGATTTCATTGAAGCTGATAAACCTATCATGGTAGCTCAATTCGAAGGTGGTTCATGTGCACCTGATGGAGACCCTGAAATGTTCTACATCAGCCCAATGGAACAAGGTATTAACAGAGTTTCTTTCTACAGAAATAACCGTCAAGCTATTGATGAGAACTATCTAACAATGGTAATTCCTACAGGTGGATTAACATCGCTTGTGATCAAAGATGCTGTGTTAGGTGTGGTAACGCCAGATTATGTGATTCCGCATCCGCAGAATGCATTAACAGGAAGAAACTTCTCAGTAGTAGTTAAAAGATGGGCTACTTCAGCTCAAAGCCAGGTAAGCGTTGAGAGCGATTCAAGCTTTACTGCGATTACTTATGGCCAGGGATCTGTAGAAAGTTATGGTTATAACGCCGGTACATTGGTTAAAAACCTTGATGCAGGTGGTAAAGTTGAGAACGTTGGTGCAACCAGCCCTCCAGATTACAACTGTGCAGGTACGCCATTTACATTCCTTGCAGACTTCCCATTACTGCCAACTTCAGTTACGTTTAAATTGTCGGCAGTACCAGGTTTAGCTCCTGCACAGGATACTACAATCAACAATCCTGTACCATCGAGTGTAGGTACTTATCCTAATGGTGATCCTCAATACGTGGTAAAACTTACTAAGAGTTATACCATCAATACATTGGGAATTATTCCTATCCCTATCGAGTGGACACATCCTGATATCGAAGGTTGTGATCATAGAGCTTTGGATACGATCTATGTTCAGGTACTTCCAACACCAAGAACCGATTTCACTATCTCAACACCTGTTTGTGAAGGAAATACAGTTCAGTTTGGTGCACAAAACTTCACTTCAAATGGAGTTTCTGTAAACCAATGGGATTGGACCTTCCATACCGGAGCTACAGCAATCGGTCAGAATACAACGTTTACATATCCAACGGCAGGTACTTATAATGTGAAGCTTCACTCAGTATCACCTGATGGTTGTATAGGAGACAGTATCAAACAGGTAATAGTAAATCCGCTTCCTTCAGTAGGAGTAGTAGCCGATTCAATTGCTGTTTGTCCGGGTTCCAATGCAACATTCAATGTTTCAAGTCCATTAGCTGGCGCAACATACAAGTGGTATGATGCAGCTACCGGTGGAACAGAAATTACTGCCGGAGGTAACGTAGCAATAGGAGCTAACGGAACCAGCATCACATTTAATAATGTTGCTGCTTCTGCAGACTATTGGGTTGAAGGTATCTCTTCAGTTGGTTGTGTAAGCCCTGTAAGACAAAAAATAAGATTAAGATTCTTACCTGTATTACCACAAACAACAGTAACGTACACAGGTGGAACTGCCAACACTGTCAGCTTTAGCTGGACTGCTGTTACTGGAGCAGTGAGTTACGATGTATCTACAGATAACGGAAATACGTGGAATACGCCAAGCTCTGGCGCTACAGGTTTAACACATACAGTAACCGGAGTAAGTGCATTGCAATCGGTGAGTTTGATAGTAAGAGTGAATGGAGCATTGTCTTGCCAGGCAAGTATATCTCTTCCTGCAACAGGATGTTCTGTTTCTCCTGCAAGTGTTGTTAATGCTACCGTTAGCGTATGTACTGGAACATCTGCGGTATTCAATATTCAAAATCCTGTGGCTGGATTTACCTATAACTGGTATGATGCGTTAACAGGAGGAACATTATTGGGTACAGGCAGCACCTTTACTTCACCTGCGGTCTCAGGAACAGCAAACTTCTATGTAGAGCAGATATCTGCCGGAGGATGTTTGGGTGCTCCAAGAACAATGGTTACAGCGAACATTTTGCCGCCATTGGCTCCTGCAGTGATCACAAACCCTGTAGCAGATGCCGACAAAACAGTTAATTCAATCACGTTCAGATGGACAGCAGTTGCTGGAGCAGCAAGCTACCAGGTTTCTGTTGACGGTGGTGCCTATGTAACACCAAGTTCTGGAGCAACCGGATTATCTCATACTGTAAGCGGATTAACACCTGCTAAACAGGTATGTATAAAGGTTAGAGCTGTGGGCACTATTGCTTGTCAAACAAGTGAATCTGCACAAGTATGTGCTACAACAAGACCAGATGCGATCTTCATTCCAAACACCTTTACACCGAATGGCGATAATAAGAATGATGTGCTTTCGGCTTACGGTTTTGCGATCCAGACCATCCAGTTCATGGTATTTAACCAGTGGGGTGAAAAAATCCACGAGGTAACAAATTCAACCATGAATTCGACTACCGGAGAATTCAGATTGTGGGATGGTAAATACCAGGGTAAAGTACAACCGGTAGGTGTATATGTGTATGCAGCTAAGATCACATTGAAAGATGGAACAGTGATCAATAAATCAGGAGCATTGAATATTGTAAGATAATAGTACCAGGATAGTTATGACCAGATTGAAAATGATAGTTGCAGGTGTTTTCTGCCTGCTGATGATCGGGATCACTGCAAAAGCCCAAAACATTACCAACAAGGGTAAAGACTTTTGGGTAGGCTATGGCCACCACCAGTTCATGGAATCAGGTGGAAATAATAGCCAGGTAATGACGATCTATCTAAGTGCAGAAGATCAACCTGCTACAGTTTGGGTAACTATCGATAGTAGTGGAGTAGGTGGAGTGTTAAGTACATGGTGGCGAAGAAGATTTATTATTCCTGCGAATACTGTTATTTCACTTGAAACAACACCCGCATCTGGAGGATTAAATGTTGGATATACTTCAGTAGCTGGTCCGGTTGGTCAAATTCCTAAAGGAGGTTCCGGTCAGTATGATGCAAGATTATTCACAGATGCACCACCTGCCGGCTCTGGTGGTGCGGGTATATTTAAGAAGAAGGGTATTCATATTGAAAGTGATGTTCCTATTGTTGCCTATGCACATATTTATGGTTCAGCTGCATCTGGTGCTACAATGCTGCTTCCAACCGAGGCATGGGGATATTCATATGTTTCTCTAAATAGTTTTCAGAACTATGGTTCTGATTGTTATAACTGGATGTATGTGATCGCCAAAAATGATAATACTGTAATTCAGATCACACCATCGGTTAAAACAAGAGGCCAGAACTATACAGGGTTACAACCTGGTGTAACAAAAACTGTTACTTTAATGAAAGGACAGATATACCAGGTGATCGGTGCCAATGCAGGTGCTGATGCTAATGGTAACGGAGGTACTTCTTCAAATGGACTAAATCTTTCCGGAACAACTGTAAAGTCTGTTGCGAATGGTTCGGGATTATGTTATCCTATTGCAGTTTTTGCAGGAAGTAGTAGAACTTCAAATCCTGCATCTTGCGGTAGTGGCGGAGGAGATAATGATAACCAGCAATTATTTCCACAACATGCATGGGGTAAAAGATATCTTACCACACCTTTTTCGGGTTCGAGTACTGCTTCATCTTATGGAACCAGTATTTATAAAGTTGCTGTAAAAGATGCTGCTACCGTTGTGAGAAGAAATGGCACACCTCTTACAGGTTTGCAAAACGGCAATTATTATGTGTATGAAAGTAACACGCCAGATTATATAGAAGCTGATCAGCCAATCATGATCGTTCAGTTTATGACCGGTGGTAGCTGTCTTGGATCAGGTGGTTTGGGTGATCCGGAAATGGTGGTATTGAGTCCTATGGAACAAGCTATCAAACGAACAGCGTTCTATCGGAATAATAAAGAAAGCATTTCTGTAAACTACTTATCTATTGTAATTCCAACAGCGGGTTTAGCTTCGTTAACCATTGATGGATCAAGCTCCTTTACTTATACCCAGGCTCACCCTCAAAAAGCTGGATACACGATCGTTGTTCAAAGATGGGGCAGTGGTGCTGGGCAAAGTATAGCTAAGTCTGATTCTGCTTTTACAGGTATTGTGTATGGAGAGGGAAGTGTAGAAAGTTATGGTTATAACGCAGGTACAAACCTGAATAACCTTGCAGCCGTATCCAGTGTTAGAAATACGCCTGATACAAATAGCATTGTTAAATCACACCCATACGGATATGTTGGAACACCAACGCAGATCAGTGCATTAATAGCATACAAACCGAATAAGATCGTTTGGAAGTTCAGTGCCCTTACACCAGCAGGTTTTGTATCACCAATGCCATCACCTGATCCTGTAGTAGTTAATCCAGTACCTTATGATTCAGTTTTGATTGGTGCTGCATGGTTTTATTATTACTTGTGTCCTGGTGGTCCATATACATTTAGTAAAGAAGGTACTTATTACCTGCCAATCAGGATCACTTCGCCTGTAGCCGGTGTTGGTGATTGTAATAATGAGGAAGAGGTTTCACTTGAGATCATCATCAAACAAAAACCATTTGCTAAGTTCACTTATAATGTTAGAGGTTGTGGCAGAGATACAGTAACATTTACCGGCCCTGCAACTACAACGAATGGTTATACGGTCAAAAGATGGAATTGGCTTTTGTCTAATGGACAAACATCTACCAGCAAAGACACATCTTTTGTGTTAGACCCTGGAACTTATTCCATGAAGCTCACCATAACCGTTGAGCATGGTGGTATCGCAGATACAACCATCAATTTTACTGTTCACCCAAGACCTACAATTGATTTCAATATCAATCCAAATCCTGCATGCCCGGGGCCTGTTACATTCTCAACAACGGCAACCTATCCGGGAACTCCGGGTATCAACAATTGGTATTGGGATCTTGCCTCAGCCGGAATTGTAAATGCAAACACAGCTGCCAACCAGGTGAAAACGTATGCCATCGGCACTTATACAATAAGGCATGCAGTTTCTATTAATCAATATTGCAAGAGCGATACGGTAACGAAGACGCTTACTGTACAGTCCGGGGCTATGGTTGATTTTACTTATCCTACAGATTGTGTTCCTACAACAGGTGTTGCACAGTTCACAGCTAATTCAACTAATCAACCAGGCATTACTTATCAATGGACATTTGGTGACGCTGCAAGTGGAGCTAACAATACATCTACTGCCCAAAATCCAACACATACTTACGCTTCTAATGGAACGTATAATGTGAGACTTCAGATCACTACAGCAAGTTGTAATGGGGATACTACTTTTAAAGTGGTGATTAAAAAGAGAGCTGTTTTGGCTTTCCCTGGTCCATTGGCTGCAGTTTGCCGCAATGCAAACCCTGTAAATATTGCTGTAGCTACACATGATACAGCATCAGGCACCGGTTATTATTACGATGCAAGTGGCGCAACAACCAGTGCTGGTATGTTCGATCCTGCAACAGCTGGCATCGGTACTCATACTATCTGGTATGTGTTCACTACAACCGAAGGATGTAAAGATTCTGTTAGTCAAACGATCACTGTTAATAATGGTGCACCAAAACCAATTGTTAGTACGCCTGTTCGTTTCTGCCAAAATGATCTCTCATCTCCGTTAACAGCAACAGCACAGTCGGGTAATACTCTGAACTGGTACGACAATTCTGCTTTAACCAATGGAAGCACTACAGCTCCAACGCCATCTACTTCAACCCCGGGTACTTTCTTATATTATGTTACACAAACACCTGCTTCTGGTTGTGAAGGCGATACTGCTATCATAACAGTAGAAGTAACTCCAGCAATAAGTGGACACACAGTATTAGGTCCTGATCAAACTTTATGTTCAGGAACACCAGCCACTCCTGTAGGCCCCACTGGTACGATTAGTGGCGGATTGGGTGCAGGAACATATACTTATCAGTGGCAACAGTCTATTGATAATGGAAATACATGGACTGATATTTCCGGTGCAACCAGTATTACTTATGATCCAGGAATTCTTGCCCAGACAACCTGGTTCAGGTTAAAGGTATCAAGCGGACTTTGTGGTGGCACTTCTGATCCGGCCAAGATCACTATTGTTGCACCACCGGCAAATACTATTACCTCAACAGATCAGAATATTTGTGCAGGATCTCCTGCTGCATTAATTGATGCGAATACAATACCAGGAGCAACTTTTGGATGGGAATATTCTACAGATGGTGGATCCACATGGAATACAGTTTCAGGTGCAACAAGTGAAGACTATACACCTGTTAATGTAACGATCACTACACGATTCCGCAGAACTGTGGTATTAGGACCATGTGCTTCTATTTCTAACTATATCACAATATTTGTTAATGAACTTGCTGAAGGAAATATCAGTGGACCTTCCGATATCTGTGCGAATAGCACAACTGGAGCAAGTATCACTTTCGTTGCTACAGCAGGAACGGCTCCATTTGGTATTTCATATACGATCACTAATCCTGCAGGCGTATCTACTACCTATACACCATCAGGTTTAGCCAATAATGCGGTGATCCCGGTGATTCCTGTAGGAAGTGCCCCTGGTCTATATACCATAACATTAAACAGTATCACCAATAGCAATAATTGTGTTAAGAGTAGTGGATTGAATTCAATTACCATTAATGTAAATCCAATCCCTGTTGTAACGTTATCAGCTAATCCTGGTACAACAATTTGTGAAGGTACAAGTGTAACAATCACAGCTTCTGGAGCTGGTTCTTATACATGGAATACGAGTGCAACAGGATCTTCTATAACTGTTAGCCCAACCAGTACTACTAATTACGATGTTGTGGGAACTACCAACGGATGTAGTGCTCCACCTCAGTCAATAACGATAACCGTTAATCCAAAACCGGGTAAGCCTTCAGTTGCTACTCCGGTTCCATATTGTCAAAATGGAGCTGCTGTTGCGGTAAGTGCAACTGCAAACGGAAGTAATACGCTAACATGGTTTACGAATAATAATCTTACAGGAGGTTCAACAACAGCACCGGTTCCATCAACATCAACTGCAGGTACGCTCTATTTTTATGTGAACCAAACTACTGCAGCTAATTGTACGGGTGATACTGCAACTGTAACAGTGATCGTTGAGCCATCAATTGCGAATAATACCATCAGTGCTGCGCAAACAATATGTTCAGGAACTGCTGCTGCTGCATTAACTGGTTCGGGAACACCAACTGGTGGTGATGGCAATTATACTTATGCATGGGAAAGCTCAACCAATGGTGGACCGTGGACAGTGATAAATGGAGCTACTTCTGATACTTATAATCCAGGAAATCTTGCAACCACTACACAGTTCAGGAGAATAGTATTGAGCGGGTTGTGTAGTAACACTTCTAACTTTATTACGGTAACTGTAGTTCATGCAATAACCAATTATGATATCAGTGGTGATCAAACAGTGTGTGAAAGCCAACCAGTAGCACAGATCAATGGTCAAACACCTCCAGGTGCCGGCCCATTCACCTATACTTGGGAGAGTTCTACGGATAATGCGACCTGGACACAAATTTCTGGTGCTAATGGAATCAATTATCAACCAGGTGCACTAACCACTACAACTTATTACAGAAGAAAAACAGAGAATGCACCTTGTTCTGCTGTTTCCAATGTAGTAACAATAACAGTTAATCCGTTGGCTAATGGAACGATCAGCGGGCCAGCAAGTATTTGTCAGTACGATGCAGCTTCTGTAATATTTAC
Organism: Chitinophagaceae bacterium; assembly: GCA_024508725.1. Lineage (GTDB taxonomy): Bacteria > Bacteroidota > Bacteroidia > Chitinophagales > Chitinophagaceae > JAEZDC01. The sequence goes on along the minus strand of JANINS010000001.1, from coordinate 117,329 downwards.
TTCTTCAGCAGGAACTGCTCCGTTTGATGTGGTTCTTACCATTACAGATCCTTCAGGTGCTACATCTACAATAAACCAGTCTGTAAATAGTGGTGGGCAGATAGCTGTACTACCTTTAAACAGTGCTGCCGGAACTTATACGATAGCCGTTACCAGTCTTACAAATAGTAATGGATGTGTAAGAACAACAGGATTAAACAGCATTACTATTGATGTTACAGCCACTCCGGTAATTACTATTGCTCCGGCCGGACCAATTTGCGAAGGCAAAACAGCAAATCTATCTGTAACAGGTGCTACTACATATGTTTGGTCATCAAGTGCAGCAATTAACTTTAGCGCTACCACTGGTTCAAATGTTGCTGCCGCACCAACAACTGCAGGATCTTATCCATATACGGTTACCGGAACAACCAATGGATGTAACGCATCTGCGAATGCAACATTGGTAATGAATCCAACTCCAGCCAAGCCTATAGTTGCTACTCCGGTAGATTATTGCCAGCTTGGACCAACCACTTCTTTACAGGCAACTGCAGCAACTGGTAATACTTTAAAATGGTACGATAACCAGGCATTAACAAATGGAGTAACATCAGCGCCAACTCCTTCATCAGCAAATGCGGGTACTTTCTACTATTATGTTACTCAAACAAACAGCTTTGGTTGTGAAAGTGATACTGCAGTTACAACTATCATTGTATCACCAGGTATCACAGGAAATAATATAGCAGGTGGCGAAACCATTTGTCAGGGAAGTACTCCTCAAACTCCAATAACAGCTTCTGGTTCTTTATCAGGTGGTAATGGAACATACACTTATCAATGGCAGGAATCTACTGATGGCGGCACTACATGGACAAACATCTCCGGGGCTACCAATGCAAATTATTCCTTCACTACACCATTGAACACAACTACACAATACAGGCGTGTTGTATCAAGTGGATTGTGTGGCAGCATCTCCAATGAGATTACTGAAACCGTATTGATCGGCTTAGGTAATTATGATATCTCTGCCAGCCAGACGATCTGTGAAGCCACAGCACCTAATCTGCTGGATGGACAGTCAACAACAGGTACAGGTCCTTTTACTTATACATGGCAAAGTTCTACTGATGGCAATACCTGGAGTGATATTGCTTCATCAAATACTGAAGATTATCAACCTCCGGTATTAACCACAACAACTTTCTATCGCAGAAAAGTAACCAATGGTCCATGTACAGGATTTTCATCTCCTGTTCAGATAACAGTAAATCCATTGGCAGTAGGATCTATCGCTGCAACACCTGCTGCAATATGTGAATACGAAACAGCAGGCGTAACTTTTACATCAACTGTTGGAACAGCTCCTTTTGGATTGGTATTAACCATTGCCGATCCTTCTGGTGCATCTACTACCAAATCTGTTTCTGTAAATAGTGGCGATCTAATAAATATTTTACCACTTAACAGTGCTCCTGGTAATTATACTGTAACCCTTACAAGCTTAACCAATAGCAACGGTTGTGCAAGAACAACAGGATTGAATTCAGTTACGATCACCGTAAAACCTACACCAGTTGTTTCTGTAAACCCGGTTTCTCCGATATGTGCGGCTGATTCCGCAACACTAACTGCTAATGGAGCTACCACTTATAGCTGGAATCCAAACACAGGCTTAAGCAGCATCACCGGCACAACTGTAAAAGCATCACCGGCAACTACAACTACATACACGGTTGTTGGAACAACCAATGGTTGTAGTGCTCAAACAACAGTAACTGTAACAGTGAATCCGAGACCAGTAGTAAATATCAATGTTGCAGATAATGAGATATGTATTACTGATGTAGGTTCTTTCACTGCTACTTCTTCTATCAGCTCAGGAAGTGTTCAGACATACTACTGGGATTTTGATAACGGAAATACCCAGGTAAATCCTGGATCGATATCTACTGCCAATCCACAAACATATACTACACACAGAACGTATGTTACAAGATTGTATGCAGTTTCTGACCAGGGTTGTAACAGTGCTACTGATACTGCTCACATTCATGTGAATCCTTTACCTGTTGCAGCTTTCCAAACCCCAGGCTTTGTTTGCTTACCAAACAATCTGGCAACTTTCCAGAATCAATCAAGTATTCCAAACGGAGCTCAATTGTATTATTCCTGGAATTTTGGTGACCCTGCAAGCGGAGCCAATAATACATCTACCGCAACAAACGGTACCCATGTATATCCTGATTCTGCGAACTATACCATCACCTTGAATGTAGCTTCAGCACAAGGCTGTACGGCTCAAACAACAAACACATTCAACGCATTCTTTAAAAAACCGGTTGCGAAATTTGGTGTTACGCCAGATACACTTTGCCAGGGTATTCAGAACCTGTTCATGGATAGCAGCTTTGCACCAGGAAGCAGTATTAAGAATAGATTATGGTTGTTTGGCGATGGTAACTCTTTACTTGATTCAACCAATGCAGCTAAGATCTATACAAGACCAGGCGATTATAAAGTAGCATTGGTTGTTTCGAACGATCAGGGTTGTACTTCAGATACAGCTTATAAAAATATCAAGGTATATCTGCAACCTGTAATTGATGCAGGGTCATCTTTTGTAGTTGCAGCAGGTACTCCGGTTACATTCAACGCCAATGCGAATTCCAATAACCTGCAATTTGCATGGACAAGCCCTACAGGTGCTGTTGTTAGTGATCCTTCTATCCTGAAACCTCAATACCTGGCAACACAGGATGCGAAGTTTATATTAACAGCAACAGGCCAGGGTAACTGTAAAGCATGGGATTCGATTTCAGTGAAAGTATTATTCCCGATCGTTGTTCCAAATGCATTCTCTCCAAACGGAGATGGTGTGAACGATAAGTGGGAGATCACCAACCTGAAAGATTATCCAAATTGTGTTGTGGAAGTGTACAACAGGTACGGTCAGGTGGTATTCAGATCATTTGGTGGATACCAGACTGCCTGGGATGGTACACACAATGGTACACCGTTACCGGTAGGAACATATTATTATATTATTGAACCAAAGAATGGCTTCCCGAGAACAACAGGATTTGTTGTGATCGTGAGGTAAGATTTTAAATACTTAAACCAACTACCATGAAAGGTTTTTTGAAGGTAGCTTCCTTTATGGTGCTGCTGCTTGTGATGGGGAAGAATGGAATGGCACAGGTTGATCCGCATTTTTCTCAGTTCTATGTGTATCCCTCATTTCTAAATCCTGCACTAACGGGTGTATTCGATGGCACTTACCGGGTAACCGGTATCTATCGTAATCAATGGTCTGGCATTAGCACTCCATTTAGTACACCAGGCGTTTCATTTGATATGAACACCGAAAAGAACATCAGCTTTGGTGCAAGTATCATGAACCAGAATGCAGGCAATGCAGGCTATAATTATCTTACTGCTTACGGCTCTGCCTCGTATAGTGGAATTCGTTTTGGAACAAACAATACACAAAGAGTAGTGTTTGGAATGCAGGCAGGATTGATCAGCCGTAGATTCGATCCTTCTAAATTTACTTTGGGAGAGAATTGGAATCCTGCTACAGGAGTTACCAATCCAAGCTCAGAAATATTCTCAAGAACCAGTGCTACCATGTTCGATATGGGTGCCGGTGCTTTATACATCGACGGTAAGCCAAATAAAAAAGCAAACTTCTACGGAGGTATATCGGTGAACCATCTTACACAACCAACAGACGATTTCATCAAAGATTCGGATGCGAAATTGCCAATGCGTGTGAACATTCATGGTGGTTTAAGATATGTTGTGAACGAGAACTGGAGCATCACGCCAAACTTCCTGTATATGACGCAGGGCAATGCGAAAGAAACCATGCTTGGTGCTTATGCACAGTTAAAAGCCAGCGAAACAAGCGATTTCCTTTTTGGTGCGAACTACCGTTTTAAAGATGCTTTTGCACCGTATGTTGGATTCTATCACAAGAATTTTGTGTTAGGAGCCAGCTACGATTTCAACGTTTCTGATCTTGGAAGAATGACAGGTAAGGCTAACAGCTTTGAAATATCTCTATCATGGATCGGTAGAAAAGCATTCAAAGCTGAAGAAGAGCAGTTCGTATGTCCAAGATTGTAATCGGTTCTTATTTTCTTAATTCCATTTATTCTAACTGCATGAAAAGAGTTTTTGATCATACAATAAAATTGACTTTGGGCTGTTGTATGATGCTTGCTGCCGGTTTCGTTAATGCTCAAACAGCAAATGATTATCTGAAAGCAGCGGAAGATTTTTTTGCCAAAGGAGATTATTATTCTGCAGCTCGTTATTACGAAAGAGTGTTGCAGGGTAAAATTGATACAACAGGTGCTCAGTTCAATCCTTATGTTGGACAAAGACAAACATCAACCAAACAAAAGCCGATCAGTGGCGGAAGCCGTCACCAGGTAGTGTATAAGGTTGCAGAAAGTTATCGTTTGCTCAATAATCCTGTAAAGTCTGAGCCTTATTACCAGGAAGCTTCCGGTTATGGTACTGAATATCCCTTAGCAAGATATTACTATGCGAAAAGCTTAAAGTCGAATTCTAAATTCGACGAGGCTGAAAAAGAATTCAATCAGTTCATCAGCGAAACAACTGACGAGACAGCAAAAGCAGATGCAAAAAAAGAATTGCAGAACATTTCTTTCATCAATGCACAGATGAAGAAAAGAGACCTCAAATATTACACAGTCAATAAACTCAGTGGTAACATCAATCCACATGGCGCCAATTATGCACCGGTGCTTTTAGACAGAAATCTTGTTTTTACTTCTACAAGAAAAGACAGTAACGATAAGAAAGCTCCCTACATTAATCGCCTTTACTGGACAACAGTTGATGATAATGGAACCAATGTTCAATTGGTGAACATGAAACAGGAAAATGATAACCACCAGGGAGTATCTGCTTTCACTCCAGATGGTAATACCATGTATTTAACCAAATGGAGCGGTAAGACTACTTCTAAGATCGCACAGATATATCAGAGCACAAAGACCAATGGAAAATGGAGTGAACCTGTTTTAGTAGCAGGCGATGTAAATGTTGCAGGCTATAGTTCACAACAACCATCTGTAACGGCAGATGGAAAATATCTGTTCTATGCTTCAAACAAGCCAGGTGGTGCCGGTAAGTTCGATATCTGGGTGGCATCGATCGATAATGGTGTATTAGGTGCATCAACAAATATTGGCGCTCCTGTAAATACTGCGGATGATGAACAGGCTCCTTACTACTACCAGCTGGGTAAGTCACTCATCTTCTCTACCAATGGCGGAATAGGAATGGGTGGGTTTGATTTCTTTCAATCGAAAGGAAATGTAGGTGCATGGCAAACTCCTGTGAACCTCGGTTATCCTGTTAACTCTGTAAAAGACGACATCTATCTGGTAAGTACTGGTGAGAAAGATCTTTTAGACAATGTTTACCTAAGCTCAGACAGAGCATCTGAATGTTGTTTGGAAATGTTCGCTCTGAATAAGATTCGTCCTAAGAGAACGATCTACGGTGCTATCGTTGATTGTGCCGACAATGCACCAATTGCAGGTGTAACAGTAAACTTTGTAGATGCAAAAGGAACAACGATCTCCACAAAAACAACAGATGGTAATGGTAGATACGAATTGGTATTGGACGATTACCAGCCAATAACAGCAGTAGCCAATAAAGAGGGATACTATTCTAAGGATCTCAACTTTAATGCTCCGGCAGATGATTTTGATGAAACAATGACCAATCCCAATCTTTGTTTGAATAAGATACCGCCTCCACCAATCGAGATCAATAAACCAATCGTTTTGGAGAACGTATACTACGATTTCAACAAGGCAACACTTAAGCCTGAGTCTTTCCCTTCATTAGATAGTCTTGTTTCATTACTCAATTTCTATCCTAAGATGGTGATTGAAGTAAGTGCACATACTGACAGTAAAGGATCTGATCAGTATAACCTGTCGCTTTCTGAGAAAAGAGCGAAGAGTGTACTCGACTATCTTGTACAGAAAGGAATTGATGTAGCGAGATTGCAAAGCAAAGGATATGGTGAAACACAACCTGTAGCTCCTAACACTACTCCGGAAGGGAAAGACAATCCTGAAGGAAGAGCTAAGAACAGGAGAACAGAATTCAAAGTGCTATCAAACTAAACATAGCTTGCCAAAAACAAAACCCTGCTTTTTAGCAGGGTTTTTTATTAAAAAGATAAGCCAGATATTTTTTATTGGAACAGGGTTCAATAACTCCGATCAAGCATCGTTGCGTCGCACTCTTGTACTGCAGAAGCAGTATTCATCCTTTAGAATATTAAACATCTTTCTCGTTAAAAGAAAGTTCAATGCATTCCCTCTGTACGATCACTTTCCTGTAGGCAACTCCAGCAGTGTCCAGCATTTTTTTGCTGGCAATAGAAACATCAGTTCCATCGTATTTATCGCTGAGAAAGATCACTTCTTTAATGCCGGATTGAATAATGGCTTTGCTGCATTCATTACAGGGAAATAAGGCTGTATAAATTCTGCAGCCTGATAGATCCATTCCAATGTTATTCAGGATCGCATTCAACTCTGCATGGCATACGTAAGGATACTTCGTGTTTAAAAAATCACCCTGCTTTTCCCACGGAAAATCTGCATCACTACAACCGATAGGCAACCCATTATAACCGGCTCCAACAATTTTATTCTGACTGTTTACAATGCATGCACCAACTTGTGTACTCGGGTCTTTGCTTCTCCTGCCACTAAGCAGTGCAACACCCATAAAATATTCATCCCAGGTTATGTAGTCTTTTCTTGCTGACATGTTGCGAATTTAAGGTTCTCACAGGTGTCAGACGCTTCAAAGCCGTCAGACACCTTAGTCGTAACTCACTATTGTTTATTTTCAAATACCATGTGAATCCACGGCCTTTCCCACCTCAACTCTAATCCATACCTACCTCATATTAGTGTCAGGTAAGTCTCAGGTGAGTCTCAGGTTTGTTTCGGGTATGTCTTGGCTTTAATTCAGCTTCAGCGCTGATTATCAACCATCATCATTAGCACATCAGCATATTTGCACATCAGCACATTTGCTTATCACCTTTAACTTTTCCACACAATTATTTAATTCAAATTCAACCAAAAACCAATTTCTGAAATCACTACCTTTGCCGCTCGAAAAAATTTCAAAGCTTTATGGCTGACTTAAAACTTCAAAGAAACTTTGGTATTGCCGCTCACATCGATGCTGGTAAAACCACTACTACTGAGCGTATCTTACGCTATACAGGTATGATCCACAAGATTGGTGAGGTGCACGAAGGTGCTGCTACTACCGACTGGATGGAGCAGGAAAAAGAAAGAGGTATCACCATCACCTCAGCAGCCGTAAGCTGCCAGTGGAACTTCCCAACTGTACTGGGTAAGCCAACTGCAGATACTAAAAAATATTATTTCAATATCATCGATACTCCGGGTCACGTGGATTTTACCGTAGAGGTAGAGCGTTCTATGCGTGTTCTGGATGGTCTGATCGCTTTGTTCTCTGCAGTTGACGGTGTTGAGCCTCAGTCAGAAACAGTTTGGCGCCAGGCTAACCGTTACAAGGTTCCCCGTATCGGTTTCGTAAACAAAATGGACCGTGCCGGTGCAGATTTCTTAATGGTGGTAAACCAGGTAAGAGAAATGCTGGGTGCGAAAGCCGTTCCACTTCAATTGCCGATTGGTGCTGAAGATAACTTCAAAGGCGTGGTTGACCTCATTAAAATGAAAGGTATTGTATGGCATGCTGAAACAGAAGGTATGACCTTCGATGAGATCGATGTTCCTGCTGATATGGTGGAAGAAGCCAATCATTGGAGAGCTCAGTTGATCGAAGCTGTTGCTGAATACGATGATCAGTTAATGGAGAAATTCTTCGACGATCCTAATACCATCAGTGAAGCTGAAGTTCACGAAGCGATCCGTAAAGCTACCATCGATCTTTCTATCGTTCCTATGATGTGCGGTTCTTCATTCAAGAACAAGGGTGTACAAACTGCACTTGATGCGGTTTGCCGTTACCTGCCTTCTCCGGTAGATATTGAAGATACTGTAGGTACAGATCCTGATTCAGGAGAGCCTATCACAAGAAAAGCTGATCCTAAAGAGCCTTTCGCTGCATTGGCTTTCAAGATCATGACCGATCCTTATGTTGGTCGTCTGGCATTTTTCAGGTGCTATTCTGGTCACCTCGATGCTGGTTCTTATGTACGTAACATGAGAAGCGGTAAGAACGAGAGGATCTCTCGTATCTTAAAAATGTTCGCTAACAAGCAGAATCCTATCGACTTCATCGAAGCCGGTGATATTGGAGCTGCAGTTGGATTTAAAGAGATCAAAACCGGAGATACGCTTTGTGATGAGAACCATCCGATCGTATTAGAGAACATGTTCATTCCTGAGCCTGTAATCTCTGTAGCGGTTGAACCTAAAACCCAGGCTGACGTTGACAAAATGGGTATGGCTATCGCTAAGCTGGTAGAAGAAGATCCTACATTAAGAGTTAAGACTGATGAAGATACTGGGCAAACCATCCTTTCAGGAATGGGAGAACTTCACCTCGAGATCATCGTTGATCGTATGAGACGTGAGTTCAAGGTAGAAGTAAACCAGGGTAATCCTCAGGTGGCTTATAAAGAAGCTTTCGGAAATACTGTTGAACACCGTGAAGTGCTGAAAAAGCAGTCTGGTGGTCGTGGTAAGTTCGCCGATATCATGTTCGAAATGGGACCTGCTGATAAAGAGTGGTTGACTGAAAATCCTGGTAAGCAATTCCAGTTCAAGAACGACATCTTCGGAGGTTCTATTCCAAAAGAATTCCATCCTGCGATTCAAAAAGGTTTTGAAACCGCAATGAGTACAGGTGTATTGGCAGGTTATCCTGTTGATAATATGAAGATCAGGATCTATGATGGTTCATTCCACCAGGTTGACTCTGATGCAATGTCTTTCGAATTGTGTGCTAAGTCTGGCTTCCGTGAAGCTGGCCGTAAAGCAAAACCAACACTTCTTGAGCCGATCATGAAAGTTGAGGTTGTAACGCCTGACCAGTACATGGGGGATGTTACAGGTGACCTTAACCGTCGTCGTGGTATGCTGGAAGGTATGGACACAAGAGGTAATGCACAGGTGATCAAAGCGAAAGTTCCGCTTTCTGAAATGTTCGGATACGTAACCCAGCTTCGTTCTATGTCATCTGGTCGTGCAACTTCTACGATGGAGTTCTCACATTACTCGCCAGCTCCAAACAACATCGCTGAAGAAGTGATTGCAAAGAGCAAGGGTAAAGTGAAAGTTGAAGACTAAGATTCAACAAAAGTCTGACCGGCTTGGTTTGACTTAAAAAAGAAGACTAAACACTTCCATTATAATGAATCCCGTTTCGAAAGAGACGGGATTTTTATTTGTTAGGCAGACTGCATTAGTGAAAAGATTTTTAACCACGATTATACCGATTTCATGGATGGATGGATGATGAAATCGTCTGACCGTCCCGGTCTGACGATGGCTATAGAAATTATTTACTTAGATGAGATGGTACTATTTAACTTGTCTTACGTCGCAGTTATCACGTCTTTTAGCGTGACTCTTGTACAATAACAATTCTAATCAACAAAAAGAAGTACACGCAGAGATCGCTAAGATGCTTTGCGACACTTTGCGATAGCCTAAGCATTTTTTGCGTTACTTAAATTTGTAACATTGAACCATCCAATGCGAAAGCTGTTCATCATACTCCTGCTAATTATTCTTGCATTCTTTGGCTGGACTTATCGCTACGAACTTATTTTTAAATTCCAATACGCAAGACTTAAAGGCTTAGCCTGTCAGCAAAACAAAGCCGATTTTATCAACGATAGTTGTCTCAACAAACTCTGGGTACACCGGGTAGATTCAAAAGAAAGATTCAATATTCTTAAAGACAAATTTGCCGGCTATGAAACCGATATAGTTTGGGATAGCTGGAAAAGAAAATTCCTGGTATATCATCCACCTTTAGAAGGAAAACCAATTACACTCGATAAATTTTTGAAAGGAGTCGATCCTGATAGATCTATGTTCTGGCTGGATACAAGAGAAACACCTGCGTCAGATACAGCCAACATTTTAAAAGTGCTGTATAGCCTGGATCATCAGCACAAGATCAAAATGAATGCGATCATCGAATTGTATGATACCACTGTTGCCAATTATCTTGCAGCACATGATTACTGGGTCGCTTTGAACATTCGCACTGATTGGATCTCTAAATACAAAGCAGGAGAGTGGGAGAAATTCAGATCAACCATGTCGCCAAAGATCAGTTTTATATCCCAGGAAGATGTTCATGTGCCTTTTTTACAAAAACAATTTCCTGGTAAAGACATCATTACCTGGTCCATCAGTTTCAATAATTACTTTAATAGAGAACATCTCCGGCAACTGGTGAAAAATGATCGTGTAAAGGTTATCCTGGTGAATATTAAGAGCAAGCATTACAAATGAGAAGAAGACTGGCTATAACAGGCAAATTGCTTTTACTGCTTTTAGTGATCTATGCATTGCTCAGGCTGGCTTTTCTTTTTACTTATTTCTCTGCAGAAAAATGGACGATAGCTGGTTTTGCCAAACTCTGTTATTGGGGCATACGGATAGATTTTGCATCGTTGTTATATGTCAATTTGCCCTTCTTATTGCTGTACTTCTTTTGTGATCCTTTTGTACAGTATAAGTATAAGAAAAAGCTGCTCGTAACGATCTTCAGCATTATCAACCTGCCATTTATCGCACTTAATTTTATTGACATCATTTACTTCAAATACAATCATCGCAGAAGTACCGTTGATCTTGTTGATGTATTCGGTGATTCCACTTCAGCTTTTGGTTCTTTCTTTAAACAGTATTGGTATGTTTTGTTCATCTTCCTGGCAGCATCAATTTTGTTTGTAGCGATCGCTAAAAAAATATTGAAGGTTCATGTTGATAAACCGGTAAGGTTAACCTTGTACTTCACTTCTGTTGTATTGATGTTGGGTTTATCATTTGGTTTTGCAAGAGGGTTTGCACATCGTCCCATATTTCCTTCAACACCTTTACTATATTTTGATGCCAGGCTACAGCCCCTCATCAATAACTCCACATTCAATTTTATTTATTCAGTTCTTCGAAGGCAAACTGTTCTTGAGAAGAAGCATTATTTCTATGATCAGCAACTCGATTCCATCTACAACATTCATCATCAATATCAGCACGACTCTCCATTTACCAAACGAAATGTTGTTGTGTTTGTGCTGGAAAGCTTTTCGAAAGATTTTTTTAAAGGTGGCTCTCAGCAAGCTTATATGCCATTCTTTGATTCGCTGATGCAACACAGCACTGTATTCAATAACGCTTACTGCAATGCACTGGAATCGAACAAAGGCTTGCCTGCTATTCTTGGTTCTTTGCCAGATGTGATGGACGAGCCCATCTATCTTTCTAACTATGCCAATACCACTTTTAAAGGCTTGGGACACATTTTAAAAGATCAGGGATACAATACCAGTTTTTTTATGGGTGCCGAGTATGATCATTTCGGTTTTGCAAGGCTGTGTAAAATGGTGGGTATAGATGAATATTATTCCCAAGATACTTATGGCAGGCATCCTGACCAATACGATGGGAACTGGGGCATTTATGACGAGCATTTCTTCAAATACTTTGGTGAGGTTGTCTCTCAGAAAAAGCAGCCATTCTTTTCGGTACTGTTCAATCTAAGTAGCCACACACCTTATAAGATACCTGATGAAACGGCTAAAAAGATCCATGTACAGGGTCAGTGGCCACACCAGGATAGCAAAACCTATGTCGATTACTGCTTTAAACAGCTGTTTGCTAAGATCAGTCACCAGCCATGGTTTTCAAACACCATTTTTATTTTCGTTGCAGACCATGGTTATCGTTTTAAGTCTAAGCCAGATAATATTCTTACAGAGATCAGGATTCCCTTATTCATTTACGATCCTCAGCATCCTCAGTATAATCCTGTAGATCGTATAGTAAAGCAATTGGATATCGTTCCTTCACTGCTTGATAAACTCAACTACTCCAGGCAATTCACCAGCTTTGGCAACAGTTTTTATCGTTCTGGCCCTTCATTTTCGGTAAACCGGCTAAATGGAGTGTACCAATACTTAGATTCTTCAGATTTTCTCGGCTACGATGATCAAAATGAACAATTGGTATTTCATTATCGTTACCGGTCAGATTCTATGCTGCAGAACAACCTCATAAAAACTGGTTCCCCAGATACTAAGAATAAAGAAAGGTTATTGAAAGCCTTCCTGCAAAGAGTAAATAACAGTTTGATAAGCAATAGTTTGAAATAATTTTGATTTCAGCTTTATCACCACGGTTTTGCTTCCGTTGCGTCGCACCCTTGTACTCAAGCAATCACTGCAGCAATCAGGATTAACCCTTATATTGCATCTCTTAAGAAGAGTTTAACCTGATTTTTATCTTCTTTGGCAAAATTTCTTTCTCTAATGTTTGCGTGTTAAGGTTCACACCCTTACCTTTGCAACCCCAACCGAAAATTGGGTTTTGGATATGTCTCAAAGAATCAGAATCAAATTACAGTCTTACGATCACAACCTGGTAGATAAATCTGCTGAGAAAATCGTAAAAACTGTTCGCAGCACAGGTGCAGTAGTTACAGGTCCTATTCCTTTGCCAACACACAAAAGAATATTCACTGTTCTGCGTTCACCACACGTTAACAAGAAAAGCCGTGAGCAGTTCCAGTTAGCTACACACAAGCGTTTACTGGATATCTACACTTCATCATCAAGAACTGTAGATGCGTTATCAAAGTTAGATCTTCCTTCAGGTGTTGAGGTAGAGATCAAAGCGTAATTAGTTGCCCCGACATTTATGTCGGTGGAAACAAAAGAAATAGTTCTTAAAATAGTCATCTCTCAATCCTTACGGCAAAAACCGTATGCGAAAAAAGAGCTCTGATAAAATAAATAATCTTCCGGGTACTCTTCAGGAGCAACTCAGAAGGCTAACATATAAACAGGCCCTTCGAGGTTTGTTTACTTCCGGTACTTCCCCTCTGCCAGTATGCAGAAACTCAGGAAAAGGTCGGTAGTTAACAAGGATTGAAATTCCGAACATCATCGGGATTGTCCTCTTAACCTTGCGGGGCATAAACCGCAAAAACGATGAAAGGTATTATTGGTAAAAAAATTGGGATGACCAGCATCTTCGCTGCAGATGGTAAGCAAACTGCTTGCACCATCATCGAAGCTGGCCCATGTGTAGTAACCCAGGTTAAAACAAATGACACTGATGGTTACGCTGCTCTTCAGTTAGCTTTCGGCGACAAAAAAGAAAAACATGCTACAAAAGCCGAACTCAATCACTTCTCTAAAGCTAACACAGCTGCAAAAAAGTTCGTAAAAGAATTCCGTGATTATTCAATAGAAAAAGCACTTGGTGAAACAATTACTGTTGACATCTTCGAAGAAGGTGACAAAGTAGAAGTAGTTGGTACAACCAAGGGTAAAGGTTTCCAGGGTGTTGTTAAACGTCATGGCTTTAGCGGTGTGGGTGAAGGTTCACACGGTCAGCACGACAGGCAAAGAGCACCAGGATCTATCGGTGGTTCATCATATCCTTCAAGAGTATTCAAAGGAATGAGAATGGCTGGTCAAATGGGTAATGACAGAGTTAAGATGAAGGGATTGAAAGTAGTTAAGATCTTCCCAGAGAAAAACTACATCCTCGTTAGCGGATCAGTTCCAGGTCATAACGGCTCAATCGTATTAATCCAGAAGTAATCACCTAATTAATCTGAAAGAAGATGCAAGTAGATGTTTTAAATATAAACGGACAATCAACCGGCAGAAAAGTAGAATTGCCTGATGATATTTTCGGTATCGAACCGAATGATCACGTGATCTACCTGGCTGTTAAACAATATTTGGCTGCTGGTCGTCAGGGTACACACAAAGTGAAAACCCGTGCTGAAGTAAAAGGTGCAAGCCGTAAACTTCACCGTCAAAAAGGTACCGGTGGATCAAGAAAAGGTAACATTCGTAACCCTTTATACAAAGGTGGTGGTACCATCTTCGGACCTAAGCCTCATAGCTATGATTTCAAGCTGAATAAGAAAGTAAAAGACCTTGCTAAGATGTCTGCACTTGCTTATAAAGCGAAAGAAAATGCAATTGTTGTTGTAGAAGATATCACTTTCGATGCTCCTAAAACAAAGAACGTTGCAAATGCATTGAAAGGTTTGAGCCTTGATTCTAAGAAAGCGTTGTTCATTCTACCTGAATACAACGACAATCTTTACCTCAGCCTTCGCAACATTCCAAATGCTGACGGTACTTTATTAGCCGACATGAATACTTACGAGATCATGAATGCTGATGTACTGGTATTAACTGAAGGTGCAGCTAAGATCTTCACTGAAGAAGAAACAACTGCAACCGCTTAATTGAATAATGTTTCAACAGATATAAAATGAAACTTACAGAAGTATTAGTAAAGCCGATCTTAACCGAAAAAGCAAACCTTCAGCAAGAGAAATTGAGAAGATATGCTTTCCGTGTTAATCGTAGAGCTAACAAGTTAGAGATCAAAAAAGCAGTGGAAGAATTCTACGGAGTATCTGTAGTTGATGTGAACACTGTTGTTGTTCCTGGTAAAAATAAGACCCGCTATACAAAAGCTGGTTTTATCCAGGGTGTTAAGCCTGCTTACAAGAAAGCTTACGTAACTGTAGCTGAAGGCGAAACAATTGATCTTTACGCAAACATCTAATTTATAGCAAGCGAAGCTGAAAAGTTCGCATAAAACGAGAACAGAAAATGGCATTAAAGAAGTACAAACCAATGACAGCCGGCACACGCTGGAGAATTGGAAATGCTTACGCAGAATTAACGTCTGACACTCCTGAAAAGAGTTTGCTTGAGCCGCAAAAGCAAAAAGCGGGTCGTAATGCTCAGGGTCGTCGTGCAATGAGATACAGAGGTGGTGGTAACAAACATCATTATCGTATTGTAGACTTTAAAAGAAATAAGACTGGAGTAGAAGCTACAGTTGTTTCAGTTGAATATGATCCAAACCGTACAGCATTTATCTCTTTATTAGAGTATGCTGATGGTGAAAAAAGATACATCCTTGCTCCACAAGGTATTCAGGTTGGTCAGAAAGTAATTTCTGGTGATGCGGTAGCGCCTGAGATTGGTAATGCACTTCAAATGAAGAACATGCCGCTCGGTACTAACATCCACAACATCGAAATGCAGCCGGGTCATGGTGGTAAGTTGGCAAGAAGTGCAGGTTCATCTGCTCAGCTTGCGAACAAAGAAGAAAAATATGCTGTATTGAAAATGCCTTCTGGCGAGTTGAGAAAAGTATTGATCAACTGCTATGCTACTGTAGGTGTTGTTTCAAACAGCGATCACAACCTTCAAACTGCTGGTAAAGCTGGTGTGAACAGGTGGAAAGGTATTCGTCCAAGAAACAGAGGTGTTGCGATGAACCCTGTTGATCACCCGATGGGTGGTGGTGAAGGTAGAGCTTCAGGAGGTCACCCACGTAGCCGTACTGGTAAGTATGCTAAAGGTGAGAAGACTCGTAGCCGTACTTTGGGTAGCAACAAGCTCATCATCCAGAGAAGAGACGGAAAGAAATTAGCAAAGTAATCAATCGTTAAAATGTCTCGCTGAATAGCGGGAAAATAAACAAGAAAAATAACAACATGGCTCGTTCGATTAAGAAAGGTCCTTATGTAGATGCAAACCTCAATGATAAGGTTGTTGCGATCAATGAAGGAAAAAATAAGAAATCTGTTATCAAAACATGGAGTCGTCGTTCTACTATCACTCCTGATTTCGTAGGACACACTTTCGCTGTTCACAATGGCAACAAGTTCATCCCGGTTTATGTAACAGAATTCATGGTAGGTCACAAACTTGGTGAGTTTGCTCCAACCAGAAACTTCAAAGGACATTCAGGATCTAAACAATAAAAGTTATAGGTTATAAGTAATAAGTTTTAAGCTGCGGCTCGACTTACGACTTACAACTCAAAACATACAACTTAAGAAAATGGAAGCAGTAGCTAAATTGAGAAATTATCCCACAGGTCCACGCAAAATGCGTTTGCTGGCTGATGTGATCCGTGGAATGCAGGTTGAGAAAGCGATCGCTATTCTCGAGTTCCACCCACAGCACAATGCAACTCCTTTGGCAAAATTGCTGAAGAGTGCTATCAGCAACTGGGAGCAAAAGAATAACGGTGCCAGTGCAGCCGATTCTAACCTCGTGGTTAAAACTGTATTTGTAGATGGTGGCAGAGTTTTAAAGCGTATGAGACCAGCTCCACAAGGTCGTGGATACAGGGTTCGTAAGCGTAGCAACCATGTAACTATAATTGTTGATTCAAATAATTAATAAAACCTATCAATCCATTATATGGGTCAAAAAGCAAATCCTATAGGTAACAGGTTAGGCATCATCAGAGGCTGGGAAAGCAACTGGTATGGTAACAAGAAGGATTATTCCAAGAAGCTTATCGAAGATCATAAGATAAGAACTTACCTGAATGCCCGTATCAACAAAGGCGGTATCGCAAAGATCGTTATCGAGCGTACCCTCGGAAAGTTGATCATTACTATCCATACGTCTAAGCCTGGTATCATCATAGGTAAAGGTGGTGGTGAAGTTGATCGTGTGAAGGAAGAACTGAAGAAGTTGACCGGTAAAGATGACGTTCAGATCAACATCCTGGAGATTCGTCGTCCTGAACTGGATGCAACTATCGTAGGCGATACAATTGCACGCCAGATCGAAAACCGTATCTCTTTCAAGAGAGCTATTAAAATGGCGATCGCTTCTACACTTCGTATGGGTGCAGAAGGTATTAAGATCAAAGCATCTGGCCGTTTAGGTGGTGCTGAGATTGCACGTAGCGAAGAATTTAAACAAGGTCGTGTTCCATTGCACACTTTAAGAATGGATATCGATTACGCTAACGTATTTGCACAAACTGTTTACGGAAAGATCGGTTTGAAAGTATGGATCTGTAAAGGTGAAGTACTTGGTAAAAGAGAACTGAATCCAAACTTCGTTGGTGGTAAAGAAGGTGGTAACGAAGGAAGAAGAGATGACAGAAGAGGTGGTGGTGATAGAAGAGACGACCGTAGAGGTGGTGGCGATAGAAGAGACGACCGTAGAGGTGGTGGTGACAGAAGAAGAGGATAATCTATTAATTAGCTAATTAAGCGATGTGTTGAGAAACACATCATCAAATTAAGATAAGATGTTACAGCCAAAAAGAAGTAAACACAGGAAACAGCAAAAAGGACGTATTCGTGAAGTAGCAAAGCGTGGTACTTCTATCGCTTTCGGTTCTTTTGCACTTAAAGCTGTTGAGCCTGTTTGGTTAACAAACCGCCAGATCGAAGCTGCTCGTCAGTCTATGACAAGGGCTATGAAAAGAGAAGGTAATGTTTGGATCAGGGTTTTCCCTGATAAGATCATCACCCGTAAGCCTTTGGAAGTAAGGATGGGTAAAGGTAAAGGTAACCCTGAGTTCTGGGCTGCTGTAGTTGAACCAGGACGTATCATTTTCGAATGTGATGGCGTACCTGAAACAGTAGCAAAAGAAGCGATGGAATTAGCTGCTCAGAAGCTGCCGATCAAAACAAAATTCATTGTAAGAAGAGACTTACAAGCGTAACAAAATTTCTAATTTCTAATTTGAGATTTGATATAAACACTGAATCAAAATTTCAAATTTCAAATTTCAAATTTCAAATTAATAAACATGGCTAAGAGTCAGGATTTTAATAAGAGTCTGAAAGACCTTAACGAACAGGATCTTAAAGCAAGGATCCAGGAAGATGAATTGAGGCTTAAGAAGCTTGAGTTCGCTCATGCAATTTCTCCACTGGAGAGCCCAATCACCATCCGCAACCTCAGAAGAGATATTGCTCGTCTGAAAACGGAATTACAAAAAAGAGCTTTACAAGCTTAATTATAGCAGAAGCTAAAAACAAGTACAATGACGGCTGAAGTAAGAAATTTACGTAAAACAAGAACAGGTGTTGTTACCAGCGACAAAATGGCTAAGACCATCACTGTTGCTGTAGAAAGAAAAGTAAAACACCCTATCTATGGTAAGTTCATCAAAAAAACTACCAAGTTCCATGCTCATGATGAGAAAGAGGAATGCGGTGTTGGTGATGTAGTAACTATCATGGAAACTCGTCCACTCTCTAAAACGAAACGTTGGAGACTGGTTGAGATCGTAGAAAAAGCGAAGTAATTCAGATGTCTGATGTCTGATGTAGGATGTCAGAGCGAAATATAAACAGTTTTAAATGCTGAAAGCTCTAAGCCGACAGCTCAAAGCTTAAATAAAATGATCCAGCAAGAAAGCAGACTAAGTGTAGCTGATAACAGCGGTGCCAAAGAGGTGCTTTGTATCAGGGTTCTGGGTAACTCAGGGCAAGACTACGCTAAAATCGGAGATAAGATCGTAGTTACTGTTAAAGATGCCATCCCTGCAGGTGGTATTAAGAAAGGAACTGTTTCTAAAGCCGTAATTGTACGTACAACCAACAAACTGCGTAGAAAAGATGGTTCTTACATCCGCTTTGATGACAACGCTGTTGTGTTGTTGAACAATGCCGATGAGCCAAGAGGTACCCGTATTTTCGGACCAGTGGCCAGGGAACTGAGAGATAAAGGTTACATGAAAATTATCTCATTAGCACCGGAAGTTCTTTAAGCTGAATAGCGAACAGAACGTACAAGAGTGCGACGCAACTAAAGAAGAAAAAAGAAGTACAGTTGACTTCATAAAAAATACAAAATGAGCAACAGATTTAAACCTAAATACAACATCAAAAAAGGCGATAACGTAGTAGTGATTGCCGGTGATGACAAAGACCTGAAGAAACCTCGTAAAGTATTGAGCGTATCTCTGGAAAACGGTCGTGTAGTTGTTGAAGGTGTGAACATCGTTACAAAACATACTAAACCTTCTGCTCAGAACACGAAGGGCGGTATCGTTAAAAGAGAAGCGTCTATCCACATCAGCAACGTGATGTTGTGGGATGCGAAAAGCGGAAGCGGTTCTAAAGTTAGCCGTAGCCGTGAGAACGGAAAACTGGTTCGTATCGCTAAAAAATCTGGCGAAGCCGTTAAATAAATTCTTTACCCCGGCAGTATCGGGATAAAATATAAACTATGAGTACAAATTATTCTCCACGCCTTGCAGACAAGTACAAAAAAGATGTTGTACCTGCTTTGGTGAAGAAGTTCGGTTATAAGACCGTGATGCAGGCTCCTAAGCTTGAGAAGATATCTATCAACCGTGGTGTGAACGGTGCTGTGAACGACAAGAAGCTGGTCGATATCGCTGTTGATGAGCTTACAACAATCACTGGTCAAAAGGCAGTAGCTACTTTCTCTAAGAAAGATATCTCAAACTTCAAACTCCGTAAAGGAATGCCAATCGGTGCAAAAGTTACACTGAGAGGTGAGAAGATGTATGAGTTCTTAGACAGGTTGATCTCTGTTGCTTTACCTCGTGTACGTGATTTCAAAGGTGTTAGCGATAAAGCTTTCGATGGTCGTGGTAACTACACTTTGGGTGTTACTGAGCAGATCATTTTCCCTGAGATCGATATCGATAAAGTAAACAAGATCACAGGTATGGATATCACTTTCGTAACTTCTGCAGGTACAAATGAAGAAGCTTACGAACTGTTGAAAGAATTGGGTATGCCTTTCAAAAACATTGTAAAAGACAATCAATAATACAACATGGCAAAAGAATCAATCAAAGCCAGACAGAGAAAGCGTGAAGCTATGGTTGCTAAGTATGCTGCTAAAAGAGCAGAACTTAAAGCAGCCGGTGACTATGAAGCTTTGGATCAACTTCCAAAGAACGCTTCTCCGGTTCGTTTAAAGAATCGTTGTCAGCTTACTGGTCGTCCTAGAGGTTACATGAGATACTTTGGTATGAGCAGGGTAACTTTCAGAGACATGGCTCTTAATGGTAAGATTCCAGGTGTTAAGAAAGCAAGCTGGTAAACTGAAGTAAGGGGTAAGAAGTACGAGGTACGATCTTACACAGCTAATCACTAATTCAAAAACTTAAATCCAATTATCCCGATAATTCGGGACGTAGGAGGAAAATAATATGGTAACAGATCCTATTGCAGATTTCCTGACCAGGGTACGTAACGCACAAATGGCTGGTCACAGAATAGTAGAGATCCCTGCTTCTAATTTGAAGAAGCGTATCACTGAAATTTTATACGATCAGGGTTATATCCTTAAGTATAAATTCGAAGATGATAACAAGCAAGGTTTGATCAAAATAGCTTTGAAGTATGATCCTACTACAAAGCAACCTGCTATCCGTTCTTTGGAAAGAGTAAGCCGTCCGGGTTTACGTCAATACTCTAAGCCAGCTGATTTCAAAAGAGTGATCAACGGTTTAGGTGTTGCGATCATCAGTACATCTAAAGGTGTATTAACTGATAAACAAGCGAAAGCTCAGAACGTAGGTGGTGAAGTTCTTTGCTACATCTATTAATAAATTTTGCTTCGAAGGAAGCGGGGTTGCTGATACATTAAGCCTAAACGATACTAAGCTGACCGGTCAACAACTTTCACAAACAACAATAAAACGATAGTATCATGTCTAGAATTGGTAAACAGCCTGTAGTGATCCCAAGTGGTGTTACGGTTAACGTATCTAAAGACGGAGTAATCACTGTTAAAGGTCCAAAAGGTGAATTGAAAGAGAACATCGACAGGGATATCCAGGTTGAAGTAAATGGAAGTGAGATTAATATCACTCGTCCAACAGACCAGATCCGTCACCGTGCAATGCATGGATTATATCGCTCTCTTGTTTCAAATATGGTTAAAGGAGTAACTGAAGGATATAGAAAAGATCTTGAATTAGTGGGTGTGGGTTTCAAAGCTGCAAACACTGGTAACCTGTTAGATCTTGCTTTAGGTTATTCTCACAATATCATCTTCGAAGTTCCTAAAGAATTAAAGGTAAATACCGTTACAGAAAAAGGTAAGAACCCTTTGATCACTTTAGAAGGAATCGACAAGCAATTATTGGGAGCCGTTGCAGCAAAGATCAGAAGCTTACGTAAGCCTGAGCCATACAAAGGAAAAGGTGTTAAGTACACTGATGAGGTGGTTAGAAGAAAAGCTGGTAAGGCTGCAGGTAAATAATATTAACCGTTTCTCGTTCCTGGTTTTTCGTTGTGCTGTTCAAATTTGCAGTCTCTAAACGAGAAACGAATAACGAGAAACCAGAAACTACAAACGACTTTCCGGCAGAATCGGAGAGCATAAATAAAGAACAATGAATACCAAATTAGAACAAAGGCAAAAGATCAGGTACCGCATTCGTAAGAAAGTGGCTGGTACTGCAAGCAAACCTCGCCTGAGCATTTTCAGAAGTAACAAAGAGATCTATGCCCAGTTAATTGATGATGATAATGGTCAAACTTTGGCTGCTGCATCTTCAAGAGATAAAGATATTGCTGCACAAAAAGGACCAAAGGTTGAAATGGCGAAACTGGTTGGTGCTGCTGTAGCAAGAAAAGCAACAGAATTAGGAATCTCAACTTGCGTTTTCGACAGAGGCGGTAACCTTTATCACGGACGTATCAAAGCGATAGCTGAAGGTGCAAGAGAAGGTGGTCTTCAATTCTAATTACAAAACATACTAATTGTCAGATAATGTCTAAAGCTATTGTAAATAAAGTGAAGCCAGGCGGCGAAATGGAACTGAAAGAGAAAGTTGTTGCCATTAACCGTGTGGTAAAAACTACTAAAGGTGGTCGTACTTTCAGCTTCTCTGCTTTAGTGGTAGTTGGTAACTCTAACGGAGTTGTTGGTACCGGTTTAGGTAAAGCAAAAGAAGTTCAGGAAGCTATCACAAAAGGAATTGAAGATGCTAAGAAGAACCTGATCAAAGTTCCTGTTATGCATGGTACAATTCCTCACGATCAGTTGGCTAGAGAAGGTGCTGCGAAAGTACTTATTAAGCCGGCAGCTCATGGAGCTGGTGTGATCGCCGGAGGTTCTATGAGAGCTGTTCTTGAAAGTGCTGGTGTAACAGACGTATTGGCGAAAAGCCTGGGTTCTGCTAACCCACACAACGTGGTAAAAGCTACCATCAAAGCATTAAGCTTGTTGAGAGAGCCGATCACTGTATCAAGAAACAGAAACCTGAAGTTGACGAAAGTTTTTAACGGATAAACCGTCGTCTGTCGTCCGTCGACCGTCGACCGAAACTGAGTTTTATGAAAAAGATCAAGATAACATTAGTAAAAAGCCCGATCGATCGTCCTGAGCGTCAAAAGCTCACGCTGAAGGCTTTGGGTTTAAATAAAACCAACTCAACCAAAGAGGTTGAAGCTACTCCACAAATACTTGGTATGGTTCGTAAAGTGAACCACCTGGTTACTGTTGAAGAATTGGCTTAACCCCTTCAATAAAGATGAGAAATAAGAATGAGTAACGCCAAGTTGTGTTCTCCCTTCTTATTTCTCATTTTGCATTTCTTATTTCTAATTAAACATTTGCGAGGGGTGATTCCCCGTAAGTTCAAAATCAAACAAAGATGAAACTACACACTCTGAAACCTGCAGAAGGTTCAACGCACAAAGAGAAAAGATTAGGTCGTGGTGAAGCTTCCGGTAAAGGTGGAACTTCAACAAAAGGTAACAAAGGTGGACAAAGCCGTGCTGGTTACCAGCGTAAGATGGCTCACGAAGGTGGACAGATGCCAATTCAGCGTCGTATCCCTAAACGTGGCTTTAAAAATCCAAACAGAGTTGAATACACTGTATTTAACTTGGGTCAGATAGACCAACTTGCTGAAAAATATGGCTTCACTGAATTTTCTTTAGAAAATCTGTATATCAACGGACTCATCAGCAGAACCGACAAAGTAAAAGTGTTGGGTAACGGAGAACTGAAAGCTAAACTCACATTCAAAGTAAATGCGATAAGTGAGAAAGCAAAATCAGCTATCGAAGCAGCTGGTGGAAGCGTAGAAGTAATCTAGTAAAACCGTAACTTGCCGATTCGCAATTGAAAGATGCCGAATAGGCAAAGTGCATTTAACGCTTAACAAGAAATCCGGTGAAAAAATTAATACAGACCCTGAAGAATATCTGGAGTATAGACGAGCTCAAATCTAAGATCGTTATCACTCTTGCTTTAATACTGGTTTATCGTTTTGGTACACACATCGTTTTACCTGGTATCAATCCAAACGCTATGGAAGCTGCTGTAAAATCAGCTAAAAGCGGAGGACTACTTGGTTTGTTCGATATGTTTGCCGGTGGTGCTTTCTCACAAGCTTCTATTCTCGCTTTAGGTATCATGCCTTATATCTCTGCTTCGATCTTTATGCAGTTGATGACGATTCTCGTTCCTCAGATGCAAAAGATCCAGAAAGAAGGCGAAAGCGGTAGAAAGAAGATCAATCAATGGACACGTTACCTCACTGTTATTGTAACTGCTTTCCAGGCAAGTGCATATATCGGGTACCTCAACAGCCTTGGCTCTGAAGGCGTATTCATTGAAAGCTATCAGCCTTATTTCGTTTTTTCAACTGTTGTTTTGCTTACTGCAGGTACATTATTCGTAATGTGGTTGGGTGAGAAAATACAGGATAAAGGTTTGGGTAACGGTACTTCTATCATCATCATGGTTGGTATCCTTGCACGTTTACCACAAGCTGCTATCCAGGAATTTGGAGCAAAGCAGGCTAAAGGTGGTGGTGGATTATTGATATTCTTGATCGAGATCGCTATTCTTATTGCAGTGATCATGGGATTGATCGTATTGGTACAAGGTGTAAGAAAGATCGCTATCAACTATGCCAAGCAGATCGTTGGTAACAGGCAGGTGGGTGGTGCAAGACAGTTCCTTCCAATGAAAGTGAACAGTGCCGGTGTAATGCCGATCATCTTTGCACAAGCCATCATGTTCCTTCCAACACTGATCTCTTTCACAGGTTTCAGAGACAGTGAAAGTGCAGGCTGGATCACAAGAACCTTCAACGATCATAGCAATGGATGGTACATGATCATTTATGCTGTAATGGTAATTGGATTTACATTCCTTTACACAGCATTGATCTTTAATCCAAAACAAATTGCTGAAGACCTGAAACGTAACAATGGATTTATTCCGGGTGTAAAACCTGGTCAGCCAACTGCCGATTATATCGGAGCGATCATGGATAAGATCACATTACCTGGAGCTATTTTACTGGCTGTAGTTGGTATCTTACCTGGATTTGCGCAGAAGCTTGGTGTTACCGCACAGTTCAGTACTTTCTTTGGCGGTACATCTTTGCTGATCATGGTGGGTGTTATTCTTGATACACTTCAACAGATCGAAACACACCTGTTAATGCGTCAATACGATGGATTGATGAAAGGTGGAAGGATACAGGGAAGACAAACTACACTTTCTACTGCAACACAGGGATAATTTAGTTGACAGTTGACTGTTTACAGTTGACAGGAAACAAAATCTCGAAATTATATTAGACATTTGCAAGCCTGTTACCAAGTAGCAGGCTTGTTTATTTTGAAGTCGTTCTTGCTGCCATGCATAATGTTGTATAAGTGTGCGACGCAAGGAACGATGAATAAAAAGATGTAGCTGGCGCAATACATTTTTTACGTCACACATCTTACATCAGATATGAAAAGACCTAATGGTATGATGATCCAGAAAACCGAAGACCAAATTGCATTGATGAAACAATCAGCGGTTTTGGTAAGCCAGACACTTACCGAAGTTGCTAAGATGCTAAAGCCAGGTGTTACCACGATGCAGATCGATAAGTTGTGTGGTGAGTTTGTGAGAGATCACAAAGCAATTCCAAGTTTTCTTAACTACAACGGTTACCCTTATAATGTTTGTGCCAGCATCAATGATGTGGTGGTACATGGCTTTCCCAATAATATTGCATTGAAAGATGGTGATGTAGTGAGTATTGATATGGGTGTGATCCTGAATGGATGGCATGGAGATCATGCTTACACGTTCATTCTTGGTGAAGCTTCAGAAGAAGCTAAACAGATCGTGAACATAACAAAGGAAAGTTTATATAAAGGAATTGAACAAGCTGTTGCCGGGAATCGTGTGGGTGATATTGGTTTTGCCATTCAGAAATTCACGGAGAAAGAGCATGGTTATGGTGTAGTGAGAGAATTGGTAGGTCATGGATTGGGTAGAAGCATGCATGAAGATCCTCAGGTTCCCAATTATGGCAAGAAAGGTAATGGTACCAAACTGAAAGAGAATATTGTGCTTGCGATCGAACCAATGATCAATCTGGGAACAAAAGATGTGTATACAGAAGATGATGGCTGGACAGTTCGTACCCGTGATGGAAAAGTGAGTGTACACTTTGAACACGATGTTTGCGTGAAGAAAAATAAAGCAATGATCTTAAGCGATTACAGCATAATAGAAGCTGCAGAAGCTGCCAATAGTAATCTTACTCCAAGTAAAGTTTTTACTTTCTAAAATTGGATCATGCTACGATTCGCAGCGAAACAACTTGATGCAAGCGGTGAACCTTTGTTTTATCTGATAGAATACGAAGTGACCGAGTTGGAAGGAACTTTTTATTATATCGGAAGAGCATTAGCTACGAACGATATGAACAAAAATCTTACAGAAGACGATGTTGCTTTCAGCTATAGCTTCGACCGTAGCTCAGCCGATTGGTCGAAGGTGAACAATATCAAAGTGTACTCAAAACTAGGAGATGATATTGCAGAGAAGATCAGGGATACCTTCTTCAACGACTTAATTTTAAGTGGCATCATGAGCTTTGAACTGCAGAAGAATTAGTTACCCTCTAACCTATTTGCACAATCAATTTACTTTCTTTGTCTCATGCAAAAGCAGCTCGTTGTCATTGGTGGTGGTGCCGCAGGTTTTTTCTGTGCGGTGAATGCTGCGAGATTAGATCCTTCTTTAAAAGTTATTATTGTTGAGAAAAGCAATAAACTGCTATCAAAAGTTAAAGTAAGTGGAGGCGGCAGATGTAACGTAACACATGCCTGCTTCGATATTGCTGAACTGATCAAACGTTATCCACGAGGGAAGAATTTTTTGAAGAAGACCTTCCACTGGTTCAGCACAAAAGATACGATCAATTGGTTTGAAGAGAGAGGCGTAAAGTTAAAAGCAGAACCCGATGGAAGAATGTTTCCTGTTACTGATTCATCACAAACTATAATTGACTGTCTTGTTCGTGAGGCAAATAAGTTTGGTGTTGAGGTAAGGATGAATACTGAAGTAAAGAACATTACCTTCAATCGTGATACACAGCAATTCTATTTTCAATTATCTGGCTCAAGAACTTTAGAAGCGGATCTGTGTTGTGTTGCTACCGGTGGTTTTGCTAAAGAAACCCAATTCGACTGGTTAAAACAATTGGGACATACAATCGAATCACCGATACCTTCTTTATTCACTTTTAATTTACCCGGAAATGCTATTACGCAATTGATGGGTGTTAGCGTAGAAAAAGCGACGATCAAAGTAATAGGAACCAAACTCCAGGAAAGCGGACCATTGCTGATCACTCACTGGGGATTAAGCGGACCAGCTACGTTAAAAACTTCTGCCTGGGGTGCAAGAGATCTTGCCGTTAAACAATATGATTTTACGATACTGGTTAATTGGTTAGCCTATCACACTGAACAATCACTGAGAGAAGATTGGCAGGATATCAGGAATCGTTTTGCAGCACAAAAGATATACAGTAAGAATCCATTCGGCTTACCCAATCGGCTTTGGAGTTTTTTTCTGCAACAATCAGGTATCGATGAATCAAAACGGTGGACAGATGTTTCATCTAAAGAACAGAATAAGCTGATACAACTGCTTACTGCTGCTGAGTTTCATGTTAAAGGCAAAACAACTTTCAAAGAAGAATTTGTAACCTGCGGGGGAATAAAATTATCAGAAGTAGATGCTAACACCATGCAAAGCCGGATCATTCCTCATCTTTTCTTTGCCGGTGAGATATTGGATGTTGATGGAATTACCGGTGGCTTCAACTTTCAACATGCATGGACCAGTGGATGGATCGCAGCGAAAGCAATTGCATCGCCTTCTACATCAATATAAACATTTGTTATAGTCTCTCCTTTTTATTCCTCCCACCGCTGCTTATAACTTTCACTTTCTCTTCGATTGTAAGCTATTAAATCTTCTTTCGTTTTAATATCTTTGCATCCTTCGGAATTGATGCCTACATCCGGCAAAATTTTCACAACGATTGCAGTCACTTATGAGGGAAAGCACTTGTGTGCTTCTGTATGATTATTTTAAAAATTGTAAATAAATATAAATATGGCACTAGTTGGTAAGCAGGCACCTAAGTTCACAGCAGGTGCAGTAATTAATGGCGAAGAGATCGTTGAAAATTTCAGCCTTGAACAGTACGTTGGCAAAAAGAATGTGATCTTCTTCTTCTATCCAAAAGATTTCACATTTGTTTGTCCTACCGAGATCCATGCTTTCCAGGAAAAGCTGGCTGAATTTGCTAAAAGAGATACTGTAGTGATCGGCTGTTCTACTGACACAGAAGAAACACATCTTGCATGGTTGAACACGCCTAAAGACAATGGAGGAATACAGGGTGTTACTTTTCCTATCGTTGCAGATACCGCAAAAGTGATCTCTTTAAATTACGGCGTACTCGGTGGTGAATACCAGTTTGATAACGAAACAAGAACATGGTCTTTTTCAGGAGCACCTATCGCTTACAGGGGAACCTTCCTGATCGATAAAGCAGGTGTGGTAAGACATGAGTCTGTTAACGATTTCCCATTGGGCAGAAACATCGATGAATATATTCGTTTGATAGATGCTCAGTTGCATGTTGAAAAATACGGTGAGGTTTGTCCTGCAAACTGGGAAGAAGGTGAAGCTGCAATGAAAGCTACCAATGAAGGTGTTGCTGAGTATTTCTCAAACAATTAATGATAAGTGATGATAGAGCTAACAGAAGATAACCTGGCGCAGATCGTTGCAGAGAATGATACAGTGATCGTTCAATACTCTGCAGGATGGTGTGGCAATTGCAGGCTGATGAAACCGAAGTTTAAAAGACTTGCAGGCGATTATGGCAACGCAACTTTCGTAATTGCTGATGCAGAAAAATTTCCTGCATCAAGAAAGCTGGCTAACGTAAACAACCTGCCAACTTTTGCAAGCTTCAAAAAAGGAGCATTGGTGAACCAGGTTCAAACGAATAAAGAAGAACAGTTAAAAACGTTGATCGATGAAGCTACCGGTAATTAGGCAGATACAGCGAAGTTGTTCACAGGACGAGATCGAAATTGCTATCAAGGTGTTAGAAGCCACTTCAGAAGCTGCATCTCTTAAAGATGAAGAACTGAATGTGATAGGAGAGCTGATCTCTAATATGTGTGGTGCTTTAGAAGTACACCAGATGATCGCTGAGGGTATGCCTGAAAAAGATGCCGCAAATACTTTTATGAAGAAAGTAATGGGCTCGATCGACAGATAATTTACCTGTAACTATACTAAAAGTCCCGCCAATTTTGTGCGGGACTTTTTTTTATCACAAATGTGTTTTATTTAATCAAGAAGTTCAACGGGTTTATCATCACCATTGTCTTTGCTCTTTCCCAAATAACCAGGAAGATCCATTCCAGCCATATCAAAAATATCTTTCAACGGCGGAACTGCTTTATACAATCCCGATACGAAATTAGCTGTTGAGTTTTTTCCATTTGTATTTGAACCATTCTCCCAAACAGTTACTTTATCGATCTTGATGTTCTTAATTGCATCGGTCTGCATCTTCACCAGTTCTGGTAATTTATCAGAGATCAATAGCAACACAGCATCTTTCGGATTATTACCTGCAGCCTTAACGATCTGATCCAAACCTTCAGCCTGCTTAGTAAGTATCTCATACATACCTCTTGCTTCTGCTTCCAGTTTAGCATAGATCGCATCAGCTTCACCTTTTGCCTTCTCTCTTATTTTCTCTGCTTCTGCCTGAGCTTCTATGATCGCTTTTTGTTTTTCGATCTCAGCCGATACTACAATGTTTGCATTCTGCGAAGCTCTTTCTCTTTCAGCCCTTGCTTCTTCTGCTTTACGTTCTGCGAGGTAAGCTTCTTCTAAAGCTTTCGCCGCCTGAACTTTTTCTGCAGCAAGTGCTTTTTTCAAAGCTTCTGCTTCTCTTTCTCTTCTTTCAGCATCAGACATAGCGATCTGTATCTTCGACTGGTTCTCTCCCTGAACCGCTACTGCATTTGCTTCCGCCGTCTTGATACGTGTGTCTCTCTCTGCTTCAACTTTACCAATCTGCTCGTCTCTTGTTGCTGCAGCGATCAATATCTCTTTATCTTTTTCTGCTACTGCGATCAATGAGTCTCTGTCTCTTTGTGTTTCAGCGATCTTAACGTCACGTTCTTTCTGTGCCTGCTGAATGCTGATGTCTTTTGTTCTTTCTGCTTCTGCTTTGCCTACCTCACCTATCCTGTCTTGCTCGGCAACACTTTTCTTTGCTTCGTTAATGGCCTTAGCGGCAGCTTCTTTACCCAAAGCTTCTATGTAACCACTCTCGTCTTTAATATCAGTGATATTTACGTTGATCAGTTTTAAACCGATCTTCTTCAATTCAGCTTCTACGTTTGAAGCAACATTCGATAAGAACTTATCACGATTGTTGTTGATCTCTTCAATATCCATCATCGCAACCACTAAACGCATTTGTCCAAGAATGATATCATTGGCTAATGCATGAATATCGGCAGGCTTTAAACCCAATAAACGTTCTGCGGCATTTTCCATCACACCAGGCTCTGTAGAGATACCTACTGTGAACTTTGATGGAACATCAACACGAATATTCTGTTTACTCAATGCTTTTGTAAGATTCACTTCAATCGACATTGGTGTAAGATCCATGAAGGAATAATCCTGAATGATGGGCCAGATAAATGCAGCACCACCATGAATACACTTGGCAGATAAATTTCCTTCAGTTCCTTTACCTACCTTACCATACACCACAAGAATTTTGTCTGATGGGCAACGCTTGTACCTGCTGAACATGCTCATTAGCAGTAAAAAGATAAATACAACCGCAGCGATAATTGCAATCAAGAGATAACCTGTCATTGTCAATTGGGTTTATGAGTGATTAATTAAGTTCAGTAGTAACGAGTACAATACTGTTGTTCAAAGTTCTTACTACCTGTATTGGTTTGCCGGTAGCGATGTCTTCATTGTCATCGGTCATGGCATCAAGTTCCATCAGCCTTCCCTGTACCTGTACATGAATTTTGCCGGTGCCTGTTCTTTTCGCAGGAATACGCAAATATGTTTCACCGATCTGGTCTACTGTGTTTTTCATTTGTAGAGTTCCACTGTTGCGGAGTTTATTGGCATTACGCATAAACACATAGAGTATTGCAATCATGGCAATTCCTGCAAACAATCCAATGATGATCGTTGCTGCATTACCCAAACCTGCATTGTAAGCAGCCAATCCACTCCATCCAAACATGGTGAAGAAGATGATCATATTGCGGATAGTAAAGAACTGGAATGCATCTCCATGACCATCACTTCCACTATCATCAATATCACCATCGCCACCAATAAACAATGAAATGATCGTTTGTATTACGAAGAGAACGGAAAAGAGAAGGGCGATACACCATAGCACCAGTTCGATTCCTTTAAGATCGAACAACAGATTGAAAAGATCACTGATCATATTGCAAGTAGTTTGGTATTCCGAAGATAAATATTCGGAAGTGGATTAAAAAGGAATTTGCCCAGGCTTATATCCAACTTTGAAAGCCAGTAATTTGTTTATATAATATTTCCATTTATGAGCAAGATGCATGCTGTACTAAGCGTTTAAACCATTCAATTGCTTGCAGGCACACCATTTGGAGAGAAATGCCATATGGTGGAACTGATCTCCAAACAATCGATCGATGAGCTAAAAGATGCACTGGTACAGCGAAAGCAAACACTGGCTGTTGCTGAAAGTGTAACCTCCGGTATACTGCAGGCTGTGATCAGTGCTGCCACTGAAGCTGCGAAATTTTTCCAGGGCGGTATCACAGCATACAATATTGGTCAGAAAGTGTTGCATTTGGGTATTGAGCCGATACAGGCAGAACAATGTAATTGTGTTTCTGCGCAAACTGCTTCTCAGATGGCATTGGGGGTTGCAGAATTATTTAGATGCGATTGGGGAGTAGGTATTACCGGTTATGCTTCACCTGTTCCGGAATCAGGCAATCAACTGTTTGCCTATTGTGCAATTACATTTAAAGGAAAAGTGGTACATGAAGAAAAGATCGTACCTGTTGCAAAAGATTTTTTTCCGGTGCAGTTGGAATATGCAGTTAAGGTGGTGGAAAGATTGAAAAGATGCATTAATACTTCATCAACTAAGGAATGATAAGTGAGAATGTATAAATTCTCTTAATGAATCAATGTAACAAACATATCAGTACAAGCATCATTGTAATATAATATCGATAGGTTTTGATGCGAATTCTTTTTGGTTCTCGATATTTACTTATACAGCCGGTTCAATATATCATAGTCATTACAATTCCCACTTCAAGATTCTGTCACCCGGCATCAGGCATATTGTTTGGTACAGCGTATTTATGACAGGTTGGACATTAAGAATCAATAGAACGGGAACAAATGAAAAGATTGGTACTCATTATTTATTTATTGGTACTGGCTTCTGTAGAATGCTTTAGCCAGGGAAAAGAGAAGCCGTTTAAATGGCCGGGTTTTGTTCAGTTAAACGACAGTGTGTTCATTTCTGAAACAGAGATCAGTATTGCCGATTACGCCGAGTTTCTTCATGTAATGAAATTCTTTTTCGGTAGTTATGATAAGTTTGAGGAGGCTTTCCCTTATCCTAACTATACCGGGTGGACGGGTTACCAGCATAGTATGAATCAAACTATTTCGCTGGAAGAAATATATAGTTTGCAGGATGCAGCTTCTAATTTGCAACCCAGGGTTGTACGTGATGTGGTTTTGGATACAAATGTTAGTT
Organism: Chitinophagaceae bacterium; assembly: GCA_024508725.1. GTDB lineage: Bacteria > Bacteroidota > Bacteroidia > Chitinophagales > Chitinophagaceae > JAEZDC01. The sequence continues at coordinate 85,140 of JANINS010000001.1, read as the reverse complement.
ACGATCCTTATGTTGCTCAACGACCGATAGTGAATATCTCTAAACAACAGGCATTGATGTATTGCGAACTTCGCACAAGGGCATATAAAGAATTGTACGATAATAATAATGACAAGAAAGGCTGGCGTTTACCATCGAATGTGTACTTCAGGCTTCCAACAGAAGCAGAATGGATGATGGCGGCTGAAGGTCAAAGGGATTCGATCGTCTCAGCAAGAGTAAAGCTAAGAGTGCAACAGAATAACACCGTGGTTTCAAGAAGTTATTGCGATGACCTGAATACGGGTGAGTTGATTCCATCTGTTGTGAACAATGGTAATGTTAATGCTATTGGCCTGATGAATATGTGCGGCAACGTTGCTGAAATGGTGATGGATTCTGACCAGGTGTTTGGCGGATCATTTATAGATGATTCGCAGGATTGTAAAGTAACATCCAGATTTGCGATGACGGTTCCACAGAACAATATCGGTTTCAGGATCGTAGCTGTGATAAAGAACGGAAACTTCGATCTTTTTAGTTCTAAGATGAATAATTGAAATATTTCTTACAACATCTGTTTATTCATTTGGATGCAACACTTTATATAATTTTTGCAGGCAGGCAAAGAATTTTTCCTGGTCTTCTTTCCTTACATAAACATTAAACCATGTGTTGTAGCTGGAGTAGTCTTCCTGGTGATTGTATTCTATTGTTTTTAAAGAATAAGGTTTAAAGGATAACTGAAAAGAACAGTAGTTGCCTGTTTCAGAACAGCCAGACATAGCGAATTTTTTATTAGCAGGGGCAACCGTGGAGCTTTTTTGCAAGCTATCCCAGCTTACTAAATAAATATTGGTATACACTTTATCTACTGTGCCGTCTTCTTCAGAATAGCCTTTCCTGTAAACCAAAGTGGTAACCTGGCTTTCAGTTGCAGTTTGAGATTTGATCGTAGTTGTTAATTCAGATGATTTCCAGTTTATACCGGATGCTTTATTCAGAATAGCTGCGAGTTCTTTTATTAGCTCTGCTTTAGATTGCTGTTGAGAGTAAGAGATCAATGCTGAAAAAAGAAAAACAAAAGTCAACAACTGTTTCATGTGTATAAGTTAAGTGTTTGAAGATAATATTCTTTTGTTATTCTCTTCAGTAATGAGGGAGGGTTAGGATTGAAATAACATATTCGTTTACGAAATGATCGTTGTACTGATACGTGTTGGGGCTGCAGGTTTATTAGTCGTAATAACTTCTTCTTTTTCCCTGTCTGCAATGCGTTGATCTCTTGTGTTCTTTTGTACTGCGATAGATGAGAAAATACTCAGTACAAAGCTCATGGCATAAAAACCTTTTTCACTTCTCAGCAGATCTGCATTCCACAAGCCAACAGTGAGCAATACAATAGAAAGTAAAGTGCAGAACCATGCAATACCATAATAAAGATTGGTGACAGGAATTCCCTCGATCTGGTCACGCACTGCTTTTTGTACAGAGATGGCAGAGAATAATCCAAACATAAGCACAGTGAAGTAATAACCTTTCTCGTTTAGCTGCATCTCGGCATTCCACAGGCCGATGATGTATGCAGTTACACCTGTAAGTAAAGCTGTCCATGAGGCACCAACGAAAGCAGGTGAAGGTGCAATAGAAACATGTTTTTGTTCCATATACTTTTTATTTTGATGCAACAAAACTGCATTGATATGGATGGATGATTTTTGACCTTTGTCAAAAAAACAAACAGGATGTGTTAAAGCTTACTCCGAATACGGCTAAGTGTTTCCTGGCTTATGCCTAGGTAAGATGCGATATAACCCAAAGGCACACGGTTGAGGAAATGTGGTGACTGCTGTAGTAATTCCTGGTAACGCTCTGTAGCGGTTTTGAATTGAGCATTTACAAACCTTTCTTCCAGCCTGATGTAATATTTTTCATAAGCAATGCGTAACAATGTTTCTATTTCGTGGTATTGATCTAACAGTTTATTCAGATCGTCTTTTGAGATAGCCCAAACAATGCTGCCTTCGAGAAACTGTATGTTTTCTACCGAAGGTTGCTTCGTAATAAAGCTGTGAAACGAGGTGACAAAATCATCTTCAAAAGCAAACCAGTACGTAACTTCTTTGCCTTCGAGGGTGTAGTAACCACGAACGACACCTTGCTGCATAAAGTACAGGTATCTGCAGGTCTTTCCTTCAGTTAACAGGTGATCTCCTTTAGCATATATCTGCTGTTGAAAACATTCAGCAACAGCATTCTGTGCCTCCGTGCTGAGGTTATGATAGTTTTTGAGATGGTGGAGGAGGTGTTCGATAGTGAAATATTTACAGGAAGGTAGATGATTTGGAGAAAAATACTATAGCCAGAGTAGTAATAAAGCATTTAAAAAGAAATGGTTTTAGGGCCATGTGTTATGGATGAGAGAAAGTTGAGAGAAATATGTTGAACAATGTTTCTATAGTACAAGAGTGCGACGCAACAGCAGCTGATTCCTGTACCTTTGCTGGCTCAATAAAAGAAAGGGTTTGCTTGTATGCGTTTGTATCCTGAAAGTGCGGTGTTTCAACTGGAGTTTGATAAAGTAAAAGCGTTACTGGTAGAGTATTGCAGAACGGAGTATGCAAAAGCGAAATCGGCTGAACTCCGTATCCATACAAAGAAAGATTACATTGATCTTGAGCTGAACCAAACACATGAATTTAAATTGTTGCTGGAACAGAGTGTTTATTTTCCTTCTGATTTTACACAGAACATTAGCAGAGATATTAAGTTACTCGGTATTCCGGGTGCAACGTTGAGTGGTGAGCAGTTCATGCAGGTAAGAAAGTTGGCAGAGAATATTGCTTCGATATTTCGCTGGTTTGATAATGACAGGCGTTCCGGTTTTCCTGCATTAACACAAGTGATCGCCGCAACGTATTATGAGAAAGTGATCATAGAGATGATCGACGATGTGCTGGATGATGGAGGTAATGTAAAGGATGATGCATCGGAAGACTTGCAGCGTATCCGTATGAACCTTTATCGCAAACGCAACGAACTGAGAAGAGCTTTCGAGAAAGTAGTAGCGAAACTGGCGAAGAGTGGTTATACGGCAGATATCGAAGAGAGTTTCAGCAACGGAAGAAGAGTGGTAGCGGTGTTCAGTGAATACAAACGGCAGGTAAAAGGAATTCTGCATGGAGAAAGTGATAGCCGGAGAACGGCTTTTATTGAACCAGAGGAAACGATAGAGCTGAATAACGAAGTGTATTCTTTAGAAGGTGATGAGAGAAGAGAAGTGCAGCGAATATTACGAGAACTTACCAGTAAACTTTCAGCATATAGTTCATTGTTACAAACATGGTTGGAAGTGATCGGTGAATTTGATTTCATCAGGGCGAAAGGAAAATTGGGAGTTGAGATGCATGGCAATCTTCCGAATGTGTATGATAAAGCGATCGTTGACCTGCAGAATGCCTATCATCCATTATTATATTTATACAATAAGAAGAATGGTAAGCCAACCATACCGGTTACGTTAAAGCTGGATGAGAAAGCAAGGATACTGGTGATCAGTGGTCCGAATGCAGGAGGTAAAACAGTTACCATGAAAACGGTTGGATTGAACCAGATGATGTTGCAGAGCGGATTGCTGGTTCCGGTTTCTCCCAATAGCCAGATGGGAATATTCAAACAATTGTTCATTCATATTGGCGATACACAAAGCATCGAGTTTGAGTTGAGTACTTATTCGTCGCATTTGCTGCATATGAAATATTTCATAGAGAATGCAAATGGCAAAACGATGTTCTTCATTGATGAACTGGGAAGTGGTAGCGATCCGAATTTGGGGGGATCATTTGCAGAAGTGATCATGGAAGAGTTGAACAGAAAACATTCTTACGGCATCGTTACAACGCATTATTTGAATTTAAAGGTGATGGCCAATCACACACCCGGTATTTTAAATGGTGCCATGCAGTTTGATGAGAAGAACCTGATGCCAATGTATAAACTAAATGTTGGTAAGCCGGGTAGCTCTTATACTTTTTCTATTGCAGAAAGAATCGGGTTGCCGCAGCATTTGATAAGTCGTGCAAGAAAGCTGGTGGATGAAGATCATTTTCGTTTAGATAAACTGTTGAACAGAACAGAACAGGATCTTCAGAAACTGGGAAAAGAAAAAGGTGAGCTGCAAAAACTCTTGAAAGAGAATGAGCGGCTGAAGAAAGAAATGGAAGTGGTGATGGATAAAGAGCGACATCGCCAGCAGGTAGAATTGTTAAGGCAGCAGAACCGCATTACCGAAGAACGTATCGCTTACCTTAAAGATATGGAGCGGAAACTTCGTCAGATCGTTTTGGATTACCGCAAATCGGAAGATAAATCACAGGTGATAAAGAACCTGCAGGATCTTTTATTCAAGAAAAAAGAAGCGGTTGTTGTAAATAAGCTTGAGAAGAAAGTGAGTTCCAAATACAAAGAACTGAATAAGGAAATTGAAGTAGGCTCTTTGGTAAAACTGAAGAAGAATTACCAGGTAGGTGAGGTGAAAGAGATTCGTGGTAAAAGAGCGATCGTACAAATAGGTGTGATACCGATGAATGTTGAGTTGAGTGATCTGGTTCCGGTAGAAAAGAAAGAAGAGCAATAGAAATTATTCCGGTAAACAGAAGAGGGCTGCATTGCAACCCTCTTCTCATTTAGCTAACTTCTAAATTTTATTTTGATACGATCAATGTAGAAATAGAGTGTGGCAGGCTTGTTAACGCTGCAGCTTCACCATCTTTCCATAAATAATAATCGATCTTTTGATTGGTTCTGTTCAATACAATGGTAACGATCTTTCCATCGGCATTCTCAAAAGCAGTTGTTTCTAACGGGCTTCTGCTTGAGGAACTGGTGATTCTTGTTGCACCGGGACGAATGAACTTAGAAAAGTGACCGATGTAATAATATTCATTGGTAAAATATAATTCACCTGTTTTGGTATTGGCATGTACAGGCGCAAAGCAAAAGTTCTTTACATGGTTAGGACCTCCCTTCTCATCTAATAAAATATTCCAATCGGTCCAGCCAACAGCACCATTATTAAAGTCGTTGATCATTGATCTTGCATAAGATTCACCCAACTTCCAGTTGTACATACTATCAAAGCGGAAAGGGCCATTACATCCTTCTGTAAAAAGCAGGTTTACGTTTGGATATGATTCTTTCACCAGCTTTACATTCTGATGCATTTGATCACCACCACTCCAGTCTTCATACCAGTGATAACCAATTCCCCAGAGATATTTTTTTGCTTCAGGATCTTTAAGCAATGTATTTGCTCTCTGATAGATAAGATCCCTGTTGTGATCCCATCCAATGATCTTCTTGTTGGCCAATCCCTGCTTTTGAAAAGCTGGACCTAAGTATTTCTTTAAAAATGTAAGTTCTTCCTCGGCGGTAAAAATGCAGGATTCCCATGTCTGTTTTGCCATAGGCTCATTCTGAATGGTAGTTCCCCAAACGGGTATACCTTCTTTCTCATACGCCTTGATAAATTTTACAAAATAATTTGCCCAGCTTTGATAGTATTCTGGTTTGAGCTTACCACCTTGTAACATGTTATTGTTGTCTTTCATCCAGGCTGGCGGACTCCACGGACTTACAAACATGGTGAGTTTTCCTCCTGCAGCAGCAATTGCCTGTTTGATAAATGGAATTCGGTATTGCCTGTCGTGATCGATACTAAAACTCTTTAATTCTTTGTCGCCATCTTTTACATAAGTGTAGCTTCCGCTTGAGAAATCGCAGCTGTGAATAGTGGTTCTTGCAAGTGTATATCCTATGCCTTTATCGGGATGATAGTAAGCTTCTAAAAATTTTGCCTGCTGTTCTTTAGGTAAGGTAGCAAATGTTTCTGCCGATGCATCTGTGAGTGCAGCTCCAATACCAATAAAGCTTTGAAATTTCTTAGCAGGGTTGATAAAGATGCATGGTTGTGTTTCCAAAGGCTGCGGCATTGCTTTGAATGATGCCGTTCCGGTTTGGGTAATGCGGTAATCCGTACTATCAGCCGTAGTATAAATAGTTACCTGCTTGCCTGGTTGTGCAAATCCTAATGTTGTGTAAAGCAATAAAGAGGCAATGAATATTTTTTTCATCAGTTCCGTTTTGTAAAATGGTAATTAGAAGATCAATCCTGATGCAGCAATGTAAAGTAACTGCAATACAAATACGTTGGCGTTTGCCAATCGCAATAAGAATGAAACGAAAATCTTTACAATTGCAAAGGAAATGAAATATGTTTTTGGTAACAACTGATTTAAATCAGCTATCCATATATGGCTTTTCTGGTTATTTACGCTGATTACCTGATTCGGTTATTGCTTTCTTTATACCTTTACAAGCGATTGTATAGCCATGACAACTTGCCTGCCTGATATACTTCATCGGATTGCCGGCGACGACGAACATGCGTTTGCCGAGCTCTATAATCTTTTCAGAGATAAGCTCATTCGCTTTAGCTATAGTATTACCCGTTCAAAATATACCGCAGAAGAAACAGTAGAAGATGTTTTTATACAGGTATGGTGCAATCGCAAAAAGATCACTGATATCAAAGACATAACAGTTTACCTCTACACTTCTGTAAAGAACCGCTCACTGAATATACTTTCTAAACGGTCGTACGATATTGTAACAGCACCTTTTGATTTTCTTCATATTGAATTGCAGCCACTTGGTCAAACACCATACGAGGTATTGGTAACACAGGAGTTGATGCAAAAGATGAATGAGGCCATCGAAGCATTGCCTGCCAGGTGTAAGATGATATTTAAACTCGTACGGGAAGATGGGTTACAGTACAAAGAAGTGGCAGGAATACTCAATATCTCTATCAAAACCATTGATGCCCAGATGGCTATTGCGGTTAAAAGGATATGTGCTGCTGTTCAGTTGAATAAAAAACGCCCAGGTATCCTGCAAAGGCTCAGCTACAGTTTTTTTTAAAAAAAGTTATTTTTCTTTTAGGAGATAAAGTGAATTCCGCTGTCTTTACCAGTAGCGATCACTAACGAGAGAAAAAACATGCTTGCACATAACCGGGTCTGGTATTTAATGGCCCGAAGTCTTAGCAATGAGGCTTCGGAATTGGAGAGAAAGGAATTACAATCATTGTTGCAGCAAGATGTTGCACTGCAACAACAATATGCCACGTTGCAGGAGCTTTGGACACCAGCTCAACTAAAATCTTCACACGGTGCAGGCACACTCGAAAAGCTGCTGAGAAAAGCCAAACAAAGAGAAAGCGAAACAGAGCTGGGGGAAGTAATTGAAATGAAACCATCTCGTTCTAAACGTTTGTGGTGGATGGCTGCAGCTTCTGTACTCATTATTGCTGTATCTGTATTCATATATACAAGTTCACAGAACCGGCCACAATCTTTAGTGGCTTTACCTGATTACAGCGATAGTATCACAACACAAAATGGTAGTCGTTCGCAATTGATCTTACCTGATGGTTCCAGGGTTTGGCTGAACTCAGGTTCAAGATTATTGTACCAGAAGAATTTTAATGGGAAGTTGAGAGAAGTGCAGTTGATAGGAGAAGCTTATTTCGATGTGGTGAAAATGCCTGAGAAGCCTTTCATTGTTCATGCAGAAGGTATCAACATCAAAGTATTGGGAACTGCTTTTAATGTGAAGTGTTATCCGAAAGATGAAAAGATCGAAGCAACATTATTAAGAGGAGCTATTTCAGTTACACATCGAAATGATCCTCAACAGAACGAAATACTCTTAAAGCCCAATGAAAAACTCAGCATCAATAAGCAGTTTGTTGTAACTGATAAAATGCACACTGCACATCCTGCATATAAGATATTAAACCTTGATAGTACAGTAACTCCGTCACATTTACAGGAAACAGCATGGGTGTACAACAGGCTTGAGTTCAGGGATATTGATTTTAAAACGTTGGCAGATAAAATGGAACGCTGGTATAATGTGAATATCATATTCCACGATAAGCAAGTGCAGCAGTTACACTTTATCGGTTCATTTGAGAACGAAACAATCGAAGAAGCACTACAGGCATTGCAGGCAGTAGCCCGTTTTAAATATGAAATAAAGAACTATGAAATACATATTAGATCACTCAACTAAAACCTATCGCATATGATGTAAAACAATACAATGCAAACGAAAACCTTTACGATTTTGATAACGCACAATTTCTAATTATGAAACTAAAATTAACGGTTGCGGCTATCCCCAGGATGCTGCTTTTGAGAATCTTCACAGTGCTGTTTCTGGGTCATGTTATGTTCCAGGTTAGCGCTAAAGGGTATTCACAAAGCAAGATCAGCCTCAATGTAAAAGATGCTGAGATTGCCAGTGTGCTTACAACTATTGAGAAACAATCTAATTATCGTTTCCTGTACAATGGCGAATTGCAGGGCGTAAAACAAAAAGTCTCTTTATCTGTACAGGATGCAGAGATTAAAGATGTATTAGACAGATTGCTGAAGAACAGTGGTATCACTTATCAATTTCTTCAAAACAATCTTATTGCCATTAAAGGTGCTGAAGATGCTTCGGCTCCGGCAGACCAGGTGATCACTGGTACAGTAAAAGGAGAAAATAATATGCCTATTGCAGGTGTATCGGTACAGATCAAAGGAACATCACGAGGTACAACTACTAATGATAACGGACAATTTAGTTTGCCAGTTCCGGCAAACGCAACATTGGTGTTCAGCTTTGTGGGTTATGTATCACAGGAAATTGTAGTAGGTAATAGAACATCTCTCGATGTGTCATTGGCACCTTCTGCAGTGAACTTAGATCAGGTAGTAGTGATCGGTTATGGTACAGCTAACAAAAGAGATCTTACCGGTTCGATTGTTAAAGTGTCAGGAAGGGAAGTGGCAGATAAGCCAAACACCAACCCGATCACTTCATTGCAGGGAAAGGTTGCAGGTTTATCAGTTACTCCCTATGGAACTCCTGGTAAAGCACCAGACATCCGTATTCGTGGTACAGGTAGTACCAATGGCGATGCAGTAAGACCTTTATATGTAGTAGATGGTATCTTAAATGATAATATCGACTACCTGAATCCAAACGATATCGAAACAATAGAGATATTGAAAGATCCTTCTTCACTTGCCATCTTCGGTATTCGTGGTGCTGGTGGTGTGATCGCTATTACTACAAAAAGAGCAAAGACTGGCCAGGTGAATATTAGTCTTACTACTTCATGGGGTTTTAAAAAACTCGTTGATAAGATAGATGTTCTTACCAACGGAGAAGATTTTAGAACACTGTACGAAGAAGAAAAAGCAAACATCGGTTCTACAGAAGTATTTGACTACAGCAAATGGCAGAATAACACTGACTGGATTGACGCTATGACACAAACCGGTCATTTCAATTCTACCAACTTAAGTTTAACTACAAGCACAGAGAAGAACAAGTTCTATTTAGGTTTAGGTTATACCAAGGATGAGGGTATTGTTATTCATGAAAAGCTCGAAAAATTCCAGGTTTCACTTGCAGATGAGATCAAGCTTACAAAAGGAATCAAATTTGGTTTCAATCTCGCAGGTACACGAACTAAATATCCTAGTGATGGTACAGGTGCTTTACAGGATGCAAGAAGAATTGCACCTATTGTAAGTGCAGGAACTCAACCTCAACGTTTAAAATTATATGGTGATACAGTCACCTATAATTTGTATTCTGTTTTACCCAGCATCCAGAATACACTTCAAAATCCATTGCTTACAAGAGAAAACACCTGGAATAAATACATTGGCAGGGAAACTCGTTTTGTAGGTAGTTTTTATGTTGATGTAAATTTCCTCAGATACTTCAACTACCGTGGTACAGTGTATGGTGATATGAGTTGGGTTGACAGTCGTTCTTACAATCCTTTGTATGCCGGTTATAATCCTGCTTCATCTACTCAGCCATGGATCCTCATTAACCAACTCACAAGAGTGAATGTTAACAGGGATGATTACAGAAAGTTTCAGCAGGATCACATTCTAACTTACAAGAGAACTTTTGGTGATCATAGCCTTACAGGTACAGCAGGGTTTACTACTTACTTTTTTGGAGTAAACCAATTAAGTGCTAATACAAGGCAGAGTCTTTCTGGTGATCCTATTCCTGATGATAAACGTTTCTGGTTTATTAATAATGGTTTTAATGATGTATTGGCAAACCAGTCTGGATCTTATTCAGCAGAAAAAGCTACAGTGTCTGGATTGTTCCGTGCATTATATAGCTATCAGAATAAATACATGCTGAACGTTTCTTATCGTCGGGATGGTTCATCTGTTTTCCAGGCAAATGGAAATACATGGGAGAATTTCTGGGCTGTTGGTGCTGCATGGGAGTTGACCCGTGAGAACTTTATGGCTGATCAAAAGATATTCAACTACTTTAAGTTGAAAGCTTCTATTGGTGTATTGGGTGGTCAAAATACTTACGGATATGATTATCCTTTGTATCCTCGTATTGGCCAGGGTAATACCGCAGTATTCGGCAACAATACATATGCTGCTTATGTTAATGATTACACTCCTGCAGATGATCTTACCTGGGAAAAAAATCATGCAAAAGAAATCGGCATGGAGTTCAACTCTTTAAAAAACAAATTACATGTTGAGTTGAATTATTACAACAGGCTTACAAAAGGTGCACTTGCATTCCTGTATCTGCCTACTGGTAAACCGCAGTTGGGAAATCTTGCTGATATTTCTAACAAGGGTATTGAAGCAATGGCAAGCTGGACACAGCCATTATCAAGAGATCTCAGGATTGCAGTGAGTGGTAATATCACCACTTTTAAAAATGAAGTGAAGAATTTTGGAACACCGCTGGCTGCAGGTGAATCTACACCAAACCAAACCGAGATCGGTTATCCTATTGGTTATTTCTATGGTTATATTGTTGATGGGATATATCAATCTTATAACGACAAATTATCAAGCCCTAAAGTAATTGGTTATGATTACGGACCAGGTGATTTGAAGTACAGGGATGTAAATGGTGATGGTGTGATCGATACTAAAGATCGTACAATGATCGGTAACCCAACACCTGATTTCATTTACGGTGGATCTGTAACACTCACTTATAAGAAACTTGAACTGGATATCGATGTGAATGGTTCTTATGGTGCTGAAGTATATCGTATCTGGGGTAGCTCAGAATTACCTTATTCCCGTTACAACTATGCATCATTTAAGCTGCAGCGTTGGCATGGGCCAGGTACATCTAATTGGGTACCTATCCTTGGAGACAATCATGCGATCAACAGGTTGCCTTCTACTTTTGGTATCGAAGATGGAAGCTATTTCCGCATCAGGAATATACAACTGGCCTACACGTTCGATCAGTCTCAACTAGCAAAACTTCACATTAAGAGTTTAAGAGTGTTTGCGAATGTTCAGAATTTGAAAACATTCAAGAATAACTCCGGTTATACACCAGAATTTGGTGGTAGCCCAACTGCCTTTGGTTTAGATTACGGTGATGGTCCTGTACCAATGATCGTGACAGGTGGTTTAACTCTGAACTTTTAATCATTAATAGTAAACAATATGAAATACAATACAAAAGCTTTGAAATGGGTACTGTTGATAACAATACCTGTTGCTATAGCCAGCGTAGGCTGTCAGAAATTTCTCGACAGGAAACCACTGCAAGCCACTCTGTCTGATCTGAATCAGGGTGGTGTTGAAGGTCTGGCTTTAGGTTTATACGGTGCGATCCGTAATCCTGACGAAGGTGGAGCTGCCTGGGGTCATATTCCTTACCTCGCTATTCATAGTTTCAGAGATGATGATGCAATGAAAGGAAGCTCTCCAAGCGACGGTGCAGATTGGGCTGTGATCTATGATCAGTTTCAGTATAGTAAAGATCACTGGAGTACCAATATTTATTATGAGCGTAAGTATAAAATGATTGACCATGCGAATATCCTTATTCATACAGTTGATTCATTGAAGCTTACTGATCCTGCGTCTTTAGTCAACCTTGCAGAAGGTAGGTTCTTCAGAGCACTTTCTTATTTTGATTTGGTAAGAACATATGGTAAGGTTAGAAAGATTGATTTTCCTGTGACCAATAATGCCCAGGTCAATTCATTGCCAAAGTCTGATGAATCCGTTATTTATGGATTGATAGATGCAGATCTTCAGTATGCGGTAGCTCATCTTCCACTTAACTGGAAGAATGCATCCGGACAAAACAAATATCCCGGCAGATTAACAAGAGGCGCTGCTCAAACATTGCTGGCTAAAACAATGATGTATCGTCAGCAATGGGCTGGTGCATTGGGATTACTGCAGCAAGTGATCGCTTCAGGTGAATATAGCCTTGATAAGTATAACCTTGCTTATAATGAAGCAGGTGAAAACGGCAAGGAATCGATTTTCGAAATTCAAGCTTACACACCTCCCGGAGCGTCTGGAACAGCTCAAAGCCTGTATAGTTTCTTTGCAACATCTCAAGGTGTTCGTGGAAGTGGTGATTGGGATCTGGGTTGGGGTTGGAATACACCTACACCAGATCTGGTAGCTGCATACGAAGCAGGAGATCCTCGTAAAGATTACACGATTCTGTATAGCGGTCAATCAGACGATCCTGCACATGGAGGTTATGGACGTACACTTCCAACCGGTTTGCCAAGAGCTTACTGGAACAAGAAAGCCTATGTTGATCCTAAGAGACAACAGGAAACAGGTGATATTCATGGTGCAGGTTTTCTTAACCAAAGAATTCTTCGTTATGCTGATGTATTGCTGATGGCTGCAGAAGCTGCTAACGAGATTGGTGGTGCTGCTAATCAAACTTTAGCAGTGAATTATCTTGAGCAGGTGAGAGCAAGAGCAAGAGATGGAAATAATTCTGTTTTACCTTTTGTTGCATTTGTATCGCAAACACAAATGCGTACCGCTATCAAGCAGGAGAGAAGAGTTGAATTTGCCATGGAAGGAGAGAGATTTTTTGATCTGGTAAGATGGGGTGATGCAGTAAATGTATTGGGTCCACTCGGATACCAGGCTAGAAACAAATACCTGCCATTACCACAACCTGTGATCGATCAGTCAGGTGGTGCATTGGTTCAAAATCCTGATTATCCTTAGTAGATAATAACCGGTGCATATTCTGTATCGGTTACTTAAGTAAACTTATTAATTGATCGAAATGAAACTTAATATTATGAAAACTGCAAAGTTCCTATTTATAGCAGCAATGACACTAATAGTCACAAGCTGCCAGAAGAAAACTCAGCCGGAACTTGGCAACTATCCTGTTGATGCAAATGCACCAGGTGGTCCGTTAAAGTTCTATGTAGCTTTCGACGGAAATACTACCGATGCATTGATGAATGCAGTGGATAGTGTAAGAGCCAATTTTCCTTCCGATAATCCACTTACTTCTGTAACTGGCGTAAGCGGAAAAGCTGTACAGGGTGAAAACCTGAAGTTCATTAAATATTCAAAACCCAATGACTGGGCAACTACGGCACAAAGCTTTACCGTATCAGCATGGTTTAAGAGAAATGGTCAAACAAAAAACAATGGAGGAACAAATGGGCCGGAATATATTTTAAGTACTCGTGCAGTAGATAATTACAATTGGTCAAATGGTAGTTTCCTGTTCTTCCTAGAAGGTGATAATGCTGCCTGTGCTGTAAAATTCTACATTCAATCCGGAACAAATGATGGATGGCTAACTTGGGAAGGCGGCCAATCGATTGCTGGTTTATTAGATAATCAATGGCATCACATTGCAGCTGTATATGATCATAACAGCAGTACGATGACGCTTTACATTGATGGAGCAGCAAACCCGAATCTTAAAACATGGGGTACACATGGTGCTTTGAATTTACTAAATGATAAGATCACAGAATTCAGGATTGGTCGTGGTCCAAGAAACGACGGAGATGCCGATGGCGTAAGTGGTTGGCTTCAAAGTTCGTTTAAAGGGCAGATCGATCAGGTTCGTCTGTATAGTAAAGCACTCACTACTGCAGAAGTCACAAGTTTGTATGCAAATAAAAAGTAAGCACTGATCACTTATCAATTATCCCGGCATTTGCCGGGATAATTGTCTTTAAAAATCCAATACCTGTTCTGAGGAGTAAATTGAATGTTATGAGAACGAAAGTTGCCACCTTTATTATCATGTCTTTGTTTCTGTTAACTGCGAATGCCTGTTCAAAAAAGAGTTCAGGCGGTGGCGGAACAGTAACACCAACACCACCACCCAATCCTACTCCTACACCGGTAACTCCAACTGTATTTGCTAATTGGTGGCTTACTACGCAAAATCAATCTCAACTACTCACACAACAATCAACCACACCTGGTTTCAGTAATGTGAGCAATAATAATGTTACTATAACTGTTGATAGTACTCAGAGATATCAATCGATCAATGGATTTGGTTATACATTAACCGATGGAAGTGCTGATCTCATCAATGCACTACCTCCGTCAAACCGTACAGCTTTGCTGCGAGAATTGTTTTCTTCAGATCCCAATGCGATCAACATCAACTTTCTCCGCATTAGTCTTGGAGCATCTGATCTTAGCGCCACAACGTACACTTATAACGATATGCCCGGCACAACAACAGATCCAACACTTGCTAACTTCAGCATTGCACCTGCAATGGTTAACCTTGTTCCGGTGCTAAAAGAAATTCTCCAGATCAACCCCAATGTAAAAATATTAGCAAGTCCATGGAGTGCACCTGCATGGATGAAAACCAACAACAATTTAATGGGTGGTAGTTTGCAAACACAGTACTACAACACCTATGCACAATATTTTGTAAAGTATATTAAAGCAATGCAGGCCGAAGGAATTCCTATCTATGCGATCACGCCTCAGAATGAACCTTTACATGGAGGAAACAATCCTAGCATGGTAATGACATCAGCCGAACAAAAAGAATTTATTAAAACACATCTTGGTCCGGCTTTCCAGGCAGCGAATATTTCAACAAAGATCATTATCTATGATCATAACTGCGACAGAATAGATTACCCGATGGATGTTTTATCAGATGCTACAGCCAGGTCATTTATAGATGGTGCTGCTTTTCACTTATATGCAGGTGATATTGCAGCGCTTTCAACCATTCATTTAAATTATCCTGATAAGAATGTTTACTTCACTGAGCAATGGACATCTTCTACAGGATCATTTGGTGGAGATCTGAAATGGCATCTTAAAAATGTGATCATAGGTTCTATGCGTAACTGGAGTAAAGTGGCTCTGGAATGGAATCTTGCAAATGATGCAAATTTTCAACCACACACACCTGGTGGATGTACTCAATGTAAAGGAGCACTTACCATTAGTGGCACATCGATCACAAGAAACGTTGCTTATTATATCGTAGCACATGCATCGAAATTTCTTCCACCAAATTCTGTAAGAATTGCTTCTAACAATAGCGGTAATATTCAAACCGTTGCTTTTGAGAGACCAGATGGTAAGAAAGTGTTGATCGTTGAGAACGATGGTAATAACACAGAAACATTCAATGTGAAATTTAAAGACCTGTGGTTTACTACGTCACTCGAAGGTGGCTCAGTAGCTACATACGTTTGGTAAATTATGGTAAGATATTGTTGCTGCCTTTTGATCATACTTGGTATTTTCTCCTGTAAAAAAGGAGGAAGCGGAGTTGTTGATCCTGTTGTTTCACCAAAGCCTTTCACGTTAAATGAAGTAACCGTGAATGGCATCAGTAATGGCTTCAATTATACGAATGTAAATCTTACACCTTCCGTTCAGTTCAAATTCCCGGTAGCAGTAGATCCCACTTCTATTGCTTCCAGCATCACTTTGAAAGAAGCAAATGGATCAACTCTTCCTTACAACGCTTCTACATCAAATAATGACAGTGTTATATTGATCATTCCATCATCACCGCTGCAAGGATTAGCAAAATATACGCTTGATATCACCACTGATCTAACATCAAAGAATAAAGGAAAGTTGCAGTCCGCAATTACTGTTAATCTAACAACGAAAATTGATTCATCACGAAAGTTTACTGCAATATCAGATGATGCATTGCTTACATTGGTTCAACAACAAACGTTTAAATACTTCTGGGATTTTGGTCACCCTGTAAGCGGATTGGCAAGAGAAAGAAATACTTCCGGTGATGTTGTTACGAGTGGCGGTTCTGGGTTTGGTATTATGTCGATCATAACAGGTGTTCACAGGAACTTTATTACACGAGCACAAGGTTTGGCGAGAATGCAAACGATGGTTTCATTCCTAAAGAATACTGCACAAACTTTTCATGGTGCATATCCCCACTGGCTTAATGGAACAACCGGTGCAGCAGTGCCTTTCAGTACAAAAGATGATGGTGCAGATCTTGTTGAAACATCTTACTTAATACAAGGATTACTTTGTGCACGACAGTATTTCAATGGTGCTGATGCAGCCGAAACCAACCTGCGGAATGATATAAACGCTATCTGGAATGGTGTACAATGGAACTGGTTCAGGCAAAACAATCAGAATACTTTATACTGGCACTGGAGCAATAATTATGGATGGGATATGAACCTGCCAATACGTGGTTGGAACGAGTGCCTGATAACTTATGTTTTAGCAGCATCTTCTACAAATTATAACATCCCTAAGATCGTTTACGATAATGGCTTTGCTCAGAATGGAGCAATGATCAATAACAATACGTATTATGGATATCAACTACCGTTAGGTCCAAACCTTGGTGGTCCTTTGTTCTTCGAGCATTATTCTTTTTTAGGCATTGATCCGAATGGACTTTCCGATGCTTATGCGAATTATGCAGTTCAAACAAAGAATCATACACTCATCAATTACAATTATTGTAAAACGAATCCGAAGAATTACTTTGGCTACAGCGATTCTGTTTGGGGACTTACTGCAAGTGATATTCCTTCAGGTTATACCGCAAGCTCACCTACCAATGATGTTGGAGTGATCGCACCAACTGCAGCCTTGTCTTCGTTTCCATATACACCAACAGAATCAATGAAAGCATTGAAATTTTATTATTATGTGTTGGGTGATAAGATATGGAAGCAATATGGATTTGTAGATGCTTTTTCATTGAAGGATCTGTGGTTCGCCAATTCATTCTTAGCAATTGACCAGGGACCGATCATTGTAATGATAGAAAATCATCGATCAGGATTGCTATGGAATTTATTTACCAGTTGTCCTGAAGTAAAAAATGGAATGCGAAACCTCGGCTTTACAGCACCGTATTTATAAACTTGATGTATGAAACTGATCAGAAACATACTCCTGATTTTACTTGTGGTTATTAGCTTCAATACTAAAGCACAAAAGATACCAGTCGTTGGTGTTTTGCCAAACCTTTCAGATTCTGCTTTGCTGGATGTAGTGCAACGGCAAACATTCCGTTACTTCTGGGATTTTGCACACCCGGTGAGTGGTTTGTCGAGAGAGCGAAGCAATGTTGCTTATGATTATGGAAGTGAAGTTGTAACAACCGGCGGAACAGGATTTGGCATAATGAGTACCATCGTCGCAACAGAAAGAGGCTGGATAAAAAGAGATACTGCAGCGAAGTTTTTATTGAAGATGGTAAAATTTCTTTCGAAAGCAGATGCCTATCACGGAGTATTTCCTCACTGGTTAAACGGAACTACTGGTAAGGTGATACCTTTTTCAAGGAAAGATGATGGTGCTGATCTTGTAGAATCTTCTTATCTATTCCAGGGACTTTTATGTGCAAGGCAATATTTCAATACAAAAGACAGAACGGAAGAAGAACTAAGAAATCGCATCAACTGGTTGTGGAATGAAATAGAATGGAATTGGTTTACAAAAGGAGGAGAAGATGTTTTGTATTGGCACTGGAGTCCTAATAACGGATGGAGCATGGACTTCCCTATTCGTGGATTTAATGAATGCCTGATCACTTACATTCTTGCAGCAAGTGCTCAACGTTACCAGGTATCAGCCGATGTATATCATCGTGGATGGGCTCAAAGTAATTTTTTCAAAAATGGAAAGGAGTTCTATGGCTACAAATTACCTTTAGGTTTCGATTACGGTGGTCCACTCTTCTTTTCGCACTATTCTTTTCTTGGTGTAGACCCTAATGGTTTGAAAGATCAGTATGCAGATTACTGGGAACAAAATAAAAATCATACACTCATCAACAGGGAACATTGTGTTCGCAATCCGGGTAAGTTCAAAGGTTATGGTGAAAATTGCTGGGGATTAACAGCAGGTGATACCTACGATGGGTATAATGCATATTCACCAACGAATGATTTCGGTACGATCACACCAACTGCTGCATTGTCTGCATTTCCTTATACACCGGAATATTCGATGAAAGCACTACGCCATTTTTATTATGACCTGGGCGATAAAATTTGGAGCGAATACGGTTTTGTAGATGCTTTCAATGAAACAAAAGACTGGTATGCGAAATCTCATCTGGCAATCGACCAGGGACCGATCATTGTGATGATTGAAAATTATCGAAGCGGATTGATGTGGAAACTATTGATGAGTTGTCCTGAAATTCAGAATGGATTAAACAAACTCGGATTTACAAGTCCTTACCTCAAGAAATGATATGAAGAAGTTATTCTTGTTTATAGTCGTACTTTTTTTAAGTCGCTTGTCTTTTGCACAGGATCGATCATTGTACGAGAAACATGTTTTTATTAGTGGTAATGATACTATGCCTTATCGCTTGTTATTGCCTGAAAATTATGACCCTTCAAAAAAATATCCGTTGATTCTTTTCCTGCATGGTAGTGGCGAAAGAGGAAGAGATAATGAAAAGCAATTGGTTCATGGTTCTGCTTTATTTCTGAGAGATAGTATCCGGAAAAAATATCCTGCAATAATCGTATTTCCCCAGTGCAGCGATTCGAGTTTCTGGAGTAATGTAAAGTTTGTGTACGATTCAACAAAGAAACGTGTGGGCTTCAACTTCTCAATGAATGAGCAACCAACTGTAGCAATGAAATTATTGCTTGGTCTTATTGAGCAGTTACAACAAAACTACAAACTCAATAAGAAGCAATTTTATGTTGGCGGACTTTCTATGGGAGGCATGGGAACATTTGAACTCGTTGCAAGAAAGCCGAAACTCTTTGCTGCTGCTTTTCCTATTTGTGGTGGAGGTGAACCTGCTACTGCAAAAAAACTCATCAAAACAAACTGGTGGATATTCCATGGATTGAAAGATGATGTTGTATTGCCTGAGTTCAGCAAAACAATGGCAGCTGCCATTCAGGATAAGGGAGGTAATGTAAAACTTACTTTATATCCGGATGCAAATCACAATAGTTGGGATCCGGCTTTTGCTGAAAAAGAATTACTTAGTTGGTTATTTGCACAACATAAATGAAGATGAAGCGAATTATTCCATTTGTAATTATATGTTTATTACTTGCAGCAACACGAGTGCAGGGCCAGCAGAGAACATATTGCAATCCGCTGAACATTGATTATGGCTATACACCTATTCCCAATTTTTCTGAATGGGGACGGCACAGAGCAACAGCAGATCCGGTGATTGTAAATTATAAAGGCGATTATTATCTCTTCAGTACAAATCAATGGGGTTATTGGTGGAGTAATGACCTGCTGAACTGGAATTTTGTTTCAAAGAAATTTTTGCGTCCGTGGAATGAAGGCTATGATGAACTCTGTGCACCTGCTGTAGGAATTATCGGCGATACCATGCTGGTGTTTGGTTCTACATATACAAGTAAGTTCACTATCTGGATGAGTACAAACCCAAAAGCGAATGAATGGAAACCTTTGGTAGATTCATTCGAGATCGGAGGTTGGGATCCATCTTTCTTTACTGATGATAATGGAAGATTGTACATGTATAACGGCAGTAGCAACAAATTCCCGATGTATGGAATTGAGCTGAACCGTAAAACATTGCAACCCATCGGAACAAGAAAAGAAATGTATTTGCTGGAGCCATGGAGATTTGGATGGCAACGTTTTGGTGAACACATGGACAATACTTTTCTGGATCCTTTTATCGAAGGATCACACATGACGAAATACAACGGCAAGTATTATCTGCAATATGGAGCACCCGGAACAGAGTTTAGTGGATATGCAGATGGTGTTTTGGTTGGTGATGACCCGCTTGGACCGTTTGAGCCAATGTCTGATCCCTTGAGCATGAAACTCGGTGGATATGTTAGAGGTGCTGGTCATGGTGCAACATTCATCGACAATGATAATAACTGGTGGCATGTTGCCACAACAGTTGTTTCAGTCAAAAATACTTTTGAAAGAAGAATAGCCATGTGGCCTTCCGGCTTTGATAAAGATGGAACCATGTGGTGTAATACTGCATTTGGTGATTACCCACATTATGTTCCTTCTGCAGTAGATAAATCGAAACCTGCCGAATACAGGCAGTCAAAATATTTTACAGGGTGGATGTTGCTCAATTATAACAAACCAGTGCAGGTATCATCTACTTTAGGGGGTTATCTTCCAAACAACGCTTTTGATGAACTCACCAAAACTTACTGGAGTGCAGCAACAGGAAATGCCGGTGAATGGATACAAACAGATCTCGGTAATACTTCTACGGTAAATGCGGTACAAATCAATTATGCCGATCAGGATGTTGACAGTAACAGGTTGGGGAAGTACAACGATCAATACCATCAATATAAATTATACTATTCTGTTGATGGAAAGAAGTGGAATATCCTCGTTGATAAAAGCAATAACCGGAAAGATGTTCCGCATGATTATGTTGAACTGAGTAAGCCTGTACAAGCCAGGTATATCAAGTTAGAGAACATTCACATGCCTACAGGAAAATTTGCCATCAGCGGTTTTCGTGTGTTTGGGAACGGTAATGGAAAAAAACCGGGAAGCGTTGAGAACTTCATTGTGTTGCGTACAGAAAAAGATAAACGCAGTGCTTTTATAAAATGGAAACCTGTTGATGATGCTTTTGCTTACAATATTTATTACGGAACGCATCCTGATAAACTCTACACCTGCATCATGGTTCACTCTAACAATGAATATTGGATGAAAGCCATGGATAGCCAGAAGACATATTATTACGCTATTGAAGCTGTGAATGAGAATGGTGTAAGTGAAAGAAATAAAACGATAAAAGTTGAATAAGCTGTTTTATATATTACTGTTTAGTTTGTGTGCCAATCTATGCAGTGCACAGCCTGGTCTTCCATATTGGAATGAGATACAAGCGTTCAAAACCAGCGATAGCCTGCATTTCCCTGAGAAAAACCAGGTGCTGTTCATTGGCAGTTCTTCTTTCAGGTTGTGGAAGGATGTGAATGCTGATTTCCCAGGTTATAAAATCCTCAACAGGGCTTTTGGTGGTGCTACATTGCTTGATGTAATTCGTTATCGATACGAGGTGATATATGCTTATCAGCCAAGGCAGATTGTTTTGTATTGTGGTGAGAATGATTTTGCTGTAAGCGATACGGTTACAAGTGAGATAGTAACTGCAAGATTTATTACTTTATACAAATTGATCAGGGATAAATATCCATCTGTTCCATTTGTTTTTGTGTCGATTAAACCAAGTCCTTCAAGAGTTCATTTACAAGAGAAGATGGCAGCAGCTAATGAACAGATCAGGATGTTTCTGCAAGGTGAACAAAAGACACAATTTGCAGATGTTTATTCTGCTATGCTTACGGAACAGGGAAAGATCAGGAAAGACATATTTGTTGAAGACAGATTGCACATGAATAAAACGGGCTATGCGATATGGCAAAGAATATTAAAACCATTTTTAAAGAAAAGATGAGTAAGTCAATAAGCTGAAAAGATATTGCTGCTCATTGCAGAATATAGCTTCAGCAGCCGAAGTGCCACGCTAAAAGACGTGATAAATGCGACGCAACAGTTGTTGATCAAAGAACGAATTGGTGACTTCATAAAAATACATATCATGATGAGAAAGATCTTTATTGGATGGATGATGCTGATCTCTTTTAGTGCATTCTCTCAAACAGATGCTAAGATGAAATCTTTTGTAGATGCATTGATGAAGAAAATGACTTTGGACGAAAAGATCGGCCAACTGAATTTGCTTACGCCAGGAGGCGGAATTGCTACAGGAGCTGTAGTGAACAGCGATGTAGAATCAAAGATCAAAACGGGAAGTGTAGGAGCCATGTTTGGAACGATCGGCGTTGACAACATCAGGCGTGTGCAACAACTGAACATGAGTAATAGCAGGTTGAAAATTCCACTCTTCTTTGGTTCTGATGTGATTCATGGATACAAAACCACATTTCCTATTCCGCTGGCTTTGTCATGTAGCTGGGATATGAACATGATTCAAAAAACAGCAAGAACAGCAGCGATCGAAGCATCTGCGGATGGACTTAGCTGGACATTTTCTCCAATGGTTGACATTGCCCGTGATCCAAGATGGGGAAGAGTTGCAGAAGGTGCTGGTGAAGATCCCTATCTCGGTTCGCAGATCGCTAAAGCAATGGTGATCGGGTACCAGGGTAATCTTAAAGACAGTACCAACCTGCTTGCTTGTGTAAAACATTTTGCTTTGTATGGTGCAGCAGAAGGTGGAAGAGATTACAACACCACAGACATGAGTAAGGTGAAAATGTATGAATATTATTTACCACCTTATAAAGCTGCAGTTGATGCAGGTGTTGCAAGTGCAATGACATCGTTCAATGAGATTGATGGAATTCCAGCAACCGGTAACAAATGGTTATTGACCGATCTGTTGAGAAAGCAATGGGGTTTCAAAGGTTTTGTGGTGACCGATTATACAGCTATCAACGAAATGATCCATCATGGATCTGGTGATCTGAAACAAGTATCTGCAATGGCTTTAAGAGCAGGTACAGATATGGACATGGTAGGTGAGGGTTTTTTAACTACGCTGAAGCAGTCTTTGAAAGAAGGAAAGATCACATTGCAAATGATCGATGATGCATGCCGCAGAATATTGGAAGCAAAGTATAAACTCGGATTGTTCAATAATCCTTATCGTTACATCGACTCTGTTCGTGCAGCAAAAGAAGTATTGAGTGCTGATAAGAGACAGGTTTCGAGAGATGCTGCAGTACGTTCAGTTGTATTACTGAAGAACGAAAATCAAACATTGCCGTTGAAAATGAACGGTACAATTGCTTTGATCGGTCCGCTGGCGAATAACAAAAGCAATATGGTGGGTACCTGGGCTGTAAGTGGAGATTCGAAATATTCAGTTCCTGTGCTGGAAGGAATAAAAAATGCCGTAGGTAGCAGCGCCAATATTTTGTATGCGAAAGGTGCCAATATTACTGACGATGCTGATCTCGCAAAAATGGCGAATGTTTTTGGAGAGAAAGTGGATATAGATCCTTTATCTCCTGATCAGTTATTGCAACAAGCGGTTGAAACTGCTGCCAAAGCAGATGTGATTGTTGCTGTAGTAGGTGAGGCTTCAGAGATGAGTGGTGAAGCTGCAAGTCGCTCAGATATTAGTCTGCCTTCCAATCAAACAAGATTATTGGAAGCGTTGAAGCAAACAGGTAAACCTTTGGTGGTCGTGTTAATGAGTGGAAGACCATTAACTATAGCAAAAGAAAGTCAGCTTGCCACTTCATTGCTGCAAGCCTGGTTCTTAGGACATGAAACAGGTAATGCAATTGCTGATGTATTGTTTGGAAATTATAATCCTTCAGGTAAATTAACAATGAGCTTTCCAAGAAGTGTTGGACAAATTCCCGTTTATTATAACTACAAGAATACAGGTCGTCCGCAGGATCCGGGAAAGAAAGATAAGTTCAGATCAAACTATCTCGACATAGATAATTCACCGCTGTATCCATTTGGATATGGATTGAGTTATACAAATTTCAATTATAGCAACATCAGTTTATCAGACACAGTTACCTCAGCAAACAAAACCATCAGGGCTACTGTTACAGTAACCAATTCCGGCAACTACGATGGCGAAGAAGTTGTACAATTATATGTGTGGGATGAAGTAGCTTCAGTTACTCAGCCAGTAAAAAAACTCAAAGGATTTCAAAAGATATTTCTAAAAAAAGGTGAGAGTAAACAAGTAACATTCAATATTACTAACGAAGAACTCAGGTTCTTCAACTCAGATCTCAAATGGGTCAGTGAGCCAGGAAGATTTACTATTTATATTGGAGGAAGTAGTGATGCTTCGAACAAAGCAAGCTTTATATTGAAATAGCCTTTTTAAGTCAAGTGTAAAGACCGTCTCAAATGAGCGGTCTTTTTTGTTACTATTGAGAATACGCTTATAAAAGATCAATGGCTGTCCCTGTAAGACATTCGAAATAAGAAACGCATTAGGATTCTTGTCAGTAACGTTTATCATTTGCCTGACTAAAAACCAATGCTTATGATCTTCCTATTGCTTGTCATGCTGCTGGCCGCAGCATTATTCTTACTCAATGTATATGCTTGTAAGAAAACAGGAATTAAAGACGCACTATTCTATTATAAATGCGAAGGCAATGCATGGATAGCCGAAACAGCCTGGCTCGACAGGATCTCTGGCCAGGTGCATAAGATCGTAACCACCAGCAACTGGCAGGACGGAGTAATATCAGTATTTACCGGTGGTGAAACGATCTATCATACCAAACAACCTTGTGAACAACGTCTTGGACTACAACGTTATCATCGCATTGCCAGGAACAGGTTCTTCAATCACATCAAGTGGAAAGCGTTTGTTCCGGGTAAACCTGTAACCGGTCTACTGTTTACTGATCCATGGCTTCAAAGAAAGGGTTGCTGAATGGCAGCCCTAATTCTGTTTTATATGAACGTTAATAGTTAATATAAAGCCCTAATGAATTTGTAAAAGGAAACACCGCTAACCAGGTTTCCCTTGCAGTGATGCAAAAAAATCAGCATCTTACAAGCTTCAAATTCCATTTGTATGAAGCGTTTGATGTTGTTATTAATGATCACTGCTGTTAGTCCTGCCATTGCTCAAACAAAAATGTTGACCATTGAAGATGCAATGGTTAAGAACAGAACTACTCTTGCACCTGCTACTTTAAAGCAATTGCAGTTCATTTATGGATCAGAAGATTACGTTTTTCTTTCTGATGGAAGCGCTGGAAAATTCAATGGATGGATCAAAGGTTCGTTGAATAAGGCAGGAAAGAAAGCTTCTCTTACGCAAAATGAAATTCCATTTCTCAGCCTGCTAAGCTTGAATGAAAAGCTGAAGCTTGCAAGTCGGGATACCTTTACTTCGATGCCTGCGATAAGATTTGACCAGTCGGCTGATTGGATCATGATGTTAAAAGGAGAGAAGATTGCCCTTGACCCAAAGACAAATAAAGTAAGAGTGATCATTCCTAAAGCAATAGCTTCCAGGCAGCATGTAGAAGAAAGTTCGGCTGGTTATATTGCTTATGTACAGGATCATGATCTGTATATCAGTAATGATGATCAACAAATCAAGATCACAAATGATGGAAGCGAAAATATCGTGTATGCATCTTCTGTGCATCGTGATGAGTTTGGTATCAGTAAAGGAACTTTCTGGAGTAATAATGGTAAGCTGCTAGCCTTCTATCGAATGGATCAAACAATGGTAAAGGATTATCCCATTATCGATTGGACGCAAACACCGGCAAAAAATGTAAACATTAAATATCCAATGGCCGGAGATAGTAGTCACCAGGTAACAGTAGGAATATACAATACACAGAACAAACAACTTCTTTATCTCAAAACAGGAGAACCTGTTGATCAGTATTTGACAAATATTGCCTGGAGCCCTGATGATAAATATGTGTTTATCGCTGTGCTTAACAGGGCTCAAAATCATATGAAGCTAAATCAATACGATGCAGCAACAGGTGCTTTTGTAAAAACACTGTTTGAAGAGAAAGATGATCGATATGTAGAGCCACTCAATCCTATGTTGTTTGTTAAGAATAATCCATCGCAATTCATCTGGCAAAGCAGGAGAGACGGATGGAACCATTTGTATCTCTACAATATAAATGGTCAGTTGATCAAACAGCTCACTAAAGGAGATTGGGAAGTTACTGATGTGAAAGGTTTTGATGCCGCAAACGAGCATTTGTTTTATATCTCTACACAAGAATCGCCCATCACGAAAAACATTTACAAGGTCAATCTGAAAACAAATGTGATTACCACTTTGTCTGCTGCTGATGGTGTGCACAATGCAGTTCTCAGTACCACCGGTAAAACACTGATCGATACTTACAGCAATACTTCTCAGCCAAGATCAATCAATATTGTTGAAACAACAACCGCAAGATCTTTGAATATTTTCAATGCTGATGATCCATTGAAAGAATACAGCAGAGGTGCAATGTCTGTTTTTACTTTCAATACAAGCGACGGATTACCGCTTTATGGAAGATTGTATAAACCTGTTGATTTTGACAGTACTCGTAAATATCCCGTGATCGTTTATTGGTATGGCGGGCCACATGCACAAATGATCACAGCAGGTTATAATGGTGGTGCAGGTGATTATTGGTTTCAGTATATGGCTGAACGTGGTTACCTCGTTTTCTCAATTGATACCCGTGGTAGCAGCAATCGTGGTAAAGCTTTCGAACAATCTATTTTTCGTAAACACGGTGAAGCACAGATGAATGATATGATGCAGGCAATAAATTACCTGGCCAGACTGGGCTATGCTGATACATCCCGGATGGGTTTGTTTGGTTGGAGTTATGGTGGATTCATGACAACAAACTTCATGCTTTCACATCCCGGAATATTTAAAGCTGCAGTAGCAGGAGGCCCTGTTATAGATTGGAGATATTACGAGATCATGTATGGAGAAAGATATATGGATACACCACAGGAAAATCCGGAAGGGTATGCTGCAACAGATCTCACTAAAAAGGTTGGAAATCTGAAGGGAAAACTTTTGCTCATCCATGGTTTGCAGGATCCTGTAGTAGTGCAACAACATTCGGTGAGGTTTGTTCGTGCTGCAATCGATAAAGGAGTGCAGGTAGATTATATGATCTATCCGGGTCATGAACACAATGTAACAGGTAAAGACAGGGCTCACCTCTATCAAAAAGTGACGGATTACCTGGTAGAATATTTAAGTAAATAATTTGAGATTATTCAAAACGAAATAGAATGAAACACAAAAGCCTTGCAGATTTCCTGCAAGGCTTTTTGTATAGATTTAAATGATGATCTGTAGTTCTGTTATTCTGCTTTCAGCACTTTTACAAAACCAATCGTTCCGTCAGCTTTCTTTAATCGAAGCATGTAAACTCCCGGTGATAAGATATCCGCATTTACAGTAATCATAGCCTGACCGGAATTAGTAATTGTAATGACTCTTTTGCCGGAAATATCTACTACATCGATCTGCTGTACCTGCTTTGCATTTCTAATAGTGAACGTAGAAACAAAAGGATTAGGCATTACAACAACTTCATCAGCTGCCAGTTTAAATACCACTGTTCTCACTTCTGAATAACTGTTTCTTCCATCTTTATCGACCACTTTTATTCGGTAGAAGTAAGTACCGCTTTCGCTCAGCTGATCTGTACTACTGTAGTATTTTGGTACACTGCTATTTCCTGCTGCAGCAATATTGCCGATCGTTTTATAGCTTGTTCCATCTATGCTACGTTGTACCTCAAAATAGGAAGTATTTATTTCAGTTATCGTATTCCACCTGATCATTGCCTTATTCTCAATAAGCGTAACATCAAGATTTAAACCGGTAACTGGTAATACAATACCTGTGATCGCATCGCTTTCGTTATTATTCTTGTCGAGTGATGTTACTGCAAAATAACTACCTGCAACATCAGCCAGCGGCACTCCTAACTTGTTGCCGTTTACGACTGCATATATTTTCGAACCATCATTAATATGAG
Organism: Chitinophagaceae bacterium; assembly: GCA_024508725.1. Taxonomy (GTDB): domain Bacteria; phylum Bacteroidota; class Bacteroidia; order Chitinophagales; family Chitinophagaceae; genus JAEZDC01. The sequence goes on along the minus strand of JANINS010000001.1, from coordinate 57,230 downwards.
TAGTTGCTTCAGTTGCATTTGCAAATCTATATACCACATATTTTTTCGGCAGATCTCCATCACTTGCTACTGAAGGAGTATTCCAACGTATCGTGTCAGCTTCCTGGCGAACATTTACAGGAGGGTTTGGACAAACAGCATCTTTCCAGGGCATTGAAGGAATCAATGATCTATATTTCTGCAGGTTGTTCTTTAATGATGTTTTGATGCCTTTCACATCTGTCATGATCTGTTTGGTACTGAAGTAGATCTGACCTTTCACCTGGTCGTGTTGCTGGTTACGGTTTAAAATAACCTGGTTCTCTATCTCTGTCGAAGCCCAGTTGTTCGCATCACTCATTTTATAAAGTGCCAAACCCGGATAGATAAAACGATTGTAAGCAAGTCCCTGGTCATTCCACCACTTACTCAAAGCATCATAATCTTGTGCACCGGTGATCTTCCAGTAAAGCTGCGGGGCAACATAATCTACTTTTCCTGCCTGCAACCATGCAATAGGATCACAATACATGGCACTAAAAGATGATTGTCCTGTAATGCCTGTTGGTGTTCCACTTTTCCAGATACCAAACGGACTCACACCAAAAACTATATTCTTGTTTTGTGCTGTATTAACTGAAGTGATTGCGTCATATACAGATGCGATCAGCAGATTCACATTGTTTCTTCTCCAGTCGGCGATGTTAGGAATATTGGTAGGGTTATTATTGGTGTAAGTATTAGCATCTTCGTTTGTAAAATTGCTGGAAGGATAGAAGTAATCATCGAAATGAATTCCATCAACATCATAACGTGTAGCAATATCTGTAATAACATTTGTAAGATGATTTCTTACTTGTGGTAAGCCCGGATCCAGCATTGTTAATGTGCCGGCAGTAAACGTCCAGTCAGGATGCAATGCAGCAACATGATTTGCTGCAAGGGTAGGAGTGCTTTGTTTAGCCCTGTAAGGATTGATCCAGGCATGCAATTCCATACCTCTTGCATGTGCTTCATTAATTGCAAAAGCCAATGGATCCCATAAAGGACTTGGTGCTGTGCCTTGTGAGTTGGTAAGCCAGTACGACCATGGTTCTATTGAAGAGATGTATAGTGCATCAGATTCGGGACGTACCTGCAGGAACACCGTATTAATGCCTGTCTTCGACAATGTATCTAATATGTTGATCAGTTCTGCCTGTTGTTGTGCTGTAGTAAGTGTTCTTGATGATGGCCAGTCAATATTTGAAACTGTAGATACCCATGCTCCTCGAAGATCACGTTTAGGTATCATATCTTCTACTTCAGGAGCCGAAGGATTGCAAGCTGAAGCTGCAACAACGGTAAGATTCACCGTAGCAACATTCGAGAATTGGCCATTGATGTTTTGAACTTTATACTGGTAGCTGTCGGTTCCTGAAAAACCGGTATTTGAGATATAAGTAACATTTCCATTATTGTCTTTCGTAACAGAACCATTAGCGGGAAGTGTAGTAATAACAAGAGTTGATGGATTGATGGCTACACCATTGTTATAATCGTTCGCTATTACATTGATTCGTTTAGCAGAAGCTGTTTGTGCAGTGGCGGCATCATCATTGGCTGTAGCGATCGTAAAGGTGCTTACACCGAAATATTCAAGCGTTTTTCCCATTGCGATCACCATCGAAGAATCTGCAGCAGTTTCTAATGTGTATGATAAGAAAACTACAGCGCCGGGTGTTGTTCCGGCTCCAAATGTTCCGGAGTAAGCAACACCTGCTAAATTGGGTGAAACACTATAACTCATGATGCTTACAGCTCCGGGAACAGGAGAGATCGCATCAGGGAAATCTTCAGGATACACAATGCCAAAAGGAATGGTTATCCCGGCAAATGGTGAAGCAGCAACTCCCGATGCAGGTGTGAATGTTACCGATCCATCTGCAACATAAGTTGACTTAAGATAGTTATTCATGAACGAAGCATCGTATGCAGCAGATGCAGATCTTCCAATATTATAAGCAGCTTCAGAACCGGAAAAGAAGAATTTTCCGCCACCATCGAGATAAGCTTTTATTGCATTTTTTTCTGCTGCAGACAAAACAACATTCGCACTTGATTCATCTCCCACAAACCAAACAACAATATTGTAATTACCAAGTTGAACAGTTCCATCTTCTACTTTCTCATTGGCTACACTGCTGATCTGCAGGTTTGCCTTGTTGCGTAAAGCCTTGAAATAACTTGTTACAAAAGGATGTGTTGAAGCAGTATAAGAACCCGATGTACGGTCGAACCCATCAACGATCAAAACAGTAGGCCCAGCCGTATTGGACGATCTCGAATAAATATCACTTCCACTACTTTCTACTACCGGGTTGGTGCCGTTACTTACAACGGCTGTCAATTTAAAATGATAAACATCCTGTGCAGGCTGAACAACGAACTGTGTTGCATTCAATGTTACTGATGTTGTTGCTGCAGTCAATGTAGTTTCATCTGCTGCTAAAGCCCAGTTGTTAAGTGCATCATTGGTAGCATAATATAAACGATATCCCACTAGTGTAGGTTCGATATTGGCTTTCCATGTTGCCGTAACCTGAGTTCCGCTACCTGAATTGGTAATGCTATACAATGTAGGAGCTGAAGCATTTACTGTATTCAAGCGTGTAAGAAAATTATTCCATCTGGTTGGTGTCATGTTTGGACAATCTGTAGCCCTCACATCGCTATGACCATAAATACCTGCATCTCCATTATTCACTCTTCTTGTTTTTGGAATGGCTCTTCTGTTGCACACATTAATGCAAAGATTTGCAGCTGCCGTTAACATTGGATCGCTATCCCACATTGCAAGATTGGTAGCGAGTACTTCATGCTCAACACCAATTCCAAGATCGTTATACGTTGTTACTCCTTGTGACCATGCTCTCTGATCTTCCTGTACTACCTGGCTCACCTCACCATCATTATTCCTGATCACATAATGTGCACTAACCTGTGAAGTACAGTTTTTAAACCAACTGATAGAACCCTGGTAAGTTCCGGTGGCAATGTAGTGGATGAAATAATATTTGATCACACTTCCGGCCGGACGATTATTATAATTGCAGGTTGTAAAATTCGAAACTGCATTGGGATAATCCACTGTTGCATTTGACCTGCCTGCAGTGTTAACATCCGGTTCGGTGATTGATTTTGGTAAAAACACTGAAGTAGGGCTAAGATTGATGATCTCTCCCCAAAGTGTAATACTCTTGTTACCTTTCTTTAGCACATCATAAATTCGTAAAGCAAGATCAGTTTTCATGGCTTCATCAGTAAGTCCTGTAAGCGATCTTACTGCATCAAACCATTCTTCAGGAGTTGATGAAGGCTTGTTACCCTGGTAATATTTCAGCAAAGCTGCGGCTGCCCGGATGTTTGTTCTTGGATCGTTTTGAATTTCGCCGACACTTACCTTCAGTATTCCGGCAGCCTGGCTGATCTGTTGTATGAAAGGGTTTTCGATGATTCCCATAATGCCCCATGATCCATACATCGATGCCGAAACCTGTGCCCAGTTACTTTGCACCTGTGCTGTAGCCATTAATAAGTTAGCGGGCACTGCGAATTCTGCGGCAGCATCGTTAAAATACCTGGTTAAGGTGTTTACGTTTGGATGCGGACGATTCAGGAAACTTGCAAGTTCCTGGCTGTTGTGATCATCCCCAAAATCAACATCCTGGGGTACGGCATTCCTGTTTTTAAAAACAGTAGCTCCCAGGTAATCGTTCATATCTCTTTGCAAAAACACATCACCATTCTGCATAGTGATCTTTGTTACAGGAGTATGCAAATACCGTTTTTCCAGTGCAAAAAGCGAGCTGTCAGTCTGAAGCTGGATTTTGCGGGAATTTTGAGCTTTTAATTCATTTGTTTGCACAAAACAGCAAACGACATAGGTAGCAAGGAGTAGCAATCTTTTCATGTGCAGGCCTTAGTTTTAGTGAAGTCAGCTATAAATATATAGGATAAAGACAGGTAAAATATAAAAATCGAAAAGTTTATTCACTGCTCTCTTCAATAATTTTTATCGACATGAATTTGCCTGTTTTTGCGGATATTGTTTCCACTTGAGCCATCTCTTCTTAGCTGGTTGTAAGTCATGACCTTGCATTTTCGCTAATGGATGTTGGCATTCCAATTGTCATTAAACGGCTTTAAACTATTTTATGCAAAACGGAACTGCTATCCAGCTTTTTCACTGGTATACTACCGACGATGGCACATATTGGAAACAAGTGGCTGAAATGGCACCTCAACTTGCTGAGTTGGGAATTACAGCAGCATGGTTGCCTCCGGCCTTTAAAGCTGCAGCCGGTGGTGTGAGCACAGGGTATGATGTATATGACCTATACGACCTTGGAGAATTTGATCAAAAAAATACTGTTCGAACAAAATATGGAACGGTTGAAGAATACATAAATGCTGTAAAGGCATTACAACAGGCAGCAGTACAAGTGATCGTTGATATAGTACTCAATCACAAGGGTGGAGGAGACGAAACCGAAAAGGTGATGGCCGTTAAAGTAAATCCGCATAACAGGAATGAGATCATATCCGAGCCTTACGAAATAGAAGCCTTTACTAAATTCTATTTTCCGGGAAGACAGGGTAAGTATTCTGAGTTTATCTGGGATCATCAATGTTTCAGCGGTGTAGATTATGATCATTTAACCGGTGAGACAGATATTTTCAATTTATTGAATGAATGGGGACATGATTGGGAAGAATTGCCTGATGATGAGATGGGTAATTATGATTACCTCATGTATAACGATATCGAATTTCGAAATCCTGCAGTAAGAGAAGAATTATGTAACTGGGGAAAATGGTATTACGACAAAATTGGTTTTGATGGAGTAAGACTTGATGCAGTAAAACACATCTCACCAAAGTTTTATAACGAATGGCTGGGTTGTTTAAGAGCAGCAACAGGGAAAGAGATATTTGCTGTTGGTGAGTATTGGGCTCCGGGAGATATTGATCGTTTGCACAGGTATCTCGACAGTACTGAAGGTAATATGAGTTTGTTTGATACAGCACTTCACCTGAATTTACACCAGGCTTCTGCAGCAGGTAATACGTATGATATGAGCACCATTCTTAACAATACGCTTGTATCTACAGCTCCAACAAAAGCCGTTACGATTGTTGAAAATCACGATACACAGCCACTTCAATCGCTGGAAGCTCCTGTGGAGCCGTGGTTTAAACCATTGGCGTATGCATTGATACTGCTAAGGCAGGATGGTTATCCTTGTATTTTTTATCCTGATCTTTTCGGAACTCATTACACCGATATTGGAAGAGATGGTAATGAACATGAGATCTGGATGCCGGAGATCACAGAACTTAAAGGACTGTTACTGGCACGAAGTAATTATGCTTACGGATTGCAGCGTGATTATTTCGATCATCCCAATTGCATTGGATGGACGAGAGAAGGTGATGGTGAACATAACGGGTGTGCGGTGTTGCTCAGCAATGGAGATGCAGGCATTAAGAAAATGGAGATCGGTGAGCGGTATGCGAATAAAACATTTATCGATCTGCTTCAGAAAAGACAAGAGATCGTAACGATAGATGAGTCAGGCTTTGCTGAATTTTATTGCGATCCCGGATCGGTAAGTGTTTGGGTTCAGCAGGATCAATGATTAAAATTCCGGCCAAAGTATCGGAAAATACTTCAGCCGGAATCTCTTTACATTTTAATCCCAAAAACCGCCACGGCGTTTTGCTTTTCGTTGCTCTGGCCATTTTGTTTGCTCTCCTGTTCTTGGATTCACCGGCATCACACTTTTCTCTCTTGGAATAAGATTAGGTTCTTCACAAGCCATGTAAACTAAAATGGCTACAAGTATTGCATTGCTTTGTACATCGTCCCATACGATCTTATCATATGTGTCTCTGTTGGTGTGCCAGGTGTAGCTGCCATAGAGCCAACTGTTAGAACTTAGTGAGAATCCTGGTGCACCTACTGCAACAAACGAAGCGAAATCAGATCCGCCGGCTCCCGGAGTTCCGGGGAAATTTGTTTGTATCTGTGACCTGATATTCTCAGGCACTTTACTCAGCCATTTACTGATGTATTGATACGAGTGTAAAAATCCTTGTCCACCAATATTAACCACTCTTCCTGTTCCGTTATCCTGGTTAAACAAAGCCTGCAGGTTCGCAACAATTTCTGGGTGATCTTCTACGAATGCCCTTGAGCCGTTAAGTCCTTGCTCTTCACTGCTCCAATGCCCGGCAAGTATTGTTCTTTTAGGATTTGGATAGATCTTTTTCAGGATACGCATCGCTTCCATCATTACAATGGTACCTGTTCCGTTATCGGTAGCGCCACTTGCTCCATCCCAACTATCAAAGTGTGCACTCAACATCACATATTCACCTGGCTTCTCGCTTCCTTTGATCTCTGCCATGGTATTATACGTAGGCACAGCTCCTTTATCTTTTGAATCTGCAAATACGCTGATGCGTGGCTTATCACCAGCTTCAGTCATTCGATACAGCAATCCATAATCTTCTACTGAAAGATCAACTGTTGGAACTTTTCTTGTTTTAGCGCCAAATATTTTATCAACACCAAATCCATTGCTCCACAGGTTTTGTACAATACCCAGTGCACCTGCATTCTCAAGTGCCTGGTGCAATGCACTGTCCGATAATCCTGTTTTCTTCAGTCTTTTACGCCATGCATCTGTTAAAGCTTCACGTTCTTTTTTCATTTTGTCGAACGATTCCGCTGTAGCAAATTCCTGCCAGTTATAATCCGGCCTGCCTGTAGTTTGCATCATGCTCACCAGTACAAATTTGCCTTTTACATTTGGCAACCATTGTTTAAATGCAATGGAATCACTTACATCCGGAATGATGATGGTTTCACCTGTAACAGTTTTACCATTAGTTGATGGACTCCAGGCCAACTGCATGCCTTCCAGTGTTCTAACACGTGGATATACCAGGTCAACATGTGTTACGCCTCTTTCCCAGCCACGCCATTCTCCCCATTTTTCATTACGTGCAGTAATGCCCCAGTTATTATAGGTTTTTATTGCCCAGTCATGAGCCTGTTGTAACTGGGGTGTACCGGTTAAACGAGGACCGATCACATCGATCAACTCATGTCCCAGTTTTTTTAAATGGGAATTACTTGTTGCTTCAATAACGATCTGTTGAACAATGATCGAATCTTTGTTTTGAGCGATCACTGAAGTAGACAATGAAAAAGATAGCCCTAAAACAATAAATGCCTTAACCATAATAATCGTGAATGTTGGTAAGGCTTAAAGATAGCAATTGATTGATCAAACAAGTTGCATTGATAAACAGGTGATAGCGACTTGATGATAAAGCACTAAGGGCACAACACTTCGGTTCCTTTAACTATGCTGTACAGCCAGCTTAATTCATCGTAGCGATGTTTGTTCCCGTCATGTTTTGCTTCATCACGCATGCTGATGATCTTACTCAGGATCTCATCTTTATGTTTACATTCTTTTTGCAGGTACTTTTTCAAAGTGGTATCAGTCATAGTAAGCATGTCCTGCACTTGTGTTCTTAACATGATCGGTGTTTTACTGATCACTTCTAAAGCCATGCCCTTATGCCAAAAAAATTACAGCGAGTTATAAACAGGTGTGAATATCGTCAATACTCATTCTGATTGATTTACTTATTCAACAGCTTCTCTACTGCTGATCGTATATAACCATCCTGGAAATACCTGTACAGGTTTTTACCAGGACAGGTAGTTTGTGCAGAATGATCTTTATGTGTAGCAAGTGTCTCAATTGGTATACTGTATTTTTTACTAACATAAGCGATCAGAGCGATCAGAGAATTGAGTTGTTCGTTCGATACAGGTTGCTCTTCTAAATTACCAAGACAACATATCAGCAAATGACCGGCAGGATCATATTCTGTATTGGTTTCTCCAACAGTATATACATCTCTTCCTTCGTAGATAATTCCATTTGGTGCGATCAGGAAATGATAAGGGATGTCTGTCCATTTTCTGTCGGGCCCCATGCCCCATTTCTGTATGTTCCTGATCTTTTTCGCAGCATCATCAGTGGCAAGCAGCTTTGTTCCTTCATGATGAACTGTAATTCTTATCGGAATATGTTCTTTGTAAGGTTTTGCTGTAGCAGCATTCCAATCTTGTCTTGATACGATAGCAGGTTGAAGATTATTAGACTTTGCTTTTTGGGCTGTACTACAATAGAGGCTTGCAAGTACAAGCACTGAAAGGATACATGCAGTTGCAAGTTTTTTATGCAAGCCTGAAAAAGAATTTGTTTTGAGGTAAAACATCTGTTCAAATTAGGATAGAAGTAAAAAGATGGTTACTGTTCATTCTCAAAATATATCTTATAGTAATGTTTTCCTTTGGATTCATCAAAGCCTTTTTCAATAAGATCGGTATTTCCATGAATGTAAACATGAAAATTCTTATCCAGCTTCAATACACTTTTAAAAATGCGTTGTTGTTTTCGAACTGCCTGGGCAGATATATCAAACGTTTCTGCGATCTCCAGGTTATTCATTGCCGTGAATGATGAGCCAAATTGCTGAAATTTCTCAATGATCTCTGCGTCGTTGAAAACCTGTTCCTGGAAGTTGCCAATGTTAAAGCTGTCGTTTTCCTTGAAATACTCTACCGATCTGTTTAAATAATCGATCTGGTCAGTTCTGCTCACTTCGTATTTAGACAATTCTTCGGTAATAAAATTTTTTGCGACAGATAAAATGTTATTGGTGAAATGATAGCTGTCACTCATCGGTCTCACCTGCAAAAATTCATCTTTCCAATATTGTGCTTCTTCTTTACGGCTATGCCTGTCGGCCAGCAGAATATTGTAACCTGTATTTCCATTGCCTATGATCAGGCAAGCCTTATCAATTCCATCAACCTCATAGCCTGTTTCGTGTTTTATAGAATACTGTCCTTTGGTTGATTGCATTTTGAGAAAAGGAAGTTGTGTCTCTGATTTATAAATACCTATTGCCTGTACCTTCTTCTCTCCGGCAATTAAATTAGAAAAGAAAGCAATATTCAGTTCTCCGCCTTTTATCTTAGGATGATTGCTGTATTGATAAAGAAGGTTGGCAATGGATTTTGATTGTGTTATGAAATTCTTTTTAGAGGCAAAGATCTCTTGTACTACCTGGTGTACTTCATTCATCTGCAATTCCACAGGATGCCAGAATACAAAATGCTCATCAAAATTGAAAGCAGAGAAGAAATAGCGTGTCACCAGGTCAAGGGTATCGTCTTTAATATCAGTTTCAATGTCACTAAGTTTTACCTTTTCATCCTTGCTTTTATTTCCTACCCAATGCGTTACAAGGTGATCGATGGTGATATTGCTAAAATCGAGGTTCATGTATTTGTAAATGATCGCAAAGATGTGGTAAACAAGTGATGTATAATTAAATGAAGCGGCAGCAATGAATTTTCAGTCTCAAATTTATCGCTCTGATTATATTTTCTAGTCATGTTCAATCTCTACAGTCAGGCTATGGCACAATCTGTGTTAAAATTTTGTTGTGGGGGAACTGTATCACTGCTGTGTACTATTGTAATTCGGCTTACTCAATATAGTGAAACACGTGACCGTTAAAAATATTTTCTATATATAGTTGAAATCGCTTTTCTATGAAAAACAATTACTTGATTATCGCAGCTGCCTTGTTTTTTTCAGCCTGCAGCAAAAAGGATGATGTTGCTGTTGTGTTGCCACGTACCGTAGAGGCATTACCATTAACCATCACTTCAGATATGGCCCTCGATGCCAGCAAAGATTACAGCATCACAGGCCAGGTGTTTGTAAAAAACAATGCTACGCTTACGATTCCTGCAGGTGTTACAGTATATGTTACAAAAAATGATGACCCTGCAAACAAAGGATCTTTGATCGTTACCCAAGGTTCCAAATTGAATGTGACCGGAACGGCAGACAAGCCTGTTGTTTTTACTTCAGCAGCCGCAACAAAAGCTCCGGGAGATTGGGGTGCAATCGTTATCCTGGGAAATGCACCTACTAATATTGGCAGCGGTAATGCTGATGGATTAACCATTTCGGCAGATACGAAATATGGAGGTACACAATCAAACGACAATTCCGGTACGATCAGGTATTTACGACTGGAATATTGCGGTGGTATCAATCCCGATGCGGAAGAAGAATGGGGTATTGATAAGGTAAGCGGTTTTTGTTTGGAAAGTGTTGGCTCAGGAACCACGATCGATCATGTAATGGTGTCGCATTCACGTGATGATGGTTTCCAGTTTGTAGGTGGAACTGTAAATGCAACGCATCTTATCGCTTACAATAACGGCGATGATGATTTTGATTTTGATTATGGATACACAGGTAAACTCCAGTTCGTTGTATCATATCGTAGCACATTAACTTCTTCACATGCACTCAGGGCAAATGCATTGGAAAGTTATAATGATGAAGTGCCTACCACACGTACACCTCTTACAAGACCTGTTATTTCAAACATGACCATCATCGGGCCGCAGGGAAAAGAAACCAATCATCCTAATCTAAACCAGGCAGTGTACATCCGCAAAGGAACAAGGTTTGTACTCGAGAATTCCATCATCGCAGAATATCCTAAAGGTGCTTTGATGGTTTGTCCAAGAACAAGACCTCCTTTGATCCAGAATACAGGTTCAGTATTCAAAAACAACCTGGTACATAGCGATAGCGTTAATACAACATTCAGTTGGGATCATGCCTGGGATGCTGCCGGTTTCCAGGGAATTTTTGGTGACCCTGAACTACAGGATTTTGCAACAAACAGTGTGAACCAGAATCAACTGCTCACATCATCTGCAGATATTCAACTTTCCGGCATATATAGCAGCAATGGTCCTGATCTAACGCCGTTAAATAATTCACCGGCATTAACCGGGGCAAATTTTATGGATGCAGACCTGGCTACATTTTTTACAGTAGTCTCATATAAAGGTGCAGTAGGTGCTGGAGGTAACTGGACATCTGGCAATAACTGGGCAGTATGGAAATAGAAATAATATTTTAATATCATTCAGGGTCGTCAAAAAACGACCCTGTTTTAATTTAATGCAGATCAAGTTTGAGCCAAAGATCAGATACAGGAAAGAGTAAACTTTATACAGGCACAAGTGGAATAGCCATACCCATTCCGCAATCACAATATCCCGGATCATTCAAGGGCAAAAGCAGGCTGGCGTACTACAGTAGTTTATTGAATAGTCTGGAAGTGAACAGCAGTTTTTATCGACTTCCAAAACTTACAACTGTACAAAAATGGGTATCGGAAGTGCCGGACGATTTTACTTTCACCTTTAAAATATCCAAATCTATAAGTCATGCAAAGAACCTGGTATTTGATGAGGATGATGTATACAGCTTTTTAGATGTTGTGAAAAGCGCAGAAAATAAACTTCATTGCATACTCATTCAACTTCCGCCATCTACGAATGTTTCAGTGTTTGATCAACTCAGGAGATTATTGGAATTGATACAAGATCATTCCTCTGTGAATATTGCAGTTGAATGCAGAAATGAAAGCTGGTACTATAGCGATGTCTTCCAATTGCTGAAAGATCATCAAACTTCCATTGTTATCCACGATTATAAAAAGGGCAGGTTCAGTAAGCAAATAGATCAGCCATTTTATTACTATCGTTTTCATGGAATGGATAGTAATTACAGGGGCGATTATTCAGATGAAATACTTAAGACGTATGCCAATGAAATGGCTCCATTACTAAAGAAAGGTAAAACCGTGTATTGCTATTTTAATAACACAATGGGAGGTGCATTTGAAAATGCAAAGCGAATAAAAGAATTGATCACGCAAAGCCAATAGACTATTAAACTTCGATTTCATTTCGTGATCCGTTCACCTTTTGTAATTTCTCCTTCAGGTCATGCATGTTCACAGGTTTGTACAAGTGATCATTGAACCCGCTTTTTAAAATAAATTCCTGCTCTGTAACCGAAGCGGTAAAGGCAATGATATGAGCCTGTGACTTCACTGGGTCTTTCAGTTCCCGCATTTTTTTGATCGTTTCATAACCATCCTGGTAAGGCATATCAAGATCAAGCAATATTGCATCGAAATCATGCTGTATAAAAGCGTCGTATGCCTGTAAACCGTTTGAAACCACCGTTGCATTTACCTGCAGCCGTTCTAACTGTTTTTGAAGAACCATCTGGTTGATCTCGTTATCTTCTGCTACAAGTATCTTCAGGTGTAAACCTCTGTCAGCGTCGTTTACTTCTGTATTTGCAGCGATACTTTGCTGTGCAATGGATAATTGAAGTGTAAAACTGAAAACAGATCCATCACCAATACTGCTTTGCAGGTTGATAGTAGAATTGAATTGTTCCAGTACCTGTTTAACAATGGCAAGCCCTAAGCCTGTACCGCCATATTTTCTCGTGGTTTCTTTCGAAGCCTGTGTGAATGGCTGAAATATTTCATCGTGCAGATGAGCTGGTATGCCAATGCCGGTATCGCTTATTGAAAATGCGATGGTAGCACTGTCATTAACTCTATTCAATAGCCCAAGAGAAACTTTTACGCTTCCTTTTTCGGTAAAGCGGATCGCATTACCTACGAGGTTATATAATACTTGTGCAATACGGGTAGGATCTGTAAGCAAAACCAGATGTTTCAGTTGTTCATCACATTCTACTGTAAGCGATAGCTGTTTTTCTCTTGCTTTAAGTTGCAGTACCGAGCATAAATTGGTGGCAAGTTCATACGCATTAACGGGTGTACTTTCAAGTTGTACTTTATTTGCTTCCAGTTTATTAATGTCGAGAATATTGTTGATGAGTGATAACAGGTCGGATGTTGAATAACGTAGTATCTCTAGGTGATGTTTCTGCTGCTGGTCTTTAGAGTCTTCTAATAGCAATTCAGTAACCCCTAATACTGAGTTGAGTGGCGTTCTCAATTCGTGAGACATGGTTGAAACAAACTGCTGGCGTGCCTCTGCAAGTTTTTCTGCAGCAGCGATACTCTGTTGCAGCTCCGCATTCAGTGCTTCCTTCTCTGCAATATTTTCAGTGAAAGCTCTGTGGAAGAAATAATGAGAGATAATGATCGTTATAAAATTCAGAACATTCAATATTTCATATCCCGGTGATGCCAGTTGCTCAGGATCTGAGACAATATAGAATCCCTCAATGAATGATGCAATAGCGATAGGAAGAACTGCCAGTGCCGAATAAATAAATGCAGTTCTGCTACCCAGCAAATAAAAACTGCCGAGTATCGTCATAAATGCAAATTGCAATACCGGGATATTGGCCTTGTGCACATAAAAAAGGATGTTGCTCCATATCATCGTCAAACCCAGGCACAGCATCACATGACCAAATAATTGTAGCCGTTGCGGATAAGCCAGCAGTAGTTTCAGAAGACCGATATAAACAATAATACCGGCTACCGCCCTGTTAAGTTGTAGTTGCTGATCGGCAAACACAGCAACAATTACTACAACAATCGCTTTTAGTATCGAAAATAAGAGTATAACAAAAAGGATACGCAGTTTGGCTCTGGCAAAACTGTCAGGAAGTGTATGCAAGGCATCCTTCAATGACCAGTTAAACAGGGGTACGGTGTTGTGCATAAATCTAAAACAGGGTAAATATACACTATGCTAACCATGTTTGTGTTTTCATTGGGTGGAGTGGCTTTTTTAAACATGTGGAATTCTAATACCATTCTAATCTGTTTAGTGTCAGCAAACAATTACTGTTTTGCATTTTTGCATCTGTGGGGATGGAAGTGTGTTAGTTTGATGGTCAAAGGGGTGTTTGGGTTTTACGTCGGCTGAAGCAGGATGTAAAACCCAAAATTTTTTATGGCTTGTTCATTCTAAATTTGATAATAGAATCAATCATGTTAACAACAGTGGCAGAACGATCCATTTTACTGGTAGAAGATGAGCAGAAGATCGCCGATGCATTGAAATTAGGTTTAACAGAGAACGGGTATGAGGTAGACGTGGCCTACGATGGTGCTATCGGTATGAAGTTGTTCAACAAACAACAATACGACCTGGTTATCCTGGATATCAATCTTCCGGGCATGAACGGTTACGAGCTATGCCGGGCTGTGAGAGCAAAGGATAATAACATACCTGTGATCATGCTTACAGCGTTAAATGCTTTAACCGATAAGATAGAAGGTTACGATGCAGGGGCTGATGATTATATTGTAAAACCTTTCGAATTCAAAGAGCTGCTGCTAAAAGTGCGTGTGCTGCTAAAACGTACATCGCAACAGAATATACCGGTAGGTAATTTTTTAAAAGCAGATGAACTGGAGATCAACCTCGATAGCAAAGAAGTGAAACGAGGCAACATTGCGATACAGCTCACAGCTAAAGAATTTCAATTGCTCGAATACCTGGTGCGAAATAAAAACAAGGTAGTTTCAAGAGCTGATATCGCTTTGAATGTTTGGGAAATAGATTTCGATACCAATACCAATGTGATCGATGTGTACATCAATTATCTCAGGAATAAAATAGACAAACGTTTCAATAAAAAACTGATACAGACCCAGGTGGGAATGGGTTATGTATTACGGGATTGATATGCCTGTAAAACTCAAGATAACAGCACTCTTCACCATCATCAGCATACTGGTGCTCACATTTGTTTGCGGAAGTACCTACTATATTGCCAGGGTAAACAGGGAAGGAAATATCACCACACGGTTAAAGAATAGAGCCATCACTACTGCAAGATTATTAAGCCAGTCAGAAACATTTAATCAGGATGTGATCGGTAAAATAAATGCACTTACCGCCAGCGCCTTAAGAAATAAATCGGTACAGGCTTATGGTAATGATAACCGGTTGATCTATTCATTTGCTGATAGCAAAGAAGATTACATTAACGTAGATGCTGAAACACTGCTAAAAGCCAGGCAGGAAAAAACGGATTATTTCCACTCAGGAAACCAGGATGCCGTTGCATATCATTATAAAGAAAACGCAAATGATATTGTCATCATTTCTGCAGCATACGACGAACTGGGCGAAAGTAATTTGCACCAGTTATTATTAACGCTCATTACAACATGTATCGGTGGGGTGGTGATCTCATTCATCAGCGGTTATTTCTTTTCAACACGTTTGCTGGCTCCGGTTAAACACATCGCCGATCAGACAAATGAAATATCAGCACAAAATCTTGCGGTTCGTATTCCTGTAGGTGATACAAAAGATGAATGGAGTTATCTTGCAAATACACTTAATCGTTTGCTCAATCGTCTCCAGGATAGTTTCGAATCACAGCGTCGTTTTATCTCCAATGCTTCTCATGAACTTTCCACTCCATTAACTGCCATGAGCAGTCAGTTGCAGGTGTATCTGCAAAAAGACAGGGCTGCAGAAGAATACAAAGCGGTAATGATGTCGGTATACCAGGATGTAAAACATCTTAGTGAGTTAACGAAAACGTTGTTGGAGTTTGCCAAAACTTCGGGTAATGCAGGTGGAATTGAGCTGGCAGATTTCAGGATAGATGAGGTGCTGCTGAGAATTCCTGCAGAGATCAGTAAGATAAACAACGATTACCATGTTGCATTAACGTTTACTGAACTTCCGGAAGACGATACGGCTTTGCTGGTATTTGGTAATGAAGAATTGCTTTTTACTGCCATAAGAAACATGGTAGTTAATGCCTGCAAATTTTCTTCTGATAATCGTGCAATCGTAACACTCGGCGTTAACAATGCGATGATCACAATTACCATTGCGGATAATGGTCCCGGAATTCCGGAATCAGAAGTAAGCAGAATATTTGAACCTTTTTATCGTAGCGATACCACTAACAGAACGGAAGGTTTTGGTCTGGGCTTATCACTTTCATCAAGGATCATTAAACTGCACAAAGGAAATATCAATGTGTTAAGCAATGCTCAGGGATCCATTTTTAAAGTACAATTGCCAACCGGCAGGTTTTAATATGCTGTGTTGTAAGCATATGGCGAAGTCTAATATCATTCTAATTTCAGTTTAATGCCTCGCTAATAATCGTAAAGCATCTTGCATCTTGTACGATGGGATGTTTTGAAAAAATATTAGTACCGGTAGATTTTAGTGTGAACACTAAGGTGGCTTTAAACAAAGCGATCGACTTCGCTGTGCCTGGAATTACTGAAGTGATGTTGCTGCATGTAAGGCAGCCTAAAGTATTTCCTGGAGCTAATATTTTCTTGCCGTCACGCATCACCAGTACTGCTGATATTCAAATGGCGATGTACAAGGTAGAAGAAGAAATTGCTGCATACGATCCATCGATCGTTTCACAAACGAATATCATCAGCAGTAACAATGTAGAGGAAACGATCATTGATGTGGCAACAACATGGAAGCCGGGATTGATCATTATTGGCAAAACAAATCATCATTCATTTTTCCCTTTTCTCAATACCGTGATATCGGCAAATATTGCCGGGCAAACACATTGTCCTGTATTAACGGTAAAACCGGGAGCATTGCAAAAAAAGCTGGCAACGATCGTTATGCCGATCGGTGATTTTTATCCGAGGCGAAAGTTAGAAATGCTTTCTACGTTAAGTATAAAAACGCATTTGAACATTCACCTTGTTTCAGTGCTCGATATTGATCAGCAACCCGATAATCATTCGGCTTCTATCGTGCTGCAGGTATTAAAACATTTACGCAGCAGGCTAAACTGTACCGTGCAATGTTCAATTGTACATGCCGATAATAAAGCAATAGCTACACTGCGTTATGCCGAGAGAGTGAAAGCAGACATGCTGCTGGTGAATCCTGAATCAGAAACATCCATTTCAACATGGATGAGCCGCAAAGACATTGCAGACGTATTGAAACCTGTATCGCAATTGCAGGTAATGAGTATACAACCCGATTTAAAACTATAAATGCACACACCTATGAAAAAGATCATCATCACATTGTGTTTGCTATTGCCTTTGGCAGTGCTTGCACAGGATATACAAGAGATCAATAAACTCATCCAGTATCGCCGTTATCCAACTGCAGAAGCAAAAGCGAAAGCACTGGTAAATGCTGATAAGAGCAATGGACAAAACTGGTTTTGGCTCACCCAGGTATATGTAGCAGCAAAAGATTCTGCGGCTTTACTCAGCCTGGATATTCCTGCTTCAGAAGATCCATGGTTCAGGATTGCTGCAGCCAGTAAATTATTGTTTAAAGGAGATGCAGGTAATGCAAGATCTTTATTCGATGCAGCACTGGGTAATAGCAGGAAAAAAGATCCGGCACTCATGGCAGAGATCGCACGAAGTAATATTTACAATAATAATGGCGACAGGCAATATGCACTCGATCTGTTAGAACAAACAGTAAAGAAAAACAAGCACAATCCCGAACTATATACCATGATGGGTGATGCATGGTTCAGGTTAAGAAACGGATCGGAAGCTTTCAAGGCTTATCAAAAGGCGTTGGAAATAAATAATGCATACGCACCGGCTTCTTTCCAGGTAGGTAAGATATTCGCAACCCAGGATAACAGGGAAATGTTCCTGAAATATTATAACGATGCGGTTGCTGCAGATCCTGCATTTGCACCGGCATGGTATGAGTTAAGTTACCAGCATTGGACAAAAGATCGTTCCAAAGCATTAGAATATTACAACAAATACCTAGCTGTTACAGATGTTAACGAGCAGGACGAATACCAACTGGCAGATCTGCTTTATCTCAACAAGCGTTACGATGAAGCACTGGATAAAGTTGCTGCTCTTTTAAAAAAGCCGGGTGTTCAGAACAGGTTGAATAAACTCGTGGCATACATCTATAAAGCAAAGAATGATTTCGATCAGTCATTGAATTATATGAATGTGTATCTCTCCAATGGAGCCGATAGTAATTTCATTGTAGAAGATTACAGTTTTGTGGCAGATATCTACGAGCAGAAAAAGGAACCTGCAAAAGCAGCAGAGTGGTATGAGAAAACGATACCGGTGCTCAAAGATTCTGCAGAGATATACAGTTATTACAAAAAACTATCAGACTTCTATAAGGAACAAAAAGAGTACGAACAGCAAGTGCCTTGGGTAGCGAAATACTATACGCTAAGCGGCAAAGGTACCAACGTAGATCTGTTTAACTGGGGCTTTGCATTATACATGTCGAAAGAGTATACAAAAGCAGATTCTGTGTTTAACGTGTATTCGGGTAAATATCCTGAAGATGTGTACGGACCTTATTGGCAGGCACGGTCAATGGTTGCTATCGATACTGCAATGACAGAAGGTCTTGCCATCCCTTATTATGAAAAACTCATTGCAGTTGCTGAGAAAGATACTTCTAAGGCACTAAATAAAAAATACCTGGCAGAGGCTTATGGATATATCGCTGCCTATGTGGCGAACGAGAAAAAAGATTATGATATGGCGATAGATTATTTCGAAAAATTGCTGGAAGTAGACCCCGCCAACAATGAAGCAAAAAAATATATTGAAGTGTTAGAGAAGATGAATAGCAGAACAAGTGCTGCTAATTAGTAAGTGTTTTCTTATAGTTTGCATTTAGTTTAGGTAATAAGCACTCATGCTTTCATGAGTGCTTCTCTTTAGCCGATGATTTGCATTATTACATTTTGAGTTTTGGTTTAGCAGTTATAGCAAGGCTCCCTTTAGGGGAGCTTTTTTGTAAATATTTGAATGCATTGCAGTTTCTCATTACTCGTCATCATCATGTTGATGTATTGTCTGCCATCGTGTTCATCCCACATCTCCCGGGGTTCATCCCAGTTTTTATAATCACGCTGCTTATGATCTTAAGTTGCGGCTCGTTATCAGATTATTGATTACGTACCCTATCATTCTTACTCCGGGTTTACACGATAGTGCGGCCCGGTTGTAAGTCTGGTTGTCAGCTATCCGGGAACCACCACATTCACTATTCAAATCTATTTATGAAAACGTCTTTGAAGATGCATTTCAAGGCAGCAAAAGCTATTGTAAGCTGTATTCCGATCATTACGTGGTGTTGTGTAGCTGTTAACATTATTGGCTTCAGCAAACTGTCAGCGCAAACATTAAATACAAGTACATGGATTACCAATGCTGAGGTATTAACAACAACTGTTGATGCAAACTATACGTATATCGGTGGAAGATTTACTTATATCGGCCCATATACAGGGAACGGAGGAAAATTTACAACTACTTCGGGTAATTATGATCCTTCTTTTCCGGTAGTAGAAGGACAGGTAAATGCAGTGGCTCCGGATGGTTCCGGAGGCTGGTACATCGGTGGAGCTTTTACCAAAGTAGGTGGTATAACAAGAAACCGTCTTGCGCAGATAGATGCATCGGGGAATGTTACTTCATGGAACCCCAATGCAAATAGTACGGTTAACGCCATTACCGTCAGCGGTGCAGATGTGTATGTTGGAGGAGGATTCTCATATATAGGAGGGCAGAGCAGAAGCAATGCGGCAAAGCTTAATAACACCAATGGCAATGCAGATATAACCTGGAAGCCTAATCCAAGTTCTACGGTCAACACCATTGTAGTAAACGGAACAGATATTTATTTGGGAGGTAATTTCACAAGTGTCGGCGGTCAGGCTCGCAATTATATTGCAAAGCTCAACAGCACTAATGGCAATGCCGATGCAAACTGGAAACCAAATGCTAATTCGAGTGTAAATGCAATTGCTGTTGGCGGTACAGATATCTATGCGGTGGGATTTTTTTCAACTATAGGCGGGCAGACACGAAATTATGTTGCAAAATTGAACAATACCACAGGAACTGCAGATGCTGCATGGAGTGCCAATGCCGATGCACCTGTCTATAGCATTATTATAAACGGAAGTGACGTATTTGTCGGAGGGGCGTTTACCAATATCGGTGGGCAAGCAATAAGTCGTATTGCAAAACTTAGCACTGCCGGAGGTGTAATTGCTACATGGAATACAAATGCTGATGGACCTGTTTATAGCATTATCCTGAATGGCAATGATCTTTATGTCGGAGGTACGTTTACCAATATCGGCGGACTAAGCAGGAGCTACATTGCAAAACTAAATTATGCCGATGGTGTCGCAGATGTAAATTGGAATGTTGTTATGGGTGCAACTGTGAAATCTATCGGTATCAGCGGTACGGATATATATGCAGGAGGAGACTTTACGTCTCTCGGCGGAAAAAAGCAAAACCGTATTGCAAGAATAGATAATACTACAGGAAATTTCGATCTTACATGGAACCCTGATGCCAATAACAGTGTTCGTGCAATAGCTGTTTCCGGTAATGTAACATATGTTGGAGGTGATTTTAATACTATGGGCGGCCAATCTCGTAAATGTATTGCGGCATTAGATGCAAACGGGAATGTAACAGATTGGAATCCCCAGGCAGACTACTTCGTTTTTGCACTTGCCGTTTCAGGTAATACGGTTTATGCTGCTGGTGGATTCAGCAACATTGGTGGTAAAGCAAGAAGCAATATTGCAGCTTTAGATGCTACGCAGAATACAAATAATGCAACAAACTGGAATCCCAACGCAAACAATGCGATCTATTCCCTGGGGATATCGGGCAATACCGTGTATGCCGGTGGCTACTTTACAACTATTGGTGGGCAAACCCGTAACCGGATAGCAGCACTGGATGCTGTTACAGGTAATGCTACTTCATGGAATCCAAATGCAAACAATGGAATTCATAGCCTTGCTTTATCGGGCAATACAGTATATGCCGGTGGGCAGTTCACAACCATTGGTGGACAAACCCGTAACCGGATAGCAGCACTGGATGCTGTTACAGGTAATGCTACTTCATGGAATCCAGCTTTAAACGGAAGTATCGTTTATAGTATCCTTGTGTCTGGTAATATCGTGTATGTAGGAGGAAATTTTTATTCGATAGGTGGGCAGAACCGGTCTAATATTGCCGCCCTTGATGCTACGGTCAACAGCAATAATGCGTTAACCTGGAATCCGCAGACCGATAATGTTGTGAATAGTATTGCATTATACGGAAGTAAAGTTTATATAGGTGGAAACTTTATAACGGCAACTTCGCAATTACGATCCTATCTCGCTGTATTTTCCGGTGCCGCTAATTATTGGACCGGTACTGTAAGTAACGACTGGAACACCGCAGCGAACTGGAGCAACAATGTAGTTCCTACTTCAACTGATCTGGTTTTTATTCCATCCGGCACACCCAACGCACCTGATCTGAACAATATCAGTTTTAGTGTAAGAGATTTTACACAACTCTCAGGTCAAACGCTTGATCTTGGTAGCGGTAACATGAGTGTTACCGGCGGATTCACTAATAACGGCACCATCGCCGGTACCGGTAAAGTGATCCTTAACGGAACATCAGCACAAACTATCACAGGCAACGGAACGATCAGCAACCTGGAACTCAACAACAGCACTGGTGCAACCATCAGCAGCGATACGCTAAAGATCACAGGGTTACTATCACTTACATCCGGCACACTAACTACCAATGGCAGGCTGATACTCAAATCAACATCGCCAACACAAACAGCAATGGTAGGCCCTGTTACCAGCGGCATCATCGACGGTAATGTAATTCACGAACGTTATCTCTCCACACCGGCCAATACCAGTGGTGGCAGGGGCTGGAGATTGATCACTTCCCCGATAGGCAATAACAGTACAGATAAATCAGTCTTCTATCACTGGCAGAACAATGGTGTGAATGACGGTACCGGTATCGAAGTCTTTTCAGCTTCCGGTACAGGTGCAAATGGCAATGGTGTTACACAAGGTGGTGCGGCATCATCATTACGTACCTATAATCAACTCACCAATGCATATGTGCCTGTAACCAACACAAAAACGCAACAACTGTTTACAGGTAGCCGCAACAATGCATTTCTCGCTTTTGTTTCGGGACCCTATGGTTCAGGTAACATCACTTCCGGTGCTGCAGCCACTAACAGTGATGCCACCGGTACACTCATTACCGGTACGCAAACCTATACGTTCACACCACCGAATGCTACTAATATCTATGAACTGATCGGTAATCCTTATGCCTGCCCCATAGATTTTGATAAAGTGTACCAGAACAGCAATACCTCGAACATCAACCGTATGTTCTGGGTAATTGATCCAACACTTGGTAACGTGGGCAGTTATGTAACAGTCACCTATAATAACGGATCATATTATGCCAGTGCAGGTAACCAGAACCAATATATTCAAACAGGCCAGGCTTTTTTTGTGGAGGGTAACAATCCCGGCAATCAAAGCAAGGTAGAGATCAAAGAAACTAATAAAGAAACGGCTGCACCACAAACGAATGTATTCCGTGGAAATAGCGGTAGTGCAGAAACGTTCAGGATTCAATTATATAAACCCGTTAACAATAATCCTGCATTGCTCGATGGAACGCTTGCGATTTGC
Organism: Chitinophagaceae bacterium; assembly: GCA_024508725.1. Lineage (GTDB taxonomy): Bacteria > Bacteroidota > Bacteroidia > Chitinophagales > Chitinophagaceae > JAEZDC01. Next base: position 34,776 of record JANINS010000001.1, on the reverse strand, counting down.
CATCCAAACAACAGCAATGCAATAGATGGTAACGATGCGATCAAGTTCGGCAACTTCAACGAGGGTATTGCTATACTCAACGGAACAAAGAACCTCTCTATCGAAGCAAGAGCTCCTTTACAGCATGGAGATTCTGTTAAGATCGCATTGAGCAATATGCAGCAAGGCAATTATCAACTGGTGTTTGAACCCGGGAACTTTAATACAACAGCACTCACTGCCACTTTGTACGACAGGTTACTCAACACTGCAACACCCGTATCCCTGGATGCTAACACCACGTATCATTTCACTGTTGCATCTGGTGTTGCATCTTATCTCAATCGGTTTGTGGTAATGTTCACCAATACTTCGGTATTAAGTCTCAACTTCCTTGCAATACACGCAAAACCCAATAACGGAAGCAACGAAGTATCATGGACTGTAGCAGGAGAGAGCGGCTACAGTAAATATGAAGTGCAGCGTAGCAGTAACGGTAAAGATTTTTACAGCATCGGTATGCAGGCCGCTGCACAACAAAACAGCTATCGTTATACCGATCATCAACCCGTAAATACCGGCAATTATTACAGGATAAAAGCAATATCCCTTTCAGGCAATAACGTGTATTCTGCTGTCGTACATCTGGGTGCTAAGTACAATAATACATCAGTTACAATATATCCCAACCCTGTAGCAGGAAGCATCATGCAACTTCAATTAAGTGGCGTTGAAAAAGGCAGATACTTCGTCAACATCTACAATGCGGCAGGACAACGATCTCTCGCTGCACAACTGGTTTGCGATACCGGTGCAACGGTAACCGGTATCAATACCAGCACTTTGCCTGCAGGTATTTACCTGATGCAGGTTATCAATGAAAACGGGCAAAAGATCAGCGAACAAAAGATCATCCGTAAATAAGAACAAGATCATGGGCATTAGTGTAATGCCCGTGATCACTTCTTCTCCAACATTTCATTTCAAAAGCAGTTTATGTCTTGTATAAAATATTTTCGGGTTATTTCATGCTTTATAATGATCATGATACTTTGTACACCGCTTTTATTACAGGCCCAGCCCGGTGGTGATGAAGACCTCGGTGATCCTGGGGTACCATTGGATGGTGGGCTCTCAGTTTTGATGGGTGCGGCTGTAGCGTATGGTGCTTCACGGTTTAAAAAAAAGAATAATCAAAATAATGATATTAAATAACTCAAGTCTGCCTGCAGCAAAAACATCCTGTTAACTGTTATCTTAGCCGCTAACCGTACAACCACTCAATGCTGCGCAAACTTTCGCCATGTATACTACTAATATTCGTTGCTTGCAGCAGTCTAATTGCATCTGCTCAAAATGTGCAGAGCGATCATGTAACCTCTTACCGTTACATTGGCATGGATGCAGGCATGAGTGCCAAAGAAACTTTTACCGGATTGATCGATGGCGATGGCTTTGCATGGTTTGGTACGGCTAACGGGCTTAATCGTTACGATGGAAAAACCATCCGCATCTTTTCGTCTTATAATGCAGGTATGCGGCACGATCACATCATACGGTTGGCAACCGACCTGCAAAGCCATCTCTTCATTCTGTATGGCAATACAGGATACACAGGATACACCCGTTTGCCTTTAGGTAAAATAGATGTGATGGATGTTCGGTCACATACCGTTGCACCCATTCAAACCGTTTTTCCAAAATTGCCTTTCAAAGAATCGGATGTATGGTGGATAACAGGAGATGCCGATGGTTCGGTAAACTTCTTTGTAGCACATCCTTATACCCTTTGGCAGTATAAAGCAGGGAAAGGTTTTACACTTCGTTGCAGGATGAACTGGGACGAAACATTTTACAAAAGCTCCATCCCTACAGGTCCGAACCAGTTTACTGCTACCGGCACCATGCTGCTCGGTTTTAGCAGTCATCAGGTGCAATACCTGCTTCAGCATAAGCGGGTCAAACAATTGCCTTCATTCCCTGCAGGAACGTATGAGGTAGGTGCTTTCAACGGCATCGACCGGTTTACCATCTCCTATCAATCATACGATCAGCAACAGCAACGCCTGTTCTATCTAGATACTACTGGTAAACTAACGGCGATAAAAGATAACCCGGTATTGCAGGCTCATATAAAAAGCGGGGTATCTTTCAATGCCATAGATAATGATACTACTTCACTTGTAAAAGTTCCTGGTAGTGGATGGTATTTTTATAACAGTAATGGGTATATGCAGGTAGTGTCGGCTGCTGCCATCAATGCCTTTAATATTAGTTTCATCTACCAGGTTTTCTCAGACAAACTTGGCAACACCTGGGTATGTACTTCTGGTGGCGTTTACCAGGTAAGGCATAAGCAGAATAAGTTCACGCACTATTTTGCCCGCAACCAGCAAAGCATAGAAACCAATAACCAGGCACGTGGTATCTATGTCGATCAATATAAGAATGTCTATGCCAATATCTGGACTTCTTTATTCATACAAAGCAATGGCAACACGAAAGTCATTCCTTCCGCAAACGGTATCATGTATGCCTTGTTCCCGCACAGGAATACTTTTTTTACGACTTCATCTTCTTTGCAACAAAAAAATATTGTATCTGGTAAGATGGAGCACCTCTCTATTCAGGCCAATGATATACTATCGGCTGCACCACTCAACGATAGCATCATACTCTTAGGCAGGCTGGGAGGTATATCTCAATTCAATCTTCATACACGTGAAGAAAAAGCGATTGCGAATGGTCTTAAACGGTTTCATGCATTACACGATGTGATCATAGAACCCTGTCGTTTTCTTCGAAGGAAAGACAGTTCTATCTGGATACTGGGCGGTAACCAGTTGTTGCTGCTAAATAAAACAGCACAGGTAATTGCATATTATGATAATGCGCATCCGTCCATACAAAATAAAATGCCGGGTAACAGTTATACAGATCTTTTCGAAGATGCCACCGGACTAATATGGCTCACTACCAAAGGCAATGGTTTATACAAATGGAATCGTAACAACGGTTCATTTACACATTATGGTGTAGAAAACGGCATGCCATCATCGGTTGTATACAGGATGGAGGCAGACAAGCAACACAACCTCTGGATCAGTTCTGAGAATGGGCTCGTCATGTTCAATCCTGCAACAGCAGCCACTACTGTATTCTCAATGAAAGATGGTTTGTCGGATAATGAGTTCAACCGGCTTTCCTCATTCACTGCAGCCGACGGGCAAATGTTCTTCGGTGGCATCAATGGTGTGAATGCGTTTTATCCTGAACAAATACTGAACGACACTGCAGGTAGTGATATTCCATTAAGGATTATATCGTTCAGGCAGTACGATGCGGCAATGCAAAAGATCATCGACAAAACACCTGAACTGTTGAAACAATTCAGGATCACACTTCAACCCGGCGATAAATTTTTTGATATCGAATACAACCTGTTGAGCTACGAACAAAAGATCACACGCTATGCCTATAAACTCGAAGGGCAGGATAAAGATTGGGTATATACCACTGATAACAGCATCCGCTTCAGTGGTTTGCCTTATGGAAATTATACACTCCACATCAAAGCACAAACCGGTAATGGACAATGGAGCACCAGTGAGTTGATGATACCGGTACAAGTGGTAATGCCCTGGTATCGCAACCTGTTGATACAATTGCTTGGAGTGATCCTGTTATTGGGAGGGATCACAGGTATCTTCCTGGTACGCACAGTCAGGTTGCAGCGGGAAAAGAAACGGCTGGGTACTATGGTAGATACACGAACCAGGGAACTGCAACAATCGCTCGGCGAAAGAGAATTGCTGTTGAAAGAAATTCATCACCGTGTAAAGAATAATCTCCAGGTGATCTCTGGTTTGCTCGACCTTCAAAAAGAGGAGATCGCAGCCGAAGAATCGAAGGCCGTGTTCAACGAAGGACAAAGCCGGGTGAAGAGTATTGCTCTCATTCACCAGAACCTTTACCAGAACGATGATCTTGCCAATATCAGGTTTCGGTCGTTCGTAAAAGATCTTGCAGTGCAGGTAACCGATGTATTTGAGCAATTGCACCGCAAACTGGATGTGTCCATTACGATGCCTGATGTAATGTTCGATATCGACACAGCAGTACCGCTGGCACTCATCATCAACGAACTCCTCACCAATGCATTTAAATATGCTACACAATCTGCCAATGCAGGAAAGGTGAACATTACATTAACCGATGATCAGAATGGCAATTATACCTTGCGATTTACAGACGATGGCCCAGGCTTACACGAAGTGGATTTTGCTTCGGCATCCACATTGGGGCTTCGGCTCATCAAAGGGCTCTCAGCACAACTGTATGGAGATGCAGCTTATCATTATGATCATGGAAGTGTATTCACTATTCGTTTCAAAGACAGTGCAGCAAGAAGAGCAGAAGGTTAATGCATCAACAAAATTATTATTGCTAAAAAGTATAGAATGAGTAATGTAACGATAGGGGTGGTAGAAAATGAAATGGTGATCGCAGATACGATCTGCCTTACTTTAAAAAAGCTGGGATACCAGGTATTTCCTCCGGCCTATAACTATCCTGCAGCACTGCGTTTGCTGGAACATGAACAGCCTGACCTTTGGCTGCTTGATATCAATCTTGGCGGTCAGAAAGACGGGATCGATATCGCTGCACTTGTAAAAGAAAAACAGGATGCACCGGTAATATTTCTAACGGCCAACACCGATAAGAATACCATCGACCGGGCAAAGCAGGTGAAGCCCGATGCTTTCCTCGTAAAGCCATTTACCAAAGAAGAATTGTATGCAACGATAGAGATCGCCATAAATAATCATGCAGCTTCGGCTAACAAAGATGCTCCTTCAACTATGATGATCAAAGATGGGTATGGTTTTGAGAAGATCCGGTTTAAAGAAGTGTTGTACCTGAGCAGTGAGAATAACTATGTTACGTTTCATCTCGCTAACGGTAAAAAACACAATACCCGTTCTACACTGCAGGAGATGTACGAAACTTTACCACAACCATTGTTTTACAAACTCAACCGCAGTTTCATTATCAATACAGCACATATTACCCGTATAGAAACAGAGAAAATATGCCTGGGTGAATTAGAGTTCCCCATTACCAAATCTGCAAGAGATGAGATAATACAGGTTGTAAAATCAGGTGCTTAGCTGCAATTGATAAGCAACATAATTGGCACCTTCATTGCAACAGGAGAGTACCATTAAATTCTGGATTGTATATACATGGGGACTTTTTTAAGTCCCTTTGTTTTTTCTTTTACTAATCAAACTGTTTGATTGTTTTCTAACGGTAGTATCTCAATGAAAGATCACTAATTTGTGTGCTTTATCAATATTGCATGAAACATTTTTCTATTCCTGCATGGTTATTCGCCATTTTTTGCTCGGTCACAGTACCTGCTTTTACTCAGCCAACGAATTACAATGCCATCACCTTTGTACAGGAGGATAGCAGTAAAACCGTAACCCTTACTGCAGACTCTATAACGCTGGACCGGAAACCGTTTTCGATTGTGTACTATGGCAAAAGATACAACAGCCAGCAGGAGAAATACTATGCGATGCAGGTAGCAGTATTGAAAGATGCGGCAGATACCTCAGCCCTTGGTGTGGGTAAGAGCATTGCAGGTATTCCGTATTTCGGGCCCGGCACAGGCATGGCACCGGGTGCCAATGGTTTATACGATATCATAACCGTAGATAATGCAGCACATCACTATCTCTACTACGAAAACGAAGCAGAACGAAGAGTGAGCCGCATATCCATTGAATACGACCTGCTGGAACTGGAATGGAGAATATCCGGCGTATGGCTCAACGACCAGGAATTTACACTGGCTAAGTTCACCCTCCCTGCATTGTATTTCGTATTTTATGATGACAGGAACCTTAACGAGGTGATAGACCCGAGAGAAATAAAGATCGTAAAGGTCAATTTCAGGTAGCAAGTAAAACCGTCTCATCTTAACTTCATAAAAAACATCGCTATGTTAGTACAGGCACTACAGGCAGAATTTGAACACGAAGTAAACAGTACCCGTAAACTGTTGCAGGCTGTTCCATCAAAAGATATCGATTACAAACCTTCACCCATTTCATGGACGATGGGCCAACTGGCACAACACATTGCTACGATCTACTACTGGTACACCGGTACGTTTACCCAGGATGTGTATGACATGAGTGCTGACTCATTCGAAAGAGGAGATCCTGCAAACATCGAAGCCACACTGCAATTGTTCGAAGCCAATGTTACCAAAGCCCGTGCTGCATTGCAATCGGTAACGGAAGAAGCGTTAAACACACCCTGGACAATGAAGATGGGAGATAAAGTAATATTGGGTCCTATGTCAAGAGGAATTGTTTCCAGGGGTTTTCTCTTCAATCATATCTACCACCATAGGGGAGAGCTGGTGGTTTACCTCCGTGCAACCGGTAACAAAGTACCTTCGATATACGGACCCACTTATGAGCAAAGTCTCCGTTGATCTGGAAATAATTCTATTTATACTTACATAAACATCAAGCTATGATACTCACCACCACCAACGCCATCGAAGCACAACCTGTAGAAAGATACATGGGCATTGTAACGGCACAGGCCATCATCGGTGCCAATATTTTCAAAGACATCTTTGCAGGAATCCGTGATATCATCGGCGGCAGAAGTGCCACCTACGAAAGAGTAATTGAAGAAGCCAAAAGCAATGCCTTGAATGAGCTCTCGCTAAAAGCACAGTCTTTAGGTGCCAATGCGGTGATAGGTATCGATCTGGACTTCGAAACCATCGGTAGCAATGGTAGTATGTTAATGGTGGTAGCTACCGGTACTGCAGTAAAAGTATCCTGATATATCAGGTAGATAAATCAATAAAGAAGGGCTGCTCGCAGCCCTTCTTTATTGGTAATAAGCGATCAAATAGCTTCTGTTACTTCACCACCGCAACCGTTTTGCGAATATTACTACCGATCACTTCCACAAATAGTACTCCGGCATTCGCTCTTATGTTATCCAGGTTGATCAGGTTGTTACCTGCAGTGATCACTTCATTTGTAGTGCCAAGCAGTTTGCCGGCTGCATCGTAAACGTTCAATGTTAGTTTTTGTAATTGATCGCTGTTGATCACAGCTACAATATTTCCACCCGAAGTATAAGCTTTAATAGCAAAGCCTTTATCAGCAGCTTTAACCATCAGCACTTGCGAATAACTGGTTGAGCCATCTTTGTCAACCATCTTCAGGCGGTAATATTTTGTTTGATCATTTGCTGCGTAGTCGGTGAAAGAATACTCCGAAACACCTTTGGCAATCACAACACCTGCAGCAAAATATTCAGTGCCGTTAGTGCTGCGTTGTATTTCGTAACGATCCAATGCTGTCTCGGCAGCTACCTTCCAATGCAGCAGTGTTCTGTCTTCCTTTGCCGTTGCATTAAAAGAAAGCAGTCTTACAGGTAATACATTACTCGAGTAATCTACAAGCCCCAGCGAACTCTGATCTGTTTTGTGAAAGATCCTCGCCTCTACTGTTGCCGGGTCGTTGCTGCCCCAGTAATTTCCCTGTGCTGTTATATCCTCGGGGCTGTTATTGTATAAATGAATACCGGGCGTGCTGGCATTGGTATTCGAATTACCATAGAACCAGTTCTTGCCATCATCGGTAGTATCTGCATTAGACAGGTTCCCGAGGTTGGGTTTTGCGCCATTTTGTATGGTTATTCCCCACAGGTTTCCTTTGATCATATTACCCGTAACGATCGAGTTCTGGTGACTGGTTGTACTACCGCCCGAAAATGCAATACCACTGCCACCGGATGCGGGATTGCCTGCCGTGTTATTGCCTTCGATAATGTTATAACTAACCAGTGCATTTACCGCAGAGCCGCCCTGCAGGTTAATTCCATACCGGTTATTTTGAATAAGATTACCGGTGATCACAACATGCACTATGGCGCCTGATAAAGGTGCAAAACTCAATGCTCCTGAACTGGTAGATGCCGCCAGGAACTGGTTGTTCAATATCTTGATGGTATCTGCACCTGATCCGCCTAAGTTGATCTGCGGTACATTCTGGTTGGTCGTATTATTCCCACTGAATATGCAGTTCCTTACATAGATCGGGTTGTCGATATTACCCCCACCTTGTATAGCAGCTCTCTTATTATTCAGGAATTTGCAATTGGTGATAACCGCTTTCGAGCGAAAAAGTGCCATTGCACCGTTACCAAAACTGGTATTGGTATTATGTACATTATTGTACTGGAAAATACAACTGTCGAAAACCGGGCTGCAGTCGGTAACGTTACAGGAAATAGCATATTCCAGCGTGAGCTTACGAATAATACTTGCAGGGCTCAGATCGAATTTAATACCGTTGAAACCCTGTGTTTGATTACTCGCTGTAAAAACAACAGATGTTGGCGGGTCGATCTTCAGTGATCCTTTCACCAGCAGGTGAAACCCGCTATCGAACTTTACCACCTCATCTGTTGTAATGGATAAAGTATCGGTAGCGCTGATGGTAATAATGCCCGTTACCCGGTATGCTCCCGAACTAAAGGTGACGTTACCACCCGAATTGGTAACAAGATCATTAAGACTCCACTTAACAGAAGTGTTGGGTGTAGAATAGTCGGCATAAGCCTGTGAACACAATAGCATTAAAGCTATCAGCAGTGTAGAGGTGATTTTCATCGTTGGTGTCTGGTTTTAATTGGTAAATGAACAAATATAAGCCAGCACCGCTGCCATTCACTTATTTTCACATGGGCAGGTAAGGTGATTGTTATGTACGGTGAACAGGAACACACGTAACCTGGTTCCGTTTCAATATATAACTCACTCCAGCAACGAACAACCTTCCACGCATTGCTTATCTCTGAACAATACGGTTTGATCTTTCAGCTTAAAATAGATATCACCATTTAGTTTGTCATTGCCATCGTCAAACTTAATGGGTATCACCACCTGGCCTTTACTGTTTACAGCTCCCCACTTGCCATCCTGTTTCACCATAATGGTATCGCCCCACATTCTTTTCAGCTTCTCGTATTTGAAACCCGTAACAGCTTGATAAGTGTTTTTGTTCATAATAGCATACATGCCATTCTTCTTTACACCGATCACATCTTTAGCGAGGTAAGTAACGATCTCGTTGTACACTGGTGGCAGTACCTCTTTACCGCTGCCATCTATAAAACCATAAGTATTGGTGCTCCTGATGCCCACAGATAGTAAATCATCAGCATGGTAGCGGATATCGTCGTACTTCAGCGGTGTAAGTTCTTTGCCCGTATGTTCATCAAGCAATACTGTTTTCCCATTACGCCTGCCGATGGCATACATAAAAGCAAGCACCTTCACTTCATCGTAAATAGCAGGCACTACTTCTTCATAAGCCTCGTTAATAAATCCTTGCTTGCCTTCGTATTCTACGGCAGCAAGGCGTGTGTCTTTTACCTTCGGGAAAGAGCTGGAAATGCGGCTATATTGCCTGGTATTTTTCTTTTTGCCTGTACGCCAGTCAAGTATGTTCCATTCACCATCTTGCAGTGCACGAATGCCGAGTGAATGCATGGCGAGACTGTCATAAATAAGTGGCACCTTCACATTACCATAATGATCGATCATGCCCCATTTGCCTTTCTGTTTTACGAATGCAACATCACTGCTCAGCAGGTCGTATTTATCGTAGAGGGCAGTGGCGATCCGGATATCTTGTATCGTGGTGTTGCGTGTACGGTCAACATAATACGGAGTCGTTACCTTGTAATCTGCAGTGTTGCAGTTAGTGGACTTGTTGCCGTTATGCTGTAGTGTGATGAAATAGTAAAGACGGGTGTTGCGCAGCTCGTTATGTTGCGTTCGCACTTTTGTATCTACCCACGAACCGATGATGAAATATTGCTTCACCTGTAAAAAATCGGCTGTAGTGGCAATGGTTGTACAGTCGGGCATTGCCGATTGTTTTTTCACATAATCCGTATAAGCCTGCCATGCACACTGTGCACTGCCTTTGAAGCCGGAGACAGGCACTTCTCTGGTAGTGAGTTGGGCATTTACAAACGTAGTGCAGGCGATAAACAGGAAAACGATCGGTAAACGCATGCGATAAAACTACACCATCACGATCAATTGCATTTCCCTTTTTCATTTTCAACGCCACATCCACTCGTTCCGTACATTAGCCCTATGAAGGCTGCCACCTCGCAGGAGATCAAACAACAGTTACAACATTCTACCAAAGAAGAATTGATAAAGCTATGCCTGCGGCTGGCAAGATTTAAGAAAGAGAACAAGGAACTGCTCGATTATCTCTTATTCCAGTCTCACGACCTTGATGGATACATCACCCTTGTAAAAGCTGAGATCACCGAAGGTTTTACACAGGTGAATACCTCGAGTGTATTTTTAGCGAAGAAAACCATCCGTAAAATATTGCGTAATGCAAAGAAGTACATCCGTTACACCGGTAGCGAAGTGGCAGAAGCGGAGATACTCATGCATTACCTCAGCTTATTTAAGCAAATGAAACTGCCCTGGCGAAGAACCAAAGTATTGAATAATATTTATGAAGCACAGCTCAAGAAGATAGAGGGTGCCATTGCTGCGATGCATGAAGACCTGCAGTTTGATTATAAAAATGGATTGGAAGCCTTAAGGAATTAATGATCGATAAAACCCGTCCCAGTTGTTACGAAGAGTGGTCGTGCAGTATTTTCCAGCTACCATTTCTTTTTACAAACACCAGCGAGTAAATACCTTTACGGTCGGGTAGGTTGTTGCCCCATAGGACGAACTTACCGGTTAACAGCGCATGATCTGTTCCAAGCATTCGCACCTCCAGGTCTTCGAAACGCAGTTGCTGAATCGGCTTACCGTCTTTAAAAAATCCCCGTTCATAATTGGCTCGCATTTTCTCAAGACCTACCGGCCCGGTAGAAAACATGAACGTTGCTGCAGTATCGTATAAAGCCATAAACCCGTCGAGGTTGGCGTTGTTCCAGTCTGTGGCGGATTGCTGCATCAGGTGTTTTATCTCGGCAATGTCCTTTGTTTGGGTGTGGGCTGATGTAATGCTGAACAGGACTGAGAGTAAAGCGATAGATAATTGTTTCATGAGCTGTTTTTGGCGATGTTGTGAAAGCTAAAGTTCCGTTTTGCCTGCCATACCAGGAAACACCGCGTAAAATATTTTGGTATTTCATTTCGCTGTAGCGATGTATTTGGAAGAACGAATAGCTAATCCCAAATCGCCGGGAGTCATACATGCCTGTTTACGGAATAAAAAAACCGGTTAACCAAAGTCAACCGGTGCTAGGGTAAGGATCAATATGTGTTAATATTTCAAAACGCTTCCTGATGTTCTCTCGCCGGCTAAATTTACAATGGTATAATACCACGTTCCCGCCGGGAGTTGTTTAACATTGATCGTATTGGTGCCTTGATGCAGCGGTTGAGCCAGCATCATCTTTCCATCGGTAGAGAACAACATGATCTTGGCTGGTTCCGGTGCCGCATATTGCACATAGAATCGATCGGTGATCGCTGTTGGGTACACCTCCGTTGATGCCTGGTCTTTCTTTGTCCAAACCAGGTTGCTGTAGGTTACGCTTCCATCGATATATACGATCTTGAGGCGATAATACAGTTTGCTGAAAAGCATTTGTATATCGTTATACGACTGCGGAAGTGCATCTCTGGTAGAGAAGATAGTAGTGAAGTTGGTGGCATCTGCCGAACGTTGCAATGCTACGATCGACACAGCGGAAGAAGTGGTTAACGACCAGTTGAGGTGGTTATTGTTTCCCGAGCGTTTCAGGCTGATGCGTATATCCTGTAATGGCAGCGCAGGGTTTGCATTGAGCACACTAAAAGGAGAGAAGCCTGAGAATCCTGCGGCAGTAAATGTGTAAGGATCGGTTCCAGTTGCGGCTCCTGCTGTACTGGTTTGCCATGCTCCGCCGGTATAATGCCCGATCCTGCTGGCAGACCTGTCGAAGCCCGGTAATTCCTGTGCGGCATTCCATTGTAAAGTAACGTTAGCATTGCTGCCTCCTGCCACCTGTTCGTCAATGAACCATGTGGCTGCTACAGCGTTTGTTGTGTAGTTGCCGCCTGATGGTGTTTCGCCTGTATAAGCAGCATTTACCCCGGGCTGTACCCTCACGCTAAAAGCATCCATCGTTCCTGTATTAGTAATGGTGGCCGGGTTGTACGATGTGATGGTACCAATAGGGAATGCGACACTTCCTGCACGTCCGCCGGTCCCCATGTCCTGTACAGTTAACGACCCTGTTCCATTGGTAACGATGTAATTGCCTGCATCGCCTGTTATAGTGGAACTGTTTCCGTTCAGTACCACATTGTTGTTATTGGCAATTAACCGTGCAGCATTGGTAAGGTTTAGGTTGTTTTGCACGGTTAATGCTGCACCCAGCGATGCATTGCCCTGTACGTTCAGGTTGGTGGCATTCAAAGCACTGGTTAACTGCAAAGGATTAGTAGAATTGCTTCTTAACACCAGTACGCCATTACCCGTTACCGAAGTTCCCTTCAACTCGGTACCGATGAATAAACTGTCAGTAGCAGCGTTAAGGTTGATAGCGCTGCCTGCATTCATCAATAAGGTTCCTGCAAACGCTTTTGCACCATTTACATTCACGGTTAATCCTGCACCGATCAAAGCAGTGTCGATAATGCCGGGCGGCATCATGCTGTTCCAGTTGCTGCTGTCACTCCATTTCGCCCCGGTAACCGATCCGTTAAAGGTCATATCTCCATCGTAACGAAACAGGTGTTTGCCGGTACTGTTCGAAGCAAAAAAATACAGGTAGCCATTCAGCTCAAAATATGCCTGCGGATCACTGCTGTTGTATATACCGAATATTCCGCCAGGAAAAACATCCAAAGCCCTTGCGGTGTTGGCTGCGGTTCCATCACTTCTCCAAGGCTCTGCATCGCTATTATTGGCAAATCCCCTGCAGTTCATCCATGCGGCATTGCGGTAGCTGTATAATTGTGTGGCCTGTAGTAAACTGTTTTTTACCAATGCGGTTCCCGATGGTGTTCCATCTGTTTTATACAGCGTGGTTACATTATCCAGCCAGTACATGTATTTGCCTTTGGCAATGGCGCCGGCAATGTTCTGGCTGCTCATTAAACCCGATAGTTGTATCGTTCCTGCCGTGGTTCCATCTGTTCGCCAGATGTATTTAGACCGTTCAATGGGAAAGTAGAGGTAATTGTCATCCTGGATAAAGTAAATGTCTGTTCTTGCCCCGCCCGATCCTGTCGTGGCATTATTACCTGCAACAATATCTTTCAGCAACTGTGTGCCTGCAGCGGTGCCATCGGTACCCCATACTTCTGCTCCGGTTACACCATCGTTTGCAAAGAAGTACATCTTGCCTTTGTACAATCCAAAGTAAAACTCTGCGATAGCACCTGCAGGGTTAATGATGGTTACGATCTGTGTGCCTGCACTGGTTCCATCTGTTTTCCATAACTGGTAGCCATTGGCTGCATCCCTTGCTACAAAGCAGGTGGTGCTGCCCACTTTACAAAAACCCAAAGGGTTACCACTGTTGGTTCCCGGGTAAATATCTTTCACCAGCATCGTTCCTGCAGCGGTTCCGTCTGTTACCCAGAGTTCCGCACCACTGGCAGCATCATACCCGTTAAAATACATCACGTTTCCACTGATGCTCCAGTTTACGGTGTTTTGGGCATTGCTGTAAAATATGCCGGTATTCGTAGTACTCGTAACAGTCGGGAAATTTTTGAGTAATATCGTTCCTGCAGCGGTACCATCGGTCTTCCACAGATTGCGTTTCCAGTTGATCACAAAAGGGCTGGTGCTTACAATCTCAGACTGAAGTGTTGTTATATACACGAAATCCTGTGCAGGATATATCCCATCGATATCTCCCACATTGCCGAGGTCTTTAATGAAAACGGTGCCTGCAGTGGTACCATCTGTCATTGCAAGATGGCACTGCGTGGCACTGCCTTTCCCCTGGAAAAAGAGCTTGCCGTTCCAGGGCGTAACATGCTTGTTCAGCACTGCATCGGAAGATGGTTCCAGGTTAGTGCCTGTAACGGTTTTTACAATCGCAGGATTTTGAGCGGTTGCCGCCACTACTGCAATAAGAAGGAATACAAGGATGTAATATCTCATACCGGGTAAATTATGCTGCAACATAATTTACCGGCCTGCTACAAATTATACCGTTGTTACGGTATGGCTGCTATCGTGGTTTCAGCACCTGGTGTTCGTACGCCCATTTTACCAGGGTGAGTAGGTTATTGGTGCCTGTTTTTTGAAAGATGTTCTTGCGGTGTGTTTCTACCGTACGCACGGCAATGTCTAAAGCTTCTGCGATCTGCTTGTTCGAATGGTCTTTTTCCATCAGTGCAATGATCTGCCGTTCCCTCGGTGTGAGCCGCACCTCCTGTACCTTTTTACGCAGCTGCTCTTGCCGGCTCAGCTCATCGAGAATAGAGTCCTGGAAATATTGACCACCACCGGCTACTTTTTCAATCGCATGCGTTAACTCGTCTATGCCCACCTGCTTCAACAGGTAGCCTGAAATGTCTGCCCGTTCTATCATCTCTTCCACCACACCGCCTTGCCCACTCATGCTCAGTGCGATGATCCTGATATGTGGGTAGCGCTGTTTTACCAGCATCGAAAATTCCTGCCCCGATAGCCCCGGCATCATCACATCGGTTAACAACACATCTACATCTGTATGGGTAAGCTTCTGCAGCATCTCGGTACCCGAGGTGGCGGTGCAGGTGATGTGTAACGAAGGGTTGGTTTTGAGTACCGCACACAACCCATCAATCACTATCTGGTGATCGTCGGTAATACCTAAACGTATGGTGTTGCTTTGCTTCATGCTAAGGGTATGTAAATGGCTACTACGGTACCGTTGCCGGTGTTGTTCCACTCTACGCTGCCTTTTAAATAGGCGATTCTCGACCGGATGTTACGGATACCGATGCCTTCTGACTGTTGTAGTTGCTGCGGGTTAATACCTACACCATTGTCTTCGATGGTGATCGATAGTTCGCCGGCATCTCTCGAAACAGAGATGTCCAGCTCCGTTGCCCTGGCGTGCTTCAACACGTTATTGATACATTCCTGCACTACCCGGTACAATATGATGCTCGTGGTACTGTCGAGTGAAAGTGTTTCATCATCTGCCTGGAAACTTACAGAAAGTGTGTGATGATCTGTCTGGCTGGTAAAATCCCGCAAGGCATTTACCAGTCCTTTCCGGTTCAGCACATTGGGCATCATGTTATGGCTGATCTGCCGCAGCTCTACACAACTATCGCCTACCAGCGCTGTTGTTTTTTTGATGAGCAATGCATCTTCGGTGTTTGAGGGTTGCCGTGCCGATACAGCCTGCAGGTTGAGCCAGGCTGCCGTCATCGTTTGACCGATGCCGTCGTGCAGGTCTGCAGCGATCCGCTGGCGTTCTCTTTCTTCGGCTGTAAGTATGCTTATCGTTGCCTGCTCCTGTTGCTGATGAATAGCTGCATCAAAAGCCTGCTGTTTTTGCAGTTGTTTTCTTTTGGTATAGCTATAGATCAGCAGGAGCACGGCAACGGCCAGCACCACTATGCCACCAATGTACAATCTTTGCTGTTTCAGTTCTGACTGTTGCAAAGCGATCTGTTGTTCCTTCT
The DNA here is from genome assembly GCA_024508725.1 of Chitinophagaceae bacterium. Lineage (GTDB taxonomy): Bacteria > Bacteroidota > Bacteroidia > Chitinophagales > Chitinophagaceae > JAEZDC01. The sequence continues at coordinate 19,076 of JANINS010000001.1, read as the reverse complement.
CCGTTGTTTCGAACTGTGTTCGCAGAACAGCGATCTGCGATTCGGTGCTTTCGTTCAGCAGGCTGTCTTTCAACGCTACATACGCTTCCTGGTGTTGGTAGGCCTTGGTATAATCATTTTGTTTGGTGCTTAGTAATGCCAACTCTTTCAACCCTTCCTGCTTGCCCAATCGGTAATTGGCAGCCATTGCCACGGCAATGCTCTTATCCAGCAGGTCTTTCGCTGTACTCCATTGTTGTTGTTTTATCGCAAGCCTTCCCCGGTTGAGGTAAGAGTCCGACACCAGTTTTTGGTTGCCCGAAGCCGAGTCGATGGCGAACGATCTTGTAAAGTACAGGCTGGCGCTATCGTACATGCCTTTCTCTGCAAAGCACTTGGCTTTGTTATCAAAAAAAGGAGAAAGAAAAAGCGAGGACCCGGTGGCTGCTACAAGCGAGAGTCCTTCATTGTCTGTCCAGAGGGCACTGTCGATCTCGCCATTTTGTGCATACACATTTGCCAGTGTATGCAGGGCATTGAGATAGGCGTTGGACAAGCGGTTATCATGCAGTGTGCCTATTGCCAGTTTCAGGTGTGCTTTGGAATTTGCCAGGTCCTCTTTCAGCTGGTAGGTTTGCCCCAGGTTGGAGTGTACACCTGCCACTCCTTCGGTATACCCTGCTTTGGTAAAATACTGCAAGGCTTGTTGCAAATGGGCGATGGCTGCAGGGTAGTTGCCCGTGTTCTTGTACACGTTACCGATGCCGTTATAAGCTTTACCCACCAGCGAGTCTGCCGTGGATGTACCCAGTGTTTGCAGGGCTTCTTTAAAATAAAAGAGAGCACTGTCGAACTTAGACTTGCGGCTGTAATGCATGCCTTTAGCGATCAAAGGCATTGCCTGGTATTCTCTGGATAATGCACCTGTTTTTTCTTCCATCAATGCAGCATAGAACAGCATCGAATCGCCCTGTGTGTAGCGCATTTTGTTTACATGCAGGTACCATTGGTTTACCTGTTGCTCGTTCTGATCCCTGGCTTTTGTACAGGCTGCTGCCAGCATAGTAAGGAGAACCACCAGTAAAGATGCGGAGGGGGTACGGTATAACACGGTGCGGTATTGATTTGTGCGATAAATATAAACAGAGAAAGATAACCCGGGATACCGTTTACACGGTAGGAGAACCTGGGTTGCTCGGTCAAATGGTTGAAGAATCTTTGTAGTTAACTTCAGGGATACCAAGCCAAGGTCAAGACCGGTTTTCTCTTTCCATCGACTTTATGAGTGATACGTTTTGGGATGGAAGAAGGTACAGGCTGCTCAACATTGTGGATGATTACAACAGAGAATTGTTACACATCAAAGCAGATCTGTCGCTAGGCAAAACAAGATTACCCTGGTGTTTATACAACCAGGCAAGCCCATGCAAAACGCTTATCTAGAAAGATGCAATGGAAACATCAGAAAGGAGTTATTAAACGCTTATGTTTTTACAACACTTGCAGACGTAAGGGAAAAGGCAGAAGAATGGATGATGAATTACAATAAGGAAAGACCGCATAAAAAGATCAAGTCCCGAGCAACGCTCCGGGCCTAATGAATTGCTGCGATGCAATTCAACGTCATTCGAAGATGCCAGGGAATATTTTTATTTGTTTAATACATTGTCTATATTGGTTAACTAAGACCACCCAATATGAAACAGCTTCTGCTCTTTCTGGGCTGCATGACTTTCATCTGCACATCACAGGCACAGCGTGGAAAAAATGGACCTGTTACTATTACTTCAGCTAACTGGATAGTGAATGAATACACCAGGCTTACTGCGAATGCAGCACCGGGGGAAATGTTGATCACTGTCGCTAACAGCAACCTGAATGAAAACGGACGTTACCAAAGTTCGCTTGCAGCCGGAGATCTGCTGATGATCATCCAAATGCAGGGCGCCACATTACAGGGTACATTGGTGGGCAATAACGGCGTGCCTAATGATAGTACATGGGGTAGTATCATATCGTACAACAATTGCGGAAACTATGAGTTTGCTGAAGTGCTTGGAGTGCCTAACGCCACTACTATCTCCCTGCGTTGCGGTTTACAGTACAGCTATTCAGCGTCAGGAAATGTACAGGTTATCCGGGTGCCGCGGTACACTGCTTTAACGATCAACAACGGAGGTGTTATCACCTGCGATCCCTGGAACGGATCCACCGGTGGTATATGTGCCGTTGAAGCAGAAAACAATATCATTATCAATGCTGCGGGCGGTTTTAATGTGAGCGGAAAAGGATTTCGCGGTGGAGTGTTGATAGAAAATCTATCCGGCTTCGGTGTAGACCAGGTTGCCTCGATCAATGAAAGTGATGGAGCGGAAAAGGGTGAAAGCATCGGCGGCTACCAGGCGGATTATGACCCCATGGGAGGCAGATATGGTAAGGGAGCTCCTGCAAATGGCGGCGGAGGTGGAAATGGTAGCAGGGCAGGTGGTGGCGGCGGAGCAAATGGTGGTATGGTAAATACATGGAACGGGCATGGCGTAGCAGATCTTTCGGGACCTGACTTTTCTACAGCATTTGATCTTGAGTATCCGTGGAAATCAACCGTAGCATCGTCTGGTGGCGGAAAGGGCGGTTACACTTACTCCAGTTCCAACCAGAACGCCACAGTAACAGGACCCACTTTGTCTTCGTCACAGCTTGTTATTACATGGGGCGGAGATTATCGCAGGAATAACGGGGGATTTGGTGGCAGACCGCTGGATTATTCAACAGGAAGACTGTTCCTGGGCGGAGGTGGAGGTGCAGGCGACCAGAACCACAATAATGGCGGGCGGGGTGGTAACGGTGGAGGAATGCTATACATAATGTGCTATGGACCGGTATCGGGTACAGGGTCAGTGATGGCCAATGGAGACAATGGCATTCATGCAACAGGAGTTCCTTCCATGAATAGTTATGCCGGGCAAGACGGTGCCGGAGGGGGAGGTGCTGGTGGAACGATTATCCTAAACGCTGTGGGAGCAATAACAGGTATCACAGCGCATGCAAATGGTGGCAATGGTGGCGACCAGGTGCTGGTAAAAGGGAGTTCTTTCTTCGGTGCTATGAATGAAGCGGAGGGACCGGGGGGTGGTGGCGGTGGCGGATACATTGCAGTATCAAATGGTGGCATTACAACCACTGCTACGGGTGGACATAATGGAACTACGAATTCTGAAGGGCTCACTGAGTTCCCGCCGAATGGGGCAACGAAAGGTGCAAATGGTACAACCAGCCAGCCGGTAACCAACTTCACCATTACAGCCGGAAATACTACCATTTGTGCAGGCAGTACGGCTACACTTTCTGCTACATTGAACGGTACGGTACCTGCCGGAACAGTCGTTACCTGGTACAGTGCAGCAACCGGGGGAACATTACTTGCAACCGGTGCTACGTTCATTACGCCGGTGCTGCATACCACGACGACGTATTATGCGGGAACCTGTCCCGGTACGTACACGGTACCTGTGACAGTCGACGTAAATCCGGCGATAGTGATTGCTAAGCAGCCGCCAGCCAGCCTCTCGCTTTGTACCGGTAATATCATTCACCTGGCTGTAGCTGCATCGGATGCAACCGCCTACCTCTGGCGAAAAAACGGCACCCCGCTCACCAATGGCGGAAACATGTCAGGTGCGGATACAGACACACTACTCATCTCCAATATCAGCACAACAGATACAGGCAACTATGATGTAGTGATCACAGGAAAAACCGGTTGTACACCAGATACCAGCACACGCAGCACAGTCGCTATCGGCGTCATGAATATGAACCTTTCAGGAACGGCTACCGATACCGCACATCATGCTGACGGCGCAACGATCACGTATGCAGACTCACTCTGTAATTTGATGGCGAAGATCGAAGAAAGTGCCGGGGGTAATGTACTGGGGCAGGTTAGCATGAGCGTCACACTGGCGCCCTCCGTACCCACTATAAACGGGCAACCGTATCTTCAGCGCCACTACGCTATCAGCGCAGCTAACGACGGACATGCCACCATTACTTTGTATGCCAGCCAGGCAGATTTCGATGCGTACAATGTAGTGGCAAGCAGTACCGGTTACCCATTGCTACCTACCGGTGGTACGAACAACGGTAATGTGAAAGTGACCAAGTTTACAGGCAACACCATCGGGACGGGGACAGCAACACTGATCACTCCTACGACTGTGCTATGGAACAATATTGCCAGCTGTTGGGAGATCAGGTTTTCTGTTGCCACTTCAGGTTTATTTTTCATTCACTCAGGATCGTATCCGCTCGAAACGAACCTGCTATCATTCACCGTTACGCCTGTGGGCAACCAGAACAACGTCAGGTGGAAAACGGCAAATGAAGGTGATCTGCAATATTACGAGGTGGAGCATAGTAGTGATGCCCGGCAGTACGTCCGGCTCGCCACAATAGTCGCCCAACACAGAACGGAAGGCTACAGCTACGTTCACGATAATCCTGGTATAGGTTACAGCTATTATCGTTTGAAATTGACCACTGCAAATGGCGATGTACGTTACAGCCACGTGGTACAAACCGGTTCATACTTAGGAAACGCCGATATCCAAGCTTATCCTAATCCTGCGTATGACCGGATCATGATACGGATGCGCGGCACCATTACAAGGGATGCATCATTGCAGCTGTTGGATGATACCGGTAAGATCGTAAGGTTTATTTCCGTAGCCGGCAATGAAGCAGTTATTCGCCTGCAAGGGCTGGCGCCAGGTGTTTATCTGCTGAAGTATTTAAATAACGGGGAAATTGCTATGCTAAAGGTTATCGTACGCTAGAGGCTGCAGTGTACAGGTATTAACGCATTGCACCTGCCCGGCACAAATCCCGGCAAGGAGACTTGCGTAGAAAGAAGAGATAAAACTACCTGGATTACGCTAACACCGCTGCCTGTTTCAACTTCCATCTTTCACAGAACGATTGCTCAGATCGTGTGGCAGTTGCTTACTGCATAAGGGTACATAAACAACCTACTGTTTCTACGCCGTTGTTTTGGGATGAGGTCAATGATAAGTTAGATGTGAGGAAGTTCATGTTTGATGTGATATTGTAGCGGTTGGAGGAGAAGGGGATCCATGGGACAATCTGTTACACAAGCATATTATTGCTTCAATAGCACGATATTCAAAACACTTTTCAGATTGTTATGAACCTTCACACCAACTTGGAACAAGCACATATAGCGAAGTATATTGAACAATGTATTTCTGCATCTTGTCACCCGCAACAATTATCAACTGTTACAATATTCATAATGTAAACTTCCTCAACAATAACAAATCACTTTCATCAGTTACTTTAACCTGGCTTTGCTTCCTTAGCTTGTAAATACTACTGCAGAATATCCGGTGAGTACGAATGGCGTTGCTGGTTTCAACTTTTACTATGGTATAGTTCTACTCAACCAAACTTCGCAACATGAAAAAGCCGGCATCCTCGCTGCCTGTTGTGTTTGTACGTAAACACAGGGTTATCATTCTTTGTCTTCTCTTCATTACTGCCAGTTTCAATAGCTTCTCTCAAAGCAGCTCGAAAGCTATCATCCATTTTGCTACTGACGAATACCGCTTAACACCCAAACAGCAGGCTTACCTTGATTCATTCGCCCGGGCACTACGCAACATACCCGATGCCTACAGCTTTAGAGTGTCGGGACATACAGACAGTGTAGGCAGCTCGTGGTACAATAACAACCTGTCTTACAACAGGGCGATGGCTGTTGCTGCTTACCTTAAAGCAAAAGGCTTCAAACAAAACAATATACAGCTCCAGGCAAAAGGCTTCACCTCACCTGTTGCCAACAATGTTACAGACGAGAATAAAGAAAGAAACAGGCGTGTTGAAATAGAATTCCGCTTGTCACTCCCTCCAATAAAGACCGTGGCAGGTGTAAGCTCAACGCCAGAGCAGCTACAGGTAAACGACAACGGCGGAACGGTGACTACCACTACAGGCACAAAGATCATCGTGCCACAGGATGCATTTGTTGATGCTAAGGGAAATACCATAAAAGGTACAGTGAACATACAATATACTGAGTACCGTAACCCGGTTGATTTTCTTCTCTCAGATATACCCATGCATTACAACACAGGCAGCGAAGCCATTCCCTTCAACTCTGCAGGCATGTTTACCATTACCGCTTCACAGGCAAATACTCCTGTGTACCTGGGAAATGGTAAGCGAATAAACGTAGGCTTCAATTACGACGGCACCGTAAGAGACGCTAATTTTTACAGGTGGGATGCAGACCAGAACAGGTGGATCACTATAACCCCATTGCAACAAACGCTGCTCGACCAGTTCAAAGACTATATGCTATGGAAGTATTACGATGGTGATGGTTATCACTCCATATGTGAACAGCACCCCGATTTAAGGCAGGTATTTTTTGTACAATCAGGTTCACGTTATGCCGAATATGCAGACTCAGGCATATACAAATTGTATGAGGTGGTAAAACTGAACGACATGCGTAGCCGCATCGAAGTAAAGCAAAAGGAGTACGAGAGAAAAGCTAAGCGGATGTTGAGGAAGTACCAGTTAAGCGTTGAGAAGATCGTATTGGCAAAAGATGCATTCCAGTTGAACCAGGTAAGAGGTAAAAGAGACAAGTCAACCCTAATGCTGGAGAACATCACGTTTAGAAAGAACATGAGCTGGCACATGATAGACAGTGTGACTAAGTTGCAATTTGAAGATTATTCTATCGTACCCACCGATTCGGGATTATCGCTGGTGTTGTATAAAGGATCACAAACCGTTACCATTCCCGGCATCAGCATCCGGCAGAATAATGCTACTAAAAAGTTCGACCTGCATAAATGGTTGGCAGAACTAAATGCCAGTTGTAAAGAATACAAGAATACTGCGGTGAAATACCGCGACACTGCACTGAGCTATGCGCAACAAACAGACTTCTTATCTAACCAGATCCGGATGATCCGTCCTATATCCTGGTACGCCGTAGATAGCATCACCTGCTTCAGGAATATGCATGCACAGTGGGCAACCCGGGAAGAACAGAGATTATCGCTTGCTGACTGGTTATTGTATTATCATCAACATAAAAATGTTTACGCTTCTATATATACCAATATTCAGCAGACCGATGCTTATGCAAGAACAGAACAGAAAGTGCAGCGCTTTCGCAACATACTGGCACTGTACAATGATCCTGCAGCAAGGCTTAACTTAACCGCAGCCGATGTGCAACTCCCCGGTAATTTTTCCCTCACCTCTTTAGGCACTTACAACTGCGACCAGTTGCAGCGGTTAGAAGATCCTATTACCATTTACGCTAAATACACGAATAAGCATGGGCTGGAACTAAAACCCATTGTTGCATTACTCATCGATAGTAAGCTAAACGGTATCATGCGCTATGATGGTAACTACGGTTTAAGTCCTTATCGTATTGCCTTCAGCCCCAAATCTACTTCACGCATGGTGTTGCTGGATGCAAACGGCGAAGCCTACCTGGTAAAGCCTGGGCAGTTCGAGGAGGTAGACCGCAGGCTCAATAGTAATGCAGTACACACATTCGCAGTGGAGCCAATAGGAAAAGCAAACAACAAAAGCGACTTGAAAGCAAAGCTGGAAATGTGACGCTACCAGGAAAAATGGTTGATCATTCCGAAAACAGGGTTACAAGACCTGGTAGAAGAGATACACCAGCTGCTGCCATCAGCACTACTGCAGGCAGTCCCGACCACCAGCATGGCAAAGTGTACATAGATCCTTCACAGAACGACTACTGAGATCGTGTGGCTGTGGCTTAATCAATTTGGGATAGTTTGGATAGAATTCATCGATAATGTACGGGTCATGTACGCTTTATCTATGGGCAATACTGGAGTAATATATGGGGAATGGTGCGGCAATGTATGGGCGATGATGCGGTAATGGTACAGATATCTATCGGGGATGCAGCGGCGATGTATGAGTGAGGTATAGGAGGAGATAAGAGTGGTTACAGCGTTGAATAAAAGGAAAGCCCCGCCTTAGCGGGACTTTTTTATTTACTGTGGACTGGGAACAATTTCTGAAAGCAATCAATTGCTTAGTTATAGCTAAGCACTAAAGTAAGGCTGTTTTTCTTTATTGCAAGAGAAATGGCAAAAAAATTTAAAACAAAGTTTGAATTAGCCGTTGTGAACAAGGTTAAAGAGATCAGGGAAGCCAAAGGTCTTTCACAAGATACCATTGCTATGTATCTTGATCTTTCCAGAGGTTTTATTGGGCAAATTGAGAGTCCAACATCTCCTAGCAAGTATAATCTGAACCACTTAAATATCCTTGCACTGGAACTAGATTGCTCCCCTAGAGATTTTATGCCTGAGAAAGCGATAGCCAACAATAATAAATAACAACCAGAAATAGTTACAATCTGGTGGTGACGCTAATTAAGGCCGACAGTTTATCCATCCTTAGCAGCCTGATGCCGCAATGTCCCATCGACAAACCAACCAAATTAATGTGAGATGAAGGGAGACATTGCGGAGAAGAAAACCAACTTCCCTTTCTATACTCAAAATCATATTGCACCTCTTTCCAATCATTCTCTTTCAGCTTGTTCAAAAAAGAATTTCCGTTTGTCGTCATGTAGGTTCAGGTTAATTTTAATACCGTCTTACCAAAAATAGTGTGTCGTTAGGTTTGTCTTGAAAACAAGAATACGTATTTGTCAGATATCCCTCTTTACTGAGTTCAACTGTTATTTCATTGCTATTAATATGTTCGCTTGAGAAGTCAAGAGTAAACCGTCCCTTTTTTGATCTAGTCTCTACAAAGTCAATTTTGGAAGTGTTAGCGTCTCTGATCGTTCTGACAAGAACGTTCTCTAAAGGCATCTTTGTCGTTTGGTCAACCACAATTCCAGAAATATGTATTTCATTTTTGCAACTAAAAAGGAATAGCGCAATTAAAAATAGAAACTGTCTCATAAGTTGCGGCTAACATAGAAGTGTTTATGAAGTTGTGGCATTTGAAAAACGTCAGGTTCAATGAACCACAAAAGCAAAATAGCGATTTATAGTTGAATGCTTCACGTCCAGCCACAATTTTATAAACACACTGTTGTGCGGAGGCTTGTTGTCATGTAGGTTCTCGAAATTGTCTGTTAACTCGTGTTTGTAGGTTCCAAACACCTAAAATGAAGACAATAATCTGTAGAGAATTTCTTACGTACTCACCAAAGAAAACTTTTCGTCTGTACTCTAACTCCGCCAACGTTTTTCCCGCAAACAATAATACCTGGAAGGCTGCAAATCCTGAATAAATACCCAAAACAATTCCGACTATATTCAGCAAATTTGATGTCTCTATAGCAAACGCTGGAAGCTTACTAACGAGTAAGACAATGGGTAAAAGCAGTACATTCACTTGAAACAGTTTCAGATTCATCGGCTGTAGTCCCAAAGCATGAATTTGCTTCTGTCCGTAATAACCGATGGCATAAATCCAAAGCAGGAATAATATTCCACAAGCAGCACCAATGATTTCTCCAAACGGAGTAGCAGAAAACAAAATTGCAGGCAGTATAATTACCATAACAAGCTGCCAATGTTTTAGCATCAATAATTTTCTCATAGCTTTTGTGGTTAATATCTGTTTATCGTAGGTTACGCATAACGATTATCGGCTTGGCGTTCGGTGGGTGATTTAGTGTTCGTCCAGCTCCAAACTGCGATTAGAATTATTGTTGATGAATTTAAGAACTATGGCTGAATGTTAAACGTCACGCTTGAATTGCAGCCATAGATGCACATAGCTCATGTTAAATTGTCCAGCCCTGCTTTTGCAAATGCCTTTATTGTGCGTTCGCCTTGCTATCAGAACTTTACTTCAGGTGCTTTTTCTTCGTTGTTAGAGCCAAATAGCAAATCTGTTTTCCCATATACCTTACAAACGTTATTATAATCTCGTTTCGCCAAAGCTATTCTGTTTTCACATCCCTCTAATTGCATTAATAATCCTTGAAGTTGGTTGTCTGATCGAAGTTTTTTGTCATCCTCTAACGTAGCCAATGTCCTTGCAAGTGCTTGTGTCAATTTGTTGTTTTTGTTACTTGCCAATGAGATTGTTAGGCTGTCTTTGTAACTTAATGTGTCAACGTACTTAAACAGGTCAATAGAATAAAGTTTAGAGTTATTCAATTGCTCTTTGTCAACCTTTGTTGACTTAGATAAAATGCTTGTCAGATTGCTTACGATGTCTGTCCGTCTTTGTAGTTGCGTTTTGAGATTTGTCCACGCCGTGTTTATATGTGCAGTTGTGTCCTGTCCGTAGATTGTCTGAAATGAAAAAAAGAATAATAAAATGAATGTCGTTACAAGTTTCATATCGATTTCATGAAGTCATTTTAATGAATCGAGTGTCTGTAAAGGTGACGCACAACACTCTAATATACGCAACTCCTTGTTCCAAAATTCATTAATATTCAATAGCAAATGGAACAAGAAATTATCATGAAGTATTTTAGTGCAAAGCTGAAACATTGGACCTTCTTCAGGAAGAAATGGCTACCTGTTCATTTGTACAAGGCATGCGAAAGAAGGGAAGAAAAAATGCAATAGAATGTACAATGACTAAGGCTTCATTCTTCAGCAGATCGATGTCATAATGCTTGTCATGCTGACGCAGGAAGCATCTAAAATAATATTGAACAAGCTCGGACAACAACAGGCAACGATGAAAGCTGCTACACCATCAACCTGCTCACCTGCATCTTTTTCTGCCACGATATCCATTGGGTGGCACCGAACATTTGCAGAAAAAGCGAGCAGTCTAAGGCTCTTACACAATCATCGTCAAAAACGTTCTGCAGGTACAACAATGTTATACAGCTCAGTTAACAGTAATACAACAGCTACATCACGGCTCCCGAACGCCTGTGCTGTATTTCAGGCGTTCTTGATCTTTTGGTTCTTTTCTATCAAGAGAAATGCTTTGCATTCACTGAGACAAACAATAAAATAAACATTCCGAAGTAAAAGAACATATGAAACGGCAACGCAGTTGCCACCAAAAAAACAAAACTCATGTTTCAAAACCTTCTCCTCCCATCCACCCAAACAGCCAACTCGCAGAGCGCATCTTCATCGTCCCCACGGGGTCTGGCGTGTATGACCTCTGATTTATTTTAGATGTATATGCCGACCCCGTTGCTTACAAATACACTGCTATTTTTATGAAACAGGAACATCACTTTATTTTACCCCGGTGCATTACATGGAACTTGTGTAACACGGATGCAACGGGGTCGCCAGTAAATTACCAGAGAATTAATGCATAAGGAAGCAGACCCCGTTGGGACAGAAGGTAGCATCAAGCCGATGACTGCTGCTGTTTAACGATTTATTACAGGTTGTTCTTCCGTGTGCCAGCCTATTGCAAAATTGTTGTTTGCGATTGTTGTTCTTTGTCAAGTAGCACTGCTTGTTTATCTGAAAGCCATTTGAGATACCAAAAAGTAATAAGCGGTGGGGCTAAAACCTGAAATAGAAATACGAACCATGATAATAAACCCTGGAGTTGATTTTCGTTTGCTTTTACCAAAATGGCTTGTCCAAAGTTCCCATTCGAAAAAACGACAATAGAAAACAAATTCCAGCCTAAATGCAGGCCGATTGGTAAATAGAGAGAGCCTGTCTTGGCAAATGCAAAAGCCCACGAAAGCCCCACAATTGCTGTCATAATAAAAGTAATGACCATCATCAACGGGTTTCCAAAAACGTTGTAAGAAAACCAATGGTAAATACCAAAGCAAACCGCCGAAAGAATACATGCTTTTACAGCACCTAGTTTTTTAATGGCGATGTAAAGTAAGGCACCTCTAAAAATAAGTTCTTCATACAATACCGACACTAAAGTCCATCTTGAACTTTCCAATATGCCTTTTGCTGTTGCTTGTTTATTTATTTCCCAGCTGTTATTGATAAATGCAGTTGCCATTAGTTGCCATAAAGTGCAGCAAGAAGCAGCTATTAAAAGTCCCAGTATCAGGTTGGTCATTCTGTTTTTTGTCGGACTAACCCCTAGTACGGAAAGATGTTTTTTGCAAAAGGCCCAAAGCAAAAGCCATGATATAATTAGTTCGACAATAATTCCAATCATTCGATGAGTTAAGTTTTAATTGTTGGGGGTAATCGTTTTACAATAACCGCTACACTCTAATATACGCAACTCCTTGTTCAAAAAAAGACTGAATTTCCAATGGCAAACCCAACAGGAAATTACCCTGAAGTATACCTATAGCACCTGTACAGTCTGCAAAAGCGAAACAAACCGTTATTTCGCTTAGCCTGGAATTGCAGGCACAACAGGGTAGTCGTAATAATACAAATGAAGCATCTGAGGTTTAATATTGGGTATTGTATACTAACAATTATATTCTTCATTATAGAAGTATTAATTGCCTTGTACGTCCGTGATAATATTGTGAGGCCCTACCTGGGTGACTATCTTGTTGTAATACTCGTCTATTGTGCCGTTCGCACTCTCGTTAAAGGGAATGTTGTTAAGATTGCCGCTGGCGTACTATTGTTTGCTTATTGCATTGAGTGGCTGCAATACTGTAATATAGTAACACGGTTGGGCTTAGAACAAAACCAGCTGGCAAGAACAGTGATCGGTACAGGTTTCGAATGGTGGGATATGCTGGCTTACACGCTGGGTATAATTACTGTAGTTCTGATTGAAAGCCTATGTAAGCAGGAAAAAATAGATGACCGCCCAAACAGCAAAAAAAGTAAATCCAAGGTATAGACCGGTCAGGTTTTGTTTCAGGTCTTTTTTAATGATCAGCCTGTATAAGATCCAAATTACGAATACTACTAAAAAGCCCAGGGGCATAAATATTCTCATAGAATGTTTTATTTAAAGTTACCCGAAAAATACAACAACGGCCATTCTATTACGACACTAATAATTGAAACATATTATCTGTAGTGCCACTCATATATCACTGATCAAGGTTGCAATGATCGTTAAATAGTATGTATTGAGGTATGGCCCGTTAAAGCCGGAACATCACTTTTCAATCTGCAGGATGCCATACCGTATTTACGGTATTTTATACCTGGTGAATTGCTAACAGGAATTCATTTTTTTGGTAATTGGGCTTAACAATATTTTGACTTATTGATTTTATTGCCGTTATTGCACCTCGTTTCTGATATCCTTCGAATAGTGCGATTGTTATCTTCTTGTCCGTGCCCCCCGATAATGCAACCAGACCTTCAAGAAGCCGTGCCGAATAATACACCACGTTAACCTACGGATTCTACTAGCAACGATTTATTCGTTTGTAATTCTTAACCTATAGGGTTATGCGTAAGCATAACTAAAGCTAAACTGCTGTTATGAGAAAAATGGTACTATTTGTTGCCCTTATGCTGGGCATTTGCGTTTCAGTTAATGCACAAACATCCCCAGAAGAATGGAAACCTTTGAAAGACAGTGCTGCGGTTTCCATATCCTATAAGATGGTTAACTGCAATGGACAGGATGTTGTTTTCCTTAAAATAGATAACCAGAATAACCAACCCGTTGCACTCAATTGGTCGTTATGGTATTTGAGCCCTGCTACAGATGTGGTAGTGGCTGCCGCATCTTCAGTATCCGGTGATTGTTCTTCCATCACATTAAAGTTCGTGGTTCCTCCGGGAGTTACATTAGACAGGGCTCCTACTCCTTTCCATATTACTAAACTCATCTTACAATAATCGTCCATCCTTAACTGCCAGTTATGAAACAAGTGTTACTTAAAAAGTATGTTTCTCTGTTTGCTATTTTATTCCTGTTACTGCATAATTCGGGCATGGCGCAAACAGCTATCGCCAGTGCTATCCCGCAATCTGCAACAGGCGTAGGCAACTGTATTCCCTTTGGTTCAACCTATGCGAATGCGTATGCAGGTTTCGTATATAAAAATATTGCCCCTTTTACTATGGGTGTTGGAAGCAAGATCCGGTTCGATCTTGGCCAGGCAAGAAATATTGATATCAGGAGAGATGTCTGGATCACTACACTTAACGCATCTAACCAGGTAGTAGGCTGGACTAAAGTGGCCAGTATTGCTCAACTTCCTGCCAATCCCAGGGGTAACAACGTATCGGGCGATTTTGAATTAACATGGTTATCCGAAGCTGTCTTTAATCATACCGGTGGCAACCTTGCCATCGCATTCTTTAATACCGGCGATAATGCCTGTGACCAGGTGTTAGTACATACCAGTTCTGGTGATGCATCTAATAAATTTCAATACCGGTTCTATAACCAAACTTCATTAACTGCTCCCGGTCAAACAATACCTACCGGCGACCAGGGTAGCATCGGAGGTTTTATTATTGAAGGAGCACCGGCAACGGCACTTAATTTTAACGGTAACCCGGCAACATATGTTGCCCTCGGTACTTCCGCTTCTGCTGCAACAAACTTTAATTCATCATCTAATTTTTCATTCGAAGCATGGGTGAATATGAGCAGTGTTTCAGGTTTTCATGCTTTGATCGCCAATAAGGCTTCCGGTTCAGGTGCTCCGGGTTTTTCTTTATTTATTTATGAAGGAAAACTATACCTCGAAGGTTACGGTGGCGGAATGTCAACAGGAACTATACCCACAGGAGTATGGACACATGTTGCCATGACCTATCAAAGCGGCACTACCAGGTTTTACATCAATGGCGTTGCATCAGGAACGGCATCTGTTGCACTTCAGTCTCATGCTGCACCATCGCTGCGTCTTGGAAATCTTACAAATAACTGGACAGGTTTTTACGGTTCGATGGAGGATGTTCGTATCTGGAGCAGGGTTTTATGCCCTGGAGAAATTCAAACCTTCAGAAACTGCGAGTTGGCTGCTGGTCAAACCGGTTTACTGGCCTATTATAAATTAAACCACGGATTCGTTAACGAGAATAATGCTGGATTTACTACTGCAACGGATGCCAGCGGAAATGGTTACCACGGTACACTTAACGGTTTCGCATTAACAGGCACCGTATCTAACTGGGTGGCGGGTAATGTTAGCGGAACATGTGCACCCAATCTTGATTCGGACGGAGATGGGGTAAGAGATGTTTGTGACAATTGTCCTAATACACCTAATCCCAACCAGGCTGATAGTGATGGCGATGGTGTAGGAGATGTATGTGATAATTGCCCGAATACTGCAAACCCTAACCAGGCAGATGCTGATGGCGATGGTAAAGGTGATGCATGTGATAATTGTCCTGCAACAGCAAATGCTTCACAAACAGATATGGATGGTGACGGTAAAGGTGATGCATGTGATAATTGCCGCACTATTTCAAATCCTAACCAGGCCGATGCCGATGGTGATGGTGTAGGAAATGTGTGTGACAACTGCCCGTCGATAGCGAATACAAATCAACTTGATTCTGATGGTGATGGTTTGGGAGATGTGTGTGATACAGATGATGACAATGATGGTGTATTAGATGTAAACGATTGCCAGCCTTTAAATCCGGCTGTAGGTGCAGCAAAAACCTATTATCGTGATGCCGATGGTGATGGTTTCGGTGATCCTGCGCAGCAGCTCGTAGCTTGTGTGGCTCCGGCTGGCTATGTATTAAACAATACAGATTGCGACGATACAAATAATACGGTTTATCCGGGTGCTCCCGAAGTTTGTGGTAATGGTATTGACGATGATTGCGATGGACAAACAGATGAAAACTGCACCCCTGCAACAGGCTTGGACTTCGATGGTGTTAACGACTATGTGCAAAGCAATAATAATATTGCGATTACAGGCAATGCAGCCCGTACTATAGAGCTATGGGTGAACTTTAAAAGCCTGCCGAATAATGGTAACATCAATGCACTGGTAAACTGGGGCAGCACCTCAACCAATTCATCCATTACTGCTATTGGCATCGTCGGCAACAAGTTTGGTTTCTTTGGTAATAACAACGACGTTAGCGGCACTACTACTATCAATACAGGACAGTGGTATCACCTTGCAGCGAGCTACGACGGAACAACCATGAAGTTGTTTGTAAATGGTGTATTGGATGCTACAAAAACATATACTACGCCACTGGTTTCAACAACTTCACCGTTACGTATTGGTCGTTATGATCTCACCGGTGCATGGAATACATACACTTCAATGATCGTTGATGAAGTAAGGATATGGAGCAGGTCTCTCTGCCAGGGCGAGATCATGAACAATATGAGCTGCGAAGTAGCTGGAAATTCAAATGGCCTGCTTACTTACTATAAATTCAACCAGGGTTATGCGGGTGGCAACAATACTTCGTTCGCTAACGTAGTGGATGCAAGCAATAATTCGAATGATGGTACATTGATGAACTTTGCAAGAACAGGTGCAACATCTAACTGGACAACAGGAACTGTGTCTGGCAGCTGTAATGCATTTGTAGCGCCAACAGTGTCTTTATCTGCCGGCGGACCTACCACATTTTGTCCAACAAGCAACGTGGTCTTAACTGCTACCGGAGGTACATCATATATATGGAATACAGGCGCAACAACTGCTTCGATAACAGTTAATCAAACGGGTGTTTACAGTGTTTCTGCTATCGTTAACGGATGTACATCCACACCTCGATCAATATCAGTAACAGTACAGGATAATATTCCACCGGTTATCTCCTGTCCTTTTAACATCACGGTAAATGCAGATGCAGGACAGTGTGGTGCATTGGTTAATTATAGCCAGCCATCTGCTACAGACAATTGTGGAACGGGAACGCAGCAAACTTCTATTCCCGGATATACTTATAAAGGAACATTTGGTGGTCATAGTTATTTCTTATCAAATACTACCAGTACTCCGGAAGCGGCACATGCTGCTGCAATAGCTTTGGGTGGCCATCTTGTAACCATCAATAGCCTCGAAGAAAACACCTTTGTTTCTAGTATGAGCACTCAGTTCATTTGGATTGGATTAACTGACAGAACAGTAGAAGGTACATTCAGATGGGTAACCAGCGAACCGGTTAATTATACTAACTGGAATAGTGGCGAACCTAACAATGCAGGTGATGAAGATTGGGCTGTAATTAACTGGGGACCTAACGGAACATGGAACGATTGGACATATTCATCACAGGCATTGTACTGTATTGAATTTGAAGGTGGCAGCATCCCGACTAATCTTGTGTCTGGACCAGCCAGCGGATCTTTCTTCCCTGTTGGTACTACAACAGTAACATATAGTGCAACAGATGCTGGTAATAATACGGCCACATGTAGTTTTACCGTTACCGTTGTAGATAACCAAAGACCTGTTATCACTACTAACGGAAATCAAAATGTAACTACGATAAACGGTACATGTGCTGCCAATGCAACAGTTAACGCCACTGCAAGCGATAATTGCAGTGTGGGCTCACCTGTTGGAACGAGAAGTGATAACCAACCTTTAAACGCTTCTTATCCTAAAGGAACAACTGTAATCACCTGGAATGTTACAGATATCAATGGTATTCCTGCATTCCCTGTAACGCAAACAGTAACAGTTACAGATAACCAACGTCCGGCGATCAGTTGTCCTGCTAATATCAATGTTAGCACTGCAAATGCAGCAGGTGCTGTAGTAAATTATACTGCACCGGTTGGAACAGATAATTGCCCGGGAGCAACCACAGCAAGAATAGCAGGCCTGGCAAGTGGTTCAACTTTCCCGATAGGCGTTAACACTGTTACATATAGGGTAACTGATGCTGCGGGCTTAACAACAGATTGTTCATTTACTGTAACAGTATCATGTATTGCTCCTGCAATTTCTAATTGCCCGCAAACACAGTATCAGCAGATATACAGCGATGCAGGCAGTTGTTCTGCAGTATTTAGTTATAATCCTACAATAACAGGAACAAGCCCTAACGTAACTTACACTTTCACAGGTGCAACAACAGCTAGTGGTACCGGAACAGGAAGTGGCAGTGCATTTAATGTTGGTCAAACAACCGTTACGATCACTGTTTCCAATATGTGCGGAACAGTAAGCTGTAGTTTTGTTGTGACGGTGATCGATAACGTATTACCAATTGCTAAAGCGAAGAACATTACTGTTTATCTTGATGCTAACGGTAACGCTTCTATCACTCCACAGGATATTAATGATGGCAGTAACGATAATTGCGGACCAGTTACATTGTCATTTAATTCAGGTATTGTTTGTGGCCAGGCAGCAGAGAATCAGAATGTAGTTATTACTGCACCAGCAGGTGAAGTGATCACAGCGATTGATTTCGCTAGTTATGGTACACCTAACGGTACTTGCGGAAGTTTTAGTCTTGGTACTTGTAATGCTTCAAACAGTGTTGCAAAAGCTGCTCAATATTTACTGGGACAGAACAGTGCAATTTTACCAGCAACGAATACTGTGTTTGGAGATCCATGCGGTGGAACGGTTAAACGTTTATATGTACAGGCTCGTTATGGTGGAACCAACGCCAATACTTACACATTCAATTGCAGTAATGTGGGTAATAATAACGTTAAGTTATTGGTTACTGATGCAAATGGAAATGTGTCTGTAGCTAATGCTATCGTAACTGTAGTAGATAACACAAACCCTACGATCAGTTGCCCTGCATCGGTTACAGTTAAATGTGCTTCTGCAGTACCTGCACCAAATACCAATTCTGTAACAGCTTCAGATAATTGTGCTGCAGTTGTGAATTGGGTAAATGATGTTATAAGCAATCAAACTGCACCAAATAGATATACTATTACACGTACATATAGAGCTGTTGATCCATCTGGTAATTCAGCTACATGTGCACAGGTAATTACAGTGAATGATGATATCGCTCCGGTAATTACTCACAACGGGAATATTAATGTAAGCGCAGCTTCGGGCAGATGTGATGCAACTGTAGTTGTATCTGCAACAGCAACAGATAACTGTGTTGTAGGTTCACCGGTAGGCGTAAGAAGTGATGCACGTCCATTAAGCGATCCATATGCTGTAGGAACAACGACTATTACATGGAATGTAACTGATGCAAATGGTAACGCTGCTATTACACAAACACAAA